>CP046522.1 GCA_009738435.1 Clostridium bovifaecis | reverse complement strand
TGTAGAATAAACGATCATCACGGATTATAGATTCGAGATATTTACCTAAGCAATTATCACCAAATTATAAATTTGGGATGTCTGCTTAAAATCAAAATTTAGAGAGGATGAAAACCATGAAGGAATTTGATACTATAGCAGCCATTGCTACAAATTTGGGTGAAAGCGGAGTATCAATAATAAGAGTTTCAGGAGATAAGGCTTTAGAGATAGTAAGTAGTGTTTTTAAGGGAAAAAATGATAGAAAACTTGATGATATTAAGACATACACTATGAGATATGGGTTTATTATAGATAAAGATACCAGTGAAAGTTTAGATGAGGTTATAGTAAGCTATATGAAAGGACCAAGAAGTTTCACTGCTGAAGATACTGTAGAAATAAATTGTCATGGTGGAGTAATAATTACTAAAAGAATACTAGAGGAAGTTGTAAAGGCAGGCGCAAGACTTGCAGATCCAGGAGAATTTACTAAAAGGGCATTTTTAAATGGAAGAATTGATCTAAGCCAAGCAGAAGCAGTTATTGATATAATAACTGCTAAGACTGAACTAAGTGCAAAATCAGCATTAGAGCAATCAGGCGGTAAAATTTCCAGGGAAATAAAAGAACTTAGGGATAGACTTCTCCAAGTCATAGCTACTATAGAAGCTACTGTTGATTATCCAGAAGATGATTTAGAAGAGGTTACTTCTGAGAGAGCTAAAATTCAAGTTGAAGATATATTAAAATCAGTAGAAGTATTGTTAAGTAGCGCTGATGAAGGTAAGATATTAAGGGAAGGATTAAATACAGTAATTGTAGGTAAGCCTAATGTTGGGAAATCATCTATCTTAAACGCCATGCTTATGGAGTCTAGAGCGATTGTTACAGAAATTCCAGGAACTACAAGAGATATTATAGAGGAATATATAAGTATAGATGGTATACCTATAAAAATTATTGATACAGCAGGAATTAGAGAAACAGAAGACTTAGTTGAAAAAATAGGTGTAGAAAAATCAAGAGAAAAGATAGAAAGTGCAGATTTAGTAGTTTTAGTACTAGATATAAGTCGAGAAATAGACGAAGAAGATAGTGAAGTAATTCAGTTTATTAAAGATAAAAAATATGTAGTTTTATTAAATAAAACTGACTTAAGGTCAGAAATAGATAAGGGTGTAATTAAGGAATTAAATTCAAACTATGTTATAGAAGTCTCAGCAAAGACCGGAGAAGGTTTAGATAAATTTAAAGAAGTAATTAAAGAATTATTCTTTAGAGGAGAAGTTAGTGCAAAGGAAGTAATGGTTACTAACACAAGGCATAAGGAAGCATTGATTAGGGCAAAAGAAAGCTTGGCTTCATCTATAGCAGCGCTAGAAAACACTTTTGCTATAGATTTGGCATCTATTGACCTTAGAGATGCTTGGAAAATACTAGGCGAAATAAATGGTGATACAGTAGAAGAAGATATAATAGACACTATATTTTCTAAATTCTGTTTAGGAAAATAAGGGGAGGATAGTATGAAGTATATTGCAGGGGAATTTGATGTTGTTGTTGTTGGTGCAGGTCATGCAGGATGTGAAGCTTCTCTTGCTAGTGCAAGATTAGGAGCAAAGACTGCAGTATTGGCTACGGATTTAGCTAGTGTGGCTATGATGCCATGTAATCCTAATATTGGTGGTACAGCGAAAGGTCATCTAGTAAGAGAAATTGATGCATTAGGTGGAGAAATGGGAGTAAATATTGACCATTCATATATCCAATCAAGAATGCTAAATACATCTAAAGGGCCAGCTGTACATTCGTTACGTGCTCAAGCAGATAAATATAAATATGCTCAAAGAATGAAACATACTTTAGAAAATACCGAAAATTTATATCTACGACAGGGAGAAATTGTAGAAATAGATATAGTGAATAATGAGGTTAAAGGTGTTTTAACGCGAAATGGTGCATATTATAAAACAAAGGCTGTAGTTTTAGCCACAGGAGTATATTTAAAATCTAAGATAATTATAGGAGAGGTAGAATATGAAAGCGGCCCAAGTGGTCTTATGGGAGCTAATATTTTATCAGAAGATTTAATAAAACACGGTATAAAGTTAAGGAGATTTAAAACAGGAACTCCTGCTAGAATTAATAGAAGGTCTGTAGATTTTTCAAAGATGGTTGAGCAAAAGGGTGATGAAAATGTAGTTCCTTTCTCATTTATGAGTGAGGATATTGAAAGAGAACAAGTTTCTTGTTACTTAACTTATTCAAGTGATAAGACTAAAAGCGTTGTACTTGATAATATTCATAGATCACCATTATATAATGGCTCTATAAAGAGTGTAGGCCCAAGATATTGTCCTTCTTTTGAAGATAAGATAATGAGATTTCCTGAGAAGGAGCAGCATCAAATATTTATTGAACCAGAAGGAGAAAATACAGAAGAATTATATATAGGGGGAATGTCAAGCTCCCTCCCAGAAGAAGTGCAACTTCAAATGATAAGAAGTGTAATAGGGCTTGAAAATGCAGAAGTGATGAGAACTGGATATGCCATAGAATATGATTGTATAGATCCGACTCAGTTAAAATTATCCTTAGAGTTTAAGGAAATTAGCGGTCTATTTTCAGCAGGACAAATGAATGGAAGCTCTGGATATGAAGAAGCTGCTAGTCAAGGTCTAATAGCTGGTATAAATGCAGCTTTAAAAATAAAAAATAAACAACCTTTAATTTTAAATAGATCAGATGCATATATTGGAGTTTTAATAGATGATTTAGTAACTAAGGGTACTGAAGAACCATATAGAGTTATGACATCACGTTCAGAATATAGACTATTGTTAAGACAAGATAATGCAGATCTTAGACTTACAGAAATAGGCTATAAAGTTGGACTTGTGAGTGAGGAAAGATATGAAAAATTCTTAAAGAGAAAGAGTGCTATAGAAAGTGAAGTAAAGAGAATAGAAAATCTTCAAATAACTAATAAGCAAGAAGTGAATGAGTTCTTAGAAAAGTTAAACTCAGTACCTTTGAGAAAACCAATAAGTCTATATGAACTTATAAAAAGGCCAGAATTAAATTATTTTATGGTGGCACCTCTGGATGCGGAAAGACCCGAATTACCAAAAGACATTCAAGATCAGGTTAATATTATGTCAAAATATGAAGGATATATTAAGAAGCAATTAGAACAAGTAGATCAATTTAAAAAGATGGAGAATAAGCTAATTCCAGAAAAATTTGATTATAAATCTGTTAAAGGTCTTAGAATTGAAGCTGTCCAGAAATTAATTAAAATGGCGCCTGTAAATATGGGTCAGGCGTCTAGAATTTCAGGTGTATCTCCAGCTGATATATCTGTTCTCCTAATAGCACTCGAACAATATAACAGAAAAGTAAGCGTTAAGGAGGATTTGGTCTAATTGAATATGCACAAAGAATATTATGATATGCTATCTATTGCTGCTAATAACGTAGGTTTAGAATTTAATAATGAAAGGTATAATCAGTTTATTAAGTATAAGGACTTATTAAAAGACTGGAACGAAAAAGTTAATCTTACGGCTATAACTGAAGATGAAGAAATAATAAAAAAGCATTTTATAGATTCAATGAAAATATTTAAATTTGAACCCTTAAAAAAGGCCAAAAGAGTCATAGATATAGGAACTGGAGGCGGATTTCCAGGAATACCAATGAAAATTATAAGACCAGAAATGGAAATAGTGCTTTTAGATTCATTAAAAAAGAGAATAAACGTATTACAGGATATTTTAAAAAATATAGAAGTCAATGATGTTTCAACTATACATGGTAGGGCAGAAGATTATGCTCAAGCGCCTCAGTACAGAGAAAAATTTGATGCAGTTGTATCAAGAGCAGTTGCTAATTTAGCGGTGTTAAGCGAATTCTGTTTGCCGTATGTAAAAGTTGGTGGATATTTTGTAGCAATGAAAGGACCTGCTGTTGAGGAAGAAGTTATAGAGGCAAAAAAGGCCATTGGGGTTTTAGGTGGAAAATTAGAAGAAATTATAGAGGTTGAAATAGAAGGCAGTGATTTAAACCATAACTTAGTAATTATTAAGAAGGTTAAAAACACTCCAAAACAATATCCAAGGAAGGCTGGAACTGCTGCTAAAAAACCATTATGAGAAAGAAAGTTTCATAAGCAAGGAACACAAATTTTTGATTTGTAATGAGTCGCTTACTCCTCCGATGATAAGAAGAGGAGTTTCATATAATATTAAGTAAATTAATTAAAGGGATGGGGACACTATGCAAAAAGATGTAAAGTATTTATCTACTAATGCCATTATTCCTAATGCTTATCAACCAAGGAAGTACTTTAAAGAAGAAGCTATTGAAGAATTAGCCCAGTCTATAAAAACTTACGGTATAATTCAGCCTATTTCTGTAAGAAAGATAAGGGAAAATGAATATGAGATTATTGCAGGTGAGAGAAGATTTAGAGCGGCGAAAAGATTAGGACTTAAGGAAGTGCCTGTAATAGTCATAGATATTGCTGACAAGGATTCAGCTGCAATTGCTCTTTTAGAAAATCTTCAGAGGGAAGATTTAAACTTTTTAGAAGAAGCAGAGGCTTACTATAATTTAATAAAGCAACATAACTATACTCAGGAACAACTTGCCGAGGTAATTGGAAAGAAGCAATCTACCATTGCAAATAAATTGAGAATCTTAAAGTTAGATGAAAAAATAAGAAAAATTCTTTTAGAAAATAATTTAACAGAAAGACATGCTAGATCGTTGTTAAAGCTTCCAACTATTGAGTTACAAACTAAGATTCTAAAAGCTGTTATAAAAAAAGGATTGAATGTAAAAGGAACTGAAGAATTAGTTGAGAAAGAGTTATTAAAGATTAATAGTAAAGAACTTGCAGCTGATGGCAAGAAAAAGATCAAAGGGATTTTTAGTGCAAGAGTATATGTTAATACTGTAAAACAAGTTTTTGATAAATATGGTGTACAAGCTACTTATAGAAGCAAAGAGTTAGATGATAAAATTCAAATTATAATAGATGTTCCAAAAAAATAAATTATGTCTTAATAAAGAGTTAATGATTTATAAGTTGAAAAACAATTTAGGTTTAATATAATTAATATAGTTATAAGATTAAGCAATTATCCGATGTCTCTAACTTTATTATATTCGGCTGAGTTAATGACTTGAATATATGATTGATGATAGTAATCACTGTTTTAAGAATTGAAGAGGAGTTTTAGCTTAGAGTGCAGCTGAAAGTAGAATGTTTCACGTGAAACAAAAACATCTAAAGTTTCTTTTAGTAAGAAATTTTAGATGTTTTTTCTTTTTAAATATTTATAAATGTACTGTAAGATATTATAATGTATATATGTATATAAGTTTATATTTACATATAAAAACACAACAAAATATTACGATAGTTAACTATTAGGGGGTAATGGCATGAAGGTTATATGTGTTTTTAATCAAAAGGGGGGAGTAGGAAAAACTACTACCAACATAAACTTGTGTTCTAACTTAGCTATGAATGGACATAAGGTATTGGCTATAGACATAGACCCACAAGGAAATACTACAAGTGGACTTGGAATTGACAAAAAGGGGATACAACATTCTGTTTATGATGTGCTAGCATCAAGTATTTCAATAAAAGATGCTATTATTCAAAGTGAGCTTATTAATAACTTATACATACTTCCAGCAAATATGGAATTAGTAGGAGCTGAAATTGAGTTAATTAATAAGGATAATAGAGAAACAATTTTAAAAGAAAAGATAAAAGTGCTAGAAGAAGAATTTGAATTTATATTTATAGACTGCCCACCTTCTTTAGGATTTTTAACTATAAATGCATTAAGTGCCTCTAATAGTGTTTTAATCCCCATACAATGCGAATTCTATGCTTTAGAAGGCGTAAGCCAGTTGATAAGCACCATTCAACTTGTTAAGAAGTCTCTAAATAAGGAATTAGAAATTGAAGGAGTATTATTGAGTATGTATGACAACAGAACTAAATTATGCAATGAGGTGGCATTAGAGGTTACTAAGTATTTTAAGGATAGAGTATATAAAACAACTATTCCTAGAAATATAAGATTAGCAGAGGCACCGAGTTTTGGACTACCAATTATGCTTTACGATGACAAATGTAAAGGTGCTGAAGCATATGAAGACTTAGCAAAGGAATTTTTAAAAAATCAAGGGGAGTGAATAACTGTTGAGTAAAAAGTATGGATTAGGAAAAGGCTTAGGAGCATTGATACCTGATGAAACTGCACAAGAAGATTCTATAATGAAAATTGATATAAATTTAATTAAGGCCAATAATGAACAGCCAAGAAAAAGCTTTGATGAAGAAAAAATTATACAGCTATCAGAATCAATAAAACAGCATGGAATAATTCAACCACTAGTATTAAAAAAGGAAGGTAAGTTTTATACTATAATTGCAGGAGAAAGAAGATGGAGGGCTGCGAAAAGTATAGGGTTGAAAGAAGTACCAGTAGTAATTTTAGATTTAAATGATAAAGAAGTTTTGGAGGTTTCTTTAATAGAAAACATACAAAGAGAGGATTTAAACCCTATTGAAGAAGCTGTAGCTTATAAAAAGTTAATTAATGACTTTTCATTAACACAAGAAGAAGTTAGTAAAAAAATTGGAAAATCAAGAACAGCTATTGCTAATTGCATGAGATTATTAAATTTAGACAATAGGGTTCAAGAATACTTAATAGATGGAGTAATAAGTGAAGGTCATGGGAGAGCATTGTTATCTATTGAGGATAAAGAATCTCAATATAAATTAGCACAAACTATAATTGATGAATCTCTAAGTGTTAGAGAAATTGAAACATTGATTAGAAATATAAATAAAAAGAAATCTGAAAAAACGAGTAAGACGGAAAGAGAAAATAGTCCTTATTATTTAGATATGCAAAATAAATTAGAAGGCTTATTTAATACTAAGGTTACTATAAATTCTAATGGTAACAAAGGTAAAATTCAAATAGAATATTATTCAGAAGAAGAATTACAAAGAATTATGGATATACTTAAATTATAACTTAATGTTTCACGTGAAACACAATTAGAGGAGGACACGATAAATATGGAAGTAGTAACTATTTTAAATGAATTTCAGCCTTATATATTAATAGGGCTTTCTATTATTGTAATTATACTATTAATAGTAATGCTATCAACTTTAAGATCTCTTAATAAATTAGAAAGTAAATATAGAAAACTAACTAGAGGAATTAATAATAAGAATTTAGAAGAAATTATAGTGAATTATTTAGATAATATAGATGGAATAAAAGAAAAAACAGAAGAAGTAAAGTTAAAGCAAGAACAGTTATCCCATCAATTAAAAACGTGTATTCAAAAAGTTTCAATACTAAGATATAAGGCTTTTGAGGATGTTGGAAGTGATTTAAGTTTTTCGGTAGCTCTATTAAATGATAATAATGATGGAGTTATACTTACGGGAATTTATGGAAGAAACGACAGTACGGTTTATGCGAAGCCTATAGATAAAGGAATTTCAAGATACGACCTTTCACAAGAAGAAGAGGAAGTACTTTTAGATGCTTGTAACAATTCAAACGAATAAATGTAATCTCCTAAGAACAGTAGTTCCTAGGAGATTATTTATATTTAATCTTTAAATTTTCAACAGTACTAGTTAATGCCATATTAAAGTCGGAAGTGCTTTTATTGCCTATAGTTTTTAATATAGAATGATATATTCCACGTGAAATTACGTCGGCCAAACGCATGACTGTATATAGCCTTGTATTTTGAAGAACCATAAACTCAAGTGCTCCAGATATATTAACAATTCCTGTGATACTAAGATCTCCAACTTTAGGTAATTGCTTATTCATAGCTGCACCGGGAGATAAAGGCTTATCTTCTATAATAATGTTTCCTATATTTTGTATACTACCAAGACATGCGTCTATTGCTATTATGTACGGATTGTTATATTTGGCGTTAATTTCTTCTAGTATTAAACATAAATTTTTAGCATGAACAGGATGTTCTAAAGTTCCATATAATATAGCCTTATCGTTAATGAGATTTTTTAACTTATCACCTATAAGTGGTCCTAAACTATCTCCAGTTGATCTATCTGTACCAATACAAAGAAAAATAATAGGACGTTGAGATTTTATTATTTTAATAAATTTTTCAGAAAGAATATCTCTAAGTTGGTATATTGAATCTATTTCCATGGAGTTTAAAGTAAATTTAGCATTCATATAAAAAACCTCCTTTTTTAGGATTATTTACAGAAAAGAGGCTTTTTATACTAGAGTATCATAAATTATTCCTAGGGCATTTCTGAGAAGCCAATATATAATATAATTTAATATATTATAATTACTATCTAATTAATATTACAGAATATTCAGTCATTTTAAAATCTTTATTTGATTAACTTGTTATCCTATTTATATGATAGGTTGATTTATTATATAATATGTAGGTAGATATAGTTATATAAAATTATAATAATAAAGGGGTAGTAGTATGGCAAAAGAATTTTATCTAGGGGATGTAGTTGAGATGAAAAAAGAGCATCCTTGTGGAAGCAAAGAATGGGAAGTAATAAGATTAGGGGCAGATATAAAGATCAAGTGTTTAGGCTGTGAAAGGATAGTTATGCTTCCAAGAAGTCAATTTGAGAAAAGAGTGAAAAAGATTATAAAACAAAATGTACCTGAAGATGATATGCTTTAAGAAATTGCTGATAACCTATAATTCTAAAGATAACTCTAAATCTAATATAACTAATAAAGCTAAGCTTAAACAAATAAAAACTTATGTTTTATAGGAATTATAACTTCTCAATTAAATAGAGTTCAACAACTTAAAACATGGCCTTTACACGCTAAAGATAAATTTCAAACGAATGTTAAAATCACCATTTGTTAAAACTACAAACTATGATTAAGTTAGTTAAAAAAAGGAAATAAAAATAATATCTTGATTTTTATTGTGGAAAATGATAAAATAAACAAATGTAGTCCCTGCTGTGATAATCGCAGCCGTTAGTCCGAGGGGAGGAGGTGAAATCAATGAGAAATTACGAAACATTATTTATATTACAACCATCTCTTGATGAAGAAGCTATAAAGGCTAACATCGAGAAGTTCAAAGGCGTAATAGAAAGTGAAGGAGGAGTAATTGAAAACGTTGATGAGTGGGGTAAGAGAAAGCTTGCTTATCCAATAAACAAAATCAACGAAGGATATTATACTCTAATCAACTTCAAAGCTAATCCTGAATTACCTAAAGAATTAGAAAGAATATTCAGAATTACTGATGGAGTTATGAGATACATGGTAATCAATCCTGAAAAATAGGCGGTGCAAAGATGAATAGAGTTGTTTTAGTTGGAAGATTAACTAAAGATCCAGAGCTAAGATTTACTCCAGGAACAGGAAGAGCTGTTGCATCTTTCACTTTAGCGGTTAATAGACGTTTTAAAAGCCAAGGTCAGCCTGACGCAGACTTTATACCTGTAGTAGTATGGGGAAAACAAGCTGAAAATACAGCTAATTATGTAGGTAAGGGCAGACTAATAGGAATAAGTGGCGCAATACAAACTAGAAGCTATGAAGCTAAAGATGGTACTAGAAGATATGTAACAGAAGTTGTTGCTGATGAGGTACAATTCTTAGAATCTAGAAATGCAGCTGCTAGCTTTAATAGAGCAGAATCATCCTATCCAGGAGAGAGTCATAGTATTCCATCAGAAAATCATGACATATTTGGTCAAGGCGGGTATGAAGATGAGATTACTCCAATTGACGATGGTGATATACCATTTTAACTAATTCGAGTTTATAAATATAGGTAAGGAGGGAAAAGGCATGTCTTTCGTAAATAAAAAAGGTGCAAAAAGAAGAAGAAAAAAAGTTTGCGCTTTCTGTTCAGATAAATCTGCTTTCATAGATTACAAAGATGTAAATAAATTGAGAAAGTATGTTACAGAAAGAGGAAAGATTCTTCCAAGAAGAATTTCTGGAAACTGTGCTAAGCACCAAAGAGAATTAACATTGGCAATAAAGAGAGCTAGAAATGTAGCTTTATTACCATTCACAACAGATTAATATAAATTTAAGCAGTGTCCTTTCTGACACTGCTTTTTTATATAACAAATAAAATAAACTAAAGTTGCATATGAAGGTAAAAATAACTAAAATATATATAGGATGACTTAGGGGATGGTGTTATATGAAAAGGGAAGATTTTAATATTATGTCAAATATAAGAATAATTGAAAATCTAAAAGCTGAGCTTTTATGTATTATAGGAGACTTTTTTAAATTATTAGCTAGAGGGAGCAATGTTGCACAAGATGCTATTTTAGAATGTATCTCAGGAGCAATAATAATTTTATATCTGTTAGGAGAAAGATTAGGATATTCTTATGATGAAGTAGATGAGAACATGAAAAAAAAGTTGAAGTTAGGAATAGCTGAAGGAGATATAATTGAAAGGGAAAGCAAGGATTTAAGTAAGTTATATTCGCATATAAAAAGATAAGTGTTAATGGAGGAAAGAATGGTAAAGAAAAGGTATACAGCAAGAATAATAACAGAAACAGGAATTATGTTTGCTTTAGTTTTTTTAATCTTACTAATTACTGCACATGTGCCTATTTTATCCGATATAGGAATGTTTATTTTACCCATTCCTATAACAATACTGTATATAAGATATAATAGAGGTATATCTTTAATTGCTGTAATTATGAGCATGCTTTTAACATCACTTTTTTATAACCCAATATCAGCCTTAGTATCAGGAATTGCATATGGGTTTACCGGAATTAGCTTAGGATATTGTATAAAGAATAAAAAAAACAGCCAGGTGGCTATAATTATAGTAGGGGCAGCTGCAACTATAAGTAACATTATAAGGCTTATAATATACGCATTTTTTATAAATAAACAAGGAATAGTAGGATACATAGATTATATTGTTCAAGAACTTAAAAGGGCGTTTATAGAATCAAGAGAAATGTATATAAATTTAAATGCTCCCCAAGAAGCGATTAATACAGTAAACGAATTTATAAAATATATTACTGTAGAAAATTTACTTATATTAATGCCTATAGTATTTATTATAAGCAGCTTAATACAAGCATATATAAATTACTTTATTACGGAAAAGACCTTAAAAAGATTAAGGTATGAAGTAAAAGAGATAGTACCTTTCAGCAAAATATATATGCCTAATAGATTTGTTGCATTACTTATAATAATAGAATGTTTGGGAATAATATTAAATTCTAAAGGGATAAAGGGAGCTTCATATATGGTTGGAATAGGCCATTTGATAGTTCTATTTGTACTATCTTTTGATGGAATGGCATACCTCATTTATATTTTAAGGGAAAAAGTTAAAATGTCAAAGGGTATAACAGCTATAATATTAATAATAGCACTATTTACGCCTATATTTTCTAATGTTTTTTTTGTTCTAGGACTTATGGATATACTATTGAATTTAAGAAAACTTGACCCAAATCCAATAAGAATAGTTAAGTCGAGGGAATAGCATGGATAATAATTATTTTCTTCAATATAATAAGATCTCCGTTTACATTATTGCAATACTTATTTCTATTTTTTTTATATTAGGACATTTATTAATAGGCGGTATACTTTTACTACTATATGCATTTTTTATTACGTATAATGTAAAGATGTTTAAAGCAAAAAAGAACGAATGGAGAAAGTTTCTTGAGGATTTTTCTTCAAAACTTGATATTTCTTCGAGAAGCGTACTAGTAAACTCTCCTTTTGCCTTAGCTATAACTGGAAACAAGGGTAATATAATGTGGTATAACCAAGGCTTCCTAAAGATATTTGAAAAAGAAGAAGTCTTGGGAAAAAATATTGAAGAAATTATAGAAGAAGTCAATATAGATGAGATTATTAGCAAAGAGAAAAAGGTCTTTAAGAGGGTTAGTATTAAAGATAAATACTATAATATTTTTATTAATATAAATAACAAGCCTTCGACTAGAGATAAAGCCATAATTCTATACTTCTATGATGTAACTGAGGAGGTAAAGCTTGCTGGAGAGATAGAAGAAAATAAATATTCTATAATGCATATAGAAGTAGATAATTTAAGCGATGTATTAAAAACAACAGTGGAAGATAATGCTGTGATTTTAGCAGCTGAGATAGAGAGGACTATAAAAAATTATGCTCAAGGCTTAAAGGCAATGATTGTGAAGTATTCTTCAAGTAAATATGTAGTTGTAGTGCATTATAGAAATATAGAAGAAGAAATGCAAAAAAACTTCGATATATTAGATGAAATCAGAGAAATAAATTTTGGAAACAAATTGGCGGTTACTTTAAGTATAGGGGTAGGATGTGATGGAGATACCCCAATTCAGAACCATGAACTTGCAATTTCTGCTAAAGAATTAGCACTAAGCCGAGGAGGAGACCAGGTAGTTGTAAAGACGAAAGATAAATTGCAGTTTTATGGTGGTAAGACTAAGGAATTTGAGAAAAGAACCAAAGTAAGGGCACGAGTTATCGCTCATGCTTTAGTTAATTTAATAAATGAAAGCAGCAATATATTTATAATGGGACACGTTAATCCAGACATAGATGCCTTAGGTGCTGCTATAGGGCTTAGGAGCATAGTAAAAGCATTAGGAAAAGAGGTTCATGTTGTATTAGATAAAGCTAATAGTGGAATAGAGAATCCTATAGAAAGAATAAAAGAAAATAACTTATATAAGGAGATCTTTATTTCCAAGGAAAATTGCATAAAAACATGTGATAGAAATAGTTTGCTTATACTTGTAGATGTAAATAGTAAAGAATATGTTCAAGATAAGGAACTATTAGATATTATAGGAAGAGTTGTAATTGTGGATCACCATAGAAAGTCTACAACAGCAGTAGAAGGAACTTTATTGAGCTACATAGAGCCTTATGCCTCATCTACTTGCGAACTTGTAACAGAGATGCTGCAGTATATGATTGAAAGTCCAAAACAGCACATAATACCTATTGAGGCAGAGATGCTTCTTGCAGGCATTTATGTAGATACAAAAAACTTTTATTTTAAAACAGGAGTTAGAACTTTTGAAGCAGCAGCTTACCTAAGACAATTGGGAGCTGATATAATAGATGTAAAAAAAATGTTTGCAGGTCATTTAGAAACATACTTAAAAAAAGCTGAGATTATGAGTCTTGCAGAGGTTAAAAATGATATAGCTATTACCCTTTGTCCACCAGATATAAAAGATAATGTCTTAGCTGCACAAGTAGCGGATGAATTACTAAATATTACAGGTGTTCAAGCGTCATTTGTTCTTGTTAAAATAGAGGATGAGGTATTTATAAGTGGCAGATCATTTGGCGATATAAACGTTCAAGTAATATTAGAAACATTAGGTGGGGGTGGACATATGACCATAGCCGGCACAAAGTTAAAGAATGTTTCTATAGATGAAGCAAAAGAAAAATTACAAGATGCTATTGATAAATACTTAAGGGAAGGTGAGGAGTAATGAAATTAATATTATTAAAGGATGTTAAAGGACAAGGAAAAAAAGGAGAGGTAATAAATTCATCAGATGGATACGCAAGAAACTTTTTGATACCAAAAGGTTTAGCTAAAGAAGCAACAGATGCGAACATGCATATTTTAAATAAGCAGCAAGAAGCTGAAAGAAAAAAGAAATTAGCTGAAACTGAAGCAGCCCAAAAATTAGCTGAAGAATTAAGAAATAAAGAAGTAAAGATACAAGCTAAAGCTGGAGAAGGTGGAAGATTATTTGGCGCTATAACAAGTAAAGATATAGCAGCTGAATTAAAAAATCAGTGTAAAGTTGAAATAGATAAGAAAAAAATAGTGGTAGGGACTATTAAAAATATAGGAACTTATGAAGCTGAAGTGAAACTATATCCTGAAATCTCTACAAAAATTAGAGTTATAATTGAAGAACAATAACTCTGAGAATAGAAGGGGGGATACCTAAGAGAAAATACCTGCGAGCAGGATTTCTTGAAGGGAAATATATTGAAATTTTCAATAGTAGATGAGAAGCTAAAAAATGCAATTGACTTTGTAAAAGATACAATGCCTATAGATATGCAAGTAAACATACTAGATGAAGTAGTAAGAAAAGTTATAGATGAAAAAACTATTAAGGCAAGAGTTGTAAAATATAAGCTTAATAAGCATCTATATAGTGATGATGTATATAAAAAAATCTATGCAATAAATAAGATAGTGAGCGATGGAAAAGGGATAGATATAATACCAAATGAAAGCAATTTAGTAGAAGCAATAGAAAATACTAAAAAGTATATTGCTGATACTATTGCAAGAAGATATATAGAAAATAGCATAGAAAAAGAAGTAGAGCAGGCTGTTTTAGAGAAGCAAGAAAAGTATATAGAAGAAGTAAGGCTTGGTATTATAAGGAAGAAAAAAGGTTCTGAAAATGCAAAGACTCTTAAAAAGTATGCAAAGTTAGAAGTTTTGGATTCTAAAAAGCTTTCTAATAACATTCAAGCTATACTAAGGCCTCAAGCTTTTTCTGAAATTGTTGGCCAAGAAAGAGCTATAAAATCTCTTTTATCTAAGCTAGCTTCACCATACCCACAGCATATAATTCTCTATGGCCCTCCTGGAGTTGGAAAGACTACAGCAGCAAGACTTGCACTAGAGGAAGCTAAAAAGCTTCAATACACTCCTTTTGAAATGGAATCTAAATTTGTAGAAGTAGATGGAACAACCCTTAGATGGGATCCAAGAGAGATAACTAACCCTTTACTAGGTTCAGTACATGATCCTATATATCAGGGAAGTAAAAGAGACTTAGCCGAAATAGGGGTGCCAGAACCAAAACCTGGTTTAGTTACGGAAGCTCATGGTGGAGTATTGTTTATAGATGAAATAGGAGAACTTGATACTATTCTTCAAAATAAACTATTAAAGGTTTTAGAGGATAAAAGAGTTGAATTTTCATCATCTTATTATGACCCAGATGATGAGAATACACCTAAATATATAAAATATTTATTTGAAAATGGAGCACCAGCAGATTTTGTTTTGATTGGTGCTACAACAAGGGAGCCAAGCGAAATAAATCCAGCATTAAGATCTAGATGTACAGAGGTTTATTTTGAACCTTTATCATCTAAGGATATAGAAATGATAGTTGAAAATGCAGCAGAAAAGCTAAAGGTACAACTTGAGGAAGGTGTGGCTGAGCTTATAAGCAGATTCACTATAGAAGGAAGAAAGGCTATAAATATATTAGCAGACGCCTATGGATATATTCTTTACAATGAAGCAAAAACCACTGAAAATGTTAAGATAACCATTAAAGCTGTAGAAGAGATTATATCTATAAGCAGATTTACTCCTTGTGAACAAATTTCACAAGAAGAAAGATATGAAATAGGTCATGTTTATGGACTTGGCGTTAGTGGATATGTTGGTTCTACTATAGAAATAGAAACAGCAGTTTTTGATGCGAAAGAAAAAGGTAGAGGAAGAGTAAGGTTCAATGATACAGCAGGTAGTATGGCAAAGGATTCTGTATTTAATGCTGCATCTGTAATAAGAAGACTTGCAGATAAAGATATTAGTGATTATGATATTCATGTAAATATAGTAGGGGGAGGGCGTATAGATGGCCCTTCTGCAGGTGCTGCAATTACCGTTTGTATTATAAGCGCTCTTTTAAATAAGCCTATAAGACAAGATGTAGCCATAACAGGAGAAATATCTTTAAGGGGTAAGATAAAACCAGTTGGTGGTATATTTGAGAAGGTATATGGTGCAAGAAGAAAAGGTATAAAGCTTGTACTAGTTCCTAAAGAAAATTTACGGGAAGTTCCAACAGGTTTAAATGACATTAGAGTTAAGGCAATCGATAATATAGATGAGCTAATTAAAATTGTTTTTGAGGGTAACCAACCTTAACTAGATAGTAGGAGAGATTGTAATGGAAACAACACCTCTTAGAGTTTTACCACACAATATCCAGGCTGAGCAAACAGTATTAGGATGTATGATTAAAGATAAGACATCCATAGCTCAAGCAGCAGAAGTATTAAGAGGAGATGACTTTTACAGAGAAGGGCATAAGATTATCTTTAATGCTATATTAGATTTATATTCAAAGGATATTCCTATTGATATGGTAACTTTAATAGAGCATCTACAATCTACGGAAAAGCTGCAGGCAGTTGGAGGAATGACATATATAAGTGAGCTTAGTAATTCCATAGAATCAACAATTAATCTTACTTCTTATGTAAAGATAGTTGAAGAAAAGTCTATTTTAAGAAAGCTTATAAGAGCTTCTGCGGATATAACAGAAGAATGTTATTCAAAGCAAGATGACGTTCCAAAGGTGCTAGATGGTGCTGAAAAGAGAATTTTTGATATAGCTGAAAAAAGAACTTCTAGCGACTTTGAGCCTATAAGCATTGTGCTTGAAAGAGGTTTTGAACAGATAGAAAAAATGTTTAACCAAAAGGGTGAAACCACTGGGGTACCAACAGGGTTCCCAGAGCTAGATGCTCAAACCTCAGGCCTCCAGCCAGGAGATATGATACTAGTTGCAGCAAGACCATCTATGGGTAAAACTACTTTTGCCATAAATATTGCTCAATATGCAGCAATAAGAGAAGGTAAGAGCGTAGTAGTATTCTCTTTAGAAATGTCAAAAGAGCAATTAGCAAACAAAATACTTTGTGCTGAGGCGAATATTGATATGTTAAAGCTTAGAACAGGAGCTTTAGAAGATAGTGATTGGGAGAGAATAGCTAGAGCTTCAGGGCCAATTGCTGCATCTAAGATATTTATAGATGATACAGCTGGTGTATCAGTTATGGAAATGCGCTCTAAATGCAGAAGATTAAAAATAGAGCATGGAATAGATTTAATAGTAATAGACTACCTTCAGCTTATGAGTGGCAGCAGCGCTTCTGAAAGCAGACAACAAGAGGTATCTGAAATTTCAAGGTCTATAAAGGCTTTGGCTAAGGAAATGCATTGCCCTGTTATAGCCCTTTCTCAGCTATCTCGTGCTCCAGAACAAAGAGCTGACCATAGACCTATGCTTTCTGACCTTAGGGAATCAGGATCAATCGAGCAGGATGCTGACCTTGTTATGTTCTTATATAGAGATGAATATTACAATAAGGAATCAGAAGATAAGAATGTAGCAGAATGCATAATCGCAAAGCAAAGAAACGGTCCCGTTGGTACAGTAAAGCTTGCTTGGCTTGGACAATACAGTAAGTTTGGAAGATTAGATGTTATACATCGAGAATAAAAGATGCGGCTTTATGCTGCATTTTTTTATTTGTGCGAATGTACATCATTTTAATCAAAAATATTGAAAATTAACCATTATAGGAGTAAAATGTTAATAAAGTAATAGCAAGGTAAAAGGTGCCCTTATAGTTTAGATGGTAGAGCAGCTGGTTCGTAATGAAGTCTATCTAATCAGTAGCTTTAAAAAAAGGTTTTTAGGTAGTAAATGTAAAACTTAAAAGTATCATTCTATATGCTAGAATAGCTCAGTCGGTAGAGCGACGCACTCGTAATGCGTAGGCCGAGGGTTCGATTCCCTTTTCTAGCTCCAAATTTAAAATATAAAAATAAAGCAGAATTAATATAATTTTGCTTTATTTTTATGCTTACTTTCTACAAAATTCATAGCTAAAAATGGTAGCAACCGAGTGGAGTCAGGACTACTATTTTTAAGATCTCATTACTTATATGTATCACCTTCCTTCTAAGAGGGATAAGTGACACCAGCAGTTCAGAATATGAAAAAGATAGCCATGATGCTATCGTATAAATAATCAATGGTGTTAGCCCCATGAAAGTCATGGAGTTTTTGAACAATCTGTCATATAATAAGTTTGTTATAATATTGACAAGTAATATGTATTGAAATTTAAGGAGGAAAATAAAGGAGGAGAATATGGGAAGAGCATTTAATGGTAAAAAAGTAGAATTGTTGGCTCCTTCAGGAACTATGGAAACTTTTAGAAGTATGGTAAAAGCAAATTGTGATGCAATTTACCTAGGTGGCAAGACCCTAAATATGAGAATGATAAGAAAAGGATATAATTTTTCTGATAAAGAGATACAGGAAGCTACAAAGATGGCCCATGATGTTGATAAAAAAGTTTATGTGACAGTAAATAATATGCTGAATGAATATGAAATTAATGAAGCTACCGAGTACTTACATCTTTTAAATAATATTGATGTGGATGGTATTATAGTTCAAGACCTCGGGGTTCTGCAAATATGTAAGGAACATAATCTTAATAAATTTGAAATTCATTCATCCGTTATGATGAATGTCCATAACATAGAATCTGCAAAGATACTAAAAGAGCTAGGAGTATCAAGAGTAGTATTATCAAGAGAAATGGATTTAAAGACAGCAAAGCTACTACAAAGAGAAGCCAATATTGAAACAGAGTACTTTGTTCACGGAGATATATGTGCGGTAAATGATGCAAATTGCTATTACAGCTCTATTGTCTTGGGTAATAGTTCCAACCGTGGAAGATGCTTCAAGCACTGCAGATGGCCTTATATTATGAAAAAGGATGGTTCTGTATTTCCAACAAAATATCCGCTGGCGGCAAAAGATATGTACATGTATGAATATATCCCTGAGCTAATTGAGGCAAATATAACTTCTTTTAAGATAGAAGGACGTATGAGGGACACTGATTTTATCATCAATCTAGTAAACACTTATGGTGAAGCCATTGATAGATATATTGAAGATCCTTTAAGTTTTAACAGGAAAAAAGGAGCTGGGGAATTATTTGAGCATAGAAAGCGTGATTTCACTACTGCATATGCTTTTTCTAAGCCTAGTTTAGATTTTATTAATACTAGGTATGAAGGCACCGGTAAGTTTTATTCTACCGGTAAAGTTTTTTCTGTCCCTACTGAGGAACCTATAATTACTGATGAAGCTATTAATGAAACTTTAGGAGAATTAAACAAATATTCTATAAAGGCGCCTTCTAACTACAATTTGTCCGTAAAGGTAAATAATTATGATCAGGCCAAGCTTTGTATAGATTTAGGAGTAGATAGAATTTACTTGCCTTGTGAAGTTTTAGCTCCTGATAAGTTTATAACTCTAGAGCAACTGCAGCACTTGTCAAATATGAAGAATAAGACGGATATTTATCTGAATTTGCCTCAAGTGATGAACGAGCTGCAGTTTGATATGATTGACAACTATTTAAATAAATATGGTCATCTATTTGATGGACTGCTAGTTTCAAATATAGGAGCTGTGAAAAAATATGCCAACAAATATGCATTGGTAACAGATTATAATTTAAACATCTACAATCATAAATCATTAGAATTTTACAAAGCTTTGGGTATTAAGGAAGCTAGTGTGTCCATAGAGATAAAGCGCAATGAGCTTGCTAAGTTTATAAATATGTCAGAAACACCATTAGAATTAATTGTACATGGTCCATTAAGAGTTATGTATCTAGATTATAATCTTTATGAAAATACCAAAGCACTTAAAGCTATTGAAAAAAGTGATAATAAGTATGTAGATAACGGGGTGCTGGTGCTAATGACTGATAAAGGGGAAAATCCTGTTTATATAGATCAAAACTTAAGAAATCACTTATTTACTTCTAAAGAACTTTGTTTACTGCCGATTCTTGAAGGCTTAAACTTTCAAAAACCAATAAGTTTTCGAATAGAAGGACAAACATATACTAGAGATGAATTAAAAAGTATAATTGAAGTTTATAAAAAAGCTATCATTGATAAATCCAAAGGAAGAGATCTGTTTTTACATATGAAATCTTCAAGGGCTGGATTTACTTTAGGTGCGCTATCTTTTAAATTCATATAGAATAGGAGTGAATTTGTATTATGAATTATATAGGACCTGATAATATAATTGCAAAAAGGAAAGAATACTTTTTCCCAGCTACATCATTCTTTTATAAGAATCCACCTCAAATAATTGGAGGTTCTATGCAGTATATTTTCGATCACGAGGATAAAAGGTATGTTGATTTCTATGCGGGAGTATCAGTT
This sequence comes from Clostridium bovifaecis, assembly GCA_009738435.1. Lineage (GTDB taxonomy): Bacteria > Bacillota > Clostridia > Clostridiales > Clostridiaceae > Clostridium_H > Clostridium_H bovifaecis. The sequence goes on along the minus strand of CP046522.1, from coordinate 3,707,866 downwards.
TTGAATTGTGGGCATTCAAATTCAGAAATCCTCAAGGATACAATAGAACAATTGAGTAAAGTACAACATACTACTACATTATATTTGACTCAACCTATGGTAGAGCTTGCTCAAAAACTTTCTGAGATACTTCCAGGAGATATTAAGAGAACTTTCTTTTGTGTTACTGGATCAGAAGCAAATGAAGGTGCTATGGCTTTAGCTAGACTTTATACAAAAAGAATGGCTTCATTGCTTTAACTGGTGGGTTACATGGCAGAACTCATTTAACTTTAAGTGTTACAGGAATACCTATGTGGAGATTAGACGATAATTTAATTAAAGATAATATTTTCTTTGTTGAAAGACCATATTCTCAAAACCTTAGCTACAAAGAAGCCATGGAAAAGTCTCTGCTTGAGTTAGAAACAGTATTAAAAGAACATAGCAATGATATAGCGGCAATGATATTAGAACCTATTCAAGGAAATGGTGGAATCATTATGTATCCTATGGATTATTTAAAAAGGGTAAAAACTCTTTTAGAAGTGCATAATGTATTGTTGATTGTAGATGAGGTTCAAACAGGCTATGGAAGAACAGGAAAAATGTTTTGTATTGAACATTATGATGTGATTCCTGATATTATAGTTACTGCTAAAGCTTTAGGTAATGGTATTCCTATTTCAACTTTTTCAACAAGAGATGAAATTGCAAAATCCTTCAATAAGCCTTCTGCATCTACTTTTGGAGGAAATCCTGTGGCAGCTCAAACTGCAATAGGCGTTCTTAATTATATTGAGAAGAATGGATTAGTCCAAAGGGCTGAGAAATTAGGAAAGTATCTAAAACAAAAATTAGAGCAGCTGTCCTCTCCGTTGATTGAAGAAATAAGAGGCTGTGGGCTTATGTTAGGTATGCAAATAAAATCAAAAGCTCAGAACTTAACCTCTGCTGAAATTACGGATGTGATTTTAGAAGAGATGAAAGACCTAGGCTTTCTTCTAGGTAAAAATGGCTTAAATAGAGATGTCATAGCATTTCAACCTCCTCTTGTTATTTCTAAAGAGGACATTGACTCTATGGTTGACAGTTTAGAGAAGGTTCTTAATAAAAATTTTTTATGATATAAATAGGTATTTATTACTGAAAGGAGTAATTACATGGCTTATAAAGACTTACACGATTTCATCAAGCACTTGGAAGAAAGAGAACTACTGAAAAGAATATATACAGAAGTAAATTCAGAATTAGAGATTACTGAAATTACAGATAGGATATCTAAAAAGCGGGGACCTGCTCTTTTATTTGAAAATGTAAAGGGATCTTCTTATCCAGTACTTATAAACGCTATGGGTACTTATGAGAGAATGAGCATGGCTCTAGGAGTTGAGAAGCTTGATGATATTGGGAATGACATTGAAGAGTTCATAGATATGTCAAATTATTTAGGAATTATGAAAAAGGTTAAATCTCTTCCAAGACTAGCTAGAATGGCAACGGTATTTCCGCTAAAAATGCCTTCTAAAGGAGCTTGCCAGGAAGTTATTGAAAATGATCCTGATTTATCTACTCTTCCTATATTAAAGTGCTGGCCTGAGGATGCAGGCAGGTTTATAACCCTTCCGCTTATTATAACTAAGGATCCAGAGAGTGGCATTCAAAACATGGGAATGTATAGACTTCAGGTATTTGATAAGAACACTACAGGCATGCACTGGCACTTACATAAGGATGGTAGAGAAATTTATGAAAAGTATAAAATACTGGGTGGTAAAATGCCTGTATCTGTTGCTCTTGGCTGTGATCCTGCTATAACATACTCTGCAACAGCACCACTTCCAAAAATGATTGATGAAATGATGTTCGCAGGATTTTTAAGAAAATCCCCAGTGAAACTTGTTAAGTCTATAACAAATGATATATATGTACCTGCTGATGCAGAATTTATTATAGAGGGTTATGTGGACGTTAATGAGGAATTGAGACTTGAGGGACCCTTTGGAGATCATACAGGATATTATTCTCTTGCAGATTATTATCCTGTATTCCATGTGACTTGTATAACGCATAAGAAGAATGCTATTTATCCTACTACTGTGGTAGGAAAGCCACCTATGGAAGACTGTTATATGGGAAAGGCTACAGAGAGAATTTTCTTACCTTTACTTAAAATGCAGTATCCTGAGATAATAGATATAAGTTTTCCACTAGAAGGGGTTTTCCATAACTGTGTTATTGTTTCTATAAAGAAGCGTTATCCTGGGCATGCCAAGAAAATAATGAATTCATTATGGGGAATTGGTCAAATGATGTATACAAAGATGATAATTGTAGTAGATGAAAATGTCAGCCCAAAAGATGTATCTACTGTGGCATGGAAGGTTTTTAACAATATAGATGCAAAAAGAGATGTGGTCATATCTGAAGGCCCTTTAGATGCTCTGGATCACGCATCTAATCTCCCACATTATGGATATAGGATGGGTATAGATGCTACTAAAAAGTGGCCAAATGAAGGGCATACTAGAGAATGGCCTAATGATATTGAAATGACAAAAGATATTAAGGAGCTTGTTACAAGGAGATGGAGTGAATATGATATTGAATAAGGCCATAGAAAAGGCTCATGATTATGGAGTGCTTGTTATGTTCTCTCACACTATTTTCTCTTTGTCATTTGCCCTTATATCAATGCTTTTGGCAAGCGATGGCTTACCTTCTCATTATGTGATATTTTGGATATTGGTTGCCTTTATGGGTGCTAGAACTGGTGCGAATGCTATAAATAGAGTAATTGATGCAGAAATAGATGCTAAAAATCCGCGAACTGCTGTGAGGCAACTTCCTCAAGGCTTGCTTCAAAAAAAGGAAGTTATTATATTTACTACAGTATGTTTTCTCATAATGATTATTGCAGCAGCTATGCTGAATCCATTATGTGTGCTACTTTCACCTATAGCACTATTTCTGATGATTATTTATTCATATACAAAACGATTCACTTGGGCATGCCATTTGGTTTTAGGCGTTACATCTGCAGCTGCTCCTGTAGGAGCATGGCTTGCAGTTACTGGGAGAATTTCTTGGCTGCCAATTTTTATTGGTGGAGCTAATACTCTTTGGGTTGCAGGCTTTGATATTATCTATGGCTCACAAGATTATGACTTTGACATCGCTAATGGAGTTTATTCAATACCTGCAAGATTTGGAGTAAAGAATGCGCTTCATATTGCAGCTCTATTCCATGGAATAACACTAGTTTTATTATTTATAGTAGGAATTTTAAGTAACCAACTTGGAATTATTTATTACATAGGACTAGTGATTATTTCTATTTTATTTATAATAGAGCATAGGATAGTTTCACCAAATAACTTATCCAATGTAAAGGTAGCCTCATACAGTATAAATCAATTAGTAAGCATTGTATTTTTAATCTGTGGAGTCATTGATGCACTAATATAAAGAATTTTGAGGAGATTATATATGAAAAAAATAGTAGTTGGAATTAGTGGTGCTAGTGGAAGCATATATGCAAAAAGATTAATTGAGGAACTTTTGAAAAACGAGATTTATGTTCATGTCATATGTACGGAAAATGGCAAGAAAGTTATGAAGTTTGAAACGTCTATAGATATAAATGAATGGATAGAAGAATTAAAGAACAAGTACAATCATATTGAGCTAGAGGATATAAATAATCTATTCTCTGGGGTCGCTAGTGGATCTTTTAAATTTGATTCTATGATTATACTTCCATGCTCGATGGGAACACTTGCTGAAATTAGTAGTGGTTTAGCTAAAAATTTATTATGCAGAACTGCTGACGTAGCATTAAAAGAAAATAGAAGACTTATAATAGTTCCAAGGGAAACGCCGCTTAATGCAATTCATCTTGAGAATATGCTAAAGTTGTCAAGGCTTGGAGTAACTATACTTCCGGCAATGCCAGGATTTTATCATAAACCTGAGACTATGGATGATCTTGTTAACTTTGTTATTGGAAAGATATTGGACTTTTTATCTATAAAAAATGTATTATTTAAAAAATGGGGGGACTAAAAATGGTTAAACTAAAAAAAATATTAGCTGTAGTTACTGCTTCTATTCTTATGATATCATTGTCAGCTTGTTCAGCTAAAAAGCAAGATGCAGCTAAATCAGAGCAAACCTTAAGTATAGGCGCAATAGGGTCTATAGATGTAGTACCAATTGTAATTGCTAATGAAAAGGGATTTTTTAAAAAACAAGGTGTAGATGTTAATTTTCAACCTTTTAAAAGTTCAAAAGACAGGGATGCTGCTTTTCAGGGTGGAAATTTAGATGGAATAATTTTTGATGAAGTTGCCGCATGTCTTTATCAAAATGGAGGTTTTAATGTAAAGATAACTGGAGTTACAGATGGTGATTTTATGCTTATAGCGAATTCTAAGTCAGGAATAAAGTCTATAGGTGATATAAAGGGTAAAAGCATAGCTATATCAGAAAAGACTGCTATAGAGTATACCCTAGATCAAATATTAGAAAAAAATTCTTTAGATCCTAAGGATATAAAGAAGTCTATGGTTCCTGCTGTGCCTACAAGACTTGAGATGTTAAGAAATAATAAGGTAGATGCGGCACTGCTTCCTGAGCCTTTTGCTACCATTGCAATAAAGGATGGAGGAGTACTTCTTGGAAGTGCAAGCAAACTAGCGTCATACCCTTCAGTAACAGGCTTTACACAAAAATCAATAGATGGAAAGGGTAATGAAATTAGGGCATTTTATAAAGCTTATAATGAAGCTGTAGACTATATAAACAGCACACCAATTTCTGAATATGAGGATATTGTAATGAAAACCGTAGGCTATCCAGATGATATGAAGGGCAGAATTACTTTACCTAAATTCAGAAAGAACATTCTTCCATCAGAAGTTGAAATCAAGACTGCTATTGATTGGACTAGTAGAAATGGACTTATTAAGGAATCACTAAGTTCTAAGGATTTAGTAAATGATATAGGTATTAAATAATATTATGGAGGTACCTATGCTTGAAATAAACAATCTTTCTGTAAGTTATAGTACTGAAAAAAAACTAGTAAATGCCTTAGGGCCTATAAGTATGAAGATTGAAGAGGGAGGTATATGTGCAGTTATAGGTCCTTCAGGTTGTGGCAAATCCACATTACTACACGTGCTAAGCGGAATTATAAAATCTAACGAAGGACAAGTACTATTAGGTGGTGAGGCGTTAAATCCTAAAAAACATGATATTGGATTTATACCTCAAAATTTTGGATTGCTTCCATGGAAAAGTGTACAAAAAAACTGTCTTCTTTCTCTAAAGATAAAAGGAAAAGTTATAGATAATGTTATGAACAAAAGAATTGATTACATACAGACTAAGCTAGGGATTAATTCATTAAAGGATAGATATCCTGATGAATTAAGCGGAGGCCAAAAACAGAGGGTTGCAATAGCAAGAGCTTTTATAATGAATCCAGATTTGTTGTTGATGGACGAGCCATTTTCTGCACTAGATGCTCTTAGTAGAGAAGAAGCTCAGGAGCTTTTTATTGATATATGGAATCAATATAAAACTACAACCTTATTTGTAACCCATAGTATTGAGGAAGCCATTTATATAGGAAAGAAAATCGTAATATTATCCCATTGTCCTGGCAGCATAGTTGAGGTAATCGATAATCCTCTATTTAATTCTGTAAACTTAAGGAACAATGAAGAATATTTAAAGCTATCATCATATTTAAGAAGTATTATAAAAAAGGGATGGAAGATATGAAAACGAAAAGAAAAATTAAGACCTTCTTGCAGGGATTTATAATATTTAATATATTGTGGTATCTTTCTTCAATGATAATTAATATGAAGGTGCTTCCAAGTCCTATGGATATATATCTTAATATGGATAACTTATATGGGGAAAAGCTATATATACATGTTTTAGCAAGTTTATATAGAGTAGGAAGTGGGCTTATTATATCCTTATTTTTAGGAGCACTCATAGGATTGCTTATGGCCTATTCGAATAGATGGAATAAGATATTAAATCCATTAGTATATTTACATATCCTATACCTAAAACAGCATTACTGCCAATGGTTATGCTGCTATTTGGTCTAGGAGATAGTTCTAAAATTATTATTATAGTTCTAATACTAATATTTCAAATTATTGTAGCTGTAAGGGATGCGGTATTTAATATTCCATCTGGAACTTATGATTCCATAAGAAGTCTTGGAGCTTCAAGGCTCCAAATATTTATTCATATAACTTTACCTGCTATTTTACCTGAACTTCTTACAAGTTTAAGATTGTCACTTGGAACTGCTCTTTCTATTTTATTTTTTGCCGAAGGTTATGGAACTCAGTACGGCATAGGATATTATATTTTAGATGCATGGTCTAGAATTGATTATATAGGGATGTATGCAGGAATTGTAGTAATAAGCCTTTTAGGCTTTGCCTTGTTTATTGTAATAGATATTTTTGCAGAAGTGGTATGCAAATGGAAGCATTGATTACTTTTACAGAATATACAAATTAACTCGAATAGTATGTAGCATGGAAATACAATTGTATTATCAATATGGTATTTTAAAGTTGTAAAAAATAATAATTTAATAAAATTAATATTGAATAATTTAAAATTATATAATATAATACTTGATATAAAGAATAATTAGTAAATTTAAAGAAAGATGCTATATAAATTAATTGATCAATTAGTATTATAGTGCAATGATGCACAGCTTATATTTGAAGGCGTACTCAATGGGGAGTAAAACATCTCTTTTGCGTACGTCTTTTTTTATTAATTATATATTATAAAAAAGGAGTTAATTTGAGATAAAGGGGGACTTTTAATGTCAAGTTATAGTAAAAATGATATTTTGCAAATTGTAAGAGAACAGGATGTGAAATTCATACGTCTGCAGTTTACAGACATGTTCGGCATAATAAAAAATGTAGCAATTACCGTAGAGCAACTTGAAAAAGCTCTTGATAATAAATGCATGTTTGATGGTTCATCAATTGAGGGATTTGTTAGAATCGAGGAATCAGATATGTATTTAAGACCAGACTTAAGCACTTTTGTTATATTTCCATGGAGGCCTCAGAATGGTAAAGTAGCAAGACTTATATGTGATGTTTATAACCCAGATGGAACTCCATTTGAAGGAGATCCAAGAAATGTATTAAAGAGAGCTTTAAAAAAGGCCTCTGACATGGGGTATGATACATTTAATGTAGGTCCAGAATGTGAATTTTTCTTATTCTTAACTGATGAAGAAGGGAATCCGACTACAAAAACTCATGATAATGCAGGATACTTTGATCTAGGACCTGTAGATTTAGGAGAAAATGCAAGAAGAGAGATATGTCTTGTACTTGAACAGATGGGTTTTGAAATAGAGGCATCGCACCATGAAGTTGCTCCAGGGCAGCATGAAATTGATTTTAAATATGGTGACGCACTTACTACCGCTGATAACATAATGACATTTAAGATGGTTGTTAAGACCATAGCTCAACGACATGGGCTTCATGCTACATTTATGCCTAAGCCTATTTTTGGAATAAATGGTTCGGGAATGCATACAAATGTTTCATTATGTAGAGAGGGTAAAAATATATTCTATGATAAGGAGGGTGACTTGCAGTTAAGCTCAGAGGCATATTGGTTTATAGGAGGACTAGTAAAGAATATAAGCTCAATTGTAGCAATAACAAATCCAATTATAAACTCATATAAGCGTCTAGTACCAGATTATGAAGCACCGGTTTATATAGCTTGGTCTGCAAGAAACAGAAGTCCTTTGATAAGAATTCCAGCAGTTAGAGGAGAAGGAACAAGAGTTGAATTAAGGTGTCCAGATCCAACATGCAATCCATATTTAGCATTAGCAGCAGTATTAACTTCAGGACTTCAAGGTATAGAAAGTAAAATACAACCTCCTTCATCAATTGATAGAAACATATTTGATATGACAGAAGAACAAAGAGAACTAGAAGGAATCTTATCGTTACCTGGAAGTTTGAAAGAAGCAATTGATAATTTAGAAAGAAGCGAAATTGCAAAAGAAATATTAGGAGAGCACATATTTGAAAGATATATTAAAGCTAAAAATAAGGAATGGGATGAGTATAGAACAAAGATTAGCTCATGGGAAGTTGAGACTTATTTAACAAAATATTAGCATAGTATGAATATACAATATGTTAGAAAATAGCATAGTTACATCTAAGGGGGGATGTATATGGAGCAAGGTAAGATACTGTTGGCTATGAAAAGTGATGCTGCAATAAGTAAGTTAAAAGCAATACTGGTAGAAAGTAGATACCAAATTATAGATCAGGCGAAAGCAGGAAATGAGTGCTTAAGAAAAATGAGATCCTATAAAACAGATATCGCCATTATAGATTTTAACTTACCAGGAGTGAATGGATTTGAGGTAGCTAAAATAGCAGTTGAAGATAAGCTCTGTGATGTAATACTCATTATGAATAATGATCAAAAGAATTCTATTAATTATATTAATTATGAGTATGATTTCAATATCATCACTACACCCATAAACAAAACTACCTTTATTAACACAGTAGAGTTAACCATAAAGAATAGGATAAAAGTAATAAAACTTGAACAAGAGATACAGAAGCTAAAGAAAGCATTAGACTCTAGGAAAGATATAGAGAAGGCAAAATGGGTTTTAATGAAACATATGAAATTAACAGAGGAAGATGCTTTTAAAAAAATTCAAAAACAGAGTATGGATACTGGAACTTCGATGAAAGAGATTGCAAAGGCAATAATCTTATCATATAAAGTTTAGGAAAGTAAAGTATATAGTAACCAGTAATAAGCAGTAGAACCTGGCGTTTCGAGCGCTAGGCTCTTTGCTTCTATATAAATTCATTCAAAGATAAGCAGAAAAAACTGAAAATGTTAAAAAAGAATGGGTAATTTAAAATTAAGTGAATTGGGGGAGATTAAATGAAGTATGAATCAGGATTTCCAGAACAACAAGGACTATATGATTCAGGCTTTGAAAGAGATAGTTGTGGAATTGGGTTTGTAGCTAATATTAAAGGAGAAAAAAGTCATGGAATAATAAAAAAGTCACTTCAAGTACTTATGAATTTAACTCACAGAGGGGCAGTGGGTTCAGATCCAAAGACTGGTGATGGTGCTGGGATACTAATGCAGATTCCACATGAGTTTTTTAAAATTCAATGTGAATCTTTAGGAATTGAATTAACTAAACCATCAGAATATGCTGTGGGAATGGTATTTCTTCCAAGGGAGCCAGCGGCAAGATTTCAATGTGAAGGAATTCTTGAAAGGATAGTTGAAGAAGAAGGGGAAAAAGTTCTAGGGTGGAGAGATGTGCCTGTAGATAATAGAGTTATTGGAGAGACAGCAAAAGGTACAGAGCCTACAATAAGGCAGATCTTCGTACGCAGTACTAATACATCACAGAAGGAATTTGAAAAAAAGTTATATATCATAAGAAAAAGAACGGAAAATGAAGTAAATAGATTAATAAAAAGAAGTTCTGAATACTTTTATATATGTAGTTTTTCAAGTAGAACTATAGTATATAAAGGACTTTTTGTAGCACAACAAATAAAAAGTTATTACGTGGATCTTGATGATATAAACTTTAAAAGTGCCATAGCTGTAGTTCATCAAAGATACAGTACAAACACATTCCCTACGTGGAGTTTAGCCCAGCCCTTTAAGTTTTTAGCGCATAATGGAGAAATTAATACTATAAGAGGAAATAGAAATTGGATGCATGCTCGTGAGGGGGTTCTAAAGTCTAAGACATTAGGTGACGATATTAAAAAGCTGTATCCTATAGTAAGAAAGTCTGGAAGTGATTCGGAATCCTTGGACAATATACTGGAACTTTTGGAAAATGACGGACGTAGTTTGTCTCATGCTATGATGATGTTGATTCCAGAGGCTTGGAGTAAAAATGATTTTATGGAAGATTATAAAAAGGCTTTTTACGAGTATCATGGCTCTTTGATTGAGCCCTGGGATGGTCCAGCTGCAATAGCATTTTCAGACGGTGTACAAGTAGGAGTAACTTCTGATAGAAATGGATTAAGACCAGTTAGATATATAGTAACTAAAGATGGGTTAGCTGTTGTGTCTTCAGAGGTAGGCGTTTTAGATTTCAATCCAGAAGAAATAGCTGAAAAAGGTAAGTTGAAGGCCGGTAAGATATTCCTTGTAGATACAAGTAAAGGAATGATTATCCAAGATGAAGAAATAAAAAAACAGGTATGCACTGAAATGACTTATGAAGAAATTGTTTCTAATAACAGGATACAACTTGAAGATTACCCTTATGTGAATGAAGTGGCTATTAAGGATTCAGAGCTTTTAAAAGAGAAGCAGCTTGCATTTGGGTATACAAATGAGGACTTAAATATTATATTAGGAACTATGGCTCAGAATGGCAAGGAACCTGTAGGCTCCATGGGAAATGATACGCCACTTGCTGTTCTTTCAAATAAACCGCAGAATTTATTTTCTTATTTTAAGCAACTATTTGCCCAAGTGACTAATCCGCCTATAGATCCTATAAGAGAAGAGTTAGTAATGTCTCTTATGAACTATATAGGTTCTCAGGGAAACATCTTAAACAAAGATATTGTGAGCAATCCTTTTATTAAAATAGAAAGGCCAATTTTAGATGACAAACAAATGGTAAAAATTAAGAATCTTAAAGATCAAAATTTTAAAACTACTGTAATCCCAATAACCTTTAAATATGATACTGGAATTGAAGGATTTACAGAAGCTTTAAGTAAGATATGTGAAAGAGCATCTAAAAGGATTGAAGAAGGATACAACATAATAGTTCTTAGTGATAAAAAGGTCGATTCCTATGATGCAGCGATACCAAGCCTTCTAGCAGTTGGGGCTGTTCAGCATTATTTAATAAGAGAGAAGACAAGAACTAAGGTATCAATTATTGTTGAAACTGGAGAAGCTAGAGAAACAATGCACTTAGCACTTTTATTAGGTTATGGTGCGACTGCTGTTAATCCATATCTTGCATTTCAAACTATAGATAATATGGCAGCAGAAGGAGAATTGGAAGATATATCTTCAGAAAAAGCTATAGAAAATTATATTAATGCATTATGCCATGGACTTTTAAAGATACTTTCTAAGATGGGGATATGCACACTTCAAAGTTATCATGGAGCACAAATATTTGAAGCGCTTGGGCTTAATAAGGAAATTATAGATAAATATTTTGAAGGAACACCGTCCAGAATAGGTGGAGTAGGCATAGAAGCTATTGCTAAAGAAGTATTGCTAAGGCATAAAAATGCATTTAATAATATAAGAAAGCCTGCTAAGGATCTTGAATCAGGTGGAATATATGCTTGGAGAAAGAAAGGAGAATTTCACCTTTTTAATCCAGATACCATATCAAAGCTTCATAAAGCTGTAAGAACAGGAAGTTTTGAGACATTTAAGGAATATACAGCACTTGTAAATAACCAGTCTTCAAATCCAGTTACAATAAGATCTTTATTTAAGTTTAAAGAGAATAATAATTCCATTCCAGTTGAAGAAGTTGAACCCGTAAGTGAGATAATAAAAAGATTTTGCACTGGAGCTATGTCCTTTGGATCTATAAGTAAGGAGGCTCACGAGACTATAGCAGTAGCTATGAATAGACTTGGGTGTAGAAGTAACTCTGGTGAAGGAGGGGAAGACCCTATCCGTTATAGAAGAGATGACAATGGAGATAGCAGAAGAAGCGGTACAAAGCAAATTGCCTCAGCTCGATTTGGTGTTACAACTGAATATCTAGTAAATGCGTCAGAGCTTCAGATAAAGATGGCTCAGGGAGCAAAACCGGGAGAGGGAGGACAATTACCAGGACCTAAAGTTGATACGGCTATTGCAGCAGTAAGACATTCTACTCCTGGAATTGATTTGATTTCTCCACCGCCTCATCATGATATATATTCAATAGAGGACTTAGCCCAATTAATATTCGACTTAAAAAGTGTTAATCAATCTGCAAGAATCAATGTAAAGCTAGTGTCAGAGGTCGGAGTTGGAACAATAGCTGCAGGAGTGGCGAAAGCTCACGCAGATGCTATTCTTATTAGTGGATATGATGGAGGGACTGGTGCATCACCAATTTCATCAATAAGACATGCTGGTATACCTTGGGAACTAGGTCTTTCTGAAGCGCACCAAGTACTTCTTATGAATGGATTAAGAAGTAGAGTAAGAATTCAGACAGATGGACAATTAAAAACTGGTAGAGATATCGTAATTGCATCACTTCTTGGAGCTGAAGAGTTTGGATTTGCAACATCCATTCTAGTAACAATGGGATGTACAATGTTGAGAAACTGTCACTCTAATACTTGTGAAATGGGTATAGCTACACAAGACCCAGAATTAAGAAATAATTTTGGAGGTAAACCTGAGCATATAATAAATTTTTTTACTTTCCTCGCTGCAGAGGTAAGGGAGATCATGGCTGAGCTCGGATTTAGAACTGTAAATGAAATGATTGGAAGAGTAGATAAACTTGAAGCAAATAAGAATATAAAACACTGGAAAGCAAAGGAACTGGATTTGTCAGCTATACTTTATAGACCAGATATGCCAAAAAGGATTAAACCTTATTGCGTAATATCACAGGATCACGGACTCCATAAGTCAATTGATTATAGACTAATCCAGATTGCTGAACCTGCTTTAGAAAGTGGAGTAAAGGTACAGGGAAGCTTTGAAGTTAAGAATACTGATAGAACTGTTGGAGCAATGTTAAGCGGAGAAATTGCTAAAAGATATGGACATAAAGGACTAGAAGAAGATACTATAACTTTTAACTTTAATGGATCAGCTGGTCAAAGCTTTGGTGCGTTTGGAGCAAAAGGACTTACTCTCATATTAGAAGGGGATGCAAATGACTATGTTGGAAAAGGACTTTCAGGAGCTAAAATAGTACTTAAAACTCCTAAAGAATGCACTTTCGAGCAAGATAAAAACTTCATTGCTGGAAATACAATACTTTATGGAGCCACAAGTGGTAAATTATTTATAAATGGATGTGTAGGTGAACGGTTTGCTGTTAGAAATAGCGGTGCTGAAGCTGTAGTAGAGGGAGTTGGAGATCACTGCTGCGAATATATGACTGGCGGTACTGTCGTTATAATAGGTGAGACTGGAAGAAACTTCGCAGCAGGTATGAGCGGTGGAATTGCCTATGTATTAGATGAAAAAAATAATTTTAAATCAGAATGCAATATGGAACTTGTTGTGGTCGAGGAAATACAAGAAGATGATGACGTTAACACTGTATATAGCATGATAAGAGAACATTTAAAGCTTGCAGAAAGTAAAAAAGCTGAAAAAATTATAGATTCATGGGATAAATACAAAAGAAAGTTTAAAAAAGTAATACCGATAGTATATAAAGAAGTTCTTGCTAAAGCAAAATCAGAGAGTGTGAAATTCATAGGAAAGGGGGAAGCATAGTATGGGGAAAATAACTGGATTCATTGAATATGAAAGAGAAAATCCTAAGAACAGAGCTATAGATGAAAGATTGAAGGATTATAAAGAAATAAAATTGAGCCTTCCAGAAGAAACTCTTAGCAGGCAGGGAGCAAGATGTATGAACTGTGGTATCCCATTTTGTAACTGGGGATGTCCCTTAGGAAACTTAATCCCAGATTTTAATCATATGGTGTATAAAGGACAGTGGGAGAAGGCTTTTAAGAAGTTATCTCTTACTAACCCTTTTCCTGAATTTACAGGCAGGATATGTCCAGCACTCTGTGAAGGATCGTGTACCTTAGCACTAAATAGAGAGCCGGTAACTATTGAGCAAATGGAAGTATCTATAGTTGAGAAAGCTTTTAAGGAAGGATGGATAAAACCAAGCATTCCCAAGGTTAGAACAGGCAAAAAAGTGGCAGTAGTAGGCTCTGGTCCTTCAGGTTTAGCTGCAGCTTTTAAACTTAATTCCTATGGACATAATGTAACTGTATTTGAAAAAGATGATGAAGTTGGAGGAATTTTAAGATATGGTATCCCAGACTTTAAGCTAGAAAAGAGCATTGTAGAGCGAAGGGTAAACCTTATGAAGGAAGAAGGCATTGAATTCATAGTAGATTGTGAAGTTGGAACTGATTATAGTATATCAAAGCTTCTAAAAGAATTTAATTCTATAGTTTTAACAGGAGGATGTAGAATTCCAAGAGATTTGAATATAGAAGGAAGAGAATTAAAAGGCATACATTTTGCAATGGAATTTTTAGCTCAACAGAATAAAAGGGTAGCTGGAAAGGGAATTCTAGAAAGAGAAATTACTGCAAAGGATAAGGTGGTAGTAGTAATCGGTGGAGGGGATACAGGCTCTGATTGTATAGGAACATCTAGAAGACAAGGAGCTAAAGAAGTATATCAATATGAAATTATGCCAAAACCTCCAGTAGAGAGAGATGAGACTATGCCTTGGCCGGAATTCCCAAAAATTCTTAAGGTTACAACATCTCATGAAGAAGGTTGCAGCCGCGAATGGTGTGTACTGACTAAAAGGTTCTCGGGAAAAAACGGTGAAATAACTTCTTTGCAAGGAGTAAAGGTAGAATGGAAAAAAGATGAAAATGGAAGACTTCAGATGAAAGAAATACCAGGCAGCGAATTTGAGCAGAAGGTAGATATTGTGCTGATAGCAATGGGATTTACAAATTCTAAATTCGAAGGAATGCTTGAGGAATTAGGGGTAAAGCTTGATAATATGGGAAATGTATATACTGATAAAAATTATATGACCTCAGTGGAAGGCGTGTTTTCAGGTGGCGACATGAGAACAGGTCAATCATTAGTAGTTAAGGCAATAAATGAGGGTATTCAGGTTTCTGAAAGTGTGGATGAATATTTAATGAAGAAATAAAAAATTTAATTTTTACTGATTAGGGTTATTTTTATAAATAAAAAATGCTATATATGGCTGGCTGTGGTACAAGTTCCTCCAATTTAATAGTTTAATAAATAGCTATAAGTACAGACTATTAATACTTAACCAATAATTAAGTACTTAACTAAAAAATAAAAGGGAGGAAATTAGAATGGCAAACAATAATAATAATAGAGTATTAGTACCACAAGCTAGAGAAGGATTAAACAGATTTAAAATGGAATCAGCTCAAGAAGTAGGAGTAACTCTTAAAGATGGATACAATGGAGATTTAACTTCAAGACAGGCTGGATCAGTAGGCGGACAAATGGTTAAAAAAATGGTTGAATCTTACGAAAGAAATCTATAATATGAATAAAAAGTGGCTCAAAAGCAAAATAGCTTTTGAGCTATTTTTTTATTTTTTTACTGGAAGCTTGTGGTACAAGTTCCTTTAGTTTAATAGTTTAACGGATAACTATTAGCGTAAACTATTATTACTTAATTAATAGTTAATTATTAATTAAGTAATAATCAATATAAAAAGGAGGAATTTAAAATGGCAACAAATAATAACAGAGTATTAGTACCAGAAGCTAGAGAGGGGTTAAACAGATTTAAAATGGAATCAGCTCAAGAAGTAGGAGTAACTCTTAAAGACGGATACAATGGAGATTTAACTTCAAGACAGGCTGGATCAATAGGCGGACAAATGGTTAAGAAAATGGTTGAAGCTTACGAAAGAAATCTATAATTTGAACATAAAAAGGAGTCTGATAATTATCAGGCTCCTTTATTTACATGACTTCCAAGGAAGTGAGATTAGAAAGTAAATAACTTAATATAGGACAATTAATTATAATGGTTTTTAAGCGGTGACCCCATAGGCCTTTAGTCTATGGGGCTATATCTTAAATTTAACTTTTATTATTAGTTATTTAAAATTTCCACATTTGCTCCAGCTTGTTTTAATGATGTTAAGATATTAGATAACCCAGCTGTTCCACCAAGTAAAGAAGTTCTTAGTCTTACTATTAGGCATATTCCACTAGGGGATGTTACCTCAATAAAGCCTAAGCGAATAGTTGCTCCAGGTGGTAGAGATATTCTAAGGATGGTTCCTGGTAGCTCTTGGCAAAAGCCTTGTTGTGGATTTGGATTAGGTCTGCATCCTTGAGTAAAATTGTTATACATATGCTTGTCCTACCTCCTTTCATACCGTATATTATATAATATTCATTAATTGTAAGTTTGTTACATATATAAGCGGTTTTTTTGTAAGACTAATAAGAAGTAAATTGCGCCGAGATTTACTTCTCAACGGAAAACACAAAGTGAAAAATGAACAGTTAAGGATGTTTCGTTAACGTAAGACTATAATCTTTTTTCGTTCTCTGTTTTCTACTAAGAAATAATTAAACATTGGAGGAATTCAATTGAAGATATATATAAGGGAAAGTTCCATTTTAAGATGTTTGGGGAAAATGATGCTTATATTAAATATATTGTGTATTATTTTGGGAGTTTTTTATATAAGCGTGCGTAATCATTCAATTG
Source organism: Clostridium bovifaecis (assembly GCA_009738435.1). Classification (GTDB taxonomy): domain Bacteria; phylum Bacillota; class Clostridia; order Clostridiales; family Clostridiaceae; genus Clostridium_H; species Clostridium_H bovifaecis. The sequence continues at coordinate 3,691,359 of CP046522.1, read as the reverse complement.
GATGGAACGTATTTGGAAGTGTTTTAATTATAACTTTGTTAGGAAATTTTTTATTGGTGTATATAGATAATATAGTTTTAGACAAGAATAATAAATCGGCAAAAACCATTAAAGTTCTAGGCTACGTATATTTAATAAATAATATATTTGCTATGCTAGGTATGATGATAGGAAACTTTACGCTATCTAATTCTTATTCGAACACTGTAAGAGAGAATTTATATTTATATATCACAATTTACTCCAGTTATTTTTCTATATTTATTTTAGGTATTTTTATATCTTACTTAAATAATATGAACTTAATTTCTAGAGATAAATTGAGCAAAAGAGGATCTAAGGGGAAAAATATATTTACAAGTATTTTAAAAAGTTTATGTTATATAAATTTACTACTAGGTATATTTTTTTGTTGGATTATCCTAACCAGACATGATTTAAAAAACTTTGAGGTATATACAGTAGAGTTCTCTGTTTTTTTTGCATTTATTTTTTCTAGTACGCTTATTATACTTTTAAGTTTAAAGGCAGAGGATATAAAAACTAAAAGTTATTATTTAGTTTTGGTGGTTGGAATGGCAATTATTACTATTTGTGCTCTGCCTCTAATTTTAACTCCTTACACCATAAATAGGGCTGAAGAAAGTTTTTTTCAAGCTTTTGGAAGTGAGTGGAGAAATAAAATAAATGACAATGCTAATAAATACTTTTTAAAAAGCCCGTTCTCCATTCCTGCTTACTTTTTAGGGATAGAATCCAATAATTTTCTAGTTAAGCAGGATGTAATGTTTTATGAAGGGACAGATAGGGATGGGAAAAAGGTGAAATTACATTTTGATGCATATAGGCCTAAAAGATCAGATAAAATGCTTCCAGGAGAAGGGTCTACTGTTATACGTATTCATGGTGGGGCTTGGGTTGCAGGGGATAAAGGTAAATTAAATGTACTCCAGATGAATAAATACCTTGCAGAACAGGGATATACAGTATTTGATATTCAATATGGACTTTCTAATAATAGTTCCTTAACTTTGGAACTGGGAGAACCAGAATATGTAAAGGGCAATTTTACAATTGATGATATGATTGAGCATATAGGCATATTTACAAAGTACATTGAAGAGAATGCTGCAGAGTATAAAGTTAACTTGAGTTCTGTTTTCATTTCGGGAGGTTCAGCAGGAGGGCATCTTGCTACAGCAACTGGTTTAGCTATAAGCAGTGGGAAATATAGTAATATTTTCTCTCCTAAAATAAAAGTAAAAGGGATAATACCTTTCTATCCAGCAAATGGATTATCGAAATTAGGAGAACTTAATGGAACTATGGGTTTTGTAAATCCTATTTATTTAATAGAAAAGGATAGCCCTCCATGCTTAGTATACCAAGGAACAAGAGATAGCTTGGTTCCACGAGAACTTTGTGATAAATTAAAAAATAAGTATATATCAAAGAAAAATAATAGTTGTGCAATATTAAAGATGCCTTTAGGCGGACATGGAAGTGATTATTATTTTTCAGGGCAATATAATCAAACGTTTTTGTATTATATGGAAAGATTTCTATACATATACAAATAAAATTAACAAGGACTTACAGATTAAATCACTGTAGGTCTTTATTGCTATTAAAAAGTTTCAAAAGTAAAGATAAGATGATTAAAAATCAAATTTTTGGTAATTATTACAAAGAAGAGATATTATCTTCTATCATAAAATTTATAAATTATAGGATTCATTTAAATTAGATTTTACATTGCCATTGATTTCTATGTTAGGAAAGGAAGAAAATACATGAATGATTTGAATAAACAGTTAAATAAGGCTTATTATGAAGAGGAATCATCTAAACTAAATTTTAAGGATTACTTAATTTCATTTATAATTGTACTTATAGTACTTATAGTACTTGCTTATAAGAGCTTAAACTTGATTAGTCAGGAGAAAGATACATTAAGCGGTAATATAAATAGTAACATTATAATAAACAATAAAGAAACTATAGGAGAATACAGTTATCAAGCTTTGGGAAACAGTAGTGAAGCAAGAGATGTCATAAGTGAAGTACACTCTTTTTTAAATAGTATAGTAGGGTGGGATAGTTCACCAGATATTAAAGAATATATAAGATGCAATGAAATGTCTAATTTAGTATTAGGAAAAAGCAAAATAGTTGATTATGAACCTCTAAGAAGAGATCTTAATGAATTGGTAAGAAACTTAAAGATTGGAGCAGAGAGGCAAGATGAAACATATATTATAAAGGCTCATAGAATTGCACATGATTTAGATTATCATTTTTATAATGAAAATCTGTCTGATACTGTATTCGGAGTAACTGAAACATTAAAAGATACAAGCATAAAAAAATAGTGTAAAAAGTGTCTATTTTGAGATATACTAGGATAAGTAACCCTTTTGAAATAAATTAGCAAATATATATTTATATTCATAAAATTATAAAGGAGATGATGGGATGGCAATAAAATTAATCACTGACAGTGGATGTGATCTGCCTAGAGAAATCATTGAAGAATATAATATTGAGGTACTTCCTCTATTTGTGTATTTAGAAGGTGATGAATATTTAGATGGAGAAACTATACAACCTAAAGAGTTATATAATAATATGAGGCTGGGAAAAATATATACAACTTCTCAAGTACCTCCAAGTAAATTTAAAGAACTATTTATTAGACATGCAGAGAATCAAGATGAGGTTATGTACATAGGATTTTCATCAAAACTAACGGGAACATATCAATCAGCGTTAATAGCTAAGGAAGAAGTTTTGGAAATGCATCCTAATTTTGATATATACATGATTGATACTAAATGTGCATCAGTAGGATTTGGACTAGTAGTATATAAAGCTGCTAAAATGTTAAAGGAAGGAAAGAGTAAGGAAGAAATTATTAAAGCAATAGAATTTAATTCAAAGCATATGGAGCATATTTTTACTGTAGATGATTTAGAATATCTACTAAGAGGTGGAAGAGTAAGTAGAGCAGCTGCTATGATAGGTGGACTTTTAAATATTAAGCCAGTATTAGATGTAGAAGATGGAAAGCTTATGCCTAGAGAAAAGGTTAGAGGAAGAAAAAAGGCGTTAAAAAGGATTGTAGAAATAGCAGAAGAAAGAGGAGTAGACTTAAAGGATCAAATTATTGGTATATCACACGGAGATGATATAGAAGCTGTAGAAATGGTAAAGCGAATGTTTGAAGAGAACTTTGGATGTAGAAACTTTTTGGTAAATATGGTAGGATGCGTTATTGGGGCGCATTCAGGACCAGGAACCTTGGCTTTATTTTTTCTTAATGCAAAAGAATAAATATTAGGGGGAAACTTATTAAATGGATATTAAAATAGTTGCAGATAGCAGTTGTGATTTAACAGAGAATATGAAGAAAGAATTAAATGTAGATATTGCACCCTTAATACTGCAGTTAGAGGATAAAAAATATATAGATAATGAAAATCTAGATATAAAACAATATATTAAAGATATGGGTGAGTGCAAGACAGCACCTAAAACAGCGTGTCCATCACCAGAGGACTACATTCGAAGATATGAAGGCAAAGAAAGTGTTTTTGTAGTAACTTTATCTTCTAAATTGAGTGGAAGCTACAATAGTGCAGTTCTAGCAAAGAGCTTATTTATAGAAGATATTGCTCACAAATTTATCCATGTATTTGATTCTTTTAGCGCTTCTGCAGGAGAAACTTTAATAGCTCTAAAAATTAATGAACTGGCTAAAATGAATTTTAAAGAAATCGAAATAGTAGATAAAGTATCAAGCTATATTAAAGGAATGAAGACATTTTTCTTATTGGAGAGTTTAGAACACTTAGCAAAGGCAGGAAGACTAAATCCTATCATTGCAAAGGTAGCTAATATGTTATCAATTAAACCAATAATGGGTGCTACAGACGAAGGTACTATAAGATTAGTTGAAAAAACTAGAGGATATAAAAAGGCATTCAAAAGATTTGTAGAAATTATTGGAGAAGAGGGTACTAACTTAGAGGAAAAGGTACTTGGAATTGCACACTGTAATTGCTTAGATAGAGCACTTCAGTTTAAAGAGGAAGTATTAAAAAAATATAAGTTTAAAGATATTGTTATTGTTGAAATGGCTGGTTTAAGCTCAACATATGCAGATGATGGTGGCTTAGTAATAGCTTTTTAGTGTAAATAGAGAGAGTGATAGTTGTGAAACAGTGGTAGTTGTGAAACTACCACTTTTATCATTTTAATTAGTTGTTATTATTAGTTGAGGGGAGTATGAACTGCTATCTCCTCCATATATTTCAAGAGTATCTGATGTGAAGTCAACGGCGGAAGTGCATTTTAGTCTAAATTGAGTTCTGCCTGTTTTATTTATATATTGCAATGCTGATGAAGGGGGTGTTACTTCAACATAATTATCATTAGTATTCGGAACACTCATAGTAGCTATATCTACTAAAGAAGCAGCAGCATTATAATCAGATTGTGTCAAATCACTGCTAGTACCGAAATATCCAGATTTTATATCGATCTTTATCCCAGTTATATTTCCAGATAAAGATTTACGATATATTTTCAATTTAGCATCTTGAATAGTGGATAGCCCTATAGAAGATGTATCAAAACATAAAATTGAATAATAAGTGTTAGCATTATACATCCCTTTATCACCCATCTTTAATATTGAGGTACTATAGCCATCAGCAGGATACATTCCAACATAACCATCTTCAGCATCTATTGATTTAAATGTCTTAGATGAACTTTCGATAGTATAAGTTTCGGTTCTTATAGCTTCAGTGTTACCAGCAGGGTTTGCAGTAGTTACAGGAGCTGTTATATCATTTGAAGGAGTTCCACCAGATACAGATTTAAAGAATTCCCAAGACAGTAGAAAAAATAAAAATATACTGCTAATTGGAATAAACTTTGCACTTGGAACCTTTATAGCATATTTTTTGGCAGGTATAGGTCTACTTAGGGTAGTAGGGCTAGGAAAATATATTAGTTATTTTCATAAGGCAATATATTTAATTACAATTCTTTTAGCGTTTTTTTTATCATATATAAATATTAAGGATGCATTAAGAGCAAAAAGATATGAGGTTGAAAAGATTAAACTACAATTACCAGATAAAAATAAGCAGCTTATACATAGTACAATAAGGAACATAGGTAAATTGAGATTTATATATATTAGCAGCTTCGTACTTGGCGGTTTAATAACTTTATCAGAGTTGCTGTGTACTGGACAAGTATATTTAACCACAATGGTTTTAAGAGAATTGTTCAAATAGTATATTTAGTTGTCTTTAATATTGGATTTATTATTCCGATATTAGCTATTACATTCTTAATACATAGGGGAAAAGCAGTTGTAGATATGTCCCATATACTATTTATAAGACTATGGATAATTAAAATTTTTACAGCGGTTATAATGATGATATTAGGTATAATGTCTTTTATTAATTTAATAAGTATTACTTAATCTTATAAACTAAGGGGGAACTATACTGTATGCTAAAAGATAGTTTAGTTTATACAAGTGCTAATTTAGTAGTTATGGATATAAATAATAATATAGTAGCTGATAGGAAGCTTTTAAAGATTTATATAATTTGAAGGGTGAGTATATTGTATTAACATATTAAGGAGAAATATGTATGAGAAATAAATTGTATAAATACATAAGTAGTTTTATAAAAATATTGCTAATAAGTGGACTAATTATAATATCTTTAGTAAGAACTGTATTTGGAGAAGAGAATATCTTAGACTTAGCACCTTCTAAAGGAAATATAAAAGTTGAGGGAGTACAGGATTATACTAATAAAGAATTTAAGGAATTTCCTGTAAGAATAACAGTTTTTTCAGCCAGTTGGTGTACTTATTGTGAAGAGTTAAAGTATGAGCTATCTGAGATTATATACGGTAAGTATAAAAATAAAGATGTTGCTATAAAAATTTGGGAGATAGACTCAGGAGAAGTGTTAACATATTTTGATAAGTTTGCTGAGAAAAACAATGTTCCAAATAGATTAAAATGGCAAATACCTTTTATTTTTATTAATGAAGAGTATCCCTATTTAGGTTATTCTAAGGAGTTAGCAGTTGAAATAACAGAGGATATACAAAGTATATTAAGTGGACAAGAGCCGAAGTATAAGGGAAATATAAAGCCACAGATTTTTCAAAGTAAAGATGATAATATATATTGGAATAAAAACAAAATATCGTATATATTCGGTGGTATTTTTGATGGACTTAACTTTTTATTAATATCGGTATTCATGATAGTTAGCTTATATTTTATAAATAAGAATGGGATTATATATAGTCCTCGCTATATGTATATTTGAAGCTCTAGTTCAAGTTCTCAGGGGAAACTTAGAAGGTTTTGGGGAAATTGGAAATAGGTTTACAAGTAAAATTATATATGGTTTTGTGTTTGCTTCAGGATTTGTTGCTACAAATTCTCAAATACATAACCAAGACATATATTATTTTGTGATATATAATTCTACAAATAGTAACTTTAGTATTTTAACAGCTATAATAAATAGCTTATTATATTCACTAGGTTTGACATTGGTAAATAGTGTATATATTTTAGTTATAGGTATATTAAAAGTTATATTTAAGAGCAAAAATAAAAAGAAATATTTAAATAAGTAAAAGGCACTATTAGCTGCCTTTTACTTATTTATTTTGAGAAACATAAAAAAATTACTTATAAGTACTTTATTATTTTTAGAATTGAAAGTATAATAGTAAATAATATGTATCTGAATTAAAAACAAATGTATTTCACTGACGAATAAATAATAGGGGGGCATTTAAATGAATAAGATTAATATTGCTTTATTGGGATTGGGGAATGTAGGAAGAGGAGTTTGGGAAATATTACAGACCAATAAAGAAGAAATCAGAGAAAGATCAGGATATGATATTGAAGTTTCTAAAATATTAGTTAGAGATATTAATAAAAGAAGAGATATAGATGTACCAAAGGGAATCTTAACGACAGAGCCAGAGGAAATATTCAATGATGAAAGTATAAAGATAGTTATAGAGGTAATAGGGGGAGTCGATCCTGCAAAGGACTATATGATAAAAGCTATGCAGAGTAAAAAGCATGTCGTAACAGCAAATAAGTTAGCTATTGCAACCTGCGGCTCTGAGCTTATAAAGACTGCTAAAGAGGAAGAAGTAAGATTCTGCTACGAAGCAAGTGTTGCTGGAGGCATACCAATAATACATGGATTAAATGAAAGTTTAACTGCAAATAAGATAGAACAAATAATGGGGATTATTAATGGTACAACAAATTATATCCTAACTAAAATGTATCTAGACAATATGAGCTTTGGCGAGGCTTTAAAGGAAGCACAAGAAAAGGGTTATGCAGAAGCCGATCCTACTTCAGATGTGGACGGATATGATGCAGTTTATAAACTAAGCATTTTAACATATCTAGCTTTTGGTAAAAAGATCAGCGTTGATTCTATTTATAGAGAAGGTATAAGAAATATTGAGGCTATAGATATAGAATATGCCAAAGAATTTGGATATGTAATCAAGCTTTTAGCTATTGTAAAAGATGTAAACAATGTTTTAGAACTTAGGGTTCATCCTACAATGGTTCCAGCAAGGCATCCTCTTGCTAGTGTAAATGATTCTTTTAATGCTATATTTATCAAAGGAAATGCAGTAGGCGATTTGATGATGTATGGAAGAGGAGCTGGAGATCTTCCTACAGGAAGTGCAGTGGTAGGAGATATAATATCAATTCTAAGGAATGATACAGATCCTATATTTAAATTAGAAGGAAGCAAGAGTGGAAACTTAAAGCAGATAAACTCAATGGAAAATACAAAGTCAGGATATTATATTAGAATTACAGTTAAAGATGAGCCAGGAGTTCTAGGGAAAATTTCAACTATATTAGGCCAAAACAATGTAAGTTTATTATCTGTAATTCAAAAGGGAAAAGGACAGGAGTTTGTTACATTGGTATTTGTAACTCATAAGACATTAGAAGGTAATATTGATAAATCTATTAAGGATATAAATCTCTTAAGTAGTGTTAAGAAAATAGAAAATATCATTAGGGTGGAAAAGATGGAAGTGTAGATAAATAAGCAAAATCGAGGGAAGTGGTAATATGGAGGAAATTTTATATAAAAGCACAAGAGGTGGAGAAAACAATATTCCAGCATCTTTAGCTATTATAAAAGGAATTGCAGATGATGGAGGTCTGTTTGTTCCAAATGCAATTCCTAAAGTAAATATAGATTTAGATGAATTAGTTAATATGAACTACAAAGAAGTTGCTTATTTTGTAATGAGCAAGTTTTTATGTGATTTTACAGAAGAAGAACTTAAGGAATGCATAGAAAAAGCATATGATGATAAATTTGATACAGTTGAAATAGCTCCTGTAAAAAGGGTAGGAGATAAATACTTTTTAGAGCTGTTTCATGGGCCAACCTTAGCCTTTAAAGATATGGCATTGTCTATACTTCCATACTTGCTGACTATATCAGCTAGAAAGCAAAGCATAGATAAAGAGATTATAATATTGACCGCTACTTCAGGTGATACAGGAAAGGCAGCCTTAGAAGGATTTGCAAATGTAAAAGATACTAAGATTATAGTGTTCTTTCCAAAAGAAGGGGTTAGTCCAGTACAAAAGAAGCAGATGATAACTCATAAAGGAGATAATACCTTTGTGATAGGTATAAAAGGGAATTTTGATGATGCTCAAAGCGGAGTTAAAGAAATTTTTAGAGACGATGAGTTCATGAGAAAACTAGATGAGAAACGGTATATGTTTTCTTCAGCCAACTCAATTAATATAGGAAGACTAATCCCCCAAATAGTATATTATTTTTATGCATATATAAAATTGTATAAGATGAAAGAAGTAACTGAGGAAGAAAAAATCAATGTAGTTGTACCAACAGGTAATTTCGGGAATATATTGGCAGCATATTATGCAAAGCAAATGGGATTGCCTATAGAAAAGTTGATATGCGCGTCTAACGATAATAAAGTTTTATATGAGTTCTTGAATACAGGGATATATGATAAGCTAAGAGAGTTTGTTACAACTATATCTCCTTCTATGGATATTTTAATTTCTAGCAACTTGGAAAGATTATTATATGGCATTGGAAATGAGAACCCTAATAAAGTAAGAGAGCTTATGAATAATTTAGATATCAATGGATCTTATGGAATATCAGAAGATATGAAGAAAAGGCTCAATGATTTTTATGGAAATTTTGCATCAGAGATTGAAACAAAAGAAGCTATAAAAAGTGTATTTAATAAATATAGATATATTATGGATACTCATACTGCTGTTGCTTATTGTGTTGGTAAGAAATATGAAGAAGATACTAAAGATGAGAATAAAACACTTATAGTAGCTACGGCAAGTCCATATAAATTTACACATTCAGTTATGAGTTCAATTGATAATAAATATGATAAATTCGATGACTTTTCACTAATACGAGAAGTGGGTAAATTATTAGGTGAAAATCCACCGGTATCTATGACATACTTGCAAGATGCAGATACTATTCATACTACTGTTTGTAGAAAAGATGAAATGAAAAAAGTAATAAAGCAAATTTTAAATATATAATTAAAAGAAAAAGAAGCAAGAATATATAGCTTGCTTCTTTTTGCATATATTAATCAAATTTTGATACACTGTTTAACTTTGATACAGCTATATGGAAAGACTGATGCAAACGTATTTACAGGCAATTTTTATATAAATTAGATGTACAAACAAAAGGGTTACACTATTAATAAGGAGTGAATAAATTATTTTTATTGAAAATATTAGTAAAAGGTAATATATTAGTGATATGAAATAAATGTAAAAATAGTAACAGAATAGCTTTAAAATATATGAAAAATATTGAACATATATTCTTTTCTGTAGTATTTTACAAAAAAATTCACTAAAAGTGTCCACATAAACGTGTTTGGGTAAAAGTGGCATGGTTTATGCTAAATTATTATGACATAAAGGGAAACCCTGGGGAAATTTATTTAAAAAAGAATGATTTCACTTAGATGCTAACGATTACAGCATGAAATAAGGAATTAAGTGCAAATTTTTAAGGTGTATCATTTGATTACAATGTATCAGAAACTAACATAGGAGGTAGGATATGAGTCAATTAATTTTTAATGGAATTGTTACAGGAAGCCTTTATGCGCTTGCAGCTTTAGGTCTTGTACTAATTTACAAAACGTCAGACATGGTTAATTTTGCGCAAGGTGAGATGGCAATGTTTTTTACTTTTATAGCATTTACTGTATTAAGCAGAAATATGCCATACTTTGTAGCATTCATATGCACTCTAATATTTGCAGGAGTTATGGGATTTGTAATTCAAAGAACAATTATAAAGCCCCTTGGAACTGCATTGATAAGTGCTATGATAGCATCATTAGGTCTTATGATGATACTAAATGGTCTTGCAGGTAATATATTTGGGTTTGATACTAATCCATTCCCCAAGGTGATAAGTATGGAAAACTTTAAGGTTGGAAGTATTACAGTAGATCCTAATAGCATACTTATAATAATTATTGCAGCTATTATTATGGGAGGACTATTCTATTACTTTAAATATACAATGAGTGGACTTGCTCTTCGAGCAGCAGCTCAAGATCAACAGGCAGCAAAGCTTATGGGAATTTCAGTAGATAGAGTTATAACACTAACCTGGATAATAAGTGCAATGCTTGCAGCAGTAACAGGAATGCTTGTGGCACCTACGACAAATTTAAGCATTGGTATGATGGCTGATGTACATTTGAAATCATTCTGTGCCGCAGTTCTTGGTGGATTTAATACCTTCCTCGGTCCTGTAGTAGGAGGACTTGTATTAGGAGTTTCAGAAAACTTATTTGGTAAACTTGTATCAATTTCATGGAAGTCAGTGTTTACATTTGCATTAATCATAGTAATGCTTGTAATCAAACCAAATGGTATATGTGGAACTAAGTTTAGAAAGAAGGTGTGATCTTATGATAAAAAAACACTCAAAAAGTTTAATATTTTTACTAGTAATTATTTTCGTACCTTTAATTATGGAATTGGCTGGATCGCCTATCGCTTCTAGCAAGATGACTTTAATACAAATGGCATGTATGTACGCTATAGTAGCAATCGGATACAATATACTTCTAGGATTTGGAGGCCAAATATCACTTGGACATGCAGCTTTTATGGGATTAGGAGCATATATAACAGGAAAACTTATGCTTTCCTTAGAAATGAATTTTATATTTGCTATTATAATAGCAGCTGTTGTAAATGGAATTTTAGGACTTTTATTAGGATTACCAGCTTTAAGACTTGAAGGACAATATCTAGCTATAGCCACCTTGGGATTTGGGGTTGCAATGCTTAAAGTCTTTGAGGAATTAGAGGTATTAACTGGAGGCCACTCAGGGCTTACTGGAATACCAGCTGCAGAATTATTTGGATTTGTATTTAAAAGTAAGCTATCAAAATATTATTTAGTACTATTCTTTCTAGTAGCTTCAATAATAGCGGCAAAAAACATCCTAAAAACCAAAACAGGAAGAGCTTTAACAGCTATGAGAGATAGTGAAATTGCAGCTAGTTCCATGGGAGTAAATATTGCAAAATATAAAACAACAGCATTTATAATAAGTGCTATTTATGCAAGTATAGCTGGCAGCATGATAGCTATAATAGATCGTCAAGTATTTTCCAATGTGTTCGGAATAAGTACATCATTAAACCTTCTTGCCATGATAGTTATAGGGGGAATTGCATCTATACCAGGTTCAATTATAGGAGCCTTCTTTATAACACTTATTCCCGAGTATCTAAAAGCTATACCAATTACCAATGCTGCATATATATTGACTGGTGTAATGCTGATAATTGCAGTTATGTTCTTTCCACATGGAATCATCGAAGTGTATGAAAAGATTAAATCCAAATTATTTTCCAAAAAAGGCAATGTAAATGCTACTAGAAAGGAAGGTGCATAATATGGCAGAAGCATTATTGTCAATAAAAAACCTTTCAATCGCCTTTGGGGGACTTAAGGCCGTAGATGATTTAAGTTTTAGCATAGAAAAAGGAGAAATATATGGACTTATAGGGCCTAATGGTGCTGGGAAGACAACAGTTTTTAATATGATAAGTCAGATATATAAGCCAGATAGTGGAGAAGTTATATTTGACGGAAAAGATTTAAAGAGGCTTAATGTTCATAACATAATAGAGGCGGGGATAGCGAGAACCTTCCAAAATGTAGAACTCTTTAAGGGGATGACGGTTTTAGATAATTTGTTAGTTGGACAGCATTATAAAACTAAGTACTCTACCATTGAAAGTATATTTATGAGCAGAAAAGTTAGACGTGAAGAAGAAAAAGTAAAAAAGAGAGCCTTAGAAATATTGGAGTTTTTAGGAATTCCACAATATGCTCACCACCCAGCAGGAATGCTTCCTTACGGTGTTCAAAAACTAATAGAACTTGGACGTGCGTTGATAGCAGAGCCTAAGCTAATAATTCTAGATGAACCGGCAGCTGGTATGAATGATACTGAAACCAATGAGCTTGCGAATAGAATAAAGATGCTTAGAGATAAGTTTGGAATTACAGTTCTCATGATAGAACATGATATGGGATTAGTTATGAATATTTGTGATAAGCTTACAGTTCTTAACTTCGGTAAGAAGATTTCAGAAGGTACTCCAAAAAAAGTTCAAAATGACCCAGTCGTTATAGAAGCTTATTTAGGGGAGGGAGTAGAATAATGCTAAAAATTAAAAATCTTCAAGTAAGCTATGGAGCAATAAAAGCAGTAAAAGGAATAGATATAGAAGTAAAACAAGGAACTATAGTGAGTATATTAGGTGCAAATGGGGCGGGAAAGACTTCTACCCTTCATGCTATATCGGGACTTATACCAAAGTCACAGGGAACTATAGAGTTTGAAGGCAAAGATATTACCAACCTGCCAGCAGAAAAAATAGTTCCATTAGGAATAGTACAATGTCCAGAAGGAAGAAGAATATTTCCTCAATTGACAGTGGAAGAAAATTTAAAAATAGGCTGCTATTCTAGGAAAGACAAAAACTTCAACGAGGATTTTGAAAGAATATATTCTCTTTTCCCAAGGTTAAGAGAAAGAAAGAAGCAGATGGCAGGTACCCTTAGTGGTGGAGAACAGCAGATGCTTGCTATAGGAAGAGGCCTGATGGCGAGGCCGAAGGTATTTATAATGGATGAGCCATCTTTAGGACTTGCACCAATCATAGTTAAAGAAATATTTAAGACTATACAACAAATAAGAAAAGAGGGCGTTACAGTATTATTAGTTGAACAAAATGCCTTCCAAACTATAAAAATATCTGACTATGTATACGTTCTTGAAACAGGAAAGATTTCTGTAGAAGGCCCAGCAGAAGTGGTTAAAAACGATGAGAATGTAAAAAAGTCTTACTTAGGTGGCTAAAAACAAAGTTTATAAATTTACTTTATATAAAAATTTATTAAAGACTATTAAAAATATGAGGGGGAGAAAAAATGAAAAAGAAGTTATCTCTTTTATTAACAACAGTTTTAGCAGTTTCTGTATTGGCTGGTTGTGGTGGGAAAAATAACGCTACTAATACTTCAGCAAACAGTACTGGAGAAACTAAGGAACCATCAAAACAAGAAGTTAAGTTAGCGCAAGGTGTGACTGACACAGAAATCAAAGTAGGAACAATAGTAGCTTCATCAGGAAACTTTGCTATGATTGGTCAGCCAATGCTTGAAGGTATGAAAGCTTATTTTGATAATATTAACAATGCAGGTGGAGTTAATGGGAAAAAGATCACATTAATTGCAAAGGATGATGGATTCCAACCTAATATAGCTGTTCAAAAGGCTGAAGAGTTATTAGAAACAGATAAAGTATTCGCAGTAGTCGGACAACTCGGCACACCAGGAACCTTGGCTACAATCCCTCTATTCCAAGAAGCTGGAATTCCGGCAGTATACCAAGGAACTGGAGTAGGTAAATTCTCTACATTAAAAGGAAACTATTTCCCAGTACAACCAAACTATATTTATGAGGGACATTTACTAACTTCTTATGCACTTGAGGAGCTTAAAGGAAAGAAAATAGCTGTTCTATATCAAGAAGATGATATGGGTAAAGATGAGATATCAGGAATAGAAGATCAATTAAAGAAGATGGGAAAGGAAGCTGCGTTAGTTGCAAAGGTTCCTTTTGCTCCAACAGAGCTTGACTTTACCTCTCATATTCAAAAGGTAGCTGAACAAAAACCAGATATAACAATAATAGCTGGTCTACAAGCAGCAACTCCGCTTATTTTAAAACAAGCAAAAACTCTTGGATTTAAATCTCAATTTTTAACTTCATACATCAATGCTGATGCGACAGTTGTAAAGAATGCAGGGGACGGAGCTGTTGGATTAAGAATGCCAGCTTGGGTTAATGTAGCTGATAAGAATGATCCAAAGGTTAAAGAATACTATGATGTCATGAACAAAGCTCTTAATGGTAAGGCACCAAATTCATTCCATGCAGCAGGATGGGTTGCAGCTCAAGTATTTACTGAAGGATTAAAGAATACTGAAGGAGATTTAACTTGGGAAAACTTTATAAAAGGTATGGAAAAGATTAAGGATTTCAATGGACTTGCTAAAGGCGTAACTTATACACCAGAAGAAAGAAATGGTGTTACAAGCATGTACTTCATGGAAGTTCAAGCCGATGGAACAATGAAACAAATAGGTGATTGGGTTCAAGCTAAATAATAAAATAACTTATAGTTAATGAACAGGAAGTGAAAAGTAATGCCAAAAATTGACGTAATGAATTACAGTATATACTATGAGATATATGGAAATGAGGAGGGTGAACCATTAGTCATATTAAATGGATTAATGATGAGTACTGCTAGTTGGACACCTTTTATCGATGTATTTTCAAAATACAAGCTTGTTCTCCTAGACTTAATTGATCAAGGGCAATCCACTAAAGCAGTAGGAGAAGAGTACACCCAGGAAAGACAGGCTGATATGCTCAAGGAGTTCTTCCAAAAACTTAATCTAAATAAAGTTAATTTGGTTGGTATTTCCTATGGTGGTGAAGTTGCAATGGAATTTGCCATTAAGTATCAAGATATGATTAGAGCACTAGTTCTTGCCAATACTACAAGTAGGACAAATGCTTTTATGCAAGATATGGGCAAAGGGTGGGAATATGCAACAAGCACTTATGATGCAGCAGCATTCTTTAAAATATCGGTTTTACCGGTATACTCTGTTAAGTTCTATGAAGATAATCTAGAATGGATGAGAGCAAGAGAGCAGATGTTTAATAAGACCTTAACTCCTGAATGGTATGATGGAGTTAAAAGATTGATAAGAAGTGCGGAGCATCTAAATGTTACTGATAAGATTGATATAATCAATGTGCCTACATTACTTATAGGAGCGGATGAGGATACAATAACACCTCTTGCATACCAAAGAGAAATTCAAAGTAAGATTAAGAATTCTCAGATGGTTATTATAAGAGGCTCGGGACATGGATCTATGTATGAAAGGCCATATGAATTTGCAGGAAGCATAATAGGATTTTTAGAAACATACGATAAAAAAATTACTATAAAGTAATTAGTGAAAATTTTGTCAAAATAGTCTAAGTTTTTAGCGCAAGTACAATGACATTAAAGAAATTAATTTATTCTGCATTTAAGCTTTAAAATGAGCTGTTGACGTTTGTCGACAGCTTGTTTTATGTATATGAGGAAGAATAATAGACTAGAAAAAAATAATGAAACATGACGTTTCCTGACTTTTGTTTAATTTCAGAAAATTTGGTATAATAACTTTAGAAGAGATAAGGGAGATGAATAGCTTGGCAGCATTTTTTAAGACTAAGGAATTTTATAAATTTTGCGACACCGTTTTTGGAAAGCTACCAATACCTATAGATGTAATAGAAATAGATGGAACTTTAATTTATATGAACAGGGCTTTTGCTGATTTCTTAGGTAAATCTATCGAAGAAATATTAGGAAAAAAGGTTGGAGATGTAGATAAAACCTCTAGGTTTGTAGAGACCCTTGAATCAAAACAAGCAGAAATTGCTTGGAGGCATACATTTTCAAATGGGAAAGATGCTATAGTTCATAGGATACCAATATTGGATGATGATGGATCTATAAGTGGAGGCTTTGGCATGGTTTTATTTGAAGATATCTCAAATATGCAAGAAGTTATGAACAGATGTAGGGTGCTTGATAAGGAATTAAGACTTTATAAAAGTACAATAGCTAAGCTAAGTTCAGCCAAATATAAATTAAATAATATTATAGGAAATTCTAAAGCTATAACAAATTGCAAAAATAAAGTTAAAAAGATTGCTAGAGTAAACTTAAATGTGCTTATATACGGAGAAAGTGGAGTTGGAAAAGAATTATTTGCACATTCTATACATAATGAAAGTAATAGAAATGATCAACCTTTTGTCAGCATAAACTGCTCTGCTATACCAGAAAATTTAATAGAAGCAGAACTTTTTGGATATGAGGAAGGCTCATTTACTGGAGCTAGAAAAGGTGGAAGCATTGGTAAGTTCCAGCTTGCAAATGGGGGCACAATATTTTTAGATGAAATTGGGGAAATGCCTCTTCATATGCAGGCAAAATTATTGAGGGTTTTACAGGAAAGAGAGGTACAGCCTATAGGTTCTAAAACTCCTATAAAGATTGATGTGAGAGTAGTATGTGCAACACATAGAAATATAGAAGAGATGATAGAAAAAGGGGAATTTAGAGAAGACCTATACTATAGACTCAATGTTTTAACTTTAGAGATACCTCCATTAAGAGAAAGAAAAGATGATATTTCTGAGCTGGTAGATAAGTTTTTATCAGAGTTTTATAAAGAAACAGGAATTTATAGACGTATGCCTGAAGAGTGCGTAAGGATTCTTAAAAATCATAATTGGCCTGGAAATGTGAGAGAATTAAGAAATATTGTTGACAAGGTTTCAGTTAATGCAGAAAATGTAGATATAACACCAGAGGACTTTCCAGCATATATGTTAAAAAAGGCAGTCAAGATGAGTAATATCGTTGCAAACTTAGAAAATGCAGCGGGATTAAAGGAGATATTAGATTCTGTAGAAAAAGAGGTAATAATTAATACTTTAAAAGAATGTAATCATAATAAAAGTGAGGTTGCGAAAAAATTAAATATTCCTAGAGCTTCGCTATATAGAAAAATTGAGGAATACAATTTAGAAGCATAAATGTAACAAATATATACACTGTTTCAAATAAATACAGGAAATAAGGTGAATACGTTATCTTATTAGCCTGTATTTTTTATGTTTTTTGACATCCAAAGTTTGGCATAGTATTTGCTTTAAATTAAGAGTGAGAGTGGTGAAAGTTATTTGGAGGTGTTGTCATGAGAAAGCATGTAGGTATAGTAGGAACAGGTATTTATTTACCAAAGAGGATTATGACTGCAAAGGATATAGCAGATGCGACCAATGGGGTTTGGTCTGAAGATGCTATTAGAACAAAGTTAGGGATTAACCAAAAAAGTGTTCCAGGCCAAGGCATTGAAGATGGAACACAAGAGATGGGAGTATTAGCAGCCATTGATTGCTTGAAAAATACAGGAGTAGATCCAATGGATATCGATCTAATATTATGTATTGGAGAAGAATGGAAGGAATATCCACTGACTACTTCAGGAATTTACATTCAAGAAAAAATAGGTGCAAGGAATGCATGGGCAATTGATGTCCAGCAAAGATGTTGTACATGTGTTGCTGCGATGAAAATTGCAAAAGATATGATGTTATCTGATGATGAAATCAATACTGTAATGGTAGTTGGTGGATATAGAAATGGAGATTTCGTTGATTATACAGATAAGGACATGTCAATGATGTATAATCTCGGGGCAGGTGGCGGAGCTATACTTATCAAGAAGGATTATGGGAAAAATGAGCTTTTAGGAACTCATATTATGTCTGACGGGTCTCTTGCTAGAGATGCTGGAGTTGAAATTGGCGGCATTATAAATCCTATAAATAGTGAAAACTTACATGAGGCATACAAATCATTAAGGCTATTAGATGCTAAACACATGAAGGATGCATTAAATGAAATATCTATGCCAAATTGGATGCACTGTATAGATAAGTCTCTTGAAAAATCAGGTTTAACAAGAAAAGATGTTGGATATCTTGCTGTTCTTCATTTTAAGTATTCTCAGCACAAAAATATGTTACATTTACTAGGATTAACTGAAGATCAATCAATATATCTAAGCGATTACGGGCATATAGGTCAAATAGACCAAATTTTATCGCTGCATTTAGCTATTCAGCAAGGAAAACTCAAAGAAGGTACTGTAATATCAATGATAGCTGCTGGTATAGGATATGCATGGGCTGCAAACGTAATTAGGTGGGGTTTGGCTGAAGAATAGGCGCCTAGGCTATAGCAAAAATAAGAATTAGGAGGATAAGTATGAATTATAATGAGCAATATAAAAATAAACTAATATCTTTAGATGAGGCACTCAATAAAGTTGAGTCAAATATGGATATAGTTGCAGGACTTGCTGCAATGGAACCAATGGATTTTATGTCAAGATTGCATGAAGTCAAGGACAAAGTAGAAAATGTCCGAGTATTTACATGCCTTAATATGGGTAACTATAAGTTCTTCTCAGAGCCGGATATGGCAGGCCATTTTATAAATGCAGCTTGGTTTTATACACCACCTATAAGAAAGGCTCATCCATATGGAACTACAAACTTCGTCCCAAATCACCTTCATAAATCAGCAGCGGATAGAATTAGTACTAGAGCACCAAAAATGTTTATAGGAACTGCAACTCCAATGGATAAGCATGGATATTTTAATTTATCTTTAACAGCAACCTACGAAAAGCTTTTATTAGAAGCTGCTGACATAGTAATACTTGAAATAGATCCAAACTATCCAAGAACTTTTGGAGATACAAATGTTCATATTAGTCAAGTTGATTATGTATATGAAACTGCAAGACCAGTCCCTATATTCCCATATGCGCCAAGTAATAAAAAGGATATAATCATAGGAAATTATATTGCTGAACTAATAGAAGATGGATCTACAATTCAACTTGGAATAGGTGGAATTCCTAATGCAGTTGCAGCAGCCCTTAGGGATAAAAAAGATCTTGGAATTCACACTGAATTATTAACAGACGGAATGATTGATCTTATAGAAGCTGGCGTTATAACAAATAATAGAAAAACTTTGCATAGGGGTGTTTCTGTTGCTACTATGATTCTTGGTTCAGAAAGGCTTTACGATTTTATAGACCAAAATCCAGGTGTCGCTGTAATGAATGGTGATTATGTAAATGACCCATATGTTATAGGACAAAATTATAAACAAGTTTCTATAAATACAACACTAGAGGTGGATTTAACAGGGCAATGTTGTTCGGAATCTGTTGGTTCAAGCCAATTTAGTGGAACTGGTGGTCAAGCTGATACAGCTATAGGGGCTCAAAAGAGCTTGGGTGGAAAATCCATAATTGCACTTTATTCTACATTTACAGATAAAGCAACTGGACAGCAAAAAAGTAAAATTGTTCCAACATTAACGCCAGGTGCAATAGTTTCTCTATCAAGAAATGATGTGGAATATGTTGTTACTGAATATGGAGTAACCTGTTTAAAAGGAAAAACTGTAAAAGATAGAGTAAATGGATTGATTTCTATTGCTCATCCTGATTTTAGAGGAGAATTAAGAGAGCAAGCAAATAAGTTAATGCTTTGGTAAAGAAAGGAGAAATTAAAATGATAGGAAAAACTATTAATGAAATTCAATTAGGAGATAAGGCTTCGTTTACTAAAACTTTAACAGAAACTGATGTATATTTATTTGCAGGAATATCAGGAGATTTAAATCCTGCTCATGTTAATCAGGCTGCATCCGAAAAGGCAATGTTTAAAGGCAGAATATGTCATGGAATGTTGGTTTCTAGTTTAATTTCAACTGTACTTGGAATGTACCTCCCTGGACCAGGAACAATATACATGAGCCAAGAATTAAGATTTATAGCACCAGTAAGAATGGGAGATACAGTAACTGCAGAAGCAGAAGTGATAGAAAGAAATGAAGAAAAAAATAGATTAGTTCTCAAAACAACAGTTACTAATCAAGAGGGTAAAGTAGTTATAGAAGGCCAAGCTAAAGTTATGCCTCCTAAAGCTAATAAATAATATTTTATAGCCAACATAAAAAGCCTTGAACTAAGTTTGAAATTCAAGGCTTTTTACGTCGACCAAGAATATAATAATCATTATTTTACATGAAACTCCATAATAATGCAGACTATGTCCTTGAAAGGTATGGACTAATTTACATAATAGGTATATAATTATAGATGAAATTGTTAAAAAAAATACAAAGTGTTCATTAAAGAAATTATTATACCGTTTTTATGCACAATGTGCATATGTAAGATATATGAGTTAATAGATCTACATATATAAATTTTAATAAAAAGTAAAAAATCATATTTACTATTACTAATATTTAGGTATAATTATATTAAGAGGAAAAATATACTACAATATCAAATAAAGTATGTACATAATATGGTATGAAATATCTTATATAGAATAAAGTGTAAATGAATTGGTGGTTATAATAAATCTTACGAATTTAAGTTAGGTTCATTATAGGCCATTTATTGCCATGCGTTAATATGTTAACAAAAGCATAGGTAAACGATTGCAATAACTTGCAATTTTAAATTATTATATATTATTAAAGGAGGAGAGTATATGAACAAATTAATCACTCTAGAAGAGGCTGCTGGCTATATCAAAGATGGTATGTCTGTGATGGTAGGAGGATTTCTTGCAACAGGAAGCCCATGTCAGATTATAGACGAGCTAGCTTCAAAAGGGGTAAAAGATTTAACAATCATTTGTAACGATACATCCTATGTAGATAGAGGAGTAGGAAAATTAGTAGTAAATAAGCAGGTTAAAAAGGTTATAGCTAGCCACATAGGAACTAATGCAGAAACAGGAAGACAAATGAATGCAGGAGAATTGGATGTAGAGCTAGTCCCACAAGGAACTCTAGCAGAAAGAGTAAGATGTGGTGGAGCTGGACTTGGAGGATTTTTAACTCCAACAGGACTTGGAACAATTGTTGAAAATGGAAAAGAGAAGATAACTGTTGATGGAACAGAATATCTTTTAGAAAAACCTTTAAAAGCAGATGTAGCTATAATCTTTGGCTCTAAGGTTGATAAAAAAGGAAATGTATATTATAACAAATCAACTAGAAACTTTAACCCATTAATGGCTACTGCAGCAGAATTAGTTATTGTAGAAGCTGAAGAATTAGTAGAAGTTGGAGAGATAGATCCAAGCAATGTAATGACTCCTGGAATTTTTGTAGATTATATAGTAAAGGAGGACAAGTAAAATGGGAAAAAGCGGAGTAAAAGAATTAATTGCAAGAAGAGTTGCTAAAGAATTAAAGGATGGAGACGTTGTAAATCTAGGAATTGGTCTTCCAACAATGGTTGCTAACTACATTCCAGAAGGAATGGATGTTACACTACAATCAGAAAATGGATTTGTAGGTCTTGGATCAGCACCAGAAGCAGGAAAAGAAGACAAAGATCTTGTAAATGCTGGCGGTGGATTTGTAACTATACATCCAGGCGCAGCCTTCTTTGATAGCTCAATGTCCTTTACTATAATAAGAGGTGGACATGTAGATATGACAGTGCTTGGTGCACTACAAGTAGATGATAAAGGAAATCTTGCAAACTGGATGATACCAGGAAAAATGGTTCCAGGTATGGGAGGAGCAATGGATCTAGTTGTAGGAGCTAAAAAGGTTATAGTAGCAATGGAACATACAGCAAAAGGAGCTCCAAAGATACTAAAACAATGTACGCTTCCATTAACAGCTGCAAACCAAGTAAACTTAATAATAACTGAAATGGGAGTTATGGAAGTAACTAAAGAAGGATTAGTTTTAAGAGAAATTGGTGAAGGATTTACAGTTGAAGATGTTAAAGCTGCTACTGAAGCAGATTTAATTATTGCTGAAGATTTAAAACCAATGGAAGTTTAATAAAGCTTTAAATTTAGAAATCTAAACTTGATAGAGGATTAGAAAAATAATTCTTTATCAAGTTTAGCATAAATAAAAATCAAAAGTATAAGGAGTGGGGAGCAAATGTTTAAAAAATTAACAAGGGCTTGCGTAAATCTTGTACAAAAGTACCTACCAGATGCATTTATTTTTGCTGTTTTCTTAACATTTTTAACATTTATTTTAGGAATCATTGTTACTAAACAAACTCCATTAGCAATGGTAGTTCATTGGAGTAATGGATTATGGAGCTTGCTTGCATTCTCAATGCAGATGGCTTTAGTACTAGTTACAGGTAGTGCACTAGCTAACGCACCAGCCTTCAAAAAAGGATTAAGAAAGTTAGCTAGAATACCTAAGACACCAGCACAAGCAATTATGTTTGTTACTTTAATTTCTACTATAGCTTGCTGGTTAAACTGGGGATTTGGACTTATAATAGGAGCAATTTTTGCAAAGGAACTTGCAAGAGAAGTTAAAGGTGTAGACTATAGATTGCTTATAGCTTCTGCATACTCAGGATTTATGGTATGGCACGCAGGACTTTCAGGTTCTATTCCTCTAACAGTAGCAGGTGGAGGAGATGCTGTAAAGAAAGCTACAGCAGGGGTTATAGCAAATCCTATACCAACTAGTCAGACTTTATTCTCAACATATAGCTTAGTGGCAGTATTAATTTTATTAGTTACACTTCCATTACTTAATAAGGCTATGATGCCAAGTAAAGAAGAAACTATTGTAGTTGATCCAAAGATGTTAATTGAAGAGCCAGAACCAGAAGAAATACCTAGAGATAAGATGACTCCAGCTGATAAGTTAGAAAATAGTCGTTTAATCTCTCTACTTGTAGCAGCTATGGGCTTCACTTATATATTCTACTATTTTGCAACTAAGGGCTTTAATTTAACACTAGACGTAGTTAATGGTATATTCCTATTCTTAGGATTAATACTTCATGGAACACCAAAAAGATTTATTGCAGCTATTACAGATGCAGCTAAAGGAGCAGCCGGAATTATTCTTCAATTCCCATTCTATGCAGGTATAATGGGTATGATGGTGGGAGCAAATGCTGCAGGAGCTTCTCTTGCAGGGGAAATTGCAAATGTATTCGTTGCTATTTCAACACCAAGAACTTTCCCATTATTTACATTCTTAGCTGGTGGTATTATTAACTTCTTCGTACCATCAGGTGGTGGACAATGGGCAGTACAAGCGCCTATAATGATGCCAGCAGCAGCACAACTTGGAGTAGATCCAGCAAAAGTTGCAATGGGTATTGCTTGGGGAGATGCATGGACAAACATGATACAACCATTCTGGGCATTACCAGCATTAGCAATAGCAGGACTTAGTGCTAAAGATATCATGGGATACTGTTTAATAGACTTGATATATGCCGGAATTATAATATGCGGAGCATTTTACTTCTTGTAAAAACATGATTAAAGGGATGAAACTTAGGTTTCATCCTTTTTTTATTATAGTATACAAATAGTATATGTAATTTGTAAGTTTGGAAAGTTAATAATTATTTAAACTATCAGATGAAAATTCATTTTTAAGCAGAAATTACATCATATAAATTAGATTAACCTCATATAAATAGATGTAAATACAAAATAATACACGAGGTTATAATGTAGTATTTTGTACAAATATCTTTTGTATAGGAGATGAACTTGTATGGTTGAGTTGATTATTTTAGATGGATAAAGACTTAACTAAAAACTTTGAAAACGATTTCTGGGAAATAATAAAAAAAGAGAGGAAGTGTAATATATGTTTAAGAAGCTAACAAGGGCTTGCGTAAATTTAGTGCAAAAGTATTTACCAGATGCGTTTATATTTGCTATATTTCTAACCTTCTTAACTTTTATATTAGGACTTATAGTTACTAAGCAGACACCACTCGCAATGGTAGTACATTGGAGTAATGGTTTATGGAGTTTACTTGCTTTCTCAATGCAAATGGCTTTAGTATTAGTTACAGGAAATACTTTAGCTCATGCACCTTCTTTTAAAAGAGGACTAAAAAAGTTGGCTAAGGTTCCTAAGAGTCCGGCACAAGCAATTATATTTGTTACTTTAATTTCTACTATAGCTTGTTGGTTGAACTGGGGATTTGGACTTATAATAGGAGCAATTTTTGCAAAAGAACTTGCAAGGCAGGTTAAGGGAGTAGACTATAGGCTGCTAATAGCTTCTGCATATTCTGGGTTTTTAGTATGGCATGCAGGACTTTCAGGTTCTATTCCGCTAACAGTAGCAGGTGGTGGAGATGCTGTAAAGAAAGCTACAGCAGGTGTTATTACTGCGCCTATTCCAACTAGCCAAACGCTATTTTCTAGATACAACATAGTGGCGTTATTAGTTTTATTAATTACTCTTCCATTAATAAATAAGGCTATGATGCCTAAAAAGGAAGAAACAGTTGTTATAGATCCAAAACTTTTAGTTGAAGATCCAGAACCAGAAGAAATGCCAAGAGAAAAAATGACACCAGCTGACAAGTTAGAAAATAGTCGTTTAATTTCTCTTCTTGTTGCTATTATGGGATTCACATATATATTCTATTATTTTGCAACTAAAGGATTTAACTTAACACTAGATGTAGTTAATGGTATATTCCTATTCTTAGGATTAATACTTCATGGAACACCAAAAAGATTTATTGCAGCTGTTACAGAGGCAGCTAAAGGTGCAGCAGGAATTATTCTTCAATTCCCATTCTATGCAGGTATAATGGGTATGATGGTAGGAGCAAATGCTTCAGGCGCTTGTCTTGCAGGAGAAATTGCAAATGTATTCGTTGCTATTTCAACTCCAAGAACCTTCCCACTATTCACATTCCTAAGTGCTGGTATTATTAATTTCTTCGTACCATCAGGTGGTGGACAATGGGCAGTACAGGCTCCTATAATGATGCCTGCAGCAGCTAGAATTGGGGTAGACCCAGGAAAAGTTGCAATGGGTATTGCATGGGGGGATGCATGGACAAACATGATACAACCATTCTGGGCAATACCAGCTTTAGCAATAGCAGGGCTTAGTGCTAAGGATATTATGGGATATTGCTTAATAGACTTGCTTTATGCAGGGATTATAGTGTCAGCAGCATTCTTCTTCTTATAGAGTAAAATAGGATGGAGCTTTAAGGTTCCATCCTTTATATTTTACTTGCAGACATACTTCCATATTTTTAATTTTTCGAGTAATACCACTTGCTTTTTCACTATAAATTAACTGATTTTTTCAGCTACACTATACTCGTCCTTGGTATTTTATGGCTTCACCCCAGAAGAATTTCTACAAAAAGGTCGACGCTAGGAGAGGTTTTTCTGGTTGCTAATTGGGTTATTAAAAGAATAGGCAAACATATTATGTGTTAATAATTGTCCTGCAGCACCTAATACTATATCTCCGTTTATAAATCTTCCCCAATTAGGATTATAGTAACGTGAATTCAAATAATACAATCCAGTCTCACTATCATACCTATATCCTCTGTATCTATAAGGGTTCTTAGCTCCTACAGTATCTTTAAGACTTCCATCAATAGATATCAACTTTCCCCAAGAATCATAGGTATAACTTACAACCTGAATACCACCCTTATCATACAACCCAATTATATCACCTTGAGCATTTCTAATGTAGTAGTATTCAGTGCCATTTAAGTTCATACTTACAAGATTAGCTCCTACATCATAAGTGTAATAAATTTTATCAGTACCATTATCCTCAAAGGTTACCTTATCCCCTACAAGATGATATTTTGTTGTTACTCCATTTACTGTTTTTTCTGTTCTTATACCGTCAACGTTATATTTAAAGCTTATGTCATAATCGTTGCTCTTCATTGTTGCTAGCTGTCTGCCTTGCTCCCAAGTAAGTGTGTAGCCGTCATAAGTTAATGGATTTCCTATAGCATCATAGGTTACAGCTTTTCCATTATAGCTTGTAAGCTTGTCTTTCCAGTTAGCATCTTCATAATCGTAGGATATTGTTGAAGTTGGATCTCCTAAGGTTCCTATTGTATGTGGATATTCGGTTTTACTTAGAATATTTCCTCCACCATCATAAGAGTATGTTATAGTCTTGTTTAATACTTCATTATCTTCTCTTGTAAGCTGATTCAATCCATCATAATAATATGTTATTACTTTTCCATCTTCAGTAATTGTTTTAATATTACCATTCTGGTCGTAAGTATAAGCTATCTTCTTACCATTATTGTCTATTTCACTTACTCTTGTTGTAGTAGTGCCTGCAGCAGCTCCCGCTTCAAAAGCATATTTTGTATTGTAATTAAATATACCTGTGTTTAGTGCCCTGTCAGTTAGTCTTCCTAAGCTGTCATATATATCTGATGATTACCCGCTCTAATACTTCCATATTTTTCAAAGTGGAAGTAAAGAGCGGCTACATCCCTAGATAACGATTTCTAAGCCTCAGGTGGAGTAAAAACTCCATCTGAAGCTAAGAACTCTGTTTATAGCTTACCCAGTTTCCTCTTCCATTTGTGTATATGCTGTTTACTTCTTCAGAAGTTAATGCTGTATTATAACTACTTAGTCCCTCTAGTTGTCCATTTAGCTGGTAAGTTCCTGTTACGGTTCCTCCTACTGCTGTTTTTACTCCTGTAAAGTCTTTGAAGCTCGCGGTGCTTCCTGAATAAACTTTATCGTTTAGATATAGTTTTGCATTTAAGGTTGTTCCTGATAAACTCCAGGTAAATGCTCCATAGTTCCATGTGTTTATAGTTACAGCTTCTACAGATGTTATTAAAGTTAGCTGGTCTCCGGCACTATCTCTTACGGCTAGGTTAAGCTTGTTGCTACTGTATAAATAAAGACTTAATAAGGCTCCATTTCCTTCTGATGCTAATAAAACAAGGGTCTATCTCAAAATCAAAATTTTGTTTTGAGATAGACCATTTATATTTTACTTACAGACATACTTCCATATTTTTAATTTTTCGAGTAGTACCACTTGCTTTTTCACTAAATTAACTGATTTTTTCAGCTACACTATACTCGTCCTTGGTATTTTATGGCTTCGCCCCAGAGGAACTTCCAGAAAAAGGTCGACGCTAGGAGAGCTTTTTCTGGTTGCTATCTCTTACCGCTAGGTTAAGCTTATTGCTGCTATCTAAATAAAGACTTAACAAGGCTCCATTTCCTTCTGATGCTAATAAAACAATGGTCTATCTCAAAATTTTGTTTTGAGATAGACCATTTATATTTTACTTATAGACATACTCCCATGTTTTTACATTATTCGGGAAATACTGCGTACCATAGCGGAAGACTGATAGCATTATTTATTTCTACGTTCTTTTATATTATTAATCGTACAAAAAACAAATACAAATACAAGCATTAATATTACTAATATCATAGCAATATCATCTCTTTTTAGATAATATATTGATACAATTAATAAAATCCCTAAAAAAGCTAGTGTATCTCCTAATATGAAAAACTTTATTGGTGTATCTTTTTTAATTATACCTACAATTGTAGCAATTACTTCAGCACAAACACAACTTATCACTAATATTAAACTACCTATAAATGTATCTGCGAAAAACAAACTTGCTAATGCAGGCATCAATAGCACTAACGCAGTTTTTTCTAAAAAGTTTATCATATTCATCCTCTCTTCCTTTCCGATAAATAATCATTTTTAATTTTGTTATCAAGCCACGACACTCCATATGCAATCAAAATTCCACCACCTATTACTGCAGCAGTTCCTAGCGAGGTAACAGGATTAAGAGCAGCTAGCATTAAACCAGCTTTAACGCCAAGTCCAAATAAAACTAAGTCAGTAGCTGTTCTGTCCCATGCATGCTCATAATTTATAAAATTATTGGCTATTCCTATACCTAAAGCTGCAACCGCAAGAATACCTGTTGCCCTAACTGTTCCCCCTACTAACTTAGAAATCGGTCCTGGATTTTTTATATGTGCAGTTAACCCTAGTGTTCCATCAAGGTTCACTTTTTTACTAGCAGTTATACCTGTTGCTATGGAACCGCCTACCTTTCCATCAAGCTTAGAAATTATAGCTGCACCTTTAGGACTATTTATACTATTATCAATATCGTTTAATCTTGAATTATTTACTGAACTTGTAGTAAAGGATGATGTTCTTATCCATTGATCATATTGTCTTTGTGTTTCTTCATCTGCAAATACCATCTTAAAGCCCGATGGATCTTTACCATTAACTGAACTATTTTTGCAGTATATAAATAAATTATGTCCAAGTAACTCACCTGTTTGTCCAATAATGCCATCTGCATTAATAAACCTACCCCATTCAGGATTATAGTACCTACTTTGAAGATAATATAATCCAGTCTCACTATCATATCTATATCCTCTATAGCGATAAGGATTTTTTGCCCCAACTGTTGATGCAAGTGTACCGGTAGTTGATATAGGTTTACCCCAGCTGTCATATACATAACTTACAACCTGTATACCATTTTTATCATACACTCCAATTATATCACCTTGAGCATTTCTAATGTAGTAGTATTCAGTGCCATTTAAGTTCATACTTGCTAAATTGCTATCTGAATCATATGTATAGTAAATCTTGTCTACACCATTATCCTCAAAGGTTACTTTACCTCCTACAAGATGATATTTTGTTGTTACTCCATTTACTATCTCCTCGGTTCTTATACCATCTACACTATATTTAAAGCTTATAGCAAAACAAATTGTGTTCACAATTTGTTTACATCCTCCGAGGTGCTAGGAGATGACTGGAAGTCAGCTCCTTGCTAAAGTTAACCAGCCTCCGCCACTATCTCTTACGGTTAGGTTAAGCTTGTTGCTGCTATCTAAATAAATACTTAGTAAGCTTATATTCTATCCAAATACCAATGAAACAAAGGCTGCCTCAAAACTTTGTTTTGAAACAGCCCCTTTATATTTTACTTACAGACATACTTCCATATTTTTAATTTTTCGAGTAGTACCACTTGCTTTTTCACTAAATTAACTGATTTTTTCAGCTCCACTATACTCGTCCTTAGTATTTTATGGCTTTGTCCCAGAGGAACCTCCAGAAAAAGGTCGACGCTAGGAGAGCTTTTTCTGGTTGCTATTAAATAAATCACTTATCTCCTTAAATTCACTTTCTTTAGCGTAATCTATTGCTGTTTTTCCCTCTTTATCTTTAATTTCCTTATCAGCACCAGCTTCAATCAATATCTTTGCAACATCGTAACTATTATACTTTATAGCATATATTAGAGGAGTCCATCCCATCACATCCTGTTTATTAATATTAAATTTCTCATTATTAATCAGATATTTAGCGATTAAACTATTATCTGAGAAAGCTACATTGAAAAGAACATTCCTTCCTGATACATCCTCTACATAAATATCTGCACCTTGCTCTACTAATAACATAAATACCTGATAATTAATTAACTCCTCATCTTTATTTTTATTCCGTTCTTCTCTCGTAGCACCTTTTCCGTCTCTATTAATATAGGTGTGTAACCATCAAAATTTTTTAAATTTACATCAGCTCCATATTCGATAAGCAACTTAACAACCTCTAACTTATTTGGGTAATATCTCATTAATGCTGCCTCTAAAGGACGCCAAGAATATTTGCTAGTATTCATTGAAGCCCCATTGTCTAAAAGTATCTTTATTATATTTATATTACCTTCAAAAGATGCTTTAGTTAAAGGAGTATCATTAGGAAGGTCCCATAATAGCGGTATATGGGGTATACTATTAATATTTCCTGGAAACTTTAATATCTTTACAACCATTGATTCACTATTACTTTCTATAGCATTATTCAACCTTTTAGCATAACCGCAATTATACTCATATAGCAATAAAATCCATACAGGTATCATTATAATTATAAAAATTAACTTTTCCTTTTTTTTCATAGTTTAATACCCCTTAATATTCACAGAATCAGGTCCCAAAATGGTAACTTTCATTCTATCAAAGAAATTTGTAGGATCATCAGGACTATTACCCCATATATAATATGGTATTACATCTCTAAATAAATGAGGAAGTCCAAATAAATCCTTGGGACCATTAAAATTATATGTTCCCATATTTACTGGATCTATTACTAATTTTCTAGTAGTAGGATTGAAAACCGCCTCTTTATGCCCATCCTTAGAAACATATTTCTCATTATTCTTATTGTATTTACCAATTTTATGGTAAATACTTTGAGATGGAGGCAATTGCTCATATTCTCCTTTGCTTACAGAATGCTGCATATCATCATACGTTTCTGGAATACCAGTATTAAAGCTTTGTCTGTTATAATGTTGTGTTTTATCTGTCTCTCTCTCTGAATATGTTGGAGCAAAAGCCATTACTATTGGTGCTATTACTATTGTTGCTATAATAGCTACTATCAAAATAGGAAAATGTCCTGACGGGTCACTATACATAATAGGATTATTTTTACAATAAGCAAATACATTGTGAGATAGTAGTTCTCCAACCACCCCACCTAATGAGTCCGTATTAATAAATCTACCCCACTCAGGATTATAGTACCTACTTTAAAATAGCGATAGGTAAGACTTTGAAGTTATCTCCATCTTTTCCCCCGCTCCACACAGTGCTTGCAACTTTCACCGCACACTGCGTTCCATCAATATTAACTTATTTTCTTAAATCACACAATTTCCAACTTTCAAACGAAGCTCGTTCAGTTTTTCAAAGCCTTTTTCACTCAATTTAACTTTCTCTTTATATTCTTCAATAGTTTTATCTGCAATAGCATGAATCAGTTTATGTACATCGAATTGTATAAAGGTCAGATTGTTGTATTCATCACTGCCGCCTAATAACCTAGGCTTCTTATGATGAACTTCCATGTTTCCTATGTTTAAGGGTTCACCGGTTATACTGCACTTACCGTTTTGTCCTACATATAAAGATATTCTGTTATCATTATACTCAGTGCTTTGACCCTGCACGGGGTATGTCATGATGTATTGCAGTATATCATGATTTATCCCTTTAAGATTTTCATGGATTTTCTTTCTTCCTTCTTCCGTATAATTACATATACCATTTACGTGATTTAGTGCGTCTTTAGTTCTAATTCCTCCTATTGGAAATAAAGCTATCTTTACAATATAAATGGTTTTATATTTATACCTTCCGTAATACTTTATGAATGCTTTGCTTTTTAAACCTGTTTCGCTTCTTATTTTCTTTGTTCGGTTATATAGGCTTTTATTAACTAAGAATGCTATTTCATAAAAATCAAGGCTTACCTTTGTCGCATTTTTGTAATAGTTATGCATCCCTAATATTGATGCATTATATTTGTTTACAGCGTCTATTTTAAAACCTCTATGAATTATTTATTAAAAGTATATAAAAAGTTCATAGGCTTTCTCAAGGAGTAATATATACCTTGTTAACCAGTATATCCAATAACATGTTACAAAAGTTACCTTTGCGTTATTATGCTTGGCAAATCATTTTAAAGCTTTACTTTTACGCAGGTATCAAGTCATTCGAAGAATCGGAGTTGATCTAGGAAGAGTTGCTATGGGGTACTGTTTAATAGACCTAATTTATGCTGGAATTATAGTAGCTGGAACATTTTTGATGTTATAGCGATAAAAATAGGATGGAGCTTTAGGGTTCCATCCTATTTTTTATAGGAAACTCATCTTCTTATCATAAGAGGAGTATTCGCAGAGTAAGCGATTCGCACTAAATCATAGATTTAGGCTCTCTGCTTAAGCGATCATCACCAAATCATAGATTTGGGATGTCTGCTTATGCATGATGAGTTTTTATATTGCGATAAATTGATAATAATACAAGAGCACAGCTCTCTATAGCTGTTATTCCATTTTCTTTGCAGTAATCTAATATTTCTTGGCTTTCAGCGCCTGGTTGAACCAAAACCTTATCTATTCCCAGCTCCTTAGCTTCTTTTATAAAGTTAATCCCAAGGGCTGGATTAATACATAGATCTATGACATCAATTTTGTAAGGCACTTCTTTTAAAGACTTAAAAGCTGTTCCAGTAGTATCTTTAGGATAAATTCCTTTTACATTAAAGTTACCTTGTTCTAAGGATTTTAATATTTTATAAGCAAATTTTGATGAGTCTAAAACGTTTCCAATAACTACCCAGTTCTCGTAATTAAGTAATTCATGTGGTTCCATAATATAGCCTCCTTTTTACATTTCATTATCCCCTCAGGGGGTATATTAATTAATTATATTATATAGTATTTCTATAAAGAAGTAAAATAATAATTATGTTTTTATTTATGTAAAAGTAAAGTGAATTAACCCTCCACTTGCTCACGCAGAAGTGTGGGCTTCTTGTGTCCTGCACAAGAACTTTTCCTACTTCATTGATTTTGTAACCTCTATCAACTTTGTATAAAGCGACCAGCAACAAATCAAAGATTTGTGCTGTCTGCTTTTCCATAGGCGAACTCCGTAATTCCTACGGTTTTTATTTTTATGCTAACTTTAATAATCCTTGTTGTAGTATATTTTTTGCAGAATTTATATCTCTATCTATACCTACGGTATTACAACTCGGACAGTCCCATTTTCTTATGTATAATGGTAACTCCTCAATTACATATCCACAATTATTACAGATTTTAGAACTTGGAAAATACCTATCTATTTTATGTAATACTCTATCATACCACTTACTTTTATACTCTAACATGGTAATAAATTTAGACCAACTAACATCTGAAATACTCCTTGCTAAATCTTTATCTTTGAGCATATCCTTTACTGATAAATCTTCAAGAATTATAACTTGGTTTTCGTTTATAATTCTTTTAGATAATTGGTGAATGAAGTTATTTCTTTGATTAGTGATATACTCGTGTAATTTAGCAATCTTTATTCTCTGTTTATGATAATTGTTACTATCATATTGTTTTCTGCTCAATTTCTTTTGTTCTTTTGCTAACCTTTCTAATGACTTTTTTAGATATTTAGGGTTATCTACTTTCTTTCCAGTAGAAAATATTGCAAAGTGAGTAAGTCCTAAATCTAATCCTATAATACTATCTACTTTTTCTAAAGGATTTACTTCTGTTTCAACACATATTGATACAAAATATTTTCCACTTGGAGTAATAGATACAGTAGCATTTATAATTCTTCCTTCAACATATCTATGTACTTTTGCTTTTACCCAGTTTAATTTAGGTAATTTAATCTTATTCTTTTTTACTTCTATATTGCTATTTACAAAATTACTTGTATAAGATTTATAATTATCCCTTTTACTCTTGAATTTAGGTTTATCTACTCTACCTTGAAAAAAGTTTTTGAAAGCAGTATCAAGGTTTCTAAGTGCCATTTGTAGTGACGTACTATCAATTTCCTTTAGCCATACAAATTCTTTTTTCATGCTTGGTAATTGGTTTTGTTGTTCTGTATATCTCATACATCTTTTTTCATTACTATATACTTCATTTCTTTGGTTTAGAAAGTGGTTATATACAAATCTTGAACATCCAAAAGTTTTTTCAATAATCTCTATTTGCTTTTCATTCGGGTATATTCTAAATTTATATGCCTTATTAATTTCCACCACTTTCACCACCTTTGCTATTTACCTTGATTTTGAATATACTTTTTTATAACCTCAATAGGAGAACCACCAGTTGTAAGAAGACAATAACTTCTTGACCAAAAATATTCTTTCCATAATTGCTTTCTTATTTGTGGGAATTCCTTTTTTATCAATCTACTACTAGCACTTTTATAAGCATTTATGAATTTTGATAACTCACTATTAGGATGTGCTTTGAAGAGTACATGAATATGATTTTTGTCATGCTCCCATTCCTCTATGGTTATGTTATAATTTATACTTATTTTCTCAAATATCTCTCTTAATCTAATACTAATATTATTGTTTATTACATTTTTTCTATATTTTATGACTAATACAAGATGATAATGTAATAAGAATACTGAATGATTATTTGTGTCTAACTTCATTATATACACTCATTTCTATTGCTTTCTACTGAATATATTTCAGCATAAAAAAAATAAGAGAATCAACTACCTCTTACGCATTCATCCCCACCTCACTAACGTTGAAGGTGAGGACTTCTGCTAAACACGTTAAAAATTAAGGCTTGTATTAAGCACAAGTTCAAGGTTATTAATCTATTGAAGTTTTAAGGATAGGGGCTTATAAGGGGCTTGTAAGGACCTAGGGGAAATTAAATAAGAAATTAAATAAGAAATTAAATAAGAAGAAGTAGAAGAATAAAAATAAAAAGATAGAGCTGCTAAAGCTAAAAATATTCAGAGAAAAACTTTATTTTACCTGTCCACTTTTATTAATAAGTGCATATTTAACCTATAGATAAAGGAAGCAGGGTAATTTTATGTACTATTTAAAAAAATCTAAAATACACTTTAAGTATAGGTATATTATAAATAATTAGGAGGATAGAAGATGGAAGAGTGGTGGGTCGGTATATCCAATTTTGAGAAATTTTTTTGGATATTAGCAGTGCCGTCTTCAGCGCTATTTATAGTACAAATGATATTAATAGTAATTGGCATAGATGATAATGGGGATATACTAGATATTGATGGTGACTTAGATATGGATTTAGAACCAGATGTACCTTTGAAGTTAGTAACCTTGAGGAATGCAATTATATTCTTCACTATATTTTCCTGGTCAGGAATCATGGGACTTAGAAAAGATTATAGTAAAGTATTCACGATAGGGTTAGGTTTAATTCTAGGTTTAGCAGTAATAGCTATTTTACTCTTTATTGAAAAGGGTATATTAAAGCTTACAGAAAGCGGAAATATGAATTTAAACTATGCTATTGGGGTTATAGGAGATGTTTACTTAACTATACCATCTGGGGGTGAAAGATGGGGAAAAGTTCAGGTGAATTTTCAAAGTTCCCTCAAAGAACTTGATGCTATCACCTACGGGGAAGAGCTTCCTACTGGTACAAAGATTATAGTCACTAAAGTAGAAAATGGTTTATTAGTAGTTGAAAGGTTAAATAAGACTTGAAGGGGGAAATATTAATGGGAGGATTTGCATCTTTGATTTTAACAGCGGTAATTGCGGTAGCTATTTTTGTAATTATAATAGCTTTATTTTCTAGATATAAGAGATGTCCATCTGACAAAATCCTTGTTATCTATGGTAAGACAGGGAAAGCAGCTGATGGAAGTAATCGAACCGCTAAGTGTATACATGGTGGAGCCGCCTTTATATGGCCAGTAATTCAAAGTTATTCATTTTTAGAGTTAAGACCTATAGCTATAGATGTGAACTTAACAAAGGCATTAAGCAAACAAAATATAAGAGTTGATGTGCCTTCAACCTTTACTGTTGGTATTTCTACAGAAACTGGTGTTATGAACAATGCAGCAGAAAGGCTTTTAGGGTTGAATAGAGAAGGGATTCAAGAACTTGCTAAGGATATAATATTCGGTCAATTAAGACTTGTTATTGCTACTATGGACATAGAAGAAATAAACTCTGATAGAGATAAATTTCTTGATAATGTATCACAAAACGTAGAAGCAGAGCTAAAAAAGATTGGATTAAAGCTTATTAACGTAAATGTAACAGATATAAAGGATGAATCAGGATATATCACTGCATTAGGACAAGAAGCTGCTGCAAAGGCTATAAATGATGCAAAGAAAACAGTTGCAGAGAAAAATAGAGATGGTGCTATAGGTGAAGCTGAGGCTAAAAGAGAGGAAAGAGTAAGAGTTTCAAAGGCAAACTCTGAAGCCATAGAAGGGGAAAACCAAGCTAAGATTACTATAGTTAACTCTGATGCTGAGAGACGTGAGAAGGAAGCAGAAGCTAATAGGATAGCTATAGCAGCAGAAAAAGTTCAATCAGCAAAGGCTCTAGAGGAGGCATATCTTGCAGAGCAAGGTGCTGAAAAGGCCCGTGCAGAGAAGGAAAGAGCAACGAATGTAGCTGATATTATAGTTAAGGCTGAGATAGATAAGCAGAAGGTTGAGTTAGATGCAGAAGCAGAGGCTGAGAGAATTAGAAGACAAGCAAAAGGGGAAGCAGATGCCATATTATTTAAAATGCAAGCTCAGGCACAAGGAACTATGGAAATTTTAAGCAAACAAGCAGAAGGATTCAGTAAGCTTGTTGAGGCAGCAGGGAATAATCCGAAAGATGCAGTTATGCTTATGGTTGCAGATAAGCTTCCTGAAATAGTAAAACTTCAAGTTGAAGCTATAAAGAATATTAAGATAGATAAGGTTACAGTATGGGATACTATGGGGGGAAATTCTAATGGAACACCTACTACGGCAAACTTCTTATCAGGGATGTTAAAGTCAATTCCTCCTTTCCAAGATATATTTGACTCAGCTGGGATGGAATTGCCGGCTTACTTAAGTGGGGAAAAGAGTGATATAATAAAAACTAAAGATTTAAAACTAGAGAATACTAATATATTATCTGAGGATAATTAATTAATTAAAATATAAGATTGAGAGTGGGAGTAATCTCACTCTTTTTTAGACTTAAAACACACTATTCTAATTAAATATGCTAAAATATATTAAAAGCAATGATATGTAGAATTAAGAACTAGAGAGGGATTTATTGTGAAGGAAGAAATAATAAGCTTATTAAAAGAAAATGAAAATAGCTTTATATCTGGAGAAAAGATCAGCAGCAGTTTAGGAGTTACAAGAGCTGCTATATGGAAACATATAAAAGCAATAAGGGAAGATGGTTATGAGATAGAATCTGTATCTAGGAAAGGATATAGACTTATATCATCTCCAGATTTGCTTAGCTTGGAGGAGATAAAACCTAGTCTTACAACTAAGCTTATTGGTAAAGACATAAAATATTTAGATTCAATAGATTCTACTAACAATGAAGCAAAAAGACTAGCTAGTGAAGGAACACCTGAGGGAACTATAGTTATTAGCGAGGAACAAATAAGTGGTCGTGGAAGACTTGGACGTAATTGGGTGTCGCTTAAATACAAGGGTATATGGATGTCTATTATATTAAGGCCTGATATAGAGCCTATGTATGTACCAGAAATTACACAGATAGCTGCTGCAGCTGTTTGTAAAGTCACTAGAGAACTTGGGATAGAAACATATATAAAATGGTCTAATGATATAATTTTAAATTATAAAAAGGTTTGTGGAATACTAACAGAAATGAGCGGCGAGATAAATAAGGTAAACTACGTGGTTGTAGGGATAGGAATGAACGTAAATATTGAAGAAGATGAGTTCCCAGAAGAAGTAAAATCTACTGCGACATCCTTAAAAATAGAGCAGGGTGTAAGTATAAGAAGAAAAGAATTAGTTGCTAAGATATTAAACAAATTTGAAGAGTTATATGAAGAGTTTATTACTGAAAATAGCATAAAGACTTCTATAGAAATTTGTAGACGATATTCTATATTAATTGGAAAGAATATTAGAATAATAAATAGAGGAAATGAAACTATTGCCGAGGCAATAGGATTGAGTGATGAAGGAAAGCTTATTGTAAGATATGAGAATGGAAAGGTAGAAGAGATTATATCAGGAGAGGTTTCAGTAAGGGGATTACATGGATATGTATAGAAGCAGGAGTTTATCCTGCTTTTATACTATGGAACTAAGCTTATTTAACATAGCTAAATCTTCAGTTATCTGATGTCCACCTGTAGTTAGCATATTGCCTGTTATAATGGCAGAAAATCCAGCTTTAAAGCCAAGTATTTCATATCCCTTTAGGTAATCTCTACCAGCAGCCCATAAAATATTGGAGTTAGGATTAATAAATCTGAATAGAGCTACAGTTTTTAGGATATCCTCTTTAGAAATAGGCTGTACATTTTCAAGAGGAGTGCCCTTAATTGGTATCAGACAATTAATAGGTATGCAGTTAATGCCTAAGTCTTTTACCTGAAAAGCAAGGTCTAGCCTATCCATCATAGTCTCACCAAGACCTATAATTCCGCCAGAACATATCTTTAATCCAGCTTCTTGTGCAGCTTTTATAGTATTGATTCTATCGTCATAGCTATGTGTGTTAATAATTTGATTAAAATAGTTCCTACTAGTTTGTAGGTTATGATGATAGCTTGACAACCCAACCTCTTTAAGTTGTACTAATTTGTCATATGACATAATTCCTAAGGAAGCACAAAGTTCAAGTTTAGTCTCTTGTTTTAAGGTTCTAACTGTATCAATTAATTGTTCTAATTCATTATAATTTAAGCCTTTTCCACTAACAACCATTGAGAAACTAGTTGCACCTTTAGATTCATTATATTTTGCTTTTTTCAATATTTCTTCTGTACTTAATAACTCAAATTCTTCAATCCCGGTTGAGTAATATACAGACTGAGCGCAGTATTTGCAGTTTTCAGAGCAACTTCCAGATTTAGCATTAACTACGGTGCATAGACATGCTGAAGAGGGTTTGAATTTAAGTTTTATTTTAAGAGAAGCTTCTAATAGTGAATTAATATCATCAACTTTGGAAAGTTCTATTGATTCCTCAAAAGTTATTGCTCCTCCATTTAAAACCTTAGATTCTAAGTAAGATATAGTATTCATATGGTATACCTACCTTTCTACCAGGTTTCTACCCGATACCAAGTGTTTTACTCTAGGAACAACTTTAACTCCAATAATGGCAGTTACAATACATTTTGTTATATCTCCAGAGAGAAATATTAAAAGTCCACTCTTTAAAGCTCCACCGAAAGTAATAGATGTTCCCATAGCATATTTTAAAATAATATAAAGGTAAGGCACTCCTATAAGATAAATAACTGATATGCCTACAACTGATGCTAAAAATAAACGTATAAAGCTTGTTTTACTATTAGTCTCAGAAATTTTGCCTATAACGTAAGCGCCAAAGATAAATCCTATCAAGTAACCAAAAGAAGGCTCAAATACATATGAAAGTCCACTAGGCTTAGTAAATACAGGAAGGCCTAAAAGTCCTAACACAACATATATAATTTGTGATAGCGCCCCTAATTTTGAGCCAAGCAGTATGCCAGCAAAGGCAGTAAATAAAAACTGCATTGTAATTGGTGCGGGGCTAATAGGAATTTTTAAAAACGCTCCTACAGCCGTTAAAGCAGTAAAAAATGATACTAAAATCATATCTCTTGTAGTAATTTTCATAAAAAACACCTCACTAACAAACTATTGTAAACTTATAAGTTAAAATTAGTTTACAATAGTTTGTTAGTGATGTCAATTATTAAATAAAGATTTATTTTACATAGAAAAAATCACCTTATTTACGGAATAAGGTGATCTTCAAGACTTATGATACTTCCTCAAACATCTCTTTGTTGAAGAAAAGAGTTTCTCCATCTACTTTTATAGCGTAAGTATCCCAGATATAGTCATACTCACTTGTATATATTTCTCCAATTTTCAAGTAATCCTCTAACATTTTATTGGATATACATTTAAGCTTTCTTTTTATATACTTTTTATTATCTTCAGGCATAGTTTTCATTTCTTTCCTCCTTAGAAATTTAATTTGAAAAATAGAGCATTATGCATATTTATATCTATTATTTCTCCAAGTTTTTAAAATATAAATTATAATCACTTATTATAAAATATTATATATTTTTCAATATGGAAAATAAAGAATAAAATGTATTATTTAGAATATAAAATAAATATAAGGTTATTTGCATAACTGGCAGTCATTTAAAATAATTTTAATAAAAGTAGTAATATTGAAAAGGAGTGATAGAATGGCATTTTATTCAAAAAAGGAAAAGCAATCTGACATTGTGCAAGATAAGTCTGTGTATACTATTATAGGCATAGACACGGAGATGGAAGGAATTATAAATTCTAATGGCATAATAAAAGTAGATGGAAAGTATAAAGGCGATATATGTACAAAATCTGATATCATTATAGGAGAAAATGGACAGGTTATTGGAAACATAAAAGCTAATATGATTAGTATAGCAGGTAAGGTAGAAGGAAATATAATTGCATATAAGTTACTAGAGATAGAAGCTACGGGGAGTCTTATTGGTGACATATTAGTCAAGAATATATGTATACAAGAAGGAGCATTATTTAAAGGAAGAAGTACTATGCTGACTGAAGTTGAAGATGTAGGAACTGAAGTAGATACAGGAATGCTTAATGAAACAAAA
The DNA here is from genome assembly GCA_009738435.1 of Clostridium bovifaecis. GTDB lineage: Bacteria > Bacillota > Clostridia > Clostridiales > Clostridiaceae > Clostridium_H > Clostridium_H bovifaecis. The sequence goes on along the minus strand of CP046522.1, from coordinate 3,650,887 downwards.
CTTGAAGAAGAGGAAGGAAGTTATTTATTAGAATAAAGTTTATAATAAGCAGGAGGGATAAAATCATTAATCCTAAAAAAGATAGGCAATTCTATAGAAAGAAGCATATTATAAATATATAATTAAATAATGCCTCGGTAGGTGAGGTTACTACAAGGATACGGGTTACTGCCGTGAAAGAGTGGAAACATTCTGAACTGGTTAGCAGGTTTGGCCGAACAAAGAAGGCTTAATCTAATGTAACTACATTGCCTTGCAGAGCCAAAACTCGAAGGGGAAAGTGTTGTTTGCAATACCTTCGTCATATGCTCAAGTTTGACGGAGGTTTTTTTATTTTATTTTGAATTTATGGAGGTGAAAAAGAATGGAGTCTGCTGGTAGTAGTATGGATAGTGGGGGTAAACGGAGATATATAGATAATGCTGTGAAATTAAGCTGTAAACTCTATTCTTTTTTGCCAGAGTTTAATAACAGTATTTCTTATGTTTCCATTTCTACAAATCAGATTTTATTGCTCCCATATGTTCTTTACAGAATAATTCACTAATATTGACTATGAAATAAAAATTTTAATGAGAAGGTTGAAAATAAGTGTGTTTAACCTTTAGTTTCTTATTGTCTTTTTTATTCGATAGGATAATATAAAAAATTCAATTTATGGATAATTTTTTTATATTTTAAGAAATAAGTAAAGGGCAAAAATACCGGAACAGCCTTATATATGGCTTAAAGAATATTTGCATTTTATTTGTAAAATGCTATTGTAAAGAGGCGGTGAGCATTAAATGGAAAGATTAGAAGTTTTGATTGATATTTTATTAAAAAGTGACAAAAACGCTCTTAATGAATTCCTTGATAATATGCACCCTATAGACGTTGCGATTATTTTGGAGGAATTAGAGAGTGAAGACTTATTGAGATTTTATCAATTGGTAGATAATCAGCGCATGGCTGAGATTTTAGAGCAAGCAGATGAGAAGTTGCAAGTAAGAATTCTAACACTTCTCGACTTAGGGGTAATAATTAAATTATTTTCATTTATGTCAAATGATGATGTAGCAGATATATTAGGGAATCTCCCTTTTAGCATAAGGAAAGACTTGTTGAAAATGATGAAAAAAAATGATACTGCTAAGTTAGAAGAATTGCTGGGATATGCTGAAGATAGTGCAGGTGGTATCATGACAACGGAGTATATAGCACTAAGAGGAGACTTAACTATCTCAGAAGCTTTAAAGAAGGTTAGACAGATTGGACCTAAGACAGAAGTAATAGAGATTATATTTGTGCTAAATGACAAGAGGGAATTGGCAGGTACTGCCGACTTGAGGGATATACTGCTAACGCCAGAAGATAGTCAATTATATGAGATAATGAATGAAAATATTATTTTCGTTCATCCCGAAGTGGACCAAGAACAGGTAGCATTGCTTGTTTCAAAATATGACTTAAAAGCGATTCCTGTAGTTAATCAAAAGAAAGGACTAATAGGTATTGTTACAGTTGATGATATTATCGATGTTATCGTTGAGGAGCAAACAGAAGATATGCTGCGCTTAGGTGGCGTTAGTGAAGAGGAAGAAGTGGACAGTACATTAGTAACTTCAATAAAAAAGAGACTGCCTTGGTTATTTATAAATCTAGCTACAGCATTCTTAGCCTCATTTACGGTTGGATTATTTGAAGATGTTATATCACAGGTTGTAGCATTAGCAGCTGCTATGCCTATAGTTGCCGGAATGGGTGGAAATGCAGGAACACAGTCCTTATCCGTAGTTATAAGGAGCATCGCCTTAGGAGAATTGGAACTCAAAAAGGACTGGAAACTTATATTCAAGGAAGTTTCTCTTGGTATGATAAATGGTGCAGCTACAGGGGCTTTAACTGGATTAATATTATATATGAAATATGGGAATCTGTATCTTGGGCTTATTATATTTATTGCAATGATTGGAAATCTAGTTATAGCAGGATTTTTTGGATTTTTGATTCCTCTTGTGTTAAAAGCATTCGGTATAGATCCTGCACTGGCTTCAGCCATATTTTTAACAACGGCAACAGATGTATTTGGATTCTTTCTTTTTTTAGGGTTAGCTAAGGTTTTCCTAAATTTATTAATATGAATATAAGTAAGTTTATAAATGGAAAGGTGATAAAATAATCTTTAACTGCTCATCCTTACGTTTAAAAATTCAGTTTTAGAGAAAATAAGCTAGTGCTAAATATTAAAATTTAATGTGTTTTTATAGCTTAATTGAATGTTTTATTTTAAATAAAACATTCAATTAAGCACTTTGTAAACATTAATATTAAAATAGCGTATAAAATACAAATATTTTAACCCTCGAACTCCTAATAGGTTTTCCTAATCTCTAATTTACTTTCTTAACTGTGTTTTCTTCCCTAACTAGATTTTATTCTCTTATTTGTCCTTCTCCATAAATAATATATTTTGAAGATGTAAGCTCTTTAAGTCCCATAGGGCCTCTTGCATGGAGCTTTTGAGTGCTTATTCCAATTTCTGCGCCGAATCCAAGGGCTCCACCGTCAGTAAAACGGGTAGAAGCATTTACATATACAGCAGCGGCATCAACTTCGTTCAAAAATCTCTGAGAATTAGAATAGTTATTTGTAAGTATTGCTTCAGAATGTTTTGTGCCGTATTTATAAATATGATCTAAGGCTTCATCTAAAGAATCTACAACTTTAATTGAAAGTATTAAATCTAAATATTCTGTTGCCCAATCTTGTTCTGTAGCAGGTTTAGCATCCTTTATTATACTTTGAACTATTGGACAGCCTCTTAATTCCACATTTAAAGAGAGCAGTTTTTTAGATAACTTAGGCAAAAATTCCTTAGCTATATTTTTATTAACAAGGAGAGTTTCCATAGCATTGCATACTGCTGGTCTTTGAGTTTTAGCATTTACAATAATATCTATAGCATTGATTAAATCTGCAGAGTCGTCAACATATATGTGGCAAATACCTACGCCAGTTTCTATAACAGGAACAGTAGCATTTTTCACTACTGTATTTATAAGCCCAGCACCTCCACGAGGTATAAGAACATCGATATATTCATTTAATTTCATCAATACATTTACTGCTTCTCTATCTGTATTTTCAATAAGATTTATAGTACCTTTAGGAAGACCTGCACTTTCTGCTGCTTCTGATATTATTTTAGTTATGGCAAGATTTGAGTTAATAGCTTCTGATCCTCCTCTTAAGATCACTGAATTACCTGATTTTATACAAAGCGCTGCAGCATCCACTGTAACATTAGGTCTTGCTTCATATATTATGCCTATAACTCCTAGTGGAACACGAATTTGACCCACTTTTAGGTTATTAGGTCTCTTCCACATTCTAATTACCTCTCCAATAGGATCATCAAGGGCTGCTACTTCTTTTAATCCATTTGCCATAGCTTCTACTCTTTTAGTATCTAATAATAGTCTGTCTAGAAGTGATGGGGATAAGCCTTTTTTCCTTCCATTTTCCATGTCTACTTCGTTAGCTTTTAATATAACGTCAGTGTTTTGTAATAAGGCATCAGCCATGGCTATAAGGGACTTATTTTTAGTTAGAGTATCTATAATAGCCATTTTTCGTGCAGCAGCTTTTGCAATAGAGGCTTTTTCTATTACATATTCATTTATATTCATTTTCCAAACCCTCCTTAAATAATTCTTTATTATAACTTAATTAATTGCAAACTTTAACGTTCTAGTTAAAGCAAGATTACGTTAATTATCGGAATATAACCAAATTATTAGCATGTATTACTTCATCATAATTTTTATGTCCTAGCTTTTCTTCTATAAGACAGGAATCTAATCCCTTTATTAAGTCGATGTCAGAGGAGCTATAATTGGAAATCCCATGGCCTATATCTTCTTTATTTGAATTTAAAACTGAGATTACTTCTCCTTCTAAGAAGGTACCGTCTACGTGAAGTATTCCTTTGGCAAGTAAGCTTTTATGAGAAGAAATTAAGGCCTTTTCTGCACCAGCATCTATAATTACAGAGCCACTAGGTTTTGTACCAAATGCCATCCAATGCTTTCTAGCCTGAAGAGGTTGTTTTTTTCCTCTAAAAAAGGTTCCAATATCTCTACCATCTAATATATCATTTAAAACATTAGGAGCATCTCCATTTACAATAATCATTGAAGATCCAGAAGCTGTTGCGATTTTACCGGCATTAATTTTAGTTATCATGCCTCCAGTACCAAGAGAACTTCCAGCTCCATCAGCAGATGCAACAATCTCATCTGTGATTTCATCTACATAACTAATGAATTTAGCATTTGGGTTGATTTTAGGATTTGAATCATAAAGTCCATCAATATCAGTTAAAAGTATTAATAAATCAGCGTTAACTAGACTTGCAACCATAGCTGAAAGGGTATCATTATCGCCAAATTTTATTTCTTCTACAACTATAGCATCATTTTCATTTACGATTGGAATGACGCCTTTCTCAAGAAGAGCATAAAATGTGTTACTTGCATTCAAATATCTCATCCTGTGAGATATATCTTCTCTTGTAAGAAGTATTTGAGCTGCAGTTTTACCGTATTCAGAAAATAGCTTTTCATACATATGGAGCAATATTCCTTGACCAACAGCAGCTGCTGCTTGTTTTTCAGGAATGGTTTTAGGTTTAGTTTTAAGGCCAAGTTTGCCTATGCCAGCTCCGATAGCACCAGAGGAAACAAGTATGACTTCAATACCTCTATTGTGCACGTCAGAAAGCTGTCTTACCAAATTTTCTATTCTATTAATATTAAGTAATCCTGTAGAATGAGTTAAAGTAGAGGTTCCTACTTTTACTACGATTCTTTTTACATCTGTTACATATTGTTTTCTATACATATTTATTCGACTGATAAGCAGTCTGCCCCCTTTTATATAATTGTTAATAATTACACTGCTTTATAAATAAAAAAGTGTATAATAAGATTATTATATTTGATTTAGCAAATTATATCACAAAAGTAAGGATAAATTCAATTTTATAGGAGGGATATTTATGAATAAAAATATAGGATTTATAGGTTGTGGAAATATGGCAAGTGCTATGATAAAAGGAATTGTTAAGTCTAACTTAATTAATCCACAACAAATTATTGCAAGCAATCCTAGTGACTTAAAATTAAATAAGATAAAGAATGAAAGTGGTATTTTAACTACAAATGATAATTTAGAGGTTGCAAGATTCTCCAAAGTGCTATTTTTATCAATAAAGCCTAATAAATATAAAGATATAGTAGATGAGATAAAGGATAGCATATCTGAGGATACTATTATTATAACTATTGCTGCTGGTATTTCTATAAATAGAGTAGAAGAGTATTTCGGGAAAAAAGTAAAGATAGTAAGATCTATGCCTAACACCCCTGCTCTAGTAGGAGAAGGGATGAGTGTTTTATCACCTAATGAGCTAGTTGCAAAAGAAGAGATAGAAGAAGTAGTGGAGATTTTTAAGTGTTTTAGTAAAGTAGAAATTTTAGAGGAGTCATATATAGATACGGTAACTGCGCTTACAGGCTCTTCTCCTGCATATGTATATATGTTTATAGAAGCTTTAGCAGATGGAGCTGTACTCATGGGGCTTCCAAGAGCAAAAGCATATAAGATGGCGGCACAAGCTGTATATGGCTCGGCAAAAATGGTGTTAGAGACGAATAAACATCCTGGCGAATTAAAAGATGAAGTTTGCTCACCGGGGGGAACTACTATAGAGGCAGTATACTCTTTAGAAAAGAATAGGCTGAGGGCTGCTGTTATAGAAGCTATGGAAAAGTGTACAGATAAGGCTAAAAAGATGAATAAATAGTATAGGGATAAGTGAGGTGATGATTATATATCAGCTCACTTATTTTTGTAATAAATTTAGATGCATAAAAGTAAATTTAGCTTGTATGGAAGTTACTGCTTGATACAATTCACGAATATTTATACCGTATAAAAGTATATGATTCGTATTTTGTATTGACTAAGCATCTGTGCTTTGATACTATGGATAGGGAGGGATGAACAATGAAAAATAATTATGATGTTATAATAGTTGGAGCAGGCCCAGCAGGCATATTTACTGCACTAGAGCTAACAAAGTTGAATTCAAATATCGAAGTTTTAATAATTGATAAAGGTAGAAATATAGAAAGAAGAAATTGCCCAGCCAGAATCACTGGAAAATGTGTAAATTGTAATCCGTGTGGAATAACGTTCGGGTGGTCTGGAGCAGGTGCTTTTTCAGATGGCAAGCTTTCCTTAAGCCCAGAAGTAGGAGGAAGGCTATTGGAGTATTTTTCAGAGGAAGAAGCTCAAAAATTAGTAAATTATTGTGATAGCATATATCTAGAGTTTGGAGCAAATGAAACTGTTCATGGCTTAAATAATGAAAGAGTTGAAGAAATTAAATATGAAGCAAGTAAACACAATATACGTCTAATTGAGTGCCCTGTAAGGCATTTAGGAACAGAACTTGCCTATGATGTTCTAAAAGGCATGTACCATCATCTTGTAAATAACACCAATACTGATTTTAGTGAGTTAAGTGAAGCTAAGGAATTAATCGTTGAAGATAATAAGATATCAGGTATTATCATAAAGACTAAAGAAGGAGATAAAGAAGTCAGAGGTAAGTATATTGTAGTGGCTCCAGGGCGAGGTGGAGCAGAATGGCTTTCTAAAGAAGCTAAAAAGCTAAATATCAACACTAAAAACAACGCTGTAGATATTGGGGTCAGAGTAGAAGTACCTAATTCTATAATGGATCATTTAACAAAAGATTTATATGAGGCAAAGCTTGTGTATTACTCTGACACCTTTGATAACATGGTAAGAACTTTCTGCATGAACCCAGGTGGAGTTGTTTCAGAAGAGCATTATGATGACGGCATTGCTGTAGTAAATGGACATAGTTATTCTCAAGCTGAGCTTAGAACAGAAAATACCAATTTTGCTATGCTTGTTTCAACTTCTTTTACAGAACCTTTTAATCAACCTATTGATTATGGTCAGTATATTGCAAAGCTTGGAAACATGTTAACAGGCGGACCTATAATGGTTCAAAGACTTGGAGATCTTTTAAATGGAAGAAGGACAGATGAGTCAAGGCTTAAAAAATCTACTACAAGACCAACTTTAAAGGGAGCAGTACCAGGGGATTTAAGTTTTGTACTTCCACAAAGACATTTAACATCAATTGTGGAAGCATTAAAAGCATTTGATAAAATAGCTCCAGGACTTTACAGCAAAAATACATTATTATATGGTGTAGAGGTTAAATTCTATTCAAGCAAATTTGATACTAATAAGAATTTTGAAACAGAAATTGAAAATCTATATACTATAGGAGATGGAGCAGGTGTAACAAGAGGACTTATGCAGGCTTCAGCTACGGGGGTTATAGTTGCAAGGGATATTGTTAATAAAGAAAAATAGGTATATGGACAGAAGAGGAGTTTAATAAAAATTATCTAAATTAAAGTATAATATGTTAAAATATATTTGATAAAAGTTGTAAATACTATAAATAGATATAATCTAATGAGTATATAAACAAACTTAAGTCATAATTTATAACGAAAGTGAGGAAAGCTTATGTCAGCTTTTATAGTGCTAGGGGCTCAATGGGGAGATGAAGGAAAAGGTAAGATGACAGATTACCTTGCTGAAAAAGCAGATGTTGTAGTTAGATTTCAAGGAGGAAACAACGCTGGACATACTGTTGAGGTTGAAGATAAACAATACAAACTTCGTCTAATACCTTCAGGAGTATTATATGATGATAAAATTAATGTTATAGGTAATGGAGTGGTAGTTGATCCTAAGGCCTTATTTGAGGAAATGGATTATTTAGAAGGTGTAGGGGTAAAAGTTACCCCGGAGAAGCTTTTAATAAGTGATAGAGCACAACTTATTATGCCTTATCATAAGATTCTTGATGGATTAAAAGAAAGAGCAAGAGGGAAAAATGATATAGGAACTACAGGAAGAGGAATAGGGCCTTGTTATACAGATAAAGCCGAAAGAAGTGGAATTAGAGTATGTGACCTTATGCACAGAGAGGTTTTTGAGGAAAAGTTAAAACAAAATATAGAAGATAAAAATGCCATAATAAGCCTTTATGGTGGAGAAACCTTGGATTTTGAAACTGTATATAATGAATATATAGGATATGCTGAAAGAATAAAGCCATATGTTGATGATATATCAGTAAGGATATATGATGAAATAAAAAATAATAAAAATGTACTATTTGAAGGAGCTCAAGGCTTCTTACTTGATATAGATTATGGAACATATCCTTATGTAACATCTTCTAACACTATAGCTGGTGGAGTATGTACAGGTGCAGGTGTTGGTCCAACTGTTATAACTGGAGCCGTAGGAATAGCAAAGGCATATACTACAAGAGTGGGTAAAGGACCTTTCCCAACAGAACTTGTTGATGAAATGGGAGATTTGCTTAGAGAAAAGGGCCATGAATATGGAGTGAATACAGGAAGAGCTAGAAGATGTGGATGGCTTGACCTTGTAATCTTAAAAAGTGCAGCTAGAGTCTCAGGACTTACAAGCTTTGTTGTAACTAAAATAGATACTCTTGCTGGAATAGATAAAATAAAAGTTTGTACTGGATACAAATTTGAAGGAAAGGTCATAGATTATTTCCCAGCTTGCTTAGAAGACTTAGCAAAATGCGAGCCTATATATGAAGAGTTTGAAGGATGGGATGAAAGCATTGCGGATGCAAGGAGCTATGAGGAATTCCCAGAAAACGCAAAGAAATATTTAAAAAGAATCGAAGAATTTACAGGAACGAAGATATCTATAGTGTCTGTAGGACCTAAGAGAAATCAAACTATAGAAATAGGCGAAATTTAGGCTTTATTAATTCCGACAAGTTTGGTATAATATATTTCAAATCCAGTAAAGTGAGGTGTTAAGAATGAAAATAACTAAGGATATGACAATAGGTGAAATCGTTAGAAATTTCCCAAGCAGCGTTGAAGTATTAATGAGCTTTGGAATGGGATGTGTAGGATGCCCTTCTGCTCAAGGAGAAACATTAGAAGAAGCTGCTATGGTTCACGGCATGAACATAGAAAAATTATTAGAAGCATTAAATCAAAACGCTTAATATATAAATAAAGGCACTGAAGTTTTTAACTTTGGTGCCTTTATTTATAATTGCTGCACTAAATAGAATAAGTAGTTTAAAATGATATAAAATATGTTAACATAAATTTAATTATATGGTTATTGTTTAATTTTATGGAAATATGTGAAAAAAGAGTATATAATAAATCTATCTGAGGTAGAGGTGGTAGATGACGTAAGAATAAGATTTAGCAAAGCTGCTTTATTATGAATAATGCATTGATTAGGGACTAGATAGCTGAAGGTGCAGGCAGAAGTGCAGTAAAAGACAATAGCCAGATTACCAAAAAATAGATTTAAAGCTTTAAAAAGGAGACACGCTATGAGCAGAGTTATAACTGATAAAGAATATGAAGTACATTATTATGAGGCAGATTATAGAAAGCAAGCACTTATGACAAGTTTAATAGATTATTTTAATGATGTTGCTACATTTCAAAGTGAAGAATTAGGCATTGGAATTGATTATATGAAAGAAAATAATATGGCATGGATTTTATATAAGTGGGATATCAATGTAACTAAGTATCCAATGTATGGAGAAAAGATAATTGTAAGGACTGAACCTTGTGCTGCAAAGAAATTTTATGCATACAGAAAATTTTACATATTAAACTTAGAGAAGGAAGTAATAGCTACTGCAAGTTCAGTATGGCTTTTAATTGACATAAAGGAAAGAAAGCCTATGAGAGTAACGCCGCATTTAATGGAGGTCTATGGTTTAACTGATGATAACAATGAAATTTTAAAGGTAGATAACATAATCAAACTATCTGAAGAAGAAAGTAGTATAGGATTTAAGGTAAGATATAGTGATATTGATACTAATGGGCATGTTAATAATGAAAAATATGCAGCTTGGTTAATAGAAAGTATACCATTAGATATAGTGCTAAACTATACTCTTATAAACATGAAGATAACGTATAAAAAGGAAACAAAGTATGGGGAAAATATAAAAGTACTAACTGCTTCTAAAAATATAGAAGATAAGATAATATTTTCTCATAAAATCTTAAAAGAAAGCGGAGAGGAAATAACACTAGGGGAAACAACCTGGAAGAAAAATGCATAGCATTTTTCTTCCAGGTTAGAGTGTATGGCGCTGGTTAGGTGGCGGAGCCACAGTTAGAGTGTTAGAAGTATACTTTAGCTTAAAGTGTAAATTTTAAACTTCTTTTCTAACTTTCTAACTTCTCACTTTGGTGCCTAACCTAGGCTCGACCTCTAACCTAAGAAAATTGCGCGGCAATTTTTTCTGCTGCATTCTTGCCGGCTACAAATCCTGATGCCCAAGCCCATTGAAGGTTGAACCCGCCGCAATCTCCATCAACATCTAACACTTCTCCGCAAAAGTAAAGGTCAGGGATAACTTTAGATTGCAAAGTATTTGAATCCACTTCTAAGGTGTTTACGCCTCCAGCAGTTACTTGAGCATTATTAAACCCGTTAGTACCTATTACTTCAAATTCCCAGTCTTTAAGTAAGTTGTATATAGATTCTTTTTCATTCCAAGTTAATTCCCAACAGGTTTTATGAATATTTTCTATACCACTTTCTCTTAATAAAATGGGAATAATTTTTTTGTTAATTATACCTATAAACGAGTCATGAATACTTCTATATCCAAATACGCCCCAGTGATTTTCAAAAAAGTCTCTTAACTCTTCTTGAGAGAGATTATTGAGCATATCCACTTTCAAAGTTACTTTTTCACCTTCAGAAATACCTTTGGAGGCATTTCTGCTTAACTGAAGTATGGGAGGGCCAGATATGCCATAGTCAGTAAATAGTATTTCTCCAAATTCTTTTTGAATAGGTTTATTATTAATAAAAACTTCTGCAGAGCCCTCAAATTTAACTCCGGATAGAGCTTTTAGTTTCTTATAATTCAATTTTAATTGAACAAGTGCAGGAATAGGCTCTATGATATTATGCCCTAATTTTTTAGCTAAAGTAAAGCCTGAGCCGTCAGAACCAGTATTAGGGGCTGATTTTCCTCCACAGCAAAGGATTAATTTATTACACTCAAATTCTATGCTCTGAGAGGTAATATATATTTTAAAGCCATTTTCAGAAGCCTTAATATCAGTAACCTTGCTATCCAAGTAAATAGGGATATTCTTTTCTTCTAAGGAGGATTTTAATATATCTATTACGGAAGAAGCTTGTAAGGACATAGGGTACATCTTACCTTCTTCTAAAGTAACTATAGGTAATCCAAGTTCATTAAAAAAGCTCATGGTATGGGAAAGAGTAAAAGAATTTAGCACCGGCTCAAAAAAACTAGGATTTTCACTATGAAACCTACTGGAGTTTACATTTTTATTTGAAATATTGCATCTTCCGTTACCGGTAGTAAGTAGCTTTTTCCCTATTCTATTATTGCTCTCAATTATTGCCACATCAGCGCCTAAGTTTTTAGCAGTAATAGCAGCTATAATTCCAGATGAACCGCCACCTACTACAATAATATCATGTTTCAAGGCTATCGCTCCTTTTTTGTGTAGTACGTTTATAATTTTATCATATATTAATAAATTAAAACTGTAAACTTATGTTAAGAATAGAATTAAATTATTTTGCTAAAGTATAAAGCAGTAGAAGTAAAAATTGTTGAAATATACTGAAAATAGGTTTATTATTTCAATATAAGGTCGCTTAATAGCAGAAAAATAGGGGGTATTGTTAATGATAACTTTATATGCAGTATCAGACTCTATAGGGGAAACGGCAGAGTTGGTAGCTAGAGCTTCAGCTAATCAATTTGACGATGACATACATGTACAGAGAGTTCCCTACATAAAGAGCCCAGAAGATGTAATTAGATTCATGGAAAGCGTAAAGGAACCAAGAAATTCAGCAATTGTATCAACTATAGTATTAGTAGATGTAAGAGAATTTCTAGTTCAAAGGTGTATAGAGAAGGGAATAAACATAATTAATATATTAGGGCCATGTATTAGTACCTTATCTAGAATGTCTGGAAAGCAGCCAGAATATAAACCAGGCGCTGTTTGGAAGATGGATGATGAATATTATAAAAAGATAGAGGCTATGGAATTTGCAATTCAATATGATGACAGTAAGAGTTACAGTGGTATAAAAAATGCAGATGTTATATTAGTAGGGCTTTCAAGAACATCGAAAACTCCTTTATGTATGTATCTAGCTAATAAGGGTATAAAAGCATTAAACATACCATTAATGCCAGAAGTGCCGCTTCCAGAAGAAATATTTACTGTAGATAGGAAAAAAATAATTGGACTCACTATAGATCCGATAACTCTTATGGAAATAAGAAAACATAGGTTAGGCAAAGTTAAAGCTGGATATAGAGAAATAGAATATGCCAACGGAGAAAGAATATTAGAGGAATTAGATTACGCAGATAAAGTTATGAGAAGATTACGTTGTAAAACTATAGATGTAACTAAAAGAGCTATAGAGGACACAGCATTAATAATAATGGAGACCATAGGATATAAGCCAGATAATAAGTAAAATTATGCCGTATATTAATGTGGAAATAAAAAACACAAAAAAATGTACAAAATATGTTGACACTTAGCTCATATTAAGGTATTATATTCTTCGTCGGGTGTGAAAATAAAGTTGTGAAGACACCCTATGGAATATAATATGGCTCCTTGGTCAAGCGGTCAAGACACCACCCTTTCACGGTGGTAACAGGGGTTCGATTCCCCTAGGAGTCACCATTTGTGGGCGCATAGCTCAGCTGGGAGAGCATCTGCCTTACAAGCAGAGGGTCACAGGTTCGAGCCCTGTTGTGCCCACCACAAAAATATATATGGCCCAGTGGCTCAGTTGGTTAGAGTGCCGGCCTGTCACGCCGGAGGTCGAGGGTTCGAGTCCCTTCTGGGTCGCCATATAAGCTGGCATAGCTCAATTGGTAGAGCAACTGACTTGTAATCAGTAGGTTTCGGGTTCAATTCCTGATGCCAGCACCATTAAAATTATAATATGGCTCCTTGGTCAAGCGGTCAAGACACCACCCTTTCACGGTGGTAACAGGGGTTCGATTCCCCTAGGAGTCACCATTTGTGGGCGCATAGCTCAGCTGGGAGAGCATCTGCCTTACAAGCAGAGGGTCACAGGTTCGAGCCCTGTTGTGCCCACCACAAAAATATATATGGCCCAGTGGCTCAGTTGGTTAGAGTGCCGGCCTGTCACGCCGGAGGTCGAGGGTTCGAGTCCCTTCTGGGTCGCCATATAAGCTGGCATAGCTCAATTGGTAGAGCAACTGACTTGTAATCAGTAGGTTTCGGGTTCAATTCCTGATGCCAGCACCATTAAAATTATAATATGGCTCCTTGGTCAAGCGGTCAAGACACCACCCTTTCACGGTGGTAACAGGGGTTCGATTCCCCTAGGAGTCACCATTTGTGGGCGCATAGCTCAGCTGGGAGAGCATCTGCCTTACAAGCAGAGGGTCACAGGTTCGAGCCCTGTTGTGCCCACCACAAAATATATATGGCCCAGTGGCTCAGTTGGTTAGAGTGCCGGCCTGTCACGCCGGAGGTCGAGGGTTCGAGTCCCTTCTGGGTCGCCATATAAGCTGGCATAGCTCAATTGGTAGAGCAACTGACTTGTAATCAGTAGGTTTCGGGTTCAATTCCTGATGCCAGCACCAAAAAGCTTTAAGTTTAAACTTAAAGCTTTTTATTTTTTTAGAAAAATGCAATACAACTTAATATATATGAAAATATACTTTCCTAAATAATTTATAATAAAAAAGCTATTACACTTTTATTAGTGTAATAGCTTTTTTATTATAAATTCTGTGATTTTATCTTATTTAAATTTATTTTTACTCTAATATCATCTCCATAAAATTTACATAGAGTAAAATTACCAAAAAGCCTTGAGGTTATTCGTTCTGAGTATGTTTTTGAAAGTTCTTCTAAGGTATAATTAGTTGAAACAATCATTTTCTTGCCTTTTAATAATCTCCGATTTATTAAATTAAATAACTCGGTCTTAGAAAAATTATTTATTTGCTCAGTTCCTAAATCGTCAATAACTAATAAGTCACAGTTTACAAGCAAGTCTTCTGCCTCTGAATTATTTTCTAAACGGACTTCTCTTAGATTTTTAATCAGTTCTTCTGCAGTCTTATAGATGACTAAGCAGCCTCTATCTAAAAGTTCTTTTGCTATGCAGTGAGTTAAAAAGGTTTTTCCAGTACCTGAGTTTCCGTAAAATAGAAGATTGTCAGTAGAAGTTGAGAAGGTTTCAATAAAGTACATACTGATTTTAACAATTTCTTCTATATTTTTTCGTGGACCTTTTATATTATCACTGGTACGACCTGTAGGATAATACTCATATTTAAAGTTGTTAAAATTATTAACCTTCAATATTTGGTTTAACTCAGAATTTGCATAGTATAGCTTAACTAGATTTTGTTTATAACAATCGCAACGATTAATTCCAATAAATCCTGTATCCTTGCACTTTTTACATCTGTAGTTTAAATTTAAGTAGTTAATATCATAGCCATAAGATACTAACAGCTCAGACTTAGCTATCCTAAGATCTGTTAACTGTTCTTTTAAATTTTTTAAATATTCTTCACGGTTTTCTATAGGTTTAAAGGAGCTTATAGATATATGCACACAAAGTGTGTTTATCTGTTTATCGATATCTGCGATTCTAGGAATTTTTTCATATATTTCTTGTTTCCTTTTTTTTAGAGCAGTTTCTTCTTCACGTCTTATATCTTCATATATTTTTATTATTTCAGATTGGTAACCTTTAATCATTAACATCCCATCCTAATAATTTTTTTTCTAAATCCTCGTAATCATAAGAGCGTTGCTCATAATTGTTGAAGGAATCATTTTTATTATTGCCACTATAATTATTTTTCTTAAAGCTGCCCTTCATTTTATCTTTCTTTTCTATATCTTCAAGAGTTTTTATATCATGTGTAAACCAGTTGTTTAATATGCCGTCAATGTATTTAAATTCAACCTTATTCAACCTTTCAAAGCATATATCACAAGCTTTATAGATTATTTCTAAAGAAAACTTATAAACATTAAGCCATTTTTCAATCATTTGCTCTTGAGGCTTCATAACATCATTACTTTGAATACCTAAATACTTTAGTATTTTTTTTATGTTGAGCCATTTATCTTCGTGCATCTTGATAAATGATTGAGCATCATCTACAGTCTTTATCTTTGCATCATGCCAAGCAATAGCTATTTTCTCTATATATCTGTAATCTGTTTTTCCTTTAGATACACTATATTGAATTAGAAGCAGCAGCAATTCAGGAGAAAAATTATAATCCTTAAGCCAGCTTAGATACATAGTCATCTCTTTATTGGAGAGGGGTCTCGCAAGGAGTTTTTCAATATCCTCCATCATGTCTTTTATAGAGCTATTTTTTAGTTCGGATAAAAGATTCACTTTATCTCCAGACTCTGGGTTTAATGCATTTAAGTCTAAAAATTCTATAGAGAAGTTACCCATATTATCAATTTGAGTAATTTTTATTACACCTTCATCATTCCAATAATTCCAAGCATTCATAACGTCACTCTCTAGCAAATGGAGGCTATTTGCTATGCTAGAAGAATTAATCCCTATTTCACCAGATAAGCAATAGCGAAGTCCAAGAAGATACACCTTTATATATTCTCCACGAGCTTTAGGCATAAACCTATCTATGAAGACGTTACTTATAGGTGTATATTCAGTATTTTTATTTTTGAACATGAATGTACTCATGTAATCGCAACCTTTCTTTTTTCATGAACTATATATAGTATATATAATGTTTAATTATAACAAAATATAGTTCTTTTCTCAATGAGTAAAAGTTTACGCTGATTAATAAGCTTAAAATTATATTATATACGAAATACAAACTAAATTAAATCACAAATAAAATGATTATAATTGCAAGACATAGGGAATATTAGAAAGATATGAAGGGATGTGTTATAAATTTGAATTATGACAGTAAAAAGGGAAAAGTATTAAGCTATACAGTTATAGTAATTACCATAGCAATATGTACTGTTTTCTATATGAGGTATAGACCAAATGCTTATGAAATAAAGATGAATGACAAACTTACCTTCTATGTAAAGGATAAAGAAGAATTCAAAATAGATCTTAAAAATCTTCAAAATGATTTAAAAAAGGAATTTAAAAGCTTTAGGCTTAAAGATAAGTTTACTTGGAGTAGAATTCATGTTAATTATAAAGATTTAACTCCAAAGGAGGACATAAGAAAAATTATATTAGACAGCAATAAAGAAAGTTTAAAAAAGTTAGATAACAAAAGGGTAGAGATAAAATCTTCAGATAACAAAGCAGTCTTAGCGAAGAAAATTAAATTCCTTCCTCCTTGTGAGGGAAAGGTCACCTCAAGCTTCGGAATGCGATGGGGGAAGATGCATAAAGGCATGGACATAGCAAATGCAGCAGGCTCCCCTATTTATGCAGCATTAGATGGGAAAGTAAGCTATGCAGGATGGATAGAAGGCTATGGTAATGTAATAAAGATAGAACATAATAATGGAGTAGAAACTGTATATGCTCATTGTAAGCTTATTAGAGTGAAAAAGGGTGAGCAAGTTAAACAGGGACAGTTAATAGGTGATATGGGGAGTACAGGGCGAAGCACAGGACCGCATGTTCATTTTGAAGTAAGAGTTAATGGAGTGCCTCAAAATCCAGCTAATTATATATAGTAATGTTGAAGGAAGAAAGGTTTAATGATATTGTTATATTATTAGGCAAAATATGGGGGGCTTTAGTTGAAAAATTCGAAAGACTTAATGAATATATTGGATAAGATAAACGGTAAAGGATATAAAGCATATAAAGACTTAGAAGGGGTATATGATTTTCAGAGTTATATATTATCTATTGACCACGTACAAGGAGACCCTTTTGCAACCCCATCAAGAATAAGAGTTATAGTAAGTCAGAAGGATGGAAGATTCCCATTAGGATATTTCGATGAAGATCATAAGAGAATAGCTGTAGTTGACTTTTTAACGCGCTTATTTTTTAAGAATATGAAAAGATATTATGATAGAGTTAGGGGTTCTGGAAAAAGCGGTTTATTAACAATAGATTACTGTGGTCAAGAAATGCTAGATAAAACATCTGTTTTTATTGATATGGATAATGTAGAAGCAAGAATTGAATTAGGACTTCCAGCGGCAGGAAGAAAAATATTAGGAGAAGAAGCAAAAGTAATTTTTTTCAAGCTATCCCAGCTATAGTAAAGGAAAGTTTATATTTTGATAATATAAATAAAAAAGCTCTAAAAAGGCACATAGAACTTGTTGAGGACCAAATCTACATAAGAAGTCAGTTAGATAAGATGAAGCTTTGCGCTTTCGTAGCAAACGGTTCTCTATTGCCGAGAGAAAATGGAATATCACAAAAGCCTTTAAAGGTTAATGCAATTAAGTTTCAAAGTCCTGAAAGCCTTCAGGTTGAGATGAATCTACCTAACAAAGGTGTTATTAAAGGTATGGGAATACCTAAAGGAATAACCTTAATTGTGGGAGGAGGATATCATGGAAAATCTACTCTTTTAAAAGCTTTAGAGCTAGGAGTATATAACCATATCGAAGGTGATGGAAGAGAATATGTTATAACTGAAGATAGTGCTGTAAAAATTAGAGCAGAATATGGAAGAAGAATTGAGAAAGTAGATATATCCATGTTTATAAATAATCTTCCAGATGGTAAAGATACAAAAAGATTTTCAAGTGAAAATGCTAGCGGAAGTACCTCGGAGGCAGCAAATATAATAGAAGCTCTTGAATGTGGATCTAAGCTTCTTCTAATAGACGAAGATACTAGTGCTACCAATTTCATGATTAGAGATAAAAAGATGGAGAGGCTGGTAAGTAAAGATAAGGAGCCTATTACGCCATTTATACATGTGGCAAAGGAATTGTACTTAAGTAATAAAGTTTCAACTATATTGGTTGTAGGAAGTTCAGGAGATTATTTTGGTATAGCTGATACAATAATAATGATGGATCAGTATAAAGTCATAGATGTTACAAAAGCAGCAAAAGAGATATGCGATGAATATATAACATATTCAAATTTATGTGAAGAAAGATTGAAGTTTAGTTTTAGGAGAGTTATACTAAAAAGAAGCTTTCCAGAAGGAATTAAGGGAGTAAAAGTTAAAACTATCAATAAAGATACTATACTTTATAATGATAGTGAAATTGACTTAAGATATGTTGAGCAATTAATACATATAAGCCAAACCAATGCCATAGGGGAAATAATAAAATATATAAAAAGCACTATGAAAGATGAAAGCTTAACCCTATGTGAAATAATAGATAGGGTTTATCTCGATATTAATAAAAAGAGGTTAGATGTTATTTCCTCCAAAAAGGGTATTTCAGGAAATTTAGCATTGCCTAGGAAATATGAAGTCGTTTCAGCATTAAATAGATTTAGAGAACTTAAGGTTAAATGAGGTGGGGGGAACTATGAAGAAGATTGTATGGAGTAAGGGAAACGAGGAAATTGAGAATGCTTTAGACATAAGACGTAGAGTATTTATAGAAGAGCAAAATGTACCAGAGGAAATAGAAATAGATGATATAGACAGCTTTGCAGAACATATAGTAATCTATGAAGGTGATGAACCTATAGCAACAGGGAGAATTTTTAAAAGAGATGATAAGTTCTTTTTAGGAAGAATTGCGGTTTTAAAAGAACATAGAGGAAAGCATTTTGGAGAAATAGTTGTAAAGCTGCTTGTAAATAGGGGACTTAATAAGGGAGCTGAGGAGATTTTTATACACGCACAAACTTTAGTAAAGGAGTTTTATGAAAGGCTAGGATTCAAATCCTTCGGAGAAAAGTATTATGAGGCTGGAATTGAGCATATAAATATGAGTTTTAAAAAATAACATTTTAAAAACTGTATAGAGATGTATATAACTGTGTACATCTCTGTAATAAAAATTTAATTGACAGACTTTTATTTTTCATATATACTTTGATTATCAAAATATTTGATAGTCGAAATAAGTTCTGATACTAGACAAAGGACAAGGTAGAAAGAGAAGTGATGTGTGATGGATAGATGCATAAAAAGTATTCTAAACGAGCTGCTAGTAGATACATTTAATGAGATATTGACAATTGAACAAACTGCTTTAAAATCTGGTCAGTTAAATGATTTATCCGTGACAGAAATTCACACTATAGAAGCTATTGGAATGTACAAGTCGAGAACTATGTCAGAGGTGGCAGCTGACCTAGGCATAACTGTTGGTACATTAACTACAGCTATAACTAATCTTGTGAAAAAAGGATATGTAGAAAGACGAAAAGATGAAAATGATAGAAGAGTAGTTAAAGTAATTCTTACAAGGAAAGGTAAGCTTGCTTATAGGGTTCATGAAAAATTTCACTCAGATATGATTAAAGCTACTATAGAAGGCTTATCAGAAGAAGAAGAACGAGTTCTAGCTAGAGCCTTAGGCAAACTAAATGATTTCTTTACAAATAAATATTTAACAAAAAATGAAAGTGAAAAGGAATAAGGATATGTTTGAGGTTAAAGTAATAAGCACTGGAAGATATGTTCCAGAAAACATTGTTACAAATGATGATTTAGCAAAGTTTGTAGATACTAATGATGAGTGGATTAGTGACAGGACTGGTATAAGAGAAAGAAGAATTTCAAAAGAAGAGAATACTTCTGTATTAGCTGCAAAAGCTGGTGAAAAGGCATTAGAGGAATCTAACTTGACTCCAGAAGATATAGATCTGATTATTGTAGCAACCGCTACACCTGATAATTTTACTCCATCAACAGCCTGTATGGTCCAAGAAAAATTAGGTGCTATGAATGCGACATGTTTTGATGTAAATGCAGCTTGCACTGGATTTATATATGCAACAGGTATTGCCTCTCAATTTATAAAGACAGGGCAGAGCAAAAATGCTTTGGTAATTGGAGCTGAAGTGCTGTCTAAGATAATTGATTGGGAAGATAGAAATACTTGCGTATTATTTGGAGATGGAGCGGGAGCAGTAGTTCTTCAGAGAAGTGAAGAAGTTGGATTGATATCTCAATATACAGGTTCAGATGGAACAGGAGGAAAGTTCCTAGCCTGTGGTACAGTACCCTTAAAAAATCCTTATATAGATGGAAAAGATGACTTTAATGGTAAGTTATCAATGGATGGGCGAGAAGTATTTAGATTCGCCACAAAAGTGATGATTCAGTGCATAAATAAGGTTCTTCAAGATACTGAATATACCTTGAATGATATAAAATACATTGTTCCACACCAAGCAAATCTAAGAATCATTGACTTTGTAGGAAAGAAGCTAAAGATTGATGAAGAAAGATTTTATATTAACTTAGATAAGTATGGAAATACATCCGGGGCAAGCATTCCCATTGCTCTAGATGAGATGAATAAAGAAGGACTACTTCAAAAGGGAGACAAAATCATATTAGTGGGCTTTGGAGGAGGACTTACCTTCGGTGCACACTTAATTCAGTGGCAATAATATAAAATTAAAATTTGGGAGGTACTATTATGGTATTTGAAAAAGTTAGAAAGATTATGGCAAGTCAATTAGGAATAGGGGAAGAGGAAATAAAGATAGAAGCAAATTTTCAAGATGATTTAGGAATCGACTCTTTGGATATATTTGAAGTAGTAATGGAACTTGAAGATGAATTTGATGTGCAAATTCCGAACGAGGACCTTGAAAACTTAAAAACTGTTGAAGATTTAGTAAAATATATAGAATCAAAGTGTGAATAGACAAACTTAAGCAGAGAACACAAATCTATGATTTGTTGTGAATCGCTTACTCCTCTGAGGATAAGAAGAGGAGTTTCATAATCAAAGACTAAAGACTGCAGTGTAGCAGTCTTCTTTTAATAGGAGGATAGTATGAGTAAAAGTAGTTTGTTTAAAAAATTAGGTATAGAATATCCAATAATTCAAGGGGCAATGGCTTGGATAGCAGATAGCTCATTAGCAGCAGCAGTATCTAATGCTGGAGGACTTGGAATTATAGCAGCAGGTAATGCTCCGGTAGAATACGTTAGAGAAGAAATACGAAAAGCTAAACAAATGACGGATAAACCTTTTGGTGTGAACATAATGCTTTTAAGCGACAACGCAGATGATATAGCAAAACTTGTCTGCGAAGAAGGAGTAAAAGTTATTACTACTGGGGCAGGAAGTCCAGGGAAGTATATGGAGATGTGGAAAGCTAATGGAATTACTGTAATACCTGTAGTAGCATCAGTTGCTTTAGCAAGAAGAATGGAAAGAAGTGGAGCAGATGCTATAATTGCTGAAGGCTGTGAAGCTGGAGGTCATATAGGAGAACTTACAACTATGGCTCTTACACCTCAAGTAGTGGATGCGGTAAAAATTCCTGTAATAGCAGCAGGAGGTATTGGAGACGGCAGAGGAGTAGCTGCTGCATTTATGCTTGGCGCATCAGGAATTCAAGTAGGAACAAGATTTTTAGTTGCAAATGAATGTACAGTTCACAAGAACTATAAAGAGAGAGTTATAAAGTCTAAGGACATTGATACTGTAGTTACAGGAAGAGCTACAGGCCATCCAGTTAGGGTTTTGAGAAATAGACTAACAAGGGAGTTCAGTCTCTTAGAAAAAGGAGAATTTTCCCTAGAAAAGTTTGAAGAACTAGGAAGGGGAGCACTTCCGAAAGCAGCACGCGAGGGTGATATTGAAATGGGCTCAGTTATGGCAGGACAAATAGCAGGGCTTGTTAAAAAAGAGCAGAGTTGCAGAGAAATAATAGAAGAAATGTTCAGTGAAGCGCAACAGATAGTGAAAAATGTAACATTGGGGGGTTACCATGAATAGAATTGCTTTTATATTCTCAGGTCAAGGAGCTCAGTATGTTGGCATGGGGAAAGAGCTCTATGACAACATAAAAGAGAGTAGGGAGGTTTTTGAAGCCGCAGACAAAGCATTAGGTTTTTCTATAAGTGATTTGTGTTTTGAAGGCAGCAAAGAGGAATTAGATAAAACTGAAAATACTCAACCAGCTATTGTAACTACCAGCATAGCTTTGCTAAAGGCCTTAGAGAAAGAAGGCATAAAAGCAGAGGTAACTGCAGGGCTTAGCCTTGGAGAGTATTCTGCACTAGTATATAGTGAAGTATTTAACCTTGAAGATGCAGTGAGACTTGTAAAAAGAAGAGGTAAATTTATGCAAGAAGAAGTGCCAGAAGGAGTGGGCACAATGGCAGCTATATTAGGGCTAGATAGGGACGCAGTTCAAGAGGCTTGCAATGCTGCAAAAGCAGAGGGAATTGTAGAAGTTGCTAACTATAATTGTCCTTCTCAAATAGTTATTGCTGGGGAAATAAAAGCAGTAGAAGCAGCCTGCAATAAAGCTAAGGAACTAGGTGCGAAGAGAACTATGCCTCTTTCAGTAAGTGCACCATTTCATACATCCATGCTAAAAGGTGCAGGAGAAAAACTGTATAAAGAACTTGAAAATGTGCACCTTAAAAATATAAAAGTTCCTGTTATGACTAATGTTACAGGAGATTATATAAATAATAAGGATGAAATAAAGGATTTACTAAAAAAACAAGTAGCAAGTTCTGTATTATGGGAAGACATAATAAAGAATATGATAAAAAACGGAATAAACACCTTCATTGAAATAGGACCTGGAAAGGCACTAAGCGGATTTGTAAAAAAGATTGATAGAAGTGTCAAGGTATTAAATGTAGAGGATTTAGCTTCACTAAAAAAGACCGTGGAAGAAATAAAAGGAGTGTAAATTATAAAAATGATATTAAAAGATAAAAATGCAATAGTTACAGGAGCTAGCAGAGGGATTGGAAGAGCAATTGCTTTAAGGCTTGCAGAACTTGGCGCTAATGTAGTTTTAAATTATAGAAGTGATGCAAATTCAGTGGAAGAAGTAGTTAAGGCTATTGAGGAAAGAGGAGTAAAGGCATTAGCAGTTCAAGGGGATGTAAGCAGCTTTGAGGATGCTAAGAAGATAGTGGATGAAGCTATAGAAAACTTCGGTTCAATAGACATTTTAGTAAATAATGCAGGAATAACAAAAGATAATTTATTAATGAGAATGAAGGAAGAAGATTTCGATAAGGTTATAGAAGTAAACTTAAAAGGAGTATTTAACTGCACAAAGCATGTTGTACCTGTAATGATGAAGCAAAGAAGTGGAAAGATAATTAACATTTCATCAGTGGTAGGATTATCAGGAAATGCAGGTCAGGCAAATTATGCGGCTGCTAAGGCTGGAATTATTGGGTTTACAAAATCTGTAGCTAAGGAAATAGCAAGCAGGGGTGTAACTGTAAATGCCATAGCACCTGGATTTATTCAAACAGATATGACAGAGGTTTTATCAGATAAGGTAAAAGAGGAGATTAAAACTAATATTCCTTTAAGAAGACTAGGAACGCCTGAGGATATAGCAGGTGTAGTAGCATTTTTAGCATCAAATACAGCTGATTATATAACAGGGCAGGTCATCAGTGTAGATGGCGGAATGCATATATAAATTTTAAAATTTTAAAGGCTAAATAGGGAGTGAATTATGGTGAAGAATAGAGTAGTTATCACTGGAATGGGAGCTATTACTCCTACAGGCAATGATGTAAATACGTTTTGGAATAGTGTCAAAGAAGGAAAATGTGGAATTGGCAATATAACTGCTTTTGATACAACTGATTATAAGGTTAAATTAGCAGCTGAGGTTAAAGATTTTGACATAAATAATTACATGGATAAAAGAGAAGCTAGAAGAATGGATAAATTTTGTCAGTTTGCTATGGTAGCTGCAGAAGAAGCTATGAAGGATGCAGAGCTTGATTTAGAAGCACTTGATAGGGAAAGATTCGGAGTAATCGTTGGCTCTGGAATAGGCGGTATAGGAACTATAGAAGAACAGCATCAAAAGCTAATAGAGAAAGGTCCAGGCAGAATATCTCCATTTTTTATTCCTATGATTATAAGCAATATGGCAGCAGGAAATATAGCTATAAAGTATGGTGCTAAAGGCATTTGTACTACAGTAGTAACAGCTTGCGCTACAGGAACTCATGCTATAGGAGAAGCATTTCATAATATAAGAAATGGAATATCTGATGTAATAATTGCAGGAGGAGCTGAAGCTTCTATAACACCTCTTTCGGTAGCAGGATTTATATCTCTTACAGCACTAAGCAATAGTACAGATCCAAGTAGAGCATCTATTCCTTTTGATAAGGAAAGAAATGGCTTTGTTATGGGAGAAGGCTCAGGAATACTAGTGCTTGAATCTCTTGAACATGCATTAAAGAGAAATGCAAAAATATATGCAGAAGTAACAGGTTATGGAGCTACCTGCGATGCATATCATATAACTTCACCAGCGCCAGACGGAGAAGGTGGAGCAAGAGCTATGAAATTAGCTATTAAGGACTCTGAAATAAGTGAAGAAGAAATTTCATATATAAATGCACATGGAACAAGTACACCATATAACGATAAGTTTGAGACTGCTGCAATAAAGAGTGTATTTGGTGAAACTGCATATAAAATTCCAGTAAGCTCAACCAAGTCAATGACAGGACATTTACTTGGAGCAGCAGGAGCAGTAGAAGCTATTATATGTATTAAGGCACTAGAAGAGGGATTTATACCTCCAACTATAGGATATAAGGTTCCAGATGAGGAATGCGATTTAGATTATGTTCCAAATGAGGGAAGAAAACAAGAGTTGAAATATGCTATGTCAAACTCTTTAGGATTTGGAGGACATAACTCTACAATAGTATTAAAGAAGTGGAGTGAGATATAAACTATGGACTATAAAGCGATTCAGGAAATCATAAAGACTATGAGTGATTCTAAGCTTACTTTCCTAGAGATAGAATCTGAAGGAATCAAAATGAAGCTAGGGAAAGAAGTGCAGGTTAGAAAGTTAGAAGAGGAAAGTAGGTCAGATTTCAGTAGAGTAGATGTTAGAAAAGATGTAGTTGAAGATGAAGTAAGCGTGGAAAGTGTTATTAAGAATAAAGAAGTAAAAAGTCCAAAAGAAGATGAAAATATTATAGCTATAAAATCTCCTATAGTAGGAACATTTTATGCATCACAGTCTCCTAATGATCCAGCTTTCGTGTCCGTAGGAGATAAGGTTAAAAAAGGTGATGTACTGTGTATAATAGAGGCTATGAAACTCATGAATGAAATAGAAGCTGAAGATGACTATGAAATAGTAGATATATTAGTTGAGAATGAAGAAATGGTGGAATACGGAGAAGAGATTTTTAAAGTTAGAAAAGTTTAAAAATAAGTTATAGAAAACATGTTAGAAGGTTAGAGAGTTAGAAGTGTTGGATAGTTAGGTATAGTTTTCCTAACTTCTAACTTCCTAACTAGCGAAGCACCTAACCTGTAGCTACTATCAATTAACAATAATAAACAGAACGGAGTGATATATAGTGCTTGGGACAAAAGAAATCCAAGAGATAATCCCTCATCGATATCCTTTTCTTCTTGTAGATAAGGTAGAGGAATTAGAAGCAGGTAAGAGAGCTGTTGGATATAAAAACGTAACTATGAATGAATATTTCTTTCAAGGGCATTTTCCAGAGGAACCAGTTATGCCTGGAGTACTCATGGTAGAGGCTCTTGCTCAAGTTGGAGCAATAGCTCTCTTAAGTAAGGAAGAATTTAAGGGCAAAATAGCATATTTCGGGGGAATTAATAAGGCTAAGTTTAGACGTAAGGTTGTCCCAGGAGATGTGTTAAGGTTAGAGGTTGAAATAATAAAGATGAAGGGCCCGGCTGGAATAGGAAAAGGTATAGCTACTGTTAATGGAGAAAAGGCAGTGGAAGCCGAGATAATGTTTGCAGTTGGAAAGTAGGTGACAATATGTTTAATAAAATCTTAATTGCTAATCGCGGAGAAATTGCAGTTAGGGTGATTAGAGCATGTAGAGAAATAGGAATTGAGACAGTAGCAGTATATTCTGAAGCAGACAGAGAAGCATTACATGTAAGCATGGCGGATGAAGCGGTATGCATTGGACCTGCAAAAGCAGGGGAAAGTTATCTTAATATGGAGAACATAATAAGCGCTACTGTACTTACAGGAGCACAAGCAGTTCACCCTGGCTTTGGATTTTTGTCAGAAAACAGCAAGTTTGCTCAAATGTGTAGAGAGTGCAATATTACTTTCATAGGACCAGATGTAGAAACTATTGAAAATATGGGTAACAAATCAAAAGCTAGAGAGATAATGATAAAAGCAGGGGTACCTGTAACGCCAGGAAGTGAAGGCAATATTGAAAACTTAGAGGAAGCGTTAGTGGAAGCTGAGGGAATTGGATATCCTGTAATGATTAAAGCTTCTGCAGGCGGTGGTGGAAGAGGTATAAGAATTGCAAAAGATAAAGATGAAGTAATTAAGGTATTTGATACTGCCAAGAGAGAAGCCAAAGGGGCTTTTGGTGATGATAGTATGTATATGGAAAGGTTTATTGAAAACCCAAGGCATATAGAATTTCAAATACTAGGAGATAATTATGGCAATGTGATCCACTTAGGAGAAAGAGACTGTTCAATCCAAAGAAGAAATCAAAAGGTTTTAGAAGAGACACCTTGTCCTATAATGAACGAAAAGTTAAGAAAAACTATGGGAGAAGTAGCGATTAAGGCTGCTAAGGCTGTTAACTATAAAGGAGCAGGAACCATAGAATTCTTAGTTGACAATAAGGGTAACTTTTACTTTATGGAAATGAATACTAGAATACAAGTAGAACATCCAGTAACAGAGATGGTAACAGGAATAGATTTAGTAAAAGAGCAAATTAAAATTGCTGCAGGAAAAGAATTAAATATAACTCAGGATGATATAAAGATTAACGGGCATTCGATAGAATGCAGAATAAATGCAGAAAACCCAGAAAAGGGCTTTATGCCATCACCAGGAACTATGATCGTTACGCATATACCTGGAGGTAGCGGCATAAGAATAGATAGTGCAATTTATCAAGGGTATAAGATGCCTCCTCATTACGATTCTATGATTGCAAAGCTGATAGTTCATGGTAAAGATAGGGATGAAGCTGTAAGCAAAATGAAAAGGGCACTAGAAGAATTTATATTAGAAGGCATAGATACCAATATAGACTTTCAATTACAGATATTAAATAACAATGTTTTTAAAAAAGGTGCTTATAATACTGGATTTATAAAGAAAGAGTTTAAGTATTAGGATATAAAAGAAGTTAAAATATAATCTAATATGATATAATCTATTAGATTACTTTATAACAACAATTTTTATTGTTGTTGAAGGTAGGTGAATTTTATGTTTAAGTTCAATCCAATATTTAAGAAAACTAAATATATAACTCTGAAGAGTTCTTTAAACGACGACAAAAATGAAGAAAATATCCCTAACATTCCGAGTGGTATGTGGATAAAATGTGATGCATGCGGGAAGACCTTATATAAAAAGGATTTAGATGAAAATTTAAAGGTATGCACATTTTGTGGTAAGCACTATAGAATGAATCCTAAAGAGAGAATAGAGTCTGTCATTGATACCGGGACCTTTAGGGTGATGGATAAAGATATAAAAACATTAAATCCATTAGATTTTCCAGAGTATGAGGATAAGATTAAAGCTTCACAGGAAACGTCGGAGTTAAATGAAGCAGTAGTTACTGGCTTAGGTAAGATTTATGGTAAGGATGTAGTAATAGGGGTTATGGATAGCAAATTTATGATGGGGAGTATGGGTTCAGTTGTAGGAGAAAAAATAACTAGAGCTATAGAAACAGCTACAAAGGAAAAGCTTCCAATCATAATTTTTACAGCTTCTGGTGGAGCTAGAATGCAAGAAGGTATGTTTTCTCTTATGCAGATGGCTAAAACTAGTGCAGCAATAGCAAGGCATAACGAGGCTGGACTTTTATATATACCTGTGCTTACAGATCCTACTACAGGTGGAGTTACTGCAAGCTTTGCTATGCTGGGAGATATTATTTTATCAGAACCTAAAGCACTTATTGGATTTGCGGGAAGAAGAGTAATAGAGCAGACTATAAAGCAAAAGCTGCCAGAGGATTTCCAAAGAGCAGAGTTTTTACTAGAACATGGATTTATAGATAAAATAGTTAAGAGAGAAGAGCTTAAAAAAATCTTATATAGAATCTTAGATATGCACAACTAAGGATTGTATCTATTCCAAATTAAAAGATTGTAGATATGCACATTAAAATATTCTATGGCTCCTAGA
Organism: Clostridium bovifaecis; assembly: GCA_009738435.1. Classification (GTDB taxonomy): domain Bacteria; phylum Bacillota; class Clostridia; order Clostridiales; family Clostridiaceae; genus Clostridium_H; species Clostridium_H bovifaecis. Next base: position 3,622,390 of record CP046522.1, on the reverse strand, counting down.
AGTGGAGGTGATTCTTTGCTAGAGTGTGAAAAAAAGATTATAGAAATTAATAAGAAAATAGAAGAATTAAAGAAGTTTTCTGAAGAAAAGAACGTAGATTTGTCCCTTGAAGTAAGTGAATTTGAAAAAAAGTTAAAGGAGCTTAAGGAAAAGGAATATAAAAATTTATCCCCGCTAGATAAGCTTACCTTGTCTAGAATGGTGGAACGTCCTACAGCTCTTGATTATATAGAAAGAATTTTTGATGGGTTTATTGAATTTCATGGAGACAGATATTTTAAGGATGATCAATGCATTATAGGAGGTATTGCAAAGTTAAATGGGATGCCTTGCACTATAATAGGACAACAAAAGGGAAGAAATACTAAGGAAAATATAATAAGAAACTTTGGTATGCCAAATCCAGAAGGATATAGAAAAGCTTTAAGACTTATGAAACAAGCAGAAAAGTTTAGAAGACCTGTAATTTGTTTTGTTGACACACCTGGAGCCTTTCCAGGAAGTGGCGCAGAAGAAAGAGGTCAGGGAGAGGCAATAGCAAAAAATCTTATGGAAATGGCTATGTTAAAGACTCCTATAATATCAATTGTCATAGGAGAAGGTGGTAGTGGTGGAGCATTAGCACTATCCGTTGGAGATGAGATATGGATGCTTGAGCATACTGTATATTCTGTACTTTCACCAGAAGGATTTGCTAGTATTTTGTGGAAGGACTCTTCGAGAGTTGCAGAAGCAGCTTCTGTAATGAAGATAACAGCTCAAGACTTGAAGGCCTACAATATAATAGACAAGGTTATAGAAGAACCCTTAGGAGGAGCACATAAGAATGTTGATTTAATGGCAGACAGAATAAGAGAAGAGCTACTAAAGGTTCCTTTTAACGAATTGAAGAAAGATATATACTACACTAGAAAAAAGATACAGTAAATATAGAAATATAGGTGAATACTTAGGATAAAATATATTAAAGCATAATATATTATAGGGTATTATAACCCATTAAAAAATGTGATTACAAATGTTAATGAGATGTAATCACATTTTTTTATTATTTTTAACTTAAGTAAGAAGTAAACTTAAGAATACAGAGCTATTTATGCCGCCTTATGGGTAGGAGAGATGGTTTCTTTAAAAACCAATTTCAGTAGGATAGGGGTTATTAAGGTTGTAAATATAACCACAGTAATTATAGGTGCAAAAAACTGTTTTTGAAGCAAGTTTGCAGCGGCTCCTTTGTTAGCTACAATAAGAGCTACTTCTCCACGAGAAATCATTCCTACCCCTATTTGAAGAGAAGACTTATTACCGTAACCGCATAACTTGGCACCTATTCCACAGCCAATTATTTTTGTAAGTATTGCTATAGATATCAATACTATAGTAAATATCAATAGCGATGTACTGGTACTTTTAAGAACAGTATCAATTCCTATACTAGCAAAAAATATAGGAGAAAGTAGGAGAAAAGACAAAGTTTCTATCTTACTTTCAACGTAGTTTGAATGAACAGTATTTGAGATAATTATTCCTGCAATATAAGCTCCTGTAATATCTGCTATGCCAAAGTATGCTTCTGCTACAAAAGATAAAATTAAACAAAATGAAAATGCAAACAAAGCAAGTCTTTTTTTAGGGCCATGACGGATACTGAGGATGGAAAAGATTTTTCTAAAAAGCAAACCACTAATTATAGCAACTAAAAAGAAGGATAATATTTTAATTAAAGCAAAAACTATATTTACAGAGGGATCATTAAAACTAGTTGCTATAGTAAGAAGTATTATGCCTAAAATATCATCTATGATTGCAGCACCCATTATGGCAATTCCGGCACTAGTTTTTAATTTTCCTAGCTCCTGAAGAGTTTCTACTGTGATACTAACAGACGTAGCCGTTAACACTACTCCCATAAATATATTCTCCATGAGCTTTTGATTAGTTATATTAAAGATTCCTCCATCATTGTTAAAGAAGCTTGCAACTATAAAGCCACCTATTAGAGGCACAATAACTCCAATTAAGGCAATAATAAAGGAGGCTTTTCCACATTTTTTTAGCTCATTAAAATCAGTACCAAGACCAGCTTGAAACATAAGGATTATAACACCGAGCTCAGCCATCTTGGTTATAAAGTCTGTCTCATGAACTATTCCTAAAACAGAAGGACCTAAAATTATCCCAGCTAAAAGGGCACCTACCACTTGAGGCATTTGAATTCTTCTAGTAAGTAATCCTAGCAACTTAGTACTTATTAAAATTACAGCCAAATCTAAGAGAAAATTAACTGAAAGCATGATTTATATACCTCCACAGCAATTTAATAAAATATGTTCATAACTTCAATATATGAACTTAAGTTATAAATTAATACAAAATGATCAACCATGTAGTACATATTTTAAATAAATATTCCATATAAATAATTATGCAAATGTATTGAATAATTATTTATATGGATGTATAATAATCCGGAAGATAGTTTATAGGGGGAATATTTATGATTAAAAATAAAAAAGTAAAGGCTATTGTGTGTGGTTTAGTGTTAAGTTTAGGTGCTACACTATTTGTAGGCTGCGGAAACAAGGCTGTAGAAGAAAATAAGAATAATAAGCAAGGAACAGAGCAAACTAGCGATGCAAGTAAAACTGCATCAAAGATAGATGAGATAAAAAAAGCTGGTAAATTAGTTCTTGGTACTTGTGCGGACTATCCACCATACGAATTTCAAGTGATGAAGGATGGAAAATCCCAAATAGTAGGTTTTGATATTGAAATTGCAAAGGAAATTGCAAAAGATCTTGGAGTTGAGCTTGAAATTAAGGATATGGACTTTGATGGGCTTATTCCGTCGTTAAAGACAGGAAAAGTTGATTTAGTTATATCAGGAATGACTCCAACTGCTGAGAGAAAGAAAGAAATTGATTTCTCAAAGATATACTATAAAGCTGTACAAAGCGTAATCGTAAGAGATGAAGATAAAGCTAAGTTTAATACTATTGAAAGTTTATCACCAGTAAAAATCGGTGCTCAAACATCTTCAATTCAAGAAAAGATTGCAAAAGAACAAATTAAAGCTGCAAAGGTTACTTCTTTAGGGAAGGTTACAGAGCTCGTTCTTTCTTTGAAAACTAAAAAAGTTGATGCTATTGTTGTTGAGTATCCAGTAGCTAAAGCTTATGTAGAAAAAGAAAAGGATATAGTGCTATCAGATGTAAAAGTTGAAGATCCAGATGGCGGTTCAGCTATAGGTATTGAAAAAGGAAATACAGACTTAGTAGAAGCAGTAGATAAGACAATAGATAGATTAGTATCAGAAGATAAGATAAACAAATTTGTTGCTGATGCTAATGCAATAGAACAATAGTAATAATAATACAATATATGTGAATAAATAATAGCAATAAATGAATAAATTTTAGAATCAGAAGATAATGGCACCATGTCATTATCTTTTGTTAAGGTAGGAGGAATTTTAATGGGAGAAGTTTTGGAATTTGTATCTAAATACTTTGGATACTTTCTAAGTGGTGCAGGAATAACTGTTATGATAGCATTTTTTACAGTAATTTTTGCCGTTATCTTTGGGATATTACTTGCTTTAATGAAGCTTTCAACTAATAAATTATTAAGAGGTATTTCTTCAACTTTTGTAGAGATTGTAAGAGGAACTCCACTATTAGTGCAACTATATATTTTATATTATGGATTACCTATGCTTGGATTTGAGTTACCTCAAATAGATGCATTTGGAACTAACCTTACGGATTTTGCTTCTGTTATTTTAGCATTGACAATAAATAGTACAGCTTATGTAGCAGAAATAATAAGAGGTGGAATTCAATCCATTGATAAGGGACAAATGGAAGCAGCGAGATCCCTTGGTTTAAATTATAAGATGGCTATGAGATATATAATAATACCACAAGCTATAAAAACTATATTACCGTCACTTGGGAATGAGTTTATAACAGTAATTAAGGAATCAGCTATCATTTCTGTAGTTGGAATACATGAACTTATGTTTAATGCAAGGGTGGCGTCAGGAGCCACTTATAAGATATTCACACCGTATATTATGGCGGCGGTTATGTATTTTGTATTAACATTTGGTCTTTCAAAATTATTAGGTGTTGCTGAAAGGAGGATGAAGGTAAGTGATTAAGGTAAATAACCTAGTTAAGAAGTTTGGAGATTTAGAGGTTTTAAAGGGAGTAAATACTCATATAAAAAAGGGAGAAGTTGTAGTTGTAATAGGGCCTTCAGGATCAGGAAAAAGTACCTTCTTAAGATGTCTTAACCTTTTAGAAGAGCCAACAAGCGGAGAAATAATTTTTGAAGGACAATCTATCACTGATAAAAATAATGATATAAATAAGCAAAGAGAAAAAATGGGGATGGTATTTCAACAGTTTAATTTATTTCCTCACTTGAGCATATTAGATAATATAACTTTAGCTCCAATAAAGCTAAACAAGTATTCAAAAGAGGAAGCTGAAAAGGTAGCTTTAAGATTATTAGAGCGTGTAGGTCTTAAAGATAAGGCAAATGCATATCCAAAGCAGCTATCAGGTGGACAAAAACAAAGAATAGCAATAGCAAGAGCTCTAGCAATGTCTCCAGATGTAATGCTATTTGATGAGCCGACCTCAGCATTAGACCCTGAAATGGTTGGAGAGGTTCTAGAAGTTATGAAGGAGCTTGCAAAGGAAGGAATGACCATGATAGTTGTGACCCATGAGATGGGCTTTGCAAAAGAAGTTGGAGATAGAGTTTTCTTTATGGATCAAGGGGTAATTATGGAAGAAGGAACTCCAGAAGATATATTTGATAATCCTCAAAAGGATAGGACTAAAGACTTTTTAAGTAAAGTTTTATAATTAAAAAACCTTGGTGAAAGATTTCATCAAGGTTTTTTAGTATCTAATTTCCAAAGAATCAAGCATCTTATCAAGCTCTGATACCTTTTCATTATCTCCCATTCTTTCGAAGGTATTTCTATATTCAGCTAAAGCTAGTTTGATGTTAATAAGTTCTTTTGTGTTCTCAATCTCTATCTTGCTGCCATGAAAAAGTTCATTACTACTATTGTTTAAGGATAATTTCATTTTTGCGCCTCCCCAATATTGTATTTATTCTTATTTTATGAAGTTTGTTACGTATTTAAGATACTTTTATAGTTTTTACTTTAAATTTAAATAATAAACAAAAAAAATTTATATAAGAATGAAGTTTGTCCTTTGACATAAAATCTAATTTAAATTTATATTTATATAATGATATCAATTATTTCAGAGGATAGTATGGTTGAATATAATAAAGAAAATGATATTATTACAAAATCAAATTTGAACTATGATCGGGACTTAGCTAAAGAATATGCAGAAAAATATGCACTAACTCCTAATACTGCGCAATATCCTTATTTTCAAAATGATGACTGTGCTAACTTTATATCACAGGTGTTAAAGGCTGGAGGAATGGAAGAAGTAGGCGAAAAGTGGGATAGGTTTGAATCGTGGTTCTGTAATACAAAGAACTATAAAGACTTAAATAATATTGCTATAACATGGAGGGCTGCACGGTATTTTAGAAGGCACTGGGGAAATGAAGATGGTTTAGGAAGGAATAGAGCTGCTGCATACACAGCCATAACAGCACAGCAAGCATTAGATAATTTTGATAGATTATTTTCCTTACTAAATATAGGAGATATAATTCAATATGGAAACCCTAAAGATAATAACCATCCATATCACACTCAAGTCATACACGATAAAGGATTTAATTGGAAGACTAATAGATATGATTTGTTTCTAGCTCAACATACTGAAAACAGACTATATGTATCCTTCTATCAGTACTTAAGAAAATTTCAGGATAAAGACATAAGGGCAGTTTATGTTTATAGGATAAAAGACGATTAAGAAATATTTTGCGACGCAGCTCTAGAAGCAATCGCTAGTCACTAATCCCTAATCGCTAACATTTGAATCATTGATTTATCCAATAGCGACTAGTGATTAGTGATTAAGAAGAAAATTGCGGCGCAATTTTCTTGTAGTGTAATGTGACTGATGATAAGAAATGGTATATAATTAAGTATACACTATGTATAAATGAGAGGATAAGGGATATGCAAGTAAAAAGCACCATAAAGATTTCTGTTAGAAATCTTGTGGAATTTGTTCTAAGGTCTGGAGATTTAGTTTCTACCTTTATGGGAAGTTCAAGAAAGGTAGATGCTATAAAGGTACATCAAAAGATACAAAAGTCAGCACCTAAAGAATATAAAAGTGAGATAGCACTTTCATATACTGTAGAAGATGGAGATATAGTTTTAGAGGTGGGTGGACGTGCCGATGGAATTATAGAGGAAGAGGATAGGGTTATAATAGACGAGATAAAAACTACTACAAGACCCCTAGAGTTTATAGAAGAAGACTATAATGAGCTTCACTGGGCACAGGTAAAGTGCTATGCTTTTATATACGCTAAGGAAAATAATTTAGAAAATATTTATGTGCAGCTTACATATTATCAAATGGATACAAAAGAGATTAAGAAGTTTATAAGTTCTTTTACTTTAGGTAGATTAGAAGAGTTCTTTTACAATTTAGTAGCCCGATATGTAGATTGGGCAAAAATGCAGCAAAATTGGATAGAAGAGAGAGATAAGTCTATAAAAAGCCTCCAATTTCCTTTTATAGATTATAGGGAAGGGCAAAGAAAGCTAGCTGTATCTGTGTATAAAACAATAGTTGAAGGTAAAAAAATATTTGCGCAAGCTCCAACAGGCATTGGAAAGACTATAGCTACTCTTTTCCCAAGCATTAAAGCTATGGGGGAGGGACATACTTCTAAGATATTTTATCTCACAGCAAAAACTATCACTAGGACTGCTGGGGAAAAGGCTATAGAAAAGATGAGAAAGCAGGGGCTTAGCATCAAAAGCCTTACAATTACAGCAAAAGACAAGATATGCTTTAAGCCAGAAGAAAAATGTGATCCAGAAAAATGCGAATTTGCGAAAGGACATTTTGACAGGATAAATGAGGCGGTCAAGGATATTTTTGGTAAAGATGAATTATCTAGAGAAGTTATTGAGGCCTATGCCAAAAAGCACAGGGTATGTCCTTTTGAATTTTCATTAGAATTAGCTAATTTTGCAGACTGTATAATATGCGACTATAATTATGTCTTTGATCCAAGAGTATATTTAAAAAGGTTCTTCTTAGACGGAATTACAGATTTCACCTTTTTAATTGATGAAGCTCATAATCTAGTAGATAGGGCTAGGGAAATGTTTTCGGCAGAACTTAATAAAAGAGAAGTACTTAAGCTAAAAAAAGATACTTTGCAGGAAGCGAAGGAAGTTTCTAAAGTACTTAACAAAATAAACTCAGAGATGATTAAGCTTAGGAAGCTATGCGAGGAAAACAATAGTGCATATATAGATAAGGAATCCCCTAAGGATATGATACCATTCCTAAGAGAGTTTTCATTTCATGCTGAAAAGTGGTTTTTGGAAAATAAGGACAATAGGCATAACTTTAAAGACGAGCTTATGGAATTTTACTTTAAGGTTTTAGGATTTATAAGAACCTATGAGGAATATGACGAGAGATACGTAACTTATGGAGAAAAGAATAATGATGATGTTAGATTGAAGTTGTTTTGTTTAGATCCATCTTATTTGCTTCAAGAGGGAATGAAAAGGGGAAAGTCAACTATTTTATTTTCAGCTACATTGATGCCTATGGAGTATTTTGTTGATGTACTTGGAGGAGATGAAAATTCTTATAAAATAAAATTAGACTCACCCTTTAATAGAGAAAATCTTTGCTTGGTATTAGATAATAAGATTTCTACTACATTTAAGATGAGAGAGTTTACCTATGACAAAATAGTAGAAGATATTGAAGGTGTTTTTAAAGGGAAGCCAGGAAATTACCTAGTATTTTTCCCATCCTATAAGTACATGAATGAAGTTCATGCAAGATATTGTACTAGAAATCCTGATACAAAAACCATATGTCAAAGTTCCTCTATGAAAGAAGAAGAAAGAGAAGGCTTTTTAGATAGTTTCTCTGAGAATAATAGGGAAGGCTTGATTGGATTTGCAGTTATGGGGGGACTTTTTTCAGAAGGCATTGATTTAACTGGTGATAGATTAATAGGCACCATAATAGTTGGAGTAGGGTTACCACAGCTTTCTTTAGAAAGGAATATAATAAGTGATTATTTTAAGGATAAAAACAATAAGGGCTTTGAATATGCATATATGTATCCAGGAATGAATAAGGTTATGCAAGCAGCTGGAAGAGTAATAAGAACAGAAGAAGATAAAGGGGTAGTGCTATTAATTGATGAGAGGTTTTCTTATTCAAGCTATTATAAACTATTTCCCAGGGAATGGAGCAATTTAATAAACACCAATGGTTCTAGAGGGTTAGAAGAAGTTATTAATAACTTTTGGAAAACAAAACAAGACTAGTTTTTGTAATTGCAATATACAAAAGCTAGTCTTGTACGTTATATATTGTATGTTACTCCGTTTATAACCAAGTCGAGTTCGGTTATTAAGTCTACTAAAGTACCTACTTTAGTTTTAATAGAGCTTTTTATTATTTTTAATCTAGGACGTAGTGGGTAATGAGGATAAACTTCTTCAACTACACCAATATCACCAGAGCTTAGTTCTACCAAAGTACCTTCTGGATAAGGGATAACAACAGAGGCAAAAGCCTTTACTATCTCATAATCAAAATGAGTTCCTCCGCTAGCAAAGATATATTCAAGGGCCTCGTTTGGACTCATAGCTCTTCTATATGGCCTGTCCGAAGTTAAAGCATCATATACATCAGCAAGAGCTACAATCTTAGATAGTTTAGTAATTCTATCACCATTTCTTCCCTCAGGATAGCCAGTCCCATTTACTTTTTCGTGATGCTGCAGTACTATGACTCTAGACTGAGGAGAAATTTCAAGGCTTCCTTTCAAATAGTCATAACCTTTATCAGAATGAGCTTTTATAGTTTCAAATTCCTCAGAGGTTAGGATTCCGCTTTTATTAAGAATTTCTTTTGGAATAAGAACTTTCCCAATGTCATGTAATAAAGAACCTATGCATAGATCTAAAAGTTCAGATTTCCTTAGTTGAAGTTGAACGCCGAGTACTAGAGCAAGAACGCTTACGTTGACACAATGTTGATAAGTATAGTTATCCATGCTTTTTATATCTACTAAGTTTATCATTATATTTTTACGACCTAGTATATCGTCCAGCAACTCTTCGGCTACTTCTTTTATAGAGGAAAAGTAAGATTCTCTTTCTTTAAGTGCATCATTTGAAGATTTAGAAGGGTTTATATCATAAACATATTTTTGCATACTAGAAAAAGTATCTTTAATGATTCGTACAGATTTTTGTCTTATTTCTGGCTTAATAATGTCCTCTATTTCCTTTTGACTGTACTCGTCGGTATATATATTGAGTATATGCCAAGCTGCTTAACTCTTCTTAAAAGGCTTGAATTAAGTTTAACACCATCTCTTAACAATATTCTACCGTTATTATCAAAGATGGTTTTACCTAAAAAACAACCATCTTTTACACATTCAATAGGTACAAGTCTCATATTAAAACCTCTTTTATGAACTAATATAATATTTTTCCATTTATTAAATTATATACTATTTTACGAGGAATGAAAAGGAGATATTGACAACCGAACAAATGTTCTATATAATCGAATTATGTAGTTATTTGGATATTTTTATAAGTGGGGGTACATTTATGCAGAAGAATGGCAATTTTTTCGTAAGAGTTAACTATTCTATTCAGGGGAATGATGTGAAAGGAAAATGCACAGGGGCACATATAACAAGACTAAACAGTGATGGAGAGCCTAAATATTTAATAGGTGGAGGGTATTTAAATAAGAATGGAGGCTCATTTCTTTTCAAAGTAAGAGACTTAAAAGAGGCCAATGAAATTGCCAGAAACAGTGCATTTATTAAAGACAAAATATATAGTTACGAACTAATTATATTAGATGAAAAAATTAGGAAACAATAGATTTTTAATATATCTATTGTTTTTTTGATATAATAGTATTGAGTAAAAAAGGAAGGAAGGGCAAAAAGTGAGAGCAGAGATATTAGCAGTAGGTACAGAAATATTATTAGGGAATATAGTAAATACAAATGCACAGTATATAGCAAATAGGCTGGCGGAGCTTGGAATAGAAGTATATCATCATTCAGTTGTAGGAGATAATCCTAAAAGGCTAAAGGAAGCTTATGATTTAGCTTTTAAAAGGTCAGATTTAGTAATAGCTACAGGAGGCCTTGGACCAACTAAAGACGATCTAACTAAGGAAGTAGCATTTGAGTATTTTGGAAAAGAAGCAGTACTTCATGAAAATTTGCTAAAGAATATAGAAGAATTTTTTAAAAAAATAAATATGCCGATGGGAGAGAATAATAGAAAGCAAGCACTGTTTCCAAAGGATGCAATTATAATGCCAAATAATAATGGTACAGCACCAGGCTGTATAATAGAAGAAGGCAATAAGATATTAGCGGTATTGCCTGGACCTCCGAGAGAAATGAAAGCCATGTTTGAAGAAAGTTTAGTTCCATACTTAGTGAAATTCCAAGATAGTATTCTAGTATCGAAGACACTTAGAATTATGGGGATGGGAGAAAGTAAGGTAGCTGAAATAATAGATGATATTTTAGAAAATTCAAAAAATCCAACGGTAGCTCCTTATGCTAAAGAAGGAGAGGTTACTTTAAGAATTACAGCCAAGGCTAAAGATGAGGTAAAAGGGAATGAACTCATCGCTCCACTGGAAAGAGAAATTAGAAATAGGCTTGGAATTGCAGTATATGGCGAGGATGACAGTACTTTAGAAGAAGTACTAGGGAAAATATTAGTGGAAAATATTTTAACTATAGCTACGGCAGAGTCTTGCACTGGGGGACTTTTGGCAGGTTCAATAATAAATTATCCAGGAATATCCTCTGTCTTCAAAGAAGGATTTGTCACTTATACCAATGAATCTAAAGTTGAAAGAGTTAATGTACGAAAAGAAACTCTTGATAGATTTGGAGCAGTGAGCAGCGAAACTGCGGCAGAAATGGCTGAAGGAGCAGCTAAAGCAGCAGGAGCTGATATAGGATTGTCAACCACAGGAATAGCAGGTCCAGGAGGAGGAACAGAAGAAAAGCCTGTAGGACTTGTATATGTAGGGCTTTATATAAAGGGAGAAGTAAAGACTAAGGAACTTAACTTGATAGGAAATAGGCAGCGCATAAGAAATATGACAGTAATGAATACGTTAGATTGGTTAAGAAGAGAACTGCTAAAAAATAATGTAAAGTAGTTACCTCCGTATATATGCAATATTCTAATATGTGGTATAATCAAATAAATCTTAGTTTCTAACGAATAGAAGTAGTATTCCAATTGAAACTCGGATTTTCTATCGAAGGATGTAGCGGCCTATATATAAGAGCTTTACGGTAAGTAATCATGGGATGAGGGCTGTAGTCATAAGATATTATAAAATACAGTTAAATGAAATTAGCTAATAAAAAATAATAAAGGGGATTAATAAAATGGATACTGTTATAACTATAGATTCAAGTTGTGATTTGCCACTGGAGTATGTTGAAGGTAATAATATACCAGCTTTAGGATTGATATGTCATTTAGAGGGAAAAGAATATATAGATGATTTCGGAAAAAGTCTTACATATGAGCAGTTTTATGGAACATTAAGAAATGGAGCTATGCCTACCACCTCTCAAATAAATGTATATAGATTTGAAGAACTATTTAGGAAGTATGCTAAAGAAGGAAAATCCATAATTCACTTATCTATGTCCTCCAAGATTAGTGGCTGCTATAGCAGTGCAAATATTGCAAAACAATTAGTAGAAGAAGAAATGAAGGATGCAGATATAACGGTAATAGACACAAAAAGTGCTTCTATTGGAGAGGGAATTATAGTTTATAGTGCAATAGAAATGCTTAAAAAGGGTGCTTCTAAAAATGAGATAGTAGATTGGGTAGAGTCAAATAAGTTAAAAGTACACCACTGGTTTATTGTTGAGGATCTCATCCACTTAAAAAGAGGAGGGAGGCTTTCAGCCACAAAGGCTAATATAGGTACACTTCTTCAAATAAAGCCTTTAATATATATAGATAAGGAAGGAAGTCTGGAAAACCTAAGTAATGTAAGGGGAAGAAAAAAGGCTATAAAGCTGCTTATGGATAAATTTGAAGAAAATATTTTAGATGTAGAAAATTCAGTTATTGGAATAAGTCATGGAGATTGCCTTGAAGATGCACTTTTGCTTAAGGAGATGCTTCTTGAAAAATACAATGTAAAAGAAATTTTAATAAATCATGTAGGACCTGTAATAGCATCACATACTGGAGCTGGAATGTTATCATTATGCTTTATTGGCAAGGACAGAGTAGTGTAAGGGAAAAATCAAAAAATGACTAAGCAGAGTAGTAATATATCTGCTTAGTCATTTTTTATATAATTATCACTTACAAATATGTATGATTTTATTATTGACAACCTCAAGGAAAGGTGTTAATATCTTATTGTATCCACACAGTATACAAATGTACACCATGGGAAAACAAAGACATAAAAAGGGGGATTTTATATGAAAAAAATGGGGTTATTGCCTAGACTGATTATTGGAATTATATTAGGAATTATAATAGGGGCCGTGTCTAGGAGTACAGAAGTTTATTTTATTTCAAGAATACTTGTGACTTTCTCAAGCATATTTGGTAGCTTTTTAAGCTTTATTATTCCTTGTATAATAATAGGATTTGTTGCACCAGGTATCGCGGATTTAGGGAAGGAGTCTGGAAAGTTGTTAGCTATAACAGCAGCAATTGCGTACGTTTCGACAGTAATAGCAGGCATTACAGCTTACTTTTTTGGGGTATCTATACTTCCTAAGGTAATAAAAGCTGGGGAGGTAGCTAAAAAATCAGTAGTAAATTTAGAGCCATATTTTTCTGTAACTATAGATCCAATAATGGGAGTTATGACAGCATTGGTTATGGCCTTCATGTTAGGACTTGGGATGTCATATATAAAGGGTAAAACTTTATTAAATACAATGAAGGATTTTCAAGATGTAGTTGCATTAGCAGTAAAAAATGTTATTATACCTTTTGTACCGTTATACATAATGGGCATATTTGTAAGATTGACAGTTGCTGGTGAAATATTTAAAACATTAAAGGCGTTCTCATCTGTGTATATAATATTATTATTGCTTCAAGTGGCTTATTTATTAGTTCAGTATGGAATAGCAGGATTTATTAGTGGAAAAAATCCAATTAAATGTTTAAAAGGTGAAGTGCCTGCGTACTTTACAGCATTAGGAACACAGTCGTCAGCAGCTACTATACCAGTAAATTTAGAATGCGTAAGAAAGAATGGCGTTTCAGATGATATTGTAGATTTCGTTGTTCCATTATGTGCAACAATACATTTAGCTGGAGATACTATAACATTAGTATTAGCTTCGATGGGAGTTATGCTTATGAACGGACAAGCTCCTACATTAGCTATAATGTTTCCATTTATACTTATGCTTGGAATAACTATGGTGGCAGCCCCTGGAATACCAGGAGGCGGTGTTATGGCATCTTTAGGGCTGCTTCAAGATATGCTTTTATTTACTCAACCACAACAAGGCTTGATGATAGCATTACATGCAGCACAAGATAGCTTTGGTACAGCTACAAATGTAACAGGCGATGGAGCAATAGCTATTATAGTTGACTATATTGCAGGAAAAGGTAAAAACAGAGGTAAATTAGTAGAAGTTAAGGCTAGAGAAGCTTAAAGCAAAAAGATGCAAGAATTGATGGAGTCAATTCTTGCATCTTTTTTATGCTTCAACAGGAGGTGTAAAAGATCTTTGAGCAAGTTCTGCATCTAACATATATAAAGCTGTGCTGTCATTATCGATTCTTTTTAGCTTTTTAATTAGGGTATTAAAGGAAGCTTCTTCCTCAACTTGTTCATCTATAAACCATTTTAAAAGGCTTATAGTTGCATGTTCTCTTTCTTCTAATGAAATATCAGATAATTCATATATTCTTCTAGTGACTTCTCGCTCGTGTTCATATCCTTCTTCAAATACGTTTAATATGGAAGCAAATTCATTTTTAGGAGCATCAAAGCCAGTAAGTTTAATATTGCCCTCTCTTTCATTAACATAATTGAAAAACTTCATTGCATGAAACCTTTCTTCCTCTGCTTGAACTTTAAAAAAGTTGGAAAACCCATCTAGGTCTTGAGAAGCACAATAAGCGGCCATTGCAAGATATAGATGCGCAGAGAATAATTCATAGGTTATTTGTTCATTTAATTTTTGCATAAGCTTTTCACTTATCATAAGTTAATCCTCCTAGATTTGCAGTTATTATCTCATAATAACTGTTATTATAGCGTAAAACTTATTTATTACTGAGTCTTATATGTGTATTAAAAGAAGATCTGTAATATTATTTTAATAAGTTTAATTCTAAGGAAGTAATTTGCCTATGTTTACAATACCCGACCCTTGTATATTTTTGGGAATATTAAGAAGGTTACAGGATACCTTAAGCAAAGAGACTAAATCCTTATATGTCAAGTTAGGGTTGCTTTCGCATAACAAAGCGCAAATTCCGCTTATATAAGCAGCAGCACAAGATGTACCTGTATAATTTACATAGTACTTATCTATGGGATGAGGATATAGCTTTTGACCATCTCTTTCAGAAACATAAGTTAAATCTGAGTTTAATGAGCATATATTCACACAAGCAGCAGATAAGTCAGGCTTTTCAAGCCTACTGCTAGCCCCAGCTGAAGAGCCTTCATAAGGTTTTTTGCTACTTGTAGTGTCTATTCCACCTACAGTGATACAATTCTTTAGCAACGCTATTCCTCTCATAGAATTTTCTATATTACTATTGTGCCCACTTGGGACTATAATAATTATATTTTTTTCTATGGCCTTATCAAATAGACTTGAAAATAAAGATAAATTGAACTTGTTATAATCTATAAGTTCAAATGGAAGACAGATTATTTTAATATTATAATCGCTGCTCTCATTTATTAAAGTATCTATAGCAAACAGTATATCAGAGATAAAGCCTCTACCTAAACTATTAAAGGCTTTTATCATATAAATCTTACTTCCATCAGCTACCCCTTTATACATACCATTAGAACTATAGCCGCTAGAGCATATAATTCCACTTACAAAAGTTCCGTGACCGTTATCATCATAAGGGTATTTAAGGTTATTTATAAGATCTAAGAAGTTTAAAATTTTGTTAGTAGGTCTTTTCAAGTCAGGATGAGGATAAACACCACTATCTACAATCCCTATACCTATATGTTGCCCTGTTAATTTACTCTTATTTTCAAAAATCATTCCGTTAGCAGCAAGAACACTACTGCCGCATAAAAGAGCATAACTATCAAGAGATATATAAACTATTTCAGGATATTCAGTAAGTCTTTCTATTATATTAGAGGAGACATTAGCACATATACATCCTATAGAAGGAATTGAGCGTATAATATCACACTTATATATATTGAGTTTTTTCTCGATTTTGCTTTGAAGAGATTTACAATGTATTAAAACTCTATAATTTTTATAGAGCTTATTTTTTAAAGCATCTTTTAAATTTATATCTAACTTATTCTTCAAGGAAAGCATACAAATCCTCCATAAAACATTACTCTATTATATATTATAGTATTGCTACTGAATAAATGTTAATAATGGATGTAATTTATAGAAAAAGAGATTTTAAATAAAAGATAAAGAACCAGATACTCTTTCTGGTCCTTTATCTTTTCCACTCGAACACTATTATACCTATAAGCATAATGGCAGCGCCAATTATTTTACCCATACCGAAGTGAGATTTATTAGAATCGAAAAGCCCAAATGCTTCAATTAGTGCGGCAGAGACTAACTGAGCAATCAGTATTGCACTAACTGCATAAGTAGGACCTAGCTTAGACATTCCGCACATAACTGTAAAGGTAATAGCAGCACCAAGAGGACCTCCTAATAAGTAAAGTTTATTTGCTGTACTTATATTTCGTATATTGCCTTTCCCTATAAATATCATAATTACTAAAGTTAAAGCAAATCCTATTCCTTGCACTACTGTGTTGGTCTCCCAAAGTCCAATTTTTTCACTAAGACGAGTGTTAAAAACACCCTGAACACTCATAAAAAGACCTGCAAGAAGAGAACAGATTAATCCAAACATAAAAAATCACCCTCCAAGAATAGTGTACCCTAAAGTTTTAGGTTATATTATTCTTAGAAGGTTAATATATTAATATCCGCTATCTTGTCTTATATGATTCACAGCATTTTTATCATAATAGGCACTTTCAATTTCCTTAAAAGTAAAACCTAAGTCACTTCCAACGCATAGAAAATCTTCAAATAGAGTTTTATAGTTATCTCTAGAGGAGCACACTACAAAGTCATTAATATCTATGTAGAGATTAAGAAACTTTTTTGTTAATTCAGTAGTTTCATTTTTGCAGTTAACATTGATGTCAGAATAATTTTTATCAAGACCTATGCTTAATATAAAGTGCAGGCAGTCAACATACTCTTCTAATATTTTTTCTTTAGGTGATGGCCCCTTATTACTCCAAAATTTAAAACAGCGAGTTTCATTGGCAAGCTCACTTATCTCTACTTGAAGGGCTAAAATTTTTTTAGAAAAAAGAGATTCACCATGTAATTTATGTTCTTCTAAAATTCTTTTGTCGAGATCATGCTGTAACTGGAATAACTTATATAAGTTCATTTAAGGTTTCCGCCTTTCTTTAAATTTCATATAATATATTTTATAATATTTTCAGAAATATTAAAAGATTGACAAAACGTTTACATTAAATTTTGTTAAAAAAAATAAATCCATATCAAAAAATGTAATTTCGACATGGATTATTTGTCTTACTAATATTCTCTTAAATGATAGTCTTTTACTAAAACTTCCTTTTTATTAGTAATCGGTTTCCAAAGCTCGAGACGATTTATCCTAGCAAAGTCATAGCAAATATCTTCTCCTTTGCATGTAAATGCAGTAGGAAGATCATCACCCAAAGCTTTTCTGATTGAGTAATTTGAATTTGCAAGAGGCATGCATAGATCTTTATTAAAATCATTCTGTATATTAAATCCGCTTAAAACAAGGGTATCCGTAATATTACGAATGATTCTTGTTATATACCCACTATGCTCTACTTTCAAATTTATAGTTTTTTGAGATTTATCAAAATAAAATTTAGGATTAAGCTGTACCTTGAACTTTTTATAAGGAGCTAATGTATCTATAACAATTTTATTAAGTTTATCCATATCAGGATCAATTATTGTTTGAATATGTATATAAAATTGTTGATTTGTCTTATAAAGTTTATATTTTCTACATAAATCTCTTTGTGTTGTTTCAATAAGCTTATTAGATTCTTTATCAAATAAGGCAACTAAATGATACTTCATTTTAATCCCCCAGCTAAAACGATTTTTATTGTTATTATATCACATTTATAATATTTGTACATTAATTTAAAACTTATCTGAAATAATTAAAGAAGAGATATATTATTTACAACTTAACCCTAATAGTGAATATATTAGGTTACCATGAAAGTTATACTTGTAATATTATAAAAAATAGGTATTAAAAACAGTCAGTATTGTGCTATAATAAAGTTTGTGAAATATTAAATGCTATATTTATAAGCATTTTATTAATTCTACATAGGCAGCTATGCCAAAGTATAATTTGGTAATAAGCATTAGCCCTTTGAGTGTGCTTTTGAAAAAGGAAAGAGTAATCTCATTGAAAGTGGATAAATATTAATAAATACTAAAATAGATAGTAAGGATGGATAATCATATGGAGAAGTTGATTATTTATGGAGGAAGACCTCTTAATGGAGATATAGAAATTAGTGGAGCTAAAAATGCAGCTGTAGCTATTTTACCAGCAGCTATAATGGCCAGTAAAGAGATTTGTACTATTGATAACATACCTCAAATTAGTGACACACACTGTATCGAAAGAATTATAGAAAGCTTAGGAGCTAAAGTAAGTAAGAATAAAAATACAATTACAATAGACAGTACTTGCATAAATAATAGTGATGCGAATACAGAAGATGTAAGAAAAATGAGAGCTTCTTATTATTTAATAGGAGCCTTACTTGGAAGATTTAAAAAGGCTAGGGTGGAAATGCCTGGTGGATGTGCTATAGGGGTAAGACCTATTGACCAACATATAAAGGGGTTTGAAGCTCTAGGTGCAAAGGTTAAAATTGAGCATGGTGCAGTTGTTGTAGAAGCAGATAAATTAGCTGGAGCCAATATATACTTTGATGTAGTTAGCGTAGGTGCAACTATCAATGTAATGCTGGCAGCGTCTCTTGCTGAAGGAAAGACCGTACTTGAAAACGCAGCTAAAGAACCTCATGTAGTTGATGTAGCTAACTTTTTAAATACCATGGGTGCAGATATAAAGGGCGCAGGAACAGATGTTATTAAGATAAATGGAGTAAAAGAATTAACTGGCTGCAACTATAGTGTTATACCAGATCAAATTGAAGCGGGTACATATATGATTGCTACTGCAGCATGCGGAGGAAGAGTTACCGTAAATAACGTTATACCTAAACATCTAGAATCTATATCAGCAAAGCTTATAGAGATGGGTGTAAAAGTATTAGAAAATGGGGATAGCGTAACTGTGGAAAGCACAGGAGAGTTAAGAGGAGTGAATATAAAAACACTTCCTTATCCAGGATTTCCTACAGATGTACAGCAGCCGATGACTACTCTTTTGAGTATAGCTAAGGGAAGAAGTATAGTTAACGAAAGTATATGGGAAAGCAGATTTAAACATATGGATGAGCTTAAGAAGATGGGAGCTCAAGTAAGTGTAGAAGGTAATTTAGCTATTATTGAAGGAGTATCAAACCTTACAGGAGCTAAAGTAAAAGCTACAGATTTAAGAGCAGGAGCAGCTATGGTTATAGCAGGACTTATTGCTAAAGGAGTAACTGAAGTTACTAGCATAGAGCACATAGATAGAGGATATCCTTATATTGAAGAAAAGTTTAATAAGCTAGGAGCAAAAATAGTAAGAGCTAAGGATGAATAAGTCCTAGAGTTGTATGATAGGAGAAAGCACAATGATATTTTGTCCTTTATATAGCGGAAGTAGTGGAAATAGTATATATGTATCTTCGAATTACGGAAGTATATTAATAGATGCAGGGTTGCCAGGGAAAAGCATAGAAAGTGCACTTGCATCTATTAATAGAGAGCCCAATAAAATAGATGGTATCTTTATCACTCATGAGCATATTGACCATGTAAAAGGTGTAGGAGTCCTATCAAGAAGATATGATATACCTATTTTTGCTAATGAGCTTACGTGGAAAGGTATGGAGAAATCCATAGGAAAAGTTAAAGAAGAAAATAGGAAAGTTATAGGTGTTGATAGTATTAATATAAAAGATATGTATATAGCTAGCTATTCAATACCGCATGATGCCTCAGACCCAGTAGGGTATACAATAACTTGTGGTAAGAATAAAGTAAGTATAGCAACAGATCTGGGATATTTCTCAAGGGAAGTAGAAGAAAATGTAAAAGGGTCAGATATAGTTCTGTTAGAAAGCAACCATGATGTAGAGATGGTAAAGTTTGGGCCATATCCATACCCTTTAAAGAGAAGAATTTTAAGTGATGTTGGACATTTGTCTAATTATGATTGCGGGAAAGCCATAGTTAATATGATTAAAAGCAATTGTAAAAACGTAGTGCTAGGGCATTTAAGCAAGACAAATAATTATCCGGAGCTGGCATATGAGACAGTAGTGAGTGTACTAAGAGAAGAAGGTATAAAGGTAAATGAAGATGTACTTATTAGCATGGCTAAACGAGACATGCCAAGTAACTACATAGAATTTTAAGGAGGAGGCATGATATGAAGAAGATATATAAACTATTTTCAATCATATTAATAACAGCTTCTTTAGTAATAGTTCTTTCAGGGTGTGGCAACAAAAATGAAGCCTTAGTAAAGAATAATGAAAAGTTAAAGACATTAAAGTTACCTAACTCCGACGAAACTTACATAAACCTAGATGTTTATTTTGATGGATCTAAAGACGAGAAGGAAGTAAAAGTAGTAAGAGAAGAAAGAATGATAAAGAGGGAAGAGCTTATAGGTGAGATTATGATTCAAGAACTTATAAAAGGACCTTCTGTAGAAAGTCAATTAAAGCCTATATTTCATAAAGATACTAAACTTACAAGCTTTTCAATTAAAGATGGTATTGCTTATGTGAATTTAAGCGAAGCTGCTAGATTTAAGATGAGTGCGGGTAAAGAAGAAGCTTGCTTAAGGAGCATTGTTTTGTCATTAACACAATTAAGTTCAATTGATAAAGTTAAAATATTAGTGGACAATAAAAGCGTAGATACTTTAGGTGGAAACTTCGATATATCTAAAGCTTTTAGTGAGAAAGATATCCTCAAGATTAAGAAATAAATTACAATTGAAAAAAAAGTAAAATTTTATTATAATAGTAGAAGATTATAGTTGAATATAATTTACAGAAGGAGAATGAAGAATGAGTTTGTACAAAGATTGGACAAATATGGTCGTAGATTATGTAAAACATAAAGGAGAAGCAGCATTTTGGAGAGAATATGGTGATATGGAAAAAAACATATACACTAAGCTATTAGCTAGTCATAAAGAAGTTGCTAAAGGAACAGTAGAAGAACTAGCAACTAAATTTAACACTCCTTTAAACTTTTTTGTAGGATTTTTAGATGGAATCAATGATAGCCTTATAGAACAATTAGATATAGAAAACATTGAAAAAGATACACAAATTGAATTAAAAGTAGATTTAGAAAAACTATACTTTAATATGGTAGATGCAAAAGCTGACTATTTATATAACCTTCCTCAATGGGATGGAATATTCTCAGAAGAAAAGAGAAAAGAAATTACAAAGGCATGGAGAGCTTCTAAAGTTATAGTAAGAGAAGAAAAAACAGGAAGAAATGACCCATGTCCATGTGGAAGCGGTAAGAAATATAAGAAGTGCTGTGGAGTTACAGCATAAACATAGTTTTAATATAGAGAGGCACGCAGTGTGATGATAAACCTTGATATCATCATATTGTGTGCTTTTACTTCTGTATTACCTCGTAGATATAAAAGATTAAAGAATAATTAATAGTATACTTATACCACGATAAAATTGGTTTTTATTTCATAAATGATTGTAGAAGTTATGATTTACAACGAAACTTAGTATAAGGACAATTGTTAGAAACATTATGAGGTAGTATATAGGAGTTGATTTTATGAAAATATAATAATATTAGATAGTAAAGCTTACGTAAGAAATAGAATTAAGGAATTAGTGTGTGATTATCAAATAAACGTATACGAAGCAGTAAATTCTTTCCAACTACTTACTATATTAACCGAATTAAATTACGACGTTTCATTAATAGTAATGGAAGTTAATTTAGAGAAGGAAAGTGGCATAGATATATTGCATAAATTAAAGAAAAGGGGCATAGAAGTACCAGTATTAATAGTGACCTCTGAAAATAGAAGAAAGGAATTTGCAAAAAGCATAAGAGCAGGAGCGGTAGATTATATCTTAAAGCCATTTGATGAAAAGATGCTATTAAATAGAATAGTAAAAGGCATGGATAAGAAAAATAAGAATACTAATAAAGAGTCTGAAGAAAATGATAAAAAGGTATCTTTGGATTTTCAAGATTATCTATCCAAGGAATTAGAAAATGCTAAAAATAAAGATAATGTCTTCTCACTTATGATGATAACTCTTTTTAAGGCTGTGGATGAGTTTACATCAGATATGGAGAAAGAATATGTTGGTTTAGGAAATATTATTTATCCTAAATTAAAAGAGATATTAGAAGGTGCAGATTTGTTTATTAAATATGGGGCTCAAAGCTTTGTAGCAACATTTAAGGTTAATAGCGAGAACAAGGAAAAGATAATTATTCAAAAGATAAATGAGTTTTTTAAAGATATAAAACAACAGAATAAAAGGTTTGAAGAGTATTATTTAGAATGTGCTTTTGCTAACTATCCTGAGGATGGCAACAATAAGGAAGAACTTATATCAAAGGTAACATATAAAATAGTAGATAAAATAAACCAGATTAAAGGGACGGAGAAAAAATGAATATAACGGTTATTTGCGTTGGAAAGCTAAAGGAGAAATATCTAAAAAGTGCAATTGATGAGTATAGTAAAAGGTTAAGTAGATACTGTAAACTTGAAGTTATTGAGTTAAACGATGAAAAAACTCCAGATAATGCTTCAGAGAAAGAAGAGCTAATGATAAAAGAAAAAGAAGGAAGTAATATATTAAAGCATATTAAAGATACTATGTTTGTTATAGCTTTAGCTATAGAAGGAGAAATGTTAACTTCAGAGGAGTTAGCAGACTTTATAAAAGAGAAAGGGGTAAGGGGGAACAGTAATATTGCCTTTGTAATAGGAGGTTCTTTAGGATTATCCAAAGATGTATTAAGTAGAGCAGATTACAAACTTTCTTTTTCAAAGATGACGTTTCCTCATCAACTTATGAGAGTTATATTGCTAGAGCAAGTTTATAGAGGATTTAGGATAATTAACGGAGAACCGTATCACAAATAAATGAGGAAACTGGTGGCAAATAAGATTTTTATAATTGTGTAGTAAAAAAGCTTAGGGGAAATGACATTGACAGCTAGATTAAATTTAGTGTATACTATGGGGGATAGATTTCAGAGAAGAGAGGTATTTTTGTGAGTGTTTAGTATCTAAAGTAGTTAACTTAAATATTAATTCTAAAAAATAGGGTGTGTTACGCCTTTTATTTGTCATGGAATTAATTTTTACTATTGAAGATACAAGTCCACGAATTTACTTTAAAGAGGTAATAGAATTACCTTTATTAATTGTTGAATTTTAAGCTGTGGGGTATCCATAGCTTTTTTTATTATACAAAAATAGAAATCTATCGAGATTTCGTTGACTTGTAGTGTAATAAAAAGCAAGGAAGGTTTATTGATATGAATAAGGAAACGTTAGAAAAATTACATTACTATGAGTTAAAAGAAATAATAAAAGGATACTGCGTTAGCGGGTTAGGAAAGAGATTAATTGATAAATTAGAGCCAAGTAGTAATATAGAAGTTGTAAGTCAAAGACTAAATGAAACTTCAGAGGGAAGAGCATTAATAGATGCGTCTTATCATATGCCGTTAAAAGGTATTTTTAATATATTACCTCTTATTGACAAAGTTGAAAAAGGAGCGTCTTTAGAGGCAGCTGATTTGACTATGATGTCAAATTTTTTAAGCGGGTGCAGAAAAGTCAAGTTATTCATAAAGGATAAAGAGGGATATGCACCTACGTTAAGTGCTTATGGGGAAAATATTTCTGATTTAAGCTACATTGAACAGGAAATAAACATTTCAATTAGAGGAAGTATGGTTGATTCAAATGCAAGTAAGGAACTTAAAAAGATAAGAAGACATATTGACATATGCGAAGACAAAATAAAGGATAGATTAGATAAGTTCCTTAAAAGCAGTGAAAATAAGGAGTATATCCAGGAATTCTTTGTTAGTCAGCGTAATGGAAAATATACTATTCCTATTAAGGCTGCATATAAAAACCAAGTTCAAGGGACTATTGTTGAAGCATCTTCAAAAGGAACCACTGTTTTTATGGAACCCAATGTTATATCAAAGTATACAAGAGAATTAAGTGTATTAAAAGCAGAGGAAGCTGTTGAAGAATACAAAATATTAGCTACTTTAACAGATATGATTTTTGAAAGAATAAAAGATTTAAAGATGAATATTGATGTTATATCTGAGTACGATATGATTTTGGCAAAAGCTAAATATAGCAAAGAAATAGCTGGAATTAAGCCTAAACTTAATAATCATGGGTGCATTAAGATAATTAAAGGGAGGTATCCTTTAATTAAGAATAGTGTGCCTTTGGATTTTGAAATTGGTGAAAATTATAGAGGGTTAATAATAACAGGACCAAATGCAGGTGGAAAAACTGTAGTGTTAAAGACAATAGGGCTATTGACATTAGCAACACAATCTGGATTTCATATTGGAGCGGCAGAAGGCACAGAACTTTCAATATTTAATAATATATTTGTTGATATAGGCGATAATCAAAGTGTTGAAAATGCTTTAAGTACGTTTTCATCACATGTAAAAAATCTAGCTGAAATAATAAGAAAAAGTACAAAATCAACATTATTATTGTTTGATGAAATTGGTAGTGGAACAGAACCGAATGAAGGATCAGCTTTAGCTATTGCAATACTAGAAGAATTATATCATAAGGGATGCATAACTATAGCAACTACCCATTATGGAGAAATAAAAAACTTCTCAAAAGAACATCCTGATTTTGAAAATGCGGCTATGGAGTTTGAAAAAGAAACCCTTGAACCATTATACAAGCTTAGTATAGGAAAAGTAGGAGATAGTAATGCTCTATATATTTCTAAAAAGATGAGATTATATGACTCAATCATAGATAAAGCAAGAGAATATATGGAAACTAAAAATTACAACTATAATTTAATAAAAGATAGCAAGAATGTTAAAAGTAAAGAGAGACAGGCAAATGAGGATTTATATGAATATTCTGTAGGAGATAAAGTTATTCTTTTAGAAGATAATGAGCCAGCCATTGTATATAAGGAAAGAGATAGATTAAATAATGTAACTGTATTATATAACAAGAAATTTATTGAAGTTAATTATAAAAGAATAAAACTAGAATTAAAGGCGAGTGAACTTTATCCAGAGGGTTATGATTTAAATCAATTATTTGTAAGCTATAAGGAAAGGAAACTAGAAAAGGATATTGAGAGAGGTTCTAAAAAAGCATTAAAAAAGATAAGAAAAGAAAGTTTAAAATGAAGATATAAAATATAAATGAAAGTCTTAATTACTAAAGGTATAGTAATTAAGACTTTTATTTATATAAGAATTGTTATGATAAAGAAAACAATAAAATTTATATATTTTCAATTTGCCAGTCTATAGGTGTCTTGCCTATGGAAGTAAGAAAATTATTGGCTTTAGAAAAAGGCTTACTTCCGAAGAAGCCTCTGTGTGCAGAGAGTGGACTTGGATGAACAGACCTTAATATGTAGTGTCTCGGGTTAGTTATCATACTCAATTTAGAGTGAGCATTTTTTCCCCATAGTATAAAAACCATAGGCTCTTCTCTCTGATTCAACAAACTAATTATTTTATCAGTAAACTGTTCCCAACCTATATTTTGGTGAGAATTTGCTTGGCCTTCTCTAACTGTTAATACGGTATTAAGGAGCATAACTCCTTGGTCAGCCCATTTCTTTAAATATCCGTTATTAGGTATATAACACCCTAAATCATCATTGAGTTCTTTATAAATATTCTTAAGGGAAGGCGGTGATGGGATACCAGGCTTTACAGAGAAACTCATACCATGTGCCTGATTAGGACCGTGATATGGATCTTGGCCTAATATAACCGCTTTTACATCTTTATAAGCTGTATAATGTAAAGCATTAAATATATCATACATATCCGGGTATATAGTTTTTGTTCTATATTCATTTATCAAAAATCTTCTGAGCTTTAAGTAATAATCTTTATTAAACTCACAGTCTAGCAAGCTTTGCCAATCATTTTTTAATATTTGCATCTAAATCACCCCAATAGATTATAGCATAAAAGTATATGGGAATTAAGAATGTAGAACAAAAATACTGTAGTAGAATTCAAAGTCAAGTTTAGAATCGTCGATTTCATATCTATTTCATTTTAATCTCTTTAAGTTTACCAGCTATAAGTCCCGCACGATAATTCTATATCAACATATCAAGTAATATATTACTTTTTCTATCCTGCTAATCTAAATAAAGCATAAAGTAAGTTGAAACCTATATTTACATATATTTGATGTTGTGCTAAAATAATATTGAACAGTGTTTAATGTTATTACAGCGTTTAAAAACAGAGCGATAAATCGGAGGCAGTTATGGGAATAAGCGAAAGAAGGCAATTAGAAAGAGAAGTTATAAGAAAAAAAATAATAGATGCAGCAAGTGAAATATTAGCTAGAGAAGGTTATGAGAATTTATCTATAAGAAAGATTGCTAATAAGATAGAATATTCTCCAGGAATTATTTATCATTACTTTAAGGATAAATCTGAAATAATAACTTACGTTGTAGAAGAGGGATATAAAGAAATATTAAGAAGTATAGAACAAATTCCTATAGATGAGGAAAATCCAGAGACATCAATAATAGAGGCCTTAAGGGCTTATATAGAGCTTATGCTAAAGACGCCACAACAATTTAGAGCTATTTTAATGAATGATATTGAAGGAATACAAGAAAGAGTAAATATACTGTCTGAAGGTATTTCCAAAGAGCGGCAAAGTATACAAAGTCTTTGTAACTTGCTGGTATTAGGTGCTAAAAAGGGTAAGTTTAGAACGATGGATGTAGAGCTTACGGCACAGATTATATGGACATCAACTCATGGGCTTCTTAGTAGATTAATATTGGAAAAGAACGTATCTGAGGATCAAAAGGAAAGGTTGATAAATCATCATTTTGAAGTTCTTATAAATGGATTATTAAAGTAAATGGAGGTATAGAACAATGAAGACACTTATTGTTTATGGGTCAAGACACGGATGCGCGGAAAAATGCAGCAAAGTTTTAAAGAGCAAGCTTGATGGAGAAGTGACAATTTTACATGCAAAGAAAGGGCAGATATTTGATATAAGCCCTTTTGATAAAATCATTATTGGTGGTTCAATCTATGCAGGGAGAATACAAAAAGAAATTGCTGAATTTTGTAATGTGAATTTAAAGGAACTAAAGAAGAAGAAGATCGGATTATTTATATGTTGTATGAATAAAGATAATGCTGATACGCAATTAAATAGTTCCTATCCACCAGAACTTTTAAACATGGCTGTTGCTAAGGATAATTTTGGAGGCGAGTTTTTATTTGAAAAGATGAGTGTATTTGAAAGATTTATTGTTAAAATGGCAACTAAATCAAACAAAGGAATTCTTCAAATGGATGGAAAGAAGAATATATCAATAATTTTAGATGAAAACATCGTCAATTTTGCACATTTAATTAATAATGCTTAAATTGCAAGAGGGGGATTACAATGAAACTGTTTTTAAAAATAATTCTGTCAGTAGTAGCTATCATGTTACTTGTTGGTATAGGAGGAACACTTTTTCTTATTAGAGGGCTTGAGAAAGAAAGTAATATAATAATTGACAATATATCAATATCGTCTCTTGAAGATGGAGTTTATAATGGAGAGCATAAAGCAGGAAGATGGTCAAACAAGGTAGAGGTAATAGTTAAAAATCATAAAATTGATAAAGTGAATTTAATTGAAGATGTTCTCTTTTCAAAGCCAGAGGTAGCAGAAGAATTATTTAGTAGAGTAGTTAAAAATCAGAGTATAAATGTAGATGAAATTTCAGGAGCTACAGCTACATCTAAGGCATATTTAAAAGCTATTGAAACTGCATTAAAAAATAAATAGTAGGTTTTATGTAAAGTAGTGATTATATGGGCACTACTTTTTTAGTGTATGATATTTTACATATATAATGTTTTCAATTTATGATTTAAACTTAATAAGTTGTTTAGTAACTATTTTATTATATGGGATGATTATGATAAGATATTTGGGCAAGAATTATATAAAGAAGAGGTGGAGAATATGGCGAAAAAGACCACAAGAAATAGTAAGCTTTTATATAACGCTAAGGCAAAAACTTCCTCTAAAATTTATTCTTTACTAGTTGATTTAGTAAATGATGATAGAGAAGATTTAGCTGAGGTAGTTTTAAAAATTGACTACCTATTAGAATATTCAAGTAGCTGTATAAAGCAGAGGGATTTTGATGAGGCAAAGGATGCATTAGACAAAACAAGAAGTAGAATAGATATGCTAAAAGAAGAAGGAACAGATACGGAATACTTGGATTATTTGTATGAAGGTATAAAAAGTAAAGCTAAGTGTTAAAGTGGGTAAATTTTTGCTTTAGTAAAATTGAAATCTTTTGAGCATACTAAACTTATGGCAGAAAAATATAACATAAAGTTGGTGATGCTATGAAAAAGATTATCAAGGTAGGGATGTTTTCCTTATTTATTTCCATTATTAGTACTAGCCTAACAGGAGTGCATAAGTTAGTTTTAGGAGCAGAGAATCCAGAGAAACAAAGTTATAATACTACTATGAAGAGAGATTTGCTATGCCTTATGATGGCTTATCCTGAGTATATTAATAATATAGAAAAAGGCAAGGATGATAAAGTATATGTAGTGATGAAGTCTGGAAAACACATTTTATATGATGATAAAAGGCAAAAGGGTTTTAATGAAAAGCTAAATAACGCGGATTTGCAGGATATGCTTGAGCAGATTTATCCTCTTTCCAACAATGGAAAGCTAATGCCAGAAAATTTTGATCCGGGACGGATAAGAACATATCCATTATTTAAGGAAGTCTATGGTAACTCAAAACAACAAGTTGAAAAAAATCTTGCTAGTGTAAGGGCTGGATACGGATATTCTTCTTTTAACCGAAATAATAAGGCAGCAGAAGCCTTACAATTAGCCATGAAGGAGATTATAAGTATTACACAGAGAAGTAATGGTATATATAACTATGTTTTTCCCACCATGGGAACTTTTAATTATAGGTTAATTAGCGGAACAAATCAATTAAGCGTACATTCTTTTGGGATTGCTATCGATTTTTCTACTAGCAAGTGGGATTACTGGAAGTGGGCTAATAGAGAGCAAGGACAAAAAAGATTAGATTGTTACCCTAAAGAAATCGTTGAAATTATGGAGAAGCATAACTTCATCTGGGGAGGAAAATGGGGACATTTTGATATTATGCACTATGAATATAGACCAGAGCTGATTCTAAAGGCAAAGTATTTCTCAAATGAGCCTTCTGGAGATAAGCCATGGCATGATGGAGTATCTTGTTCCGATTCAAACATAAAAGAATATATTCAGTTAATTGATAAGGTAATAAAAGATAGTGAATAGCAAGTAGAGCACTTATATTTGTAAACATAAGTGCTCTACTTGCTATTGCTTAAATTAATCTATTAAAGTATATATCGCCAGAATCGCAGCTTATGACTTTGTTTAAAGACCTAAGTAAGACGGTTTTACCACTGCCGCTCTCATCAATTGTACATGTTACTTTCTTTTCAGGAATATTTAAGTTCTCTTATCTTCTCTATATAAGAGGTCTGCTACTTTTTATGTTATTCAGTATAGGATAAAATGTTCCTGAACTCATATCATAGCCATGCTCATCTAATTCATGCATCAGCCATGAATCATATATGTTTTTTAGCATGATAAAGTATATGTATTTAGATAAATGCTAAAAATAACTTCCGAAGTATTTTATCTTGCAAAATTCTTAGTGGAAAACGGATAACAGAAAGTTGAAAGTGAATATAGTTTTGTGATAGTAAAATGGCATTCATTTTTCATCTTCCACTTTCTGCTTAGAAGGGTTTTGCGTCGCAAAATCCTGCCTATGTGATATAATAATAATATAGAATAAAAAATTATTCTTTGGGAGAAAGAAGGCTAAGTAAATGAATATTTTTGTATATATAGTGATAGTTTTAGCCGCGATTGGATTATTCGTTGCAATTACAAATAATCCTATGGATGACTCAGGAGAAGAGTTCAATCCTAATATATTTCCTTTTGAGATAAAAGACCCAAAAGATTGGTGCAAGCCAAGAAATAAGGATGGAAAGAAGTAAACTATACGTTTATATAAAGGGCTGTTGGAGGGGTATTTTTGCCGATTAAAAGACTATTAAGCAAGAATGAAGAAATAATAATTAAGTGGAAAAAGTTTGTCATGGATGAAATTCTAGATTCAGAAGGGATTCGTAATGTTATTGCTGCATCTTGGAAAAGGAGCAGAGATTACAAAATTAATCCCTTCATAGAAGATGTTTCAGTTAGATTAGATGAGGCAGAACTTAAGAAAAGGTATAAAGAATTTACGCCATTGCTGGATACAGCAAAACCATTTATGGATAGTATTTACAAAATTGTTAAAGACACGGACTTTATAATTAGACTTATAGATAAGGATGGCTACGTATTAGAGCATATAGGTGAAGAAAAGCTAATAAATATGTATTATTCTTTGGGATTATGTGATGGATATAATGTAAAAGAAGAGGTTATAGGGACTAATGCTATAGGAATAGCACTTCTTACAGGAGAACCTATACAGGTTGTAGGAGGGGAGCATTATTTGCAAGAGTATCACAAACTAACCTCATCAGCATGCCCGATAAAAGATAAGAGTGGAAATATATTAGGAGTACTAAGCATAACAGGAAGCTATGAATTAGTGCATCCTCATACCTTGGGAATGGTGGTAGCTGCAGCAGAGGCTATAGAAAAAGAATTAAAATTAGCTGAATATACTAATGAACTTAAGATTATGAATGAAAGGTTTTATCAAATAACTGAATCAATTTCTGAGGGAATAATTAGAGTAGATAACAAAGGTATAATTATGAGTATAAATAGATTTGCTCGTAAGATGTTATCTTATAGCGAGGCAGATATATTAGGAAAAGATTTTAAAATTCTATTAGATGCAAATAATAGAGCAGATATTATTAGAGGTATCATTAGTGGCAGGGTGTATGAAGAGGAAGAGGTTTACTTTAAGACGCGAGTAGGAAGAAAAAAGACTTGTATTGCTAATATAACGCCTATTAAATCAGGGGGTAATAACTCAGGAGGAGTTGTTATTACCTTTAGAGAAACTAAGGTTGTGCATAGTTTAGTAAATAAGATAGTTGGAGCAAATGCTAAGTTTACTTTTAGTGATATACTTGGTAAAAGCGAGGCTATCAATAATGCTATAAGACTTGCATCTATTTCTGCTAAAACTAGTACTACCATACTTCTTCAGGGAGAAAGCGGAACAGGAAAAGAAATGTTTGCTCAAGCGATTCATAATGAAAGTGATAGAAGAGGGTACCCTTTTGTATTTTTAAACTGTGGAGCAATCCCAAGAGAATTAGTTTCAAGTGAGCTCTTTGGATATATAGAAGGTGCTTTTACAGGGGCTAAGAGAGGGGGACATCCTGGAAAATTTGAGTTAGCTGATGGAGGAACCATATTCTTAGATGAGATAGGAGATATGCCACTTGATGCTCAGGTTAGCCTCTTAAGAGTTCTTGAAGACAAAAAAGTAGTGAGAGTAGGAGGGCATGATGTTATGCCTATAGATGTTAGAGTAATTGCTGCTACAAATAAGGATTTAAAAAAGGAAGTGGAGTTAGGGAATTTTAGAAGAGATCTATTTTACAGAATAAATGTTATGCCTATATATACTCCTACTTTAAGGGAAAGAAAAGAGGATATAAAACTATTTATAGATCATTTTATAGATAAGTTCTGTAAATCTACTGGAAAAAATATTAAGAGCATTGGGCAAAGTTTCTATAAGGGAATGGCTAATTACAATTGGCCTGGTAACGTTAGAGAACTTCAAAATGCTGTGCAAAGGATTATAAATATGGTAGATAATAATTCTGTATTAACTAGCAAAGATTTACCGGCATATATTAAATCAAAGGAAGCGTCAGAAGATATAGGGAAAAAGAGGCAATTACTTACCTTGGATGAGATTGAAAAAACTTACATAAGCAAGACCATACAAGATTGTGGGGGGAATATTGCAGCAGCGTCCAAGGTATTAGGAATAGGAAGAACTACTATGTATAGAAAGATGAGAAAATACGGAATAGAAGGGATTTAATTTAGAATATATGTTTCAAAACGAAACGTATGTTTCAATTCGAAACATATATTTCATATAAAATCGCCATTATGTTTCAATGTGAAACAAGCCAAAGGAAATTACATAAGCATGTAATTTCCTTTGGCTTTTTATATTGGAAACGATAACTTGAAAGCTAGTAAAATCAAGGGCTATAAAAAATTAAGTTTAACTCATGAAGTTGGCATGAAAGTTGCATTATAAGTTTTATGTAACTAGCAAAGGAGGTAATTAAAATGACTTATAAAGTTATTCCACTATATATATATTGGGTGATACTATCAGAGAGTAATGATTTACAAACTATTATTATAGGAATTATGCTTTGTACTGGCATAGCTCTGATAAATGCTAAATTCTCTATAGTTAGTGTTAATAAGCAAAAAATCCTTATGAAAAGAATTAAGTATTTACTTATATATTTTCATTTTATTAAAGGAAATAGTTATTGCTAACTTTCATGTTGCCAAAAAGGTATTGAGCCCTGGTATGAATATATCTCCTACAGTTGTAACTATCAATACAAGGTTAAAATCAGATTTCTATAAAATGGTACTTGCAAATTCAATTACTTTAACACCAGGAACACTTACAGTTGCTATGGAAGATGAAACTCTAATTATTCATTGTTTAGAGAAAGGTTATGTAGAAGGTTTGATAAATTCTCAATTTGAAGAGATTCTTTTGAAAGTAGAGGGGTGTAGATGAATAAATTGTTAATATTTTCAAGCCTATTTCTATCATTAACTATATTTATGTGCATCTTTAGAGCTATCAAAGGACCTACTGCTACAGACAGATTAATAGCTATAAATGTCATTGGAACTAAGACTATTATTTTAATTCTTATGGTTTCATTTATATTAAAGGAAACATATTTTGTGGATGTAGCATTAGTATATGCGCTAATTAGCTTTATTGCTTCTATAGTTATATCAAAGTTTATAAGAAGATGGGGAGGTAAAAAAGCATGAGGATAGTTTTGTCAGGTATATTTATTTCTGGAGGGCTATTCTTCTTTATGGTAGGAACTGTTGGATTATTAAGGTTTCCAGATATGTTTACAAGAGCTCATAGTGCTGCAAAATGTGATACTTTAGGGGCTATGCTGTCTCTAATAGCTTTAGTAATATACAATGGGCTCAATATAGTCAGCCTAAAATTAATGCTCATTATACTATTTATCTGGTTAACTAATCCTACAGCTACCCATTTAATTGCAAAAGCCAGATACGAGCAAGAGGTGAATAACAATGAAGATATTTAGCATGATTATGATTGGATTTTTGATAGCTTCTTCTATAGCAGTATCAGCGGTTAAGAATTTATTAGGAGCAGTAATTATCTTTATGGTTTACAGTTTGATTATGGCTATTTTGTGGCAGCAGCTCAATGCACCAGATGTGGCAATTACAGAGGCTGCTGTAGGAGCAGGAATTACAACTCTTTTGTTTATATTAACTTTAAAAAGAATTAAAGGAGCAAAAAAATGAAGAAGATACTTGCTTTTATAATCACGATAACTTTGAGTTTTATTTTGCTTCTAGGGGTTATGGACTTGCCTACCTTTGGAGATTTCGAAAACCCTGCAAACAATCTGGTATATGAATATTATATAGAAAACTCCGTTAGAGATACTGGAGCTACTAATATTGTTACGGGAATTATATTAGATTATCGTGCTTTTGATACCTTTGTTGAATCCAGTGTTTTATTTACTGCTGCTGTGGTGGTAATAATTCTTTTAAAAGAAAAATAGGAGGGAGTATATGAAAGATATAATTTTAAAGGAAGTAAGTAAATTAGTCATCCCTTTTATACAGATTTTTGGAGTCTACGTTATTTTCCATGGACATTTAAGCCCAGGAGGAGGATTTGCTGGAGGAACTATTATTGGGGCAAGCTTTATTCTTTTTAGAATTGTGTATGGGAAAGAAGAGGCTAAATCAAAGTTTAAATATAAGTTTTTAATGAGTATTCTTTGCACATCAACAATTTTATATGGGGTTTTAAAGGGATATAGCTTTATTTCTGGAGGAAGTGAGCTTAACTTGCCAGGGCCGCCTTTAGGCACTCCAGGTAAGATATTAAGTGGAGGATTTATACTGCCTCTTAATATCTTAGTAGGAGCTATTGTCTCTATAACAATATATTTTTTTACAGCTTATTTGATGAAGGAGAAATATAGATGGAAGTATTGATAAGAAATTATTACGAGTCGGGAGCCATTATTCTATTTGGTGTAGGTTTTGCAACACTTCTACTTCATAGCAATTTAATAAAAAAGATTATAGGAATGAATATTATGGACACAGCAGTTTTTTTATTCTTTATTGCAAAGGGATATATATATGGGAGAGAGGCTCCTATTATTGTTGGAGAATTTAAAGGAGTACACGGATACATTAATCCAATACCAACATCTTTAATGTTAACTGGGATTGTAGTAGCTGTTAGCACAACGGCATTTGCACTAGCTTTGACTATAAAGGTAAATGAAAAATATGGAACCATAGAGTTAGATGAGATTATGAAAATGAGGGAGGGATAAGATATTGATTATTAAAAGTTTTCCACTTTTGGTTGTCCTGATTTTGTTTGTTACTTCTTTTATTATGCTGCTGCTGAGAAAAAATAAGTTTGTAAAGGCTTTAAGTATTACATCTATGGGAGTGGCTTTTATTCTCTCTACAGCGGCCTTTATGCATGTTATAAATAAAGGTAAGTTCTTTTATAAAATAGGACACTTCGATGCACCTATAGGGATTGAATTCTATATAGGAAACATAGAAGTGATTATGGGAGTGTTGTTTACATTCGTATCCTTGATGATTATATGGTATTCAATTTATAGCATTGATAAAGAACTTAAGGAAAACAGGATACCTTTATATTATATGCTTATTAATATTTTGATAGGTTCTTTACTTGGCGTTGTATATACCAATGATCTTTTTAATAGCTTTGTATTCATTGAGATAGGAACTCTGGCTTCCTGTGGAATTATTGTGGTAAAGGATAAGAAGGAAAACATAAAGGCTACGTTAAAGTATTTAATTATAAGCTGTCTAGGCTCAGGACTTGTGCTTATGGGAATCGCATTTCTATATTCAATAACTGGGCATTTAAATATTTCCTTTATTCACAAAGAATTGGTATACGTTTACAGAAGTTATCCTAATGCAATACTTATAAGCCTTGGATTATTTACAATAGGCCTTGGAGTTAAAAGTGCTATGTTTCCTCTCCACACATGGCTTCCAGATGCTCATTCAAGTGCACCTACCTCTTCCAGCGCCATATTATCATCACTAGTTTTAAAAGCTTTTGTCCTGCTTTTAATTAAAATTTTGTATAGGGCTTTTGGAATAGAGATAATAAGTAAGTTTCCAATATTAAATATAATATTAGTTCTAGGAAGCACTGGAATGATAATGGGGTCAGTATTTGCGATATTCCAGAAAAACATAAAGAGAGTAATTGCATATTCTAGTGTGGCTCAGATGGGGTATATATTTTTAGGAATCGGTCTTGGTACGGAATTTGGAGTTGCTATAGCTGTTTTTCATATAATTGCCCACGCAGTGACAAAGTCAGCTCTATTTTTAACTGTGGGAGCTATGATTGAAAAAACCGGGTATAAAGAAATAGAAAACTTAAAGGGTATAGGAAAAGAAATGCCTGTTACTTTAGCACTATTTTTAATGGGAGCATTATCTATGATAGGAATCCCTATCTTGCCTGGATTTATAAGCAAGTGGTATTTAGCTATAGCAAGCATTAGAGTGGATAAACTACTTCTAATTGGAGTTATATTATCCAGTAGTTTATTAAATGCTGTATATTATCTTCCCATCGTCATAAATGGCTTTTTTGGAGAAGAAAATTTAAAAGACAAAGTTTATAATGCCAAAAGCAAACCAATAAAAGAGATGCTTCCAGTTATAGCATTAGTAATGGTAATGATATATACAGGTATTATTTCTGGAAAACTTATAAACTTAATTCAGCTTGGTATAGTATAGGGGGAATAAACACATGAATAGTTTGATTTTAGTACCAGTTTTCTTCCCTATGATTTTAGCAATCATGTTACCTATAGCTAAGTTCAGAGAAAGAGTAAGAAACCTTTACGTGGGTGCTGGTGTTACAGCAAATTTTATTTTGATAATGTTTGTATTTTATTTTATAGGTGAAGGCAAAATACATTTATTAAAATTAAATGAGTTTGTAGATGTATATTTTAGAATTGATAAGATGGGTATGTTATTCTCGATTTTAGTATCAATCTTGTGGATATTTACAACATTTTATTCTATGGAATACATGAAGCACGAGGGAAAAGAAAATAGATTTTTTACATTTTTTATTCTAACCCTAGGAATTACACTAGGAATAGGATTTTCAGGTAACTTATTTACTTTATATATATTTTACGAACTTCTTACTTTAGCGACATTCCCCTTAGTTATTCATGGAGGAACTAAAGAAGCTATAAATAGTGGAAAGAAGTACCTTATATACTCTTTTGGAGGGGCAACCCTCGTTCTTCTAGGAATGATGGTATTATTCAGCATAACCAAAAGCCTAGATTTTAATCCAGGGGGCATCTTAAATGAAATTGAGCATACCAACACAAAGATGATGCTGTGGATTTATATTAGTATGTTTATTGGATTTGGAGTTAAGGCTGCCTTAGTTCCTTTTCATTCATGGCTGCCTTCGGCTATGGTAGCTCCTACCCCAGTTAGCTCTTTATTACATGCAGTAGCCGTAGTAAAATCAGGGGCGTTTGCTCTAATTAGAATGAGTTACTTCATATTTGGGGTAAGGGTCATAAAAGAGACTAAGGCAAATCTATATATGAGTGTGCTTATTGTTATAACAATCCTTTTGGGCTCATTCTTAGCTTTGCATCAAGAAAACTTAAAAAAGAGATTAGCTTATTCTACTATTAGCCAGCTAGGGTATATTTTACTCGGAATTGTACTTCTGAACAAAGATGCTTTTGTAGGAGGAGTCCTACACCTTATAAATCATGCCGTCATAAAAATTGTTTTATTCTTTTCTGTAGGAGCAATTATGTATTCAACAGGTAAGACTCGGATTAATGAAATTAAAGGAATAGGCAAAAAAATGCCGATTACTATGTGGTGTTTCGGAATTTCATCTATTTCTCTTATTGGAATTCCACCTAGCAATGGATTCGTAAGCAAGTGGTTTTTAGCCCAAGGAGGGCTTATGGGGGGAAGGATGCTTTTCCCAGCAATACTTTTAATAAGTGCAGTATTGACATCTCTATATCTTTTGCCTGTTGTAACAGCAGCTTTCTTCAAAACGGAAGAGGGAGAAGAGATTGTGGTGAAAGAAGCACCTAAAAAGATGTTGATCCCTATTGTTTGTATAACTGTAATAGTGGTATTTCTAGGTTTGTTTCCTAATCCTATAATTTCTTTTATAGAAGAAATTGCTACGGAAGTAATGTAAAGGAGTGTGAAATCGTGAATGCTAAACATCTGCTGGCTTTTATTTTGATATTCCCTCTTATAGGCTCTTTTGTTGGATATATCTTAGGAAGAAAAAGCGAAAAGTATAGAGATATTTTTAATATTATCATGACAGGAATAACCTTTGGAGCAGTCATGCTCTTATATAAATATATTACAGTAGCAGTAGTAGAAGTGGCCGTTCCTAATGTCATGGGGACAGGACTTCATCTAAAGTTAGATACCTTTAGATATATTTTCGTATGGTTGACTTCATTTATATGGTTTCTAACAACTATTTACTCTACACAGTATCTTATAAGTTATAAAAACAGGAATAGATATTACGTATTCTTTATGCTTACTTTATGGAGTACTATAGGGATTTTTGTATCAGAAAACATTTTAAATCTCTTTACCTTCTTTGAAATTATGTCTCTTACATCTTATGCATTAGTTATTCACGATGAAGATGACTATTCTCATGAAGCTGGTGACACTTATATAGTAATGGCAGTCAGTGGAGGACTAATCCTTCTTATGGGATTATTTCTTTTATATGATTATACAAAAACATTGGATATTATAGAGCTTCAGACTGCAGCTAAGACCTTGGGAGATATAAAGTATCTTATAGCTGCATTAATCATTATAGGTTTTGGGGTAAAGGCTGGCATGGCACCTCTTCATATTTGGCTTCCAAAAGCACATCCTGCAGCGCCAGCCCCTGCTAGTGCTATTTTATCAGGGATACTGCTTAAAACAGGGATATTTGGAATTATAATCACTACGGAGATTATGGGAGGAGATTCTAATATAGCTCTTGCTATATTAACTTTAGGATTTGTCAATATGTTCTTAGGCGGACTTTTGGCTATGTTTCAAAGAAATATAAAAGGATTCTAGCATATAGCAGCATGAGTCAGATCGGATATATTCTTGTAGGAATTGGACTTATGGGAATATTAAAGGAGCATAGGACAATAGCTATATATGGAACCTTATATCATATTATCAATCATGCTATATTTAAGGTGCTACTGTTTATGGGAGCAGGAATTATTTACATGGTATTACATGAACTAAGTATAAATAAAATTGGAGGCTTTGGCAGAGACAAAAAAATCTTGAAGGTGTTATTCTTTATAGGACTATGTGCAATCATAGGAATGCCTGGGTTTAATGGTTTTGCTAGTAAGACTCTACTGCATCAAGCTTTATCTGAAGCCCATCATATGTATGGAGGAAATATATTTGTTGCTGCAGAGGTTGTATTTACTCTCAGCAGTTGTTTTACTGTTGCATACCTTTTAAAGATTTTTATTGCCGTATTTGTTGAAAAAAGTAGCAACGACTTTAATGACATTAAAAGTAAAATAACAGTGCAAGCAATTATACCCATGGTAGCTCTTGCTGGTGTGATTCTATATATTGGGATGCAGCCAGATAAGCTTATTGGCCTATTGAATGGAGCGCTGCAGTCTTTTGATGCTGAAGCTATAAATAAAATTCATTTTTATTCCTTTGACCATATAAAATCCTCGGCTTCTACCATTTTTCTTGGAGTATTAGTATATATAACTTTTGTAAGAAAGTATTTGAGAAAAGGAACAAAAGAAAATTGGCATTATGAAAATACTTCCCTTCAGTGGTTTAACTTAGAAAGAGACTTATATAAGCCAATAACTAAACATGTATTTAATGTAATTTCAATAGTTTTAAAAGGAATTGATCAAAGCATTATAAAATTTGCAACTATTATAGGAAATGGATTTAAGGCCATGGAGAAAGTTGAAATAGAATATAACGGGCCTATATTAAAAGTCAAAGAGGCAAATAAGGAGCAGTTTAAAGAAGGCAAGAAAGAGATATTTCAGAACAAGGAAACCCTATATAACGTTAAAGAAGCAGTGAACAGCCTAGGAAACAGATTCAACAGTGTAACTTATTCTATTTTCATCTTTGGGGTTGTACTTGTTATATGCTTAGTAGTTTTAATAAAATGATTTTGTTAAAGTATAGTTATAAAAGCTAAAGAATATAAGGGATAGTCAGTATCATAAGACTATCCCTTATATTGTTAATTGAAGAGTATCTTGCTTTATAAAGCTTATAAATATTACTATAGTATAAAAGGAATAATACTATTAAAAAGTTAGGAGGAGATAGGCGTGATAAATAAAAGTAAACTATATGAGGATTTTGAAGAGCATTTAATGAGAGATAAAAAGCCTTCTCAATACTTTAATAGAGTGTTTCACAGTGATGAATTTAAGGAATATCCTTTCAAAATGCTGAAGGATTTAGAAAAAATAGATCAATCTCCAAAGTATCATCCAGAGGGAAATGTGTGGAATCATACCATGCTTGTTGTAGATAATGCTGCTGAAAGAAAACAACTAAGCGAGCACCCAAGAGCATTCATGTGGGCAGCTTTGTTACACGATATAGGTAAACCACCTACAACTAAAATCAGAAAAGGAAGAATAACCTCTTACGACCACGATAGATATGGCGCAAGGGTGGCAAGAGAGTTTCTAAAGGAGTTTACTCATGATGAAGATTTAATAAAAAGGGTTACAGGATTGGTGAGATGGCATATGCAAGCCTTATTTGTTGTTAAGAACTTGCCATTTGCGGATATAGAAAAAATGATATCGGAGGTATCTATAGATGAGATGGCTTTACTATCTTTATGTGATAGACTTGGTAGAGGAGAAATGACAGAAGATAAAATAAAAGATGAAAAAGAAAATATAGAAATATTCATAAAAAAATGCAAAAAGTATGGAGAAGATAAGCAATAGAAATGAGTGTATATAATGAAGTTAGACACAAATAATTATTCGGTATTCTCATTACATTATCATCTTTTATTAGTCATAAAATATAGAAGAAATGAAGAGGAGTTTCATCAGTCAAATTAAAACATAGCCCCAAATTATAATAAAAAATGTAAGGAAATATTTTATATTATGGTATAATTAGGGTAAGTCGTAGGGAAAATAGGGGGATTTATGAAGAAAAAATGTGAAATTTTAAAATTAAGTATAAGGAAAAAGTTAATTATTGTAGCGCTTCTCCTACTACTTATTCCTACCTTATTTCTTGGATTAACAAGTTTTGGGTATGCTAAAAATGAATTAGACCAAAAGGGGCAGATGATATTAAAAAACTCAGTAAATTCAGCCATTGATTTAATAGAACAAAAGAGGAGAGAAGTTACTGAAGGTAAGATTAGTCTTGAAGATGCTCAGGAGCAGGTAAAGACATATCTAATTGGAGAACAAATTAAAAATGGAGTTGCTAGAAAACGCAACGAAAGAATTGATTTGGGCGAAAACGGGTATTTTGTAATATATAGTGAGGAAGGTTATGCTGTGGCGCATCCTTCACTTGAAGGAAAATATTTATGGAACGAGCAAAGCAAAGGAAAAGGTAAAGAGTTTTTTGTTAGAGAATGTATAAGTAAAGCAGAGTCAGGAGGAGGATTTACATACTATAATTGGGAAGACCCCAAAACTGGTAAGGTAGAGTCTAAGATAGCTTATACAGATTTTGAACCTAACTGGGGCTGGTATATAAGCGCTAGTTCTTACATTTCAGATTTTAATAGTGGAGCAAATAAAATAAGGAATAGTCTCATATATACCTTATTTATAGCTATTATAGTTGGGATAATGATTATAGTGATATTTTCTAATAAAATAGTAGAACCTATTGTAGTTCTAGCAGAATATGTAGAAGAAATAGAAAATGGAAACTATGCATTGAATATTTCTGAAGGTGTTCTAAAGAGAAAAGATGAGGTTGGATTATTAGCAAGGGCTATAGACAAAATGAAAAGTCAGTTAAAGGAAAACTTTGAAAAGATCTACTTTCAAAACAAGGCGTTAGAAGAAGAAATGAAAGAAAGAAAGAGGGATCAAGAAGATATAAACTATTTAAAAAGGTACGATATTCTAACTGGATTACCTCAAAAAGCGACTTTCATAGAGATTCTAGAAAGCTCAATAAACAAGGCAAAATATGAGAATCGGTTTATAGGTATTATGACTTTAGGACTAGATGACTTTAAGTTTATAAATGAGGCTATGGGACATTTATCTGGAGATGAGCTTCTTGTTCAAGTAGCAAGAAGGTTAAAAGAGCAAATAAAGGATATAAACGCTTTATCTAGGATAACAGGAGATGAATTTGCTATTATATTAGACAATATATTAAATATAGAGCAAATTATTGCAACAGCCAATAGTTTACTGGCAATTTTTTCAGAACCTTTCATAATACAGGAAAAAGAAATTTTTATTACGGCAAGCATAGGGATAAGTATATGTCCTTTAGATGGAATAAATCCAGAAACATTAATTATGAATGCTACCTCCGCTCAAAATCATGTTAAGAAAAATGGTAAAAATAACTATCAAATTTACTCAAAAGAAATGAATGAGAATGCATATGGAAAATTAGAAATGATAACGTATCTTAGACATGCATTAGAAAAAGAGGAATTTGTGCTATATTACCAGCCTCAGGTCAACTTATCGACAGGCATTATTACAGGGGTAGAAGCTTTAATACGCTGGGAACATCCAAAGTTAGGATTAGTATATCCGGATAAGTTTATTTCAGTAGCTGAAAAAACAGGTATGATTTTACCTATAAGTGAATGGGTTATTAGAAAAGCTTGTGAGCAGAACAAAAAGTGGCATGAGGAAGGAAATGAAGAATTATTAGTATCCGTAAATTTATCTGCTATGCAGTTTAAAAAGAAGGATTTATCAAAGACAATAAATAAAATATTAGATTACACAGGACTTTCACCAAAGCATTTAGAAGTTGAGATAACAGAGGGAATGCTTATGGAAAATATAGAACAAGCAGTCCAGATATTGTCCGAGCTAAAGGAAATAGGTGTGCAAGTAGCCATAGACGATTTCGGTACAGGATATTCTTCTTTAAGCTATCTAAGAGAATTCCCTATAGATAGGTTAAAAATCGATAGAAGCTTTATTATGGGAATACCGGATGAGGATAATGGGTCTATTGCAAATATTATTATAGAATTAGCAAAGAGTTTGAACTTAAAGGTAGTTGCAGAAGGTGTTGAAACCGAAAATCATATGGATTTTCTAAAAGATAGAAGGTGTGATGAGATGCAAGGATACTACTTTAGCAGACCACTTCCTGCAGAAAAGATTACACAATTACTGATGGATAGAAAAGGACTAGTTTAAAAAATGAATAATTGGGAAAGGTAAAAGTATTGGTTAATGACCAATACTTTTTTTATAATATTAATATATAAGTTGGTCTTAAAAGGGATTAGAAACTTACATTTGTTTAAAATAAATTCAAATATAAAATTTGAAAAAATAGTATATTGACAAGGGCGTATGCATGGTATAACATATCTTATGTTGTGGATTTAAATGCTAATTTTCCGTAAAAAAAGGTGGTTAGAACTGGTGAATAATCAAAATAAAACTCCGTTATTTGATGCAATAAAAGAATATCATAAAAAACAAGTTATTCCTTTTGACGTACCAGGTCATAAACATGGGAAGGGAATACCAGAACTTGCAGAATTTGTTGGAAATAAAGTTCTAGAAATAGATGTAAACTCAATGAAACCACTAGATAATATCGGAAGTCCATGTGGCGTAATTAAAGAAGCAGAAGAATTAATGGCAGATGCATACTGTTCGGACCATGCTTTCTTTTTAGTAAATGGAACTTCCTCAGGTGTTCAAGCTATGATTATGAGTGTATGTAATCCAGGAGAAAAAATTATCATGCCTAGGAATGCCCATAAATCGGCAATAAATGGGCTTATATTAAGTGGAGCAGTACCTGTTTATATACAGCCAGAGACTAATGATAGGCTAGG
Source organism: Clostridium bovifaecis (assembly GCA_009738435.1). Taxonomy (GTDB): domain Bacteria; phylum Bacillota; class Clostridia; order Clostridiales; family Clostridiaceae; genus Clostridium_H; species Clostridium_H bovifaecis. The sequence goes on along the minus strand of CP046522.1, from coordinate 3,578,946 downwards.
AATAGCTATGGGAGTCTCGGTAGAGAGTGTAGAAAAGGCAATAGCTAAAAATCCCGATGTAAAAGCAGTATTTTTAATTAATCCTACATATTATGGAGCAACAACAGATCTTAGAGAAATAATAAAAATGGCTCATAAACATGGAATGGCAGTTATAGTAGATGAGGCTCATGGAGCACATTTAGGCTTCCATGAAGAACTTCCGCCTGGAGCTATGGAGCTTGGAGCAGATATGGCTGCAGTAAGCTTGCATAAAACAGGAGGATCTTTAACGCAGAGCTCAGTTTTATTGTTAAATGAAGGGTTTGTTGATAGAAATCATGTTAGAACTATATTAAACTTAACTCAAACTACAAGCGCATCTTATCTATTGATGGCAAGTCTAGACATAGCAAGAAAGATGCTAATTACTAGAGGAAATGAAGTCTTCTCTGAAATATTAAGATTAACAAGAATGGCAAGAGAAGAGATAAACAAAATAGATGGATTGTATGCTTTTGGTAAAGAACTAGTGGGAGTTGAAGGAGTTTTTGATTTTGATGAAACCAAGCTGGGGATTAATGTATCAGGACTTGGGATAACGGGCTTTAGAGCTTATGATATATTAAGAGATGAGTATAATATTCAAGTAGAGCTTGGAGATGTATTTAATATACTTGCTATAGTAAGTGTAGGAGATGACAAATCTTCTATTAGAGCTCTTATTGATGCATTAAGAGATATGAGCCAAAAGTATAAGGGGGGGGAAATGAAGTTTGCTAACGTAAACTTGGAAAACCCAGAGGTAATAGTTTCACCAAGAGATGCATTTTATGCAAGCAAAAAGCTTATAAAATTAGAAGATGCAGAAGGTGAGATAAGTGGAGAATCTATAATGGCATATCCACCAGGAATACCTATAGTTACACCGGGAGAACGAATAAGCGAAGAAATGATAAATTATATTAGATATATAAAAACTCAACACAGTATGTTGACAGATACAGAAGATCCGCATGTAGATTATATTAAGGTTTTAGGCATATAAATAAAGTGCTTAGTATTATGTGGAGTATTTATTTGGCCTAATACTGAAGAAATAGAGAGCTGCAAATACAGGTAAATATAAAAATTTTATAGAATTTATAAGGGATGAAGCTAAGTTTTTATAAGACTTATAGTTTTATCCCTTTGTTAATGTAGTGGAAAAGTTCCAAAAACATCTTGACAATTACAAAAAAAATAGTATATTTGTTGTAGGTAAACTTAAAGTTTATTTATATTAAACTAAGGTACAAGCTAAGAGATAGATATATATCATGCTATATTGGCTAATTATTAATTTTAGCCTGAATTTTAAGTATAAATTATATGTAAAAGTGTAAATTATAATTGAATAAAATCAGTAGATGAAATTCAATGGTTGGTGTTTAGGAGGCTAGTATTATGGAACTATGGTATACTGAGGAGCAAACAGATAGCGTTAGATTTTCAGCTAAAGTAAAAAGACATTTACATTCAGAACAAAGTCCATTTCAGAAGATAGATGTTCTTGAAACAGAAGAGTTTGGAAAGTTACTTACAATAGATGGACTTGTAATGGTAACCGAGAAAGACGAGTTTATATATCATGATATGATAACTCACGTTGCTATGGCAACTAACCCTGCTATTAAAAGAGTTCTAGTTATTGGAGCAGGAGATGGAGGAACAGTAAGAGAGTTAACTAGGTATAATACTATAGAAAAGATTGATATGGTCGAAATAGATGAGGTCGTTGTTAAGGTGTCAAAGGAATTTTTACCTTTTACAGCGTCCAAACTAGATGATCCTAGAGTTAATTTATTTTTTGAAGATGGAATTAAGTTTGTAGAAGGAAAAGAAAATCAATATGATTTAATAATAGTAGACTCTACAGATCCAATTGGCCCAGGCGAAGGATTATTTACAACAGAGTTTTATACAAACTGCTATAAAGCACTTACCGAAAATGGAATACTAATAAATCAAAATGAAAGTCCATATTATCCAGCTAATGCTAGAGAAATGAAAAGAGCTCACATCAAAATTAGAGAGATTTTCCCTATAGCTAAGGCTTATCAATACTTTATCCCTACATATCCAGGCGGGCACTGGTTATTTGGATTTGCTTCAAAAAATTTAGATCCAGTAAGAGACTTCAATCCTGAAAAGTGGAATAGCTTAGGAATTAAGACTAAATACTATAATACAGAGCTTCATGTAGGAGCTTTTGCCCTTCCAAACTATGTTAAGGAGATGTTAGAAAATGCAGAGAAATAAGAATGTATCAACATTTGTCGGTTTTGATAATGAATATGATGAATCAAAAATAGTTGTTTTTGGAGCTCCATTTGATGGTACAACATCTTTTAGACCAGGCACTAGATTTGCTCCGGATGTTATGAGAAGCGAATCTTATGGACTTGAAACATACAGCCCATACTTTGATAAAGACTTAACAGAAATCAATGTATTTGACGCTGGAGATTTAGAATTTGGCTTTGGAAATACAGAAAAGGTATTAAAAATGATAAAGGAATTTACTCAAGGTATAGTTGCAGATGATAAAATTCCATTTATGATAGGTGGAGAACACTTAGTTTCATACCCAGCAGTAGAGGCAGTATTTGAAAAATATAAAGATTTACGTATAATACATTTTGATGCTCATACAGATCTTAGAGATGAATTCAAGGGAGAAAGATTATCTCATGCCACTGTTTTAAAAAGAATATGGGATTTCGTAGGTGATGGGAAAATGTATCACTTTGGAATAAGATCTGGAGACGGAGAAGAATTTAGATGGGCTGAAAAGCATGTAAAATTGACTAAGTTTAACACAGACGGATTAGAGGATGCAATAAAAGAAATAGGAGATCATCCAGTTTATATAACAATTGACTTAGATGTTTTAGACCCATCAGTATTCCCAGGAACAGGTACTCCAGAAGCTGGAGGAATAAGTTTCCATGAAATGATGGATGCTATACTTGCAATGCAGAACTTAAATGTTGTAGGGGCTGACGTAGTAGAATTATCTCCACACTATGACCCTTCAGGAGTGTCAAATGCTGTTGCATGTAAGATAGTAAGAGAATTAGCTTTAGCAATATATAAGTAAGCAATAAAAAGACTTTTAAGGATGAAGATAATATTTTCTCCTTGAAAGTCTTTTTTATAACATAAAAATGCATAGAAACAACATAGTATAGAACATATCTTTGTTAGTTAAATAATTCAGCTAATCAAGAGCTTAACGCGGAGGCGTTCTTTTAACTATAGCAGCTTTGCTTAATTCTATTCAGCAGCTTGTGCATCAGCCTTAGTTACATGAACTGTACCATGTGGGTGATGAGGTGGTGCATAAATAGAATATAATTTAAGCGGTTTATTACCGGTGTTGATTATATTGTGCCATGTACCAGCAGGTATTAAGATTGCAATGTCATCAGAAACCCTTCTTTGAAAATTTAGGTTGTGTTGGGTTTTACCCATTTTAACGATACCTTCACCTTCTTCAACTCGTAAGAATTGATCGGTGTCAGGATGTATTTCTAAACCTATATCTTCTCCTACATTTATACTCATTAAGGTAAGTTGTAAGTACCTTCCTGTCCATAAAGCAGTACGGAAAGTATTGTTTTGTTTTGTAACTTCATTAATATTAACTACAAATGGTTCTGGTCCATAATCTCTTAATGAAATTAGATCAGCATTCTTCATTTTACCAGCAGCAGGGGAATACTGATTAGGATTTGGATTAGGATTCTGATTATACCTGTAATAATTATATATTGGAGTATTACCATAGTATGGGTAGTCTTCATAAGGGTCATACATTGTGTTTGGGTTATACCTCCCTCTATACATAAAATAAGGACATAGGTATGTTTCATAAGGGTTATACATTTAGTTGTTCATTCCTTTCATAGTATTACAGAATTATAGTATGCTTTATATTTATAAGATGTGATTTTTGTTATATTTTAAGCATTTAAGCATATTCATGTAAGAGGAACTTTTTTAAAAGGTGTGGTTGCATGAATAAGAAATATTATAAAAACTTAATAAGAGGTATGGAGGATAATATTTTAAACTTACAGCATATTGCCTTAACCTCAAAAACTATAGGTGAGAGGATGTTTTGGGATAAAGTAATTGGTGAAGAAATGTATAGAAAATGCGTCTTAGAAGGATTTATGGAGAACATGAGGGATAGGGAGGAAGGCTTTAGGCAGGAAATAACGGATAGAACATTTAATATTGGTGAATTAGCTCAATATACGGGAAGAAATGGGAAGCCAGCTTATATAGCTGTAAATGGAATAGTTTATGATGTAACATTTGAAGCTGCATGGGCTGCAGGAACCCACTTTGGACTTACTGCAGGTAAGGATTTAACTGCTCAATTTAATTCTTGTCACGGTATACAGGGAATATTAGACAAGTTGAAAAAGATTGGAGTTTTAAAGCAATAAGGGGAGGTAAGTACATTGTCCAAAAATGGATGCCCAATAATAAGTTCTAAAGGCATAACTGCTAAAGCTTTAATAGATACTGCTGTAAGTGAAATAAAAAGAGGCAATAGAATAAAGCCAAATTTAATATGGCTTGAGGCATGTGGATGTTCTGGGAATATAATATCCTTATTAGATGGAGATGCACCAGATGTAAATTATTTTTTTAAAGAAATGGTTGATATAAGATACGACAATAGTTTAATGGCTGAACAAGGAGAGGCAGCTTATCAGCGATTTTTAGATACTTTAAACACAGAATTCATTTTAGTTGTGGAAGGGGCGGTATCTTTAAAGGATGGGGGAGTTTACAATATAGTTGCAAGGCATAATGGAAATCAAGTAACAGGAGCAGAAGCAATAAAGCTAGCGGGAGAGAAAGCAAAACACGTACTTGCTGTAGGAACCTGCGCCAGCTATGGAGGACCTTCTGCTGCAAGACCAAACCCTAGTGAGAGTATCAGCGTTAGTGAGTATTTAAAAAGAAAAGTAATAAATGTACCTGGGTGTCCATGTCACCCAGATTGGATAATGGGTACCGTTGCAGATTTAATACTATTTGAAGATATAGAATTAGATAAGGATAACAGACCTCTAATATTTTATGGAGTAACCATACATGATTACTGTACAAGACGTTCCTTCTTTGATAATAGAATATTTGCAGATTCTCTAGGAGATAAAGAATGCATGTTTAAGCTAGGATGTAGAGGGCCTGTAACTAGAACTGACTGTCCTACAAGAAGGTGGAATATAAACAAAAATTGGCCGATAGGGGACAATACTCCATGTATAGGATGTGCACAAAAAGGATTTCCAGATGCTATGGAACCTTTTATAAATGTATTATAAAGAAGGTGAAGCTATGCCAGAAAAAGTTGTAATTAACCCTGTAACTAGGATAAGTGGGTTCCTAGAAATAACAGCCTATATAGAAAAAAACAAAATAGTAGATGCTAAAAGTTCTGGAGTACTCTTTAGAGGCTTTGAGAAGATGCTAAGAGGAAGACCGCCATTAGATGCAGTTTATTTTACAGAAAGAATATGTGGAATATGCTCTACAGCTCATTCTATAGTATCTACGAGAGCACTAGAGAATGTTTATGGGATCAGAGTAAATGCAAATGAGGCTAAGTTACAAGGTATAATTCATGGTGGAGAATTTCTTCAAAATCATCTTAGACATTTTTATCAATATGTGCTCCCTGATTATGTGAGTGGCTTTGATGGAAGTCCTATGTACACTATAAATCATAGAGATTTTAGAATCCCAGAAGAAAAAGGTAAAATACTTAGAGAAGACTATTATACTTCTATTGAATATAGTAGGTTAGCGCATAAACTTATAGCAGTCCTTGGAGGAAAGGCACCTCATAACCATGGCATAGTTCCAGGAGGGGTAACGGCACAGATTACAGGTCAAAAGATTGAAGAGTTAAAATCATATGTTAATGAAATTAGGGGTTTTATTGCTAATAAGATGATACAAGATGTATACACTATTGCAGATTATTACAAGGATTATTTTTTAAATGGCATAGGGTATGGAAATTTGATGAGTTATGGATTATATGAGAACTATAATCTCGGGAAAACCTATGTAAATCCAGAAGTAATAATAAATGGAGAAAAAAGGAGTTTGGATCCGTCAAAAATAAGTGAAAATATATATTCATCTTGGTATAAAGGGAATACGCAAAACTTAGAGCCTTTAGATGACAATTGGGAAGCACAATATCCTAAGGAGGATGGTTATAGCTGGGTAAAGGCGCCTAGGTATGAAGGATATGCAATGGAGGTAGGGCCTTTAGCTAGATTATATATAAATGGAGAATATAGAGAAGGTATTTCTACTATGAATAGATTAATTGCTAGAGCTTTAGAGGCTAAAAGAATAGCAGAAATTATGATTGAGCTTCTAAATGAGCTAGAGAATATACCTCTTACTGAGAAAAAGTATAACTTAGCTTCAAATGCTAAAGGGCGTGGATTAAGTGATACAACCAGAGGTGCCTTAGGACATTGGATTAATGTAGAGGATGGGGTTATAAAAAACTATACTATAATCACCCCAAGCACTTGGAATCTTTCTAGCAAAGATCTTAATGGAGTATACGGAACTTTAGAAAAAGCTCTAATAGGAACTTATGTTGAAGACAATAAGGCTCCAGTAGAAATAGGAAGAATAGTAAGATCTTTTGATCCATGCGTATCCTGTGCTACTCATGTATTAAGCAATAACTTATCGATTCTTAATGTAAGGGTTGTGTAAATATGAAGAGCAAGGTTATCGGAATTGGGAACAGAATAATGAGTGATGACGCCATAGGAAACTTAATTGCTGAAGAATTAAAAGAAGTTTTAGAAAAACTAGGAGTAGAAGTTATAGTAGGAGAAACAGATATAGAATACTGTCTAAGCTGCATAGAGGATGGAGATGTTTTATTTATAATAGATGCGACGCTTTATGGGTTAGAACCTGGAACTTTAACTATATTGGAATTAGAGAGCTGCAAGGAAGATTACGATAAGGGATATTCACAGCATCAATTAAGTCTTATAAAGCTTTTAAGTAATTGTAGTGTAAAAAAAGTTTCAGGATATATAGTAGGTATAGAAGTATCAAATGTGGGTTTTGGAGTAGAAATAAGCGAGATACTTAAGAATAATTTTAACGAGATAAAACAAAGGGTTTATGATTTTATAACTTCAAAGGGGGAATAGTGAATGCATGATTCACTTCTAATGCAAAATATATCTTCAAGTCTAAACAATATCTGCAAAAGTAATGGCATAAGAAGAATAACTAATATTGAACTTTCAGTTAATAGAAATAGTCATATAAATGAAAAAAACCTTCTAGAACATTTAATAGATTTAAACAGCGAATTAGTAGATAAGGATACCAAAACTAAAGTTATATTCGAGGATATTCCGGATGAAATGGCTGAGATAAAAAGGATAGAGGGGGAAAAATAAAGATCAGATGAGCAGCATTAAAAGATATTCTGTTCAAATATATGGCCTTGTTCAAGGTATAGGCTATAGACCTTATATCTATAAAATTGCAAAAGAACTAAACATTAAGGGATGGGTCAATAATTTTGACTCATCTGTTGCTATTGATATGGAAGGAGAGGAAGTAAGGGTAAGGGAGTTTTTAAGAAAAGTTGTGGAGCATCCTCCTAAGCTTGGGAGGATACAAAAAGTAGAAGTAAAAGAGGAAGAACCTAAGGGTTATAAGGATTTTAAAATAGAAAAAAGCATAGCAGCTGCATCAAAATTCAAGTTTTTACTTCCAGATATAGCAATTTGCGATAAATGCATAGAAGATATATTCAATAAAAACTCTAAAAGATACAGATATCCATTTACTAATTGTACTGATTGTGGACCTAGATATTCTATAATAAAAGGCTTACCCTATGACAGAGCAAGTACTACCATGAGAAACTTTAAAATGTGCAATGATTGTGATAAGGAATACAAAAGTCCAGAATCGAGAAGGTTTCATGCCCAACCAAACTGCTGCACAGAATGTGGCCCTAAACTTATTCTTCTTGATAACAAAGGTAAAAAGATAAATTGTGAAGATGAGATAAATAGGTGCATAGAGTTATTAAAGACAGGAAAAATTTTAGCCATTAAAGGAATTGGTGGATTTCACATTGTTTGTGATGCCTTTAATGAAAAATCTGTAGAGGAAATAAGAATAAGAAAGAGAAGACCTCACAAGCCTTTAGCTGTAATGGTGAGTAGTATAGAAATTGCAAAGGGACTTTGTTTTATAGACGAGAAGGAGGAGGAAGTTTTAACCTCCAATAGAAGACCTATCCTGTTGCTAAAAAAGAGAGATAATAACTTACTTACAGAATTTATAGCGACAGGAGTAAAAAAACTGGGGATAATGCTGCCATATACTCCGCTTCATCACTTATTATTTAGTCATGAACTTAAGGCTTTAGTAATGACTAGTGGAAATCTTAGTGGACGACCTATAGAATATAAAAATGAAGAGGCTTTAATGAGATTAAAGGATATAGTAGATTATTTTTTAATAAATGATAGAGAAATAAATACGCCTATTGATGATTCTGTAGTTAAGGTGGTAGACAGGATGGAAATGGTGAGTAGGCTGGGAAGAGGATACGCACCATTTGCTTTGAATAGAAATATAGGTAAGAAGATATTGGCTTGTGGTTCAGAAATGAAAAGCACCTTTAGTTTTTCGCACCATGGTATTGCCTACATAAGTCAGTATTTAGGAGATTTAAAAGAACTAGATTCTTATGAAGAGTATAAAAGGGCTATTAGAAATTTAAGCAGCATATTCGAGTATACACCTGAGGCTGTAGCTTATGATATTCACAAAGGATACATGCCAAGTGTGTATGGAATATCTCAGAAAAAGGTACAAATAGAAGTGCAGCACCATCATGCGCATATGGTGAGCTGTATGCTAGAAAATAACTTATATGATGAGGCAATAGGGGTTATATATGATGGAACAGGACTCGGATTAGATAATAATATATGGGGGGGAGAATTCTTCATAGGCAGTAGAAAGAATTTTAAACGAGTTGGAAAGTACAAGTATGCAGTTATACAGGGAGGAGACTCCGCACAAGAGGACATATGGAAGATAGGACTTAGTTATATATATTCTTTAAATGATAAAAGACTAAGGGAAAAGGGAATAGATGTAATTAAACAGTTTGTTGATGAAAAAGAGGTATATAACATAAATAAAGCTTTAGAGAAAAACATAAATTGTTTTAAGACATCAAGTGTAGGAAGGTTATTTGATGCAGCGGCTTCAATTTTAGGTGTAAGAGAGAACATAAGCTATGATGGACAAGGTGCCATAGAGCTTGAAAATGTAGCGGATACATCTATACATGAGTCTTACGAGTATCTTATAGAGGAGAGTTCGATTTTGAAAGTAGATTATTCAAATATATTTAAAGGAATTCTAGAAGATATTGAAAAACAAGTATCAGTATCAGAAATAAGTTCAAAGTTTCATAACACTATAGTCAGTATAACGGTTGATATGGTTTGTAGACTAAGAAATATATACAAATTAAATAAAGTTATCCTAAGTGGAGGAGTTTTTGAAAATGAATATTTATTAGTGAACATAGTTGAAGGTTTAAAGAAAAATGAGTTTAAGGTATTTTTTAATAGAAGTATACCAATTAACGATAGCGGAATTTCTTTTGGACAAATTGGAGTGTGTGATGAAGTTTTAAAAGGCGGGTGTTGAGTGTGTGTCTTGCAATTTGTGGAGAGATAAAAAGTTTAGAGTTGCCTTTTGCAAGAGTTAATGTTAATGGAATCGAAACACAGATTAACATTGAACTAGTGAGTGAGCTTAAGATAGGAGATCATGTACTCATTCATGCGGGTTTTGCTATAGAGAAGATTAATAATGAGTATTTCGATTACTTAAATAAAACCTTTAAAAAAATGCTAGAAGAAGATGATTACTATGATAAATAATATTAAGTTAAATACGGTGATAAACAGAATTAATGATATAAGCGAAGATTTACCGATAAAAGAGGTAAATATTATGGAGGTTTGCGGAACTCATACTAATGCTATAGCAAAGTTCGGAATTAAAAACATATTATCTAATAAAATAAATCTTATATCAGGACCAGGCTGCCCTGTGTGTGTTACAAATGAAAGCTATATAGATGCAGCTATAGAACTGAGCAGAGAGGGTATCGTAATATTAACCTTTGGGGATTTGATGAGGGTAAGTGGACAAGAGGGTACTTTGTTAAAGGAAAAATCAAGAGGGATGGATATTAGAATAATATATTCTGTATATGATGTTATAAATATTGCAATAGAAAATAAGGATAAAACCTTTGTATTTTTAGGTGTAGGCTTCGAAACTACAGCTCCAATAATAGCAGCAGTGATAAAACAAGCTTATGATTTAAAGCTTCATAATGTATGCTTTCTAAGTTCCGTAAAGGTAATGCCCCCAATCTTGAAATGGATTTTATCTTCTAGAGAGAGAAATATTCATGGCATTATTTGCCCAGGAAATGTAGCTGTAATTAAAGGATCAGAAGGTTTTAGGTTTATATATGATAAGTATAAGATTCCTTCTGTAGTATGTGGATTTGACGATACAGATATAATAGCTAGTATATATTTTTTAATCAAAGATATTAGGGAAGGTTTAATGAATAGAGAGCAAAAGGGCTTTGAAAATCTATACAAAAGGTGCTCCAGCGACGAGGGAAATAAAAAAGCTAGAGGGCTTATAGAAGAGGTTTTTAAAGAAGAAGATGCCTTATGGAGAGGAATAGGATTAATTAAAGCTTCTGGGTTAGGGATAAGAGGTAGGTATCATGAATTTGATGCAGTAAATAGGTTTAAGCTGCAGAAATACTTTTCGCTGGAAATGACTGAGTGGGGAGATAAAGTCACTAAATGCAGCTGTAACGATATTCTTCTCGGGAATTTATCCCCAGATCAATGCAGGTTATTTGGCAGCATCTGTACTCCTGTATCTCCTTGCGGTCCATGCATGGTATCTACAGAAGGAGCTTGTGCAGCTTTTTATCGATATAGATAACTGTCTGCTTCTTAGCATTTACTTTTTGGTTATATAGGAGGAATGTATCTATGGAAAATATAGAGTTAATACATGGAGAGGGAGGAAAGTATACCTGTGACCTCATAAGAAATATATTTTATAAGAATTTTGGGAATAGTATATTGCTTCAAGGATTAGATTCTGCGATATTAGAGCTAAATAAAGGGAAGATAGCATTTACTACTGATTCCTTTGTAGTGAATCCTCTTTTTTTTAAAGGTGGAGATATAGGGAAATTAGCAGTTTGCGGTACTATTAACGATCTTACTGTATGTGGAGCTACTCCTTTATATTTAAGTGTTGGGTTTATTATAGAAGAAGGATTTAAAATTGAGATGCTTGAGAAAATTGCATTATCCATGGGGAAAACCTGTGAAGAGGCTGGAGTAAAAATAGTAACTGGAGATACGAAAGTAGTAGAAAGGGGAAAAGTAGACAGCATTTTTATAAATACTTCTGGAATTGGCATTATAAATGGATACACTGCTAAGAAGATTGAAGAAGGAGATAAAATAATAATAACTGGCACTGTAGCTGAGCATGGTACTGCCATAGGTATCGAAAGATATAACTTTAAAGTTCAAGGGGATATTAAAAGCGACTGTGCACCCTTAAATTATTTGTTAAGCTATTTAGATATATATAAAGATAGCATTAAACTTATGAGAGATCCAACAAGAGGAGGAATAGGGGAAGCTTTAAATGAAATTTTTAGCATCAGCAATATTGGAATACATCTATTTGAAGAAAAGATCCCAATAAGAAATGAGGTCAAGTCTATAAATGAAATGCTAGGGCTCGACCCGTTATACTTAGCTAGTGAAGGTAGAATGTTGATTGTTGTAAAAGAAGATGCAGCAGAAGAAATAGAAAGAGGATTAAAAGAAACGTGTAATTGCAAAGAAGCTAGTGTAATAGGAAAATTTACTAGGGAGAGAGACTTTGTTTACATAGAAAATAGTTTCGGTGGAAAGAGGGTGCTAAGGAGCCTAGATATTCAAATGATTCCACGAATTTGCTAACCAGTAGGCCCCCTAGGAATGCTTATTCCAGGGGGGCAAAGTATAATTAATAGTATCTTTTCTTTCCTGACATTTCATAAACATCTTGCAAAGCTTCGCCAAAACGCTGATAGTGAACAATTTCTCTTGCCCATAAGAATTTAAGGGCGTCTTTAAGACCAGGATCATCAGTTAGGGCGATAAGATGCTCGTAGGTTGCTTTAGCCTTTTGCTCTGCAGCCATGTCTTCATGCAAATCTGTTATAGGATCTCCAAGTGCTTGGAAATAAGCGGAAGTAAAAGGCACGCCATTAGCATCTGTAGGGAATAATGCTCTATCATGTTGAGCATAGTGAGCATCTAGTCCGGCAGCTTTTATTTCTTCAATAGTTGCATCTTTCATCAACTGATAAATCATTGAAGCAATCATCTCTACGTGAGCTAGTTCCTCAGTTCCAATATCATTAAGTAATCCTTTAGTTTTACCTGTTGGCATTGTATAACGCTGATTTAGATATCGTAGTGCAGCAGCTAATTCTCCGTCAGGTCCACCATATTGAGTTACCAAAATTTTGGCCATTCTAAGATCTTTACTCGTTACTTTAACAGGGTGTTCTAATTTTTTTTCATAAACCCACATGTATATATTCTCCTTTCTAAGTTATTCTCCTTTTTCCCAAGGCCAAGGTTCATCTACCCATGACCATGAAGGATCTGCTTTAGAATGTCCAAAGTTTGCAAACATTCTATACTTCATATCATACTCATGAGTTAATTTCATGAACTCTTCAGTAAATCTATTGAAATCGTCTATGGCTTTTTTATTTGTTGGGTGATTATCTAAATATAAATTCAGATCTACGATAGCAAATTCGAGCTGCTGAATTTTTCTTAACATTTCTACACGAGAAAGGTTATCTTTAAACTTTCCATCCATATTAAGTCCTCCTATTAATTATCTTTCATGTGGGAAAGGTACCACAAGGTTAGGGAAAATAGTACCCTTAGCCATTGCTTCACCTAATGGCAATAATCCTATATAAGGTTGGTCAGGTACATATGCACGTACTAACATTAATTCACCACCTGGAGGCATAGGCATAGGCATTCTAGAGAAAGGCATATACATTGGGTCTGGACATGGCATAAAGTTTTGATACACGTTATTCACCTCTTTAAGTCTACTTACATTATTAGTATATTACTTATTGGAAAATGTGTGTAAGATAACTAGTAGAAATTTGATACATTAAAAGCATTGAAATGAGCATATTAAATATGAATAGTTAATTGGTTATATAAGACAATCATTATAATAGTTCTGGGAGGTGCGACATGAAAAGGCTATCTGCAATATTAGCTATTATACTTTGCGGTTTAATATTATTAGGTCCATTATCAATTGCAAAAAAGGCGATTCTGCCTAATGGATCAAGACCTCAAAGTAATAGGATACATCTAAATACAGCTAACACTACTAGAATACAGGGGATATCTAAGGAGGATATAGGAGTAGAGGTATCAAAAGCTTTATACCCCTATGGGGGAGATAAAATTAGGCCGCAGGTAATTATAATATTACAATCAGATAAATGGCAGGACATATTAACTCTTATTCCTATGATAAGGTTATATAACAGTTCAATTATTACTGTAGATAAAGTAATATCGCCTAAGGTACTAGAGCATATTCAAAGTTCAAATATTCAAGGTGCGGCAGAATTAGATGGAGCTCAGTTATTAGTATTGGGTAGGGATACAAAAGAATTAGAGTCTCAGCTAGATATTGTCAATCTAAATTCTAAATACATAAACTATAAGGATACTGAAGACTTGCAGAGATGGATTTATAGCATACCTAAAACTATGAAGGAACAAAAATACGCATTCTTAGTTAAAGACGATGATCCATTAATATCAATCCCAGCGGCTACTTGGATTGCAAATCAAGGGGGAATTTTGTTATATGTAAATAAAGAAAATAAGCTATATGAAATTTCAAGAGATATATTAAAAAAGAATAAATTTAAACAAGTTTATCTATTGGCAGATAGGAAATTAGATGGGAATAGCATATTAGACCCTTTAAAAGTAAAGTTTAAGAGAGTCTCGGCGTTTGGTCCTGAAGATTTTGCAGTGAGGTTTGCAAAGCTAAGCAGTAAAGGAGATTCTATAGGTTGGGATGCAGATCGCATAAAAGACGATAGTGGACATAATTATATTCTTTGTTCTAAGAATGAACCATCTCTAGCGGCAATAGCTTCGCAATTAGGTAGAAGAGGAAGAGGGGGCCCTATTTTATGGACAGAAGGGAAAAGACTTTCTTCTGTAACTGAGAATTACCTTTGGAGGATGAAACCAAATTACTGGGTTTCTTCGTCAGAAGGGCCATATAATAGTACGTGGATTATAGGAAATGACAGCATAATTAACTATGGGGTACAGGCAAGAGTAGATTATATACAAGAAGTGGATTCATATGAATCAATGGGAAAACAGGGAGTGAGTGGCCTTGATGCTTTAGCAATAATCTGGCTTATGATTTCAATATGCGGGTCTTTATGGGTTGCATTGCATTCGTTTCTAAGGATGAGATATTTATCTACATTGACAAAACTAATGTGGATATTAGCTGTGCTTCTGCTTGGACCAATCGGATTATGGATATATAATATCTTATATCAATTCGCCTTGGACGAAGATAAATAATAAGATTATGTGGATGAGACCATTATGGAAGCAGGCTTTAGTAGCCACGGCTTTTGGAATAGCATTTGGGTCAGGAATAATAGTAAGTTTTATGTTTTTAAGTACACTAATAGGTTTGCCGACAGTATTAATATCAGGAGGTTTGGGTATATATTTGCTTGGAAATCCCATAATCATGACAATGGTAATTGCATATATAGCAGCTCTTATTCTAAATGCATATGTATTTATTCCAAGCAATTTTATAGAAATGAAAGATTTGTCATATAAACACGCTAGAAGTGAATCTACACTTGTTGCATTTGTATCTATAACCTTCATATTTATTGGAATGGCCATTATGGTATGGTGGCTATTTAGTAGATATGTCCCTATGATTCCTGGAGAAGATTATATGCTTTGGTGGGGGGTCATACAGTTGTCAGTGGCAGTGGGAGGGATTATATCTTATATTCCTAACTTGCTATTGATTAAGTTTGGAAAGGCGAATGGCACTGTATAAAGGAGTGAGCAGATGATTACAAATGAGTTATTGAAAAAAAGATTTAAAGTAGTCCTAATTGTAGAGGGAATACTAGCATTGGTTATATTATATCTTTTTATGTTTTATCAACCTAACTATACTAATATCAAGGTGAATAGCAGTGAAGCTTTTGAGAAGTCTATAGTAACAGGGAATACCACTAGAATTTATGGAAAGAATTTTTATGAAACGGCTATAGCAATTTCTCAAGCAGCTTACCCTGCGACTTTTGAGGACAATAAGCCTAATGCTGTTATACTAGTGAATGGAGAGGAAAAAAATGATGGAATTTTATCTGCAAGGCTTATCGATCATCCTATTAATGGTCCAATTTTATATGCAGAAAAGGAAAGCATACCAAAAGTTACTTTAGATGAAATTAAAAGATTAAATCCTAAAGGGATATTTGCAGATAGGAAAAACCAGGTTATATTAGTTGGAAATATAGGAGATAAGGTAGAAAGTCAGCTCAATAATGAGGGTATCAAATTTAGGCATTTAATAGGAAACGATCCCTTTGAGTTAGGAAGAAAGATAGATGATTATTTAGCGACTTTAAAAGGGAATCATAAGGATTCGGTAATAATTGCACCAATAGAGATGTCAGATTATGCACTATCTGAAACAGCCTGGAGTGCCAATACAGGAGATGGGTTTTTATTTATAACAAAAAATTCATTACCTAAGAGCACAGAGGAAGCATTAAAGTCAAGACATGGCAAAGCATATATGTACCTCTTAGGTAATGATAAGTTCATATCTAAGGATACAAAAAAAGAGCTTTTAAAATATGGCCACCTACAAAAGATTCCTGGAGGTAAGGATGTATATGCTCAGGCCGTTGGATTTGCCAACTACAATGATATAGGAAAAAACTTTGGATGGTGGATTAATAAAAGGTTTAGACGTTTTGGATGGGGCATTACTGAGGCTGGGCACAATTTTATATTTGTAAATCCTAAAGACTGGCATAGTGCTGTTGCATCATCAACCTTAACTCATAAAGGAAACCACGGACCTATTTTATTGGTTGAAAAAGATAGTATTCCGGATAGTGTAAAAGAGTACCTAGAAGTGGTAAAGCCTATAGACACCTATGGGCAAGGTCAACTGTATAATCATGGATGGATTATTGGCACTGAGGATATGATAAGTACAAAAGTTCAAGCAGATTTAGATAATTTTCTAAGTTATGAAGAGGAGGATTAGGAATGAAGGATGAAGCCGAAACTCTGCGCAGGCAGGCAGAAATGCAAAAGGAGCAGCAATTGCAACAGCAGATGAAACAAAGACTAGAAAACTTACCTAGGTTTGGGCATAAAAGAATAGCTTTTTTTGAAGAAAAGACAGTTATGCAAAGGGCAATAGATGAACTTATGAATAATAATATTGTAAATTTGAGTAGTAAAACATTAACGGAAAATTTTATTCAAGAAGTATATGATATGTATATATTTATGCCTAAAGAAGGTACATATACCTTAACTGCTGCTATAGCAGGAGGTTTATTAGGAGCCATAGCTGGTGTACTCCATGGAAAAGGAAGGATTACGTTGCCGTTTTTTAGCCCTATTTCTGCAGGAGGAAGTTTGGTAAGTACAATTTTAGGAATTGGAATCGGTTCTATTTTATTTTCTACTTTTACAGCTATTACCATGCTATATAAGCCTATAACTAAGGTTAATCAAGGATACGGAATGCTTACAATATATTCAGGTATAGAAGACAAGCAAAATATTGAAAATTATTTAAAAAAATATGATCCGTTAAATGATCCTCAAGGGTAAAAGGTAGAAGCATCTCCAACTATGAGAAAACCTGGAGGTGCTCCATTGAAAGTAGGATTTAGTTGATTGGGTTTCAGCTTTCTAAATCTTGCACAGGAGTCTTTGGAATTTGAGGCTGGTATTGAGGTTCCTCGCTCATTACAAAGTTTGTTCTGCTTTGCAAGGTATTAATACATTGATTTATATTCTGAGCTACCTGTTCGTACATTTGCTTTGCATTCGTATCTTCAGTGTCCATAGAGAAGGTCTTACAATTGGACTCTGCACTTTTCAACATTTCAAGAGTTTGATTTAGTTTAGTTATAACTGTCATGCCATTAAACCTCCTAGAAGTTTATATATTTACTTATAGTATCTATTAAACAATTAGATTATATACGGTGAGTTATGTATTAACTAGAATAATTGTATAAAAAAAGATATAATATAGTATATAAAAACTTATGGGGGTGTTTATTTGGAGAAGATTTTTAACGAAAAGGACGCAATACATTTAGGAAGAAAGGGACACTTAGCAGTATTAAGTTTTTTACCTATATGTATGGCTGTGTTAGGACTGATATCAGATAGTCCTAAAGGGATACTTGTAGGACTATATAATATAATAATAGCACCAGATATACTGTTAACAGACTATATAGCTGTTGGAGGAATTGGAGCTACTTTTATTAATGCTGCTATTTTAGCCTTTGCAAATATATATATTTTGTATAAATTAAAATTAAAGGTTAACGGGACGCTAATAGCAACTACACTAACCATTATAGGATTTTCGTTCATAGGTAAAAATATATTTAATGTATGGCCTATATATTTAGGAGGATATCTTTATTCAAGGTATCAAAATATGAATTTTAAAAACGTAGTGTTAGTAGTAATGTTTGGAACTACGTTAGCACCCTTGGTTAGTGAGACTGCATTTGGATTGCATGTTCCGGTTGAAGTGGGAATTCCTTTGGGAATAATGCTTGGAATACTTGCCGGATTTGTTATAACTCCACTATCCTCGCACATGGTAAGGGTGCATGATGGATATAATCTATATAATATAGGGTTTACAGCAGGACTTTTAGGTTCTGTTATAACAGCTGTACTGAGAGGATTTGGACTAATCATAGAACCTCAACAGGTACTTTCTAGTAAATATGATGTTATTTTAAAAGTAATTCTTATCACAATGTTTATTTTACTAATTATATTGGGATACATTGTGAATGGGAAAAGTTTCAATGGATATAAAAAGGTCTTAAGTTACTCTGGAAGACTAGTTACAGACTTTACGCAACTAACGGGTTATGGTATAACATATATTAATATGGGAATAATGGGGCTAGTAGCTATCACATATGTTGTAATATCAGGTGGGGTTATGAATGGACCAACAGTAGCAGGAGTATTAACTATAGTTGGATTTTCTGCTTTTGGGAAACATCCTAAAAATGCTATACCAATCTTAATTGGGGTTTTTGTAGCTGGTATAACTAATATATGGGAAATAGACTCTACCATGGTGATAATAGCAGGGCTATTTGGGACAACATTAGCACCTTTAGCAGGAGCATATGGTTGGTTAATTGGAGTAATTACAGGATTTATCCATTTATCGGTGGTAATGAACGTAGGGATGCTGCATGGAGGAATAAACTTATACAATAATGGCTTCTCAGGAGGGATTGTAGCTGCCTTAATTGTACCTTTAGTTGATGCTTTTAAGAAAGGGGATTGAGAATGAGACATGAGGTAAAAAAAGTTTCTAAAATAGTAGATGAACTGATTGAATTTTGTTTTTTGCACTCTACAGAAAAAGTAAATGTGACTGTTGAAAATAAGAAGGATAGGTTTGAGATAATAGCACATTCAGACAACGTAAATTGCTCTGATGAAAAAGTTGAAAGACTTAAGGAGTTACTAAGTGTTCAAAGACAAAATGAGATAGAAGAATATTATTGGCAGTTAGCTGGGGAAGATGAACATAATGGAGAGTTTAGTTTAGTGGGTATGATGGTTGATGAAGCAGAAGTTAAGTTTACATGCCCTTCTCTAACAATAAAGCTAGTTAGATATAAGAAATAATAAATTCAATAAGAATAGTGTAAATAAATATGAGGATAGAAAACTTGCCGAGTGTTCTATCCTTTCTTATTGTTTAAGATACAATGAAAAACTATATTTTAAATTAAAGTTAGACAAGCAGTAACATAAATATAAGTGAAGAATATCATAATATTATCCGGACTAGTAAAATTTAAACAGGCTTGTAGACATATTGATAGCCGATTGTTATAAGAGAAGATTTAGCTGCACACCTTTTATGAAAGTTTGGACAAACTGTAACACTAATAGGGGTAAGGCATATTATATATTAGGACAGCTAGTCCACTAAAATCTTTAAAAGGAGTGACAATGTATGGATGGAACAAATTTTGTAGCTCATTTAGCTAATTATATAGGGGAAACCGTTACTATATTCACAACTAGCGGAGGAGAATCTGGATCAGGTTTTACAGGTGTTCTTTTATCTGTAAACAACTGTTTTGTTAGACTTTTAAGCCAAATCGGTCCTGCACCAGGGTGTGCATTAGGTAATTGCTGTACAGGAGCTCCAACAGGAGCAAGTGTTGGGTTTACTGGTGGACAAACTGGTAGATTTACTTGTGGACTTTCTACAGTTGGAGCAGTAACAGACATTCCTATCAGTAGAATTGCATCCTTTATTCACAATGCTGTATAAGAAAAAATAATACCAAGATTACTATGTTAGAGGCTAAGCTATTTAAATACTAAAAACAAAATTGAAATTTTGGGATACAGGTGGAGATACTTGAGAAATCAAAGGATTCAGAAGCCTAGATATAAATAGTATCATGCTTTTTCAATATCTCCATTCATCAACTAAGTTATTAGACTTTTACCTTGTAGCTTCACTATAGTGGTTAAATAGTAGTTTAATACTCTAGCTTCTAGCTAACTTTTCATGACAAACTCATTTTAAATTAATATCCATCATACCTAAAGGGTAATATTATTGAGTAGGACAAAAGTCCACAAAATTATATAGTAGGAGGTTAGTAATATGGATGGAGTAAGCTTTGTATCTCATTTATCAAATTATATAGGAGAAACGGTTACTATATTTACAACCAGTGGTGGAGAGTCAGGCTCAGGTTTTACAGGTGTTCTTCTAAGCGTAAATAATAACTTTGTAAGACTTATAACCCAGATTGGAATCGCGCCAGGATGTGCATTAGGTAATTGCTGCGAAGGACCTGGACAAACAGGAGGTATTGGGGTAGGATTTGGAGAAGGCTCTAATGGTTTTGATGGCCAGTTCGAAAATCAATGTGGTGGCCAGGATAATACCGGAAGGTTTACCTGCACAGGTAATACACTTGGTTCAGTAACAGACATTCCTATAGACAGAATAGCATCTTTTGTTCATAATGCTATTTAAAAAAAGTTACTAGGCAACCTTCTCAGCAAAGGGCTAAAAATGTAAATGGACAGTGAAGGAAGTACTTGATCGTAGCTTGATTATAAAATATGTTCTTGAGTGAATGGTTCTAAGATTCAGATGAAGCTATTATGCCATCTGAATCTTAGAACTTTATTATTATCTAGAATATTATTTTAGCTTAAAACATATATAAATAAAAGAGAGTACTAAATTAAGGGAGACAAGGGTATGCTCCAAAATGATAAAGCTATATCAGAAGGCAAGACGAATAGAAAATCTAATATAGAAAGTGAGCTAGGTATTACACAAGACAAAGGAATAACTATAGAATCAAATTTCATGCTTCATTTATCAAGGTATATTGGAGAAACTGTAACTATTTTCGTAACTAGTGGAGGAAAATCAGGATTAGGGTTTACAGGAGTAATTTTAAGTGTGAATAGTTATTATGTACGCTTGATTACGAGAATTGGGCCTCCATCTGCTTGTCCTTTAGGAAACTCGTGCGTAGGTGTTAATGAGAATACTAGTATGCAAGAAGCAGAATTAGATCATAGTGAAAATAATAATTGGGCTGTTGTTAATAATACATTGGGATCTATAACAGATATTCCAGTTGATAAAATAGCAGCATTTACCCACAACACAGTATAAGAAAATTGCGCCGCAAAATTTTTAGTGGAGCAGTGGAGGCGCTAAAGCGCAAAGTGGAGAAAGTGGAGAGATACTCCCATTTAAAGTTCTCCACTGTTCCACTCCTCCACTGCCTTTCAAGGGTTCTCCACTGAAATATTTTGCCGCGCAAAATATTTCTATAGCATATTACTCTGTTAATAGAGTTTCTTCCTCAGGAGAATAAAGCTCTAGAAGCTTTTCCCATACGTCTGGTTTTTTCTTGCGTAAATTTATAACTCTAAAGGTTTCAGAGTCTACAAAAGCGTGAGTAGTATTTCCTTTAGCTAAAATTTTATTATCTTTTTCTCTTATAACATTATAGCTAAATATAGCTTTAGCAGGACTTAATTTATCTATGTAAGTTTCAATTATAAGCTCATCTTCATATTTAGCTCCTTCTATGTATTTACATCCGCTTTCTACTACCGGAATCATTATTTTTTCTGCCTCTATTTCTGAATAGCTCATTCCAGAGTCTTTTATGAATTCTGTTCTTCCAACCTCAAACCAGGCATAGTAATTAGAATGATGAACAATGCCCATCTGATCTGTTTCCACATATCTAACCTTTATATTAGTTTTATTAACATACATATAATAAACCTTCCTTTCTCAAGCTAAGTTATCAGCAATTTTACATATTAATATTATAACATAATGTCAATTTTAAATTTGTTTATTCTTATAATATCATATATTTGAGGAGATATATTGAAATGTTGGAGTCTGGTATTAATACAAAATGGCAATTTTAAAAATTGATTAAAAACAAAAAACTAAGGGAATAATATAGGTATAAGTATGTATAAATAAATATATTTTAACATATAAAGATATATTTCATTGCAAGTTGTGCATAATAAGCATATAATAGTTAAGTTAAGGTAATGAAAACTAAGATTTGGAAGGAAGTTAATATGGAAAAAATTAAATTTGAAGATTTACAGATATCAGAAGCAATAAAAAAGTCAATTGCAGAAATGGGATTTGAAGAACCATCACCTATCCAGGAGAAGGCAATCCCTTTTATATTAGATGGAAGAGATGTAATAGGGCAAGCGCAAACAGGGACGGGTAAAACAGCGGCATTCGGTATACCAGCTATAGAGATGGTAAATCCGAAAGATAAAAGTTTACAAACTATGATATTGTGTCCTACAAGAGAGCTAGCTATTCAAGCAGCGCAAGAATTGAATAACCTTGCTAAGTACAAGGAGGGCATAAGTATCCTAGCTATATATGGAGGGCAGCCTATAGATCGTCAAATTAAGGCTTTAAAAAGAGGAGTTCAGATAATTATAGGTACTCCAGGACGTGTAATGGATCACTTGAGAAGAAAGACCTTAAAGACAGAAAGTGTTAAGATGATAGTTCTAGATGAAGCCGATGAAATGCTAGACATGGGATTTAGAGAAGACATAGAAACAATAATACAAGATATGCCTCAGGAAAAGCAAACAGTTCTATTTTCTGCAACAATGCCTAAGCCTATATTAGAATTAAGCAAAAAATATCAAAAAAATGCTGAGTTTGTAAAAGTAGTGCATAAACAATTAACAGTACCAAATATTGAGCAAAAGTATCTTGAAGTAAAAGAAAGCTCTAAGCTTGAAGTGCTATCAAGACTAATTGACATAAGAAACCCTAAATTAGCTGTAATATTTTGCAATACAAAAAAGAGGGTTGATGAAGTAGTAGCTCAACTTCAATCAAGAGGATATTTTGTTGAAGGTCTTCATGGAGATATGAAGCAACAGCAAAGAGATAGAGTTATGGGTAAATTCAGAAATGGAACTATAGAGATTTTAGTAGCAACAGATGTAGCTGCAAGAGGAATCGATGTAGATGATGTTGAAATTGTATTTAACTATGACTTGCCACAAGATGAAGAATACTATGTTCATAGAATTGGTAGAACAGGAAGAGCAGGAAGATCTGGAATTGCATATACATTTGTTGCGGGTAAGGCAATACGTAAGTTGAAAGAAATAGAACAATATACAAAAACAAGGATTAAAAGGGCAGAGGTTCCATCTGCTAATGATGTAGAAGAGTTTAAGATGGGCATATTTATGGAAAAAGTAAAGGAATCTATAGAAACAGGACATCTAGGAAAGTATATAGACTATATTGAAAAATTATTAGACGAAGATTATGCGTCTATAGACATAGCAGCTGCATTACTAAAAATGTCCATGGGAGAGGAAAAGAAAGAAGAGTTGGATTTACAAGATGACTTAGGAGATACCGGTGCAGAGCAGGGTATGGTAAGACTATTTATAAATATTGGACGTAATCAAAAAATCCAAGCTAAAGATGTTATAGGAGCTATAGCAGGAGAAACTGGCATAGCAGGAAAGTTAATTGGTAAAATTGACATATATGAAAAGTTTACATTTGTAGAAGTGCCAAAAGAATATGCAAAAGAAGTATTGAATATAATGAAGAATAATACAATTAAAGGTAAGAAGATTAACATAGAACCAGCAAACTCAAAGTAATAAGTGGAGTTGAATAAAAAGTGATTGTGGGGACAGCAAAGATATATTTGTATGCTAATTGGGTTCACTCACTAAAAGAAAAAAGAATGGTAGTTAAAAGTATCATTGGAAAGTCTAAGCATAGGTTTAATGTTTCCATTGCTGAAGTAGAAAATCAAGATTATCACCAGTCCATTGTGATAGGAATAGCTTGTGTAACTAACACTGCTAGAATGGCAAATAGCATTATACAAAATGTAGTTGACTTTATTGAAGAAAATACAGAGGCAATGATTGAAAATGTGGAAACGGAAATACTTTAAGGGCAAGTTAGAAAGTTAATGGGTTAGATAAGGGAAGGCTAGAAGAGTAGCTTAAAGTTTAAAAACAAGTGATAAATTAAGACGATCTTAATTTATCACTTGTTTTTTATTATTTCTGATTCTTTTATATAATATCATAACTCTTAACAATCTAACGTGCAATTTAGATTGTTTTTACTATATCCACAATAAAGAGGGTATTTTCCTCAGATAAATCTAATTGTTTAGGAGTAAAAAGTTTATTTCCTTTTTCATCATATATTAAATTTATCACAGGCCTAAGGGGAAATGCTTTGTTTTGTTTCAAGACTATCCCATAGGCTCCAGTATTAAGTTTAACTATGCTTCCGGATGGGTAGGCAGCAATATTCTTTATAAATACAGTTACTAGAGATTTATCAAAAATACTATCGCTCATAGCTATGAGATACTCTAACGCTTCATATACTTCTAACTTTTTATAGCCGCTAAAATCAGAGGTAAGATTATCAAAGGTGTTACAAATAGATACAAGCTTTACAGTTTCGTGCAGTTTATCATCAGTAAGGCCTAGAGGAAACCCAGAGCCATCACAGTGTTCATGATGCATTAAAATAATAGCCTTTGATATATAGCTTATATCATATTTTTCATTCAAAATTTCATATCCATCTAGCGGATGAGTTCTTAATACATCAATTTCTTCAGGACTTAATTCGCCCTTCCTAACTTTGTCCATGACATCTTTTGGGGTTAAAAGTTTACCAAGATCATGAAGTAGTGATCCAGTTGCAAGCTCTATCAAGTGATGAGTACTATATCCAAGATGAATACCCATTATAACGGACAAAGCACATACATTAGTAGAGTGCTCAAACAAATATTGATCCTTGGTCTTTATGTCTGAAACGTTTATTATAACCTCCTCACGGCAAAGTACATCGTCTATTATAGTGTTTGCTAGTCTGAGAATTTCATCAGCACTAGAACTTTGCTGATTTATAAGATTTTGGAACCCATCTTTTAATGATTTTTTAATTTCATTTCTAGTTTTTTCTGATATATAGTCATCTATTTTAATTTCTTTAGAAAGTTCATCATCTATATAGAGAGATAAAATCCCTAATTGACTTAATCTCATTTTATATCCTGGCTTTAAAACAACGCCTTCAGCTAAAAGTATTCTTCCAGAAGGGTCATAAATAGGTTTAGCTAATATTTCGTTACCTGTAATTTGTGCAATAGATATTTTTCGCATATTATGCAATTCTCCTCACCCATAGTAAGATACTCTACTACTAAGTAATCTTTTGAATATATAACAGTTATATAATATCATATAATTAATATAATAAAAATATGTTTATCTGTAATTTGCAGAATTTTAAAATAAAAGTAATAAATATTCAACTTAGAAAATTACGTATATATAGGACATACTAACTGAGGATATCTAAGGTATCAAGGGCAGTTTCTGCCATTAATTTATGTCCTTCAGAAGTTAAATGAATACCATCTATATACAATTTTTTCACATCTATATTGTTAAGTTCTTGTGAAATTTTTTTATAAAAATCTATATATGAGATACAAGTCTCTTTTGAAAAATTTAAAGCCCATTCTCTATATAATTTAATTTTGTTATTTATCTTTTCATAATTAACTTGGGAAGCCCATAGAGTTTCAGCTAGAGAAGGAATTACAGGTGGTTGTATTCCTAGAACAATATTTATATTACTTTGCTTTCCATCTTTAGCCATAGTCGCTATGTTGTCTATTACATTCTCTAAACTTGAGTTCATCAAGAAGTCATTTGTACCACCCATTATAATTGTGGTCCCGGGTCTTTCTAAAATAACGTCTTCGTGAAATCTATATATCATACCAGCAGTTGTATCGCCTAATTTCCCTTTATTTATGAAGTTTATTCCGCCATAATGATGTTGGCAGAGGTAAGTCCATCTATTCTCATTGTTAACTCTATATCCATAGGTTAAGCTATCTCCAATGCATATTATTTTCATTTTAAAGCCTCCAAAATAAGTGTATAATAGAAATAAATTACGCCGGAATTTTCCTTAAAACGTAATACATAATTTAATATATCATATATAGATATTTTGGGGGGAAATAAAATGAAAAATGTTAATGTAAGTATTCAAGTACTGCCTATAGTCGCAGAGGAGAGAATCTATTCTGTGGTTGATAAGGTAATAGAATATATAGATTCCTGTGGGGTTAAATATGAAGTAGGACCTATGGAAACAACGATGGAGGGAGAACTAGATACACTTTTAGATATTGTAAAAAGAGCCCAAGATATATGTGTTGAGGAAGGAGCAGCAAGGGTTATATCAGTAGTAAAAATAGATTATAAGCCCGAGGGAGTTACAATGGAAGAAAAGACCTACAAATACAGAGGCATATAGCTGCTGAGATATTATACAAATAAAAGTACTTAGAATTCTTTAGCAATAGGTTCTTGGTTATAGATTACAAAGTAAGTATAATAAGTTATAATATCATATAAGAGGTGAAATTGATGCTATAATTTTAAGTTTACGCATCGGTTTAGGAGGTTCAAAAATGAAAGGAACAGTAGTTGCTACATGGCTTAGAACCTGTAGGAAGATTTACAATGATGAAGTAGTAAATGAAGCTATGAATTCGGTGGGATGGAAATCGAGCAAGATATTTTCTCCTGGAGAGAATGTTGATGATGAGGAAGTAAAGAAGGTAATTGGATTTATATCAAAAGAAGAGAATATAGGACTGAATGAGCTGTGGAGAGCTATAGGAAAAGATAATGTTTTATCATTTTTTAATGACTTTCCAGCATTTTTTGACCATGAAAATCTATATTCTTTCTTTAGATCTATGTTTGATGTACATGTCGAAATGGTTAAAAAGTTTCCAGGAGCTAAGCCGCCTATTTTAGACATAAAACCTATATCAAATAGGACGGCAGTTTTTACATACAACTCTAAAAGAGAAATGTATGATTACTTTTTAGGATTAATCGATGGTAGTGCAGAATTTTTTAAAGAGAGTGTAGAAATAAAGGAAATTGAGAAGATACAAGGCAATTTAAAATTAGAAGTTACGTTTGACAAGGACATATTCTATAAAAAAACATATAAATTTAATAAGGCTTTATCACTAGGCTTTATCAACAGCATACCAGCAAAGGTTGGAATGTGCACTTTTTTAATCTCAGTACTAGTCAATATACCTTTATTTGGTTTAAATGATATATTAAAATTTGTGATAACTTCTGTAGTTCCAGCAGCTGTTTCTTCTTTTATTGTGTCCATGTTAATAAGACCGAAAAAAATGATTGAAGAAGAAATAAAAAAAATCAATACAAGTGATTATACGGAAGATGGACAAATAATCACAGGAGATTTTTTTGAAGATTTATACAATCTTTTAAAAGAACATAGGAAAGTTGTTAGGGCAGATTTTGTTGGCTTTAAAGGTGTAACTGATGAAATGAATACCTTTGTTAGAAATATAAATGTGATATCAGATTCTATGAGAAGAACTTCAGAGGAGATATCTGGTGTTGTAGAGCAGGTAGCTAATGGAGCTGTGAGCCAAGCTGAAAATACTCAAAATGCTGCATCTATATTAAATGGCAATATAGAAACACTAAAGAAAATCGTAGATAATGAAAATGAAAATAAAGAAGAACTTGAAAAGGCTATGGAAAAAATCAACAACAGCTATAAAAATGTAGAAGATACAAGTAAAATATAGTAGAGAGTCTTCAAAAGTTTCAAGAAGTTAAGAATAAGGGAATGGAGCTAGAGGAAAAAGCAAATAATATTAACAGTATAGTTTCTATAGTATCTCAAATTTCTGAGCAAACTAATCTTCTAGCACTAAACGCTTCTATTGAGGCGGCGCGTGCAGGAGAAGCAGGAAGAGGATTTTCTGTAGTTGCTGAAGAAGTTAGAAAGCTTGCTGAAGAAACCCAAGGTGCAGTAGAAGAAATCAACTCTAACTTAGCGCAATTCGTTAGTGAAATCAACGTATTAGTTGACAAAATAGGAATTCAATATGATGTGCTAGAAGGCGAAACTAATAATCTTGAAAAGGTTAGGAATATAAGTTTAGATGCTACTAAATCAATTCAAACTGTAGCAGGTTCTATGATAAAAACTATAAACGAGCTTGATCAGGAGGCAGATTCAATTGCAGAAATATATGAAAGCATAGAATCCTTATCAGCTATTGCTGAAGAAAATTCAGCATCTTCAGAAGAAGTTAGTGCCAATGTTTCAAATTACACCAATGAAATTAAAAACTTGATTGGAAATATAGCAGAATTTAAAAAACTAACAGAAGAGTTTAAAGTTCAATTAAGCAAATATAAGATATAAGATATAAAAGACCTTAACGGAGAATATTCCGTTAAGGTCTTCTATATTTTTTGTGCGGTTAATTATTTAAAAGAATATATTAAAGAAGGTATAACAAAATTTCACAGGACATATATATTCAAATGAAGGCATAAGTTTTAATTTTATTATTAATTAAAAATGAAAGGGGGAAATTAATCATGGAACTAAGGAAAATCGACTTTAGCTGTAATAACAGTATTGCATCAGTAGTGTTGAACTATCCTAAAAATCTAAATGCTTTAGATATGGACATGGTAGATGAACTATTATATGTACTAAAGAAATGCGAAGAAGATGACAGTGTTAAGGTAGTAGTAATTAGTGGAGGACCAAAAGCTTTTAGTGCAGGTGGAGATATTGGTTATTTTTATAAGGAAATGAAGTCAGGCAATCTAGATCTTGATCCACTAATCGCAAAGGCTGGAAGCATTTCATTAGCAATAAAGAAAATGCTTAAGCCAGTAATTTCTTCTGTTTCAGGCGCTGTTGCAGGAGCAGGTTTCAACCTTGCTATTTCTTGCGACTTTTGTATTGCTGCAAACAATACAAAATTTATACAGGCCTTTGTAAACATTGGACTTATTCCTGATACGGGAGGTGTCTACCTGCTTACCCGTGCAATTGGGGTTCAAAGAGCTCTTGATTTAATTATGACAGGTAGGGTGGTATCAGCTGATGAGGCTTACTCATTAGGGCTAGTAAAAGAAGTATGCGCACCAGAAGATTTGCAGAAAAGAACTATGGAGTTTGCTGCTAAATTAGCACACGGGCCTCTTCTTGCCTATGCTAATAACAAGAAACTTATCTTTAGCAGTGAATATATGGATTATGAAAGATTTCTTAAAGATGAAGTAACAGCACAAAGTGCATGTGCAGCTTCTGAGGATTTTAGAGAAGGAATTTCTGCCTTTGTTGAAAAAAGAAAGCCAAGCTTTAAAGGAAGGTAAATTGGAGTAGTAGTTTTAATTAAACATTAATATGAGTTTGGAGTGATAAGTATGGGATATATATTAAATGAGGAACAAAGAGAATTACAGACGATGGTAAGAGAGTTTGTTACAAATGAGGTGAAGCCTTATGTAGCAGAGTATGATAAAACAGGAGAATTACCAATAGAGTTATATAAAAAGGCTTTTGAGATGGGACTTCATTGCCTTGAAATTCCTGAAGAGTTTGGAGGTGGTGGAGTTGATTACATGGCAGCTGCTGCAATATACGAAGAGATAGGTAAAGTAGATGCAGGTTTTGCTACAGGATTATGTGCAATTAGCCTTGCATTAAAACCGGTTTTAATTGCAGGGACAGCAGAACAGAAAAAAATGTTTGCTGATATAGTTATTCCAGGTGCATTTGCAGCATTTGCGTTAACAGAACCTAATGCAGGATCTGATGCAGCTGCAGTTGGAACTACGGCTGTTAAAGATGGAGATGAATATGTAATAAATGGAACTAAGTGTTTTATTACAAACGGTGGGGTTGCAGATGTTTACGTTGTTTTCGCTAATGTTGATAAAAGCAAAGGATTAAAAGGCTTATCAGCATTTATTGTTGAAAAGAGCAGAAGTGGAATAACGGTCGGTAAAGAAGAAGATAAAATGGGCATTAGATTGTCAAATACATGTGATGTAATATTTGAAAATGTGAGAATTCCAGCAGATCATTTACTTGGCAAAGAAGGGGAAGGCTTTAAGATAGCAATGAAAACCCTTGATTTAGCAAGGCCTTTTGTTGGTGCAGTAGCAGTTGGGATAGCACAGAGAGCTTTAGAGGAATCTGTGAAGTATTCTAAGGAGAGAATTACCTTTGGAAAACCAATTGCAAACTTTCAAGCGCTTCAATTTATGATGGCAGATATGGATATAAAAATTGAGGCAGCTCGTCAGACTGTAGCTTATGTAATAAACCGCATTAATTCAGGATTACCTTATTCAAGAGAAGCCGCTATAGCTAAGTGTATTTCGGGAGATATAGCAGTAGAGGTTGCATTAGATGCTATTCAAATTTTAGGTGGATATGGATATAGCAGAGAGTATCCTGTTGAAAAGTTACTGAGAGATGCTAAAATATTCCAGATATTTGAAGGCACAAATCAAATTCAAAGAGTTGTTATCGCAGGGCATCTTCTTAAGTAATAAAAATTAATAAACAAATAAGCTAAATTAGATTATAACGAGGTGAGTAGCAAAATGAATATTTTAGTATGTATAAAACAGGTTCCAGATACAACAGAGATTAAAATTGATCCTGTAACAAACACACTCATAAGAGCTGGTGTTCCTAGTATTGTAAATCCTTTTGATGCATATGCACTTGAGCTTGCCGTGAGGTTAAAGGAGCAATATGGAGGAAGTATAACAGTGATAAGTATGGGACCTGAGCAGGCAAAAGCAGCGTTAAAGGCGTGTTTGTCTGTTGGCGCAGATAAAGCTGTTTTAATAAGCGATAGAGTTTTTGGAGGTTCAGATACTTTAGCCACAAGTTATATTTTATCAACCGCTATTAAGACCTTAGGAAACTTCGATTTAATTTTCTGTGGAAAACAAGCCATAGATGGAGATACAGGGCAGGTGGGTCCAGAGATAGCTGAACATTTAGGATATTCCCAGGTTACCTATGCTGCTGATATTGTTGAATTGAATGAGGACAAAATTACAGTAAAAGAGAAAATGAAGAAGGTTTTGAAGTGATTGAGGCAGAATTGCCAGCTGTAATTACAGTAATTAAGACTGCATTTGAACCTCGTTATGCAACTATTAAGAGTAAAATGGCAGCAAATAGAATTAATATACCTACAATGACATCTGCTGATATAGAGATTGATACTGAAAGAATAGGGTTAAAAGGTTCTCCTACTAAGGTAAAGAAAACGTTTACTCCTAGACTTAAAAAGGCGGGAGTAAAAATCAAAGAAGAAACAGCATCAGAAACAGTGTCAAAATTACTTTCTATGCTTTCTGATGCAAAGTTAATTTAGGGAGGGGAAAGATGATGAACTCAATTAAAGACTATAGAGGTATATGGATCTATATTGAAACCATTGAGGGAAAAGCAAAAAGTGTAGGACTTGAGCTTTTAAATCCTGGAAGAAGGCTTGCTGATGCTAATGAAGAAAGGCTTATTGCTATAGTCATTGGCAGTGGCGTAGAAGAAGCTGCTAAAACAGCAATAGCTTATGGTGCTGATGAGGCTATTTTAGTAGAAGGAGCAGAATATAAGGATTATAACACAGATGGATACACAAATGTTCTTGAAAAGTTAATTTCTAAATACAAGCCATCAGCACTATTGATTGGTGCTACAAACAATGGCAGAGATGTTGGGCCAAGGCTTTCATGTAGAATTAAAACTGGGCTGACAGCTGATTGTACAGAAATTGATGTAGATAAAGAAAGTGGCAATATAGCATGGACAAGACCTGCTTTTGGAGGAAATCTTATGGCAACGATACTTTGCCCTAATACAAGGCCGCAAATTGGTACTGTAAGACCAGGTGTATTTAAAAAAATCCAACCAGATTTTAATAGATCAGGAAGGATTATAAGAGAGTATATTTCCACTCCTGCAGAGGAGATTAAGACGAAACTTATTAGATATATTAAAGAAACAGCGGAGGAAGTAGTTAATCTTGAAGAAGCAGAAATTATTGTTTCAGGCGGTCGCGGCCTCGGGAAACCTGAGAACTTTTCTTATATTAAAGACCTGGCAAAGGCTTTAGGTGGAACAGTTGGTGCGTCAAGAGCAGCTGTTGATGCTGGATGGATATCTCATATACATCAAGTTGGGCAGACTGGAAAAACTGTTCAGCCTAAGATATATATTGCTTGTGGGATATCAGGTGCAATTCAGCATCTTGCAGGTATGTCATCATCAGACATAATAATTGCTATAAACAAGGATGAAGATGCCCCTATATTTAGTATAGCTGACTATGGAATAGTAGGTGATTTATTTGAAATATTACCTGAATTAACGAAAGAAATTAGAAAACTCAAAGATAATGATTAAGCTAGGAGTAATTATTTGATAGGGGGAAAAATATGAATTGGCAGGAAGTATATAATAATAAATTGGTATCTGTTGAGGAAGCATCTAGTAAAGTAGAGTCAGGAGATAGAATATGGATAGGTGCATATGCTGGAATTCCTGTTCAACTAGTTGAAGCTTTAGCTGATAGAGTTAATGAACTGGAAAATGTAGAACTCGTTTCAGCACTTATATGCCATCCTTTTAAATGTATTCAATCAAAAGAATATATTGGGAAAATTAATTTTAATTCTATATTCTTTGGACCATATGAAAGAAAGTTCTTTAAGGTCGGAAATGTTCATATTAATTCTGTTCATTTTGCAAACACATATTATGCCTTAAAAGAAGTATACAAGGTTAATACCCTTTTTTCTGAGGTGTCTGTTCCGGATGAAGATGGATATATGTACTATGGTCCAATAGGAGTAAGCTGGAATGGACCAGTTGCTGAATACGCTAAGAAGAAGATTGTTCAAGTAAATAAGTTCCAACCTAAGGTTAAAGGAGCTATGAATAGAATTCATGTGAGTGAGGTTGACTGGATATGTGAACATGATCATCCTCTTGCTGAGCTTTCTCAACCTCCAGTTAGCGAAAAAGATAAAAAAATTGCATCTTATATAATACCTTTAATACCTGATGGGGCTACCTTACAAGTAGGATTGGGAGGAATTGCTAATGCCGTTGCCTATGGGCTTGTGGATAAGAAAAATCTCAGCGTTCACACAGAAATGCTTACAGATTCTTTAGTTTATCTTGCTAGAAAGGGTGTAATTAATGGTAAGATTTTAGCAGGCTTTGGGCTAGGAAGTCAAGCTGTATATGACTTTGTAGGAGAATGTAAGGCTGATCTGGCACCAATACATCTTGTTAACGAGCCATATACAGCAGGCCAAAATGAAAAATTTATATCTATTAATAGTGCACTGATGGCAGATGTTACAGGCCAAATAGGCTCTGAATCTATAGGATTTAATCAGTTTAGCTGTACAGGAGGGCAATTAGATTATGTAAGAGCTGCTGGAATATCAAAAGGAGGAAAGAGCTTTGTATGTATGGGCTCTACGGTTAAAGGTAAGGATGGTTCAATTAATTCGACAATTACTGTGCAGCTACCTCCTGGTCAAGCTGTTACCACTCCTAGAACAGATGTAATGTATGTAGTAACTGAATATGGAATGGCAGACTTATATAATAAGCCTATCGAGAAGAGAGTTAAGGCTATGATCTCTATTGCGCATCCAGACTTTAGAGAAAAGCTTACTAAGGAAGCAAAAGAAGCTGGGTTAATTAAATAATACTAAATACTATCTATTTGGGAGGAATATAAAAAGGATTTTGCTTTGCAAAGTCCTTTTTATATTCCTCTTAAATCAAAATCAGGTATAAAGCTTTCAGAGGCGGTACCTTCATCTTGGATAAATGCGTTATTTACGCCTAAAGACAAACAATAGTCTATTAATGCTTCATAATGTTTTTGATTTATCGTTTTATTTATTTCAGGATAATTCCGTACATCGTGAGTTGGAGTGTATTGATTCATAATGCTTATATATACAGAATCCTTAAAGGTACGGTATATATAGTCAATTATATTTTTCGAATCAAAAAGAAGACCAGGAAGCATAAGGTGGCGGACGATAACTCCTCTTGTCATTAAACCTTCTTTATTGAATTTAGGTTCCCCGACTTGAGAAAACATTTCTTCTATAGCTGCAGAAGCCTTTTTAAAGTAATTAGCAGCGTTAGAGTATTTTATTGCATACTTATCCTTATAGTACTTAAGGTCAGGTATGTATATGTCTATATAACCTTTTAGAGCCTTTATGGTTGATACGCTCTCATAACTATTGGTATTGTATACAATAGGGACATTCAGACCCTTTGACCTTGCTATTTTCAAGGCAGATATTATCTGGGGCACGTAATGAGTGGGAGTTACCAAATTAATATTGTGGGCTCCTCTTGCTTGCTGCTCTAAAAAAATTTCACTAAGGCGATCAATTGAAATTTCTTTTCCTATTCCACCACTGCTTATAGCATGATTTTGGCAAAACACACATTTAAGGTTGCAATTAGAAAAAAATACTGTGCCAGAGCCTCTAGCTCCAGATATACAAGGTTCTTCCCATTGGTGTAAGGATACTCTTGCAACTTTTATCTTATCGGAAGAATTGCAAAAGCCTGTTTCTCCATCTAGTCTATTTACATTACAGTTTCTACAGCATAAATTGCAAGCTGTAAGCATAATTTCACATCCTTATCTTTAGCAAGCAATATAATCTTTAATTAAAGATTTTTTATTTTCGTCTTTCGTTAAACTTGAATATAATACATTGTATCATAAAAATTAAACTTATTGCACCAAAAGCAGGGTAAACATGGCGTATTAAATTTGCAAAGCCTAAGCGAGATACAAGAATATCGATAAATAATATAAGAATTACAGCTTTCCTATAAGGTATTCTAAATGCTTGCTGAAGAGTTTTACTTAAGCTATATACATCAGATACTTCCGTTGAGAACATTTCAAGCCAAATGATAGTTAAAAGCATTATTTGTAAAACTACTCCAAATCTATGAACTATGTAAAGCAAAGGAATATCATAATTATATATGTTTGGGACATTTAGCAGTAACATAAGGTTGATCATTAATCCTAAGATAGTAAGCCCGATAGAAC
Organism: Clostridium bovifaecis; assembly: GCA_009738435.1. Classification (GTDB taxonomy): domain Bacteria; phylum Bacillota; class Clostridia; order Clostridiales; family Clostridiaceae; genus Clostridium_H; species Clostridium_H bovifaecis. The sequence continues at coordinate 3,543,764 of CP046522.1, read as the reverse complement.
CTAAAACCAGACCGCTTCTTAAAGCGGTTTTGTTTTTAATCTCAGAGCTTAAAGGAACAAGAACTCCACTGCAGGCTAAAGTATTAAATCCACCATACAAAAGGCAAGATATTAACCAGTTGCTATTATATTTAGGTATGCTCTTTATATAGGATATACTCACTATATCTTTAGATAGTGCGATAAAAAGAATAAAAACTGTTGTAATTACAATTAATAAGCAAGGTACAATAAAAGAATTTACCTCAATAAGTCCATCTGTATCACGCATCAAAGTGAACAAACCAATAGCTGCCATTAAAATAGTTCCCACCCACTTAGAAACATTAAAGTATTGATGAAGCAGTGCACCACTTCCAGCTAAGATTATTGAAGAGCTACTTATCAAAAATACACTAGTAACTATTCCGGTAAGTTTGCCCATGAGTCCGGGGCTTACCATTTTTATAAAATCATTATAAGATTTTAAGTTATATTTTATACTAATGTGTATAATATTAAAACCCATGAATATGTAAATGAGCATACATATTAAAATTCCTATAAAACTTTTATACCCATATCTTGTGAAAAACAGGGTTATTTCTTGTCCAGAAGCCAAACCTGCTCCTACAATGGTACCAATAAAGACAGCACCTAACTGAAAGGTTAAACTTAAGTTCTTTTTCAAGATAATACCTCCATCATATTAATAAATAAGTTTTCTTTATAAATATATAAAAATTAATAAAAATAATGATTATATAAATTAAATTTTTATTTGGTGGGAAAATAAATATGAATTCTAATATGAAGATAGGTGATAAAACATATGAAAAAGTATATAAGCTATATGTTGATTTTTATTATAGTCTTTACACTTATAGGCTGTACTAAGCAGAAAGCTGAAAATGTAAGGGAAAAGGATAGATTTGATATTAAAGTCGCTAATAATATTGTGGAATCCTATATAAAAAATATTACAGCAGAGAAATATAACGAAGCTAATGATCTAGTAAGTGAAAGAGTGAAAACAGATGTAAAGGATATAAAACCGAATGATTTAAAGATAAAGGGCTTTAGAACAGAGGAGATGACTGAAAGTAGTGGAGAAGGTAATTTCAGAGTAAATGTAGTAAAATCTAATGTAAATAAGCCAGAGACCCAGGTAATAGAATATAGATTTAAGGTAATAAAGGATGGAATAGATTATAAAATAGATGAAATTAAGACCTCTCTGTTTAGAGAAGCTTTTCAAAGTTTTGATGAAATAAGGCTGAGAAAAGAGCAGGACCTAGATACACTTTTAATCACTGCTATGGAGGGACTGCCGAAATATGCATACTCTAAAGATGATAATGCTAAAATGAAAAGCCAATTAGTCCCAAAGGGGAACTTTGGAGTTATAACGCTTAATTATACTGGAAGTACCATAGCAATAACAACTACAGGAGAAGATACCTATATAGGAATTTTAGCTTTTGATGACTCTATGGAAACTCAGGGACAAAATAAAGGTGGAGGTCAAGGCGGGGGGCAGCAAGGTGATGGAGGTGCTAACGGCCAACAAGATGGTAACCAGAAAGGGAAAATGCCTAAGGAAAAGCCTATAGGCAAGCAGTTATTATCTTGTGATGTAATGCAAAAGACTACTGTAGAAGATATGATATTTTCGAAAGATGAGAAAACACTTGCGATTCAATATCAAAAAGAAGGCAAGAGATCAATTAGGGTATATAATATAGGAAGTGGAGAACTCATAAAGTTCAAATTTGAAGAAGAGTATCCATTAAATAAAGTAGATGTAATCCTTAAAGGGTTTGAGAAAGATACAATGAAATATACTGTAGTACCTAAAGGTGAGCAAAAGGATGTTAGTGAATACGTTGGAAACTGGGAGATGGATCTAAAAGAATTTAAGGCAAAAAAATTAAAAGGCTAACTGTATTTATATGTAAAATAACCTTTGGACTTTAGATAAGTTAAAATGCTTTATTCAAAGTCTAGAACTCTGTTTATAGTGGAGTGACTATAGTGTATAATAGACTATAGTCATTTTGTTTTAAAAACTAAGTGAGCTTTAATAGATTATATTAGAAAAGGAGATAGGAATGAAAAAGACATGGGGAGATAAAAGGTATCACAGTTTAAACTATTTTTTAAGAGAAAAGTTTGGAGAAAAGGTTTTTAAAATATCTCTTGATGCAGGTTTTTCATGTCCTAATAGAGATGGAACCATAAGTAGAGGTGGATGCATATATTGCAGCGAAAGAGGATCGGGAGACTTTGCAGGGAATAGAAACTTCTCTATAGATAGGCAATTTGAGGATATAAAAGAAATGATGAAAAGTAAGTGGAAAAATGGAAAATATATAGCATATTTTCAAGCATACACAAACACATATGCTCCTATAGAAGTTCTGAGGGGAAAATATGAGGAGGCAGTAAATCAAGATGGAGTAGTTGCTCTTGCAATAGCAACAAGACCTGATTGCCTAAGTGATGAAGTTATTGATTTAATAAACGAGTTCAACAATAAAGTATACACTTGGGTAGAGCTGGGGCTCCAAACTATTAAAGAGAAGACTGCTAATATTATAAATAGAGGATATGAGCTCGCTGAATTTGAAAGTGCAGTGAAAAGGCTTAGAAAATCAAATATTGATATTGTTGTGCACAGCATTTTTGGACTTCCAGGAGAAGATAAAGAAGATATGTTAAATACTATAAGATATCTAAGCGATATGGATATACAAGGTATAAAGATACATTTGCTTCATTTACTCAAAGATACTCCTTTGGCTAGATTACATGAAAAAGGAAAACTGAAGTTTTTAGATAAGAATGAGTATATTGATTTAGTTGTTGAGGCTATTACATTGCTGCCGCAGGATATAGTTATTCATAGGTTAACAGGAGATGCTCCAAGAAATCTATTGATTGGGCCCATGTGGAGTCTTAAAAAGTGGGAAATACTAAATGCTATTGATAATAAGTTAAAAGATGAGGATCTATATCAAGGAATGAGTTACCATAAAAAATAGGCTTATACTTTATAAGTGTAAGCCTATTTTTAATATTCTAAATAGCATCATTCATGAGTTCAGAGTATTCATATATATTTATCTGCAATAGTACATATTTCGCTCTTTTGATAACTTGAATAATCATCATGAATTCCTACAACCCGCATCCCAGCAGCTTTTGCACCTATAACCGCAGGAAGTATATCTTCAAAAACTATACATTCTTCAGGAGATACATTAAGTTTTTCAGCGGTAAGTAAGTATACATCAGGAAATTGTTTGCCTCTGGAGACTTCATCGGTTCTTGTAATCGCGTCGAAGTATTCATATATTCCATTAGCTTTTAGAGCTGCTTCAAGAAGCAAATCACAATTACTAGTAGCTAGTCCGACTTTTATATCCATAGATTTTAGTAAGTCTAAATATTTCTTAACTCCAGATTTAAGCATTACATTATTTTTGTATTCATCAAAAGCCATATCGTTCCATTCATTGCAAATTTCATCAATGCTTTCTGGCAAACTAAATGTTCTTTTAAAATATGCTGCTGTTTCTTCAAAGCTAAGATGCTGAATTTCTTCTTTTAAGTTTTTAGGACATACTATATTACGTTTTTTTAAAAAGTTCACATCTATTTTCATCCATACCCACATAGAGTCTATCAATGTTCCATCCATATCAAATATAGCAGCTTTTATATTATTTAGCATATTCAACCTCTTTTCTAGTAATAAAAGTAATATGTACTTTATAATATTATATAATATGAAACACTAGAAATGAAGTAATACTTCCAAGAAAAGTTCCAGCCAATACATCCGTAGGGTAATGTACTCCAAGATATATTCTCGATACTCCAACACAAGAAGCTAAAACAATACCTGCTATAGCTATATTAGGATAAAATAAAGAACTTGTAACAGCAATTGAAAAGGCAGCTGTAGTATGGCCAGAAGGAAAAGAATATTCGTCTATTCCTATTTTTTTTATATTTAAATTGCTGATTTTTATAAAAGGCCTAATTCTATTTACAGATTCCTTAACTAGTCTAGATATAAAAGAACTTATTGCCAGTGTCAATAAGGTTTTTATTCCTAATGAATGTATAGTTTTGTTTGGATTTAATATAGCCAATAATGTAAATATCGCAGAAAAGATTGTAGAGCCTAAATAAGTTATAGGAGGCATAATGAAGTCTAGTATTTTACAGCTCATTGAGTTATTTATAATCTTTAAAATAGCAACATCTTGTTTGTGAATTTTGCTTAATAATGTATTCAAAGTAATCTCCCCCCTTTTTTAAAACTTGCAATTTTATTTTAACATATTTGATCCTTGGAGTGTAGGGTGGCTAGGCAGATTATAAGCTTTAATCTTTAAAGCTATTTCTAATGCTATTAAAACGTAGATTAATCAAAGGTTAAAATTCTCTTAAAAAGATTTTAACTTTATCTTCATCTTTAAAGTCTTCCATTGAATTCATATCTAGTTTCTTTAGGATATTTTTCATCCAATGGCTATCTAAAGATACAGATATTTCCGAGTTGTCAGCAAATGAATCTAATAATTTTCTACCTTCTTGACTTGGAATAATCGCTTTAGGTCCTCCAACACACCCTCCAACACAGCCCATTCCTTCAATGAAATTAGCATCTATATTTCCGTCTTTTAATTTAGTTAAGATTTCTCTACACTCCTTTATTCCGTTACCTTGAATAGCTTTTAAGAATTTTGACTTATCAGGAAATAAATTTTTAATAGCTTCTGTTACAGCTATAGAAACACCACCGGTACGTCCATACAGTCTCCCTTCCCTTGAAGCATATTCAGTTGCAAAGTCTTCTTCCAGCTCCTCAGGATGTATTCCAAGGGAATCAAATATATCCTTAACCTCTTGATAAGTTAATACATAATCTATAATACCTATGAGGTCCTTTTCTTTAGCTTCTGATTTTTTTGCTATACAAGGACCGATAAATACAACTTTGCAATTAGGATTGAGTGCTTTCAATACTTTCCCTGCTGCAACCATAGGGGATACTGAAGGAGATACATGAGGCAAAAGTTCGTGAAATAGCTTCTTCAACATTCCTATCCACATAGGGCAGCAACATGAAGTTATCATAAAATCATCAACTTCATTTACTAGATGATCAAATTCAATAGCTTCTTTTATGGTTAACATGTCTGCAAAGAAGGCAACCTCAACCATGTCTGTAAAGCCAAGACTTTTAAAGGCGGATCTAAGCTGATTTATATTCACATTTTCACCGAATTGGCCTATTATAGAAGGTGCTACTGCTGCTATTACTAGATTTTCCTTGTTTAGCAAGTCTAGTAGAGGGATGAACTCAACTTTATCTAATATACTTCCTGTTGGACAGCCGTCTACACAAAAACCACAATCAGTACATCTATCCAGGGATATATAGGTTCTATTTGCATTCTTATCCACCAATACAGCATCAAAGGGGCAAGACTTTTGACACATGGTTTTACCGCTGTCATCCATGCAGTCCATAGAACATTCTTTTACCTTATGAACTATTTTGTGTCGTATCTCATAATTAGCAATAGCTTTTCTTAGGTTTTGCACAAAATTATCGTCATAGTCTACGTCAACCCCACATAAAAAAGAGATGGCTTTACTTAAATACTCTTTATCAACATCTTTATTAGACAGTAGAGATGTTACCGTATCTTCAAAATTGTCATCATAGTAAGCTTTGATTAAGTTTTTAAATAGTGTACCGTGTTTATTATTCATATAAAAGTCCCCTTTTCTAAAGTAAGTTTTATTTTATGAAACTCCTCTTCTTGCCACCAGCGGAGTACTCAAAGAGCAGGCTGTATTCACCAAATCAACTGGCAGAGCAATTAATTCCTACTAAATCAAGGATTTAGGCTCTCTGCTTAAGATTTGATATATACGCCCAACATAGCTGTGTTTATTTTTTACAATAAGGGACGGTTATATACAGAAAAACAGTTAGAAGTAGGAAAAGTATACGTTAGAAAGTCAGTTTAAAGTGTAGAGTTTAAACTAAGGGAATAAAGGAATATGTGTTAGATAGTTAAGAAGTTAGAGGTGAGTCAACTTAAAGTCATAATTTTGTCTATTAAAAGTATTCATAATCATTCACTATACTTTGCTAGCTTATAACATACTAACTACTGAAGTATCTAACCTTTAGAAAAAAAGGAGTCTTGCTTATGTAAATACAAAAAATAAAAAAACATGTTATATCTAACATGTTTTTTGGTCGGGGTAGCAGGGCTCGAACCCGCGGCCTCATGGTCCCAAACCACGCGCGCTACCATCTGCGCTATACCCCGTCGACAAAATATATTATATAGTGTTGTCTTAGAAAAGTCAACTCTAATTTATAAAATTTATACCATAAAGTTTTTATTAACTTCAACATCAAATAAGTTTTGATGTTGATTTGAAATAATTCATTGCTGTAGTAATAGTTGATGGGTAAACTATTACAAGGTAAATACTGCAAGCAATAAATATAATCCATGTTATTATAAACAGTATACATGTTTTAGATAATATGCCATTTAAAAGGCTTAATTTAAATATTTTTATAGTTATAAATAATATCATAGAAAAGCCTGTACCAACTAAGCTCATTCCTAAGAAAATATTTGATACAATAGTTATAATATCATTAAACATGAAGATTCTCCCTAATAAATATTTTTATCCTATAGTATAAGCATAGAGAAAAGAATATTAAGCACATTTAACATGATTAAAGTTGCAAAAAAAAGCATGTATATAAATTATATACTATATTATGAAATTATGGTATATAATTTATAATTCATGCTAAAGAAAAACTAATATACTAAAAATTTTTTTCTTTATTATCCCCAATACCTCTAGTGGGAACTAAGGATATAATAAATCCAACCAAAATAGATACTAGTGCAGGAGCAATTACGTTTAAGTATACTATATACCTGGTTCTATATAAGACTAAGGCGCTAAGTCCTGTTATTAAAGCACTAGCAATGAAGATATATATAACAAATTTAGCAAAGGAACTTAAATATTTTTCATATATTCTATGACGGGTAGGTCCGCTTATTACGGATTTAAACAAGTAATAGGAAACGAATATTAATATAATATCTACTACTGCGGCAATTAAAAATGTTCTCATAATTACATCCTCCTAATCAATGTATTACTAGTATTTTTACCTATTTTTTATATTTTTACACATAAGACACTGAACAATTTCACAGCGAAGAAAAAAGCAGTGATTATATGGGTGAAATATAATCACTGCTTTACTATATAAAGCTATACTGCATTATTTAAAAACATTTCTCCAACCTTATACACGTCTCCAGCACCAATGGTGATCAGTAAATCTCCAGATTTTAATTCTTTCTTTAGGAATGTATTCATATCCCTAAAGTTATGAAAGTTTTTGCAGTCTACTCCTTTTTCTCTTATTTTATTACCCAATAGGTCTGAGCTCACAACACCAGTATCCTTTTCCCTAGCAGCGTAGATATCTGCAAGTAGTAGAGTATCAGCATTATAAAAAGAGGCCGCAAAGTCATTTAATAAGCTTATTGTTCTAGAGTAGGTATGAGGTTGAAATACGCAGAAGATTCTATTGTGAGGAAAATTCTTTGCTGCGTTTAAAGCCGCCTTTATTTCTGTTGGATGATGCGCATAATCATCTATTACAGTAATTCCATGAGTTGAACCCTTTATTTCAAAGCGTCTATGAGTTCCGTAAAAAGTAGAAAGACCATTTTTAATCGCCTCTTCATCAATATTTAAGCTTAGGGCAGCAGCGATGCTAGCTAAGGCATTAAGAACATTATGCTCTCCTGGAACATTTAGGGTGAGTTGGAACAACTTTTCTTCACCTTTGTAAACATCAAATTTAGGACAACCATTTTCACCAAATATTATATTTTTAGCTCTTATATTTCCGTTTAAAATTCCAAAACTAGCAACTTTACAATTTACTTCTTTTGATATTGATAGCGCTTTTTCATCATCTGCATTAATAACTAAAATCCCATCCTTAGGTATTAATTGTGCAAATTTTTTAAAGGTATCTTGTATTTCTTCTATATTTTTATAAAAGTCCAAATGGTCAGCTTCTATATTCAAAATTATACCTACATAAGGATAAAATTTTAAGAAAGATGCTTTATACTCACAAGCCTCAGTAATAAAATACTCGCTATTTCCAACTCTAACATTTCCGTTTATTGCATCTAAGTTTCCTCCTACCAAAATGGTCGGATCCAAATTAGCATTTAGGGTAATATGGGAAAACATAGATGTGGTGGTAGTTTTGCCATGGGTTCCTGATACAGCTACATTATATTTATGACCATTCATTACATGGCCAAGAAAATCAGCTCTATCCATGATAGGAATATTTAATTCTTTAGCTCTTAATAACTCAGGATTATCTTCAGCTATTGCAGCTGTATAAACTACTAAATCTACATTTTTAAGATTATTAGCATCATGTCCTATGTAGATTTCAGCGCCTTTTGCTTTTAGGTGATCAGTTAACTCTGATTGACTTCTGTCAGAGCCTGATACTCTATAACTATTATTTAATAGTATTTCAGCAAGACCACTCATGCTAATTCCACCAATACCTATGAAGTGTATCTTTTTATTTCTATCTTCTAAAAAATCAAATGACAAATTAATCAACTCCTTAAAACAGATAAAAAAGTAGTCCTATTTAATCATTATATACAACTTTTAAGAAAAACAATACATTATTATAAATATTAAAATAAAATTTTGTATAAAATATAGAACAGTAGGTTATTATACCAATTTAAATGTTGATAATATAATGATATTAGAATAGAATATGAATAATAATATGTTTTTAAAGAAAATAATTCGTAAGATTTGAAATAGGAGAGAGATATGCAAAAGTTCAGTAGAAATCAAAGAATAACAGCTATTACAAAAACCCTAATAGAAAACCCCAATAAGGTGATAAACTTAAATAAATTCACAGATATGTTCAATGCTGCAAAATCCACTATAAGTGAAGATATTGTTGTAGTTAGAGAAACTTTAGATATATTATCTATGGGAAGTATTGAAACTATTTCAGGAGCAGCAGGAGGAATAAAATATATATGGAATTTCAGAAGAAAAAGTAAGTGAGTTTACAGAAGATTTATGTATAATTTTACAGGATAAACAAAGAATAGTACCGGGAGAATTTATGTATATTAGTGACATAATGTTTAATCCTCAAATAATATCAACAGCAGCGATTATTCTTGCTTCACAGTTTAAAGAGTTAGACGCAGATTATATAGTCACAGTAGAAACGAAGGGGATACCTCTAGCTTATGAAGTTGCAAAAAAACTAGGAATTAATCTTGTTATAGTTAGAAGGGACAGTAAGGTTACGGAAGGACCAACGGTTTCTATAAACTATGTCTCAGGATCTACCAAAAGAATTCAAACAATGTCCTTATCTAAAAGATCTATACATAAAGGAAGTAAATGCATTTTTATAGATGACTTTATGAAAGCTGGCGGCACAGCTTTAGGGATAATAAATCTCCTAAAAGAATTTGAAAGTGAATTAGTAGGAATAGGGGTCCTTGTAGATAATATAAACACAGATAAAAAATTAGTTGAAGATTATGTTTCTATAATAAAGTTCGGAGGGATTGATGAAAACGATAACCCTATAGTATATTCGGGGAAAATTCATAAAAAGTAAAATTTTCTAAAAATTTATCGCATGAGTAGAAGGAAAAAGATAAATTATGGAGAATACTATATACAAAGCATCTTTGGAGGTGGAGTTCAATGCAAATTACAGATGTAAGAATTAGGAAGATTTCTGCTGAAGGGAAAATGAAAGCTATTGTATCGGTAACTTTTGATAATGAATTTGTAGTTCATGATATAAAAGTTATTGAAGGTCAAAATGGGCTTTTCATAGCTATGCCTAGTAGAAAAACTCCTACTGGAGAGTTTAAAGATATAGCACATCCTATTAATACCGATACAAGACAAAAGATACAAAAGGCCATCTTGGATGAATATGAGACAGTAAAGAATACTAGCGAAAATGGTGAAGAAATAGCAATGGAAATTGAATAAAAAGGAGTGAATACTCCTTTTTATTATTTTTTGTGCATTTTTATAAAGAATAACTATATTATCGCATAATATAGCATATTATGTGGTTGAAAAATATTTATATATAAAATATAATGTAATAGGCATAAACATTAAAATGTAACATATATGATTTAATGTGTTGCTATATACCGTGTAAAGAGGTGTTAAAATTGTATAAAAGTGCTGTAATACTTGCGGCTGGAAAAGGTAAAAGAATGAAATCAAATTTACCTAAGGTTCTACACAAGGTTTGTGGTAAAGAAATGGTAAATCAAGTAGTGGATACTTTAAGGAAATGTGACATAAATGATATAGATTTAGTAATAGGTAATGGAGCTGAAGAGGTAAGAAAGTCGACAGAAAATAGAGGAGTTACTTATTCTATACAAGAAGAGCAGCTTGGAACAGGGCATGCACTTATGTGTGCTAAGAGCTTCTTACAGGGCAAGGACGGAGTTGTTGCAGTATTTACAGGAGACGCCCCATTAATTACTGAGGACACAGTGAAAAGGTTTATTGAGTTTCACAAAAATGGACAATATAAGGCAACTATACTTACAGCTATCGTCCAAGATGCTACTGGTTATGGAAGAATAATAAGAAATGAGCATGGAGAAGTAGCAAAAATAGTAGAGCATAAAGATTGTACTGAAGAAGAGTTAAAAGTTAATGAAATAAATTCAGGGATGTATTGCTTTGACATTAAAGAGCTCATGATAAATCTGGATAAGTTAAATAACAATAATTCTCAAGGGGAATACTATTTAACAGATGTTATAGAACTATTAAAAAATAAAGAATGTAAAGTTGGAGCTATTAGTGTAGATGCGAATGAAATTAAGGGAGTAAACTCTAGAGCTCAACTCTCGGAAGCAGAGGAAATATTAAGATATAGATTAAATAAAATGCATATGGAAAATGGTGTTACAATCATTGATCCTAAGACTACTTATATTGATTTGGATGTAGAGATAGGAAGCGATACTATTATATATCCTGGAAATGTTATTGAAGGAAAAACTGTTATAAAAAAAGGATGCACTCTTTATCCTAATTCAAGAATAAAAGATAGCGTTATTGATGAAGGAGTTAATATTCAAAGTTCTGTTATACTAGAAAGTCATATTGGCAGAAATACAACCGTTGGACCATTTGCTTATATTCGTCCAGAAAGTAATATTGGAGAGAATGCTAGAATTGGGGACTTTGTTGAGATAAAGAAATCCACTATTGGGAACAATACAAAAGTATCTCACCTAACATATATAGGGGATGCAGAAGTAGGAAGTGGCTGCAATTTTGGATGCGGAACCGTTATAGTAAATTATGACGGAAAAGTTAAGAATAAAACAATTATAGGAGATAATGTCTTTATTGGTTGTAATGCTAATTTAGTAGCACCTGTAGAAGTGGAAGATGATACATATATAGGAGCGGGATCTACTATAACTAAAAAAGTACCAAATGGAGCTCTTGCACTAGCAAGAACAAAGCAAGTGAATATAGAGGGCTGGGTAGATAAAAAAGGTTTGAGAAAAAAATAAGGAGGTTTACATATGATAACTCATGGTAAAAATATTAAAATATTTACAGGTAATGCACATCCGACTTTAGCTAATGAAATTGCTGAGGTATTAGGTGTTTATGTTGGAGATTCAAAGGTTGGAAAGTTCAGTGATGGAGAGATATCTGTAAATACAAATGAAACAGTTAGAGGAACAGATGTGTTTGTTATTCAACCTACACATGCTCCTGTAAATGATAACCTAATGGAGCTTTTAATCATGATAGATTCTTTCAAAAGAGCATCAGCTGGAAGAATAACAGCAGTAATACCTTATTATGGTTATGCAAGACAAGATAGAAAAGCTAAGGCTAGAGATCCAATCACTGCAAAATTAGTAGCAGATTTAATAACAGCAGCAGGGGCAGATAGAGTTCTTACTATGGACCTTCATGCAGCGCAAATTCAAGGATATTTTAATGTTCCGGTTGATAATTTAATTGGTGCACCAATACTTGCAAAATACTTTATAGAAGAAGGGTTTAAGGACAGAGATGATGTAGTTGTTGTATCTCCTGACCTTGGAAGTGTTACAAGAGCTAGAGACTTCGCAGATAAATTAAATTGCCCAATAGCTATAATCGATAAAAGAAGACCAAAAGCAAATGTTTCAGAGGTAATGAATGTAATTGGGGAGATTAAAAATAAAACTGTTATTCTAATCGATGACATGATTGATACCGCTGGTACTATAACAAACGGAGCAAATGCATTAGTTGAAAGAGGAGCAAAAGAAGTTTACGCGTGCTGCTCACATGGAGTTCTATCAGGACCTGCTTTTGAGAGAATAGAAAACAGTGCTATTAAAAAACTAGTAACTTTAAATACTATAAATCTACCAAAAGAAAAAATAACTGATAAATTTGAAGTTCTTTCTGTAGCTCCAATATTTGCAGAAGCTATAAAGAGAATATATGAAGATGTTTCAATAAGTAAATTATTTGTATAAGTAAGTTAAAGGCATATGAGGGTTATCCTTGTATGCCTTTTTTATTGATGGAAAAGGTAAGGTTAAAACTTCCTTTTAATTGTAACATTTATTTTAATTTATTATTTTAGTCATTTAAAATACTCGTAAGTATGATAGAGTATAATTAGTAAAATTTTAGAGGAAATTAAAATAAGATTAAGAAATTATACACTTAATGTGGCTGGAGGTAAATCTATGGATGGAATGTTAGGAAAGATATTGATTGTAGATGATGATGAAAATATTTGTGAAGTAATAAAAATGTATTTAGAGAATTCAGGATATGGCACTAAAGTTTGTTATGATGGAAAGTCAGTGCAGGAAGTATTTTTTGAGTATAGACCAGACTTAGTTTTGCTTGATATTATGCTTCCACATATGGATGGAATAGATGTTTTAAAGTGGATAAGAAAAGACTATGAGACTCCAGTTATTATGCTAACTGCAAAGGGAGAAACTTTTGACAAAGTATTAGCTTTAGAATTAGGCGCAGATGACTATATAGTAAAGCCCTTTGAGCCAAAGGAACTCATAGCCAGAATTAAGGCAGTTTTAAGAAGATACAATGTAGAAGGAGAAAGTAAAGAAGCGTTAAGCTTTCCGGATTTAAATATTGATATAAATTCATATAGCGTTACATATGAAGATAAGGAAATAAAGATGCCACCTAAGGAATTTGAACTTCTATATTATCTTGCAAGTAACAAAAATAAAGTTTTTACAAGAGAACAATTACTTTGCGAGGTATGGGGATATGACTATCCAGGGGATTCTAGAACCGTAGATGTGCATATTAAAAGATTAAGAGAAAAACTTCAAGGAGGACCAAATTGGCAGATTGAAACCGTTTGGGGTGTTGGATATAAATTTGAGGTGAAGTAGATGAGGAAAAAGGGCTTATTTTCAAAAATGGTAGCTACCTATATCCTAATAATATCTATAAGCTTTGTCATTATAGCAGCATTCTTATCCTTTTGGTTTGAGGAATATTTTTTTGAGCAAAGAAAAAGTCAGCTTTTAACTGAGGCGCAAATAGTATCCAACGCAGCAGTGCAGTATTTATACGGAAACACTCCTCTAGCTAAAACTAACGATATTTTAGAATACATTTCAAATTATGCAGACATAGATATAATTTTGTTTGATAGATACGGCTATGCATATGCAGTGTCTAATGAAGAGCATAAAAAATTGGTAGGGCAACAGATTCTAAGCAAGGATTTAGAGCGATTAAGAAAAGGTGAACTTATTGAGAGAAATAACATAGTTGATAAGTTATTTGATGAATCAGTTCATACTTATGAAGTTCCCATATTTTACAGAGGTGGATTTCAAGGGGTAGTGGTAATGAACACTGATATAAATGAGATAGGGGAACCTTTGAAAAGAGTTTATGAAATTATATGGTTTTCCGCAGTTTTTGCAATATTTACATCTGGATTTATCATATACTACTTTTCTCAAAAGATATTAATTAAGCCTTTAGCAAAGATAAACAGTGCAGCAGATAAGATAGCTAAAGGAGAAGTAAATAGAAGAGTAGATATAAAATCCAATGATGAAATAGGGGAACTTGCTAGAGCTTTTAATTCTATGGCAGATAGCTTGGAAGAAGTTGAGAATAATAGAAGAGCTTTTATATCGAATGTATCCCATGAATTAAGATCACCAATAATTTCTATAAAAGGATTTATAGGTGGAATATTAGATGGAATAATACCTAAAGAAAAAGAAAATTATTATTTATCTGTAGCATATGAGGAGATTCAAAGGCTTACTAGGCTTATAAACGATTTGCTAGATCTATCGGCTGTAGAAGCGGGAAAGTTTAGTTTGAATATTCAAGAGCATGATATAAATGAAATCATAAGACTTTCTACTATAAAATTTGGTGCAGTTATAAGATCTAAAAAGATAAATGTAGATGTATGGTTAGAGGATAAGGAAGTCTATGTGCTAGCAGATAAGGACAAGATAATACAGGTGATGACCAATCTTATAGATAATGCAATAAAGTATGTTGAACAGGGTGGAAATATAGAGATAAGAACTAAAATCAGGGGGCAAAAGGTACTTGTATCAGTATTTAATGATGGACCTAATATTTCTAAAGAAGATGAAAAGCATGTCTGGGATAGATTTTATAAGGGCGATAAATCAAGAACTTCAAAGATGAGTACGGGGCTTGGATTATCTATAGTTAGAAGGATAATTAATCAACACAATGAAGATATCTGGTTTGAAAATAAGGAAAGTAAAGGAGTAAAGTTTGTATTTTCACTAAAAAGAGCTCCTAGATAACAAGTCCAATAACTTTTAGAGGTGATATGTTTGCAAGAGAATAATTATGAGGTTAAGGAAGTAGATTGGGAGAATATAGCTGAGGAAAAGTATGGATCAATAAAGTTTAGAAGACGGAGAAGTAGTGTTAAGAGACTTTTTAAAGCCGTTGCACTTATAGCCATAGCTGCGCTGTCAGGGGCTGTGACTTCAAGTTATATAGTAGAAAAGAGATACTCTGAAGAAGCTAAAGTTAAAATGGAAAACAAAGATAAACAAGAGAATTTTGCAGAGACTCCATACGGCAGCATAGCAAAGGTTGCCGAAGTTGTTGGTCCTACTGTTGTTGGAATAATAAGAACTTCCCCAGATATTCTAGGAAACATAGACAAGAGCAGCGGTTCTGGTATAATATTCGATTCAAATGGATATATAGTAACAAATTACCACGTTATTGAAGGTGCTGACGAGATTAACGTTAAATTGCCTAGCGGACAAAACTATTTAAAGGCAAAGTTTATAGGTTCAGACACCACCTCTGATTTAGCAATAATAAAAATAGATGCACAGAATCTACCTGCAGCAAAGTTTGGAGATTCCTCTAAAATAAGAGTAGGAGACTTAGCAATTGCTATAGGAAACCCTATAGGAGAAGAGTTTGCTGGTACTGTCACAGCTGGTATAATCAGTGCTCTTAATAGAAAAATTCAATATGGAGGGTCTATTTATAGAGTACTTCAAACTGATGCTGCGATAAACCCAGGAAATAGCGGAGGAGCCTTATGTAACGAAGAGGGAGAGATTATCGGAATAAACAGCTTAAAGCTAAGGGATTCCCAATACGATAATGTAGAGGGAATAGGATTTGCTATAGCTATAAATGAAGCAAAATCCATATTAGACGAAATCATGAAATATGGAAGAGTTGCGAGACCTCGCTTAGGCATATATGGAAGAGATGCGGTTTCAGAAGACAGTAATGGGATAAAAGGAGTATACGTAAGTGGAGTTATAAAAGGAAGTGGGGCAGAAAAGGCAGGAGTTAAACCTACAGACATTTTAATTGAAATAGAAGGAAAGAAAATAGTAAAGTTTGAGGATATGTCAGAAATTTTAGAAAAGCATAAGATAGGAGACAGTATCAAGTGTAAAGTATGGAGAAATGGCAAGAATATTGATATGACTATAGTTCTTGCAGATATTAAGAATGATAAAACAGTAAACCCGTGAGATATAGTCTCATGGGTTTAAGCTGTTTAATAACTGTTTATAAAAATCTTTTTTTAATGTATTATATTTAGGTACGATTAGGATAAAAACAATGTGGAGGTATTTTATATGTTTTTGATTGTAGGTCTGGGCAATCCAGGAAAAGAATATGAACATACAAGACATAATGTAGGGTTCGATATTATAGATTTATTATCTAAAAAGTATAATATTGATGTGAATAGGAAAAAATTCAAAGGTATGTATGGTGATGGGAAAGTTAATGGGGAAAGAGTTTTATTATTAAAACCTACAACATATATGAACTTAAGTGGAGAAAGTGTAAAGGAGATAGTGGAGTTCTATAAGATCCCTAATGAAAATGTCATAGTTATTTATGATGATATAAGTTTGGAAGTTGGAAGACTTAGAATTAGAGAGAAAGGTAGCGCAGGGGGACACAACGGAATTAAAAGCATTATTTCTTATTTGGGAAGTGAAGTTTTTCCTAGAATAAAAGTAGGAGTAGGACAGCCTTCTAAGGAAGAACTGGTTTCCTTTGTCTTAGGTAAGTTTTCAAAGGAAGATAGAGAGAGGTTGGAAAAGGTTTTTAAAGCAGCTATAGATGCAGTTGGAGCTATTATTGAAGAAGGAACTATAGAGGCTATGAATAAATATAATGGATTTAAAAGCGAGTAGTAGTGATATGAGAGGTGTATACTGATGAGATTAAAGGGGCTTATGCAGCCTTTGATAGAAAGTGATCAATTTAGAAATATAATAAATGCTCTAAGTCAGAAAAGATTTCCTATTGAAATAATAGGTCTTTCTGATTCAGGAAGAGGATTATTTATAAATGGGATATATGAAAAAGAGGATAAGTCGATTTTTATATTCACAAATAGCGATGTTGAGGCTAAGAATCTATATGAAGATTTGTCTTTTTATGTGCCCAATGTATATTATTTTCCCAACAGGGAAGTAGTGTTTTATAATATATATGCAATTTCAGGAGATTTAAGGTGGGAAAGATTAAAAATAATAAGAGAGATGCTAAGAGGGGATAAAAAAATCATAGTTGCATCTATTGAAGCTTTAGCAGCAACTTATATTTCTCCTAAATTGTATAAGGATTATACAATGAATTTTTCAATAGGAGATACTATTAGCCTAGAGGATATAAGCGAAAGGCTAGTACAAGGTGGATATGAGAGAGTTAACATAGTAGAGGGCAAAGGGGAATTTTCAATAAGAGGTGGAATATTAGATGTGTATCCTCCTATATCGTCTATGCCCTATAGAATAGAACTTTTTGGAGATGAAGTTGACTCCATAAGAAGCTTTAATACAGAGTCCCAAAGAAGTATAGAAAAATTTAAAGAAATAGAAGTATTTCCTGCTAAGGAAATGATTTTTACTAAGGAAAACATTAGCAAGGGCTATGAAGCTATAAAAAAAGATCTAGAATTAGCAAAAAAGAATTTGAGCAAGGATAAGGAAGCAAAGGAGAGAATAGAAAGCAGTACTTTATCTAATTTAGAATCCTTAAAAGAAAATTGGAGTTTTGAAAGTATAGATAGCTTTTTGCCTTATTTTTATGATGAAACCTCAACTTTAATAGATTATATGAAAGATTCTCTAGTGTTCATAAATGATACCCAAAGGTGCATGGGGAAGTTAGAGAGTATATATTTTGAGTTTGAGGAAAATTACAAAGAATTTTTACAAAGGGGAAATATACTTTTAGGTCAGTCAGGTTTACTAGTAAATAAAAGTGAAATAATTGAGAGGCTAAAAGGCTCTCAAGTTATAACCTTAGACATAATATACAAGGAAAATGAATATTTTATGCCAGTGTATACAGAGAGCTTCTCTCAAATTAGTCTTAGTGGATATGGGGGAAAACTAGACTTACTTATAGAAGACATAAGAAGTAAAAAGACTAAAGGATATAGAACCTTAATTTTAAGTGGAACTAGGCCAAGAGGAGAGAGGCTAGCAGAAACCTTAAGAGAAAGAGGCATTGAAAGCACATATAAAGATATTATAGATAGTATTCAATGTGGAGAGGTAGTAATAACCTTTGGGAACCAAGGAAAGGGATTTGAATATTCTGAGCTAAAGCTCAGTGTAATATCGGATAAGGACATTTTTGGAAGTTCTAAAAGAAAAGCCACTAAAGTTAGTAAAAAGGGTGTAGGAAAGATAAAGAGCTTTACGGAGCTAAAACCAGGGGATTATGTAGTTCATACTAATCACGGGATAGGTGTTTATAAAGGAATAAAGCAGTTAGAGGTTCAAGGTCATAAAAAAGATTACTTGGAACTTAGCTATAATGCAGGGGACAGGTTATATGTACCAGTAGACCAATTGGACTTAGTACAAAAATATATAGGGAGTGAAGGAAAAGCTCCTAAGGTAAGTAAGCTGGGTGGTAGTGAATGGACCAAGGCAAAGAATAAAGTTAAAAAGGCAATAAATGAAATAGCAGAGGATTTAGTGAAACTATATGCAATAAGATCTACCTTAAAAGGACATAAATTTTCAAGGGATACTGTATGGCAAAAGCAATTTGAGGATGAATTCCCATATGAAGAAACACCAGATCAAATTGCAGCAATTGAAGATATCAAAAGAGATATGGAATCTGGAAGGGCTATGGATAGGTTGTTATGCGGTGATGTAGGATATGGGAAAACTGAGGTTGCAATAAGAGCTGCATTTAAGGCAGTCATGGATGGAAAACAAGTATCCATTTTAGTTCCCACAACTATTTTAGCAGAGCAGCATTATAATAACTTGGTTCAAAGATTTTCAGACTTTCCGATAAAGATAGATATGATAAGCAGATTTAGAACACCGGCTCAAGTAAAAGCAACACTAAAGGAAGTTAAGGCAGGAAATGTAGATATTCTTATAGGTACTCATAGAATTCTTCAAAAGGATGTACAGTTTAAGGATTTAGGATTATTAATCATAGATGAAGAACAAAGGTTTGGAGTTACTCATAAGGAGAAAATTAAGGATATTAAGAAGAATGTGGATGTATTAACTCTAACAGCAACTCCTATACCTAGAACTCTTCATATGTCGCTTACTGGTATACGAGAAATTAGTGTTATAGAGACTCCTCCGGAACAGAGATATCCTGTACAAACTTATGTAGTAGAGTTTAATGACCAACTTATAGCAGATGCAATAACAAGAGAAATAGATAGAGGGGGACAGGTATACTTTGTATATAATAGGGTAGGATCTATAAAGGAAATGGCAACATATATATCTAAGTTAGTACCAGATGCGAGAATAGGCATAGCTAATGGTCAAATGCCAGAGAGAGAGCTTGAAAAGGTCATGTTTGACTTTATGAAGAATGAATATGACATACTGCTATGTACTACTATAATTGAGACAGGGCTTGATATTCAGAATGCTAATACCATGATAATATATGATGCAGATAAATTTGGACTATCACAGCTTTACCAGCTTCGCGGAAGAGTTGGAAGAAGTAATAGAATGGCTTATGCATATTTAACCTATAGAAAAGATAAGGTATTAACAGAGGTTGCAGAAAAGAGGTTAAAGGCAATAAAAGACTTTACTGAGCTTGGGTCAGGATTTAAAATTGCTATGAGGGATTTAGAAATAAGGGGGGCTGGTAATATTATAGGAGCAGCTCAACATGGACACATGGCATCTGTAGGATACGATTTATACTGTAGGATGCTTGAGGACACAATAAAGTTAGTTAAAGGAGAAATAGATAGAGAACCGTTTGAAACTACTGTAGATCTTAAAGTAGATGCATATATACCAAACAATTATATAGACGATGAATTGCAGAAAATAGAGGTATATAAAAAGATTGCTAACATAGATTCTAAGGAAGCTATGCTAGACATTCAAGAAGAACTAGAAGATAGATTTTCTAATATACCGGATTCTGTAAGTAATCTTATGAATATTGCTTATATAAAGGCTTTAGCAAATAAGAGTGGGATACAGGAAATAAAAGAAAGACCTGCAGAAGTTATAATTAAGTTTGCCAATAAAGACTTAATAAGTAGAGAATTAGTAAGACATATAATAAATAAGTACAATAGGAAAATTGTATTTAAAATAGGCGAAGAGCCTGCCATGGGATATCAATTAAGAGACATAAAAAAGGAGGAGTTAATACCTGCTTTGAGAGAATTATTAGAATATCTGCAAACGGCAGTTGAAACAAAGTAATTTTATGGTACAATGGACTTATTACAAAAAAACGATAAGAGTGGGGGAATAAGAGTGAGAAACGTAAAAAAAGTAATTGCAGCTGCAATGATGTCAGTTTTTATAATGTCCACTGCAGGATGCGGTATGATAGAAAAAACACCAGAAGCTATAGGAAAAACAGTAGTAGCTAAAGTTGGAAGCGAAAAGATAACAAGAGCAGAACTAGATGCACATCCTTACTTAGCAAGTACTTTAGAGCAATATAAGAAGCAATATGGTGAAAACTATGCCCAAAGTGAAGAGGTTAAAGAAAATTTAAAACAAGCAAAAATTCAAGTATTGAATGAAATGACTGCAATTAAAGCGCTTATGCAAGAGGCAGAAAGATTAAAAGTGGTTCCAAAAGAAGAAGAATTAAACAAAGAGATAGATAAATCTATAGCAGATATTAAAACAGCTCAAAATCTTACAGATGATAAAGCTTATAAGGAGTTTTTAAAAACTCAAGGGGTTACAGAAAAAAGCTTTAGAGAAATATTAAAACAAAATGTTATAATTACAAAACTTCAAAATGAATTAACAAAAGAGGCTAAAGTTGATGATAAGGAAGTACAAGAATATTACAATAAATACAAAGATAAGTATCCAAAGGATGCTAACAATCCTACAAAACTTACTTTAGCACATATATTAGTTGCAGATGAGGCTCAAGCTAAATCAATTAAGGATCAGCTTGACAAGGGAGAGAATTTTGCAGACCTTGCTAAAAAGTTTGGTACGGATGGAACGAAAGATAAAGGTGGAGATTTGGGTACGGTGCCTGTAATTAATTCTGGGTTTGATGAAGACTTCATAAATGCAGCTATGCAGCTTAAAGAGGGAGCGATATCAGGAGTAGTTAAGACCCAATTTGGATATCACATAATAAAAAATGTTAAAAGGGAAGATAAGCCTGTGAAGACTTTTGAAGAAGCTAAGGAAGAAATAAAAGCTGCATTATTAAATGAGAAAAAAGATAGTATTTGGTCTAAGAAGTTAAATGAAATACAAGAAAAGGCAAATATCAAGACTTATGAGGATAAGTTAGTCTAATTTTGAAAAGATGATACATTAATGTATCATCTTTTTTTAGTATTAAAATTAAACCTATACATTTGTGTATAAAATTTCATATTTGGACAGATAATATTATTGTCAAATTGATTATCAATAAATAAACAAGGAGGTAAAAGCTAGATGAAAGCAACCGGTATCGTTAGACGTATAGACGATTTAGGAAGAGTAGTAATACCTAAAGAAATAAGAAGAACCCTAAGAATTAGAGAAGGAGATCCACTAGAAATCTTTACAGATAGAGACGGAGGAGTAATATTAAAGAAATACTCACCTATAGAGGAATTAAGTAACTTTGCTAAGGAATATGCAGAAGCGTTGCAAGCAACAACAGGTAATATTGTACTTATATGTGATAAAGATAACATAATATCTGTGAGCGGAACTTCTAAAAAAGAGTATATGGATAAAAAAGTTAGCACAGAAGTTGAAAGAATAATGGAAGATAGAAAAAGTCTTCTTTTAGGCGAAGGTAGCAATAAAGTAATACCTCTAATAGATGATGAAGACGTAGATGGAAAGTATGTTGCTCAAGCAATTTCACCAATAATAGCAGAAGGCGATGCAATTGGAGCTGTAATAATAGCATCTAAAGAAGATGATGCTAAATTTGGAGAAGTAGAGATAAAGTTAGCTGAAACTGCATCTTCATTCTTAGGAAAACAAATGGAATAGATATAATCCTTGGCTTTGGAGATATATGCTGTCTCTAAAGCCTAGAAATTCTTGCCTAAGGATTCTGAGTTTATAAAAACAATGGTAGCTTATTTGCCATTGTTTTTTGTAGTAATAATATCTCTATGAAATAAATATAAATATTTGTACTAGTAAGTATTTTTGGAGGTATTAATTTGAAAAAACAATCATTAATAAGAGGAACATTTATCTTAGGTTTCGCAGGTATATTTGCTAAAGCTATAGGAATGCTATTTAGAATCCCATTAACTATACTTGTAGGTGACGAAGGATTAGGATATTACCAAATGGCATACCCGCTTTATATGTTATTTATTGCAGTTGCATCAGGTGTACCACTTGCTATGTCCAAAATGATATCTGAAGAAAACGCTCAAGGTAATCAGATAGGAATGTTTCAAGTATTAAAGCAGGCATTACTATTAATGACTATATTGGGTTTAGGTACAAGCGTACTCATGATTTTGTTTTCCCATGAGCTTTTAAGATTTTTTAGATGGGATAATAAGGCTTACTACTCGCTTATAGCATTAGGTTTGGCACCCTTTTTCATAGGTATTATGAGCGTTTTTAGAGGCTTTTTTCAAGGACTCCAAAATATGACTCCAACGGCTATATCTCAAATTCTAGAACAAGTAGCAAGAGTGGTAGTAGGGATTGGATTAGTTGTATTACTTCTTCCAAGAGGAATAGAATATGCTGCAGGAGGAGCAACTTTAGGAGCAGCAGCAGGTGGAATATTAGGAGGAATATATCTAATAGGAAAGTACATAAAGGTAAGAAGGAGCTTTCTTATAAGAAAAGTTAAACTTAACCCAATAGTGATGGAAAGATTATTAAGAACTGCTATACCAATATCTTTGGGGGCAGCGGTAGGGACTGTAATGAATGTTATAGATTCTTTTGTAGTGCCTCAGAAACTTTTGGAGGCAGGATTTACATCAAGACAAGCTACAATACTGTATGGACAACTTACAGGTAAAGCCGCAGTATTGGTAAATGTACCACTTACTTTATCAGCAGCACTATGTGCTTCAGTTGTCCCTATAATATCAGCAGCATTTATACTAAACAATAGAGCTAAATTGAATCATAATATAGCTTCAGCAATTAAAATATCTACAGTTATTGCATTGCCTTCTCTTGCTGGTTTGTATTTTTTAGCGTCTCCTGTTTTAAATTTAATTTTTAGAGGACAGGCAGAAGGAGAGCTTATTTTAAAATACTCATCCTTAGCAATTCCACTTATAATATTAGCCCAAACAACTACAGTAATACTACAAGCAACTACTTCAAAGAAAATGCCAGTAATTCATTTGCTTATAGGTTGTATAGTAAAAATGGTAATAACCAGTGCGCTGGTTTCAATGCCTGGTATAAATGTATATGGAGCTATTATTGGAACGTTTGCAGCATATGCTACAGCGGTTATATTAAATATGAGTTTATTAAGGAAAACTCTAGGAGTAAAAGTAGACTTATATAAAGTATTCATAAAGCCAGCCTATGCATCTATTGCTATGATACTAGCTGTTGTCTTTATCTATGTTAAGGCTTATAATTATACAATGAGTAACTCAGTTTCTTGTTTAATTGCTATATTTATAGGTATAATAATTTATGGAATGTTAATAATGGCATTTAAAGTGATTGATTTTAATGAGATAAAGAATAGGAAGATCCAAAAAGTCATAAAAAAGGTATAAAAGGAGAAAAACTATGATAAAGGTTGTAGGGTTGGGGCCTGGTAGTAAAGAAGCTATTACTATGGGAACCTTCGAGATACTAAAGAATAGCAGTAATGTCTATTTTAGAACTAAAATCCATCCTAATGTAGAGTATCTTGAAGGGTTAGGAATTAAATTCCAGAGCTATGATAACAACTATGAAAGTTCTAGCAGCTTTGACGAAGTATATGAGTCCATAGCCGAAAGTTTAATTGAAAAACACAAAGAGGTAGGGGACATAGTGTATGCTGTGCCAGGGCACCCATTAGTAGCAGAAAAATCAGTAGGTATTCTAATTGAGCTTTGCAAGAAAGAAAATATTGAAGTGGAAATACTGCCGGCTATAAGTTTTATTGATGCTATGATGGAGAGTTTAAAAATAGATCCCATAAGAGGCATAAAGGTAATAGATGCCTTTGACATGGAGAATCAGGTTTTAGATAAAAGGCTAGGAACCGTAGTAACTCAAGTATATAATAAGTTTATAGCTTCTGAAGTAAAATTACGATTGCTTGAATATTATAGCGATGATATGGAAAATATTTTGTAAGGGCAGCTGGAGTTAAAGAATTAGAAAGCGTTAGAAAGATACGTATATATGAACTAGATAGACAAGAAGATATTGATCATCTTACATCAATATACATTCCTAAAAGCTTAGAATCTACAAAGGATTTTTACGATTTACTGCATGTAATGGATACCTTAAGAGGGGAAGAGGGCTGTCCTTGGGATAGGGAGCAAGACCATAAGTCTTTAAAGAGATATTTAATTGAAGAATGTTATGAAGTTCTGGAGGCAATAGATGAAGAAGATGAAGATAAGCTGATTGAAGAACTTGGGGATGTATTACTTCAAGTTGTATTCCATGCACAGATAGGAAAAGAAGAGGGCTATTTTAATATTAATGATGTAATAAAAGGGATATGCAACAAGTTGATAGAAAGGCATCCTCATGTTTTTGGAGAAGTTAATATAAGCAACTCAGAAGAAGTCTTGGCTAACTGGGATGATATAAAGAAAAAGGAAAAAGGATTTGAAACCTATACTGAAGAGTTGAAACATATACCAAAGAACCTTCCTGCCTTAATAAGAGCTGAAAAGGTCCAAAAGAAGGCTGGAAAAGTTGGATTTGATTGGAATGACGCAAAGCCAGCTCTTGAAAAAGTTATTGAAGAAGCTAATGAGGTAGAACAGGTATATAAGTCCCAAAACAAGGAAAAAATAATAGAAGAAGTAGGAGATTTAATATTTAGTTGCGTAAATGTAGCAAGACTTCTTGACATTGACCCCGAAGATGCATTAAATTATACTATAGATAAGTTCATAAGCCGATTTCACTACATAGAAGTAAAAAGTAAGGAAATGGGAAAAAAGCTTACTGAAATGTCTCTGCAAGAGATGGATAGATTATGGGAAATGTCTAAGAAACAATGAGGTTGTTTTAATTAAAAGTTCATATAAAAAGAGGATTTTTAATTTAAATGAAGAATTAAAATTTATACTATTTATTAGTTAATTTAAGGAGGTAACAAAAGTGAATAAAGCAGAATTAATTACTAGTATGGCAGAAAAAAGTCAATTAACAAAGAAAGATGCGGAAGTTGCATTAAAGGCTTTCATAGAAAGTGTTGAAGAAGCATTAGGTAAAGGTGAAAAGGTTCAATTAGTTGGATTCGGAACTTTTGAAACTCGTGAAAGAGCAGAAAGAAAAGGAAGAAATCCAAGAACTAAAGAAGAAATAACTATACCAGCATCAACAGTTCCAGTATTTAAGGCTGGTAAAGAATTCAAAGATATGGTTAATAAATAAGAGTTATAGTGAAAATTAAAAGAAAAACCTAGGTGTAAATCTAGGTTTTTTATTTTATATGGAGGTAACTATGAGATTAGATAAGTATCTTAAGGTTTCAAGAATAATAAAGAGAAGGACTATAGCTAAAGAGGCCTGTGAAAGCGGAAGGGTATTTATAAATGGAAAGCTTGCAAAACCGAGCACTGAAGTAAATGAAAATGACATGATAGAAGTAAAGTTTGCCAAAGGTATACTAAAGGCTAAAATAGTTAATATAACACATCATGTTTCAAAGTCTGAGGCTAAGCTTATGTATGAGATAATATCTGACGATTCTGAAGAAGCTCAAAAAGAAGAGTGATGTATTAGAATTTTGAATTTATCCTCCTCTGCAGTAGGTGCATATTTGCCATAATGTAGGCATATATATATTTATAAAGGGGAGGGGTGTTTATGGAAGTAAAAAGAGAAAACATGGAAAATCAAAAGAGTAGCTTGATACTTGAAAATAGAAGTAAATTAATGCTTACCGGAGTAGCTGAAGTAATATGCTTTGATGATAAAATGATAACCCTTGATACAAAGCTTGGGACCTTAACTATAAAAGGACAAGAGCTTAAGATGCAAAAGTTGGACGTACAGAATGGAGATGTAGCAATAATAGGACGTGTAAATTCCTGCATATATACGACCACAGAGAGTAAAAAAGATAATGAAAGTATTATAGCAAGGCTATTCAGGTAGTAAATCATGTTAATATCAATAGAAACTCAATTTAATCTGATATTATATAGCATATTGGCAGGAATACTTACAGGGCTATTGTTTGATATATATAGGCTTATTAGAGGATTTGAAAATCCTGATAGAATAGTAACTTTTATTGAGGATATATTGTTTTGGATTTTTGCAGGATTGTTAGTTTTTATTTTTTTGCTTTATACTGGGTATGTATACGTCGGAGTGCATTTGTATTTATACATAGCTCTAGGCTTATATATATATAAAATTGGTAAGCATACGATTCTTAAGAATACAATATAAATTTATAAAATCTTTATCTAGAACATTGAGAGTAATAAGGAATTTCCTCTTATATCCATTAGAGCTGATAGTTTGTAAGATTGTTAAGAAAAATAAATAAAAAATTCCTTGAATAAAGTCTAAAACAAAACTAAATATATATATAAATAAAAATACAATTTTAGAGGAAATTATATATGAAAAGGAAATCTAAAATTAAAAAGATAAGTATAGCCTTTGTATTAATATATGTTTGCTACATATTGGTAAATCAGCAAATAACTATGAGGAACAAAAAGGTTCAGCTGGAAACCTATAAGGTGGAGTTGGATAAGGTAACAAAGGAACATGATAAGTTGATAGATGAGACGAAAATATCTAAAACTTATAGATATGTGGAAAAGCTAGCTAGAGAAAAACTAGGATTTATTAAGCAAGGGGAGAATGCAGTAATACAAAAGAAAGATTAACCATAGCTTATTTATAATTAATATATAAACATATCAAGGAGGAGTTTTATTAACATGACCTTAAAGTTAGGGAGTATCCTAGAGGGTACAGTAGTCAACATAACAAAGTTTGGAGCATTCATAGAAGTGGAGGGGAAAACAGGGCTAGTTCATATATCTGAAGTGGCAGATACATATGTCAAAGATATAAGAGAGCATCTTAAGGAACAGGATAAGGTTAAAGTCAAAGTTATAGCGGTTGATGATAGTGGAAGATTGAGTTTATCTATAAAACAAGCTATGGTAACCAAAAAGTCCTCAAAACCTGCGGAAGTGGATTGGGCTAAAGAGAAGACTAAAGCAGGTAGTGCTAATTTTGAAGATGCAATATCTAAGTTTTTAAAGGATAGCGAAGAAAGATTCCAAGATTTGAAAAAGCATCAAAATGTAAAAGGAAATAAATATTCTAGAAAAGGTTAATTATAAATATA
Source organism: Clostridium bovifaecis (assembly GCA_009738435.1). GTDB lineage: Bacteria > Bacillota > Clostridia > Clostridiales > Clostridiaceae > Clostridium_H > Clostridium_H bovifaecis. Next base: position 3,516,065 of record CP046522.1, on the reverse strand, counting down.
AAAAGGACTACAATTAGTCCTTTTTATATTTCTGATAAATGCTAAGTATAAGTAATATCAATGCTTTTAAGGCTTGAAATAAATTTAAAAATAAATTTAATAAAATTAGTTGACAACTATATAGGATTAATATATAATAGTCTATGTCGCCAAGAGATGGCGGTAACAACTAAAGAAAAATGGTTAGTGTGATTTATACACACGCCGGAGTGGCGAAATCGGCAGACGCACAGGACTTAAAATCCTGCGGAGCTAACCCTCCGTACCGGTTCAAGTCCGGTCTCCGGCACCAATATCGCGGGGTGGAGCAGTTGGTAGCTCGTCGGGCTCATAACCCGAAGGTCGCAGGTTCAAGTCCTGTCCCCGCAACCAATTAACATGGCGGAATAGCTCAGCTGGCTAGAGCATTCGGTTCATACCCGAAGTGTCGTAGGTTCAAGTCCTATTTCCGCTACCATTAAAAATTAATATTTCCTCAGTTCATTTTAAAATGAACTGTAGGCCGGAGTGGCGAAATCGGCAGACGCACAGGACTTAAAATCCTGCGGAGCTAACCCTCCGTACCGGTTCAAGTCCGGTCTCCGGCACCAAATATCGCGGGGTGGAGCAGTTGGTAGCTCGTCGGGCTCATAACCCGAAGGTCGCAGGTTCAAGTCCTGTCCCCGCAACCATTTATTTTTTGACAATATGGCGGAATAGCTCAGCTGGCTAGAGCATTCGGTTCATACCCGAAGTGTCGTAGGTTCAAGTCCTATTTCCGCTACCAAATAAGAAATCCACAGGTATACTGTGGATTTTTTTATTAGATATGTTTTAATCTTAAAATCTAAAACGACAATAGCCCTCGATACTCAACTCCTAAGTTTCCCTACAACTTTTTCTTGTCATCAAACTCTTTGATTTTTCTACTTTATATTTTAAACCTTAGAGTAGTTTGCTGATGTATCAGCGGCTACCTTTCCAACATGTTTTTAAGCTTTTAACTGTTCTTAAAGGGTGTAGAATAAAAATATTTATGGTAAAAATTTACATAAACATTAAAGTTTATGTCTTACGAAAAAATAATACTTATCTCACCAAATGACATTTATTTCCATAAGCCTCTGATATAATTTATTTTAATAATTATGGAATTGGGAGGTGCTGGATATGCAATATGGGTCAGAGATTTTACCTTATAAAAGAATCAATAAAGAAAATAAAGAAAGAAAAGATAGAAAGCAAATAGAGTTTTTGGGGGTTGCTAGAAATTTAAGCTATTGTCTAATTTCTATATTAGTAAGCAGAGTAGTGCTATTAAATGGGGATAATACTACTGCACCGTTTGGTATAGCTTTTTTAATAGCTATAGCCATATATAAAGATGAATTTATAATTCCTATGTCAGGAGGATGCTTTCTAGGATATATATCTATATACAATAAAATTAGTAATTTGCCAGGATATTTAATAACTATAAGTACTATAACTGCTTTAAGCTACCTGCTAAGTAGAAAGTCTAAAAAGGTAATGCTATCTACAATGTTTAGTATAATATTTGTTGAATTACTGTTAAGTGAATTCTTCATAAGGCACTTAACCTTTAATGTAGCGTTTTTAACATCGTTTCTTCAGATGATTTGCATACTACCATTATATTTTATTCTTGAACGTTCCATAATATGCACATCTGGGCTAAAAACAAAACATTTATTTAGTAGCGAAGAAGTAATAAGCATGGCAATATTAATATCACTTGTATTGTCAGGTACATGGGGAATAAGCATAGCTGGAGTTTCTATTAGGAATACTTTAGCTTTAACATTTATATTAATACTAAGCTACATAAATGGAAGTACTGTTGGAGCATCAAGTGGGATAGCTATCGGTACTATAATAGGGATATCATCTAATAATATGCTAACATTTATAAGCGTATACGGCTTATGTGGACTTATTGCAGGTATATTCAAAGAGAGTGGGAAAATACTAACGGCTTCTTCGTACATAATAACCTTTGTAATTTTAAAGTTATATTCAAATGTAAGTTTAGAATTTAAGTTAATAGAGATAATTATAGCTGCAAGTATTTTTTTGTTGATACCTAATAAAATCTATGAAAAAATCAATTTAGAATTAGATTGGGAGAAAAAACAAGAATATTTGAATAAAGACTATGTAGATAAGATAAAATACATGTTATTAGAAAGGCTAAATAACTTTTCTCATGTGTTATATAATATATCAGATACTCTAAACAATTTAGCAAATAATGATAAGTTGGTTATGAAAAATAAGAGTAGTGCACTTATTGAAAATCTTGCTGATAGAGTGTGCAGCGGATGTAATATGAATTCGATGTGCTGGAAAAAGGAAGCTTATTACACATATATAGCTTTTGGGGAATTAATTCAAAATCATCAAGAAGGTAAAAAAGGTGCAATGCCTCAAGAAATTGAAAGAAAGTGTATCAAAAGAACTATGTTATTAAAAAATACACAAGAAATTGTAAATAATTATATAATTAATGAAATGTGGAGGAAGAGGTTAAGCGAAGGCAGAGAAATATTGTCAGGTCAAGTTGGAAATATGGCAAACTCTTTAAAGGAAGTAATGGAAGAGTTTAATTCTGATATTAAGCTTAACAATGAAATAGAAAAAAAGGTAAGAAAAATCTTCGAAAAGAAAGGTATAAAATATAATGATATTTTCTGTTTCCAAGATAAGAATGATAGGCTAGTAGTTAGATTAACTTTAGATTCTTGTGGGGGAGCACAACTATGTGTAAAGAAAATACTCCCTTTAATAAATGAGGCAGTAGAGAAGTCTATGTGCATAAGTGATGAAGGATGTGGAATCGATCCTCAAACTTCCATGTGTACTATTAGCTTTGAAGAAACTCCTAAGTTTTATGTTGCCACATATGTTGCAAGACAGTGTAAGCAGGGAGAAAAATATAATGGTGATAGCTACAGCTTTGGTAAAGTAAACGATGGGAGTTATATGTGTATAATAAGTGATGGTATGGGTTCGGGACCAGAGGCAGGACAGGAAAGTAAAGCGGCAGTAGAATTGATTGAGAAATTTACTCAGGCGGGTATTAGCAAGACCACAGCAATTAATACGGTTAATTCTATAATGTCGTTAAAGTTTTCGGAAGATGAAAAATTTTCTACGTTAGATTTAAGCAGTTTAGATTTATATACTGGAGATATTGATTTTATGAAGGTAGGAGCAGTAGCAAGTTTTATAAAGTCAGGAAATAAAGTAGAAGTTATTAGCTCTAAGAGTCTGCCTATAGGAGTGCTAGATAAGGTTGACATAGATGTAGTAAACAAAAAGGTGAAAAATGGTGATATTATAGTCATGTTAAGTGACGGAATTTTAGATTATGATAATAATAGTGCAGGGAGGGTTGAATGGCTAGTTAATTACCTAAAAGAAAGCACTATAAATAATCCTAAAGAATTAGTAGAAGGAATAATTTCAAGAGCAAAGGAACTAAGCGGTGGAAAGGCTAAAGATGATATGACTGCTATAGTATGCAAAGTTTATAGTCTTTATTGATACTGATGTGTGTAAATCTATTCATTTAATATATAAGCTATGTTTGAAAATATCTTTTGCAAACATAGCCTATATTTATGTTATAATAAATAAATATAGAAATATGTGGGAGTGTTTTACTTGATAAATAAAGTGATAAATACAATGAGAGAAAACGATATGTTTAACGCTGGAGATAAAGTGGTTGTAGCAGTATCTGGAGGACCAGACTCTATTTGCCTTTTGCATTTGCTTTATATATTGAAAGAGGAGTTAGCAATAAAGCTTGTAGCTGCTCATATAAATCATTGTTTAAGAGGAGAAGAAGCTGACAAAGATGAGGCTTACGTCAAGGACTTTTGCAAGAGCTTAGGAATAGAGTGCTATGTTAAAAGGGAAGATGTAAACAGGATAGCTAAGGAACGAGGTATATCCTCCGAGATGGCTGGAAGAGAAGTAAGATATAACTTTTTTAAAGAAGTGTTGAACAATATAGAAGGAAATAAAATTGCTTTAGCACATAATGCTAACGATCAAGCAGAAACAGTACTTATGAGAATGTTTCGAGGTACAGGGTTGGAAGGGCTAACAGGTATAAAAGCTGTCAGAGATGGCATATATGTAAGGCCTATACTAAGTATATCGAGAAAAGAAATAGAGGCTTATTGTGAAGAAAACAAACTAAACCCAAGGATTGATAAAACCAACCTAGAAAATATATATACTAGAAATAAAATAAGGTTAGAGATGATTCCTTATATAGAAAAAAACTTTAATCCAGATATAGTTCAAGTTCTAAATAGGTTGGCTCATACAATAAAAATGATAATGATTATATAACACAAGTATCTCTTGAAAAGTTTAGAAAATATTGTAAAAAGGAAGAAAATAGAATTGTAATTAGTGAAGAAATTTTTATGGAACATGATGCTTTATCGACTAGAGTTATAAGGATGGCTTTAAAAGAAGTTAGTGGAAGCTTATATAATTTTGAGAAAGATCATATTTATGATATTATTAATATTCAGAGAGGTTCTACAGGAAAGGTAATAATGCTCCCTAATGGAATAAGAGTTTTAAATAATTATGGGAAAATTAATCTATACATAATCGAAGGTGAAGAAGAAGGGAAAAATGAAATAGAGTATAAGTTGATGCCAAATTCTAAAAATAAATTAAAGGATATGGGCTTAAATATAAGTTTAAAGGTAATAAATAATAAAGATGAATTTAATCTTGCTGAAAATAAGTTAGTAAAATATTTTGATTATGATAAGATAAATGGAGATATAAAACTGAGATTTAGGAGGAATGGAGATAAGTTTAGTCCTCTTGGGATGAAGGGGAGCAAAAAACTTAAGGACTTGTTTATAGATTTAAAGATTCCAAAGGATAGAAGGGATAATATTCCTTTAGTGGTATTTGGAAATGAAATAGGCTGGATTGTTGGTTATAGAGTGAGTGATAAATTTAAGGTGGAGAAAAGTAGTAAAAATATATTGCAAATTAAAATTGAAAGAGAGGAAAAGAATTGATGGTAAACGACATTGAGAAGGTACTATTTACTGAGAAGGAAATAGGTGAAAGAATTAAAGAAATAGGTCAGGAGATAAGTGAGGATTACAAGGGCAAGGATCTCATATTAGTAGGCGTATTAAAAGGTTCTGTTCCATTCATGGCAGACTTAATGAAAAAGATAGAAATTTCTTGCAGCATGGATTTTATGGCTGTTTCAAGCTATGGCAATTCTACCGAGACTTCGGGGGTAGTCAGAATACTAAAAGATTTAGATTTTGAAATCGAGAACAAACATGTACTTATTGTTGAGGATATAGTGGATTCAGGGATTACGCTAAAGTACCTCAAAAAGTATCTTAGCGCTAAGAATCCTGCTAGTGTTGAAATAGCATGTCTCTTAAACAAACCAGAAAGAAGAGAGGCGGAAATAGATGTAAAATATCTAGGTTTTAACGTACCAAATTACTTTTTAGTAGGATACGGATTAGACTATGCAGAGAAGTATAGAAACCTCCCCTTTGTAGGAATACTAAAAGAGAATGTTTACAAAAAATAAATAATAAGTATTATTGTAAAGGAAAAATTGATATGATAAAATCAGGTATAAAACTATCATAAAGATGGGGGGCATTAATGTGAAAAAAGTTTCAAGTGCTACGGCCTGGATAATAGTATTGGTGCTTGTGGTGTTAGCCGCATTAGCGTTAGTTGAAACTAATAAGAATGCAGGAGTAATATCATATAATCAATTTAAGCAATACTGGGTTGAAAATAAAATTTCTAGAATTCAAATAAATCAAGATGGAAGAACTGTTATTGGAGAGCTTAGAGATCAGAATAAAACCCAATTTGAGTTATCAGTTCCTCAAGCGTTATTAATAGAAGATGTAATGGTAAATAACCCTAATCCTACAGTGGAGGTTAGATTTGAACCCCCAACATCAATGCCTGTATGGATAAATTGGCTGCCAACTATAATTTTAATACTTATGCTTGTAGGTTTTTGGTTTATGTTCATGCAGCAATCACAAGGTGGTGGCGGCAGCAGAGGAGTCATGAACTTTGGGAAAAGCCGTGCAAAGTTAGCAAGTCCAGATAAACAAAAGGTAACCTTCAAGGAAGTAGCAGGTGCTGATGAAGAAAAGGGTGAACTAGAAGAAATAGTTGATTTCTTAAAAAACCCCAGAAGATACCTAGAAATGGGTGCAAGGATTCCAAAAGGAGTACTTCTTGTTGGCCCTCCAGGAACAGGAAAAACTTTATTGGCTAAAGCTGTTGCAGGAGAAGCTGGAGTTCCATTCTTCAGTATATCTGGTTCAGATTTCGTTGAAATGTTTGTTGGTGTAGGTGCATCAAGAGTAAGAGACTTATTTGAGCAAGCTAAGAAAAATTCGCCATGTATAATATTCATAGACGAGATAGATGCAGTTGGAAGACAAAGAGGAGCAGGTCTTGGCGGCGGACATGATGAGAGAGAACAGACCTTAAATCAATTGCTAGTTGAGATGGATGGCTTTGGAGTTAATGAAGGTATAATATTAGTTGCTGCAACTAATAGACCAGATATATTAGATAGGGCTTTACTGAGACCAGGTAGATTTGATAGACAAATCTTAGTTGGAGCACCAGATGTAAAAGGTAGAGAAGAAATCCTAAAGGTTCATGTAAAAAATAAGCCTTTATCTGATGAGGTTGACCTTAAAGTTCTTGCTAAAAGGACTCCTGGTTTTGTAGGTGCTGACCTTGAAAATCTGATGAATGAAGCTGCACTACTTTCAGTTAGAAATAATAAGAAACAGATAGGTATGGATGAACTCGAAGAAGCTGTAACGAGAGTTATTGCAGGCCCTGAGAAAAAGAGCAGAGTTGTGGATGAAGAAGATAGAAAGCTTACCGCATATCACGAAGCAGGTCACGCTATAGTTATGAAATTCTCCCCTCATGCAGACCCTGTTCATGAAATCAGTATAATTCCAAGAGGCATGGCTGGTGGATATACAATGCATCTTCCAGAGAAAGATGCAGCTTATACATCTAAATCGAAGTTAAAAGATGAGATGGTAGGTCTTTTAGGCGGAAGAGTAGCAGAACATTTGGTTATAGGAGACATAAGTACAGGAGCTTCAAATGATATACAAAGAGTATCAACCGTTGCAAGGAAAATGGTTATGGAGTTCGGCATGAGTGAAAAATTAGGTACTATAACCTTCGGTAGTGGGCATGACGAAGTATTCATTGGTAGAGATTTTGCAAAAGCTAAAGATTATAGCGAAGAAGTTGCATTTGAAATAGATAAGGAAGTAAAAGCCTTAGTAGATGAGGCTTATGAAAAGGCAGAGCAAATATTAAAAGATAATATAAATAAGCTTCATGCTGTAGCTAAGGTTCTTCTTGATAAAGAAAAGATAAGTGGAGAGGAATTTAATGCCATAGTAGAAGGACGACCTACAGTAGGTGAAGAAGCTGTTGATACATCTGAAGCTGTAGAAATAGATGAAAACAAAAATATTGAAGAAATATAATAGATTATGAGAGCAGAAAGTATAGAGTTTTAGCATAAACCCTATACTTTTTGTTTGTTTTTAATTATAATTATGAGTATTGGAGGAAAATTCTAATAATTTTAGTGGTTTTCCTAATTCTCTGAAAGGGTGATAGTATGGAATTTAATGTACATGAAGGAACTAAAGGTATTATAGAAATGGTTGTTGCAGATGAACATTCAGCAGCGAAAATAGGGTCTGGATTAGTTGATGTTTTTGCAACTCCGGCTATGGTTGCTTTAATGGAGAATACTGCTCAAACTAGTATTAAGGATAATTTGCCAGAAGGCTATGCCACAGTTGGGATAGAGATTAATGTAAAACATATGAAGGCAACTCCTATTGGGATGAAAGTTAGATGCGAATCTGTACTAAAAAAGGTAGAAGGAAAGAAATTAACATTTGAAGTGGAAGCTTATGATGAAGTAGCTAAAATTGGCGAAGCAACACATATTAGATATATAGTAGAAAAAGAGCAGTTTATTAAAAAAATTCAAAAGTAATAATTAAACAGGAAGTACTATAAAATCATATGGTATATTCCTGTTAGTTTTTATAAAGGGGTGCTATAAAATGAAAAGTGATATTGAAATTGCACAAAGTGCTAAGATGGATAAAATAGTAGATATAGCTAAAAAGATAGGCTTAGATGAAGAGGATATAGAACTCTACGGAAAATACAAGTGTAAGATATCTTTAGATGTATTAAAAAGAAAGCAGAAAGATAAGGATGGCAAGCTTATATTAGTAACTGCTATAAATCCAACTCCAGCTGGAGAAGGTAAGTCTACAGTAACTGTAGGATTGGGGCAGGCGTTTTGTAAATTAAATAAAAATGCTGTTATTGCTTTAAGAGAACCATCTCTCGGACCAGTGTTTGGGGTAAAAGGAGGAGCAGCAGGAGGGGGATATTCTCAAGTTGTTCCTATGGAAGATATTAATTTGCATTTTACCGGAGATATGCATGCGATAACATCAGCAAACAACCTTTTAGCAGCAGCTATAGATAACCATATACATCAAGGAAATGCTCTTGGAATAGATGCTAGAAGAATCATATTTAAAAGAGTTATGGATATGAATGATAGGGCACTGCGTGAAATAGTAGTAGGAATGGGCGGAAAAGCAAATGGATTTTTAAGAGAAGATGGTTTCATGATTACCGTAGCTTCTGAAATTATGGCTATTCTTTGTCTATCAAATAGCTTAATGGAGCTTAAAGAGAAGTTTGGAAATATACTTGTAGCATATAATTTGCAAGGAGAGCCTATATACTGTAAGGATTTAGGGGTTCAAGGAGCAATGGCTCTTTTGATGAAAGATGCTATAAAGCCTAATTTAGTTCAAACATTAGAAAATACACCAGCAATAATTCATGGTGGACCTTTTGCTAATATAGCCCATGGATGCAATAGCATACTTGCAACAAAGATGGCATTAAAACTAGGTGATTATGCAGTAACAGAAGCTGGTTTTGGAGCAGATTTAGGAGCGGAAAAGTTTCTGGATATAAAATGTAGATATGGAGGATTAAGCCCTGATTGCATTGTAATAGTTGCTACTATAAGGGCCTTAAAACATCATGGAGGAGCAGCTAAGGATGAATTATCTAAACCAGATGTAGAAAAACTATCAAAGGGGATAGAAAATCTTGAGAAGCAGGTAGAAAATATTAATAAGTACGGTGTTCCTGTAGTAGTTGCTATAAATAAATTCTTAACAGACAGCCAGGATGAAGTGCAATATATAGAAGATTTCTGTGAAAGACTAGGTGTACCTGTTGCTCTTACAGAAGTATGGGAAAATGGCGGAGAAGGTGGAATTGATCTTGCTAATAAAGTCATAACTGTGCTTGAAGAAAAAGAAAGCCACTTTAAATGTCTATATGAGAAGGAGCTATCTATAAAAGAGAAGATAGAAACTATAGCTAGAGAGATATATGGAGCTGATGGAGTAGCGTATAGTAAATCTGCGGAAAAACAAATTAAAGATATAGAAAAGTTAGAATTGGATAAACTACCTATATGTATCGCTAAAACTCAATACTCTCTATCAGACAATCCATCGCTGTTAGGAAAGCCGAGTGATTTTAAAATAACAGTTGGAGAAGTTAGAGTTTCAAGTGGGGCAGGATTTATCGTAGTGTTAACGGGGGACATAATGACAATGCCAGGACTTCCTAAAGTCCCAGCAGCTAATAAGATGGATATATTAGAAGATGGTACAATAGAAGGCCTATTCTAAGATAATTTACTTGACAAATTAGCACTAGTTGTTAAAATTAAAGTGTTATATAGACTACTATGTATTTTTAATAAAAGAGCAGTGCTATACTGCTCTTATAATTTTATTAAGGAGTGTATTATAGTGATATTTGTTTTAGATGCAGGGAATACAAATATAGTCCTAGGAATCTACAAAGGTACAGAACTTATTGTGGAATGCAGAATAGGAACAGATGCAAAAAGAACAGCTGATGAATACGGTATACAAGTATTAAAGTTATTCTCTCATAATAATATAGACCCTAAGGATATAGAAGGAGTTATAATATCTTCTGTAGTACCTAACATTATGTATTCAATTGAGCACATGATAAGAAAGTATTTCAAAGTAAATCCAATAGTTGTTGGACCAGGAGTAAAGACTGGAATAAATATAAAATATGATAATCCTAAATCAGTTGGAGCAGATAGAATAGTTAATGCGGTAGCGGCACATGAAATATATAAGAGATCTCTTGTAATAATAGACTTTGGAACTGCTACAACTTATTGTGCTGTAACTAAAAAAGGAGATTATTTGGGTGGAGCAATATGCCCAGGAATAAAGATTTCAGCAGATGCTTTATTTGAAAAAGCAGCTAAGCTTCCAAGGATAGAACTCACAAAACCTTCTCATGTAATATGTAAAAACACTATTTCCAGTATGCAATCAGGTATAATTTATGGATATATTGGTCAAGTTGATTATATAGTTGAAAAGATGAAGGAAGAAATGATGGCTTTAGGAGAAGAAGAACCTTATGTAGTGGCTACAGGAGGACTTGCTGGTCTTATAGCTGAGGAATCTAAGACTATAGATGAGGTTAGTCCATTTATAACCTTAGAAGGACTTAGAATTATCTACGAAAAAAACAAAGAGTAGGGGTTTAAATGAAAATAGGAGTTTTAGAATTTAAAAACAGTGTATTCCTAGCTCCAATGGCTGGAGTTACAGATATAGCTTTTAGAGGTCTTTGTAAAGAGATGGGATGTGGATTAGTATATACTGAAATGGTGAGTGCTAAGGGAATGTACTATGATAGCAAAAATACAAAGGAATTATTAAGACTTAGTGAAGAAGAGAAGCCAGTAGCTGCTCAGATATTTGGGAGTGACCCTATGATTATGGCAAAAGCCTGTGAAATGTTGAATGAAGATGAGAATGTATGCATAATCGATATTAATATGGGATGCCCAGCACCTAAAATAGTTAAAAATGGGGAAGGCTCTGCCCTTATGAAAAATTCAAGGCTAGCAGCCGAAATAGTAACAGAAATGAAAAAGGCTTCAAAGAAACCTATAACTGTTAAGTTTAGAAAAGGCTTTGATGAGAATAACATCAATGCTGTAGATTTTGCAAAAGAAATGGAGCAGGCTGGGGCAGACGCTTTAACTGTTCATGGAAGAACAAGGGCTCAAATGTATGAAGGAAAAGCTGATTGGGATATAATAAAAAAAGTAAAAGAAGCGGTAAAAATACCGGTAATAGGTAATGGAGATGTATTCTCTGCTGAAGATGCACTTGAGCTTGAGCGACTAACAAAATGTGATGGAATAATGGTAGCTAGAGGAGCTATGGGAAATCCGTGGATTTTTAATCAAATAAGTTCTGCTTTAAAGAATGAAGAGATTATCTACCCTAGCGATTCCGAAAAGATAGATATGTGTATTAGGCACTTAAAGCTTGCTATAGAGTATCATGGAGAGAATAAAGCAGTAAGAGAAATGAGAAAACACATTGCTTGGTATGTAAAAGGAATAAAGAATTGTACAGAGATAAAAAACAAGATTAATGTAGAAAAAGATAGTGATAAAGTATTTAAAATATTATATGACTATAAAGAAACATTGGGAACAATGTGTTTATAATTTTGCTTACTACATTTAAATCTTTATCAATTATGATAAACCTATTGCATAAATAATAAATTAATGTAAATAATGAATAGAGTCATAGTAAAGACTAAAGATAAATATACAATGTTTTTGCGAAAATGTAATATAAAACTATCGGAAAGTATATGTATAATATCACATGGAAAAAAATAGAATATCTGTGTTGACATTAGAAAGGTGCTGTTTTATAATAACTTAAATAGTTGCATGTCAATGGCGTGATAAATTCTATAAATTATAGTTAAAAGGGGAGTAAAAAATGAGTGATTCAAAGAAATATATCATGACTGCTGAAGGCGTAAAGAAATTAGAAGATGAATTAGAATATTTAAAAACAGTTAAAAGAAGAGAAATAACTGAAAAAATAAAGGTAGCACTTTCTTATGGGGATTTAAGTGAAAACTCAGAGTATGATGAAGCTAAAAATGAACAAGCTTTTGTTGAAGGAAGAATAGTGCAACTTGAAAACATGCTAAGAAATGCAAATGTGGTTGATGAAAGTGAAATATCAGTGGAAAGCGTAAGTGTTGGTTCTCATGTAAAGGTAAAAGATTATGAATTTGATGAAGAAATAGAATTCCATATAGTAGGTTCTGCAGAAGCAGATCCATTAGAAAATAAAATATCAAATGAATCTCCAGTTGGTAAGGCGCTTATAGGCAAAAAAATTGGAGATATAGTTGATGTGCCAGTACCAGATGGAGTTAGTAAATTTGCAATATTAGATATTAGAATCTAATGATATGTACAAAGAATAACAACTGAATAAACGGAGGGATGTTCTAATGGCGGAAAAGCAATTGACAAAGGAAGAGATTAAGCAACAGAAGTTAGAAGCGAAGCAAGAGGCGGAATTTAATGGACTAATAAAGGAAAGAAGACAAAAGCTAACTGCACTTCAAGAGATAGGTAAAGATCCTTTTGATGTGTACAAAATTGAAAGAACTCATACATCAGAAGAAATCAAAAACAATTATGATGAACTTGAAGGCAAAACTGTAACCATTGCAGGAAGACTTATGTCTAAAAGAGTACACGGAAAAGCAGGATTTTCTGATGTACATGATAGATATGGCAAGATGCAGCTATATATAAAGATAGATGACGTAGGAGAAGAAAAACTTAAAGAATATAAAACTTTTGATATAGGTGATTTTGTTTCTATAACAGGTACTGTGTTTAAGACTAAAACAGGAGAAGTAACTTTACATATTCTTGACTTTCAGCTTTTAAGCAAATCTTTAAAACCTCTACCTGAAAAGTTCCATGGATTAAAAGACCCTGACTTAAGATATAGACAAAGATATGTTGACTTAATAATGAATGCAGAAGTTAGAGAAACCTTTATAAAGAGAACTAATATAATAAAGGCTATTAGAGAGTTTTTAGATAATAGAGATTTCTTAGAAGTTGAAACTCCGATACTTTCACCTATAGCTGGTGGAGCAGCTGCTAAGCCGTTTATAACTCATCATAATGCTTTAGATATAGATATGTATCTAAGAATTGCAACAGAACTTTACTTAAAGAGACTTATTGTAGGTGGATTCGAGAGGGTATATGAAATAGGGAAGAATTTTAGAAATGAAGGAATAGATATAAGACACAACCCTGAATTTACAGCGATAGAGTTATATCAAGCTTATGCTGATTACACAGATATGATGGAAATTACTGAAAATATGGTAGCTTACGTATGCGAAAAAGTTAATGGAACTACAAAGGTAATGTATGAAGGCACAGAAATAGACTTTGCGCCGCCATGGAGAAGATTAACTATGGTAGATGCAGTTAAGGAATATGCGGGAGTAGACTTTAATGAAATTAAGTCTGATGAAGAAGCTAGAGAAATAGCAAAGCAAAAGGGAGTAGAACTTAAAAAAGAGCTTAAGGATTGTACAAAAGGAGATATACTAGTAGCTTTATTCGAAGAATATGGAGAAGACAAATTAATTCAACCTACTTTTGTATGTGATTATCCTGTTGAGAACTCGCCTCTTACTAAGAAAAAGAGAGGTAATGACGAACTTACTGAAAGATTCGAAGGTTTTGTATACGGCAGAGAAATCTGTAATGCATACTCGGAATTAAATGATCCTATAGTTCAAAAAGATAGATTCTTACAACAGATTAGAGAAAGAGAACTTGGTGATGATGAAGCATATATGATGGACGAAGATTTCATAAATGCTCTAGAAATTGGTATGCCTCCAACAGGGGGATTAGGAATAGGAATAGACAGACTTATAATGTTCTTAACGGACTCTCGATCAATAAGAGATGTTATTTTATTCCCAACAATGAAACCAACAAAATAAATATAAGATCGTATAATAAAATATAATATATTAAAATATTTTATAGGATAGCATGATTCTGCTCTATATAGTAAAATTACTACATAGAGCAGAAAAATTTTGAGGTTTTTTCTTTTACCCCCTTGTATTTTGAGAATAACGTGATATAATAATAACGTAATAAACGTTCCGCGATAGCTCAACGGTGGAGCACTCGGCTGTTAACCGATAGGTTGAAGGTTCGAATCCTTTTCGCGGAGCCATTTTTATTTTTTTGTAACATCTTGACATTTACATAATTTTTGATAAAATACTTTTTAAGAACAATATAATGGTAAGCACGATGAAAAAGAAGAGTAGTAATGAGTGCTTTTTAGAGAGGTTGTGTGTGGTGAAAACAACTAAAGGCTTATTATGAAAGGAACTTTAGAGTGCATTTGTTTGCAAGGAGGGCTAGTTGCCAAAAAGGGTGGAACCGCGGAAGGATAAATTTCGTCCCTTTAAGGTAGTTTAGGTCTTTTTTTTATACGTAAATTTAAATTGGGAGGTATGAAAATGGCTGTTGAAAAAACAATGGATAAAATTGTTGCGTTGTGTAAAGGTAGAGGATTTGTATTTCAGGGCTCAGAGATATATGGAGGTTTAGCTAATTCATGGGATTATGGTCCTCTTGGAGTAGAATTTAAGAATAATGTAAAAAAAGCCTGGTGGAAAAGGTTTATTCAACAAAGTCCATATAATATAGGCTTAGACTCAAGTATATTGATGAATAGTGAAGTATGGGTAGCATCAGGCCATGTGGGAGGATTTTCAGACCCATTGATGGATTGTAAGGAATGTAAAGCAAGATTTAGGGCAGATAAACTAGTGGAAGAGCATATGGCTGAAAGTGGTATAGATGATGTTAGTGCTGATGGATGGACTAGTGAAGAATTGATGAATTATATAGATAAGCATAATATAGTTTGCCCTAAATGTGGAAAGAAGAATTATACTGATATAAGAAGATTTAACCTAATGTTTAAGACTTTCCAAGGAGTTACAGAGGATTCTTCTTCAGAGATATATCTAAGGCCAGAAACTGCTCAAGGTATATTTATTAACTTTAAAAATGCCCAAAGAACTTCAAGAAAGAAAGTACCATTCGGTATAGGGCAGATAGGAAAGTCATTTAGAAATGAAATAACTCCAGGAAATTTTACATTTAGAACTAGAGAATTCGAACAAATGGAGCTAGAGTTCTTCTGCGAACCAGGTACAGACATGGAATGGTTTAAATATTGGAAAAATTATTGCTGGAAGTTCCTGTTAGATCTAGGCATGAATGAATCAAACTTAAGATTTAGAGATCATTCACCAGAAGAATTATCTTTCTATAGTAATGCAACATCTGATGTAGAATTCTTATTTCCATTTGGATGGGGAGAACTTTGGGGTATTGCAGATAGAACAGACTATGATTTAAAGCAGCACATGGAGCATTCAGGTCAAGATCTAACTTACTTAGATCCAACTACAAATCAAAAATATGTACCTTATGTAATAGAACCATCTTTAGGTGCTGATAGAGTTGCTCTTGCGTTCTTAGTTAATGCTTATGATGAGGAAGAGCTTGAAAATGGAGAAGTTAGAACTGTACTACACCTACATCCTGCTTTAGCTCCTTTTAAGGCGGCTATATTGCCTTTATCAAAGAAATTATCAGATAAGGCATTAGAGATATATGAAAAGTTAAGCAAAAAGTTTAATGTTGATTATGATGAAGCTGGTAGTATAGGGAAGAGATACAGAAGAGAAGACGAAATAGGAACTCCATACTGTATAACAATAGACTTTGATACTTTAGAGGATAATACTGTAACAGTAAGAGATAGAGATACTATGGACCAAGTAAGAATGGACATAGCTGAACTAGAGAAATTCTTGGAAGAAAAAATAGAGTTTTAATGCAGGAAAGCTACTGAGCAAGTCAGTAGCTTTTTTAATTATAATAAAAAAACACCGGAAATATATCCGGTGAAAATAAGGTTTAATTATGGGGATATGTTATGTGTCTAATTAAATCTGGGGAATCACATCATCAAATGCTTACGACACCTGCACAGTATAACATATAAAGTCGAATTTTGACAACATATAAAATTAAAGTTTATATTTTAAATAAATTCTAACAATTTAAAATATAAAAAAGTTCCAAAAGAGTCCTAAATATATACAATGAAATATAGAAAGTGTTATAATTGAATGTAAATGTAATAGACTTACTAATTCAGTATTTTGGGGGTTCCTTTATGAAAAGAGAATTTAAAGAATTTAAAGAATTTATCATTAATAAGAAAGTTGCAGTTGTTGGCATAGGCGTAAGTAATATTCCACTAATTCGCTTCTTGGTTGATTTAGGAGCGCAAGTAACTGCTTTCGATAAAAAAAGCGAAGAAGGCTTAGGGGATATAGGAGCGGAGTTCAAAGAAAAAGGAATCAAGTTGGAACTTGGAGAAAAGTATTTAGATAATCTAGTGGGATTCGATGTAGTTTTTAAAACACCATCCATGAGAATAGATAATCCGGCTTTAGTAAAAGCTAAAGAATCGGGTGCTTATATAACTTCGGAAATGGAGGAGTTTGTTAAGTATTGCCCTGCTAAAGTTTTTGGCATAACGGGAAGCGATGGGAAAACTACAACAACAACTCTTGTATATAGCATGCTAAAAGCTGAAGGGTATAAAACCTGGGTAGGTGGCAATATTGGAAATCCTCTTTTTGCTAATATTGAGCAGATCAAAAAAGAAGATAAAGTAGTATTAGAACTTTCAAGTTTTCAACTTATGACTATGAATGTCCATGTAGATTGTGCTCTAATAACGAATATAACTCCAAATCACTTGGATATTCACAAAGATATGGAGGAATATATTAATGCTAAAAAGAACGTGTTTATGTTTCAAGAGCCAGATAATTTGGTGGTCCTAAACAGGGATAATTATATAACTAACTCTTTGGTTAAGGAAGCTAAAGGAAGGGTTATGCAGTTTAGCATTAAAGAGAGAATAGATGATGGTGCATATTTTGAGGATAGCAAACTTATTATATTGAATGAAGAAGTGTGCAGACTAGAAGAGATTAAGCTAAAGGGAATGCACAATGTAGAAAATCTTTTAGGGGCCTTTTGTATTGTATCTGAAGATATAACTATAGAAAGCATGAGAAAAGTGGCAACCAGCTTTACTGGGGTAGAACATAGATGCGAATTTGTTAGAGAATATAAAGGGGTTAAATACTACAATGATTCTATAGCCTCAAGTCCTACAAGAACTCTTGCAGGATTAAAAGCCTTTGAAACTCCAGTAATTTTAATAGCAGGAGGTTATGATAAACATATACCGTTTGAGCCTTTAGCAGAAGAAGGATATGATAAAATTAAAGCCTTAATCTTAGTGGGAGCAACTAAAGAAAAAATAAAGGAAACTTTTGATAAAGTTATAAGAGAAAAAGAGCTGCAACTTCCAATATTCATGGTAAATGATTTTAAAGAAGCTGTATATAGAGCTAAAGATATTGCAGAAGAAGGTGATATAGTAACCTTATCACCGGCATGCGCTAGTTTTGATATGTTTCCTAACTTTGAGGAGAGAGGAAATAAATTTAAGGAGATAATTCATGAACTTTAAAGAACGCAGGTATTTTTATTTAGAAGTTATGGGAAATTGCTAGAAAAGAATAACCTAGTTTAATAGAAAGCATAAAATAGATGCAATATCTATTTTATGCTTTCTATCTTTTATTAAATGAACATTATGAACATAGTTTCTTATAAGTTTTAAGCTTACACTTGGCCTTGTGTATCTTAAGGCTAAATTAAGACTAACTTGAAGAAAACTGAATTAAAATTAAGATATTTTCACTTAGTAACGATTTATAGCACTACACAGTCTGATAAAGTTTGATAATATTGGTTCTGTTGTCGAGGCAATATAAGAAAAAACAGTCTCTAATTATAAACAACTAATTACTATAATATTGGTAAATATAATATTTAGAAATTAGAGATTAAAAAAATCTTAAAAAAATATTGACAAAACAATTTAAAGTTGATACAATGATAAAGTCGCTAAGAGATGGCGATGAAGAATTGGTCTTTGAAAATTAAACAGAATTAAGGTAAAATGCCAGTCAATAAACTTTATGAGTAACAGATTAAACTTTTAAATTGAGAGTTTGATCCTGGCTCAGGACGAACGCTGGCGGCGTGCCTAACACATGCAAGTCGAGCGAGGGGAGTTCTTCGGAACAAACCTAGCGGCGGACGGGTGAGTAACACGTGGGTAACCTGCCTCAAAGAGGGGGATAGCCTCCCGAAAGGGAGATTAATACCGCATAACATTATTTTCTCGCATGAGAGAATAATCAAAGGAGCAATCCGCTTTGAGATGGACCCGCGGCGCATTAGCTAGTTGGTGAGGTAACGGCTCACCAAGGCGACGATGCGTAGCCGACCTGAGAGGGTGATCGGCCACATTGGAACTGAGACACGGTCCAGACTCCTACGGGAGGCAGCAGTGGGGAATATTGCGCAATGGGGGAAACCCTGACGCAGCAACGCCGCGTGAGCGATGAAGGTCTTCGGATTGTAAAGCTCTGTCTTTGGGGACGATAATGACGGTACCCAAGGAGGAAGCCACGGCTAACTACGTGCCAGCAGCCGCGGTAATACGTAGGTGGCAAGCGTTGTCCGGATTTACTGGGCGTAAAGAGTATGTAGGCGGATATTTAAGTCAGATGTGAAATTCCCGGGCTTAACCTGGGCGCTGCATTTGATACTGGGTATCTAGAGTGTGGGAGAGGAAAGTGGAATTCCTAGTGTAGCGGTGAAATGCGTAGAGATTAGGAAGAACACCAGTGGCGAAGGCGGCTTTCTGGACCATAACTGACGCTGAGATACGAAAGCGTGGGGAGCAAACAGGATTAGATACCCTGGTAGTCCACGCCGTAAACGATGAATACTAGGTGTCGGGGGGTACCACCCTCGGTGCCGCAGCAAACGCAATAAGTATTCCGCCTGGGGAGTACGGTCGCAAGATTAAAACTCAAAGGAATTGACGGGGACCCGCACAAGCAGCGGAGCATGTGGTTTAATTCGAAGCAACGCGAAGAACCTTACCTAGACTTGACATCTCCTGAATTACTCGTAACTGAGGAAGCCCTTCGGGGCAGGAAGACAGGTGGTGCATGGTTGTCGTCAGCTCGTGTCGTGAGATGTTGGGTTAAGTCCCGCAACGAGCGCAACCCTTGTTGTTAGTTGCTACCATTAGGTTGAGCACTCTAACGAGACTGCCGCGGTTAACGCGGAGGAAGGTGGGGATGACGTCAAATCATCATGCCCCTTATGTCTAGGGCTACACACGTGCTACAATGGCCGGTACAACAAGATGCAATCCCGTGAGGGGGAGCTAAACTCAAAAGCCGGTCCCAGTTCGGATTGTAGGCTGAAACTCGCCTACATGAAGTTGGAGTTGCTAGTAATCGCGAATCAGCATGTCGCGGTGAATACGTTCCCGGGTCTTGTACACACCGCCCGTCACACCATGAGAGCCGGTAACACCCGAAGTCCGTGAGGTAACCGTAAGGAGCCAGCGGCCGAAGGTGGGATTGGTGATTGGGGTGAAGTCGTAACAAGGTAGCCGTAGGAGAACCTGCGGCTGGATCACCTCCTTTCTAGGGAGAAATGGAAGCTATGCTTTCATAGACTGACTAATAACTTAATTCTGTTTAATTTTGAGAGACCAACTCTCATTTGTTCTTTGAAAATTGCACAGTGTATATAAATTTAAGTTTTGCGAGAGCAAAACAACATTTAGTAACGAAGAGTGAATGTATTTTCGATGAAGTAAACATTGAAATGAGTTCTAGAAGCTCTTAATGAGCGGAGTTTTAAATGTCGTAATTTTGTCACATGACGTGACAAAGCTCTGAGTGCGTCAGGACGACGCATACGAAGAGGTAGACATTTAAAATGTAGCGAATTTAGAGATTCTTAATGAAATTTCACGTTTATGAATGAAAATATATGAGCGAAGATCAAGTTATAAAGGGCGCACGGTGAATGCCCTGGCACTAGGAGCCGATGAAGGACGTGATAAGCTGCGATAAGCTGCGGGTAGATGCAAATTATCTGTGATCCGCAGATTTCCGAATGGGGAAACCCACATGATTAACATCATGTACTACATGCTGAATAAATAGGTATGTGGAGGTACACCTGGGGAACTGAAACATCTAAGTACCCAGAGGAAGAGAAAGAAAAATCGATTCCCTAAGTAGCGGCGAGCGAACGGGGAAGAGCCCAAACCAGAAACTTTGTTTCTGGGGTTGAGGATAGATCATAACGCTTTGATTTTCTTAGCTGAATAGAACTGGAAAGTTCAGTCGCAGAAGGTAATAACCCTGTAGGCAAAAGGAAAAGAAAAGTAGATCTACTCCAGAGTACCACGAGACACGTGAAACCTTGTGGGAAGCTGGGAGGACCATCTCCCAAGGCTAAATACTACCTAGTGACCGATAGTGAAGCAGTACCGTGAGGGAAAGGTGAAAAGAACCCCGGGAGGGGAGTGAAATAGAATCTGAAACCGTGTGCCTACAATCGGTCGGAGCACTTTTATGTGTGACGGCGTACTTTTTGTAGAACGGGCCAGCGAGTTACGATATGTAGCAAGGTTAAGCACTTATGGTGCGGAGCCGAAGGGAAACCGAGTCTGAACAGGGCAACTAGTTGCATATCGTAGACCCGAAACCGGGTGACCTATCCATGGCCAGGATGAAGCGAAAGTAAAATTTCGTGGAGGTCCGAACCACGTTGGTGTTGAAAAACCATGGGATGAGCTGTGGATAGCGGAGAAATTCCAATCGAACTCGGAGATAGCTGGTTCTCCTCGAAATAGCTTTAGGGCTAGCGTCGGGTAATTAAGTAGTGGAGGTAGAGCACTGAATGGGCTAGGGGCTGACAACAGTTACTGAACCCTATCAAACTCCGAATGCCATATACTTGTACCCCGGCAGTCAGACTACGAATGATAAGATCCGTGGTCAAAAGGGAAAGAGCCCAGACCATCAGCTAAGGTCCCAAAGTGTAAGTTAAGTGGTAAAGGATGTGGGATTTCTAAGACAACTAGGATGTTGGCTTAGAAGCAGCCACTCATTTAAAGAGTGCGTAATAGCTCACTAGTCGAGAGATCCCGCGCCGAAGATGTCCGGGGCTAAAACTTACCACCGAAGCTATGGATGTGTACTATGTACACGTGGTAGAGGAGCTTTCTGTACAGGTTGAAGCCATACCGTAAGGAGTGGTGGACAGTGCAGAAGTGAGAATGCTGGCATAAGTAGCGAGAAACAGGTGAGAATCCTGTTGGCCGAATATCTAAGGTTTCCTGGGGAAGGCTCGTCCTCCCAGGGTTAGTCGGGACCTAAGCCGAGGCCGAAAGGCGTAGGTGATGGACAACTGGTTGATATTCCAGTACCACCATAATGCGTTTGACAAATGGGATGACGCAGGAGGATAGGATGTGCGCACTATTGGATGTGCGTCTAAGCACTTAGGGTGTTGAGTAGGTAAATCCGCTCAACTGAGCCTGAGGTGTGATGGGGAGCCTATTTTGGCGAAGTATCTGATTCCACGCTGCCAAGAAAAGTCTCTATGGAGCAAAGTGGTGCCCGTACCGCAAACCGACACAGGTAGATGAGGAGAGAATCCTAAGGCCGTCGGAAGAATTGCTGCTAAGGAACTCGGCAAATTGACCCCGTAACTTAGGGAGAAGGGGTGCCTGCGAGAGCAGGCCGCAGTGATCAGGCCCAAGCAACTGTTTATCAAAAACACAGGTCTCTGCTAAAGCGTAAGCTGATGTATAGGGGCTGACGCCTGCCCGGTGCTGGAAGGTTAAGGGGAATAGTTAGCGCAAGCGAAGCTATGAACTTAAGCCCCAGTAAACGGCGGCCGTAACTATAACGGTCCTAAGGTAGCGAAATTCCTTGTCAGGTAAGTTCTGACCCGCACGAATGGCGTAATGATTTGGGCACTGTCTCGGCAGCAAATCCGGTGAAATTGTAGTGCAAGTGAAGATGCTTGCTACCCGCGGTTGGACGGAAAGACCCCGTAGAGCTTTACTGTAGCTTAGCATTGAATTTCGGTATTGTCTGTACAGGATAGGTGGGAGACTGAGAAGCAGGAGCGTCAGCTCTTGTGGAGTCATCCTTGGGATACCACCCTGATAGTACTGGAATTCTAACTGGCGGCCATGAATCTGGTCACAGGACATTGTTAGGTGGGCAGTTTGACTGGGGCGGTCGCCTCCTAAAAGGTAACGGAGGCGCCCAAAGGTTCCCTCAGCGCGGTCGGAAATCGCGCGTAGAGTGTAAAGGCAGAAGGGAGCCTGACTGCGACACATACAGGTGGAGCAGGGACGAAAGTCGGGCTTAGTGATCCGGTGGTTCTGTATGGAAGGGCCATCGCTCAACGGATAAAAGCTACCTCGGGGATAACAGGCTGATCTCCCCCAAGAGTCCACATCGACGGGGAGGTTTGGCACCTCGATGTCGGCTCGTCGCATCCTGGGGCTGTAGTCGGTCCCAAGGGTTGGGCTGTTCGCCCATTAAAGCGGCACGCGAGCTGGGTTCAGAACGTCGTGAGACAGTTCGGTCCCTATCCGCCGTGGGCGTAGGAAATTTGAGAGGAGCTGTCCTTAGTACGAGAGGACCGGGATGGACTGACCTCTGGTGCACCAGTTGTTCCGCCAGGAGCACAGCTGGGTAGCTATGTCGGGAAGGGATAAACGCTGAAAGCATCTAAGCGTGAAGCCCACCTCAAGATTAGATTTCCCATAGTTTAACTAGTAAGATCCCTGGAAGACTACCAGGTTGATAGGTCAGAGGTGTAAGTGCAGTAATGTACTCAGCTGACTGATACTAATAGATCGAGGACTTGATCAACAAAAAAAGTCGCTAGTTGCTAATCACTAATCGCTAAAATATAGCGATTAGAGACTAGAGATTAGTGGTTGAAGAAAGTACACTGTGCAATTTTGAGAGAATAACTCTCATACGTTCCGCGATAGCTCAACGGTGGAGCACTCGGCTGTTAACCGATAGGTTGAAGGTTCGAATCCTTTTCGCGGAGCCATATCTGGTGATTATGGCTTGAAGGCAACACCCGTTCCCATACCGAACACGAAGGTTAAGCTTCAAAGCGCCGATGGTACTGCACTGGAGACGGTGTGGAAGAGTAGGTCGTCGCCAGATTTACATGGATCTTTAGCTCAGTTGGTTAGAGCAACCGGCTCATAACCGGTAGGTCCGGGGTTCGAGTCCCTGAAGGTCCACCATATGGGGGTATAGCTCAGTTGGGAGAGCACCTGCCTTGCACGCAGGGGGTCAAGAGTTCGAATCTCTTTATCTCCACCATAAAAACAGTCTTATGTAAGGCTGTTTTTATTTTATACAGAATTACAGTGTTTATTGGATGTTTTATATAAGATAAAGCAAATCTATCTATTTGACTTGTAGACTTTAAAAAAGTATTGACAAAAATGAAAGTTCATTATAAAATAGTTTTTGTCGTTGAGATAGCTGACTAAAACTAATTATTAATTTTTAATTTCTAGCTACTAAAATAATGATTAGAAATTAAGTAAAAAAAGTATTGACAAAGGCATCTCAAAATGATATACTGAATAAGTCGTCGAGAGATGACGAAAACAATTGGTCTTTGAAAATTAAACAGAATTAAGGTAAAAATGCCAGTCAATAAACTTTATGAGTAACAGATTAAACTTTTAAATTGAGAGTTTGATCCTGGCTCAGGACGAACGCTGGCGGCGTGCCTAACACATGCAAGTCGAGCGAGGGGAGTTCTTCGGAACAAACCTAGCGGCGGACGGGTGAGTAACACGTGGGTAACCTGCCTCAAAGAGGGGGATAGCCTCCCGAAAGGGAGATTAATACCGCATAACATTATTTTCTCGCATGAGAGAATAATCAAAGGAGCAATCCGCTTTGAGATGGACCCGCGGCGCATTAGCTAGTTGGTGAGGTAACGGCTCACCAAGGCGACGATGCGTAGCCGACCTGAGAGGGTGATCGGCCACATTGGAACTGAGACACGGTCCAGACTCCTACGGGAGGCAGCAGTGGGGAATATTGCGCAATGGGGGAAACCCTGACGCAGCAACGCCGCGTGAGCGATGAAGGTCTTCGGATTGTAAAGCTCTGTCTTTGGGGACGATAATGACGGTACCCAAGGAGGAAGCCACGGCTAACTACGTGCCAGCAGCCGCGGTAATACGTAGGTGGCAAGCGTTGTCCGGATTTACTGGGCGTAAAGAGTATGTAGGCGGATATTTAAGTCAGATGTGAAATTCCCGGGCTTAACCTGGGCGCTGCATTTGATACTGGGTATCTAGAGTGTGGGAGAGGAAAGTGGAATTCCTAGTGTAGCGGTGAAATGCGTAGAGATTAGGAAGAACACCAGTGGCGAAGGCGGCTTTCTGGACCATAACTGACGCTGAGATACGAAAGCGTGGGGAGCAAACAGGATTAGATACCCTGGTAGTCCACGCCGTAAACGATGAATACTAGGTGTCGGGGGGTACCACCCTCGGTGCCGCAGCAAACGCAATAAGTATTCCGCCTGGGGAGTACGGTCGCAAGATTAAAACTCAAAGGAATTGACGGGGACCCGCACAAGCAGCGGAGCATGTGGTTTAATTCGAAGCAACGCGAAGAACCTTACCTAGACTTGACATCTCCTGAATTACTCGTAACTGAGGAAGCCCTTCGGGGCAGGAAGACAGGTGGTGCATGGTTGTCGTCAGCTCGTGTCGTGAGATGTTGGGTTAAGTCCCGCAACGAGCGCAACCCTTGTTGTTAGTTGCTACCATTAGGTTGAGCACTCTAACGAGACTGCCGCGGTTAACGCGGAGGAAGGTGGGGATGACGTCAAATCATCATGCCCCTTATGTCTAGGGCTACACACGTGCTACAATGGCCGGTACAACAAGATGCAATCCCGTGAGGGGGAGCTAAACTCAAAAGCCGGTCCCAGTTCGGATTGTAGGCTGAAACTCGCCTACATGAAGTTGGAGTTGCTAGTAATCGCGAATCAGCATGTCGCGGTGAATACGTTCCCGGGTCTTGTACACACCGCCCGTCACACCATGAGAGCCGGTAACACCCGAAGTCCGTGAGGTAACCGTAAGGAGCCAGCGGCCGAAGGTGGGATTGGTGATTGGGGTGAAGTCGTAACAAGGTAGCCGTAGGAGAACCTGCGGCTGGATCACCTCCTTTCTAGGGAGAAATGGAAGCTACGCTTTCATAGACTGACTCTTAATTCTGTTTAATTTTGAAAGACTAATGTCTTTCAGAAATATGGGGGTATAGCTCAGTTGGGAGAGCACCTGCCTTGCACGCAGGGGGTCAAGAGTTCGAATCTCTTTATCTCCACCATTAGGGTCTATAGCTCAGCTGGTTAGAGCGCACGCCTGATAAGCGTGAGGTCGATGGTTCGAGTCCATTTAGACCCACCAATTGTTCTTTGAAAATTGCACAGTGTATAAAGAAATAAACCTAGATTAATGAAACTCACTCAGCAGAGCTGAGGAGTATTGATTTGTTAACAAAATCGAAGATTTTGACAAATCATATATAACGATCAAGTTATAAAGGGCGCACGGTGAATGCCCTGGCACTAGGAGCCGATGAAGGACGTGATAAGCTGCGATAAGCTGCGGGTAGATGCAAATTATCTGTGATCCGCAGATTTCCGAATGGGGGAACCCACATGATTAACATCATGTACTACATGCTGAATAAATAGGTATGTGGAGGTACACCTGGGGAACTGAAACATCTAAGTACCCAGAGGAAGAGAAAGAAAAATCGATTCCCTAAGTAGCGGCGAGCGAACGGGGAAGAGCCCAAACCAGAAACTTTGTTTCTGGGGTTGAGGATAGATCATAACGCTTTGATTTTCTTAGCTGAATAGAACTGGAAAGTTCAGTCGCAGAAGGTAATAACCCTGTAGGCAAAAAGAAAAGAAGAGTAGATCTACTCCAGAGTACCACGAGACACGTGAAACCTTGTGGGAAGCTGGGAGGACCATCTCCCAAGGCTAAATACTACCTAGTGACCGATAGTGAAGCAGTACCGTGAGGGAAAGGTGAAAAGAACCCCGGGAGGGGAGTGAAATAGAATCTGAAACCGTGTGCCTACAATCGGTCGGAGCACTTTTATGTGTGACGGCGTACTTTTTGTAGAACGGGCCAGCGAGTTACGATATGTAGCAAGGTTAAGCACTTATGGTGCGGAGCCGAAGGGAAACCGAGTCTGAATAGGGCAACTAGTTGCATATCGTAGACCCGAAACCGGGTGACCTATCCATGGCCAGGATGAAGCGAAAGTAAAATTTCGTGGAGGTCCGAACCACGTTGGTGTTGAAAAACCATGGGATGAGCTGTGGATAGCGGAGAAATTCCAATCGAACTCGGAGATAGCTGGTTCTCCTCGAAATAGCTTTAGGGCTAGCGTCGGGTAATTAAGTAGTGGAGGTAGAGCACTGAATGGGCTAGGGGCTGACAACAGTTACTGAACCCTATCAAACTCCGAATGCCATATACTTGTACCCCGGCAGTCAGACTACGAATGATAAGATCCGTGGTCAAAAGGGAAAGAGCCCAGACCATCAGCTAAGGTCCCAAAGTGTAAGTTAAGTGGTAAAGGATGTGGGATTTCTAAGACAACTAGGATGTTGGCTTAGAAGCAGCCACTCATTTAAAGAGTGCGTAATAGCTCACTAGTCGAGAGATCCCGCGCCGAAGATGTCCGGGGCTAAAACTTACCACCGAAGCTATGGATGTGTACTACGTACACGTGGTAGAGGAGCTTTCTGTACAGGTTGAAGCCATACCGTAAGGAGTGGTGGACAGTGCAGAAGTGAGAATGCTGGCATAAGTAGCGAGAAACAGGTGAGAATCCTGTTGGCCGAATATCTAAGGTTTCCTGGGGAAGGCTCGTCCTCCCAGGGTTAGTCGGGACCTAAGCCGAGGCCGAAAGGCGTAGGTGATGGACAACTGGTTGATATTCCAGTACCACCATAATGCGTTTGACAAATGGGATGACGCAGGAGGATAGGATGTGCGCACTATTGGATGTGCGTCTAAGCACTTAGGGTGTTGAGTAGGTAAATCCGCTCAACTGAGCCTGAGGTGTGATGGGGAGCCTATTTTGGCGAAGTATCTGATTCCACGCTGCCAAGAAAAGTCTCTATGGAGCAAAGTGGTGCCCGTACCGCAAACCGACACAGGTAGATGAGGAGAGAATCCTAAGGCCGTCGGAAGAATTGCTGCTAAGGAACTCGGCAAATTGACCCCGTAACTTAGGGAGAAGGGGTGCCTGCGAGAGCAGGCCGCAGTGATCAGGCCCAAGCAACTGTTTATCAAAAACACAGGTCTCTGCTAAAGCGTAAGCTGATGTATAGGGGCTGACGCCTGCCCGGTGCTGGAAGGTTAAGGGGAATAGTTAGCGCAAGCGAAGCTATGAACTTAAGCCCCAGTAAACGGCGGCCGTAACTATAACGGTCCTAAGGTAGCGAAATTCCTTGTCAGGTAAGTTCTGACCCGCACGAATGGCGTAATGATTTGGGCACTGTCTCGGCAGCAAATCCGGTGAAATTGTAGTGCAAGTGAAGATGCTTGCTACCCGCGGTTGGACGGAAAGACCCCGTAGAGCTTTACTGTAGCTTAGCATTGAATTTCGGTATTGTCTGTACAGGATAGGTGGGAGACTGAGAAGCAGGAGCGTCAGCTCTTGTGGAGTCATCCTTGGGATACCACCCTGATAGTACTGGAATTCTAACTGGCGGCCATGAATCTGGTCACAGGACATTGTTAGGTGGGCAGTTTGACTGGGGCGGTCGCCTCCTAAAAGGTAACGGAGGCGCCCAAAGGTTCCCTCAGCGCGGTCGGAAATCGCGCGTAGAGTGTAAAGGCAGAAGGGAGCCTGACTGCGACACATACAGGTGGAGCAGGGACGAAAGTCGGGCTTAGTGATCCGGTGGTTCTGTATGGAAGGGCCATCGCTCAACGGATAAAAGCTACCTCGGGGATAACAGGCTGATCTCCCCCAAGAGTCCACATCGACGGGGAGGTTTGGCACCTCGATGTCGGCTCGTCGCATCCTGGGGCTGTAGTCGGTCCCAAGGGTTGGGCTGTTCGCCCATTAAAGCGGCACGCGAGCTGGGTTCAGAACGTCGTGAGACAGTTCGGTCCCTATCCGCCGTGGGCGTAGGAAATTTGAGAGGAGCTGTCCTTAGTACGAGAGGACCGGGATGGACTGACCTCTGGTGCACCAGTTGTTCCGCCAGGAGCACAGCTGGGTAGCTATGTCGGGAAGGGATAAACGCTGAAAGCATCTAAGCGTGAAGCCCACCTCAAGATTAGATTTCCCATAGTTTAACTAGTAAGATCCCTGGAAGACTACCAGGTTGATAGGTCAGAGGTGTAAGTGCAGTAATGTACTCAGCTGACTGATACTAATAGATCGAGGACTTGATCAAATAAGTACACTGTGCAATTTTGAAAGAATAATTCAAGCTTTCAAAGGTTTTGTCAACGAAAACCCAAAATTATATCTGGTGGTTATGGCTTGAAGGTAACACCCGTTCCCATACCGAACACGAAGGTTAAGCTTCAAAGCGCCGATGGTACTGCACTGGAGACGGTGTGGAAGAGTAGGTCGCCGCCAGGTAAATGTTCCGCGATAGCTCAACGGTGGAGCACTCGGCTGTTAACCGATAGGTTGAAGGTTCGAATCCTTTTCGCGGAGCCATTTTTTATTTTTTGATGAAATGAAGTACATATAATTTATTAAATAATACCCTATACTTTAAACAAAGTATAGGGTTGTTTTTTTTAGGATTAAATATAAAAAGTAATATAGTAATTGGTTTTATAATAATATTATTATAAGTAACCAATAATGAAAATTT
Source organism: Clostridium bovifaecis (assembly GCA_009738435.1). Classification (GTDB taxonomy): domain Bacteria; phylum Bacillota; class Clostridia; order Clostridiales; family Clostridiaceae; genus Clostridium_H; species Clostridium_H bovifaecis. Next base: position 3,486,997 of record CP046522.1, on the reverse strand, counting down.
AACTAATAATTCTGAATATTTTGGAATATTAAAAGGAATTTTAGTTAAAATATAGAATATAGTTACTAACCAATAAAGTTATCAATAAAGGGGGAATCATTATGAAAGATTATAAGACCCAAAGTTTGAGAAATATAGCTTTTATAGGCCATAGTGGCTCAGGTAAAACGACGCTCGCTGAAGCAGTATTGTATTACACTAAAACTATTGATAGGTTTGGTAAAGTTGAAGACGGAAATACGACAAGTGATTATGATCCAGAAGAAAAGAGAAGAAAGATTTCAATAGCTACAACAGTTTTGCCATGTGAATGGGAGAATATCAAAATAAACATGGTAGATACCCCAGGTTATTTTGATTTTGTAGGAGAAATGATAGAAGGTTTAAGGGCAGCAGATATGGCGGTAATAACCGTGTCAGCTAGATCAGGAATAAAAGTAGGTACTGAGAAAGCTTGGAATTATGTAAATGAAAATAACATGCCTAGAGCATTTTTTATAAATAAATTAGATACAGAGAATAGTGATTTTGAAAAGGTATTATCTCAATTAAAAGATAGTTTTGGGATATCTGTAGTACCTATTCAGTATCCAATAGGTAAAGAAAATAGTTTTAATGGTGTTATAAATGTTATATCAAGAAAGGCAAGAATTTTTAATCCTAACACACGTAAAATGGAGATTACAAATATACCAGAGGAGTTGGTGGAAAAAACAGAGGAATGCAAAAGGATGATAATAGAGTCAGTAGCTGAAACTGATGAGGCTCTGCTAGAAAAGTATTTTTCAGAAGGTACTTTAAGTGATGAAGAGATATACAATGGCCTTATAAAAGGAACTGAGAGTGGAGATATTGCGCCTGTACTTTGTGGTTCTGCATATAAAGGTGTAGGGATAAACACATTTTTAGAAGATATAGTGGAATGTTTCCCATCACCAAAGGATTTAAAAGCAATAAAGGCTGTAGATAAAGGTGAATGTGTTGAAGTGCAGATAGATGAAAAAGCTCCTTTTTCTGCAGTAGTATTTAAAACTATAGCAGATCCGTTTGTTGGGAAGTTATCTATTTTTAAAGTTATAACTGGTAAAGCTAAGGCAGACAGTATTGTATATAATGTAAATAAGAAAAAGCAAGAAAAATTTACTTCTATGTATTTTATAAGAGGAAAAGAGCAAATACAAACGTCTGAAGTAGTTGCAGGTGATATAGGAGCAGTTCCTAAATTGCAATTTACAAGTACTGGAGATACATTATGTGAAAGAGAATCTTGCAGAATTTTTGAAGAGATTAAATTTCCTAAGCCAGTGATGTCTATGGCAATAATTCCAAAAGCAAAGGGAGATGAAGAAAAAATATCTTCAGGCCTAAATAAGCTTTTAGATGAAGATCCTACTTTTAAGGTAGCTAGGGATATAGAAAATGCAGATACCATTATATCAGGTATTGGGGAAACGCATTTGGAGATAATAGCTAATAAATTGAAGACTAAATTTGGTGTTGCCGTAGAACTTCAAGTTCCTAAAATTCCGTATAGAGAAACTATAAAAAGACAAGCAGAGGTGCAAGGTAAACATAAAAAACAAAGCGGTGGGCATGGACAATATGGGGATGTAAAAATAAAATTTGAACCTAGAGACGATGGAAAAGATGATTTATTGTTTGTAGATAAGATAGTTGGAGGAGTTGTGCCAAGGCAATATATTCCTGCAGTGGAAAAGGGCTTAAGGGAATGTATGAAGCATGGAGTACTAGCGGGTTATCCAATTATAGGCCTAAAAGCAACATTATTTGATGGTTCCTATCACCCTGTTGATTCTTCAGAAATGGCATTTAAAGTAGCAGCTTCCTTAGCTTATAAAAAAGGAGTACAGCAGGCACAGCCAGTGCTACTCGAACCTATTATGCATGTTGAGGTAGAGGTGCCTGATGAGTATATGGGAGATATAATAGGGGATATAAATAAAAAGAGAGGAAGAGTTTTAGGAATGGAAGCATCTAAAGGCTTAGAGAAAATTATAGCTGAAGTTCCTATGGCAGAAATGTTTAAATATGCTACAGATTTAAGATCTATGACTGGGGCTAGAGGCTATTTTGAAATGAAATTTGAAAGATATGAAGAAATGCCTGCCAATGAAGCTGAGAAGGTAATACAAGTTGCAAATAATAAAGAAGAGTAACTAAAAGAGTGATTGCATTAAAAAATGCAATCACTCTTTTAGTTATTTTTGCATAATACTTCAAAGTAACCTTGGGGATGTAAACAAGCTGGGCATTTAACTGGAGCTTCAACACCTTCGAATATGAAACCACAGTTATTGCATTTCCAAAGGACTGAGCTATCTTTTTTGAACAACTTATCTTGTTCTAAATTAGATAATAAGTTCTTATATCTCTCTTCATGAGCTTTTTCAACCTTAGCAATGTTTCTAAAGGTTGCAGCTATATCGTTAAAACCTTCTTCTTCTGCTGTACCAGCAAAAGAAGGGTATAGCTCTGTCCATTCCTCATTTTCACCTTTAGCAGCAAAAGCTAAATTAGCTTTCGTATTGCTTAATCCAACAGGATAAGATGCTTTAATATCTATTGCGGAACCATTAAGAGTGTCATCTTCTAGAATATGTTTTAAAAATCTTTTAGCATGTTCTTTTTCGTTATCTGCCGTTTCAGTAAATATGTTTGATATTTGAACATATCCTTCTTTTTTAGCTTGAGATGCATAATAAGTGTATTTCATTCTTGCCTGAGATTCTCCAGCGAAAGCCTTCATTAAATTTTCTGCTGTTTTAGTTCCTTTTAAAGCCTTCATAAATTATTACCCCCCTAATAAAAGTTATATTATTATAAATTATAACATTAATAGATAAAAATATCAATTAATGAAAAGTAATTATTAAGTACTATTATTTATTTGGGCGCTATATTATATATAGATGCATAACATGAATATTTAATGCAGAAATGCAAAAAATAAAGTTAAAGAAATTAGCTAAGAAGGAGAGCATTATGTCAGAATATCATTTAGATATTATAGGAAGAATTAACTTAGGTGATTATAGTAAAATTCATGATTATATGGGAATAGTAGATATAGATGATAAATTCACAATAACCTTTAATAATAACAGTATAGAAAGTTCAGATATTATATATAACATGCTAGAAAACAATAATTTTAATGTTTACTCTAAGGGAGGAAATAAAGATGGCAAACTATATATCACCGCTTCCAGAAGTAAAAGGTAATACCATAAACATTCCACATTTTTATCAAAATAATGAAGTAAGCAATAATGGAGGTTATCAAACAATGGGAGATACTGACTGGGGAATTCCTACTATCCACTCTGTAGCTCAAACTTATGATCAAAATGAGAAACTAAAAGAAATTATAAGTAAAAACTTATTTTAAACTTTTTTAAGTAATTTATGGTCTTTGCACATCACATGTACAAAGACTTTTTTATTTAAATTTTTCTATTGACAATTAAAAACAAAAGGTGGTATTATTTATTTAAAATTTATCAAGTTAAAGCATTAAATCGGTAAAGCGGGGGCGGAGAATATGAGCACATGGAAAAGATACATACCAGAAGGAATGAGAGACACATTGTTTGAAGAATGTGAAATAAAGCTAAATATAGAGAAATCCTTAAGAAGGATATATAAGTATAGTGGGTTTTCCGAGATAACTTCTCCTACCTTAGAATTTTATGATGTATTTAATTCAAATAATCAGCCAATTTCGCAGGAGAGAATGTATAAGCTATTTGATAACTCAGGAAGGATATTAGTTTTAAGACCCGATATGACAACTCCTATAGCCAGAGTTACATCAACTAAATTAAAGGAAAGTATTTATCCAATAAAACTTTGCTATACTTCAAACATATTCAGGATAAATGAAAACTTAAATGGTAAAATGAGCGAGATTACTCAGTCGGGAGTAGAGATAATAGGGACTAAAGACTTAAAAGCAGATGCAGAAGTGATAATAACAGCTATAAGATCTCTACTAAGTTTAGGGATTAAGCACTTTAAGGTAGAATTAGGACAGGCAAACTTTTTTAAAGGGGTAATTGAGAATATAGAGTTTGATGGTCAAGAAATGGAGAAGCTAAAAAGATTGATTGAGAATAAGAATTATATTACCTTAGCTAATTTTTTAGAAGAGAAGAAAGATGAGATTGAAAACGAGAATATAAAAATCTTAGAGAGCCTTCCTCAATTATTTGGAGACATTGAAGTAGTTAATAAAGCAAGAAAGATTACTAAAAGTGAAAAAGCGCTTGAGGCATTAGATAATGTTTCTAAAATTTATAAAATTATAGATGAGATAGGATTAAGTTCGTATATATCCATAGATCTTGGAATGATACAAAACATTGATTACTATACTGGTATAATATTCAAGGCATATGTTGATGAAGTAGGAGAATATATCCTAAGCGGGGGAAGATATGATAATTTGATAGGAGAATTTGGATTAGATCTTCCGGCTACAGGTTTTGCGATAAATGTGGATAACATTATGATGACTTTAAAAAGACAAGGAGCTTTTAAATTTGAGAAGGAAAAAAAGATACTTATATATTGTAAGGAAGGATGCTTAAGAAAAGCTTATGAACTTGTAGATAAAATTCAAGATATGAAGATAGTGTGTGAGATTAGCTTGTTTGATGATGAAGAAAGATCTTTAAATTATGCAAAACAAAGCAAGATGGATGAGATGATCACGCTTATTTCAGGAGAACAGATTAGGACATATAGGCTAAAAAATGGAGTAGTTGAAAGTATAGAGCTAGAAAATTTGCAGATAGGATATAACTAAGATTAAAAGGGGGGCGTAATTGATTGAAGAAGATTAGAATAGCGCTAACAAAGGGAAGGCTTGAAGAACATGCTTTAGATATATTTAAATCTATTGGTGTAAATGTGAAGGAACTAGAAAATAAGGGGCGGAAACTTGTATTTCATTGTGAAAACGAGGATTATGATATGGATTTTTTCCTTGTAAAGGCACCAGATGTTACAACCTATGTTGAGTATGGTGCAGCGGATATAGGTATTGTTGGGAAAGATACCTTAATGGAGAAAAATAGAGAATTTTACGAGGTGTTAGACCTTAAGGTAGGAAAATGCAAATTTTCTCTAGCAGCTCTTCCGGAATTTAAAATGAACGAGGGATATAACAGAAAGAAGATAGCAACTAAATACCCAGAGGTTGCAAGAGAATATTTTAGAAAGAAAGGGGTGGATGTTGAACTTATTAAAATAGAAGGTTCAGTAGAGCTTGCACCAATAGTAGGACTTGCTGATGCTATAGTAGACATAGTAGAAACTGGATCTACTCTAAAAGAAAATGGACTAATCATAGTTGAAGATATATGTAATATAAGTGCAAGAATGATAATAAATAAGGCGAGTATGAAAACAAAACGGGAAGAAATTACAAACGTAATAGAAAAGGTTAGTAAGGTAATTAATAAGTAAAAAGGGAGATATGCAAATGATAGATATAATAAGAGTAGAAGATAAAAATAAAAATTATTATATTGATAATATAAGAAATCGAGCAGAGGCTGTCCAAAAGGATGTAATTATATCTGTAGATAAGATTTTATCTGATGTAAAAGAAAATGGAGATAAGGCTGTAATAAGGTATACAAATAATTTCGATAGTGAAAGTATTAATTCACAAAGTATTAAAGTAACTGTGGATGATATTAAAAAGGCTTATAAGATTGTGGATAAAAAGTTCATAGAGGCTATTAAAAAGGCTAAGGCGAATATTGAGTTCTACCATGAAAAGCAAAAACAAAAATCATGGATGGTTACGAAGGAAGATGGAATAATGCTTGGACAACAAATAAGACCTCTTGATGTTGTAGGAATATACGTTCCAGGAGGGACAGCTGCGTACCCTTCTTCAGTAATAATGAATACAATTCCAGCTAAAGTGGCCGGAGTTAAAAAGGTTATTATGGTAACGCCTCCTTTAAAAGATGGGAGTATAAATCCTAATATTCTAGTAGCTGCAGATATTGCAGGAGTTGATGAAATATATAAAGTCGGAGGAGCTCAGGGGGTAGGAGCTCTTGCTTATGGAACAGAAACAATACCTAAGGTTGACAAAGTAGTTGGTCCTGGAAACATTTATGTTGCTATGGCAAAGAGAAGTGTTTATGGGTTTGTGGATGTCGATATGATAGCTGGCCCGAGTGAAATCTTGGTTATTGCAGATGAGACTGGAGATGCAGAGCTTATAGCTGCAGACTTAATGTCTCAAGCTGAGCATGATGTACTTGCTTCATCAATTTTGGTTACTACTTCTGAAGAGTTAGCTATTAGAGTAAAAGAAGAACTAAAAAGACAAATAGAAACTTTATCAAGGAAGGATATAATAAAAAATGCTCTTAGGGATTATGGAATGATATTAATTGTAGAAAATATACAAAATGCTATAGAACTGGCTAATACTATTGCACCAGAACATTTAGAAGTTATGGTAAAGGAGCCATTTATAATTTTAGGAGAGCTTAAAAATGCAGGCTCTATATTCTTAGGCAAGTTTGCTCCAGAACCCTTAGGAGATTATATGGCAGGGCCAAACCACGTGCTGCCGACTAGTGGAAGTGCAAGATTTTTCTCACCGTTATCAGTAGATGACTATGTTAAAAAGTCAAGCTTTATCTACTACTCAGAGAAAGGGCTGTCTAATGTTAAAGATGATATAGTACTACTGGCAGAAACAGAAGGTTTAACAGCTCATGCAAACTCTATCAAAGTGAGATTTAAATAAACAAAGGAGGGATAGAGTTGGGACAAAGAAAAGCTCAAGTTAATAGAAAAACTAGTGAGACAGAAATAAATATAGCCCTAAATTTAGATGGGCAAGGAAAGTATGATATAAATACAGGAATAGGCTTTTTTGATCATATGTTAAATTTGATGACAAGGCATGGGCTCATGGATCTAATGATTAAGGCTAAAGGAGATTTAGAGGTTGACGCACACCATACTGTAGAGGATGTTGGAATAGTTTTAGGGCAGTGCTTAAAGATAGCCTTAGGGGGTAAAAGTGGAATTAAGAGATATGGAACCTCTTTTGTTCCAATGGATGAAACATTAGCATTAGTTTCAATAGATATAAGTGGAAGACCATTTATTGTATTAGATTGTAACTTTACTGTAGATAAAGTAGGTGAAATGGATACTGAACTTGTGGAAGAATTTCTAAGAGCTGTTGCTTTTAATGCGGATATAACTCTTCATGCAAGAGTTTTATATGGAAAAAACAATCATCATATGATAGAGGCTATGTTTAAAGCATTTGGTAGAGCGATTAGAGAAGCAGTAGATACTGATGAGAGAATAAAAGGAGTTATGTCTACTAAAGGAAGCTTGTAAAAGCAGGTTAGAAAAAGCAAGTTAGAGGTTAGAAAGGACTAACTTCTAACACTCTAACAAGCACAGCGTTCTAACTTTAATAAGGGTGGTGTTGAAAAAATGATTGCTATTGTAGATTATGGCATGGGCAACTTAAGAAGTGTACAGAATGCATTAGATTCATTAGGCGTAGAGTCAATTATAACTTCTGATAAAGAAACTATTTTAAATAGTAATGGAATTATACTTCCAGGAGTAGGAGCATTTCCGGATGCTATAGAAAATATAAAATGTATAGGAGTTGATAAAGTCCTAGAAGAAGCTGTAGACAAGGGTAAGCCGCTTCTCGGAATATGTCTTGGGATGCAGCTTCTATTTGAAGAAAGTGAAGAAGTAAAAGTTTCTAGAGGTTTAGGATTTTTAAAAGGTAAAATACAAAAGATGAGTATAAATCTAAAAGTACCTCATATGGGATGGAATAGTTTAAAATATGAGAAGTCTTCTCCTATACTTAATGGAATAGAAGAAAACAGGTTTGTTTATTTCGTGCATTCATACTATGCAGTAGTAGAAGAAGAGGGAACCTTAAATGCCTATACTGACTATGAAGTAAAAGTACCAGCAGTTGTTAGCAAAGGGAATGTATTCGGACTACAATTTCATCCAGAAAAGAGTGGAGAAATAGGGATAAAAATGCTAAAGAATTTTGGGGAGATGGTTAAATGATTATTCTACCAGCTATTGATATGAGAGATGGTAAATGCGTTAGATTATATAAAGGAGACTTCAACAAAAGTGAAGTAGTGTCTGAAAGTGCACTAGAAACAGCCTTGAGTTTTAAAGAAGCTGGTGCAGAATTCATTCACATGGTAGATTTAGATGGCGCATTAGAGGGAAAAGGCGTAAACTATAGTATTGTTTCTAAAATTGCGGAAAAAGTTAATATACCAGTTGAACTTGGAGGAGGTATAAGAGATATTGAGACAATTGACTTTCTAATTAGTATTGGACTAAGCAGAGTAATACTTGGTACAGCAGCCCTTAACAATCCAGAACTAGTCAGAAATGCAGTTAAGAAATATGAAGATAAAATTGCAGTAGGAATAGATGCAAAGGATGGATATGTAGCTGTTGATGGATGGATTAACGTAAGCAAAGTTAATTATATAGATTTTGCAAAAGAAATGGAAAGCGTAGGAGTTAAAACTATTATATTTACTGATATAAGCAAAGACGGCACTCTACAAGGCCCTAATTTAAAACAGCTTGAAAGTATTCAGCAAAGTGTAAGCTGCAATATAATAGCATCTGGTGGCATTAAAAGCATAGATGATCTAAAAACCATTAATGAAATGGGTATCTATGGGGCTATTACAGGTAAGGCGATATATTCAGGCAATATAGATTTAAAAGAAGCTATAGAAATCTGCAAATAATTTAGAAAGATTACAGATAGAAGGGGAGTTATTATGAGTAAGTACTGGAGCCAGATCACTAAAAGTATAGAACCTTATGTTTGTGGTGAGCAGCCAAAGGATAGGAAATATATTAAAATAAATACAAATGAGAATCCGTACCCACCAGCACCAAGAGTACTAGAAATAATAAAAGAATCGGCTAATGGTGATTTAAGACTATATCCAGATCCTAACTGTGGTGAATTAAGAGAGGTCATAGCCAATTACTATGATTTGAATAAGAATCAAGTCTTTATTGGAAATGGATCTGATGAGGTTTTAGCCTTTTCATTTTTAGCCTTTTTTAATTCTAATGATTATATTATCTTTCCTGAAATTAGTTATAGCTTTTATCCTGTTTATGCTAAATTATATAACATAGACTATAAGTTAGCACGATTAGATAAAGAGTTCTCTATAGAAGTTAATGATCTTATGAGTAAAGATGGAGGAGTAGTTATTCCTAATCCTAATGCACCAACGGGAAGATATATGGATGTAGATTCAATCAAAAAGATTTTAGACTACAACCTTGAAAAAGTAGTTATAATTGATGAAGCATACATAGATTTTGGAGGGACTTCAGTAGTAAATCTTATAAAAAATTATCCAAACCTTTTGGTAATACAGACCCTATCTAAATCCCGTTCTTTAGCGGGAATGAGAGTTGGGTTTGCTCTTGGGCAAGAACACCTTATAGATGGATTAAATAGGATAAAAAATTCCTTTAATTCTTACACCATAGACAGGATTGCAGCTGCAGCTGGAGCAGAAGCAATAAAAGATGAAGAGTATTTTAAGGAGTGTGTATCAAGAGTAATAAGCACAAGGGAAAAAGTTGCTATGCAATTGGAATCATTAGGATTCAATGTTATACCTTCTAAAGCAAATTTTATTTTTGTAACCCATCCTAGTTACACTGCTAATGTATTGTTCACTAAACTTAAGGGAAAAAACGTATTAGTAAGATATTTTAATAAGGATAGAATAGATAATTATTTAAGAATAAGTATAGGTTCCGAAGAAGAAATGGATTTTTTTATAGATAGAATTAAAGAAGTTTTAGATGAAATCAAAAATAATTAAGTTCCAATTAAATATGGTACGTAGAAAGAGGTGAGTCTTTTGCTTACGAAAAGAATAATACCCTGTCTTGATGTGGACATGGGTAGAGTTGTTAAGGGAGTCAATTTTGTAGATTTAAAGGACGTTGGTGATCCTGTCTCCATTGCTGAGTTTTATAACAATGAAGGGGCAGATGAACTAGTATTTCTAGATATTACGGCTACCCATGAAGGAAGAGCTACTATGATTGATGTGGTTAGGAGGACTGCTGAGAAGGTATTTATTCCTCTTACGGTAGGGGGAGGGATTAAAACTTTAGAAGACTTCAAAGAAATCTTAAGAGCAGGAGCAGATAAAATATCTGTTAACTCCGCGGCCATAAGAAATCCAGAATTTATACAGGAGGCTGCAAAGAAGTTTGGAAGCCAATGTGTAGTAGTAGCTATAGATGGGAAGAAAAGAGAAGATGACTCAGGATGGAATGTATTTATAAATGGAGGAAGAATAGATACAGGTTTAGATGTATTGGAATGGGCGAAAAAGGTGGAAGAACTTGGTGCCGGGGAAATTCTTTTAACTAGTATGGATGCAGATGGAACAAAGGCGGGGTACGATATTGAACTTACAGATGCAGTATGCAAAGCTGTAGGTATCCCTGTTATAGCCTCTGGCGGCTGTGGGAAACTTGAAAATTTTGCAGAGGTATTTAAGGAAAGTGGCGCAGATGCAGCACTAGCAGCATCGTTATTTCATTTTAGGGAATTAACTGTAAGACAAGTTAAGGAACACCTATGTAAAGAGGAGATAGAAGTAAGAATTTAAATGCAGGTTAGAAAACTAAAAATAAAGTTATAAATGTGGGGTGATACAGAGTGAATAAAGAAGAATTATTAAGCTTAGTAGATTTTCATAAGGGAGAGGGTCTGGTTCCTGCTATTGTTCAAGATTTTCAGAATGGTGAAGTTTTAATGATGGCTTATATGAATAAAGAGTCCTTGGAAAGAACCTTAAGTACAGGAACAACTTGGTTTTGGAGTAGATCTAGACAAGAATTTTGGAATAAGGGAGCAACCTCAGGGCACTATCAATATGTAAAATCTATTAATATAGATTGTGACGGCGATACTATTTTGGTTAAGGTTGAACAACTTGGATCAGCCTGTCATACAGGAAGTAGAAGCTGTTTTTATAGGAAAGTGGAAAGATAATACCTAGCTTTTAGCTAGAGACTAGATATAAGTGATCATTACTCAAATGAGGGGAGAATATAAATGAATAATACAGAAATATTAAGTGTACTGTTTGAAGTAGTTAAAGATAGAAAAGAAAACCTAGTTGAAGGCTCGTATACGAATTATTTATTCGAAAAAGGCTTAGATAAAATATTAAAAAAGGTAGGCGAAGAAAGCACAGAAGTCATTGTTGCAGCTAAGAATAATGATAATAACGAACTTGTTAATGAAATATGTGATTTAACCTACCATATACTTATTCTTATGGCAGAACAAGGCTTAGAACTGGATAAAGTAAGAGAAGAGTTAGAAAAAAGAAGAGAGAAGATAGGAAATAAGAAACAAGAAAGAAAAGAAATTAAAAATATATAGTCTACTGAACCTTATGAATTTGTACAAATAAGAGTAACACATACTGAGTATGTGTTACTAAAGTAAGAGGGTAGCAAGGTGTAGTAGGTTTTTTTATAATACTGGAGAGAGTAGTCTAGAAATGGACTCCTTAAATTTGATTAATATAGAGCGCCTTTCATAGAGCTGTTTCGTTATTTCTGTACAATCATTAATGTCTTTTTCAAAGATATCTTCTAAGGTTTTAGATACATTGTTATCATATATAAATGCATTAACTTCAAAATTTAATTTAAAGCTCCTTACGTCCATGTTAGCAGTACCGACAGAGGATACATTACCATCAACAACTACCATTTTACTATGAATAAAGCCCTTATTATATGTGTAACTGTGTACACCGCTTTTTAATAAATCTCCTATATATGAAAGAGACGCCCAGTAAACAAATGGATGGTCAGGCTTGCTAGGAATCATAATTTTCACATCAACTCCAGACAAAGAAGCTATCTTTAGAGCCTCTAAAATACTTTCGTCTGGTATAAAATAAGGAGTCTGAATATATATTTTTTTTAGCGGATTGAATCATTTTTAAGTATCCGTTCTTTATCTGTTCCCATTCAGAATCAGGACCACTAGATACAATTTGAATACCTATTTGCCCATTAGAGCAATTTTGAGGAAAATAACTTTTGTCAAAGGTTATTTTCTCTTGAGAAGCATAACGCCAATCCATTAAAAATCTTTGTTGAAGAGAGCCTACAGCACTACCGGTTATCTTTATGTGAGTATCTCTCCAATATCCAAACTTTTTATTTTCTCCTAAATATTCATCTCCAATATTAAAACCACCTACATAAGCTTCCTTTCCATCGATAACTACTATTTTTCTGTGATTTCGATAGTTTAAACGTATATTTACTAAGGGAAGCAAAGAGGGAAAAAAACAAGCTACTTTACCACCAGAGGCTTTTAACTTATTAAAAAAACGTCTAGGTAGCCTTATGCCCCCCATACCATCATATAAAAGTCTAACTTCAATTCCTTCAGAGGCCTTTTTTGTTAGCGCATTTATTATCTTATTTCCAAGTTTGTCATTTTTTATAATATAATAAACCATATGAATGTGATGATTAGCATTTTCGATAGATTTCAATAGAGCATCAAACTTATCATGTCCATCGATATAAATTTCTACTTGGTTATCTTGAGTAAAAACAGATTGACTATTAATTAAGTGCATATATACCATGTCTTTATATTCAATCATTTCTTTATCATGAAACTCCATGGTATCCTCTGAAATTTGCTTCCCTTGTATAAGTAATTTTTTATGGAATCTATCTTCTTCAGTCTTTAAGTCAAACATTTTTCGCCTACTTAAGTTCTGACCTAGAAGCAGATATAATATAAAGCCTATGCCGGGTATCAGAAGCAAAACCATTAACCAAGCCCAAGTAGCAGAGGGGTTTCGCCTTTCAAAGAAAATAATTAAAAGTGCAAAAATAAGATTTAAATAAGTTAATACTTTAAGCAGGGCAAATATATAGTGCATATCCTATGCATCCTCCCTTATTATTTAAGGAAAATTTATTAGTGACCGCATCCACTACAAGAATTACAGTTTCCTTTAGAGCCGCATCCAGAGTTGCAAGTAGAGCAATCTCTTAAAGTAGGCTTAATAGGAGTAGACTTTATCATAAAAGAAGAATTTTCGCATTTGAGCTCAATAGACTTTATATTGCTGATTACTTGCTCATCATATATAAAAGGTATATTATCTATAATTTGTACTATATATTCTTCTTTGTTTTTAAAGTCATCTAAATATATTTCAACGTTAGAGCTTTTACAACAACCTTTATAATAAGATAATCTTATGCAGGAATAATCTTGACTATGCGTATCTAGCAAATTCCTTAACTGAATAGAAGAATCCTTAGATAAGATTATTTTTAGTGTTTTATTCAAGTAATCATCTCCCTGTTTGATTAGAATTATATCCTTATTATTTGTTAAGATGATGGATTTAGATACTATTCTATCACATTTATTTGTAAAAAGCTTTTAACAATCTATTAAATAAAACTTTATATTAGAGTTAACCAGTTAATATATATTGCATAGTATAGAAAGTGAGAGTTAGTTATATTATGGAGGATTTTATGTATACTATGCCTTATATCAACTTTGAAGACTTAGAAGATATAGACGAAGAAGATTTTGAGGATTCACTAGAGCAAATGTATCCATCAACATACAGAAGAATATATCCTTGGGTACACTATCACTGCTGTGATATGGAAGTTAAATATGGTAGAGAGTATGAACCAAGAAAAGAGGATCTGGATGAAATTTCCAAAACCATATACAATAAGGTAAAAGACGAATTTGAGGATTATGAAAAGGATGAGGATGATAATCATAGAGTTGAGATAGGATATCCTTATGGGAGAAGAGGAATAGAGGATCTAGTACGAATACTTCTTATCCAAGAGTTGTTAAGAAGAAGACCGAGAAGAAGAGATAGAAGGAGAAGAAGAAGGAGAAGACCTTCCTATCCACCATACTATGGATATTAGTAGTAGATAATGAAAAAGAGCTAATAGGCTAAGCAAATTTAGTCTATTAGCTTTTATAATTAGAATTACTTATTAGGTATGTTGAAAATCATTATATGCAATGTTATATTATAATGTATAAATCAGAAACATTAGGTAGAAGGATAGTTTAATAAAGTGTAAATATTAGGAGAGAATGATGAATAGAAGAAAAAGTTTTGCATTAAGGGTGTCTTTAGCTATAGCATCCACTTTAATTATTGTAGGAGGAATTGGCTCCTTTTTTTATGCTAAGAATCATATAAATAAAAGTAATGATATAAAGAAGCATGATATATACTTTACTAGTAACCATAAAAATAAAAGGACTATAGAAGAGATAGCAAGAAATAAAAAGAGTATTGTCCTTATAAAAACTAGTGATGAGAGTATAGGATCAGGTATAATAATAAGTGATAAGGGGTATATTCTAACTAGTTATCATGTAATAAAAGGAATCACAAAATATAGTGCTTTTTTTCAAGGAAAAGATAACAGTATGGGTCAGGAGGCTCCTCTTGACTTAATTGGTTTTGATGAAGAAAAAGATATAGCTTTATTAAAGCTAAAAACAACTTCACCAGAACATGGATATATTCCTATAGGAAACTCAAATAATGTAAAAGAGGGGGAAAAGATTATAACAATAAGTAGCCCTCAAGGAATCATAAACACTATCTCTGATGGTATTATATCTGGTATTAGAAATGAAGAGAATATTAAGTACCTCCAAATTACAGCTCCTATATCAGAAGGAAGCTCTGGAGGAGCACTGATGAACATGAAAGGAGAGCTTATTGGAATAATAACCTTTAAAGCTGCAGATGGAGAAAATCTTAATTTTGCTCTTTCATCCAGGGATATTATAAACTTTCTTGAAAGCAATATGAGGAATAATAAGGATGAGGCAGGATATATTCTTTCAAATAGCGGTAGTACACAAATAGATTCTAAAGATTTAGAGGAACTAGATCCATGGGAGCTTACTTTAGCAAGAAATGAGATATATGCAAGACATGGATATATATTTAGAAATGAAGAACTTAGAAAGTACTTTCAGACTAAAAAGTGGTATAAACCAAGAGAAAATTTCTCGGATGAGGATTTAAATGAGATAGAAAAAGATAACATAAAGTTTATATTAATGTATGAGGAAATGATAAAATAGATATAAGTATCTTAATTTAGGAGGAATCACTATGAACTCAAATAAAACACTTTACCTTGTAATGGTTAAAGGAAAGTATGGATATATCGATAATAATGGGGAGGTAATCATTGATACTAAATTTGATTATGCAGAGGAGTTTGATGAAGATTTAGCTATAGTAGGAATGGAGGGAAAGCTTGGTTTTATAAATAAAAATGGAGAAATGGTAATAGAACCAAGGTTTAAAGCAGCTAGCCCTTTTTCAGAAGACTTGGCAGCAGTTCAAATAGGATATCAATGGGGATATATTGACAAAGAAGGAAAAGAAGCAATTCCATTCAACTTTATTGATGCATATAGCTTTAATGATGGTTTAGCTTTGGTTCAGATTGGCGGTAAACAGGGATATATAGATAAAGAAGGGAATATAGTAATAGAACCTAAATATAATTATGCTCATAGCTTCAGCGAAGGAGTAGCAGCTGTAGACGTAAGCAAAAAGTATGGCTACATAGATAAAGCAGGAAAAACAACAATAGTTCCTAAATATTTTGTCGCTAATGACTTTAGTGAAGGATTGGCATCTGTTGAAACTAGCAATGGATGTGGATTTATAAACAAATCTGGAGAAATGGTTATAGAACCTCAGTATGAAGAAACGGATGACTTTTACGATGGTTATGCAGCGGTATGCAAAGATGGAAAATATGGCTATATTGATAAAAATGGCAGTATAGTTGTTCCTATAGAATATGATGATGTGGATGTAATAAGTGAGGGATTGATAGGAGTGCAAGTAGGTGAAAAGTGGGGATATATAGATATGTCCTCTAAAATAGTGATAGAGCCTAAGTTTGATGATGCTTATGAATTCACCAATGGGATAGCTATGGTTGAATTAGGTGGGAAAATAGGATATATAGATAAAGCTGGAAACTATGTATGGAAGCCTCAAAAATAAATTTGAAACGTCCTATAAAAGTATTATGAAGCAATTAGACTAAAGCAGAAACTAGCTTAAACCCTTGTTTCTGCTTTAATTTTATATAAGATATAGTAGTATATTAACCTAAGCATGTTGATAGACAATCTTCTATAACATCTTGTGTAATCTGAAAGGTTTTTTTTATATTGCCTTCCTTAGTTTTTACAGGTATCTGTTTTGAGGTATTACCTTCGCTGGCTGTAGTAGATTTATTCATACTGATTTTCCCCTTTCTGTTTATAAATATAAGTCATGAAATAAATCGTTGTATATAGGAATGCATTATATGAGTTAATTAAAGCAAATAATGCAAAAGGAAACATATTCCATATTATATGATTTATAACAAAAAATTGCAACGGAATTTTATAAAAAATCATCAACAAAAATGTAACATATTAGGAGTTATGTAGCATAACGTTGAGTAATACTTTGCCTCATAGCGATATTTTTGAATTTATGGGAAATGCTTTTTATGCATGTAATTTAGTGGAAAGGATATGTGCAAATGTCAATAAGGCAAGCTATATAAAAAACGTAAGAAGAAGAAGAAAAATAAACTAAACATAAAGTATTAAATTCATATAGTTTATTAGAAAATTGCCATAAAAAACTTTGTAGAGTATAATATGCAAGGTACAATATGTTGTGGTTGGAGGGAATTGGTATGCTATATGTAGTTAAGAGAGACGGAAGGCGGGTTCAGTTTAATTCTACAAAAATAACCAATGCGATAAAAGGCTCTGCGGAGGAGATAGCTTTTAACTTAAAAGAAAGTGAAGCTATAGAGCTTACTCAAAAGGTTATAGAACAAATTGAAAGAAAAGAATCTGCTGAAATAACAGTTGAAGAGATTCAAAATGTTGTAGAAAATGTTCTACAAGAGAACGGTTGTGAAGTAATTTGGAGGACTTACTCCAATTATAGAAGAGAAAGAACGAAGATTAGAGAAAAGAAGTCTGATCTGATGAAAGTTATAGAAGGAATAGGAGTTGAAACTGATAGAGATAATGCAAATGTTGGAAACAACTTTAGCTCCAAACTTCTTAGAATAGCAAGTGAGTCTAATAAATGGCACAATCTAGGAATGATGCCCAAAAATTTAGCAAAGCTTCATGAAAATGGAGACTTATATTATCATGATTTAGATTCATATAATTTAACTGTAAATTGTTTGAATATAGAAACTGGAAAAATATTAAATAGAGGATTTAACACAGGTTATGGTACAATTCTCCCAGCAAAGCGAATAGAATCTGCAGCGGAGCTATCTTGTATATTGCTTCAGAGCACTCAAAATGATATGTTTGGCGGACAATCTCATGCAAATTTTGACAATGACATGGCTCCTTTCGTGGATATGACTAGGAATGAAATAAAAAAAGAATATAACGAGTATTTTGGATACATAGAAAATTTAGATGAAGTTGTAGAGAAAAAGCTAGAGAAAATAGTTCATCAATCTATGCAAGGAATTGTTTATAATTTAAACACTATGCACTCTAGAGCGGGAAGTCAGGTTCCTTTTAGCTCTATTAATCTTGGATTACCAGAGAGTGAAGATGCAGCTATGGTGGATAGAATCTTCTTAGAAGAATATGAAAAGGGGCTTGGAAAAGGAGAGCAACCTATATTCCCTAATATAATATTTAGAGTTAAAAAAGGAGTTAATAGAGAGTCGGGAGATCCATATTACTACCTGTACGAATTAGCTTGCAGGGTAGCAAGTAAGAGAATGAATCCTATGTTTATGAATTTAGATGCAGACTTTAATAAGGAATACTATGATAAGGGTGTGATCGCTGCTACAATGGGATGCAGAACTTACATAATGTCTAATGTAAATGGAGAACCAGGACCTGCAGGACGTGGTAATATAGCTCCTACTACAGTAAACTTGCCTAGAATCGGTATATTAGCTAAGGGAGATATAGATAAGTTTTTCTCGCTATTAGACAGCAGATTAGAGCTAGCCAGAGAGTCTTTGATTCATAGATATAATGTACTTAAAAGGTTAAAGGTAAAAGATTTACCTTTTGTAGCAGGAGAACAGTTAATGCGTGGCTCTGAAGGATTAAATCGAGAAGATTCTATAGAACCGATACTTAAGCAAGGAACTTGGGGAATTGGATTTATTGGCCTAGCAGAGACCTTGGTAGCCCTAGTTGGCAAACATCACGGAGAAGATAAAGAAACTTACAATTTAGGAGTTAGAATTGTTTCCCGCATAAGGGAGTTTTGTGATAAATATAGGGAAGTAGATAAGCTTAATTGGTCATGTTATGCAACTCCTGCAGAAGGGCTTTCAGGGAAATTCGTTATACAAGACCAAGCTGTTTTTGGAAGAATAGATGGAGTTACAGATAAAGACTACTACACAAATAGTTATCATATTCCAGTAGGATATAAGGTATCGATTAAAAATAAAATAGATTTAGAGGCACCTTTCCATAAGATATGTAATGGAGGCCATATTACATATATTGAAATGGATGGATATCCACAAGCAGAAGATGTAAAATCTATAATAGACTATGCCTATACAAATACCAATATAAGCTATATAGGGGTAAATTTTCACATGAGGTACTGTAAAGGATGCGGGGAGAAGATAGAAGCTTCCGAAACAAGTTGCCCTAAATGTGGTAACCTTGACATTCAGGGAATATCAAGAGTTACTGGTTACCTATCATTAGATGAAAGGTTTGGTTCAGGGAAAGTTGCAGAACGTGAAGATAGACTTTCTCATAATGATAATATGCACATAAATACTTATAAAAATTAGCTGGAGTGGTTAAGATGAAACTGCAGGTAGCCGGATTTTTAGATAATACCATGGTAAATGGAGAAGGATTAAGAAGTGCACTATTTTTGTCGGGATGCAGTCACAAGTGTGATGGCTGTCATAACGAGGCAATGCAGGATTATAATTATGGAGAAGAAATAGAGATAGATACGCTTATTGATAGAATACAGTGTAATATGCCATTAATCAGAGGAGTAACTTTTTCAGGGGGAGAACCTTTTGATCAGGCATATCCGTTAAGCATCCTCGCTAAAAACATAAAAAATATGGGTCTTAGCCTTTGGTCTTATACAGGTTATACCTTTGAAGAAATTATAAACAGTAGAGAAGAGGGAAAGCTAAAACTATTAGAGCAGGTGGATGTTCTTATAGATGGAAGATTTGAAAAAGGTTTAATGGAAGGAGCTAAAAAGTATGCAGGTTCCAGAAACCAAAGACTTATAGATGTTAAAGATAGTATTCGTCTTAAAACAGTAGTTATGTGGGAAGAGAAAAATAAAAGATAGAAGTATCTTGCATTGCAAGGTGATTCTAATATTTTCCGCTTCCCTTCTTCACTAATTAAGCTGTATCGCAATTTAATTAAATGGTATAACTATGCCTCTATTATTAGGGGCATTTTTTTGATTTTTAAGTATATCTTTTATTATTGTATAGTGGCATCGGCACCACTCATCAGAAGGATCTAGTTCATAAGCTTTTTTTATTGTAAGAAAAGCATGATCATAGTTTTCTAGATCTACGTATACTAATGCCTTACCTATATATGCGTCAATCCTATTACTATCTAGTTTAATAGCTTTTGAATAAAGGTCTAGTGCTTCATCGTGATTACAGTATGCAGCTAAGAGCTCAGCTTTTTCGCAGTAAGCTTCATAATAATTTGGATTAAGTTGTATACATTTATCATAGCACTTTAGGGCTTCTTCTATTCTGGTAAGTTGCGTTAATATATAGGCTTTTTTATAATAGATTAAAAAATCATTTTGTCTTTGTTCTATAACTTTATTACAAAAGCTTAATGCTTTTTTAAAGTTACCTCTCATTGTATATATTTCTATCATATTCATATATCCTCTATACGAGTTAGCATTCATTCTAAGGTATTTTTTTATACATTTTTCAGCTTCTTCAATCTCAAACATTTGCATGTATGCTTCACCTTTAGTTAGATAAATATCAGCATAGTTTATGTTAAGTTCTAAAGCTTTGTCAAAGTTCTCAAAAGCTTCATCAATTCTATTTTGGCTGAATAGTTTTTTTCCTTGAGATAAATATTTTATAATTTCTTCCTCTAAAAATTCATCTGTATTTAAATTTTCATTCATATATATCCCTCCTAAAATAAGGTATTATTCAAATTATTGACATAGAACAAGTTTTTAAACCTATAATATTGTTTTTATAAAAGTGAGTTTTAGAAAGTTTCTAGTACTAAATAAATTTTCTAAGATAGCATAGCTTTGTATTTATCTGCTATAATTACAAATAGTAAGGGTACAATGTATAATAAGATATAGAAGTTTAACAGATTTTGCTCGCGTGAAAGGAGATATATCATGAATATAAATAAAAAAGTAGATGAGTTTAAGAAAGATATAGTAACTTCTACTCAAGACTTAGTAAGAATTAAAAGTGTAAGAGGGGAAGAGGAGGAGGAAATGCCTTTTGGGGAAGGTCCTACAGAGGCTTTAAAATATTGCTTGGATTTATGTAGCAAACTAGGATTCAAAACGGTAAATCTAGATAATTATATAGGTTATGCGGAATATGGTGAGGGAGAGGAATATGTAGCGGTTTTAGGTCATGTCGACGTAGTACCAGAAGGTGATGGGTGGATGTATCCACCATATGGAGCAGAAGTTCATGATGGAAAGATATTTGGGAGGGGGACTATGGACGATAAAGGACCGCTGATATCATGTATTTATGCCCTTAAGGCTATAAAGGATCTAGAACTTAAAGTCTCTAAGAAAATAAGAATTATTTTTGGTGCAAATGAGGAAACAGGAAGTGGAGAAGAAATAGAATACTACTTTAAAAGTGAAAAGTCACCTGCAGCAGGGTTCACTCCTGATGCTGAATATCCGATTATCAATGGAGAAAAGGGTATAACTATTTTTGACTTAGTAAAAGAAATTAATGTTAGAGGAAAGGAAAATTCCATAAAGTATATAAAAGGCGGACAAAAAGCAAACATGGTTCCAGATTATTGTGAAGCAGGGATATTAATAAATGATATAAATATTATAGTAAATGCTGTAAAGGAATTTACAGATAGAACAGGATATTATATAAGCGTAGAGCCTGGAGATGAAGTTATCGTTGTAAAATCAAAAGGAGTGTCAGCACATGGCAGCCTTCCAGAGTTGGGTAAGAATGCTATAATGCAGCTCTTTGCTTTTCTTTCAGAATTACAACTAGAAGATAGTGATATAGTCAAGTTTATTAGATTTATGGATAAGCACATAGGCATGGATGTATATGGAGAAAAATTTGGAGTAGGACTTCAAGATGAGGTTTCAGGAAAGCTATCCTTTAATGTAGGAGTGATAAATGCAGATGAGGATAAGATAAAAATGACATTAAATCTTAGATATCCTGTGACCTGCAAATATGAAGATATGATTATGAGATTAGATAAAACCATACAGGGTACTGGGATTGGCATAGAGAACATGGAACATCAGCCGCCACTATATTTTCCTCAAGAACATAAAGTAATAAAAATTTTATCTAAAGTTTATGAAGAACAAGTAGGTGAAAAGGCAGAACTTTTATCTATAGGAGGGGGAACATATGCTAAAGAAATGCCTAATATAGTCGCTTTTGGGCCTATATTCCCAGGGGAACCAGACCTTGACCATCAGGCTAATGAATATATAAAAATAGAACACCTGATTAAGAATTCTAAAATATATGCTCATGCTATGTATGAGCTTGCTAAATAAACTTTACCGCCATACTGGCGGTCTTTAATTTAGTGTATAAAAGATGATATGAATATAGTAAAATAATATGCTTATCTAAAGAACTAAATAGGACAAGGGGGATGGTTATGGGGCTATTAGAAACAATCAAGGGTTATAGAAAGTTACCCAAAGATATAATTATATTGTTTTTTGCAAGAATTATAAACAGCATAGGAAGTTTTGTGTTCCCATTCTTAGCTATGTTTCTAACAGAAAAGCTAGGTATGGCTTCGGATAAAGTAGGACGTTTTATGATGATAGCAGCAATCGCTGGAGCTATTGGCTCTATAATAGGAGGAAAGCTATCAGATCATGTAGGCAGGAAGAAAATAATATTGGTATTTCAATCATTAGCCGCTATTATGTTAATACCCTGCGGAGTTTTAGGAAGATCTATTCTAATTCCTTGGATTTTAGTTTTGTATAATTTTTTTAATGGAGCAGTACAGCCAGCAAATGCTGCTATGATTGCAGATTTAACAGATAAGAAGAATAGGCAGCAAGCATTTTCACTTTTATATTTAGGAATAAATATAGGCGTAGCAATAGGGCCATTTATAGCAGGAGTTTTATATAAAAAGTATATTAAGTGGATATTTTGGGGAGATGCTTTAACTACTATTATATCCTTAATATTAGTTGCAGTGTTTGTTAAAGAAACTATACCTGATAAATTAAACATTAAGAAAAAGAGTCATGAGTATGAATGCGGTGAAGAGAAAAGTGAAGCTGGAAGTGTGTTTAGCGTTATATGGAAAAGACCTACACTTTTAATATTTTCGCTAATCTCAATCATATATTCCTTTGTATATGCTCAAAGTAATTTTGCAATTCCTCTTCAAGTAAAAGCCTTATTTCCAGAAAATGGAGCCTTGATGTTTGGGACTTTGATGTCTGTTAATGCTATTGTAGTTGTAGCTTTTACAGTAGTGATTATACATTTAACAAGAAAAATAAGGCGATATTTAATATAGCTTTAGCTGGAATATTCTATGCAATTGGGTTCGGGATGCTTTACTATGCACAACACTATAAGTTTTTTGTTATATCAACGGTAATATGGACTACGGGGGAAATTTTATCTGCTACTAATCAAGGGGTTTACATAGCAAATCATACACCTATGTCGCATAGAGGAAGAGTTAATTCTATACTTCCGATAATAGGGGGAGCAGGAAATGCTATAGGCCCTCGGGTTATGGGGTCATATATAAAGGGTAAGGAAGTTAGGATGGCATGGCCATTTATATTTGTTCTATCAATAGTAGCGGCCCTCTTTATGTATGGATTATACTTAAGGGAGACAAAAGAAAGAAGCAAGATAAAAGGAAAGCCTACAATTAAAGCTAGATAATAATTTTCATAGAAGAAATAAAAGCATT
The DNA here is from genome assembly GCA_009738435.1 of Clostridium bovifaecis. Lineage (GTDB taxonomy): Bacteria > Bacillota > Clostridia > Clostridiales > Clostridiaceae > Clostridium_H > Clostridium_H bovifaecis. The sequence continues at coordinate 3,463,611 of CP046522.1, read as the reverse complement.
TACATATGTAAAAATCTTGAAAAAAGTCAAAAAAACTCTTTGACTTTGTCCAAAAAGGTGTTAAAATATTTACAAAGTCGGTATTCTGATAAGAAACTGAACTAAATTTTAGCCTTAAAATTTAATAGTTAAGTTTCCATCGCTCGACTTATATCCTTAAAGGAATAAGAACGGAGGTATGAAATTTATGGAAAGAAATTTAGTGTCAACTACAACCAGAACAAGAAAGCTTACCACATTTGCCATGTTAGCTGCGATATCAGCTATTCTTGGGCTTACACCACTTGGAATTATACCAATTCCGCCAGTTGGTGCAACAATTATGCACATACCAGTTATAATCACCGCTATATTGGAAGGACCAATATTAGGTGCATTAATGGGACTTGTATTTGGAATAATAAGTTTTGTTAATGCCATAATAAAGCCAACTCCATTGTCTTTTGCGGCAATGAATCCACTAGTCTCTATATTTCCAAGAATGCTAATAGGTGTTGTAGCTTATTATGTGTATAAAGGCATTCCGCTAAAAAATGAAAGTATAAAAGTGGGTGCATCAGCAGCACTAGCTACTTTAATGAATACTGTTGGTTTTTTAGGAATGATGTACTTATTATATGCTGAACCTGTTGCAAAGGCACTTGGGCAAAAGGTGGATACTGTAGGTAAGTTTCTTTTAGTACTAGGAACAACTCATGGATTGCCTGAAATGGGTGTTGCTATAGTAATAACAATTCCAATAGTTTTTGCAGTAAGAAGAATAAAGAGATAATTAAATATTTAACAATAAATAATAAGTAGTAAATGCCTAGCGGGTTTTTACTACTTTCATTTTATAAGAAAAATGCGACGCAAAATGTTTCTTAAACGAAGCTTAGTTATAGGGGGAGTATATATGGAAGCCATAAAAATTACAGATATAGAAGGAATAAAGTTGGGTCATGCACAAGATTTAGATGGAGCTACAGGATGTACTGTAATCTTATGTGAAGCAGGTGCTATAGCTGGAGTTGATGTAAGAGGGGGAGCACCAGGCACAAGAGAGACTGACCTGTTAAATCCCATGAATATGGTAGATAAAATCCATGCTATTCTTTTAACAGGAGGAAGTGCCTTTGGATTAGATGCTGCTGGAGGAATCATGAAGTATTTAGAGGAAAGAGGCATAGGCTTTGATGTAGGCGTGACAAAAGTGCCTATAGTATGTGGAGCGGCGCTATTTGATTTAGTTATAGGAGATCATAAAGTTAGACCGGATAAAGAAATGGGGTATAAGGCTTGTTTAAATGCAAGTAAATCTGAATGCTTGGAGGGCAATATAGGAGCAGGAACAGGTGCTACTATTGGCAAGGTGTTAGGACCAGAATTTGCTATGAAGGGTGGGCTTGGAACTTATACTCTTAAAGTTGGTGATTTAATTGTAGGTGCTATAGTAGCAGTTAATTGCTTAGGAGATGTAATAGATCCTAAAGATGGTAAAATAGTTGCAGGAGTATTAAATGAAAATAAAAATGGACTAAGAGATACAGAAGATATAATGTTATCGCAATATGATAATAAAAAGAATTTATACAATGGAAATACTACTATAGGGATTATTGTTACAAATGCTAAGTTAACAAAGGCCGAAACCAATAAAGTGGCTTCTATGGCTCACAATGGGTATGGAAGAACTATTTATCCTGTGCACACTATGTATGATGGAGATACCATTTTTTCTATTGCCACAGGAAAAGTTGAAGCTGATGTAAATGTAGTAGGGCTTTTAGCTGCTAGGACTATGGAGAGGGCTATAGTTAAAGCAGTAAAAACCTCGACTAGCATACATGGATATAAATCTTATAGGGATTTATCCAAACAAAGTAAATAAATATTAGGAGCTAATATAAGTTCGTTATATTGCAGGAGCTTTATAATAGAATTGGTAAGTATAAAAATGCAATAGATGAAAGAAAAAGTTTTAAAGAAGAACAAAGAATTTACATAGATTATGAAGTGCAAAATATTTAGAATACAATAAATTTCATAAAATAAATAACTTAAGAGATGCTAGTGCATAAGTTTATGCTTTAGCATCTTTTATTTAATTTATAAAAGATATATATTTTAATGTATATTTTGTAATATATATAAAGATGTGCGGAAATGCGAGAAAAGCGTAGCAATAGATATTTAATCTAAGATTACTGGGAATTATAGACTGATTTAAACTTGATAAAAAGTGAAAATGGATATAGTATAAATATAGTAAATAATAATAAATATTAAATAATAAAAATTATTATATAAAATTATTAATTAGGAGGATATTAAAATGAAAAAATTTGTTTGTTCAGTATGCGGTTATATTCACGAGGGAGAAGATGCACCAGCAGTGTGCCCACAATGCAGAGCATCAAAAGATAAATTTGTAGAAAAGAAAGAGGATGGCAACTTACAATGGGCAGATGAACATAGAATAGGAGTAGCTAAGGATGTAGATCCAGAGGTTATAGAAGGGCTAAGAGCTAACTTTACTGGAGAGTGTACAGAAGTTGGAATGTATCTCGCAATGGCTAGACAAGCTTTTAGAGAAGGATATCCTGAAGTAGGTATGTACTATGAGAAAGCAGCGTATGAAGAAGCAGAACATGCTGCAAAATTTGCAGAACTTTTGGGTGAAGTAGTAACTGATAGTACTAAGAAAAATCTTGAAATGAGGGTTGAAGCAGAGTATGGAGCTACTCAAGGTAAGAAAGATCTAGCTACATTGGCTAAAAAGTTAAACTATGATGCAATCCATGATACAGTTCATGAAATGTGTAAAGATGAGGCAAGACATGGTAAGGCATTCCTAGGATTGCTTAACAGATATTTTAAATAATAAATTCTAATATGTAATTTAAAAAGCATATGTTATATAGTCTAAAGTTAATATAATCTTTATATTAGGTATAGATAGCTGCAGCATATAAATAATTTATATGCTGCAGCTGTTTTATTGTGAATTTTTGAAAAAACAAAAGTAAGAGAATAATTTTTCGCAGCACAATTTATACTGACAAAAGGATTAGTACTTTCTTTGCTGTAGTTATGTATTGAGTGAGCGAAGGTGTTATCAAATGAATATGTAACCCTATAAGCTTGTAAAATGTAACCTTTTGATATGGTGGGTTAGTTCTTTCCTAATTGTGGTTGGTCTTCTTATGGTTATGATTTTATAGATGATAACCCTTCGGTAGTTTTAAGAAATGGTATGTGGACAATGTGCTTCTAAATCTATTTGATATGCTCAATTCTTAGGAACGGGATGGTAGGGTGTGCGATAGGAGTCTAGAAGCGACCTTGTCTAGTTTAGTAAAGGTCTTAGGTGTAAAAAGTAGCGCTGAATGAAAGTTATAGAATGTAAAAGAAATTTTAAGCAATATTAAAGTAAACTAATATATAGGGCTAGAAATAGAAATAAAAGATTAAAATTGATAGAAAATACAGTTGAAGTAGTTTTATAAAATATTATTATAAAGTAAATAAAGGTCAAGGAAAGTCAAAGTCAGCAGAGGTGATAATATGTCTAGACTATCAGATATAATAGAAGATTTTATAAAAGAACTTTTAGAAGAAAGTAATGCTAGCGAACTTGAAATAGGAAGAAATGAGCTTGCAAACCAATTTAAATGCGCACCGTCTCAAATAAGCTATGTTCTTACTACTAGGTTTTCAACAGAAAGTGGTTATTATGTTGAAAGCAGGAGAGGCGGAGGAGGATATATAAGGATAAAGAAAATCCAATATGAAGAAGATGAAACTCTGAGAAGATTAATTGAAGATAAAATAGGAAACAGTATTACTTATAATGCTGCCTATAATATTATTGATGGGTTAAGGGAAAGACAGATAATAACCAATAGAGAAGCTAATATAATGAAGGCGGTTATAAACGATAGAAGCTTAATAATACCATTTGATCAAAAGAATAATGTTAGAGCAGAAGTATTAAAATCTATGATAAGGGTTATATTGTTATAAAGCTCAAGAAATATGGTAAAATATAGAATAAGTATTTTTAGTAATTTAAAGGGGTGATTTGATGCTTTGTGAATCTTGTAAACAAAATGAGGCCACTATTCATATTACAAAAATAGTAAATGGAGTTAAAAAAGAAGCAAATTTATGTTCAGAATGCGCTGGTAAAAGCGAGGAATTTAACTTGGTATCTGACATGGATATGATGGCGCCATTTTCTTTCCCAAATGTTTTAAGCGGACTTATGGACTATGTAAATAAGAGCTCTATTAATACTAAAGCTACAGAATTAAAATGTGGAAATTGTGGCACCACTTATAGGGAATTTAAGGAAAGAGGTCTCCTTGGATGCAGTCAATGTTACGAATCTTTTAATCCAACTATGTTATCTGTAATTAAGGGAGTGCAAGGTAATGTAGAACATATAGGTAAGGTGCCTAATAAGGCTGGCAAAAATTTGGTTCAAAAGAAGAGGCTGTTAAAACTGAAAGAAGAGTTACAACAAGCTATCACTCTAGAAGAGTATGAGAGAGCTGCAGAGATAAGGGATCAAATCAGAGAAGTAGAAAAGGATTCTGAATAGGTGAGATGGAGGTGAAGATATGAAGAGTTGGATAGAAACTGAAACTAAAAATGATGATGTAGTCTTAAGTAGTAGAATAAGGCTCGCAAGAAACCTAAAAAACGCTCCTTTTCCTAATAAACTAAATGAAGATGAAGGAAAAGACATAGTAAAAACAGTAGAAGAGGCTTTTTACTCATCACCTTATACTGAAGAAAAGTTTAAAACAATATATTTATGGCAAAATGATGAAGTGACTAATCAAGCGTACTTTGAAAGGCATTTAATAAGCAAAAAACTTATAAGTAACGGAAAAGAATCAGCTTTTATATTAGATAATGATGAAACCATAAGTATTATGGTGAATGAAGAAGATCACTTAAGACTGCAAACAATAACTGGAGGTCTTAATTTAAAAGAAGCTTTTGATTATATAAATAAACTAGATGATTTATTAGAGGAAAAATTGGATTATGCATTTGATGAGAAACTTGGCTATTTAACATCATGTCCCACAAATCTAGGAACAGGACTAAGAGCTTCTGTTATGGTACACTTGCCAGCGCTTACAGTGAATAATGAAATAGTGGGATTACTAAATGCCTTAACTCAAGTAGGAATGACTATAAGAGGGTTATATGGAGAAGGTTCTAAAGGTGAGGGAAATCTATATCAAATATCTAATCAAATAACTTTAGGATTAAATGAGGAAGAGATACTAACAAATTTAACAGGAGTTATCAATCAAATTATTAATAGAGAAAATTTAGCTAGAGGAAGAATGATAAGCAAAAGTAGATATGAAATAGAGGATAAAATATATAGATCAATAGGTATATTAAAGTCTGCGGTCATGCTAAGATCAAAAGAGACCTTAAATTTACTTTCTAATGTAAGATTAGGAGTTGAAATGGGAATAATTAAAGATATAGATAAGAATACACTGAATAAGCTACTTGTTGATATCCAACCAGCAACACTTCAAAAGGTGTCAGGAGATATGCTTTTCGACAAACAAAAAAACTTAAATAGGGCAGTACTTGTAAAAGAAAGATTAAAAAATATTCAATTATAGATTAAGGAGGTGTATAACCCATGATGTTCGGAAGATTTACAGATAGAGCACAGAAGGTTTTGTATTATGCACAGCAAGAAGCACAAGCCTTTAGGCATGGGTATGTAGGTACAGAACATATTTTACTTGGAATCTTAAAGGAAGATGATGGAACTGCTAAGAGATTTCTTAATGAAATGAATGTAACTGAAAAAAACGTAAGAAATTTGATTGAAGAGTATGAAGGAAAAGGGGAAATAAGCGCAAATAAAAGCGAGATTCCTTTGACACCGAGAACAAAAAGATTATTAGAATTAAGCTTGTTAGAGGCTAGAAAGTTAAATCACAATTATATTACACCGGAACATATACTACTGGCTTTGATAAGAGAATCAGAAGGAGTAGCTTATACTATTTTAAACAATCTAGGTTTAGACTTTGAGAAACTTCAAAAGGAGCTAATCAAAGCATTTAATCCAGAACATGTTCAAGGATCAGCAAACGCAGGCAAGGTAGAGCCGAAAAATAATAATACTCCAACTCTAGACCAATATGGAAGAGACTTAACTCAGATGGCTTCAGAAGAAAAGCTTGATCCTGTAATAGGAAGGGATAAGGAGACAGAGAGGGTTCTTGAGATTTTATGCAGAAGAATTAAGAATAATCCATGCTTGATCGGTGATCCTGGAGTAGGTAAGACTGCTATTGCAGAGGGACTTGCCCAAAAAATTGCAAGTGGAAATATTCCTGAAATACTAAAAAACAAAAGAGTAGTAACTCTAGATCTATCTTCTATGGTAGCGGGATCAAAGTATAGAGGAGAATTTGAAGATAGAATAAAGAAGGTCATGGAAGAAGTAAGCAAAGCAGGTAATGTAATTTTATTTATAGACGAAATTCACACTATAGTTGGAGCGGGTGGAGCAGAAGGAGCAATAGATGCATCAAATATATTAAAACCAGCTCTAGCAAGAGGAGAAATTCAATGTATAGGGGCTACAACTATTGATGAATATAGGAAATATATTGAGAAAGATACGGCGCTAGAAAGAAGATTCCAGCCTGTAACTGTAGGAGAACCTTCTAAAGAAGAATCTATAATGATATTAAAGGGGCTAAGAGACAAATACGAAGCTCACCATGGAGTGAAGATTACAGATGAAGCAATAGAGGCAGCAGTTGAATTATCAGATAGATATATTATAGATAGATATCTTCCAGATAAAGCTATAGATTTGATAGACGAGGCTGGTGCAAAGGTTAGAATTAAGAACTTAACAGTTCCGCCAGATTTAAAGGGATTAGAAGAAGAACTCGAAAAGGCTCAAAAAGAGAAGGAAGATGCAATTAAGGTTCAAGATTTCGAAAAAGCGGCACACCTTAGAGATAAGGAAAAAGAGCTAAAGGAAAAGCTAGATAGTTTTAAAAACGATTGGAAAAAACAAAACCATGGTTTTACTCAAATCGTTGGAGAAGAAGAAATAGCTCAGGTGGTAGCAAGATGGACTAGTGTACCTGTAGAAAAACTAACTGAAAGTGAGTCAGAGAGATTAATGAAGTTAGAAGAATTGCTTCACAGAAGAGTTATAGGCCAAGAGGAAGCTGTAAAGTCAATTGCTAGAGCTGTAAGACGTGCTAGAGTTGGACTTAAAGATCCTAAGAGACCTATTGGATCTTTTATATTCTTAGGACCTACGGGGGTAGGCAAAACAGAGCTATCTAAGGCCCTTGCTGAAGCTATGTTTGGAGATGAGAATAATATAATAAGAGTAGATATGTCAGAATATATGGAGAAGCATGCTGTATCAAGACTCATAGGTTCTCCTCCAGGATATGTAGGACACGATGAAGGTGGTCAACTAACTGAAAAGGTAAGACGTCATCCGTACTCTGTAGTTCTTTTTGATGAAATTGAAAAGGCACACCCAGAAGTATTTAACATTCTTCTGCAGATATTAGAGGATGGAAGGCTCACAGATTCAAAGGGCAAGACAGTAGATTTTAAAAATACAATAATAATAATGACTTCAAATGTAGGTGCATCAACAATTAAAAAACAAAAGGCTTTAGGGTTCTCTACATCTGAGGATGAAGTTGAAAGCCAATATGAAAAGATGAAAGATAATGTTATGGATGAGCTTAAAAGAAGTTTTAGACCTGAGTTTTTAAACAGAATAGATGATATTATCGTATTCCATTCTCTTGAGGAAAAGGATCTGAGACAAATTGTTAAGCTTATGCTTAAAGAGGTATCAAGCAGATTAGAGCGCCAAGAAATAAACATTGAATTTGATGACGAAGCGGAAAAGCTGCTATCTAAAGAAGGATTTGATCTTGCTTATGGAGCAAGGCCTTTAAGACGTACTATAACAAAGGTTGTTGAAGATAAATTATCAGAGGAGATTTTAAGAGGAACTATTAAAAAGGGCGATAAAATTCGTGCAACTGTAAAAGATGATAATCTAGTATTAGAGACATTAAATTAAACCTTGAAATAAGCTATAAAACCGACAGAATCAGCTTTGTGCTGTACTGTCGGTTTTTTATAAATGCAACGATATTGAGGCGTATCTAATTTATATAAAAAATTTCATATTTCATACAAATTTACACAAAAATATTGTATAATGTTATTTTGTATGAATAAACAGGAGTGATGCTTATGGCTAAAAATAAAAATGTGTTTATATGCCAAGAATGTGGATATGCGGCTCCTAAATGGTTCGGCAAGTGTCCGGGATGTGGTACATGGAACAGCATGGTTGAAGAGAAGAAGGAAGAGAAGGTTTTAAGTAGAAGTACAGGAATAAGTAGCAATAGTAAACCAGAAAGTATATCAAATATAAAGTCAGGAGAATTTGAAAGATACGACACAGGAATTAATGAACTCAACAGAGTATTAGGCGGTGGATTGGTTAAGGGGTCTTTAACCTTAATATCAGGAGCTCCAGGCATAGGAAAATCTACTATACTGCTGCAAACTGCAAACAATATTGCTCAAAAGGTAGGAAAGGTATTATATGTATCAGGAGAGGAATCAGGAGAGCAAATAAAAATAAGAGGAGATAGGTTGGGAAATATATCCTCTGAGTTATACATTCTCTCAGAGACTAATCTTCAACTGATAGAGGAACATATTGATAAGATGAATCCTGCATTTGTGATTATAGATTCCATCCAAACCTTATTCAAACCCTCCATTGAATCAGCACCGGGAAGTGTATCTCAAGTAAGAGAATGTTCTAATGAACTTATGAGGATTGGAAAGACAAAAAATATTCCATTGTTTATAGTTGCACATGTAACTAAGCAAGGGGAGCTAGCTGGTCCAAGAGTTTTAGAGCATATGGTTGATACAGTACTTTCTTTTGAGGGAGAAAGAACGCAGGAGTTTAGGATATTAAGAACTATAAAAAATAGATTTGGAACTACAAGTGAAATTGGAGTTTTTGAAATGAGACAAGAAGGGCTTAAAGAAATTCTTAATCCCTCCGAAGTATTTTTAGAGGAAACTAATTTCAACTCTGAAGGATCTATAGTAATTGGAATAATGGAGGGGACACGGCCTATTCTAGTAGAAATTCAGGCACTGGTAACAGAGACTAAAGCTGTTATGCCAAGAAGAACTGCAGTAGGTGTGGATACATCAAGATTAAATTTAATTTTAGCGGTTTTAGAGAAAAAGCTTAAAATTCCTTTTTATAATTGTGATGTTTATGTAAATGTAGTAGGTGGTCTTGAAATTGAAGGCACTTATGGGGATTTAGGGCTTGCTTTAGCTCTCATATCTAGCGTGAAAGGGAAAAGCTTCAAGCTAAATAAGATGATAGTTTTTGGAGAGGTTGGTTTGACTGGAGAAGTAAGACCTATTTCTTTATGTGACAGATTAGTAAATGAAGGTATAAAGATGGGATTTGAAAATATTGTAATACCATCTAGAAATAAGGATAAGCTAGAGGTGAAAGGTAAAAATATTATAGGAGTGTCATCTTTAAAAGAGGCGGTAAGTAAAGCGTTTTAAGATGTAGAATAAACAAATGAAAGGATGGTGAGATATGAGAGTAGATAAAGAGAAAAAGCTTATGGATATATTGAAGATTATGGCTCCAGGTACTCAGCTAAGGGAAGGTCTTGATAATATATTAAGAGCTAAAACTGGTGGACTAATAATACTTGGTGATAGTGAAGAAATATTAAAAATTGTAGACGGTGGGTTTAATATAGACTCTGAATATAGTCCTTCTTATGTATATGAATTAGCTAAAATGGATGGTGCAATAGTGTTAAGCAGTGATTTAAAAAGAATACTTTATGCAAATACCCAGCTTATACCAGACGCTTCTATTCCAACCTTTGAAACGGGAACGAGACATAGAACAGCTTATAGAGTGACAAAACAAACTGGTGGGATAGTAATTGCAATTTCCCAGAGAAGAAATATAATTACTGTTTATAAAAATGATATAAAATATATACTAAGAGATAGCAGCGATATACTTGCGAGGGCGAATCAAGCACTTCAAACTCTTGAAAAATATGTGTCTGTTTTAGAAAGGGTAGTTAGTAACCTAAATTTACTAGAATTTCAAGACTTAGTTACATTGTTTGATGTTATGACCGCAATTCAAAGAACAGAGATGGTTATGAGAATTGTAGATGAAGTGGAGCGGTATATAATTGAGCTTGGAAATGAAGGTCGGCTTATCTCTATGCAGTTAAATGAGCTTGTAAGAAGTGTGGAAGAAGACGGCATACTATTAATTAGGGATTATTGCCAAAATAATATGGATTATAATAAAATATATGAACAAATTCAAAAAATGTCCTCAGACGAGATTTTGGATTTAGATTCAATATCTAAAGCTTTAGGATATAATGGGGTTGCACTAGTGGATACCCTAATCTCTCCAAGAGGATATAGAATGTTGAGTAAGATTCCGAGAATCCCTGTAAACGTAATTGAAAATGTTATAAGCAACTTTAAAGAACTTAAAGGGGTTATGGAAGCTACTTATGAAGAACTAGACAATGTTGAAGGTATTGGTGAAGCTAGAGCTAAAGCTATTAAAAATGGGCTCCGTAGGTTAAGAGAGCAGTTTATGATAGATAAGCAAATATAGCACAAAATAAGTTATACTTATTTTGTGCTATTAATTATCTAAAAGTATATTTACCTAAAGTATTTATTTTATTATATTCTTTTAAAAGTATGTCATAGAGATTTAAATCTAATAAATTACATAGTGAAGTTAAGTAAAATAAATTATTGCCGATTTCCCTTTCAATAACATCCCTACAATTTTCACACAACTCTCCATCTAAGTGAGTGTTTAAGTGATTTCTAAAAGAATCAATATCTATACTATCAACGTTAGGTATTTCTTGCTTTGCCGCATCTATCTTTACGCATCCACAACGAGTAACGGATTTTGCAATGGCTCTGTTTATACGTCCCTCGGATTCTTGAAGCTTTGTCATTATATCCAATAGACTTCTATGACGTAAAAGACAGTCATCTACTGCATTCTGAAAATCATCGAAAATAACATCTTTCATGGTTTCAACTCCCTATTAGTAATTTTTTCAATGTCTTATACTATAATTATAATAATTTTTAGATAATTTTGTCAACAAACTTCAGAGGATTGTTGGTACATGTATATAATAAAACAAGACACTTTTTATTGATAGGGGGATTAAAAAGTTAAATGTTGGACGAAAATATATACTGAGGAAAAAGCATAGGAAATTTTCATGAATAAATTATAAATAATTGCTAGCTTAGTTGAAATAAGGTACATAATAATATATATTGTTATTAATGATATTAAAAACTTTTTGAATAAAATGGTAAAAATATCAAGGAGGTGAAAGAAATGTTTAAAAAGATTTTAAGAGGACTTTTTACTGTGATTGGCCTTATATTAGGATTTATAACCGGAGAATGGCTGCTTCAGTTGAATAGGCTGGCTTATTTTAATAGCACAACTATTCTGAAAGTAGTGTTTTTGGCATTTTCTACTTTGCTTTTAGGACTTATATTATTTATTATTTCCCCTATACTTAATTCTTTAATAACTAGAGTTATGGATTATTTTGAAGAAAATATACAAAAGATACCGACTGTAGAGATAGTTATCGGTACTATAGGAGCTATACTAGGACTGCTTATTTCAGTTCCTTTTGTAAGCTTATTTAGCGATTTTCTTATAGGAAAAATAATAGGAGTGATTATAGTTCTCATAGTAGCTGCTTTAGGAGTTGATATTGCAGTTAAAAAGAAAGAAGAAATAATTGGAGCTATTTCTAACATAAGAAAGGTTGGAGCACCAAAAGAAAAAAAGGCTAAGGTTTCCTATAAAGGCATACCAAAGGTTTTGGATACATCTGTAATAATTGATGGGAGAATTTTAGATATATGCCAGAGTGGTTTTGTAGAAGGAACTCTGATAATACCGAATTTTGTGTTAGATGAGTTAAGGCATATAGCTGATTCTTCAGATAGTTTAAAAAGGAATAGAGGTAGAAGAGGTCTTGACACCTTAAACAAGATGCAAAAAGAATTGAGTGTAGATTTGCAAATAACAGATAAGGATTTTCCGGAAATAGAGGAAGTTGACAGTAAACTTCTAAAACTAGCTCAAGTTTTAAAAGGAAAAGTAATAACTAATGATTACAATCTAAATAAGGTAGCAGGAGTACAAGGTGTTCCTGTACTAAATATCAATGAACTTGCTAACTCGGTAAAGCCTGTTGTACTCCCAGGAGAAGAAATGACAATACAAATAATCAAAGACGGTAAGGAGCAGGAGCAAGGGATAGCTTATTTAGATGATGGCACAATGATAGTTGTAGAAGGTGGAAAGAGACATATTGGAGAAATTATGGACGTAATAGTTACGTCAGTATTGCAGACAGCAGCAGGAAGAATGATTTTTGCTAAGCAGAAGAAGTAAGCATATTGCGTTAATTTTAAAAGGGGTGTTCTAAGTGGGAAAAAACTGTGCTATTATCGTAGCAGCAGGCAAAGGTACCAGAATGAATACTGGAGTGAATAAGCAATTTATAAGCTTAAGGAATAAGCCAATTCTTTATTATACTCTCCAGGCTTTTCAAAACAACAGCTCTATAGATGAGATAGTTTTGGTTTTAGCAAAAAATGAAATAGAATATTGCAAAAAAAGTATATTAGATAAATATAAAATAAGCAAGATAAAAAAAGTAGTTGAAGGTGGAAGTACAAGACGAGATTCGGTTATAAATGGTTTGTTAGCGGCAGAAGGAAGCGACATCGTTTTAATACATGACGGTGCTAGACCTTTTGTGAATAATAGGATAATTGAAGATGGAATAAAGTACGCTAATAAGTACAGCGCTTGTGCTTGTGGAGTGGAACCTAAAGATACAATAAAGATTAAAACGAAAGAAGGATTTTCCTTAAACACTCCAAAAAGAGATACTTTATTCTCTGTGCAGACACCTCAATGCTTTAAATATGATTTAATAGTGAATGCTCATAAAATGGCCTTGCAAGATGGTATTGAGGTTACAGATGATACTATGATTGTCGAGAGCTACAATCATAAAGTATATTTATATGAAGGAAGTTATAACAATATAAAAATAACTACTCCTGAAGATTTGGTAATAGGAGAAGGAATACTAGATATGATATAAAGCCACCTTTATGACTTTATATGATAAAAAACAGGCTTATCTTAATCCTAATAAAGATGTTAAGATAGGTTTGTTTTTTATTTTTAAGGGCAAAAATATAAAAATCTAGTATTTAATAGTAGATGAACTGAGTGAAAAAATGTATAATTTTATAATAGGACTTAATAAAATAGGGCATATATTAAAATTAGTAAATATAATTCTGAAAACAAAAAAGTTATAAAATATTTGACAGGAGAAGGATCAAATGAAATTAACTTTGGAAGATGTTAAAAAGGCCCGAGATAATATAAAAGGAGTAGTGCGAAAAACACCTTTGCTTTATTCAAGTACCTTTTCAAAAAAAAGCGGTTACAATGTCTATTTTAAATGCGAAAATAAGCAAAAAACTGGAGCTTTTAAGTTAAGGGGGGCTTATAATAAAATAGTAACTCTTTCGGAAGAGGAAAGAAAAAGGGGGGTAATTGCATCATCAGCTGGGAATCATGCTCAAGGAGTGGCTTATGCGGCTACAGCTTTTGGTGTTGAGTCTACAGTAGTAATGCCTATTACTGCACCACAAGCTAAGGTTCAAGCTACAAAAGGGTATGGAGCTAAGGTGATTCAATGTGGCGAAGTTTACGATGAATGTTATATAAAAGCTTTGGACATTCAAAATGAAAATAGAGCTGTTTTTGTGCACCCGTTTAATGATGAGGCTATTATTGCAGGTCAAGGAACTATTGCTTTAGAGATTTTGGAAGAATTACCTGAAGCAGACGCTATAATCGTACCAATCGGGGGAGGGGGACTTATATCAGGAATTGCACTAGCAGCAAAGGAAATAAAACCCGATATAAAAATTATAGGAGTTCAGGCAGAAATAGTAGCATCTACTAAGGCTTCTTTAGAAAAAGGAGAGATAGTAACTTTGAGGGGAGCTAAGTCCTTGGCAGATGGAATATCTGTTAAAACCCCAGGAGATATAACCTTTGAGTATATAAAAAAGTATGTAGATGATATAGTTACTGTCACGGAAGATGAAATTGCTCAAGCTATATTTAATTTAATGGAAATCAGTAAATTAATTTCAGAAGGTGCAGGGGCTGTAGCTTTAGCTGCGATACTTTCAGATAAAATACATATTAAAGGACAAAATGTAGTAGCTATAATAAGTGGTGGGAATATAGATATAGCTATGATTTCTAAAATAATAGATAGGCAGTTAGTATTATTAAAAAGAAGAATACATTTTAGGGTTCAACTTCAGGATAAAGTTGGTCAATTAGGAGGGCTTATAAATCAAATTGGCAGCTTAGGGGCTAACATTGTCAGAGTAAGACAGGAGAGGAACTGGGAAGAAAGTGGATTAGATTTTGCTAATGTTACTTTTGAAATTGAAACAGAGTCAAAAGAACATTCACTTAATATAATAAATACATTAAAACAAAAAGGGTATGAGGTTGATATAATTTGTTAGGAGGCGCTAGGATGAGAGTATTTAACACAATGACGAGGCAAAAGGAAGAGTTTATTCCTATAAAATCTAAGGAAGTTAACATGTATGTTTGTGGGCCTACGGTTTATAATTATTTTCACATAGGAAATGCTAGGACTTTTTTAGTATTTGATACTGTGAGAAGATATTTTGAATATAGAGGATACAAGGTGAATTTTATTCAAAATTTCACGGATATAGATGATAAAATGATAAAAAAGGCAAATGAAGAAAATATAACAGTAAAAGAATTAGGAGATAAGTATATAAAAGAATATTATAAGGATGCAGATGGGCTCAATATTGAAAGAGCAACTGTAAATCCAAGAGCTACTGAATATATAGGTGAAATAATAAACTTTATAAAAGACTTAATGGATAAAGGTTACGCTTATGAAATTGATGGAGATGTATATTTTAGCACTAAAAAGTTTAGTGAATATGGCAAGTTATCAGGACAAAATTTAGAAGATTTGCAGGCTGGTGCTAGAATAAGCGTAGATGAGAGAAAGAATGATCCGATGGATTTTGCAGTTTGGAAGAGTGAAAAGCCAGGTGAGCCTTCATGGGAAAGTCCATGGGGAAAAGGAAGACCAGGATGGCACATAGAGTGCTCATGCATGGCGCATAAAATTCTTGGGGACACAATAGATATTCATGCAGGAGGTGCAGATTTAGTTTTTCCTCACCATGAAAATGAGATAGCTCAAAGTGAGGCAAGAAGCGGTAAACCTTTTGCTAACTATTGGATGCACTCGGCTTATCTAAATATAAATAATAGAAAGATGTCAAAGTCTTTAAATAATTTCTTCACTACAAGAGAAATTCTAGAGAGATATGATGCGGAGATTGTTAGATTATTTATGCTTTCAGCTCATTATAGAACTCCTTTGAACTTTAGTGATGAACTTTTAGAAAGTGCGAAAGCTTCTAATGATAGGTTATATAATGCTATAGGAAATTTAGAGAGGCTTATAAGTGAAGTTAAAGTCCAAAGTCTTTTAGATGAAGAGAAAATCTATATAAATGTTCTGGGTGGATATAAAGATAAATATATAGATAAAATGGATGATGATTTTAACACAGCAGATGCTATAGCTGTAATTTTTGACTTAGTAAAAGATATAAATACTAATGTAGGAGTAGAATCTTCTAAGGAATTAGTTGAATACTGCTTGAATTTAATAAGAGAGTTAGGGAAACCATTAGGAATACTCCAAAAATCAACAATAGAGGATTTGAACTCTGAAATAGAAGCTTTAATAGAACAAAGACAACAAGCTAGAAGAGACAAAAATTGGGCTTTATCTGATAAGATAAGAGATGATCTAAAAGCCAGAGGCATAGTTCTGGAAGATACACCTCAAGGGGTAAGATGGAAGAAGGCAGACTAAAAACAATCTTTAGTAATAAATATTAAGAAAAAAGAGTTGAGTAATTCCAATAATGGTAATAATAAAGTGTAGTCATTATTAAAATGGCTGCACTTTTAAATTTGATTAACTTATAGTATTATTAGTGTAATAATAGGAATACAATGCAAAGGAGAATCATCCTCTATGGAATTTGATTTTTTAAACAATAAACTTACTATAAATGAAGCTAAGCAGTTAAATCCTTTAGTTCTTGCTTTTATAGGAGATTCCGCCTATGAAGTATTTATTAGAACTTATTTAGTTAATAATAATAGAGATATGTCTGCACATAGGCTTCACCTTAATACTATATCTTTTGTTAAGGCTCATTGCCAAAGTGAGTTTATGAAAGGAATAGAAAATATTTTAAATGAGGAAGAGCTTAGTATATATAGAAGGGGAAGAAATGCTAAATCTGGTACCGTACCTAAAAATGCCGATGTCCAAGAATATAGAGTAGCTACAGGTTTTGAAGCCTTAATTGGTTTTTTGTATTTAACTAATCAATTAGGTAGGATTAATGAATTGTTGAATATTATTATAAATTTAGGTATTTAATTAAAGAACAGAGGGGGAGAATATTATGACTTTAAAGGTTAATTTGATAGAATACACACCAAATCCTGAAAAGGTTATTGCATCAGCAGCAAAGCTTTGTTATAGTGCTGTTGGGGTAGATGATATATTAGAAGGGCTAGACGGAGAAAATACAAAGAAATTTTTAGATAGACTAATGTCCTATGGGCATATGTCACCAATAGAACATGTATCATTTACATTTGCAGTTGAAGGAGTCTCGAGGGCTCTAACACATCAATTAGTTAGACATAGAATTGCATCTTATTCTCAACAAAGTCAAAGGTATGTAAAGCTGAATCAGTTTGAATACATAGTTCCTCCAGAGGTTGATAAGGACGATAGAGCTAGAGAAGTTTTTATAAAAGCTATGGAAGATAGCCAGAAAGCTTACGATGAACTCACGGATATATTAAAGGAAGGATATATAAAAGATGGAATGAAAACTATAAGCGCAGAAAAAAAAGCTATAGAGGATGCTAGATATGTATTCCCAAATGCATGCGAAACTAAGATAGTGATTACAATGAATGCTAGAGGGTTAATGAACTTTTTTGAACATAGATGCTGTAATAGAGCCCAGTGGGAAATCCATGCTCTTGCAGATGAAATGTTAAGGAAAGCAAGAGAAGTTGCACCGATATTATTTAAGATGGTAGGACCGGCTTGTGTAAATGGAAATTGCCCTGAGGGAACCATGACTTGCGGAAAAATTAAAGAGGTGAGAAGAAAGTATTCTGATATGTAAACTGGTTTATAATCAGTATACAAACAGAGGTGTTTACTGAGGTGCACTATAGAAATATAGATTAAACGAAGCTGAAAAATAATTTAAAAAAAGGGAGGTATTCAAAATGAAAGAATTTAAAAGAAATGACTCAGAAAAGCGCGGCTTAAGAGGTAATAATAAGTATGATATGAGAAATAAAAATAGAAGTAATGAAAGAAATAATGAAAAAGGCAATGAGGGAAATATTGAGATTGAGGTTAGGGAAGATTTAATAGAAGGAAGAAATGCAGTAATAGAGGCTTTAAAGAGCGATAGAACTATAGAGAGCATATTAGTGGCAAAAGGAGATATAACAGGATCTATAAGTAAAATTCTGGCGATGGCAAAAGAGAAGAATATAGTTATAAAAGAAGTAGATAGAAAAAAATTAGATTCTATGTCTGTAACAGGAGTGCATCAAGGCGTTATGGCAATAGTAACTCCATATAAGTATTGTGATATTGAAGATATATTAGATTATGCGAAAGAAAAAGGAGAAAAACCATTTATAGTAATATTAGATGAGATTGAAGATCCTCACAATTTAGGTTCTATAATTAGAACAGCAGAAACTTGTGGAGTACATGGTATTGTAATACCTAAGAGAAGGAATGTTGGTATTACACCTACTGTCTATAAGACATCAGCAGGAGCGATTGAATATATGAAGGTAGCTAAAGTTTCTAACATAAACAGGGTCATTGATACTGTTAAGGAAAGAGGAATATGGGTATATGGGGCAGATATGGATGGAGAAGGATATTGTTTCCAAACTAACTTTTCAGGGGCAGTAGCTTTGGTTATAGGCAGCGAAGGAAGGGGAATCTCAAAACTTACTAAAGAAAAATGTGATGTACTTGTTAAAATTCCCATGGTTGGAAATATAACATCTTTAAATGCATCTGTAGCGGCCGGCATAATGATGTATGAGGTTTTAAAACAAAAAATGGAATAAGCTAAAGCCGTGAGAAATGTATTTGTAGATGGGTATAACGTAATTAATAGTTGGCCGGAGCTAAGTAAAATTAAGGAGTATAGTTTTGAAGCGGCACGAACTAAACTTATTGAAATGTTGCAAAATTATGCGGCATACAAAGGGTGTAAGGTGTTTATAGTTTTTGACGCTCACATGGTAAAAGGAAGTTTAGAGAAAAAAGAAAAACTAGATAACCTAATAGTTATTTTTACAAAAGAAGGAGAAACAGCAGATAGCTTCATTGAAAAATATGTAAGTTTAATAGGTAGAAAAGCCGAAGTTTGCGTTGTAACTTCTGATTCTTTAGAGCAGCAGGTGACATTCCAAAGAGGGGCTATAAGAATGTCGTCTTTGGAGTTTTACAATGAAGTGATATATACTAGCCACAAAATAAATACGAAGGCTAAAAAGAATACTTCTGTAAATAGAGACTTATTAGAAGATAGAGTGAATAAGGAAGTACTTGAAAAACTTGAAAAAATTAGAAGAGGTTATTGAAATTTCTTGACTATAAATTTCCTATTAATGTATAATCAAATATAGGATATAGTATATTTTTGGATATTTATAGGTGGAGGGGATATTTTGATAAGTAAGGTAAGCGTTGGCGAAGGAAATGCGGAAATGGAAGAAAGATTAGATGAAGAAATTGCTTTAGAAGCTAAAAATGGAGATGTACAGGCGCAAGAATACTTGATAAATAAATACAAAAATTTTGTAAAAGCCAAAGCAAAATCTTATTTTCTTATAGGAGCTGATAAGGAAGATATTTACCAAGAAGGCATGATAGGACTTTATAAGGCTATTAGAGACTTTAGGCCTGATAAGCTATCATCCTTTAAGGCTTTTGCAGAGTTGTGCGTTACTAGACAAATTATAACGGCTATCAAAACAGCCACGAGACAAAAGCATATACCCCTCAATACATATATCTCTTAATAAGCCTATTTATGATGAGGAATCAGATAGAACCTTATTGGATATACTATCCACAGTGAAGGTATCTGACCCAGAGGAGTTAATTATAAGTAGAGAAGAGGTTACAAAAATTGAATGTGAAATAGAAGGAGTTTTATCTGAGTTGGAGTTAGAAGTTCTGAACTCATATCTCCAAGGAAAGTCATACCAAGAAATAGCTTGTGACTTAGATAGACATTCTAAATCTATTGACAATGCACTTCAAAGAGTTAAAAGAAAGTTAGAAAAATGCTTGAATAAAAAGGCGAAAAATTGTTGACAAAAAAAAGTGAAAATAGTAAAATAGATAATTGGTATAGGGCTTTTGAAAAACAACAATGTGGTGTCATGGGTTCGATACCTATTTAAGAGCTTTAAGGAAAGATGCCCATGTAGCTCAGCTGGCAGAGCGTCACCTTGGTAAGGTGGAGGTCGCCGGTTCAAGCCCGGTCGTGGGCTCCATGAATTTAAAAAATAGCTGACAACACACCAGGACGAGTTTACGAAAAAGATAAAACTTAATTTATAATGAATGGGAGGAATAAAAAATGGCAAGACAAAAGTTTGAAAGAACAAAGCCACACGTAAACATAGGAACAATAGGACACGTAGACCACGGTAAGACAACAACAACAGCAGCAATAACAATGACACTTGCAAAAGTTGGTGGAGCAACAGTACAAAAGTACGAAGATATCGATAAAGCACCAGAAGAAAAAGAAAGAGGAATTACAATCAACACAGCACACGTTGAATATGAAACAGCAAACAGACACTATGCTCACGTAGACTGTCCAGGACACGCTGACTATGTAAAGAACATGATAACAGGAGCAGCTCAAATGGATGGAGCTATCCTAGTAGTATCAGCAGCAGATGGTCCAATGCCACAAACAAGAGAGCACATACTACTAGCATCAAGAGTAGGAGTTAACCACATAGTAGTATTCCTAAACAAAGCAGACCAAGTAGACGATCCAGAATTACTAGAACTAGTAGAAATGGAAGTTAGAGAATTATTAAGCGAGTATGGATTCGATGGAGATGGATGTCCAGTAGTAGTAGGATCAGCATTAAAAGCTATCGAAGAAGGAGACGACGCATGCATTAACGAATTAATGGCTGCAGTTGACGAATATATACCAACACCAGAAAGAGCTACTGATCAACCATTCCTAATGCCAGTAGAAGATGTATTCACAATCACAGGAAGAGGAACAGTTGCAACAGGAAGAGTAGAAAGAGGAATTCTTCATACAGGAGACGAAGTACAAATCGTTGGAATGAAAGAAGAGATAGGAAAGACAACAGTAACAGGAGTAGAAATGTTCAGAAAGTTACTAGATGAAGCAATGGCAGGAGATAACATCGGAGCATTATTAAGAGGTGTTCAAAGAGATGAAATCGAAAGAGGTCAAGTACTAGTAAAACCAAACACAGTAACACCACACAAAAAATTCGTAGGTCAAGTATACGTATTAAAGAAAGAAGAAGGTGGAAGACATACTCCATTCTTCGATGGATATAGACCACAATTCTACTTTAGAACAACAGACGTTACAGGATCAATCAAATTACCAGAAGGTGTAGAAATGGTTATGCCAGGAGACCACATAGACATGAATGTTGAACTTATCACTCCAGTAGCAATGGAAGCTGGATTAAGATTCGCTATCAGAGAAGGTGGAAGAACAGTAGGTTCAGGAGTTGTTACTACAATAGTAGAATAATCTAAAAATAATAACTAGGACTAGGTGAAACGCTTAGTCCTTTTAAAAGGCATAAGCAGTAAAGTGAAAAAATGGTTTATATTGCAATTAAAGCAATTAAAGAAAAAAAGTTGACATATACAGCAACTTGTGATAAATTCTTAAAGTAACACGCAAATTTATATGAACTAATATTAAATATGTAATAATACTAATGAATGTAGCAATGCCTGTGTGTGTATACGCAGAATATGGAGGTGTAGGTTGTGAGAGTGAAAGTAACTTTAGCATGTACAGAGTGCAAACAAAGAAATTACAATACAATGAAGAATAAGAAAAATGATCCAGAAAGATTAGAAATGAGAAAGTATTGCAGATTCTGCCGCCAGCACACACTTCACAAAGAAACAAAATAGTTGCTTGTATTCACTAAATACATTTAAGGGTGTGAATATAATGGCTTTGAGTGAGAATAAAAAAGCTGAAGAAAAATCAACAAAAGGTATAGTCAAGTTCTTTAAGGAAGTAAAGGCAGAGACCAAAAGAATAACTTGGCCGCCTAAAAGTGAGACTAAAAAGTCTACTATAATAGTTTTGTTTTTTTGTGCTGTTAGTGCTATCATAATTGGATTTATGGATTATGGGTTTAATGGCCTTTACAAGTTGATATTTACTAAATAATAAATATAAAAGGGAGGTAGGAGTGAGGAATAGCCTCATCCCCTGAGTATGGCAGAAAAAGCTCGTTGGTATGTTGCTCATACCTATTCTGGTTATGAAAATAAAGTTAAAGTGAATCTAGAGAAAGCAATCGAAAACAGAGGATTGCAAGATTTAGTTCATGATATACAGGTCCCAATGGAAGAAGTAGTCGAAGTAAAAGATGGCAAAAAGAAAATAACTCAGAAGAAGGTATTTCCAGGTTATGTACTTGTGAAAATGATAATGTCAGATGAATCATGGTATATAGTTAGAAATACTAGAGGGGTTACGGGATTTGTAGGTCCAGGTTCAAAGCCAGTCCCTCTTACTGATGAAGAGGTAGCAGCTATGGGAATTACCGAAAAGTCTGTGAGCATCGATATATCAGTAGGGGAAAGTGTTAAGATCACTTCTGGACCATTGAAGAACTTTGTTGCATTGATACAAGAAATCAATGTAGAGAAGCAGAAGATTAAAGGCTTAGTTAATATGTTTGGCAGGGAAACTCCTGTCGAGCTTAATTTTAATCAAATAGAAAAACTTGATTAACCTGCTATAAGACGTAGTCTTATACAGTGGGAGAGCTAAAAGCTCGCATTACCACATATGAGGAGGTGTAAATTATGGCAAAAAAAGTAGTAGGAATGATTAAACTTCAACTTCCAGCAGGAAAGGCAACACCAGCACCACCAGTTGGACCAGCACTAGGACAACACGGTGTAAATATTATGGCTTTCTGTAAGGAATACAATGCAAGAACTGCAAATCAAGCAGGAATGACAATTCCAGTTATAATTTCAGTTTACCAAGACAGGTCTTTCAGCTTTATACTTAAAACTCCTCCAGCAGCAGTTTTAATTAAGAAAGCAGCTGGATTGGAAAGTGGTTCAGGCGAACCAAACAAGAAAAAAGTTGGAAAGATTACAAAAGCTCAATTAAAAGAAATAGCTGAAACAAAGATGCCTGACTTAAATGCAGCATCAGTAGAAGCTGCTATGAGCATGATGGCTGGTACAGCTAGAAGTATGGGCATAACAGTTGAAGAATAATATAGATTCAATTAGTGGGAGGTAAAAACCGCTAATACCACAAGGAGGAAAGAATATGGCAAATAGAGGAAAAAGTTACTTAGAAAGTATTAAGCTAATTGATAAAAATGCTTTATATACACCTTCTGAAGCTATAGATCTTACTTTAAAAACAGCAAAAGCTAAATTCGATGAAACTATAGAGCTTTCTGTAAGACTTGGTGTAGATCCAAGACATGCGGATCAACAAGTTAGAGGAGCTGTAGTGCTTCCTCACGGAACAGGAAAAAAAGTTAGAGTTTTAGTATTTGCTAAGGGAGATAAGATTAAAGAAGCAGAAGCAGCAGGAGCTGAGTATGTAGGAGCAGAAGAATTTATAGATAAAATTCAAAAAGAAAACTGGTTTGAGTTTGATGTAGTTGTTGCTACACCAGACATGATGGGATTAGTAGGTAGATTAGGTAGAGTGTTAGGACCTAAGGGATTAATGCCTAACCCAAAATCAGGTACAGTTACATTTGATGTAGCAAAAGCAATAGCTGATATTAAAGCTGGTAAAGTTGAATATAGAGTTGATAAAACTGCTATAGTTCACGTTCCAATAGGAAAGAAGTCATTTGGAACTGAAAAGCTTGCTGAAAACTATACTGTATTAATGGAAGCTATAGTTAAAGCTAAACCTGCAGCAGCTAAAGGACAATATATCAAATCTGTAACATTATCAAGTACTATGGGGCCAGGAGTAAAAATTAATCCAACAAAAGTTGTAGATTAGTCTTGACTTCACAGTTAGGTTTTGATATAATAAACCACGTTGTATGAAATTAAATAAGATAAATCTCCGCAGACAGTAGGTGTGAAAGCATAACGGGAAACCAACCTACCGAGGATTTAAATATTCGGTATTGGATATTATTAAGCCTCTTTGCGTCTGCGCAAAGGGGCTTTGATTTTTAGTTAAGGAGGTGGCTACAGTGACAGGTAAAAATAGACAATTAAAAGAAGCTAAAGTTCAAGAGATAAGAGAGAAATTTGAGAAGGCTCAATCAATTGTACTTGCTAGTTATCAAGGACTTAATGTTGAAGAAGATACAGAGCTTAGAAAGAAGCTAAGAGAAGCTGGTGTTGAGTACAAAGTTTACAAAAACACATTAGTTACTCTAGCAGCTAAGGAATTAGGTTTAGAAGGAATAGCAGAATACTTAGAAGGGCCAGTATCTGTAGCAATAGGATATGAAGATGCAACTGCTCCAGCAAGAATACTAAATGATTTTGCAAAAGATCATAAAAAGTTAGAATTGAAAGCTGGTATAGTTGAAGGTCAAATATTCGATCAAGCGAAAATACAAGAGCTTGCAACAATACCACCAAAAGAAGTTCTTGTTGCAAAATTACTTGGCAGCTTAAAAGCTCCATTATCAAAGTTTGTTTACTTGATAAATGCTATTGCAGAAAAGAATGGATCAGCTGAGACTGCTGAATAAGATTTGAAAAATAACGATAAACGTAAAATATTATGGAGGTGCTATTATAATGACAAGAGAAGAAATCATTCAAGCTATAAAAGAAATGTCAGTTTTAGAATTAAACGAATTAGTAAAAGCATGTGAAGAAGAGTTTGGAGTAAGTGCTGCTGCACCAGTTGCAGTTGCAGGCGCACCAGCTGCAGGAGCTGCTGCTGAAGAAAAGACAGAATTTGATGTAGTTTTAGCTAATGCTGGAGCTAACAAAATCAAAGTTATCAAAGTTGTTAGAGAATTAACTGGATTAGGATTAAAGGAAGCTAAAGAAATAGTTGACGGAGCTCCTAAGACACTTAAAGAAGCTGTTGCTAAAGAAGCTGCAGATGAAATGAAAGCAAAACTTGAAGAAGTTGGTGCTACAATAGAATTAAAGTAGGATCTTATTAAAATAAAAGGCACTTATTTAAGTGCCTTTTTATTTTGATAAAATGTATGTTGACACTTAAAAGCTATTATGATAATATAATTTAATGCATGAAAGTATAGAAAATACTATTTAGAACAGTTAATTATTGTTGAATTAATTTATTTTTTTTGGTTATACTAACAGGATGAGCGTGTATATTCTAGAATTAATTGATAGTTCGTAGAGTGTTTACGTTTTTTGTTATTCTTATGCGAGGGGTGAAAATTTTAATGGTACATCCTATTCAAATTGGTAAAAGAACGAGAATGAGCTTCTCAAAAGTTAATGAAGTATGTCCTATGCCAAATCTTATTGAGGTACAATTAAATTCATATCAATGGTTTTGGGAAGAGGGACTAAAAGAAGTTTTTGATGATACTAATCCTATACAGGATTATACAGGAAACCTTGTCTTAGAATTTACTGATTATAACTTAGATAAGGACGCGATTAAATATTCTGTAGAAGAATGCAAAGAAAGAGATGCAACATATGCGGCACCTTTAAAGGTAAAAGTACGATTACTTAATAAGGAAACAGGAGAAGTTAAAGAACAAGAAGTCTTTATGGGAGATTTTCCATTAATGACACAACAGGGTACGTTTGTTATTAATGGAGCGGAAAGAGTTATAGTAAGTCAGCTTGTTAGATCACCAGGAGCTTACTATGGTTTTGATGTAGATAAAACTGGAAAGAAGTTATTTTCGTCAACGGTTATTCCTAACAGAGGAGCATGGCTAGAGTATGAAACTGATTCTAATGACATTATATATGTAAGAATCGATAAGACGAGAAAATTGCCAATAAGCATTTTAATAAGAGCTTTAGGACTAGGTAGTGATGCCGAAATTATTGAGTATTTTGGCGAAGAAGAGAGACTAAAAGCTACAATAGAAAAAGATAATACTAAGACTAGAGAAGAAGCGCTACTTGAGATATATAAAAGACTAAGACCAGGTGAGCCGCCTACAGTTGATAGTGCAGTTTCACTCATAAACTCTTTATTCTTCGATGCTAAGAGATATGATTTGTCCAGAGTTGGAAGATATAAATTCAACAAAAAATTAGCAGTTTATATTAGACTGCTCAATCAACTGGCAGCAGAGGATGTTGTTAATCCATTAACTGGAGAAATTATAGTACAAAAGGGCGAAGTTATAGAAAGAGAAAAAGCACTTGAAATTCAAAATTGTGGTGTAAACTTTGTAAATATTCAAGTTGAAGACAAAGTTATAAAAGTAATAGGAAATAACTTTGTAGACATACATAATTTTGTAGATTTTGATATTTCTGATTTAAAAATTAGAGAACATGTACATTATCCAACATTAAAAAAAATTCTTGATAATTATACAGATGAAAAGGCTATAAAGGAAGAAATAAAGAAAAACATACATGAATTAATTCCAAAACATATAGTTATAGACGATATTTATGCTACAATTAGTTACGAATTGGGATTACCTTACGGGGTTGGAAGTATTGATGATATAGATCACTTAGGAAACAGACGTCTAAGGTCAGTTGGAGAATTACTACAAAACCAATTTAGAATTGGATTATCAAGAATGGAAAGAGTAGTCAAAGAAAGAATGACTATTCAAGACCAAGAAGTTATAACACCTCAAGCATTAATAAATATTAGACCAGTGGCAGCTGCAATTAAAGAATTCTTTGGAAGTTCTCAGCTTTCACAATTTATGGATCAAACAAATCCATTATCGGAATTGACGCATAAGAGAAGATTATCAGCTTTAGGACCAGGGGGACTTTCAAGAGAAAGAGCAGGTTTTGAAGTTAGAGACGTTCACCATTCACATTATGGTAGAATGTGTCCTATAGAAACTCCAGAAGGACCAAATATAGGGCTTATTAACTCTCTTGCTTGTTATGCAAGAGTTAATGAATATGGTTTTATTGAAACTCCATATAGGGTAGTAGATAAAAAGCAAGCAAGAGTTAAAGAAGAAATCATCTATTTAACTGCTGATGAAGAAGACCAATACTTAGTGGCTCAAGCTAAGGAACCATTAGATCAAGAAGGCTACTTTGTAGATGATAGAATAACAGTTAGAACAAGGGAAGATGTAATTTTAGTTCCAAAACAACAAGTTGACTTAATGGATGTTTCTCCACGGCAGTTAGTATCTGTTGCTACGGCTATGATTCCATTCTTGGAAAATGACGATGCCAGCCGTGCCCTAATGGGATCAAACATGCAGCGTCAAGCAGTACCACTATTAAAGCCAGCTGCTCCTATAGTTGGTACTGGAATAGAATATAAAGCGGCTGTAGATTCGGGAGTGCTTCCAAAGGCAGAAAACGAAGGTATAGTTGTATATTCAAGCGCAAATGAAATTAGAGTAAAAAGAGATTCTGATGGTGGAATCGATAGATATAAACTTCTTAAATTTAAAAGATCTAACCAAGGAACTTGTATAAACCAAAGACCTATAGTAGATAAAGGTGAAAGAGTAAATGTTGGAGACGTATTAGCAGATGGTCCATCAACAGATTTTGGTGAAATTGCGTTAGGTCAAAATATACGTATGGGCTTTATAACTTGGGAAGGATATAACTATGAGGATGCTATGCTTGTATCTGAACAACTCGTTCGTGATGATATATTCACTTCTATCCATATTGAGGAATATGAAGCTGAAGCTAGAGATACAAAGTTAGGACCTGAAGAAATAACAAGAGACATACCTAATGTAGGTGAAGATGCTCTTAAGAACATAGATGAAAGAGGAATAATTAGAATCGGAGCTGAAGTAAGATCTGGAGATATATTAGTAGGCAAGGTTACTCCAAAGGGCGAAACAGAACTTACAGCCGAAGAAAGACTATTAAGAGCTATATTCGGTGAAAAGGCAAGAGAGGTTAGAGATACATCACTAAGAGTTCCACATGGAGAAGCTGGAATAATTGTAGATGTAAAAGTATTTACAAGAGAAAATGGTGATGAACTTCCTCCTGGTGTTAATGAACTAGTTAGATGCTATATAGCTCAGAAAAGAAAAATCTCTGTAGGAGATAAGATGGCAGGAAGGCATGGTAACAAAGGTGTTATATCTAGAATATTGCCAGAAGAAGATATGCCATTCCTACCAGATGGAAGGCCGCTTCAAATATGCTTAAATCCTCTAGGGGTTCCATCACGTATGAACATCGGTCAGGTGCTGGAGGTTCACTTAGGATGGGCGGCAGCAGGAATGGGTTGGCACATTGCTACACCAGTATTTAGCGGTGCTCTAGAAGAAGAAATTGTAGGATTACTACAAGAAGCTGGATATAACGGTGACGGCAAGACAGTTTTATACGATGGAAGAACGGGAGAAGCTTTTGATAATAGAGTTACCGTTGGATACATGTACATCCTAAAACTTCATCACTTGGTAGATGATAAGATACATGCAAGATCAACAGGACCATACTCATTAGTTACCCAGCAACCATTGGGAGGAAAAGCTCAATTTGGTGGCCAAAGATTTGGAGAAATGGAAGTTTGGGCTCTAGAGGCATACGGAGCTGCACATACACTTCAAGAGGTTTTAACCGTAAAATCTGACGATGTTGTTGGTAGAGTAAAAACATATGAGTCTATAGTTAAAGGTGAAAATATTCCAGAACCTGGCGTTCCAGAATCCTTCAAGGTTCTTATAAAAGAATTACAGGCACTTTGCTTAAATGTAAAAGTGTTAAGTGATACTAATGAGGAGATAAAGATAAAAGAATCAGTAGAAGAAGAAATGGAAGACTTAGGAGTTAACATTGAGGGCACAGAGGATGAAATACTCCCTGGAACTAAGGATGATGAGTTAGACGAAATAATGGAAGAAGATATAGATGACATGGTTGATATAGATGAATTTGATGATATTAAGTTGGATTATGATGACTTGCCATTAGATGAAATTGGAGATGGGCTAGAGTTAGAAGATTTTAATGATGAACATTAATGCGGAGGGAGGATTTACCCTTGATAGAGTTAAATAATTTTGAAGCCTTACAAATAGGTTTAGCTTCACCAGAACAAATAAGAGAATGGTCCAGAGGTGAGGTAAAAAAGCCTGAAACTATTAATTACAGAACTTTAAAGCCAGAAAAAGATGGATTATTCTGTGAGAGAATATTTGGACCTATGAAAGATTGGGAATGTCATTGCGGTAAATATAAAAGAGTAAGATACAAAGGGATAGTATGCGATAGATGTGGAGTAGAAGTTACAAAGTCTAAAGTAAGACGTGAGAGAATGGGGCATATAGAGCTTGCTGCCCCTGTATCCCATATTTGGTATTTCAAAGGAATACCATCACGTATGGGACTAATTCTTGATATGTCCCCAAGGTCTTTAGAAAAAATACTATATTTTGCATCCTATGTTGTTTTAGATCCTAAAGAAACTCCATTATTGAAAAAGCAACTACTAAGCGAAAAAGAATATAGAGAAAGTGTTGATAAATACGGAGAAGATGCTTTTGAAGCTGGTATGGGTGCAGAAAGCATAAAGAAGTTATTACAAGAAATTGATTTAGAAAACTTGTCTATTGAATTAAAGGAGACTTTAAAAACTAGTACAGGTCAAAAAAAGGTAAGAACTATAAGAAGATTAGAGGTAGTAGAATCTTTTAGAAAGTCTAATAATAGGCCAGAATGGATGATTATTGACGTTATACCAGTGATTCCGCCAGATTTAAGACCTATGGTTCAACTTGATGGGGGTAGATTTGCTACTTCTGATTTAAATGACCTATATAGAAGAGTTATAAACAGAAATAATAGATTAAAAAAGCTTCTTGATTTAGGAGCTCCAGACATTATAGTAAGAAATGAAAAAAGAATGCTACAGGAAGCGGTAGATGCGCTAATAGATAATGGCAGAAGGGGAAGACCAGTTACTGGCCCAGGAAATAGACCTTTAAAATCATTGTCTGACATGCTAAAAGGTAAACAAGGAAGATTTAGACAGAACTTACTTGGTAAGCGTGTTGACTATTCAGGACGTTCAGTTATAGTTGTAGGTCCAGAATTGAAGATGTATCAATGCGGTCTTCCAAAAGAAATGGCTCTTGAGCTATTCAAGCCATTTGTTATGAAAAAGTTAGTAGAAAGTGGAGCAGCTCACAACATAAAGAGTTCTAAAAAAATGGTTGAAAGAGTTATGCCGCAAGTATGGGATGTACTTGAAGATGTTATATCTGAGCACCCAGTGTTATTAAACCGTGCTCCTACTCTTCATAGGCTTGGAATTCAAGCGTTTCAACCAATACTTGTTGAAGGCAGAGCTATCAAACTTCACCCATTAGTATGTACAGCATATAATGCTGACTTTGATGGAGACCAAATGGCTGTGCATGTACCTCTTTCGGTTGAAGCACAAGCAGAAGCTAGATTTTTAATGCTTGCAGCTAATAACATTTTAAAGCCATCTGATGGAAAACCTGTTTGTGTACCTACTCAGGATATGATCCTAGGTTCATACTATCTAACTTTAGATAAGGATGGCGCTAAGGGAGAAGGAAAGGCATTCTCTAGTCCAGAAGAAGTATTAATGGCTTATCAGCTTGGAGAAGTAGATATACATGCTAAGATAAAAATAAAAATATCTGAAGAAAAAGATGGTAAGATTGTTAGTGGTATAATTGAAGCAACACCTGGAAAGTTAATCTTTAATGAATCAATACCACAAGATTTAGGATTCGTTGATAGAAGTAAGCCAGAAAATGAATTTAAATTAGAGGTTGATTTCTTAGTAACTAAAAAGAATCTAGGGAAAATAATAGATAAATGTTATATAAAATATGGTCCGACTATGACATCTACAATGCTTGATAGAATAAAAGCTAAAGGATATCACTATTCTACAATAGGAGCTATAACAATATCAGTATCTGATATGACAGTACCAGAAAATAAAAATCAATTGCTTGCAGATACAGATGCTGCTGTAGATAAAATTGAAAAGATGTATAGAAGAGGCTTTATATCTGAAGATGAAAGATATGAAAGAGTTATTGAAAAGTGGACTCAAACAACAGAAGATGTTGCTAATGCGCTAATGGAAACCCTTGATAAATTTAATCCTATATTTATGATGGCTGACTCAGGAGCCAGAGGTTCTAAATCTCAGATTAAACAGCTTGCAGGTATGAGAGGGCTTATGGCAAATCCATCCGGTAAGATTATAGAGTTACCAATTAGGGCATCCTTTAGAGAAGGTCTTGACGTATTAGAGTACTTTATATCAACTCACGGTGCTAGAAAAGGTAACGCAGATACGGCTCTTAAAACTGCTGACTCAGGATACTTAACAAGAAGACTTGTTGATGTTAGCCAAGATGTTATAGTTAGAGAAGAGGACTGTGGAGCACAGGAAGGATATGAAGTCTCTGAAATTAAAGAAGGAAACGAAGTAATTGAGCCATTAACAGAAAGACTTCATGGTAGATATTCATCAGAAGATATAAAGGATCCGTCTACTGGGGAAGTCATAGTCCCAAAAGATACTTATATGGATATTGATTTAGCTGAAAAAGTAGAAAAGTCTGGCGTTAAAAAAGTAAAGATCAGATCTGTATTTACTTGCAAATCAAAACATGGAGTTTGTGCTAAGTGCTATGGTATGAATATGGCAACTGGAATGAAGATAAATATTGGAGAGTCAGTTGGTATAGTTGCAGCTCAATCTATAGGTGAGCCAGGAACTCAGCTTACAATGAGAACTTTCCATACTGGAGGAGTTGCTGGAGCTGATATAACTCAAGGTCTTCCAAGAGTTGAAGAGTTATTTGAAGCTAGAAAACCAAAAGGACTTGCAATAGTAACAGAAGTAGCAGGTACAGTGAAAATTGAAGAAACAAAGAAAAAGAGAATTGTGCATGTTGTAGACGATGAAGGTGTTGATAAGAGTTATGACATTCCATTCGGCTCAAGAATAAAAGTTACTAATGGTGCTAGGGTGGAAGCCGGAGACGAAATAACTGAAGGTTCGGTTAATCCACATGACATAATAACAATAAAGGGACCAAAAGAGGTTAAAAATTACCTATTGTCAGAAGTTCAAAAAGTTTACAGACTTCAAGGTGTTGATATAAATGATAAACATCTAGAGGTTGTTGTAAGACAAATGACAAGAAAAGTAAAAATAAAAGAGTCTGGAGATACTGATTTGTTACCAGGGACTTTAGTAGATATTTGATTTTGATGAAATAAATGCTCAAGTGCTTGAACAAGGTGGGGAACTAGCAACAGGGGATATAGCCCTACTAGGAATAACTAAAGCTGCACTAGCTACTGACTCTTTCTTATCAGCAGCGTCATTCCAAGAAACAACAAGAGTTCTTACTGATGCAGCAATAAAAGGTAAGATAGATCCTTTATTAGGATTAAAGGAAAATGTAATAATTGGTAAACTAATTCCTGCTGGAACAGGAATGATGAGGTATAGATCAATAAAATTAAGCACGGACAAAGAAAAAGAAGAAGAAGAAGTAAAAAATGTTAATGAAGCTTAATGTTGATTTTGTTGACAGGCGGAATGTAAAATGATAAAATACATTTTGTGTGTATAGATTATGATTAGAGACAGATAGATATATCTTGTCTCTAACATAATGTTTTAAGGGGGTTCTCGGATGATTCAAAGAGTTGAAGGGGAAAAAGTTATTGGTCTGAAGCAAACCATAAAGCACATAAAAAATGGTAGAGGACAATGTCTGTATATTGCAAAAGATGCGGACGGAAAATTGATTGACCCTGTTATTGAATTAGCCAAAGAGAAGTCACTCCAAGTGATATATGTAGAAACGATGAAGGAATTGGGAATACTTTGTGGAATAGATGTAGGAGCAGCTGTAGCACTGATTCTTCGTTAATAACTATGCTAGCAACTAAAATTTATATAGCCTAATTTAATATATTAAGGAGGTGGAAAAATGCCAACAATTAATCAATTGGTAAGAAAAGGAAGACAAACAGCAGAAACAAAGTCAACAGCACCAGCATTAAAACAAAGCCCACAAAAAAGAGGGGTATGTACAGTTGTTAAGACATCAACACCTAAGAAGCCTAACTCAGCCTTAAGAAAAGTAGCTAGAGTAAGACTTACAAATGGTTACGAAGTTACAGCTTATATCCCAGGAGTAGGACACAATTTACAAGAACACAGCGTTGTTTTAATCAGAGGTGGAAGAGTTAAGGACCTTCCTGGTGTTAGATACCACATTATTAGAGGAGCACTAGATGCTGCTGGTGTAGCTAACAGAATGCAAGGAAGATCTAAGTATGGTGCAAAGAGACCAAAACAAAAATAGTTTTTGAAAATAGTGCTATGTCTTCAGCATTTATATAGATATATATTAGTATTTTGCAGAAGAGAGCACTTTGCGGTGTGGTTACCGAGTACCTATGAATTAAATATACTATGTTAAGGAGGGAAGAAAAGTGCCAAGAAAAGGAAATACGCCAAAAAGAGATGTTTTACCAGATCCAATGTATAATAGCAAGGTTGTTACAAAATTAATCAACAGTATAATGTTAGATGGTAAAAAGGGAGTAGCTCAAAAAATATGCTACGACGCATTTGCTATTATGGCTGAGAAAACTGGAAAAGAAGCAATGGAAGTTTTCGAAACTGCAATGAATAATGTTATGCCTTTACTAGAAGTTAAAGCTAGAAGAATTGGTGGTGCCACTTATCAAGTTCCTATGGAAGTAAGACCAGAAAGAAGACAGACTTTAGGAATAAGATGGATAGTTGACGCTACAAGAAAAAGAGGCGAAAAGTACATGAGAGAACAATTAGCAGGCGAGTTAATGGACGCTGCTAATAACACAGGTGCAGCTGTTAAAAAGAGAGAAGATACACATAAAATGGCAGAAGCTAACAAAGCGTTTGCACATTACAGATATTAATAAAAATTTAAATTTAAGTATAAAACTGTTTTGGATATCCCAAAGCAGTTTTATCCAATTTTAAATTTTCTACTTATTAAGATATGCAACTTACTTATTGAGAGGAGGAAAAGAAGTGGCTAGACAATATCCGTTAGATAAATTTCGTAATATCGGAATAATGGCTCACATAGATGCTGGTAAAACAACATGTACTGAGCGTATATTATTCTACACAGGAAAAACGCACAAAATAGGTGAAACTCATGAAGGCGCAGCTACAATGGACTGGATGGTTCAAGAGCAAGAGAGAGGTATAACAATTACTTCAGCTGCAACAACATGTTTTTGGAAAGACCACCAAATAAACATAATAGATACACCAGGACACGTAGATTTCACTGTGGAGGTTGAAAGATCTCTAAGAGTTCTTGATGGAGCGGTTACAATACTTGATGCAAAAGGTGGAGTTGAACCACAAACTGAAACAGTATGGAGACAGGCAGATAAATACAAAGTACCAAGAATGATATTTGTAAACAAAATGGATATATTAGGGGCTGACTTCTATATGTCAGTTAATACTGTTAGAGAAAGATTACGTGCTAATGCAGTTCCTATACAACTTCCAATAGGAAAAGAAGATAATTACCAAGGTCATGTAGATCTTATTAAAAACATAGCCGTTATTTTCGACCATGAATTAGGAGTAAACTTCGAAGAAGCTGAAATTCCTGCTGATATGGCAGATAAGGCTGAAGAATATAGATCAGCTATGTTAGAAGCTATAGCTGAAACTGATGAAGAATTAATGATGAAATATCTTGAAGGTGAAGAGATCACTGAAGAAGAAATTTATGTTGCTTTAAGAAAAGCTACTATATCTAATGAAATAGTTCCAGTGCTTTGTGGAACAGCATATAGAAATAAGGGTGTTCAACACTTACTAGATGCAGTTGTTGCTTTTTTACCAGCTCCAACTGATATACCTGCGATAAAAGGAACTACCCTTGAAGGAGAAGAAGTTGATAAGCATTCATCAGATGATGAGCCATTAGCGGCTTTAGCTTTTAAGATAGCTACAGACCCATTTGTTGGTAGACTTGCTTTCGTAAGAGTTTACTCCGGTATTATGACAAGTGGTAGCTATGTATTAAATAGCAACAAGGATAAAAAAGAAAGAATTGGAAGACTTGTTAAAATGCATGCTAACCACAGAGAAGAAGTTGAAGAACTATACGCTGGAGAATTAGGTGCTGTAATAGGGTTAAAGAATACAACTACTGGAGATACATTATGTGATGAAAATTCTGTAGTCGTTCTTGAAAGCATGGAATTCCCAGAGCCAGTTATTCATGTAGCTATTGAGCCAAAAACAAAAGCAGCTCAAGAGAAGATGGGTATAGCACTAGCTAAGCTTGCTGAAGAAGACCCAACATTCAAGACATATACTGATCAAGAAACAGGTCAAACAATTATAGCAGGTATGGGTGAGCTTCATCTTGAGATCATAGTTGACAGACTTCAAAGAGAATTCAAGGTAGAATGTAACGTAGGTGCTCCACAAGTTGCTTACAAAGAAACTATTAAGACAGCTGTTAAGGCTGAAGGTAAGTTTGTAAGACAATCTGGTGGACGTGGACAATACGGACACTGCTGGATTGAATTAATACCTCATGAGGGAGAATATGAATTTGAAAATGCTATAGTTGGAGGAGTTATCCCAAGAGAGTATGTTCCAGCTGTAGATAATGGAATCCAAGAAGCATCTCAGAGCGGTATTTTAGGTGGATATCCAGTTATAAACTTTAAGGTTAAGTGCTATGATGGATCATACCATGATGTTGACTCATCAGAAATGGCATTTAAAATCGCTGGTTCTATGGCATTTAAAAATGCTATGGCTAAAGCAAGTCCAGTATTACTTGAGCCAATGATGAAAGTTGAAATAACTGTCCCTGAAGAATATATGGGAGACGTTATGGGAGACGTTAACTCAAGAAGAGGTAGAATTGAAGGAATGAATTCAAGATCAGGTGCCCAAGTTATATCTGCTTTTGTTCCATTATCTGAAATGTTTGGTTATGCGACAACATTAAGATCTAGAACACAAGGTAGAGGAGTATATAGCATGGAATTTGATCACTATGAAGAAGTTCCAAAGAGCATACTTGAAAAAGTTGTAGGAAATAAATAAAAAATATAAATTTCATTAATAATAAATAGTTATGGGAGGAATAAAAAATGGCAAGACAAAAGTTTGAAAGAACAAAGCCACACGTAAACATAGGAACAATAGGACACGTAGACCACGGTAAGACAACAACAACAGCAGCAATAACAATGACACTTGCAAAAGTTGGTGGAGCAACAGTACAAAAGTACGAAGATATCGATAAAGCACCAGAAGAAAAAGAAAGAGGAATTACAATCAACACAGCACACGTTGAATATGAAACAGCAAACAGACACTATGCTCACGTAGACTGTCCAGGACACGCTGACTATGTAAAGAACATGATAACAGGAGCAGCTCAAATGGATGGAGCTATCCTAGTAGTATCAGCAGCAGATGGTCCAATGCCACAAACAAGAGAGCACATACTACTAGCATCAAGAGTAGGAGTTAACCACATAGTAGTATTCCTAAACAAAGCAGACCAAGTAGACGATCCAGAATTACTAGAACTAGTAGAAATGGAAGTTAGAGAATTATTAAGCGAGTATGGATTCGATGGAGATGGATGTCCAGTAGTAGTAGGATCAGCATTAAAAGCTATCGAAGAAGGAGACGACGCATGCATTAACGAATTAATGGCTGCAGTTGACGAATATATACCAACACCAGAAAGAGCTACTGATCAACCATTCCTAATGCCAGTAGAAGATGTATTCACAATCACAGGAAGAGGAACAGTTGCAACAGGAAGAGTAGAAAGAGGAATTCTTCATACAGGAGACGAAGTACAAATCGTTGGAATGAAAGAAGAGATAGGAAAGACAACAGTAACAGGAGTAGAAATGTTCAGAAAGTTACTAGATGAAGCAATGGCAGGAGATAACATCGGAGCATTATTAAGAGGTGTTCAAAGAGATGAAATCGAAAGAGGTCAAGTACTAGTAAAACCAAACACAGTAACACCACACAAAAAATTCGTAGGTCAAGTATACGTATTAAAGAAAGAAGAAGGTGGAAGACATACTCCATTCTTCGATGGATATAGACCACAATTCTACTTTAGAACAACAGACGTTACAGGATCAATCAAATTACCAGAAGGTGTAGAAATGGTTATGCCAGGAGACCACATAGACATGAATGTTGAACTTATCACTCCAGTAGCAATGGAAGCTGGATTAAGATTCGCTATCAGAGAAGGTGGAAGAACAGTAGGTTCAGGAGTTGTTACTACAATAGTAGAATAGTTTAAAATCATCATAAAGATATTGCAATAAGAGATTTTAAGTAAAGGCCTTTATATAGAGTGAAAGGAGAGGGGGACGCCCTTCTCCTTTTGCTTATAAATGTAAAAGACGGACGCTATGAAAGAAATTATGATAAAAAAGAAAAAATACTTGTCAAAACAAAAAAAATATTATACAATATAAGAGTTGTGACACGAGAATGGCGATGAAGCAAGAGGTTGCTGGAGTTACCAGGGGATTCTTAGCTGAGCATGCTTTGATCTTGAATCAGGCGACAGCAGTGTATGCAGCAGGTTTATTGTTTGTATAAAACGATGGAACGCCTGGAGCAGTTTACACAATGCTGATGTTACATCCATGAATTAATGAGAAACGAAAAGGAGGGAAATAAAATGGCAAACCAAAAAATTAGAATCAGATTAAAAGCTTTTGATCATAACATACTAGATCAATCAGCTGAAAAAATTGTTGAAACAGCAAAAAGTACGGGTGCTAAAGTAGCTGGTCCAGTACCACTACCAACTGAAAAAGATGTAGTTACAATCTTAAGAGCAACACATAAATATAAAGATTCTAGAGAACAATTTGAGATTAGAACTCATAAGAGATTAATCGATATATTAAGTCCATCACCAAAGACTGTTGATGCGTTAATGAGATTAGACTTACCAGCAGGTGTTGACATCGAAATAAAATTATAAAAAATTCAATGATGAGATATTATGATCGGAAACGATCCACTAATATTTTAGGAGGTGCAGAGAAATGAAAAAGGCTATATTAGGAAGAAAACTAGGAATGACTCAAGTATTTGATGAAAGTGGTAAAGTAATTCCAGTTACAGTTGTTGAAGCTGGTCCTTGCGTAGTAACTCAAAAGAAGACAGAAGAAAAAGATGGTTACAATGCTATACAAGTTGGTTTTGAAAACATCAGAGAAAAGCTAGTTAATAAGCCAAAAAAAGGACACTTCGCAAAGGCAGGAGTATCAGCTAAGAGAATCGTTAAAGAATTCAGACTAGAAAATATCGAAGGATATGAAGTTGGAAGCGAAATCAAAGCTGACATATTTGAAGCAGGAGAAAAGGTGGATGTATCAGGAGTTTCTAAGGGTAAGGGATTCCAAGGTACAATAAAGAGATGGAACTTTAGCAGAGGACCAATGTCACACGGATCTAAATATCATAGAGGTGTTGGTTCAATGGGAGCTTCATCAGATCCATCAAGAACTTTCAAAAACAAAAAGATGCCTGGACATATGGGACATAGAAATACAACTGTTTTAAATCTAGAAGTTGTAAAAATTATGCCAGAAAAGAACGTTATTTTAATTAAAGGCGGAATTCCAGGACCAAACAAGGGCTATGTTGTAATTAGAAATACAGTAAAAGCTTAACGTTTTAGAAGAAAGGAGGATAAAGAATGCCTACAGTAGATTTATATAATAGAGAAGGGCAAAAAGTTGGAGATGTACAATTATCAGACAACATATTTGCAGTAGAAGTTAATGAAAGCGTATTGCACCAAGTTGTAGTTGCACAACTTGCAAATAAAAGACAAGGAACTCAATCAGCTAAAACTAGAGCTGAGGTTTCTGGAGGTGGAAAAAAACCTTGGAGACAAAAGGGAACTGGTAGAGCAAGACAAGGTTCAACTAGAGCTCCGCAATGGATACATGGTGGTATAGTATTCGCTCCAAAGCCAAGAGAATACAGAATGTCAATTCCTAAATCAATGAGAAGAGTTGCTATGAAATCAGCTTTAACAACTAAAGTTAATGATAACAACATAGTAATTCTTGAAAGTTTAGAGTTAGAAGCTCCAAAAACTAAAGAAATGGTTAAAGTGATAAATACATTTGAAGCTAAAAAACCATTAATAGTAGTGCCAGAAAACAACGAAGTTGTTTACAAATCAGTAAGAAACATTGAAGGTGCAACTGTTATTCCAGTAAATAACTTAAATGTTTACGATATATTAAAGCACGATAAGTTCATTGTTACTAAAGAAGCGGTTGCTAAAATTGAGGAGGTGTATGCATAATGATGTTAAACAGTTACGATATAATAAAAAGACCTGTAATAACTGAAAAAAGCATGTCTGCTATGGCAGATAGAAAGTACACCTTCATTGTGGATATACATGCAAATAAATCTCAAATCAAAAGAGCGATTGAAGAAGTATTTGGTGTAAAAGTTGAAGAAGTAAACACTGCAAGAATTATGGGAAAAACAAAAAGAGTTGGAGTTCATGTTGGAAAAAGACCTGACTACAAGAAAGCAGTAGTTACGCTAACATCAGATAGCAAAACAATTGAATTCTTTGAAGGAATGTAAGATTTAAATAAAGCTGTTATTGGTAAAAATACCAGATAAGCGATAAGAAGGAGGGAACTTAGATGGCAGTTAAAAAGTTTAGACCGGTTACACCTTCACTTAGACAGATGACAGTTTCTACTTTTGAAGAAATTACTACAGATAAGCCGGAAAAATCACTTCTAGTTGCATTAACTAAGAATGCTGGAAGAAACGCTCAAGGTAAAATAACTGTTCGTCACCGTGGTGGTGGAGCTAAGAGAAAATATAGATTAATAGATTTCAAGAGAAATAAAGATGGAATACCTGCAAAGGTAGCAACAATAGAATATGATCCAAACAGAACAGCTTATATAGCTTTAGTTGTATATGCTGATGGTGAAAAGAGATATATAATCGCACCAGTTGGATTAAAAGTTGGAGACGTTATAATGTCTGGTGCAGAGGCAGACATTAAGCCAGGTAACGCTCTTCCATTAATAAACATACCTGTAGGTACAGTAATTCACAATATAGAATTACAAGCTGGAAAAGGCGGTCAGATAGTAAGAGCAGCTGGAACTTCAGCACAACTTATGGCTAAAGAAGGCAAGTACGCTATTTTAAGATTACCAAGTGGTGAAATGAGATATGTTAACATTCAATGCAGAGCTACAATTGGAACTGTATCAAATTTAACTAACGACATCATTAACATTGGTAAAGCAGGAAGAAAGAGACACATGGGTTGGAGACCAACTGTAAGAGGATCTGTAATGAACCCTAACGATCACCCTCACGGTGGTGGAGAAGGTAAATCTCCAATCGGACGTCCAAGTCCAGTTACTCCATGGGGTAAACCAGCACTTGGATATAAGACTAGAAAGAATAAGAAATACTCTGATAGAATGATTATCAAGAGAAGAGGTCAAAAATAATAAGTAAATGAATAAAGAAGAGAATTAACATTCTCTTCCTAAACTTTTACATTATATGAAGGGAGGACACTGAGTTGAGTAGATCACTTAAAAAAGGACCTTTCGTTGCAGAATCGTTAATGAAAAAAATTGAGGAAATGAACGCGAAAGGTGAAAAGAAAGTTGTAAAGACTTGGTCAAGAAGTTCAACAATATTCCCTCAAATGATAGGTCATACTATAGCTGTTCATGATGGTAGAAAGCATGTTCCGGTATATATAAGCGAAGATATGGTAGGCCACAAATTAGGTGAATTTGTATTAACAAGAACGTTTAAAGGCCACGTAGATAAGAGCGAAAAGTCATCACGTGTAAGATAGCGAAGGGAAGGAGGAACTAAGATGGAAGCTAGAGCTATAGCAAAGTATGTGAGAATATCTCCAAGAAAAGTGAGAGTTGTTCTTGATTTAGTAAGAGGTAAAAATGTAAACGAAGCTTTTGCTATATTAAAATATACTCCAAAAGATTCAGCTGCTGTAATTTTAAAAGTATTAAAATCAGCTGTAGCTAATGCAGAAAATAATTTCAACTTAGATGTTAATAAATTATTTGTTGCAGAGGCTTATGCAAACCAAGGGCCAACATTAAAGAGATTTAAGCCACGCGCACAAGGTAGAGCGTATTCAATAATGAAAAGAACTAGTCACATCACACTAGTAGTTAAAGAAAGAGCATAGAAGGAGGGAAATAGAGTGGGACAAAAAGTACATCCACATGGCCTCAGAGTCGGCGTTATAAAGGATTGGGATGCCAAATGGTATGCAAATGACAAAAACTTTGCAGATAACCTAATTGAAGACGATAAAGTTAGAAAATACATTAAAAACAAATGCTACTCAGCGGGTATTGCTAAAAT
This sequence comes from Clostridium bovifaecis, assembly GCA_009738435.1. GTDB lineage: Bacteria > Bacillota > Clostridia > Clostridiales > Clostridiaceae > Clostridium_H > Clostridium_H bovifaecis. Next base: position 3,422,331 of record CP046522.1, on the reverse strand, counting down.
AGAAATAGAAAGAACCCCTAAGAGAATAAAAGTAAACATTCATACTGCTAAGCCAGGAATGCTTATTGGAAAAGGCGGAAAAGGCATAGAAGATTTAAAGAGCCAAATAGTTTCAATGGTAAGCGAAAAGAATGTAATAATCAATATTGTTGAAGTTAAGAAGCCAGAAGTTGATGCTCAATTAATGGCAGAAAATATTGCTCAACAGCTTGAAAAGAGAATTTCTTTCAGAAGAGCTATGAAACAAACTATTCAAAGAGCTATGAAGGGCGGAGTTAAAGGTGTTAAAACTGCTTGTGCAGGAAGACTTGGCGGTGCTGAAATAGCTAGAACAGAACATTATCATGAAGGAACAATTCCTCTACAAACATTAAGAGCAGATATTGATTATGGATTTGCAGAAGCAAATACAACATACGGAAAAATAGGCGTTAAAGTTTGGGTATATAAAGGCGAAGTTCTTCCAACAAAAAAAGTGAAAACAGAAGAAATCAGCCAATAAGGAAGGAGGAATAGGTTATGTTGATGCCAAAGAGGGTAAAACATCGTAAAGTTCAACGTGGCAGAATGAAGGGAAAAGCAACTAGAGGAAACTTCATTGCATACGGAGACTACGCTATACAAGCAACTGAATGCGGATGGTTAACAAGCAACCAAATAGAATCTGCCAGAATAGCTATAAATAGATATGTAAAAAGAGGAGGAAAGCTTTGGATTAAGGTTTTCCCAGACAAACCAGTAACTGAAAAGCCAGCAGAAACTCGTATGGGTTCTGGTAAAGGTTCACCAGAATATTGGGTAGCTGTAATTAAACCTGGTAGAGTATTATTTGAATTATCTGGAGTACCAGAAGATGTTGCTAGAGAAGCTATGAGACTCGCTTCACATAAGCTTCCTGTTAAAACTAAGTTCGTAACAAGAAAAGATTTTGAACAAATGGGTGGTGAAGTAAATGAGAGCTAATGAATTACAAGAATTAAGACAAATTTCTGCTCAAGAATTGTCAACTAAATTAAATGATTTAAAAGCTGAATTATTTAATTTAAGATTTCAATTAGCAACTGGTCAACTTGAAAACCCAATGAGAATAAGACAGGTTAAAAAATCAATAGCTCAAGTTAAAACAATACTCAGAGAAAAAGAGTTAAAGGTACTTGAACAGTAGTATGCTGAAAGGAGGTAATCCTGTGGAAAGAGGTAACAGAAAGACTAGAATAGGAAAAGTTGTTTCAGACAAAATGGAAAAAACTATTGTAGTTGCAGTTGAGGATAAAGTTCGTCATCCGTTATATGGAAAGACAATGAATAGAACTAAAAAGTTTAAAGTTCACGATGAAAATAATGAAGCTGGAATCAATGATAGAGTGTTAATAATGGAAACTAGACCATTATCTAAGGATAAGAGATGGAGATTAGTACAAATCGTTGAAAAGGCGAAATAATTCAATGATTGAAAGGAGGGCATTTGTATGATACAGCCACAAACTCGCTTAAAAGTTGCAGATAATACTGGAGCAAAGGAAATTATGTGCATAAGAGTTTTAGGCGGTTCTAGAAGAAAATATGGCAACATAGGAGATATAATAGTTGCTAGCGTTAAAAGTGCAACACCAGGCGGTGTTGTTAAAAAAGGTGATGTAGTTAAAGCTGTTATAGTAAGATCTAAAAGAGGAGTAAGAAGAGTTGATGGTTCATATATCAAATTTGATGACAACGCTGCAGTTGTAATTAAAGAAGATAAGCAACCAAGAGGAACTCGTATCTTTGGACCTATTGCAAGAGAATTAAGAGAAAAAGATAAAGAATTCAACAAAATATTATCATTAGCACCTGAAGTTCTATAAAAGGGAGGTGGCTGTGATGGCTAAAGTTCATGTAAGAAGAACAGACAAAGTAGTTGTTATTTCAGGTAAAGATAAAGGTAAGGTAAGTGAGATAGTAGCTGTATATCCTAAGACTGGAAAAGTTTTAGTTAAAGATGTAAATATAGTTACTAAGCATATGAAACCTAATAGAGAAAATATGCAAGGTGGATTAGTTAAAAAAGAAGCACCTATAAATAGTGCAAAAGTTATGCTATATTGTACAAATTGTAATTCTGCTACAAGAATTAGCAAAAAACTTTTAGAAGATGGAACAAAAGTTAGAGTATGCAAGAAGTGCGGAGAAATACTATAGACTTTGAAAGGAGGTTCACTAAATGAGCAGACTACAAGAAAAATACAACACAGAAGTAGTACCGGCTCTTATGGAGAAGTTTGGATATAAAAACATAATGCAAGTTCCAAGACTTGAGAAGGTAGTTGTGAATATGGGTGTAGGAGAAGCTAAGGATAATTCTAAGTTATTAGAATCAGCTGTAGCTGATTTACAACAAATCACAGGACAAAAGCCAATAGTTACAAGAGCAAAAAAATCTGTAGCTAACTTCAAAGTAAGACAAAACATGCCTATTGGATGCAAAGTTACATTAAGAAAAGATATGATGTTTGAATTCGCAGATAAATTAATGAACGTAGCTTTACCAAGAGTTAGAGACTTCAGAGGAGTATCTTCTAAATCTTTTGATGGTAGAGGAAACTATGCTTTAGGTATTAAAGAACAAATTATATTCCCAGAAGTCGAATATGATAAGATAGATAAAGTAAGAGGTATGGATATAATATTCGTTACTACTGCTAACACTGATGAAGAAGCAAGAGAATTGCTTAGATATCTAGGTATGCCATTTGCTCAATAGTAAGGAGGTAGAAACATGGCACGTAAAGCGATGATTGAAAAGTGGAATAAGACGCCAAAATATTCAACTAGAGCTTATACTAGATGTAGAATATGCGGAAGACCACACGCCGTTTTAAAAAAATACGGAATATGTCGTATTTGTTTTAGAGAATTAGCGTACAAAGGACAAATTCCTGGATGCAAAAAAGCTAGTTGGTAAAAACATTGTTATTGGAAAGGAGGCATAATAAATGGTTATGACAGACCCTATTGCTGATATGCTAACTCGTATAAGAAATGCAAATATAGTTAGACATGAAGTTGTTGAAGTACCGTCTTCAAATGTTAAAAAAGATATCGCAAACATATTGCTTCAAGAAGGATATGTTAAAGATATAGAAGAGTATGCAGATGGAGCGGTTCCAATGCTTAGATTGTCTTTAAAATATCAAGGAAAAGAAAGAGTTATAACTGGGCTAAAGAGAATATCTAAGCCAGGTTTAAGAGTTTACTGCAAGAAAGATAATATACCTAAGGTATTAAACGGATTAGGAGTTGCTATCGTATCAACTTCTAAAGGAATCGTTACAGATAGAGATGCAAGAAAATTAGGTTTAGGTGGAGAAGTTATCTGTTATATTTGGTAATTTAACGTGAACAGGAGGTGCTATAATGTCAAGAGTAGGAAGACTTCCAATTGATATACCTAATGGAGTAAATGTTACTGTAACACCAGACAACGTTGTTACAGTAAAAGGACCAAAAGGAGAATTAACTAAAGCTATGCATAAAGATATAAACATAGCTTTAGAAGACAATCAAGTTGTTGTTACAAGACCAAGTGATGTAGCTGCACACAGAGCATTACATGGGTTAACAAGAGCTTTAGTAAAAAATATGGTTGTTGGTGTAAGTGAAGGATACCAAAAGACTTTAGAGTTAGTTGGTGTTGGTTACAGAGCACAATTAAAAGGAAAAGATTTAGTATTAAATCTTGGATATTCACATCCAGTTGAAATACAGGCTGTTAGTGGCGTAGAATATTCAGTTCCAGAGCCAACAAAAGTTATCGTTAGCGGGATTGATAAGGAACTAGTTGGTTCAGTTGCTGCGAATATAAGAGTATGGAGAAAACCAGAACCATATAAAGGAAAAGGAATTAAATACGCTGGAGAAGTTATAAGACGTAAAGAAGGTAAGACTGGTAAGTAACAGAAATAACAGCAGAAAGGAGTGAATTACATGTTCAAGAAAGAGAACAGACAAGAGGCCAGAGTTAAGCGTCACTTAAGAGTGCGTAATAAGGTTTCTGGTACAGCTGAAAGACCAAGATTAGCAGTATATAGAAGTGAAAAAAACATATATGCTCAAATAATCGATGATGTAGCTGGAAGAACTTTAGTATCAGCTTCAACTTTAGACAAAGACTTTGCTGAAAAAGTTGGAAGTAATAAAGAAGCTGCTAAAACTATTGGAACAATGGTAGCTAAAAAAGCTATTGAAAAAGGTATAGAAGAAGTTGTTTTTGATAGAGGCGGATATGTATATCATGGAAGAATAAAAGAGCTTGCTGACGGTGCAAGAGAAGCAGGTTTAAAATTCTAAAGAAGGAGGGAAAACAATGAGAATAGATCCTAGCACGCTAAATCTTAAAGAAAAAGTTGTATTTATAAACAGAGTTGCTAAGGTTGTTAAAGGTGGTAGAAACTTTAGATTTAGTGCTCTTGTTGTAGTAGGAGACGAAAACGGACACGTTGGCGTAGGAATGGGTAAATCTGTTGAAATACCTGAAGCTATAAGAAAAGGTATTGAAGATGCTAAGAAGCATTTAATAGAAGTATCAATGGTTGAAACAACTGTTCCTCATACAATACAAGGTGAATTCGGAAAAGGAAAAATATTAATTATGCCAGCTAGTGAAGGTACTGGAGTTATTGCTGGTGGTCCTGTAAGAGCGGTATTAGAATTAGCAGGATTAAAAGATGTTAGAGCTAAATCATTAGGTTCTAACAACCCAAGAAATATGGTCGGTGCAACATTAGATGGATTATCAAGATTAAGAACTGCTGAACAGATTGCTAAGTTAAGAGGCAAGACTGTAGACGAAATTTTAGGATAGGAGGGGATCGACCGTGGCTAAACTTAAAGTAACATTAACAAAGAGCACTATAGGTAGAAAAAAGGACCATATTGCTACTGTAAACGCTCTTGGATTAAAGAAAATAGGTAACAGTGTTGTTCACGAAGATACTCCTCAAGTTAAAGGTATGATAAACAAAGTGAGTTATCTTTTAACAGTTGAAGAAATATAGTAAGAGGAGGTGTAGTAGATGAAACTTCATGAATTAAGACCTGCTGCAGGCTCAAAGCAAGCTCCTAAAAGAGTTGGTAGAGGAAATGGTTCAGGACTAGGTAAAACTGCAGGAAAAGGGCACAAAGGACAAAATGCTAGATCAGGCGGAGGCGTAAGACCAGGATTTGAAGGAGGTCAAATGCCTTTATATAGAAGATTGCCTAAAAGAGGTTTTACTAATATATTTGCAAAAGAATATGTTGAAGTTAATGTGAATAGATTAAATATATTTGAAGATGGAACAGAAGTTACTCCAGAATTATTGAAACAACATGGCGTAATCAGCAAAGTAAAAGATGGAGTTAAGATAATGGGTAATGGAGTTCTTGAAAGAAAGTTAACTGTAAAAGCAACTAAATTTACCAAAGGTGCTATTGAGAAGATAGAATCCATGGGGGGAAAAGCAGAGGTGATGTAAAATGTCAACCTTACGTAACGCTTGGAAAGTTCCCGAATTAAGAAATAGAATTATATTTACATTTTTGATGGTAGCAATTATCAGGATGGGAAATCATATTCCTGTTCCTGGAATTGATACCGATGCACTAAAAAACTTAGCAAAAGCGGGGACACTATTCAGTTTTTATGATTTAATGTCGGGTGGAGCACTAAGTAGTTTTAGTATTTTTGCTATGGGAGTTGTTCCTTATATCAACTCATCAATTATATTTCAATTGCTAACCATAGCTATTCCTTCCCTAGAACAACTTTCTAAAGAAGGTGAAGAAGGAAGAAAGAAAATACAAAAATATACAAGATACGCTGCAGTAGTTTTAGGTGCACTTCAATCTTTTGGAACTTATGCCTTAATGAGAAATTACGGAGCAATTTCTAACTTAGGTAAATTTGATGTATTTTTAATAGTACTAACTTTAACTACATCGTCTATTTTTTTAATGTGGTTAGGGGATCAAATTACTGTTAAGGGTATAGGAAATGGTATATCGTTGATAATATTTGTTAATATAATTTCAAGATTACCACAAGAAGTTCTTAAGATTGCTAGCTTACAAGAAACTGAAGCTGTTAGTATTGTTCAAATAGCATTACTATTAGTGTTTACTATAGCTTTATTTGTTATGGTTGTTATAGCTACATTAGCTGAAAGAAGAATACCAATTCAGTATGCAGCTAAGAATTCTGGAGGAAGGATGTTTAAAGGACAATCAACTCATATTCCTATAAACATGAATTCATCTGGCATTATAGCTATAATATTTGCTATGTCAGTAATGCAGTTTCCAGGTACAATAGCTAGCTTTTGGCCAGATTCTGCATTTAATAAATTCATAACGATGAGTAAATATAGTGTATTTAAATATAATAGTTGGCCATATGCAATACTTTCTGTAGTATTGATAATATTCTTCACTTGGTTTTATACTGAGGTTACATTTAAGCCAGAAGAAATGGCTGAAAATATACATAAATCTGCTGGATTTATACCTGGAGTAAGACCTGGTGAACCAACAGCAAGGTTTATTGAAAGAGTATTAATGAGAGTATCAATACTAGGTGGTATATTTGCTGCTGTTATAGCTATAATTCCAATGGCAGTAGAAACATTTAGTACATTTAAAGGATTGTCTTTTGGGGGTACTGCATTACTAATAGAAGTAGGAGTTGCTCTTGATTTCATGAGAAAACTAGAATCTCAATTAGTAATGAGGCATTATAAAGGATTCCTTAAATAAGAAAATGGTAAAGAATTTGGAGTTGATATTTATGAGAATAATTTTGTTAGGACCTCCTGGAGCAGGCAAGGGAACTCAAGCAAAATTAGTAAGCGAAAAATACTCTATTCCTCATATATCTACTGGAGATATATTTAGAAAAAATATTTCTGAAAAAACACCATTAGGAATAAAAGCTAAAGAGTATATGGATAAAGGACAATTAGTTCCAGATGAATTAACAATAGATTTAGTAAAAGATAGATTAACACATGAAGACTGTAAAGGCGGATTTTTACTAGATGGATTTCCAAGGACTGTAAAGCAAGCAGAAGCCTTAGAAGATTTTCTAAGAGATAACGGAAGTTCTATAGATACTGCTTTACTTATAAATGTGCCTAGTGAATTTATTCTAGAAAGAATGACAGGAAGAAGAGTTTGTCCATCATGTGGAGCAAGTTATCACATTAAATTTAACCCTCCTAAAGTTAATGGAAAATGTGATGTTTGTGGTAGTGAAGTTGTTCAAAGAAAAGATGACAGTGAAGATACAGTAAAAGAACGCTTAGATGTATATGCAAGACAAACTCAACCACTAGTAGACTTTTATGCCTCTAGGGATCAATTATTTGTGGTTGATGGTACACAATCAATTGATCAAGTCTTTACTTCAATTTCTAATCATATAGAAGGCGATAAATAAATGATAATAATTAAAAGCAGCAAAGAAATTGAGTATATGAGACGTGCTGGAAAGATAGTTAGCGAAACCCTTGCTATATTGCAAGAATCTGTAGAACCAGGAATAACAACTGGTGAATTGGATAGAATAGCAGAAGAATATATAAGAAAATGTAATGCTATTCCATCTTTCAAAGGATATTATGGTTTCCCTGCTTCTATATGCGCTTCTGTTAATGAAGAAGTAGTTCACGGTATACCAAGTAAGAGAGTGCTGCAAGAAGGCGATATAATTAGTGTTGATTGTGGAGCTATTCTAAATGGTTACCATGGTGATGCAGCTAGAACTTTTGCTGTAGGAAAGATTTCTAAAGATGCCGAAGATTTAATTCAAGTTACTAAAGAAAGCTTTTTTAAAGGTATAGAAAAAGCAAATGTTGGTAACAGATTAACCGACATATCATCAGCCATCCAAGAATATGCTGAAAGTCGAGGATATTCTATAGTTAGGGACTATGTTGGGCATGGTATTGGTACGGCAATGCATGAAGAACCTGAAGTTCCTAATTTCGGTAGACCAGGTCGAGGACCAAAGTTGGTAAATGGCATGGTTTTAGCAATTGAACCAATGATTAATATTGGTGACTATAATGTAGAAGTTCTATCAAACGATTGGACTGTAATTACTAGAGATAGAACATTATCAGCTCATTATGAAAATACTGTAGCCATTTTGGATAATGGTCCTGAAATATTGACATTAGGTTAATCGAGGTGACCATGGTGAAGAAGGAAGAGCTTTTAGGAAGAGTTGTGTACTCTAAGGTAGGAAGAGACTCTGGGAAAGCCTTTATAATACTAGACAAGATTGATGATAATTATGTGAGTATTATAGATGGTGATTTACGAAAAGTCGAGAAACCTAAGAAGAAAAAAATAAAACACTTAAATATCACTAATGATGTTATAGAAGATATAAAAAAGCTGATAATTTCTAAAGAAAGTCTTAGTAATGCAGAAGTAAAAAAGTATTTAGGAAATAGGGACGTTATTAAGGAGGGTTAAGTACCTTATGTCTAAAGATGATGTAATTGAAATGCAAGGTACAGTTTTAGAAGCTTTGCCTAATGCTATGTTTCAAGTTCAATTAGAAAGTGGTCAAATAATATTAGCTCATGTGTCTGGAAAATTAAGAATGAATTTTATTAGAATTTTACCAGGCGATAAAGTTACAATTGAGCTTTCTCCATATGATCTAACAAGAGGTAGAATAACTTGGAGAGCAAAATAGCAAGGAGGGTTAGGAATGAAAGTAAGACCATCAGTTAAACCTATTTGTGAAAAATGTAAAGTCATAAAAAGAAAAGGTAAAGTAATGGTTATATGTGAAAATCCTAAACACAAGCAAAAACAAGGATAATAAACTATTACGAAAAAATTCATGAAAATAGTTGATAAAATAATTAAATTGCAATATTATGTATAAGTATGATATTGCAGTATAAATAAGTTTATATGCGGCTGCTAACATAAATAAGATGAAGTGAAAGTTGAAAATTAGGAGGTGTACAATTTAATGGCGAGAATAGCTGGTGTTGACCTACCAAAAGAAAAAAGAGTTGAGATAGGCTTAACTTATATTTATGGTGTAGGACTTAATAGATCACATGAAATTCTTGAAGCAACTGGAGTAAATCCAGATACTAGAGTTAGAGACTTAAGCGAAGAAGAAGTAAATGCAATCAGAGATTACATTACTAAAACCTTCGTTGTTGAAGGAGATTTAAGAAGAACAATAGCTCTTGATATAAAGAGACTAGTTGAAATTGGATGTTACAGAGGAATTAGACATAGAAGAGGACTTCCAGTAAGAGGACAAAAGACTAAGACAAACGCTAGAACTAGAAAAGGACCAAAGAGAACAATTAGCGGTAAGAAAAAGAAATAGTAAGGAGGGATGAAAGTGGCTAAAGCAAAGGCTAAGAAGACTAGAAGAAGAAAAGAAAGAAAAAATATTGAACATGGCTGTGCACATATAAAATCAACTTTTAATAACTCAATAGTTACTTTAACTGATGCTGTTGGTAATGCTTTATCTTGGTCAAGTGCGGGTGCGTTAGGATTTAAAGGATCAAGAAAAAGCACACCATTTGCAGCTCAAATGGCAGCTGAAACAGCAGCTAGCGGAGCAATGGAGCACGGGTTAAAGAGTATTGAAGTATATGTAAAAGGACCAGGTGCTGGTAGAGAAGCAGCTATAAGATCTTTACAAGCAGCAGGTTTAGAAATTACTTTAATAAAGGATGTTACTCCAATACCACACAATGGTTGTAGACCACCAAAGAGAAGAAGAGTTTAGTATATAGAAACAGGAGGTGTTACTTGAATGGCTAGATATACAGGAGCTGCATGTAGAATATGCAGAAGAGAAGGCATGAAACTATTCCTTAAAGGGGATAGATGTTATACAGATAAGTGTTCATTTGCAAGAAGAGGATATGCACCAGGACAACACGGACAAAGCAGAAAGAAGCTTTCTAACTATGGAATTCAGTTAAGAGAAAAGCAAAAGGCTAGAAAATTATACGGAGTTCTTGAAGGTCAATTCAGAAGATACTACGAAAAAGCTGCTACAATGAAGGGAATAACAGGTGAAAACTTATTAAAACTTCTTGAAATGAGATTAGATAACGTAGTATATAGAATAGGCTTTGGAGGATCAAGATCAGAAGCAAGACAATTAGTTACACACGGACATTTCTTAGTAAATGGTAAAAAAGTAGATATACCTTCTTACCAAGTAAGTGCTGGAGATGTTATAACTGTTCGTGAAAAGAGCAGGGCTTCTGAAAAGTTCAAAGTTTTTGCTGAAAATCCAAAAACAGTACCAGCTTGGTTACAAGGCAGCACAGAAAACTTTGAAGCAAAAGTTGTTGCTGAGCCAGCTAGAACTGATATTGATGTTCCAGTAAATGAAACATTAATCGTTGAGTTATACAGTAAATAAGAATGGTAATTAGAATGGAATCAGTTGCCCTCAGTATGGTATAATTCATTAAGGGAGGGTTCGTATGTTAGAAATAGAAAAACCCAAAATAGAATGTGTTGAAGCGGCTGAAGATGGAACTTATGGTAAGTTTGTCATAGAACCGTTAGAAAGAGGATATGGGATAACTTTAGGTAATTCCTTAAGAAGAATCCTATTATCTTCATTACCAGGAGCTGCTGCAAACTCTATCAGAATTGATGGAGTTTTACATGAGTTTTCGACAGTAACTGGAGTTAAGGAAGACGTTACAGAATTAATCCTCAATATTAAAGGATTATCACTAAAGATGAGTGATGAAGGTTCCAAAACTATATATATAGATGCTCAGGGACCTGGAATAGTAACTGCTGCTGACATTGTTTGCGATGGAAGTGTTGAGATAATCAACAAGGATATGCATATAGCTACTCTTGATGATGGTGCAAGACTTTACATGGAAATTAATATCGATAAGGGCAGAGGATATGTTGCTCAAAACAAAAACAAAAGAGAAGATCTTCCAATAGGTACTATACCGGTTGATTCAATCTATACTCCAATTAAAAGAGTTAATTTCTCAGTGGAAAATACTAGAGTAGGTCAGATTACTGATTACGATAAATTAACTGTTGAAGTATGGACTAATGGAACTATAAAGCCAGAGGAAGCTATTAGTCTTTCAGCTAAGATTCTTATAGAACATTTTAAACTATTTATGACACTTACAGATCATGCTGATAATGTGGAAATAATGGTTGAAAAAGAAGAGGATAAGAAAGAAAAAGTCCTTGAAATGACAATAGAAGAGTTAGATTTATCTGTAAGAAGCTATAACTGCTTAAAAAGAGCAGGTATTAACACTGTACAAGAACTTACAGAAAGAACTATGGATGATATGATGAAAGTTAGAAATCTAGGTAAAAAATCACTAGAAGAAGTGCAAGAAAAGCTTGCAGCTCTAGACCTAGGTTTAAAAAAATCCGATGAGTAAAGGAGGATGAAACATGGCACAACAACGCAAGTTGGGGCTTCCAACTGATCAGAGAAGAGCTATGCTAAGAAACCTAGTTACTAGCTTTTTAAAAAATGGTAAAATAGAAACTACTGTTACAAGAGCTAAGGAAACTAAAAACATGGCTGAAAAAATGATCACTCTTGCTAAAAGAGGAGATCTTCACGCTAGAAGACAAGTATTAGCATATGTTACTGAGAAAGAAGTAGTAGAAAATCTATTCACAAACATTGCTCCAAAGTATGCCGATAGAAATGGTGGATATACTAGAATATTAAAGATGGGTCCAAGAAGAGGAGACGGAGCAGAAATAGTTATACTTGAATTAGTGTAGGTGCTATATAAGGGGATTAAGTATTTCTAGCTTAGTCCCCGTTTTAATATATCCTTTAATTCTAATTTCTAAAAGGAGTACTTATCCATATGAGTGTAAACATGATTGAATGCAAAAAGGTTGTATATAAATATGAAAGAAGCGATCAAGAGTCTAAGATTGCAGTAGATAGTGTTGATCTTGAAATAAATAAAGGTGAGTTTTTAGTTATACTTGGGCATAATGGTTCTGGCAAGTCTACCCTTTCAAAACATATGAATGCTCTTTTAATACCTACTGGAGGAACAGTATATGTTTCTGGCATGGATACTAAAGATGAAGAGAATGTATGGAGGATAAGGAATAAAGCTGGTATGGTATTTCAAAATCCAGATAATCAACTTGTAGCTACTATTGTAGAGGAAGATGTTGCATTTGGACCAGAAAACTTAGGCATACCCCCTGAGGAGATAAGAACTAGAGTAGATGATGCTCTCAAAAAGGTAAATATGTATGAATACAGGAAACATGCACCGCATTTATTATCAGGAGGCCAAAAGCAGAGAATAGCTATAGCAGGTATTTTAGCAATGAGACCTGAGTGTATAATCTTTGATGAGCCAACAGCTATGCTAGATCCTTCTGGAAGAAAAGAAGTTATTAATACTATAAAAGATATAAATTCACGTTACGGCATTACTATTGTGCTTATTACACATTATATGGAAGAGGCAGTAGAAGCGGATAGAATAGTAGTTATGGATAAGGGCAAAGTTGTTATGATGGGTTCTCCAAGAGAAATTTTTAATAATGTGCCAGTAATGAAAGAAATAGGCTTAGATGTTCCTCAGATGACAGAGCTTTCATACGAGCTGAAAAACAGCGGAGTAAATATAGCTTCAGATATATTAACTATTAATGAGATGGTGGATGCAATATGTCGATTAAAATAGAAAATTTGACTCACGTATATATGCCTGGGTCACCTTTTGAAAGAAAAGCACTAGATAATGTAAACTTATCAATAGAAAATGGGGAGTTTGTTGCGCTTATAGGACATACAGGCTCAGGAAAATCTACATTAATTCAACATATAAACGGTTTATTAAAGCCGTCAAGTGGTAAAATAATTATTGATGATGAAGATATAACATCTAACAAGATAAAGTTGAATGAGATAAGAAAGAAAGTTGGTCTTGTATTTCAATATCCAGAATATCAACTTTTTGAAGAAACTATAGAAAAGGATATTAGTTTTGGTCCTAAAAATTTAGGATTAAAAGATGAAGAAATAAGCAAAAGAGTAGAGAAGGCTATGAATATGGTAGGGCTAGATTATGAAACCTATAAAGATAAATCGCCTTTTGACTTGAGCGGAGGTCAGAAAAGAAGAGTTGCAATAGCAGGCGTTGTTGCAATGGAACCTAAAGTTTTAATTTTAGATGAACCTACAGCAGGCTTAGATCCTAAGGGAAGAGATGATATTCTAGAAAAAATTAGACAACTTAGAGAAGAATACAATATGACGATAATACTAGTATCACATAGTATGGAAGATGTTGCGAAGCTTGCCACTAGGGTGCTAGTAATGCATAATGGAAAATGTATTTTAGATGGAACCACAAGTGAAGTATTCAAACAAGTAGATATACTAGAAGGTGTTGGACTTGCAGTACCACAAGTAACTTATTTAGTTAAAAAGTTAAGAGAAAAAGGATTTAATATATCTGAAGATGTATTTACTATAGATGAAGCAAAAGCAGAAATCTTAAAATTATTAAGGGGAGCTAATCAAAATGATTAAAGATATTACTATAGGGCAATATGTTCCGGGAGAATCTTTCATTCATAAATTGGACCCTAGAGTTAAAATATTACTATCAATAATATATATAGTAGATTTATTTATAATAAATAACTTTAAGGGATATATTTTTATTATAGCATTTACCTTAGCAGCTATTTTTATTTCAAGGGTTCCTTTTAAGTATATATAAAGGGTTAAAGCCCATATTTGTACTGCTAATTATTACTGCTTTATTAAATATTTTTATGACAGGTGGAAGTTCTGGAGAGCAACCATTGTGGCAGTGGGGATTTTTGAGAGTATATAAGGCAGGTCTGGTGTTAGCTGGATTTATGATTATTAGATTAGTATTTCTAATAATAGGAACATCACTACTTACATTAACAACTTCACCTATTGAACTTACAGATGGATTAGAAAAGCTTTTAAATCCATTCAGAAGAATTGGTCTTCCAGCTCATGAGTTAGCTATGATGATGACTATAGCTCTTAGATTTATTCCTACTCTTATGGATGAAACAGATAAGATAATGAAGGCACAAATGGCAAGAGGTGCAGATTTTGAATCTGGGAATATCTTCAGTAGAGCTAAAAATTTAATACCACTTCTAGTACCATTATTCATCAGTTCCTTTAGACGTGCAGACGAGCTTGCTATGGCAATGGAAGCAAGGTGCTATAGAGGGGGAGAAGGAAGGACTAGAATGAAGATTCTTAAGCTAGGGAACAGGGATGTTATTGCTGTGATTATTACAGCTATTTTAGTTATTACTTCTATTTGGAGTAGAAGCTTTGTGTAAATAATCAAGTAATAATAATGGAGTGTTTATAGTGAAAAAAAATATAAAGTTAACTATAGAATATGATGGAACAAATTATTCAGGGTGGCAGAGGCAGAAACACTCAATTACTATTCAGCAGAAGCTCGAAGAAGCTATTAGTAGTATCACAGGGGAATACTGCGAAGTTATAGGTTCTAGTAGAACAGATGCCGGTGTACATGCACGCGGCTTTGTTGGTAACTTTATAACAAAGAGTAATGTACCGCCAGCTAAGTTTAAATATGCTATTAATAGTAAGTTACCTAAAGATATTGTAATCCGGAGCTCTGAAGAGGTTCCTTTAGAATTTCATTCTAGATTTGATAGCAAAGGAAAAAAGTATATATATACTGTGTTGAATAGAGAAGAACCACCCACAATCCAAAGGAATTACGTTTACCATTTTTCAAAAAAGCTAGACGTAAATTCAATGAGGCAGGGCAGTAAATTTTTTATTGGAGCGCATGAATTTGACTCTTTTTATAAAAAATCAGGTAGTACAGTTAAATCGACACTTAGAACTATATACTATTGTGACGTAGAAGCTGAGAATGATTTGATTCAGTTTACTGTTATTGGTAGTGGTTTTTTATATAACATGGTTAGGATTATGGTAGGAACACTTATTGAAGTAGGAATTGGTAAAATAGAGCCTAGAGACATAGAAAAAATACTATTAGCTAAGAATAGAGAAAAGGCTGGAAAGTCATTACCACCTCAAGGATTGTGTCTACATGAGGTATTATACTAATAATAAAAGAGAATAAATCTTTATTTAACGTAGAAATTATGTTGACACGCCAGGCTAATTGTATTATAATAATGTTTGTTGTAGAAAATCGTATTTAAGACCATAGCCCCGGTCTTGATATAGAAGAATGAATAGAGCGAAGATAAGCGATAGGAAAAGTTCAAGGAGGGAAAACGATGAAATCATATCAAGCAAAACCAAATGAAGTTCAAAGAAAATGGTATGTTATCGATGTTGAAGGAAAAGCATTAGGAAGAGCAGCAAGCCAAGTTGCTACAATTTTAAGAGGAAAAAATAAGCCTACTTATACGCCAAACGTTGATACTGGTGACTATGTTATAGTATTAAATGCTGAAAAGATACTATTAACAGGAAAAAAGTTAGACCAAAAGATGTTAAGACATCACTCATTATATCCAGGCGGATTAAAAGAAGTTTCTTATAGAAAAGCTTTAGAAAGCAAGCCAGAATTTGTTTTTCAAGAAGCTGTAAGAAGAATGCTTCCACAAGGACCTTTAGGAAGAAAAATGCTTAAGAAATTAAAAGTATATAAGGGTTCAACACACGATCAACAAGCTCAAAAACCAGAAGTTTTAGAGTTAAGATACTAATTGGAGCTGAAGGGAGGATACATATAGATGGCTAAAGTTCAATATTTTGGAACAGGAAGAAGAAAGAAATCAGTAGCTAGAGTAATACTTGTACCAGGAGACGGAAAAGTTACTATTAATAAAAGAGACATTGAAAATTACTTTGGATTAGAAACTTTAAGATATATAGTAAACCAACCATTAGTATTAACAGGAACTAAAGATAAGTTCGATGTAGTTGTTAATGTTCACGGTGGTGGATTCACAGGTCAAGCAGGAGCTATAAGACATGGTATAACTAGAGCACTTGTTAAATCTGATGAAACATTAAAGGGAGAACTTAAAAAAGCTGGATTCTTGACAAGAGACCCAAGAATGAAGGAAAGAAAGAAATACGGTCTTAAAAAGGCAAGAAGAGCACCACAATTCTCAAAGAGATAATTATATTGGAGCAAGAAAGGATTACCTTTCTTGTTCTTTTATTTTATTGTAATTAAGAATATTAATAATATAATATAAATTAGAGATTGAAGAAGGGAGGGACTAATGGTTTTGTTTGATATTATAATAAATCTTGTAGGAGGATTAGGTTTATTTTTATTTGGTATAAAATTAATGGGTGAAGGTCTAGCTAACTTAGCTGGGAATAAAATAAAGACATTATTTGAAAAAATAGCATCTAGTTCGCCAAAAGGAGTACTTACAGGCATAATTATTACTGCTATTATTCAAAGTAGCAGCGCAACTACAGTTATGGTAGTAGGATTTGTTAATGCGGGATTAATAAATCTTTATCAGGCTACTGCAGTAATAATGGGAGCTAACATAGGGACAACAATTACTGGCCAAATAATATCATTGAACTTTGAAAAAGTTATACCTGCATTCATTGGAGTAGGGACTGTGATGATAATTTCTTTTAAAAAAGATAAAATTAAGGAAATAGGCAGTATATTCTTAGGATTTGGAATATTATTCCTAGGAATGGAATTTATGAAGGAAATCATGGTGCCTCTTGCACGTTCAGAAATTTTAGGAAATATAATAATATCGCTCAAAGGTAATATTTTTCTAGGTATATTTTTAGGAATTATTATGACAGCAGCTATTCAAAGCTCTTCAGCATCTACTGGTATATTAATAGTATTATCAGAGTCAGGAATATTACCAATTGAAGTCGCTATTCCAGTTATTTTTGGAAATAATATAGGAACCTGTGTAACAGCATTAATAGCTAGTGTAGGAACTCTTAAAAATGCAAAACGGGCAGCAATTATACATCTATTATTTAATCTAATAGGAACTATGATTTTCATTCCATTACTACCTTTATTAAAATATATAGTAGTACAAACAAATTCTCAGGATATTACAAGACAGATTGCTAATACACATACTATATTTAATATAGCAAATGTTCTTATAATGATGCCTTTTATAAGCTATTTAATATCTTTGGTTGAGGGGTTAATACCAGGTGAAGATGAGTATGAAGATATTAGAATAAAGTTTATAGATGAAAGAATTTTAGAGACGCCTATAATAGGAGTAGGACAAGCCTTGCAGGAGATATTTAGAATGGGCAGAAAAGCTAAAGAGAATTTAGTTATAGCTGTAGAGGCATTCAAGACATCAAATGAGGAAGAAGCTAGGCGAGTTTATGATAATGAGAAATTAATTAATCTGTTGGAAAAAGAAATTACAACATTTTTAGTTAAATTATCAAATACAGATCTATCAGAAGAACAAAAAAACAAGGTTATAAATATGTTTTATGCAGTTAATGATATTGAGAGAATAGGAGATCATTGTAAAAATATAGCAGATTTAGCTTTAGAAAGAATGCATAACAGAGTAAGCATATCAGAGAAGGCTATAGAAGAAATAAATAATGTATATAATTATACATTGGATGCTTTAAGTAATAGCATTATAAGTTTTAGGGAAAATAGTGCAAATAAGGCTGAAATTACTTTGGTTTTAGAACAAAATATAGATAGATTAGAGGAACAATATAGAATAAGCCATATAAATAGGTTAAATAATGGAATGTGTGATGCCTATTCAGGAGCAATATTCTTAGGTATAATCAGTAATCTTGAACGAATAGCTGATCATGCTAATAATATTGCAGAGTATGTTATAAAGCAAGTATAAGAAAAGATTTTATAGCAAATATATCATAAAGGATATTTTTGCTATTTTTTTATGTAATTGTATAAAGTAAAAATACTTATATAGGGCAAAATATAAATATAGTGCAGTTAGGAGGGATGATTTTGTTTAATAAGATTAGAACAAAAAAAGTCTTTTACTTAGTAGTGTCTATAATTATAGAAGCAATAATTATAAACTTTAATTATATATCTTCTGAAGCGTGTGATAAGAAAATTGAAGTATTTAATGATAAAAAAGTAGTATTGATAGATCCAGGCCATGGAGGAATAGATGGAGGAGCTGTTTCTAAAAAGGGAACAGTAGAAAAGGATATTAATCTAAAAATATCATTAAAATTGAAGAAAGAGCTTGAGACAAAAGGATTTAATGTAGTATTAACAAGGGATGAAGACAAGGGGCTTTATTCTGATATAGGAAAAGTAAGAGATAAGAAAAATGAAGATTTAAATAATAGATGTAAAGTAAAAAATGAAACTAAATGTGATGCTTTTATAAGTGTACACTTAAATATGTTTGAGCAAAGCCAATATTATGGTGCACAAGTATGGTACTCAAAAGAGGGAGAGAGCGGACAGTTTGCCCATATAATGCAACAAAATCTTATAAAAGACATAAACAATAATAATAAAAGAAGAGAAAAATGTGCTAAGGGAGCATATAAAATATTGAGGTGCCATGATGATGTACCATCAGTATTAGTAGAATGTGGATTTTTATCAAATCCAACAGAAGAAGAAAAGCTAAAGGAAGATTCATATCAACTAGAAATTGCAAAATCATTAGCCAAATCTATAGAAGAATTTTTCAATATAAAGGAAGAAAGAGAGTCAAGATTTCAATACTAGATAAAAGCCGACATATTTCCCAGGAAATATGTCGGCTAGTTTTAATGGTTATTCCCCCATACAATGAGGACATTTTTTATGACAAGGTTGGTCTGTCATCAAAGAACCTTCATTTAAAGAGCTATACATTTCGATATCTTCTTCATCAATATCATCGATTTTACACTCAGGTTTTTCATTTTTTAAATCATGTAGCAAGTTAGTAGAGAGATCAAGAGCATATCTTCTGTAAAAAAAAGGATATACGTGTCTTATCATAATAATTATCACCTCGAAATTTGTCTATTGTGCTTACTATTGTATCATATATTTATGTATAATTAAATAAACTTTATTTGGATTAATGTTACAGAATATTTATTATTGATAATATATGTAATTTACTATAAAGTTATATTAAGAATAAATCTTTTTAAAATAGCAAGGTAGGTGGCTAAAATGAGAGAAATTAAAGCTCAAGATATAACAGAAGCAATTAAAAATATGTGCATGGACTCTAATTACTATTTAAGTCAAGATATTAAGCAAGCTCTAGAAAATTCGTATAAAGATGAAAAATGGGCTATTGGAAGGGATATCATAGAGAAGATTATGCTTAATTTACAGATAGCTGAAAAAGAGAAGATGCCTATATGTCAGGATACAGGAATGGCATGCGTTTTTGTAGAAATTGGACAGAATGTACATATTATAGAAGGAAGTTTAGAAGAGGCTATAAATGAAGGGGTGAAAGAAGGTTATAAGGAAGGATATCTTAGAAAATCTATAGTAAAGGATCCGCTTGATAGGGTAAATACACAGGATAATACTCCGGCCGTTATATATTACGATATTATTCCAGGAGATAGTATTAAGATTACAGTTGCTCCAAAGGGGTTTGGGTCGGAAAATATGAGCAAGATAAAAATGTTAAAGCCATCGGATGGAGTTGAAGGAGTGAAGAAATTTATATTGGATACAGTTAAGGAGGCCGGCCCAAACCCATGCCCTCCGATTGTTGTAGGAGTAGGAATTGGTGGGACCTTTGATAAAGCTGCTTATTTATCAAAAAAAGCTTTACTAAGACCAATTAATTTAAGAAATGCCAATGAATATTATGCTTCTTTAGAGTGTGAGCTTTTAGAAAGGATAAATAATTTAGGGATAGGTCCACAAGGGTTTGGAGGAAGAACTACTGCTTTAGGAATAAATATAGAAACATATCCAACCCATATAGCAGGACTTCCTGTAGCTGTCAACATAAGTTGCCATGTAACAAGACATATAACAACAGAAATTTAGAATATTATACGAGGAGATAATAAATGAGTAAGATTATAACTACACCTCTTAGTGAGGACATTATAGAAGAATTACATGCTGGAGATAGTGTTCTTATATCGGGAATAATCTATACAGCTAGAGATGCAGCACATAAAAGGTTAACAGAACTTATAGAAAATAAAAAAGAGCTTCCTATAGGCATTAAAGACGAGATATATATTATGTAGGGCCTACTCCAGCGAAGCCAGGTTCAGTGATAGGTTCAGCAGGACCAACTACTAGCTATAGAATGGATTCATATACGTCTAAATTATTGGATTTAGGTTTAAAGGGAATGATAGGTAAGGGGAAACGTTCTTTAGAGGTTATAGAGGCAATAAAGAGAAATAAAGCTATATATTTTGCGACCATTGGGGGGGCAGCAGCGTTAATCTCAAAGTCTATTGTTAAATCAGAACTAGTAGCATATGAGGATTTAGGATCAGAGGCAATAAGAAAACTAGAGGTAGTAAATTTACCTGCAATTGTTGTAATTGATAGTAAAGGGAATAATCTATATGAAATTGGACAGAAGGCTTATTTAGAAAGCATCGGTATATAATTGAAAATAAGGGGGATTGGAAGAAGTACTAATAATGCTTCTTCAATTAATTATGATATATAACTGTACAGATATATCTCTAGAAGAAAATAGAAGGATGGAATTTCAAAACAAATTAATAAGAAAGTTTAACATGCCTTTAGTAGTTACGAGAGTTAGTTATCCGGGGGAAAATAAAAGCAATGATATTACAAACAATATAATAGAGAGTATGGATGCTATAGTTTGTGATATATTTAGTCCATATATTTATTTCAAAATATTAAGGATTACAGCAGAAGGTCCTATATTAACCTTAATAATCAATAAGAATGCATTAGACATAAAAAGGACTACTGTGGAAATAGAAAATAAGCACATTTTAGGTAAGTGCGTTGATATAGATGTATATGATAAAGATGAAAATAAGATAAGCAGAATTGACTTAGGATATGCTCTACGTGAGTGCTATATATGTAGCAATACTGCAAAAGAATGTATTAAAGAAAAAAGACATGCAAAAGAGGAAATAATACAATATATCGTGGGGAAATATAGAGAATACATGGAAAGCTTTTATGGAAAGAGAATCTAATAAGTTATATAAAAACTTAAAAGCAGTAAACCGAAGTCTACTGCTTTTTTATTTCTAGCTTTGGTCAAGAACTGCTTGAGCTATGTTATTTGAGTGATCTCCAACCCTTTCTAAGTTAGATAGCAAGTCTACAAAAATTGCTCCGCCTGCTGGGCTGCAAATTCTATTGTTAAGTCTTTCAATGTGTTCTTTTCTTAATTGTTCCTCTAAAGAATCGATTTTTCCTTCAATCTCAATGACATTCTTAGCGGACTTAAAGTCAAAGTTTGATAAACCTAATATTGTAAATTCAACAGCTTGCTTAGTTACTGAATACAAATCTTTTAATCCGTTAAGAGCATCCTCTGAGAAAACTAAATTGTTTGCCATTTTATATTGCGTTAATTCGACAATATTTTTTGCATGATCTCCTATTCTTTCTACATCACTAACTACATGAAAAAGTGACGTAATAAGCTCTGATTGCTGTTCAGATAAGTTTGTATTTGACAAGGAAACCATGTAATCTGTTATTTCCCTTTGTAGGAAGTTAATTAAAATTTCCTGTTCAAGTACTGAGTTAATTAGCTTTTCATCATCAGTTAAGAATGAAGACATAGAATTATCTAGATTTCTCTGAGAGATTCTAGCCATTCTTGTAATTTCCTTAACTACTTGACCACAAGCAATTGAAGGTGTCTCTAAAAGTCTAGTATCTAAATACTCTAATTTGAGTGCATTTAAATCATCATCTTCACCAGGAACTAGTTTATTAACAAGTCTAACTAGTACAGGTATAAATGGCACTTGTATAAGTACATTACTTATATTAAACATTGTATGTGCATTGGCGATTTGTCTTTGGATATCTCCGCCAAACATAGGTACTATCTTCATGACTATAGTAAATGCTGACATAAATATTAACGTACCTACAGTGTTAAAAGTAAGATGTATAAGTGCTGCACGCTTTGCGTTTTTATGAGTTCCAATACTTGCAAGAAGCGCTGTTACGCATGTACCAATGTTATCTCCAAATAGTATTGGTAAAGCTACACCAAGAGTAATTGAGTTGTTAGCTGCAAGAGCCATAAGTATACCTATAGTTGCACTACTGCTTTGAACTGTAGCAGTCATTGCAAGCCCAACAAGTACACCAAGCAGTGGATGTTGCCCTATAGTAATTATAAGGTTTTTAAAGCTCTCTAGCTCTCTTAAAGGCTTCATAGCACCTTCCATCATAGACATACCTACAAATAAGATACCGAATCCAAGAACTATGTCGCCTATATCCTTGACTTTCTTCTTTTTCGAGAATAGTACCATAGCAGCCCCTATACCTAGTATAAGAGGTGCTACATCGGATAGTTTAAAAGCAATAAGTTGCGCTGTCATGGTTGTCCCGATATTAGCTCCCATTATTACCCCAGCAGCTTGAAATAAGTTCATAAGCCCTGCATTAACAAATCCAACGGTCATTACTGTAGTAGCACTACTACTCTGAATAATTGCAGTTACACCAGCACCTACAAGGACAGCTAAGATTCTGTTGCTAGTCAAAGCTTCAAGAATTTTTTTTAGCTTATCTCCAGCAGCTTTCTGAAGTCCATCCCCCATAAGTTGCATTCCATAGACAAATAGTCCAAGGCCACCAAATAGTTTAAAAATCATTATGTAGTCCATACCCAACCTCAATCTCCTATCAATTTTTTTTATGGTATTAAAATAATGTTAAGTATGTTATGAATTCTATCATACCAATGTTAAGTTTATATTAAAAATAGAAAAAAATAAAGACGATATATAAAAAAAATAAAAAAAATCACAAAAAACATAAAAAAAAGAAGAATACTTGCCAATAATGGAAGTCATTCTCCGAAAATATATTAATATTTGTAAAAATTTATTCCGTATTTTTTACATTTCAGTGAAATTGTTCTGTGAGTCAATCCTAAAGCTTTGCCTGCTTTATTAAAGCTCTTATATTTTTTCATGGCTAGAGTTATAATTTCCTTTTCATATTCTTCCATAGTTTTAATTTCAGAATCATCTATCTTTACTAAAGTGTTATTTTCATTGGGCGGATTATTTATATAAAAAGGTAAGTCTCTAGGGGTTATAACATCACCATCACACATATTAATAGCGCGTTCTATGACGTTCTCTAACTCACGTATATTACCAGGCCAATGATAGTTTTGAAGATAAGGCAATATATTAGGAGATACACTTGATATTTTTTTTCCTAGCTTAATGTTAATTTTTTTCATAAAGTGCTCTAATAATAGGTTTATATCTTCTTTTCTATGGCGGAGTGGTGGAAGATATACACTTATTACATTTAATCTGTAATATAAGTCTTCTCTAAACTCTCCATTCTTCATCATCTCTTCTAAGTTTTTGTTAGTAGCTGCTATAATTCTTACATCTACTTTTCTTGTTTTTAAGCCACCTATGCGTTCAAATTCTTTTTCTTGAATAACTCTAAGAAGTTTAACCTGCATAGAGGGAGATAAGTCGCCTATTTCATCTAAGAATATGCTTCCACCATGAGCCATAGAGAACTTACCAGGTTTACTTTTTACGGCTCCTGTGAAAGCGCCTTTTTCGTATCCGAAAAGCTCACTCTCCAAAAGATTTTCAGGTATTGCAGCGCAGTTCACTCTAACAAATGGTTTATCTTCTCTATCGCTGCTATTATGAATTGCGTTTGCTATTAGTTCTTTACCAGTCCCGCTTTCCCCCCTTATAAGAACAGTAGAAGAAGATTTTGATGCCTTATCAGCTATAATTAAACACTCTTTCAAGGTGCTATTGCTTCCTATTATATTATTAAAAGAGCTATTAAGCTTAGTATGCCTATGCAATTCTTCTTTATAATAATCTAGTTCTTCTTGAAAGTTGTCAAGCTTTTTTACAAGATCCTTTATTTCATTTGCGGGCTTTGAGATAGATATTACTCCTTTAAAGGAATTTTCTATAAAAATTGGCTGAACAGTAGAGATTAGATTCACATCATTCTTTTGATGAACTATGTTTTCAATTTTCTTTTTAGAGTTGAAAGCTTTCATTCTAAAGCCATTTGGAGAGACTTCCATTAAATCTTTTCCTACAATATTTTTATTTGAAACATTAAAATATTCTTCGTAGGCTGGGTTTATATAGCTTATCCTTCTATTTTCATCTACAAAACAAATTAATTCATGAGAAGTTTCTAATATACTTTTAAGCTTCTCGTTTAATTCTCTTATACCTACTAGTTCTGATATATCCTGAAATATCTTTATAGCACCTATTACTTTATTATTAGATATTATAGGAGAAGCATTTACAATGACCATACGATCATTTATATATCTAATATCTCCATACCTACTTTTGTTATTTTTAAATATAGAAGGTAAATCACAGGTTGGAATTACACTTGTTATACTCTTACCGATAATTTCTTTAGAACTTTTATTTATGATCTTAAGTCCATAACTATTTATTGTAGTTATATTAGAATTTGTATCTATTACTATAACCCCTACAGGAATATTCTCAATGATTTGCTCTGTGGCAATAGTATTTTCTTCTAATATAACATCTAAATTAGTCATTGTAGAATTTCTGTTTCCAAGTTTTTCAGTTATAAAGTTGCATAGTTCTAAAACTGCTTCTTTACCATTTGAGGTATCATCATTACAAATGATTTCTATGTTTTCGCCTTTCCCTATTTTAAGAGATAGTAAGGCGAGCATGCTTATAGCGATAGGCTCGGAATTTGGACATTTCTTTATATACAACTCTATATTATATCTGTGTTTTATTTCAGAGGATTTTTGCACAACCATTGCAGCTACTCTTGTGTGAATTCCATTTTCTATATTTATAGTTACTTTATTTTTGAACATAAATAGTAGAAACTCCTTTCTAAGATAATAAATATAATTGATAAAAAATATCAGCAATAAAAAAATTGATACTTTTTATCAATTATATACTAATCTAAAAAAAAATCTTAGTCTACAGGTATTTTATAGATATGATATTCGAATAATAATTATAATTACTAGTATGTATTGATAAAAAATATCAAGGGTGATATAAGTACTAGTATATTAATATAATGTTTACAGTAATAATAGTAGGTTTTAGATACATAGGTAGAATGGCATGAATATTGCTTATAATAAATAGAGTTACAGATTGCAATAGTTATAGGAGGTAAGGTAATGAAAAAAGGGATAGCTGCATCAAAAGGATATGCTATAGGTGAAGTAGTTATAAAAGAAGATAAGGAAGTTTCAATAGTAGAGAGAGTCATAGAAGATTTAGATGTAGAAAAAAAGAGGCTTGAAAGTGCTATAGAATGCTCAAAAGAGCAGTTGATGAAGATAAAGGAAAAGGCAGAAAGAGAACTTGGAAGTGATAAAGCAGCAGTATTTGAAAGTCATATGATGCTTTTAGATGACCCTGAATTTACTGGTGCTGTTGTGATGAATATAGAATCAAATAAGATAAATGCTGAAAAAGCTCTAAGTGATGTTATAGAAATGTATATGAACATATTCGCATCTATGGAAGATGAATATATGAAAGAAAGAGCAGCAGATGTAAAAGATGTTGGAAATAGAATATTAGCAAACTTAGCAGGAAAAGGCGAAGATGATTTAGAAGCCCTAAAGGAGAATACGATAATCGTAGCTCATGATTTAACACCTTCTGACACTGCTCAATTAGATAGAAGTAAGGTTATTGGATTTATAACAAATATAGGCGGAAGAACATCTCATAGTGCTATAATGGCAAGGACTCTTGAAATACCTGCTGTTGTAGGGCTAAATGATATTACTGAAAGTGTTAAGAACGGAGACACTGTAATCGTAGATGGAGAAGAAGGAATAGTTTTAATCAATCCTGATGAAAACACAATATCTCAATATAGGGAAAAAAAATTAGCTTATGAAAAAGAAAGAGAAGAACTTAAAAAGTTAATAAATGTTGCAACAGTAACTAAGTCTGGAAAACATGTAGAAGTGGTTGGTAATATAGGTAAACCAGAGGATATACATCAAGTGCTAGAAAATGGAGGAGATGGAGTAGGACTATTTAGAACAGAGTTTTTATATATGGATAGAAACGATATGCCATCAGAAGAGGAACAATTTGAATCGTATAAATACGTTGCAGAAAAGGCTGAAGGCAAGCCGATAGTTATAAGAACTTTAGACATAGGAGGAGATAAAAAGCTTACATATTTACCTCTACCAGAAGAAATGAACCCATTCTTAGGATATAGAGCTATAAGACTTTGTTTAGATAGAAAAGATATATTTAAGATACAATTAAGAGCGCTGCTTAGAGCATCAGCATTTGGCAATATAAAAATCATGTTTCCAATGATAGCTTCATTAGAAGAATTCTTAGCTGCGAAAGAAGTACTTAAGGAGTGTATGGATGAGTTAAGAAGTGAAGGAAAGGACTTTAATGAAAACTTAGAAGTTGGAATGATGGTGGAGATACCAGCAGCAGCTATCTACGCAGATGAGCTTGCGAAACATGTAGACTTCTTTAGTATTGGTACTAATGATTTGATTCAATATACTCTTGCGGCAGATAGAATGAACGAAAAGGTTTCATATCTTTACAATCCAAAGCATCCTGCAGTTTTAAGGTTGATAAAAATGACTATAGAAGCTGCTCACAAAGAAGGAAAATGGTGCGGAATGTGTGGAGAAGCAGCTGGAGATGAAGATATGATACCTATTCTAGTTGAATATGGACTAGATGAATTCTCGATGAGTGCAACTTCCATATTAAAAGCAAAACAAATTATAATGAACAACTAATATACTTAAGGCATATAGTGTGTAGAATTAAATTAAAACCACTATATGCCTTTTTATGACTTTTAAGGTATAATAATCGTATATAGTAATAAGCAGGTGAAGGGGTGGGACCGCTTGTTTGAAAAAGAAGACGATTTAATATTAGTAGAAAATATACTAAGCGGGAATATTAAAGACTTTGAAAGGCTTGTGGAAAGATACGAGACAACTATACTAAAGTTTATTTACTCTATGATAAGAGATAAGCAAATAGCCGAAGATATAACACAAGAGGTATTTATAACAGTATATAATAAGCTAGACACCTTTGATAGCAAATATAAATTTTCTAATTGGATTTTAAGAATATCTAAAAACAAATGTATAGATTACATAAGAAAAGCAAAAAAGGTTAATGAATCAAATATAGATGAATTTATTAGTATAAAATCTACAGAAGTTTCCCCTGAGGAAAGGCTAGAGTTTAAAGAAACAAAACAAATTATAATACAATATATAAATACTTTAAATGATATAGACAAGCAAATAATTATGCTTAGATATTCTCAAAAGGCAACTTTTAACGATATATCTAAAATTCTAGATATAAATGAATCATCTGTAAAAAGAAGATATTATAAAATAAGAGAGCAGTTTAAGAAAAGAATAGCTATAGAGGAAAAGGGGTGTGGATATGAATTGTAGAGTATTCACGGAAAGATTAGACAGATTTATTACAGGAGATATACCAGAAGATCAGAAAAAAGAAATGCAAATTCATATGATATCTTGCGAGTCTTGCAGAAGGCTTTATGAAGACGAGCTTTTTATAGAAAAGGCATTTATAGAAGCTTTAAGCATTGATGATACAATTTTTGAAAGCCAAAAGGACAAAATTATGTCAAAGATTGATAAGAACAAGTATGTAAAAAGTTATCGTAAAGATTATAAGGTGTATAAAAACCTACTTAAAGTGGGTGGGCCTGTAGCTGCAGCTATAGCATTTATTTTATTAATAAATCCTTTATCGAGATTTCAAATTATAAACAATAAATCAGCTGAGAAAGTCGCACAGGAAAGTAAGATTGAAACTTATAATAGTATATATCCAGCTCAAGATAAAAAAGAAACTAATGAAGCAAAAGATGCAACTACTATACACAAGTCAAATGAGAAATTTACTGCAAATGATACTACTAAAAGTTTATCGAAAAACAAGGATGCTGAAAATGCTCTAGAAGATAATATCACCAGTAAACAAGATGCAGCCGTGAATATAGACGGAGAAATAAAAAGTAAAGTGAGCGGCGAAGTAAGCAATAATGTGAAGAGAGAAACAATTAAAGAAATAGACAAGGATATAAATGAAAATATAAGTGAGGGAATTGCACAAGGACCATCAATAAGAGATAATAGCGGCTCCGACCAAATAAATAATGGATTTACTATACAAGAAATTGAAGAAGAGCAAAAAAAGGTTTGGCCTTCTTTTGCTGGCGGAGGTATTCCTTTAAGGATACCAGTAAGCTTTAATAAAAAGCCAGTTGAGGTAAGTATGCAGTATAAATTATTAGATTTGTGGAACGTATCCCCAGATAAAAACTTTGGGTTTTACTTACAAAATGAAGAAAGCTATCCTGAAGGAAGGCTATATATTAGAGATATATAACAAGGAAAACTGGTATTTAGAATTAAGCTTTGCTCATAGAAAGGCTCAGCCTAAATATATAAGATGGGATAATGGTGATACTCTATTTGTAGCTTTTAAGGAAGCTAAGAACGAATTTAGTTATGGAGAAGAGTTATATATGATAAACGTAAAAACGGGCGATGCCTTATTAATATACAAGGTAGTGAGTGATAATAAAAGTATATTGGAAGTAAATCGGGAGAATAATGATATCAGACTTAAGATTGATGTAAATAAATACGATAATCATAATAAAGTTTATGAAGAACATGTAATATATGATGTTCCAAGTCGTGTATCAAAAGATATAAAGTAATCTTAAGGGGGAAGCCTATGAAAAACAGCACAAAAAAATTGAAGATAAATATATGCTATATGATATGTATATTTTTAACCAGTGCAGCTATAGGATTGGCAGGATGTTCAAAGGAACAAACAAACGAAAATAAAGCAATTTCCACTAATAAACAGAAAATTACAGATAAAGAGAATACCAAAGATAAGAAGGAACAAAGTACAGAGTTAGATAAAAATGAAGTTACTGTGGATGATAAGGATAATGTAGAAAAACCTACAAAAAAAATTAATATAAAGTTTGCAAAGCATCAATTAGAGAAGAATGCTGAGCCAAAGTTTTCAACAAGTTGGCAAGATTCAATAAATAAAAAAGTAAGTGTATGTATTGAGGGAAAAGGTCCAGATGCATTAGAAGAGGGAATAGGTAAAATATATGTACGAGATTTAATAAGTGGAGAAAGATGGTCCTTAGATATTGTTAATGGAGAAGAGCAAAATTCACCTAAATTTATAGAATGGCTAGATGATGAAAATATAATTGTAATAGTTGGCTTAGGATATGGTACAGTAAGCGTAGGTGGAAGTTTATATAAGTTAAATGTTAATACTGCTGAAATTAGTGAAGTATATAATGCAAGTATTCCTAAGCAGCAAGTTGTTTCTGCAAAAAAAGTTAATGATAAGTTAGAACTTCAACTTCTTGTTTATGATGATGAGGACTTCATAAAATCACATACAGAGAAAAAGATATTAGATTTAAAATAAACCTTCAAGGAGATAAAGTATAGTATTAATGGATAAAGCAAGAAAGTTATATATAAAGGCTTTAAATAAATATGAAGAGGGATATATAGATAAAGCCATAGATATATGTGAAGAGATAATATCTATGGATATAAAAAATAGAGCTTGTATAAATCTTAAGGGATTATTATATTACTTTAAAGGAGATTTACAAAGCGCTTCTTCTCTTTGGAAATTGAATTATGAAGTAAATAACGATGAAGTAGCTAAAAAATATTTACAAGGAATAAAGCATGATGAAGAGCGACTTTCACTTTATATATCTGCAGTAGGATTTCTACAACAGATGAAGTTTAATGATGCATTAAGCTTATTAATGAAATGCAAAGAAAGCGACTATAATTGTATAAATGTAGATAATGCAATAGCTACTTGTTATATAAAGTTAGGAAGAAGTAAAGAAGCCGCGCGCTATGTAAATAATGCTTTAAAGCTTGATAAAAGTAATGATGCAGCACTGGAAAATAGAAGGAAATTAGTAAAGTTAGGTGCGACTAGAAAAGAAATTAAGATAAATAGTTTTAAAAAGGCAGCATTCTTATGCTTAGGAATTATTCTAGTTACTATAGGTATATTTCTTCGAAAACCAATTATAGATAAAGTAAAGAATAATGGGATAATGATTAATAGTAGTGTAAACACAGAAAAAGTTAATTCAGCAGCTAATAAAGATTATATAAATGAGGATGATAAAAAAGAGTTAGAAATAATTAAAGATTCTGTGGAAGGCGCTAGTGAAAATAGCGGAATCATTAACGAAGGCACAAAAGTAACTGAAACTGGAATAAAGGTTGCTGAAAATGTGGAAACCGAATCAAAAGCCGCAACTGAAAAATCTAAGAAAAAAGAGGTTTCTTCTAAAGATAGTAAGAATACAGAGGAAAATGTAAATAAAAAAAGTAAGCTTGATGAAAGTTTTTCATATAAAAATATAGAAAGCTACTTATATAATAAAGATTTTGATAATATTTATGAATATGCGGTCAAGTGGAAAGATGCTGATTTAGATGCAAACAATAGAGCCATGCTAGATAGAAGTGAAGAAATATTAAAAAAAGAAGGAGTAAAATACTTCTACTCCAAAGGCAGAGACTATCTTAAAATAAACGCAGATTATGATAAAGCCATAAACTGTTTATCTAAAGCTTATGCCTATGGCAAGGATACCTATTTGAGCCAGCATATTGTTTATTTAATGGGAGTAGCTTATGAAAGCAAAAGGGATTCTCAAAAAGCAATTAATTACTATGCTGAATATGATAGTAATTTTTCTAATGGTATTTATATAAAAGAAGTGCTATATAGACTTACACTCTTATATAGAGATGTAGATTTAAGCAAGGCTAGACAATATGGAGAAAAACTTATTAAAAATTATCCAAATAGTGAATACTCTAACTCGATTATAAAATCAATAATAAATAGCTAGGATAGCGGTATACAAATGTTAGGAACTTTGTATACCGTATTTTAAATATTATTTAGGGGAAAATATTTTATATAGACATGTGTTGTGATATAAAAAGAGGTAGGAAATAATAAACATAATACTTGACTAATATAAAAAAGAGAGGTACAATAAGAATATAAAAGTTACCCCCTTGGGGTATATGAATTAGTTTTTTATGGAGGGATAATATATGGTAAGAGAAATAAATAGTCGTAACTTTATTCAAGAAGTAATAAATTCTGAGCAAGCAGTTTTAGTAGACTTTTGGGCTCCATGGTGTGGACCATGCAGAATGTTGGGACCTGTAATTGAGGAATTAGCAGAAGATATGGGAGAAAAGGCTAAATTCTTTAAAATCAATGTAGATGAAAATCCAGAAATTGCATCTAAGTATAGAATATCAAGTATACCAAATGTTATGATATTTAAAAATGGTGAAGTTGTTGAAAATATGGTTGGATTTAGACCAAAACAAGACTTCCAGAGTGCTATTGCTAAACACGTTTAAAATAAAAGACCGACAGTACATCTAAAAGTATTGTCGGCTTTAATTGTACTTAGGAGGTGAAAAGATGAGTGAGAGATATGATATAGCTATTATTGGTAGTGGTCCAGCAGGGTTGGAAGCTGCAATAAATGCTAAAATAAGAAATAAAAATGTGATTATTTTTGGGAATAAGGATTTTAGCCCTAAACTTATCAAGGCTCCCAAAATCAATAATTACCTAGGTTTTTATAATATATCTGGTAAGGAATTGAAAAATCAGTTTGAAAATCATATTAAAAATATGAATATAAATATAGTTGAAGAGAGAATTGACGCTGTCTACGCTATGGGAGAATATTTCGCTTTGATGGTAAATCAAAAGATGTATGAGGCCACGTCTGTAATATTGGCAACTGGAATAGAGTACGGTAAGCCAATAAAAGGTGAAGAAGAGTTTTTAGGTAAAGGGGTAGGGTATTGCGCAACTTGTGATGCTCCACTTTATAAGGGGAAAATTGTTGCTATAATAGGTTATAATAAGGAAGCGGAGCATGAAGCTAACTATGTCAGTGAACTTGCATCAACAGTATATTATATTCCTATGTATAAGGGAGACTTAGAACTAAACTCTAATATACACATTATCAATGGAATACCTAAGGAAATAGTTGGTGAAGATAGAGTTACAAAGCTTATATTAAATAGCGAGATAATTGAAACTGATGGAGTATTTGTTTTAAAGGATAGTATATCTCCAAGTCAATTAGTTCCAGGTTTGGAAATGGAGAATGGCCATATTAAGGTAGATAGAAGCATGAGAACAAATATAAGAAGGTGTTATGCTGCAGGAGATTGCGTAGGAAAGCCTTATCAATATATGAAGGCTGCAGGAGAAGGTCAAATAGCAGGATTAACAGCAGTAGATGAGCTTTAAATAAGCGAAAGTCTTAAATGAATGTAAAACTTAGCATTGATTTAAAGCATAGTAAAAAGTAAGAGAGGCAGTTCACAATGTGTGAGCTGCCTAAAATATTTTTGACATTAAAATTTATGTTAAATTGGGATGATTGGTCATGTTTTATTGAACTATAAAAAATACATGGTTACCAATTCTTTTAGAATTTTGTTTATCTATATTCTTCATCCAAGAGGATGTGGCAATCTTAGGGTTATAAAAGAAAACAGCACTATCAGTTGGATCTTTACCCTTAAGAGCGTCCATGACGGCTCTATAAGATTTATCATCTGGAGTTACACTTATTTTTCCATTTCTCACACATGAAAAAGCAGCCTTTTGTTTTATGACACCTTCAATATTGTTCGGAAATTTAGAATCTTTTAACCTATTTAATATAACTGATGCCACAGCTACCTTTCCTTCATAAGGTTCAGCGCAACTTTCTGCATATACTATTTGAGCCATTAAATGTATGTCATCTTTGGTTATATAAAAATTTTCTCCTTTACCGTTAAATACTGTTACAACTTGGGATTCCTCCTTATACAAGGTTTTTGTTTCGGAATCACATATTATTTTTGCATTGGCATAATAAAATGAAGCTGTTAACATAGTAATCAAAGTTATTATGCTAACAAAAATTTTTTCATTTTTACTATCCTCTCCTTTAAAATTATTGGAGCTAATTTAAAGTGGGCTATTGATATTGTTCCCGCTAACGAAAAAATAATTCAAGAAATAATTAAATTTAACAATAATATTAGACTGTCTTATCTTCAAACTCATTAAATAACTTTGCAAATGACCTATAGGTACTTTCTACAACCTTTATCTGCTCCTTTGGAGCATTATACAATTTATCTAAGGACTCATTAGCTGGAAGTCCAGATATAGATGTTAGTTGTTCTGTTTTTATTGAGTATTTCAGGTTTTGTATATATGTATCATATTCATCTAAAACCTTTCCAAAAGATTCATAAACAAGCACAGCATCCTTTGGAATAGCTAAAGCAGATAAGTCAGTTTTTATTTTGGCTAGGGCAGTTTCTGTAGTATTTAATTCATTTAATAAATTGTCAAAGCCTTTAAGACTAGTTCTTGAATTTATGACAGAATTCATATAATCTTTTTTTATTTGAGAAAATCTAGTTGATATCTCATTAAAAGAAAGCAAAAAGTCATGATTTTGGCTAGAAACTATTTGAGCGTCAGTATTTTGTCTAATTTGTTTTTGAGTATAAGCTACTGTATTGTTCAAAAATTCTAAACTTTCATTTGGCAAAGTGATCTCTATATCTTTAATAGAAACAAGGGCATAGTAGTTCATGCAATCATCTCTATTTTTTTGTAAGTTAACTAAAGAATTGGCTAAGTCTGGGTTTTTAGGATTCCTAACTATTGAAAGTATCTGCTTATACATTAATATGTTATTTTCAAGACCTAAAATTAAATTAGTATGATCTTTACTGTATTTACTAGTAACAACTAAATTTTTAAGATTAGAGTGAGAGGTCTGTAGAGAAGCGATGGAGTCTGAAAGAGAAGACTCTATTTTATTTACATCGATAGTTTGACCCTTCGTAAATACATATGAAGATTCGTTTATTTTATTTATACTTCCTATTTCTGTCTTTACTTTAGTTGAATATGAAGATTGAGATTTATTTATAAAAAAGTAGTATGTTCCATAAAAAACAGCCACGCCTATAAAAATAGCACCAAAAATAAAGGATAGGGTAGTTAACAGTTTCTTATTAGATTCTTTCAAAGTATCAACTCCTTTACAATAATCTTAATTTTATATTAACATATCCAAGATATTTTTCTAGTATACCATAAAAATATACACTTATCATATTAAATATTTTGTTAAATAAATAAGCTTACTATTATTAATAAACTAACAATGGTGTATAATTATAGTAGATATTGATTATAAGAGGTGAGAGAAGTGGATATTTTTAATGTGATTATTAATACTGTAAAGGGTATTAATATCTACGCTATATTAGATATTATAGTGGTATCATACATTTTTTATAAGTTTTATATGCTTATGCATGAGACAAGAGCAGAGCAGCTTCTAAAAGGAATTTTATTTATAATTTTGCTTATCCCTATAAGTAGTTTGCTTCATTTAACTACACTAAACTGGATCCTTAATAAAACTATAACAATAGGTGTACTTTCTTTTGTAATCATATTCCAGCCTGAAATTAGAAAGGCTCTTGAACATATAGGAAGGAGCGCTTTTAGTGATAAACATATCCTGGAAGATGAAGAAAGGATAAATGAAGTCATAACAGAAATTTCTAATGCTGTAGAGAATTTATCTAAAAGTAGGACCGGAGCTCTTATTGTAATAGAGCAAACAACTGGTCTTGGAGATGTAATGGCTACAGGAACCAAAGTAGATGCAGCTATTTCAGCTGCTTTAATAGAAAATATTTTTGTTGTAAATACACCCCTTCATGATGGAGCTTCTATAATCAGAAATGATAGAATAGCTGCTTCGGGATGTTTTTTACCTCTTACCAATAATAATGAAATTAATAAACAGTTAGGAACAAGACATAGGGCCGCTATTGGAATTTCAGAAGTTTCAGATGCTTTGGTTATAATCGTATCAGAGGAAACAGGAGTTATTTCTCTTGCTGTAAATGGAAACTTAACTAGGTATTACACAAAAGACAGGCTCAAGGATATTCTAATAAGAATAATTAAATATAGAAAAAGTAAAAAGATAACCTATAGGGAGAAGGTGAAGTCATGGTTGAAAAAAGCAGAAAACAATTAATTGTTAAAATATGTTGTGTAGTTGCTGCTTTTATTTTATGGCTATATACTTCCAATGACGATAATATGAGTAAAACTTATAAAATATCTAATATTCCTATTGAAATAGTGAATGAAGATTATCTAACACAAGCAGGACTTACACTTTCGCCAAATCAAAAGTTTTCAACTTCATTAAATGTAACAGGAAAGCCATCAGAAATTTATGCAGTAAAACCAGAGCAGTTTAAGTTAGTTGCAGATCTAAGCGTTTATGCTATGAAAAAGGGAGAAAATAGAATACCAATAAACATAGTTAGAAGACCTAGCGGAGATATTAATATTATAAATGATGGAGCTATGTGGATTTCTGTAGAAGTAGATAATTACAAAGAAAAAACTTTTCCAATTCAAGCTCAGGTAAAAGGGGATTCTAAAAGTGGTTTTCATAATGATAAACCGGTAATAAAGCCGGAAAATGTGGTAGTAAGTGGGTCAGAAAGGTATGTAGACACTGTTGACAAAGTTATAGCAGATTTAGAGCTTGATAATCCAGATAAGAATATTAACCTTGCTGTTTCTCTAAAAGCAGTAGATAGACTGGGAAAAGAGGTAAAAGAAGTAAGATTAACCCCTAATGTTTCAGATGTATTTGTCTCTATTCAGAAAACAAAAAGTGTAGGCGTAAATATAAAAACTACTGGAGATATACCCAAGGAATTCATTTTAAAAGGGATTTTAAAGAGAATATAATTGCTGGTGACCCTAAATACATTAATTCTATAGTCAATCTAGAAACAGAACCTATAGATTTAAGTAAATTTAAAAGTGAAAGTTCTAGCATTAAGGTTAAGTTGATACTACCTTCTAATACAAAGCTTATAGATGGAAGCAATATTATAGATGGAGAGGTTATTTTAGATAGGATTATTGAAAAAAACTTAACTTCTAGCATTGAAATTAGGAATTTACCAAGTGGATTTTCAGCAAAACTAGATAGAGAAAGTCTATCTATGGTTATCTCTGGAGGTAAAACATCTGTAAGTGGTTTGAAGGCTGAAAGCATAAAATGTTATATAAATTTAGGAGAGTTAGATGAAGGAGAATATACAATACCAATAGGAATAGAGCTGCCTCAAAATGTTACTCTAGTATCTCAAGGAACTAAGTTTGTTAAAGTGAGCATAGTTAAAAGTGATAGTAAAAGTACTAATGCAGAAGATGGGAAAAACTCTGGAGAGGTTTCAGATAAAAACACAACTAATACAGGTGCTAATAACTAATTCATATACTGGAGGATAAAGATGACAATCAGAATAAACAATATAGTTTTAGATATAGATGAAGACATTGAACTATTGAAAAAGAAGGTAACTAAGAAACTAAGAATAGATAAAAAGGAAATAAAAAAGTTTAAAATACTTAAAGAATCCATTGATGCAAGAAAAAAGAATAATATAAAACTTACCTATAGCGTTGAAGTTGAATGCGAGAATGAAGGGAAGATTGTCCAAAGGGCGAATAGTAGAGATGTAAAAAATGAAAATAAGGTGAAGGAAGAAGGATTTATTTTTGGAAATAAAAAGATAAATCATAGACCTATTGTAGTAGGTATGGGGCCAGCTGGAATGTTTGCAGCATTATTATTAGCTGAAAATGGATATAAACCTATTGTAATTGAAAGAGGAGAAAAAGTAGAGCAGAGAACTAAGTCTGTAGAAAGTTTTTGGGAAAATGGAGAATTAAATCTAGAATCTAATGTGCAATTTGGAGAGGGTGGTGCAGGAACTTTTTCCGATGGAAAACTGACAACTAGAATAAAAGATAGAAGATGCGATTTTGTTCTTGAGGAATTTGTAAAGGCTGGAGCACCAGAAGAAATTACGTATATAGGGAAACCACATATAGGTACAGATATATTAAAAGAAGTAGTTAAAAACATAAGAGAAAAAATAATAGGTTTGGGTGGCGATGTAAGGTTTAACAGCAGATTAGAAGATTTGAGGATAAAGAATAATAAGCTTACAGGTATAGTAGTAAATGGAGAAGAAATTCCTTGTGACATATTGGTATTAGGTTTAGGGCATAGTGCAAGAGATACTTATGAAATGCTATTTAAAAGAGGAGTTTTTATGTCACCAAAACCTTTTGCTATTGGTGTTAGAATAGAGCATTCTCAAGCTTTTATAGATGAAAATCAATATGGAAAGTTTGCAGCACATCCAAAACTTAGAGCTGCAGATTATAGACTATCTCATACGAGTAAGATAACTGACAGAGCAGTATATAGCTTCTGTATGTGTCCAGGAGGAGAAGTGGTCGCAGCAGCCTCAGAAGAGGAAAGACTTGTGACAAACGGGATGAGCTATTATAAGAGAAATAAGGATAACGCTAACGCAGCTATTGTTGTAACTGTTGGAGAGAAAGACTTTGAAGGAGATACACCATTGAAGGGGATGGAATTTCAAAGGCACTATGAAAGTCTTGCATATAAACTAGGAGGAGGTAATTATGCTGCGCCTGTCCAATTAGTAGGAGATTTTTTGAAAGATGAAGTTTCAACAAAACTAGGCAGCATAAAACCAACATATAAACCTGGATATGAATTTGCAGATTTGAGAAGATGCCTTCCAAATGGAGTTATAGATACTCTAAAAGAAGGATTATTAGAGTTTGATAAAAAGATAAAGGGCTTTGCGTCAGAAGATGCGGTTATGACAGGAGTTGAAACAAGAACCTCGGCACCTGTAAAAATAGAAAGAAATGAAAAATTTCAAAGTATATCTGTAGAAGGATTATACCCTTGCGGAGAAGGGGCGGGATTTGCAGGGGGAATAGTATCAGCTGCAGTAGATGGACTTAAAAGCGCAGAGCATATAATGAGAGAGTATAAATCAAGTTAGATACTAAAGCACTAAGTTATAGGTTAGAAGTTAGAAAAGCAAACGGAAAGTTGAAGACCTGGTTCTTAACATTTCATCCGCTTCCCTTTCCGTTTTTTACTTTAAACTTGCTTTAGGTTTTCTATCGTAAAATTCTTAGGTTTTGAAATAAAACTAAAAATTAAACATATATTTAAAATGATAATAAGAGTTTATTGGCGTCATTTTGGAACTTTTTATAAATATGTACGTAAAAAGCTACTCTTGGTAAGGAAAGTGGGAGATGAAAATGGGGAGAATAAGAATATTTTCGGGGCACTTTGGTAGCGGAAAGACGGAAATAGCAATAAATTACGCAATTAGCTTAGCAGAACAAGGTAAAAAGGTAGCTATAGCAGATATAGATATCGTAAATCCGTATTTCTGCGTTAGAGATGTAAAGAATATCTTGGAGAGTAAAGGAATAAGAGTAATAAGTTCTATGTCAAGTTATGTAAATGCTGAGTTGATGGTTGTACCATCAGATGTATTTTCGATTTTTAATGATAAAAGTTATGAAGTTGTTATAGATGTTGGAGGGGATGATGTCGGGGCTGTAGTTTTAGGACAATATAACCGGTATTTTCAAGAAGAACCCTATGAAATGTATTTTGTTATAAATAATAATAGGCCGCTCACTGGAGATGTAGAAGCTGTCCAGTCTTATATTAAAGATATAGAAAAAGCATCAAGATTAAAAATAACACATCTAATTTCTAATACAAACCTATCATACGAGACAAAGATTGAAGATATCTTAAAAGGAGATAAGTTGTCAAAGAAATTGTCTGAATATTTAGACATACCTTACAAATATACTGCATGCAGAAAGGACTTTAAAGATGATATCAGAGGGAAAGTTCAGGGTGAGATACTGCCTATTGATATTTTCATGAAAAAACCCTGGGAGAAATAATTTAAGCAATATGAAAGGAGGAGCTTTATGGCATTAGTGACTTTTAAGGAGGATAGGTGCAAAGGATGTGGGCTTTGCATAGAGGTATGCCCTAAGAAGATAATATCATTTGCAGACAAGCTAAATGTAAAGGGGTATCACCCAGCTACAGTAACAGAAGATAAAATGACACAATGTATTGCTTGTGCTTCTTGTGGAAGAATGTGTCCAGACTGTGTTATTACTGTAGAAAAATAAAGGGGGAATTATTAGTGAGTGAAAAGGTTCTAATGAAAGGAAATGAGGCTATTGGAGAAGCTGCTATTAGAGCTAATTGTCAATGTTTCTTTGGTTACCCAATAACACCTCAAACAGAGGTTGCGGCTTATTTGTCGAGAAAGATGCCTAAAATAGGAAGAACATTTCTTCAAGCAGAAAGCGAAGTTGCAGCTATAAATATGGTATATGGATGTGCTGGAACAGGGACAAGATGTATGACTTCATCTTCAAGTCCAGGAATAAGCTTAAAAGCTGAAGGAATATCATATATAGCGGGAGCTGAGCTTCCTTGTGTCATTATAAATATTGTTAGAGGAGGCCCAGGACTTGGAAGTATACAGCCAGCTCAATCAGACTATTTTCAAGCTACAAAGGGTGGAGGCCACGGGGATTATTATATGCCTGTGTATGCTCCAGCTTCAATACAAGAGATGGTAGATTTGATTCAGGAAGCTTTTGATGTAGCAGATATATATAGAACCCCATGTATGGTAATGGGAGATGGAATGCTTGGACAAATGATGGAGCCAGTAGAATTTAAGGAAAGAGAACAGAGGGAAATACCAAACAAGGATGATTGGAAAGCAGATGGACTTCATGGGAGAAAAGTGCATCATATAATAAATTCATTAGCACTGCAGCCAGAGGCCCTTGAGAGACATAACTTACATCTTCAGGATAAGTTCAATACTATTAAATCAAAAGAAGTAAGATACGAGGAATATATGTGTGATAGAGAAAATGATTTAATATTGGTAGCATATGGAACTACTGCAAGGATATGCAGAAATGTTATAAAAAGTGCAGAAAAATCAGGGATAAAGCTTGGATTAATAAGACCTATAACCTTATGGCCTTTCCCTAATAAGGCTTTTGAGGATACAGTAAATAAAACAAGTTACGGGTATTTATCAGTGGAAATGAGCTATGGTCAAATGGTTGAAGATGTAAGGCTGGCTGTTGAAGGAAGAAGACAAGTAAACTTCTATGGAAGAGCGGGGGGAATGATTCCTCATCCAGACGATATTCTTATAAAGGTTAAGGAAATTGTAGGAGGTGAAAGATAATGGCTGTTGTATTTCAAAGACCAGAAGCTTTATTAGACATTCCTACGCACTATTGTCCAGGATGTACGCATGGAATAATCCATAGGTTAGTAGCAGAGTCTATAGACGAACTTGGAGTTTTAGATAAAACTATAGGGGTTGCTCCAGTTGGGTGCTCTGTATTGGCTTATGATTATTTTGCTTGTGATATGTTTGAGGCAGCTCATGGGAGGGCTCCAGCTGTTGCAACTGGCATAAAGAGAGCAAAACCAGAGGCTGTAGTATTTACCTATCAGGGAGATGGAGACCTTGCAGCCATAGGCACAGCTGAAATAGTTCATGCTGCGACAAGAGGAGAAAATATAACCACAATATTTGTAAACAACTGTATTTATGGAATGACTGGAGGACAGATGGCACCGACTACTTTGCCAGGGCAGGTTACAGAAACGTCTCCTTATGGAAGAGATGTAAAGTTGGCAGGATTTCCAATTAGAGTTTCAGAAATGCTATCAACTCTTGATGGGGCTTGTTACGTAGAGAGAGTATCTGTAGATACTGTTCCTAATATAGTTAAAGCTAAAAAAGCAATAAAGAAAGCCTTCCAAAATCAAATAGAGGGTAGAGGGTTTTCCATTATAGAAGTTTTATCTATTTGTCCTACTAACTGGGGACTTTCTCCACAAGAAGCAATGCAATGGCTTCGAAATAATATGATACCATATTATTCTCTAGGAGTTAAAAAAGATTCTACTGGGGGTGGAAAATAGGATGTCATTACAAGAAGTAATATTTGCAGGGTTCGGAGGGCAAGGAATTTTATCCATGGGTAAGTTTTTAGCTTATGCAGGAATGGATTGCAATATGAATGTTTCATGGCTTCCATCATATGGACCAGAGATGAGAGGGGGGACTTGTAATTGTTCTGTAATAGTATCTGATGATTTAGTAGGTTCACCTGTTATTACAAAGCCATCTGCAGTAGTAGTTATGAATAGGCCTTCCTTAGATAAGTTTGAGCCAATATTAAAGGTGGGAGGGCTTCTAGTAATTGATAGTGACCTTGTAAATAGGATACCTAAAAGAAAAGATATTGAGGTAATAAGTATACCGGCTCAAATTGAAGGAGAAAAGATAGGAGATAAAAAGATAGCAAATATGATTCTTTTAGGAGCTCTAATTAAAAGAACAGGTATTGTAAGTATAGATGTAGTATTAGAGGCGTTAAAAAAACATGGCAAGGAAAGTTTTTTTGAAATAAATAAACAGGCGATAGAAAAGGGAGCTGAGTATGGAGAGAGTGTATAGTAATCTCCTGTAAGCTAGAGATAGAGACTAAGTTATTAGGCACAAAGTTAAAGGTTAGAGAAACAAGTGGAAAGTAAAGGATATTTTGTTCCTTCACTTTCCACTTTTCACTTGTAATATTACTTTGTAATTTTCTTAATGCATGATTGCTGCATAAATTGGAACAACAAAAAGTGTAGCAATTGTTGTTAGTGCTATCATTATTGCTGCGTATTCATGGTCAGCTTCGTAGGATTTAGCAATGATAGCAGTATTAGTCATTACAGGCATAGCAGCTTGTATTATAAAAACATTTCTCATAAGACTAGGTATTGGGAAAATATATGATAGTAATATTACCAATACAGGAGATATGAAAAATCTTCCTAAAAGGATAAATATAGCATGTCTATCAAATTTGATATCTTTTAATTTTATAGAATGTATGGTTATTCCTATAAAAATCATTGCAATAGGAGTTGCTAGACTCCCTAAATACGCGAAGGTATCTATCATAAACTTAGGTAATTTTATGTTTAGAATAACAAGAACCACACCTACAATGTACCCTATAAGAGGAGCAGACACTACCTTCTTTAGGGTTTCTTTTGAAAATAAACTTTCTTTTGATGTAGTACCATCCTTACTTATTTCATATACACCTATTGTCCAAAAAAATGTTGTATTTGCTATGTAATAGAGTAACACATAAGGAACACTTTTTTCGCCGAATAAAGCGATATTTATGGGCAGTCCCATGAATATTGTGTTAGAATTAAAAAACATAGATTTGAATAGACCTAAATGCTTTTTTTCTACTTTTATAATTTTTGATATTGCTATAGATATTATGTAACATAATGCTATTGAGCTGAAAGGTACTACAAGTCCACTAAATGAATTTAAAAGCTTTCCCTTATCAAAATTACTAACTATATTGTTTAACATTAGAACCGGTAGAGATACTTGCGTTACTAATTTTACAAGAGTGTCAGAGGTA
This sequence comes from Clostridium bovifaecis, assembly GCA_009738435.1. Classification (GTDB taxonomy): domain Bacteria; phylum Bacillota; class Clostridia; order Clostridiales; family Clostridiaceae; genus Clostridium_H; species Clostridium_H bovifaecis. The sequence goes on along the minus strand of CP046522.1, from coordinate 3,379,439 downwards.
GTTTCTGTGAACCAGTTCTTAGAGGTTAATATGTAACCAAGAATTATTATTATACTCATACTTAAAATACTTTGTACAGCTAGAATCATAAATCTATTGCCCCCTTTATAATACATAGAAATTTAAAATTGATAGAAAGTTAATATATCTATACAATATCAGTGCGCAACCCAAATAAAGTTAGTTTTATGAGATATGTATACTTTAACACATAAATATAGTTTTGTTCACTATATTATAATATTAAAATAACAATATTGCTATATGCATTCCTTATTTATACAAGTTAGTTAGTATTAAATTATAATTACTAATATATAAAATCTAGTTGTTAAATCTAGAATAAAAATATATCATTATAATTTAAGGAGTAAATGTAAATTTATTTTATATACAAAGGTGGGGAATCAGTTATTATGATTTTGATTAAAAACGGAGAAATTTATTCTCCTGAATACATAGGTAAAAAAGATTTGTTGATATGTGGAAATAAAATTGAATACATTGGGGATAAAATTCAACTTTCAGAAAAAAATTTGCCTATAGAATTCATAGATGCATCAGATAAGTTAGTGTTTCCAGGATTTATAGACTCTCATGTTCATATTTTAGGAGGCGGGGGAGAAGGAGGGTTTAAAACTCGAACTTCTGAAATAAAAATAGAGGATATAATTGAAGGTGGAGTTACAACTGTGGTTGGTTGTATTGGAACAGATGGAATAACAAGAGACATGAAAGGATTGCTTGCAAAGGCAAAGTCACTTGAAGAAGAGGGTATAAGTACATATATTTATACGGGTTCATATAAAATTCCTCCTAAAGCTCTAATGAATACTATAGAAGAGGATATAATGCTTATTGACAAGATAATAGGATTGGGAGAGGTAGCTTTATCAGATCATAGGGGTTCTCAGCCTAGCGTTGAAAAGTTCATTGAGGTAGTGTCTGAGGCTAGAAGAGGAGGAATTCTAGCTGGCAAAGCAGGAATAGTAAATATACATCTAGGTGACGGGAAGAATAAGCTAAAATATTTGAGAACAGTCGTAGAAAAAACAGAAATACCTATAACTCAGTTTCTCCCAACTCATATAAATCGAAACGAAGAACTATTTAAAGAGGGAATAGAATTTGCAAAATTAGGAGGCAGAATAGATCTAACTACAAGCACTACTTCTAAGTTTTTAGAGGAGGGAGAAGTAAAATGCAGTAAGGGATTAAAAAGGCTTTTATATAATGGGATAAATATTGAAAATATAACCTTTTCTTCAGATGCTCAAGGCAGTCTTCCTATATTTAATGAAAAGGGTGAGTGCATAGGGAGTGGAGTAGGAAAGGTAAGCTCTCTGTATAGTGAAGTACGAGAGGCTATATTTGAGGAGGGCATAGAGATTGAAACGGCTATTAAGGTAATAACTTCTAATACAGCAGATGCTTTAAAGCTTTCCCATAAAGGAAGAGTTAAAGTTGGAAATGACGGTGACATAATTATAGTTAGAAAAGAAGACTTAAGTATTGACAAGGTTATTGCTAATGGACAGATTCTATATGTTAGAATTTAGAAAAGAAATTTAAAGTAGAAACTAAAAATTTTAATATAACTTAAGCATAAAGAACTTTGAAATATAACAAAAGTTTAGATGCTGTAAAGTGCCATAAATATGGGAGAGGTCGTATATTTATGGTTTTTTTATTTATAGTTATTTTTGAATCAATAAATCAGAAAAATGCAAAAATGTATTTAATATTTTAAGTTTTAAATAAAAATATATTAAAATATTCAACATAAACATTAAAATACTTAATATATGTGTTGAATATTTTAATATATAGTTTTATAATATAAACATGGATGTACAGGATATAAATGTAAAAAACTGAATTAATGATTTGGATGGAAATAAAATGGAATTGCACTATGACCTTAGTTTTTGGAATGATACCAAGAATAATACTAGGCCCTGTAGCTGGAGTTGTATCTGATAGAGTGGATAGAAAAAAGCTTTTGGTTTTAATGGATTTAGTAAGCGGAATAATTGTTTTTGGACTTGTTGGTGTAGCTGTTATAGAGGGGCTAGAGGTAAGATACATTTATATAGCTAATTTACTACTAAATACTTGTAATACCTTTTTTGATATACCAATGGGTGCATCGATACCTAATATAGTGGATAACGATAACTTAGTTAAGACGAATTCGCTGAACCATGCAGTATCATCTATGGCTCAAATCTTAGGGCCCTTCTTAGGTGGACTTGTTTTCGCTTTTATAGATATAAAATTATTTTTAATAATAAATGCTTCATCTTTCATAGTATCAGGTGTCTCAGAAATATTTATTGATTTCAACTTGAATAAAAAAGACAACAAAGATCAAAGAAATTATAACAAACAGCCCATGAGAGAGACTAGAGCCTTTATTAAGGAATTAAATGAAGGATTAAGATTTATAAAAGGCAAAAATGTGCTATCTATCATGTTTGGGTTTGCTATATTTATAAACTTTTTTGTATCCTTAGGAATTTCAGTACCGTACCCTTATATAATAAATGATGTTATAAAGATGTCTTCAACAAAATTTGGAGTATTAGAGGCTATGCTCCCCTTAGGTATGCTGCTGGGTTCTATTACTATATCATTATTTAAAGAGAAGGAGAAAAATATAACTCTTTAATTATAGGAATTATGCTTTTAGGCATATCTACTATTTTTATAGGAATACCTATTATACCTAAACTGATGATATTCAATAACTCAACTTATTTTGTATATTATATAATTTGTTTACTTATAGGTGGAGTAGCAGTTGTTTCAGCAAATATACCTATGTCCATTATTATACAAAGAGAAACTCCAGACAATATAAGAGGGAGAATATTTGGTCTCCTAGAAACCTTATGCATAGGCATTAGTCCTATTGGCTTGATACTGTCAGGGTTACTTATAGAAAAGATTCCTGTTTATATATTACCTATACTGTCAGGGATTGCAATGATAATATTGACAGTAAAAATGGCTTCCAATGATGAAATTAAAACAATTTAAAAAATAAATAAGAGAGGTGTTTAGAATGGGATACAAGATTTTAACAAAATGTCCTGTATGTAATTCAAAATTAAAAGTAACAAAACTTAGATGCAGTTGTTGTAACACCATTATAGAAAATGAATTTGAACTTTCTAAATTTGCATATCTTAGCGCTGAACAATTAGAATTTGTTGAAGTTTTCTTAAGATCCAGAGGAAATATCAAAGATGTTGAGAAAGAGATGGGTATATCATATCCTACCGTAAGGTCAAAGTTGGATGATGTAATTTTAGCACTAGGCTATTCATTAAATAAGAAACCCAAAATCAGCAATAAGGAGGTATTAGATATGTTAGAAAAAGGAGAGATATCTCCAGAAGCAGCACTAAAAGCTATTAAGGAGGGAGAACTCTTAGAATAAGGAGGTTACACAGTTGTGTGAAGTCTAAAATTAATATTAAATTAAATAATAGGGAGGATATAAAAATGAAAGAAGATGTTTCAAGAATTCTAAAGATGATGGAAGAGGGGAAGATAGATTCTGATAAAGCAGCAGAGCTTATTTCTGCAATTAAAGAAAGAGAAAAAGAAGAACCTTCTACTATCACATTAAATAAGGTTTCTAATTTAGAAAAAATGCTAAAAATAAAAGTAAGATCCATAAAAGGTGATAACGTAGATATAAAACTGCCTATTAAATTTGTAAAGGCTATACTAAGTGCAACTGGAAGGATTCCAGGAATAAGTATGAATGGCACAGAAGGCATGGATATTCATATGGATATGATAGCAGATGCTATTGAAAATGGAATTGATGGAAAGATAGTAGATATAAAAAGTGCTAACGGGGATATCGTAGAGATTGCTATAGAATAAGATAAATTTATGAAAGTATATCTGCAGCATAAAAGATTAAGAATGGTGCTTCCAGTACCAACTTGGATTTTAAGATTAATGAGCAAAGCCGCAATAAAGAATAGTATAATAAAGCATACCCCCAGAGAATATATAAAATATGTTGAATCCATGGACTTTAACGAAGTAGATAAGGCAGTAGAAATACTTAAGCAATACAAGGGAATGGACATAGTTAATGTTGAATCAAATGATGGTACAAAGGTGAGAATAAGACTATAGTATTGGCAAATATACTCATATTGTTATAATATAAAATATGTAATATAATTATTTAGAATGTATAAAAACGTGTGAAGAGAGGTAGCAGTATGAGTAGATTGTTTGGAACAGATGGAGTAAGAGGAATTGCAAACGAAGAGCTAACAGTTGAACTTGCATATAAGCTAGGAAGAGCAGGAGCCTTCGTATTAACCGAAGGAACTCATAAACCTAAAATATTAGTTGGAATGGATACAAGAATATCAGGAGATATGTTAGAAGCTGCCTTAGTTTCAGGTATTCTTTCAGTTGGAGCAGAGGCAATCTGTGTAGGGGTTGTACCTACACCTGCTATAGCGTATCTTACAAGAAAATATAAAGCAGATGCAGGAGTTGTAATTTCAGCATCTCATAATCCAGTTGAGTATAATGGAATTAAGTTTTTCAATGGAAACGGATATAAACTAAGTGATGAATTGGAAGATAAAATACAAAGCATAATAGAAAATAATTTTGAAGGAGTACCAAGTCCAACTGGTGCTAACCTTGGAAGAAAAATCATAGAAGAATTAGCTTTAGAGGATTATGTTAAATTTGCAAAAAATACTATAGACGTAGACCTAAAGGGACTTAAGGTAGCATTAGACTGTGCAAATGGAGCTGCATATGAAGCTGCTGTTGAAACTTTTAGAGAGTTAGGTGCTGAAGTCGTAGTCATAAACAATGATCCGGATGGAGTAAACATAAATAAAAATTGTGGTTCAACTCATCCAGAAGAATTAATGGATTATGTTGTTAAAAAGAATTGTGATTTAGGACTTGCTTTTGATGGAGATGCAGATAGATGTCTTGCAGTTGATGAAAAAGGAAACCTTATAGATGGAGATTTTATACTTGCTATTTGTGGGAAGCATTTAAAGGAACAAGGCAAACTTAAAGGCGACATGATAGTTACAACGGTAATGGCTAATTTAGGACTTGATATAGCTCTAAAAAAAGAAGGAGTATTATCTATAAAAACTAAGGTTGGAGATAGGTATGTTCTTGAAGAAATGATTAAAGAAGGATATGTTTTAGGTGGAGAGCAATCTGGGCATATAATATTTTTAGATTATAATACTACTGGTGATGGTCTTGTAACAGGACTTCAAGTAGCAGCGACAGTTAAGGAAAGCGGAAAAAAATTATCAGAGCTTGCATCAATGTTAACAAAGCTTCCGCAAGTTTTAGTAAATGCAAAGGTGCCTAATGATATGAAAGATATACATGAAAAAGATGCTGAAATAGTAGCAGAAATAAAGAAGATAGAAGAGAAATTTGAGGGCTGCGGAAGAGTCTTGATAAGACCTTCTGGAACAGAACCATTAGTAAGAGTAATGCTTGAAGGAGAAGATCAAGCAGAACTTGATAGAATAGCACATGCTCTTGCAAAGAAAATTGAAGAGAAATCAAACATATAAGAATTTTACGAAGTAAAATTCTTAGTGGAAAGTTGAAAGTGGAAAACGGACAATGGAGGAATATACATTGCTAATTTTCCACTTTTCGTTTCCTGATAAAAGAGTTTGTAGAGGTTTCTTTCTAGTATGAATGGAAGTACATTGAATATTCTTGATGCCATTTTATAGTTATTGACGTATAATATAATGTAAAATATAATGTAAAGGAAGCTTGTGATACCAAAATGAATTTTAAGGAATAATTGGTTTTTATTATAAGTGAAGGAGGGGAGTAGTTTTTAATTAAATAAAAGCGCCAGAACTTAAGCAGGCATCCCAAATCTTTGATTTGGTGATGGTCGCTTACTCATGTAACCGAAGGGAAGATGAGTTTCCGATAAGAATTATTTCGCAAGGAAACTCAACCTGATGGTTGAGTAAGTTCACCTAAGCCAAATCGAAGGTAAAAGGCTTTAGGAAACTCAACTTATCAGTTGAGTAAGTTCGCCTGAACCAAATCAAAGATTTGGAGGCTCACTTAAGTTGACGAGGATGGGGAGTATCGAAGATTCGGCGGATGCCCCACGGTATAGTACTACCGATAAAGGCTGACAAAACTAAAAAGAAATTTTTAGTACAAATTCAGTCGGGTACTAAAAAACCAAAGATAAATACAAGCTTCTCTTAAGCAGATATCCCAAGTTTTAAGTAGGGAACGCAAATCTGTGATTTGGTGCGAATCACTTACTTTATGGGCTGATTTGGTGATAGCGCTTACTCCTCAGAGTGTAATGAAGAGGGGTTCATAAATAAGAATGTTAAAATCATAAATTAAAAGGAGAAGTAAATATGTGTGGAATAGTTGGTTATTTAGGAAATAGAAAAGCATCAGATGTTTTAGTAGAGGGATTATCAAAGCTTGAATATAGAGGATATGACTCAGCAGGAGTTGCAGTGCTTGAAGAGGGAAATGTAGTAGTGCAAAAATGTAAGGGAAGACTTGCAAATCTTGAGGTAAAGCTTGATGAGAGCAAATTAGAAGGGCACGTAGGAATCGGGCATACAAGATGGGCAACCCACGGGGCACCATCAGATTTGAATTCACATCCTCATACAAATGAAGATGGAACTATAGCTGCAGTTCACAATGGAATTATTGAAAATTATATAATCTTAAGAGAATGGTTAACCTCTGAAGGATATAAATTTAAGTCTGAAACGGATACAGAAGTTATACCTCATCTTGTAGATTATTATTATGAAGGAGATTTACTAGATGCTGTAATGAAGGCTGCTAAGAAATTAGAAGGAAGTTATGCTATAGGAGTAATTTCTAAAAATGAGCCAGATAAGTTAGTAGCAGTAAGGAAAGACAGCCCATTAATAGTAGGTCTTGGTAAAGAGGAGAATTTTATAGCTTCAGACATACCAGCAGTTTTGAATTATACAAGAGATGTATACTTACTTGAAGATAACGAATTTGTTCTTATAGAAAACCAAGGGGTTAAAATATTTACCTCTAAAAAAGAAGAAGTTAACAAAGAAGTTTATCATGTAACATGGAATGCAGATGCCGCAGAAAAAGGTGGATACGATCACTTCATGTTAAAGGAAATTCACGAGCAGCCAAAGGCTATAAAAGATACTCTGACTTCAAGAATAGTTAAAGGACAAAATGTTACTTTGGATAGCATAACAATAACAAAAGAGCAAATAGCTGAAATAGATAAGATATATATAGTAGCTTGTGGAACTGCGTATCATGCAGGGGTTGTAGGCAAGTATGCTATAGAAAGACTTGCTAAGGTACCAGTAGAAGTAGAAGTTGCATCAGAATTTAGGTATAGGGATCCACTTATAACAGAAAATACATTGATGATAGTTATAAGCCAATCAGGAGAAACAGCAGATACACTAGCAGCTTTAAGACTTGCAAAAGCTGAAAATGCAAGAGTTATAGCGGTTACTAATGTAGTTGGAAGTTCAGTTGCAAGAGAAGCAGATGATGTTCTATATACTTGGGCAGGACCAGAAATAGCAGTTGCATCAACAAAAGCTTATGTAACACAACTTATAGCTATGTATATAATTTCTTTATACTTTGCTGAAAACAAGGGAACTGTTAGAAAATCAGAAATAGATAAAATTAAATGTGCATTATTAAACTTATCGGAAAAAGCTGCAGAAGTATTAAATCACAAAGATTTAATAAAAGACTTTGCTAAGAGAATATGTAATGATCAAGACATGTATTTCTTAGGGAGAGGACTTGACTATGCAGTAGCCATGGAAGGTTCATTAAAGCTTAAGGAGATATCTTATATTCACTCAGAAGCATATGCTGCTGGAGAATTAAAGCATGGACCAATAGCTTTAATAGAAGATGATACAACAGTAATAGCTTTAGCAACTCAAGAGCACTTATTTGATAAGATGCTAAGTAATATAAAAGAAGTTAAAACAAGGGGAGCAAAGGTTATAGCTATAGCTATGGAAGGCCATGATGTAATAGAAAAGACAGTAGACTCAGCTATATATATCCCAAGAGTTATGCCAATAGTAGCTCCAATACTTTCAGTTATACCACTACAACTTTTATCTTACTATGTTTCAATAGAAAAAGGCTGTGATGTGGATAAGCCAAGAAACTTAGCAAAATCAGTAACAGTTGAGTAGAGATGATATATCTGTAAGTAATTATTGTTGTATAACTAAAATAAAGTCTTTAGAAGTAAAATAAACTCGTTAGAGAGAAAATAAAGTTGTTAGAAAAATTGTGGATAAGTAGCAGGTTATAGGCTACCGTTATCCGCAATTTTTTTATGCGTATATCGTCAGAAGGAATAAGTAGTAAGGATTAAGAAAGAGAATTAAACATTGATAAAACCCCTATAGAATAAGGCTTTCAGCCATGTATTGATTTATTATATTGAAAGATCTTATTGATTTGAAGAATGGAAAAGGGGGCAAAATTTACCCCTTAAACCTTGATCCTTACGACTAACTTTCCAACGACTTTATTTTACTGAAAAGGCTCAAGAACTAAGAAAAAAGAACTAAGAAATGACCAGTTTTTCTAAAAACTTTATTTTACTTTCAGAAAATGGAAAGGGTATTGAAAAGTGGGTGGGAGATAGATGTGATAAGGGTTTGAGGGAGATTGTTGGGTTAGGGAGTTTTCTCAAAACATTATTTGACTTATACATAGTTAGTAAATCTAGAATTAAGATTTAAGGCTTAAGAGGAGTATGCATAAGAAATAAGAAAATAAAGTTTTGGGAAAAGGCAAATAGTCTCTTGTGGAAAAAGAAGATGAAGTTGTTATAGAAGAATAGGGGTGCTATTCTTCCTCACCCTCCAAATACATAAATAGTTTTTTTCTGTAACCATGTAGCATCTTTACTATTTCATTAATTACCAGATTAATTTGATCAAATTGCTCTTGAGTAATATAGTTTCGTCTAAGACTTAGTAATAACCAACTTTTAGTCTCCATTGTAGACCCAATTGCAATATTTATATGGTATAGTTCTCTCTTTACAGAACACTGGCTATTTCCTTCTGCTATATTAGCGGAAACTGAATTTGCAGACTTAATGATTTGTGTCTTAGTTGCATATTCTTCATACTGTGGGAATTTGTCAAGCACCCCGTAAATATGATCGCTTAAATCAATGGCTCTGTTCCAGACTTTCAATTGTGTAAAATCCCTAATGTGAGTTGTTTGAGTGTTATTCATGTTGATCATCCTTTCGATATCTGAATTATTTGGTGAGGGAGATGATGTAGACTAAATATATCTCAATCTCCCTTATGGGATTAACATAACACATGAGAGTGAGTAATCAGGGGCTTAGAAAGATTTTTTTGTAGCAATTTAAGGAAGGAAACAAAAAACAACTGCTTGTTAAGGCAGTTGCTTTAAAGGAGTGTATGTTTTAAACAAGATATCACTTTAGTTTGGGGATAGTTGATTGTGAATATATTGCTTAATTGCAGATAAATCAATAACTTTATAATTTTTAGAAGCGAGGGTATTGTAGAGGCTAATACCAACTTCAATAAACTCATTGGCTATATAGCCATACTCGATAAAATATTGAGAAACACTTTTGTAGGTTGCATTAAATTGTTTTAATAAAAAGTATCTAGTTAATATCTTCGCAGTAATTTCTTTTCCTGCGTTAGTCTGTATAAACATAGATTCAGTTGATTCCAGAATTACCATATAATTATTCATTTAGATCCCTCCTAGAAAATTTATATCATGATAAATATAGATAATTTCTGGTTTCAAGTATTTTATTTTCAAGACTATGTTATAAATTTTGTCACTATAAAATAATCTTGAAGCCTTGTAATACAAAGAGTTGGGGTTGATTGATTAATATACATATTATAAATAAGAACAAAGCAAAGGAGCCAAATAAAAGGTTCTTATTTTTTATAAAAAATACTTGCAATCACTAATTTACAGTTACTAAAATGCACCTGAATCAAAAGACAAGGTATTTGATAAAATGATGGATTTAGTATTAATTTTGTAGAGGAGTGATTTGTATGAAAACTATAGTATTAGGTGTCGATCATGGAAATAGGATGGTAAAAAGTGGAGATGGTATGTACAACTGTGGTTACATGACATATCGTAACCGTCCAAGTGGAGTAGATGAATATATTGAATATAACGGGAGATTTCATTGCATAGATAGTAGGTCAAAATATAGATACGATAAAACAATAGATGATACCTACTTTATACTCACTTTACCCGCATTGGCAATGCGTATGGAGAAAGAAGGAGTTAGTGAGGCAAATATCGTTCTAGGCATAGGGTTACCACTATCTCATTTCCAACTGAAGGAAAAGTATATAAACTACTTTACTAAGGAAGGGATTGATTTTAAGTACAAGAATAAAAGATATGTAGCCCATATCAAAGAAGTAATGTGCTTTCCACAGGCGATAGGTGGTTTTATGGTAAACTACTGGAAGTACAAGGATGTTGATTTTTTAAACTTATTAGATATAGGGCAAGTAACATTGGATGCTGTAAAAATTCAAGGTGGAAAACCAGTATTGGAATCTGCCATAAGTCTAAATTACGGAATGTTAAAACTAATTAAGAATATCCAAGAGAATATTAGAAAAGCAACAGGGATAGAAATTAGTGAACCACAAATAGAATCTACTTTACAAGGTAAAAAAAGTATTTATTTCCAAGATGATATTGAAAATATTATCCAAACTACAACAGTAGATTTTATAAACGAAATGCTAGACGAACTTAGAGAAAATGGATATGAATTACAAGCCACTATGAACTTATTAATGGGCGGTGGGGCAATTATAATTGAGAATATCTTGAATTTGGACAAGCATAATAAAAGAATTAATTACTATGAATTGCTTCCGAACCCACAATTGGCAAATGCGTTAGGATTCGAGATGTTGGCTAAAGAAGCATTAAGAAGAAGGTGATTGATATGAATACCAAGAGAATAAACTTGTGCTTCAATTTAGAGAATGAAAGGGCAAGGAAGGCTTTTGAAACCATACAGAAACAAGTAGCAAAGACGGCATTTATTACAGATGCCGTTCTTGCTTATATAGATAAAGATAATGAAATCTATAAGGAGATAGTAAAAGAAGGTGTTAAGGAAGCAATTGAGGAACTGGGATTAGAGATGGCTGTAAAGAAAGCCGAAGGCAAAAAAGAAGATACAGTAATACCTGATGATGTATTTGAAATGTTATCAGGACTATAGAAAGAAACAGGAGTTATCGTAAAGATGAACTCCTGTTTCTTTTATAAGGTATTCCTACTGTATAAACTCTGGTGCATATAGATATACATGCTTTTTAATTACAGTATAGAGATAATTTTGGTCTAAATTATGCTTATCTCTTAGAGATATCCATTTATCATGAGTAGACATTCTTAGAAGCATTTGCTGCAAGAAATATACTATTTTATCTTCCTTGGATAATGTATTATTTGTATCATTTGTAATTTTCTTTATTAAAGATTCGGTAGAAGATTTAATAGTATTCTCTAATTTTTCATACGGTGTATAGTTTAAACAATCTTCTAACGAGATATTTAAAAAGTCTTGAACCTGAATAGTTAATTTATCCATATGACATCACTCCTTTAAATTTGATGGTAGCATGATAAAAAATTATTCTATGCTATGTCAAGTAAATTTCAAAAACCTAGTAAGAAAAATGAACGAAAAAGAACTATAAAAGTAGGTCAGACAGAAAGTAGGTTCGTATTTGTAACATAAAGAAAACTGAATGGTTTACGGGAGCCTAAATAGAGATTTAGAAATGAGACTCTTATATAGAAAAAGAAATAACGGAAAAGTTTAATATAATTAGCCCTATCTACACAGGGGGATAATGATAATGCTGGTATAGACATATACCTATTGGCAACATAACTTTAGATGTGATAATTTATATATGAGAAAAATTTTGATTAAGATATATGAAGAAGATAAATAAAGGAGTAGGATTATGGGGTCAAATAAGGATATGCAAGATTTTTTAGCATTGTTCGATAGTGATGTTTTAAATCAGGCTAAGGAAGAAACTATAAGTGAATTATTAAGGAAAAAGATGCTAATTTCTACATATAATAAAGAACTACAGCAAAAGTCAAAGCGTAAAGTAAAATTTGATTTTCCAGATAAAGATATAGAGATAAACAAAATTGAAATGAAAAATACAGGTTGGATGTTTGGTGATATAGATATAAAAGCCATAGAAGATTTTATTTATTGCCGAAGTTGTTCTAAGCAGGAAGTATTAAAGTATGCATTACGACATTATATTCCACAAGAAATTTATGATGGTATTCTTGAGAGGAAGGAAAAATCTAAAGGAAAAATACCTGATATTAGCCTTGTAAAATTAAATGAGTTAAAAGAAAAGTTCGGAGATTTAGAGAACTACCACGCAATGATTGATTATGAATCAGCCTACAATAATAAGCAGTTTAGTCATATAACTAGTAAACCCTCTTGGAAAATTCCAAGTATAGACCATATGGCAGTAATAGATTTTAAGAAAGTATTCAGTATAAGTTATCAAGATATCGCTACAAATGCTGTAAGATTTTATCTAGCAGATCATAACTATAGACATGCAGAAGAATTATTGATGATGATAGAAAAGCATAAAGAAGAAAACATAGCGGTATATAGAGGTGAAATTGATGTCAGATTTGAATAGGATAGAACCGATTATAGAAGAAATACAGAAACAAAGAGAGGGTATTGAATATTGGATTCCTATAATCGAAGATGATTTCGAGTTTCAAGGTCAACGGTTTGATGATATAGATACACTAAAGGATTTTAAGGATACCTTCAGTGGGATAATGGAGTATAGAGAACAGTGGGAAAATATATACCCAAACAAAATCTTTAATCAAGATTTATAAGGATAATAATATAAAGATTGATATAGAAAAATTTGAAAAAGAAGTGGTTGATTTAGAGGAGGCTTATGCAAAACTAGAGAATATTTTACTAAAGAAGTATAGAGAGGAAAATGTTAGTGACTTTTCTATCAGTGGAACAAAAAGAGTCGCTAGAAAAATAGGTTTAAAAATAAAAGGTATTCCTATTAATCCAAATTCTATAGCGGAAGGATTTATGGTTGAAGAACTTGAAGATGATGTAGATGAATATGTGTTTGGGATATATAAGGAAAATGTTCTTTTAAATAATGTAGATAGAATATATGAGGAACTAGAAGTAATAGTAGATACATTATTAAAGGAGATGCTTCTAATAAAGGAATATCGAAAAGAAGTCTATAACGAATATCTTTATAAGCAAATAGATAAAATAAACGCTTATGCCCCTGAAATGGAATATAAGTTAGATTTAGAGGATGAGCCTTTGTACCAGTGGCAGAATGAAGCATATCAGAAATGGACTGAAAATAGATATAAAGGAACTTTTGAGGTGGCTACAGGCTGTGGAAAGACAAAGTTTGCACTTTATTCTATACACAGAATAAAAGAACAGTATAAAGATATTAAGGTAAAAATTATTGTTCCTACCAAAGCACTGATGGATAATTGGTATGACTCCTTAGTACAGAAACTTCACATACCAACTAAGTATATAGGGAGAAGGGGAAACAATAGAAATGAGAAAAAAAGAGAAATAACAATTTATATAGATAAAACTGCCCAAGGAAAATTCAGTGCGGATTTCATAGGTACAATAACTGACAATATGGTAGGGAATACAAATTTCCTAAACTTTATTGTAGCAGATGAATGTCATCATTACGAATCACCACAAAATATTAAGATTTTTGATAAGATTGACTATATGCCCAAGGATCAGCAAACAGGAATAAACTATTTTTCTATTGCACTAAGTGCTACACTTCCAAGTGACTACAGTAAAAATGGCAAGTTAAAAAAATATTTAGGAGATATAATATACACTTATAGTTTTATTAAGGCTCTAGGAGATGGCATAATATCTCCAATAAACATTGTAGATGTTTCTTATCAATTAAGCATTGAGGAACAGAAAAGATTCCATATGTATAAGAAAGAGTTAGCAGATGCAGAAAAAGAATTAACAGAGACACTCTCTAAATATAATATCAATTTTAGCCAAGAAGGAATAAGTAGTTTAGCATATTATTATCTGAAAGAGTTTGAAGATATTCTTAATTATATTTCGGAAAAGAAGGTAGAATTTGAGCAACAATATGGAGATAAGGACTGGAAAATATATTTTGATGAATGGCTGTACGAATTTGCTGGAAGAAATGAAGAAATAGCACTTTCAGTTAAGAATTATATAGGAAAATTTGAAAGACTAAAGAGGTTGTTATTAAATGCAGAAGATAGGAAGAAAAGATGTATTGAACTGGTAAAGAGGCACATTGATGACAAAGTCATTCTCTTTGGAGAGTATATTAAGGATATAGAGGAAATTTATTTAGAATTGGCTAGTGAGTTTGGCAGCGAGAAAATAAAACTATACCATTCACAATTGGATAAAGCAATAAAAGAAAAGACAATTCAATCTCTTAAATTAGATACCACTAAAGTAATTTGCGTTCCAACTGCTTTTGATGAGGGCGTTGATATACCAGATATGAGTGTAGGGGTTATATACCAAGGGAAAAGAAGTAAGCGTCAGCAAGTGCAGCGGTTAGGTAGAATCATGAGAAAGACTAAGGGGAAGAAGTCTGCTGTTATGTATAATTTAAGTAATCAATCTTTTGGAGAACCAAAGTTTCTTGATCGCTTTATAGAGGAACAATTACATTTATTAGAAACTATGAATGATGCAGAAGAAAAGGTGGAGAAGATAAGAAAACAGTTAAGCATTGAGTTCATTAACTATGATGAAGAAATAGAAAATAGTAATATAATCAATAAATTAATTAAGAAAATAAGAATTTAGTAGGCAAGAGTCTCGTATTTGAGGCTCTTTTATTTTGCGACAAAGTATAAAAGATTGAAACAGAAAAAATTAAAAAATTTTCATGTGAAACCTAAAATGTGAAATTTGTATGTTATGTTACAGATGTAACAGAGAAAACCGGTTTTGATATCTGTGGCCACAGATAAATCAAAAGATTGATAATAGATTAAAAAGATGAAAGGTGGAATTTACTATGAAGAAATTTATGTATTTAAATAATTCCAATGAAGTAGTTAATGCTATTTATGAATTAGGGAGTTTTGTTTGGGTGTCTGTTAATGACACATATATTTCAGAACTCGATTTAGAAAACACTTGTGGTTGGGGTGAAGTAATGGTTACATTTGATGAGTATATTTACAATAAAGGATATTATAAAGCCATAAAATCAGACTTGGCAGTAACATTACTAATGAATAATGGAGATATAGTAGAGTTTTCCAAGTCAAATAACGAATACCTGACTAAAGAGGAGGCTTTAGAGAAGGTTAAAGAGTTTTCTAAGCAAGGAAAGATGGCTATGGTTAATATATTCTATAATGAATATGACGGTAGGGAAGAAAGTAGAAGTTATATAGATATGGATATGGATCAAGTGGAAAAAGTGTTAACGGATTACTATGAATATGGATGGAAGGCAAGTAAAAAGTGTATTGCAGTTAGAGAAAATAGTCTTTGCCTCTATAACTACTCTTTGGATGATAAAAATAGATATTGTCATACTGTGATAGGTATAGAGAATGAGTTAAAAGAAGAAAAACAAAATAAAATTAAAATAATTCAAACTAATAAATTTAGAAAATACATGGAAGTGCATAAAAAGCAGTTTATATTACCCTATAAGAATTTGATTAAGTATATGCAATTAAAAGGTGAATTTAAACAAGTAAAAGATAAATTTGTCGAGATGGTCATTGATTTTCCATTTGATATTGGATATACACAATTATGCGAAATTACATCTGGGCATAAGATTGTATATGCCAAAAGAAAAAATAGAGACATTTATTCAAAGTTTACACTAAATGGTAGATCAAGACTTATAAATAAATGTGTTGTTGTGCTAAAGCAAAGTTTTGAGAATCCAGATGAATACTATTTAATTACCATGTTTCCCGGTGAGCATATAGTAAAAGAACCGCAGGATAGAAATATCAAAGATAAAGAAGAAATAAAGAAAGTGTTAGAGTTCTGGAATAATCATGCTTTAACATTTAATCCTAAGGAAATAAACCTAGAAAGTATCATCTATGACTGTCCATTTGAGCATAAGTCTGAATATTAAACTATAGGAAGGAATGATTTGTATGATAAAAGCAAAAGTATATTATTTATTAGAAAAGAGTTGGAGTGAACGATATTTGGAAGGTAGTAGCCCAATTTCAGCAGTTAAATGTATTGAAACAGAAGTAGAAGATGGATATAAAGGTTTAGTTCAACTAAATGATGAAGGAGAAGCAGTAATCTATGTAGGATTTGATGGCTTTGACGAAGAAAATAATCCAATAAAAATGGCATACAATTATTACCTAGACGATAATATTAAAATCACTAGTGATTACAGATTTTTCTTCTTTGATGAGTTTACAAATGTTGAATATTTACTTCGTTGGAAGCAAGAGCATGATGAGTATTTCAATCTCTTATATGATTTAACAAAAATAATCTAGCCAACTTAAAATACAAAGAAAAAGTTTTCAATAGTGTTAAGTTTACATGGATTAGTGAGTTTGGCAGCGAGGAATTGAAAGCAAGGTTAAATGAAGGACATAATGTAGATGAAAATTATATTTTTGAAAGATTAGTAGAAGAATTACCGGATTTTGATGTGTATTATGGTAGTCAGTTATGGCAAGAAAAAGAAGATAAAGTAGATAGAAAACATTTAGTAGAAGTTAAAAAGTTACGACGATCTGGATATGATGCTAAAATTGTTGAAGTAATAGAGGTTTATGAAGAAGATGATTTCTTTGGTATTATACCAATTAAAACTAAAGATGCTATAGTAATAGAAAACTATTTAGATAAAGTTGCCTTAGTTAAATATATTTAAATACCTAAAAGAAAAAGATATCTATACAAAGAAGAAGTAATATCCGAATTGGTTGAATTATTATCTAAAGGAAGATTAAAAATCAAAAAGAAGATTAAAAAAATAATAGGACTAGATGATATAGAAGAAACTGAAGAATATGATAAAGATAAAAAATGCAGGTAATGTCTATTGATTTAGACGAGGCCATAAGTATACTTAACTCACTTTTCATTGTACCTAAAGAAACAGTTTGTTTTGAATTAGATGATAGATGTATAAAATTTAGAGTGCAATTTTATGAAGAATGTACTATATATGTAGATGAAGTGTAGAAAATATATATAACTAACCAAGTACCTGATTAAAAGTTTTAATAAATGAGACAGCCCTGCTGAAACTAGCAGGGTTTAATTTTTACTGTTTTAATGCTAATACCAACAAGTTCAACCTCAAACTCTATATGAGAGTTTTTGAATTGATAGTTTCCGTAAAGTGTGTATCTTTTGTAAGATATAGGATTTATAAAAGGAAGTATAAAATTAGCAATTTCATTATCAATTAATGTCATTTCCTCCTGAACAAACTTTTCAAAAACATTGTACAATGTAGAAGTTGTAATTCCTTCATCTTTAAGCAGTTCATGGATATCCCTATCAAAATAAATTTCAATATCATATTTCATTATAATACCTCCAGACAACAAATTAATTTACCTTGTCTGTGGGCAGAAAAAAGACACAGAAAGACAAGGTAGATTGTCATTGTCTTTTTGTGTTTTTATAATGCCATTTTAAGTCAATATAGTAATTGGGTCAATATCAATTTAGAAGTGTTTTTAATTTTAAACAATGGAATGAAAATGTTTATTAATTATACTTTTTTAAAAGCATCTTTAACTTGCTTTCTATAGAAGATTTTATTTTATAAGAATTTTCTAGGGATATATTTAATGATTGGCTAATAGTGTTATGAGAATGACCTAATAGAAGTAAATCGTACACTTGCTTTTCTCTTTTAGTCAAATTTTCTTGTAATTCTTCTAATAATGCTTTGGTAAAAATAAGAGTATCCAATTGTATAAAAAGATCGTTTTTAATATAAAAGGAATCTTCTCGATTCTTAATTTGATCTTCAAAGGAAATCTCTTGGAAAGTCTTTTTATTATCTGTTTTATATCTACCAAAATCTCGCCTTAAACATTTTTCCAAGTAGATCCAATATTTATCACAGAATTTCGTTGCGAGATACCATTCAAAGGAAGTTTTCCAATTTTTCATATCGTTCAAAACATCATTAAGGGTCAGTTCATTTACTAATTCCCAAAACGGATAGGATAAAGAGTATTTTTTGTTAGAATATCTATTATAATCTTCACAGTACATTTGTTTGATATATTCATCTTTATATTTTTCCATAAGTGCAGACATACTCAAATTCTTTTCTAAAGCAGATTCTATGTCATGTATTTTACTATATTTTTGGTTTTCTATAGATGAACCTTTATAGACATAAGTAACATTCGTAATTACCTTTTTTAGTAAAGGTTCTAAATTAAAATATAGTTGTTCAAACGCAAATTCATGATTATATAATTTATACCTTTTAAAAAGAATTTCAGATTTATTTTTATTCATTATAATTCCCCCTTGTTCAATTAGATTTTTTAGCATTTTATCTAGGGGAATTTAAAAATCAAATTTTAAGGTAATTTTTTTAAAAAAATAAAAGTAAAAATTTGAATTCCATTTAGTAAGTAAATATAATGCCTCCAAAATTCTTTGGAGGTGGTTTGTATGAAAAATATATTTAGTTTTGGAAAGGTAAAAGGGATGCAGATGGAAAAAGTTTTGAATATGCCCAAAATCCACTCATCTTTTACAGGGCTACAATATTTATGGGGAATGCATAAGATGACACAACATGAATTTATAAAGAAAGAAATAGAGACTTGCTTTAGAATATATGCTAAGGATTATATTATACAGTTTGGACAGTATAAGGGAATGAGTCTATTTGATATTGATTATGAAAACGAAGGATATGTGGTAAATTACTTAGCAAAAAATCAAAGTGAAGAAATTGCTGGAATTGTAAACTATTATCTACAATACTGTAGAAATAAAAATAGAAAACAATATAATTATTATCAAGAGCATGTATATAAGGTTTATGCCCAATTAAGAGAAGAAATAAATAACATAAATAGGAAAAGTGATATAATTAAGGTGCTTGAAGACATGGGTCTTAGCGTGAGAAATGATAATGCAAAATATACTCCTCTAATACGCTGCCCTTTTGGATGTGAGAAAACACCAAGTCCTTACCAACATGCGTATCTTCTGTTTGGTGTTGAAGGTTCTTGGGTGATAAATTGTCGCAAATGTAATGAAGGAACTAACTTTATAAAATTTGTAGCAGAACAAAAAGGTATGACGGATATAGACGCTATAAACTATATTGCGAATATAATGGGTATTAATTCTAATGGAGTTGAAACATCCAAAGATATTAAGGATATTCAAAAGAAAATTGACCAAAGACAAGAAGAAGTTCAACTTATTACTAAAAAATTATCTTCATTGGATGTTGAAGAATTCGGGTTTCGTAAAGGAATATATCCACCCTACTACTACAATAGGGGATTTACTAATGAAGATGGGGAAAAGATGGGAGTCTACTATGCGGGGAAATACTGCAAAAATGGATTTAAGAGTAGAATATGTTTTACAGTTAGAGACCTAGATAATAGGGTAGTAGGAGTAGTGGGAAGAAGCCAGTTTACAGAAAATGAGTATTATGATAATCAAATTAAATACCATAATATAGATATGTCTTTAAGCAAAGATGAGCAAATTGAAGTGTTGAAAGCAATGAAAAGAGGATATATAAAGTATTACAACAAATTGGAATCGAGTTATGTCTTATATAATTGTAACTCACTGGTAAACAAGAAAGTAGACGAGATTTTTATTTGCGAAGGTCCTTTTGATGTAATGAAAATGGTCTGTCATCATGGATATGAAAATACAGTAGGTATGTTTGGGAAGGATTTAAAAAGTGGGCAGTTGTATCAATTGTATCAGTTATTTAAGGATAATAGAGAAAATTTAAAGATACATTTATTCGTAGATAATGATGAAGCCGGAATAAAAGCCTTTGAAGGAAATGTTAAGAAATTACAAGAACTTGGGTTTAAAATATATATAAAATGATTCTTAAAAATGGAAAAGATGCTGCTGAAGCAACAAAAGAAGAAGTGGATTATGCTTACAATAGGCCTGAACTACAAAGTGTTAGATATAGTGAGAAAAAAATTACAATAATTGATGAAGATGTTAGTAAATAAATATATTATAAGAGCCTTATGTTATAAATACATAAGGCTTTATTGATTGTATTAATAAAAAATAAATCAGATATTAATAAAAAATATTAGAAAAATATTATAATAATATTGATAATATATTAATTATGTATTATTATTAATATAAGTTATTATTTGTGAGGAGGGCTATATTATGGTGAATAATTATGATTACATTAAAAAACTCAAGAATCAGACCCAGAAAAAGAAGTCCATTACAATAACAGTAGATGAGAATGTACTAGACCGATTATCTGAAATTGCAGACCAATTAGAGGTATCTAAAAATCAAATTATTAGTGATATATCCAGTGCATTTGTACAAGATTTTGAAAATATAAACCAACCGGAATACTATATAATTAACTCTAATAATGCCTATATGCCAGAAGGTCATCTTCATATGCTAAAAGGCAATAGAGCATCTGCGTGGGGAGATACGAAAAGTGCAATAGAAGCATTAAAGCCGGGAGACTATGTTTTCATTTATATGAACGAAAAAGGAGTTGTAGGAGCAGGAACAGTAAAATCAAACTATATGATAAATGACTATAGTTTAGTAAAGTGTTACGCCAATGAGGAAGGAACCGAATATACTTATGATGTGTGGGATGAATACTTTGTAAATGTTGAATTTGATAAAAAATCTTTAAAGGTAGATGCTGAAGGAAATTACTTGGTTGATGAAAGTAATATAATTAGGGCTGCTGATTATAGAGAAAAGGTTTCTGCTAAACCGCTAAACAGGACCAAAATTCACTTGACAAAAGAAGAAGGGACAAAATTGAAGAAGTTATATCTTGGGAAATAGTATAAGTTCATTATTAAATAAGTCTATGTAGGATGCATAGGCTTTACTCATAAAAAAAATTAAAAAAATTTATAAAAATTTCGTAAGGTTCACCCCAAATCCACCTGTATGTAATATAGTGAAAGGTAAAATAGAGGTATAGAGTTTAATTGTTTAATAAGTTATGACAAAAGGGTACTTACAACAAAAAAATTATTTTACATAGGATACTATACCTTTAATAGACCTAAAGTTATTACACTCATACGGGTAATTAGTGAGTTGTAAGATTTCCCAATATACAAGCAAGAGTTAGGTGGTTATTTCCAATGCAATATTGTGTTCCATTGTTTGTAAATATAAAACAATAATGTTCAATTGTTTGTAAAGATAGAAGATGTTATTCTTTTAAACAGTGGAATAACAATATGCAATAAGATGTAAACTAAAACCTTGGTTTAATTTGTATAAAATTGTATATTTCATATTTGGATTATAACTTTTATGATATAATTTGAATTATAATGAAAACATTGAAATTACTTATATGCAATAGATAGAAGGAGTGGAACAAATGGATAAACTAACACTTCAAAAATTAGAATCTACACTATGGAGTGCAGCAGATATATTAAGAGGGGAACTTAGTGGAGCCGAATATAAAGACTATATATTTGGGCTTTTATTCCTTAAAAGAATGAATGATCAATTTAATATAGAACGAGAGATAAAAAGACAAGAATTCTTAACACAAGGAATGGATGAAGAAGAAATAAAGTTGATCTTAGAAGAATCCTCATTATATGAAACATTCTTTGTGCCAGTGAGGGCTAGATGGGAAAATCTGAAGAATCTTAATCTAAATATAGGACCAGAGTTAGATAAGGCATTTAAAGCGATTGAGGATGAACCTAAAAATGCTGAATTAATTGGGGTTCTTACTACAGCCAACTACAATGATAAAGAAAGGGTTCCAGACAATAAACTTTCACAGTTATTGCTTTTATTTGACAGTATTAATTTATCAAATGACTATCTTGAAAATAAAGATATTTTAGGAAATGCTTACGAATACTTAATTAAACAGTTTGCAGATGAAGGTGGGAAGAAAGGTGGAGAATTCTATACTCCTGAAGAAGTAGTAAAGGTACTTGTAAATATAGTAAAGCCACAGGAAGGGGACAGGATTTATGACCCTACAGTAGGTAGTGGAGGTATGCTAATTTTTTCTACGCATTACATAGAAATTCATGGTGGTAATCCTAAGAATGTTTCTTTGTTTGGACAAGAAATAAACTTATCCACATGGGCTATCTGCAAAATGAATATGCTATTTCACGAAGCGAGAGGAGCAGATATTAGAAAAGGTGACACTATTAGAAAACCAATGCACCTAGAAGGTGGAGTATTAAAGACTTTTGATAAGGTACTTGCTAATCCACCATTTTCATTAAAGAATTGGGGATATGAAGAAGCAGGAGCAGACTCTTATAATAGATTTATTTACGGAGTACCACCAAAATCCTATGGTGATCTTGCCTTTGTTTGCCATATGATAGCAAGTTTAAATGCTAAAGGGAAAATGGGGACAGTAGTACCCCACGGTGTATTATTTCGTGGAGGAGCCGAAGGAAAGATTAGAAAAGGAATTTTAAAAGATGATTTAATTGAAGCAGTAATAGGGCTGCCACAAAACATTTTCTATGGTACCGGTATTCCAGCAGCATTGCTTATTATTAATAAAGCAAAACCAGTTGAAAGAAAGAAAAAAGTTATATTCATTGATGCAAGTGAAGGATTTGTAAAGGACGGAAATAAAAATAAACTTCGAGAAGAAGATATTGAGAAGATTACAAAGACTTATGATGAATATAAAGATGTAAAGAAATATGCTACAGTGGTAACATTACAGACCATTAAAGACAATGATTATAATCTAAATATCAGCCGCTATGTAGATACAAGTGAGGAAGAAGAAGAAATAGATATTGAAGGTGTTATTTCAGAAATCAAAGAACTTAAAGCAGAATCATTAGAAACAGAGAACAAAATAAATGAATATCTAAAAGAACTTGGATTTGAAGAAATATAGATTTGAAATAATATTTAAGTGGGGGATATATGGAGCCAGAATTTTTTAAAAATATCTTCTATACATCATTAGTTCAGGGCTTTAGAGAAGCCTTTAAGATGATGTGGGGTATTGATGAATTTAAGTCTGCTGTTATTGGTATTCCTGTGTCTATAATTACTTTTAAGGTTGTTGGCTCAATATTTAGGTGGGGAAGAAATAACGGGATTTGGTTCGGAACTATAGGAGGTAAAGTTCTTTATTATTTGATTAATACATTTATTGTATGGATAATTATGAAATTTGTATAGAAGTTGAGGTGACATATGAGTAAACAGATTAGAGAAGGATACAAGATGACAGAGTTAGGAGAGATACCTGTTGAGTGGGAAATTAAAAAACTTGAAGAAATAGCAGAAATTATCATGGGGCAATCACCTGATTCTTCAAGTTATAATGAAGAAGGGCAAGGTATACCATTCTTTCAGGGGAAAACAGAATTTGGAAGCATATATCCAGAAGTTAAGAAGTGGTGTACACAGCCTACAAAAACAGCAAAGCCTTTAGATATATTGATGTCTGTAAGAGCACCAGTTGGGGATGTGAATATTAATAATATTGAATCCTGTATTGGGAGAGGGTTAAGTGCTATAAGGGCATCAAAGAATTCTAATTATAGATATATTTATTATTTTTTACAACAAAATAATAAACAATTAGAAAGATCTTCCCAAGGTAGCACTTTTACTGCAATAAATAATTCGGACTTAAAAAACCTCTATGTAATAGTACCTCCATTAATAGAACAAGAAAAGATTGCGTCAATTCTCTCAACAATTGATGAACATATTGAACAAGTAGATGGATTAATCGAAAAAACAAAGGAACTAAAAAAAGGTTTAATGCAGAGATTACTTACTAAAGGGATCGGGCATACGGAATTTAAAATGACGGAAATAGGAATGATACCAAAAGAGTGGGAAGTGAAGAAAATATCAGAAGTTGCTGAAATAGTCAGTGGGGGAACGCCTAGCACTACCAAATCAGAATATTGGAACGAGGGGACAATCTTCTGGGCTACACCAACTGATATAACTTCAAGTAAAAAATATATTAGCAATACAGAAAAATTAATTACAGATAAAGGTCTTAGGGATAGTTCGGCTAACTTGTTGCCCGTAGGGAGTATTTTGATGACCAGTAGAGCAACTATAGGTGAAAAGTGTATTAATACTGTTCCAATGGCTACAAATCAAGGATTTAAGTCTTTTATTTGCAATGATAATTTTTATAATGAATTTATGTATTATCTGATTGATACTATAAAAGATAAAATGATAAGTTTAGCAAGTGGAAGTACATTTTTAGAATTATCAAAGTCTACTGTTTCTGATTTTAGTGTTGTTTGTCCTTCTTTAACTGAACAAAGAAAAATTGCCGAAATTTTATCAGAGGTTGACAATCAAATAGAGCAGTACGAATCCAAAAAAGAAAAAATAGAAACTCTGAAAAAAGGACTTATGCAAAAATTATTAACGGGAAAGATTAGAATTAGTATGTAAAGGTGTAGGGGGGATGATACTTGAACAAAATATTATCTTTAGTTACTTCAGTATGTAAATATAGACCAGAATATAATAGTGATTTACCTTGGTGCCATAAGGATGGTAAGGAACTAGAAAATGTATTAAAACATAGCCTGAATATTCCAGATCATGATATACGATTTTTAGGAGAGGATAAAACTGTATATCGAGAAGAATTTTTAAGAAACTTACGATATGTTGCTGATAATTCGGATATCTATGATACAGTATTGTTTTATTTTACAGGGCATGGCACTTCATTAAATAATAAGAACTACATAATGCTTTCTGATACTGCCGTAGATTTAATAGAAGATACTGCTGTTTCAATTGAATATATACTAAACACTTTAAATAGAAGCAAAGCAAAAAATAAGGTTCTAATTATAGACAGTTGTCACTCGGGAATATACTTAGGTAAAAGTGCGGGGGGAGCCTTTAACCTAGATGTTGAAATAGAGTCTCTTGTTTCAGAAGGGTGGACTATATTTGCATCATGCAAAGGCAATGAAGTGTCGTGGATTTGGCCAGAAAAAGAAATGAGTGTATTCACATACTATTTATGTGAAGGGCTGCGTGGTAAAGCAAAGGTAGAAGAACAAGGTATATCTCTTGAAAATCTAAGAACATATGTAACATCAAATGTTTCAATGTGGGCATTAGAGAATAATAAGACACAAACTCCAAACTTTAAAAGTGAAAGAGTAGGAACGGTATATTTTAAAATAAATAATCCAGAGATAAACTTACTGGAGGTAATGGAAGAAATAGAAAAAGGCCATAAATATTCTATTACAGAAATAGAAGATATAAGTCATGCTGGTGCCAAGAGATACTCATGCAAAATTATAATAAAAAAAGAACTGACAAAGTATGAGGTATATGAAATTATTGAAAATATAACAAGTAAAGTTAAAACGGCTCAATTTTATAGAAATGATTTAAGCAAAAAGAGGTGGAAGGACACTCGAGCACATATTGTATGGCTTTATATTGGAAGGGATATAGAAGATATTAAAAATTCCAACTGGAATTATAGAACCCAGTGGATAGATACTAATATGGATGAGAAATTTAAGGTTAGTAGTTGGGGTGCTAATTGTGATCGGATTAGTGGTATTGAAATTGTTAATAACAAAGATTATGAGTATATGAAAAAGTTTTTTAAGGAAAATACAGGAGAAGAACGAGAAGTTTTGAATTTATTAAATAAATATTTGGACATTATGACTCATCATGCAGAATTGGCAATTAAATATTATAGGAGTTCTAAAGAAGGGAAGATATCTGAAGATGAACTATTTGAACAAATAACATTACTTGAAAAAGAAGTAACATCTATATTTATCAAAACTTCAGACATGCCATTTCCACCAGAAGAAATTAAAGAATTTGATGAGGCGTGTCATCTTCTGTTTGGAACTATTCATAATCTGTTTTTATACTACACAGAGAAAAATCGAAAAACTTGGAAAAGAGAAAATAGAGATTGGTTAATGAATGCAGACATTGAAAGGTATTATAAAGATCTTGAAAAAGTACAAGAAAAGAAAAGAAACCTAAGATGATTGCTTAGTAGAAAGGGGGGGAAACATGGCTTATTTAGGGAATGAAGAAACGCTAGTAGAATTACCGGCTATAGATTATCTACGGGATAAACTAGGTTATGAATTCATTCATGGGCAGTTCTTAACTTCCGATTATGGAGAAAGAGCAACCATGACAGAAGTTATACTAGAGAAAAGGCTTAAAAAGGCTCTAAGAAGAATTAATCCTTGGATGAATGATGGAAACATATCTAAAGCAATACGATATTTAACGAGACCAGAAGGTCTAGGTATTAGTCTATATGAGATAAATGAAAAAATTTATGATGCTATTGTAAATCTATCATACTCACTAGATCAAGATTTAGATGGAAGTGGACAGAAAAAATATCACACTGTGAAGTTTATTGATTGGGATAACATTATTAATAATGATTTTCTAGTAACAAGACAGTTTAAGGTTCATGGTCCCCATGAGAAAATTATTCCTGATATCATTATTTTTATTAATGGAATACCAGTAGTGGTGTTAGAATGTAAATCCCCTTTCTTGGAAAAAAGTAAGAATGAAAATATGGGAAAATATGAAGCCTTTAATCAACTAAGAAGATATATGAATGCAAGGGAATCTAATGTTGTAGAGGGGGCAGAACGGCTTTTTTACACTAACTTCATTACGGGGATATTGAATAAATATCATGGATATTTAGGAACTATTAGTTCTACATACGGACATTATCAAGAATGGAAAGATCCATATCCATTTAAGGCTAAGGATATACAAGGAGTAGAAGATAACGGGCATAACATATTCTTACAGGGAATACTGGAGAAGAATAATCTACTAGATATTATGAGGAATTTCCTTCTATATGAAGGTGGCATCAAAAAAGTTTGTAGATATCAGCAATTTAGAGCAGTTAATAAAGCACTGAAAAGACTTGTGGATGGCAAAGATTCTATAAGTCGTGGAGGGGTTATTTGGCATACACAGGGATCGGGGAAATCCTTAACCATGGTGCTTTTGGCAAGGAAAATAAGAAGGATAGAAGAACTCATGGATGCTACTATAGTTGTAGTAACTGACCGGGTTGATTTAGACAAGCAAATCTACAACACATTTATGAGGACTTTATCTAAAATCACAACGCCTGTACAGGCGGATAGCGTTTCAGCATTAAAGGAACTACTATCTCTTGCACAGCCACAAATCATTATGACCACTATACACAAATTCCAAGGTGAAAAAGAAGAAAAAGAAGTATTTAAGGATGATAAACAGAACAAAGGACTATATTTTGAAAAGGAATTTGGGGTATTAACGACAAAAACTAATGTAATTGTACTAACTGATGAAGCCCACCGTAGCCAGTATAAGGGTATGGCAAAGAATATGAGGGATGCCCTACCTAATGCAGCCTTCTTAGGATTTACAGGGACACCAATTGATAAACAGGATAAATCAACAAAGAGAACCTTTGGAACATATATAGACAAGTATGGAATTAAGGAAGCGGTAGAAGATGGAGCAACAGTTAAAATTGTATATGAAGGAAGAAAGCCTGAATTACAAATAGATGGAGATACACTAGAAGAACTATTTGATATAGAATTTGAAGATAAAACGGATGATGAAAAAGAAGCCATTAAACAGAAATATGCTAACAAGAGAGCAATTGTAGAAGCAGATGAACGAATTGCTGATATTGCCAAGGATATTCTTACCCATTATAAAGAGCAGATATATCTAAATGGATTTAAGGCTCAAGTAGTATGTGTGTCTAGGGAGGCTTGTGTAAAATATTATAATGCTTTGAATAAATATATGGAAGATATTATTGGTGAGAAACTGGAGGTGAAGATTATCTATTCTGGTAGCCCAAATGATGAACCGCATCTAAAAGAGCATTTTACAACTAAGACAGAACAGGATCAAATTATAAAGAGATTTTTACAGTCTATAGATAAGGATAAACTCTGTTTTATAATCGTAAAAGATATGCTGCTAACAGGCTTTGATGCTCCTATAGAACAAGTAATGTATTTAGATAGACCGCTGAAAGAGCATAATCTACTACAAGCAATTGCTAGAGTAAATCGAACATTCGGAGAAACAAAGAAATGTGGTTATATTGTTGATTATTATGGCATATCTAATCATTTGGAAGAAGCCCTTGCTATTTTTGATAAAGAAGAATTGGGTGAGCCAATGGAAGGCATTGATGCAGTATATAATCAGATGCTTTCTTATCGAGAAGCCGTAATGAGTATGTTTAAAGGTATAGACCCTAATAATTTAGATGGACTTGTAAAATGCATAGAGAAGGAAGATAAAAGGGCCGAATTTGAATTGGCATATAAGCGATTTGCATCCACCATGGAACAGATCCTACCTGCCCATGTACCTACAGAAACAATAAACGATTTAAGATGGCTATCCTACATTCGAGCAGCAGCAAAGGCAAGATTTGAGCCACAGGATCAACTTGATATTGCAGGAAGTGGAGGAAAGGTTAGAGAAATTATATCAGCCCATTTAAAATCTAAAGGGGTTGAGACTTGGATTGAACCGATTACTCTGTTTGATGCAGATTTTAAAAAGAAAATTAACACTCTTGAATCTGATGAAGCGGTGGCTTCTGGTATGGAACATGCCATCAAAAATGTGATTCATGTGAAAATGGATGATAATCCTGTATATTATACTTCACTTCTTGAAAAACTCCAAAAAATATTGGATGAGACTAAGAATAACTGGATTGAAAGAAAAAATAAGTTACAGGAGTTTATTCAGAATGATGTTCAAAAAGGAGAAATAAAAGAAGCAGAGGCTTTAGGACTTTCCAAAGAAGAATATGCATTTTTTGAAACAGTGAAAAAACATTTAAAAGAAGATGAAATAAATACTGAAGTTGTGAAAGAAGAACAGGCGGAATATATTTCAAATGAAATCATTGAGTTATCCAAATCAATTGCTACTGATATAGCAGAAATTGTAAAGAAAAACTATTTGATAGACTGGGTAACGAATCCAACCAAAACCTCTGATATAGAGAGAGCCATCTATATGATGCTTACAACCAAATATTTTAAGAAAATCAAATTAGAAGTAAGAAAGCAATTGGTGCAGCCATTACTACAATTAGCAAAAAAGCATTATGCAGTATTGACAGAGTAGAGGTAATAATATGAGATTAGCATTTGAATATGGAACAAAGACGATTGCTTTTGAAGTAGAATTTAGACACAGAAAAACACTGGAAATTTCTATTGAACCACCAGACATTATAAAAGTAGTGGCTCCTATAGGGACATCTGAAGATGATATTATAAAGAAGGTGAGGAGTAAAGCAAACTGGATTGTTCAGAAGTTATTTGAGTACAAAAATATGAAATATATAAAAATCCATAAGGAACTTGTTAATGGAGAATCTTTTATGTATTTAGGCAGAAATTACTCCCTCCAAATAATAATAGATCAATCCAAAGCAAAGCCAGAAGTAAAACTCCATCAAGGTAAATTTTATATTACTGCAAATACGAGCAATGAAACGATTCTAAGAATGGCATTACAAGAATGGTATCGTGAAAAGGCTTTAGAGAAAATTAAAAAAAGAATTATTTATTTTCAACCTTATTTCAAGAATGAGCCTTCTGATATAGTGGTAAAGGAGCAACAAAAGCGGTGGGGAAGTTGCACTTCAAATAATAAGTTGCTATTTAATTGGAGGTGTGTAATGGCTCCTGCCCCTGTGCTAGATTATATCGTTGTTCACGAAATGTGCCATATGGTTCATATGAATCACTCTAAAGAATATTGGAAATTAGTAGAATCCATTATACCCGATTATAAAGAAAGAAAAGAATGGCTAAGGAACAATGGTGTGAGGATGGATTTATAATAGAATGAACCATCAAGGAAGTTTTAATAAATGGATTTCAGTATTGTTCTCCATTGTTTAATAAAAAAGAATAACAAGCATTTCATAAAATAAGAACTCTACCTGTAATAAAAGTAGAGTTCTTTAAAATTTAGATCAATTTTAATATTGAATTATAATTTTTCGATTGCGGCTTCTTTATCTTCCTCTAGGGGAACAGCGTAGACATCAGACAATAACTGAATAGATGAGTGACCCACTAAACTTGCAATTACAGTTAAGGGTACTCCTTCATCAACCATCTTCTTAATTGCATAATGTCTAAACTGATGAGGAGATATATGAGTTCCTATTTTGGCAGAATGCTTATCTATTATTTTCCATAAGCCAGACCTAGTGTAAGGTGTTTTTCGTTCAGATAGAAATAGATTATCATACGGGCTTTTAATTTTTTGTCGCATTTCTAAATAGTCTATTAGGGCATTACGGCAATCTGAATTTATAGGGATTTTTCTATATTTTCCTTGCTTACCATAGACCATTATAAAGGAGCCTTTTTCTTTTAAATGAAGATTATCAATTTTTAATGTTATAATCTCATTAATTCGGAGAGCATGTCTAAGCAATTCGATTAATGCCACATGGTGTTTATAGCCACTTCTATATATTTCTCTCCTTATTTTTCGGAATGTCTGTTCATCTATAGACTTCACGATAGGTGGACCTTGTGTCTTTACCTTTTTTAAATTACGAGCAATATCTTGCTTAATATAATTATAGGAATGCAAGAAATAAAAATAACTTTTTAAACTCATTATCTTTAGATTAATCGTATTGACTTTTGCATTTTTTACAGTCAGCAAGTGAGAACGAAAATCTCTTAAATCTATTGTGGTGCAAGTTCCGGGTTGGAATGAATCTGAATTTGCCTCATTAAACCATTCTATAAATGTAATTACATTATCCAAATAAGTATTAACTGTAGATTCGGATTTATCTAGGTTTTCCAGATAAGTCTTATATTCTCTAAAATAATATTTATCCATATACATATCCCTTTTAATCATCTATAAATACCTCCATTTTTTGTTTGTAGAAGTATATAGAAAAAAGAAATCTTGTTTCAAGAAAAACTTTGGGTTATATATATAAGATTCTATAAAAACAGAGTATATAAAGTTCTTGTTCCAATTTTTTAGGGATAGAGATTGAAGGAAATATTTTACAATGACTATATTACTGGATTATAAGAATCTAACTTTTTTATAGAATTAACAGATTGGAAACAGAAATCAATTTATGTTTTATAATTATGTTTCCTAGAAGGAAAATACTAGAAAAGGTATAATAGATATAATATACAGGGAAGTAACTATTGGGAGTTTAAGGGAGAGTGCCTATGCCTAGAATGATATGGAGTGAGTTATCACAGTTACAACTTGGCAAGTACGCAGAGTATTTAATGAAGATGGAGTTTTTATCCTATGGGTTTGATGTATTTAATACGGAGATAGATGATAAAGGAGTAGATTTTGTCATTAAAAGTGGATCAGGAAAATTCTATGAGATGCAGGTTAAATCATCTAGGGACCTAAATTATGTCTTTATGAGAAAAGATAAATTTGATATTAATAACGAAAGTTTAATTCTTGTACTTGCGTTATTTGAGGATAATAAGATGCCAGATGTATTTCTTATCCCGGCTATAGAGTGGAAAAGTCCTAATAATTTACTAAAAGATAAAGATTATGAGGGTTTAAAAAGTAAACCAGAATGGGGAATAAATTTATCGCAAAAAAACTTAGGATTATTGAACCAATATAGCATTGATATTATGATGAACAAATTTAAATAGAATTTTAGGAGGGAAAGTATAACATTTAGAAATTTTCACAGGGAAATGGATAAAAAAGGTCAATCTATAGGAGATAATAATATTATTGAATATTTTAATTGAAGGAGCCTTTTTATTATTTAGATGAAATGTATTAGGCTTATGCTACGGAAATCTCCTAAGAAGTTCTTCGGAAGAAATTTAAAAATATCAGTTTAAAGATTAGTATTATTTGTTAGTATTGATTGGAGGAATTAGAATAAAAGTGAAGAATAAATATATACATAGGGCTAAGGTCCTATATTAGTGAATACTTAATAATAAGTTAATAACTTCAATGAAAAGGCAAACTTATCGAAAGATAAGGACGCAAAGCCATGTGTCTAAAGAATTTAATTCTATGATCGACAGGCTGCCATAATGATTTGTTTTTATAACAATAATTTATAAGTTAATGGCATCTGTTTGGTACAGATGTTTTTTTATTTATTAAGGAGATGAAATAATGCATCTAAGAGAAAAGGTACAACAAAATTTATCAAGGGAATTATTTATAGAGATTGAATTGGATGGTATTATACAGGATATAACTTCAAATTGTGTTAATATAGTTGGATACACAAAAAAAGAAATGATCGGCTACAATGTTAACGAAGTTTTCCGAAGTAATGAATTTGGTTCCATATTAGATAAATATCAAGATTTTGAAATAACAGAGGTAACGATTAAAGATAAAAATAATAAGAATGTATATATGAGTGTAAAGAGGGATTTTATTAAAGAGGATAATAGGGAGTTTATCTATTTATCCATGCTTGATATCACTAAGCATAAGGAGGAACTTAATAGAGCAAAGAGGATTGTGAGAATATTTGAAAGGTCTAATGATATAATATGTTCCTATAATTTAGAGGGAGAATATAGAATGGATTATATAAGTCCATCTATTTATAAAAATCTCGGTATGACTATAGAAGAAAATAAAGATAATCCAATGATGCCACTTGAAGTTGTTCACCCAGACGACTATGATCTGCATTTAAAGAAATTCAAAGGTGAAGTAGATTATGATCAGTATTTTGAGACACGATTCAAACATAAAGATGGTAGATATTTCTGGTTTGAAGAATATATAACTCCTGTTTATGATGAAGAAGGAAAATTAGTAGCAATTGAAAGTATCGTTAGAAACATTCAAAAGAGAAAAGAATTAGAGGAAAAACTTACTTATTTAAGTTATCACGATACTTTGACAGGGGTTTATAATAGAACCTATTTTGAAAAGTATAAAAATGAATTAAATAAGGAGAAGAACAGGTCAGTGGGAGTAATTATCTGTGATTTAGACAATTTAAAACCTATTAATGATAATTTAGGTCATGAAGCAGGGGATAAATTACTCAAAGAAACAGCAAGACTAATACAAGAAAATGTAGGTGCTGATATTTTAGTTGCGAGGATCGGTGGAGACGAATTTGTAATTCTCATGGAAGATATCGAATGTAAAGAAGTTAAGGCAAGAGTAAATGCAATAATAAAATCAATTGATAATTATAATTCATGTGATCCAGAAATACCGATTCGATTATCTATGGGATATGATTATAACGAAAATTCTATTGGATGTATGGAAATGATTTTTAGAAATGCAGATAGAAATATGTATAGAGATAAACATAGTAAGAAAGTGGGATAATGTCCTAAGAAAGCACTGGCAATAAAAATAGCAGGTTATATCAAAAAATCGCACTCAAGTAAGGACAGAATAAGGCAAATATGTGCGGTAATAAGTTTCAATAAAAATCCTAAGCAATTTACTGCTTAGGATTTAATATTTAGTGAAAAGTTGCCCGATAGCCAAATGAAGCCATAATAAGATGAATAATAGCACCAAAAAGAATATGTTGGAAAAAGAAAGATTTAGTATTAGGAGTTATCCAAACACAGTAAAGGTAAAAAAAGTATAGGAATAACCATGTGGAAAAAAATAGTGTTCGTAGTTTTCTCTTAAATTCCTTAGACCATTTCCCTTGAAGATGGCCAGTTAAAATATTAAATATAGTTATATAAGCAATAAGTATAATAAAAATCCATTCTATATATGTTTCAATCATCTTAATACCTCCTTAATTTTATATCATTGTTATACAAAATCTTTTAATATAACTTCAAGTAATTTAAGTTGAAAGTAAAAGGCATCCTTTGGTATAAGGAAGCGGTAAAAGTTAGGATTTATAAACTGAAGGAGGATTTTAGGATGATAAATTTTGAAGAATTTAAAGTTAAAATGTTAAATGAGTTTAGAAAGGAATATGTAAATGCTTTTTTAAAGAAAGATAGTTTAGTGATAGAAGAAGGAACAATAGAAGCAACAGTTTCAATGCAGGATGCATATGAAGAATATAAATTGGCAAAGGATTTTAAATTTATTTGTGATATCTTTAAGAAAACGCTTAAGGAAGAATTTCAGAAAAGAAGGTTTAAAATAGACTATACAAAGGTATTTCCTCTTATAAAATCTAAGGATTTTGGATTGGGAGAGAGTACAAATTTTTTAAGAGATGAATTATTTTTAGATTTAAATATTCTATATGCTATGGACATGGGAGAAACCTTTAGATTTATACTAATAGATGACAAATATGATTATAGGAAATTAAAGGAAAGTGCATATAAGAATTTAGAAATGGTATCGACCGGATTAGTAAAGTTGGATAAAGACCTTGATATATATTCTGTGGCATTTCTTACGGACTATTCATCATCATTTATTTTATTAAATAGCATGAAGCAACAAATACAGAGAAAAGTAGGATCAAATCATTTATTAGCGATTCCATCTTCTACATCTTTACTTGTTGCTAGAAATAGTTACAAATATATAGATTTATTGAAAACACTAATTGGTGTTGACCCTGATCCACATAAGGTATCTAGGCATATATAGATTTAAAGACGGACATTATGAATATGCTGAAAGAAAACAGATTTTTACAATAATAAAATAGCCCCCAGGGCTATTTTATTATTTCCTGCTTGATTAAATTTAATAAATTGATGACATGTGGAATATTTCTTTTTATATAGCGATATTCTTCTTCCGAAAGATTGGATATGGATGATATATAGTCCTCAATGATCTGTATATGATATTCACAAAAGTTATGCTGGTTAGCAAATAGAAATGAGGTAACAAGTGAATTAAGTGCCTCTTTTGCTAAGTTGCTATCTTCTACGGAAAGGGTTGAATCTACAATACATAGAAAATAGTTTATTTCTAACCTTAAAATATCTAATTCTTTCATTAATATCACTCCTCTAAATTTTTTTAAGTATTTTATTTAGAGAAGTGAGTAGAATCAAATCCTTAACTGATATTTTTTTAAAGTTATTTCAAAAATTTATGTATCCAGACTTTTACATTTGTGTTAAGAATGCTGTAAAATCAACACTTTAAGCCTCTAAAATGATATAATTTTATTATAAAAATGAAACAACATTTATTAATTTTTATAGATAAACTGGAGGGATAGTTAATGAGAAAAACAATGATAAGACTTTTTATATCTAATGCAGTTGCATTAATGGTATTTTATTTAATGTATCAATTTGGAGTTTCTATGGATATTCCATTAGTAGAACAATATTTTGTAATTCCACTAGCAATTCTTATAGGCTATTTAGCAAAAGAGGATTACAAAGAACTAAGAACAGTGCAACGAACAACAATTTAGATACTACATACCTAATAATCTAATGTATTTAAGAAAAATTTCCCCTACAGTTGACAACTATAACTATAGGGGAAATTTTGTTTTTTAGTTAAGGATGAATAGGAGGAAGTAAATGAGTGAGCAGTTCTATGTAAGTACAACCCTTTTAAGTATTACATTATTTATACTTTGTGTAATTGTACAAAATAAGTTTCCAGAAATGTTTGAGGAAGATGAGAATAAAAAAACAATGATTAATATAGAAGTGGATATGTCCAATCCAAGGCAGAGTACATGGTTAGTAATTATAGTTACATTGGTTCTTTTTCTACCATTTTTAAATTGGATTATTTCATTATTATATGGTGTTTATATAATCTATACGGGATATACCCATAGAAATGAGAGGTGAGCATGTATGGCAAAGAGGAAGTTGAAATGGAACGAAGATAAGCGTCAGGATTTTATTGAACAAGGCAGGGGCAACGGAATAGGGGCGGACTACAAGCCATGGTTAAATATCCAAGACTTTCCGAGTATGGGTAGAGTGTCAAGGGTTTTTGGATGGAAAACCAAAAGGATACATCACTTATTTACGGATATTCAAACTAGATATTTCTATCTATTAGAATGGGAAGATTCTGTTCTGGACATTCGGGAGCATTTTCCTCTTTTAGATATTGATGAAGTTATTAAGGAAAAAGATGGTTTGGATTTTGCACTTTTTACGGATAGAGAGAGCAAAACACCTTATGTAATATCTACTACTTTTTTAATTACAGTTAAAGATAAAAGTGGAATAGGCTATATCGCCAGATCTATTAAAGCAGCGGCAGAACTGGAAAAGAAGTCGAGTTTAGAAAAGGCAGAAATAGAACGCAGGTACTGGGAGGCTAAAGAGATAGACTGGGGAATAGTAACACAAAAGGACATACCTGTTACGATAGCAAAAAATATTGAATGGATACATTCTTCGTTATATGACTATAAAGAAAGAGGTTTTTCTGAAGAAGATATTATATTTATGAGCAGTAACTTAATGGATTTAATATACAAAAGAAATCAAACTATTAAGGATATCATTACTGCATTTGAACGAGATTGTAATTATGAAGCAGGGACAGGACTATATGTTTTTAAATATTTAATTGCTTCCAAACAAATAAGGATTGATATGGAAAAAGAAATCGACATAAACAATCTGGTTATTTCACCTAGTGAGGGTAAAGATTTCAGAAAGGTGGGTGGAGTAATTGCTGCTAATTAATTCTCTAATTAAGTGGTTGAGTCAGGAAAAAAGCATTGTAGAGAGGATATTATGGTTAGATTCAGATAATTACATGGCCTTTGTCATAAACATAGAATTAAATAAGTTTCCATATTATAGAAATTTAAAGGACATTTATGCAGGGCTTAAAGATGGATTTATTACAATAGTAGAAGAAGATCCTTATGCAAGAATCATTGAGGAGCAAGAGGTTCCAGATAAACACAAAGAGATGAGAGAAGAAGCATGGAATATGATAAAAGATATTGTTACTGTGGAACCAGAAGTATTTATAAATAAAGAACGCAGAAAGTTGATGTTAGAGGTTAGCAAACAATATAAGGTTAGTGAGAATACTGTTGCCAAATATTTAAAAAGGTACTGGATAAGAGGGAAAATCAAGAACGCACTTCTTCCTGATTTCTACTTGTGCGGGGCAGGGGGAGAAGAAAGAAAGGTGAATGATGTAAAGAGAGGGCGTCCAAGAAAAAACGCTGAAGTATTGGGAAATGGGATTAATGTAGATGAAGAAGTTAAGAAAATATTCAAAGTAGCCATAAATAAATTTTATTACACAACTGCAAAGAATTCTCTAAAGGCTGCATACCAATTAATGCTAAAAGAGTTCTTCAGTTCGGATATGAAGATTAAGGATAATATAGAAGTACCTATATTAAAACCTTATAGTGAACTCCCATCTTTTGGACAATTTAAGTATTGGTTTCTAAAGGAAAGAGATTTTAAAAAAGAGATAAAATCACGAAAGAGTTTGAAAAAGTATGAACAAAATCACAGGGCAATATTAGGTAGTTCTACTACAGAGGCTTTAGGACCCGGAAGTATATATCAAATTGATGCAACTATTGCAGATGTGTATCTTGTGTCAAGATTTAATAGGAACTGGATAATCGGTAAGCCAATTTTATATACGGTAATGGATGTTTTTTCCAGATGTGTAGTCGGAGTGTATGTAGGACTCGAAGGACCTTCATGGGCTGGTAGTATGATGGCACTATCAAATGCTTTATCCAAGAAGAAAGATTTTTGTGCAGAGTACGGAATTGAAATTGAAGAAGGTGAATGGGATATTCACTACCTTCCAGAATCTATTTTAGCGGATAGAGGTGAAATCATCAGCAGAAACGCAGAAGAATTAATTAACAATTTACATATAACTGTAAAAAATACCGGAAGTTACAGAAGTGACTTTAAGGGAATTATAGAGCAGCACTTTAATGTGATAAATTCAAATACAAAATCATTGCTTCCTGCCACCGTTGATCCAAATGTGCGTGAAAGAGGAGATAGAGATTTTAAATTAGATGCCAAACTTGACTTGAGTCAATTTATGGAAGTAATTATAAGGTGCATTTTGTATCATAACAACCACCACTATCTAAGCAATTATGTGAGAGAAGAAATGATGATTGAAGAAGATGTTGAACCAATACCTATAAAATTGTGGAATTGGGGAATTAAGAATAGGTCAGGGAAACTAAGATATGCAGATGAAGATATCGTGAAGTTAAATCTAATGCCTGTAGGAACAGCAACGGTTACAGCAAAAGGTATTAAGTTTAAAAGTATGTATTATGCATCTAAAGAAGCCATGAAAGAAAGATGGTTTGAAAAGGCACGAAATCAAGGATCTTGGTCAATACAAGTGTCTTATGATACTAGAAACATGGACTATATTTATATTAAGGATTCGGAAGGGAAAAGTTATCAAAAGTGTTTCTTGCTTGACCATCAAGTAAGATATAAGGGTAAAACTATTGAGGAGATAGAGTACCTCTTGGAACAGGAAAAATTACAATCAAAGAAAAATGAGGAAAAAGAGATACAGAGCAAAGTTGAGTTAATTGCTCAAATTGAAAATATTGTAAGAGAGGCTAAAAGAAAAACAGAAAAAGAAAAGGTAAGTGATGATAGCAATAATAAAAGAATAAAGAGAATTAAGATGAATAGAAAAATAGAGAAGATTTTAAATAGAGAAAAAGAAAGTTTTGAATTAGATAAAATGGAAGTTGTTAAAGGTGCTGAAGTAGTACCGTTAAGAAAGGCAGAAACAGTAGATATGGTGCAAGAATCAGATTTTCGTGATGGATTTAATCTGCTAAAGAAGAAGCAAAAGGAGGCTATGGAGAAGATACATGAGTAATATTATTATCCCTAACGGGGGAAAAGCCGTAGAAGCAGAGTATAAAGAGCAAGTTGTTAGTGAATATAATGGAAATCCTTTTATTGAAGCACTACCACCTATATATTCTATGGAGGAGGTAGTAGAACATTTGGCAGTGTATCCAAGTTATAATGAACAAGAAAGATTACTTGATAAGCAGTATAAAATACACTTAGTACAGAGGTTATTCCAATGCTTTCAACCATTAATGGTTCATCTGGATTTAGAAAGCCGTATATCTAGGACAATTCGTCAAAGTTACCTATCAAGAAATCCATATAAGCCAGAATACGCAATAGCCTTACATGATGGATATCAGATGATACATAACTTAAATGTGGAAGTAAGCAACGGTAGCATGTTTCGGTCAACTTCCCATGGTTTTACGATCATAGGGGTAAGTGGTATGGGCAAAACTACAGCAATAAATAGAATATTATCATTATATCCTCAAATAATTGTACATTCCCAATATCGTGGTATGAATTTTAGTATGTATCAATTGGTATGGTTAAAGTTAGACTGTCCATTTGATGGTTCTATAAAGGGACTTTGCATAGAATTTTTTCATAAGATAGATAATCTGCTTGGTACAAATTACTATCACAAATTTGGTATTGCTAGAAAGACAGTAGATAATATGCTCTCCATAATGGCCCAAATCACTAGAAATACCGGCCTTGGATTATTGATTGTTGATGAAATTCAGCACTTGAGTCAAGCAAAAAGTGGAGGAGCAGAAAAAATGTTAAACTTTTTTGTCACTTTGGTAAATACAATTGGAGTGCCGGTAATTCTAATTGGAACTCCTAAAGGGTTATCAATACTTCAGTCGGAGTTTCGCCAAGCCCGAAGGGGTAGCGGACAAGGAGATCAAATATGGGACAGAATGGAAAAGGATCAAAATTGGGATTTGATAATGAATGCTCTATGGGATTATCAATGGACGAGTAAAAAGGTGCCTTTCACAGATGAAGTTAGCAGAGTTTTATATAATGAGAGTCAGGGGATTGTAGATATAATGGTAAAGTTGTATGCTATGTCGCAGATTAGGGCGATTATGACTGGAAAAGAAGATATAACACCTAAACTGATCGAGCAAGTAGCAAAAGAAAATTTCAAATTAGTAAAGCCTATGTTGAATGCACTTAGAAGTGGGGATGCTAAGAGGATCGCACAATATGGAGATATATGCACAGTAGATGCAGATTTTTTAGGATTTATGGAAAGGGAAAGACATACCATTGACTTAAATATGAAGATAGAAGCATTAAAAAGAACCCAAAAGAAGAAAGAACAAGAGGTAAAGATAGATAAAAAGCAGGAAGCCATCCTAAAACTCATTGATTTAGCAATAGATGGAATGAAGGCACAAAAGGTTGTAGAAAAGATATGCGAACAAGATGAAGCAGAAGTTGATGTAAATGATATTGTCATTAAGGCAATTCAAGAGATTACTAATGCACAAAAGGGAGTTAGGAAAACCAGAAATAAACCAACGAAAAATAAAAATGATATTAGGGTTATAGTAGAAGAAGGAAGAAAGAATACTAAGTCAGCGTATGAAGCCCTTCAGGAAAAAGGGATTATAAAGAGATATGAAAATGATCTTCTAAGGTTAGGTAATGCAGGATGATGACATTTTTTCCATCACCTTACCAAGATGAAATCTTATATAGTGTGTTAGCAAGGTATCATGTGAGGAGTGGAAATACTAGTATAAAGGCTACATTAGAGGACTTATATTCAAAGACTACCGCCACTGCAGTTATGGATTTACCT
Organism: Clostridium bovifaecis; assembly: GCA_009738435.1. GTDB lineage: Bacteria > Bacillota > Clostridia > Clostridiales > Clostridiaceae > Clostridium_H > Clostridium_H bovifaecis. The sequence continues at coordinate 3,338,338 of CP046522.1, read as the reverse complement.
TCACATTTAAATAGGCTCATTGAAAACATGCCCGTTGGTAGTAGATATACTGTAAATGAATTGATTAGATATTATACCTTATTTCCTTTTTATGCTGCTTTTCTACCCCCAGAACAAGCAGAGAGCATAAAGAAGTTTATGGAAAGAGATAAAGGAGGAGGGGTGTATAATAAAATTGGTCTTATGGCCAGTTCTGTTTCTCTTAATCAATACTTTAAGTTTTGCCCAGAATGTATCAAAGAGGATGCAGAAGAATATGGAGAATTGTATTGGCATAGAGTTCATCAGGTGAGTGGTATTCATATTTGTTCAAAGCACAAAATATTATTGCAGGATAGCAAAGTGTCGATTAGAGGATTTAATAAACATCAGTATACTGCTGCAACTTTAGAGAATTGTATAATGCTTAATGGGAGGAACGGCTATTCTGACGACATTATGGAAAAGTTACTCAAACTTTCAAGTGATGTACAGACATTATTAGATAATGAATTAGAGCAAAAGCCGATTAAATGGTTTGTACATCAATATACAACAAAGTTAATTGATATGGGACTTGCTAATATGAACGGCAATATAAAGCAGAAGGAGTTAATAAAAAGTTTTATAAATTATTATGGAGAGGAATTCTTAACTTTAATTGAGTTGGGTATAGATGTTCATAGTGATCACAATTGGCTTACAGATTTAGTAAGAAGAAAGAATAAGACAAGTCATCCGTTAAGACATCTGTTACTATTAAGATTTATAGGAGTAACTATTGAGGAGTTATTTGCTAATAAATTTGAGTATAAGCCTTTTGGAAATGGAGAATGGCCATGCTTGAATCCTGCTGCGGATCATTATTTGGAAAATACAATTAAAGAAATAGAAATTAAGTATAATACTGATTCAAAAAATCCACTGGGAATTTTTCGTTGTTCTTGTGGATTTACTTATTTAAGGAGTGGACCGGATACAGAAAGTGGTGACCGATATAAAATAAGTAAGGTTAAAGACTATGGGGTAGTATGGGAGCAAAGGCTAAAGGAATTAGTGGAGGAAAAATTAAGTTTAAGAGGGACAGCAAAGCAATTGAAGGCTGACCCTGCTACGGTTAAAAAGTACGCTAAAAATTAGGCATCAAGACATACTGGGAAAACAGAAGTAGTTGCGAGAAGCAAAAAAAATTATATAAGAAACAAATTAATACATCGGATAATTTAAAAGATACTAGAAGGAATGAATGGCTGCTACTAATAGAGAAAAATCCGGATAAAGGGAAAACGGAACTAAGACAATTAAATAAGGCGTTATATGTTTACCTGTATAGAAATGATAGGGATTGGTTAAATAGGAACAGCCCCAAGAAAAAAACTACTGCCAATATAGGTACAAAGGTTGATTGGCAAAAACGAGATGAGGAGATCTTACAGAAGGTACAAAAAGTAGTAAATGAAATAGAAGATGCTGTAGGAAAACCACAGAGAATTACTTTGACTTTAGTAGGTAGTAGGATTGGGATTAAGGCTCTTTTGGAAAAACATCTTAATAAACTCCCAAAAACCAAAGCATTTTTCTTAGAAAAAGCAGAGGATAATAGAGCCTTCCAAGTAAAGCGAATTGACTGGGCGATAAGGGAACATATATTACAAAATAAAGAGTTACAGGTATGGAGTGTATTTAGGATGGCAGGGATTAGGAAAGAGTACCAAAAAGATTTATTAAAAGAAGTTGAAGTTAGGATACAGTAGCCGGTTGTAATACATCAAAAGAACAAAAAGTAGTTATTTTAGAGATATAAAGGAAAGATATGAGAGGTTGCAGTTGTAAGGACATTAAATATATTTATTACACTTTCAAAAAAAAGTGAGAAAAATTTTTATTAACTCTAATGATATAAATTTTAAATATGGTATTATGGTTGTATATGAAGTACAATTGTTAAATACAAACAATTTATAAAATGGGAATTTACCTAGGGGGAATATATGAGCAGCGATATTGTTAAGATTTTTAGTAAAATATTAGAAAGTAAATTTTATCAAACCTTAATATCTGTTCTTTTAACATTTATGACCTTTTTCTTTATAAGTGACGATATGGCAATAGTAAAGAGATTTGGGCATTTTTGGGGTGCTATCTTTATTTTTGTGTGTTGGATATTAATTATTGAAACAATCTTAATTACATGGAAAAATATTAAGAAGGTTTATACCAAGGCATGTGATAATCAATACAGAGATGTACAAAGAGAAAAACAGAATAAGGAGATACTAGAAAGTTTATGGACTAGAATTGATGAAATGTCTAATGTTGAAAAAGAGAAACTAAAGTATTTTCTAAATAATAATAATCAGCCGTTATTAGAAGGAAATGTTAGTTATTCTTATGGTCATTTATTAAATTCAGACTGGGTTCATAAAACACAGTATACTAGTAATGAGCAGATTAAACAGAAGGTTAATATAATTAAAAATGGACAAACCAAGATTGAAGAATTCGTATATTCTCCTAAATATCAATATGTTTTGCAAGAACACATATATGAAGCACTGAAATATTCATTAGAAAAATACGGAAGAATTTCTCACTTTGATTAAGTAAATTACAGTTTGACGAGATAACTAAACATCATTTTTATACTGCTTACCAAACGCTAATAGTAAAAGTAAAAACCTATGCTACAGTTTATTAAGCATAGGTTTTTTATTATCAAAAGATATTCTGGAATTAGAATTATTTTTAAATCTATTCTTTGAATTAATCATAAAAATTACAAAATAGGTCATGGAAAATCTTGACTTATAAATACATGACTGATACTATATATTGTGTAGGTTGAATTTTTATATGCTATATATTGTTTCTGGAACTGAAATCTAGCCTGTATAAGTTTATCTACGGTTAAAAAAATTATGGAGGTATGGAAGGGATATATGGAAAAAACTAAAGGGGTTCATTTGTATGTGAGCATCAAGAATTTAATGGATGTAATAAAGCAGGAAGAAGAAAAAGATGATGACTTAAAAAGGACATTACATAGACTACAGACATATTTTGTAGGCCACTCTAAGTTAATTAAGCAATATGGTGCTAAAGTTGAAAAATACACAGGGGGAAGATCACATATTGTTTTTGAACTAAATGATGACTCGGATATGACTTATGAAACCATATTAGAAGCAACAGTAGCCTGTTTTATATTTAATAATAAAATATTTAACAATTTATCAAAATACGCTTCATACCCTAGTTTTGGTGTACATGCTGGTATGGATTATGGCGATTATTTTGATTATTATATAGATGATAACATTAATGCAGAGGAGTATACAACTATTGGAGGTGTAGCAAATAATTCTGCTAAAATTCAATCTTACGCCCTAAAAGATTATATTTATATAACACAGAAATTTATGGATGAACTATCTTCGGAGTTAAAGGAAAAGTTCATTGAACTTACGGAAGAAGAAAAAGAAGATTTTAGTGAAAAGATTAGAAGCAAAAGGTTTTATAAGGCACATTATAAAGAAATTTTCGATCAAGATTTTATGGAAGAAATTGAAGAAGGATTAGATGATGTAAAGAAAAGAGTAGAAGATGAATCAAAAAGCCTGAATTTAAGTGATATTACCTTTGAATCCTGTACTAAGCAGTTATCTTTTGATGGGTTATCACTAAAGGGTAAAAATAAAAGAATAGAAGAAGGGGGAGTTATCTGTGCAGATATCAGAGGCTTTACCCGATTATTTTACATCAATGATCAAAACCTAGACGATTTAAAAGATGTTATGGGAAAAATATATGATATTATGGGCAGTGTGATAAACGATACTGAAGGTACTAAAGTTCAGTACCAAGGAGATAGAATCGTTGCTGTATATAATGACTTTAGTGGAGGAGAAGATGCTATTGTAAGAATGCTAAAGGCAGCCTTTACACTAAATAGCAAGATACAGGAATTAAATGATGATGAAGAAGTTCAAGAAAAGTTGAATAATAAGAAGATATCTATAGGTATTGGATGTTCTCTTGGTAAAATTATTGCAACTAGACTTGGGTTGAATGGAAATAAACACAACATGGTACTAAGTGAATCTTATAAAAGAGCCAATAAATGCGAAGATGAATATGCTGAATCTAATGAGGTTGTGATTTGGAAGCATTTAAAGGAAGAAATTGACAATAAGGCAGATGAAACCGAAGATCCTAAGTATCTGGCTCTACAAGAGTTGTTCACATCTATTAATAAAACAGGATATTATAAGTCTACTGCAACCATAGAAGAATATGAAGAAAAGGTAACGCAAAAAGAGGAACTTGCTAACAAAGCAAGTAAAGTGTTTAATGCTAATGTTTTAAAGAGTTCTACTGGAAGATTATCTAATATAAATGTAAATCCTTGGGGAATAGACTATGATAGGGTCTAAGGTCAAAATAGTAGAACAGCAATTTATACCTGATTTTCCTTCAGGAAAAAATTTTAATAAGTATTATCAGATGGTTATGGAAGATTTTCAAATAGTGAAAAGTTACTTTCCGCTATTACAGATAATATGCTTACCTACAATGCAACCCAAGGAAATCTTCATAACTGGCAACTTAATCCCTGTTGAAATACTTCGAGAATGTGTAACTCCAAAGGATATAGAGAGAAATTCTCTTTATATCTTAGGGATATACCCTAATGATTACCCAGATGATAATATATATGTAGAAGATTTTTATGAAAAAATCAATTGGGATAAGATTCCCTACGAACATAGACATCAAAATTTACATCCTAAAACTTATAGGAAAGTTTTGTGTACTCATCATCCTGATGGTGAAGTAAATGCACTTATACAAGGGGATAGAACTGTTGCAATTTTATCCAGTGCATGGAAGTTATATAAACAGTATAAAGAATATCTAAAGACAAAGGAATGGACACTGAAAGATTTAAGACATGGGCATGAAGGGACATTGCAGTTAAAGAGGGCAGGGAGATATTATGGCAGGTAAAAAGAATATGGCTAGGACTAATTTAAATACAGGGAATAATGAGCATATAGATAAAAATGCATTAGAAATACTAAAGGATACTTTTGAGAATACAAATAGGTGGTTGCAGTTTGCTGAAACGAAAAACGGAGCATTAATCGGAGTTAATGGATTGTTTTTATTTAAATCAGTTGACTACCTATTTGAAATTCTTAATGGAAAATTAAAAGCAAATATTTTTATTGTAGGATTTATGACTGCTGTATTTTTCTTAGCCATAATACTAGCATTAAAATCATTTTTTCCGAATACTTCTGTAACAAAAGAAACAACAAGTATTTCAGAAAATAATGATTCAGGTAGAGATAGGATATTGATTTTTTATGGAGACATTTGCATGTATCAAAATCCTTCAATGTATTTAAGAGATATATAAATACTATCTGGAGACTAATGTGAAAATAAAAGATTTAAAAAAGATGGAATTAGACTATGCAAAAGAGATTCTTATAAACTCCAGAATAACTTCATATAAATATAGGCTTTTTAAACTGGCTTTAAAGTTGAATTTTATTGCTATTATTATATTCTGTGTTTTTTTAGTAATGGCATAAGGTAGTGGGTACAAATGAGGTATAATCTCTCTGTACCCACTTTTCTGTTGAAGATTTAGAGTGAATTTCATATGTTATGTTAATTGTATAGGTATAAAGGATGAACCTATACTTTAGATTGAGAGGAGAATAGTAACATGGCATATGAAATTATTTTAAGTAAGCCGTATATAAACAATGATTCATATAAGAATATTAAATATTATTTTAGTGTTGTAGAAGCATCTATTGTAACAGACACGGTAAAGGCTGTTAGATTTAGTTTTAAAGAAGTAATAACTGCATTATATATGGAAGAACGATATATTGAAAGAGATAGAAGTTATAATGAATTTTGGGTGCCGAAATCAGTTTTACAAAAATCAGAATATGGATACCTAGTTCATTCGTGGTTTATTAGAGAAAAGTGTAATCTAGGTTATTTTGTTTGTGCTATTAACTTTAAGACAATCATAAAAGATTTATTATTTGACTGTATAGATGAAGTGCAAAAATATAAAGGTGATTGGGGAAGTAATATTGACAGTAAGTTTGCTGTACTAACATATAATCAAGTTACTGATGAACTACAACACATTCTCTCTTTCAAGTAGGCTGTATACAGAGGAGAGATGAAAATATCTTGATCCTTAACCCTTGATTCTTAAAAACTATATATGTATAACTAAAATAAAGTCTTTAGAAGTAAAATAAACTCGTTAGAGAGAAAATAAAGTTGTTAGAAAAATTGTGGATAAGTAGCAGGTTATAGGCTACCGTTATCCGCAATTTTTTTATGCGTATATCGTCAGAAGGAATAAGTAGTAAGGATTAAGAAAGAGAATTAAACATTGATAAAACCCCTATAGAATAAGGCTTTCAGCCATGTATTGATTTATTATATTGAAAGATCTTATTGATTTGAAGAATGGAAAAGGGGGCAAAATTTACCCCTTAAACCTTGATCCTTACGACTAACTTTCCAACGACTTTATTTTACTGAAAAGGCTCAAGAACTAAGAAAAAAGAACTAAGAAATGACCAGTTTTTCTAAAAACTTTATTTTACTTTCAGAAAATGGAAAGGGTATTGAAAAGTGGGTGGGAGATAGATGTGATAAGGGTTTGAGGGAGATTGTTGGGTTAGGGAGTTTTCTCAAAACATTATTTGACTTATACAGTAACTTCGCGCTCGTCTTGTTTTTGCTTGTAAATAACCCTACACTCAAGCGTTAAAGGAAGTTCCTTAATAGCGGGCACAGAAACATTAGTAGGTGTTTCAAGTGTCAAGTTAAGTTCTTTGATTTTATCAATTTCACGACCAGATTTCGTCCCGCAAATACCCAATATCTTTTTATTAAAAGAACCATATGGTATATTTATTGTAAATTCGGGATTTTTGTCAAGTTGGACTTTTGTATATCTATTCTCCCTAACGAAAACTGTAAAAATCGGTTTTGCCCATTCAATTCCCAGTGTACCCCAAGAAATAGTCATAGAGTTCACTTTATTATCTGTCTTTGTGGTCAACAAAACTCCTGTTTTCACTGCTTTCATAATTTCATTAGCATAATCAAACACTTCAATTTCCTTTTTCATAGTGTTATCCTCCTTGAAATTTCGTTATTTTTATGATAAATTAACATACAACTAATATCAAGTATACACTTTTAAGTTAGATACTATCTGAAAGGAGAGCATAAATGGATAACGATGTAAACATTAAACCATTCGCTTATGCCATGTCTTTGATTGATGGTAAATGGAGAATGCATATATTATTTTGGCTTTGGAAAAAACAAAATAATATGAAGGTGTTTTGACATAATCCAGAGTGTAAAAACACGACCTTTGCAGAAACTTTCAATTTTTTATCTCGTAAAGGTAAGAAAACTAAAAGATTAGAAAATAAGATAATAAACATATCTGTTAATGTTAGTTCAACAGCGGCAGCTGAATTACTTAAAAATAGTGTTGCAAATGTAGGTAAAAGTACAATTTGCAACCTTTTAAAAAAAGATAAGTCTATTATTGAAAAAAATAATGTTACAGAAGTTTGCATTGATGATTTTGCTACTAAAAAAAGAAAATCCTACGGAACTATCATGATAGATATCATTACTCATAGAATAATTGATATGATACCATCTAGAGAATACAATGATGTAAAGAACTGGTTAAAGTCATTTCCTAACTTGAAGGTTGTATCTCGAGATGGGTCTATTACTTATAGTAGTGCAATAGGTGATGCACATCCTAATACTATTCAAGTAAGTGATCGCTTTCATTTATTAAAAAATCTAACTTCTTATTGTAATGATTATTTAGTCAAGGTGTTAAAAGTAAATGTTAACATAAAATCAATTTCTAATGTAAAAGAAGAAGGACTAGAAGTTGCATCAAAGTCTATAAAAAATAAAAAACTTGCTCTAAAAGAGAAGTTCGAAAAGATGAATACACTCCTACTGGGGGATAATTCTAAAACAAGAGTATGCAAGTTACTAAACATGGATATTCGAACTTTTGAAAAATTGTGTTCTATGAGTGATGAAGAAATGGAAAGTCAATTTCAAAATAAAGCTATGTTAAAACATGAAGAAAAGGTAGCTCGGAAACAAGATAAGATAGATCAAGCTAGAGAAATGTTCAAAAATGGCTTTTCAATAAGATCAATTGCTAAAGAAATGAAATTAGATAGAAGGACAATAAAAGCTTATCTTGATCCAAATTGCTCACCTGTACATGCTTCCTACGGGCAAAAAAAGGAAGGTATATTAAATCCTTATCTTAAAGAAATTAATACATATATTAAAAAAGGATACACAGCATTAGCAATTTATGAAATACTTGAAGCTCTTATATATGCCACTGGAAAAGGTAAAGAATTTAAGTGCTGAACAATTAAATCAAGTATATATTGAGTATCCAGTATACTTCAATATAATAAACATAGTGAATAATTTTAGAAAACTTATTTCTAATAAAAATGTTGGAGATCTTGAAAATTGGATTAATACAGCAAAAGGCTTAGGGATAAGTGAAGTAAATAGCTTTGTAAATGGTCTATTGAAGGATCTGGAAGCTGTTAAAAACGCAATAATTTATGATTATAATAATGGTCTTGCCGAAGGTAGTGTTAATAAATTAAAAGTAATAAAGAGAATTATGTATGGTCGATGTGATTTTGAAACATTGAGAAAGAAAGTCCTTCGATTTGAATGTTTGTGAAAGTTAAACTAACTCTGGAAAGGACTAGATACTATGTATAAAATACAGAAGTTAGATAATATATATTAAAACTGTAGTATAAGACCTCGTGAAAATAAAAGGGGAAACCATGATAAATTTCACGAGGTTATTTATTTTCTGGCAATGAGGCAGTACAATATTATGATTATAACAGAAAATGTATAGGAAATTAGATAATAAGGGGCTTTCATTTCTTACAAGTGTTATATTTGGATATAATATGTCAATAATCTGAGATAGAGTATATTATCAAAGGAGTTACGCATGAGCAGTTTAAAATATGGTGAATCCGCTGCAAGACGGTCGGTAGCATATCTTAGTTTATTAGGGACAACACAATTACATTTAAGGAATCCCTTTGTGATTGCCGCTTGGTCTGTAGCATTTCCGGGTATGGGACATCTGTTATTATCAAAGTATTTGAGAGGATTTCTTTTGTTTATATGGGAGGTGTTTGTAAATTATAAGGCACATATTAATCTACTAATACTTTATTCTTTTATAGGTGATTTTGAAAAAGCAAAGCAGGTCGTAGATATACGATGGATGTCATTATATGTTCCTACTTATATTTTTGCTATATGGGATAGTTATAGAACAACAATCGACTTAAACCATGCATACATGTTGGCGGCAAGAGAAGATGCTGAAATTAAGCCCTTCAAGATAGGTGCAATGGAGATAAACTATTTAGATAAAAGAACACCTTGGGTTTCAGTAATGTGGTCATTATTAATTCCGGGCTCAGGCCAACTATATATTCATAGAATTGTTACGGCACTTTTTGCTGTTGTGTGGTGGATTATTATATGCTATTTTTCTAAATTATTGCCATCTTTTCACTATACTTTTCTGGGAGATTTTCAGAATGCAAAATCAGTCTTAGATATGCACTGGTTTTTAAACATCCCATCAGTGTACTTTTTTGCTATGTATGATGCTTATGCAAACACAGTTGCAAATAATAAGTTATATGATTGGGAGCAATCCAAGTTTTTAAAAAGAAACTATCAAAACCCAAGATTTATAATGCCATTAAAGAAAAATATGAGGAGGGATAAGATGTATATTGTTTCTACTTTTGAACATTCTATATATTTAGAGTTAGCCATTACAGCAATGGAAATGAAGGGGATTAAGAAAGAAAGCATTATGGCTATTTCTATGGATAAAAAAGGTGAACAAAGAAACTTATTTGATTCTATTCATAGTTCAGATGGGTTAAGTTTATTTGATTTACCGGCCATCCTTGGAACCATATTCGGAATATTTGGAGGCATATATGGCTTTATTTTAAAATGGGGTCCGTTATTATGGGGCTTAATTGCTATATCTATAGGTTTTGTTTTAGGTTTTATGATAAAGCTAATCATAACTAAAAAGTATAGTGATGGGCAGGATGATAAAAGAGGAACAGAAGTAGTTCTTATAATAGAGTGTATTGAAAGCCAATTAGAAATTATAAAAGATATACTTTGGGCTCATAAGGCTCTCGGTGTCAGAAAATTGGATTATAATAGTGCATCATAGATTAAGGACATAGTAATGAAAATATTCATGATTATATTTGGTTGAGCCTGGTGAGAGTAATGAAGGAGAAATCCTAGAATACTTGCACGAGGCTTTTTGTTGCCCTGAGGCGTACCCAGCATCTACAACAGCAGAATGCATAGCACCGTACAAACCCCAAGATAGAAATAAACAAATAAAAAAATAAAATAGTCCTATGGGCCTGACAAATCCTTGCCTAATCTCGTGCCTAGGTAGCTTCTGACCACTTACGATTTGCCTATATTCGGCTTTCCTCCAAGTCGTATACGTCGGGGAAGTAAGTAAATAAATTTAAATATGAAAGAAGCAGCCGATTAGGCTGTATGGTTCACCAAACTTTATTATGAATTAACATAGATAGAATTTATATTTCAAAAAACAGGAAAAATTTTAAAAAGTCATAATAAAGTTAGATGAGAATTATAATAAAGTTTAGTTGGTTATAGAGGTGGCAAATATATTAATTTTTTCAGGCAAATTTTAAAGAAAAAGTGCTGCTTAAATTGTCAAGGGTTTAGTTCAAGCACTTTCTGCAAGAAAACCGAACCATGGAAGAAACTTTTTTGTTTAGCAATGAATTTGTAATAGCAAGTGTATAAACAAAAAAGCTCATGTTAAAATAAAAATGTAATGTTAAAAGTCATGGTTAAGATAGGGCAGAAAACCTTATTGGAGCCATGGCTTTTGTTAGTTTTAAGAATAGGTGGCACAAGGGTTTGAGTATGATTTGGTTTTGACATGAGTTTTTTATTTGTTTACATAGTTAGGACTAAGGGTTATTAAAAAAAGGATATAGGGATAAGGAGAAAAGTAAAAAAGTTGTGTTAAAAATAATAAAGTCCAATTACAAAGAGGAGAAGAAAATGAACATCTAAAAATTATACAACTCGTGATACAAGAATAAGAATGCAATTATTTACATACTTTTAAGGGAATGAGTCTTAAATCTTCAATCTAGCAGGTTTTTATTCCTAATTTATCATGTGAAGGAAGAATGAAGCATACAGGTTAGAAAAAACTCTTTAGAGACAGAATTGAGGGGGAGTTATATGACGAATAAATGCATGGGATATATATGAGATTAGACTTAAACTGTATAACATGTAATATCAATCAAGTTATAAAGGTAACAGACTCGCTTGAAATAGACGGAAATAAAAAAGAAAATATTATGAGAGATGTGCTTAAATATTTAAGTGAGGTTGATTAAGCTAAATATAACCCTGAAGTAGTAGGCAATCTACTCGACTTTGCTGCTAAGTATAAATTTGATTTCAATATGCTTAAGGAGAAAATAATGAACATCAATGAAATAAATCTTGCTATAGACCATAGTAAGAGTCTATATGATAAACTAAAAACTGCTAAAAGTCTCATTTATTTGGGAGATAACTGCGACGAAATTTTTTAGATAAACTTTTTATTAAATACATAAAAAAAGAGTTTCCAAATATTAAGGTATATTTTGGTTTTATAGGAGAAGCAATAGTCAATCATCTATTTATGGTAAAGTGTAAGCCGGTAAATTATCTTATCTAACTTTTAAGTTTATCTTGCGTACAATATTGGTCCTTTTGGTACAATTAAGCAATTATCTTTATTTAAAGTATCTTGTATGTATTTGGATTCTACTTCGACTGGAATTTTTATAGCACCTTTTTCAAAACTCAAGTAATCTGTCTCACCTGCAACCTCATTCATGAGTTTAATCAGTTCTTTGCTATCACTTGACTGTGTATTTCTTATAATATGTTCATTTTCCATAATTTCAACTCTTTTAATTTATAAAAGTCTATAAATATATATTAGTAATATATTGCAATTATATTCCAAATGGGATTTTATGCATTATTGTAAAAAATGACAAATTTGTATTGACATTTATATCGTTAAGCGATATAACTATAGACGATATATCGTCTATAGTTATAGTTAGGAGGCGGTTAAATGGCAGAAAATACAGAACGTGGAGCATTAACAGAAGCAGTATATTATATTCTTTTATCTCTTTATAAACAGATGCATGGATATGGAATAATGCAGAATATAAAAGAACTAAGCAATGGCCGTGTATCACTTGGAGCAGGAACTTTATATGGTGCCATAAATACTTTATTAGAAAAAGGATGGATAAAACCAATACCTAATGAAGAAGATTCACGAAAAAAGGATTACCAGATTACTGAATTAGGAAAAGAGACTGTAAATGCTGAGATTTTAAGATTAGAAGAACTTATTAGGAATGGTAAAAAAGTTACTGGGGGTGAATAGTTATATATTCAGATATTAATTCAAGAATAAAGCATTATAAACGAATTAGGATACTATTCTTATTTTTAACGGTACTAAATCTCGCTATAGGGTTGCTTAATTTCTTTTACGGCAATATGCAGACCTCAATGGGGATGCGCCCTATTAATTCGTATATAGCAATTTTGCCCTTGGCAATGGGCACATTGCTTCTGATATTTTTGGTTTTGCCTTTAAGCAAAAAAATTAGTTCTTTAGAAAAAGAAAAAATATTCGAGAATAATAGTTTAGTATTATTGAAGGAGTAGAAAGGAGATAGTCATTTATGAAAGAGAAAATATTATTAAAAAAAGACTGGCTTGTTTTATTGATAAGCAGTATAGCATGTATTTACTACATTGTTATACAAGACTTTTTAGAGGTTAATATTATTGTTTCAGTTTTATGGTCAATATTAAACTTGGTACTAGTATATAGAGTAGTTGCTTCAATAAGCCCTTTTAAAAGGAAATAAGACGAAAATAAGTTGAGGAATAGTGGGATAATTGAGATAAGGCTCCTATTAATCCCTCAAATTTTTGTTCTTAAGCGATGATAACAATATGATGAAGAAAAGATATTGTGTTTAAGGAGGAGTTACAATGAAATATATAGATAAGTTAAAGATTGGCGATTCAATTGGTATTTTTTCACCATCATCACCTGTAACATATTCATGTCCTAAAAGATTCCAACGAGCCCAAAAGTATTTGCAGGATAAAGGATTTAAGATTATAGAAGGAAATCTAACAGGGAAACATGATTTTTATAGGTCTGGAAGTATTAAAGAAAGAGCAGATGAATTAAATGAGTTAATTAGAAATCCAGAAGTAAAGTGTATTATGTCTACAATTGGAGGAATGAACTCAAATTCTATTCTTCCCTATATAGATTATGAGGCATTAAGAAAAAGTCCTAAAATAATAATAGGATATTCTGATGTTACTGCAATTTTGCTTGCTATATATGCACAAACTGGAATAAGCACATATTATGGACCTGCATTAGTGTCTTCTTTTGGCGAGTTACCGCCTTTTGTTGACTATACTTACAAGTATTTTAAAGAAGTTACTATGGATAATGTGAAAATTCCTCATGTCTTTGAAACACCTGAATATTGGACAGAGGAGTACATTAATTGGGAAACGCAAGATAGAAGCAAAGAAAAAAGAGGGAACCAATGGGCAACGGTATATGAAGGTATTGCTAGAGGTAGAGTTATTGGTGGAAATTTGAACACAATGGAAGGAATATGGGGTAGCAAATATATGCCGGAAATAAAGAAGGGAGATATACTTTTTATAGAGGATTCCTTAAAAGATGCTGCAACAATAGAAAGAAGTTTTTCTCTTTTAAAAGTAAGTGGCGTTTTTGATAAGATTTCAGGAATAATACTTGGAAAGCATGAGTTGTTTGATGATTTGAAGACAGGTAGAAAACCGTATGAAATACTATTAGAAGTATTAGGACATAGAAAGTTACCGTTTATTGCGGACTTCGATTGCTGCCATACACACCCAATATTGACTTTACCCATAGGATGCGAGATTGAACTTAACGCTACTGAAAAGAAAGTATCAATCATAGAGAATTGGTCTAAATAAGGGTTTGATTCATAAATTTCAAGTATTGCGGCTTTGTAGTAATGTGAAGTTGAAATTAAAAACCACATCCTATATACATATGAATATTATACCAGGAAAAATCAAGCTTCGCGCTATAAAACTTATTTTATTAATTACTGCAATTATGAGCCTTGCTTTTTTCGGTATAATACAAAATCAACCTATACCAGCACTTGCTATAATTCTTACTTTAGTAATTATATTAATTTTTAATGCCTTAGCAGTTATCAATAGACTATCTAGAGCCATAGGACACTTGGAGTCGGTAAAAAAATTGTGGAAGATGGTCGAGATTGTAATGAAGTGCTTATTCAAATTGCAGCAGTAAAGTCTGCGGTTAATAACATTGGAAAAGTCATATTATATTCTATCTGTAGAAGATATGAGCAGTTTTTCATTCTCTTTTGGTTCTATTTTTGTGATACTGGCATGTATCTGTTGGGGGCTTTAGAATAACTGTACGAGAAAGTTATCTGTGAAAGATCCACTACAAGTGGTTGTTATTAAGGGGTTTGGTTCTGGAATGGGTTCATTATTAATTTCGATACTATTAGGTGAACGGATCAATAATTTCATTTATATCATAGCAGCACTAATATTAGGATTTTTCGCTTATGGGCTAAGTATATTTTTCTATATCTATGCACAAAGATACTTGGGAGTAGCAAAGACAAGCGCCTATTATGCTATAGCACCATTTATTAGTGTTGGGTTATCACTATTAATTTTTAAAGAACTACCAACATTATCATTTATCATTGCCCTAGTAATTATGATTATAGGAACATATTTTGCTTCCACTGAAGAACATTATCACGAGCATCATCACTTATTAACTCATAAGCACAGCCATAGTCATGATGATAGGCATCATCGTCATGCTCGTTAAATGAACCGATGGTAGAATTGCTAAGTGAAATAATAGTAAAACTGATAAGTAGCGATGTTTTTGATAAGGGAAAAATACTAGATGTTGGTTGTGGTGAAGGGTCTCACCTAAACCAAGTTATAGGTAAATTGCAGAAAAAGACTAGAATTAAATTTGATGGGGTAGGGATTGATATATCTAAAGAAGGAATACAGGTTGCCTCAAAAGAATACCCTAATAATGTTTGGTGTGTTGGAGATTTAGCCAAAAATCCTTTTATGGATAAGAAGTTTGATATAATACTTAACATTCTTTCAGCTTCAAATTATTCTGAGTTTAATAGAATTATTTCGGATAATGGAATACTCATTAAAGTTGTGCCGGGAAGTAATTATCTTAAAGAATTAAGAAAATTATTTTATTACAAAACTGATAAAGAATCTTATTCAAATGAGAAAGTATTAAACCATTTTAATAACAATTTTCCATTAGTAGACAAAGAACAGATACAATATACTGTAGCATTAGATAGAATAGACCTGGAAAATCTAATAAAAATGACACCTTTATCATGGAGCGCAACAGAGAAAAAAGTAAAAAGAGCTCTTGATATTGGGATAAATAAAATAACAGTAGAATTCACAGCAATGTATGGAGAAAATGGCCATAAAAAACTTTAGAGTATGAGATTATTTATAAAGTTCATTATGTATGAAGTAATAACGGTAAGGGTTATCCCACATAGTTGTGCATGAAAAGTCGGATAGTCATATATAACTTCTGATATTCTATATGTGAGAAGGAGGTCACAAAATGGATTCGCTAAAAAGAATGAATGATGCATTAAATTACATTGAAGAAAATCTTGATGGTGAGATTGATTTCAAAGAAGTAGCAAGGTTGGCTTTTTGCTCGGAATATCATTTTCAAAGAATGTTTTCCTTTCTTGCGGGTGTTTCGCTGTCAGAGTACATTCGCCGTAGACGGTTTACGAATGCAGCATTTGAACTTAATAATAGTAATATTAGGATAATTGATTTGGCAATTAAATATGGGTATAACTCGCCAGACTCTTTTACAAGAGCGTTTCAAAGTTTGCATGGGATAACACCGTCAGAAGCAAGGTTTAATGGTAAATCATTAAAAGCATATCCACGGATGACCTTTCAATTGTCAATTAAAGGAGGAAGTGAAATGAACTATAGAATTGAAGAAAAAGAAGCGTTCCGCATAATTGGAATTAAGAAAAGGGTACCTATTATTTTTAATGGGGTTAATCCTGAAATTACTGCAATGTGGCAAAGTTTAACGATTGAAACTATTAATAAACTCAAAGAACTATCTAATATAGAACCAATGGGGATAATAAGTGCATCTGTAAATTTTTCAGAAAGACGAATGGAGGAAAAGGGAGAACTTGACCATTATATAGGTGTAGCAACAACCGAAGAGTGCCCGGATGATTTATCACAACTTGAAATTTCTGCCTCAACATGGGCTGTATTTGAAGCAGTAGGCCCATTCCCAGATACACTGCAAAATGTCTGGGGATGCATCTATTCTGAGTGGTTTCCATCTTCAAACTATGAACTAGCAAAAGGACCAGAAATATTATGGAATGAAAATAAAGATGTAACTTCACCTAATTTTAAAAGCGAAATATGGATACCTATTATAAAAAAATAACTAAAAGATTATTATTAGATGATGCCTTAATGGTTAATTAAGATCAAGCTTACCAAGGAGTAGAGAAAATAGATACTACTAAAGATATTTATTTTTAAAGCTTGAAATAGTAGTGGCATAATACGTTGATAAGTTTATATCTTTTATTTTGAGCATTATAGTTAGCGAAACTCTTTAACTATGATGAAAAATAATAAACATTAGTGAAGAATAATAAAGTACCGTTAAAAATAATAAAGTTTGGTTGAGCCTTATGAGAGTAATGAAGGGAAAGCCCTTCGAATACTTACATGAGGCCTTTTGTTGCCCTGCGAAGTACCTAGCACCTACAAAAGCCAAGTGTGCAGCACTGTATAAAGCCCAAAAATCCCAAATAGAAATAAACATTAAGTTGTTATAATCAGTAGTTTCACGAGCGAACTTTATTATTTTACTAATAGCTTAAAAAACTTAGCCGTAGGTGTATTGCGACCTTGAGGCATTTTAACATATAACTAAACTTTTTTATGTTTTACCATTAAGCAGGATAAAGCTGATGAAAAGCTTGAAAGTAGAAGGATCCCAGAAAAGGATATAGGATTTTGGAGCAAATAGTTCAGAGGTTTAAGGCTCTTGGTGATAAACAAGACTAAAAATATTAATTATACGTTCTAGAAGAAGAATATGTGCTAAAGGAATTGCAAAACATTTGAATATTTTCGAAGTAGTAGTATCACAGCATATAAGAGTTTTAAAAGAAGCAGGTATTATTGTTGGAGTAAGTATTGGTTACTATGTTCATTATGATTTACAAGTGTCGGTACTTTTAGAACTATTGTAATAAAGCTATATTTGCAATCAAGAACGATGTCGAAATATTTATATAAATAACAGTTGTATTAAGCAATAGTTTTGCATTACAATAAATATAGAGGTGGTAAAATGGATAACAAAGAAAGTCACTATTTGAGAGAACTAATTAGAGTTCTTGTGAGAAACTTAGGTATACTAGAAGAAAGCGAAGCTGCATGCTGTGGAACAACAGTTTCTCAATGTCATGCTATTGTTGAGATAGGTAGAGCAGAAGACATATCGTTAAATGAACTGGCTGAACTATTAACATTGGATAAAAGCACAATGAGTAGAACTATTAATAAGTTAGTAGATTCAGGTTTAGCAACTAGAGAATTACATCCTAAAGACAGAAGATATGTATCAATTAAATTAACAAATGAAGGTATCAAGGTATTTGATAATATTGAAAGTAGCATGGAAAAGTATTATCAAAGCATTTTTTCTTCCATACCAAAAGAAAAAAGACAGCAGGTATTAGAAAGTTTACAGTTAATAATTAATGCAGCAAAACAAAATAAGTGTTGCTAATGAAAGGGGTATAAGGAATGGATAAGAATATAAAAGGCAAAGTAAAATCTTATTATGGTGGAATTGCTAAGAAAGTAAGTAATAATTCAAGGACATCTTGTGGGTGCGGAACTGCTTGTTGTGGTAATATAACCAATGATTCAAACATTTATACAAAGGAGTATTTGGAGGGCTTACCAGAGGAAGCTGTAAATGCATCCTTAGGATGTGCTAATCCAGTAGTTTTAGCAGAGTATAAGAAAGGAGAAACAGTTTTAGACTTAGGGAGCGGTGGAGGAATAGATGCTTTTATATCTGCTAAATATGTGGGTAAAGAAGGAAAAGTTTATGGACTTGATATGACAAATGAAATGTTAGAACTGGCAAATAGAAATAAGGAAAAAATGGACGTAACCAATGTAGAATTTATAAAAGGCTACATTGAAGATATTCCGCTTGAAAATGAAACTATAGATGTTATTACTTCAAATTGTGTAATAAATCTATGTGAAGATAAAGAAGTTGCTTTAAGGGAAGCTTACAGGGTTTTAAAGAAAGGCGGCAGAATTGCTATAGCGGATATTGTTCAGTTAAAAGATGTCTCTGAAGATATTAAGCAAAATGCTGAAATGTGGGTAGGATGCATTGCAGGTGCGTTAGATATAAATGCATATATAGATATACTTAAAAAAGTTGGCTTTAAGGAAGTTGATATCACACCAGTAAATATATATACTAAAGAAATTATTGAAGATATAGCAAAGCAAAAAAACTTAGGTTATGTATACAGTAAGATAGATGCTAATTTACTTGATGGTGCTTATGCAGGTGCCCATGTTAAAGCATATAAGTAGGTGATATACATGGATTATAAAGTAAGAGAAGCGAAAGTTGAAGATGTTCCATATGTAGCAAGTATTTACAACCAAGGTATCGAGGATAGGGTTGCTACTCTAGAAACTAGGCTAAGAGATAATACTGAAATGCTTGAATGGCTCAGTAGCAGAGGTGAAAGGTATAAGGTTATAGTTATAGAAGATAGAGAAAACATAGTTAGAGGATGGGCATCTATAAATCTATTTAATTCAAGATGCTGCTACAGCGGAGTTGGTGATCTTTCAATTTATATAGATAGGAGCATTAGAGGTAAAGGTTTGGGAAAAATTTTACTTAGTAGTGTACTTAAAACCGCAAAGAAACAAGAGTTTCACAAGTTGGTTTTAAGCACCTTTGAGTCTAATGAGGCAGGTAAAAGTCTATACAGAGCTTTAGGGTTTAGAGAAGTAGGAACTTATGAAAATCAAGGTATTCTTGATGGCAAGTTTATAAATGTAACTATTATGGAGAAACTTATATAAAAGTTAGTGAAGATATAAATTAGTACGCCTTATACTCAGACTAATTTATATCTTTATTTTTATCAGTAATACTATTCGTTGTTATCCCTCTTGCAGGAGGATATTTATCAAGAAAGTATCTAGAAAAGAAGATTAACTGAAGAGAAGATAAATTTCAAATCAAATTAGATATGAATCCATAGGTGAATTTTTGTGCAGGGGATCTAAATTGCCGCATAGACTTGTGGTGAAATCATAATAATAGAATTTAGGTGGGTACTCAGTTTAAGATAAAATATATACAAATGCTGCCACTAAAGGTTCACCCTGGTGTAGGGAACTATAGTGGAGTAATCTAAAAGAAAAAATAGGGACAGATCAGTCCCTTAAAAAGTAGAGATTGAGAGTGTTGAGGTATAAAGTAATATAAATTACACTAAAATAGAGGTTGTCTACATTTTAATGTAACAATATACTTAAAATGTTACTTAACCCACATAGTAATAAATATTCGACACGTACCATGAAAATCCTTCATAAAAATTAAAATTTTGTAAGATATATTACACAATTATGTAGAAATTAGAACTGTACAAGAGAATACAATTCGTCCTTTTGATCCTGATTTACTCCAATGTAACGAAGTGTTATATTCTGTGAGCTATGGTTGAAAGTATCCATTATAAGGCCAATATTATATCTGGATATTTTATAAGTCCAATATCCCCATGTCTTACGCAAACTATGAGTACCAAAATTTTCAATGCCTATTACATTTGAAGCTTCCTTTAGAACGCGATAGGCTTGGATTCGGCCAATATAGTCACCTTTATTGCTTGGGAAAAGATAATTTTCATAGGATAAATCTTGAATTTTTATGTAGTTTTCAATATTTTTACGTAAAGCAGCATTTAATTTGATTTTCTTTTCTTTACCAGTTTTCTTTTCTCTTAAAACCAAGTAGTCGCGAAACTCCCAGGTGCTATTAAAAATGTCTTTTACTTTTAATGGTAATATATCGCTAATTCTTAGTCCGGTGTTAAGACCAAATTTGAATAATAATCCATACTTGGAATCCTTTCCGTTTAGGTATTGGTACATCTGTTTGATTTTCACTTTATCTCTAATTGGTTCTACTGTCATGATTATACTTCCTTTCCTCATACAAGGTTTATTAGTATATTGTATAAAAAGATACATTTAAGTTCAATTAAAAAAGTAGCAATATTATTTTGATATAATATGTATAGCCTATAAATTCAAGTATTCTAGGCTTATACTTAAGTAACATTTTAAGTATATTGTTACATGAGATTTTATGTATTGGGTTTAAAATTTAGTAAAGGCAAACTTATTGAAAGGTAAGGACGCAAAGCTACGGGTCTAAGTTCCTTAAAGAATATGATAGCCGGGTTACCTATTAATATTATACTTTTTAGCAATTAGGTAACCTTAAGGTTACCTTTTTACTTGGATATATTTTATAAATACGGGATCATTTATTTATGGAATTTATAAATTAGGTCTGTGATAGGATAAAAAGGTAAATAAACCCAAAAAACAAGGTGAGATAAGATACCGTATTAAAATAGTAGGTAGTTAAACTATTCCACATCAAATACAAAATAAAAAAAAGGAGAATCTAAATGAGAAGTATTAAGACGAAATTAATTATGTATTTTTCTATCTTAATTTTAGCATCATCTATTACTATAGGGGTTATGTCTTTACAAAAATCTAGTAAGACTATTACTAAAGAGGCAGAGAAAGCTCTTAGTTCATTAGTTTTTGAAGGCGTTCGGGTAACCGAGAGTAGAGTTGAAACTGAAAAAAGAGCTTTGGAGATGTTAGCATATAGAGAAGATATTCAAGGCATGGATTGGAAGACACAGCAACCTATATTAAAGAAGCAATTAAAGAAAACGGGCTTTATTGATATTGCTGTTGTACAAACCAATGGTATTGCTTACTATTCTAATGGAACAATAAGTCAATTAGGAGATAGAGATTATGTAAAAAAGGCCTTGAGTGGTGAGAGCTGTGTATCTAATCCGTTGATTAGCAAGGTAACGAACCAGCTCGTTTTAATGTATGCGGCTCCTATAGAAAGAGACGGAAAAATAGTAGGAGTTTTAGTAGGACGTAGAGATGCAAATGCTTTAAGTAATGTGATAGATGATACCGGCTATGGAGAAAGCGGATATGCCTATATGATTAATGGAAAAGGAACAGTAATTGCACATCCTGATAGAGAAATGGTATTAAAGCAATATAATCCTATTGAGGAGGCGAAAAAGGATATAAATCAAAAGTCTGTAGCAACATTACTAGAAAAAGTATTGAAGGAGAAAGCAGGAGTAAGCAAATATTCATTTCAAGACAATGATTTATATGCCGGCTATGCACCTGTTACAGGGACTGATTGGATACTCATTGTTACAGCTAATGAAAAAGAGGTATTATCAGCAATACCGGAATTACAAAAGACCGTTCTAATTGTAATAATTGTTATTTTGATTGGAAGCATTGTCATTACGTACTTAATTGGGAGCTCAATCATAAAACCTATTATTAAGACAATACAACATTCAGAAAAAATTGCGAGTTTGGACATTACAGAGGATGTTCCAGAAAAACTTCTAAGAAATAAAGACGAAATTGGCACTCTATCAAAAGCTCTACAAAATATAACCAATGCTATTAGAGAGATTATTAATGAGATTAGTAATGCTTCTGAGCAAGTGACTGCTGCTTCAGAAGAACTAATGGCCACTTCCGAACAATCTGCTACCGCTGCAGAGGAGGTATCAAAAACAGTGGAAGAAATAGCGAGGGGAGCATCTGAGCAGGCGCGAAATACAGAAGAAGGTTCTTTTAAAGCTGCTTTATTAGGAGAGACTATTGAGAAAGATGCAAATAATATGATGGACTTAAATGCTGCTTCAAGCAAAGTGACGGAAGTTATTGATGAAGGATTAAAAGAAATTGAGAATCTATCCAAAATAACAGAAGAAAGCAATAGTGCAACAAAAGAAATTTATAAAGTTATATTAAAAACAAATGATAGCTCTAATGAAATTGGGCAAGCTAGTAATGTAATTGCTTCTATAGCAGAACAAACTAATTTATTAGCATTAAATGCTGCTATAGAGGCAGCAAGGGCAGGCGAAGCAGGAAAAGGATTTGCAGTAGTTGCGGAAGAAATTAGAAAATTAGCTGAGCAATCTTCAACCTCTACAAAGGTTATTGATAGAATGGTGAATGAATTGCAAAGTAATTCCCAAGAAGCTGTAAATATCATGGAAAAGGTTTCGGCTATATCTAAAGAGCAGACGAATAGTGTAACTAATAATAAGGACAAATATATATCAATTGCAAAAGCAATAAATGAAGCAGAAAAAGTAGTAGAACAATTAAACACTTCAGGAGAAAAAATGGAAAGGATGAAAAACGAGATACTAAATGCTTTGAAAAATCTTTCTACTATTGCTGAAGAAAATGCTGCGGCAACTCAACAGGCAACAGCTTCTATGGAGGAACAAGCTGCTTCCATGGAGGAAATTGCAGGTTCAAGTGAAGGATTAGCAGATTTAGCACAGAAGTTGCAGTCAATTATTATGAAGTTTAAATTCTAATTTAGATAATACTGGCGATTAGGTATTTAAATACTGACATTAAAGTATAGTATGTGTAACTTTAATAGCTAAAAATTTAAAAAACAGTCATCTAGTTAAAGAGATAAATGTGCAGGGTGGATAAATGATGATAAAAGATTTTAACGTAGATAAAACTCAAAAGGACAGGAGTGATATATCCTATATTACGGAGATAAGAAAATATAAAGAAGAATTCAAGTATATGACTTTTTATGACGCGCTGACTGGATTACCTAATTATGCTATGCTCAAAAACGAGATAAACAAACTTATTGATAAGAAAGAAAAGAAAGACAAGTTTGCAATTACTTATATAGACATTGATAATTTTAAGTATATTAATGATACATTAGGACATAAAGTAGGAGATGAGTTTCTAAAGTATATAGCAAACAACCTAAATGCTGAAATTGAAGCTCCTAACTTAGTGGCACGGTTAGGGGGAGACGAATTTGCAATTATTTTCAGTGATATACAATCAAATGAATTATTGTTAGAAAAAATAGAGCGGATAAAGCATAATACTAGCAAAACATGGTCTGTTAATAAGTATCAGTTCTTTGTTTCAATGAGCATAGGAGTTGTTATATATCCTGATAACGGTGATAACATAACCACATTATTCAAAAATGCCGATATAGCTATGTATGCCGCAAAACGAGAAGGGAAAGATAAGGTTTTATTTTATAAAAAGGAACTTTCAGAAAATAATTTATGGCATATACAGATGGCGCATAAAATACAATCTGGCATAGAAAACGAAGAATTTAAGCTTTATTATCAACCACAATTTAAGCTTAACACTGGCGAAATAATAGGTGTAGAAGCCTTAGTTAGATGGATTCATCCCAAAGAAGGATTTATTCCTCCGATGGAATTTATTCCGCTGGCAGAAGAAACTGGACAAATTTATAGTATAGAACGGTGGATAATAAAAAATGCCTTACAACAAAAGAAACAATGGGAAGAGCAAGGTCTTAATCATCTTGAACTATCTATTAATTTATCTAGTAAAACATTAACTAGTAAAGTGAACTTTCAACAAATAGAAGATTTAATTTTATCTTTTAATGTGGATTACTCAAAGGTAACGCTAGAAATAACTGAAACAGCAATTATTTCTAATGTTGAGCCGGTAATCGAACGGCTGAATAGGTTGAAAAAGAAAGGGTTAAAAATTGCTTTAGATGATTTTGGAACGGGATATTCGTCGCTTACTCATTTGAAAAAACTACCTATTGATATTATTAAGTTAGACAGAAGCTTTATTGATTCTATTGTAGAAAATAGTAAAGATACAATGATTGTTAAATATATGCTATCTTTAGCCCATGATTTAAAATACAAAGTAGTTGCTGAGGGAATAGAGACAAGAGAACAACTGAAATACCTAAAAAAACACTATTGTGACAGCGGACAAGGATATCTGTTAAGTAAACCTTTATGCAAAGAAGAAGTAAACAAGTTAGTCAAAGCTTCATTTAAGTTTAATTAGATAGCATAGACATTTACTTTAATAGAAAATAAAAAACTTAATATAGGAAACTCGTCTAAAAAGTTATAAAATATAGTAGGACTATAATGAATTTTTATAATTATAAGGGGATGGGAGTAACTTATGTTTAAGTGGAAAAGTGAATATGAAACAGGAGTAAAAGTATTAGATGAACAACATAAAAAGCTATTTGAAATTGCTAATAGAGCCTATGAGCTTCTTATTAATGAACTCTACATTGATAAGTATAATAAGATAATGGAAATTATAGAAGAACTAAAGGACTATACATTATTTCACTTTAAGTCTGAAGAAGAATATTTGCTAAAGATAGGATATAGAAAGTTTTTATCTCATAAGATAGAGCATGATAGTTTTATTAAGAAATTCAACGACATTGATTTTAATCATATAGACCATAATCAAGATCAATATATAAAAGAGCTATTGGAATTTATATATGTGTGGATAGATGAGCATATATTAGTAAAAGATAGAGAATATAAACACAAATCTGAATAAAAATGTTCAATAGGTGCTGAAAAAAATAGTGTATAACTTTTCTCAGCACCTATTTGCTTATTCATTGTTTTATTCAACAAAGCGGCCATGTTCTGGCACTGCGATATCCTCAAAATGACTAGCTAAGTTTCCTAAGTAGATATTCAATTCTTTACCTCTCATAGGTATTCCATGGCTAGGTATAATTAATGATGGCTCTAATGTTGCTAAAGCTTTTACAGAAGTTTCAGCAGCTTTCCAATCTGTAGTAAGATATGCAGGAGGTCCACTCACTTTTTTTCTCTGTGTTAATACAGATAATAGTGATTCCTGTTTTACTGTCGTAAATGCATCTCCAACAATAAGAACTTTATCCTTATCTCTAAATAAAGAAATATGACCAGGAGTATGTCCTGGAGTATGAATCCAACGCCACTCGGTAATGGCGGGAATACTACCATCGGATGGAAGTGGGTGAATACTGTTTCCGAGATTAATGCTATTGTGAGGAAAGGCTGGAGACATTTCTGCTACTAATCCACCATCTACTGTTGAATCTCCAGCAGCATAGTCCTTTTTACCTGTTAAGTAAGGCATTTCTAATTCATGAGCATATACAGGAACTTTCCACTTATCAACAAGCTGAATAACTGACCCTATATGATCGAAGTGACCGTGAGTTAAAATAATTGCTTTAGGTTGAGAATTTTTCTTGAAATATTTCTCAGCTGTTTCTATGATAAACTCCGCTGAGCTTTCTAGTCCCGTGTCAACGAGAAACCATTCATTTCCTTCACAAAGGATACAGGCATTGACTACAGTAAATTCCAAAAGAATTATATCGGGAGTAATCTTTTGAGATTTCATAGTAATGTCAGCTACTTTATTAAGTAATTCAGTTATCATTATGTATGCCTCCAATACATCCTATCAATTTTTGTTAAATACAAATCTTTATCAATTATTAGTATGTGTAATTTTTAATATATGCATGTAACAGATGCTGATGAAAGGAATGAACTTATAGCATTTCTATTTAAAGTTTTTGATTAGATATATTTGGGTATTATATAAAAGAGTTAGATAATATCATATATCCGTGAGAGGAGACATTAATATGTCTGAAATGAATGAGCTAATTAATGATATAAATAAGTTGAGAAAGAATTTAGAGGCTTTAATAAGTGAAAAAGACGGGGACTTACTGGATCCAGACGTGCTTGCTGCGAGTAAGATGCTCAATGCTGTTATAAATGAATATAATAAAATAGTAAAAGAGAAGATTAGAAAAAGCCATAGAGATGAAGAAATATAAACAAAAGATAACTGAAAATTCTCTTTAGCCTCCAATTACTGTACCAAGCGTATCAATATAATATATTTAAAGATATGATAAGATATATATAGGAATATGGCTGCAATTTATTTAGAACGCCAAAGAACTATATATTAAGTTTTGTATCTATGATAAGATAGTTCATGTCGTCGCGAGAGACTAGCAAGAACAGTAGCTAGTCACTAATCACCAATCACTAATAATTAAATTTTAATTTGTCTTTTAGAGACTAGAGATTAGCGATTAGAGGTTATGAAAAAAAGTGTTGACAAGTAAGAATGAAGTTGTTATACTAAATAAGCTGTCAAGTGACGGCGAAAACAATTGGTCTTTGAAAATTAAACAGAATTAAGGTAAAAATGCCAGTCAATAAACTTTATGAGTAACAGATTAAACTTTTAAATTGAGAGTTTGATCCTGGCTCAGGACGAACGCTGGCGGCGTGCCTAACACATGCAAGTCGAGCGAGGGGAGTTCTTCGGAACAAACCTAGCGGCGGACGGGTGAGTAACACGTGGGTAACCTGCCTCAAAGAGGGGGATAGCCTCCCGAAAGGGAGATTAATACCGCATAACATTATTTTCTCGCATGAGAGAATAATCAAAGGAGCAATCCGCTTTGAGATGGACCCGCGGCGCATTAGCTAGTTGGTGAGGTAACGGCTCACCAAGGCGACGATGCGTAGCCGACCTGAGAGGGTGATCGGCCACATTGGAACTGAGACACGGTCCAGACTCCTACGGGAGGCAGCAGTGGGGAATATTGCGCAATGGGGGAAACCCTGACGCAGCAACGCCGCGTGAGCGATGAAGGTCTTCGGATTGTAAAGCTCTGTCTTTGGGGACGATAATGACGGTACCCAAGGAGGAAGCCACGGCTAACTACGTGCCAGCAGCCGCGGTAATACGTAGGTGGCAAGCGTTGTCCGGATTTACTGGGCGTAAAGAGTATGTAGGCGGATATTTAAGTCAGATGTGAAATTCCCGGGCTTAACCTGGGCGCTGCATTTGATACTGGGTATCTAGAGTGTGGGAGAGGAAAGTGGAATTCCTAGTGTAGCGGTGAAATGCGTAGAGATTAGGAAGAACACCAGTGGCGAAGGCGGCTTTCTGGACCATAACTGACGCTGAGATACGAAAGCGTGGGGAGCAAACAGGATTAGATACCCTGGTAGTCCACGCCGTAAACGATGAATACTAGGTGTCGGGGGGTACCACCCTCGGTGCCGCAGCAAACGCAATAAGTATTCCGCCTGGGGAGTACGGTCGCAAGATTAAAACTCAAAGGAATTGACGGGGACCCGCACAAGCAGCGGAGCATGTGGTTTAATTCGAAGCAACGCGAAGAACCTTACCTAGACTTGACATCTCCTGAATTACTCGTAACTGAGGAAGCCCTTCGGGGCAGGAAGACAGGTGGTGCATGGTTGTCGTCAGCTCGTGTCGTGAGATGTTGGGTTAAGTCCCGCAACGAGCGCAACCCTTGTTGTTAGTTGCTACCATTAGGTTGAGCACTCTAACGAGACTGCCGCGGTTAACGCGGAGGAAGGTGGGGATGACGTCAAATCATCATGCCCCTTATGTCTAGGGCTACACACGTGCTACAATGGCCGGTACAACAAGATGCAATCCCGCGAGGGGGAGCTAAACTCAAAAGCCGGTCCCAGTTCGGATTGTAGGCTGAAACTCGCCTACATGAAGTTGGAGTTGCTAGTAATCGCGAATCAGCATGTCGCGGTGAATACGTTCCCGGGTCTTGTACACACCGCCCGTCACACCATGAGAGCCGGTAACACCCGAAGTCCGTGAGGTAACCGTAAGGAGCCAGCGGCCGAAGGTGGGATTGGTGATTGGGGTGAAGTCGTAACAAGGTAGCCGTAGGAGAACCTGCGGCTGGATCACCTCCTTTCTAGGGAGAAATGGAAGCTTACGCTTTCATAGACTGGACTTAATTCTGTTTAATTTTGAAAGACTAAGTGTCTTTCAAACAGTTAGAAGTTAAATGTTAGCTTTTAACTAGAACTTTTGTTCTTTGAAAATTGCACAGTGTACAATAAGAGTCGCTAGTCACTAATCACTAGTCGCTAAAGGGTACTCCTTAAGAGTTAATATAGCGATTAGAGAATAGAGATTAGAGATTATTAAAACTGATTACTAAAATTAAAGTTCCAAAACTAAGTGGAAAACAAAAACTTAGTGATAAAGATCAAGTTATAAAGGGCGCACGGTGAATGCCCTGGCACTAGGAGCCGATGAAGGACGTGATAAGCTGCGATAAGCTGCGGGTAGATGCAAATTATCTGTGATCCGCAGATTTCCGAATGGGGGAACCCACATGATTAACATCATGTACTACATGCTGAATAAATAGGTATGTGGAGGTACACCTGGGGAACTGAAACATCTAAGTACCCAGAGGAAGAGAAAGAAAAATCGATTCCCTAAGTAGCGGCGAGCGAACGGGGAAGAGCCCAAACCAGAAACTTTGTTTCTGGGGTTGAGGATAGATCATAACGCTTTGATTTTCTTAGCTGAATAGAACTGGAAAGTTCAGTCGCAGAAGGTAATAACCCTGTAGGCAAAAAGAAAAGAAGAGTAGATCTACTCCAGAGTACCACGAGACACGTGAAACCTTGTGGGAAGCTGGGAGGACCATCTCCCAAGGCTAAATACTACCTAGTGACCGATAGTGAAGCAGTACCGTGAGGGAAAGGTGAAAAGAACCCCGGGAGGGGAGTGAAATAGAATCTGAAACCGTGTGCCTACAATCGGTCGGAGCACTTTTATGTGTGACGGCGTACTTTTTGTAGAACGGGCCAGCGAGTTACGATATGTAGCAAGGTTAAGCACTTATGGTGCGGAGCCGAAGGGAAACCGAGTCTGAATAGGGCAACTAGTTGCATATCGTAGACCCGAAACCGGGTGACCTATCCATGGCCAGGATGAAGCGAAAGTAAAATTTCGTGGAGGTCCGAACCACGTTGGTGTTGAAAAACCATGGGATGAGCTGTGGATAGCGGAGAAATTCCAATCGAACTCGGAGATAGCTGGTTCTCCTCGAAATAGCTTTAGGGCTAGCGTCGGGTAATTAAGTAGTGGAGGTAGAGCACTGAATGGGCTAGGGGCTGACAACAGTTACTGAACCCTATCAAACTCCGAATGCCATATACTTGTACCCCGGCAGTCAGACTACGAATGATAAGATCCGTGGTCAAAAGGGAAAGAGCCCAGACCATCAGCTAAGGTCCCAAAGTGTAAGTTAAGTGGTAAAGGATGTGGGATTTCTAAGACAACTAGGATGTTGGCTTAGAAGCAGCCACTCATTTAAAGAGTGCGTAATAGCTCACTAGTCGAGAGATCCCGCGCCGAAGATGTCCGGGGCTAAAACTTACCACCGAAGCTATGGATGTGTACTACGTACACGTGGTAGAGGAGCTTTCTGTACAGGTTGAAGCCATACCGTAAGGAGTGGTGGACAGTGCAGAAGTGAGAATGCTGGCATAAGTAGCGAGAAACAGGTGAGAATCCTGTTGGCCGAATATCTAAGGTTTCCTGGGGAAGGCTCGTCCTCCCAGGGTTAGTCGGGACCTAAGCCGAGGCCGAAAGGCGTAGGTGATGGACAACTGGTTGATATTCCAGTACCACCATAATGCGTTTGACAAATGGGATGACGCAGGAGGATAGGATGTGCGCACTATTGGATGTGCGTCTAAGCACTTAGGGTGTTGAGTAGGTAAATCCGCTCAACTGAGCCTGAGGTGTGATGGGGAGCCTATTTTGGCGAAGTATCTGATTCCACGCTGCCAAGAAAAGTCTCTATGGAGCAAAGTGGTGCCCGTACCGCAAACCGACACAGGTAGATGAGGAGAGAATCCTAAGGCCGTCGGAAGAATTGCTGCTAAGGAACTCGGCAAATTGACCCCGTAACTTAGGGAGAAGGGGTGCCTGCGAGAGCAGGCCGCAGTGATCAGGCCCAAGCAACTGTTTATCAAAAACACAGGTCTCTGCTAAAGCGTAAGCTGATGTATAGGGGCTGACGCCTGCCCGGTGCTGGAAGGTTAAGGGGAATAGTTAGCGCAAGCGAAGCTATGAACTTAAGCCCCAGTAAACGGCGGCCGTAACTATAACGGTCCTAAGGTAGCGAAATTCCTTGTCAGGTAAGTTCTGACCCGCACGAATGGCGTAATGATTTGGGCACTGTCTCGGCAGCAAATCCGGTGAAATTGTAGTGCAAGTGAAGATGCTTGCTACCCGCGGTTGGACGGAAAGACCCCGTAGAGCTTTACTGTAGCTTAGCATTGAATTTCGGTATTGTCTGTACAGGATAGGTGGGAGACTGAGAAGCAGGAGCGTCAGCTCTTGTGGAGTCATCCTTGGGATACCACCCTGATAGTACTGGAATTCTAACTGGCGGCCATGAATCTGGTCACAGGACATTGTTAGGTGGGCAGTTTGACTGGGGCGGTCGCCTCCTAAAAGGTAACGGAGGCGCCCAAAGGTTCCCTCAGCGCGGTCGGAAATCGCGCGTAGAGTGTAAAGGCAGAAGGGAGCCTGACTGCGACACATACAGGTGGAGCAGGGACGAAAGTCGGGCTTAGTGATCCGGTGGTTCTGTATGGAAGGGCCATCGCTCAACGGATAAAAGCTACCTCGGGGATAACAGGCTGATCTCCCCCAAGAGTCCACATCGACGGGGAGGTTTGGCACCTCGATGTCGGCTCGTCGCATCCTGGGGCTGTAGTCGGTCCCAAGGGTTGGGCTGTTCGCCCATTAAAGCGGCACGCGAGCTGGGTTCAGAACGTCGTGAGACAGTTCGGTCCCTATCCGCCGTGGGCGTAGGAAATTTGAGAGGAGCTGTCCTTAGTACGAGAGGACCGGGATGGACTGACCTCTGGTGCACCAGTTGTTCCGCCAGGAGCACAGCTGGGTAGCTATGTCGGGAAGGGATAAACGCTGAAAGCATCTAAGCGTGAAGCCCACCTCAAGATTAGATTTCCCATAGTTTAACTAGTAAGATCCCTGGAAGACTACCAGGTTGATAGGTCAGGGGTGTAAGTGCAGTAATGTACTCAGCTGACTGATACTAATAGATCGAGGACTTGATCAATATATATGAAACTCATTCAGCAAAGCTGATGAGTACTGATTTGTATCAGAATCGAAGATTCTGACAAATCATGTACACTGTGCAATTTTGAGAGAATAACTCTCAAAGAGAATCGCTAATAGCTAGTCACTAATCTCTAAAATGATAGGGATTAGCGAATAGAGACTAGGGATTAAAAGTAAGGCTAAGTTTAAACATAGGTATAAGGAATAATATCTAGATGCCTAATTTATAACTCAGGCCCCAAAAAATCTGGTGGTTATGGCTTGAAGGTAACACCCGTTCCCATACCGAACACGAAGGTTAAGCTTCAAAGCGCCGATGGTACTGCACTGGAGACGGTGTGGAAGAGTAGGTCGCCGCCGGGTAATAGAAAAAGCACTAAGAATTTCGAAATGAGATTCTTAGTGCTTTTTTAGTGTTGTAAATTAATTTCAAATCACTCTAGCTTGCATTATCAAGAGGTTTGAGATATGGAATCTATTTTAACTTCAACTGCAGCTCTAGCCCAGGGAAACCTTTTTTTAATACAATCGAAGTCACTTCCTTCCTTTAAGAAGGTAGCAGTTCCTCTTATTAAAAATCCTACTCCAGGTCCATTAAATCCAGATATTTCATGACTACCAAGAGTCAAAAGCACTTGATTATTTTTTTGTAAATTAGCTTCCGTAGTATCTAAATCTCCAGCAGGGAACAATAATCTTCCTCCAGGGGCTACCAAAAGATATGTATTCCATGTATTAACCAAGTGAGGTCCATCTTCTCCTTGGGTTGCGATAGCTACTACACCTTCACGTTTTAAGGCTTCTAACATTTTCTCAGGAAACATAGTTGCATTCACTCCCTATGTAGTATTTGTTGTTAATTTAGTGAAGTTGAGTTATAAAATATGAATTATATAATACCCTCAGATTCTAGTATTAGCAGATAAAATTGAGAATATTAGCAAGGGGCTAATTTTTATCAATAGGGCGTCAGTTTAGTAAACAGATAAAATAGCAAATAGGATAGATATTATAAAACAGCCTATTAAAGATAATTAATCGGAATAATAAACATTTTGCAGAAAATGTTTATTAAAGATTAGTTGACATGTACAAGTCATAGGAATATACTATAATTGAACATATGAATAAATGTTCATATGATTAGATATGGGGGGATTTAAATGAAGGACAAAACAAATAATATTGATAGGTGTAATTGTACCACAATACACGAAGATATAATATGCAAAGTAAAAAAAGATATGCCAATAGATGAGGTACTCTATGATTTAGCAGAGTTGTTCAAAGTTTTTGGCGATAGTACAAGAATTAAAATATTATATGCTCTCTTCCAAGCTGAAATGTGTGTATGTGATTTAGCCTCTTTGCTTGGGATGAGTCAATCAGCCGTGTCGCATCAGCTTAAAGTATTGAAACATACTAGATTAGTTAAATTTAGAAGAGAAGGCAAAGTAGTTTACTACTCTTTAGATGACGACCATATTAAAAAAATATTTGATTATGGATTTGCTCATATAAATGAAAGATAATCTGGAGGAAGTTAGAATGAGTAATAAAGTGAAAAAAGAACTTATACTAGAAGGACTATGTTGTGCAAACTGTGCAGCTAAGATAGAAGCCAAAGTTAACGAATTAGAAGGAGTTGCTAATGCAAATTTAAACTTTGTAACAAAAACTTTAAGCATTGATATGGAAGAGGGAGAAGTAGCAACTATACTAAATAAAACAAATAATATAGTAAAAAATATAGAGCCAGATGTAATTGTTAAGGAAAAAAGCTTAAATAGGCACACAAAGCAAGCATGCACTCTTGTAGGGCTAGGCTGTGCAAACTGTGCTGCAAAGATGGAGAGAGGAATTAATGATATTGAAGGAGTTAAAAATGCTACGATAGACTTCGTATCGAAAAAACTTACTATAGAAGTACATGATAAAGATGATTTTAGCAGAGTAATAGAAGAAGCTGTAGATATAGTAAGGAGCATAGAACCAGATGTAAAATTAATAGTTGAAGAAAACAAGAAAAAAGGCCATAGCCACGACCATAATCATGGTATAGATGAGGATAAGAAAAGTGAAATATTAAAATTAGCAGTAGGAGCAATACTTTTTCTAGGTGCTGTTACTCTCAATTTGTCATATAACATTAAACTCATCCTATTTATTATAAGTTACCTTATAGTAGGGGGAGAGATAGTATTAAGAGCTTTAAAGAATATAATAAGAGGACAAGTTTTTGATGAGAATTTTCTTATGAGCTTAGCTACAGTAGGAGCTTTTGCTATTGGTGAATTCCCGGAAGCTGTTGCAGTTATGTTATTTTATCAAGTAGGGGAGCTCTTCCAAGACATGGCTGTAGACAGATCAAGAAAATCTATAAGTGCGCTTATGGATATTAGACCTGATTATGCAAATTTAAGAGTAGAAAATGATATAAAAGTGGTATCTCCAGAGGAAGTGAAAGTTGGAGATATAATAGTTGTAAAACCAGGCGAAAAGATTCCGATAGATGGTAAGGTTATAGAAGGAAAATCTATGGTGGATACATCCGCTTTAACAGGGGAATCAGTTCCAAGGGAAATAGAAGAGGAAAGTGAAGTACTAGGTGGATTTATAAATAAGAATGCTTTACTAACTATAAAAGTAGAAAAAGAATTTAGTGAATCTACGGTAGCTAAGATATTAGATTTAGTTGAGAATGCAAGCAGTAGAAAGGCTCCAACGGAAAGCTTTATAACAAAGTTTGCAAGATATTATACACCTGTAGTTGTTATTACTGCAGCTGTGCTTGCTGTAGTTCCGCCGCTTATAATTCCAGGAGCATCTTTTGTACAGTGGTTCTATAAAGCACTAGCGTTCTTAGTAGTATCTTGTCCTTGTGCACTAGTTGTATCTATACCTCTTGGATTCTTTGGTGGCATAGGAGGAGCATCTAAAAATGGTATTTTAATAAAGGGAGGTAACTATTTAGAAGCTCTCAACGATGTTGAGACAGTTATTTTTGACAAGACTGGTACACTCACAAAAGGAGTATTTAAAGTTACGAAAATAGAGACAAAAAAGAATATAGCAAAAAGAGAACTATTACAGTATGCAGCTTTTGCAGAGGCTTACTCTAACCATCCTATAGCTACCTCAATTTTAAAAGAATTTAGAAAAGAAATCAATAAAGATGACATAGAGGATTATAATGAAATTTCTGGTCAAGGAACAAAGGTTACAGTTAAAGGTAGAACTATAATAGCCGGAAATACTAAGTTAATGACTAAAGAAAATGTAAATTTTGATGAAGTAGAGACATTAGGTACGGTGGTTCATGTAGCTATGGATAATGAATATCTTGGATATATAGTTATATCTGATGAAGTGAAAGAAGATTCAGAAGAGGCAATAAAGAGGCTTAAAGCTATAGGTGTTAAAAGAACTGTGATGCTTACAGGTGATTTGAAGTCTGTAGGTGAAAAAGTGGCGGAAAGGTTAGGATTGGATGAGGTATACGCAGAATTACTGCCAGATCAGAAGGTTAAAAAATTAGAAGAACTTGATAATAAGAAATCATTAAAAGGGAAGGTTATATTTGTAGGTGATGGAATCAATGATGCTCCAGTTCTTGCAAGAGCAGATATAGGGATAGCTATGGGCGGACTAGGTTCAGATGCTGCTATTGAAGCAGCAGATGTAGTAATTATGACCGATGAGCCTTCTAAAATAGCTGGCGCTATAAAAATTGCAAAGAAAACTAAAAGTATAGTATGGCAAAACATAATATTTGCTTTAGGGGTTAAAGGGTTGGTTCTAATTTTAGTAGCATTTGGACTTTCCACTATGTGGGAAGCAGTATTTGCAGATGTAGGAGTAGCAGTAATAGCAATACTTAATGCTATGAGGGCGTTAAAGGTAGAGGAGTAGAGCTGTAGGGCTTAAGAGAATAGCGGAGACTAGAGAACGAAAAGCAAATTTAAATAAATAATTTGATATAAGTACTTGACTTTATTCAATATAGTTAGTATGCTAATTACATAAGTGATTAACGTGCTAACTATTTACTTTTAAATTTAGTTAGCGAATTATTACTAAGAAGGAGAACCTAAAATTGGATGATAACTTAAATAACTTAGGATATCTTTTAAATAAATCCTCTAATTTAATGAAATGGGAACTAAATAGAGAACTAGAAAAGTTAGAACTAACTGCTTCTCAGTGGGCAGTTTTAAAGGATGTTCATGTTCAAAGTTCTTTAGGGGAAAATACAACGCCAGCAAGCATAGCTCTAAGGTTAAATGTAGAGCGTCCAACAATGTCAGGAATCATAAATAGACTATTGAAGGGTGGATGGATTAAAGTTATTAAAAATCCAGAAGATAAAAGATCACAAATTATAAAGCTTACTGAAAGAGCAGAAGAGATAATATTAAAGGCAGAAATGATAAATATAAAGATCATTGAACAAGCTTTGAATGGATTCAGTAAAAAAGATATTCAAGATTTGTATTCTTATCTTGCTAGAATTATAGATAATTTATAACTAGATAAAAGCAGAAAACAAAAAAATAAGTTTGACAGTTGAGAAAATATACAATTGTAAGCTGTCAATTTTGTAAGAGGATGATATGAAAAATGAAGAAGATAGTTGCATTTATTGGAAGTCCGAGAAGAAATGGAAATGTTAGTAGCATAGTTAACGAAGTATTAAGGGGGGCGAAAGAAAATAAATTAGAAACTAAGGTATATTATTTAAATGAAATGAACATAAAGGGATGTCAAAGCTGCCTTTATTGCAGAGAACATGAAGATTGCTGCATACAAGATGATATGCAAGAGATATATGAGGATATAAAGAATGCAGAGTATTTAATATTAGGCTCTCCAATATATATTTGCCAAGTATCGGCTCAAATGAAGCTATTGCTAGACAGGTTTTATCCACTAACAAATAAAAAGCATAGGCCTAGATTTGGAATTAAAAAAACAGTTATGGTATATTCTCAAGCTGCACCTTTAAGCTTTATATTTAAGAAGTACATAAGATACAACAACAAAATTTTAAAACCTATGGGAATAAAAACCTATAAAACAATTATTGCTACAAGGTCATTTACTCCAGAGGCTTCTAAAAATAATAACAAATTAATGAAGAAAGCGTATAACATAGGAAAAAGCTTGATTTCTACTTTATAAGAATATACAGACATAAAAGACACAGAGTATTAGGAAAATATAATACTCTGTGCTTTTTACAATATGATATATACCTAAATTAATGGGAAGGCAGTTATTTTAAACTAACGTAACTCTTAAAAGCATATCCGTAAGAATTTCCAAGTTTTATTTTATACCAGTTCCCAGATTCACCAATTATTACGACAGATGAATTATGTTTTAATAAACCAAGCTTTTTACCGGTTGAGCTAGCAGCACTTCTAACATTTAATCCTGATTTTGCAGTAACAATTCCTAATTTAGTAGTAGTTTGAGGTTTAGCTTCGGGTTTGACTTCGGGTTTAACCTCAGGTTTTTTTTCTGGAGTTTTGATGTCTACTACCTTTCCAGCCTTAACAAATGCTTCAAATTTAGTCAGAACATCCTTTGGAACGTACGTATCTTTTAAATTATAAGTCTTTTGATCTTCAGTTATTAATACGGTTACAGCATCAAATTTAACTTTTGTTCCATCAAATTCTCCAAGATTGGTAAATCCATTTAATTTCAATGTATGACCATTTTTAGTTGCTACAAGCACTGGATTATCTAAATCAGAAGCATTTATTGAAAGTGTTGCGCCTAATTTCTCAAATTCAGCTTTAGCATTTTTAAATAATGTATCTGTTGCAGAGGAAAGATTTAATCCTGCAACTCTTTCCATATACTTAGGAACATCAATATTATTAACAAGCCCGGTTAATCTTTCTACGTTATCAGGAGCGTAGCAGTATAAAGCAACGTCTCCAGCAGTGTGATTATTGCTTGACCAACCTATTCCTACCCTATGGCTTATCACTTTCTTCAAGTTATCCTCTTGAATTATCTTAATTTCTTCTGGGGTTAAATTATCAAATCCAAATAATTCTTTAACTCTTGCTCTGATTGTAGCTTCATCTTTACCTTTCAACTCATTGCCAATTAGTTCTGAGGACGCTTTAGCTGTTGTTAGTTTTGCAATAGTATCCTCAAAGGTAACGGAAGCGTAGTCTTTTCCATAATCTTTTCCAAGATCATACTTGCCGATAGTACCGCCGCCTGTGCCGTGATCAGAACATACTACAACGATTGTGTTTCCATCTTTCTTTGCAAAATCTAGAGCAGCTTTAACTGCTTTATCAAAAGCAACTATTTCTCCAGCAAGTTTTGATGGGTCGTTAGCATGAGCTGCCCAGTCAACTTGACTTCCTTCGACCAATAGGAAGAATCCATCTTTATCCTTAGAAAGAACTTTTAAAGCCTTATTAGTCATCTCTTCAAGAGTTGGCTGATTAGGGGTTAATCTCTCTCTATCAAGATCTGCAGACATTGCTTGAGGAGCAAACATTCCCCACATCTTAGTAGCAGTTGATGAATTTAATTCAGCTTTATTAGTTAAATAAGCATAACCCATGTTTTTCAATTCCTGTTTCAAATCTTTTCCATCTGTTCTATACTGAGTTTTTCCATCTTCCGACATACCCTCTGGTCCAAGCAATCTATCACCGCCGCCTAAAACGACATCCAAATTACTATAAACCATTTGCTTCATTATAGAGTTATACTGGCTTCTAGATGCAGCATGAGCGGTAAAGTCAGCAGGAGTAGCATGCATGGCCTCAGAAGTAAACACGACACCTGTAGCTTTTCCATTT
Source organism: Clostridium bovifaecis (assembly GCA_009738435.1). GTDB lineage: Bacteria > Bacillota > Clostridia > Clostridiales > Clostridiaceae > Clostridium_H > Clostridium_H bovifaecis. The sequence goes on along the minus strand of CP046522.1, from coordinate 3,299,900 downwards.
AGCCTAGCTGATTCTAAAACAGTGGCCTTTGGGATATTTCCATCTTTTTTGCTTAGTGTACCAATATGCTTGTCTTCAGATTTATAACCAATTGCATAGGCTGTTCCACCAGGAGCTGAGTCTGTTATAGGGCCATCCTGCCAATAAGTTCTAACGAGTCCAGTCACGATGGAATCCATCGCAAGTAAATCATTTCCAGCCACTCCATCTGTTTTTATATCATTGTACCACCTTGCTATAGTTTGAGATTCTACACTCATTCCGTCAGGTATAAGCATAATGATATTTTTAACTTTCTTATTTTCTTTTGCTTCTTGAGCATAGGCAATACTTGAAGTCCTAAATACAGGATGAGCTAGTCCAATTGATAACTGTCCTGCAACTACAGCTGCACAAACTAATGCAGCTATCTTTTTCTTAGCTTTAAGCATAAAATATTCCCCCTAAAATTGAATTTTTAAGATCAAATCTCAGTAGAGTATATGCTTAAATAATATAAAGTAGAAGTGTAGGATCTAGTTATGGATATATAATAAGCTAGAGAAAAGGTACATGTGATCATTAATAAATGTATTATTGTTTTAACCAATCGATAGATAAAGAAGCTTCGCTAAGGAACTCCAAAGCGAAGCTTTTTAGTTTAGAAACATATAAAACTATCTATTCTTCTTGTATCAATTCCAAAATATACCCAGCCGCGTCTTCTAGTCCATCTGTATCCAGCAATAGACCTTCTTCCTACAAAGGTAAGATATACCCAAAATGATCTGCCGTTATCAAGCCATACATATACAAATCTGAATCTGCATCCAAAGAGTGAACCAGGGTCTACAGCCTGTATTCCTATTCCACCTTGAGCTTGGCTCTGTGAAGGCGTAAATGAAGGTGGCGGTCCAGATGGAGGTCCACCTGCTGCTCCTCCAGGTCCTCCACCAGGTGGGAAGAATCCACCACCACCTGGTAGTCCAAATGGAGGCTCTTCAGGAGGAAATTGACGATAACCATATTCATCAGGTTCTAAATAATAATCTTCATAAGGATACAATTTACTAAACACTCCTTTTAAGTATTACAATATATGATATGTTATAAGTGAAGGAAGGGTTATATGATTTTTAAAATAAATCATATATTTTAGATAGTAGAAAAAAATATAGCATTGATTTATAATTAACATGGAAATATTAAACGATAAAGGGGTTGAAAGCTATGAATGGAATAGGGAGAGAGTTTGTAGAAAAAACTAAAGACCAATATGAGGATACTACAGATCAGCAAAAGGGAGTTCCACAACCACCGCTACAATTAGAATTAGATCCTACAGATAGAGTTATAGATTTGCCAAAACCATCAGAAATAAAGGAAGATGATGTAAGCTTAAGAGAAGTTATTGATAAGCGTAGGACTCTAAGAGTTTATTCAGAAGAAGCAATGACCTTAGATGAATTATCTTATCTACTATGGTGCACTCAAGGAGTTCAGAAGATTAGACCTAATAATGTAACAGAGAGAACTGTACCTTCAGGTGGGGCAAGGCATGCTTTTGAAACCTATCTTTTGGTTAATAATGTAAAAGGTCTTAAAGCAGGTATATACAGATTTTTAGCTATTGAACATAAGTTAGTTGAAGTTAATATGAATAATGACATAAGTGAGAAGATAGTTAAAGGCTGTTTTGGACAAAAGTTCATAGGGAAAAGTGCTGTGACGTTTATATGGGTAGCAGTAAGAGATAGAATGACATGGCGATATGGAGATAGAGGATATAGATATATGTTTTTAGACGCAGGACATGTTTGCCAAAATCTATATTTAAGTGCGGAATCTATAGATAGTGGGGTATGTGCTGTTGCATCTTTTGATGATGATGAAATGAATAGGCTTTTAAACCTAGATGGAGAAGAACAATTTGTAATTTATATAGGTACTGTTGGAAAAAGGAAGGAATAGGTTAAGTAAATGTTCATTCTTATATCTACCTGATTACATCTTATAGCCTTAGGATGTATTTATAAGATTGATGGTTTATATAAGGTGCTAGAAACTCTAGTAAACCCGACAGTTTACCAGAGTTTCTTTGTGAGATTAATTAATACTAGCGGCTCTTACAAAGATATGTCTTTTTAAAAGAGGTTTCCTCTGTTCAATCTGTTTTCAGAATCAAAGAGAGTCTTTAAGGCTGCCATTTCTTTTATACCGCTCTCACCAAACATCTTTTTTAATAGATGATTTTTAAGTTTACCAATACCATGCTCTGCAGACACTGTTCCACCCATGGATATAACCTTTTCAGCCCAAAAGCTGTATAATTCTTTTCCTTTATTATATTCAGTCATGTCCTTTGGAATTATATTAACATGAAGATGATTATTGCCTATATGCCCGAAGATTACAGAATCAAGACCTGCTTCTTCTAAAGAGCTGTTGTATAGCTTCATAACCTCTTCAAGACATGAATCAGGAACTGCCATATCTGTTCCTAGTTTAGTAAGGCTAGGTACTGCTTTTCGGTGTTCATCAATAAGAGTATTAACAGCTTCAGGAGTGGCGTGCCTAAAAGATTTAAGCGCCTCATTAGATTGTGAGTCCATAGATACCCAAGTATTAGATAAATCGCCACCGCATTCCTCTATTATTTCTCCGCATTTTGTAAACATGTCCATAACTTCTTCTTCACTATCTCCATGATATTCAACATAAATTGCAGTATGAAAGTGCAAAGGCAGCTCTGAAAGTTTGCTAAAGCCAGGATATGTTTCTTTTACTCTTCTAAGTAGATTTAGTGCATTATGATTAAAAAATTCTATAGCCGCGGGCGATGTCTTTTTTCTTATCTTCTGAACAAACTTTAAAGCATTTTCCTCACAGGAAAAAAATATGTTTATTCCATAAACTGACTTAGGTGCTTTTAAAAGCTTTAATTCAATTTCTGTAATAATTCCAAGAGTACCCTCAGAACCTATAAAAAGATCTATTAAATCCATATCATCTTTTGTGTAATATCCCGAAGCATTCTTTATATTAGGAAGATTATAGCTAGGTACAGTTCCTTCAATAAGCCTTCCAGAAGAGGTAGTTAAAGAAAAAGAACCTTTATATGCTCTTTCGCGTCCCCTTTCAACTGAGATTTTATCTCCGCTAATTAGAACAATAGTTATTGACTTTATATGGGCTCGTGTAGAGCCATACTTAAAAGAACAAGCTCCAGATGCATTACACGCCACCATGCCGCCAATAGATGCAGTAGTTTCGGTTGGGTCAGGCGAATAGAAATAGACTCCAGATTTTCTGAACTTTTCTAATGCGGAAATAGATTCCACGTCCCAGTCTTTAATATCAAAGTGTTTGTTCTTTAAGGCTTCCCTTAATTGAGATAATAATACTCCAGGTTGAACTTTTAACGAAAAGGCATCAGTTTCTTTATTATAACGAAGCCCAGTTATCTTATTCATTCTGCTTAGATTAAGTATATGACCACCTTGTGGTACTGCACCTGATGTAATACCTGTACGAGCGCCTTGGGCGGTTATCAAGGTTTTGTCTGGTGATAAGTGTGTTAATATGTGTATAACTTCTTCTTCACTCTTAGGAAAAGAAATAGAATCAGCTTCGCCAATTTTTCGTGATTCATCTCTTAAATAATCTTCAAAATCCCTTTCAAACTTTTTTATAAGAGCATTTTCCATGATATTTTCCCCCTTGTGTTTAATATTCTTAATAGAAAGTACATCTATAAAGAATATCAATAGCCCTAAAAATATTCCTTATAGTAAATTATAGTTATATTTTAAAATTAAGTATATAATATGTTGGAAATTTTTAAAAGTAAGTTTAGGAAATTGGTGTAACCTTTTTCAATTACTCGAATAAGAGATGTATGAAAGGAATGGGGAGAGAAGGTGGATATTCAGATATAACAGCACTTTCAAATGCAATATACAAGAAGACCGGACTTGTTACTTATTTAGGGGTGCATTTTTCTACTTTTGGTATGAAGAAAATAGAAATCTTTATAATAATGTATGATACAAGATTATAAATGAAGGAGAGGCAAGAGGAACTATAATAGGTGGAAACCTATGTACATTCAATCTTCTCCAAGGAACAGAATTCATGCCAAGTCTAGAAGATAAAATATTAGCGGGAATACTAAAATAATAGCAAAATATAATAAAGTTAAAATTCAAATTGAGCAGCATTAAGAAAGGAAGTGACTATATTGAAGCATGGCAAAAAGGTAGCAATATAATTGGTGGAGGACAGGAGATAGGAAAGGGAGCTACAAAAAAATTTTAAAGGGGGGGTTTGAATTTAAAGTAAACATAGAGGTAGAAAGTAGGTACTTTTAGATTTGTTTTGGTTAAAAAAATAATAATTTACATAAAATTGAAGGAGTTTATTTTTTTTTGCCGAAATATACCAGCAGGTATTGATGACTAGAACTTAATCTATGCAAAGACTTAAGGAGAATAGGATAATATGGGTAACAAATGTATAGAAGAAAATAAACTATTAAAGAGGCGCATAAAAGAACTTGAAGATAGGCTTAGAGAAGCCGAAGGAAAGCTGTATAATAATGAGAGAACATTTAAGAGTGTTATTGACTTATCTCCTAATGCTGTATATATGTGTAGGGGCAAAAAAATGATTTATGCCAATAGACAGGCAGTAAAAATAGCAAATACAAAAAACCCTCAGGACATCGTAGATAAAAAGGTAGGTTTTAGAATTGTAAATCATCCACATTATGAAGATGAAGTTAAAAAACGTGTTGAGCTATTGTTAAAAGAAGAAACCAGAGTACCTTATTTAGAACAAAGACTGGTTAAAGATGATGGTAGTGTCATATATGGGGAGGTAGCCGGATTATCGTTCTTGGAAGAAGGAGAAATGAATGTAATAACTATTCTAAGAGAAACCACGGAGAGAAAACTTTTAGAGGAAGAATTGAAAGAGAACAATGAATTTTATAGCAACTTAATAGAGTCTCTTCCTGATGCAGTATTTTTTACCGCAAGTAGAGAAATCACCTTCACTAATGCTGAAGGAGTAAGACTCTTAGGGGCAAAACATAAAGAGGAGCTTATAGGCAAAGAAGTATTAGATTTTGTACACCCAACATACAGAGAGGAATATCTATTTAAAACGGATAACAGAATTTTCAAGAAGAATCAAGTTAAATTAAGTGAAGGTAAATTAATAAAGTTAGATGGAACTAATATAGATGTAGATATAAAATCAATCCATCTTTTATGGAAAGATCAAAATATAGGGGTAGTAATTGTAAGAGATGTAACTGAGAAAAAAAGAGTGGAAACAGTATTAAGACAGAGCGAATGTATACATAGAAAGTTTATAGACTTGCTGCCAATTGGAGCTTCTATTCATGATGGTGATAAGATAGAATTCATAAATAGAAAGGCTGCAGAATTATTAGGTGCAAGTAATGAAAAGGACGTTATAGGAAAAAGTTTGCTTAATTATGTGCATCCAGATTATATAGAAGCTTCAAAGAATATTTTAAACAATGTAGGAAAACTTTTGGGAGAAGACCCGCCTTTCTTTTATAATAAGATATTACGAGAAGATGGTAAAGTTATAGATATAGAGACTTGGGCTGTTACATTTTATGATAATAAAAAGCTAAAAACAATATCTGTTTTCAGAGATGTAACTGACCTACTAAAGGTAGAGGAATTAAAGATAAGGGCAGAAGAAAACATAAGGCTGCTAGAAGAAGAGAGAGAACTTAATAAGCTTAGAACAGAATTTTTTGCAAATTTATCTCATGAATTAAAAACTCCGCTAAATGTAATATTAGGTTCGCAGCAATTATTAAGTTTATATCTAAAAGATAACAAGCTGTTGAGTGAATGTCATGGGAAGGTAGACAAACACTTGAAAATTTTAAGACAAAATTGTAATAGATTACTGAGATTAATTAACAACCTTATAGATATTACTAAGATAGATTCAGGTTTCTTTGAGATTAATATGAAAAGCCATGATATCATAAATGTTATTGAAGAAATAACTTTATCTGTAGCAGAATATATAGAAAGTAATGACATAAAGCTTATATTCGATACGGAAGTTGAAGAGAAAAAAATGTGTTGTGATGCTGATAAGATAGAAAGAATCATATTAAATCTTCTTTCTAATGCGATAAAGTTTACTGAGCCAGGTGGGACAATTAATGTAAATATATATGATAAAAAAGACAAGTTAGTTATATCAATAAAAGATACGGGGATAGGCATTCCAGAAGACAAGTTATGCATAATATTTGATAGATTTAGGCAAGTTGATGATTTATTTACAAGGACACATGAAGGAAGTGGAATAGGACTAGCTCTTGTAAAGTCTCTTGTAGAAATGCATGGAGGAACGATAAGCGTATATAGTGAAGTTGGTGAGGGAAGCGAGTTTATAATAAAACTCCCAATAAATCAAACATGTGGAGAACCTTCACGTGAATATAGGGCTAAAAGATTAGATGGGGAAAAAGTAGAAAGAATACAAGTTGAATTTGCGGATATATATTCTTTATAATGGAGAAGGCTTCACATTTTATCGAAAATACTATGTTTATGACCATTACTGGCTTAAATATAGTATTTTTTTATAGCTGTAAAATAATGATACATATCGTGTAGTTCCGTGATCTTATTATATATACAGCGTAAATGAAAGTTACAAGTTTATGTAAATTAATTAAAACTTAATCATATAAAAAGCTAATATATTTTGCTAAAGAAGCTCAACCATATTTTTTTAGTTAGCTATTATTAAATATATTATGTGTTTTTATGAACATATTAAGAAGATAATCAGATAGTGAAGAATATGGTAAATGATGTAATTAGAATTATCATTCAATCATTTGTATTGGTTAAAGTTTGTAACAAAATATTACATGTGTATAAAAAAATTACACTTATAAATTAGAAATTTAATTAACTGTATGTATTTAATGGGACTTCAGTTTGGCATAAAACTTGCATCTATAAAAGTCAGAAGCAAAACTCAATTAATAAGGAAGAAGATACCTGAAGCTCATTCTTCCAAATCCATTTATCGCTATTGAATACGTTTTCCTAAGGAAATCAAATATAATCTATAGTGCTACATGAGAAGTGGAAAACAGTATTGAATGGTATTGCTATTGAATAATAGCAAAACGAAGAGAAGGAAAGGAGGAAGATGTGGTATAAAGACCTTATAAAACGACAGTGCTAGGATTAGGCAGGGGAATGAATTATTTTAATTAAAATGGTGAATACGCACAAGGGGGGAATTAAATGAAAAGAATTAGTAAACTTACAGCTCTAATTGTAAGTAGTATGATGGTATTATCATTAGCTGGATGTGGCAGCAAGAACGATGCAACCAAGGCAACTAGTGGAACAGATAGTAGTAAGACTACTGATAGTAAGGAAACTGTAAAAGTTGGTGTTTTAACATCAAAATCAGGGGTTATGGAAACTTGGGGAACAGACGAAATTGAAGGTATTGAACTCGGAATAGAATATGCTACAAAAGGCACTAATGAAGTAAATGGCAAAAAAATTGAATTAATCATAGAAGACGATACTTCAAACTCAGGTGTAGCAGTTCAAAAAGCTGTTAAGTTAATAGAGCAAGACAAGGTCAATGTATTAACAGGTGGGGTTATCAGTGGTAATGCACTAGCGGTTATGGAAAAGGCCGCTGCAGCAAAAGTGCCATATTTGATTGAATCAGCAGCAGCTGATGCTATTACAGGAAAGAACTTCAATGAGTACACATTCAGAGTAGGACGTTCATTCAGACAAGTTACTATGGCTGGAGGAGCATATCTAAATAAAATTGGTAAGACATTCTATGTGCTTGCTCCAGATAATGTTGCAGGTAAGGATTTCGTAAATGCCTGGAAAACAGACATTGAACTAGGTGGCGGAAAGGTTATAGGGGAAGCTTATGCTCCTGTAGATTCAACAGATTTTACTTCTTATTTAACTAAGATTAAAGATGCTAAACCAGACGTTTTGGTATTAGTAATCGTAGGTGACAGCTTTACATCAAAATTACCACAACAAATTCAGGAACTAGGAGTAAATAAAGAAATAAAATTAGCAGCTGACTTAGCCGACATCCCATTCCTTAAAGCTGTCGGTAAAGCTGGCGAAGGAATGATGGGACCAATCATTTATTATAATAGCATATTTGATAATGCAGAAAATAAATGGTTCGTTGAAAAATATAGAGCAAAATATAATGAAGATCCAGACTTATTTGCATCTGCTGGCTTTACTGGTGGAATAGCATTAGTAGAAGGACTTAAAAAGTCTACCAGTCTTAAAGGTGAAGATTTAGTTAAAGCTTTTGAAGGATTAAAGTTTAAGAGCGTTAAAGGTGAATATTATATAAGACCAGAAGACCATCAAGCTATGCAGCCAATACCAGTTGTAGAATTAAGGAAGAAAGATAAAGATTATGTAGAACCGCAGTTATTGGAATTAGTCCCAATGGAAAAATTAGAACCACCGATAGCAGCACCAGGAAGAAAGTAAAATTATGATGGTAGAATTCGTCTATAGCTTATAGGCGAATTCTACTAAAATTACTTTAGAGGTGTTCAATAGTGTATACAAATTATAAGGGTAAAAGAGGTGACTGAAGTACTATGGCAAATAATATTTTGGAACTTAAAAATATAAATAAAACTTTTGGTGGAATTGAAGTTTTAAAAGATGTAAACCTGCAACTTGAAAAAAATACTTTTAAAACTATTATAGGACCAAATGGAGCAGGAAAAACTACATTGTTTAATCTTATAAGTGGAGCAATGAAGCCTACTAGAGGCGAAGTATATTTCAATGGTACTAATATAACTGGGCTTCCACCATATAAAATTACAAATATGGGCTTAGGAAGATCATACCAGGTAACTAATATATTTCCCAACCTAACAGTACATGAGAATATAAGAATTGCAGCTCAGTCAAAAGGCAAGGATAATTTTAAGCTACTAACAAACTATAAAAAGTTTAAGGAATATATGGCTATAGCTGATGAGGTAGTGGAAAGAGTTAAACTAGCTGATAAAAGGGATATGCTAGCTGTGGAGCTTTCTCATGCTGAGCAAAGAAAATTAGAGATAGGAATTCAGCTTGCACTAGGCGGAGAGCTTATTTTACTAGATGAACCCACTGCAGGTATTTCTTTAGAAGAGGTTCCAGCTTTGATAGATGTTATAGAATCTATTAAAAAAATAGGAAATAAATCTATATTAATGATAGAACACAAAATAAATATCATTATGAGAATATCAGATACTATCGCAGTATTACATGGTGGCGTAATAATAGCTGATGATGCGCCAGAAATAATAAAGGAAAATGTAGCTGTGCAAAAAGCATACTTGGGAGGAGGAGCACTATGAAGAATATATTAACGTTACAAGACGTACAAACTTATATAGGTCAGTTCCACATACTTTCAGGTGTGAATCTTGAAATTGAACAAGGAAAAGCTACAGTAATATTAGGAAGAAATGGTGCTGGCAAGACGACTACCTTAGAAACCATAATGGGATTAAGACCTGCATCCGAGGGTAAAATCACTCTTGATGGAGAGGATATCACTAAGTTAAAGGATTATCAAGTTCCAAGAAAAGGTATAGGATATGTTCCAGAAGACAGAGAGGTGTTTTCTGATCTTACTGTAGAAGAGAATTTAATTATTGCATCAAGGGATAAGGGTGCTTATAGTAAGAAATTAGAGTTTATATTTGATTTGTTTCCAGATATGAAAAAGTATTTTAAGCATAAGAGTAGAATTCTAAGCGGAGGACAGCAGCAAATGCTTTCAATATCAAGATCCCTTATAAATGATAATAAGGTCATTTTAATAGATGAGCCTTCAAAGGGATTAGCCCCTCTAATAATTGAAGATTTAATAGACAAAATTAATGAAATTAAAAAGACAAATACCATTGTTTTAGTTGAGCAGAACTTTGACATGGCTACTAGAATAGGAGATATTTTCTATATAGTAGATGACGGTAGAACTGTGCATAAGAGTGGCAAGGAAGATATTTTATATAACGAGGAAATCAAGAAGAAATATTTAGGTATATGATTGGGGTGATATAATGAGCACAATATTAATTTTGATAGTTTATGGAATATCTCTTGGAATGTTATACTTTTTACTAGCCTCTGGACTTTCATTAATTTTTGGATTAATGAACGTGTTAAATTTAGCTCATGGTTCCCTTTTCATGTGGGGAGCTTACTTAAGTTTTACAATCTATAAATACACTAATAGCTTTATATTAGGGCTATTAGGGGGAGCGGTTATTGTAGCTATTCTTGGAGCAATATTCGAGAAGTTCTTGATTAAACCTTTAAAAGGAAAGCATATGTATCAACTATTGATGACCTTTGGATTAATATATATCCTAGATGAAATTGTTAAAATGGTTTGGGGAACAAAGGTAATGGTAGCGCCTAAACCAGATTGGCTTAATGGATCTATAGATTTAGGGAGCAATGTTCTTCCTTATTATAGGCTGTTTATTATAATAGCAGGAATAATAGTATTTATAGGTGTCACATTACTTCTTAAAAAGACTAAACTAGGTATGATAATAAGAGCTGGTATCGAAAGACCTCATATGGTAAGAGCTATAGGAATAAATGTAGATAAAGTATTCACTTTTACCTTTGCTTTAGGTGCAGCTATGGCAGGTCTTGGTGGAGCTGTAGCGGCACCATTCTTAAGTTTATATCCAACAATAGGTGTTGAGCAAATATTCTATGCTTTAATAGTTGTAGTAATAGGTGGTATAGGCAATTTCTCAGGCTCTATTGCAGCAGGATTACTAGTAGGAATTGTTCAATCTATTATAGGCTACTTCGTGCCAGAATTATATATGCTATCAGCAATATTAATAATGATAGTTACATTGATTGCTAAACCAGCAGGACTTTTATCAAAGGGGGCGAAAGCATGATAAAGAGGCATCCAATTTTAAACATAATAGCAGTTTTACTAATAGCATTTCCATTTATTATAAATTCGCCTTTTGTGCAGTCTTTAGCTATTCAAATATGTATATTCGGGATATATGCGTTAAGCTATGACTTGCTGCTTGGATATACTGGTATAGTATCATTTGGACATGCACTTTTCTTTGGCGGCGGCGCTTATATAACAGCTATATTGATAAAAACATATAATTTTCCATTTATTGCAGCTTTAATAGTAGTATTGCTTATTTGTTTAGTTGTAGGTTTTGCCATGGGCGCTTTATCAATCCGTGCAAAGGATATATTTCTCTATGTTAACCATGGCGCTTGGGCAATTCTTCTTTGTGGTCGTATTAAAGGCAAGTAGTATTACTGGTGGAGATGATGGTTTCCATGGAGTGCCTGCCCTAGTTTCAGATAGAAGAGTATTTTATTATATAATTTTAGTTCTTCTTGTATTAGTATATATCTTTGCAAAGCGCCTAATTAACTCACCTACAGGTAGGGTGCTTCAAGCTATTAGAGAGAATGAAGTAAGAGCAGGTATGATTGGGTATAATGTATTAAATTATAAACTAGTAGTTATCTTAATTTCAGGTGCTATTGCAGGTTTTGCAGGATCACTTTATGTTGTTTACCTAGGCTCTGCATTCCCAGCTTTAATTCATTCTGATATGACTATGAAGGCGTTATTCATGACAGTTCTCGGCGGAATGGGAACATTAACTGGGCCGATATTCGGTTCTATTCTTGTAACTTTAGCTGAAAACTTCTTAAGTGCAGTTATGCAAAGATGGATGTTAGTCTTTGGTATGATATATATAGTAATCATACTATTCTTCCCAGGAGGGCTAGCAAGAATAGGCCAAAAATTTATAAAGAAAAAATCAGATGTTAAAGCTTCACAAGCTACAAAAACAGAAGCAAAAGTCTAAAATTTGATAAACTAATCTGATAAGCAAAGGAGAAGAAAGATTTTTATCTTCTCTTTTTCTTTAAATAGATTTATTTACTGTTGACACATGGTTAAAGTTACTATATAATAAGATTAAAGTTAATAGTTAAATTCCTCATATTAAAAGGGAGTAGTAAGAATATAACATCAACATTTCGATTAGTAGAACTAATCTGGTGTTATATGCCAAATAACTTTGGTTACAAGACTTTTGATATAATCCTAAATTATTTTTGGGATTATATCAAAGGTCTTTTTTTATATAAAATTTTAAAGGGGGAGAAAAAATGAAAGAGGCTTACAAGAAATCAATTGAAGAAGTAATGAAAGGTTTAAAAGCTGCACCTCAAGGGCTTAGCGATGAGGAAGTAAAAAAAAGAAGGGAAGAGCAAGGATTTAATGAACTAAATGAAGGAAAAAAGAAAAGTACGCTTCGAGTCTTTGGTGAGCAGTTTAAAGACATTTTAGTGTTAATACTACTCGGAGCAGCTATTATTTCTATGTTTTTAGGAAATGGAGAAAGTGCTTTAGTTATATTTTCTGTAGTTATTCTTAATGCTGTTCTAGGAACAGTACAACACATTAAGGCAGAAAAATCATTAAGTAGTTTAAAGGCATTATCATCACCTGTTGCTAGGGTCTTAAGAAATAGTGAGAAGATAGAAATACCTTCACGTGAAGTGGTTGTAGGAGATATATTGTATTTAGAAGCAGGAGACTACGTAAGTGCTGATGGAAGAATACTAGAGAATTTTAGCATACAGGTTAATGAAAGTTCACTTACTGGGGAGTCAGAAAGTGTGGTAAAGATAACCGAGGTTGTAAGTGATGAGAATGTTTCTATAGGTGATAGAAAAAATATGATTTTCGCAGGAAGTCTTGTAACCTATGGTAGAGCTGTAATGTTAGTCACTGATATAGGTATGAGTACAGAGCTAGGTAAGGTAGCAACTCTCTTAGAAAACACTAAAGAAAAGAGGACGCCTTTACAGATCAGCTTAGATGATTTTGGGAAAAAGCTAGCAGCAGTTATTTTAGTTATAAGTGCGTTAATATTTGTTTTAAATATGTATAGAGGATATGAAGTCATAGATTCTTTTATGTTTGCAGTAGCACTAGCTGTAGCAGCTATACCTGAAGCTTTAAGTTCTATTGTAACCATAGTTTTGGCACTTGGAACTCAAAAAATGGCAAAGGAGAATGCGATCATAAGAAAACTACAAGCTGTTGAAAGCTTAGGAAGCGTTTCAGTAATATGTTCGGATAAAACTGGAACGTTGACACAAAATAAGATGACTGCCAAACATGTATATGTGAATGACAAGGTAATAGATACTAATCAATTAAAGCTAAATAATAACTTAGAAGAAAAATTAATCTTAATGAGTCTACTATGCAGTGATGCTATTTCAGGAGAAGAGAAAGAAATCGGGGATCCGACAGAGATTGCCCTTACAAACTTAGGAAGGCTTTATGGACTAAGGGAGATAAAGATAAGGGAAGAATATCCTAGAATTGGTGAAGTTCCTTTTGATTCAGATAGAAAGCTTATGAGTACAGTTCATGAAGCAAATGGTAAGGTTACTATGATTACAAAGGGTGCTTTAGATGTATTGTTAAAAAGAACTATTAAGATGTATACTTATGATGGAGTTATAGAATTAACTAATAAGGATAAGGAAAAAATTAAAAAGGTGAATAAAGATTTTTCTGAAAATGGTCTTAGAGTTTTAGCATTTGCCTATAAGGAGCTCAAGGAAGGTAAAGTAATTACTATAGATGATGAAGAAGATTTAATTTTTGTCGGATTAATATCCATGATGGATCCACCAAGAGAAGAATCAGCTAAAGCTGTAGCGGAATGTATAAATGCAGGTATCAAACCAATAATGATTACTGGAGATCATAAAATCACGGCTTCAGCTATAGCAAAACAAATAGGTATATTGCAAAACCAAGGTGAAGCTATGGAAGGTTATGAGTTGGACCGATTAAATGATGAAGAGCTAAAAGAAAGGGTAGAAAAGGTGTCTGTTTATGCAAGGGTATCTCCAGAACACAAAATTAGAATAGTAAGAGCTTGGCAGGAAAAAGGGAATGTAGTTGCTATGACTGGGGATGGAGTAAATGATGCTCCGGCTTTAAAACAAGCTGATATTGGTATATCTATGGGAATTACAGGAACAGAAGTTGCAAAGGATGCTGCAGCAATGGTACTGACAGATGATAACTTTGCTACAATAGTAAAAGCTATTTCTAATGGTAGAAATATATATAGTAATATTAAAAGTTCTATTAAGTTCCTTCTTTCAGGCAACACAGCAGGAATATTAGCAGTTTTATATGCAGCTTTAGCAGCTCTTCCAAATCCTTTTGCGGCTGTACATTTGCTATTTATAAACTTGCTTACAGACAGTCTTCCAGCTATAGCTTTAGGGTTGGAGCCTCACAAGAAAAGTGTTATGAGAGAAAAGCCAAGAAATATAAGTGAGCCTATATTGTCTAAAAACTTTGCTTTAGAGATTATACTAGAAGGTTTTCTTATAGCTACTTGTACTATGATTGCTTTTAAATTAGGGCTTCAAGGTGGAAATACTGCAGTAGCAAGTACTATGGCTTTTGCTACTCTATGTCTTGCAAGACTTTTCCATGGATTCAATTGTAGGGCTAAAGAATCGGTTTTTAGAATAGGAGTTTTCTCAAATAAATATTTATGGATTGCCTTTGGTATTGGAGTATTATTTCTAAATTCAGTTTTAGCTTTTGAACCTTTAAGAGGTATATTTGAAGTTGAAAAGCTTAGCATGGAACAATGCACACTAGTCTATGGATTAGCTTTTATACCATTCATACTAGTGCAGTTATATAAATTTTTCTTTGTTAAAACTAATGAAAATACTATATCTTATAAAAAAGCAATTAGCACCAATTAATTTTAATAAATATTACATCCCCTAGGAAAGGTATTTTCCTTTCTTAGGGGGAAACTATAACTATAATAGAGCATAGGCTTTGGAGGAACTAGGGATGGAGGAGCTTTTTAAGGAATTTATATATAGTATCAAATTTTGAAACATATTTAAGAGTAGCCGTAAATCAATATGGGGCATATACATATTTATTGCTATTTTTTCTTGTATTTCTTGAAGCAGCATCTATTATAACTTCATTTCTACCAGGAGATTCTTTGATTTTTGTTACTGGTACGTTAGCTTCTATTAAAGCGCTAAACGTAAGTGTTACACTAGGTGTTTTATGGGGGGCGGTTATAGTGGGGGATGCTATTAATTATTGCATAGGCAAGTTATTGGGAAAAAAGATTCTAAGCATGAAAGAGAATCGTTTTTTTAAAAAGGAATCCATTGAGAAAGCGCATCTATTTTATGAACACCACGGCAGGGTTGCCATTATTATGGGGAGATTTATTCCTATAGTTCGAAGCTTTATTGCTTTTGTTGCAGGACTTAGCTCAATGAACTTCTATAAATTTATGGTCTATGCTAGTATAGGTGGAATACTTAGAATATGCATATTTTTATTTGTAGGATATTTCTTTGGAAGCCTAAAAATTGTTAGAGATAATCTTGAATTTGCTATTATGATAGTAGCTGCGGTTACAATGCTTCCAGCAATAATTGGATTTGTAAGAGGGAAACAAAATAAAACAACACCATAAGCTCTGTGGAAAATACAGAGCTGTTTACATTTTATGTATCACAAAATTTATACAAGCATATAATATCTTGAAATGGTATGTATGACATATAATGGGTGTACTATGTTCAACTAAACTCAAAAGGGGGAAATGTAATGAGAAAAGTCCAGAAAAAGATGTTTATGTTTTTTGGAATGTTTATATTGATGAGTATGATATTTGTAAGTTGCAATCTAAAGCCATCTTCTGATAAAAAGATCATTCTACTTGATGAGATTAAAAAATCAGGAAAGATGCGTGTTGGGCTAATGGGAACATACCCTCCATACAACTTTTTAAATGCAAATAACGAAGTAGACGGATTTGATGCAGATATTGCAAAAGAAGTGGCTAAAAGAATAGGTGTTAAAGCTGAGTTTATTACTACTGAGTGGGCGGGCATTATTGGTGGACTTGAAAAAGGGAAATTTGATATAGTAGTAAGTCAAATGACAATAACTGATGAAAGAAAGGCAACTATGGATTTTTCAAAGCCATATATAAAAAATTCAGTTAATGTAATTGTTCGTGAAGATAACGAGAAAATTAAATCAATAGAAGATTTTAAGGGCAAGAAGATAGGAGTAGGGCTTGGAACTAATGATGAACAATATCTTAGAGAAGTTGCTATGCCCAAAGTAGGGAATTTTGAGATTGTAACTTATAATGATGTTATTACATCTCTTATGGATTTAAATACAGGAAGAATTGATGCTACCATAAACAATATGTTTGCAATTAAACCCCAAATTGAAAAGAACAATTTAAAAGTTAAGGCCGTAGGCACAGCCATAAAAGAAGACTTTGCAGGAATGGCAATCCGCAAGGAAAATCCAGAATTTTTAGCTGCGTTAGATAAGGCTTTAGAAGATATGAAAGCAGATGGAACTTACAAAAGCATATTTATGAAGTGGTTTGGTGTTGAACCAAATATCTAATTACAAGAGCAAGGGAGGGCAAAAAATACCATGAATCTAGTATTGCAGGATATAAGCCTTTTATTTAAAGGCGCTTATTACACTATGATAATAACTTTAGTATCAATGTCATGTGGTCTCATTATTGGTCTTTTTGTTGCCCTCGCTAGGCTTATCCCAAATTGCATACTAGCAAACTTAGCAAAAGCTTATGTCTCTATAATTAGGGGAACCCCTGTACTGGTACAAATTTTTATAATTTATTATGGCCTTCCAGATTTGGGGATAGTACTTGAACCTCTGCCAGCAGCTTTTATATCTCTCAGTATTAATATAGGGGCATATTTATCTGAGGCCATTAGAGGAGCTATTATTTCAATTCCTAAAGGACAAATGGAGGCTGCTATGTGTATTGGGATGACCTACTGGCAGGCGATGAGAAGAATAATTTTACCACAAGCAGCTAGAGTGGCAATTCCTCCAATGGGAAACACTTTTATTGGGATGCTTAAGGAAACCTCACTGGTTTCAGTTATAACGGTAACAGAACTTCTCCGTGCTTCCCAACTATTGATATCAAAACATTTAGTAGTTATGCCATTTTATATCGCTATTGCTCTTATGTATTGGGTAATGAGTACAATCTTTTCTATGGCATTAGGACGGCTCGAAATAAAGTTGTCTAAAAATTACTAATTTTAGGGATGGGATATATATGATTAAGGTATGTAATTTAATTAAAAGTTTTGGGAACAATGAAGTTTTAAGAAAAGTTAATCTCTATATTCATCCTAAAGAAGTAGTTGTAATTATAGGGCCTAGCGGCTCAGGTAAAACTACACTGCTGCGGTGTTTAAATGGATTAGAGAGCCTGAATGGGGGAAGCATTGAAGTAGGTGGTATTTTAATTGATGAAAATATGTCGCAAAAAGAGCGGTGTAAGAGAATTAGAGATTTAAGAAAGCTAACCGGAATGGTATTTCAAAGCTTTAATCTATTTCCACATATGACGGCTTTAGAAAATGTAATTGAGGGGCTTGTTACAGTAAAAAAGGTCCCTAAAAATCAAGCAGAAATACTAGGTGAAAAGTTTTTATCAAAGGTAGGGCTTTTAGATAAGAAGAATGAATATCCAAGTAGACTCTCAGGGGGGCAGCAGCAGAGAGTAGCAATTGCGCGGTCTCTAGCAATGGAACCTGAAATCATGCTATTTGATGAGCCAACTTCTGCTTTAGATCCAGAGCTAGTGGGAGAAGTATTAGGGGTGATGCAGGATTTAGCTAAGGAAGGTATGACCATGATAGTTGTATCCCATGAAATGGGTTTTGCACGGGAGGTTGCCCATAGGGTGATTTTTATGGATGAAGGAAAGATTATTGAAGAAGGAATACCAGAAGACTTCTTTAAGGCTCCTTCAACAGAGCGGGCAAGGAAATTTTTAAACCAAATTCTAAGATAAAGTAATTGAAATTCAGACATCTTTACTCTACAATATAATAAGATTGCTATGTTTTAAAAGTTGTAGGTAATCTATAATTTTAAAGCATATCTTTCGCGTACTAAAGGGAAATTTTAAATGAATATTAAAGCTAACATTCATTTAAAACTTATCTGATAAGACTAATGTAGTGAATTATATACAAATGAGGTGATAAAATGAGCAACCTTGGTGGAAGTGGATGCGAATTGTTAATTCCATTGAGTGAAAGAAAGCCCCTAAAGGATATAGAACGTAGTATCATTAAGACATATAGGAAGCATATTTGGACTAAGTTTACTAGGGCTGTTAGAGACTTTAAACTAGTAGAAGAAGGAGATAAAATAGCAGTAGCAATATCTGGAGGAAAAGATAGTCTTTTAATGGCAAAGTTATTTCAAGAGCTTAAGCGCCATGGACGAATGAATTTCGAACTAGAATTCATTGCTATGAACCCAGGATTTCATGAAAGCAATAAGGAGCTACTGCTTAACAACTGTGAATATTTAAATATTCCAGTAAAAATGTTTGAGTCTGGTATCTTTGATATAGTTGACGAAATAGCAAATGATTATCCTTGCTATATGTGTGCAAGAATGCGCCGTGGTTCATTATATGCACAGGCTCAAAAGCTAGGCTGTAATAAGTTGGCGCTGGGACATCATTTTAATGATGTTATTGAAACAACTATGCTAAATATTCTTTATGCAGGAAACTATAAAACTATGAGGCCTAAATTACATGCTACAAACTTCGAAGGTTTACAATTGATTAGGCCTATGTACTATATTCATGAAGATGATATTAAGCGATATACAATGAATGCTGGAATATCTCCTATGAATTGTGGCTGTGTAGTGGCGGCACAAAAAACCTCAAGTAAACGTGCCGAGATCAAAGCGCTAATTAAAGAATTAAAGAAAAACTTTAAAGATGTAGAAAAGTCAATTTTCCAATCAGCTCAAAATGTAAATATAGACTCAATTTTAGGCTGGGAAAAAGGCGGGGAAAAATACTCATTTTTAGATTTTTATGATGAAGAGTAAGTAAAGATTCATATAGAAAGTCGCACTAAGCTTTAGTGCGGCTTTTTTTATTCGGCTATTATATCAGAGTGACTTTTGCCGTAATCAGAGCATATACAAGTTAGTTTCCTTGGTAAGAATGCGGGAATATCATATTTTTTCTAACCATAGTCAAGAAGGTGTGTTCATATTTATTTCTATCATCAACAACTCCCTCAAAATTCTCAATTATTTCCCAGTCTTTTTCATTATAAGATGGGAAAAAGGTATCCCCTTCAAAATCATGATGTATTATAGTTAAGTAGATCTTTTGAACATAGGGCATGAGTGAATTAAAGAGTTCTCCACCGCCTATTACAAAATATTCTTCTCCACTTTCTATATAGAACTTTAAATCTTCTATATTATGAAGAATTTTTACATCTTTATAATTAACCGCAAAATGTTTATTTCTAGTAAGTACTACATGTTTTCTACCAGGAAGAACCTTTGGGAGAGCCTCAAAGGTTTTTCTTCCCATAATCATTGTTTTAGTCTTAGTCAGTGTAATATCTTTAAATCTTTTTAAGTCTACAGGCAGGCTCCAGGCAAGAGAGTTATTCTTACCTATTACATTATTATTAGCCATAGCCACTACAAAACTTATCATATGTATTTCTCCTTATCCAGTATAGTTTGTTAAAGTTTTTGGCTTACATATTATTTTAACTCTTATTTAGAGAGAATAACAATTAATCTAAATAATTTTTGCTGATAAAGAAAAAATATATACATATAAAGGCTTAAGGAGAATTATTGAAAGAATAGAAAAGGAATGTCTTGATGTTACCATATATATTGAAGATTGCTTAGGACACTGTAGCACTTGTGCACGATACTATATGGAGTCAGTGATGCTAAAATGATAACTGCAGAAAACCCAGAAGAATTTTATGGAAAACTAGTAGCAAAAATAAGAAAGTAGATATGCTATAAAGAGGATTCTTAGCGGTGATAGACATCGTATATAAATTAGTGGGAGGTTGCGTTGTGGATAGAAGATATATCTCAAAAGTAATACCACCAAAGGTGAGTATTGCGCCAATGATTGATAGAACAGATAGACATTTTAGATATTTTACCCGTCTTATTACAAAAAAGGCACTTCTTTACACAGAAATGGTTACAGCACAAGCTATAATTCACGGAGATAGAAAAAGGATTCTAGACTTTGATCCTTTGGAGAAGCCTTTAGCATTACAAGTAGCAGGCTGTAATACAAAAGAAATTTATGAAGCAGTAAAAATAGCTGAGGAATGGGATTACGATGAGATAAACTTAAATGTAGGATGCCCTTCTGATAGAGTATCAGGAAATATGATGGGAGCTGTGCTCATGGCTTATCCAGAACTTGTAGCTGAAATGATAGAATCTATTAGAAAAATCACTAAAAAGCCTGTAACGATTAAACATAGAATCGGGATAGAAGGTAAAGGAATTCTGCCAGAAACTTTTGAAAAAACTCTATTTGATCAATATGAAGACATGGTTCATTTTGTAAACATTATTGAAAAGGTAGGAGTAGATAGACTAATAGTGCATGCAAGAATTGCAATTCTTGCAGGACTTAGTCCTAAAGAGAATAGGGAAATTCCACCGCTTCGTTATGATGAAGTTTATAGGCTAAAGCAAGATTTTCCACACTTAAATATAGAGATAAATGGAGGAATTAAAACTATATCAGAAATAGAGGAACATTTAAAAAAAGTAGATGGTGTTATGCTAGGGCGTTTTATGAAAAAATGGAAAGATAAATAATATATCACGAAGAGAAATAATAGAGGGGTTTATTCCTTATATTGAAAAGATAGAGAAAGAAGGATGCTCAT
Source organism: Clostridium bovifaecis (assembly GCA_009738435.1). Taxonomy (GTDB): domain Bacteria; phylum Bacillota; class Clostridia; order Clostridiales; family Clostridiaceae; genus Clostridium_H; species Clostridium_H bovifaecis. The sequence continues at coordinate 3,278,949 of CP046522.1, read as the reverse complement.
CAATTATGTCTATGCAGCATGGATTAAATCTTTTCTTCGAACAACGGGGAAGCAGGAAGTGGAAACAAATTGTTTCTCCACCTTGGGCCAAAGGGACAAGTGGAAAAGAATTGTTGGAGAAAGCTCTAAGGGTTTTGCCGCAGGAAGTGCTAGATGAAAAACCAGCAGAAGGTAGTTGGAAGTTAGATAATTAGGAAATAAGGTTAAAACTTATAAAGTGGTCACTATTCTCTAGTTGCTATTGAGTTTTACACTGAATTCTAACTTCTAACATACTAACTTTTAATTTGCTCTAAGAAACTAAGCCTTGCGTATCAATAGGAGAAATTAAAAGGTATACCGAGGAAAATTTAGAATGATAAATATAAAACAGTTTAATAAGTGATGTTGTGTAAAGCTCAGTTTATATTTGTGATAAGATAGTTCATGTCGTCACGAGAGGCTAGCAAGAGCAGTAGCTAGTCACTAATCACCAATCACTAATAATTAAATTTTAATTTGTCTTTTAGAGACTAGAGATTAGCGATTAGAGGTTATGAAAAAAAGTGTTGACAAGTAAGAATGAAGTTGTTATACTAAATAAGCTGTCAAATGACGGCGAAAACAATTGGTCTTTGAAAATTAAACAGAATTAAGGTAAAAATGCCAGTCAATAAACTTTATGAGTAACAGATTAAACTTTTAAATTGAGAGTTTGATCCTGGCTCAGGACGAACGCTGGCGGCGTGCCTAACACATGCAAGTCGAGCGAGGGGAGTTCTTCGGAACAAACCTAGCGGCGGACGGGTGAGTAACACGTGGGTAACCTGCCTCAAAGAGGGGGATAGCCTCCCGAAAGGGAGATTAATACCGCATAACATTATTTTCTCGCATGAGAGAATAATCAAAGGAGCAATCCGCTTTGAGATGGACCCGCGGCGCATTAGCTAGTTGGTGAGGTAACGGCTCACCAAGGCGACGATGCGTAGCCGACCTGAGAGGGTGATCGGCCACATTGGAACTGAGACACGGTCCAGACTCCTACGGGAGGCAGCAGTGGGGAATATTGCGCAATGGGGGAAACCCTGACGCAGCAACGCCGCGTGAGCGATGAAGGTCTTCGGATTGTAAAGCTCTGTCTTTGGGGACGATAATGACGGTACCCAAGGAGGAAGCCACGGCTAACTACGTGCCAGCAGCCGCGGTAATACGTAGGTGGCAAGCGTTGTCCGGATTTACTGGGCGTAAAGAGTATGTAGGCGGATATTTAAGTCAGATGTGAAATTCCCGGGCTTAACCTGGGCGCTGCATTTGATACTGGGTATCTAGAGTGTGGGAGAGGAAAGTGGAATTCCTAGTGTAGCGGTGAAATGCGTAGAGATTAGGAAGAACACCAGTGGCGAAGGCGGCTTTCTGGACCATAACTGACGCTGAGATACGAAAGCGTGGGGAGCAAACAGGATTAGATACCCTGGTAGTCCACGCCGTAAACGATGAATACTAGGTGTCGGGGGGTACCACCCTCGGTGCCGCAGCAAACGCAATAAGTATTCCGCCTGGGGAGTACGGTCGCAAGATTAAAACTCAAAGGAATTGACGGGGACCCGCACAAGCAGCGGAGCATGTGGTTTAATTCGAAGCAACGCGAAGAACCTTACCTAGACTTGACATCTCCTGAATTACTCGTAACTGAGGAAGCCCTTCGGGGCAGGAAGACAGGTGGTGCATGGTTGTCGTCAGCTCGTGTCGTGAGATGTTGGGTTAAGTCCCGCAACGAGCGCAACCCTTGTTGTTAGTTGCTACCATTAGGTTGAGCACTCTAACGAGACTGCCGCGGTTAACGCGGAGGAAGGTGGGGATGACGTCAAATCATCATGCCCCTTATGTCTAGGGCTACACACGTGCTACAATGGCCGGTACAACAAGATGCAATCCCGCGAGGGGGAGCTAAACTCAAAAGCCGGTCCCAGTTCGGATTGTAGGCTGAAACTCGCCTACATGAAGTTGGAGTTGCTAGTAATCGCGAATCAGCATGTCGCGGTGAATACGTTCCCGGGTCTTGTACACACCGCCCGTCACACCATGAGAGCCGGTAACACCCGAAGTCCGTGAGGTAACCGTAAGGAGCCAGCGGCCGAAGGTGGGATTGGTGATTGGGGTGAAGTCGTAACAAGGTAGCCGTAGGAGAACCTGCGGCTGGATCACCTCCTTTCTAGGGAGAAATGGAAGCTTACGCTTTCATAGACTGGACTTAATTCTGTTTAATTTTGAAAGACTAAGTGTCTTTCAAACAGTTAGAAGTTAAATGTTAGCTTTTAACTAGAACTTTTGTTCTTTGAAAATTGCACAGTGTACAATAAGAGTCGCTAGTCACTAATCACTAGTCGCTAAAGGATACTCCTTAAGAGTTAATATAGCGATTAGAGAATAGAGATTAGAGATTATTAAAACTGATTACTAAAATTAAAGTTCCAAAACTAAGTGGAAACCAAAAACTTAGTGATAAAGATCAAGTTATAAAGGGCGCACGGTGAATGCCCTGGCACTAGGAGCCGATGAAGGACGTGATAAGCTGCGATAAGCTGCGGGTAGATGCAAATTATCTGTGATCCGCAGATTTCCGAATGGGGAAACCCACATGATTAACATCATGTACTACATGCTGAATAAATAGGTATGTGGAGGTACACCTGGGGAACTGAAACATCTAAGTACCCAGAGGAAGAGAAAGAAAAATCGATTCCCTAAGTAGCGGCGAGCGAACGGGGAAGAGCCCAAACCAGAAACTTTGTTTCTGGGGTTGAGGATAGATCATAACGCTTTGATTTTCTTAGCTGAATAGAACTGGAAAGTTCAGTCGCAGAAGGTAATAACCCTGTAGGCAAAAGGAAAAGAAAAGTAGATCTACTCCAGAGTACCACGAGACACGTGAAACCTTGTGGGAAGCTGGGAGGACCATCTCCCAAGGCTAAATACTACCTAGTGACCGATAGTGAAGCAGTACCGTGAGGGAAAGGTGAAAAGAACCCCGGGAGGGGAGTGAAATAGAATCTGAAACCGTGTGCCTACAATCGGTCGGAGCACTTTTATGTGTGACGGCGTACTTTTTGTAGAACGGGCCAGCGAGTTACGATATGTAGCAAGGTTAAGCACTTATGGTGCGGAGCCGAAGGGAAACCGAGTCTGAACAGGGCAACTAGTTGCATATCGTAGACCCGAAACCGGGTGACCTATCCATGGCCAGGATGAAGCGAAAGTAAAATTTCGTGGAGGTCCGAACCACGTTGGTGTTGAAAAACCATGGGATGAGCTGTGGATAGCGGAGAAATTCCAATCGAACTCGGAGATAGCTGGTTCTCCTCGAAATAGCTTTAGGGCTAGCGTCGGGTAATTAAGTAGTGGAGGTAGAGCACTGAATGGGCTAGGGGCTGACAACAGTTACTGAACCCTATCAAACTCCGAATGCCATATACTTGTACCCCGGCAGTCAGACTACGAATGATAAGATCCGTGGTCAAAAGGGAAAGAGCCCAGACCATCAGCTAAGGTCCCAAAGTGTAAGTTAAGTGGTAAAGGATGTGGGATTTCTAAGACAACTAGGATGTTGGCTTAGAAGCAGCCACTCATTTAAAGAGTGCGTAATAGCTCACTAGTCGAGAGATCCCGCGCCGAAGATGTCCGGGGCTAAAACTTACCACCGAAGCTATGGATGTGTACTACGTACACGTGGTAGAGGAGCTTTCTGTACAGGTTGAAGCCATACCGTAAGGAGTGGTGGACAGTGCAGAAGTGAGAATGCTGGCATAAGTAGCGAGAAACAGGTGAGAATCCTGTTGGCCGAATATCTAAGGTTTCCTGGGGAAGGCTCGTCCTCCCAGGGTTAGTCGGGACCTAAGCCGAGGCCGAAAGGCGTAGGTGATGGACAACTGGTTGATATTCCAGTACCACCATAATGCGTTTGACAAATGGGATGACGCAGGAGGATAGGATGTGCGCACTATTGGATGTGCGTCTAAGCACTTAGGGTGTTGAGTAGGTAAATCCGCTCAACTGAGCCTGAGGTGTGATGGGGAGCCTATTTTGGCGAAGTATCTGATTCCACGCTGCCAAGAAAAGTCTCTATGGAGCAAAATGGTGCCCGTACCGCAAACCGACACAGGTAGATGAGGAGAGAATCCTAAGGCCGTCGGAAGAATTGCTGCTAAGGAACTCGGCAAATTGACCCCGTAACTTAGGGAGAAGGGGTGCCTGCGAGAGCAGGCCGCAGTGATCAGGCCCAAGCAACTGTTTATCAAAAACACAGGTCTCTGCTAAAGCGTAAGCTGATGTATAGGGGCTGACGCCTGCCCGGTGCTGGAAGGTTAAGGGGAATAGTTAGCGCAAGCGAAGCTATGAACTTAAGCCCCAGTAAACGGCGGCCGTAACTATAACGGTCCTAAGGTAGCGAAATTCCTTGTCAGGTAAGTTCTGACCCGCACGAATGGCGTAATGATTTGGGCACTGTCTCGGCAGCAAATCCGGTGAAATTGTAGTGCAAGTGAAGATGCTTGCTACCCGCGGTTGGACGGAAAGACCCCGTAGAGCTTTACTGTAGCTTAGCATTGAATTTCGGTATTGTCTGTACAGGATAGGTGGGAGACTGAGAAGCAGGAGCGTCAGCTCTTGTGGAGTCATCCTTGGGATACCACCCTGATAGTACTGGAATTCTAACTGGCGGCCATGAATCTGGTCACAGGACATTGTTAGGTGGGCAGTTTGACTGGGGCGGTCGCCTCCTAAAAGGTAACGGAGGCGCCCAAAGGTTCCCTCAGCGCGGTCGGAAATCGCGCGTAGAGTGTAAAGGCAGAAGGGAGCCTGACTGCGACACATACAGGTGGAGCAGGGACGAAAGTCGGGCTTAGTGATCCGGTGGTTCTGTATGGAAGGGCCATCGCTCAACGGATAAAAGCTACCTCGGGGATAACAGGCTGATCTCCCCCAAGAGTCCACATCGACGGGGAGGTTTGGCACCTCGATGTCGGCTCGTCGCATCCTGGGGCTGTAGTCGGTCCCAAGGGTTGGGCTGTTCGCCCATTAAAGCGGCACGCGAGCTGGGTTCAGAACGTCGTGAGACAGTTCGGTCCCTATCCGCCGTGGGCGTAGGAAATTTGAGAGGAGCTGTCCTTAGTACGAGAGGACCGGGATGGACTGACCTCTGGTGCACCAGTTGTTCCGCCAGGAGCACAGCTGGGTAGCTATGTCGGGAAGGGATAAACGCTGAAAGCATCTAAGCGTGAAGCCCACCTCAAGATTAGATTTCCCATAGTTTAACTAGTAAGATCCCTGGAAGACTACCAGGTTGATAGGTCAGAGGTGTAAGTGCAGTAATGTACTCAGCTGACTGATACTAATAGATCGAGGACTTGATCAACAAAAAAAGTCGCTAGTTGCTAATCACTAATCGCTAAAATATAGCGATTAGAGACTAGAGATTAGTGGTTGAAGAAAGTACACTGTGCAATTTTGAGAGAATAACTCTCAAAGAGAATCGCTAATAGCTAGTCACTAATCTCTAAAATGATAGGGATTAGCGAATAGAGACTAGGGATTAAAAGTAAGGCTAAGTTTAAAAATAGGTATAAGGAATAATATCTAGATGCCTAATTTATAACTCAGGCCCCAAAAAATCTGGTGGTTATGGCTTGAAGGTAACACCCGTTCCCATACCGAACACGAAGGTTAAGCTTCAAAGCGCCGATGGTACTGCACTGGAGACGGTGTGGAAGAGTAGGTCGCCGCCGGGTAGATAGAAAAAGCACTAAGAATTTCGAAATGAGATTCTTAGTGCTTTTTTAGTTTGAAAGTTAATAGAAAAGTTTTTATTTTTGCAAATAAATTCCGAAATATTTATAAAAAGATTTTGTATGATATAAAAAAGCTTGACATATTTTAAATAGACGTGTAGAATAGTTTTTAAATTAAATAAAATCTTATCAAGAGTGGTTGAGGGACTGGCCCTATGAAACCCAGCAACAGCTATCTTAATAACTTAAGATAGAAATGTGCTAATTCCTGCAGGAGTTTTCCTGAAAGATAAGAAGTGAAAGAATCCTTTAATTATGGATTTTATAGTTGATTTATACCACTTCTTAGACTAAGAAGTGGTTTTTTATTTGGAAAAATACATGTAGTAAATAGGAATGAGGTGAAAATTAAGATACTCTTCTAATATTTTGATTTAATAAATTACAACATTATAACTTTAACAGGTTAATTAGGTAAATAAAACGGGGGGTTTTTATGACGAATATAGGTATACTAGGAAATGGAACTGTTGGATCAGGGGTTGTAGAGCTTATAAATAAAAATATTAAAAAGTTGAAGGAAAGAACTGGTGAAGAAATAAGAATAGCAAAAATACTAGTAAAAGATATAAATAAACATTTGGGGCAAAGCAATGCGAATTTATTAACAGATAAAATTGAAGAACTTTTTAGTGAAGATATAGATATAGTAGTTGAGGTTATGGGAGGAATAGAACCTACCTATGAATATATAAAAAGATTTCTCAGTATGAAAAAGCATGTAGTAACCGCTAATAAAGATTTAATAGCCAAACATGGAGAGGAACTTTTAAATATAGCTAATGAAAATCAAGTAAAACTTCATTTTGAGGCTAGCGTAGGAGGGGGCATACCAATATTAAAGCCATTAAGTGAATGCTTAGCTGGAAATGAGATACAGAACATAAGGGGAATATTAAACGGTACTACTAATTTTGTTTTATCTAAAATGTATAATGAGAATATGAGTTATAGTGAAGCACTTAAGATTGCTCAAGAACTTGGTTTTGCCGAGGCTAACCCTGAATCAGATGTAATGGGATATGATGCTGCAAGAAAGTTATCTATATTATCTACAATTTCTTACAACAAGAGGGTTGAGTGGCAAGACATTGTAGCTATTGGAATAACTGAGATTAATGAAACGGATATAAAATGTGCAAAAGAAGTAAATTGTAATATAAAGTTGCTAGCAATGAGCAGCAAGGAAGAGGAAGGAATATATGCAGCAGTAAGACCTGTTTTAGTGAATAAGGGAAGCCAAATTGGAAAGGTTGAAGATGAGTTCAATGGAATATCAATTAAAGGAGATGCTGTAGGAGAGATGTTTTTCTATGGTAAGGGAGCTGGGAAATTTCCTACAGCCAGTGCAGTTTTTGGTGATATAGTAGATATTATTGAGAATAAAGGTAGGAAAATTGCTATTCCATCCAAAGAAAAAGCAGAGGTTTATGGATTATGGAAGAGAAAGGCTCAGTGGATGCTTAGAATTAAAGGAGAAGATAGATTAGGTATAATGTGCTCGTTAGGAGAGCTTTTTAGCAAATGTCGATTTTCTAACGAAAAAGGAATAAACGGAGATGAAGTAATTTCCTTTGTTGAATGTGAAAGCGAAGAGATTCTAGATTCGATAATTGAAAAATTACACAGTGCTAATTCTGTTATAGCTGTGAAGAAATTTATAAAGTTAGAAAATGCCTAAGCAGGCAGCACAAATCTCTAATTTTACGATACGCGGTTAAGCAGATATATTAAATCTATGATTCTTAATAGCCGCTTACTCTGCAGGTATTTCTCTAAAAAAATGCAGAGGAGTTGCATGGCTTAATAAATAATTGAACTTAAATAAAGTAGAGGGGGAAACAATGATGAGTAATAGCTGGAAAAAGGGGACTATATGCATACAAGGAGGATACACTCCAAAGTCAGGGGAAACAAGAGTACTTCCTATATATCAAAGTACAACTTATAAGTATGATGATCCAGATGAAGTAGCAGCATTATTTGATTTAGAAGCAGAAGGGCACATGTATTCAAGAATAAGTAATCCTACTATAGCTGCTTATGAGGAAAAGATAGCACAACTAGAAGGGGGAGTGGGAGCCGTTGCAGTATCATCAGGGCAAACGGCTACTACTCTATCAATCTTAAATATTTGCAAGAGTGGCGAGCATTTAGTAGCTGCATCAACCTTATATGGAGGAACATTCACTCTACTTTCAGCAACTTTAAAGAAGTTTGGAATAGGGGTGACATTTATAGATCCAGATGCAGAAGAGGAGGAGATAATAAAGAAGTTTAGAGGGAATACTAGAGCAATCTTCGGAGAAACTATAGGAAACCCAGGATTAAATATACTAGATTTTGAAAAGTTCTCAAGAGTTGCAAAGAAAATGAGGGTACCTTTCATAGTAGATAATACTATAGCAACGCCGTATCTTTGTAATCCACTAAAGTTAGGAGCTAATATAGTTGTTCATTCAGCTACAAAATACATTGATGGGCACGCATCAAGTATAGGTGGAATTATTGTAGATGGGGGAAACTTTGATTGGGATAATGGGAAGTATCCTGAACTTACAGAACCCGATCCGACCTATCATGGAATTAGGTATGTTGAAAGGTTTGGAAATGCAGCATATATAGTAAAGGCAAGAGTACAACTTTTAAGAGACTTAGGGGTTTGCGCAAGTCCTTTCAATGCATATTTATTTAATCTTGGACTTGAAACTCTTCATCTAAGAATGAGAGAACACAGTTATAATGCTTTAAGACTAGCTAAATATTTAGAAAGTCATGAGAATGTAAGTTGGGTAAGTTATCCGCTTTTAGAGAGCCATTCAACTTATAGTTTAGCTCAAAAGTATCTACCTAATGGGGCAAGTGGTATTTTAACTTTTGGAGTTAAGGGTGGGGTTGAAGCAGGAAAGCAATTTATAAGAAACTTAAAGCTAGCAGCTCTAGTTGTTCACTTAGGAGATGCTAGAACTTCAGTAATTCACCCAGCCAGCACAACTCATAGACAGCTTACAGAAGAACAGCAAATAGCAGCAGGAGTTGCTCCAGATTTAATAAGAGTATCAGTAGGAATTGAAGATGTGGAAGATATAATAAAGGACTTTGAGCAGGCATTAAGGAACCTAGCTTAATTATTGAATAACAGAAGGAAAGGATCATAGCTATGCCAATAATTGTTCCAGAAAGTCTTCCAGCAGCAAAAATTCTTACGAAGGAAAATGTCTTTGTAATGTATGAGGATAGGGCAATACATCAAGATATAAGACCATTAAAAATAGTAATATTAAATCTAATGCCAACAAAGATTCAGACAGAAACACAAATTCTGAGATTACTTGGAAATACTCCATTACAGGTTGAAGTAAAGCTTCTTCATATTGAAGAACACAAGTCAAAAAATACTCCTAAAGAACACTTGATTAGCTTTTATAACACCTTTAAGGATATAAAAGATGAAAAGTTTGATGGCATGATAATAACTGGGGCGCCCATTGAACATATAGAGTTTGAAGAGGTGGACTATTGGGAGGAACTAAAGGAAATAATGGATTTTTCAGTAGCAAGTGTTACGTCAACTCTCCATATATGTTGGGGAGCACAAGCAGGACTATATTATCACTTTGGGATTCCTAAGTATCCTTTAGATAAGAAGATGTTTGGTATTTTTCAACATGTAGTAAATGTCAGAGATGCTAAAATTCTAAGGGGCTTCGATAATGAGTTTTACGTACCGCATTCAAGACATACAGAAGTTTTAAGAGAAGATATTGACAAAATTCCAGAACTTGAAGTATTGTCAGAATCTAAGGAGGCAGGAGTATACCTTATGGCTACCAAAGATGGAAAACAAATTTTTGTTACTGGGCATTCAGAATATGACCCACTTACTTTAAAGGGAGAATATGATAGGGATATATTAAGGGGGCTTAATATAGATATTCCTAAGAATTATTTTTTAAACGATGATCCAAATAATGCTCCTTTGGTAAGATGGAGAGCACATGCAAATTTATTATTTTCAAATTGGCTGAATTATTATGTATATCAAGAGACTCCTTATATTTAATATATAGTTTACAAAGCAACTGAAAAAGCCACCAATTTTATTGGTGGCTTTTTCAGACTATTAAAATTTTCGATTTACTAAAAAGCAAGAATTTGCTTAAAAATAGGAGGGGAATCAAACAATAATTAACTCCCGTATATATAAGTATACTTATTTTATGTCAAAAAACTATGATATTTGTCACAAAAAAGATTTTTTAAATATATAAACTCAATGAGCATTTATGCAATTAACTAAGCGACACAGTTGGTTAGTAGCATTAGGGAGATGTGAAGCATAATATAATTATTAGATTGAAAAATTCAATGTTATTTTAGATACCATATTAGCAATAATGGGAGGTATACTATGCCCTCAGAATTAGATTTGCTTAGAATTGAAAAGCTAGGAAACTTAATTTCAATTTCAGCAACATTGCTTTTGCTTAGAGCTGCTTCAATATCTACTGAAATTTTAATACTTAGACAAAAAGGTATAAATGTCAAAACTAATCCTACACCGTCTGAGTTAGTATTAGTTGCAGTCAAAATGTCAGTAATTAGCTCCTTATTATCAGTTTTAACATCAGGGCTTAGGATAGAGCAGGTTAGGAGACAGATACAATCAGGAGTAGAAACAGTATCTATAATACCTAGCACATTAGTTAATGTGGGTGCTTTTTATGGACTAATTTCGAATCTTTATTTTCTTGCTGCCTCTGAAATATTAGTAAATAGGGAGCAGCAAATTAATATACTATAAATGGATTTGCATAGCGAAGCTCATTTATAGTAAGTACATATGAATTTTTAATTATTTAAATTTAACTTAGGCTTCATTAATAAATATTATAAACGAATATTATAATATCTAGTTATGGTACGTACAAATTGACTAGTAATTCAGCTTGTGCATCATATGGACAAGCATTTAAATTCAAGTATAATTATACCATAAAATTAAACTGGAGGAATAATTATGAACAAGCGAATTAAAGTATTAGTAACTGCGAGTATAGTGTCTACATTTGTCATTCCAGCTAGTTATGCAAGTGGAATAGCGACGAGTAATGAAAAGTATGTTAATAATAAGATAGAGCTAAGTGCCAAAAATGCTGCTAAAGAAAAGGTAGAAGAGATTAAAGGGAAGAAAGATAAAAAAGAAAGTAAGAATGAAAAAAACAAAAAACACTTAGAAAATATGACTAGTACGATTTTAAAACGTTTAGAGGGCATTGAAAAAGAAACTCTAAAAATAGAGGAGCAGATTAATAGTTATTTTGAAACGGGAATGTCAGCTCCAGAGAGTGAAGATGAAGCAAATTCTGAAGAGCAAGCAGACGGTGCAGAAGAGGCAGCAGGGAATGAAGAAGTAGTTGAAAGTCCAGGCGAAGATAACAACGAAACTGTAAGTGATACTGAAACAATTGAAGCTAGTACAGGTACAGAGAATCAATCAGTTACTAATGATACAGATGCGGAAGAAGTAGGACAAGATAAATTGATTGACGAAGAAGAAACAACAGAAGAGGTAACAGAAGAATTAGGAGATACTGAGGAGTTAGAGGAAGCCGAAGAAATAAGCGAGGAAGACAAAGAAGAACTTGAAGAGATAGAAGAAGAATTTGAGGAAGAAGATAATTCACGATACAATAGCTTTTATGGAAAATTGAATGCACAGCTTAATAAATTAAATAGTGTAACTAATAAATTAGATGCTTTAAGCAACAAATATAGTGATGATAATGAAGGATTACAAAGTGCATATGATAAAATTGAAGAAATGAAAGCTAAAATTGATCAGCTTATTAATAGTGTAGATGAAAAGCAAGGGGAAATTGTAAAGCATTTAAGAGAAAATAAAAACAAAAAGGTGCTTGAACAAAAAGAAGATGTTGAAGAAAATAAGACTTGGCAAATTACTTTTAGCAGGGAATTAGACTCTGAAACTGTAAATGGAGAGAACATTGTAGTTTCTGATGCAGAAGGGAATATAGCTGTAGTAGATTTAAACTATGATTCAGAAAATAAACAGGTAATTATTGAATGTAAAGAGGGATTTGAGCCTGGGAAAACTTATTATTTAAATATATCTACCAATGTTAAATCAGCAGAAGGAAATAACTTAAGTGAAGCAATAGAAATGGGATTTACAGTTAAATAAATTATAAAAGAGGCTGTCTCAAAATAGAAAGTAATTTCTATAACGAGACGGCCTCCTTCAGTTCACACAAAATTTTTTACAGGTTTACAAATTTATTTAGAGACACTAGATACCTTTGTATAATTAATAGTGTTATTTTAAAATATTACTGGAAATTTGACTTTCCAGTAATATTTTTTATAGTTCACAGATACCAAAACTGTATTTTATTAACTAATTCTAGTGTCTAACTAAAATGAAATAATATTCATTAAATGATTAAAAAGTACAAGTTTAAGCTAGAATATCTTTTAATTGATCTTCAAATGTAGCGGTTAACTCAGCCAATGTATTGGACCATCCATGAACTGGCTGAGTCCATTTCTCCATAATTTCCATAGTTGCTAAATAAACGCATTTATTTAGTGCCTCATCAGTGGGATAAATAACCCTTACCTTAGTAAACTTACGAACCTGACGGTTAAAGCCTTCTAGTACATTAGTAGTATATATAATTCTTCTGATGTTAGAAGAAAATTGAAAATAAGTAGATAAGTTATCCCAATTGTTATACCAAGAATCTATTACTATGCCATACTTGCCACCCCATATTTCTTTTAGATTATCAAGTTGTGCTAGCGCAAGCTCCTCCGTAGGAGCCCTATATACTTCTTTTAAGTCTTTCATGAATGCCTTTTGATCTTTAGATGCTATATATTTGATGGAATTCCTAATCTGGTGAACAATGCATGTTTGAATATTGACCGAAGGGAATACTGTTTTTATGGCTTGCGGCAAACCCTTTAACCCGTCTATACAGGCAATTAGTATTTCTTTAACACCTCTATTTTTTAAATCGTTACATATTCCTAACCAAAACTTTGCGGCTTCGGCTTCATCAATCCAGATTCCAAGAATATCCTTATATCCCTCCATTGTATACCCTAGACAAATATAAACTGCTTTACTTACTATCTTCCCATTGCTTCTTACTTTAAAATATATGGTATCTAAGTATATGATTGGATAAACACTATCTAAAGCTCTATTCTGCCATTCAGCAGCGGTAGCTAGCACCTTATCGGTAATTTTAGAAATCATAGATGACGAAATAGTAATTCCATATAAATCTTCAATTTCTGCTTGAATATCGCTAGTACTCATTCCTTTACCATAGAGTGAAATTATCTTTTTATCCAACTCATTACATATCGTTTCATACTTTTTAATAATTTGAGGTTCAAATTCAGCCTTCCTATCACGTGGTATATCTAAATCTACATCACCGAACGAACTTCTGATATTTTTTGAACTATAACCATTTCTGTAGTTCTTTGCTTCTGCATCATTATCATCACTTCTTTGATATTTTTTCCTGCCCAAGTGTTCTTCCATTTCAGCCTCTAATATGTTTTCTAGCACATCTTTAACTAGTCTTTGGATAAGGCCATTTTTCCCCATCACGTCATCAATTGTCCTACACTTCTTAATTTCCTCGTTGTAATCAAAGTTAGTTTCAATTTTCTTTGTCATAATATTTCCTCCTAATTTTTCTATAGTATATTATCCCAAATCCACCAACTAATCATACAAAAAAGACAGTAGGTAGATTTGTTTTTACACAAATCCATCTACTGTCCCTTTATTTATAACTTTTGGAGCTTAAAATTCTTAAGTGCTGTGTCTTCTATTTAAATAGCTATTAGTACTCTGTATTTAATAGTAAATCATCTATTTTGCATCGTAAAACATTTGCAAGAACTGACACCTTCTGAAGGCTAGGGTTTTTCTTGTCTCCTCTTTCTAATTCTTCTAAGTATGATTTAGAAATAGATGTTTCATATTTGGGATTTTTAGTAAGAATCTCAATATCCCTAGAAGTATAACCTAGATTCATTCTAAACTCTCTGACCTTATTACCATTTAACATACAGAGTCCCCCTTATATACTATATAGTTGTCTTTAATATAATTATAATACGTTTTATGTAAAAACTATAGTACCTAAATTTTAAGGTTTTGTAACAATAGTTACAGAATCTTATTTTTGCTTTAGGTATAATCTAATCAAAGGTTGAGAAAGAAAGTCATTATAAGTTAATCATAAAAATTAAAGAGTATAACGGAGGTTTTTAAATATGAGTATGTTTTGTTATCAGTGCCAGGAAGCAGCTGGCGGGAAAGGTTGTACAGTTAAAGGGGTATGCGGTAAAACTGCAGAGGTTGCTAACTTACAAGACCTTTTAATATATGTTGTAAAAGGAATATCAATATACAGCACAAAAGCAAGGGAATTAGGTGTTACAAATAAGAAGGTAGATAAGTATATAGTAGAAAGTCTTTTCACAACTATTACTAATGCTAATTTTGATAGAAAAGATTTAGTATCAAGAGTAAAAGAAGGATTAGCCTTACGTGAAGAAATAAAGCTTCAATTAGAAAAGGCTGGTGGAAAAATTAATGATACTTCAAATGAGGAAGTTACTTTATTTGGAAAAATAAAAAAACTTTTAGGAATAATACCTAAAGAAGAAAGTGACAATTTACATGACGCAGCTCTATGGTTTGGAAATAATGAAGCAGAATTAAAGAAAAAATCAGAAGAGGTTGGAATTTTAAATACAGAAAATGAAGATGTAAGATCGCTAAGAGAGCTTTTGACTTACGGGCTAAAAGGTATGGCAGCATACATGAAGCATGCATACAACTTAGGGTTTGAAGATTCAAATCTGCATGGCTTTATGCAAAGAGCTTTAGCTGAAACTTTAAACGACAAATTAAGTGGTGATGAATTAACAGCTTTAGTATTAGAAGCAGGTAAGTATGGGGTAGACGCTATGGCTCTACTTGATAAGGCTAATACATCTACTTATGGAAATCCTGAGATCACAAAGGTTAATATAGGGGTTAGAAAGAACCCTGGTATTCTAATAAGTGGACATGATTTAAAGGATATGGAAGAGTTATTAAAACAAACAGAAGGAACTGGAGTAGACGTATATACACACAGTGAAATGCTTCCAGCAAACTACTACCCAGCGTTTAAGAAATACAAGCACTTTGTAGGAAACTATGGAAATGCATGGTGGAAACAAGATAAAGAATTTGAAAGCTTTAATGGACCAATAATTATGACTACAAACTGTATAGTTCCTCCAAAGGATTCATACAAGAGTAGATTATACACAACTGGAGCTACAGCAGTTGAAGGAGTTAAACACATTGAAGACGGAAAGAACGGTAAAGCCAAAGACTTTTCACAAGTAATAGCTCATGCTAAGAAATGTAAGGCACCTGTAGAAATAGAAAAGGGAGAAATCGTAGGTGGATTTGCGCATAACCAAGTATTAGCTTTAGCAGATACGGTAGTAGAAGCAGTTAAGAGCGGAGCAATTAGAAGATTTTTCGTAATGGCTGGATGCGATGGTAGAATGAAGAGCAGAGACTACTATACAGACTTTGCTAAAGAATTACCAAAGGATACCGTAATTTTAACAGCAGGGTGTGCTAAATATAAATATAACAAGTTAGACTTAGGGGATATCGGCGGAATCCCAAGAGTATTAGATGCTGGACAATGTAATGATTCATATTCATTAGCAGTAATAGCTCTTAAATTAAAAGAAGTATTTGGACTTGAAGATATTAATGAATTACCAATTTCATTCAATATTGCTTGGTATGAGCAAAAGGCTGTAATAGTATTACTTGCATTACTACACTTAGGAGTTAAGAACATTCACTTAGGACCAACTCTACCAGCATTCCTATCAGCAAACGTAGCTAAGGTTTTAGTTGATAACTTTGGTATAGCTGGAATTGGAGCAGTTGAAGATGATATTAAATTATTCATGGGAGAATAATAGAGAGTAGTGGAGGCGTTGAAGCGCAGTGGAGAAGTTTAGCCGCTTCTCGGAGTTTAGGCGGCAAGGCATAAAATTTAGATGCTTGACTTTAAAGGACAGCTTAAAAATAAGTGGAAATATTAAAGAGTGCAAAGATCCAATGGATTTTTGCACTCTTTTTTAGTTTGAATTAATGAGTTAAGAAGTTCTTACACAACATGAAACATGCTAATTATTTTACAATGAAGTAATTGTATATATTGGCATATTAGTTATGCTTAATATATAATTAAATTAACATAATGCTATTAGCGGTAGTGATTTCAAGTAGCATTATCAAGGTACTGATTGGGTGGTGCCAGGCACATCAGATATTAGAAAGAAGAATGAGTTATTGTATATAATAGAGCTCAACTAAAAGAAACTTTTAAAATTCCTTTCATGCACCTATTTCCAGGGATAGTAATAACTCTTGGATATATTCTTTTTGTGAGATTAGTATCAAATAGTGGATATCCTAGAAGTAATGGCGAATTTAATGGCTTTATAGAAACAATATTTTTTTATAGAAAGACAATTTGTGGGAGCGAAAGTTAAAATGTAAAAAACGAAGAAATGGGCTTTAATTTTAAATATTATCCTTTTAGGATGGTTCTTTTTAGATATGATTGGCGTTAGTTTTGGGAAAAGTATCCTCGTAACCAGGTCCTACCAAGAAGAGGGTGTGTTTTTTTACTATTTTTCTTATTGCTCTTTTATGGTTCAAGAGAAACGATAAAATCGGAAGATTTGTATTATATCTTTGGCTCTTTATGTGGTTTTTATCGCAATTTTTTTCACATTGGAACTTCATAATGTTTGGTCCGTGGGAAGGGAAAAATAAGTATTTTGAAGAAACATTAAGATTGATTTCTTCAGATATTATTTATATTCCAGCTTTATATCATATTGTCTTACATTTTCTAATTCTGATTGCATTATTTTTTACGATAAGATATAGTTTTTATAAAAAGAATGGGCAAAATTCCAAATTAGTATAGCCGAATAAAATAAGTATAACTTAAATTTAATTCCTAATATTCTAATATGATTATGATGGGCAGGCATATGTTATAGTGCAACAGTATTACAGTATAATGATGCAGATTAATTGATCAGGGGGGAAATTATATGAAGGTTTCACGTGAATGTATTCACTGTCTTGCTAGACAGGCGGTAGAGATAGCCCAAGAAGCCACAAGTAATGCAACAATGCAGGAAGAAATAATAAGAAGATCTTTGAGGGAATTAGCAGAAATGGATTTCCATGAAACAGCACCTGAAATAGCTTTTGCGATGCATCAACATGCAAGAGATGTTACTGATGTTAATGATCCTTATTCAAGATTGAAGGAACAATACAATGAAATTGCTCAAGAAATTTATGATAAGATTAATGAGGAAAACTGGCTAGATAAGGCAGAAGATCCCTTTGATATGGCTTGTAGGCTGGCTATTGCAGGAAATATTATAGATTTTTCAGTTGGGCTAAAGTTAGAGCAGTCAGATGTTATTAAGTCCGTTGAGGAAAGTATCAAGAATGATATTTTTGGCACTGGAACAAAGGCTTTGCGAGAAGCAGTTGAAAAGGCAGCGAATATTATGTATATTGCTGATAACTCCGGTGAAATCATATTTGACAAATTTCTATTAGAAAATCTTCCAAAAGAGAAGGTTACTTATGTGGTAAAGGGAGGGCCAATAGTTAATGATGCAACTATGAGCGATGCAGTAAGCACAGGTGTTGTAAACTTGGTAAGAGTTATTGACAATGGTCATTCTGCACAAGGAACTATATTAAAAGATTGCTCAAGTGCATTCAGGGATGAATTTGGCAGAGCAGATCTTATTATAAGTAAAGGGCAAGCAAATTTTGAAACATTGAGTGATATTAAAGATAAAACTATATTCTACCTATTACGGGCAAAATGCAGTTCAGTGGCTTCTGCAATTGGATGCAAACAAATGGATTATGTACTTACAAATTATTAGGGTAAGTCTTTAGTAATAGGCTTTAATTGTAGTTTGATTATTCTCTGATGAGATTAGAGTATTCAATCATTTATGAATTAGATATAGAATTGAATAAGTTACAGTGCAGCAGACAACAATGTTAATACATGGAACTAATAATAAACAAGAGCCACAGGAGGTATTATTGTGAGAAGTATATTAAAAATAAGTGCTGTAATTGCCATAACTGTAACTTTCACATCTTGTTCTTTTAAAGGCAATAGTGTGAATTCTATGGATAATAAGAAGCAAATAATAAATAGTAAGCAATCAACGCAAGTAAATACTAGAGCAAAGATACCTAGCGTTGAAGAAGTAGCAAATACTTTATCTTCAGATGAATTTCAGAGAAGATTAGTTGATTCAGAAGGTAATGAAAAGGCTACAGAATATATTAGTGGAGTTTTTAAAACTATAGGACTTGAAACTTTGTTTGAAGATAGCTACTATCAAAATTATTATCAAGTAGTTCTTGATACATATGGAGGAGATATAAGTAATAGAAACCTTAAGCTAGTTAGTAATGTAGTAGGAATTATAAAAGGCAAAGAAGGTAAAAGAGCTATGGTAGTATCAGCTCATTTTGACCATATAGGGTATAAAGATGGAAAGCTTATTAAAGGTGCACTTGATAATGCTTCAGGGGTGGCTGCTTTGGCATAAATATCCAATAACTTAAAAGAAAGATTCAAGGAGACACCTTTTGAAATAGCAACTTTTTCATTAACAGCACCATACACTCCTTTTAAGTCGCTAACAAAAGCTTTTCTATCTTTATATGGAATGTACTTCATACTTGATCTTATTTGGTGTATTATACATCTTTATATCTTTGAGAATGGAAAGGTAGCTCCTATAGCTTCCTTAAAGCCAGACCATCAACACAAAAGATAAGTACATTTTGAACACCTCTATTTTTAAGATCGTTTAATACAGATAACCAGAACTTACTGCTTTCGTTAGCTCCTATCCATATGAGTAAAACTTCTTTATGACCATCTAAGGTTACACCTACACCTACATAGGCAGCCTTAACTACAATTTGTTTATCTTCTCTTACCTTATAGTGCATAGCATCCATAAATATAAAGGAATATATGCTATCCAATGGCCTACTCTGCCATTAACTGTCCTCTGATGTTTCGGTACTATCTTAGGCTCAAAATCGCCATTCCTATCTCTTGGTATGTTAATTTCTACTGGACATAGTTCTGTTTTAACAGTCTTCTTTGAATAACCATTTCTACTATTATCAATAGCCTTTTCTTCAGTATTATACTTTCCATAGCCTAGGGCTTCATCCATTTCAGCTTCCAGAGCCTCCTGTAAAACATCTCTAAACATTTCCTTTAATCCATTCAGTATATCATTAGCACTAGTAAAATTCTGTTGCTTAATATATTCTCTCAATAATTCTTTCGACATGTTTCCTATATAAAAAACCCCTCCCTGTAATATATTGTTGTTTCGATTATTAACAAGAAGGAGTTTTTATATTCAGTTTACACAAAATTTTTTGCAGATCCTAAGTAAATAGTTGTCATTAAATTAAATCATCTACACCATTAACTGTAGTCTGTTCATTATCATTAATAGGAATAACTATACATTTTTTGCCGTCAATTATTTGAGATTTTATTTCAGGAACTTTTTCAGGTTTTACTTGAAGTACAATGTCATAGTCAGGAGTAACTTCATTATCTGCAGCAACCTCTTGTTTAACTTGCTCAAGTTTAGTTTCAAGTATTTTTACCTGCTTTTGAAGATTTTCTTCTCTTTTTCTTTGCTCATTTGCTTTAAGTGCCTTTGCATCAATTAAACTTTCTGCTAAAGGAAGGTCATCACCAAAGTTTTGTACATAGGACTTTTCAATCTTACTAGTAATTTCTTCAGGAATTCCACTTTCTATTAAAAGATTTTGTATATGATCCTTTGTTAAAGTTATAGGCTCACAATCTGTATCCTCGTAGGTAGAATTATATTCCTCTATCATAGTATTTAGATTGTCCTGTACTTCCATAAAAATTTTATCAGCTTCTTCCTCATCAGCACTAACGAAATCCTTTATAATTGATTGGAAGGTTTCCTTTTGTATAGCAGTAGTCTGCCTTGAATAGCAACCTAAAGCATTTTCCATTAATTTAGGGTGTGTATCTTTTGCATTTTTTGTGTAATACATAATAGAGTTAACATCTGAACTGCGGTCAATAAAAGCAGGAAATACAAAACCATTAGCTGGAGATTCAACCACCCAATCTCTAATACGTGCTTTTATTGCATTTTCTTCTTCAAAGTATCTAAGGCCAGGTTCTGAAAGTGAAACGGGACATATTGCACATAACACATATTCATATACTTCTTCGGATTCATCTATCTTTAAATTATCCTTAGTTTTAGTAATAACATCATAAGCGTCATGGAAAAGAAGTATTATAAAGTTACCAGTATAATCATAATTATCTATAATGGAATCATAAAAAGCATCGAGGATAGCATCATCCTTTAATTGGCTGTTTCTAAGCTGCATAAGAGAAACTTGTCTCTCATTTATAAGATCTTCATTAAGCGGAAAGTTAAGCTCTAAAATATTGTTCCCAATAGTTCCTGACAGTACTTTTTTAGCAATTTCTAAGTACTTAAAGTATTCTTCCTCCTCTAAATTTAGAAATGTTTCTCTAAATTTTAAAATAATATGTTTTTCTCCATTAACATAGCAGCCACACATTTTAGAGAAGGTACAGTGATCTTTTTTAAAACGTCTTTTTAATTCAAGTATATCTTTTTTTCTCATATCTAAACCCCTTAATTTAGTCTTTTCTGTTTGTAGGTATTAATTTAATATATTACTATTATTAAGTATAGTGTTTTTTTGAGATTAATTAAAGATTTTGTTTAGCCAAGACAATTTTTAAAAATATAGGCGAAGTAATTAATATCTATGGAAATTTGATAAGGACGGCTATAACGGTTGTTGGATTAATACTTATAAAACTTATAGTAGAAAAAGAGAAATCCTAAAAAGGATATTGACATTCCCCCGCAGGGGATAGTTTATACTGTTTTGGAGGAGGGATATAGTGTATAAAATAAGTGAGTTTTCTAAAATTACAACCTTAACTATTAAGGCTTTACGCTATTATGATGAACAAGGAATATTACAACCATCCTGTCGGACCAAGAATAATTACAGAATGTATGATAATAATGATTTTGAAAAAGCAAAAATGATTGTACTTTTGAGAAAATTAAAGTTTTCTATTGCAGAAATAAAGGATGTTTTAAATAATTGTTCTGATAAAGTAGAACTGCAATGCTACCTTTTAGAAAAAAAATCTATGATAGCAAAAGAGATTGAGAAAGAAAAAACACTAATAAAAGAAATTAATCGCTATATCTCTCCTAATAAAAATGTGGAGGTAAACAGTATGAATTATGAATTTCAGGTGAGGAACATAGCAGCAATAAAAGTAATTTCAGTAAGGTTTAAAGGAAGCTACTGTGATATTGGAAAATATATTAAATTGCTTTATAAATCGGCAAAAAATCATGCAGCAGGAGCACCTATGAATTTATATTACGATGATGAATACAAAGAAAATGCAGATATTGAACTTTGTATTCCAGTTAGTGGCCTTATTTCAAGGGGTGATATTGTGGTCAAGAAATTACCACAAATCAATGCCCTCTGCACAACACATATAGGCAGTTACGAAACCATTAATCTTGCTTATAAGTCAATAATTGACTACGCAAATGAGAAAGGCTTGATAATGAATTTGCCATCAAGGGAGGTTTATCGAAAAGGGCCAGGCATGATTTTTAAAGGAAATCCAGAAAAATATGTAACGGAAATTATTATTCCGATTAAGCAAGGAGAGTAGTTAAGGCAGACAAATTTGATTTTAAGAAAGAATATAAGAATTTATATATGCCTAAAATAAAACCGGTAATCATTAATGTACCTGAGATGACTTTTATTATGGTTGATGGTCAAGGAAATCCAAATACATGTCAACCATACAAAAATGCTATGGAGGTGTTGTATGGACTTTCTTACTCTATTAAAATGAGTAAAATGAATGCAACACAGCTTGAAGGATATTTTGAATATGTTGTATCACCATTTCAAGGCTTATGGTGGGTTGAGGATGAAAAGTTTGACGGATTAAATATAAATGATAAAGATAAGTTCTATTGGACAGCTATGATAAGGCAGCCTGACTTTGTAACCTTCGAAGTATTTGAAACAGCAAAGAGAACCTTGCTAAAAAAGAATCCAGACATTGATTTATCTACTGCAAGACTTGAAGTTTTTACAGAGGGGAAGTGTGCTCAAGTAATGCATATTGGTCCTTATGACAACGAAGTAGGCACAATAAAAGCTTTAGAACAATTTATCGTTGAAGCAGGATATAAAAATGATATTTCAAAAACAAGAAAGCCATCATGAAATCTATCTTAGTGATCCAAGAAAGACAGCACAGAAAAGCTAAAAACAGTGATTAGGCATCCAATTATTGAAGTATAAGTCTATGAATATAATTTTTATGAGTTCACAGGTGAATTAATAAGCACAGTCAAAAGTCAAAGGTGCCAGGCACATCAGATATTAGATTTTATAGTGCAAAAGTCATAATGATTTTTGCGTTTTTTTAATGAAGTATTTAGGATATAGTGATTAAATTTTACGAAAGTATATTGATTAGTTTCATATAATTACCTTAATACATTGTATAAATAATAGAATTTCTATATTAACAGAAAAGGAGATTATGATGCTTATAGAAAAAAATATGTCTTTTAGAGATAAACTGGAGAATAAAGCAATACTTTTAACTGGTGGAGGAGGTGGGATAGGTTTTGAGATTGCTAAAGCATTGATTTATATGGGTGCAAGGGCTATTATAGCAGAAAAGGATAAGTCAAAACTACTATATGCAGAAAAAGCATTAAATAGCATATTTCAAAAAAGCTGTGTGGAGCCTTATGAAATAGATTAATGCAATGAAAATTAGATATATAATCTGGTTTACTATGTAAGAGAAAAATATGGTGGTATAGATGTGCTGTTTAATAATGCAGCCATAACTGCTATGGGAGCATATGAGGTGTTCAAAACAACGCAGGTTGAATTGTGTAATACTTTATTTGGAGAATTGGAAAATACAAATATAAGAGTATATACAATCAGTCCGGGACTTGTTAAAACAGAAACTGCACTGAAAGGAATAGAGACAGTAGCATCTCATATGGGAATAGCAACTGAAGAATTTTATAAAATGAATGAAGGTCATATAATTGGAATTGAGGATGCTGGTACTGGATTTGCTATATCGGTTTTAATGGATGATAAATATAATGGTGAAGAAATCGGTGCTATATAGGTCTTGTCTGATTGGGGCTTATTATCAATATCAGACAGTAAAGAAAATATTAAAGGTAAGGAGTACGAAAAGATTATTCCAACGGTTCTAGATGTGGTAAAGGTTTATAAAGAGCAATATTCTGGTTGGATGCTCTGCTGACCAGTTTCTTGAAATCATGCAGCATATCGAACTTATATTTACCGATAAGAAGATTGGAGAAATAAGCACGTATTTACCCGATTTTCAAAAATTGATGGTATATTATGAGAGACAGTATAAATTGCTACAAGGATATGAAAAAAATCCTGAGAAGCAAAGGAGTACTCTATGGCACTTTTGCATTATATCCAAGATTTAAAAAAGAGATGAAACGAAAGCATTAATAGAAAATATAGAGTTTGGTGAAGTTGTTGAAAAGGAACCAATATATATTCAAAAGGCTTTATCAAGAGAGGAAAATGAGATAGGCAATCCTAATAGAGGATACTCTACCGCAACTGCTACATATATGCTAAGTTACGAATAAAAGGAGTAACTCTAACAGGGCCAGGCTATGAAGCAGGAGTAACTTATTGGATGCCTTTTTTAGGAAATATAGGACTGCATGATGCAACCTGGAGAAATTCTTTTGGCGGACAAATATATAAAAGTCGCGGAAGCCATGGATGTGTAAATGCTCCTTTATATTTAGCTAAAAAATTTTTGAAAATATAGAAGATGGAACTCCTATTATTACTTATGAAGAATAGAAATAAATTGCGATGCAATTTATTTCTGGTGGAGAAGCCTTAAAAGGCAGTGGAGATAGTGGAGCAGTGGATAACTTTAAATGAGAGCATCCTTCCACTTTGCGCTTTAGCGCCTCCACTGCTCAACTAAGAATTTTGCGTCGCAAAGTTCTTAAAGGATACTCCAATCATATCATATATTATATATTGACAAACCTCAGTATTAAAAGAAGAATGAAGGGAGGAAATTCATGAAAAATAAGATTATGTTTTTTGTGTTAGTCATAATAACTATTTTAGTGTTTTTAACAGTTAAATTCACTGGTGATGCAGGAACAATAGAGGAAGCAATAAACGCATCTCATCCAAGTAAGATAAATATCATTCACGAAGAAAAACATGGTAAGGGGAGTATAGTGTTTTGCTATACGCCTGATAGAAATGGATTGTACACTGCAGTTGTTAGAAAGGGCATAATGGGGTATAAAACTGTATACAGTGGTGTGCAAGGGGACATAAAATTTGTTTCAGAAAAGTTTGGAATATCTCATAATTATTTTCCTAGTATAGAAAAAGTGGGGCTCCCAATATACTTCGGATTTATTGGAAGTCCTGATATCAGTAAAGTTAGAATTATTGAGAAAAAAAGAGGAGTCGAAAGGCAGGCAAAAATTATTGAGTCTAAGGGTACAAGAATATGGCTAGTATACATGAATGGACTTGAAGGCTCCGAATTTGATATCTTGGGCTATTCAAAAGATGGCAAAAAAACGGTTAAAATAGACGGAGACATATCTCCATTATACGTAGAACAAAAACCATTGAAAGGCTATAAATAATTAATTCAACTCAGCTCAGCTGGTCATCTTTTCATATAAAGACATAAAGCCATATGTGAGTTATTTTGCGGAGGTGCTTTATGAAAAATAAGATTACTAATAAATATAAACTACTTATAATAGAGGGATATGCACTAAAGGAAGATGGGGAGTTATATGAGAGTATACTGTGTATTGGGAAGAAACACCAGCATCTCTGATGTAAATAAAGAAGGAAAGAAGGTGCCAGGCACATCAGATATCAGATTTTACAGTTGATTAGAACTTAAATCTCCTGTCAAGAATTATTGATAGGAGGTGAGTTTTATGGCGAGAAAAAATAGAATTATTTTTGAGGGAGCCATATATCATATATCAAAGGGGGAACAACAGAGAGTATATTTTTGAAAACCCAAAACACAAGGCTTTTTTATTAAAGCAGATAAAAGAATATAATCAAGTGTATGATTTTCAGCTATTAGCGTATGCAATAATGGGAAATCATTATCACTTACTTATAAAAACAAATAAGACTCCTATAACTGATATTATGTTTAGCATAAATAATGTTCTTGCTAAGTATCTTAATAGAGAATTAAATAGAACAGGACATGTTTTTGAGAATAGATATAACTGCAAACTAGTTGACAATGATGCATATCTTCTTTGGGTGTTAAGATATATACATAGAAATCCCGTAAGGGCAAAACTATGTTCTAGGGTAGATGAATATAAATGGAGCAGTCATTATTTTTACAAATGGGGGATAAACACAGTTGTAAGTACAGACTTCATTTTAAGAATATTATCTGAGGATAAACCAGTAGCAATAAAGCGATATAAAAGGATTATTGAATTAAGAGAGGAGAAAAGTCAGCAAGAAGATTTTGAGAGAATAAGAGATGAATTTCAGCTTAATGATTTAAAAATTCATTATAAAAGAATGGAATATGAAGAGTATAAAACTGCTGTCTGCAATGTAAAACCTCTTAAAGATATACTGGATTGCATGGACATAGAACCTGCAGTAAAGGAGTTATTAAAGAGAGGAAGTAAAAAGCATAGTATCACTGTTTATAAAGTTCAGTTTATTAGGGAAGCTATTAAAAATAAATATACTTTAAAGCAAATAGCGACATTTTTGAATAGTTCTCAGCCTGCTATTAGTAATATGTTAGCCTACTATAAGTATAAAAGTGTTTCTAATTCTGATATCTGATGTGCCTGGCACCAAAAGGTAGTTGGTTCAGAGCATTATAAAAGTTTTATAAATTGGACAAAGGACTATCAACTAGATGTAACCATTTAGTTAATTTTATGTATAGAGTTATGACTTTTTATTAAAAGGTATATATAATTGTTAGTGAAAATAATATATATTTTAATTGAAACTTTAATATAATTATAAGTTTTTTTGAGTTAATTTATAATATTGAGTACAGTTATATATAATTTTAAGGAGGAGTTCACTTGAATGATTTTGATTTAGAAATAAAAAATACCCAACCTATCAATATGGAAGATATGCATAGGTGTGACAACAATGTTAAAAAGTCTATTATTCTATACAATAAGGCTATTGAAGAAATAAAAATAAAGGATTTAAATTCAGCTATAGAGGATTTAAAAAAGGCCTTATCCTATAACGAAGATTTTCCTGAAGGAATAAAGCTTTTAGGCTTATGTTATGCTAATGATAAAAAATACAAGAAGGCAGAAAAAGCTTTTAAAGAGCTAGTCGAATATGAGGAATATAGTCACTTAGCAAAAGAATATATAAAGAATTCAATAGTTGAAAGAACTTTGATGAAAACCATGAAATCTATGGAAAGGCATGAGGATAGTTCAAAGGGTGAAAAGAAGAAATCTGATCTTAATAATCATCCTAAAAGAAAGCTTATTATAGGGCTTTCGGCCATAGGTGTTCTTATAGCTGTTTTTACTATAAGCTATTTAGTTGGGATAAAAATGCAAATTGATTCAAAAAAGGCCCAAGCTACTAATAAAGTAGCAGATACTTCTAAGGAAAAGATAGATAAGGTTTCAGAGAAAGATAAAAGTTTAGATAAAAAAGATGCTCCATTAGATGAGGATGACAAAAACATCAATAAAAAATTAGATAATACAAAGTCTGAAGTGGATAATAATAAAGACAATGCTTTATCCATGGTAAAGGATACTGAAAAGTTTTATAAGGAGGGAAACGAGCAACAGACTGAGATCACTGGAGTAGATACTAAAAACACAAAACCTAGTGATGGAACAAAACTAAACTCTGACAAATTGAACTCAGACATAAAAACAAAGAACAAGTGGGATATATACAATGAGGGAAACAGACTATATAAGCAAGGAAAATATGGGGAAGCATTGCCAAAATTAAAGATGGCTTATGAAATTCAGCCAAGCGCAGAACTTATGCCATGGATTACTTACCAAATAGGGAATTCCTATAAAGAAACTAACGATAATGCCAATGCTCTTGTGTTTTTTCAAAAGGTAAAGGATAACTATCCAAATTCTCAATACGTCTCATCATCTGAGAGAATGATAAACCAAATAAAAAATAGAACAGCTAATGGGGATTAAAGATTTTTTTAGTTTCATAATTTAGTATGTGGTATAATATATTGGTCAAATGGGGGGAAGCTCCATTTGCAATTATACTAAGAAGCAAAGGGGATTTTAGTTATGAAATCTAAAAGAATTATAGGCAAGCTATCAGCTGTGTTACTTACTATATCTATACTAACAGCCATACCGGTAAGACAAGTCTATGCCGATGCCTTTAAAGTTGTTACTCTAGGAGCAAATTTGACTGCTAAGCAAAAGGAAGATATGCTTAGATATTTCAATGTCACTAAAGAAGAAGCTAATGTGATAGAAGTAACAAATGGAGAAGAAAGAAAATACTTAGGTGATGTAGCAGATGCAAAACAAATAGGAACAAAGTCCATATCATCTTCGTATGTAGAACCGACTGATAAAGGGGGATTAGACATATCCATAAATAATATGTACTGGGTTAGTGAAAGTATGATAAGAAATGCATTGATTACTGCAGGAATAGAAAATGCTATTGTTAAAGCCTCTGCGCCCTTTAATGTGTCAGGAACAGCAGCTCTTACAGGAATATTAAAGGGATTTGAAAACAGTGAAGGTGGCCAAAAGATAGATGAGGATAAGAAGAAGGCTGCTAATGAAGAAATAGTGGTTACAGGTGACTTGGGTGAAAAGGTTGGAAAAGATGAAGCTGCAAAATTAATAAATGAGGTAAAAACGGAAGTTATTAAAGAAAAGCCTCAAAGTACAAAGGAAATACAACAAATAGTAACAGGTGTAGCTGATGAATACAAGGTTAAATTAAGTGACGAAGATGTTCAGAGAATAACAGCTTTAATGGGTAAAATAAATGATTTAGATATAGATTTTAACCAAGTAAAAGACCAATTAAAAGATGTTACAGGAAAATTAAAGACCGTATTAACAAGCGAGGAAGCTCAAGGCTTTTTCAGTAAGCTATGGAGTGCAATTAAAGCTTTTTTTGAAAAGCTTTTTTCATAAAAGGTAGAATTGCTATATTTTAATTATTAAACACTTATATTAAGGATATAAATATTCCATAATAAACTTCAATTATGGGCTTTTATATCCTTTTAAAATAATTCAATATTCTAATATACTAATCCACGTGTATCGACATGAGAAAAAGTGAGAAATGACTTAAAATAAATAGATATCTAAATATAATTCACTTTAAAGGTATGTGAAATATAAATTGAGAATTGTATTTGTGATAAGATAGTTCATGTCGTCGCGAGAGACTAGCAAGAACAGTAGCTAGTCACTAATCACCAATCACTAATAATTAAATTTTAATTTGTCTTTTAGAGACTAGAGATTAGCGATTAGAGGTTATGAAAAAAAGTGTTGACAAGTAAGAATGAAGTTGTTATACTAAATAAGCTGTCAAATGACGGCGAAAACAATTGGTCTTTGAAAATTAAACAGAATTAAGGTAAAAATGCCAGTCAATAAACTTTATGAGTAACAGATTAAACTTTTAAATTGAGAGTTTGATCCTGGCTCAGGACGAACGCTGGCGGCGTGCCTAACACATGCAAGTCGAGCGAGGGGAGTTCTTCGGAACAAACCTAGCGGCGGACGGGTGAGTAACACGTGGGTAACCTGCCTCAAAGAGGGGGATAGCCTCCCGAAAGGGAGATTAATACCGCATAACATTATTTTCTCGCATGAGAGAATAATCAAAGGAGCAATCCGCTTTGAGATGGACCCGCGGCGCATTAGCTAGTTGGTGAGGTAACGGCTCACCAAGGCGACGATGCGTAGCCGACCTGAGAGGGTGATCGGCCACATTGGAACTGAGACACGGTCCAGACTCCTACGGGAGGCAGCAGTGGGGAATATTGCGCAATGGGGGAAACCCTGACGCAGCAACGCCGCGTGAGCGATGAAGGTCTTCGGATTGTAAAGCTCTGTCTTTGGGGACGATAATGACGGTACCCAAGGAGGAAGCCACGGCTAACTACGTGCCAGCAGCCGCGGTAATACGTAGGTGGCAAGCGTTGTCCGGATTTACTGGGCGTAAAGAGTATGTAGGCGGATATTTAAGTCAGATGTGAAATTCCCGGGCTTAACCTGGGCGCTGCATTTGATACTGGGTATCTAGAGTGTGGGAGAGGAAAGTGGAATTCCTAGTGTAGCGGTGAAATGCGTAGAGATTAGGAAGAACACCAGTGGCGAAGGCGGCTTTCTGGACCATAACTGACGCTGAGATACGAAAGCGTGGGGAGCAAACAGGATTAGATACCCTGGTAGTCCACGCCGTAAACGATGAATACTAGGTGTCGGGGGGTACCACCCTCGGTGCCGCAGCAAACGCAATAAGTATTCCGCCTGGGGAGTACGGTCGCAAGATTAAAACTCAAAGGAATTGACGGGGACCCGCACAAGCAGCGGAGCATGTGGTTTAATTCGAAGCAACGCGAAGAACCTTACCTAGACTTGACATCTCCTGAATTACTCGTAACTGAGGAAGCCCTTCGGGGCAGGAAGACAGGTGGTGCATGGTTGTCGTCAGCTCGTGTCGTGAGATGTTGGGTTAAGTCCCGCAACGAGCGCAACCCTTGTTGTTAGTTGCTACCATTAGGTTGAGCACTCTAACGAGACTGCCGCGGTTAACGCGGAGGAAGGTGGGGATGACGTCAAATCATCATGCCCCTTATGTCTAGGGCTACACACGTGCTACAATGGCCGGTACAACAAGATGCAATCCCGCGAGGGGGAGCTAAACTCAAAAGCCGGTCCCAGTTCGGATTGTAGGCTGAAACTCGCCTACATGAAGTTGGAGTTGCTAGTAATCGCGAATCAGCATGTCGCGGTGAATACGTTCCCGGGTCTTGTACACACCGCCCGTCACACCATGAGAGCCGGTAACACCCGAAGTCCGTGAGGTAACCGTAAGGAGCCAGCGGCCGAAGGTGGGATTGGTGATTGGGGTGAAGTCGTAACAAGGTAGCCGTAGGAGAACCTGCGGCTGGATCACCTCCTTTCTAGGGAGAAATGGAAGCTTACGCTTTCATAGACTGGACTTAATTCTGTTTAATTTTGAAAGACTAAGTGTCTTTCAAACAGTTAGAAGTTAAATGTTAGCTTTTAACTAGAACTTTTGTTCTTTGAAAATTGCACAGTGTACAATAAG
The DNA here is from genome assembly GCA_009738435.1 of Clostridium bovifaecis. Classification (GTDB taxonomy): domain Bacteria; phylum Bacillota; class Clostridia; order Clostridiales; family Clostridiaceae; genus Clostridium_H; species Clostridium_H bovifaecis. The sequence goes on along the minus strand of CP046522.1, from coordinate 3,248,412 downwards.
AGTCGCTAGTCACTAATCACTAGTCGCTAAAGGATACTCCTTAAGAGTTAATATAGCGATTAGAGAATAGAGATTAGAGATTATTAAAACTGATTACTAAAATTAAAGTTCCAAAACTAAGTGGAAACCAAAAACTTAGTGATAAAGATCAAGTTATAAAGGGCGCACGGTGAATGCCCTGGCACTAGGAGCCGATGAAGGACGTGATAAGCTGCGATAAGCTGCGGGTAGATGCAAATTATCTGTGATCCGCAGATTTCCGAATGGGGAAACCCACATGATTAACATCATGTACTACATGCTGAATAAATAGGTATGTGGAGGTACACCTGGGGAACTGAAACATCTAAGTACCCAGAGGAAGAGAAAGAAAAATCGATTCCCTAAGTAGCGGCGAGCGAACGGGGAAGAGCCCAAACCAGAAACTTTGTTTCTGGGGTTGAGGATAGATCATAACGCTTTGATTTTCTTAGCTGAATAGAACTGGAAAGTTCAGTCGCAGAAGGTAATAACCCTGTAGGCAAAAGGAAAAGAAAAGTAGATCTACTCCAGAGTACCACGAGACACGTGAAACCTTGTGGGAAGCTGGGAGGACCATCTCCCAAGGCTAAATACTACCTAGTGACCGATAGTGAAGCAGTACCGTGAGGGAAAGGTGAAAAGAACCCCGGGAGGGGAGTGAAATAGAATCTGAAACCGTGTGCCTACAATCGGTCGGAGCACTTTTATGTGTGACGGCGTACTTTTTGTAGAACGGGCCAGCGAGTTACGATATGTAGCAAGGTTAAGCACTTATGGTGCGGAGCCGAAGGGAAACCGAGTCTGAACAGGGCAACTAGTTGCATATCGTAGACCCGAAACCGGGTGACCTATCCATGGCCAGGATGAAGCGAAAGTAAAATTTCGTGGAGGTCCGAACCACGTTGGTGTTGAAAAACCATGGGATGAGCTGTGGATAGCGGAGAAATTCCAATCGAACTCGGAGATAGCTGGTTCTCCTCGAAATAGCTTTAGGGCTAGCGTCGGGTAATTAAGTAGTGGAGGTAGAGCACTGAATGGGCTAGGGGCTGACAACAGTTACTGAACCCTATCAAACTCCGAATGCCATATACTTGTACCCCGGCAGTCAGACTACGAATGATAAGATCCGTGGTCAAAAGGGAAAGAGCCCAGACCATCAGCTAAGGTCCCAAAGTGTAAGTTAAGTGGTAAAGGATGTGGGATTTCTAAGACAACTAGGATGTTGGCTTAGAAGCAGCCACTCATTTAAAGAGTGCGTAATAGCTCACTAGTCGAGAGATCCCGCGCCGAAGATGTCCGGGGCTAAAACTTACCACCGAAGCTATGGATGTGTACTACGTACACGTGGTAGAGGAGCTTTCTGTACAGGTTGAAGCCATACCGTAAGGAGTGGTGGACAGTGCAGAAGTGAGAATGCTGGCATAAGTAGCGAGAAACAGGTGAGAATCCTGTTGGCCGAATATCTAAGGTTTCCTGGGGAAGGCTCGTCCTCCCAGGGTTAGTCGGGACCTAAGCCGAGGCCGAAAGGCGTAGGTGATGGACAACTGGTTGATATTCCAGTACCACCATAATGCGTTTGACAAATGGGATGACGCAGGAGGATAGGATGTGCGCACTATTGGATGTGCGTCTAAGCACTTAGGGTGTTGAGTAGGTAAATCCGCTCAACTGAGCCTGAGGTGTGATGGGGAGCCTATTTTGGCGAAGTATCTGATTCCACGCTGCCAAGAAAAGTCTCTATGGAGCAAAATGGTGCCCGTACCGCAAACCGACACAGGTAGATGAGGAGAGAATCCTAAGGCCGTCGGAAGAATTGCTGCTAAGGAACTCGGCAAATTGACCCCGTAACTTAGGGAGAAGGGGTGCCTGCGAGAGCAGGCCGCAGTGATCAGGCCCAAGCAACTGTTTATCAAAAACACAGGTCTCTGCTAAAGCGTAAGCTGATGTATAGGGGCTGACGCCTGCCCGGTGCTGGAAGGTTAAGGGGAATAGTTAGCGCAAGCGAAGCTATGAACTTAAGCCCCAGTAAACGGCGGCCGTAACTATAACGGTCCTAAGGTAGCGAAATTCCTTGTCAGGTAAGTTCTGACCCGCACGAATGGCGTAATGATTTGGGCACTGTCTCGGCAGCAAATCCGGTGAAATTGTAGTGCAAGTGAAGATGCTTGCTACCCGCGGTTGGACGGAAAGACCCCGTAGAGCTTTACTGTAGCTTAGCATTGAATTTCGGTATTGTCTGTACAGGATAGGTGGGAGACTGAGAAGCAGGAGCGTCAGCTCTTGTGGAGTCATCCTTGGGATACCACCCTGATAGTACTGGAATTCTAACTGGCGGCCATGAATCTGGTCACAGGACATTGTTAGGTGGGCAGTTTGACTGGGGCGGTCGCCTCCTAAAAGGTAACGGAGGCGCCCAAAGGTTCCCTCAGCGCGGTCGGAAATCGCGCGTAGAGTGTAAAGGCAGAAGGGAGCCTGACTGCGACACATACAGGTGGAGCAGGGACGAAAGTCGGGCTTAGTGATCCGGTGGTTCTGTATGGAAGGGCCATCGCTCAACGGATAAAAGCTACCTCGGGGATAACAGGCTGATCTCCCCCAAGAGTCCACATCGACGGGGAGGTTTGGCACCTCGATGTCGGCTCGTCGCATCCTGGGGCTGTAGTCGGTCCCAAGGGTTGGGCTGTTCGCCCATTAAAGCGGCACGCGAGCTGGGTTCAGAACGTCGTGAGACAGTTCGGTCCCTATCCGCCGTGGGCGTAGGAAATTTGAGAGGAGCTGTCCTTAGTACGAGAGGACCGGGATGGACTGACCTCTGGTGCACCAGTTGTTCCGCCAGGAGCACAGCTGGGTAGCTATGTCGGGAAGGGATAAACGCTGAAAGCATCTAAGCGTGAAGCCCACCTCAAGATTAGATTTCCCATAGTTTAACTAGTAAGATCCCTGGAAGACTACCAGGTTGATAGGTCAGAGGTGTAAGTGCAGTAATGTACTCAGCTGACTGATACTAATAGATCGAGGACTTGATCAACAAAAAAGTCGCTAGTTGCTAATCACTAATCGCTAAAATATAGCGATTAGAGACTAGAGATTAGTGGTTGAAGAAAGTACACTGTGCAATTTTGAGAGAATAACTCTCAAAGAGAATCGCTAATAGCTAGTCACTAATCTCTAAAATGATAGGGATTAGCGAATAGAGACTAGGGATTAAAAGTAAGGCTAAGTTTAAAAATAGGTATAAGGAATAATATCTAGATGCCTAATTTATAACTCAGGCCCCAAAAAATCTGGTGGTTATGGCTTGAAGGTAACACCCGTTCCCATACCGAACACGAAGGTTAAGCTTCAAAGCGCCGATGGTACTGCACTGGAGACGGTGTGGAAGAGTAGGTCGCCGCCGGGTAGATAGAAAAAGCACTAAGAATTTCGAAATGAGATTCTTAGTGCTTTTTTAAGTGAAAAATGAAATGTTAGAGAATGAAGAAAAAAAGTTTAAATATTAAAGTGTAAAGTTTTAGAGTTTATTCATTTTCCATGCTTATAAAGGAGAGTTCAGGATATAATAATATAACTTCAACTAGGTTATAATTTGATTAAAATCACATAAAAATACTTAATAATAAGATATGATTAAATTAACAAAGATAATTATGTGGTATAAGGAGGAAAATGAAAATGAAAATAGCTAAGGTTAAGGAGAAGATGGAGTACTTACCAAATAGTATAACTAAGAGAGTATTATTTAGCGAAGAAAAGGTTTTAAATTTTGTACTAAATTTGATGCCAGGACAGGAGATACCACCACATCAACATGAGAATAGCGATTTAATTTTATATGTTTTAGAAGGAGCAGGAAAGCTTACGATAGATGAGAAGAAACAGGATATTATAGAAGGGGATGTGGTTTATTGCACAGGAGAGGAAATGTTATCACTAGTAAATAATAAGGATAATAACTTATCTTGTTTTGTAGTTATTACACCAAGACCTGGTTTACATGCATATTCTAAGGAAGTAGGAGAAAAGTAAAAAATTAAAGTAAATTTAGAACTTACCTAAGGATATAAATTATTAAATAACTCGTAAAGAGCTAGTAGTAAAGCAGCTATTAGCTCTTTATGAGTTATTTATAATATGTTTACAAATCCTTTGCCTTGTACTTCAGATGTATCCGTGATTGATATAAAAGCATTTTCATCAATTTCACGTACAAGTTGCTTAAGTTTTGGGAGTTGAGTTGGAGATACAACACAATACATGATATTTATTTTTTCTTTTGTATACGCTCCTTCTCCATATAGTATAGTGATTCCACGACGAAGCTTACTCATTACGGCGGAAGATACATCTTCTGTTTTTTTTGTAACTATTATGAGCATCTTTTGTCGGCTAAAGCCTTTAAGAACTCTATCCATAACAGAAGAAGATATGTACATAACAATAAGAGTGTATAAGCCTACCTGAATCCCAAAGAAGGCAGTACCAATGGATATGATGATAAAATTCATGGCAAAGCTTGCTAGACCAATATCCATGTTGTACCTCCGTTTCGCTATTACACTTATTATATCTATTCCGCCAGTAGAACCTTGGTTAGAAAATACTATTCCAATACCCAGGCCGCTCAAAACTCCACCATAAATGCAATACAACAGTCTATTTACATCAGATGCAGGAGACAATACCTTTATTAAAGGAGCTGTAAACATGAGACCAAAAGAAAGAGTTACAGTTCCTATGATAGTAAATAAGGTGAATTTTTTATCTACCTTTAAAATACTTAGAATAAAAAGTGGAATATTGAGCAAAAGCAATGATAATCCTACAGGAATCTGAAATAAGTAGTGGAGTATAAGACTTATTCCAGATAAACCTCCGTTCAGTAATTTACTTGGTATTATAAAAAGATTAACGCCTATAGCATTTATAAGACTACCAAGACTTATCATAATGCTTTTTTTAATAAATTCCACTTTAGACATATTTAAAAAGTTTATGTTCATATTAATCCTCCCGCTCAAAGTCTATGTTTATTATGCCCGTCAAGTAAAACTTAATTCCCTATGTAGCTGTCATGTACGATATAAGTGATAAATTTGAATAATCTAAAGAGATTAAAGAAACTATAATAAGGAAAACTAAATTATTAATAATAGATTGGAGTAAATCCATGGTTCAATTAACTTGGACTCACTATATATATGTGATAATTATCTTAATTATAATTGCTGCGATTATTTTAAAGAGGGACGTAGCCTTAATATGTATCTTAGGAATAGGAATAATCGGATTTATGGCAACAGGAAGTCTATTAAAGGCTGTAGGAGTTATATATAAAGCTATAACTGTTTCTGGGAAAGAATTTATAGATATTATAATCATCATTTCGTTAGTAAATGCTATGTCTAAAGCTTTAAGTGATATAGGAGCAGATGAAATTATGATTTCTCCTATCAAAAGGCTGATGTTAAATAAGACCATGGCGTTTTTTATACTTGGAATCACTATGATGATAATATCTTGGTTTATTTGGCCTACAGCTGCAGTAGTATTTATCGGTGCAATTATGGTTCCAGCCGCCATAAAGGTTGGTTTGCCGAGAATATGGATAGCTGTAGCATTATGCTTATTTGGGAAAGGGGCGGCATTATCGAGTGATTTTTTTATACAAGGAGCACCAGCCACAACTGCAAGGAGTGCTGGTATAAATGATACCTTTGAAATAGTAAAGGCTAGTATACCCTTTTGGAGTACTATGTGCATAGCTTCATCTATAACAGCATTCATACTTATGAAACTAAACACAAGAGTATCCTTAGTAGATGAAGCAGGTGAGACGGCGGTTACAGAAGATAAGAGAGTTAAAGGATCAAAGACTATTTCTGTTTTAACTATAGGAATGTTTATATTAAATATATTATTTATGATCTTGTTTAAAATAAAGGGAGAAGAGGCCACTGCCTTGATTGGAGGTACTGCTGTACTTATTTTAATTTTCGCAGTCATAGCGAAGTTTGGGCTTATTGAAGCTTTAGGTGAGTTTACTGGATATATAAGAAATGGGTTTATGTTTGGAACTAAAATTTTTGCACCAATAATTGTAATAGGAGCTTTTTTCTTCTTAGGTAGTGAAGACACAGCTAATAGGATATTAGGATCAGAAGCTAGTGGATTATTGACAGATGTAAGTATGTACGTTTCATCTAAGGTAAGACTATCAAGAATTAGTGCAATAACGATGCAAGGAATTATAAGCATTATGGTAGGAGTAAGTGGTTCTGGGTTTGGCGGAATTCCATTGGTAGGAACACTGGCTAGAGCATTTTCAACTTCTATAGATGTTAGTATAGAAAAGATAGCAGCATTCGGGCAAGTGATAACTGTATGGATTGGTGGAGGTACTATAATTCCTTGGAGTGTAGTTCCTGTTGCTGCTATATGTGAAGTAACTCCTATTGAACTTGCTAAAAAAAATTTAATACCTGTAGCTGTAGGAGTAGCAGTTACATTTATAGTTGGACTTATTTGGATTTAGTATACAGTTGAAATAAATTGCTACATAGTTTTTTAAAGGAGGTAATTACGTTGAATGATAACAATGAAAATGGTAAAAGATTAAACTTGCTTCTTTTCAGTGGAGAATATGATAAAGCATTAGCGGCGTTAACTATTGCAAATGCTGCAAGGGAACTTGGGGTAGAGGTAACTATATTTTGTGCCTTCTGGGGACTATTTCTTGTAAGAGATCCTGAGAAAATGACTTTAGAGGACAAAACAGCTTATGAAAAGATGTTTGATACAATTACTCCTAAGGGGCCAGAAGAACTACCTTTATCAAAAATGAACATGGCTGGTATAGGTAAGGCAATGCTTGAGGAAATGATGGAAGATGCAGAGGCTCCAAGGCTTATAGACTTTTTAAAAGGAGCAAGAAAAAAAGGAGTTAAATTCTATGGATGTAAGATGTCTGTAGAAGTTATGGGATTTAAACAAGAAGAATTCATTCCAGAATTCAAAATCATTACAGCGGCAGACTATCTAAGGGATGCTCTTAATTCTGATATGCAGTTATTTGTCTAGTTTTGAGAAAACTAGACTTAAATTGCATTGAAAACAAGTTTAAGTAGATGATATAATTTATTGGAGAACTATTATAGCCTCTGTAGTGTATAAAGCTGCAGAGGTGTTATTTTAGTGTATAGCCATACAAAAATGGAGGGGATACTTTGCAGCAGGTTATCCATCTTAAAGATATAATAAATATTGAGGCTTTTCAGAAAATCCAAGATGATATCGCAAATGCCACTGGTGTAGCAATTATAACAACTGATTATAAAGGTAAGCCTATAACTAATCACAGTTTTTGTACAAAGTTCTGCAGTATCGTTAGGTCAAATGACAAGTATGCAGAGCTATGTGAGAAATGTGATTCAAGAGGAGGACTTGAAGCAGCAAGGACAGGAAAGCCATACATATACATATGCCATAAAGGTCTTATAGATTTTGCAGTACCAATTGTTGTACAAGATCAATATCTAGGATCACTTATGGCAGGACAAGTTCTGATTGAAGAAAGTGAAACTCGAAATTTAGAGAAAGTTATTCAAGTTGACACTAATATAGAATACAACACATTCTTATTAGATTCTTATAAGGAACTACAAACTATTCCATTAAAGAAAATTAAAGATATTGCTCAAATGATGTTTCATATTGGTAATTATATTGTGGAAGATGGAGTATTAAGAATAGCTGAATGCGAGTTGAATGATAAAGACAGTATAATAACGGAAACTAAAAAAACACAAGTAATGCTTGAGACAGAATTAAAAAAAGTACAACTAAAAGTACTCCAGCCTCAAATAGATCAGCATTTCTTATTTAATATACTAAATAATATTTACTCTTTAGCATTGATTGAAAACGCACCTAAAACGCAGGAATTAGCTTGTGACTTATCGGAAATGCTTAGGTATACTATTGAAAACTCAAATCAAGTTGTGACATTAAAAGAAGAAGTAGAGTATATTTTACTATACTTAAGGATGCAAAAGATTAGATTTGGCGAAAGGCTAGAATTTATTATAGACATAAAAGATAAGTTTAGGGGTATAAAATTCCCATTTATGATGCTTTACTCCTTAGTTAAAAACTCTATAAGTAGCAGCTTAGACTCTAAGAGAGATGTTACAAGTATAAAAATAGCTGCATATGAATTAGACAATCATACTTTTATATCTATATTAGACAACAGGGAGGATGATTTAGACGAAGATTCATTCTCGGTAAGCATTAACAATGCAAGGCAAAGAATGAAAAACCTTTATGGAAGTAATTATTCTATTGATACATACATTTTAAAAAACAAAGGCAGAGAAGTTAAGATAAAGTTACCAAAGAAATATGGTCAGGAGATGCAATGTGTATAAGATAATGTTAGTAGATGATGAGCGACTAGAAGCCCAAGCGCTAAATATCATGATAGAGGAATCAAAAGAGCAAGTAATTGTAATTGGAACTGCTGAAAATGGAAGAGAGGCAGTAGAACTCAATGAGAAGATAGCGCCTGATATAATACTTATGGATGTTAGCATGCCTAAGATGGATGGAATTGAGGCCTTAAAGAGTATAAAAAGAAGAAATAAAGAAACAGTAATCATAATGCTTATAGAATATTGCAATCATGAGCTAATAGATAGAATTTTAGCCTTAGGTGGAGATGACTATCTAGTAAAGCCTATAAGAAAAGAGAACTTATTGAATAGTATAACAGAGCACATTATAAGTCTAAAAACCAACAAACACCTGCTTAAGGAACGAGAGTTATTAATTTTAGACAAGATAATACTAGATAAGAGAGACGATGCAGAGGAATTATTGAAAGATATTGTAGAAAGTTATTCTTTGATAAGCGGTGGGAACTTAGAAGCTTTTAAAAAATATATAAATGAAATTGGTAGTAAGATTATCAAGATATCTAATAAAATAGGAAGTAAAAGTAATCAAGTACTTAATGAGGAAGAATATAAGCATGAACTTAAATTACTTAAGGATAGAGAGTCTATTAATAGATTGATAGTCAATCTATTAAATTCTGTTTTTAAGGATCAGTTGAAAAATAGTGTTCAATGGAGGCTTATTAATGATAAACATGTTAGTAAAAACTTAGAGCCTGCATTAAAGTACATAGAAGAAAACTATAAAGAAAAAATATCATTAGAAAAGGCAGCTAACGTCTGCAATTTAAGTATGTACTATTTTAGTAAATTATTTAAAAGAGATACAGAGATGAAGTTTATTGATTATATTAGTATGTATAAGGTGGAAAAGGCTAAAGAGATGCTTAAAGATACTAATGTTCCAGTTGTTAATATAGCAATTGATCTTGGCTATGATGAGTCAGGATATTTCACTAAGGTTTTTAAAAAAATAGTTGGATTAACTCCATCTGAATATAGGGACATAAATTTTAAGTAAAGCTGCTGGCGATGAAGGTGCCAGCATTTTTTATTGTTATAAGAACAAAAAAATGCTCTACAAAAAAACAACGTAGAATAAGTTAGCAAAAATGTTCTAATAAACAACAAAAGAATTTGTTAAAGCAACCTCAATGTAATGATAACATTAAAGCAGACAAGTTATATGAGCTTTGACTATTATATGGAGGGTGAACCAATGAGAATGTATGATTATTTATTACCAAATGTAAACTTTATGGGAGCTAATTCAATATCTGTAGTAGGAGAAAGGTGTAAGATATTAGGAGGCAATAAGGCTCTAATAGTAACTGATAAGTTTTTAAGAGACATGGAAGGTGGGGCTGTTGAATTAACAGTTAAATATTTAGAAGAAGCAGGAATAGAAGTTGCTTTTTATGATGGAGTTGAACCTAATCCAAAGGATGTAAACGTTGCAGATGGTTTAAAAATATTTAGATCAGAAAACTGTGATATGATAGTAACTGTTGGTGGAGGTAGTGCCCATGACTGTGGCAAGGGAATAGGTATAGCGGCAACCCACGAAGGAGACCTTTATGATTATGCTGGTATAGAAACCCTTTCAAATCCACTTCCTCCAATAGTCGCAGTAAACACTACAGCAGGAACAGCAAGTGAAGTTACTCGTCACTGTGTTTTAACTAATACAAAGAAAAAAATAAAGTTTGTTATAGTTAGCTGGAGAAACCTACCTCTAGTTTCTATAAATGACCCTATGCTTATGATTAAAAAACCAGCAGCATTAACAGCAGCTACTGGAATGGATGCTTTAACTCATGCAATTGAAGCTTATGTTTCAAAGGATGCAAACCCTGTAACAGATGCTGCTGCAATACAAGCTATTAAGCTTATTGCACAAAATTTACGTCAAGCTGTTGCACTAGGAGAGAACTTAGATGCAAGGGAAAATATGGCTTATGCATCGCTATTAGCTGGAATGGCATTTAATAACGCAAACTTAGGATATGTACATGCTATGGCTCATCAATTAGGAGGTTTATATGATATGGCTCATGGAGTAGCTAATGCTATGCTTCTTCCATATGTAGAACGGTATAACATAATTTCAAATCCTAAAAAGTTTGCGGATATAGCTGAATTTATGGGAGAAAATATTGAAGGACTTTCAGTAGTAGATGCTGCTGAAAAGGCTATAGATTCTATGTTTAGACTTTCAAAAGATATTGGAATTCCAACAAGCTTAAAAGAAATGGGTGTTAAAGAAGAAGATTTTGAATATATGGCAGAGTTAGCATTACAAGATGGAAATGCATTTAGTAACCCAAGAAATGGAAGTAAGCAGGACATAATAAATATATTTAGGGCAGCATACTAGTTAAAGCAATACCGTTAATAGTGCGAGCAGCTCTATTGACGGTATTCTTATTTTATTCTATAAATATTTTTGCTAGGATTTATATAAAAGAAAGTCTATAGTTGAAGTTGAGTTTTGCTTTGTTAAAAACAATAATTGACAAGATTATTAAATAGAGTATCATATTTATTGAAAGTACTATACTCATAGCAGAGCAACTCTAAAAGACGAGGAGAAATTATTATGAAAAAGATACTAAATCTATTTTTAGCAGGAGTAACTGCCATACTTCCGCTAGGATTAACAGCCTTTATATTATACAAGCTGTTTATGCTAGTAGATTCCTTTTCTGCTGGAATTATAGAATATTTTTATGGAAAGAGGATAATAGGATTAGGATTTTTGACTACTATTGTAATCGTAATTCTTATAGGATTTATTGCTAGAAATTACTTAGGGCAAAAAATAATTGGATTAATAGAAAAGACTTTTTCAAGAATACCTATAGTTCAAAGTATCTATTCAGCTATTAAAGAAGTAAGTAAAATGTTTTCAAGTGAAGGAAATAAAGCCTTTAGTCAAGTAGTTTCAGTAGACTTTCCGTACAAGGGTATAAAAAGTATTGGCTTTATAACTAATGATGAAGTCAATATGTCGAATAAGGAAAAGGTGGCAGTTTTTATTCCAACCACGCCTAATCCTACTAATGGATTTCTGATTTATGCGAGTAGAGATTCAATTGAATATCTTGATATGTCTATAGATGAAGCTATAAGAGCGGTGGTATCACTAGGAGCAATATCACCGAAAAAGTAAAGAAGTTCAAAACGGATAATGGCAAATTCCATTATTCGTTTTCCATTTTATGTTAATATAGGAACATATCAATTACTTTTGAAGTAGACTACTCAGCCTGTCAGGGTAATTTGTTGTTATTCCATCTACTTCAAAGTCTATAAATCGCTTCATGTAACTTTCATCGTTAATAGTATAAGTATTTATCAATATTTTAGCTTCTTTTATTTTCTTTATAACTTGGGGGTTGTTTATAGCAATAAAATGTGGATGAAGAGCTTCAGCGCCTAAAGCTTTAGCATATCTTTCAGGGTGTCGGAGAATGGCTGCATACAAAAGGCCTATCTTTATTTTCTTAGAAATATTCTTAAGCTTTATTAATGAATAATGATTGAAGCTAGATACTATAACTCTATTCGTCATATCATACTTTTTTATCATGTTTATTACTTTTTTCTCTATTGCAGGGTATTGAATTATACTATTTTTTAACTCAAGGTCAAGCTGCAGAGTAGTATCTTTGGCAAATTGAAAAAACTCTTCTAGAGTAGGTATTTTGAGGCCCTTAAACTCTTTAGAAAAGTAAGAGCCAGCATCTAACTTTAAAAGTTCATTGTAGGTATAATCTTTTATAAAGCCAGTACCATCTGTAGTTCTTTCTAACTTTTCATCATGCAACAATACTAGAACCCCGTCTTTAGTCATCTGAATATCTGTCTCTATACCTGTTGCCCCCATGGCAAGGGCTTTTTCAAAGGCAAGCATAGTGTTTTCGGGAAAATATCCACTAGCGCCTCTATGAGCATAATTTACTATCATAAGATAATACCCTCCTCTATTCCACTTAAAGTCAGAAGAAGCTGAGATGGCAGATAAAATGTCCAAACTAGAAAATTAAATAGATATTCTAGTGAAATATTTAAAATAGCAATAGGATAAGTCTCATATACATAAGATAAAGCTACATTTATATCGCAAAGAAAGAAAAAAATCATTCCCCAGGCAATAATTTTCGAGTTTTTTTGAGCCACTAAGACACTAGTTATAAGAAGAATTCCATATATTGTTCCTAAATTAAATAGTGAAGCATCTATTTCATGCGGCTTTAATTGACTTAAAAGAATGGGAAGAATAAATATTATACACGCAGGTATTAGTAATAATTTTTTATTTATTTTAGACAAATAACTGTGTCTTATTATGTAAATAGTTTGGACAACTATAAAGAAACATACTCCTAATTTATAATAGCCTAAGATTAGCAAACAAGTATCAGCGCAAAGAGTAAAAAACAATGCAGCACGCAGAAATAGTATATTCATAGAATCATCGCTATTATTAATTAAAATAGAGGCAAAGAAGAATATAATAATGCTTCCGTATTTCAATATTATAGAATAATAACTTCCTGTAGATTTATTCAATATATCTAAAGTAATAAATACAAAATACATTAATAGTGTTATAGAAAGAAGAAGAAAGATTATGAAATGTTTTTTATGAAGATATTTTACCATGCATATACCTCACAATTTAAAATCATTTTTCAATAGATTATATTCAAATATTTCTCCATTATGATTTCCAAAACAAAATTATAAATTCAGTATATAAGAAGTCTTCTTTAATCCATATTTTGTAATTATATAATGTATCTTTGCATAATATAATTACAGAAGATCTTTTTTGGGGGAGTTAAATTGGAGCATAATAAAAGGCGGTATATACTAATGGCTGGCCTTGCATTTTTATTAATTTGTATAAGCTTTTTATTTTTAAGAAAAGATAATTCAAATTTAAAAAAGATTACAGACTCTTCTGTGCTTTCTCAAGAAGATTTTATAGTAGTACCAGAAATTGTAGGACAAACTCTCAAAGATGCTAAAGCCACATTGAGCAAAAGAGGATTAGAGGTAGAAGTGATAGGAGAAGAATATAGTAATATTATTCCAAAAGGAAAGATAACTTCACAGTCTCCTCAAGTAAATGATACAGCTATAAAAGAAACTACAATAAAAGTTAAAATTAGTAAAGGAGCTGAAAATAAGAAAAAATAAAAAGAGATATCCTAGGAGATGGCAACTTCTCATTATGATGAATTCTGAAGTTTAAAACATATTTGAAATTTAAAGTATAGTTTGCCTAGTTAGGACAAATAATATTAAGGCAATGCATACACAATTAGTATTAGTTAAGCAGAGACACGAATTAAAAGTTGTTAGGAGTGATATAATGAACGAAAATCTAAAGAATATTAGAATAGAAAATGGTGAGACTGAAGAAAACATTGCAGAACTTTTAAATATATCAGTTTCAGAGTATATAGACAAGGAAAAGGGAGTTATATCAACAACTAATGGAGAAAAGAAAACACTATCTGAATATTATGGCATTGATATTAATAAATTAAGATAATGGAAAAGCTTATACAATGCAAGGTCGCATTATATAAGCTTTTTTATTTATTATTTATGGATAATAATTTCTAAACAGCATATGAATAAAAATTTCCTTTCAAGCTTAGAAGTCTGTTAATAATAAATTTGTCCATTTAGGAGAAAATAAATTAGCAGTAACTATTTTAGGGGTGATAAATATGAAAAAAAAGATGCTACCTAGACTTATAAAAGTAGTTATTATTTTTTCCTTAATGATTGAAATAGCTAGCTGTAGTTTTGCAGCTAAAAAAGAGCCTATAAATAAAGAAGGTGCTGTATTTACACTAGAAGAAGTTCAGATTAATGGATGGGGTTCAGGTGCTGCTAATCAAGACAGCAATTTAACTGCGGAAAAAATGCTGAGATATGCTCTTGAAGATGAATATATAAAAAGAACTAGGTATGAGCTAATATCAGAAAAGTTTAAGATAGAGGAACCTTTTTATAGTATGTCAAAGTCTGAGACATGCAGCATATTAAAGCTATTAACTTTATTTTCAAAATATAATGTACCTGTTCCTGCAGATAAGTCTTTAGAGTATATAAAGACTCCAAAAAACCTTTTGGAAGGGTACAATTTATCTATAAAAGGAGAAGAGAATAATGCAGCCATGTATGATAAGTTTCTTAGAAATGATACTCTAAATGATGATATAAAATTGGCGTTTACTAAGCTTAGAAATATATCAAAAGAAAATATGGAAGCTTTATGTGAAGAATATAAGAAATTAAATTAATAATATGATACTAAGGAAGAAGGGATGCTTTATATGATCACAAGATTATTTATTATTGCTGTAATTCCAGGGATAGCTTTAGCACTTTCAGCGTATCTAACCGATAGATATGATAGAGAACCTATTAGGCTTCTTATGAAAGTATTCATCTTAGGGTGTTTATCAGTAATTCCTACAGCAATTGTAGAAAGATTCTTAATATCCTTTAATGTTTTTGGAGGATTGTTAGGAGCTGCGTATCAAGCCTTTATAGTTGCTGGGCTTACAGAAGAGTTTTTTAAAAGAGAAATAGTTTTAAGAACTGCCTTTAAAAGCCATGATTTTGATGAAAAGCTAGATGGGATAATTTATGCGGCTTTTTCAGCTCTTGGTTTTGCTACAGTGGAAAACATAATGTATGTAGTTTTTAGGTTTGCAACTAACCCTCACATAGGACTATACAGAGGAGTATTTTCTGTTCCTGCTCACACATTATTTGCGGTCACTATGGGATACTATTTATCCTTGGCTAAATTTGCTCAAAAGGATATAACATACAGGTATTATCTAAGGCGATCTTGGATTGCTCCTGCTATGCTGCATGGAACCTTTAACTTTATTCTTATGTCAAATCTTCCTGTATTAATGACACTATTTTTACCTTTCGTTGCGTATTTATGGGTAATAAACTTGAGAAAACTAAATAAATTCTATTCAGAGTCAAGAAACTTGTTTAAGGTCGAATATGATAAGAAGAATAGAGTTTAATAATGTTTTTAGTTCTAAAGCTATAATTATTTCTATAAAAATAATATAGTAAGTATTTTTAGAGAGAGGCTTTCAATGTTAGATAATAGAGCTATTATACCTTTATATGCTAATGAAAATTTGTTAAATAATTTGTTTACAGTAGTAGTTCAGCAATATGCTCAAATTAGGACTGTAACCACAAGAAGTCAGCAATCAATTAAGATTACAACCCCATTAGCTAATATTATCAAAGGGCCGTACATTCAAGGAACTTGTACTATAGAATTATTAAATGAGTTTGCTAATCAAAGAACAGAGGAGAGAATTTCTAAGATAATAGTAGTACTCCTTGAAACTAAAGGAATTTTGGAGACGAACAATTTATTAAAGAAAATAAATACTAAGCAGGATATTGACAATATACAAGAAAATGATTATGTAGAATTTAAGTCCACACTAAGTAAAAGTCCACAAATTAAGCATATTGAAGATATTATTAAATATATGGAAATGAAACATACGTTTTCAGCTGATGGAAAAGAGGTTAGTTCAGAGACTTTAGCTAAACTAAAGAATAGCCTAGAGGAATGGAAAAATTCAAATAGTTTAAAATTCATTACATCAGGACTTGCTGGGACAAATACAAAAGCTGTAGTTCCATTGCAATTAAAATATATGCAGGACAGTATAGATGATTTATATGATAACTATGTTACCGTAATGGGAAAGGTAGTAAAAGGATTAGATAGAGGTAATAAAGATATAAGTTTATCTAGTCACACATACTATGATTTTTTAGATGATTTACATTTTAAGGGATTCAGGGATAAGTTTTTAAAAGATTCACCTATTGATGGAGTGTATAGAAATAACTTCATCAATGATGATACATCCTTTATAGAAGTTCTGCCTATTGCTATGTACATCTAATAAATATTGGGTACCGTAAAATTTTTATATGGTACTATATTCACAATATTATTAGGTGAATATTGCGAAAATTAAAAAAACATCTTTATATGTCTAAATGTTTATGGCATAATTGTATTAAACTGATAAACATTCTTATAAGGAGGTTGATTTTTTATGAAGCTATATACAAGACGTACTGGTGGAAATATGGGTACTGGGAGGATTGAAATAGAAGATCCTAGAGAACTTGTGGATATTGAAACAGCCTTAAAGCAATATAGAAAGCAGTTGGATAAAAAAGCTCAGACATCTTATGTATTGGAGCAAAAGAGTGAAATCGATAGATTGATAGAGAGATTAGATTTTAGAAATGGAATAGAAATAGATTAGAGTATATAAGAAGTAGCTTATAAGTCTTAAACTAATAAGCTACTTTTTGCGTTCAGAAATATTACCACCAGTCAGGATAGCTGCATTTAGCTCTGTCATAATAGAGCCCTACTGATTTTTTAGTGGATTGTATATATAAATTGAATCTCTATATTCAAAAATCAATTCGTTATTATTATTAATATAGTTTACTTTAAGTTACATTTTATAAAGGCATTAAACTATGTTATAATATTTATACTATATAATTACATTGTCTGAGGTGTTTGAATATGAAATCATGGGACAAGCAGAGATTTATTATAAAGCACGGTATTTTAGAATGGGGAATTCCTGTTGCTATAATATACGCATTTATAATAACTTTACAAGAAAAAGATTTAAATAAGTTAATATTTATATCAGATTATTTTTTAATCAATATAGCAATATCCTGCATAGCATTCTCAATAGGGGGATATTTTTTTGGCTATTTTATGTGGAAAATACGAAAGAAGAAGCCAGATAAGATAGAGTAATAATTTATATCATGTTGATAGGGGGAGAGGACATGAAGGGAAAAAGTAAGATTTTTAATAAAATCTTTGCATTGATTTTCATGATTTTGATCTTTGCCTTTGGAAATATAGGAGTAGAAGCTGCAAATATAAAAAATGGACAGACTGTAGATAAGGATAAAACTTGGATTATCCATTTTAACAAAGAAATTGAACTTGACCAGGCAATAGAGAAAGAAATTAAGGTATTAGATTTAGAGGGGAAGGAAATAAACCCCATAGTAGAGTTAGGAGAAGATAAAAGGTCTATTAAAGTTAAAGCACCTATAAATGGATATAAATTGAACGGTAGATATACTTTAGTAATAGGTGGAAATATCAGTTCAAGGCAAAATGAATACCTTAATAAAGAAGTAATGATGAATTTTAATATTAAATCCTATGATAAAGAAACTATAATGGATAAATTAGTAGTGCTGCCTAATAAAGCTTATAACAAGGAAGAAGCGGAAGAAATGATAAATAGGCTAAGTAATATACCTTACCCTATATTAGAAGAATTATTAAAGTATGATATAAAAATAATACTTTCTAATGCTAATATTACGGAGGTTAGGGAGTATGCCTATTTAAAAGGGGTTACTCCAAGAGGATGGGAAGGAACAGGAAGGACATGGGATGATGTTCCAGGGGCAGGAGGAAAACCTGTCGTAGCAAGAATAGGTTATAGTAATCCAGGAGAAGCCCATGGTTCTATTAATTTAGAATTGCATGAAACTGCCCACGCTATAGATGCTTACGTATTCAATAATGTATCTGCAAGTGAAGGATATAAAGCTATGTGGAATAAAGAAGTTAAAAGAGTATTTGGAAATGATCCTTATTTCGTAAACTACCCAGAAGAGTACTTTGCTGAAACCTTTGCTATGTATTATTTAAGTGCAGAACAAAATAAAATATTAGAGGAAAAAGCCCCTTTAACCTATAAATTTATTAAAAATTTAGAAAGTGAAATAGAAGGAGTAGTTAGCTATAATGCTAATTACTCTCTTTTTTTGTTACTGATCAATAGAAATATTTTGTGGCGCAATTTTCTTGTATTTCGTAACTAATGTTACTATATTAACTTTAAGGTTATGGTATGATTTAGTAAATAATTAAATAAAAGCTTTAGAATAAAAGGTTTCTAGAGATAAGAGACTAGATACTTAAAATATAACAAATACTAATAACAAAATATATCATAGAGTGGAAGGGAGAAATAAAAGATGGATGCTATAGATGTAATGGTGGAGGAACATAGAAATATTGAGAGAATGCTAGAGGTTGTAAGAAAAGTCTGCATTAAGATTGTAAACCAAGAAGAGGTAGACTATAAGAACTTTTATAAGATAATAGACTTTGTAAGAAACTATGCAGACAAACATCATCATAGTAAGGAAGAAACAATTCTTTTTGGTAAGTTATCAGCAGGAGAAGGCAATCATATAGGAAAGGTTTCTGTAGAAGGGATGCTTGTTGAGCATGATCTTGGAAGATTGTTTATAATGAACTTAGAAAATGCTCTTAAGAAATATGAAGAAGGGGATAAAGATTCAAGAGTTGATATTATAGCTAATTCAATAGGCTATGCAGATCTATTAAAAAGACATATATTTAAGGAAAATAATGCACTGTATAGATTTGCTAGAAAAAATCTATCAAAAGAAGATTTAGAAGAAATTAATGAAAAGTGCAAAGAACTAGAAGAAGTAGCAGGGGATAAAAAGCTTCAAGAAAAGTATCTTAACCTTTTAGACGAATTAGAAAGGAGCATTTAACATTGGGGTTTTACGAAGAATTTAGCAAGCATTATGATGTTGTATTTCCTTTAGGAGAAGCTCAACTAAATTTTATAAAAAAGAGAGCGAAGGATAAGAAAAGAATTCTTGACTTAGCTGCTGGAACAGGAAATTACTCTATAGCCTTAGCTAAAGAAGGATATGATGTAGTAGCTATAGACTTAGACAGCGAAATGGTAAGAAAGATAAAGGAAAAGGCTCGTGGAAAAGAAGTTAAAATAAGAGCTATATCTATGGATATGAAAGAAGTAGATAAGATAGAAGACAAATTTGATTTAATATTTTGTATAGGAAATTCTTTAGTACACTTGGATAGTAAAGAAGAAATTGAGGAAGTAATAAGTAAACTTTATAATCTTTTAAATAAGGATGGAGTTCTGATTATACAGATAATAAATTATGACAGAATAATAGAAAAGAATATAAAGGGGCTTCCTACAATAGATAGGTCGGAGAAAGGGATAAGGTTTGTAAGAGATTATGAAGAAAAGGATGGCAAAATACTATTTAAAACTAAGTTAATAATTAAAAGTGGAGAAGAAGTATATGAAAATTGTGTACCGCTTTATCCACTTTTAAGCAGGGATTTGGATAATATATTAAGAACTTCAGGGTTTAGTAGTATAGAGATTTATGGAGGATTTAATGAAGCGGAATACAATGTAGATTCCATGGTAACTATAATTTCGGCGATGAAAAAATGAAGTACAATGGAAGTTACTCTAGTAGAAATGTGGAATAGTATAGAAATATGAGCCTAGAATAGGAAGTTTCTCTACTATTCCACTTTTTATATTTTATAAGCTAAAAACAATTTTGTACTGTAAAATTGTTTTTAGCGGGCTTGATTTTTAAATTCTATATTAGTATAATAATGAAGAAAAAGTTTAGTAATTATAAACTTTATGTTTAGTAAAGAGGTAATAAAGAAAGGTGAAATCATGAATATAGGCGAAAAGATTAAGCAGCTAAGAGTAGAAAAAGGGCTTACGCAAGAAGAATTGGCTAATAGATGTGAATTATCTAAGGGTTTTATATCTCAGGTAGAAAGAAATCTTACATCGCCTTCCATAGCTACATTAGTTGATATACTAGAATGTCTAGGTACAAATCTTAGGGATTTTTTTAGTGATGTAGTGGAAGAAAAGATAGTATTTTCAGATGAGGATATATTTACAACAGAAGATGAGGAATTAAAATATAAATTAGAATGGTTAGTGCCTAATGCTCAAAAAAATTTAATGGAGCCAATTTTACTCACTTTAGAGCCAGGTGGTGAATATAAAGAAGATGAACCACATGAGGGAGAGGAATTTGGTTATGTGTTATTTGGAACTGTATATATTAATATAGGTAACAAAAGGTATAGAGCAAAGAAGGGTGAAAGCTTTTACTATAAACCTAGAGCAAACCATTATATTTCAAATCAGGGAAAGACTTTAGCAAAAGTGCTGTGGGTTAGTACACCGCCATTTTTTTAGCTTGTTTTAAGTGAATGTTAAATTTTACATTTATTTAAAACTTTCCTTTGGTATCTTAAGAATATGTCCTAGAAAATCGACAATTTCCTAGGACATATCTTTTTGTAAAATTTGTAGCAATTTTATAGAATT
This sequence comes from Clostridium bovifaecis, assembly GCA_009738435.1. GTDB lineage: Bacteria > Bacillota > Clostridia > Clostridiales > Clostridiaceae > Clostridium_H > Clostridium_H bovifaecis. Next base: position 3,227,630 of record CP046522.1, on the reverse strand, counting down.
TTAATATTATGATATTGAGAACAAAAGATAAGACCTTGAATATCCTGAATTGTTCACAAGAATGGACAAGCTATGTGTTGAAGTAAACTTCAAACGGGATATGTTTAGATATAGGGAGGAGGTGACGATATGGGATATGACGATTACGATGCTAAGAAACGCTGCAATGGAAACTTTAGAAATTTAGCTGTTGTTACAGTTTCATATAATATTGCAACTAATAATGTTACTGATTTTGATGTTTTTCCAAATACACCATTTGAAGCTACTGAATGCGACATTACTGTTGGGGATGAGCTTGCTGATGTAGTCGCTTGCTTAATTGAAGATGGATTTGAACTTGTTTCTAATGTAGCAGCAACTTCAATTGTTGGAGGAGTTGGAACTGCTTTAGGACACTACACTTTCATTAGAAGATAGGCAAGATGCTAATTTTTTAATTTAGATATACAGCTTGGCATAAGGTATAAGACTTATGCCAAGCCTTTTTTATAAGTTTGCTAGGATTCAGATACTTATCTAAAGACAACTAAGATCTAAGTTTCACCTTGTTGAGTTGAGCTTTGTAATTATGGTACTTTCCATAATGCTTAAGTTTGCTTCTGCTTTTTCAGGAGTTGCAGCTTTTGTATAAAGGTATATTTTAATTTTGGGTTCTGTACCAGAAGGTCTAACAGCATACCAGCTTCCATCATTTAAATAAAATTTTAATACATTAGACGGTGGAATATCTTCATATCCATTTAAGAAGTCTATAGATTTTGCTAAATTTATATCTCCAATTTGCATAGGATAAGAAGTTCTATAGGATTTCATCATTCTATCAATTCTTTCTTTTCCTTCAACCCCTTCTAAGACCAAGGAAATTTGCTTTTCTTTATAGTAGCCGTATTTTGCATAGACTTCATTAAGTACATCGATTAAGGTTTCTCCTATACTTTTATAATAAGCAGCAGCTTCGCACAAAAGCATAGAAGAACTCACGCCATCCTTATCTCTTACAAAGGTTCCAGTTGTGTATCCTATACTTTCCTCATATCCAAAAATAAACTCATATTCTCCACTGGACTCGAATTCTGAAATTCTTCCGCAGATGTTTTTAAAGCCAGTTAAAGATTCAAAGGTTGTAACGCCATATTCAGAGGCTACAACTCTGCCAAGGTCTCCTGTAACTATGGATTTTACTATGGCAGCATTCTTAGGGAGAGTGCCATTCGCATGCATTCCTTCAACAAGATATTTTATAAGAATAACTCCTGTTTGGTTTCCGTTAAAAGGAACATACTTCCCATTTTTATCTCTAATCTCTATGGCAAGTCTATCGCAATCAGGATCTGTTGCAATTAAAAGTTCGGCATCTACCTTTCTTCCAAGAGCTTCAGAATATTTAAAGGCTTTAGTGTCCTCAGGATTAGGATATCCGACAGTAGTAAAATCAGGATCAGGGTTCTCTTGTTCAGGTACTACTATTATATTTGTGAAGCCTCGCTCTTTTAATACTCTTCTTACAGGAAGATTTCCAGTCCCGTTAAGAGGAGTATAAACTATTTTGATATTTTTATCTATGTTATCTCTAATACTTAGACTCTTAACCTTTTCTATATATTTATCATCTATTTCTTTTCCGATAATATTTAGAAGCCCTTTTGATAAGGCGTCTTTTTCACCTATGGTTTTTACATCTTCAAAGCCTTGAACCTTGTTTATTTTTTCGGTCATAGGTCCCGCAATACTATCGAGAACCTGAGCACCATCTTCCCAATACACCTTATAGCCGTTGTAATCACGAGGATTGTGACTAGCAGTTATGTTTATGCCAGCAGCAGCATTAAGCTCTCTAATTGCAAAGGATAGCTCTGGAGTAGGACGTATATCGTCAAATAGATAGACAGTTATGCCATTAGCGGTTAGAACTAAGGCAGCTGTCTTTGCAAATTCTCTTGAGAAATGTCTTACATCAAAGGCTATAGCAACACCTTTATCCATATAATCTTTTCCTTGTTCTTTAATAAAATCAGCAATACCTTGAGTTACTTTTGAAATGCTGTATATGTTCATTCTATTAGTACCTGCGCCTAGTTTACCTCGAAGACCAGCAGTGCCAAATTCTAAGTGTTTATAAAATCTATCCTCAATCTCTTTTGCATTGTTTCTTATAGAAAGCAATTCTTCTTTAGTTCTTTCATCAATGTATTTATTTTGAAGCCATTCTTCATATACTTTTACATGTTTCAATAAAATCACTCCTTCTATGTAATTAAAATTTCCTAATAAAAGAATTTTAATACGTAAAGCTCATTTAGATACTAATTTGAATGTATAGCGTAAGGTAATTATTTATAAAAGTTAAGTTTGAAAATAGAGTATAAGTTTATTATTTTAAGTAGTAATGTTTAAACCCCATCTGTACTCTAAAGTAAAATTTAGAGTACAGATGAGGTTTTCTTCCATAGAAATATATTTTAGATTTAATTAATGCCTAGAATTTTTACTTACTATATCAATACCAGAAATTATGGCTTCAGAGATATCGATAACTTCTTGTTTATCGATTTCATTAAGAACCCTAGTATATATTTCCCCCTGATCAGAAACTATATACCTAGGTTTTATTCTATTAAGAGCACAAGCCTTTATGTCCAATTTACATTTTTCGCACTTACAAATATTAGGATATTCAGATAGAATTTTATCTAATAAATGATCCACTGCTTCTTCAGCAAAATTTCTCAACTTATACAAACTAATCCCCCTCATTCTTAAATAACTTTAGCATTTGAAATTTAGTTAATATATATGATTGAATTAAGATCAAAATTCCAAATTAGCCTATATCTTTTATGAACCTAAGTGCATTTTTATAAAATATCTTTTCTATGGAGTCAGCTGAGTAATTACTTTCTTTTAGAACCTTTGCTAATTTGTCAATTTGACCTATGTCCTCTATATCTAAAATAGAATTTATTCCATCAAAATCTGATCCGAGAGAAAGCACATCTATTCCACCTATATTTATAATATGTTTTATGTGAGTTAGCATATCTTCAATTTTACTAAACTTATTTCCACCTAAAAATTCTCCAAAAAAGTTTAGTCCAATAATTCCACCTTTATTTGCAAGGATCTTTATCATGTCATCTGTAAGGTTTCTTGGATTATTAGTAATGGCTCTTGCATTAGAATGTGATGCTAAAAATGGAGCTTTAGAGTATTTAGCAACATCATAAAAGCCTTTATCAGATAGGTGGGACACATCTATCATCATATGAAGATTATTCATTTCTTCTATTACATTGAAACCAAAAGGAGTGAGACCTTTATTAGCATATTTATAATCTTTATTAGGGTATCCTATTTCATTTGGAAAGTTCCATGTTAGGGTTATAAGCTTAACACCTAATCTATGAAAATTTCTAAGGTTATAGAGTCTACCTTGAAGGACTCCACCTTCTTCTATGGTTAGGAATGCTGATATTTTACCATGAGATTTATTCAAGATTAGTTCATCACAATTTCTAGCTAAAGCAATAGAAGCTTCATTTTTATCTAGTTCTATAAAGAATCTATCCAACATATTAAGGCATTTTTGTAGAGGATTATTGGTACTTCTATAGTCTATAAATAAAGCAAAAAATTGTGCTAGAGAGTTTCCTCTTTCTAGTTTATTTATATCTACGCTAAAGCTATTGCTTTTTAAATTAGAATCATTTTCATATATTTTTAAAATAGTATCACAATGAAAGTCAATTAAATTCATAAAAATCACCTCAGAAGTAAATAATAAGTCTATTATAACACTAATCTATGAATAAAAATAAAAAATGACAGTACTTAATAATTATTATTAATAAAATAATTTAGCAAAATCTAAGTAATACAAATAAAAGTGCTATTATTATTGACATAAAATTTTTTTAATATTATAATCTTTGTTGAATCAGAATTTAAGTAAAAATATGTTTAAAGATAATGAAGAGGAGAGTAAATGTAGAAGTTCAATTTTAGCGAGCTAATGAGGGTGAAAGATTAGCATTGGATCTATATGGAAGAACACCTCAGAATCTCTAACCGAAATTGTATGCCTTAAGGCGTATAGTAGGCTTAGACGGAGCCAAACCGTTATAACTTGGAGAGTATATAATTGTACTCATTAAGCTGGTCATATTATTTTATGACAAATTAGGTGGTACCGCGAATATATAACCTTCGTCCTGATGCATAATTAGGATCGAGGGTTTTTTATTTAATAGTAAAAAATATGAAAAATAAATAGGAGGTAAGTTATGGATACAATATTAATTAAACAGCTTTATAGAGAAACAGAAAAGTTTGTTGGAAAAGAAGTAAAAATCAGCGGTTGGATTAGAACACTTAGAGCTTCTAATAAGTTTGGATTTATAGAAGTTAATGATGGAAGTTTTTTCAAAAATATTCAAGTAGTTTTTGGTGAAGAGCTAGAAAACTTCAAGGAAATATCAAAGTATGCAATAAGCTCAAGCATAACTGTAGAAGGAGAAGTTGTAACAACAGAAAATGCAAAGCAGCCTTTTGAAATTCATGCTAAAAAGGTTATTTTAGAAGGAAAATCACATTCAGATTATCCTCTCCAAAAGAAAAGACATACTTTTGAATATTTAAGAACTATAGCTCATTTAAGACCAAGGAGTAACGCTTTCTCAGCGGTATTTAGAGTACGTTCTGTAGCAGCTTACGCTATACATAAGTTTTTCCAAGAACAGGGCTTCGTTTATGTTCATACTCCAATAATAACAGGAAGCGATGCTGAAGGTGCAGGAGAAATGTTTAGAGTGTCAACTTTGGATCCTGTAAATCCACCAAGAGATGAACAAGGAAATATAGATTATAAGCAAGACTTTTTTGGTAAGCAGACTAATCTTACAGTAAGTGGTCAGTTAGAAGCTGAAATATATGCTCTTGCTTTTAGAAATGTATACACTTTCGGACCGACATTTAGAGCAGAAAACTCAAATACTGCAAGACACGCATCAGAATTCTGGATGATAGAGCCTGAAATGGCTTTTGCAGAATTAAAGGATTATTTAGATGTAGCTGAAGCTATGGTTAAGTATATAATTAACTACGTAAGAGAAAACGCTCCAGAGGAAATGGAGTTCTTCAATAGCTTTATAGACAAAGGTTTATTTGAAAGATTAGACAATGTGGTTAACTCTGATTTTGGAAGAGTTACGTATACTGAAGCGGTAGAGCTTCTTCAAAAATCAGGAGCGAAATTCGACTATCCAGTAGAGTGGGGAATAGACCTTCAAACAGAGCATGAAAGATACTTAACAGAGAAGATATTTAATAAGCCAGTATTTGTTACAGATTATCCGAAGGATATTAAAGCCTTTTATATGAGACTAAATGATGATAACAAGACAGTTGCAGCAGCAGACCTTCTTGTTCCAGGAGTTGGGGAAATCATAGGTGGAAGCCAGAGAGAAGAGAGAATTGAAGTTCTTGAAAATAGGATGGCAGACTTAGGACTTAACAAAGAAGACTACTGGTGGTATTTAGAGCTTAGAAAATACGGAGAAACTAAGCATGCTGGATATGGATTAGGATTTGAAAGAATGATAATGTATTTAACAGGCATGGGCAATATAAGAGACGTAATTCCATTCCCAAGAACACCAGGAACTGCTGAGTTTTAAGGATAAGTAGAAGGAAAGCATAGTATTAGTAAATTAGAGATTTATAGAGCTAAGGAATGCAAGAATTAAAGAATGTAAATATTCACACAAAACTTCTTAAGAATTTTGAAACTTAAGAAGTTTTATTTTTTAGCCGCGATTCTTCAAATTTCAAATATTCTTTAGAATTTTATAAAGAAGCATATTTAAAATTTATACTATCTTTTTTAGTTTATTTACAAAACCATGAATGAAAAGGAGCTTTTTACATTTTTTTTCGTATATATAAGTAGATATGGTTTTGCAAAAATATAGAGAAGAGGGATAGATATGAAATTAAAAACATTAACATGTACGATTACAGCAGGTGTTTTGCTATTTTCTGCATCAACAGCGCTGGGAACAACAAAAGGAATAAATAGAAACACCCAAATGATAGAAGACGTTAAACTTATAAGTGCACCTATAAGAGAAATGGAACAGTCTAATTTCAAGAGCTACGAAGGGATCATTAAAAGTATAGAAGATTATAAAAGTGTAAAAGGTTCAAAGATTGTACAAGTTGAAGATAATAAAGGGGGAGTCGCAAATCTTATAATATCTGAAAACACTTATTTTATAAATGATAATAAGATAGAAGTTGGTGCAAGAATAACAGGATATTATGATGCAACGAGACCTATGATAATGATATACCCGCCTCAATATACAGCTGAAGTCGTTGTAATAGGAGATATAAAAGAAAGTGTAAAAGTAGACTTATTTAATGAAAATCTAGTAAGCGTAGACAGTCAATTAAAAATAAAAGTTTATAATGATACAGAAGTAATTACACAGGATGGAAAGAAGTATGAAGGTAAACTTACAAATAAAAATCTTGTAGTAATCTATGATATTGCAACTAAGAGCATACCTGCACAAACAGCTCCGATTAAGGTAATAGTGCTAAATAAGGAAGCCAATATTGCTAATGATGAGACTACAGAAGAGAGCATTCACATTGGTATAGATGATAAAAATATTATGATACACTTGCTTCGGGCGATAAATAAACTTATAGTAAAATAAAATACGTGAGTCATGAGTGGACATATACTTGCAGCAGAGAGCATAGCTAAATTTAAATTTACACAAATCTATCTATGTTCTCCAGCCCTTGCAGCCTCTAAAGCAGCATTTAATCCTAGAAGAATTGTTGTATTTGAGATTTCAGTTATATAACTTAGAATATCATTCATTTTGTTAATTTCTAATGAAGCTTTATTTGTGAGCCTGCCGATATTTTGGCTACTTAAGGATAATTCCTCTGCAGAACTTGCCATCTCCTGAGCAGGTGCAGTTAATTGGTCTGAAAAAGTTTTCAAGTCTTGGCCCATCTTGGTAATATTATTTTCCTTTTCTTGTGATTTTGCATATATTATAAACCCTAAGATTCTATCATATTACCTGTGGCCTTATTGATAATAGGCACGACTTTAGCAATCATAGGAAATCCAATTGTTAAAATAAGTAACTTTGTAGGTTATATGTCCCCATAGTACTATAGTTCGTTATATCATTAATTTAATAATTAATAGATTAATAATATGAAATAAGTGTGTGCTAAAAATAGGATATTTAAGTTTCTGCATAATATAACGATAAAAAGTATTATCAGAATATACTGAAAGGGAAGTACGGTTTTTAGTGTATAGTATAAAATGAAAGTTGGTGCTGAGATGAAAGAAACTAAGGTAGTAATTGTTGATGATTCTCCTTTTTCAATTGCTATAATTAGGGACATACTTTTAGATAAGGGATTTAATGTGGTAGGAGAAGCCACGAGCCTGGAGGAGACTATAGATGTTGTGACCAAAGCTAAACCCGATGTTGTTACAATGGATATGACTATGCCAGGTACGGATGGTCTTGAGTGTACAAGGGCAATCCATAATATAGACTCTAATGTCAAGGTTATTATTGTAAGTTCAATGATGGACGATGAAATAGTAAGAAAGGCTAGAAAAAACAATGTATCAGGATATCTGCAAAAGCCAGTAGATGGTGAAGACCTTACTCTATTAATCAATAGAATTATGGCTAGTGAGGAGCTTTATAAGGAACTAGAAGGTTTATATTATAGTGTATTTAAAGAAGCCTTTAGTGATAATTTCAACAGAATGCTAAAGGTAGTACCAGAATTTCAAGATGAAGACACACTAGATGTGGAACTTACATCACGAGGAATATCTGTGGTTATGGGGGTGATTGGTAAGTATTCAGGGAGAATGATATTTGACATGTCTTATGATACTGCAGAAAAGATATGCACCTCCATGTTGAGACGAGAACCTAAGGAATTACAAGAGGTACTAAATGTTATGGGTGAATTTACCAATATAGTAGCTGGCAATGCATGTTCTATAATCAACAGAAAAAACAAGCTATTTGGATTAAGAGTAGCGCCTCCAACTATATTTCATGGAGAATCTATAAATATTTCAAAGGCAGAATTAGATACTACAACCTCTACCATAGCCAATACAATTTTTGGAGAGGTATATATGAATGTTGGTTTCCAAAGGGGGGCAGGAGAATGGATGTCAAATATATAAATCCATTTTTACAATCCTTTGTAAGCATAATGCCGCAACTTGGGATAAATAATGTTGAGAAAGGCAGTCTCTCGGTTAGGGGTAAAGTTATAGAGAGTCCAGGCGTAATTATTATACTTGGGATTATGGGAGATGTAAGAGGAAATGTAATATACACTACTACAATAGAGTGTGCTAAAAAAATAGCCTCTACAATGATGATGGGAATGCCTGTAAATGAGCTTGATGAGATGGCACAAAGTGCAATTTCTGAGCTTACCAATATGTTAACTGCAAATGCAGCAATGAACTTTTCAAATGAAGGTATAAATATAGATATATCTACTCCAACCCTTATGTATGGGGAGTTTACTGCAAATACAAGCTCCGACAAGGTTCTGTGTATTGAGATGTTAGTTGATGATATGCCATTTGAAATTAATATTGCCATTGAGAAGGTCAACTTATAGAAATAAATTAAGCCAATAATGTGATTACTAATCCTTTTTATGTTAATAATACAAATAAAGCTATATATAGTATAGACATAGAAAGGATGAGGGTATGTTTAAAATTATAGGTATGCTATTAGGCATGGAATATGAAGAAATAAAATATGATAGAGAAATATTAATCTTTATGATCGTAGGGGCAGTAATATTTTTGTTCTTAGGAGTGAGTCATACTGAAAATGGTGCTAAATTTTTATACACAAATAAATTAAGCAGAACTATAATGCTGCGATCAGAAAAAGAAGGAATAAGCAGTGAAGTTGTAGATAAAGAAATATATGATTTCAAAGAAGCCATTCCAGTAAATACAAGGGAATTTGAGTTGTATGATATAAAAGATAGGCTGGAAAATTATATCGAGGAATTAAAAAGCCAAGAAAATACAAGTCTAAATAATATTATAAATAAATTAGAAAATATAAGTAAAGTAGATAATAAAGATAAGCTTATTAGAGAATTAGAAGGAATAAATATAAAAAGTATGCTTACAGAGGTAAGTAAAGAAGAAATTGTTAAGAAAAAACTTAAAGAGGCAGCGGAATGGCAGAGTAATATATTTCTCTCAAATATTTACTTTATTTTTGGAACTTTGTTAGGGTTTTCATCTATTATAGTGAGAGTAGTTTACGAGGTTAAGCTTATAGATAAAAGAGACAAAAGCCTCAAAGAGAAGGAACAGATATTGTAGGATAAAGAGTATAGATAGGCAAACGCTATCCTATACTCTTTACTTTTTTAAGTATAATCGGTTTATTAGCAAATGAATAGCGGTGCTTTGCTATTTAGCTATATTAAAGATATTTACAATATCTTCTTTATAAAGTTTTACAAAGCTTCCTAAAGGTCCATTTTCAGTTCCCTTTGCAGCCATTTCTTCAAATCTATCACTAGGTATGTTGGCTTCACTTAAAGAGACAGGCATTCCTATTCTCTTAAAGTAGGCTTTTGTTTTTTCAATACCTTCTAGAGCGGTTCTTTCAAGACTGTTAACATCAATTTCTACATTCCATACTCTGTTAGCAAATTGAGCAAATCTTTTTACATCCTGACTATATACATATTTCATCCAAGCTGGAAATAGTATTGCTAGACCTGCACCGTGAGTAATATCATAAATTCCACTTAGTTCATGTTCTATATCATGGGTTGCCCAATCTTCGATTCTTCCAGTCCCTAGTAATCCGTTGTGTGCAATAGTACCAGCCCACATAATTTCAGCTCGAGCTTCGTAATTTTCTGAATTTTCTAGAGCAATAGGTACGTTTTTGATTATGGTTCTAAGGGTAGCCTCACTTAGTCTATCAGTTAAGTCTACATTAGGTTCATTTGTGAAATATCTTTCAAATATGTGAGCCATCATATCAGCAGCTCCAGCAGCAGTTTGATATGGTGGAAGAGTATATGTTAATTCAGGATTCATTATTGCAAATACTGGTCTCATAAGAGTACTCCCAGCACCTCTTTTGTACCATCCATCTTCATTGGTTATAACTGAACCTGTACTAGATTCACTTCCAGCTGCAGGTATAGTTAAAATTACTCCTACAGGAAGAGTGGATTTTATTTTAGCTTTTCCAGTATAAAAGTCCCATACATCGCCTTCATAAGGTACGCCTATCCCAATAGCTTTAGCAGAGTCGATAACACTTCCGCCACCTACAGCTAATATAAAGTCTATATTATTTTTGCGGCAAAGGTCTATTCCTTCCCTGACTAAGCTTAATCTAGGATTTGGTTGAACATTACTAAGTTCAAGCACTTCTAATCCAGCACTTTTTAATGATTCAACTACCCTATCATAAAGACCAAACTTTTTTATACTTCCTCCACCATAATGAAGTAAAACCTTATTACCAAATTTCTTAGTTTCATTGCCTACCCTATTTTCTGTATTTTTTCCAAAGATAATTTTTGTAGCATTTTGATAGCTAAAGTTAATCATATATTACGCCTCCTTGAGAACATTTTTTATATAAAAATATTATACCACTTTTGAGGAATTCTAGTTATGGGTTCATGTGTGAGTGGGAGTATAAGAGGATGATTCTGGAAGCTATGTAACGAAAGGAAAAGCCTTGTAATAATAGAATAATATTATTGCAAGGCGTATTATATAACAACTAATAAGGCTCATAATAATTATATATTGGTTCTTCATCTAAGTCTCTAAAGTCTTGCCTATTTATCTCTATATCATCATTGTAGCCGATCTCATCACTGTTGTCATAGTCAGTTCCATCATAAAAACCAGTTCTAGTTTCTGTTATAGAGCGATAAGGAACCTCTTCAATGGACATTCTTTTCACCACCTTTGACTATAAAAATTTGTGATATTATGTATTTAGATTGTCCTTATAGTTGATTTTTATTCTATAGCAAGACGGGAAAAGGTTAGTTAACAATCAGATTTGATTGAGCATATTGATATGGTTTGGAATAATAGCTAATATTATATTATAGAGTAAAATGATAGATAAAGTTAATATATAAATGATGGAGGATGAAGATGGATATAGAGGACTTAAAAAATACAGATTGGAATAAGATAGACTATCATAAACTGAAGGACCTACTTGAAAAATTCGGAGAAAGGGAATATGCAGAATTTAACAGAAGAATAACACCTAATATGGAAGAAAGCTATGGAGTAAGGATGCCCATCTTAAGAAAAATAGCAAATAATATAGGGAAAAGTAGCGAGCTATCAGCCATATATAGATGCTTGAGCATAAAAAACACACATGATGAAAAGCTCTTGCAGGGAATGCTCTTGCCTAAATTTAAATTTTTAACCGAAGAAGAGATGATGAATACGATAGATGAATATATTTTGAGGATAAATAACTGGGCTCTATGCGATTCATTTATATCAAGCTTAAGGCCTATAGTTGTTAAAAATAAGGAAACATTTTTAAATAAAGTAGGAGGTTATATTGAAAGTAGTAATCCTTGGAAAATTAGGTTTGGATTGATACTTTTAAACAACTACTATTGTGAAGGTCAGTATTTAGAAATTATTTTTCAGAGAGCTTCAAGTGTGAAGAGTGAACATTATTATGTAAAAATGGCAATAGCTTGGCTTATAAGCACATGTTACGCAACAGATAAAGGAAAAACAATAAAATTTTTGAGCGATAGGAATATAGATAAGTGGTGTACCAATAAAGCTATACAAAAGATCATAGAATCACACAGAGTGCCAAGGGAAGAAAAAGAAATGGTAAAGAAACTAAAGATACAGTAAAATTTTCATTTAAAATCATACTTAGTAGGAAAGGTTCTAAGCTTCAGAGAAGGTAAAGACTTTCTCTGAAGCTTAGAATCCTGTCTATAATTTTTCTGCCATAGATTCTAATACCTTAGCAGTTTTCTGCAAATTATTTATAGATTCTAAAATCTTTAAAATTGAATCAAATTGTTCATTAGAAATTGCTGCCGACTCATTTAATTTTTCATTAATGCTTTGAACAGACTTTTGTATAGAGTTTATAACTTGATTTATTTGTTTTATTGAATCAGAGCTAGAAGTAGATAGTTTTTTTATCTCAGAGGCTACCACGCCGAAACCTCTTCCAGCGTCTCCAACTCTCGCGGCTTCAATAGAGGCATTTAAACCTAGTAGTCTGGTTTGATTAGCAATTTTATTTATGAATTTTATTATATCATCAGTGTTACTTGCATGAATTGACGTTTCTTTAAGTTCTGTAAATATATCATCATAGGAATTTGATACTAGATTGATCCTAGAAGTAATTTTATTAGATTCATCAGAAATGCTGTTGATAGCATTAGCTAGAGACTTGGATAAATCTAATACATCATTACTGTTTTTTAAGCTCCTGCCATAAGATACTGCACCCACTATGGTACCGTCAGTTCCGAAGATAGGAATTGCTGCAACTCTTATGCAAAAACCAAAACTACATCTGTCTGTAGTTATTGATTGGACTTTACCTGTTTTAATTGCTTTAGATAAAACGTCATCTTTAGGAATAGGAGCACCCTCAGCAAAAATAGGAGACATATGTTCACTAGGAATGTTCTTTAGGACCTTTTAAGGATTAGGTCAAACTTTCATTTTCGAAAGAGAGGAGATTTAGTGGCTTTGGTATGGATTTTTATGATAGTAATTATTATTTTGACACTAGTTGGAGCTTACTTCTCTAATTTAGTTATACGCCCTAAAAAATACGCTTATAGTGAAACTTATGAGATTGAGATCAAGTACAAAAGAATAAGAGAGGAGGAATTTAACAAACTAAAAAAGAAGGAGCTTTATATAGATTCTCCTTATGGATACAAGTTACATGGATTTTTTTTACCGAAAGAAAATTCTAAAAAGTTTATTATAATATGTCATGGGTTTACATATTCTCTATATGGTTCAGTTAAATATATGGATTTATTTATAAAAAGGGATTTTAATGTTCTAATTTATGATCATAGATATCATGGTTTAAGTGGAGGAAAAAATGTTTCCTTTGGATATTATGAAAAATATGACTTAAAAACTTTTGCAGATTGGATAATAGATAAATTCGGGAAAGATTCAAAAATAGGAATCATGGGAGAATCTATGGGTGGGGGGATAGTTCTGCAGAATGTTGTAATAGATCCTAGAATTAAATTTTGCATAGCAGATTGTCCGTATTCAGATGTAACTGAACTGATGAAATATCAATTGAAGACACAGTATAATCTCCAATGGCTTCCTTTTTTAATTCCTTTAGCTAGTTTATTTACAAAAATAAGAGCAGGTTGGAGTTTTAAAGATGTATCACCCATAAAAGATTTAGATAAAGTAGATACACCTGTGCTATTTATGCATGGTGCAGAGGATGACTATGTTCCAACATATATGAGCTGGGAAATGTATAACGTGAAGATGGGAATGAAAGATATATACATTGCTCCTAATGCGGGACACGTGGAAGCCTATTGGAGTAATAAAGAAGATTACGATAAAAAAGTAGGAGCATTTTTGAAGGAAATCGGAATCTGATTTTCTTCAAGTTAGATAGCTAAAATTGGGCGGAGGCTCCTCAGTTAGGATGTTAGAAGTTAGATTTAAGGTGGAAAGTATAAAGTTTAAAGTTGAGAAGTGGAGAAACAGATAAAATAAATTAATAATTAACTTTAATTATTAATTTATACTTGGACTATAGAAATTTTCTCCACTATCTCCACTTCTCAATTCCTACAATAATAATTTTGTCATGCAAAATTATTATATTATGCTATAATAGGGGAATAAGTGTTCGATAAAATATTAAAAAGTTGGTGAAAAACTTATGAGTTTAAGATTCATATATGGTAGAGCAGGAAGCGGAAAGAGCAAGTATTGCGTTGAATCTATAAAAAGAAACTTAGAGGGAGGAGAAAAAAGCCCTTTAGTATTAATAGTCCCAGAGCAATTTTCTTTTCAAGCGGAAAAAAGTGTAGTAGAAGAGGTTAAGGGAACCGGAATCATAAATGTAGAGGTAACAAGTTTTAAAAGAATGGCTTATGAAGTATTTAATGAAGTAGGAGGGGCAACTCGCCAGTTTATTGATTCTTCAGGGAAGCTTATGCTCATATTTAACATAATGAGCAGATTAAAGGAGGAACTAAGAGTTTTTGGCACTGCTGCAGATCAGCAAGGTTTTGTTAATACTGTTTCAGATGTGATAACAGAGCTTAAAAGATATGATATAAGTCCACAGGAGCTTAGAGCATCCTTAAATCTAATAGATGAAGAAGAGCTTTTAAGAGAAAAGATTTTAGATATAAGTAAAATCTTCGAGGAATTTGAAGAAACTATTCATAACAATAAGAACTATTTAGATAATGAAGATGAGTTAAGCTTACTCTATGAAAAATTAGAGGAATCAACTCAGTTTGACAAGGGTGAAATATGGCTTGATGAATTCAGCTCCTTTACCCCTCAACAGTATAATATCATTGAAAAGCTTTTAAAAAAAGCAAAAAGGGTCAATATAACTTTATGTATGGACTATGGTGTGGAGATAGATAGTACAGATGTATTCGCACCAATTAAAACTACAAGGGATAAGCTTGCAAAGCTGGCAGAAGAAAATAATATTCCTATTGAAAGTCCTATTATATTAAAAAATAGTAATTACGATAGATTTAAGAGTAATGAAGAAATAAGATATGTAGAGGCAAATTATTTTAGATATCCGTATAAGCAATATACACATAAGACAGAGGATTTAAAAATCATTAGAGCCTTAAATCCATACTCGGAGATTGAAAAGATAGCGAGAGAAATTGTAGAAGCTGCTAGAGATAAAGGTATAAGGTTTAGGGATATTGCTGTTATAAGTAGGGATTTAGGAGCTTATGAAAAGATAGTAAAGACTGTATTTAATGAATATGAAATTCCTCATTTTATAGATAAGAAAAGAGAGATAGATGATAATCCACTTATTGTACTTATAACTTCAGCTATAGACATATTCAATAAAAACTGGTCTTATGAGGCTGTATTTAGGTACTTAAAAACTGGACTCATAAATGTACCTAAAGAGGACATAGATATTTTAGAAAACTATGTTATGGCATACGGTATAAGAGGAAAAAATAAGTGGCTATCGATATGGGACTACGGTAGTGAAGAGCTTTTGGATAAGATTAATGAGATACGAATTCAGGTTATAACTCCTCTAGCAAACTTCTATTCAAGATTAAAGGGGAAAAAAAGCACAGAGGAAATATGTGAAGCTTTATATGAGTTTTTATGCCAGATTGGCGCTAATGAAACCATAGAAACTTGGGTGAATAAATTCAAAGGAGAAGGAAAACAAGAATTAGCAAGGGAATATAGCCAAATCTGGAATATGGTAATTGAGCTATTAGATCAGGTGGTAGAGGTTTTCGGAGAAGATAAGATAGAATTAAAAGAGTTTGTAAAGATTTTATCCTTAGGCTTTGGGGAACATAAAATGGGACTTATACCACCTTCCTTAGATCAAGTATTAGTTTCAGATGTAGAGAGAGTTAGAACTCACGAGATTAAGCTTCTTTATATAGTAGGAGTAAATGACGGTATTTTTCCAGCAGTGGAAAAAGACGAAGGAATACTTTCTGATGCAGATAGGGATAAACTTAAAAAAATAGGGATAGAAATTGCTGAAGATACGAAGTCAAAGGCCTTTGAAGAACAGTATTTAATATATAGAACTCTTACTACAACAGGCAAGTTTTTGAGAGTTTGTTACTCTATAGCTGATTTTGAGGGAAAGGCCGTAAGACCTTCTATTATAGTATCGAGATTAAAGTCGCTTTTCCCTAAGATCCAGATAGAAAGTGATACTCTAGAAGTAGAAAATGAAGAAGAGAGCCTAGAGCTAGTATCTAGAAAAATTCCAACCTTTAATAAATTGATATCTGTCTTAAGGAAAGATCAAGGCAATATAAAAGTAAGTCCATTTTGGAGTGATGTATATGACTGGTATAGCGATGAAAAAAACGGATATAAAGATAAGCTAAAGACTGTATTCTCTGCTGTGGCTTTTACAAATGCAGTAGAGGATATAAGTGAGGAGAAGGCAAGAAAAATATATGGGGATAGGCTTTATTTAAGTATTTCAAGAATCGAAAGATACGTGTCATGCCCTTTTGCTTATTATGTTCAATATGGGTTAAAGGCAAAGGAAAGAAAGATTTTCGCACTCACTCCCCCAGATTTAGGTACATTTATGCACAATGTTATTGATGAATTTTCCGAAACTGTGGATAAAAAATTCCTAAGGTGGTATGAAATAGATGAGGCTTGGTGTAAAAGTACAGTATCGAAGATAGTAGATAAAAAGGCTGAGGAGGTTTCTGGAGGGATTTTTAGCAGTTCTCCGAGATATAGGTATTTTACCGAAAGATTAAAGAGAGTACTTATAAAAACTATATTGATAATTGTAGAACATTTAAAAAGAAGTGGATTCCAACCAATAGGACATGAGGTTGGCTTTGGAAGTGGAGAAAGTTATCCACCAATAGAGATAGAACTTTCAAATGGAGAAAAGGTAAGACTTATTGGAAGAATAGATAGAGTTGATAAATTGTATTTAGAGGAAAAGGATTACTTTAGAATAATAGATTATAAATCAGGGAATAAGGATTTTAGTTTATCAGATGTTTACCACGGGTTACAGCTTCAGCTTTTAACCTACTTAGATGCTATATTAACAAACGAAGAAATAAGAGAAAAAGATCCAGTGCTCCCAGGTGGAGTATTATATCTAAGGATTGATGATCCTATAATAAGGGGAAGTAGAAGTCTTTCTGATGAAGAGATAGAGAAAGAGATAATGAAAGCATTAAAAATGAAAGGACTTCTCCTTGCAGATCCTAAGGTTGTAAAGGAAATGGATAGAGGGATAGATGGATCTTCCTTAATAATTCCAGCAAGAATAAATAAGGATGGGAACCTTGGAAAGTCTTCTGTAGGTACAGAAGAACAATTTAAAATGCTTAGAGAACATGTTAAGAAAAAGTTAGTAGAAGTCTGCGAATCCATGCTTAAGGGAGAAATAAGGATAAGTCCTATTAAAAGTAAGGATGCAGATACCTGCAGCTATTGTATATATTCTGCTGTATGTCAATTTGATAATAGCTTTGAAGGCAATGGACACAGAATCATTAAGGATGAAAGCGATGAAGAAATATGGAACAGACTAGAAAAAGAAAACCAAAAAAAGTTAGATGTTAAAAGTTAGTAGGTTAGTTTAAATGGAGTGGAGAAGTGGAGGCGTTAAAGTGCTGAGCGGAGAAAGTGGAGAAAAGAAAATACCAATTGGGTTATCTCCACTCATCCACTGCTCAACTTCTCCACTTGCAGACGGCGACTAGTGACTAGAGATTAGAGACTAATAAAACGGGGAGGTTGAATGGTTTGGGAGAAACAAAATGGACTAAAGAGCAGCGAGCTGCTATTGGTACCCATGGATGTAATTTGTTGGTTGCAGCAGCTGCTGGTTCAGGGAAGACTGCGGTCTTAGTTGAAAGAATAATAAATATGATAACAGATTTTAAAAATCCTATGGATATAGATAGATTGCTTGTTGTAACATTTACTAATGCAGCAGCGTCAGAAATGAAAGAGAGGATAGCAAGGGCTATAAGTGGTGAACTAACAAAGCATCCAAAGTCAAGACAGCTTCAAAGGCAGTTAACATTGCTCAACAAGGCTAGTATAACTACAATTCACTCCTTTTGCTTAGAGGTTATAAGAAATAATTTTCATTATATTGATTTAGATCCTAATTTTAGAATTGGAGATGAAACTGAGAACATACTCCTTAAAGGTGAAATTATAGAGGAGATGTTTGAGGAGCTCTATGAGCCTGAAAGATGTAGTTCAGAGTTTTTGAGTTTAGTGGAGTTCTATAGTAGCAACAAGGATGATTTAGCTCTTCAAAATATAGTATTAAGTCTATATAGCTTTGTTATGAGCTCTCCCAATCCTAGAGCGGCACTAGCTGAGATGGCAGAAGACTTCAATGTAGATGAGAACTATGACTTTGGAACATCTAAATGGGCAAAGGTTTTAATGGAAGATGTAAAGATTGAAGCTGTTGGACTTAAAAAGATGATGGAAAATGCCATTAATTTAATAAGCGAGACAGAGGGATTAGATCCATATTTAGAGAACTTTCAAAATGAGTTAACCATGATTAAGGAGTTAATAGTAAGCGCTGATATATCTTGGCATTCTCTCTATGATTCACTTGAAGGGGTAAAATTCAATAAATTAAAAACTTGCAAAAACTGCAAAGATAAGGACACTCAAGAGAAGGTTAAGAAGATAAGAGATATAGTAAAAAAACAAATACAGGATGACATAAAAAAGAAGGTTACATCATATTCAAGTAAAGAAACAGCTCTAGATTTAAGAGCACTTTATCCTGTAATGAAAGCACTTTCAAACATTGTATTAGAGTTTATGGATAGGTATGCTAAAGCGAAAAGAGATAGAGGAATTATTGATTTTAATGATTTTGAGCACTTTTGTCTTGAGATTTTGAGCCATCCAGAAGTATCTTCAAGATTAAGGGGAAGGTATGTGGAAATACTTGTAGATGAATATCAAGATAGCAATGATGTTCAAGAGGCTATTATCAATTCTATAGCTAGAAAAGATGAGGTTACGGGAAAAAACATAAATGTATTTATGGTGGGGGATGTAAAGCAGAGTATATATAGATTTAGACAGGCAAAACCTGAATTATTTCTCCAAAAGTATAACAGTTATTCACTGGAAGAAGGAGTGAAGGAAAGAAAAATCACTCTCTTTAAAAACTTTAGAAGTAGAAGAGAAATACTAGATGGTACTAACTTTATTTTTAAGCAGATAATGTCAGAAAACGTAGGTGAACTAGAATATGATGAGAGTGAGGCTTTAAACCTTGGAGCAGATTATGAAGAGTATGAAGGAGATAGGTCTCTAAGTGCAGGGCCAATAGAAATTAATCTAATTGAAAAGAATAAGGAAGACCTAAACGAAGAGATTCTAGAAGAGGAAAAGGAAGAGATATTAAGCAACATACAAATAGAAGCAAGGCTAGTAGCTAAAAGAATAAATGAGCTCGTAAATCCGAAAAATAGCGAGCCTTTTAAGGTTTATGATAGAGATCTGAGATCTTATAGAAATATAGAGTACAAAGATATAGTTATATTACTAAGAAGTACTTCAAGTTGGGCACCTGTATTTATGGATGAGCTTAAAGAAAATCTGGTACCGGCTTATGCAGATGTAGGAAGCGGTTACTTTGAAAGTTTGGAGATAAAAACTGTTCTTTCTCTGTTGCAAATAATAGATAATCCAAGGCAGGACATTCCGCTTATTGCAGTACTCCGTTCACCTGTTGCATCCTTCGTCCCAGAAGAGCTTATAGACATTAGAATGGAAATAAAAACTGGAGATTTCTATGATGGTATATTAAGCATTGCAAATAGTGAACAGAGAGATGAACCTTGGAATGGACTCAAAGAAAAGTGCAGCAAATTTTTACATAGGCTAAGAGAGTGGAGAGATAAGTCTATCCACATGCCTATAGATGAATTTATATGGTATTTATATACTAACACAGGATACTATGGTTATGTAGGAGCTCTCGCTGGAGGGGTGCAAAGACAGGCGAACCTTAGAGTGCTATTCCAAAGAGCAAGGCAATATGAGATGACCAGTTACAAGGGATTATTCAACTTTATTAACTTCATAAATAAATTAAAAGTAAGCAGCGGAGACATGGGAAGTGCTAAAACTTTAGGAGAAAATGATAATGTAGTTAGAATAATGAGTATTCATAAGAGTAAAGGGCTAGAATTCCCTGTAGTATTTTTAAGTGCTTTAGGAAAGAATTTTAATATGCAAGATTTAAATAAAAAGATTCTATTCCACAGCGAATTGGGCTTTGGCCCAGATTATATAAATCTTGAAAAGAGATTATCCTATTCAACTGTTATAAAAGAGGCTTTGAAAAAGAAAATAAAAGTAGAAACCCTTTCAGAGGAAATGAGAATTTTATATGTTGCTTTAACTAGAGCAAAAGAAAAGCTTATAATGACAGGGTCAGTAAGCGATTTAGAAAAGCACTGTAAAAAGTGGAGCCATGGAGTTTATGAAGAAGATGAAAAACTTTCAGAATATGAAATGCTTAAGGCTAAAAATTACTTAGATTGGATTTGTCCTGTGGTAATGAGACACAAGGATGGAGAAACTCTGCGCAGTACTGCAAATATAGAAGAGTATGAAAGAATTACATTAATAGAAGATGCTTCAAGGTGGAAGATAGAGTTTCATAGCACAAGTAATATAGTCGAAGAGAAAAAAGAAGATATTAAGGGTATTGTTTTAGAAGATATGAAAGATATTGAAGATATAAAATTAAACAGCATATACTATGATGAAATCAATAAAAGATTAAACTGGGAGTATCCATATATAGAAGCTTCGAAACTTCCAACTTTACTTACAGTTACAGAGCTTAAGAGAATGCAAAATAGAGATATGTATGATGATTATTCTCATAATATATACTCCAAATCTAGTAAAGAAGCCGACTTTTATGGAAAAGAATAGAAAACTTACAGGTGCTGAGAAGGGAACAGCGATCCACGCCGTAATGCAAAAGATAAACTACAAAAAGGAATTAAGCAAAGAAGAAATAGAGAGGCAAATGAAAGAGCTGGTTAAAAAAGAATTGATAACTAGGGATCAAGCAGAAAGCGTGGATTCTTGGAAAATACTAAATTTCTTTAATTCTAATATAGGAAAGAGAATGGCTAAGGCAGAAAAAGCATACAGAGAGATTCCTTTCCATATGGAAATAAAGAGCACAGAATTTGATAAGAATCTCCCTAAAGATAGTTATGAAGATGAGCGTATAATGCTTCAAGGAATTATAGATTGTTATTTTGAAGAAGATGGAGAAGTTATTCTTATAGATTACAAAAGTGATTACTTCAAAAGAGGAGAAGAAAAGGCTATAATAGAAAAATATAAGGTCCAAATTGAACTTTATGCAAGAGCTATTGAGGAGATTATGAATAAGAAAGTTAAGGGAAAATATCTATATTTATTTCATGGAGATAAGGAAGTAGAGATAAGGTAGCTGCGCTTTAAGAAAGTGCTGATGAGCTATAATTTTAAGCATAGTCAAAAGAAAGGGGTTTTAGTGTGGAGATAGCAGTTAAAACGATACAGGATTTTCAGGTGAATGATAAGATAGATGGCTTTTTTGTAATTAAGAGTGCAGAATGTAGAACAGCTAGCAACAGCAAGAAGTATCTAGATTTTACTATAGCCGATAAGACTGGAGAAATAAACGCAAAGTATTGGAATTATAGTGAAGGTGATGAGGAAATTTATAAACCGAACATACTTATAAAGGTGAAAGGCAGTGTTACTCAATGGCTAAATAACATGCAATTTAAAATAGACAAAATTAGGGTTACAAATGAGCAAGATAAAGTAGACATATCTAACTTTGTCCCATCAGCCCCCTATTCGCCAGAATATATGTTTAATGAGATACTTGGATACATTGACAGGATAAATAATAAGGATATAAAAGGCATTGTTCAAACTATTATTGATAATAATAGAGATAAAATAATGCACTTTCCAGCAGCTAAGAAAAATCATCATGCTGTAAGGTCAGGACTTTTATATCATACTCTCACCATGCTTAAAGCAGGAGAAAAGCTTTGTGAAGTATACTCCTTTATAAATGTTGATTTACTTTATGGTGGGATAATACTTCATGACCTTGCAAAGATGGAAGAGATGGATTCAAGTGAACTCGGAATAGTTAGTGACTATACTGTAGAAGGTCAACTTTTAGGTCATATAATTCAAGGAGTTAAAAATATTGAAGTTGCAGCTCTAAGCATAGGTGCTGATAAAGAGATAACGATGCTCCTACAGCATATGGTATTATCCCATCATTATGAAGCAGAGTTTGGAAGTCCTAAAAAGCCAATGTTTCCTGAGGCACAGATGCTTCATTATCTTGATATAATGGATGCTAGCCTTTATGATATGCATAAAGCCTCCAATGAAACAAAGAAGGGATGGTTATCAGACCCAGTATGGTCATTAGATAAGAGAAAAGTGTATAAACCTAATATTCAAATTTAAGCAATACAATTTATTTGTATTGCTTTTTTTATAGCTGTAAAGAGGTTATTTTTTGTTCTAAAATGATAATAAATACCATATAATTTGGAGGGGAAAAATGTTATTTGTAGAATATTATATAAGATACTAAAGGGAGGAAGGGATGAAACTATGAAGATTTTATTTACAGCCTCTGAGGCTTACCCATTTATAAAGACAGGTGGACTTGGGGATGTAGCTTATGCACTTCCGAAAGCATTAAGGAAGTTAGGTATTGATATAAGAGTTATTATACCAAAATATACTAAGATAATAAAAAAACATTCTGATAGAATGGAAAAGATAGCAGAGTATAAGGTACAGGTGGGGTGGAGAAGTCAATACTGTGGGCTTTTGCACTTAGAATACGATGGGATTCCTTATTATTTCATAGATAATGAATACTATTTTAAAAGAGGCAATGCTTATGGGGATTTTGACGATGGAGAGAGGTTTTCTTTTTTCTCAAAAGCTGTCCTAGAGGCTATAAAATACTTAGATGGATTTGTACCAGATATACTACATTGCAACGATTGGCACACAGCTATTAGCATACCTTTATTAAAGGAACATTATGAGAATGATTCAAGATACAGCAACATAAAAACTGTATATACAATACACAACTTGAAATATCAGGGACTTTTTGCAAAAGAAGTGCTTGGGGAGTTATTAAACCTAGGTATGGAGTATTTTTCAGAAGATAAACTTAAATACTATAATGCTATATCTTTCATGAAAGGAGGCATAATTTTCGCAGACGCAGTAACCACGGTAAGTCCTACGTATGCAGAGGAAATAAAAACTGAATATTATGGGGAAGGCCTTAATGGACTTTTAAGAAGCAGAGGGTGTGATCTGTATGGAATAGTAAATGGAGTTGATATAGATCTAAATAATCCTAGTACAGATGAGAATATATTTGAAAACTATGATGAGAATAATATATATGGTAAAGAAAAAAATAAAGTGGAACTTCAAGGATTATTGAAGCTTCCTCAAGATAAAAGTATACCAATAATAGCTATGGTTACAAGGTTAGAGGAACAAAAGGGCGTAGATTTAATACGTGAGATTATAGAAGAACTGCTTAATGAGGATATTCAACTTGTAGTTCTTGGGACTGGTACTCAAAGATACGAGGATATGTTTAAATTTTATGCTTGGAAGTATCCACAGAAGGTTTCGGCAAATATTTACTTTGATAATTCTCTTGCACAAAAGATATATGCAGGTTCAGATATGTTTCTAATGCCATCAAAATTTGAACCGTGTGGTATAGGGCAACTTATAGCACTAAGGTACGGAAGTATTCCTATTGTCCGTGAAACTGGAGGACTAAATGATACCATACATTCTTTTAATGAATTTACAGGAGAGGGAAATGGCTTTAGTTTTAAAGCATACAGTTCTCAAGACATGATTTATACCATAAGAAGGGCTTTAGAGTTCTTTAGAAATAAGGAATTGTGGAGTAAGTTAGTTAAAAAGGCTATGAGTGAGGATTACAGCTGGGATAAATCAGCGGAACAATATATAGAGGTATATAATAAGCTATTATGTAAGTAATATATAGGAGTGAAACACATGAAATTAAGTAAAGAAGCTATAAAAAGAGACTTTTCAAAAAAGCTTATAGCTATGTTTTCGGAAGAGGTAGAAGAAGCTTCAATACTGCATAAGTATTTAGCCTTTGGAAGTTTAATTAAAGAGTATTGTGCTGAAAATTGGATGAGGACAAATAAAAAGTATATAAGAAATGAGAAAAAGCAAGTCTATTATTTTTCTATGGAATTTTTAATAGGAAGGCTTCTCAGAAGCAATTTGCTAAATTTGGGAATTCAAAGGGAAAGTGAAGAAGCCTTAAATGAATTAGGAATTAATTTAAGTGAGCTGGAAGAAGCTGAAATGGATGCAGGACTTGGCAATGGAGGGCTCGGAAGGCTTGCAGCTTGTTTTTTAGATTCAATGGCTTCACTCCAAATACCTGGACACGGATGCGGAATAAGATATAAATATGGGCTCTTTGAACAAAAGATAGTTAATGGATATCAAGTTGAAATTCCAGATAACTGGTTGAAGGAAGGAAATGTATGGGAGACTAGAAAAGAGGATAAAGCGGTAATTGTTAAGTTTGGCGGGAAGGTTACACCGACTATGCTAAATGGGAGGTTAAGCTTTTTCCATGAAAACTATCAGGTTGTAAAGGCGGTACCATATGACACGCCTATAATAGGATATGATAATGAAACAGTAAACACCCTAAGGCTCTGGAGTGCTGAAACCTTTGAAAAAGATAAAGATTTGGACTTTTCTTCATTTAAATATGGAAACTATTCGAAGGCTGTAGAATATAAATCATCTGTAGAGTCCATATCTCAAGTACTTTACCCAGATGATTCTCAAATTGAAGGAAAGATACTAAGGCTAAAGCAGCAATACTTTTTTGTAAGCGCGGGAATACAAAGTATAATAAGAAACTATAAAAAAAGAAATAAGCCTGTAAATGTGCTAGATAGATATATAGCAATTCATATCAATGATACTCACCCTTCTTTGGCAGTGCCAGAGCTTATGAGAATACTTATGGACGAAGAAGGATTAGGATGGGAAGAAGCTTGGGAAGTAACTAAAAGGACTATATCCTATACAAACCATACTATAATGGCAGAAGCGCTTGAAAAGTGGCCTATAAGTATCTTTAAGGATTTACTTCCAAGAATCTATATGATCGTAGAAGAAATAAATAGAAGATTTATTGAGGAGATTAAAGTAAAGTGCTTACAGGACTGGAATAGGATAGACGCTATGGCAATAGTAAATTCAGGGCAAATTAGGATGGCTAATTTAGCCATAATTGGTGGTCACTCAGTAAATGGAGTTGCAAAGCTTCATACTGAAATATTAAAAAAGAGGGAACTTTCAAATTTCTATGAACTTTATCCAGAAAAGTTCAATAATAAGACTAACGGTATAACCCACAGAAGATGGCTACTTCAGGCTAACCCAAAATTATCAGATTTTATAACTGAGAACATAGGAGGAAATTGGATTAAAGACCCTGCAAGGCTTGAGGATTTAGCTATATATTCTAAGGACAATAGCTTTCAAGAAGGAATATATAATATAAAGAGAAATAACAAGATTAAGTTTGCGTCAGAATTAAAAAGCAAATACGGAATAGATATTAATCCAGACTCTATCTTTGACGTCCAAGCGAAAAGACTTCACGCATATAAAAGGCAATTATTAAACTTACTCCATATAGCTTATCTATATAATAATTTAAGAGAAAATCCCAACCTAGATATAGTGCCAAGAACCTTCTTTTTGCAGCTAAGGCATCTCCAAGCTATTATTTAGCTAAAGAAGTTATTAAGTTAATAAATACCATTGGAGAGAAGATTAACAATGATAAAAATATAAGGGATAAAATAAAAGTTATATTTCTTGAAAACTATAGGGTTTCTTTGGCAGAAAGAATAATACCTTGTGCCGATGTAAGTGAACAAATATCTACTGCATCAAAAGAAGCCTCAGGAACAGGAAATATGAAATTTATGATGAATGGAGCTATCACTATAGCAACCTTAGATGGGGCCAATATAGAGATTAAAGAAGCCGTTGGAGAAGAAAATATTATAACCTTTGGCTTAAGCGCAGAGGAAGTTATGAATTATGAAAGAAACGGAGGATACTGGTCGAAGGAGCTATATTATAAAGATAGAAGAATTCATACTGTAGTAGATCAAATAACTAATGGATACTTTGGAATGCCGAGCTCGGAATTTAAAAATATCTATAATCACTTACTAGAGAGAAATGATGAATATTTTGTGTTTAAGGATTTTGATTCATATATAAAGGCACAGGAGAAAATAGATTTTTTCTATAGGCAAAAATGCAAGTGGACAGAAATGTGTGCAGCAAACATTGCTTGTTCTGGTATGTTTTCCAGCGATAGCACTATTTTTCAGTACTCAAAGGAGATATGGAACACAAGTTATTAGGTAAGCTAGAAGAAGTATGTTAGGGAAGTTAGAGGACTAGTTCAAAGTGTAAAGTAAATAACAAAGAATACTTGGCAGTTAATTATGAATAATTGCTAATTGTTTTTTAGGATTAGATACTAAAAAAGAACAAACCCATCATCAGGTTTGTTCTTTTTTAGTGAGTTTATTCAGTATCTTTGTCCTCTGATTGATTATCGGTGTTAATTTTATCTTCGGTATTATTAGAAGAATTATTATCAATAGAAGTTGAGTTAGCAGCACTACTTTCAACATTAGGTATATAAATTTCTAAACCAATACTTAATGCTGAGGGATTAGTTATATTATTTTTTTTCATAATTAAATCCACGGCAGAATTAATATCTGTATTAGGAACATATTCTTCAGCGATAGTGTAAAGACTGTCACCTTCTTGAACTATATACTTTTCGCAATTAGATGTATCAATAGTGTTAACAGGTATCATTAATTTAGAACCTACAGAAAGAATTTCTCTATTTCTAAGATTGTTCATAGTTTCTAGTATTTTAGTTGCTTCGTCTTGGCTCTTCCAAGGCATTGTTTTTCTTGCAATACTAAATAAAGTATCTCCTTGTTGCACAGTATAATCTATATACCTTTCAACAGAATTGTTATTTGCAGTTTTACTCTCTTCGGTATTTGATGAAGCATTGTTTTTTTCTTGGTTTTGTACTTCAGTATTTTCAGCTATATCAGTGTTCGAATTAGTACTATTGTTGCTTGAACTAGTATCTTCAACGCTGATGACATTTTCTTTATCTGATCCCTCTATTAGGTTATTCAAGCTTCTTGTCATGAAAAATACTGCTAAAAATAAAACTACTGATGAACAGATTATTATTAATGTTTTTTTTACTTTTGAGTTCATATATTTAAATACCCCTTTCATAATATGTATTTATCTTGATTATTGACAGCTATTATTTTTTTAAACTTATTTATAATAATTTTTATAAAAATTTTTACATATTTTAATGTTTTCTATGCAAACTTTAATATATGAATGTGTTTTAAGAAGTGCAGTTTCTGATTATAATAAGATCTACAACTTAAAACATAGCCTAATATATAAATATTTGAGGAGGTATCATTATGGATTTGCATAGAGCTCATGAGATTATGGTTAGCCCTGATAAGATAACAGTATTGTATAAAGATCATCCAGTATGGATTGAACATGTAGATAATAATTCACAAACAGCGCAGATTAGAACATTAGACACAAGAAAGATTATTGGAGTATACGTAGAAGACTTAATAGATACAGGGGAAGTTATTGGTAGCATAAAACAATAAATTTGGGAGTGATCCGCATGTTTGTTAGAAGAGATGTATATGAAACAAGAATAGAAGATTATCTATTTGTGTTGAATGAAAGTAGAGGCGGAATAGAAGTTTTTGACAAGCATAATAATATGATAAGAAATATAAATGAGGTTCCAGAAAATTTTAGAGAGTTTAAAGCAAGAGCAAATGAGATATATAAGGAGATAGAAAAAGATTTATAGTAAAAAACTATTTTAGGGACTTTTAATTTTTAATGATTAGAAGTCCTTATTTATAATTATTTTTATTTTACTAAGATTTTTATTAAGAAAAATCGCATGTATTGTTAATTTTTAGCTAATGATTGCTAATTAAATTCTAGAGGTTAGCAATTGTTGGCTTTTAACATCCTAACAAGCAGAGCAGTTAACATTGGTAAAGTCTGCTTGCTAACAAGTAGGGAGGTAGTGTAATTGGGTAAAATACTAGGACATTATATAATGCCACATCCACCAATAATAATTAAAGAGGTAGGAAAAGGAGAAGAAAATAAGGCTTTAAGCACAGTAAGAGCTTGTGAGGAGGTAGGGGAAGAAATAAGTAAACTTAAACCAGATACTATAATAGTTATAACTCCACACGGCCCATTGTTTAGAGATGCGTTATCTATTTCTACATTGCAAGAGGTAACAGGTGACTTAGCTAGTTTTAATGCTCCAGAAGTCAAGTTCAGTTTTGATGTTAATTTAATGCTTACAGAAAAAATAAGAAAGAAGGCATATGGAGAAGGAATAATGACTGTTCCTATTGATGAGAAGGCGTCTATGCAATATGGAGTTTCACCAGAGCTTGATCATGGAAGCATGATTCCACTCTATTTTATAAATAATCATTATAAAGGTTATAAAATGGTACATATAACCTATGGACTACTATCGAAGGTAGACTTATATAGATTTGGAATGGTAATAAAAGAAGCTGTAGAAGAAAGCAATATCAATGTAGCAGTAATTGCTAGTGGGGACTTGTCACACAGGTTAAGCAATGAAAGTCCTTATGGTTTAAATGAACATGGAGAAGTATTTGATAAGGAATCAATAAAGCTACTGGAAAAGGGAGATATATTAGGTCTATTTGACATAGATAGAGAGATTATAAAAAGTGCTGGAGAATGTGGTTTAAGGTCCTTTTATATACTTTCAGGAACCATGGATGGATATGAGGTAAAAGGTGAACTTTTATCTTATGAGGGGCCTTTTGGAATTGGTTATGGTGTTATGAAGTTCTACACTAGAGAGTCAAAGGAAAGAGAGCTTTTAAACAAAATTATAGAAACTAAGCAAAAGGAAATTGAAAGGGTTAGAGAATGTGAGGATGTGTATGCAAAGCTAGCAAGAGCAAGTCTGGAGTATCATGTAAAAACAGGCGAATATATAGATGTGCCCATACTTCATGAAAAAATGCTTACTGAGAGGAATGGAGTTTTTGTTTCTATTAAAAAAGAAGGAGAGCTTAGGGGATGCATAGGAACTATTTTTCCAACTACAGATTGTGTTGCAAAGGAAATAATAAAAAACTCAGTGGAAGCAGGAGAAAGAGATCCAAGATTTTCACCAGTGGAAGAGGAGGAACTTGCAGAGCTAGAATATTCAGTAGACATATTAATGACTCCAATTAAAGCAACTAAAGAAGAACTAGATCCTAAAAAGTATGGAGTGATTGTAAAGAAAGATTCAAGAACAGGGCTGTTACTCCCAAATCTAGAAGGGGTAGATACAATAGAAGAGCAGCTTTCTATAGCTTTAGATAAGGCTGATATAGATAAAAGTGAAGATTATGAAATAGAAAGGTTTGAAGTAATAAGAAGAGGAAGCAAGTGCTAATAAGTAATTGTAAAAATAAGGAAAAATGATATAATGATACTAACATAATAACTTATTAAGGGGTGGGGGCATAAATATGAGGGATACTAAGTTAAAAGAATATATAGATTCATTAGATGAAAATGCATTAAAGCATCAGGTAATTGAAATGTATAGCTTATTTCCAAAGGTTAAGGAATATTATGATTTGAAGATAAATCCTAAGTTTGAGGAAAAGCTTTTAGAAGAATATAAAGTTTTAATAAAAGGGGAATTCTTTTATTATAAAGGAAAGGTGAAGGTGAAGTACTCGAGGGTTAGTGACATCATAAGAGAATTCAATGAAAAAGCAACTACGCCTGATAAAACTGTAGAACTAATGCTCTATTATGTTGAATTAGGGGTAGAGTTTACCAATCTTTATGGAGTCATGGAAGAAGAATTTTATATAAATGTTGAAGCTACCTTTAATAAAGCCTTAAACCATATTTATAAGCATGAATTAAAAGCGGTGTTTAAAAATAAGATAAAAAAAACTATAGACAATATTTTGGTTATAGATGGTGACTTTAAGAACAATATGAGCAACATTCTTGCCTCTTATTATTAATTAAATTATTTAACGTAAGATATGAATTCATAAATAATTTATGAAAATTAGAGAATGCTAAATTATAGAATAAACTTATTTACAATATAGAGGAGGAAAAATACATATGGAAACACAACAAACTATATCAGTAACAAATGAATATGGTAAAAAGGTAGAGTTGGAGTTAATAGATAGAATTGTAATTGGAAAAGATAGTTATGTAATTGTATCTGAGCCAGGAGCAGAAAATGCGAATGCTTATAGAGAAGTAAGCAGAGGAAATGGAATGATAGAATATGCATCAATAGGTTCTGGAGCTGAGTTTGAAAGAGTATTAAAAGTATATAATGAGAAAAACAGTTAATAAAATAGAGCCACCGAAATAGGTGGCTCTTATGTTAGTTGCTATTTTCAGCTATAGGGTTCTCTATGTTTTTTTGTATATCCAACTCTATTAGACTTTTTCCTTCTTTAGAGAGGCTATATATCTTTCCAACTTTCTTATCTTTGCTTGAAGTACTTTGCAATAGGCGGCAACTTTCTAAATCTTTTATAGAAGCTCGAACAATAGCATGGTACTTCTTTATAAACTTAGAGCATATACTATCAGCATCTAAATATTTATCAGGATACAATTCACCCATTATTTTTTTTGCATAAGGTCTGTGACTCTTTTTTAATTTATCAAACATAGTAACACCTTCCTATCTTCATATAGTTGAACTTGATAAATAATATGAAAGGATTTAGAATACTATTCATAAAAGTAAAATATTTTTACAATTGTATAGGTATTGATTTATACATATAAATTATTTAAACTTAATAATGTACAGGCACAAACAGCTTTAATAATAAAGAAGTCATAGCTTAATATAAAATCATAAGAAGAAAAAGGGGAGGAAAAAAGAGTGGCCTTAGAAAAGTATTGTAAAACATGTAAATTTCAATCAGAAGGGAAGTGCGAAAAAGGAACATCACCTATTATAGGAGAGGATGGATTTAAATGTTGGCTTCCATCATATGGTTATTCTCTTGAATTACTTAAGTTTTTAGAACCTAACGAGAGAGATGAATATTTATTTAGTGATGTATACGAAGAAGAACATTTAGTAAGAAAAGTAGAAACAGGAAGGTTTGAAGAAAAAGATGAGGAAGAAGAGGAGTAAATACTTCTCTTTTTTGTTTAATCATAACAATTTATATTGGAGATAGATTTTATTTAAAATAAAGTTATCCATAAGAATATAAAAAGGAATTAAGGAAATAATCTTATAAAGTTCAAGATAAGAGGAGCGAAAATAGTATGAGATATGTTGTAGTATGCTTGTTAAAAGGAGAAGTTCTAGATTTTCATGAAAAGATAGTAGAAGATGTATGTACGAAATTTAACGTCAAAAGACAGAAGTTACCTGCACACTTTACAATTAAGGCTCCTTTTGAAGCAGATAATATCGAAGAGTTAGAAAAACTAACTGAAGAGTTTTGTAATAGAAACGTAATGACTCCGATTAAGATAAAAGGCTTTGGACATTTTAGAGATAATGTTGTTTTTATGGATATTTACCCTTCAAAAGAAGCTGTGGATGTTCATGATAAGTATATTGATGAACTGAAAAAGCTAAGTTGGTTAGAATGGAGAAATAATGATGGCAAGGATAAGAAGTTTCATTGTACTGTTGTTTCAAAAAGAATAAAAGAAAGGTTCAATGATATATGGGGATATGTTTCAAATTATGAATTAGATTTTCAAAGCTATTTTGATAATATATCTATCTTAATATGGAGAAACTATAGGTGGGAAACTTATAAGGAATATAATCTAAAATAATAAATGAATTATATAAAAATTTTATAATATAATTGAGATAAATGGTAAAAATAAGAGAGTAATATAGCTTAAAAAAGAAAATGAAAGGATGGGAGCTTATGCAAGCTTTTGTAGATCAAGATACTTGTATTGGATGCGGATTATGTCCTTCAGTTTGTCCAGAAGTTTTTGATATGGGAGACGATGGAAAAGCACATGTAATTGTTGATGAAGTACCAGGAGGCTCTGAAGATTGTGCAGTAGAAGCACAAGAATCTTGCCCTGTAGATGCAATTAAAGTAGAGGAATAAGTTATTTAATCTATTCAATTAAGTTCTAATTTAAAGAGGCTGTCTCAAAATGATTAATAGCAATCATTAGAGAAGGCAGCCACTCTTCTATTTGAAAGTAAAAAAACCCATAATAAGTACAGGGGAAATCATGATTTTTCCTGTACTTATTATGGGTTTTCCTATTTTTGAATGACAAAAGGAGGTACAATATCCAATTTTTAAAAACATAATAAATCAAGATTTTTCATGTGTAAACATAAAAGGTGCTGTCGCATTTAGAGATTATTCTCTATTTTGAGACAGTACCTTCAAATAAAAACAAATCTTAGTTATTCTCATAACTGCTTTTTAGAGTTTCTAGTATATTGAATAAATTTTCTATGTGATAATTATAGACTATGTCTAAATCAGAATTTGAG
The DNA here is from genome assembly GCA_009738435.1 of Clostridium bovifaecis. Lineage (GTDB taxonomy): Bacteria > Bacillota > Clostridia > Clostridiales > Clostridiaceae > Clostridium_H > Clostridium_H bovifaecis. The sequence goes on along the minus strand of CP046522.1, from coordinate 3,194,958 downwards.
GATGTACTTGCCTGTTCATTAATACCAAATAAAAGTTTTGCCTTGAGAAGATTTTTTTCGTTAAGAAAACATACAGAGTTTAAAGAATTTAGCATAAATAAATGGCTGTAAGCCTTCTTTGATAGCTTAAGAACCTTTTGTAAATCAGCAATTTTATTAGAGGTATTCTTTTTAGGTATAATCTCCTCTATATAAGACTTCATTAGATTTTCAAGTGCAGATATTTGTTTGTTTAAAGTAGATAAATCTACATCCTTATTATCAAAAAGCTTCTCGTGAGAGAGCTTATTCAATGCATTAATTATATCTAACCTTAGCTGATGTAAGTTATCAAGATATTTAGGTGGATATATAAAGTAATTTACTAAAACAGCAATCAAAATCCCTATAAATGTCTCTATAAGCCTATATGTACTATAGAAGAGAGGAGTTTTATCAGTGAGATTGACCATAATAGCAATAAAAACAATACACGCTATAGATATGGACTTATTATATCCTAATACATTACACACATAGATTAAAAGGATAATGCCAACAGCCACAAGCATTGCATTTCCAGGTTGTATTAGAGCAAATAAAAAACCTATTAAAGCGCCAATAAAGGTCCCTATCATCCTGTTTTTACCGGTCTTGAAAGTTTCAAAAACAGAACTTTGCATGCAGATCACTGCAGCTATGCACGCATAGAATGGAGAATCAGAAACATTAAGTTTTCTTGTAATTATTATACATAAAAAAACAGCAATAGCCGTTTTAAGATTTCTCATACCAATTCTTTTCATATAAAATTAACGCTCCTTTAATTATATAAATTATAATCAAATCTATTATACATAATTCATAAATCATGGTAAATGGAAAAGATAGTAATATGCTTGATTTTTAGGTTATGGTATAAGCAGAGCTGCATAGGTTAATATTAAGATAAAGGAGTGTTGATATTATGATCAAAGCCATTGAGTTTATAAATTTTAAAGCCTTTAAGGATTCTAATAAAGTAGATTTAAAGAAAATAAACATACTTGTAGGGCCTAATAGTGGGGGAAAATCGAGTTTTATAAAAGGAATACTTACATTAAAAATACAATGGAAAGTAAATACAATGAAGCAGTCATCGATATGAACAAGGAAATAGGAGATTATACGAGTTTAGTTTATAACCACGATTATAGCAATAATATTGGTTTTAAAATAGAATTCAGCAAAGATAACAAAAATGAAAATTTAAATATAGAATATATTCTGTTTAGAATAGCAGATGAAATTAGAAGAAGGAATAAGTCGGATATAAAGGATATTTTAGATGAATTAATTAAGAAAAATAAAAGCTATTTAGTAAAACAAATAAGCTTTTATTTAAAAAAGAATAAAGCAGAACGGATAGTTGTAGAAAGATTTATTATTGAATACGCTAATAATAAAAAACTAGAGATATTTTTGAGTGGAGGAGATTATTTTATTAACATTAATAATAATAGCATAGAAATTTCTAACCTGATTATACCAGACAAATTTTACTTTAGAATAAATGAAGAAGAACTATCGAAGGCTAGTATTGAAGAACTCAAAGATATAGGAGTAGTTTATAGCACTCTTGAGATGATAAAGAAAAGCATAAGAAATTTTACAGATAACATAATTCACATATCCTCATTTAGAAATAAACCTGAAAGAGTAGAATACATAACAAGACTAACCTCGCTTGATACGGTAGGAAGTAAAGGAGAAAATAATATCCACTCTTATTAATTCAGTAGATGAAGAAAAAGAAAAAATAAATTTCTGGTTAAAAGAATTTAATCTAGCTGAAGGCATTGAGATTAAAGCTTTTGGAAATGGAACATACTCCTTATTTATAAAAGACAAGTTTACAGGAATAACAAATAACCTACTAGACGTAGGTGTTGGTACATCGCAACTGTTGCCTATCATAATCGAGTCTGTGAATTCTAAAAATAATAGCACTTTAATTATTGAGGAGCCAGAGGTTCATATCCACCCAGGAGCTCAATCTAAGCTAGGAGATTTATTTGTTCAATGCTGCAAAGAAGGAAATAAGCAATTTATAATAGAAACCCACAGCATATTTTTAATAACTCAGCTTGAAATATTAGTAGCTCAGGGAAAAATAGATTCAAAAGACATAGGAGTATATTATTTCGAACATGGTGAACATGGCGTGGTAGTAAAAGATATGAAACTAAGTCAAAATGGACAATTTGAAGAACCATGGCCAAGTGGTTTTTTTGATGTTAATTATAGTTTAGGTAAAACCTTGTTTGAATTTATGTAAGATAGGTGAAATTATGAGATTGGATATTACTTTAGACAAAAATACTATAAAGAATAAGTTTAATATAGATACAAAATATGATGTCCTAAGAAGCAGAGTGAATAGACATACAATAGTGGTAAGCAATGAACTTAAGCAAATATGGGATAAAGATGCTGAAAAAAATAATTATAAGCAACCCTATAATGAATGGTTTTTATCCATATTAAGAGAAAAAACAAAAGTAAACAAGGTAAGTATTGGTAAATCAAAAGAAGATAATGACAAGGCGTTAGATGAGAAGGATATATCTATAAAAACAGCTCTTGCCTCACAAGATAAAATTTTACTAGGGAATTATAGCAGCAATATAAAGGGAAGATATAGTCAGATTAAGTTTATATCAGAGGAGATATTTACAAGCAAAGATAAACAAACTGTAAAACTTGGTGATATAGAAAATGTAATTTTAAGAAAAAAGTATGATTCAGTATTTGATATCTACGAAACTCCTATAAGAATCGAGGTAACCTATGGAAATGCAGGTATACTAGGCCAATACCTATCTAAGTTTTATAAAAATACAAAAAACATTATAATAAAGGATAAATATCTGAATAATCCTGAAAATGAAAGAAACCTTAATGCATATATTAAAGCATATAGATAAAAAAAGTTGCAAAGTAAAATTTATAACCTATTGGGATAAGAAAACTAAAGATAATTTAAAAGAAAAATTTACAAATTATGAAGGATATAATAGCGAGGTGATTTTATCTAAAAAGGACATGGCACATAGTTCTTATATTGAGACAGATGATTATATAATAGATTTAGGATATAGACTGAAGGTTTTTGGTGGAATGGAAAATGACGGGGAAACTGAATATGAAGTAATTAACATAACAAGAAAGTAGGATTTAACAAAGGTGGAATGATTACAGCAGATAGTTATGGGATAAATTTTAGGCTTGAGGACATTCTAAATAATGAGGTTATAATTTTTCATTAGTAAATTGGAGGTGTCCTATATTGAAACAAGAATTGATGAATAATAGAGAAAGCCATGATGTTAATAGAAGGTTATTCAATAGAAAAGGATACAAATCTACAGAGAATCAATTTGCTAAAAATCAAATTGTGCAAACTATAGAAAGCACTGATTATAATAAGAGTGAAATAGAAGCAAAGAAAAAGTATGAGTTGGATTAGAGGTAGGAGACTTACTAGTCTCCTACTCCAAAATCTGTATTTTCATATAAAACTTCTATTTTTTCTATATCATCTAAAAATTTATATTCTTTTTTAAACCATTGAATTAATTCTCCGTCTCTTTTTAAAGGTGTAGTGTTTTCAGTAAAAATATTTATTGTACCATAATCAAAATGATTTAAAAGAATATCTATATCTTTTTTAACCATATCTTTTGTTTGACCTTTTATGCCTACCATAATGCAGACTGATTGAAAATACTCTTTTACATCTTTATAGTCATTGAATATTGCATTTTTATTCAAATATCCATTCCTAAAGTCATTATCAAAGGTTTCAATACCTACCTTAAAAATAATAGGAGTATTAAAAAAGTCTTTCATTTCATGAAGTCTTTTTCTATAAATCCAATGACTCTCTAAAAATAGCTTATTCATATTTTTCAGTTCTAATATCCTCTTTATCTCTTGAAGAGTTTTTGTGGGTAAATCAAAACAGCTTGCTGAGTTTATAACCTCAAGACTTTGGTATTCGCCAGTAATATTGTTTAAAACTTGAAAATTAATTTTATTCATTTCATCTTCGTTTAAGCAATTATCATCTATATAGTCACAAAAGCTACATTTCCCCCAAAAACATGGTCGAGACTTTAATAGTACAATTTCTCGTTTATTTTTATTTTTAATAACATTGTATCTTTCCATAATATCACCAAAAGGATTATAACATACAGAGTACGTTAGTGAAAGTAAATTCGTAAATAAAGTGATTTGTATAAAAAATAAAAAAATTAAAAAAATTTAACAAAAACATTGTTAAATGATTGACAATGTTTTTGGAACGTGATATTATAGTTACAGAGATAAATTAAATAACTTTAAAAAATCTTTAAAACTAAATTACAATTATAGAATAACTTTAAGGTTGGGGGTTGGGGATAATGAAAGAAATAATGATTAAGGATGTTTTAGGAACTAATGTTAAGCTGGAGGATGCTATAATTTTAAAACGAATGATGGACTTATATATAGACAACAGTATAGTATTGGATTTTGAAAATATCAAAGATGTCTCTTGTGCATTTTTCGCAACGTTGTTAACAGAACTTTTCTGTAAAAAGGGAAGAGAATATGTTTTGTCACACTTAAAAGTTAAAAATTTAACTAACACTAAAGCCTTTGATAGAGTAGCTTACGGAACATCATTTCATAACTAGAATTAGACAGATTAAATAGAATAAGTATTAAAAACTATAAATATAAGGTTGAATATGAATAAAGATACACTAGATAATAAATGGGGGTAAGTAATATGAAAGAAATACTTGTTAAAGAAGTTTTAGGAGTAAATATTAGTGCAGAAGACGCTATAATCTTAAAAGAGATGATGAATATAGATTTAGGAAATAACATAGTGTTAGATTTCAAAGATATTAAAGATGTTCCAGTAGCATTCTTTTCATCTTTGTTAACAGAAACGATATGTAAAAAAGGAAGAGACTATGTTTCTGAACATCTAGTAGTTCAAAACTTGTCTGATATACAAGCCTTTAGAAGAGTTTTATTAGGAACATCATGCTGTTAAATAACTGCCCACAATAAATATATTAATTATAAATCCCAAACAAGGAGTGCTTTCATAGAGAGCGCTCCTTGTTTAGTGTTTATGGTAGGTTGGTATAACTTAATTTATAATATAATCTAATTTAATAGTCTAGCGAAATGCTGGTTATATAATTAAGATCTTTCCTATCCTTATCAGCTAGTTTAAGAATTTTAAATTCAATGTTTCTATCTTCTAGTGCAGCATGCATATGACATAGTGCAATTCCAGCATCAATTCTATTCATCATTTCAAGATGTCTAGTAATTATAGTCCGTTTAACTGTATATAGGTCTACAGCATCCCTAGACTTGAAAAATCTCCAAGGCTGACTATTCATAGCAGAAGGAGCTCTTCCAACAGCTTTCATTATTCCAATCCATTCATCATTAAAATCCCCAGAGCAAAATCCTTTTATAGCTTTTCTTTTATAGTCTGAGGAGATAATATTTGTAAGAGCATCTTCAGTTTCAGGATATCCAAAAGATATTACTATAACAGGAATTTGATTTTGGGGTATATTAATTATGTCATTTAGCAGATCCTTTTTTATGAAACCGCCTATCCAGCAAGAACCAATATTCATTCCAGTAAGCTGAAGCACAAGACGTTCAAGGGCAAAACCTACATTTTCAAGATAACCTTCTTTTTCTTCTGAGGTTATTACTATATAGTGAGGAGCTACTATCTTACCATAGCTTCCTATTATACCCTTTGAGATTTTCTGTATTTTCATGCCGTCTTTAACTAAATGAGCATACATACTAATATCTCTATAAAGCTTTAAACTAGAATTAGCTAAAGCTTCTATCTCATTTAAAGTATTAGTGGAAAGCTTCTCATTTTTATACTTTCGCACAGAATGTCTTCTATATATGCAATTCATTAAATTCATAAACTCCAACTCCAATTCTCATATCAAAATAAATTTCTATAATACATAAAGTAAATTATACACTAGTTTTTACAAATTCATCACAATTGTATCGAAAAAACAACACACTAATTTTGTAATATGTATATATGAAATTGTTAGGAGGAGTCAAGATAATGATTAAAAAGAGAAAGATTAATATTAGGACAATTATACAGGCACTATTTTTTTGATTATAGCATTTATATCAGTAAACCATACTTTAGTTAAGGATGGGAAAGGCATTGCTTTACTGTCTTCAGCATCCCTTCATGCTATTTGCCCATTTGGTGGGGTTGTAACTATATATCAGTATGCAACTACAGGGACTTTCGTTAAAAAATTGCATGAATCCTCTTTTATTCTAATGATCCTTATGTTTATATTAGCTGTCGGATTTGGTCCTTTATTTTGTGGGTGGATATGCCCTTTTGGAACGCTTCAAGAAGTCATAAGTAAAATAGGAAAAAAGATATTCAAAAGAAAACATAATAACTTTATGCCCTATAAGTATGATAAATATCTTAGATTTCTAAGATATTTAATCTTAATAAGAGTTGCATATATGACCGCTGCAACTGGAAATATAATATTCTCGCAAGCAGATCCTTATTATGCGCTATTTAATTTTTGGACAAGTGAAGCTTCTATATTAGCTATAGCAATTCTAATGATTATAGCACTAGCTTCATTATTTATAGAAAGGCCTTGGTGTAAATATGCATGCCCTTATGGAGCGGCTTTAGGGATAACTAACTTGTTTAGAATATTTAAAATCAAAAGAAACTCTAGCACTTGTTTGAATTGTGGTGCTTGCAATGAGGTATGCCCTATGAATATTAAAATTTCAAGGGAAGAAAATGTGAGAAATCATCAATGTATATCTTGTATGAAATGTACTTCAGAAGAAGTTTGTCCGGTAAAATACACCGTAAGTATGTCATTAGAAAGGGTGAAAAGCTATGAGAGTTAATTCTAAGATAGTTGGGTTGCTAATAATTTTAGTGGTTTTTGGAGGTATAGGTACAGCTAAATTATTAAATTTATGGATAACGGAATCTACTAAGGTACCTATAACTATTAAGGAAGGTGAGTTCGCAGGTAAATATAATCCAGAAGATATTAGAGGGTCATATACTTTTGGAGATATAGAAAAGTCATTTAAAGTTCCAGTAGAGGACTTAGCTAAGGCTTTTGGGGTTAGGACAGGGAATTTTAATGATTTTCAAGTTAAAAGTCTTGAAGAAATGTATGTAGCATTAGAAGATAAAGAAATGAATGTAGGAACTGCTTCAGTAAAATATTTTGTAGCTTCATATATTGGAGTACCTTATAAAGTTACAGAGGAAGTATACCTTCCTAAACCAGCAGTGGAGATATTAAAGGCTAAGGGTGTGCTTACAAAAGAGCAATTAGATTATGTAAACAGACATATTGTAGATATTCCAGGTGTAAATAAAGAGGAGCAGTGAGTAGTCTAAACTGCTCCTCTTGTTTTATTTTCTAAAGCATAGCCAATTTAATTTTGTAAAACTATTATGAAAAAATTAAAAATACTTTGTATATTTATTGCGCTTCTATTTTATATTTGGAATATTTATGAGATAATAATAAAAATTCCACATAAAAGAAGGTGTATATTGTTATGGAAAAAGAATTGTTAAAGGCTTTACTTAAAAGTACTTCTGAAGGAATTATAATTACAAACAATAACTTGAAAATTATAGAATATAACGACATGGCATTAGGAATATTAGGATTTAGGCAAAGTGAAATTGTAAATAAAAATCTAGATGAGTTTTTTGATAATATGGATTTTGTGGACAAGTGCTTAAAGCTAGGGAAAAGTTGTAAAAACGAAGATTGCTTGTTTACTATAAATGAAAATAGAATTAGATGTGTTACCAATATAGTGCCAATAGAAATTGGAAAAGAAGTAGCTGGAATAATTATTGCTTTTAGAGATACAAGACATATACATAAAGTAGTAAATAATGTTGTAGGATATAGTGCTGCATTTACTTTTGAAGACATAATAACAAAAAATCAAAATATGAAAAAGATAATTCAATATGCTAAAAAGGCAGCAAATACAGACTGCAATATTCTTCTAGAGGGAAGTAGTGGCACGGGAAAGGAAGTCTTTGCTCAAGCTATACATAATTATAGTAAAAGATCAAAAGGTCCTTTTGTTGCTGTTAATTGTGCGGCTATACCAAGAGAACTTGTAGAAAGTGAACTTTTTGGATATGAAAAAGGTGCTTTTACAGGAGCTAACAAAGGTGGATATCCTGGAAAATTTGAATTAGCAGAAGGTGGAACTATATTTTTGGATGAAATAGGAGAATTACCATTAGATATTCAGTCAAAGCTTCTTAGGGTTTTGGATAATCATAAGATAGTGAGAGTTGGTTCGACCTATGAGAAGAAAATTAACGTAAGAGTCATATCTGCAACTAACCGAAACTTGATTGATGAAGTAGATAAAAGAAACTTTAGATATGACCTTTACTATAGAATAAATGTAATTGGGATTAAACTGATGGATCTTAAAGATAGAAATGAAGATATTGAAGCTTTAGTAAAGCACTTTATTCAAAAGCTGAACAAACAGGACATGAATAATAAGGGGAAAAAAATATTATAGAAGAATTAAAAAGATATAAATGGCTAGGTAATATAAGGGAACTTAGAAATTTGATAGAAAAGTCCTATTACCTTTGTGATGGAAATACAATAACTGAAAGATTTATGAATAATTTGTTGAAGGATAAGCCAAGAATTATGGATATTTTTAAAAGTACTTCTAATGAAGTAGCTTTGACTAAGGAGGATATAATACCGCTTAAGCTAATTGAAGAGCAGAGCATAAGAAAAGCTTTAGTCTATTGTAAAGGGAACGCTGATGAGGCAGCTAAAATTCTAGGGATAAGCAGGGCAACCATTTACAGGAAAATAAGCAAGTTTGGAATAAAAGTGAGCTAATAAGCAGCTTGTACTATAATCTATTTTTAAGCTAAAGTTCGAATTAAGGTGTAAAGCCGGTAAAAATTATATATAATAAAAGTTATATAATGACAAAATAAACTATATAGGGAGGAAAATAAAATGAGGTACATAGATTTAAGAAGTGATACAGTAACTCAACCTACTGAAAAAATGAGACAGGCTATGTTCAAAGCTGTAGTTGGAGATGATGTTTACGGAGATGACCCAACTATGACAGAGCTTGAAGATTATGCAGCTAAATTAGTTGGAAAAGAAGCAGCTTTATTTGTTCCAACAGGTACCTTTGGAAATCAGCTAGCTTTATTTACTCACTGCAATAGAGGAAACGAAGTAATATTAGGTGATGACTGTCATATAGTTGTCCATGAAGTTGGGGCTGCATCAGTCATAGCAGGAGTTCAATTAAGAACCTTAGTTAGCAATAAAGGAGAATTAAATCCTGAAGAAATAAGAAAAAGAATAAGAAAAGAAGATGAAGACATACACTATCCTGGGACCGGGTTAATATGTGTTGAAAACGCCCATACCAATGGAAGAGTTATCTCATTAGAGAACATGAAAAGCATATATGGAATTGGTAAGAAACATGACGTTCCTGTTCACCTTGATGGAGCAAGGCTTTTCAATGCAGCAACATATTTAGGAGTGGAAGCTCCAGAGATAACTAAGTATTGTGATTCAGTTATGTTCTGCTTATCAAAGGGACTATGTGCACCAGTAGGCTCTATCTTAGCTGGAAGCAAAGAGTTTATTGATAAGGCTAGAAAAAAGAGAAAGCTAATGGGTGGAGGAATGCGTCAAGCAGGAATCTTAGCAGCAGCTGGCCTTGTAGCCCTAAAAGAAATGAGAGAAGGCTTAAAACTAGACCATGAAAATGCTGTACTTATGGGTGAAGAACTATCAAAGATAGATGGAATCAAGGCTAGAAAAGAGGACATACACATTAACATGGTATTCTTCAGCATAAAGGACACAAACTGCAGCAGTGAAAAACTTGTACAAGGTCTTTATGAAAAGGGAATCAAGATAAACGGTGAGGAAGGCGGAGAAGTAAGATTCGTTACAAACCACTGGACTACAAAAGAAGACGTGCTTTATGTAGTGGAGTGTGTGAAAAATCTAGTATAGTTAAAGTCTAAACTAATACCTTAACTAAGAAGGTATTAGTTTTTTTATTTTTAGATTTTATAATGAAAGTATCTTGTCTCACATAAAGTTGACTAATAATTCAAGTAATTTCAGATTGACATGCATATAGTATTTATATTAAGATAGAAGTATACTACATTATAATATGGATTTCGTTAATATAGAATAAAGGGAGAGGATTATGAAAACTAGATATGAAAAAAGGTTAGAAAGTCTTCAAAAACACCTACAAGAGGAAAATGTGGATATTGCATTATTTGTTGATCGTGAAAACTTAATTTATTATACTGGGTTAACTAATATAGAATGTATGGCTTTAATTGTACCTGCCAAGGGTGGGGCGATTTCTATTACTCTATGGATTGATGTAGCTTATGCTAAAGCTAAATCTGCTATTTCTAATGTAGTTGGTTACATGTTCCCTAGTAGCAACTTGGGAGAGAAAATTGTAGAGATGTTAAATAAGACAGAAATAAAAAGTCCTCGCATAGGATTTTCTAAATATTTTGTGGAGTTCTCTGTCTTTGATGCTCTTAGAAAAGGAGTAGCTGGAATCGAATTTGTAAATATTACTGATATCTGCTATAAAGTTCGCTCTATCAAGGATGAAGTTGAAGTACAGTATATAAAAAAAGCAAGCGAATTCTTAGTTGAGGGAATGAAGGCAGCAATAGAAAGTATTAAACCTGGAATGACAGAAGTTCAAGTTTTAGCAGAAGCAGAATATGCAATGAGAAAGGCAGGTTCAGAAGGGGCATCTTTTAGAATGCAAGTTTTAACTCAGGATAGACAACTCATAGTCCACCCTTATGCCGGAAGCAATGTAATCGATAACAATCAAGCTATTGTTATTCATTTAGGAGCTACCTATAATGGATATACATCTAAAATGTGTAGAACTGTTGCTTTAGGTGATATAAACCCTGAAACAGAAGCAATTTATAATCTCTTAATAAAAGCTCAAGATAAATCTATTAGCATGTGCAAGCCCCCTATTGATGTAAAAGATATTTATAATGAAACCTATAAGATTATTGAAGAAGCTGGATATGGGAAGTACTTCCTAGATGTAATCGGTTATGGAGTAGGTATAAGACAATCAGAATTTTACCCAATCATTGGGCGTTCCTACAACCATACTTTAGAAGCTGGCATGGTTGTAGACTTACTACTTCCTACTATATTAAAAAAGGGCGCCGGAGGTCCAAGAATAACAGATGTTGTTCATATAAGAGAAAATGATGTTGAAATACTTACTAAATTCCAAAGGGAAATGATAAAAAAATAGATTGGATTAATTTAAACTAAATCTTTCTAATGTGATAAATAGTAATTATAGCAACTTGGGATATTTACAATAGCATGAAGTCTTCTTGTTTCGTTATTGATGAATTAATATTATTAATGCCGAAAATAATTGACATTAATATTAAATATAATTATAATTAAATTATGGAAAATTGCATATTATTTAAAATAAGATTACAGGAGATGAATAATGGCAAATTCAGAAGGAGTAATAATACAATCAGTTGCTCGTGCAATCAATATTTTAGAATGTTTTAGTGGAAATGAGAAAGAACTAGGTATTTCTGAAATCTCTGACCAAATGCAGCTCTCAAAGAGCACTATTTATGGACTAGTAAATACTTTAGTTTTTTATGGTTACTTAGAACAAAATAATGAAAATAAAAAGTATCGTTTAGGCATTAAGCTTCTGCAATTAGGGAATATTGTTCATAAACGTTTGAATCTAATTGACATAGCAAAACCTTATTGCGAATCTTTATCAAAGAAATATAACGCAGGAGTACATTTAGGGGCTCTTTATGGTGGAAAAGTTATATATGTGGATAAGGTGGACAGCCCAGATTCTATCATAGTATATTCCCAAGTTGGTAAAACAGCACCTATGCATTGCACAGGTGTAGGTAAATCAATACTTGCCTATTTACCTGAAGATTTTGTTGAAGGAAAAGTATTAAATAAGGAATTAATTAAGTACACACCGAATACAATTGTAACAAGAGAAGAATTATTAAAGGAGCTAGAAAGCATACGTCAAAAAGGATATTCTCAAGATTATGAGGAAATAGAATTTGGACTTAGATGTATTGCAGTTCCAATATTTAATGCAAAAGGAGAACCAATTGCAGCAATAAGTGTATCCTCACCTATTGGAAAAATAGCAGAGGAGAGAATTGAGGAACTAGTAGTGGATTTGAAAGATAGTGCCCTTAATATTTCTAAAAGGCTAGGATTAAGTTGAAGAGAAAGTTATACAGCTTTCTCTTAAAAAATAAAGATTTACATGAACGTGTTTCTATAATAACGAACAATTGGAGGGGTAAAATGATAGATGTAAGAGATGTTATATTTAAAGACATTATTGATAAAGAATTCAACGCAGTTATAACTCCTGAAAGAGACGGCATACTATCTGGAATAGCTCAAGCTGAAGAGCAGATAAAAGAGATAGGAATAAAAATAAAGTGGCATAAAAATGAAGGGAATCAAGTTAAAAAAGGCGAGCCTATTGCAGTAGTTACAGCAGATCCAAAAGGTATTGCAACTGCTGAAGAAAAGATTATAGGAGCACTTGCAAAATATTCAGGAATAGCAACAGCTACAAAAGGGGCAGTTGATTCATCACAGGGGAAGGTTAGAATTGTTGCGGGCTCATGGAAAAAGATGCCTCCTGAAATTAAGACAGGCGTTAGAGATGCAGTAGTAGCTGGGGGAGCCTCCTTTAGAATTAGCACTAATAAAATGATATATATCGATAAAAACTATATAAGAATGTTGGGTTCCATTCCAAAAGTTTTAGATACAGTTAAGGAGCTTACTGATTTTACAAAGGTTATTCAAATCAAAGGAGAGCAATTTTCAATTGAAGAAGAAACAAAACAAGCATTAGAAAATGGCTGTAATCTTTTAATGGTGGATACAGGCAACTTAGAGGATTTAGAGAGATGTCTATCGGTTGTAAATGAACTAGGTGTAAGAAATCAAGTGGAAGTTGCGTTTGCAGGTAACGTAAAAATATCAGATATGGATACTTATATTAATGCAGGTATTGATGTTTTGTGTATAGGAAAAGAAATAGTTGATGCACCTTTATTAGATATGAAAATAGATGTAAAATATAAATATTGTTTGGAGCTGATGAGATGGGATTAAATTTACTAGAAAAAAGCGAGGTTTGGATTAATAATTTAACTCTTCAAAATGCAAATTTAACACAGCTTGCTGAGGTAGTTGCTGATGTTTTAAATGTTCAGCATAAAAATGTACTAGTAGTAGATGTTCGTCCAAAGCACATTACATTAGATATACTTGAAGAGAACATTCCAGAAGAAAATATTGTTGGTAAAGAGAAGGAGATACTTGAGGCAATATCTAAGCTGGAGGGTGTAAATGTAACAGAGGAAACCTACATACATTCAAATGGTATATTAGGGATGATTTGCTTTGAAACTGAAAATCCAAAGGAAATGTTAGACAGAATTTCAACCATGACTGATGAGATAAGGCACAATATTGCAAAGCGTGCAATCGTTTTTCCAACTGGATTTGAAGTCAGAGATAAGATGATAGAGGATACAAATACACCTTATTTAAAGAACCTGTTAGAAAGCAAGGGCTTTAAGGTTACGGTAGGAGATATCCTTGAAGACAATATAGCAGATATGGAAAATCATATTTCAGAAGCTGTTTCAAGAGCATATGGACTGATTATAACCACTGGTGGAGTAGGAGCAGAAGATAAGGATAAAACAGTAGAAAGTATTCTTAGAGTTGATCCTTCAGCAGAAACACCATATATAGTAAAGTTTAAGCAAGGAACAGGACGTCATGTTAAGGAAGGTGTAAGAATAGCTGTAGGAAGCATCGGGCCTACATATATTGTTGCATTACCTGGGCCAAATGATGAGGTACAGCTTGCATCAAAGGTTTTACTCCAAAGCTTGGAAAATGGGGATTCTAAATTTGAAATGGCTCAAAAGCTAGCAGCAGTTTTAGCAGAAAAGCTGATGAAAAAGAAATTTCATCATGAACACGCAGCTAAACATGAGCATGGAGTTAAACATGAACATGAAAAATAACTTTATTAGGAGGGGCAAATAATGGATTGTAAGAAGGTAGCGAAGGAGCTTTATAAAGCTGAGAAAGAGATATACCAAATAAACACTATTAGTGCAGAAAATGCTGATATGACAGTTGAAGATGCTTATGCAATTCAGTTAGAAAACGTATTAAGGAGAAAAGAAGCTGGAGAAAAGATTATTGGGATGAAGGTTGGCCTTACTAGTAAAGGGATGCAAAAGTTACTAGGAGTTAATGAACCAGATTATGGGCATTTAACTGACAAAATGCTTCTTCTTGAAGGTGAGATTTGTAAAAGAGATGAGTTACTTCAACCAAAGGTAGAAGGTGAACTAGCCTTTTGTCTTAATAAAAGATTAATGGGCCCTGGGGTGACAATAGCAGATGTTTATAATGCAACTGAATATGTAGTACCTGCAATTGAAATTGTTGATAGCCGTATAAAGGATTGGAAGATTAAGCTGGTAGATACCATCGCAGACAATGGGTCAAGTGCTAAGCTTGTGCTAGGAAGTAAAATGACCCCTATTGAAAATGTAGATATGAGATTAGTGGGTATGAACCTTGAAAAAAATGGTGAACTTGTAAGTACTGGTACTGGGGCTGAAGTTTTGGGAAATCCGGCTGCTGCAGTTGCTTGGCTTGCAAACAAGCTCTCTGAATTTGGAATAGCACTAGAAGAAGGAAATATAGTTCTAGCTGGAGCAGTAACAGCAGCAGAAGTAGCAGAAAAAGGTGATATTTTTACAGTTAGTTTTCAAGGTATGGGAAGCGTAACAGTAAAATTTAAATAGCATGATATTATCACAAAATTTTAGCTGAAGGGAGAACACCAATGGAAAAGATTAAGGTAGGCATCATCGGGCCTGGAAATATAGGTACAGATTTGATGTATAAAGTTATGAAAAGCAACAAATTAGAAATGTCTATGATGGCAGGTATTATGGAATCAGAAGGAATTAAACGTGCAGCAGGGTTAGGATTTAATACATCAATTAGAGGGGTAGATGCTATTTTAGAAGATCCTGATATAAAAATTGTATTTGAAGCTACTAGTGCAAAAGCTCACGCAGCAAATGCACCAAAACTAAGAGCTGCAGGTAAAATTGCAATTGATTTAACGCCCGCTGCAGTAGGACCTTATGTAGTACCATGTGTTAACTTGGATAAGCTTCAACATGTTGATAACTTTAACATGGTAACATGTGGAGGACAAGCTACAATTCCAATAGCTTATGCTATAAATAGGGTAGCCAATACAGATTATGTTGAAATAATTGCTAGTCTTTCATCAAGAAGTGCTGGCCCTGGTACTAGAGCTAATATTGATGAATTTACAGAGACTACTTCAAAAGCCTTAGAGGTTGTTGGAGGAGCAAAAAAGGGAAAAGCAATAATAATTTTAAACCCGGCAGAACCACCAGTAATGATGGCTAACACAATACATGCAATAGTACAAAATCCAAATGAAAAACTAATAAGGGAATCAGTAGAAGATATAGTTGCACAGGTTCAAGCCTATGTTCCTGGATATCAATTAAGAGTTCCTCCTATAGTTGATGGTAATAAGGTAACTGTTATAGTACAAGTTGAGGGTGCTGGAGACTTTTTACCTAAATATTCAGGAAACCTTGATATTATCAATTCAGCTGCTATAGCAACAGCAGAGAAGACAGCAGCAAATATGCTTTAATTAAGGAGGAAAAAGGATAATGAATAAGCAGAAAATTAATATAGTAGATATGACTTTGCGTGATGGTAGTCATGCTGTAAGTCATAGCTTCTCACCTGAACAAGTAGAAAAGGTTGCTGGCGGGCTTGATAAAGTAGGTGTCAGCATAATTGAAGTAAGCCATGGAGATGGTATTGCAGGATCATCTGTTAATTATGGATTTTCAAAATACCCTGAAATGGATTTGATAAAGAGTGCAAATAAAGTTGTGAAAAATGCAAAGCTAGGAGTTTTGCTAATCCCTGGAATAGGAACAATTCAAGACTTAGAGGAAGCACATAGAAATGGAGCTTCAGTGGTTAGAGTTGCAACACACGTAACAGAAGCGGATGTAGGAATTCAACATATAGAACATGCTAAAAAAATAGGCATGACAGCTGTAGGCTTTTTAATGATGAGCCATATGGGAAGCCCTGAAAAGATATTAGAGCAAGCAAAAATATTTGAAAGTGCTGGAGCTGATTATATTAATTTAGCCGATTCAGCAGGTTATTTAACTCCAGATGGCGTTAAGGAAAGAGTTAGTATACTAAAAGAAAACTTAAGCTTGCCAGTAGGTTTCCATTCTCATAACAATTTAGGATTAGCTGTAGCAAATTCTATTGCTGCTGTTGAATCAGGAGCTACCTATATTGATGCTACTTGCAGAGGGCTTGGTGCAGGAGCTGGAAATACACAAAATGAGGTTTTATGCGCTGTTTTAAATAGAATGGGTTATGACACAGGAGTAGACTTTTACGGTTTAATGGATGTGGCAGAAGAAATAGTAGAGCCAATAATGCAAAGACCACAAGTTATAAATACTCCATCACTTATGCTTGGCTATGCTGGTGTATACTCAAGTTTCTTATTACACACATACAAAGCAGCAGAAAGATTTAATTTGAATCCAAGAGACATCTTAGTAGAACTAGGCAAGAGAAAAATGGTTGGAGGACAAGAAGATATGATTATTGATGTGGCATATTCATTGTCACAACAAAATAAATAGCAAAAAAAGGAGGTATTTTCATGAAAAAAGTAACCATCGTATCAAATGTCAACTTAGACAAATGTACAGGTTGTAAAACTTGTGAAAAAGTATGTCCAGTATTTACGATTAAGGTTGAGAACAAAAAAGCAGTAGTAGACACTGACCATTGTATGGGCTGTGCAAACTGCGAACAACGTTGTCCATTCCATGCAATAGAAATGGTAAAACGTGATGTTCCATTCGAAGTTGGTATAGACACTTCAAAGTTTAATCAAGAAGAAATTAGAGAACTTTGTGAAAAGGCCCATTTAAATCCAGAGCAAGTTATATGTTATTGTATTGGAACAAGAGCAGAGGAAGTTGCTGCAGCCATATTAGACGGAGCTAAAACACCAGAGGATGTTTCGGCTATGACAGGTGCTAGAACAGGATGCACAATTGAATGTATTCAACCTATTTTAAGAAGTTTACAGGCTGCTGGACATGAACTAGTAAGAAATGAAAAAGGATGGCAATGGTATGGAGTAACTCCGACAGCATGGGATTTACCAGAAGAAGTTGTAAAGAAATATAGCAGTAGGGGCTTCTACTTTGAAGAGGATAAAGAGCTTTTAGATAAGATAGTTCATACAAGATGTGAAGGAGGAGAAAATCATGATGCGTAAACCAATAAAACCAATAGCACCTAAACCATCGCAATATGGTATTGACCCATCTCTTGTAAAGACTCGTGTTGCAGAAATGCCAGGAATGGTATCACTACTATTAAAAGATTTATTTCCTGATTTACCAGATGTAATTTTCCCAGCTGGAGATGACGCATTACAAAATGTTCGTAAGGCTGCTGAAGATGCACTTATGAAGGTTGATATGAGTATGATTAAGCCTGAGCATAGTGTTAACGTTTTATGTTCTCACCATGGATTCACATTGCTTGGTGGTGAACCATATGCAGAGCTTTTAAAAGCTATTAGAGATGTAGTTATTGAAAGAACAGGAACAAAAAACATTAGACTTC
Organism: Clostridium bovifaecis; assembly: GCA_009738435.1. Taxonomy (GTDB): domain Bacteria; phylum Bacillota; class Clostridia; order Clostridiales; family Clostridiaceae; genus Clostridium_H; species Clostridium_H bovifaecis. Next base: position 3,176,968 of record CP046522.1, on the reverse strand, counting down.
GTGCTGGTGTTGGTATGAGATTTAGAGAAACTGAAGAGTATATAAAACGTTATGGATTAGATGTTTATTATGAAGGAAAAGCAATTGGACTAGCACCAGTAGATGAAGGTGTTGCAATAGAAACTGAAATTGGAACTTTATATGGATTAAAGAAAATCTATGATGCAGATTGGATTATACATGCTCATCATACAGACGTACGTGAAGTTCACTTCCATAGACAAGTTGATAAGGCAGTAAAACCTTTTGCTATGTCTTATGCTCGTATAGAAACAAGAAGTACCTACCATCAAAATTTAGGACCTCGTGCAGCAAACTTTACAGCTAGAGCAATATTTGAGTCAGAATATGTACAAAACAAGTTTGCATTTGCAGCATTCTTAAATGTTGGACCTCATGGAGTTGTAGGTGTTGATGTTGATAACGATTTATATGCATTAAACGATAGAGCAACCTTTGTAGGCTGCCAATATTACGGTAAAATTATGACACTTCTAGGAGAAGTAGATGAATGTATAGCAGTACTTGACTTCCCTTGCCCTGGCCCATATGTTTTCGCTGCTGGTGTTATATACGCTAACTTCCTTGGAGCAAACACAGATCTTTATGATTTAGAAAAGAACCCATTACCATCATATACATGGTATACCGAAGCTTTCTATGCTAAAAATGGTAAACCAATTCTTGGCGATATACCTGAAATAAATCCTGCTATTAAGATGTGCGTTCACAACTATGCATGGCTTGGTTATCCGTCAGCATTCTTCTCTGAACACATACCAACTGTAGTTGTAGGACAAGAGCAAGCTGATTTATTTGATACTGACCCATTAAATATGCAATATATGGATCATGCTGTTACAGTTAAGACTGCTGAAGCCGCAATGAACTTTGCTTATAAGACTACAGGAACAGACAAGGTTATCATATTTGACGGAGCTATGGCTGGTCTTAATGTAAGTGAATCCCTTGCAAAACTATTAATAGAGAAGGCGCCAGCTATCAGCAAGAAGGTTGATGAAGAACTATTGCCTAAGTGGTTCAAACAAAGAGGCGTGGATATTTCGATATTAGAAAAATTACAAAAATCTAATAAGTAATATTTTAGGGGGAGTAAATGATGGAAACATCTGTAGTAACTAAAAAAAAGGGTCTTATTGAAAAAGGTACTGGTTTTAGAGCTGGTATTAAAAGTTTTACAAAAGACGTAAGTGCAAAATCTGCTACTGCTGGTGTAATTGCAGCCATATTTGGCTGCACTGGCCCAGCCCTAGTTACAATAAATGCAGCAAAGACTGTTGGATTTACGACAGAGCAAACTGTTTCTTGGTTATTTGGTATTTATGTTTTCGGTGGTTTAATAAGCTTAATTATGGGAGCTTACTATAAGAAACCAATCGTAGGAGCTTTCTCTATACCTGGAGCAGCTATGCTGGCTACTTCTCTAGCAGGATTTTCATTCCAGGAAGCAGCTGCTGCGTTTATGATTGCTGGCCTTATTGATTTACTTCTTGGAGTTACAGGGGTCATGGGAAAGGTTATGAAATGGCTGCCACTTCCTATTGTAATGGGAATGATAGCAGGTGCTATGATTCGTTTTGGAACAGGAATTGTTACATCTACTAAAGATGCGCCAATCATTGGAGGAGCAGCACTAATAGGATACTTTATAATACCTAAAATTATAAAAAAATTCCCTCCAATTTTAGGAGCTTTAATTTTAGGAATAGTTACTACAATTATTACTGGTGATCTTAAGTTTGCATCGGAAGGTTTAACTTATATTGCTCCACAAATAGTTACTCCAAGCTTTAATATTAGTACAATTTTATCTGTTTCAGTACCACTTGCAGCTCTTGTTGTAGGTGCAGAAAATGCTCAAGCTATAGGTGTTTTATATGCTCAAGATTATGAACCACCAGTTAATTCAATGACAATTATAAGTGGAATAGGTGGAATGTTAAGTGGACTTGTTGGTGCACATAATGCAAATATTGCTGGCCCAATGACAGCAATATGTTCATCAGAAGATGCAGGTGTAAAGGAAAAGAGATATACTGCAGCTATAGTAAACGGTTTTTGCTTTATAGCATTTGGTTTGTTTTCAAGTATAACAATGGCTTTCGTACAAGCACTTCCATCAGCTTTAATAAATATACTTGCAGGATTAGCTATGATAAGTGTTTTAATAAGTTCATTTAAGGATGCATTTGCTTCAAGTAAATGCAAGATGGGAGCATTTGCAGCGTTAGTGATTGCTATGAGTGGTATTTCAATACTTAAAATTGGTTCAGCATTCTGGGCACTTCTTGTTGGTGTTATAATATCTCTTATAGTAGAAAAAAAGGATTTTGACCAAGCTAAATAGTGGATTCTAATATGGTAGTTTTAGTATAAACTTCTTCACTAGTGTTTAATTATTAAAAAATATTTCCATTGACATTTGTATTGTAGTTATTTTTCATAATAAGTTTCTTTAATTAAACTAATATGGAGTAATATTCATTACCTAAGGGCAGACTTGCCTTCAAAGCGATAGCTTGCAAGGGAATATATGGACTTTACTATTGTTAACTACCTAGCCACTTCCCCCAAGAAAACAATCTATCATCTACTAGTTTTGTAAGTGAATGTTCTATTAATCTCTTCATTTTCAAAAGTCAGTACTCGACCTTCAGAATCAATTACTGTGACCCTATACTGTTTTTCTGGCATATTGATATCTTTAGTGCCTACATAACAGATAACATCTTCAATAATATTTATAGAGTCATCTAGCAGAGTGCTTTCTGAGTAAGTAATTTCAAGGTTGGTTACTTCATTTATAGCTGCATTATCTTTTAATCTAGTTATAAAATGTATTCCTTTGCTATTGAGTTCATCAAATACTTTGTAGTCGACATAGCCTTTATCAAAAATATATATGCAGTTATCTTTTGTAATAAGTTCTTTCATTTTAGTTCTATCATGTGGTTTAGCATTAGATATAACTATAAGCTCTGGAACTCCTTTGTTTAAGTTGAATTTTGTATGAAGCTTTATTCCTGCTTTTGTAGAACGAAATTCTGCCCATTGAAAATAAGTTTTAGCCATACTTATAGTTGAAGAATCTATTAGTTGTACTTAAGCTATCTAGCTTCGCTAAATGAAAATATAGAAGGGTTTTTAAATGATTTATGCAATACTATAGTTAACATCTAACTTATACGCAGATTTTTTCAAAGTGTTCCAATTAATAATATCTAATAATTTTTCAAAAATAGTGATATAATTACCCATAGATAGTCAGCACCTTTCTTGCTTTTTATGGTTAGTGGTAATTATATTAAAGCAAGGTTGCTGGCTATTTTCATTTATATATTGATGGTGGAAATAGAAACTTATTACATAGAATTATTGTCAATAGGAGTCTGAATCCATTATTTAAACACTAGTGAAACTTCTTATAATCTAATTATCAATTTATTTAGTTATAAAATATTATAATAAAAAAAGAGGGATAATCTTGAGGATAGGAATATGTGGAGGAAGTTTTAACCCAATTCATAATGGACATATTAATCTGGCAATGCAGTTATTAAGACAGTTGAATTTAGATAAGGTAATCTTCATTCCAGCGAATATTCCACCACATAAACAAAACTATACTATGGTGGATAGGGAAATTAGATACAAATTATGTTGCCTTGCATGTGAAGGATTTGATAAGTTTGAAGTTTCAGACATGGAGATTAAGACTAATAGCACAAACTACACGGTGGATACCTTGAAGGAAATTTCCTATATATATAAAGATAGTGAATTATTCTTGCTATTAGGCTCTGATATGTTCAAGAAGGTAGGATTTTGGAGGGGCTTTGACGAGATAAAGAAGATGGCAGTTTTATGTACTGTCCCTAGAAATTACTATGAACTCGAAGAAATTTTAAACCTAGAAAAATCCCTAAAAGAATGTGGTACTAAAACGAACATTTGTAAATCTAATATTTTCCCTACATCTTCCACTGAAATCAGGGAAAAGATAAAAAAAGGTGAAAGTGTAGAAAAACTACTGCCAGTAAAGGTGTATAACTTTATAATGAATAATGGTTTATATAGGTGCGACTTTTAGACAGTTGCACTTTTACTTTTACTAAACCTTATATCTTATGTCTCTTGCAGAACTAAACAGAGTGGGTTGTATATAGGCTGTAGATAAATCTGTTTAAGTATTAATTTGATTAGAGGAGGATTAACTATGGGGATATCATGATATATCTAAGTTTAATAAAAAGCAAATTCAAACTTTAGCTTCAATAATAATGATTATTTCAGTTATTATTCTAAAAGTTAATGTAGGGTTATGCGCCACTCTGCTTTCCACTTTACTTATATTACTAGGTGCTAATGAAAAAAAAGCAATTGCTAATATGCCCTGTGGTTTAGTTATGCTATCTGGAGTTAGTGTTCTTATTAATGTTGTAATTCAACTGGGTGGTATTGATTTGCTTGCAAAAGGACTTGCTAAGCTAATGACAGAGAATACTGCTCCTATTATACTATCAATGGCAGCAGGTCTTCTGTAAATATTTAGTTCTGTAACAGCTGTTGTTATGCCTTCACTTATTCCTACAATAACTACAATTATAACACAAGTGGGGGGGAATCTTACTGGTATTGAATTAGTAAGTTCTGTTACTATTGGAGCATTTGGCGCAACCTTTAGAGAGTTGCGCCTTTGTTTTTATTGAATATCGATTTTTCTTCTTTTTTCATTTCCTTTGCTTAACTTTGGAAGAGTGACTTTTAAAACACCATCGTTAAAGGAAGCTGTAATCTTGCTTTCATCTACATTATCTATATAAAAACTTCTTTTAAGTTCTCCATAGTGTCTTTCGCGTCTAACATAGTTTTCTTTTTTATCTTCTACAGAGTCATCACGTTTTGCGGTTATGACTAAATAGTTGTTATCAAAATCTATATCTATAGACTCCTTGCTAATTCCAGGCAAATCTGCTTCTACCAGGTAATCTTCTTCAGTTTCTTTTAAATCAACTTTAAAGCTTCCTTGCATATTAGTTAGTGCAGTAAAGAAATCATCATCAAAGAAGTTTTTAAAAAATGGTGAAAGAAAATCCTCTCTTCTAGTTAATTTACTTCGTCTAAAAGGTATCATATCAAACATTTTTAATCCCTCCAAGTTTTATTAGTCTATATCTTTAACTTACAGTTATATAATAAAATAAAAGTCAAAGAAGGTCAAAGTCTAAAGTTGAAAGATTTTTGAATCTAGATTAAAAAAGTTGATGAATTATTTATATAACTTATTTTAATCATAGTTAAGAGAAATAAACTAGGATTTTTTAGTGAATTTTAATAGATATGTGCAATTTTAATTTTTAAAATTTTAAGACGATTTCAAGAAAAGCTATTGACAAATCAGCTTAAGCTTTTTATAATATGAATAAATATTAACGAGATATTGCATTATTTAAAAGCTAAGACGGAGAGAAAAATACTAAGTTTTTATCTACAGAGAGCTAGCATTTGGTGGAAGCTAGCGTTAAAACGAGTATATAATGATCACTCCTGAGCTGCCAAGCCGAAAAAGATTGCTTTAGTAGGTGAGGACGGTAGTCACCGATATATGGCTATGGTTCAAGTACTTTAAAATACTTCGACCTGATAATGAGGCATTTTTAATCAATGCGAATTAGGGTGGTACCACGAATATTAATCTTTCGTCCCTATGAATAGTTATTCATAGAGATGAAAGATTTTTTTTATTACTTGCAGTATTTAAAGGTGATAAAAGAAAGGAGGAATAAAGCTTTAGTGGGGCATAATCTTTTATGGTTAAAATTTTAAAATTTGTAATTAATAACTTATATAAAAGGGGGACTAATGATGAAGAGAGATAATTTTGGAACAAGACTTGGGCTTTTAGCTGCAGCAGCAGGGTCAGCAGTAGGGTTAGGCAATATATGGAAATTTCCGTATATAACAGGAAAAAATGGGGGAGCAGCATTTATTTTAGTTTATTTAATATGTATAGTTGCAATAGGAGTACCTGTTATGCTTTCTGAATTTGCATTAGGAAGAAAGACACAAGCTAATGCAGTAGGGGCATTTAAAAAGTTAAAACCTAAAAAGTCATGGCATTTAACTGGAGTAGTAGCTGTTTCAACGGCATTTATTATTTTATCCTACTATGCAATAATAGCTGGATGGGTACTTTCGTATATAAGTAAAGCTGTAACTGGAAAATTAACAAGCGTAGCGCCAAGCGCTTTAGGGGATTATTTTGGAGGAATTATATCTCAAACTATACAACCTCTGTTTTGGAACTTTGTTGTTTTAGGAATAACAGCCTTTGTAGTAGTTGCAGGAGTAAAAGATGGTGTAGAAAAGTATAGTAAGATATTAATGCCAATTTTATTCGTATTATTAATCGTATTAATGGTTAGGTCAGTGACCTTAGATGGAGCATCAAAAGGATTAGAGTTTTTATTTAAACCAGATTTTTCTCAGCTTACTCCAGCATCTGTTTTAGAAGCTGTTGGACATGCATTTTATTCTCTTAGCTTAGGTATGGGAATAATACTAACTTATGGTAGCTATATAAAGAAGGAAGAGAATTTAGTATCTTTGGCTCTTCAAGTAACAATACTAGATACTTTAGTTGCATTAATGGCGGGAATAGTTATATTTCCAGCAGTATTTGCTTATGGATTAGAACCAAATGCTGGACCAGCACTTATATTTGTTACTTTACCTGCAGTATTTAAATCAATGCCTTTTGGAGCATTTTTTGCTACTTTATTCTTTGTATTAATTGCAATAGCTGCTATAACATCAACTATATCATTGTTAGAAGTTGTTGTAGCATGCTTCACAGAACAGTTTAATGTGAATAGAAAAAAGGCAACAATCCTTATTTCTGTAGCATTATTTGTAGTAGGAATACCTAGTACCTTATCCTTTGGAGTATGGAGCGGTATATCAATATTTGGAAGAAGCATATTTGATTATCTAGACTTCTTAACTTCCAATATATTATTACCTTTTGGAGGAATACTAGTTTGTATCTTTGTTGGTTGGGTATGGGGTGCTAAAAATGCAGCAAAAGAAATTTCTAGTGATGGACTATTTTCTTTTAAGCAGGAAAAAGCATATAGCTTTGTAGTTAAGGTACTTGCGCCAGTAGCTATAGGAATGATATTCTTATATTTCACTGGAATAATGAGTAAGTTAAAAAATGTAGGACCAATGCTGCCTAATATAGTATTAGGCGCAATAGGATTATTGACGCTAGTGCTTGCATTCTTTCATTTTAAAACAGAAAATTCAGGTGCTTCAGAGGAAGCGTAATAGAAAAGACAGGCTAAACTAATACTTTAGCCTGTCTTTTTCATATTATAATTTAAAAAATTGTGTCGCAATTTATTTCTATATTTCCAAAAATGGGCTATGTATTTAAGGTTGGAAAAATGGTAAACTTGAAAAAAGGCTGTTTTTGTAAAGAAATTATAGAGGTGATGTAAATGAGAATATTACATACAGGAGACTGGCACTTAGGTAAGAATTTAGAAGGAGCTAGTAGAATAGAGGAACAAAAAAGATTTGTTGATGATTTTATCCACATTGTGAATGAAAATAATATAGACGTTGTTATTATTTCTGGAGATATTTATGACAATAGTAATCCACCAGCCGTGGCTGAAAGGTTATTTTATAGAGCGTTAAAGCAAATTTGCAATAATGGAGAAAGGTTAGTATTGATTATAGCAGGAAACCATGACAATCCAGACAGACTATCAGCAGCAAGCCCTTTAGCCTACGAGCAAGGAGTTATTATCTTAGGAAGGCCTAAAAGCTGTGCACAGATTGGAAACTGTGGAAAGCATAAGATTATAGATGCTGGAGAGGGATATGTTGAGGTGGAAGTCAAGGGAGAAAAATCTGTTATAATTACTCTACCCTATCCAAGTGAGAAAAGATTAAATGAAGTATTATCAGAAGGCATTGAGGAGGAGGAGAGACAAAAGAACTATTCTGAAAGAGTTGGAGAGCTGCTTAAAAAGCTTTCAGAAATGTATAGAGATGACACTATAAACCTAGTTGTATCTCACCTGTTTGTTCTTGGAGGTGAAGAATCTGACTCAGAGAGACAAATTCAACTAGGTGGAAGCCTTGCCGTTAGCGCTGCTATATTTCCAGAGAAAGCTCAGTACGTAGCCCTCGGACATTTACATAGACCTCAGGAGATAAATGCTAAGACAAAATGCATTTATGCAGGATCTCCTCTTCAGTACAGTAAAAGTGAAATCGGATATACAAAGTACTGTTACATTGTAGATGTTAAAGCAGGAGAAGAAGCAAAAGTACAAAGAACTCCTTTTAAAAATTATAAGCCAATTGAAATTTGGACTTGTGATAGTGTAGAGGAAGCTATAAAAAAATGTGAAGAGAATAAGAATAGAGAAGTGTGGGTTTATCTAGAGATAAAAACAGATAAATATATCACTCAAGAGCATATTAAAGAAATGAAAGAATTAAAAAAGGACATATTAGAGATCAGGCCAATAATTATTGGACAAGATGACGAAGAAGAGGGTTTTTTTGATATCAAAGAAAAAAGCATGAAAGAACTGTTTAAAGACTTTTACATGAAACAGAGGATGGTAGAACCCAGTGAAGAAATTATGGATTTGTTTTTAAATATAGTTGAAGCTGAGGAGAGTGAAGAAGATGAAGCCTAGAATACTTAAGATATCAGGACTTAATAGTTTTGAAGAAGAGCAAATTATACACTTTGATAAGCTTATAGAAAAAGGTTTGTTTGGTATCTTTGGGCCAACAGGAAGTGGAAAGTCTACAATACTCGATGCTATAACTATTGCACTTTACGGAAATGTTACACGGACAAATAAGGGATACATAAATACATCAACTAAGAATTTAACTGTAAGCTATGAATTTGAGATAGGTAATGGAACCGAGAGAAGAACTTATATTGCGGAGAGAAACTTAAAGATAAATAAAACTGGCGGATACAATACAAAATATGCAAGACTTATAAAGAAAGAGGAAGGGAGAGAACGGGTAATTGCTGAGGGGCCAAACGAACTGCAAAACGAAATAGAAAAAATAATTGGACTCACAGGAGAAGATTTTACTCGCTCGGTAGTTCTTCCACAAGGAAAATTTAATGAGTTTTTAAAGCTTAAAGGCAAAGATAAAAGAGATATGTTGGAGAGAATTTTTAACCTTGAGAAGTATGGGAAGATTTTAGGAGATAGAATAAAGAAGGTCAAAAGTATTTATATAAAAGAGGAGAATATTCTCACAGGAGAATTAAAAAAGTATGAGGGAATTACAGAGGAAGATTTTAAAGATAAGGAAGAGGAATTAAAAGGAGTAATAAAAGAAGAAAAGCTGCTTCAAGAGGAAAAGAAAAAATTAGATGAAGACTATGAGAAATATAAAGACATATGGGAGTTGCAAAGAGAACTTAAGATATTTAAACAAAAAGAAGAAAAGCTTAGTAATAGGATTGAAGATATAAATGAAGAAAAAGAAAAGCTAAAAAAAGCTGAGGGTGCTCTAAAGGTAAAACCTTCCATTGACGATCTTTTGCAAGTAAAGAATAATATAAAGAAAAATGCAGAAGATTTAGTAGAAGTAAGTATAAGATTGAAGGAAATTGAAGAAGTATTAAAGGCTACTGAAGTGGCCTATAATAAAGCAGTAATAGAAAAAGATGAAGTATTACCTTTACTTATAACAAGAAAAGCCAATCTTAATCAAGCCATAGAAATCACTAAGGCTGTTGAATTGCTCAATGTAGAAAGAAAGAAGCTGCGGGAAGAATATAGCAAGATAAAGAGTGGAAAAGATTTAATAGATAAAAAAATAGATTCTATTAGTACGAATAGAGAAAAGGCAAATAAAAATGTTGAAGAGATAGAACAAAGATTAATTGAAATAAAAGTAGAGCCTGAATATAGAGAAAAGGTTCAGAATGCTCTAGAAAAAGAAAGCGAATATAATCAATATTTAAGCAGAAGGAATGAAATACAGCTAAAGGAGAAGAATAGAAGAGATAACCTAAAGAGGTTATTTAGAGAACACGAAGAAACTTTAAGAATTCAAGAAGAGCAAAATACTATTGTTAAAGAGTTAGAAAATAAGGTAGAAGCTCTAGATGGGAATAATCCTGGAGATAGCTCTATACTCCTTGGTAAAGCAGAAGAACTAAACTTATACAGGGAAAAGCTTGACAAAATATTGATAGATGATAGTAAAAGAAGAGATCTAGAGACAAAGATAGAACAACTTACTAATAATAAGATACCTATTAAGGAAAAATTAGTTGCTTCAAAAGAAGAATTGGAGAAAAGAAAGGCTGAATTAACTAAGGTAAAGGCAGAAATAGATCATATAAATAAATCTAATTTAGCAAGCATTCTAGCCTCAGAATTGGAAGAAGGCGAGCCTTGCCCTGTGTGCGGGTCAACTCATCATTTAAGTCCAGCAAAAGGAATAGACAGATTAGAACTGCAGGAAAAAGAAACGGATAGGGATAATCTAGAAGAAGTCATTGAAAAATTAAATGAGGATATAAATAAATTATCCTTAAAAATAGTAAGTTTTGAAAAAGATGAGGAACATATTGGTAGGGATTACCAGTTATTGTTAGATGGCTTAAAAGACATCGATATTGCTAAGCTAAAAGATATAAAGGGAAAAAAGGAAAAAGAGTTTGTAGAGCTAAAAGAAAAGCTTCAAAAGTATATTAAAGAAAAAGAAGAAATAGAAAAAGGTTTAATCGCTGAAAGAGAGAAAAAGACTAAAATAGACGTAAGAGAAACAAAGTTAAATGAAATGATGAAAAGTGAAAATAGTATCTTAGAGGAGCTAAGCAGTGAATTATTAAAAGAGAATGAAAAGTTAAATACGGCGTCTATAGAGTACTTAAAATTAAAAAGTGATTTGCAGTTAGAAAATGTATCTTTAAAGATGGAAGAAATAAAGGCTTTTGAAAGGGAAACTCAAACTCTTGGAAACACACAAAAAGAGAAGAGAAGGCTGATAGAAGCCATGGACAAAGAAAAAGAAGAGTTGTCCATACAAGAGAAAAAACTAGATATTGAACTTAGTAAAATTCTTCAAAGTGGTACTGAAAAAAAGAAAATAATTGAGGAAAAAGAAGAGGAAATAAGAAGGCTTTCCGAAGGAGAGAATCCATATATAAATATAAATGTTATAGAAAGTAAAATAGAAGAAATAAATAAAAATAGTGACCTACTAAAAGATAAATTAGAAAGTGAGAAGAATAAAAAACAACAGGTATATGATAAAAAGTTAAGCCTAGAAGAGGCTAAAAAGATGTTAAGCTCTAGGTTAGAAGAGCAAAACAAAAAGCTATTATCATCATTAAAGGAAAATGACTTTAATAATGAAGAAGAAGTCTTAAAGGTAATGCTGGATGAAGCGGCTATAAGCAAAATTAAAGAGGAAATCAATAAATTTGAAGATGATTTTAAAGAGGTAAAAGGTAATATTAGCAGAATTGAAACAAGATTAAATGGAGAGTTTATAGAAGAAGTTAAGTGGGAAGAATTAAAGAATAATAGGATAGTAAAAGAGAAATTGCTAAATTTAAAAATAAAGGAAATTGCTACACTTCAAAAGACTATAGACGACTTGAAAAGAGACTTAGAAGAATTAAAAGAACTTAGAAAAAAAGAAAGGGAATTAGAACATAAGCTGAGCCTTTTAAATGATTTAGGAAAGCTAGTAGAGGGAAATAAGTTTGTAGAATTTGTGGCAATGAATCAATTAAAGTACATAGCAAAAGAAGCTTCAAGAAGATTAAAAAATATAACCAAAGAAAGATATGCTCTCGAAATTGATAGCGAAGGGAACTTTACAATAAGAGATGATTTTAATGGAGGAGAAATTAGGGATACTAGTACGCTTTCTGGAGGAGAGACTTTTTTAACTTCCTTATCACTTGCTTTAGCTTTATCATCTCAGGTTCAATTAAAGGGAAGCGCTCCATTAGAATTCTTTTTCCTTGATGAAGGGTTTGGAACCTTGGATACAGAACTATTAGACCTTGTTATGAGTTCTTTAGAAAAGCTGCATAGTTCTAGATTATCTGTTGGAATAATCAGTCACGTTGAGGAACTCAAAAATAGAGTTCCAGTTAAGCTTATTGTAACTCCTGCAAGACCAGGGGAAGGTGGAAGTAAGACCACTTTAGAATACAGCTAAAAAGCTGGCTAGATTAAAACCAAATTAGAGGTTATAGGTCAGTTAGTTAGATTAGAAAAATTTAAAGTAAAGCTGGCAGTGCCAGCTTTTAATCTATTTAGGAACGGAGTATTGTATGTCATTTAAAGTTTTATTTTTCTTTATAGAATTTACTATGTCTTGAGCTGAAGAGGTATTTCCTATTATATAGCCACCTACTAAAATATTGTCCTTAAAGAATAGCTTTTGTAGAAAGTTTTCTGCACTAACCTTGATTGTTAAAGTTTTATAGGAAGAATCAATATCACCACAAGAGAAGATTTTTACCCCCATTTCATCAAATATAGTTGAAGGAATAAAATCCTTAAATAAGGAGTCTATGCCTAGAGCATTGAGTCCAGCCACTTTTCCCATTTCGATAGCGGAAGGCCAATTGCCGTATATTTTTCCGTTTATTTCAGCTACATCGCCACAAGCGTAAATATCATCCAGATTTGTTTTCATTTTTTCGTTTACTAAAATCCCTCTATTAGTGATAATTGATGTATTTTGTACAAGTTCTTTATTTGGTATGATACCAACAGAAAACAATACCATATCGGCTTCGAGAAGTTTGCCGCTTTTTAGTTTTACTCCATGCACTGAACTGCTGCCGAAGATTTCTTCTACAGATTCTCCAAGTAAAATAGGAATGCCAGCAGCATCTATATAACTTTTGAAAATATCTGCCCCTTCCTTATCTAATTGGCGTGAAAGTAAAGTAGAGGTAAATTCAACAACAGTTACATTTAACCCAGCTTGTTTTAACTGCCATGCAGCTTCAAGGCCTAAAAGTCCTCCGCCTATTACAATTGCATTTTTTCCTTGGGATATTGAATTTTTCATATTATTTGCATCTTTTATGTTCCTTAAAGTAAATACATTTTTCTTTTCTATCCCTTTAATAGGAAGAACAGAGCTTCTACTGCCATTAGCAAGAATTAATTTATCATAAGAGATTTCTTCTCTACTTTCTAATATAACTATTTTTCTAGACGTATTTATTTCTTTAACCCATTGTGCAAGTTTTATATTTATATTATTGTTAATGTACCATTCTATAGGGGAGATGAACATACTATTTTCTAATCTTTCCATGGACAAATAAGTAGATACTTGGGGTCTATAATAGGATAAATACTCCTCAGATGAAATCATTGTTATATGAGCGTTGCTACTTTGCTCTCTTATAGTCTTAGCTGCATAATATCCAGCAGCGCCATTGCCTATAATTACGATGCTTTTGTTATTACTACTAAGCTTTTCTTTAATCTGATTTTGGGAAGATATTTCAATAAATTGGTCTCTACCAGCACCGCATACAGGGCAAGGTACAGGAGGTTCGTCTCCCTCAAACTCTTCAAGGCAAATCGCACATCTCCATCGGCGTACTTTACTGTTATCCATAAAATTACCTCCTTAAAGTTAGATGAAGCTTAATTTATACAAAATATAGACCTCATTTAGAAATATAATATTTATTATTGGTTAATAATAATAATTAATTATAATATATGGCGTGGATAAAATCAACCGTAAAAGAAATATTTAACATTTAGTAGCAATCTATGCAAGAGAGAAGAATTTGATGAGAATTAAAATATATAGGGGATTAGCAAAGTAGAATTAATGGAGAAATTAGTGTATGATATATATTAAGTTTTTGCGTAAAGAGAGGAGGAAGTAGGGTTGATAAAAAAATTTATAGGATATTATAAACCACACATGAAGTTATTTATGTTAGACATGACTTGTGCATTCTTAGCAGCTGCAGCAGATCTTTTCTATCCAATGATATCTAGAAAAATCATAAATGATGTAATACCTAATAGACAACTAAGCCTTTTGTATAAACTAGTTATATTCTTAGTGATGTTATATATTAAAGTTAATATTTAATTATACTGTTGATTATTGGGGACATGTAGTAGGAGTAAGAATGCAGTATGATATGAGAAAAGAGATATTTTCTCATCTTCAAAAGCTTCCATTTAGCTATTTTGATGACAATAAGACAGGCCATATTATGTCTAGAATTGTCAATGATTTGATGGAAGTATCAGAGCTAGCTCACCATGGACCAGAAGATTTGTTTATATCATTGGTGATGCTTCTAGGCTCATTCATAGCTTTGTGTACCATCGATTGGAGACTTACTTTAATAGTCTTTGCTTTTGTGCCACTTATGATTATATTTGCTATAAACAAGAGAGTTAAAATGAATACTGCTTTTAAAGAAGTTAGGAAGAAAGTTGCTGACGTAAATGCGCAACTTGAAAACAGCATATCAGGAATAAGAGTGGCAAAATCCTTTACTAACGAAGAATATGAAATGGAAAAGTTTGATGAGGGAAATGATAGGTTCAGACAATCAAGGGAATATGCATATAAAGCTATGGCAGAATTCTACTCAGGAATACACTTTTTAATTGATATACTAAATGTAATTGTAATTTTTGCAGGAGGTGTATTTACATATAAAAATATTATAACTCCTGGGGATCTAGTAGCATACTTATTGTACATTAACTTATTTATGCAGCCAATTAGAAGGCTTACTTCTTTTATAGAGCAATACCAGTCAGGCATGACAGGTTTTGAAAGATTTATGGAGATAATGAGTATACAGCCGGATATAAAAGATAAAGAAGACGCTATAGAGCTTAAAGATGTAAGTGGAAATATAGATTTTAAAAATGTTATATTTAATTATAATGATAAAGAATCTGTATTATCTAATATAAATCTTAAAGTTGAGGCAGGGAAAACTTTAGCATTGGTTGGACCTTCGGGAGGAGGGAAAACCACGCTTTGTCATTTGATACCTAGATTTTATGAGGTTACGGAAGGTGGAGTATTTATAGATGGGAAAAATATAAAGGACTTAACTTTGGAATCGCTTAGAAAAAACATAGGTATGGTACAGCAAGATGTATTTTTGTTTACAGGAACAATAAAAGAAAATATTCTTTATGGAAACCCTGAAGCTACAGATGAAGAAGTAATGGAAGCAGCTAAAAATGCTAATATTCATGAATTTATAATGAATCTCCCAGAAGGTTATAATACTTATGTAGGGGAAAGAGGAATCAAGCTATCAGGAGGACAAAAGCAAAGAATATCTATAGCTAGAGTATTTTTGAAAAATCCTCCAATCCTAATATTAGATGAAGCTACCTCTGCTTTAGATAATGCTACAGAAATCATTATTCAAAAGTCTCTTGAAAAGCTGTCAAAAGGAAGAACTACTATAGTTGTAGCGCATAGGCTGTCAACCGTAAAAAATGCAGATGAAATAATTGTTTTAACAGGCAAAGGAATTGAAGAAAAAGGCTCTCACGAAGAATTGATAAAAGAGAATGGGATATATTCAAAATTGTATAATTCACAGTTTAAAGGATACATTCCAGATGAAGCAGAATAGAAATATTTTGCGACGCAAAATATTTCTAAATCACTAACCTCTAGTCACTAATCGCTAGTAGGTCAGCGGTAAGATAATGTTGTAGATGCTAAGCCCTTATTATGTGGAGTTAGAAGAAGTTTGTAGTTAGTTTTTGCTTCACTTTGCTTTACACTGCAACATCAATTTATTCTCAACATCTGAAGCTTAACATCTATATTTTAGTGATTAGCGATTAGAGACTAGGGACTATCCTCTAAGAAAATTGCATCGCAATTTTCTTAGAGTGTGTCAAATAACAAAGGAGGAAGTGTAAGAGTGTATTTAGAAGACTTTAAGATTGGGCAGAAGTTTTGTTTAGAGCCTATAATAATTACTTTAGAAGATATTTATGAATTTGCAAGTAAGTATGATCCACTACCAATTCATCTTGATTCAGACTTTGCTGTGAACAGCAGATTTAATGGTATAATAGCTTCAGGATTTCATACCTTATGTGCTGTATGGGGACAATGGGTTAGGTTAAATAAAACAGGTACTGAAGTTATTGCTGGTATGGGAATAGATTATTTGAATTGGATAGCACCAGTACGTCCAAATGATTGTTTAAGAGGAGAGATAGAGGTTGTAGATCTGATACCATCATCTAAAGGCGGAAAAGGAGTTCAGGTTTTAAGGCTCACAGTTTATAATCAAGATGATAAGAGTGTTTCAACAGCACAAGTTAGGGCACTTATGAAGAGTAGATGTTGTGAGAGAAAAAAGTCTCTCAATAGAAAACCTTCCAAGGTAATAGCTAATGAGTTATTATAATTAATTTGCAGTTATAATAAATTTAATACTAATGGATATAGACTTTGACAGCTAAGGACACTTTATAGTTTAGTGATTCTTTAGCTGTTTTTTATAATATAAATACAATAAATTTGGGCATTTAGCAAAGTAAGCTACAGGGTATATTATGACAAGAATTAAAAAAGGCTAAGTAGTTAATATTTTATTAAAAGGGGGAAGGGGTGTTATATGGAACTTTTAGTATTTGATGTAGGTGGAACAGGCATAAAGTATGCAACTATGAATGAAAAAGCAGATTTTATAGAAAAAGGAGAAGTACAAACGCCTAGGGATAGTATAGAAAGCTTTATGGAGGTTATTGGAAGTATTTTTGATAAATATAAAAATAGAATTACGGGCATAGCTATGAGTATGCCTGGACGTATAGATAGTGAACGTGGATATGCCTATACTGGGGGATCACTACAATACAATGCTCATAAAGAAATTGTTACTGTACTTCAGCAACGTTGTCCAGTTCCAATTACAATAGAGAATGATGGTAAATGTGCAGCTTTGGCAGAAGTATGGATGGGAAATCTTAAAGACTGTGATGATGCTATAGTAGTTATCTTAGGAACAGCTGTTGGTGGTGGAATTATAAAAGACAAGAAACTACATAAAGGCAAACACTTTGCAGCAGGAGAATTTAGCTATATTTTTACTAATAATTCTGCATTTAAAGGGAAAAACTCAGATATATGGGGAACACAGGCCGGAGTATCAGGATTGTGTATATCAGTATCAAAAGTAAAAGATTTACCTTTGGAGGAGGTAAGTGGGAAAGTGGTATTTGAATATGCAAATAGTGGAGATAAAGAAGTGCTAAGCATATTAGATGATTATTGCTATAGAATGGTTTTGCAGTTATACAATCTACAATATGTTTATGATCCAGAGAGAATAGCTATTGGTGGGGGAATAAGTAAACAAGATATATTAATTGAATATATCAAAAGAAATGTAGAAAAACACGCGGATGAATTAGAACTATTTTTAGTAAAACCGGAGATTGTTCGCTGCAAGTTTTCAAATGATTCAAATTTGATAGGAGCATTGTGCGTTTACTTGACAAGAAGTGGATTGTTATAATGCATATGTATTTTGCAGTGAAGTAGGGAAAAACGGAGGGGAAAATATTATGAAATATAAGGTGTTAAAAGATTTTCCGAAAAGTTTTTTATGGGGAGCCTCAACATCAGCTTATCAAGTAGAAGGTGCTTGGAATGAAGATGGAAAGGGGCTTTCAGTTATTGATAAAGGAAAGCGCCTAGAAGGTACTACAGATTTTAAATTAGCTAGTGATCACTATCATCACTATAAAGAAGATGTGTCTTTGTTTGCAGAAATGGGGTTGAAAGCATATAGGTTTTCTATTGCTTGGTCGAGAATCTTTCCTAATGGAACAGGCGAAATTAATAAGAAGGGAATTGAATTTTACAATAACCTAATTGATGAAATATTGAAGTACAATATTGAACCTATTGTTACAATGTATCATTTCGATTTACCTTATGTACTTCAGCAAAAGGGAGGTTGGTCCAATAGAGATACTGTAGATGCATTTGAAAACTATGGAAAAACTTTATTCATTCATTTCGGTGACAAGATAAAATACTGGTTAACTATAAACGAGCAAAATATGATGATTCTATATGGAACAGCCATCGGAACGGTAGATCCTAATTTAAAAAATCCACAAAAAGAATTATATCAGCAAAACCACCATATGCTGCTTGCCCAGGCAAAGGTTATGAAGTTATGTCATGAAATGTGTCCAAATGCTAGGATAGGGCCAGCACCAAATATTACAGCTGTTTATCCAGAAAGCTCAAAACCAGAGGATGTGCTAGCAGCAAAGACTTGGTCATCAATTCGTAACTGGCTGTATTTGGATACTGCTGTATTTGGAATGTATAACAGTTTAGCGTGGAGTTATATGCAAGAGAAAGAATATATACCAACTATATTAGAAGGTGATATGGAAATATTAAAGGCAGCTAATCCAGACTTTATTGCCTTTAATTACTATACAACATCAACAGTGGCCAAAAGCAAAAATGACGAATCAGATATAAATTCTACAGGAGATCAACATATTGCAGTTGGAGAGTCAGGAGTTTTTAGAGGGGTATCTAATCCTAATTTAGAGAAGACGGAATTTGGATGGGAGATTGATCCTGTAGGTTTTAGAAATACACTGCGCGAATTAAATGATAGATATAATTTGCCATTAATGGTGACTGAAAATGGCCTTGGAGCTTTTGATAGGTTAGAAGGTGATGATATTATAAACGATGATTATCGAATCGACTACTTGAGCAAGCATATAGAACAAGCGAGACTTGCAATTACAGATGGTGTAAACCTAATTGGATATTTCCCATGGTCAGCCATTGATCTTGTAAGTACTCATCAAGGAATTAGTAAGCGTTATGGATTTATTTATGTAAATCGTGATGAATTTGATTTGAAAGACTTGAGAAGGATAAGAAAGAAGAGCTTTTATTGGTACAAGAGGGTTATAGAGAGCAATGGAGAATGTTTACAGAGTAAAGTGAAAGAAATATAATATAGAAAAGTCAAAGGCATATGAAGTAAATTAGCTAAGTAACTCAGCTGCATAGAAAAATGCAGCTGAGTTTTTTATCTGTTTTAATCAAATTTAACTAATAGCAAAAAATTAAAGGGAGATATTAAGTTTTGACAGTATTACATTTGATTTGGTCATAGTATAAGCAATTCAAACTTAGTATACTATACACATAGTAAATGATATAAATACAAATGTTAAATATATAGAGGAAGAGGAGAATTATGATGTCAAATATATTAGATCAGTTTTCAATGGATTTCTTTTCTTTAAAAGGAAAGGTAGCAATAGTTACAGGTGGAAATACGGGTTTAGGACAAGGATATGTTGTGGCACTAGCAAAGGCAGGAGCGGATTTATTTGTGCCAACTTATGATAATAACTGGGATGAAACACGTGAATTAGTAGAAAAAGAAGGAAGAAGAATCGAATTTGTGCAAGGTGATTTGACTAAGGATACGTTTAGAAACGAAGTTGTTGATAGATGTTTAGAAAAGTTTGGACAGATAGATGTTTTAGTTAATAACGCTGGAACTATTAGACGTGCACCGTTGTTAGAATACAAGAATGAAGACTGGGATGCAGTAATGGCAATAAATATTGATGCTGTTTATAAATTAAGTCAAAAAGTTGCTAAGGTTATGGTAGAGCAAAAGTCAGGAAAAATTATCAATATCGCTTCAATGCTAGCCTTCCAAGGTGGAAAATTTGTACCACCGTATGCAGCAAGTAAGCATGCAGTTGCAGGAATTACAAAAGCTTTTGCCAACGAATTAGGAATTCATAATGTTCAGATCAATGCAATTGCACCAGGATATATTAAAACTGCTAATACTGCACCAATTCGTGCTGATGAAGCACGTA
Source organism: Clostridium bovifaecis (assembly GCA_009738435.1). Taxonomy (GTDB): domain Bacteria; phylum Bacillota; class Clostridia; order Clostridiales; family Clostridiaceae; genus Clostridium_H; species Clostridium_H bovifaecis. Next base: position 3,156,995 of record CP046522.1, on the reverse strand, counting down.
ATAAAGAAATTTTGGATCGTATTCCTGCAGGACGTTGGGCAGATCCGTTTGACCTAATGGGAGCTGTGGTATTCTTATCAAGCCGTGCCTCAGATTATGTTAATGGACATATTCTAGCTGTAGATGGCGGATGGTTAGTTAGATAATTCAAGTTAAAATTATTGGTGACTGATTTACTTCAGTCACCAATAAATAGAGATATTCAAGAAAACGCTTTCTTATAATTGGTAAATAGGTAAAGGAGTCGGGATAAATGTCAATAACAAAAAAAATCTTAATGGATAAGCTTGAAAAGGTAGTAAATAAGTTAGTTAATTTAGACCAGCCAATTTTTGATAAAAAGTTGTTAGATGAAGGCGATGCAGCAATTTCAAAAGGTGTAATTACTCGAGATTTTGGTATTAAAGAATGGGATTGGCCGCAAGGAGTAGGGATTTATGGATTGTGGCAGCTTGGAAAGTATAAAAAGACAGGAGAATATAATGAATTTTTATATAACTGGTATGTAAACAATATCAACTTTGGTTTGCCTTCGCGTAATGTTAATACAACAGCTCCATTATTGACATTAGTTGAATTATGCGATGACTATGATGAAGAAAGATTTAAAGAGTTATGTTCAGATTGGGCAAATTGGTTAATGCACGATTTACCACGTACAAAGGAAAATGGATTCCAACACGTAACAACAGATATTAAAGATCGCTACGGTATTATTTTGAATGAAAGTCAATTATGGATAGATACATTATTCATGATGGTACTATTCCTAAACAAAATGGGTGTTAAGTATAATAAAAAGGAATGGATTGAAGAATCAATTTATCAAGTATTAATCCACATTAAATACTTGTATGAAAAGAAGAATGGGCTATTCCATCATGGATGGAGCTTTGAAGAAAGTGGAAACTTCGGTGAAGTATTTTGGTGCCGTGGAAACTCTTGGTTTACAAATGGTATGATGGATTTTCTAGATAACTCTGGAGAGTATTTGGATGAAGGAACAAAAACATTTATCATAAATACGTACAAAGCTCAAGTTGACGCTCTCATCAAACTACAATCAGATAGCGGTTTATGGCATACGGTGTTAGATGATCCAACTAGCTATGTAGAAGTTTCGGGATCATCAGCTATAGCAGCAGGTATTTTAAAGGGTGTAAAAAATGGCATTTTAGATGAATCATATAGAGGATATGCATTAAAAGCAATTGAAGCTATTTTAAGTAGTATTGATGGAGATGGAACGGTATTAAACGTATCTGGTGGTACAGGAATTGGATACAATAAAGAACATTATAAGAACATCATAGTTGCACCTATGGCTTATGGGCAATCGTTAGCAATCATAGCGTTGACTGAGGCATTATATCATATTTAGTCTTTTATAGATAATATGAAAACGTTAATAACAGCTAGAAAATAATAGAGGTGAAGATATGAAAAAAATAAAATTGCTAAGCATTTTATTCTGTATGACAGTGTTATTGTTTACGGGATGTGGAAACAGTTCATCAGAAAATGAAAAAGTCACTTTAAGATTAGCTCATACGCAAACTCCAGATTCGGAAGTTGCTAGAATAGTAGATAAATTTGCAGAGACAGTAGATAATTCAAATACAAATTTAGACGTGGAGATTTATCCAAGTGGTACGCTAGGTTCAGAGAGGGATACAATTGAGCTTGTAAAAGCTGGTGTTTTAGATATGGCAAAGGTGGGAGCTTCCTCATTAGATCAGTTCAATAGTGCTTATTCTATATTTTCATTACCATATGTCTTCCAAAGTACAGAGCACTATTATAATGCGTTAGAAAATAGCGAAGGTATAAAAGAAATAATGATGAGTGGTGAAAAGGACGGTTATATTGCTTTAGGCTTCTATGCATCTGGTGCAAGAAATGTTTATACAACTAAAGATGAGCCAGCTACTGACCCAAGCAAACTAAAGGGTAAGAAAATACGTGTAATGGAAAGTCCAACTGCTAAAAAAATGGTTAGTTTAATGGGAGGATCTCCAGTACCAATGGCTGTAGGTGAGGTTTACACAGCGTTGCAACAAGGTTTACTGGACGGTGGAGAAAATACAGAAATGGCACTCACAGTAAATAAACATGGTGAAGTTGCCAAAGCTTACACATATACTGAACATCAATATACACCAGATGTAGTTATTATAAGTACTAAGCTTTGGGATAAGCTGAATGATACACAAAAGGAAGCTTTAAAAAATGCTATGCATAAAAATAGTGAAGATTATAAGGCATCATATGCTAGTATGATTGATACTGCAGTAAAGCAATCCGAAAAGATGGGTGTTAAATTCTATCGTATAGATAAAAAGCCATTTATTGAGGCTGTGCAGCCAATGCATGAAGAGTATAAAGCAAAAGGTGCTAAATTCGCAGAGTACTACAATGATATACAAAAATACGTTCCTACGAATGCGGAAAATTCTGAAACAAAGAAGTAAGAATAATTGAATTAAAGGAGTTGAAATAATGATAAAAGCATTAAATAAATTCATTGAATGGATTACGGCTGTTGGAATGGGTGCATTAGTGTTAGCATGTATATGGCAGGTTGCTTCAAGATATATAATAGGTAAACCAAGTACTGTAACAGAAGAGCTTATGAGATATGGTTTAATATGGATAACCATGCTTGCTTCACCTTATGCATATGGTAAGGGAAAGCAATTGGTGATTACATTCCTAGTAAAAAAGGGATCAGAAAGATTTCAAGCGATTATTGGAGTTCTTGTTGGAGCTATTACCGCAGCATTTTCTATTGGAATATTGATTATCGGTGGATTTAAGGTTTCTAATAACGCTATAGGACAAGTATCTTCCTCTATGCAGATACCTATGCAATTTTTATACTATTCATTAGTTCTTAGTGGTATTTTAATGCTACTATATGCAATCATAGGGATTAAAGATGATACTAAAAAATTGCAACATATGAGGCAATAATAGAAGGAGGTTAACTTTATGGCAGCACAAGCAGGGATTTTATTAGCAATTGTATTCTTTGGGCTATTATTCTTTAGCATACCAATATCAATTTGTATCATAGCGGCATCCTTTGTTACACTTACATCTTTATTAACAGTGGACTTTGGAGTGTTTGTTTCAGCACAGAAGCTAATAACAGGTATGGACAGCTTTACACTATTGGCAGTACCATTTTTTATACTAGCAGGTCTTTTTATGAGTAATGGAGGTATTGCTCAAAAATTAATTAATTTAGCTCAAGTTTTTGTAGGACGCATTCCGGGTTCTTTAGCTTTAGCTAATATTGCAGGAAATGCAATGTTTGGATCCATATCTGGTTCAGGTATTGCTGCTGCAACTGCTATTGGCGGCGTATTAGGACCAATAGAAAAAGAAAACGGATATGATGAAGCATATTCAGCAGCAGTTAATATTGCAACTGCACCAGTGGGGCAGTTAATTCCACCTACTGCAGCATTTATAGTTTATTCTTTAGCAAGTGGAGGAACTTCCATAGCAGCATTATTTATAGCTGGTTGGGTTCCAGGATTATTGTGGGCGTTTGCCTGTGGAGTTGTAGCATGGGCTTATGCAAAAAAACATAATTATGTTGCTAAGAGCTCAGGATTCAATGCAAAAGAAGCTGTGCGTGCTTTTATTGATGCAATACCAAGTTTATTCTTAATAGTTATTATTATAGGAGGTATCACTGGTGGAATTTTCACTGCCACAGAAGCAGCTGGAGTAGCTGTTGCGTATACCTTTATACTATCAGTATTTTTCTATCGAACAATTAAAGTTTCAGATATACCAAAGTTATTAACAGAGACTGCTGTTATGACATCAGTAATCATGCTTATTATTGGAGCATCATCAGTTATGTCATTTGTTATGTCTTTCACTGGAATTCCAACAGCAATTAGTAGTATGATTTTAGGTATTTCAGATAATCCTATCGTTATATTAATAATTATAAATATATTACTATTAATCGTAGGAACTTTTATGGATGTAGCACCAGCGCTGCTAATATTTACACCAATTCTATTACCGATTGCAATAAAGTGCGGTATGGATCCAGTACAATTTGGTGTTATGATTGTATTTAACTTAGCAGTAGGAACAATTACACCACCGGTTGGAAGTGTACTATTTGTTGGTGCTAGTATCGCAAATTTAGAAATAGAGGATGTTATAAAGAAGCTTGTGCCATATTTTGTAGCAATTTTAATAGTACTTTTAATGGTAACATTTATTCCAGGAATTAGCGTATGGCTTCCTAAAGCTTTTGATTTGATGTAAAAATAATAATATATTAAAGTCTAAATATATAAATCAGTGATACTAAATATCAAATAGAATTATAACCTTTATTTGATATTTAGTTAAGCTTGTTGAGGAGGAATAGATATGAAAATAAAATATTCACATCACCCAGGATATGTAAAGAGGATGACGACTGAAGAAATAAGGGAAAACTTTTTAATAAAAGAGGTATTTGTAGCCGATGAAATAGCTTTAACTTATTGCTATGATGATAGAGTAATTGCAGGTGGAGCAATGCCTGTTAAAGCAACTTTATCTTTAGAAGCTGGGGATAAGATGGGTGTTGATTACTTTTTAGAGCGCCGTGAATTAGGAATTATTAATATCGGTGGGCATGGAGTTATCACTTTAGATGGTGAGGAATATGATTTAGATAAAGAAGATGGTATGTATGTTGGAATGGGAACAAAGGAAGTTAAATTTAGATCTACAGATGCTAGCAATCCAGCGAAGTTTTATTTAAATTCAGCTCCAGCACATCACACATATCCAACAGTTCAAATAACATTAGAAAAAGCAAATAAAGTACATTTAGGGTCAAATGAGGAATCAAATAAACGTACAATAAATCAATATGTGCATCCAGCAGTTTGTAAGTCCTGCCAATTGGTCATGGGATTAACTAAGTTAGAACCAAACAACATGTGGAACACAATGCCGTGCCATACACATGATCGCCGTATGGAAGTATATCTGTACTTTAATCTAACTAATGATTCGAAGGTGTTTCACTTCATGGGAGAACCTAATGAAACACGCCATATTGTAGTTTCAAATGAAGAAGCTATTGTTTCTCCATCTTGGTCAATCCACTCAGGAGTAGGAACAAAGAATTATACATTTATTTGGGGAATGGCTGGAGAAAATCAAACCTTTGATGACATGGATCATGTAGCTATGAATGATTTAAGATAATATGAGGTATTTTATATGATACGATTAGGATTAAGAGCCCATGATTTGGGAGCAGGAACTATTGAAGAGTTGGCGGATAAGTTAGAGAAAACCAATTTAAAATGTATTCAGTTGGCGCTGCCTAAAGCTATCAATAATATACCTTTTAATCCAGGAACTTTCTCGCCAGGATTAGGGCGTCATGTTCGCAGGACATTGGAGTCTAAAGGTATAGATGTAGCAGTATTAGGGTGTTATATTAACTTTATGCATCCAAACTTAAATGAGCGAAAAAAGGAATTTGAAAAGTTTAAGGAGCATATTCGATTTGCTAAGGAGTTCGGAGCGCTGATTGTAGGAACCGAATCCGGCTCATATAATCCTGACTTTTCTTTCAATGAAAAAAATCATACAAAAGAAGCATTTACAGAATTCATTGTAGGGTTAAAGGAATTAGTGAAAGAGGCAGAAAAGTATAATGTTATTATTGGACTTGAAGGCGTCACTAAGTATGTTGTAAATTCGCCAGAGCGTATTAGACAAGTATTAGACATAATTAATTCTGATAACCTAAAAATTATTTTAGATCCTATAAACCTTCTTTCTTATGATAATTATAAAAAGCAAGATGAAATTATTAGAAAATGTTTTGAATTGTTTGCAGATGATATTATGGTTATTCACGCAAAGGATTTTATTGTTGAAAATAATGAAATTCGTGAAGTAGCACCTGGAGAAGGAAAGGGTGAATTTAATTATAGGCTACTTTTACAATTGTTAAAAAAACATAAACCGTATATTGAAGTTTTAATGGAGAACACAACAATTGAAAGTTATCAAAAAAGTGCCGAATATATTATGTCATTTGTTGAGAATGAATGAGGTAGGGATATTATGATTCGTAAAGGGTTTAAAATGAAATTATTTAAAGGTATGTGTGAGGAATATAAGAAACGCCATGATAATCTTTGGCTAGAAATGATTAAAATGATTCATGAACATGGTGGGAAGAATTATTCTATATTCCTAGATGAAGAAACTAACACATTGTTTGGATATATTGAACTAGAAGATGAGGAATTATGGAATAAATCATCGGAAACTGAAATATGTCAAAAGTGGTGGAAATACATGGCGGACATAATGGAAACAAATCAGGACAGTAGTCCTATTTCAGTAGAGCTAAATGAAGTATTTCATTTAGACTAATATTAAAAGCGGCTTTGAGCCGCTTTGTTTTTTTATTTAAAGGTATAAATCTATTATTTAGTCTGTTTATATTCTAAAGGAGTTACGCCAAAGGCATCTTTAAACTTTTTATAAAAGAAACTGAAGTTATTATAGCCTACCTCTAAAGAAATATCTTCAACGGTCATATCTGTATTTTTTAAGAGAGTACACGCCTTTTTTAATTTTTGTTCATGAATGACTTCCTTAAAGGATTTTCCTGTAGTCTTTTTTAAAAGTGTACTTAAATAATTAGGATGAAAGTTAAAGGTTTCTGCCGTTGTAGCTAAAGTAGCAGTTATATAATTTTTTTGTATATACTCCAAAATTTTAGATATATTTTTTGTATTTGTGGTTTGATCTAAAATCTGCACTTCTGGAGTTTGATCCTGATAAATTTGCAGCAATTCAGAAAAAATTAAAATAACGTAGCAATTAATAATTTCCTTTGAACAAACAGAAGGGTCAAAATACTCACACATCAAATCCTTGACTAACCCATGAAGCTTTTGTCGCTGTCCAGGATGAAAAATAATAAAATTATTATAGTCTTTACTTTGGTAGATAGCATGAACTAAAAAATTAGAAATTAAATCGTTGCTAGAAAGTCTACTTAGTAATGAAGTATCGAAGTAATCCTTTCGCATTAGACAATTTATAATAATATCATTTTCACTTGTTGCTTCTATTGAATGAGTAACATTGGTATCTAAAATGCACATGTCACCTTGATTTAAAGTTACCTTTTTTTCATTAATAATTTGAGTACATGACCCTGAATATACATAAAAGAGTTCGATAAAATCATGCTGATGAGATGGTATAGGAATAAAACGATGATGTTTAGAAATTGATATATTCTCATCAGACGGCAATATTGATTCACCAGAAAGAACAGGAGTCCCATCTTCTTCATCCCAACGTAAAACAGGATGAAGTATAGACATGATTTCTTTATTTGTTAATGTTTTCTTATCTGATGAACTAATTGATTTTATAATATAGTCTTCTGCGGATGTTTGTATTTTCAATAGTTCATCAAGTTCAGAATGATTCATGTAAAGACCTCCTAATAGGTTTATTAAGCATATTATATAGAAAGTAAGATAAAAGTTCAAATCAATATTAAGTTTTGATAGTAAAGCGCTTTGATTTGGTTATACAATACCTAAAGCTATTCATTTATACTTAGGAGGAAGGTTAAAAAATATATTAGTCTTCGTAAAACTTGTAATTAAATAAATATGAATTAAGAATAAAATTTATAATAAATATTTGTATTACTAAACATTGTTAACCATGGAAGGGAAGATAGGTATGGCTAAAATCTGTATTGCAATCGATATCGGGGCTTCAAGTGGAAGAGTAATAGCAGGAACTTTAAAAGAAAAAAAATTTGCTATACAGGAAGTTTACCGATTTAAAAATAATATGTTTGAAGAAAAGGGGAGCTATTACTGGGATATAGATCATCTATTTAATGAAATTACAAATGGACTCAAGGAGTTTAGTAAATTAGGCATATATGCAGAAGCGATTGGGATTGATACTTGGGCAGTTGATTACGTACTTTTAGATAAGGAAAATCATAGAGTTTCTCCAGTATATGCTTATAGAGATCACAGAACAGATTTAACAATGGGAGAGGTATTCAAGAAGGTAAATCCAAAGAAGATCTATGAGAAAACTGGTATACAGTTTCAGCAGTTTAACACTATCTATCAGATATACGAACATGTTAAATCTAATAATGAAATATTAAATAATGCTGATACATTTATGATGATTCCAGATTATTTAAATTACTTGTTAAGCAATGAAAAGGCAGTAGAGTTTACTAACGCTACTACAACACAATTGTTTAACATAAATGAGCTTAGTTGGGACGAAGAATTAATAAATATAACTGGATTTAATAAAGAGATATTCCCGAAAGTTATAAAGTCTGGAACAATTTTAGGCAATTTAACAAAAGAGGTTCAACAAAGAACAGGCTTAGCTGAAATGAAGGTTATAGCCCCAGCCACTCATGACACTGGTTCCGCTGTAGTTTCTGTACCAGCAATTACTGAATATTTCGCCTATATTAGTTCAGGAACTTGGTCACTAATTGGAATTGAAAGCGATACTCCTATTTGCACAGAAAAAGCAAAAGAGTACAACTTCACAAATGAAGGTGGAGCTTTTGATACTTACCGTGTATTAAAAAATATAATGGGATTATGGCTAATTCAAGAGGTGCAGCGTTTATATGATTATAAATATAGCTTTGCAGAGCTAGCAAGCTTTGCAGAAGAGAGCAAACCTTTCAAAGCTTTAATTAATCCTAATAATTCTAGATTTTTAAATCCTGAAAATATGATTGAAGAAATTCAAAATTATTGTAAAGAAACAAAGCAATTTGTTCCGGAAACTCCAGGAGAAATTGCAAGGTGTATATTTGAAAGCTTAGCGTTTCAATATAAGGAGGCTCTGCTCCAGATAAAAGAAATTTCTAAAAAGGACATAAACAAGATCCATATCATAGGTGGGGGGGCGCAAAATAAGTTACTAAATCAGCTTTGCGCAGATTTTACACAGTGTGAAGTATATGCAGGACCCATAGAGGCAACTGCCTTAGGAAATCTTGCAGTACAGTTTATTGCTCTAGGTGAAATATCATCACTTAAAGAAGCAAGAAAAATTATTTTAGAATCCTTTGATATTAATAAATATATACCATTATGTAGCAGTGAAATCGAAGAAAATTGGAGAAAGTTCAAGTCACTACAATAGATAAAAGAATATAAGGAGGATACAATTATGTCAAATAAGATGAACATTATTGAAGAACACTATAGAATTGCTAAAGAAAAATATGCTGCGTTGGGTGTAGATACGGAAGCTGTATTAAAAAAGCTTGATTCAATTCCTATATCTATACACTGTTGGCAAGGAGATGACGTAAAAGGGTTTGAAAATCCTGAAGGTGAGTTAACAGGAGGAATTCAAGCCACAGGGAATTATCCAGGGGCTGCAAAGAGTCCAGAACAACTAAGATCAGATTTAGAAAAAGCATTCTCCCTAATTCCAGGTGCAAAAAGATTGAATTTACATGCTATATATCTTGAAACTAATGGTGAAAAAGTAGAGCGTGATGAGATTGAGCCAAAACACTTTGAAAACTGGGTAAGGTGGGCAAAGGCTCAGCAAATAGGGCTAGATTTCAATCCAACAATATTTTCTCATCCCAAGGCAGATGATGGATTAACTTTAAGTCACCCAGATGAAGAAATAAGAAACTTCTGGATTGAGCATGTAAAACGAAGCAGAAAAATTAGCGAATACTTTGGGAAAGAATTGGGAACACCATCAATAATGAATGTATGGATACCAGATGGTTTTAAGGATGTACCAGCTGATAAACTTGGACCAAGACAAAGATTAAAAGATTCACTAGACAAAGCACTAGAAGAAAAGATAGATAGAAAATATCATATAGATGCAGTAGAAAGTAAAGTCTTTGGAATTGGAGCAGAGTCTTATACAGTTGGATCTCACGAGTTTTATGCAGGCTATGCTATAGCAAATGATTTAGCTCTTTGCCTTGATGCAGGACACTTTCATCCTACAGAAGTAATATCAGATAAAATTTCATCTGTATCGCTATTTGTAAAGGATATATTATTACATGTTAGTCGTCCAGTTAGATGGGATAGTGATCATGTTGTAATTCTTGATGATGAGTTAATGGCGATAGCTAAAGAAATAATAGGCAATGGATTAACAGATAGAGTTCATATAGGGCTTGACTTCTTTGATGCAAGTATAAATAGAATTGCAGCTTGGGTAATTGGAACAAGAAATATGTTTAAAGCACTAACTATAGCCTTATTACAACCAACTGAAACTTTAAAGAATGCAGAAGTGGAATTTGACTTCACAACTCGTTTAGCAATGCTTGAAGAGTTAAAGTCATATCCATGGCAAGCGGTTTGGGATTACTACTGCTATACAAAGGATGTGCCTGTTGGAATGGAATGGCTAAAAGAAGTTAAAAAATACGAAAAAACAGTTTTATTAAATAGATAGGAGAAGACATATGAGCATAAAAGAATCTAATTTTATGAAAGAAATGATCAAAGTCATTAATGATATGTGGCTTAAAGGCTGGGATGAAAGAAACGGGGGTAATGTGAGCTATCGTCTAGTTAAAGAAAAAGTTGAACAGTATAAAGAAGAATTAAAAGGAAATAGAAAAATAGAGCTATTTTCTGAATTAAAGGAATTAGCAGGAGAATATTTCCTAGTAACAGGGACAGGGAAGTATTTTAGAAATGTAATTCTTGAACCAGAGGTAAACCTTGGAATAGTTAAAGTTTCTGAAGATGGAAAATCATATACTATACTTTGGGGATTTAAAAATGGAGGAAGACCTACTAGTGAATTCCCAGCACATTTACTATCTCATATTGAAAGAATAAAAGTTACAGGAGGGGAAAGCAGAGTAGTTATACACACTCATGCAACTAACCTTATTGCACTAAGCTATATACTTGATTTAACTACTGAAAACTTTACAAAACAACTTTGGAAAATGAGCACAGAATGTCTTGTTGTTTTCCCAGATGGTATAGGGGTTATTCCTTGGATGGTACCTGGCAAGGAAGAAATAGCAAGAGCTACAGCAGAAAAAATGAGCAAGCACAGCATGGTTTTATGGCCTTTCCATGGAATATTTGGAACGGGAAAAGATTTAGATGAAGCTTTTGGCCTTATAGATACAGCTGAGAAAGCAGCTACCATATTAGTAAAAGTGCTTTCAATGGGAGGTAAGAGACAAACTATTTCAAATGAAGAGCTAAGAGCATTAGCAGAAGGCTTTGGAGTAAAACCATTAGAAGGTGTATTAGAATAATATAAAGAATGGCTATGCTATGAGACTAAAGAATCTTTTAGCATAGCCTAAAAATAAAACTACAGTGTTAAAGTATTAACAAGGTCATAGAATAAAATTAATATAAACTGAGGAGTGTTACAACATGATAAATCGAATAGTTCTTAACGAAACATCCTACTTTGGACAAGGGTCAATCAGCGTAATTACTGAGGAAGTTATTCAAAGACAATATAAAAAGGCATTAGTAGTAACTGATAAAGATCTATTAAAGTTTAACGTTGCCCAAAAGGTCACTAAGGTTCTTGATGGTGCTAAAATACCTTATGAAATCTACGATAATGTTAAAGCAAATCCTACTATCGAGAACGTTCTAAGTGGAGTTGAAAAATTTGCTGATGCAGAAGCAGATTTTATTGTTGCAATAGGTGGAGGTTCTTCCATAGATACAGCTAAAGGAATAGGTATTATTACAAATAATCCTGAGTTTTCTGATGTAAAGTCTCTTGAAGGTGTAGCAGCTACTAAGAATAAAAGCGTACCTATAATTGCAGTACCTACTACTGCAGGTACTGCAGCAGAAGTTACAATAAATTATGTAATCACTGATGAAGATGCAGTTAAGAAAATGGTATGTGTAGACCCTAAGGATATACCAGTACTGGCTATTATCGATCCAGAAATGATGACTTCTATGCCAAGGGGGTTAACAGCTGCAACAGGTATGGATGCTTTGACTCATGCAATTGAAGGATATATAACAAAAGGTGCTTGGGAAATGACTGATATGTTTGAATTAAAGGCGATAGAACTTATAGCAAAACATCTTCCAAAGGCAGTAGAGGAACCAAACAACATAGAGGCAAGAGATGGAATGGCAACTGCGCAGTATATAGCTGGAATGGGCTTCTCAAACGTAGGCCTTGGTATAGTTCACTCAATGGCTCACCAATTGGGAGCGGTTTATGATACTCCACATGGTGTCGCTAATGCGTTACTACTACCTTATGTAATGGAGTATAATGCTCCATCAACTGGAACAAAGTATAGAGAAATTGCTCGTAACATGGGGGTTAGAAATGTAGATAGTATGACTGAAGAAGAATATAGAAAGGCTTCTGTTGATGCTGTAGTTACGCTATCTAAGAGTATAGGCATACCACAAAAGCTAGTAGAAATAGGAGCTAAGGAAGAAGATTTATTAAGACTAGCTGAAATGGCGTATAATGATGTTTGTACCTCAGGAAACCCAAGGGATACTAAAGTAGAAGAAATATTACAGATTTATAAGAATGCTTTTAAGTAATAAATAGATATATAATTTTTAAAGGGAATTCATATGGTGAGTTAATATAACCAAATGAGTTCCCTGCTTTTTTATCTGATGACTACCTGCCGTAAGACCCCCACTTCTATCAAAGTGGGAGCCTTACGGCAGGTACGTCCCTAGATAACGATTTCTAAGCTTAAGGAGGAGTCAAAACTCCACTTTAAGCCAAGAACTATGTTTATATAAAAATTTAAGTATTTTGTGATGCAAAATACTTAAATGGAGAAGCCTTAAAAGGCAGTAGAGGAATGGAGAAGTGGAGAACTTTCTAACAAGGCATTTCTCCACTTCTCTACTAGAAATACTTTACATCGTAATTTATTTCTAATAGTTACTATGAAAAGTACCTCTTTATCTGTTTGTAAAAATATGGTAAAGTATATTTAAAATGTAATTAATTGCAAATAGTAGAATGAGAAAAGAGGAAAAGAAAATGAACTTGCCTAAGAAATTTAATAAAACTGCACCATTGATAATAATAGGTTCAATTTTATTGAGTGGGTGTTCCTACTCTAGTATAAGTAAGAGTCAACGGGCATTAAGATATGCAAGTGTAATTGGTGAAGTTAGAAAAGAAAAAACAGTAGAAAAACTCAATAATAAAGAGAAGACAAAGGTTGAAAAAGCTAGTGCTAAAAAAGAAGTACCATTGCGAAACAATGATCCTATATTAATTAACGCAGCAGAACCTAAAAATATCACATATTCTTTATTTTTAAACGATAAGGAAGTAAAAGAGTATAATGCAAAAGATTTTCCGCTGTTTAGTGATAAATACTCAGACATAGAAGGAGTTTTAACATTCAGAGGAAATAATTTAAGGAATTCTCCCTCCTTTGGTATTGTAAATGTAAAGCAGAATGAATTAAAAGAAGGATGGTCTAGGGATACTTCCACAAGTTCTTGGGGCGGAGGTGCAGGATGGACAGGTCAGCCATCTATAATTAAATGGCAAGAGGATGTAAAACAGATCATGAATATAAAAGAAGAATATAGGAATAAAAAGGATTTTGTAGAAGTAGTTTATGCTTCTCTAGATGGGAAAGTGTATTTCCTTGACTTAGAAACGGGAAAAAGCACAAGAGAAGCAATAAATATACATAATCCTATCAAAGGGAGTGTTTCACTAGATCCTAGGGGATACCCACTTCTTTATGTAGGACAAGGCATACCAGAGAGTGGGAAAATAGGATATAGAATATTTAGTTTATTAGATGGAAAGGAACTTTACTTTATAAATGGAATAGATCCTATTGCATTTAGAGGCTGGGGGGCATTTGATAGTGCACCAGTCATAGACAAGGAAAAGGATAGAATGCTTTTGTGTGGTGAAAACGGCCTTTTCTATAATATAAAGCTAAATACTAAGTTTGATAAGAAAAAGAAGAAGATTACAATAAATCCACAAGTTTTAAAATACCGTTACAAGATACAGGAAAACAGCTATCAAGGCATAGAAAATTCTATTGCCATACATAAAAATCTTGGATATTTTGCAGACAATGGGGGAATAATTCAGTGCTTGAACTTACAAAATATGAAGCCAGTTTGGATATTTGATAATAAAGATGATACGGATGCTACTATAACGATAGAAGTTGAAGGGGGTACTCCATATATTTATACAGCTAATGAGGTTGATAAACAGGGAGATAAGGGAAAAGCATATCTAAGAAAAATTCATGGAATTACTGGAAAACTTATTTTTGAAAAATCTTATGATGCAATGTCTCTTTTAGGGGAACACCCTGTTAATGGAGGCGTACTTGCAACTAGCATTATTGGGAAAAAGGGTATAAAAAACTTAGTTATTTTCAATGTGGCAAGATATAAAAAATTTAATTCGGGATTAATGGTTGCATTAGACAAAAGAACTGGCGAAGAAGTGTGGAGATTAGAAATGCCTAATTACTGCTGGTCTTCCCCTGTAGATGTTTATAACGAAGAAGGAAAGGGATATATACTCCAGGGAGACTCTATAGGGAATCTATATTTAATTGAAGGTAAAACAGGTAAGATTTTAAACAATATTAATTTAGGAACAAATATAGAAAGTTCTCCAGCAGTATTTAACAGCGCGCTCGTTGTGGCTACTAGGGGTGGAAAAATATTCAGAGTAAGTATAAGTTAGGTTAACCAATTACAAAGAAGACCTGTCCTAATATCCATATTTACTTAATTAGAAAACAAGCATATATCGTCTTACATTGATTACCATTGTACAAGCATGCTAAAAAACCTTATAATTAATATAGACAAATTATGTACAAATTATGTATGGGTTAATATTTGATCTAATAGTATATAGGGGGAAAACAAATGAAAAAAATCAAAGGCTATATTGGAGCTTTGCTGATAGGAGCTACCTTATTTTCAGCTACAGGCTGTGGCAAGAAGGATGGATTAGTAGAAGCTATTCAAAAGACTAATACTGCAAAATCTTTTGGATACAAGGGTAAAATTGATGTAAAAGTGGACGGGCAATTACCTCCAGAAGCGGCAGGATTTAATAATTTAAGCTTAGAAATGAATGGTAAGTATGCAGGAGAACAAAATAAAAATGCAAAGGTTCAGGCAAATGTAAAATTCACAATTATGGGCTTAAGTGCTGACTTAGACTTAATGGAAGAAATGTCACTAGAAGGTGAAAAGGCAAACATAAAAATGCTTTTAGAAATACCTGAATTATTAAAGGCTCAAACAGGACCTATGTTCCAAAATTATGATTATCTTTATGTAGATACAAAGGATGTAGAGAAATTAGAGAAAGATATTCAAGGAGAAGAGCAGAAACCATCAAATGTAGATACTAAAGCTATGATGGACAAGGGTACAAACATTCAAAAATCTTTACTTAGCTTTATGAAAGAATATAAAGATGAAGATGGCAAAGGTATGGTAGAAGATACAGGTAAGCAAGCGATTACAGTTAATGGAGCAGAAGAAAATCTTCAAACTTATAAAGTCAGTGTAGATAATGACAAAATTAAAAAGATTTTAAAAGCTTATTTAAAGGATGAAAAAAGAGCTAAGGAAATACAAGATTATATAAATACTATAGAGCCACAAGATCCTTCAAAAAAAGAAGAACTTAATATAGAAGAATTAGCTAAAGAAATAGATACTATGCCAAATGTATTGGGAAAAGATGGATTAGTTCTAGATTTTGCTGTTAAGGACGGATATGTTGTTCAATACAAGATTAAGGGAAACTTTGCTGGAGAACAAGGAATTAGTGTAAATATAAACCTTGCTTTTGATTTATTTGACATTAATAAAGAAATGGGAATAAAGATTCCTAATAAGACAGATGTGAAAGCAATAGATTTAACAGAATTAATGAATATGTTTAACGGACAAGTACAATAGAACAACCTAAAAACAAGCGTAAAGAGTAAAGTGGAGGAGTTGAGGCGCCTATAGGCGCGAGTGGAGAGGTGGAGAAAAAGTTTTCAAAATTGGCAATTGATAGAGGGCAGTGGACAATGAATGATATAATTAAGCTCTGCTTAATCGCTAAAACTGATAATTGCAGCGAAACTGTAATGAAGCGAGCTTTGCTCGCTTCATTCACTGATTACTTGTTTACTAAGAATTTTGCATAGCAAAATTCTTTTTTTTTATGCAAAAAAACAGCTTCTATATAAACAATGGATATATATGGTATCATGGTAGTATAAAGTTATGCAGGGGATATGTTAAAAAAGTGAGGGATATAGTGAAGAATAAACTGATTAAAGCATGTGTACTTATTATTATAGTTCTATTAGTTACTGGAGGTAGCTATTTGGTATGGGATGTAAATAGAATAGGGGAGAGAATAGATAGCTATAAAAATGTGGATGTTTATCATAATGGAATTATGCATACTAAGTCTTATGGTAAGCATTATAGTGAAGATGGATATTATTATGGTCAAAAGTGTCCAGCCAAATCCAGATGATTTAATAATTTTCACTGACACTAAATTTGGACAAGTAGCTATTGTAACTGAGGTAGGAGCTGATTATGTAGAAGTTATCCAGCAAAATATATATAGAAAAACAAGAGAAAGGTATGTACTTTCAATTAAAGATAGTAAATACTTTGTTGGAGGAAAAAGAGAGCCTGCAGGATGGCTGAGAAAAGGTCAGGTTAAGAGTTAGGAAGTTAGAGATGAAACCTGAGCTAGGTGCTAAAGCACAAAGTTAGATTTAGGGGGCTAGATATAAATGAAATCAAATAGGGGAGTTAAAGTTTTACTAAGGATAACTATATTTTTAGTATTTATAGGACTTATAACTTATAAAGCTAGCTTTAGTTTAGAAGATTTCAAAGAGGAATTGAGTACCAGGGGGTACCAGTATGCAGTTGACACTTCTGCAAAAAGGGATGTGCTATCTGTTGCTCCTACAATAATTAATATTAATGATGAGAATATTCGAGTTCATGAGTATAAAATTAGACCTTTGCTATGGTGGGATTGTTCTAAAATAAGCAAAGATGGTTTCGAAATTGGAAGAACCTCAGTACACTGGGTAGCAGAACCACACTTTTACCAAAAAGGAAATTTAATCGTACAGTATATAGGAGAAGATAGGAAAACAATAGCTATGCTTGGAGAAATACTAAGTGAATCTTTAACATTAATCGGAGTTGTAGCAGCTCATATTTACTACATCAATGCAAAAAATCCTATTCCTCTGCTAATAGCATTTTTTTCTTTATGTGGCATGGGGTTATAGAATTAAAGGAGAAGTCTTAGTTATAGGAGATAAGAACATTATTATTGGTAGAAGATTATTATTTAAAGTATAAAGAGTAAAGTGGAGGAGCTTTTAAGGGCAGTGGAGGCGCTAAGGCGCAAAGTGGAGAAAGAAAGTGGAGAATTGATAATTGAGAGTGAAGGTTGTTTCGCTACTGCAAAACTAAAATTTATGAGCAAAGCTCATTACGCTCACTACAGCTCGCTGTAATGGCTGATTTCATAATTAAGCATAGCTTAATTATTTCATTCATTTTAAACTTTACACTGTAAACTTCTCCACTCCTCCGCTTGCCCTTAAGGGCCTCCGCTTCTCCACTAAGAAAAATGCTGCGCATTTCTTAGTGGGGTTTCCTTTTTTTCTCTATTGAAATGGAGTTTTGATTTTAGTATAATTGGTCACAGTATAAAAACAAAATAAGGTTTCTTATCAAGAGAGGTGGAGGGAATGGCCCGATGAAACCCAGCAACCTAGAGCTTTGCTCAGTGGTGCTAATTCCAACAGGTATTTACCTGGCAGATAAGTGTTGAGAATTCTTCTTACGGTTATCTGTGAGAAGTTTTTTATTTTGTAAGATTTAGAAATATCAAGTTTAAATAAACAAAAGAGGAGAGAAAAAGGAGAATGGTAGAGAATAAGGATTTGAAAGTAAGGAGAAATGCATGGACACTAATTCCTTTGGTGGTTTTTCTGGTTATGTATCTTGTGCCGTCTATAATAACAAATGATTTTTATAAAATGCCTGTTAGCGTATCTTTGTTAGTTTCCAGTATTGCAGCTATCTCTATGAACAGGAAAGAAAGCATAAATAAAAAGGTGGAGATTTTCTGCAAAGGGGCAGGAAACTCGGATATTATATTAATGTGTATAATATTTATACTAGCCGGAGCTTTTGCTCAAGTTGCTAAAGATATGGGAGCAGTAGATTCTACTGTTAACCTAGGGCTTACAGTTTTACCAGGAAATATACTTCTTGCTGGAGTTTTCATTATTTGTTGCTTTATATCTTTGTCCATAGGAACTTCTGTAGGAACTATAGCTGCGCTTGCACCAATGGCATTGGGCATAGCACAAAAGATAGAAATACCAGTTGGACTAGCTCTTGGAGCTGTAGTGAGTGGCGCTATGTTTGGGGATAATCTTTCTATGATTTCTGATACAACTATAGCAGCTACAAGAACTCAAGGCTGTGAAATGAGAGATAAGTTTAAAATGAATTTTGCTATTGTTATTCCGGCGGCAGTAGTTACAGCGGTAGCTTTTGCTTTAATAAGCATGGGGAACAATACAGCGCTAGGTGGAAATTATGACTACAGTATAATTAAGGTACTTCCTTATTTAATAGTTCTTATTGCAGCTCTTATAGGGATGAACGTAATGCTTGTACTTGTTGGCGGAACTGTTTTTGCAGGAATCGTGGGAATAGGAACTAATACATTTGATGTATGGGGATTTTTAAAAGCAATTCAAGGTGGAATAGCTGGTATGTCAGATTTAATAATTATTTCTCTGTTAATCGGAGGTACGGTGGAGGTAATTAAGTACAATGGTGGAATTGACTTCTTATTAGATTTTATTACAAAAAAAATAAAAAGTAAAAAGGGAGCAGAATTTGGAATAGCTGCTCTAGTAAGTGTGGTAGATATATGCACGGCTAATAATACCATAGCAATTGTAATGGCTGGACCTATAGCTAAAGATATTGCAGATAAGTATGATATAGATCCAAGAAGGTCAGCTAGCTTACTTGATACTTTTTCATGTTTTTTCCAAGGTATTATTCCTTATGGAGCACAAATTTTAACTGCTGTAGGGGTAGCAGGAACTATGAAAATATCACCTTTTGATGTTATGAAATATTTGTATTATCCTTATATAATGGGGATATGCGCAGTACTTGCTATAGCGTTTGGGATACCTAAAATTAGGGATGTCAAAAAAAGAAATAGCCTAACATAATAGAATTGCGCCGCAATTTTATTATGTTAGGGCACAAGTTTCATTTAGGCGGAAGGGCCGCAGTTAGAAAATTAGAAGTTAAAAAATAAGTTTAAACTTTAAACTTATTTTTTCTAGCCTTTTAACTTTGCACCTTAGCACTTAACTTAGGTTTTAGCTTCTAACTTAGAAATATTTTGGTATTACTTCACTTAACGAGGTAGTTTCCTTCATATAAAATTAATCGTCCGACTACAGAGATGGATCAAGTACTAAGAGGAAAAGAGATGACAAAAAGACACCTGAATTATGTGTACATAGGGAATGTAACGAGCTATTAATTGAAAGAGAGGGATGCTATCCTAAGATTCATCTCAAGGACGATTATTATCTACAGTGTGAATATAAAATAAATTGTTTAATTATAAAATAAGTAGTAAATATTTAAGATAAAAATCATATTATATAAAGTGATGGAATTAAACATATAACTATGCAAAATATATAAAGATAAATTAGGTGGAGTATCACAGAAAACAATAAATTTACGTCAAGGTGTTAGAAGGTAGGTAGTTGGGGAGAACTATTTACCTTCGTTCTTTTCGGATTCTTTGATAACTTCAATACCGAATTCTCCATCATTATGGGTTAAGGAATTTGATTTTGCTTTTAATCTGAATTTAACTGGTCCTTTGGAATAACAAATAACTGCGGAAATTATGCCAATAACTGATATGATTGTTAAGCAAAACATCATAATTATTTGGCTCTTTTCCGACACCTGACACTCACCTCCTCATTTAGTTATATAATTCCTGTGATACTCCAAGTTGTAGGAGGTAGTTTAAATTTATTGAAAGCTACTAAAACATTTAGTATAAACATATGTAGTAATAGAATATTCCTACACTATTAATATATACCAAAAAATGTAAAGAATCAATGTGTTTTTAATAGTGGATTAAGTACAATTTAAAAAATAATTAAAGGTTATATGTTATATAAAGCACAAAAAAAGTAATACTTGAAGTATTACTTTTTTTTGCCAAAGACTTTTTCGTTTAATTTAAGTCCCGTTGGAGTGATTGCGAGGCCTCCTTGAGCTGTTTCGCGAAGTTCACATGGAAGTTGTTTACCAACCTTATACATGGCCCATACTGTTTCATCGAAATGAATCATGCTTCTAACCCCGCTCATAACTACATCTGCTGTAGTTAATGCAGATACAGTTCCAGAAACATTTCGCTTAGCGCAAGGAACTTCTACTAACCCCGCAATAGGATCACAGACTAAACCTAATATATTTTTTATAACGATAGCTCCAGCATCTAAAGCCTGTGCTACAGTTCCACCCATCATTTCAACCACGGCTCCTGAAGCCATAGCAGCAGCAGAACCACATTCAGCTTGGCATCCACCTTCTGCACCAGACACTGTTGCATTTTTTGCTATAAGCATTCCTATGCCAGAAACAGTTAGAAGAGCTTTTACTAAGTCATCTTCAGTTTTATTGAGCTTTTCTCCAGCTGAGATAATAACTGCAGGCACAATGCCGCAGGAGCCAGCAGTAGGGCAGGCAACTATCTTGCCCATAGCAGCATTAACTTCAGAAGAAGACAGGGCTCTAGCCATTGCCTTAGTTATAAATCCACCGGTTAGAGTACTGCTGGTTTCTGCATATTTATTTAATTTTACGGCGTCTCCACCTATTAAGCCGCTAACGGATTTAACCTCATTTTCTAAGGCATAATTTGAAGAGTGTTGCATAACGTGAAGAGTTTTTCTCATTTTTTCAAAAACTTGTTCTTTAGTAAGTCCGCTATTTTCAACTTCAGACTGTAATGTATATTCCCAAATTGTACAATTTTTTTGCTCACATGCTTCAATAAGTTCTTTTCCGCTATTTACAAACATTGATTAAGTCTCTCCTTCTATTATTGGATTTATAACTTTTATGCTATCAATCTCTGAAATTTCCTTTATTTTTTCTATAATATCCATAGGAATTATATTATCAGTTTCAAGAGCCATAGTAGCTTGAAGTCCTTTGCTGTTTCTATACACTTTCATAGAGCCTATATTTATATTTGACATATAAAGCATAGTAGTTATTTTAGAAATTACTCCAGGAGTATCTTTGTGTTGAGTAATTAGAGTAGGATAATTTCCTTTAAATTCTACGGACTGGCCATCTATATCAAATATCAATATGCTTCCTCCTCCAATAGAGGAACCTGTTATTTCGGATACTTTTCCATCCTTTGCAGTTATTATAAACTTAACAGTATTAGGATGAACATCGCCTAAATCTCCTTCGGTGAATATGATTTCTATACCTTTCTCTTTAGCTATAGAAAAAGAGTTTTTTAAATTTTCATCCCAGGGGTCCATTTTCAAAATTCCTGCAACTAACGCCTTGTCTGTTCCATGCCCTTTGTAAGTTTTAGCGAAGGATCCGTGAAGAAGAAACTCAACTTTTACAGGATCACCACCACAGATTAAACTGGCGAGCTTTGCAAGCCTTGCAGCACCAGCAGTATGGGAACTTGATGGCCCTACCATTATAGGTCCAACTATATCAAATATACTGTAGTTACTCATTTAACTATTCTCCTTTGGTATTTATTAGTGGTTTTATTAATTCCTTATGTTGTAGTCAATATTTAAGATTCATTAAGAAAAATAAAAATTTTAAACCAATATCCCTCTTGTAATAATAAGAGGGATATTTATTTGATTGTATTTTAATTTAAGCGATTTTATTGGCTTTTTTAGGGCTATTCCACTTATTTTGGAAAGAATCAACTACCATTGCTACAGCTTGGTCACCTGAAACGTTACAAGCAGTACCGAAGCTATCTTGAGCTATATATAGAGCTATCATCAAAGCTGTCATTGGTTCGGTAAAACCTAATATTGCTTTTAGGGGTCCTAAAGCTGCCATTATAGCTCCACCAGGAACACCAGGAGCAGCAACCATTGTAACACCTAACATTGCTATAAATCCTAATATTGTACTTATGCTTAAAGGCATACCATTTAACATTGCCACTGCCATTGCACAGACTGTGATAGTCATTGTACTTCCTGATAGGTGGCAAGTAGCACAGAGTGGAATTACAAATTCCCTAATTCCCTTAGTTGTTCCCATTTCCTCAGCACACTCTAAGTTTACTGGAATAGTGGCTGCAGAAGATTGAGTTCCAAGAGCTGTTAAATATGCCTTGGTTTGAATTTTCAACGACTTAAACAAATTTTGCTTATTAAATGCACATCCAATCATAAATTGGAAAATAATCATAGTAATATGAAGAACGATAACAATTAAAAAGGCTTTCCAGAATACAGAGAACACAGTTGCAGCTTCTCCGGTATAAGCCATGTTGGCAAATATTCCACAGATATGAATAGGTAATAAAGGAATAATTACTTTTTCAATAGTAGAAGATATTATTTCCTGAAAGCCGATAAATGCATCTTTTAATACCCTATTTTGAACCTTAGCTATGCCAAGTCCTAATATAAAAGCTAATATAAGTGCTGCGGTAACATCTGCTAGCGGAGTCATTTGGATTGTAAAATAAGGTTCTAAAGCTGATTTTGTTTCTGAAACATGAGTCAAAGTATCTGGTGTTATTATCTTAGGCAATAAGGCTTTTCCTACTATTAATGCATATGCTCCAGAAATTAATGTAAATAGATAAGCAAGGAGAACCGTAATACCTAAAAGCTTACCTGCTCCAGTTCCCAATTCTGCAATACCAGCAACTATAAACCCTATAATTATTAGCGGAATGGCAAATCCTAAAAAGTTTCCAAATATGGAAGAAAAGGTGGTAAATATTCTGGTAAAGCCTGTTGGTGCATAGCTACCAATAATAATACCAAGTATGATAGCTATAATGATTTTTGGTATCAATCCTAGTTTTTTCATATATATTCCTCCTAACATTTTAAATTATAAATTATATAAATATATATAAATTAACTATGTATACTTTATAGAAATATAATGCATTATATTATTCAATATTTATATATAATTTATAAAATGAATAATATAATGCAACAATAGTTGAAAAATGCGCTATATTTTGAAAAATGAATATGCATAGAATATAAAATTCATATTCAACTTTGTCGCAATCACAATATCTTAGAAAGTAAAATTAACAATGATGATAATGTTTACACTAAGAAGTATAACATAATGATAAAAGTATTTCAATTAACTTTTGAGAAATAATTGATTCTTAGAAAAACATGTATGCTATACAGGTACATATGTATGCATTTTAAGCGAGTGTTATCAAAGGGAAAAACAAGAAATTAAACTAAATGTACGTAAAACAAATGTATTGCGTAAAAAAAATAATATTTTTTTTATCATAAGGTAGTGACATCTGCGAAAATTAGACTATAATAAAAATTAAGAAATCGTTTTAAGTACAATTTGAGATTATCGAAATGAAATAATTGCATGAATAAATTGCATCATATGAACAAAATATGAAATTATTGTTTAAGTTAATAACAGGAAAATATTAAAATTAGGGGGAATAGGTATGACATTGGATTTAAACAAAATAAAGCAGGCTCAAAAAAATATTGAAGGAGTGGCAAGAAGAACTCCGTTAGTTTATTCAAGCACATTTTCAAAGCAATCTGGGTATGAGATATTTTTAAAATGTGAAAATAAGCAGAAAACAGGAGCTTTCAAACTAAGAGGAGCTTATAATAAGATAATGACTTTAACACAAGAAGAGAGAGAAAGAGGTGTGCTAGCATCATCAGCAGGAAATCATGCACAAGGAGTAGCTTATGCTGCAACTGCTTGTGGGATTAAATCTACTATAGTTATGCCTGCTACAGCACCTCAAGCTAAGGTAGAAGCGACAAAGGGATATGGAGCTGAGGTAATTCAGTTTGGAGAAGTTTATGATGAGTGTTATGAAAAGGCTGTAGAGGTTCAAAAAGAGACAGGTGCTACATTTGTAATCCTTTTAATGATGAAGAAGTCATGGCTGGACAAGGCACTATAGCCCTTGAAATTTAGAGGATTTACCAGACGTTGACGCTATACTTGTGCCAATAGGAGGCGGTGGGTTAATAGCGGGAATAGCTGTAGCAGCAAAATCTATAAAACCGGATATTAAGATAATAGGAGTGCAAGCAGAAATAATTGCTTCAAGCAAAGCATCTTACAAGCAGGAAAAGTAGTAACAGTAGAAGGTGCTAAATCATTGGCTGATGGAATATCTGTTAAAACGCCAGGTGAACTTAGTTTTAAATATATAAAAGAATACGTAGATGAAATAATAACTGTTTCAGAAGATGAAATATCTTATGCTAATTTTGCACTTATGGAAAGAGAAAGCTAGTATCAGAAGGGGCAGGGGCTACACCTTTAGCAGCATTATTTTAGACGGTAAAAAGGTTGCTGTGTTAATTAGTGGTGGAAATATTGATATGGCAATGATACTGAAAATAATAAATAGAGAATTGATACTTCAAAAAAGGAGACTATGCTTCACTGTAGAATTACAAGATAAAGTTGGACAACTTGGAGAACTTATTAATCATATTGGTAAATTAGGGGCTAATATTGTATCTGTAAGACAAGAAAAAAACTGGGAAGAAAAAGGACTTGATTTTGCAAATGTAATTTTTCAAATTGAATCTCAATCAAAGAGCATTCAATAGAAATAATGAAAGAATTAAAGGGAAAAGGATATAAAATAGAAAGTTTAAGTCTGCTTTAGGCTGGAACTTTTAAACTAGAAAATAAAAGTCTAGGTAGCTGCTTTTTGTTTAAAAGCAGCTATCTAGGCTTCTATTTAGTATTTGAGAATTAATTTTTGCGATTTCAAATGTTTAACAAATTGCATATAAATCTATATGAATTTCAGTCTTAACTATTTACGATATTAATGATAAATAAGAAGGTAAAATTGAGAACTTAATTAAAAGACAAGGAGAATATAGATGAGCAAGTTATTACAGGTATCTTTTAATGTCAGTATTTGAGAATATAATTTTTGCGATTTCAAATGTTTAACAAATTTGCATTAAATCTATATGAATTTCAGTCTTAACTATTTACGATATTAATGATAATATAAGAAGGTAAAATTGAGAACTTAATTAAAAGACAAGGAGAATATAGATGAGCAAGTTTTACAGGTATTTTTAATGTCAGCAGTACCACTTATAGAGCAGAGAGGAGCAATACCACTAGGAATAAATATTTATAATTTAGATCCTATGGCTGTATTTTTAGTAAGCTTTTTAGGAAGTATAATTCCTGCGCCATTTATACTTTTGCTATTTAATCATATTCAATTGGATGAAAAGATATAAAATATTTAGCAATTTAATAATTTAGTAGAGAAAAATAAATAAAAATTCAGCTAAGATGGAAAATATAAGGAGATAGGACTTATTACCTTTATAGCAATACCACTTCCTACTACGGGAGTTTGGACAGGCAGCGCAGTAGCGGCGTTTTTAAAGTTAGATTTTAAAAAGTCAATGTTTTGTGCAGCTGTAGGTGCCTCAATTTCTGCATTTTTAATTACTGTGCTGTGTGTAGTTTCCCCTGCAATATTTTCTAGTGTTTTTGGCTCATAAGAATGAGGTGTAAGCAGTGATAGAATTAATAAAAATCTTTCCAAAATATGGGATATGTTATATTAATAGGGTTTTAGTATCTCGCTCAAATAGTTTTAAAAAGATAATACAAAAGGACAAATTTAAAAAAAGAGACTTAATTATTTTATCCTGCATATTTGGAGGCTTTGGAATATTAGGCACATATATAGGTACAGAAATTAATGGTGCTATAGCCAATACTAGGATTATTGGTGTTATGGCGGGAGGAATACTCTGTGGCCCTTTTGTTGGAATTATATCTGGGCTAATAGCTGGAATTCATAGGTTATTAATAGATTTAGGTGGAGTTACCTCGGTGCCTTGTGCCATAACTACGATTACTACAGGATTGTTATCAGGTGTGCTATATAAAAAGTCTAAGAAAATAATAAAGAAAGTGGGGCTATGGGCTTATCGGTGGAATATTGATGGAAAGTATGGAAATGATCCTTATCTTGCTTATATCTAAACCTTTTCCGGTGGCCTTAGATATAGTTCAAGATATACATTCCTATGGGTTTACTAATGCAGTTGGTATATCTATATAATTTTATTGATACAAATATATTTGAGGAAAAGGAAGAAATAGCCGCAAAGCAAGCTAAAATTGCCTTGGAAATAGCAAACAAAACTTTGCCTTATTTTAGAGATATTGAAAATAATTCTTTTGATAAGATTTGCGAAATTATAAAGGACTCTATAGATGCAGATGCAGTTGCGATTACAGATACAAAATATGTTCTTGCGCACGTAGGGTTAGGATCAGATCACCATATGAAAGGACAAGAAATTCAAACTGAAGCTACAGAAAAGGTTATTAAGAATGGGGAAATTTTAGCTTTAACTAGTGGAGAACAAATTAACTGCTCTCATGAGTATTGCTCACTAAAATCAGCTATCGTAACACCCTTAAAGGATGGAGAGGAAATAATAGGTACACTAAAAATATATTATTCAAAGGAGGATGCTGTATCCTTTAGAAATAAAAACCTAGCTATTGGACTTTCGCAAATTATTTCTACTCAATTGGAGATAAGTAAGCTTGGAAAACTTAAAGAGATGGCAACAAAGGCAGAGATAAAGGCGCTGCAGACACAGATAAATCCACATTTCTTATTCAATGCACTGAATACAATTATTTCTTTTGTTCGAATTGATCCTAATAAAGCTAGAGAGCTAATTATTAACTTATCCACATATCTTAGATATAATTTAGAGACGGGAGATAATTTTGTGGATATATAGGGAGTTAGAGCAAGTCAAGGCTTATGTTGAGGTTGAGAAAGCTAGATTCGGAGATAAGTTAAATGTGGTATATAATATAGATGAAGAACTAGATGTAAAAATACCGAGCCTAATAATACAACCTATAGTTGAAAACTCTATAAAGCATGGAATTTTGATAGATGGCAACAAGGGTACGGTAAAGATAGATGTGAAGAAAATTGAGAATAGTAAGGTGAAAATAGCTATAGAAGATGATGGAATAGGGATTTCAGAAGAAGTTATACAGAAAGTATATGAAAATAGCATGCAAGAAATAAAATAGGCATATCTAATGTAAATAATAGGTTAAAATACATCTATGGGAAAGGCCTTACAATAGAAAGGCTGGATAAGGGAACTAGAATTACCTTTGTAGTTGAAACATTGAAAGGATGATTTTATGAATTGCATAATTGTAGATGATGAGTATCCTGCAAGAGAGGAACTAAAGCATTTTATAAAAGAGTTTAGCAATATAGACATAGATGAAGAGTTTGATGACTCAATAAAAGCTCTAGAATATATAGAAAAAAATAAACCTGACGTTATATTTTTAGACATAAATATGCCTAAATTAGATGGAATGGCTTTGGGGCGTATAGTAAATAATTTCGAAAAAAAGATAGATGTGGTTTTTATAACAGCCTACAAAGAATTTGCTGTAGATGCTTTTGAGGTAGAGGCTTTTGATTATATTTTAAAACCTTACTCAGAAGAGAGAATTGTAAATACTCTAAAACGATTGGAGAAATCAAAAGCTGAGCATAATATAAAATGCTTAAATAATAAATTAACTCTAAGAAAAAATAATAAGCTGAAAGTGGTAAATATATGCGATATTTGCTACTGTGAGGCGCACGAAAGGGAGACTATAATATACACTACAACGGATAGGTATACGGAACATTACAGTATATCTGAATTTTATAAAAAGCTTCCTAAAGAAAACTTTTTTAAAACCCATAGGTCGTATATAGTTAACCTAGATAAAATAACAGAAATAATACCTTGGTTTAATAACACTTATATGATTAAGTTAAAAGGTATAGAAGAAGAAATACCAGTAAGCAGAAATAATATTAATATTTTTAAGCACTTAATGGGTATATAAATGCACTTTATGTGCTTTTTTTGTTTTTCCATGTAGCAAATGAAAAATAATTAAGTAATGATAGTATAATTTTCAATGTAATCATTATCATATTTAAGGAGGAATGAGCTATGATATCATTTATTATATCTATTATTGCTTTGATAATCGGATATATTGTTTATGGCAAAATAGTTGAAAAGGTTTTCGGGGCGAATAATAACATAGAGACTCCAGCAGTAAGACTTGAGGATGGGGTTGACTTTGTTCCAATGCCAGAGTGGAAAATATTTTTGATTCAGTTCTTAAACATAGCGGGACTAGGACCAATATTTGGAGCCATAGCAGGAGCAATGTGGGGGCCAGCAGCCTTTTTATGGATTGTTTTTGGATGTATTTTTGCAGGAGGAGTGCACGATTACTTTTCAGGAATGCTATCAGTAAGACATGATGGAGTAGTATACCAGAAGTTGTTGGTATGTATCTTGGAAATGGATTTAAACAATTTATGAGAGTATTATTCTCAGTTATATTACTTGTTCTTACGGGGGTTGTATTTGTAAGTGGACCTGCAGGAATACTAAATGGATTAATACCTTCAGTTAGTTATATATGATATTTGCGTACTACGTAATAGCAACTCTTGTTCCTATAGATAAGCTTATAGGGAAAGTATATCCTTTATTTGGAGTATGTCTATTGATAATGTGTATAGGAGTTGGAGGAGCTTTAATAATAGGCGGATATGATATACCAGAAATTCCAACTCACCTTTACAATATGCATGCTAAGGGGCTTCCGTTATACCCTATGTTATTTATAACAATCGCTTGCGGAGCCATTTCAGGCTTTCACTCAACTCAATCACCATTAATGGCTAGATGTATAACAAAGGAAAGTCAAGGAAGAAGAGTATTTTACGGGGCTATGATAGCAGAAGGTATAATTGCTCTAGTTTGGGCAGCAGCTGCAATGAGCTTCTTTGGAGGAGTAGAAGGACTTGCTAAGTTTATGTCAGCAAACAATGGCAATGCTGGTGTAGTAGTTAATACAATAACTAATAGCTTGCTTGGAAAGATTGGCGGAACTTTAGCGGTAATTGGAGTTGTAGCATGTCCTATAAGCTCAGGAGATACAGCATTTAGAAGTGCTAGACTTACAATAGCAGATTCAATAAAATTTAATCAAGGTTCGATGAGAAATAGATTAATGATAAGCATTCCTTTATTTGTAATTGGATTTTATCTAACAACAATTGACTTCGGTGTAATTTGGAGATATTTTGGATGGTCAAATCAAACATTAGCAGCTATAGTGGTTTGGACATCAGCTATGTATTTAGTTCATACAGGAAAAAATCACTGGATGGCAACAATTCCAGCTACCTTTATGACAGCCGTATGTACATCATATATACTAATTGCACCAGAAGGATTCAAGTTATCAATGAAAATAGGTCTTCCAGTAGGAATAGTTGCGGCGGCTTTAGCTTTAATGACTTTCTTATCAGTAGCTAAAAAGGTTTCAGCTAAAACAATCGCAGAAACAGCATAAGTATAAACTAATCTTTAGTAAGAGTATAGTCATGAGCATAATAACCTCATGACTATACTCTTTTGTGCATAATTTATTACAACAATGACAAAATACAATTGTTATTAAAATATTAATAGGAGTGTTATTATGAGAGATAAAGAGCATTTAAAGAAAAATTACAAGAGCTTTGCTCAGTTTTTATCTACAGTATGTGCCAGAGAATTAGAATATTTTATTCTAGATTCTAAATTTACAAGTGCATTTAACTATAGAATAAAAAAAATGGTTGATGAAGTTAAAAAAGAAGGAAAAGAAGATATAGAGTTTAGTGTGCTTTTTAATACTGATGGAGAAATAGTATTGATAGATGCTGAGATTATAGGAAATTTCATAAGTAATAATTACGTTGTATACATACAAAAGTTTTATAAGGATGCACCTTTGAATAAAATTATTAAAGAAGTAATAAATGGTAGTGAAAAAGGACGAAGAGACTTTATTACGGTTTCTTGTTCTATATTATACAAGACCTTAGAGGAATTATATAAAGATATAAAATATAAAAAAGAAACCGTAGTTAAGTATGGAATATCTTATGGCTTACAAACTTATGAAGGAGAAAATTTATCTATAATTGTTGCTATATTGCTTATGATGGAAGATGTTTGTGAATACTTATCAATAAATAAAAGCATGCTTAAAGATAGCATAAATATGATTATTTCTTCGAAAAGAATACGGTAATATTCGACAGAAATCAATTTTATGGCTCCATTTCGTTCCTAAAAAGGAAATTCATAACCCAGAATACAAAGATTAAGGACTATTATTGTCATAAGAAAGGGATAAAAACATGCATTGTGCTATTATAAAGCGACATGTTTTTTGTAAAAGTAGTGATAATATATTGTCAAAGAAAAGTACGGGGGGAAAGTATAATGTTGATTGTGGAAAATGTAGGAAGAATAGAATACCGTGATGATGTAGAGTGCCGTTACTCATATAGAGTAATCAAGGACAAGGTTACTTTTCTAGATGGTGATAAGCAAGAAATTCAATCTTATGGAATTGAGATTGAAAGACAAGATATTATAGATGGTAAATTAGTTAGAATAGAAAGAGACAATGTTAAGTGCATAAGTCCTCATAGACATAAGGTTCACGATTTAGCTAGAATGCTCTATGACAATTTGGTATCACCGATTCATTTAATAGATATCTTAGGTGAGTATATTGACGAATATATTACAGACTTTGATGAAATATTAAAAGATATATACATATGCTAAAAAAGGAGGGAAACCTCCCTTTTTTATTTGCAATTTTAGGTGTAAAATCAGAATAGAAAGTAGATTATGGGGGTGAGTATCATAATTATCGGTATCGGCACTGATATAATA
Organism: Clostridium bovifaecis; assembly: GCA_009738435.1. Lineage (GTDB taxonomy): Bacteria > Bacillota > Clostridia > Clostridiales > Clostridiaceae > Clostridium_H > Clostridium_H bovifaecis. Next base: position 3,125,722 of record CP046522.1, on the reverse strand, counting down.
GAGGTAGAAAGGATAGAGAGGGCTTTAGGGAAAAATTCTAATTTCATCAGTAAGATATTTACTAAAAATGAGATAGAGTATCTAAAAAGTAGAAAAATGAGGCCAGAATTTGTAGCTGGAAGGTTTGCTGCAAAAGAGGCGGTGTCAAAAGCACTAGGAACTGGAATTAGAGGATTTGAATTTAAGGATATAGAAATAGATAAGAATATATTAGGAAAACCAGCAGTACTTTTAAGTGGAGAGGCAAAAAAACTAGGTGAAGGATTTGGAAATTATATAATCCATTTGAGCATATCCCATAGTAAAGAGAATGCTATAGCATATGCAGTTTTGGAGGTAATGGAAGATGAAGATTGTTACAGCTCAAAAAATGAGGGAAGTAGATAAGTTTTGTATAGAAAACCTAGGTATACCAAGTATGGTTTTAATGGAAAATGCAGCTTTAAAGGCGCTTAATAACCTAGATACGGAGAAGTATAATTCATTTACAATCGTATGTGGTACTGGTAATAATGGAGGCGATGGACTAGCACTTGCAAGGCACTTATTTATATTAGGTAAAAAATTAAGTATATTTATAATTGGTGAAGAAGATAGTTTAAGCAAAGATTGCAGAGCCAATTATAATATATTGCTTAATATGAACTTGCCTGTAAGCTTCATTAAAAACTCTCATGATATAGAAAAATTACAAGAGGCTATAAAAGAAGGAGAAGTTACTGTAGATGCTATATTTGGAACAGGAATTTCAAGAGATATAAAAGGTATTTACGAGGAAGCTATTAGGGCTATTAACGATATAAGTTCCTATACTATATCTATAGATGTACCTTCAGGGTTAAACTCTGATTCAGGAGAGATATTAGGTTGCTGCGTTACAGCGAATAAAACAATTTCTTTTCAATTTTATAAAAAAGGTTTTTTAAAATACGGAGCAGACACATATACTGGAGAAATTGTAATTGAAAATATAGGGATACCTAATTTTTTAGAGGATGAGTTTTCCATTAATGATTTTATATTAGATATAAATAGGGTGCGAAAATTAATACCTATGAGAGAAAAATATCTTCATAAGGGGGATTTGGGAAGAGTTTCAATAGTAGCGGGCTCTATAGGGTTTACAGGAGCAGCCTTTATTTCAACTCAATCAGCTGTTAGATGTGGAGCGGGACTTGTTACATTATGCTGTCCGGAAAATATACAGGATATACTGAGCATAAAGTTAGTTGAAGCAATGACTGTTTCTTTTAAAAATAAAGATAAATTAAATGAAATTTTAGGTAAAAGTGATGTTATAGCAGTAGGACCGGGTATGGGAAATAACGAAGGAACATCCAAAATAGTAGCTGACATAATAAGGCACACTAATTGCCCTGTAGTAATAGATGCTGATGGAATAAATGTTTTAAAGAACAATTTAGATATATTGAAGCTAAAAAACAATAAAATCGTGCTAACTCCTCACCTAGGGGAAATGTCAAGAGTAACAGGTATATCCATAGATAAAATTGAGAAAAACAGAATAGAAATTGCAAAACTCTTTTCAAGAGAATATGATGTTATACTACTTTTGAAAGGTTACAATACTGTAATTACAGATGGAAAAACTGTTGTAGTAAATACTACAGGAAATAGTGCTATGGCATCGGGTGGGATGGGAGACTCATTAACAGGAATAATAGCTTCATTTATAGCTCAAGGTTTTGAACCATTTAAAGCAGCATACCTGGGAGCTTATGTTCATGGATATTGTGGAGATAGGTTATCTGAAAGCAAATTTTCCGTTAATGCAGCTGATATTATAGAGAAAATTCCTTTTGCTATAAAGGAACTTCAAAGTTAAGTTAGTTGATGGAATATTATAAAACATGGCGGAATAGTATTATTAATATAGCTTGTGTAATTTGGGGGAGTTTTATGATAAAGAAAGTATTTATGCTATTTGTCATGATTTTATTTATAACTTTGGGATTAGGGGCCTGCGGTAAAAAGGAGAAAAACCCTAATGATGCTATTGATTACCTAAAGGGATTAAGAAGCTACAGCTGTGATGTAAATGTACATATAAAAAACAGCAGGCAGGAATCAGAAATTACATGTAAACAGTTCTATGATAAAAATTATGGTCATAGACTAGATATAAATGAAGATAGAATACTTTTATATAAAAAAAATGATATAATTGTAAGCGACCTAAACAATAGTATGAAGTATACATTAGATAAGGAATTTGATAGCGTTTATAAGTTAAGTTTTATAGAGGAGTATGTAGGATTATTGTATACTGATGAGGATATAGAAAGTTCATTTAAAAAAATAGAGGATAGAGAATATCAACTTATTCAGCTTAATATTCCAGGAAACAATAGAAATATAAGTAAGGCAGTAATGTACGTAGATCTTGAGGATAATTATCCGGATAAAATAGTTATATACGATATAAAGGGAAATGAAGTATTGAACTTTATATATAAAAATTTCATGGCAAATGTTAAAATTTCAAAGGAAACCTTTGAATGATAAATTTAAAGTAATCAACTAAAGAGAGGAGATATAAAAGTATCTCTAATTTGGAGGTAATAAAATGTTTAAACATTTAAGGCCTGTTTGGGCAGAGATAAACCTTGATAACCTTGCTTTTAATATGAGGCAGATTAGGAAAATATCAAAAAGCGCAGATATTATAGGGGTAGTAAAAGCTGATGCATATGGACATGGAGCGTTAGATGTGGCCCCTGTGCTTTTAGAAAATGGAGCAACTAGTTTAGCTGTTGCAGTAGTTAGCGAAGGGGTAGAGTTAAGAAGAGGAGGCATAGAATCTCCAATAATGGTTTTAGGTTTCACCCCTCCAAGTTTAATAGATAATCTACTTAAGTATGATATAGAGCAAACTGTATTTTCGTTTGATTATGCTAGAGAACTTTCGAAAATGGCTCAGAGAAAACATAAAAAAGCCAAAATTCATATAGCTTTGGACACAGGTATGGGAAGAATAGGATTCTTACCAAATGAAGAAAGTGTAAAAGAAGTAGAAAAGATAAGTAAATTGGCTAATATAGAAATCAAGGGCATATTCTCGCACTTTGCCACTGCCGATGAGGAAGATAAGGAGTATGCTTCCTATCAAGTGAAACAATTTAATGAATTTTATGAAGCTTTAAAAGAAAGAAATGTAGATGTAAAGATGAGGCATATAGCAAATAGTGCAGCTATAATTGATTTGCCAGAAACTCACTTTGAAGCTGTAAGACCAGGTATAATACTATATGGATATTACCCTTCAGAGGAAATTGACAAGAGTAAAATAGAATTAAAACCTGCAATGGAACTTAAAACTAATATAGCTCACATAAAAACTGTACCTTCAGGGCAATATATAAGTTATGGAAGAAAGTTTCAAAGTAGTAGAGAAAGTGTTATTGCTACATTACCAGTAGGCTATGCAGATGGATACACTAGATTACTTTTCAATAAGGCTAAAGTAATAATAAATGGGAAATTTGCACCAATAGTAGGAAGAATATGCATGGATCAATGTATGGTGGATATTACTGACATAGAGGGAGAAGTAAAAGTAGGAGACGAAGTTATACTCATGGGAGAAAAGGATGGAGTAAAGCTAAATGCAGAACATATGGCTGAAATGTTAGGCACTATAAGTTATGAAATAGTATGCATGATAACTAAAAGAGTTCCTAGAGTATACATAAGGAATGGAGAAGTTGTAAAGGTAAGGAATTATGTGTAAAAAGTTTCAAGAGAGCCTTAAAATACATAAGGATATTAAAGAAAAAAACTGTGGTTTTCTTTGACATATTGACGAAAATTCAAGTATAATTGTACTATACATATTTTCTCTATGTCAGTTTAGGAGGTATTAATAACTCTATGTCAAGCTCAAAGAAATTAGGAAATAATCCAACAGAAGCACACAAGGATGATATTATAAATAAAGAAAGCATAAAAAAATATAGAAAAAAGAGTGAATTTATTAAGGACTCTTTAATACTATATATTAAGGACAAAAAAAATCTTAGTAAAATAGAAGAATTGAAAAAAGGATATATAGAAATGGCACAAATTAATCTAGATATATGTGAAATGGGCTTTGCGGATGATATGGAAGTATTAAAAGAATATGAAGCCAAGCTTGCGGAGAGTGATTTGCCTGATGACAATGGTAGTGAAAAGAGGAGATATATTTTATGCTGATTTAAGCCCGGTTGTGGGTTCAGAACAGGGCGGAATAAGACCAGTACTTATTATTCAGAACAATGTAGGCAATAAGTACAGCCCGACTGTAATTGTTTCTGCAATTACATCCCAGATAAATAAGGCAAAACTTCCCACACATGTTGAAATTTCTTCAGAAGAATATGGACTAAATAAAGACTCGGTAGTTTTGCTAGAGCAAATTCGAACATTAGATAAAAAAAGACTGAAAGAAAAAATCGGTCATATGTCGGAAAAAGATATGAGAAAAGTAGATGAAGCACTTTTAATAAGTATTGGACTATAGAACTAAAAGCAAGGGCAGAGATGCCCTTTTTTAATTGATATTCGATATTTGTATATTGAGAAGTAAGCAATACATAACATCTCTTTTTAGGTTTATGTAGTGTAATTTTTCTAATATATTGTTATAATAATAAAAGATATAATGAAACTTAGCTTATTATGAAGTTTTTAACTTCAGATAAGCTTTAGTTAAATGAATCCAGTAACCTGTAGTCCGCAGTCATCATTTGCACTAAGGTGATTTTAAGACTGTTAGTCACAGGGTAAGAAAAACGTAGGAGGGTTTAAAATGGCAAAAGATATTGCAGAGCTAAGAGAAATAGCAAAGCACATAAGAAAAGATATTATAACTATGCTCACAGAATCAGGTTCAGGGCATCCTGGCGGCTCACTTTCAGCAGCTGATATTCTAACAGTACTATATTTCAAGGAAATGAATATAGATCCTGAAAACCCACACAATCCAGATAGGGATAGATTTGTTCTATCAAAGGGACATGCGGCACCAGTGCTATATAGTGCTCTTGCTGAGAGAGGATTCTTTAATAAAGAAGAATTAGTTGGTTTAAGAAAGTTAGGTTCAATGCTTCAAGGGCATCCTAATATGAATTATGTACCAGGGGTAGATATGTCAACAGGATCATTAGGCCAAGGAATTTCTACAGCAGTTGGCATGGCTATGGCTGGTAAATTAGATAAAAAGGATTATAGAGTATTTGCACTTCTTGGTGATGGCGAACTACAAGAAGGACAGGTGTGGGAAGCTACTATGTCAGCAGCTCACTATAAACTAGATAACTTAACTGCATTTATAGACTATAATAGTCTTCAAATAGATGGAAGAATACAAGATGTTATGTCTCCAGATCCAATAGATGAAAAGTTCAAGGCTTTTGGATGGCATGTTATAAAGATAGATGGACATAATTATGAGGAAATTGTAGCTGCTATAGATGAAGCTAAGAATACAAAAGGAAAGCCAACAATGATAGTTGCTAAGACTATAAAAGGTAAAGGAGTATCTTTCATGGAAGATGATGCTTCTTGGCATGGTTCAACTCCAAATAGAGAACAGTGTGAGCAGGCATTAAGAGAAATCGGAGGTGAAGAATAATGGGAAATAAAATAGCTACTAGAGAAGCTTATGGAAAGGCTTTAGCTAAATTAGGGGAAAGCAATCCAAATGTTGTTGTGCTTGATGCAGATTTATCTAAATCAACTAAAACAGCTGACTTCAAAAAGGTTTTCCCAGAAAGACATATAAATATAGGAATTGCAGAATCAAATATGATGGCAGTTGCAGCAGGACTTTCAACTTGTGGAAAGATTCCTTTTGCAAGTACTTTCGCTATGTTTGCAGCAGGAAGAGCTTTCGAGCAAATAAGAAATACAATCTGTTATCCAAAATTAAATGTAAAAGTGTGTGCAACTCATGCAGGATTAACTGTTGGTGAGGATGGAGCATCACATCAAGCTATAGAAGATATATCTCTTATGAGAAGTATTCCAAATATGACAGTAATATGCCCAAGTGATGCTGTAGAAACAGAAGCGGTAGTAAATGCTATAGCAGAATATGAAGGCCCTTGCTATGTTAGACTTGGAAGACCAGGAGTGTCAATAATAAATGACAATTCTGATTATAAGTTTGAAATTGGGAAAGGTGTAACTTTAAGAGAAGGAAAAGAAGCTACCATAATAGCAACAGGAATAATGGTAGAGCAAGCTCTTGAAGCATATAACATTCTTTCAGAAGAAGGAATAAAGGTTAGAGTAGTAAACATACATACTATAAAGCCTATTGATGCTGATATTATAATAAAAGCAGCAAGAGAAACTGGGGCTATAATAACTGCAGAAGAACATAGCATTATCGGCGGATTAGGCTCTGCTGTATGCGAAGTTATAAGCGAAAATTGCCCAGTGCCAGCAGTAAGAGTTGGAGTTAGGGATGTGTTTGGAGAAAGTGGAAAACCAGATGAGTTAATAAAAGCTTACGGTTTAACTGCTGAAGATTTAGTTAAAGCTGTTAAAAGGGGAATATCACTTAAATAAAATAAAAAGTTAGCTAGTTAAAAACATATAAATAGTCTATTTCAGTATAAAATAAAGCCTATATCTTAAATTACTATGTAAAGTAAGATATAGGCTAATTTTTATTTTCTTATTGTGGATAACCTGCTTGTAAAATTGTTAATAACTTTTACTTAGTCATATAAGAATATTGTAAATTATATAATTGAATTTTATTCGAGAATCAACCTCGTTTTTACAATTAAATTATGAACGATTTCGTTTAAGGAATATTTAACCATAGATATAGAAGAATGTGGTATAATAAATTAGTTACAAATATCGTTATTGGAAATATTTTAAAAAATAATTTATTTCTAATTGGGAAGTATATTGGCGGATCTAGTATTCAAAAGCTTAATTAATAAAGGGATATAAGATAAAGATTATGGAAAAAATAAATGAAAGTCATATTTAATTTGGTTTATTAACGGGGGTATATTTATGAAAAAACATATAAAAGAGTATATAATGATTACAGTGGGATATATAATATTGGCTCTTGCCATAAAGTTCTTTTTGGCACCTAACAAGATAGCAGGTGGAGGAGTAACAGGTATTGCAATTATAATAAATCATCTTATTCCAAGTTTTAGCGTTGGGTCACTGATGCTTATAATGAACATTATATTATTTATAGTAGGATTTATTGCTATAGGAGGTAAATTTGGGGCAAAGACTATATATGCTTCATTAGGATTATCAGGGTTAATCTCTCTTTTAGACAAGTATATATCCCCAGAAGTAGCTTTAACTCATGATTTGCTTTTGGCTACCTTATTTGGTACTTTTTTATCAGGCATAGGAATGGGGATAGTCTTTAATGCCAATGCATCTACAGGAGGAACAGATATTCTGGCTAAGATACTAAATAAATTTATACATTTAGATATAGGAAAATCTCTTTTAATTGTAGATTTTGTAGTAGCTGTAGCAGCAGGACTTACCTTTAGTCCCGAAATAGGGATGTATGGATTGCTTTCGGTTATATTAAACGGAATTACTATTGATACTGTTATAGAAGGAATGAATACATGTAAGGCAATTATAGTTATGAGTTCTAAAAATGATTTGATAAACAAGTACATAATTGAAGAGCTGGATAGAGGATGCACATTATTCGAAGGGAAAGGAGCTTATAGCGGCAGTAAAATAGATGTATTATATACCATATTAGACAGAAAAGAGTTTATAAAGCTTCGAAATTATATCAGAGAAATTGATAAAAAAGCCTTTATAACTGTAAGTGAGGCCCATGAGGTTTTGGGAGAAGGATTTAAAGATATAGTTGAAGATTAAAATTTTAATAATATATTAATTTAAATTCATTCATATTATGTTATAATAATAAATATACAATTTATTTTGTGAGAGATAAACTCTATATAAATTGAGATTTGTCGTATGTACAAAAGAAACTAGAATAGGAGTTATAATATGATAGAATTTAAAAATACTACAAAGATATATGATAATAATGTTTTTGCTCTTTCGAATATAAATTTAGATATTGATAGAGGAGACTTTGTCTTTCTTGTAGGGCCAAGTGGTGCAGGTAAATCAACATTTATTAAGATGCTTTATAAAGAAATAAATCCAACCACAGGAAGAATAATAGTTAATGGAGAAGATGTAACTAAAATAAAGAGAAAAGATATTCCTTTTTATAGAAGAAAAATAGGAATGGTATTTCAAGACTTTAGATTAATACCAAGTTTGAATGTATATGAGAATGTTGCATTTGCAATGAGGGTTATAGAAGCTCATCATAGAGAAATTAGAAAAAGGGTTCCATTAGTTCTATCTATGGTAGGATTATCACACAAGTTTAAGTGCTTTCCAAATGAACTATCTGGAGGAGAACAGCAAAGGGTGGCATTAGCAAGAGCTATTGTAAACAATCCTGCAATGCTTATTGCAGATGAACCTACAGGTAACTTAGATCCAGATACTTCAGTTGAGATTATGAATATATTAAATGATATAAATAAAGCTGGGACAACCATTATAATGGCGACACATGATAAAGGAATCGTTGATAATATGAAAAAAAGGGTTATAGCTATTGAAAAGGGAGTAATAGTAAGAGACGAGCAGAGAGGTAGATACGGATATGAAAATTAACACTATAAAATATTTTTTATTGATGCTTTAAATAGCTTAAAAAGAAATACAACTTTAACCCTAGCCTCTGTAATAACTGTTTCATTAACCCTTTTCATGTTTGGAATATTTTTATTAACTATGCTTAATGCTAATCAAATTTTAAAGAGTGTTGAATCTAAATTAGAGGTATCTGTATTCTTAAAGGATGATATTAAAGCTCAGGACAAGCAAAGTATAGAAAAGGCTCTTAAAGGGGTCAACGGATTATCCAATATAACCTATGTAAATAAAGAACAAGCCTTAGAGAGATGGAAAAAACAGTTGGGAGAAGAAAATAAGGATTTAGTTGAAGGTCTTCAAGATAAGAATCCTCTTCCAGAATCCTACATTGTAAGAGTACAAAGTGCAGATACTATTAAAAATGTAGTTGAAAGCACAAAAAATCAAAGTGGAATAGTAAAAGTAGTGGCTAATGAAGATTTGGTTAATCAAATATCCAAATTGACTAAAGGAGTAAAGTGGGTAGGATTTGCAGCGTTAATCATCATGATACCTATTTCTCTATTATTAATAGGAAATACTATTAAGTTAGCAGTTTATGCAAGAAAAAAAGAAGTAAATATAATGAAGTTTGTAGGAGCTACAGACTGGTTTATAAGATGGCCATTTATAATTGAAGGTGTAATTATAGGTCTTATAGGCTCTATTGTTTCTAGCGCAGTTCTTCATTATTCTTATAAACTGGCATATCAAAAACTTTCTTCAGTAATCATGATGTTAAATTTAATAACACCAAGATACTTCTTAATGAATATAATATGGATATTTATTCTTTCAGGAATCTTGATAGGAGGCCTTGGAAGTATATTATCAATTAGAAAATTCTTAAAAGTATAAGTTAAATATTACTCTAATTAAAAGGTTGGCGATTTTCGCCAGCCTTAATATTTATTAAATTTACTTTTAAAAGGTATAAATACATACTGATTAACGTAAAAATATAATTAACACGGATACAAGAGGTAAAGAAAGGTTGGGGGTATAATAATATGAACGACAGCGGTGGAAAAATTAAATCTAGAGACAGTAAAATTATATGGTTATTAATAGTAGTTTTAATATTAATACTAACAAATTTTGCTACCTACATAATAGGCACAAGAATGCCCATAAGGGGAACAAGACGGATAAGCGAAAATACCTATGAAAACCTTATGAAATTTAATAAGCTATTTATTGTAAAAGAAAACCTTGATCAATTCTATGATGGAAAAATTGATGAAAAAGCTCTTGTAGATGGAGCAATTAAAGGAATGACAGAAACTTTAAATGACCCATATACTGTATACATGAATGCAGAAGAGTATAAAGATTTTAGTACACAGACAGAGGGAAATTATGTTGGATTAGGGCTTCAAGTTGGAGTGAAAGATGATAAAGTTGTAGTAATAGCACCTTTTGAAGATTCACCAGCAAAGAAAGCAGGAATACTCAGTGGAGATGTGATTGAAAAGGTAGATGGGAAAAAGGTAATCGGGAAAGAATATGAAAAAGCTGTATCTATGATGAAAGGTGAAAAAAATACTTATGTCACTTTAACAATAAGTAGAGAAGGTAAAGGAACATTTGATGTAAAGATAAAAAGAGAAGAGATTACTTTAATTACTGTAACAGGTGAAATGGCAGATGATAAGGTAGGATACGTTCAAATAACAGTGTTCGATGAGCATACAGATACACAGTTTAACAAGGTTGTGGCGGACTTAAAGAAAAAAGGAATGGAAGCCATGATACTAGATTTAAGACAAAATCCTGGTGGTTGGCTAACTCAAGCTATAAATATTACTTCAAAATTTGTTCCAAAGAACAAGGCTATAGTGTCTACTGAGGATAAGAATGGTAATAAGGAAGAGTATAAATCAAAAGGTGGAGACCTTATAGGAATGCCTCTTGTAGTATTAACAGATGGCGGAACAGCGAGCGCTTCTGAAATTTTCTCAGGGGCTGTAAGGGATTACAACATAGGAACTTTAGTTGGGGAGAATACTTTTGGGAAGGGAGTAGTTCAAAGCGTACTCTATGAAAAAAGGTACGGTTTTGGAGATGGAACAGCCTTAAAAGTAACTACATCTAGGTATTATACTCCTAAAGGTGAAAATATACATCATAAAGGTATTAAACCAAACATAGAAGTAAAATATCCTAAGGAATTATCAGAAAAACCTTATAATAAAAAAACAGATCCTCAATTTATTAAAGCTTTAGAGGTCGTAAAGGGAAAGATTAAGTAGAGAAATGGGGAGAGGGGAAATAATCTTAGATGAGTATTGCATTAAATTCATTAAGGGCTGTAGCTTATGCTATAGTTACATCCCCTTATATATTCATATTGATAATATTTGCTATCATGTTTCATAGACAAAATAAGAGAGTAGTAATGATGCAAAAAATGATTATAGGAGATAAACTACATTCTTCTTTTGAACTTACTATGTCTCAAGTGGTTTTTGGAATCTTGGGTGGAATAATTGGAAGCATTATGTTAAGTTATTTAGGTGTTACATTTGATGAAAATACATCTATAGAATTAGTATTTCTTATATCTATCTTTCTTGTAATTATGAATCCTAGGTTTATATGCTTCTCATACTCTGCTGCTATATTAGGCTTTATAAGCATATTATTAGAAATCATGCGGGAAATGTATAATGTAGATGTGAAATCTTTAAGTTTCTTGAACATAGACGTAGTAGCCCTTATGACTCTAATCGCCATATTACACTTTGTTGAGGGTATTCTTGTCATGGTAGATGGAAGTAAAGGTTCTATACCGATATTTACCAAAAAGGATAATAGGATAATAGGTGGATTTGCATTAAAAAGATATTGGGCGCTTCCAGTGGCCGTTGCATTAATAGTGAATTCTAGTATGTATTCTTTAAATGATGTAATATCAATAAAAAATTGGAATACTTTATTAAGTCCATCAACACCTTTTAGTATTATAAGAAATGCAGCTATATTTTTAATGCCTTTTTACGGAGTTATAGGGTATAGCAGCATTACATTTACTAAGACTAAGCGGGAAAAATCAATTTCTTCTGGGATTATGATAATGATTTACAGTGTATTATTATTTATCTTTGCAAGACTCGCCATATTGAATATATTTTTTAAACTGTTTGTGGTGATATTTGCCCCAGTGGCTCATGAAGCTATGCTGTATGTACAAAGATATAAAGAAGTTAATGAAAACCCTAAATATGTAAGTGATGAGAGAGGAATGATGGTTTTAGAAGTAGCACCCAACTCACCAGCTTATGATATGGGGATTAAAAGTGGAGATTTGCTAATAGAGGTTAATCACCAGAAAATATTTAAGGAAGATGATATAATTAAAACCATTAGAGAAGCCTCAAATATTGCTTGGTTTAAGATAAAAAGAGCTACAGGAAAACTAGAAGAGATAAGATATAAAAATATGAATAACTCAAAAAAGTTAGGTATTGTTTTCGTTCCTACAAGTGTTCCAGATGAGAGTGTAGTTGTAAAATTAGATAGCAATAGGTTTCAAGAAGTATTAGATAAATTAAAAGGTAATGATAAGTGATGGAAATGTATAAAGTTGATTTAAAAAGTTAGCTTAAAATGCTGAATTAAGGAAAGATTAATTCAGCATTTTTGTATTCCATTGTACTTTTCAATAGGATAAGATATCCATTGGATGCTGCCAATTGCTTAGAATTTTTTCGAGAGATTCAGGTTCCATAGGCTTGCCAAAGAGATAGCCTTGAACTTCATCGCACCCCTCTTGCGTTAGAAAGTCTAGTTGCTCTTTAGTTTCAACTCCCTCAGCAAGTGTAGCAATTTTGAGGTTATGAGCTAGCATTATTATAGTTTTTACAATTTCCTTTGCATCTGAGTTAGTAATCATATCTTGAGTGAAGGATTTATCGATTTTTAGTTTATCAATAGGAAAGCGTTTTAAATAACCTAGGGAAGAATAGCCTGTCCCAAAATCATCTAATGCAATCTTTATTCCCATAGTCTTTAGTGAACTAAGAACTTTAAGGGTATTCTCGGGGTTTTCCATAGCGATACCTTCTGTAATTTCAATTTCCAAATGATTTGGAGATAATCCTGTTTCTTCTAATATCGATGAAATTACATATACCAAATTTCTTTGATGAAATTGTTTAGACGAAAGGTTTACAGCAACAGATGAAAGCTGTAATCCCTTTTGATGCCAAGCTTTAGCCTGAGTACAGGCTGTCTTTAACACCCATTCATCTATAGGAAGGATTAGATCACCTTTTTCAGCATAAGGAATAAATTTTTCAGGAGTAATAAGACCAAGCTGAGGATTATTCCAGCGAATTAATGCCTCTGTTCCTATAAACTTGTTTTTTTTAATATGAAACTGAGGCTGATAATAAAGAATAAATTCAGCATTTTTTATAGCTACTAGCAAGTTGCTTTCTAAGGATAGCTCCTCTTGAGGCTTATCGCTTAAGGTAGAAGTATAAAATTGATATACATTTCTGCCTTGAGCCTTAGCGTGATACATAGCAATATCTGCATATTTTAAGAGAGTATAGATATCTTGCCCATCTTTAGGGTATAACACAATACCGGTACTAATTGTTATATTTATTTCATAACCACTGATAGGCCAAGGCTCTTTCATGGCATTTGTTACTTTCTTACATATAGATTCAACTTCGCTTTTATTACCGATGTTTGGGAGTAAAACTCCAAACTCATCTCCCCCCAGCCTAGAGAGTGTATCGCATTTTCTTATGCATCTTAAAAGCCTATCTGAAACTACCTTTATTAATTCATCCCCTATAGTATGGCCTAAAGTATCGTTGATAAGTTTAAACTTGTCTAAGTCTATATACAATATAGCTAAAATTTTATCTTTTTCAGGTGATTGCGCTATAGTCTTAGTTGCTAAGATATTAAACAAAGCCCTGTTAGGAAGGTTGGTTAATGAATCATAGTAAGCAAGATGCTTAATCTTCTCTTGAGTCATCTTGTATTCGGTGACATCTGTTGAAATACCTACCATTCCTTTGATTTTTCCATCTTGCCCTACATAAGGAGCTTTAGAGGTAGAAGCCCATATAGTATTTCCATCAGGTAGGGTAACTTGTCTTTCTATATTTAATTTAGGACTTCTAGAGGAGAGTATATCTAAGTCTTGGCTTCGTATAATTTCAGCTTCTTGTTTAGGAAAAAGTTCAAAATCTGTTTTACCTCTAATCTTATCTCGAGGTATATTGAAGATTTTAGCAAAGACCGAGTTTCCTGTAATATACGTTAAGGACTTGTCCTTAAAATAAACTTGTGCAGGTATTGTGTTTAAAAGTACTTCTTGTTCAATACTTGGAGAGAGCACAGCCTTATTTAAAAGCCATAAAGCTATTATGCTAAAAACTAGACAGGAAGTGAAGAGAGATAAGGTAAAATAGAATTTGCTAGTTTTAGCATATTTATAAATTTGCCTCTCTGAGCTAATGGTTAAAATTAAACTTGGATTACCTTTTATATCATTTATTACAGTGTAACCTGCAATGGAGTCTTCGTTTAGCGGCTTTACCACAATAGTTCTATTATAATCTATAGGAAAATTAAAATTATTAATTGAGCAAAAGGTAAGGGGCAAATCAATAATCTTAGATAATTGACTAATAAACTCATAGTCAAGGTATTTTCCCATAATTAGCGTGCCTTTAATTGGTCCTTGTTTTGAACTAGTTATAATAGGGAGTGATGAAATAATTATGGGCGTTTGAGAAGTAGTAACAATGCCTTTTATATTGCTTTGTACATTAGTGTGTCTAATAATATAGGGATTGGAAGTTAAGCAGTCTATTATATATGATGGAACCTCTTCTTCTCTATTGTTGACTAAATTAAAACCCTTACTGTAAACTATTTCATTATTCATATTTATAAAGACTACAAAATTTAATTTTAAATCTCCAAGGGTATCATTTAATATATTGTTTTTTATATATTCCCAGTTAGGATTTTTAATAAAAGCATAGGTATCGTCCCAGTGAGCCCAATCTTTATTCGTTGATTCTAGATTGGAGGTTTCTTTATTTAAAGCAGTTAAAGTACTATTGATATTTTGGATTATAATACTATTTTCAATTTTACTAAAGCCGCGAAGAAAAGTTAATTCTGCAAAAGTATACATAAAGCTAGTTAAAATTATCAAAGTAAAGGTAATAATTATCAGTGCTTTATTTCGAAGTGTTATATTGATCACCTTCTTTTATTAGGACAATGTTGCAGTATTTGTTTATACAGATTGTCCTAATTCAGTATATGGAGCAATTTACAAAATAGCCACTAAATATAGCTGCTATTTTATAAATTTATTATTTGAATGAGGATCTTTAATGTTTTGATATTTATTGAATTTTTCCTTGTACATGTTATTATCTGCTTTCTTAAAAAGTTCACTTACATCAAAAGGCTTAGATTCAGTAAAGGCATATCCTATAGATAAGCTTAACGTAAGTTCAGGATTAGAATTATTAGATTGTAATATATGGTTTTCAACCGCGGTACACAAGGTGCTTAGTTCATCGCTAGTGGTGTTAGGAATTAATATAACAAATTCATCTCCACCAATACGTGCTAAAAAGTATGATTCCAGCATATGACATTTTAAAATGGTAGCAGTTCTTAAAAGAAGCTCATCACCCTTTTGGTGTCCAAAAGTATCGTTAACAAGTTTCATACCATCCACATCGCATACAATTATTCCGAGAGACTTATTGTTCTCTTCTTTAATTTGAAGCAATTTTTCTTCAAAACTGTTTCTATTATAAATGCCAGTAAGTGAATCATATAAGCTCATGTGTTTAAGTTTTTTTTCCATATGCAAGCTTTCTGTTATATCTGTAATAATCCCATAAAATCCTGTAAGTTTGTCTTGAATAATAATTGGAACACTCATAACACTTAATTCTACACGATGTCCATCTTTATGATATATAGCAGTTTGAAAGTTATGAGCTTGAGGATTATCTTTGCTAAAGTATTGGAAAATTTTCTGTATATCTTCTTCTACAACTAATGAGTTAAGTGATATAGATAAAGGTTCATTTACACCATACCCAGACATTTTTCTTGCTGCAGGGTTAGCATTTATAAATCTATAGTCGAGGTCAAGAAGAAAAATTCCATCAAGATTATACTCGAAAAGAGAATTAAGAGTTCTTTCACTTTTATGCAATCTACGACCTAAATAAAATATTATAACGTAACCAATGGTAGCAATGATTACATTAATAATACAAGAATCGATAGCAGATTCAGGTAAACTTGTGGTAGGTGTGTAAGTAGAAAATATATAAGCTATACATATACTTATAATATTAGGAGAAACCACATCAGGCAGTAAGTAAGCATACAACAAAGGGACAGTAAAAGCTCGCCTTGTAAAAGTATCAAAAGCTAATGGATTAGATTGTATAATCCCAAATAGCTCAATGAAAGCTATAAAAGATAAAAGATATCTTTTAATTGATAATGCTTTCAACTTAGCAGCAATAGTCATTAGTATAATATAAGAAATAGAATACATTGCTGCAGGTAATGATTTGTTCTGAACAAATATAAGGAAATAAGCAACTAGAATTGTACTAATTATAAAGAGATAAAATGAAAAGTTTCTTTTAACTAGAGTGAAAATTATATTATGTTTTTTATATGTGAATAATTTTTTAGAAGACATATATAACCCCTTACTGTATTAATTTTTATCTTAAAATTACTATCTCTAGAATTACTACATTCATGAAAGAAAAGGGTCGTTCTATATTCATTACTAAAGTTTTCTTAGTATATATTATGTTGTATATAAAATATTGGAAGTGTTTATTTCTATTGACTAAAATTAGAATTGACATTAGAAACTCCAAAGGATACAATTGATATATTCGAACTAGTGTTCATGGGAGATGAAGATATGGAGAAGTTTAAAATACATTCTAAATTTAAGCCCACAGGGGATCAACCAGAAGCTATTAAAGACATAGCACAAGGTATAAATAGAGGAGAAAAATTTCAAACTTTATTAGGGGTAACAGGTTCGGGAAAGACATTTACCATGGCGAATATAATAGAAAAAGTTCAAAAGCCAACTTTAATTTTAGCTCATAATAAGACATTAGCGGCTCAATTAACATCAGAGTTTAAGGAGTTCTTTCCTGAAAACTGCGTAGAATACTTTGTATCTTATTATGATTACTATCAGCCAGAGGCTTATGTACCTCAAACAGATACATTTATAGAGAAGGATGCAGCTATAAATGATGAAATAGATAGGTTAAGGCACTCAGCGACATCTGCACTACTAGAAAGAAAAGATGTTATAGTAGTAGCTTCTGTTTCATGTATTTATGGACTTGGTAATCCTGAGGAATATAAGAAGTTAACTGTATCCTTAAGAGAAGGTATGGAAAAAGATAGAGACGAAATAATGCGACAGCTAGTTGATATTCAATATGAAAGAAACGAGATAAATTTTGTTAGAGGTACCTTTAGAGCTAGAGGAGATGTGTTAGATATATTTCCTGCATCCTCAAGCAACGTAGGTATAAGAGTAGAGTTTTTTGGAGATGAAATAGATAAGATAAGAGAGTTTGACGTTTTAACAGGAGAAATAGTAGGGGCAAGAAAACATATAGCCATATTTCCTGCATCCCACTTTGCTACTTCTAAGGATAAGCTTGAAATTGCCATAAAAAAGATAGAAGAAGAACTTGAAGAAAGAGTTAAAGAATTTATGGCTGAGGATAAACTATTGGAAGCCCAAAGAATAAAACAGAGAACTAACTTTGATATTGAGATGATAAGGGAAGTTGGATATTGCAGCGGAATAGAGAACTATTCTAGGGTTTTAGACGGAAGAGCTGCAGGAACTCCTCCGCAGACTCTAATAGACTTTTTTCCAGATGACTTTTTGCTTTTTATAGACGAGAGTCACGTAACCCTTCCACAGGTAAGAGCTATGTATGGAGGGGATAGGTCTAGAAAAGATAACTTGGTCGGATATGGTTTTAGGCTTCCTTGTGCTTATGACAATAGACCCTTAAAGTTTGAAGAATTTGAAAAGAAATTGAATCAAACAGTCTTTGTAAGTGCTACACCATCAGTATATGAAGCAGAGCATTCTACAAACACAGCAGAGCAAATAATAAGGCCAACAGGATTATTAGATCCAGAGATTATAGTAAAGCCTATAAAGGGACAAATAGATGACTTATATGCTAATATACGTGAAACTATAGATAAAGGATTTAGAGTTCTAGTAACAACCTTAACCAAAAAGATGTCTGAAGATTTAACAGATTATTTAAAGGGAATGGGAATTAAAACAGAATATCTGCATTCAAGTATAGATACCATAAAGAGAATGGAAATAATCAGGGACTTGAGAAAGGGAGAGTTTGATGTTTTGGTAGGAATCAACCTTTTAAGGGAAGGATTAGATATCCCGGAGGTTGCTCTAGTAGCAATACTAGATGCAGATAAGGAGGGATTCCTACGATCAGAAACTTCTCTAATACAGACCATAGGTAGAGCAGCTAGAAATTCTGAAAGTAAGGTTATAATGTACGCAGACACAATAACTAAGGCTATGAATGTTGCTATTAGTGAAACAAACAGAAGAAGAAAGATACAGATGGAATACAATGAAAAACATGGAATAGTTCCAACAACTGTTTTAAAGGATATAAGAGAAGTAATTCAAACAAAGGTATCAGAAGATAAAGAAGAATACAAAGTTGATACAAATACAGAAAAGTTAACTAAGAAAGAGATAGAAAAGCTTATATCCAAATACGAAAAAGAAATGAAACAAGCAGCCAAAGATCTACAATTTGAAAGAGCGGCAGAGCTGCGCGACGAGATAATGAAGCTGAAAGAAAGTATCGCATAAGAGTAAGAAAATAGTCTCGTGCAATTAGTGTACTTAAGCACGAGTTAGGTGCACTAAAGTACAAGTTAGCAGGAAAATACGTTAGAAGTTAGGTAGAGATAGAGTTAGTGTTATAAATTTACTAACTTCTAACATACTAACTGGCGAAGCATCTAACCTTTATAGGATGGTTACTAAAAATAACTAGCAATTTAAAGAAAGTGAAAGGAGAGTAGCATGAAGGATAAATATATATAAAGGGTGCTAAGGTTCATAATTTAAAAAACGTGGACTTGGAAATTCCTAGAGATAAATTAGTTGTATTTACCGGACTTTCCGGTTCGGGTAAGTCTTCTTTAGCTTTTGATACTTTATATGCAGAAGGACAGAGAAGATATGTAGAATCTTTATCTGCATATGCAAGACAATTCTTAGGACAGATGGATAAACCAGATGTAGAATATATTGAAGGGCTTTCTCCGGCAATATCTATAGACCAAAAGACTACAAGCAGAAATCCACGTTCCACAGTAGGAACTGTTACAGAAATATATGATTATTTAAGGCTTCTATATGCTAGAGTTGGAATACCGCATTGTCCAAAGTGTGGAAGGGAAATAACGCAACAAAGTATAGATATAATGGTTGATAAAATACTAGATCTTCCAGAGAGGAGTAAAGTACAAATTCTCTCACCGATAGTCAACGGAAGAAAAGGACAACACGTAAAAGTACTGGAAAATATAAAGAAGAATGGATTTGTAAGAGCTAGAATAGATGGAGAAATATATGATCTTCAAGAAGAAGAGGTTGACTTAGATAAGAATAAAAAACATACTATAGAAGCAGTCATAGACAGGCTTGTTATAAAGGAAGGAATAGAAAGTAGACTTACAGATTCCCTCGAAACAGCATTAAAGCTCTCTGAAGGTGTGGTTGTTGTAAATGTTATAGATGGAGAGGATTTTAGATTTAGCGAAAAGTTTGCTTGTCCAGACTGTGGTATAAGTATAAGTGAAATAGAACCAAGACTATTTTCTTTCAATACTCCATTTGGAAGATGTGAGAAATGTGATGGTATCGGAAGTTTAATGGAAATTGACGAGGATTTAGTTATACCTGATAAGAGTAAGAGCATTCTGGAAGGAGCTATTATATCCTTAGGAGATGGTTCATTAAAGGAAGATTCTTGGACATTCAGTGTGTTAAAAGCTTTATCAAAAGAGCTCAACTTTGATTTGAATACTCCTGTTCAAGATTTACCAAGAGAAATTCTAGATTATATTTTATACGGGTTAGATGGAGACAAAATCACTGTAAAATATGTGAAAGAGGATAGAGAAGGTTTATATAATCATAAATATGAAGGCATAATAAATAATCTTAGAAGAAGATATCTAGAAACTAATTCTGATTATATTAAAAGACAGATAGAACAATATATGAGCGATAATCCATGTCCTAAATGTAAAGGAACAAGATTGAAATCAGAAGCATTAGCTGTGACAGTAGGAGAAAAAAATATATTTGAATTTGCAAATCTTTCTATTAAAGATGAACTTACTTTTATAGATAATTTAAAGTTATCAGAGAAAAATACCATTATTGCAACTCAAATTTTGAAAGAAATTAAAAGTAGACTTCAGTTTTTAGTAGATGTAGGACTTGATTATCTAAACTTGAATAGAAAAGCTGGTACATTGTCAGGTGGAGAGTCTCAAAGAATAAGGCTTGCAAGTCAAATAGGATCTGGCTTAGTTGGAGTTTTATATATTCTAGATGAACCAAGTATAGGACTTCATCAAAGAGATAATGATAAGTTAATAGGAACACTACAGCATTTAAGAGACCTAGGAAATACTTTAGTTGTAGTAGAGCATGACGAGGATACCATGAAAGCAGCAGATTTTATTGTAGATATAGGACCTGGCGCTGGAGAGCATGGTGGAAATGTTGTAGTAGCTGGCGATATAAATAAGATAAGAAAGTGCAAGGAATCTATAACAGGACAATACTTAACTGGTAAGAAAAAATAGAGCTTCCAAAAGAAAGGCGGAAGGGTAACGGCCAATTCATAAAAGTTATTGGAGCAAAAGAGAATAACCTAAAAAATATAAATATAGAGTTCCCTTTAGGAGTTCTAACTTCCGTAACTGGAGTATCAGGTTCAGGAAAAAGTACTTTAGTTAATGAAATTTTATATAAAGGACTAAACAAAAAGATAAATAAGTCAAAGATGAACCCAGGAGTGCATAAGGAGATATTAGGGGTTGAAAACATTGATAAGGTTATAAATATTGATCAAAATCCTATAGGGAGAACTCCAAGATCTAATCCTGCCACTTATACAGGGTTGTTTGATATAATAAGAGAGCTGTACTCCAATACTTCAGAGGCTAGAATGAGGGGCTACAAGCCAGGAAGATTTAGCTTTAATGTAAAGGGTGGAAGATGCGAAGCTTGCCATGGAGACGGAATAATAAAAATTGAAATGCAATTTTTATCTGATGTTTACGTTCCGTGTGAGGTATGTAAAGGGAAAAGATATAATAGGGAAACCTTAGAGGTCAAATATAAGGGGAAAAATATTGATGAAGTTTTAGATATGACAGTAGAAGAAGCTTTAGAGTTTTTCGCTAATATTCCAAGAGCTAAAGCAAAACTTGAAACTCTTATGGATGTAGGTTTAGGATATGTGAGGCTGGGTCAGCCTTCTACTCAACTTTCAGGAGGAGAAGCTCAAAGAATTAAACTTGCCTTTGAGCTATCCAAGAGAAGCACAGGGAAAACTTTCTATATATTAGATGAACCTACCACTGGACTTCATACAGATGATGTAAGCAGACTTATTGAAATATTACAACGGCTAGTTGAAAATGGCAATACGGTTGTAGTAATAGAGCATAACCTTGATGTAATCAAATGTTCAGATTATATAATAGATTTAGGGCCAGAAGGTGGAGATAAGGGGGGGACTATTATAGATTGTGGTACACCTGAGAAAATATCACGAAATAATGATTCTTATACAGGATATTATTTAGAAAGAATGTTATAATAAAATTAATAATATATTAATTAAAGACTAGTGTAGTTTACGCTAGTCTTTAAATATGATAAAATTAAACTTTGATTATGAGATAAAATTTAAGTAAGTAGGTGGAAGTATGCCTTTGGTAAGATTAATTTTAAGAGTTCTAATTATCGTAGTAATATATATAATAATATTTTGGGCTCTAAGAATAATGTACAAGGATATAAAGGGCGGTAATAGAAAAAAAAGAGTTTCAAAGCAATTAGGATTAGAAGTTATAAAGGTTGGTGATAATAAGTCTAATCTAAAGATAGGTTCAGTAATACCTATTCATTCTAAGTTGACTATAGGGAGAAAAGAAGATAACCTTCTAATTTTACATGATCAATATGTATCAGGATACCATGCTGTGATATATATAAAAATAATGAGTATCTTATAAAGGATTTAAATAGCACAAATGGAACCTTATTTAATGGGAAAAGATTGGATAAAGTCTTAAATTTAAAGTTAGAAGATGAAATTGTAATTGGAGAATATGTTTTTAAGGTTATCGGGTAGTAAAGAATGGAGAATCGATTTATGGATAGCAAGTATGATGAAAAAAGACTTTTAAGATATACCTATGTGTTTTGTCTAATTGGTTTTTTAAACTTAAGTATTTTACATTGGCCAAAGGAGAACTTTGACAAAACTGCAATCATCATGGGAGTGGTGGTCTGTGCTCTTATAGCCTATGCTCACTTTATCATTAGAAAGTTCTTTCCAGATGGAGATAAATATATACAAACCTTTGCTAGTATATTAACGGTAATAGGTATAGTTTTACTATATAGAATAAACCCATCATATGCAATGAAGCAAATCATTTGGTTTACTGTAGGAATAATAGGATTCATAATCATAGTGGTTTTACTTCCAGACTTAAAAAGATTTGCTAAATATAAGCATTTTTATTTAATATGTACTATAGTTTTAATGGCACTAGGAACTTTCTTGGGACAGGAAAAGCACGGAGCTAAAAATTGGATTACATTAGGAGGATATGCTTTTCAACCTTCAGAGTTTGGTAAACTTTGTTTAGTTGCTTACTTAGCATCTTCTTTGAGAAAATATAAAGAATATAAGGATTTAATTGAACCTGCAGTTGTAGTCATGATATCTTTGGGATTTATGGTACTTCAAAGAGACCTAGGCTCCGCTCTTTTATTTTTTGGAATATCAGTAACTATGCTCTACATAGCCACTTCGAAATTTAAATATGTAGCTACTTGTTTTGGATTATTTGCTGCAGGTGCAGCTATTAGTTATAAGCTTTTTAATCATTTAAGAATTAGAGTAGCTATATGGAGAGATGTTTGGGCATACGCTAATGATGAAGGATATCAAGTAGTTCAGGCTATGATAGCCATAGCCTCAGGAGGACTATTTGGAACCGGACTGGGACAGGGACATCCAGAATTTGTGCCAGTAAATTCTACTGACTTTATCTTTGCAGTTTTAAGCGAAGAAATGGGCGGACTTATGAGTTTTGCAGTAATTATACTGTATTTCTTACTTTTTTATAGATGTATGAGGGCTGCGGTATATGCCGAGGATAGATTTTCAGCTTTAGTGGCCGTTGGATACAGTTCTATGATAGCAACTCAAACATTAGTTATAATAGGCGGGGTTATAAATTTAATTCCACTAACAGGTATAACGCTGCCTCTTATAAGTTATGGAGGAAGCTCTATGATTACTACCTTCTTTGCATTAGGCTTACTTCAAAAGATTTCTGAGGAGGGTAGGAGCGATGAGTGATATTTCTAGAAATATAAAAAAGGTTCTTGTAGTCTTTTTAATTTGCTTTATGGGTGTAACTTCATATATAACCTATTTTCAGGTTTTTAAAGCAGAAAAGATTGTGGAGAGCCCTTATAATAGAAGACTTCAAGCAAAAAGAAATTCTATATTAAGAGGAACTATTTACGATAGAAATATGGTGGCTTTAACTAAAAGCAAAAAAGTGAGCACCTTAAATCAAGAAAGAACTTATACTGGAGGAAGCGCTTTCGCTCATGTAATAGGATATGTAAATCCTAGATATGGGATTACTGGACTAGAAAAGGAATATGATTCTATGCTTGTAGGGGCAGACGCTATGGATTTATCAAAGTTCCTAGAATCTATCACAGAAAAAAGTGATAAGATAGGTTATAGTATAAGAACTACACTGGATTATGGGATTCAACAAAAGGCATATGAGCTTCTAGGAAACAATAGGGGTGCGATTGTAGCGATTGACCCTCAAAATGGAGAAGTTTTAGCTATGGTATCAACTCCTTCTTTTGATCCTAACAATTTAGAAAAAAGTTGGGAGAGTTTAAACAATAATAAAGATATACCACTATATAACAGAGCTATTTTAGGAATGTACCCACCCGGATCGACCTTTAAGGTAATTACTGCGATTAGTGCTTTAGAGAATTTACCAGGAGTGACTGAGAAAATATTTGAGGATGAAGGAGTTCTTGTTTTCAACGAAAAAGAATCCCTTAAAAATTATGACGGACATAGCTATGGAAATATTGATTTGAAAAAGGCTTTCTACAAGTCTAGTAATGTAGTATTTGGAACCTTGGGTATAGACCTTGGTAATGAAGCTTTAAGATCTACATCAGAAAAGTTTTATTTTAACAACACTATACCTAGCCAGGATTTTGTTGCTAAAAAAAGTAGATTTCCAAGTTTGAAAAGAAACGAAAAAGGCAATATGGCTCAAAGTGCTATAGGTCAGGGAGAAGTCCTTGCAACTCCTATGGAAATGGCATTAGCAACTGCAGCTGTTGCTAACAATGGAGTTATGATGAAACCTTTTCTTGTTAAAGATATTCTAAAATCTACTGGAGAAAGCATAAAAAAAACTAAGGTTGAGAAGCTACAGCAGGTTACCTCAAGTGAAAATGCCAAAATTGTCAAAGAATATATGAGAGCTACTGTAACTCAGGGTACGGGAAGTAATGCTGGGTTAGGGTCTGTGGAAGTAAGTGGAAAAACAGGAACAGCTGATACAGGAAGAGAAGGAGAAAAGCCCCACTCTTGGTTCGTAGGCTTTGCACCCTATGACAATCCAAAGATAGCTATTGCAGTAATTGTTGAAAATGGAGGAGTAGGTGGAGGTAAAGCTACAGAAATTGCAAGAGAAGTTATAAGGGCAGCAATTCACTAATATAATATGGACAAAAAATGATAATATTGACCAAGAACATATGTTTCTTTTCGTGTTATAATGATATAATAAAGTCAAGAGTTTTGTAGAATCTTGACTTTTTTTAGTCTATAAGAATTTATAAATCAGAATGTATATGATTTTTTTATATAATATTAAAACACGAAGGAGAAATCATGAAAGGAAAGACTCATGCAGGAATAGGTGCTGTTACTTTTATATCCATATATGATAAAGTACCTGGTGGATTTAACTATTTAGGACTGGTAGTTGTTATACTAGCGTCTTTAATGCCAGATATAGATCATCCTAAAAGTATAATAAATAAATATATACTTCCCTTTAAAAATAAAAAGACTAAAACTATAGTTTATGTATGTCTTGCAGTAATCGTATTATACTTTGATTATTTATACGTGAATACGCCAGCTTTAAAGGCTTTAGGGATTTCCCTAATTTGTATTGCAGTATCTTCTCATAGAAATGGATTAACTCATAGCTTAGTGGGATTGGTTGTATTCACTATAATATTGAGTTACTTAGGAAAGACTTACACTATGCCTAATATAGCTTATTATTTTATGATTGGATATGGTATGCATTTAGCTTGTGATATGATGACAAAGATGGGTGTTCCTTTGTTCTATCCATTTATAAAAAAGAAGTATAGCTTTCCACTAACTTATAACCCAAGTTCAAAGAGTGGAAATGGGTTTGAGGATTTTTTAATGATAGCGGGAATTGCATATACCATATATAGATTACCGGGGATTTTTTAGTTGAAAAGAGGTGTGGGAAAAATGTTTGATTTTGAATATCAATTAAAGAAGCTGCCAGATAAACCAGGGGTTTATTTAATGAAGAACTCTTTAGGAGAAATAATATATGTAGGAAAGGCAAAAGTGCTTAAAAATAGAGTAAGGCAGTATTTTCAAAACTCCAAAAACCATGGAAGTAAGGTTAAGGCTATGGTTAAGAACATTGCAGAGTTCGAATATATTATTACAGACTCAGAGATGGAAGCGCTTATTTTAGAGTGTAATCTAATAAAAAAATATAGACCGAGATATAATATTTTACTTAAAGATGATAAGCATTATCCTTTTATAAAAGTAACAACAAATGAAGATTTTCCGAGAGTATTTGTAACTAGAACAAGAGCAAAGGATGGCGCAAAATATTTTGGACCTTATCCAGATGCCTCTGCTGTATATGAAACTATCGAGCTTATAAAAAAGGTGTTCCCAATCAGAACTTGCAGACTTGCAATAAAGGAAGAAGGAGAAAAGATAAAACCTTGCTTAAATTATCATATAAATTTATGTACAGCACCTTGTGCAAGATATGTGAATAAAGAAGAATACGGAAGAAGCATAAAAAAAATAATTGATTTGCTTAATGGAAAAGAAAATGAGGTCATAGATGACTTAAAATATAGGATGAATGAAGCGGCAGAGGCCCTAGATTTTGAAAGAGCGGCCGCATTAAGAGACAAGATTTTAGCTGTTGAAAAGATTAGGGAGAGGCAAAAGATAATATCAGGTAACTTTGAAAATGAAGATTTTATAAATATATAATGATGAAGAAGATTGGTGTGCTCAGGTATTTTTTGTAAGAGAAGGGAAAATAATAGGAAGAGAACATTTTATTTTAGATAATAGTATATTTGACGAAAAATCTGAGATAATTTCTAATTTTATAAAGGATTTTTACGGAGGTACAGCTTTTATTCCTAAAACCATTTACGTTCCAGAAGTCTATGACATTGAGCTTTTAGAAGAATGGCTATCGTCAAAAAGAGGAACAAAAGTAGCTATAAAAATCCCACAAAAGGGAGAAAAGAAAAAAATATTAGAATTAGTAGAAAACAATGCTAAAAACACCTTAGAGCAGTTTAAATTAAAGATAAAAATGGATAGAGAATTAAATAGTAATATTTTAGAGGAATTGGCAGAAATACTGGATATGGAAGAGTTACCTCATAGAATAGAGGCTTATGATATCTCTAACATACAAGGTGTAGATTCAGTTGGGACAATGGTTGTTTTTGAAGAAGGAAAGCCCAAAAATAGTGATTATAGAAGATTTAAAATAAAGACAGTTAAAGGAGCAGATGATTATGAGAGCATGAGAGAAATTCTTACAAGAAGATTTCAACATGGTCTTAATGAAATAAAAGATATACAGGACAGAGAACTTGTCCTTAGCGGAGCAAAATTTAGTATATTTCCGGACTTGATTTTAATGGATGGCGGCAAAGGTCAAGTTAATGTTGCTTTAGAAGTATTAAACAATCTTAATATTAACATACCCGTTTGTGGAATGGTAAAGGACGATAAACACAAAACTAGAGGTTTAGTATATAATAATAAAGAGATACACATTAAAGCTAATGCAAAGGTCATGAATTTAATAACAAGAATACAAGACGAGGTGCATAGATTTGCTATAACTTATCATAGAAGTCTAAGAGATAGAAGAGTGCTTCATTCTATATTAGAGGATATACCTAATATAGGGGATAAAAGAAGAAAAGCTCTCCTGCAGAAATTTGGAAGTATAGATAATGTTAAAAAGGCATCTTATGAAGAATTACTAGATACGGAATCTATAAATGATAAAGCAGCTCAGAGCATAATAGATTATTTTAGCAAGACTAAGTAAATAGGAGTGGTTGTAATGAAATACGTTTTAGATGTACACACCCATACAGTAGCTAGTGGGCACGCTTATAGTACTTTACTGGAAAATGCAAAATACGCATCAGAAATAGGGTTAAAACTTTTAGGTACTACAGAACATGGGCCCCAAATGCCTAATGCACCGCATATATGGTATTTTCATAATTTTAGAGTATTGCCAAGAAAAATATATGGTGTTACAATGCTTCATGGATGCGAAGCTAATATTATGGACTATGATGGCAATTTAGACTTGAACGATAAAGATGCTGCAAATTTAGACATAATAATAGCTAGCTTGCATGATCCTTGTATTAAACCAGGGACAATAGAAGAGAATACCCAAGCTATATTAAAGGCTATGGATAACCCATATGTTGATATTATAGGACATTCTGGTAATCCTCAATTTCCTATATATGAAGAGGAGATTGTAAAAAAAGCTAAGGAAAAGAATGTATTAATCGAAATTAATAATAGCTCCTTTAAAACTTCACGTAAGGGCAGCGAGCCTATTTGCGCTAAGATAGCAGAGCTTTGCAAGGTTAGTGGCACTAAGGTAATTCTAGGTACTGATTCTCATATATGCTTCACTATTGGAGAATTCGACAAGGT
The DNA here is from genome assembly GCA_009738435.1 of Clostridium bovifaecis. Classification (GTDB taxonomy): domain Bacteria; phylum Bacillota; class Clostridia; order Clostridiales; family Clostridiaceae; genus Clostridium_H; species Clostridium_H bovifaecis. Next base: position 3,097,535 of record CP046522.1, on the reverse strand, counting down.
AGGAGAGCTAATGGAGAGAATAGGAATGCCAGAGGAATTAATAATGAACACAGATCATAGAAAGTTAATAAGTTATTTAAAGTCTAAGGGCAAATTGAAGGATATTAGTCTTGATTAAATAGGATTAAGTATTTTATACTAGTTACATAACAATAATTATCAAGGAGAGACAAATGGTTCGATATATAGAATTTAATAGTAAGTTAAAGAGTATCCTAGATGAAGAAGAAGTAAGACTTAATGTTAAAATGAAAGACTGCACTTCATTTAAAGTTGGAGGTCCTGCAGATATATTTGTGATGCCCAATACTTATGAAAAAGTAAGAGAGGTTATAAATGTTTGTAAAGTAAATAAAGTTCCATATTTTATTTTAGGAAAGGGATCTAACTTATTAGTTAAAGATGGAGGAATTAGAGGCGTAGTTATAAACCTGAGCAAGCTTGATGAAATTAAAGTTGAAGAAGATAAAGTTATTGCTCAAAGTGGAGCAGTTTTATCAAAAGTTACTGAGGCTGCCTTAGAAACTAGTTTAACCGGTTTAGAATTTGCCAATGGAATACCAGGCAGTGTAGGTGGAGCTGTTACTATGAACGCTGGTGCGTACAATGGTGAGATTTCTCAAGTTATAGAAAGTGCATTAGTAGTAGATAATAAAGGTGAAATAAGAAGGTTATCAAAAGAAGAATTAGAGCTAAGTTATAGGATGAGTGCAATATTAAAATACGAATATGTGGTTTTAGAAGCTACCTTTAAGTTACTGAAAGGCGATTATAGTACAATAAAGGCTAGAATGGATGACTTGATGAGAAGAAGAAGAGAGAAGCAGCCTTTAGAGTATCCGTCAGCTGGAAGCACCTTTAAAAGACCGGAAGGATATTTTGCAGGAAAGCTAATAGAGGATAGTGGATTAAAAGGTACACGAGTTGGCGGTGCAGAAGTATCAGTGAAGCACTCAGGTTTCATAATAAATAAGGAAAGTGCTAGTGCGAAAGAAATACTAGACTTGATAAAGTTAGTTCAAGCTACGGTTAAGGAAAAATTTAATGTTGAGTTAAGTACTGAGGTTAGAATAATTGGAGAAGAGGAAACGGAATAAAACAAGTTAGAGAGGTTAGGGTTAAAGGTTAGAAATTCTCAGTTTAATCTAACTTCTAACACATGCGCAGCATCTAACAAGCGCAGTGACTAACCATAAAAAATAGATCCTAACAAACTAAAAGCTTGTTAGGATTTATTTTTTATATTTGGTTAGTAAGGTTATTAGCTATGTCTGAAAGAAGAGTGAATAAAAGATTTAGGTCTTCGTAAGTAGTTCTATGGTTTGAAAAACAGGCTCTTAAGGTAACTTTACCATCTATTATGGCAGGAGCCAAGAAGGCTTTTCCAGTAGATTCTAATTCTCTGAGTATTTTCATTTGAAGTTTATCTAGGTCCGCATCCTTCAAGTTTTTAGAAGGAACATATCTAAAGCATATAGCTGAAGTTTGAACAGGGGCTAGAACTTCCCAACTGTCGTTTTCTTCTATTTTTCTTAGAAACTCAAGGGTTAAATCCAAATTTTGATCTATAATTTTACGGATTTTATCAAGTCCATAAGTTCTAAAAGCGAACCAAATTTTAAATGCTCTAGACATTCGAGTAAACTGAATTCCGTAGTTAGAGTATTCTATAGGAGCGTCTTCCTTAAATTCTATATCAGTAATTCTGAAGGTGTTATATAGATGTTTACGATCTTTAACCAGCACACAACCAGCCTCTGCAGGAATAAAAAACCACTTATGAGGATCTGTGGAAATAGAATCAGCTTTATGTATTCCTTTCATCAAGGCTTTTCCTCGCTCTGTTAAAATTGCACCACCAGCATAAGCGGCATCTACATGGAGCCAAATGTTATTTGAATTACAAAAGTCTGCAATAGCATCGATATTATCAACAGCTCCTTCATTTGATGTTCCTGCCTGTGCTACAACACAAAATGGATCGTAGCCTGACGCTATATCCATATTAACTGCTTCTTCTAGTTTGTTTATATCCATTTTGAAGTTGGTATCTACTGGAATTTTTCTTAAAAAGTTAGCTCCAATACCAAGAACACTGATTGCTGTTTCTACTGACTTGTGGCATATAGCAGAAGTATATACTACAAGAGGCTTCTTTATATTTTGAAGTCCTTCCTTCATAGTGCCAGGTACATGATATTCTCTTGCGGCAGTAAGAGCTGTTAAGGTTCCATTAGTTCCACCGCTTACTAAAATACCACCACTTTTTGAAGAATAACCAAAAAGGCTTGCAAACCAAGAGATCACAATATCTTCTATAACAGTAGCTGTTGGACCAGCTTTAAATGTAAAAGGCACTTGGTTTAATCCAAGATTTAAAATTTCACCTATGGTTCCGGCTGGAGATGGGCTCGTAATAATCCAAGATAAAAATCGAGGGCTTCCTACTTTAGTGCAGTAGGGAACTACATTTCGTTCAACATCTTCAAGTACATTCTCAATGCCTATTCCTTCATATGGGACTTTGTAGGAAAAAAGCTTGGTTAAATCTTCTCTACCTACATTGGGAACCACCGGGTCAGCTGCAATATTGCTGATATAACTTCTAACTATTTTTATAGTTTTATCTAGGTAGGAGTCTAAGTTTTCTAAGTCTAAGGATTCAGTTCTCATAATTAATCAACCTTTCTATATTTAGCTAATAATTTTATCTTTAGATAACGGTTTCAAAGCTTTGTATGGGCAATGATTCTATTGAAGTCTATAAGCTGTAATTAAATTTAGAATTGTTTTTGAGTTATAGGTGGTCAATAGTTTCTTAAAAGATAGCCCTTTACATATAATGATATTATATATTTAGTAGGAAAGATTATCAAGAAAGTCTTAGTAAATATGAAAGTGATGGGGTATTATATAACAATAATTCAGGTAAATTAAATTAAGTAAATAAATTATCTAAGAAATGTGTTATAATAAAAAAATAATACTGTATTACTATTAGGAGGGAATTAAAGTGAGATTTGTTATTGTTACAGGGTTATCGGGAGCAGGTAAAAGCCAAGCTATTAGAAGCTTAGAAGATTTAGGATATTTTTGCGTAGATAATCTACCTCCAACTTTAATGGCAAAATTTGCAGAAGCTTGCTATCAGACAGATGGTAAGATAGATAGAATAGCATTAGTTATAGATATAAGAGGTGGAGAATTCTTTGACGCCTTGTTTGAGAGTCTTAAGTATTTAACAGAACAGAATTATAAATATGAGATATTATTTCTAGATGCTAGTGATAAGGTGCTAGTAAAGAGATATAAGGAATCAAGAAGAAAACACCCACTAGCTCCAGAAGGAAGGATTCTCCAAGGAATAGAGCTGGAGAGAAATATATTAAATGAAGTAAAGTACAGGGCTAATAATATAATTGACACTTCAGATATGAAACCTATGCAGCTAAGAGAAAAGATAGGGAGAATCTATGGAGATGATGCTCAAAATGAGAATAGTCTTATAATAAATGTATTATCCTTTGGATTTAAATATGGTATACCAGTAGATGCAGACTTAGTTTTTGATGTTAGATTTTTACCAAATCCTTTTTATATACCAGAATTAAAGGAGTTTTCAGGTAACAATAAAGAAATAAAAGACTACGTTTTAGGATTTAAGGAAACAAAAGAGTTTATTAGCAAATTAGAAGATATGCTTGAATTTTTAATACCTAACTACGTAAAAGAAGGTAAAAGACAGCTTGTGGTTGGTATAGGATGTACAGGAGGAAGACATCGATCTGTTGCTATTACAAACACCATATATGAAAAGCTAAAATCAAATGGGCATAAGGTAAGTAAAGAGCACAGAGATATAAATGAAGATGTTAAAAAGGCTGGATTTAAATCATGAAGGTAGTACAGTGGCTAAAGCCTGGAATAAGGGTTAAAAGATGGATTGCACTAGGGGCCATGGGAATCTTATTCATAGTATTTGCTGCAGTAGAATTTTTTAATAGAAGCAATGCTTATATAGCATATAAGTTTTTTTATGGATTTTTAATTATATCTGGAGTTTTAATATTATATATATCGGTAACTCAAGGTATAAGATCAATTATTATTTTGATAAATAAGGGATATTTGAGTGTATCAATAGATTCTTCAAAGTTAGAAAATCTTATTTATGAGAAAAGACTTCTAATAAAAGGACCTAAAATCGTAGCTATAGGTGGAGGAACTGGGCTTTCTACTATGCTTAGAGGATTAAAATACTATACTTCTAATATAACGGCTATAGTTACAGTAGGAGATGATGGAGGTGGTTCTGGCGCTTTAAGGGAAGAGCTTGGAATACTACCACCAGGAGATATAAGAAACTGTATATTAGCACTAGCTGATACAGAACCCTTAATGGAAGAGCTGCTTCAATACAGGTTTAAAGAAGGCAATTTGAAAAACCAAAGCTTTGGGAATCTATTTTTAGCAGCTATGGACGGTTTATCAAGTAATTTTGAAGAAGCTGTAAAAAAAATGGGTTCTGTACTAGCTGTGACAGGAAGAGTACTTCCTGTCACTCTAGATGATATGGTATTAAAGGCAAAACTAGAAAATGGAAGCATAATAGAGGGAGAATCAAACATTCCAAAAGAAGCTATAAAACAAAAGAGCAGAATAGAAAGAATTTTTATAGGGCCCAAAAAGGCACGAGCGCTGGGAGAAGCAGTAGAGGCTATTCTAGATGCAGATGCTATTATTTTAGGTCCAGGAAGCCTTTATACTAGTGTAATTCCTAATCTTCTTGTAAAAGATATACGTAAAGCACTAAAAGATACAAAGGCTTTAAGAATATATGTATCAAATATAATGACACAAGAGGGAGAGACAGATGGCTATTCTGTATCAGACCACATAAGAGCTATTTTTAAGCATGGAGGCAATGGAATTATAGATTATGTTGCAACTAATACTCAGGAAATTAATAATGCAATAAAGGAAAGATATTTAGAGAAAAATGCAGAACCTGTAAAAATAAACGAAAAAGAGATTATGGATTTGAATGTAAAGGTTATACAAGGGGATTTCATTACAATTAGGAATGGATTTGTAAGGCATGACCCTGATAAATTAGCTAAATTTTTGATGGAAATAGTAATGGATAAAAAGTTATTATTTGACAAGAAGAAGATAATAGAATATTTTTATTTATCACAAAGGCTAAAGGAAAATAAGAAAGGTAAGGAGTAGAAAAATATGTCATTTTCCTCAAAAGTTAAAAATGAGATATGCAGATATACAGATTTGACTAGAGAAGAAGCGATTGCAGAGCTATCAGGAATTATGAAAGTTAGTGGAACACTAGGATTTAGTGGAGATATGAAGATTAATTTTAGGATAACAACAGAGAATCCTGCAATTGCAAGGCTTGCATTCAAACTTTTAAAAGAGCACTTTAATATTCATACAAAGATATTTGTAAAGAAAAGTAATTCACTAAAGAAGAATAATATATATCTAGTTATGATAGATCATGATATGGGAGTAAAGGAGCTTTTAAAGGAAGTGGGAGTGCTAAAGGAAGAGAAGGATTTGGTTTCTTTAGACTATAGCATTCCTAAGAGAATTGTTAAGTCAGATTCTTGCAGACGAGTATTCATAAGAGGAGTATTCTTAGGAGGAGGGAGTATAAGCAATCCAGAGAAAACCTACCATTTAGAGTTTGTAACTCATCATGAGGAGTATGCAAATGAATTTAGCAAGCTCATAAATACTTACGGTTTAAGCTCTAAAGTAATCCAGAGAAAGAGCAGTTATGTAATTTATTTAAAGGAAGGTGAGCAAATAGTAGACTTGCTAAATGTAATTGGAGCTCATGAATCCCTTTTAGAACTTGAAAATGTTAGAATAATGAAGGAAATGAGAAATAATGTAAATAGATTGGTTAACTGCGAAACTGCGAATTTAAGTAAAACAGTTAATGCAGCAGTAAGACAAATTGAGAGTATAAAGATGATAGAGAGAGAAATCGGGCTAAAAAGGCTTCCTAAAAATTTAAGGGAAGTTGCCGAGCTTAGATTAAACTATCCGAATGAATCTTTGAAAGAACTTGGACAAATGCTTGAGCCACCTGTAGGCAAATCTGGAATAAATCATAGACTTAGACGGATAGAAAAAATAGCAGATGAATTAAAAAAAGAAGGAAAGTAGGTTTTATTAAATGTCGAAGCACGAAGACATAATAAGTCATATATCTGCACTTGAGGTTGGTACGAAGATTTCCGTTAGAAGTATAGCTACGGAGTTGGGGGTTAGTGATGGTACTGCTTATAGGGCTATAAAAGATGCAGAAAATATTGGAATTGTTTCAACTATACCAAGGGTTGGAACTGTTAGAATTGAAAAGGTTGAGAAAAAGAGTATAGAATCCTTAAGCTATGCAGAAGTAGTTAATATAATTGAGGGAACCCTATTAGGAGGGAAAAATGGAATATATAAGAAGTTAAATAAGTTTGCAATAGGTGCTATGCAGGTTAATGAGGCTAAAAGATATATGATTCCTGGTTGTCTAGTTATAGTGGGTAATAGAGAAGATATACAAAAGGTTGCCCTTGAAAATGAATGTGCTGTTTTAATAACAGGTGGATTTGAGTGTAGCGATAGAATAAAAAAATTAGGAGATGATAAATGTCTTCCTATAATATCTACAAGCTATGATAGTTTTACAGTAGCTACTATGATTAATAGGGCTATATCAGAAAGCTTAATAAAAAAAGATATTATTCTTGTTGAAGATATAATGGAGGTAAATCCTAAATATCTTAAAGCTAATGATAGCATTGATGAGCTAAAAAAATTAATAGAGGAAACTACTCATCAAAGATATCCTGTTGTAGATGATGATATGAATGTAGTTGGAATTGTTACTATAAAGGATTTACCAAGAGAAGAAGGAGATGAAATCCATATAAATAGGATAATGAGCAAAGAGCCTATAACAGTGACAGAAAAGACTACTGTAGCATATGCAGCTCATGTAATGGGGTGGGAAGGCATAGAACTCTGTCCCGTAGTAGACGGCAAAAAGTTAATAGGGGTTGTAGGAAGAGAAGATGTTATAAAAGCTCTTCAATATGTTTCAAGGCAACCTCAGGTAGGAGAAACCATAGAAGATTTAATACTTAAAAACTTTGAATATAGGGTAGAGGAAGATATTGTGCGCTTTTCAGGGAAGATAATACCGGAAATGTTAGATCAATTAGGAACTGCTTCTTGGAGTTCATTGAATATGCTGTTATCTACAGCAGGAATATTAACTTTGAGACAGAAAAATGGTATAAATATATCTGTAGATAGCATAGTTACATATTTTATGAAGCCGGTGCAGATGGATAGTATAATTGAAATAGTGACTAGGGTTATTGATATGGGAAGAAGCTTCTGTAAAGTAGATATAGAGATGTATAAGAAAAAAGAGCTTATTGCTAAAGTAATGCTTTCAGCTAAAATATTAAGATAAGGTTTATATGTTTTAAGAAATTGCATATTTCGAGAATTAATCATAGATTAAGGGGGATAAGAATGTTTACTCATGTAGTATTTTTTAAGTTAAAAGAGCCAACTATTGAAAATATGAGGAGAGCCAAAAGCATATTAGAAGGGATGAAAGGAAATATTCCACAATTAAAAGGGATTGAAGTTGGTACGGACGTCGTGCGTTCTCAAAGATCGTATGATATATGTCTAATTACTAGATTTGATTCTCAAGAAGAGATGGATAAATATCAGGTACATCCTTACCATGTGAATGAAGTTTTGAAAAATTTAAAGCCTATGTTAGATGGTTCTGCTGCGGTAGATTATTAGAACTTATTATTAAAGTATACATATGAATATAAAGGTTGACTTTAAAGCTTTATTAATTTACGGCTTTATGGTCAGCCTTAAATTTTTGATATTTATTATGATAAATATTGTTAATAAAGTACATGACTTTTATTACATTGTGGTTAAAAATGTAGTCAGCTAAAGTATTAAAGATTCTAAATACTCCATAGGTATCTAATTCATTAATACCACTTGAACTAAAGGCATATCCTGGTGGAACTCTATGAGTTGCATATAATCTGAAGGTGGAATTAGAACTGCTGAATAATGTAATGAAGTCCTTTTCGCTATTAGGAATATCTATGTTTTCGGGAAAGTTTTTTAATTCTTCTTCACCTTTCTTTCAATACATCATAAGAAATCATGGCATGAAATTTTCTTTATATGAAGAGTATATAATATAAGTCTGAAATTATGAATTAATTATTTAAAGCCCAAAAAATATTGATTATTGATAAAATGTCATAAAATATAAACATATAATGATAAATTATTATAAATAAACGAAAAGTATTGAAGTTTTGTTATATAAATGATATAATTTTTATTAATTAATCATTGAAATTAACAATTAATAGAAGGGGGCTTCAACATGGAATTATCAAAGCAACTTATTGTGCCAGCAGGATACCATTCAAGCTTAGATTTAAGAAGAACGGAGATTGCGATAAAAAAACTTAAAGATTATTTTGAAAGAGAGCTTGCATATAAATTAAACTTAACTAGAGTATCAGCTCCACTGTTTGTAAAGGTAAGGACTGGATTGAATGATGATTTAAATGGAGTTGAAAGACCAGTTTCATTTGACGCTCTAGATATAAAGGGAGAGGAAGTACAAGTAGTGCATTCTCTGGCAAAGTGGAAAAGAATGGCTTTATATAGATATGGATTTATGCCAGGAGAAGGTTTATATACAGACATGAATGCTATAAGAAGAGATGAGACTTTAGACAATCTACATTCTTTATATGTAGATCAATGGGATTGGGAAAAGGTTATTACTAAAGAGGAGAGAAGCTTAGATAAATTAAAGGCTGTAGTAGAAGATATATATGAAGTGTTCAAAGCCACAGAAGAGTTTATTAACTCTAAATATCCAGAGATAGATAAAATTTTACCTGAGAAAATAACTTTTATTACAACTCAAGAATTAGAGGATATGTATCCAGAACTAACTCCAAAGGAAAGAGAAAATGCTATAGCAAAGGATAGGGGCGCAGTTTTCCTAATGAAGATAGGAGATACTCTAGCTTCAGGAGAAAAACATGATGGAAGAGCTCCAGACTATGATGACTGGAGCTTAAATGGAGATATTTTATTCTGGTATCCTGTGCTAAATTGTGCATTTGAGTTATCTTCTATGGGTATAAGGGTAGATAAAAAAGCATTAGTATATCAATTAGAAAAAGAAAATTGTATGCACAGACTAGAATATGATTATCATAAAATGCTTGTAGAGGAAAAGCTTCCACTTACTATAGGTGGAGGAATAGGACAATCAAGAATATGTATGTTCTTTTTAAGAAAGGCTCACATAGGTGAGGTGCAAGCTTCTATATGGTCAGACTGCATGATTGATGAATGCGAAAAATTAGGAGTTAATATCCTATAGAACCTATTAACAAAGCAAAGTTAGTTTGATATTATATAAACAATTAAATACGGAACTTCTTATCAAGAGAGACTGAGGGACTGGTCCTATGACGTCCGGCAGCCTGAACAGAAATGTTTTAAGGTGCTAATTCCAGCAGATAGTATATATCTGAAAGATAAGAGACTAGGAGGAAAAAGTCTTTCTGTAGCTTATCTGCAGAAAGGCTTTTTAGTTCATATCTTTAACTATAAGAAGAGGTTTCACCAAGTAAATAAATTTAATTTTAAATATTGCTGGTAGTGGAGATGAGATTGTTTCAGCAGCTACTGTTTATGGTAGAACATATTCTCTATTTGAAAATACTTTACCTAACTTTGGTGTTAATATTAAAAAGTATCTTCATAAATGGGCAGGGGCTAATTTACTAAAACAAAATTCCAAGCTAGAGGTTAGTGAATTACAATATTGAAAGGATTATACACTAGATATTAGAAGGAGATGAACATATGAGCTGGATGAAAGAAAAGGGTTCAGGAATATTATTATGCTTAGTTATTGCTTTTATAGCTAGCTTCTTGGGAAATATGTTTCCTATAATAGGTGGAGCAGTTTTTGGAATAGTAATAGGAATTATTATTAATAATACTCTAGGTAAGCCCCAAAATACAGCAGGAGGAGTTAGCTTTGCCTCTAAAAAGATTTTACAGTGGGCCATAGTCGTGCTAGGAGCAGGTCTTAGTTTAAAACAGGTTTGGAAAACAGGACTAGATTCACTCTCAGTTATGATTTTTACTCTTGCGGCAGCTTTTTTATCAGCATACATTCTAGGAAAGGTTATGAAAGTTGATAGAAATATAAGAAATCTAATAGGAGTTGGTACAGCTATATGTGGAGGTTCCGCTATAGCAGCAATTTCTCCTATTATAGAAGCTGATGAAATGGAGATAGCTTATTCTATATCTACTATCTTTTTATTTAACATAATTGCAGTTTTAATTTTTCCGCCGATAGGGCATATTTTAGGCTTTTCAGACAAAGCATTTGGACTTTGGGCAGGGACTGCCATAAATGATACTTCTTCAGTAGTAGCGGCAGGTTATGCATTCAGCAACGCAGCTGGAGCTTATGCTACTATTGTAAAATTAACTAGAACCACTATGATAATACCCATATCAATAATATTTACAATAATAATGGCTATGAAGAAAAGAAGGCAAGCTACTAAAGAAGAAGGCAGCGTAAATTACAGTTTAAAAAAAATCTTTCCTTGGTTCATACTTTGGTTCTTGATTGCTTCACTATTAAACACTATGGGTTTATTTAGCGTGGATGTTGTACAGATTCTAAATAAGTTGGCAAAGTTTATGATAGTTATGGCTTTATCTGCTGTTGGACTTAGCGCAGACTTTAAGAAGATGATGAAAACAGGAGTTAGACCTATTTTTCTTGGATTTTTTGTTTGGTTTATAGTAGCGGTTGTGAGCATTGGAATACTGTACGCTACGGGGCAGATTTAGTTTGCAACCCGTTTTAAGTGTATCGATACAATTGACGTAAGAAAGCTCTAGGTAAATAATATATCTATACTCATGAGGAAAGTAGTACGTACTATTTATTTAAATAATAGTAGGGAGAATTGATATGGAGAATAGATATGAATTAAACAAAAATTTAGCTCAAATGTTAAAGGGTGGAGTTATAATGGATGTTGTAAACCCAGAACAAGCTAAAATAGCAGAGGAAGCTGGAGCGGTGGCAGTTATGGCACTAGAGAGGGTTCCATCAGATATAAGAAAACAGGGTGGAGTGGCAAGAATGTCTGATCCTAAAATGATAAAGGAGATTATTGAGTCGGTTTCTATACCTGTAATGGCGAAAGTGAGAATAGGTCATTTTGTAGAAGCACAAATATTAGAGGCTGTTGGCGTAGATTATATAGATGAAAGTGAAGTATTAACACCAGCAGATGATCTATTTCATATAAATAAAAAGGAATCTAAAGTACCATTTGTTTGTGGAGCAAGAAATCTTGGGGAGGCATTAAGAAGAATTGGAGAAGGAGCCTCTATGATAAGAACAAAGGGAGAAGCAGGTACAGGAAATGTAGTAGAAGCTGTTAGACATATGAGAACGATGCAGTCTGAAATAAGAAAGCTTCAACTTATGCCAAAAGAGGAACTCATGACAGCAGCTAAGGAAATGGGAGCTCCTTATGATTTAATTGAATATGTATCTGAAAATGGAAAGCTTCCAGTTGTAAACTTTGCAGCAGGTGGTATTGCAACTCCAGCAGATGCAGCCCTTATGATGAAGTTAGGCTGCGATGGTGTTTTTGTAGGTTCTGGAATATTTAAGTCTTCAAACCCAGAAAAAAGAGCGAAGGCTATAGTTAAAGCGGTAACTTACTATAATGATGCTAAGGTGCTTGCTGAAATTTCACAAGATTTAGGAGAAGCCATGCATGGAGTTGAAATCAGCAAGCTTGACATAGAATTTGCAAACAGGGGCTGGTAAAATGCTTAAGGTAGGGGTGCTAGACTTACAAGGTTCTGTTAAGGAACATATTCAAATGCTTAACGAGATTCGTAATGTAGAACCTATAAGGGTTAAGTATGCACATGAGTTAGAGAAAATAGATGGATTAATCATTCCGGGTGGAGAAAGCACGGCTATAGGAAAGCTTTTAAAAGAATTTAATATTCATGATTTGTTAAAAAAGAGAATTAAAGAAGGTATGCCAGTTTGGGGTACTTGTGCAGGAATGATCTTACTAGCTAAAAACATTGAGGGAAATGAAGAGGCTCACCTTGGTGTCATGGATATAACTGTAAGAAGAAATGCTTATGGAGGTCAATTACATAGCTTCATGATAGAAAAGGTGGTTCCTTCAATTTCAGATAACCCCATTCCTTTAGGATTCATTAGAGCACCTTATATAATAAAAGTAGGAGAAAAAGTAGAAATTCTAGAAGAGATAGACGGGCATATAGTTGCAGCACGCCAAAAAAATATGTTAGCTACATCATTTCATCCTGAACTTACTTTGGATAAAACAGTTCATAAGTATTTTATAGAGAGGTTTTTTTAAAAGTTGTTCCATGTCATCTAAAAAAGGAAATTACGACGTAAAAGTTTTGCTTCGTAATTTTCCTTTTTCTTCATTTTTGTATAGGTAAGTTGATAGAGACTTTCGTACCTTTATTAACCTGACTTTCAACAAAGATTTTTCCACTGTGTTTACTTATAATCCATTTAGCTATGGATAGGCCAAGGCCATTTCCGCTTTTATCTTTAGTACGAGCCTTATCAACCTGATAAAATCTATTAAAAATAAAGGGCAAATCTTCTTTAGATATACCTATACCTGTGTCTTCAACAACTAGCTCTAAGTTATTTATTCTATTATATGCACTAATTTTTATAGTTCCATTTTCAGGAGTAAACTTTACGCTGTTATCGATAAAGATTCTCAAGGCCTCTTTTAGTAATCTTCTATCAGCATAAATATGAGTTACATCATTAGAGCTACATATGATATTATGCTTTTTATTATCTATGAGCTTAGTTTCTTTTATTAGATCATCGATCAATTCATTAATAAGAAAGCTTTCTTTTTCAAACCTTTGGGTATTTTTATCTCCTCTTGCTAAGAATAAAAGATTTTCTACTAAGTTTTTCATGCCTTCTGACTCACTTTTTATGGCAGAAATTCCTTCATCCAATACACTTTTATCATTTTTACCCCATCGGCTTAATAAGCTAGCATAGCCTTGAATTACAGCTATGGGGGTTCTAAGCTCATGAGAAGCATCTGATACAAACTGGTTTTGCTGTTCATAGGACTGCTGTATTCGATCAATCATTTCGTTGAAGGTTTCAGCAAGTTCTTTTAGCTCATCCTTAGAGCCGCTGATATTTAGTCTAGTGTCAAGAGCTTCAACAGAAATAGTCTTTACTGTTTTGGTCATCTCCTCGATTGGAGATAGCATTTTTCTGCTAGCTTTTGAGCTGATTAGTATAATAATAAGCAAAGAAGATAGATTTACTCCAAGTAGTATAGCAGCTAGGGTACTTATATAAAGGTTCTCTGCAGCTAAGCTTTTATAGGTTTGAATATAATAAGTTTCTTTATTACTATCTAATTTGTCATTTAATATAATTACAATACCATGAGGACTGTCTATAATGCTTAAGGAATTTACATTATCATAAAAGCTTAAAAACTTATCTGTATTATCTGTTGTGTAGAGAACATTCCTATCATTATTAAATATACTAACATATATCATCTGATTTTACAATTTCATCAATAATGTTTTTAGGCAGCTCTGACTTCTCATGTATATATGTGGATATTATCTGATTATTTTTTTCTACATTGTTGCTGGCTTGGTTTATAAGAAAGCGGCGAAAGCCAATTAAAATGCCAGTGCTCAATAAAAATATTAGAATAGAAAAAATTAAAGCATATATTACAGTGATTTTAAAAGTTATAGAAAATTTAAACCTTTTACCAAACTTTTTTAAGATTTTAGCTAAGAGAGAGGGAATAAAACTTAAAATAGTTTTTGATATAAATATCGTGATTTTGATACTTCTAAAAATTATCATAAATAGTAGTTTCAATATTTTAATCATGTTTTAATAGATACCCCACTCCACGAATTGTATGAATGAACTTTTTATTATATTTTTCATCTATTTTAGTTCTAAGATATCGAATATAAACATCAACTACATTGGTATCTCCAACATAGTCATATCCCCATACTTTTTCAAGAATTTTATCTCTAGTAAGAACAATGCCTTGATTTTCTATGAGGTATTTTAATAAGTCAAATTCACGCTTAGTTAAGTCTATAATTTCCTTATTAAAAGACACAGTATAATTTTCAAGATTTAATTCTAGTTCACTTGCACAGATAATGTTATCATTTTTTGGAGCTGTGCTGTGTCTTTTTAGAGCAACGCGTATTCTTGCTAAAAGCTCTTCAATAGCAAAAGGTTTAGTCATATAATCATCTGCGCCTATATCTAACCCCATTACTTTATCTGTGATTTGATCTTTAGCAGTAAGCATAATGACAGGAACCTGTGAAATTTGACGAAGACGTCTTAACACTTCCATGCCGTTTAGAGAAGGCAGCATTACATCTAGTATAATTAAGTCAAATTGGCCTCCAATAGCCTTATTTAAACCATCACGTCCATCATACTCTTGCTCTACAGTATAACCTTCGTATTTAAGCTCTAATTCTAGAAATCTTGAAATTTTAACTTCATCCTCTATTATAAGGATTTTTTTCTTATTCACTTAATTTATCCTCCTAGAAATACATAAATATTCTTTAATTATATATTATCAAAGGATATAAAAGTAAACAACCTACATACTCATGTAGGTCACTTACTATAAAGATTTCTTTATTTTAATTAGGTTTAGAAAGGTTATTAGTAACATTATTAACAGCTGTGGACATTTTATCAAAAACTGTGTTTACTTCTAGATCTTCCCCGCTTGATTTTTCGAGCTTTATTCTATGATTAGTTACTAGAGCTAATAACATTCCTGTTATAGCTAAAGGGAATGCTACTATAGTTGTAATACCTGCTATTGTAACAGGAATATTTACTACAACATTATCTTTCTTTTTAACTATAAATCTAGTTTTATTACCTTTATCTATAATATCCTTGCATTTTTCAGTAAAGTTATTGCATGATATCTTTTTCGTAGTTTTTAAGTTATGAGCCTTTTCAAGATATACTATAGCCTCCACTAAATCATAATCGCATTTCTCTAAGGCTTCTTTAGCTTCGTTATAACTTACCCCTGTTCTTTCTCTTAATAAATCTACTTGTTCTAATTTAGTTGACATATTAATTCCTCCACTAATAATTTATTTACTTTATGTCTATATAATAGAATAGGCAAATTAGAGTCCTCTTAGGAGAAGATTAAAATTAGATTAGAAAAAGATTAATTTACACTAATTTCTTTTTAAAACTCATTTTAATTATGATATTATAATTCTAGGTTATGTTTTAGGAAATTATTAATTTGGTATAATTTCAAAAACAATTCCAAATTTAAATTTAATATATTACAGAAGGTAAACTCATGAAGAATTATCATTTTATGGATAATAATAAGTACTAAGGAAAGGAGGAAAATGATTGGGGAGTAAGGAATTCGTCCATCTTCATGTCCATACTGAATACAGTCTCTTAGATGGTTCGGGCAAAATAGGAAAGATGATCGCTAGAGCAAAAGAGCTTGGAATGAAGAGCTTAGCTATAACGGACCATGGAGCTATGTTTGGATGTGTAGACTTTTATAAAAAAGCCAAGGAAGAAGGTATAAAGCCTATAATAGGGTGTGAAATTTATGTAGCAGCAAAATCTATGGACATTAAGAGAAATGATAGTGAAAATAAGACTCACCATTTAGTGCTTTTAGTAAAGAATGAAGTTGGATACCAAAATCTTATGAAGATAGTATCTAAAGCTGCTATAGATGGATTTTACTATAAACCAAGAGTTGACCATGAATATTTAAAGCAGCATAGTGAAGGACTTATAGCCTTAGGAGCCTGTCTTGCAGGAGAAGTTTCTAACAACCTGCTTAATGGTAATATGCAAAAGGCAAGGAAAGCAGCCTTATTTTATAAAGAAACTTTTAAAGAAGGTTTTTATTTAGAGCTTCAATATCATGGTATGGATGAACAGCTTAGAGTTAATGAAATGCTAGTAGGCCTTTCGAAGGAGTTAGATATTCCATTGGTTGCTACTAATGATGTCCATTATATAAAAAAAGAAGATACTAGATCACATGATATTTTATTATGTATTCAAACAGGCAAGACGCTAGATGATGAAAACAGAATGAGATATGAACCGGAACAGTTTTATCTAAGGTCTCCAGAGGAGATGTATGAAATATTTTCCTATGTGCCAGAAGCTTTAGAAAACACAGTCAAGATTGCAGATGAATGTAACTTTGACTATATATTTCATGAATCGAAGTTGCCTAATTTCCCATTGGATAAGGGAATAGATCACTTTGATTATATGAGAGGGCTATGCTATAAAGGGCTTGAAGAAAGGTATCAAAAAGTAACTGGAGAACTGAAAGAAAGACTTGAATACGAATTAAACATTATAAAACAAATGGGATATGTAGATTACTTTCTAATTGTTTGGGATTTCTTTAGATTTTCGTTGGAGAAAGGAATAATGACAGGACCGGGTAGGGGTTCCGCTGCAGGATCGCTAGTAGCTTATACATTAGGTATCACAAAAATTGATCCAATTAAGTATGGCTTGCTCTTTGAGCGATTCTTAAACCCAGAGAGAGTATCTATGCCTGATATAGATTCGGATTTCTGTTACGAAAGAAGACAGGAAGTTATAGATTATGTAGTTGAGAAGTATGGTAAAGAGAGTGTGTCTCAAATAATTACTTTTGGGACCATGGCCCCAAGAGCCTGCATCAGAGATGTAGGAAGAGCTATGAATTACTCTTATGCTGAAGTTGATAGAATAGCTAAAATGATTCCAACAGTTCTTGGAATAACTATAGATAAGGCTTTAGAGATGAATCCTGAGTTAAAGGAAGTTTATGAAACAGAGGAAAGGATTAAAGATTTAATAGATGTAGCTAGAGACCTTGAAGGTCTTCCGAGGCACACATCAACTCACGCAGCTGGAGTAGTTATAGCATCTCAGCCATTGGTAAACTATGTACCATTGGCTAAAAATGAAGAAGCTATAGTAACTCAATTTACAATGGGTACTTTAGAGGAACTTGGATTATTGAAAATGGATTTTCTTGGATTGAGAACTCTTACGGTAATTAGAGATGCTATAGAGCTTATAAGAGAAAATACAGGAACAATAATCGATTTAGACCAACTGGACTTTGATGATGAAAATGTATATGATATGATTGGAAGGGGCAAGACAGTAGGGGTATTTCAGCTAGAATCTGCAGGAATGACCAGCTTCATGAAGGAGCTTAAGCCTGAGAGTTTAGAAGATATTATAGCTGGAAATAGTTTATACAGACCAGGCCCTATGGCGGAGATTCCAAGATATATTAGAAATAAGAATAATCCAAGTGAAGTTCGGTATGAGACACCAGAGCTTGAGCAAGTGTTGGATGTTACATATGGAGTAATGGTTTACCAAGAACAGGTTATGGAAATAGTTAGAAAGCTAGCAGGATACTCAATGGGTAGAAGTGATCTTGTACGTCGTGCTATGTCTAAGAAAAAGCATAAGGTTATGGAAGAAGAGAGAAAGAATTTTATTTATGGAATTGTAAATGAGAATGGCGAAATAGAAGTGCCAGGTTGTTTGAGAAATGGAATAAGCGAAGAAGCTGCTAATAAAATATTTGATCAGATGATGGATTTCGCAAGTTACGCCTTTAACAAATCCCATGCAGCAGCTTATGCAGTAGTAACTTATTATACAGCTTACTTGATTTATTATTATCCAACAGAATTTATGGCGGCTATGCTAAATAGTGTAAGAGGAAACAGTGATAAGGTAGCAGTATATGTTAGGGCGGCAAAAGACATGGAGATAGAAACACTACCGCCAGATATAAATAAAAGCTTTGGTAAATTTACAGTACAGAATGGTAAGATACGCTTCGGTCTTGCTGCAATAAAAAATGTTGGAGAAAACCCTATAGAAGGTATAATAAAGGCAAGAAAAGAAAAAGGCGAATTTACATCCTTTGTAGACTTTTGCAATAAGGTTGATTCTAATGCAGTGAACAAGAGGATGGTAGAAAGTTTGATTAAATCTGGTGCTTTTGATTGCTTTGAAGTTTATCGCTCTCAACTTTTAGCTGTTTATGAAAAGGTAATAGACTCTGTATCTAATCAGAGAAAGAAGAATATTGATGGTCAGGTAAGCCTATTTAGTAGTCTCACTGAAGAGTTTAAGGAAATAGAGATAAAGTATCCTAGTATAAACGAGTTTGATAAAAAATATAAGCTTTCTATGGAAAAAGAAATGACTGGATTATACTTAACGGGACATCCATTAGAAGACTACGAAGAGCTTATAAAGAACCAAACGAGCACAAGGACTATAGATATATTAGGCGGAGAAGCCTTAGAAGAAGAGATTTTGGATGAGGTGTCAAAGCATGTAGAAGAAGAAAATGCAAGAGTTAGAGATGGGGATAGAGTGATCATAGGGGGGTTAATAACAGAAGTAACTAGAAAAATAACTAAAAACAATACTATGATGGCATTTATTAAGCTAGAGGACTTATACAGTTCCATAGAAGTTATTGTTTTTCCTAAGACATTATCTAGCTTTAACGCCTTAATACAAGAAGACGAAATTGTGCTTATAAAAGGAAGAGTCACTAAAAGAGAAGATGAGCAGTCAAAGGTACTTTGTGATGCTGTAGAAAAGCTTATTAAAATTTCAACTGAAAAGTTATATATACAAGTTAATAGTAATAGAGAAGTAAAGAATGCTATGAATGAGTTGAAAGCAGTATCTATATCAAACGGAGGTTCTGTTCCTATATATATATGTACAAAAGAAGAAAAGAAAAAGTATCTTCTATCAAGAGAGTATTGGATAAAAGAAAATGAGGATATAATTGAATTTTTAAAGGAAAAATATGGTAGAGAGAATATAAAATTTATTTAGGTTATGTTGAGAAAACATAACCTCTTCTTTTATATAATCATAAATAAATAGTATATTTATTTTCAAGGTAAACAAAATATTATAGAGAGAGAAATAATATTTAAATTAATAGTAAATTTTTTTAGATTTTAAATGCAAAATTATAAATTAAATGATATACTATGTTTAGTTAATAATGACAATAAAATGGTAGTTTGTATGTTATACGGGATAGAATAAGTCCCAGTGATTTTGGGAGGTAGAAAAAATGAAAACAATTGCTGTTTTGACAAGTGGTGGAGATGCACCAGGAATGAATGCTGCGATAAGAGCGGTAGTTAGAACTGGCTTAGATAAAGGGCTTAAGGTTATGGGCGTTCAGAGGGGGTACAGTGGACTAATTAATGGAGAAATTTTTGAGATGGGACGCCATAGTGTATCAGATATAATTCACAGAGGTGGGACAATTTTGAGAACGGCTCGTAGTGAAGAGTTTAGAACAGAAGAAGGCAGAATGAAAGCTGTTAATATAATGAAGGCCTTTGGAATTGATGGACTTGTAGTTATAGGCGGAGATGGTTCCTTCCAAGGTGCTAGATTATTATCAAAGTTAGGAATATCAACTATAGGATTGCCAGGAACTATAGATAATGATTTAGCATATACAGACTATACAATAGGTTTTGACACAGCAATCAATACAGTTTTAGATGCAATCAATAAATTGAGAGATACGTCTTCTTCACATGAAAGAGTTAGTATAGTTGAAGTAATGGGAAGAAATTGCGGAGACTTAGCGCTTTATTCAGGAATTGCTGGTGGTGCCGAGAGTATAATAGTTCCAGAAAAGGAATTTAATGAAGACGAATTATGCAGAATAATACTAGAAGGAAAGCTAAGAGGGAAAATGCACAACTTAGTTATTTTAGCTGAAGGAGTAGGCGGCGCTGAAAAATTAGCTAAAAAAGTTGAAGAAGTTACTGGAATACAAGCAAGAGCAACGATTTTAGGACATATACAAAGAGGCGGAAGCCCATCAGCTTCAGATAGAATTTTAGCATCAAGATTAGGTGCTAGAGCTGTTGAGTTATTAATAGAAGGAAGATCATCAAGAGTAGTTGGAATTCGTGGAAACAAAATTGTAGATGATGATATAGAAGAGGCATTATCTATGGAAAGCAAGTTTGATGATGAGTTGTATGATATATCTAAAATATTATCCTATTAGGATAAATTAAAAAATAAATAAAGAAAAACTAAAGGGGAGTAAATAACTTATGCAAAAAACTAAAATGGTGTTTACAATCGGACCTACAAGTGAAAAAGAAGAGGTTTTAACAGGACTAATAAAAGCAGGAATGAATGCTGCAAGACTTAACTTTTCGCATGGTGACCATGAGGAACATGGCGGCAGAATAGAATTAATAAAAAAATTAAGGACAAAGCTTAATAAACCAATAGCAATAGTATTAGATACTAAAGGGCCAGAGATAAGAACTAAGGACTTTGATGGCAAAGTTGAATTAAAAGAAGGTAACAAGTTTACAATCTACTGTGGTGAAGACATAGTTGGAGATGAGACAAAGTGTGCAATAACTTATGATACTTTACATGAAGATGTTAAGCCAGGAGACTCTATTTTAATAGATGATGGTTTAGTTGGGCTTGTAGTAGAAGAAGTTGAAGGAAATAAAATTCATTGTAAAGTTGCAAATAGCGGAATAGTGTCCAGTAAAAAGGGAGTTAATGTTCCGGGAGTTAAAATAAATCTTCCAGCTCTTACTGAAAAGGATAAATCAGATTTAGCATTTGGATGTGAACAAGAAGTTGATATGGTTGCGGCTTCATTTGTAAGAAAAGCAGCAGACGTATTAGCTATAAGAAAGGTGCTAGAGCAATACGGCGGAAATGATATTCAAATCTTCTCTAAGATAGAAAATCAAGAGGGTGTTGACAATATAGATGAAATAATTAAGTTCTCTGATGGAATAATGGTTGCAAGAGGAGACATGGGAGTTGAAATTCCTATAGAAATGGTTCCAGTAGTTCAGAAGATGATTATAGGAAAATGTAATAAAGCTGGTAAACCTGTTATAACTGCAACACAAATGCTCGATTCTATGATGAGAAACCCAAGACCGACAAGAGCAGAAGCATCAGATGTAGCTAACGCTATATTCGATGGTACAGATGCAGTAATGCTAAGTGGAGAATCTGCAAATGGTAAGTATCCAATAGAAGCTGCTAATACAATGGCAAGAATAGCAAGAGCTGCAGAAGAGCAAATTAATTATGTAGATGCTTTAAACAAGAGAAAAGAAAATGCTTTATCAAATATTGCAAATGCTATAAGCTTAGCAACTTGCACAACAGCAATGGAATTGAATGTTTCAGCTATAATTACAGCTACTCAAACTGGAAATACAGCAAGAATGGTTTCAAAATACAGACCAGAGTCTCCTGTAATAGCAGTTACACCAAGTGAAAAAGTTGCTAGAAGATTAGCGCTTAACTGGGGCGTATTCCCAATCACCGCTAGAAAGTTTGAATCAACTGATGAAATGATAATTGAATCTGTAAATAAGGCAAAAGAAGAAGGGTATATTAAGAACGGAGATTTAGTTGTGGTAGCAGCAGGAATTCCGGTACATTATTCAGGAACTACTAACATGATGAAGGTACATGTAGTAGGAGATGTATTAGTTCAAGGAAAAGGAGCAGGCTCACTCCCTGGCTTTGGTAATGCTAAAGTAATAAATAATCCAAAAGATGCTATAGATAAAGTAGAAAACGATGATATTTTAATAGTTAAAACTTTAGATAAAGCTTATATGGAAGTTTTAGATAGAATTGCAGGTATCATATCAGAAGAAGGTGGGCTTACTTCGCATATGGCTATTGAATGTCTATCAAGAGGAATTCCTCTAATTTGCAATGCTGGTGGAGCTACAGAATCAATAAAAACAGGAACATTTATCACAATGGACGTTGCAAGAGGAGTAGTTTACAACGGAAGAGCAAATATAGTTTAATATAAGTTTTATTTCATACCTTAGGTTTATGAAAAAATCATTAAGGTTTTCATCTTAAGTTGAAAAACTTTAATGATTTTGATTTAAGATGTGAAAATTTTTATAAGTTTTTAATTTAATATGTATATTTTATAAAAATAGATATATAATATACATTAAGTGCTTTAAATATTGAGATTATTGTAGTATAATTTCCATACTAATGGTTAAAATAATTCAATATATTGTAAGCAACTGATTCCATTCTTAGCATCCTTATTATTGAGGGTGCTCTTTTTTTATTAGTAATTTTTTTGTAGAAAGTTATTAATAAAAAAGTTAGATGGCTAAAGCTAAGTTAGGGTACTAAAAGTGCAGTTAGAAGTTAGACCTTCGGTGTTAGAATTCACTAACTTCTAAGGTACTAACCAGCGTAGTGTATAACTTTTTTAAGTTGATTTTATTCTAAAAAAGAGTATATAATAGCTTATCAAGGCTTAAGGGCATTTGGGAAATTATAGGGGGTGTTTTGGGGTATGTTAGGAACTGTAGTTAATTCTTTAGCTATCATTGGGGGAAGCTTAATTGGAATGATGGTAAAAGGAGGACTAAGTGAAAAGGTAAGTAAAACTGTAATGGATGGACTTGCACTTTGCGTATTATTTATTGGGGTTTCCAATATCATAGGAATCTCTGAAAAGCTGGATTCCAACGGATTTTTAGTAGTTATCATATCTATTGTGATTGGTGGAGGTCTTGGGGAAAATATAGATATTGATAAAAGGATTGAAAGTTTAGGAAAAAACATTGAAGTAAAGTTAAAAGGAAAAGGAGGACAAGTAGCAGAAGGTTTTGTAACTTCAAGCCTTTTGTTTTGCATAGGAGCTATGGCCATTATAGGCTCTCTTGAAAGTGGATTAGCTGGAAGTCATAAAACACTCTTTGCAAAGTCTGTTCTTGATGGTATATCTTCAATAGTTTTTGCATCTTCTCTTGGAATAGGAGTTATGATATCAGCTATATCAGTATTTTTATATCAAGGTTTAATAACCATTGGAGCTACATTTTTAAAAGCTGTGTTAATTGAAGGAGTTATAACAAATATGACGGCAGTAGGAGGACTTCTAATAATCGCACTGTCTCTCAATATGCTAGGAACTGCAAAGATTAAGGTAGCAAACTTACTTCCAGCAATATTTTTACCGATTATATACCAAATAGTATCTTCATTGATTAAATAGTTAATAATAAATACAATAGAAACAAATTGACAATTGGTCTAGGGATTAGAGAGTAGAGATTAACTACAGAATGCGGGATAAACCGCATTTTTGTTTGTAAATATAAAATCATGGAAAGGTAGAAGGACATGAAGCGAGTTATACCAGTAGAAAAAAATAAGGATTACGAAGTTAAAATTTCAGGTTTGGGGTCTGAAGGAGAAGGAATAGCTAAAATAGACAACTATACTATATTTGTTCAAGGGGCTCTTCTTGGAGAAAAAGTTAAAGTTAAAATTATCAAGTTAAAAAAGAGCTTTGCCTATGGCAAGCTTCTTGAAGTATTAGAGCAATCAGATTATAGAACTGAACCAGTTTGTAACATATATAAACAATGCGGGGGGTGTGGACTTCAGCATTTAAGTTATTCAGGACAGCTAGAATTTAAGAAAAGCAGAGTTAAGGATGCTCTAGAAAGGATAGGGAAACTTAAAGTCTGTAACCAGTTGCCAGTAGCCTGCCAAGGGGAATTAAATGGTAGAGAAGAGGGAATAGTCCTACATGATACTATTGGTATGGAGGAGCCTTATAGGTATAGAAATAAAGTCCAACTACCTGTGGGAGAAGAAAATGGAGAGATTAAGATAGGTTTTTATGCACTTAGGAGTCATAATATTATAGATATGAGTACATGTCATATACAGGATGAAGTTGGAGAAAGAGTGGTAGCTCTAACAAAACAGTGGATGAAAGAGCATAATCTTAAAGCCTATAATGAACAAAAAGATACTGGGATTATAAGACATATAATGATAAGAAGAGGATTTAATACAAAGGAAGTTATGGTTGTGGTGGTAACGAAAACTAAGGAACTTCCATACAGAGAAGAGTTTGTTCGGTTAATAAAAGAGAATATTGAAGAAATAACTAGTATTATTCAAAATGTAAATAACAAAAAGACAAATGTTATTTTAGGAGAAGAAAATATAACTTTGTTTGGGAAAGATCATATAAGCGACTATATTGGTGAATTTAAGTTTAATATATCGCCTTTATCATTTTTTCAAGTTAATCCATTACAAACAGAAGTTTTATATAGCAAAGCATTAGAATATGCAAGTTTAACTGGAAAAGAAGTAGTTTTTGACGCTTACTGTGGCACAGGAACTATATCCTTATTCTTATCTCAAAAGGCTAAAAAAGTTTATGGTGTGGAAGTAGTAGAGCAAGCTATTGAAAATGCTAGAGTAAATGCTAGAGTAAATAAGGTGAATAATGTTGAGTTTATAGTTGGGCAGTCTGAAGAAGTTATCCCTGAGTTAATTAGGGATGGAGTAAAAGCAGATGTAGTTGTAGTTGATCCACCGAGAAAAGGTTGCGAAAGAATACTACTAGAAGCTATAGCACAAATGAAACCTGAGAGAGTCGTTTATGTATCATGTGATCCAGGCACACTTGCTAGAGATTTGAGTATTTTGGGAGAATTAGGGTATAAAACTATAGAAGTGCAGCCAGTAGATATGTTTCCTCAAACGCCTCACGTTGAGACAGTTTGTTTGATACGACAAGAATAGTTAATAAATTGAAGGGTTTCATGGGATTGAGTTTTGTGCAGATGGTTGAATGATTTAGCAAAAGTGGTTTTAATCTGAGATAGTTAAACTGCCGGAACGAAAAAGTTTAGATTAAGAGTGTGCTTATAATTTAAATTGAATAATGCTCAGATTAAAATGATGATAAAATGAAGTCTTTTGAGGAGGTAAATCATTATGCTTAATAATAAATCAAGAAGAATAATCTTAGATTTGGCAGTTTCTTTAGACGGATTTATCGAGGGTATAAACGGAGAAATTGACTGGTGTACAATGGATGAGGATATGAGTTTTACCAAATTCTTAAGTGGTGTTGATACAATCCTATATGGTAGGAAATCCTATGACTTATGGGGAAAATATATCCCGGGGAATGAAACTTCTGATATGGAAAGAGAAATTTGGGAATTGGTTCATAGTAAGAAGAAGTATGTGTTTTCAAAAACACTAACCAAGATAGATAATAACGTGATAATAAATGACAATATAGCGGAAGAGATAAATAGATTAAAGAAAGAACCGGGTAAGGATATTTGGTTGTATGGAGGAGCTAGTCTTATAACAACATTTATGAATTTAGGACTTGTTGATGAGTATAGACTTTCAGTTCATCCTGTCATTTTAGGATCAGGCAAACCTTTATTTGTTGACATAAAGCAAAGACAAGAGCTCAAACTAGTTGACACTAGGAGATTCTCTTCAGGTGTTGTTCAGCTATGCTATCATCCTACTAAGAAATAGGATATGATTACATACGTAATAGACAGAAACGGTTAAATTCATTGTTTTTGTAAAATATTCACAATTAATAGTAGAACACACTATGGACATAGTTCATGGAATGGTTGCATTTATACTGTTCTATATTTTTCACAATTATATGAAAAATGTTCACATGTTTCAAATTAAAAAATGAGCTGATTAAAAAGGGAGCTTCAATAAATCAGGTAAAAGTTCCTAGAGTGATAAATGATGAAAGTCTGATTTCTATACTAGATGATGGCAGCAAAAATTTAAGAAAAGCTTGTAAAAGACAGTTTTCCATTGCATAAAAGATAGCACATATTTATTTTGGGGGAGTTGTATGATGATAAAATTAGAAAAATATTGTATAGTACACATAATAAAACGATCTATTGACAATATAGGATAGCAGCTATATAATAGAAATGAACATTGTTCATGAGGTGATTTGAAAGATGTATACTAGTAATACAAATTATAAAGAGAGAATTCTATCATCAGCCAAAGAAATTGCTTTAACAGAAGGTATGACAAAAATTGATATCCGATCTGTTGCAAAAAATTGTGGTATTGCTTCTGGGACAGTATATAACTACTTTCCTTCGAAGGGAGATCTGCTTGTTGCGGTTATTGAGGACTTTTGGGAGGATGCCTTTCAAAGTATTGATTGGAGAAGCTTTGCTCATAATGACTTTTATACCAATCTGGAGAAAATGTACAATATCCTTAATGGATACCTCAATAAATTCAAAGAAAACTGGTTAGAGGAACTTTCCTTTTTAAAAACTCATGAAAAACATCTTGGAAGACAAAAGCAAAATGAGTATTTTAAGATAATCATCAATAGGATTATAACTATGATGGACATGGATGACATTGTAAGAAATTATCCGTGGAGTGAAGAAGTTTCAAAAGAAAAGATGGCAGAGTTTATTTTTGACAATATGCTTATAAGGCTTCGTAAGGGTGAAAGGGATATAAATTTCTTTATTATGGTCATGAAAAAACTATTATCATATTAAAAGTCATGCTTAAGGCATGATTTTTAACATGAACAATGATGAACAATGTTCATGAAAATTGTCGAGGAGGTTTAATCTAAGGTTTTATAAGTTAGTTCATATCTCATATAGATATGATTTTTAAATAGCACCTAATGAACGTGGTTCATAGAATTATTATGTATTAACAACTTAAATTTGTATTTTGAAATATATGGAGGTATTTATATGTTAATTTCTGCAATAGTTACAATTACATTAGCTCTTGTATTCTACACAATAGGTGTATGGAGCGAAAAAAGCCAAGGTGAATTAAAGAAATGGCATTTAATTGTGTTTTATTTAGGATTAGTTTTTGATACTACTGGAACTGCAATCATGAGCAAGATTGCATCTGGCGGTTTTAAACTTAACTTTCACGGTATTACAGGTTTACTAGCAATTATTTTGATGCTATTTCATGCGCTTTGGGCAACTGTAGTATTAGTTAAGAATAATGAGAAAGCCAAATCAAACTTCCACAAATTAAGTATTGTTGTTTGGATTATATGGCTAGTACCATTTATCTCAGGTGCTTTATTTGGTATGGCAAATCGATAGACAAGCGGTGAACAAAATAAGTGTTAACCATTAATTAGTGATGGAGTAAACTGCAACTGTTCTATACCCACTTGCTTTTATGGGGTATATCTTTACGCAAAATCAATATTAATGCGTATTAGTATCATATTTCTATCAAAACATATGTGGAGACAGTAGTGTTGGTGGAAAAGGAATAGGCCGATACCAAAGGATTTGAAGGCTTTTAAATAAAAATTGAAGTGTGTTTTATGTCCCCTCAGACTAATAAGTTTGGGGGGATTTTGCTTAAGGGGGGACTTTTACACAGAACTATGGAAATTGCGTAATTGTTTGGTTCTGCATATTTGTCTAGAATAAAAAAATTAGGATATGATAAGGATGAAGAAGGAGATCTTATAATAAATGAAAAGCAATCTAAGATTATAAGAAGGATTTATAAGGATTATCTAGATGGCAAGGGTTCAAATAGAATAGTAAGAGAACTAGAAGATGAAGGAGTTTCTAATTGGAATGCTAAACATTCAATTCTCTCCACTTTAATTATAGCATATAAAAAATTGTAAATATAGACTATTTGTTCTCATTTGCTAGTGCTATAATGCAATAGCACGGTGTACGATTTGTTGTAGGGGTATTATTATGCAATCCAAAGAATTTGAAAAAATTTTAAACTTGATTATAACAACCTCTAGAAAGAAAATTGACGAGGTATATAGAATATTTGCAAAGGGTACATTATAGGTAGTCTAGTACAATACTCTCGTAAATCGTTTTAGCCCCAAAAATGCCACCTAAATTATCGAATAAGAAATTTAAAAAGGAGGTAAACATATGAGTTCATATGTGCTTAGGTTTCAGGACATTGACAAAACAAAACTTATGATTGTTGGGGGGAAAGGCGCGAACCTGGGGGAGCTTTCCAAGATTGAAGGAATATGCGTGCCAGATGGCTTTTGTATTTCTACTGAAGCATTTAAAAGAATCATTGGAGAAACGTCGTCGATTAGCCAATTACTTGATAAGTTATCGATTCTAAAGGTAGAAGACCGGGATAAAATCGGTGAACTTAGCGGTGAGATTCGCAGGGCCATTGAAGGAATAGCCATCCCTGAAGACATTAGTGAAGAAATCACCCGCTTTCTCTCCAGGCTTGGAGAAAAAAATGCCTATGCAGTACGATCCAGTGCAACTGCAGAGGATTTACCGACGGCCTCCTTTGCTGGCCAGCAGGATACGTATTTGAACATTATTGGAAGAGAGGCAATCCTAAAGCATATCAGCAAGTGCTGGGCATCGTTATTTACCGAGAGGGCAGTAACTTACCGCCTTCAAAACGGTTTCGACCACCGTAAAGTTCATCTGTCTGTGGTTGTTCAGAAGATGGCCTTCACGCAGGCGGCAGGAATTTTGTTTACTGCCGATCCCGTCACTTCTAATAGGAAAGTGTTATCCATTGATGCCAGCTTCGGACTTGGTGAGGCCATGGTCTCCGGCCTGGTGAATGCTGATATCTATAAAGTGTGCAACGGAAAGGTTATCGATAAGAAGATATCTACCAAGAAGCTGGCTATTTACGCCTTGAAAGATGGCGGTACGAAAAAACAGGAGATTGAGCCTGAGAGGCAGAATAGGCAAGCGCTGACGGATGAGCAGATTTTGAAACTCGAGCACATTGGCAGAAAGATCGAAGAATATTTCGGCCACCCCCAGGACATCGAATGGTGTTTAGTTGATGATACATTTTATATTGTTCAGAGTCGGCCAATCACAACTTTATACCCCATTCCTGAGGCGAATGATGAAGAAAACCACGTTTATGTATCTGTCGGTCATCAACAAATGATGACAGACCCCATGAAACCATTGGGAATGTCTTTATTCCAATTAACATCTTTTGGACCAAGGTTTAAAGCTGGTGGTAGGTTATTTGTTGATGTCACACATATGCTGGCTTCACCTGACAGCAGAAAAATGTTACTAGATGGCATGGGACAACATGATCCGCTTATAAAAGACGCACTCGTTGCCATAATAGAGCGAGGAGATTTCATAAAATCTTTACCAAATGATAAGCAAGAACAGAGTGACCGTAAAAGTAATAAAAGTGTGTCATTTGCAGATTCAGAGGTGCAAATCGAAAACGACCCCACAATTGTTTCTGATTTGATTAGGAGTAGTGAAACATCGATAGAAGAGTTAAAACAAAACATCCAAAGGTCATCAGGATTGGATTTAATTGATTTTATTCTAGAAGATATCCAGCAATTAAAGAAGATTTTATTTGACCCACAAAGTTCAGCTGTATTTATGGCTGCTATAAATGCTTCATCGTGGATAAATGAAAAAATGAATGAGTGGTTAGGCGAAAAAAATGCAGCAGACACGCTTTCTCAATCTGTACCAAACAATATTACTTCGGAAATGGGGCTGGCTCTATTAGATGTGGCAGATGTGATTCGTCCTTATCCAGAAGTAATTGATTATTTACAACATGTAAAAGATGATAACTTTTTGGAGAAAATAGCTAAGTTTGATGGTGGACGGGAAACTCAAGACGCAATCTTGTCTTATCTCAACAAATATGGAATGCGATGTGTTGGAGAAATCGACATTACTAAAGCTCGTTGGAGTGAAAAACCAACTACACTTATTCCCATGATTCTTAGTAATATCAAAAACTTTGAGCCTAATGCTAGCAATCGGAAATTTGAGCAAGGGCGACAGGAAGCTTTGAAAAAAGAACAAGAGTTATTAGAACGATTGAAGCAATTACCGGATGGTGAGCAAAAGGCTAAAGAAACAAAACGAATGATTGATCTAATCCGGAATTTCATTGGTTATCGTGAATATCCAAAATACGGTATGATTAATCGCTACTTTGTTTATAAGCAGGCTTTATTGAAAGAAGCCGAACAACTCGTAAAATCCAACGTTATTCATGAAAAAGAAGATATATACTATCTCACTTTTGAAGAACTTCGCGAAGTCGTACGCACAAATAAACTGGATTACCAGATTATCACCAAAGGTCAAGATGAGTACAAATTATATGAAAAACTAACTCCCCCACGTGTTATTACGTCTGATGGTGAAATTATTGCAGGTGAGTACAAACGAGAAGATCTCCCAGTGGGCGCTATTGTAGGTCTGCCTGTTTCTTCTGGAGTTATGGAGGGAAGAGCACGTGTCATCTTAAACATGGAAGATGCTGATCTAGAAGATGGAGATATATTAGTCACCTCCTTTACTGACCCTAGCTGGACACCATTGTTTGTATCCATAAAAGGCCTAGTCACCGAAGTTGGTGGATTGATGACCCATGGAGCAGTTATCGCACGTGAATATGGCTTGCCAGCAGTTGTAGGGGTGAAAAATGCTACCAAACTGATAAAAGATGGTAACCGAATTCGTGTGCATGGAACAGAAGGGTATGTAGAAATCCTATAATGTAGAAGATGTTATCTTCATCCTAGGGAATTAAATAAAAGATAAAAGCTAAGAAGGCGGCCCAATCAGGGTCGCTTCTTAGACAAAAAAGTAATTACATGAGCTAATTTAATATGCAACGTAGTTTTAGCTTTGAAAACTTGCTTCTTATATAATCTTATAAAGTATTATTTTTCAATATTTCCTGAACTACAAGCTTGCTTGAGAGCAAGACAATAGAGACACCAGGGCCAGGATGAACAGAACTTCCAACAAAATAGAGATTTTTCACATTATCTGACTTCAAGTGAGGGCGAAAATAATTGGTTTGAGTTAGTGTTGGACTTAAACCAAAGGCAGTACCGCCGTGGGAGTTAAAGCTATCTTTTAAGTTCTGAGGTGTAAGATAGTTTTCGTAAATAATATTTTCCTCAATGTCTTCTAAACCTGAGATGTTTTTAAGGGCAGTTATAGTTTGGTTTCTCATAAACTTCACTGTGTTTTCATTCCAAGTTATATTTCTAAAGAATAAGTTTGGAACTCTAACTACTATACTTATACATTCGCCATCACTTACTATCATACTATCGTCTACTTTAGTAGGACAATAGATATAGAAGGAAGGATTAATGGGTAAATGTCCTGTAAAAGCTGAATCAATATTTTTTTTAAAGTCCACATTTAAGTATAAATTGTGTACTGAAAGCTGAGGATATTTTTTCTTTAAGCCTAAATAAATAATAAAGGTAGAGCAGGTGTATTTTAGATCGCTCAACTTACTAGTTGTATATTTTCCTTTATGAATATCGCTTTTTAAAAGAGTATCCATCGTATAAGGGAAGTCAGCATTGCTAATGACTATATCAGCAAAAACTGCTCCATTTTCTTTAGATTTTATGCCAATAGCTCTGTCATCAGAAATTATGATTTCATCTACAGCATAATTCGTTTCAATCACTCCTCCTAGCTGATAAAGAGCCTTTTCTAAAGCTTTGACATAGGAGTACATTCCACCCTTTAAATGCCATAGACCATATAACTGGGATATTACAGGAACTAATGTATAGATACTAGGTCCTTCATAGGGAGATATCCCTACATATAATGACTGATAACATAAGAACTTTTGCAGCTTTTCATCCTTAATGTATTCTGAAATTAATTGATGGGATGTAGAAAATGCTTTTGTCTTTAGTGCATTTACTAAAGACGAAATTTTAAAGAAGTCAAAAGGGTTTTCAAATGATCGCTGTAAAAAGTGATCATTTGCAATAATATACCTTTCATATACCTCTGATAAAAATTTAATGTATCCAATAGCATCCTCTATTGAAATAGATTCTAGGTTTTTTATTAATGATACTAGATCGCTAGAAAAATCATAAAAGGTTCCATCAGGATAAAAACTACGATAAATTGGATCAACTTTTATAAATTCTATGTAATCCTTGTAATTTAGGTGAGCATAATAAAAAACTTCTTCATAGATTTCTCGATTCATTAAAATTGAAGCGGTTAAATCAAAAGTAAATGGATGGTGGATTAATTGGTTTGTTTTACCACCTATAGTTTTTTCCTTTTCATAAACTTTTACATCGTATCCCTTACTAAGCAATCTAACAGCTGTAGATAAACCACCTATGCCTGAGCCTATAATTGCTACTGATTTTTTCATTGTTTTCACCCCGTACTAGATTATATACAAAGTTATTATTCCCTATATCCCTGGTTTCCAGTCTTTTATTTTGTAATAGAGCTTTTGAAATAGTATTTCAAACTGTTATGAGGAACGTTGTATTTCGTTTAAGATGCTTAATAGGGAAGGCTATGGGGTATCAGTTCCCTAAAACTGATCAAACCTCCACTATCGTACCAGAGTTTTGATTGTATGCTATAATGAGAAATATAATTTGGCTAACCAAAGATGGAGGTATTCTATGAGAGCCTATAGTACTTCTGAAATTGCTAAAATAATGGGGATACATCCAAACACCGTTATGTTATACGAGAAATGGACTTCTTGAAGTACCAAGAAGTAAAAATGGCTATGGCGTTTACGGTGAGGATGAAATAAAGCTGCTTAGAGTCATTAAAGCCTTGAGGCAGAAAAACTACAGCATATAGTGCATATGCAGAATGATTAAAAATCTGAAGGTTAAAACTAAAGTAATGATATAGAAAATAAAATGAGTGGAGGAAATAAATTTATGAAATCTTTAATTATATATTTTTCTAGTTATAAGAATAATACTGAAAAAATAGCTAAAGTATTTGCTGATAAAATTAATGCTGATTTGATAAACTTAAAGAATCTTAAGGAGATTGAAACTGATAGCTATGATTTAATTGGATTTGGATCTGGAGTTTATAAAGAAAGATTAGCTCAACAATTATTTAATAGCATTGAAAAATTAAATTTAAAAGATAAAAAGGTTTTTGTATTTTCAACAAGTGGAATTGGAATCAAATTCTATAATAATAAGCTAATTAAGTTACTAGTATCAAAAGGAGCAACAAATAAGGGTAGCTTTGCATGCAAAGGTAGCCTTGTGGCACGGGAGTTTAGTAATAATAAGATTTTTGATATTGTAGGTAGATTATCAGAAGGACATCCAAATGATAAAGATCTTAGAAAAGCAGAAGAATTTATTGAGAAAGTAATACTTTAAATTAGTGTACAGGAGTGTACACGAGATATAAATGAAAGGAAATAATATATATGAACAAAACACTGATTGTTTATTATTCGCTTTTCCAAAACACAAAGAATTTAGCATTGGAAATATCAGAACAGACTGGTGGTACTATAAGAGAAATAATTCCTGATAAGAATTATTCCTTTGATTATAATACAGCTGCTAAAGAAGTAAGAAATCAAATTTCTCGAGGATTTTGCCCAAAATTAATAGCTGGAAGTGAGCCAATAGATGATTATCAGACAATATTTATAGGTACACCTAACTGGTTTAAAACATTAGCTCCACCGGTTATGAGCTTTCTGAGGCAACATGACTTTACAGGGAAAACAGTAATCCCCTTCTGCACTCATGGAGGCGGTGGATTTTGCCAAATTGAAAATGATATAGCTAGAGAGTGCTCAAAATCCATCATTTTACCTGGTATTGCTGTAAACGGTACTGCTCAATCGGAAGAAGTTAGAAAGTGGCTTGAGACAATTGGATATAAATTATAGGCAGTAGATAAGGATTTTGGATAGATAAGGATGGAAATGTTACAGGTTTGATTGGACTAAGATAAAAGAGCATATCATTGAATTGGTTGCTGCTTATCCGGTGGCAATTGCTGAATTTGCCTTGGTATCTGGTGTTAGTGAGTACAAACAGATGGCAAAAGAAGTATTACAAGTTGAAGAAAAATAAGATAAGGTTAGAGAAGCGGGCTTTATGTTTGGATCAGATAGTAATAAGCTCTATCTATATAAAACTATAACTAACGGAGGAGTTATAAATGATTATTCAATGGATAGCTTTGGGGCTTCTTTTATGTTTTACAGCATTTTCCTACGTTAAACATTACACATTTAAGATAAGAATAATATCAATAGTTATATTTTTAATAATATCTTTGCTTTTTGTATTACCAATATTTCATTTTTCAATTTTTACACTTCTGGGTTTGTTTTTATTAGAAAAACTATGGATTCTATTGGTTTTGGTTTTATTCATTGAGGTTTTGATAAATAAAGATAATAGAATATTACGGATTATTTTTGGGAGCATGTCTATAATTATATATTTTTTTCTTCGTACCATGATTTAAGTTTATTGGGGTATTAATATATACAATGATACAATTGAAAGGCAAAAAATTTAAATAGATAGAGTATGCCGCGTAAGGGGCATACTCTATCTATATGATAACTAATAGAAAAGAAAAAGTCTATAAATTTACTCATTTTTATCTTATAATCTTCATTATTAAAATAAAGATTTAATTAGATAGGAGAATAAGTATGACAAAAAAGAAGATATCAAATATTCCCTTTGGACCGTATATCACGGTTTTAGCAGGAGCTACTGTTAATGGAAAGCCAAACTATGCTACTATTGGAGCATATGGAGTTGTAAGTCAAAAACCCGTGCTATATATTTCATTAAAGAATTCTCATTGCACAACAGCTGGTGTGGTAGAAAATGGATTTTTTAGTGTAAACATTCCTTCGTCTGAGGCTATTGAAAAAACTGATTATTGTGGAACAGTATCTGGAAATAAAGTAGATAAATCAAAGATTTTTGAATCGTTTTATGATGAAGTAGGAAATGCACCAATGATAAAAGAATGCCCTGTAAATTATCTTTGTAAGGTAATACAGACTATTCCTATCTTTGATTTTACAATGTTTATTGGTGAGATTGTTGCTGCATATGCAAATGAAGAATGCTTAGAAAATGGAAGACCAAATGCTCTAAAAGTTAAGCCAACAATACTAATGGATTCAGGATACTTTGATTTAAATGATAGAGTTGGATCAATATTTAAAGCATGCAGCGGTAGTAGGTAAGACAGATTTACGTAATAAACGTGTTTTGGATTTGGGCTGCGGGTATGTTGACACTGTCAGTATGCCGTTGAACAAGGAGCAAAGTCCGTAGTTGGTGTTGATATCTGTGAGAAAATGTTGGAGATAGCGAAGAAAAGACACCAAGCAGTTTCTATATAATATAGACATGCGGAAAATAATGGTATTGTGACAAACAGGGTGACCGCTTACATTGGCTTGTTGATAGATACTTTGATGAAGGAATATGAAAATCCATTTTTTAGGTGAAGAGGTGATGAAATATCATAAAACACTTACTGCTTATGTAAACAGCCTTCCTAATTATGGCTTTCAGTTAACAGGACTAGTTGAACCAAAGGTTGACTCGACTTCCTTAGAAGAATATACAGAATCCAAAGATGAATTGCGAAGACCAATAATTCTTATAATAGCTGCTAGGAAAAAGTAAATTATTATAAAGCTAAACTATTAATCACTTTGCTCACTATTTATTGAGCAAAGTGATTAACTATAGTAAGCAATGACCAGCACAGCTACTGTTATTTGGTATAATTATCAAAATAACCTTGGATATATATTATAGGAGTACCTTTATCACCGCTGCCTGAGGTTAAGTCAGAAAGTGAACCTATAAGATCAGTAAGCTGTCTTGGAGTAGTACCTTGTGATTCCATAGCACCTACCAGGTCTGACTCCTTATTCATAATATATTCTGAAATAGCGTTTTTAAGTTCTTCACCTTTTAAATCAGCAAAGTTATTATCAGCAAGATATTTTAATTTAACTTCGTTAGGTGTACCTTCAAGCCCAGATGTATACGCTGGTGACACAACAGGGTCAGCTAGTTCCCAAATTTTACCTACCGGGTCTTTGAAAGCGCCATCACCATAAACCATAACTTCTACAGTTTTTCCTGTCTTTTCTTTAATCATAGCTTGTATACTATTCACTACAGGTTGACAATCACGTGGGAAAAGCTTAACACTTTCTTCTGTTGCTTTATTTGAACCTAAAAGCCCATAAGCTTCATTATAGCCGCTACTATCAATAGATGCTGATAAAATATCGTCAAGGCTATAAATTTTATCTCCACCGTTTGCTTTTAATATCTTTTTAGTTCTAAATCTTGTATGAATATCACATGTAAGAACATTTTTGGTATAGTTTAAAATAGTTTTAGCATTGTTTGAGAAGATAACTTCACATTCTACACCATATTCTTCAATTAAAGATTTGTAATAATCAATATAATCAACACCGGTAAAAAGATGCTTTTTATAACCAAAATGGCTGCGGAATTCCGCCTCAGTTAAAATATCTGTCCAAGGGTTGATTCCTTTTTCATCAAGCATATCTATATCTACTAAGTGATTACCTACCTCATCAGATGGATAGCTAAGCATTAAAACAATTTTTTTAGCTCCTTTTGCGATACCGCGAAGACAAATAGCAAAGCGGTTACGGCTTAAAATAGGAAATATTACTCCTATAGTATCCTCTCCAAACTTTAAACTCACATCTTTTGCAATGTTATCAATTGTTGCATAATTTCCTTGAGCACGAGCTACTACTGATTCGGTTACAGTAACAATATCCTTATCATTAATAGAATAGCCTCCTATTTCAGAAGCTTTTAATACAGTGTTTACAACTATCTCTGTAATATCGTCTCCCTTGTTGATAATTGGGGCACGCAGACCTCTAACTACAGTTCCAACCATTCTTTCCATGTCATGTCTCCTTAATTCTTTTCGATTTATATAATGCATATTTAACACTTATACTTGTACTATACAATATTATTATGGTATAAGTAAAATAAATATATAGAATGTCAGGTATAAGGAGAACTTATATGATAAGTAAATTAGATTTATATAAAGTCTTTTGTGAAGTAGCTAAATGTGAAAGCTTCTCTAAAGGGGCAAAAGCGCTGTATATGACACAACCTGCTGTAAGTCAGGCAATTATGCAACTGGAAGGAGAACTTGAGGTACGGCTTTTTACAAGAACATCTAGGGGTGTAATTCTTACAAATGAAGGGAAGTTACTATTTGAATATGCCAATTCTGCTATAAACTTAATTAATGTAGGTGAGGAAAAACTGTTAGAATCTAAAAACATAATGCTAGGAGAATTAAAAATAGGGGTAGGGGATGCTATTTCACGATATTTTTTGTTACAATACTTAGATAAATTTCATAGCGAATACCCCAATATTAAGTTAAAAATTGTAAATAGAACAACTTTAGAACTTTGTGATATGTTAAAGTCGGGAAAAATTGATATTGCAATCTGTAATTTTCCTATTGAAGACACGTCTTTAGAAATAAAGAAATGTATGGATGTACAAGATATTTTTGTTTGTGGCGATAAGTACAAGAATACACTCTCTATGCCTTTAAGTTTTGAAGAATTGTCAAAATTACCATTAATATTGCTTGATACTAAGTCAAATTCAAGACAGTATGTAGAAAAATATATCTTATCAAAAGGTATTGAAATTGTCTCGGAAATTGAGCTTGGCTCTCACGATTTATTATTAGAATTCGCAAAAATAAACTTAGGCATAGCCTGCGTTGTTAAAGAGTTTTCACGGGAATATTTAAATAATGGAGTTTTATATGAAGTTAAAATAGTAGAAGAAGTACCTAAAAGAAGTATAGGATTTTGTTTTTTAAAGAGTGTACCTCCTTCACCAGCTACAAAAAAGTTTGTAGAAATATTGGAAAGTTGATTATTAGAGGTATAGTAAGCAGCTTCAGATGGTTATGTTGTTTTCCGTATTTGGTTAAAAAATAAAGACGTTTGAGGCTTTTTAAGTGACTGTTAAGTCTAATTGATGAAGCTTAAAACTAAATTAATAATTAGGAAAGTAAGTAGTAATACGGATATGAATTATAAAAGTAGACAAAAGCTAAAAGAAGAGAAGAAAGATTTCTTTAATCACAAAAAAGTTTGTAAAAAAACTTGACTCTTACCTTGGGTAAGACATTAATATTATATTCGAGGTGAGGAAATCATGCAATGCACAGTTAAAGAAGTTGGAGAGTTAACAGGAGTAACAATAAAGACGCTTCATCATTATCATAAAATAGGATTATTAGAGCCGTGTAAGGTGACAGATGCTGGATATCGGCTATATAGTATGAAGGAGCTAGAAAGGCTGCAGCAAATTTTATTTTATCGGGAGCTTGATTTCTCTCTCAATGATATAAAAAAGGCTCTTGAAGATGAATCGAGTCGAATTGAATGCTTGACAAAACAACATGAACTGCTTTATGCGCGCAAGCAGAGAGTGGAGCATTTGTTAAGTACAATTGAGAAGTCGATTTTCTTCACAAAGAAAGGAGAAAGTATGGATAAATTAGAAATGTTTAAAGGTTTTAATAAGGAAGAATGGGCAGAGGCACTTACGGAACAAAACGAATATCTAAAAGATAAATATAATTATGATATGCTGGGAACTCAAGAAATTCAAGCAGATAAAGTGAATAAACAGGCATTAGAGGCACAGCAATTTACAAGTTTTATGATAAATGCATTAAAAAGTGGATGGAGAGCAGATGATAAGAGGTTACAGAAGGCATTAAAAGAACACATTGAATTTTTAAATGTACATGGTGCAAATATGGATGCAAAATCATTTGTTAATATATCAAAATTTATGTTAGATGATGATTTTCATAGAAACATGCAAGAAAATCAGCAAATAGGTCTTTCCTATTATCTTTATGCAGCAGCACAGATGTATGCAGATAAAGAATAGATTTATAGTTAGAAGTTAAATTTAGATACAAATTTTGAAAAATAATAATTTAAAAGATTGGTGTTATGCCGAGCTACAGATATGCAAAAAGATTTTCATTAGAGATAATGATTTAGGATTCTGTAAGCTCGGCTTTTTATATTTTCTACTATCTCTTCGGGTTCAATAACCTTTACATAATCACCTAACTGGAAAAAGTAATTAGAAACAAACTCCAATTCGCTTTTATCAATGATTGTATCTATATATCCATTTTCGCTATCAGTAATTACGATGGAAGACTCTAGCCATATAGTGCTTTGACATTCCCTTATTCCTTCTCGTGTTAACTCAACATATAGTCGAATAGGTGTTTTAATTGTGTAGCTGTTAAACCAATCCATTAAACTCATTGGGAATTCATGGGTTATTTCGGAAGTCTCTAAGGATAGTATCCTATCAACTCTAAATAATAAAACTTTATCTTTTTTTATATCTAAAGCAGGCATATACCAAAGTCCATCATATGCGTAAACGCCAATAGGTTTAACCTCTCTCAAATTATTTTTTGTTTTTGATTGATAGTCAATTATTACTATATTATTTTTTATAGCTGCCTCAATTATTTCCTTTAAAAAAGGAGAATCAATATCTCGTTTAGGGTTCCAGAAGGATAGCACAAATTCTAAGCGGCGTATCTTCTTTTTAATGTCATCAGGCAGACTAAAGTATAACTTTTTTGAGGCTGAATCAATATTTGTATCAAATGGCAAGGATTTATAGTATTTCAATGACTGAAAAGCAAAGAAGATTGCTGATGCTTCATTTTCATCAAATATGATTGGAGGAAGAGCTCTATTTTCTAGGATACGGTATCCTCCATTTCGTCCCTGATCTGTATATAGAGGAACTCCAAGTTCGCTTATTTCCATCAAGTATCTATGGGCAGTTCTAACAGAGACATTAAATTCGTAGGCTACATCCTGAGCAGTAAAAATTCTTTTAGTATTTACATACATAATCAAATCAAATATTAGTTTAGTCTTTGACATAAATCCTCCTATATATTTATGATAATAAGTTACTATATATTAAAAAACTAGACAACAATTGTCATGTTTATAGTGTATATTATTTATTACAAGTAGTCAAAAAAAATTGAATGATACAGATAGGATATGAAAAGGAGAATTATTATGGGAGAAATATGTTCAAGAAGTAATATAGAAGTAATTGGAGCCAGAGAAAAAAACTTAAAAAGTATAAATTTGAAAATTCCTAAGAAGCAAATTACTGTTTTTACAGGGGTTTCAGGTTCTGGAAAGTCAGCCCTTGTATTTGATACAATTGCAGCAGAATCACAACGCCAGTTAAACGAAACTTATTCAAGCTTTATTCGACACCGCCTTCCGCATTATGGACAGCCTAACGTAGATTCAATTGAAAATCTATCAGTGGCAATTGTTATTAATCAAAAGAGAATTGGAGGCAATGGAAGGTCAACAGTTGGAACTATTACAGACATATACTCATTGTTACGTTTATTGTTTTCTCGCATTGGAAAGCCTTTTGCTGGATATTCAGATATTTTTTCATTTAATAATCCACAAGGTATGTGCCTAAGGTGTGAAGGATTAGGAAAAGTAAAAATTTTTGATATTAGTCGGCTAATTGATAGTCAAAAGTCATTAAATGAAGGAGCAATTCAGTTTCCTACTTTTAGGCCTGGGGAAGTCAGATGGAAACGTTACGTTTGTACAGGGCTTTTCGACAATGATAAAAAACTAAAAGATTATACGGAGGATGAATTGGATACACTTCTTTACAAAACGGATTTTAAGCCTTCAAATCCTACTGAGGGTTGGCCACCAACTTCCAAGTATGAAGGGGTTATCCCAAGAATTCAACGTACTTTTTTAAATAAGGAATCGAGAGATGCAGTTCTATACAAGGAAACCATTGATTATGTGGTTACAAAAGGTGTTTGTCCATTATGTGAGGGTGCCAGACTTAATCAGGAGATGCTTGGGTGTAAAATAAACGGTAAAAATATTGCAGATTGCACCAAAATGCAAGTGAGTGATCTTATTAACTTCATGCGAACCATCAAGGAACCCTATTCACATACCATAGTGGATGCTATTATTCATCGGTTGGAACATTTAATTTTCATTGGATTAGGATATTTGAACTTAAACCGAGAAACATCTACTCTTTCTGGTGGCGAATCCCAAAGAATCAAGATGGTTCGCCAGTTAGGAGGAAGCTTAACTGATATTACCTATATTTTTGATGAACCAAGTATTGGTCTTCATCCTCACGATATAAACAAAATTAATAGCCTTTTAAGGCAATTGAGAGATAAGGGTAATACTGTTTTAATTGTGGAACATGACCCTGATGTAATTAAAATTGCAGATCATATAGTTGATGTAGGACCTAAAGCTGGTATAAAAGGCGGTAGAGTAGTATACGAAGGAGATTTAAATGGATTAGTAAAAGCAGATACTTTGACAGGGAAGTTTTTGAACAATAAACCTAGGCTGAAGAAAGAAATTAGAAAGCCTGCTGGATGGTTTGTCATAAAACATGCATCTTTGCATAATTTAAAAGATGTCAGTATTAAAGTCCCTAAAGGTGTTATGACTGTAGTCACAGGGGTAGCTGGTTCTGGAAAAAGTACTCTTATAAATCATGTATTTCCTAAATATCATCCCGAAACGATTTTCATAGATCAAGGATCAATTCAAGCTTCTAATCGCTCTAATATTGCCACTTATACTGGGATTTTTGATTCAATCAGAAGCATGTTTGCAAAACAGAACGGCGTTGAAGCTGCTCTTTTTAGTTTTAATTCAAAGGGAGCTTGCCCAAAATGCAAAGGTTTAGGAATGATATATACGGATTTAGCTTTTATGGATACCATGGAAAGTATTTGTGAGGTATGCCAAGGACGGAGGTTTAATGAACAGGTAATTCAGTTTAAATTAAGAGGTAAAAGTATTAGCGAAGTACTTGAAATGACTATTGACGAAGCTATGGAATTTTTTTATCAAAAAGAGATATTTCCTACTTTAAAAAGATTAAAAGATGTAGGAATAGGCTACATTACTCTAGGGCAGCCTTTAAATACACTATCTGGAGGTGAGCTTCAAAGAGTTAAGCTGGCAGCAGAATTAGAAAGTCGAGGGAATGTATATGTATTAGATGAGCCTACTACAGGACTGCATATGTCTGATATAGAACAACTTATTTTAATTATGAACCGTCTTGTGGATCAAGGAAGTACTGTAATTGTCATAGAACATAATTTAAATATAATAAGTCAAGCTGATTGGATTATAGACCTTGGACCTGGGGCAGGCCAGGATGGAGGCAAAGTTATATTTCAAGGGCAGCCAAAGGATATAGTCAATTGCAATTCTTCTATTACAGGAAAATATTTGACTATCTAAGAGGATGCAATGATATAATTCGAGTATATATTTTTAGGCTCTAGCTGCAAGTAGACTTTTTTAAAACTAATTTTATGTAAAGGATATAGGGAGTATAGAATATAAAATATAAAATAATGCTAATTGAGGATGATGTCTCAATAGCAAATAAAATTAGGAGTTCTAAGTGCTGAATTGCTAAGAACTCCTTTATTTTCTCTTAAGCTAAAAGAGTTTGAGATATTTTATCATCGTAAGAAATACTTACTCCTTTAAATTTCTTTTAAAAGTACTTCTTTAATATCTAGTCTTGGCCTTTGTGCAGGAGATTGATCTGGATAACCAATAGGTAATAGAGCAAGAACTTCATATCTATCATCAAGTCCTAAGAGATCTTTGACTTTTGATTTATCAAACATCATAACCCAACAGCTTCCAAGCCCTAAATCCGTAGCTCTAAGAGTTATATGATCAATAGCAATAGCCGCATTCAAACTTAAATAAGCCTTGGCAGCTGTCTCGTCCATAGTACTTCTTCTTTTATTATAGGAATCAGAATCATTATTATCTTCGTTAAGTG
Source organism: Clostridium bovifaecis (assembly GCA_009738435.1). GTDB lineage: Bacteria > Bacillota > Clostridia > Clostridiales > Clostridiaceae > Clostridium_H > Clostridium_H bovifaecis. The sequence continues at coordinate 3,054,552 of CP046522.1, read as the reverse complement.
GGGTATTCACAAAAGCCTGAGCTTCACGAAGTTCTTTCATTCTATCTCCGGTTGAATTTATGGACTTAGTATCGATGCAGCATGCAATTACCACTGGAGCAGCTGGCACAAAAGGTAGTGGAGTACATTCTTTTAACTTTTCTCTTGAATCTTCACTCTTTATTACTACATAACGTGTAGGTTGGAGGTTCGTGCCAGAAGGAGCTAATCTTCCTGCTTCTATTAATTCGGTAATATAGTCTTGGGGTACTGCATCAGGTTTAAATTTTCTTATACTTCTTCTTGATTGTATCGCTTCTAATACTTCCATAATACACCTCTTCTATATTTATAGAGTTGCAGTAACTCTATTTATTTTATATACTTATTATATATTCATATAATTAATTTTAATAGTATGCACTTTTGTGTAAGATACTATACAAAAGGAGAGTAATATTTAAATGGAGAATATAGAGCAGAAAAAATATAAATGCCCTTTAGAATACACACAAAAGGTTGTAGGAGGTAAGTGGAAACCCATTATACTTTGGCATTTAGCTACTGAGGGTGTAAAAAGATATGGGGAACTTAAAAAGACTTTAATAAGTATTTCACATAAAATGCTATCTCAACAGCTGAAGGAGCTAGAGATAGATAAGGTAATTCATAGAGAGGAATATCATCAGATTCCACCTAAAGTAGAATACTCTATTACAGAGAAAGGGAGAACGCTGCTTCCAATATTAGAGTTAATGCATAAATGGGGAATAGAGAATGTGGAAGGTTAAGTTTATTTTGGAGATATGCTATATAAAAAATATAGTATTTATAACTTAAAGACACATGAAAGGTTGATCGATACTAGGTAATGTTTAAACTATAAAAAAGAAGGTAAGTAGAAACTGCGTTGGTGGTTTTTACTTGCCTTTTTAGTTTTGATTAAAAACAATGTTATAGGTTGATGAATATTGTTACATATTGGTGAACATTTTGTAAAAACGTGCATATACTTTTAATTTATAAATTGATATAATATAATTGTTAACATTTTACGAAAAATATAATATTTTCATAAATTTATTAATTGAGAAGCAATATTATTAATTAATAAGTTATCAAAATATGATTTTTATTTCGTAAAGGGTTAATTATTGAATGTAAATAGGGGGGATTTTAATGAAGAAAACATTAGCAACAGTAGCCTGTGCATTAGCTATGATAATGTCGCTTCCAGTTATAGCTGATAATTCCAGGCTAGGTCAAGTTGGTGTAGATGTTGTTTCGGCGGCTACAGGAGATGCTGTAAAGCCTGCGCAAACTACACCTAAGCCAGGAAATACAACTAAAAAGCCAATCACATCTAAAGTATCAACAACATCTAACACATCAACAGAAGTAAAACGTTTACTTACAATTGGATCAAGTGGTAGTGACGTTAAACTTTTACAAACAATGCTTAATAATAACGGATACAAGCTTAAAGCTGATGGAATCTTTGGAAAGCAAACTTTAGATGCAGTTAAGAGCTATCAGAGCAAAAATGGTCTTACAGCTGATGGAATAGTTGGGCCAAAGACTCTTGCAAAATTAAGTCCAGCTAAACCAGCAATATCGATAAATCGTTTACTTAAGGTTGGCTCAAGAGGTAGTGATGTTGAACTGCTACAAACAATGCTTAATAAAAATGGATACAAGCTTAATGTTGATGGTATTTTTGGAAAGTTGACTTTAGATGCAGTTAAGAACTATCAAAGTAAAAATGCTCTTACAACTGATGGAATAGTTGGACCAAAAACTCTTGCTAAGTTAAATGCAGCTAAAGTTACGACAACTACACCATCTAAAACTGAAACATCAAGTGCTGCAGTAGGAAAAACTAGTATAAAGATTGGAAGAGCTGAATTTGCTGCTCATGGAACAAAATGCTTTACAGTTGCAGTAGTAGCAATGGCAGGAGATAAGATTGTTGGCGCTTCTATAGATGATTACCAATTTATAAGCACAGATGTTGCAATAGGAGTTCCAAATTCTGATGCTGATTTTGGTAAGAATTACAGGGATTCAAAGGTAGCTTTAGCATCAAAGAGAACAAATACGAAATATTACAGTGAACATATGAAAGAAGAAGCAGGTGCAACAACACCTATTGATAAATCATATGATTCTATTCAAACATATGTAAAGGGAAAAACAATAGCACAATTAGAAGCAACACTTTCAAAGAATACTAAAGAACAAATGGTAGATGCAGTAAGTGGTGCTACATTGGCTGATACACATGGGTACATTTCTGCAATAGTTGCAGCAGCAAAAAATACAAAAGAAAACAGTTCAATTCAAATAGACACTAAAGAATTAGACAAATTAAAAATGGGAAGAGTTGAATATGCTGCTCATGGGACAAAATGCTTTACTGTAGCAGTATCAGCAGTAATAGGAGATAAGGTTGTTGCAGCATCTATAGATGATTATCAATTTATCAGTAAAGACCTTGTGACAGGGGTTCCAAATTCTGATGCTGACTTTGGTAAGAACTACAAAGATCCAAACATAGTTTTAGCATCTAAGAGAACAAATACAAAATATTATAGCGAGCATATGAAAGAAGAAGCAGGTGCAACAACGCCTATTGACAAATCATATGATGCTATTCAAGCATATGTATCAGGAAAAACAATAGCACAATTAGAAGCAACACTTTCAAAGAATACCAAAGAACAAATGGTAGATGCAGTAAGTGGTGCTACATTAGCTGATACTTATGGATATACTTCTGCAATTGTTGCAGCTGCAAAAGCTGCAAATAAAGTTGAGGTACCTGAGGTAGATGCTGTAACAACTGCTTCAACAGTTAACAGAGCTGATGCCCTTACAAAGGCATTAAGTAAAGATGGAACTTGGATAGTTGCAACACTCGGAGATATTACTGTAGACAAAGAAATCGTTGTTGAAGGAGAATTTTATAACAAGAATGATAAATCAAAAGGTATTTATCGTAAATTGGCTCCATATACCCAAGATGAAAAGCACAATGTTTTGGAAAGATTTACAATAACCGTTCCAAAAATGACTATAAGAAGTGAAAATTTCAAAATACAAGCTGGTGTAGTGAAAGGAGATATTTACGTAGAGGCTAAAGGATTCACTTTAACAAAAGACGCTACAATTGATGGGAGCATTTACTACACAAGTGAGGATTTACAAAAAACAGCTATAGTTGAAGGTAAGGTAACTGGAAAACAAGAAGTTAAATAAACGTAAAATAAGCTGTAGGTTACAGACTTATCGAGTCTAGAAAGAATAAGAAGGGATGGTTTTCAAATTTTGAGAATCATCCTTTACTTATTCTTTATATTTTTGATATACTTATTTCAAAATCTTTGTCTAATCTAATAATAGTATACAATAGAATTACGCCGGAGGTAAAAGCTGTGGAAATAAAAGAGGTAAAAGGAAACACATTTTGTATTGATACTGGAATGACATACATACCTTTTTATAAAATCAATGATAAGGAAATTATTATGTTGGATTCAGGCTGGAAAGAAGGAGAAAGAGAAGGAATTGAGGAACTTATAGAAAAAAATAACTTCAAAGTAGTTGGCATAATATGTAGTCATGCTCATATAGACCATATAGGAAATAATGCATATTTTAAGAATAAGTACAATTGTATTATAGCTATGTCATCATATGAGGCGCATATCTGTAGCTCTACTGTAAATTTTAAAGTTTACTATAGCAGCCAAACCTTATCTGATGTAACAAAGCGGTTTGGGCATATGGTTTGTGAAACTGATATCATGATTTCAGCTAACCAAGATAAAATATATCTATGCGGCATCAAATTTAAGGTTATACATACGCCAGGGCACAGTCCAGCACATATATGTATAATTACTCCAGACGATGTTGCATACGTAGGAGATGCTCTTATAAGCTATGAAGTTATGGAAGGAGCAAAAATGCCTTATGCGTTTATACTTAGAGAGGATTTAAAAAGTAAAACGAAACTTTATAACTTAGAATGCAGTAAATACATAGTAGCTCATAAAGGTATGTATGATAATATTTCTAAGCTTATAACTGATAATATAGAGTTTTATAAGAATAGGGCAGAAAACATCTACGATATAATAGAGGGTGCTATGACATTGGAAGAAGTTATGAAGGCTGTTATTAAAAGCTTTGATTTAAATGTAAGAAGCATACATAAATATTCTCTAATAGAAAGAATGCTAAGATCTTATGTTGAATATTTGAATGAAACAGAAAAGATTAAGTTAATTATGGAAGATGGATTTCTTAAGTATACTAAAGTTTAATAGTATTCCAGATTGCCATGTAGCATAGGGCATATAAATATTAGACGAACTAAAAACCGTAAATTAAGAGGTTTTCCTCTAAATTTGCGGTTTTTAGTACATAATATGGTTAATGAAATTTAATAAGGAGTAGATGATGTTGAATAGTTATATCGAATTTAAGGATGTAAAAAAGTTATATAAAATGGGAGAATTGAGAATTGAAGCTTTAAGTGGAGTGGATTTTTCAATTGATAAAGGAGAATTTGTTATTGTAGCAGGAGCTAGTGGGGCAGGTAAAAGTACCATATTAAATATATTGGGCGGAATGGATAAGCCTAGCTCAGGAAAAGTTATAGTAGATAAGCAGGAGGTAAGTACTTTCTCTAAAAAAGAGCTTACCTCATATAGAAGGCATGATATAGGTTTTGTATTCCAATTTTATAATTTAGTTCAAAACCTAACTGCTATTGAAAACTTAGAATTAGCAACTCAAATATGTAAGAATCCATTGGACATTGAAGAAGTGCTTGAAGCTGTTGGATTAAGCGATAGAAAGAAAAATTTTCCTGCTCAGTTATCTGGAGGTGAGCAGCAAAGGGTGGCAATAGCAAGAGCTTTAGCCAAGAATCCGAAACTCCTTCTTTGTGATGAGCCAACAGGAGCATTAGATTACAATACAGGAAAAACCATCCTAAAGCTTCTTCAGGATACTTGTAGAAAAATGGGCATGACAGTGGTTGTGATAACCCATAACTTAGCAATAACTCCTATGGGAGACAAGGTTATTAAGGTTAAGAACGGAAAAGTAGAAAGTGTAACTATAAATAAAAATCCTATTCCAGTAGAAAGGATTGAGTGGTAGTGACAAAAGGTTCTTTAAGAAAGGATATATTGAGAGACATTAAAAAGTCCTTAGGTAGATTTATATCTATTTTAGCAATTGTAGCATTAGGAGTAGCATTTTTCTCTGGGGTCAAGATAGCTCCACAGGATATGAAAAATACTGCAGATAAATATTATGATGACTATAATTTGATGGATATAAGAATTGTCTCAACTCTAGGTTTAACAGAGGGCGACTTAGATGAAATAAGAAAAATTGAAGGAATAGAAGATACATTTGGAACATATACACTAGATGCACTAGCAGAATATAATGAAAAAGAAGTTGTATTAAGAGTACACGGACTTCCTCAAAGTAAGAATATAAATAATGTAAATTTATTAGAGGGGAGACTACCAGAGAGGTCGGGAGAGTGTGTAATTGAAAAAGGAAAAAACAATTCTATAACCGTATCTTTGGGTTCTAATATTAAGCTTCATTCTGGAAAAGATGAGCCATTAAGCGATAGCCTTAAAAGTACAGAGTATAAGGTGGTTGGAATGGTTCAAACGCCATACTATCTATCATTTGAAAAAGGCAGCAGTGATATTGGCAACGGTCAAGTAAGAAACTTCATTATGATTCCACAGGAAGATTTTAAAATGGGGATTTTTACAGATATTTTTGCTACAGTTAAAGGTGCCAGGAAGTTAAATTCTTATAGAGATGAATATTTTGATGCAGTTCATAAGGTTACAGATAGAGTTAAGAACCTAGCTAAGGAGAGGGAAATTCTTAGATATGATGATATTTTGAAAGAAAGCAGAGAGAAGTTAGAAAAGGGCAAAAAGGAATATTTAGAAAAAAAGCATTATGCAGAGGGAAAGTTAGAGAAGGCTTTAAAAGAAATAGAGGATGGCAAATCAAAGGTAGAGAACGGAGAAAAGAAGCTTATAGAAGAGGAAAGAAACTTTAATATTTTTATTAAATCGGGAAAAGAACAAATAGTTAAAGCTGAAATGGAATTAGCAAAAGAACAAGAGAAATATGAAAATGGGGTTAAAATCTATAATGAAAGGAAAGCCTTAGCGAATAAGGGCTTTAAAAGTGCTGAAGAACAGATTAAGAAAGGTGAAGAGAGAATAGCTACTCTAGAAAATAAGATAGCTGAAATTAAAGCAGCCTTAGAAAATCCTTTGTTACCAGAAGAAGAAATAAAAAGGCTTTCTGTGAGTTTACAAACTACAATTAGAACGTTAAATGAAATTAAAGAGAAAGTAGAAAATGTGAAAAAGGAACTAGAAGAAAAGAAGAGCGAGTTAGCTAAAGGCGAGAAAGAGCTTAACAAATCTAAAGCAATATTAGCTTTGTCTAGAGAAAAGCTTGAAAAGGAAAAAGTAAAGCTTCAAGAAAGCGAAAGAAGGGGCCTTGAGGAATTTAAAGAAGGAAGAGAAAAAATTCAAAAAAGTAAGGCGGATTTAGCAAAAGGGGAAGCAGAGTATAAGGATTCAAAGAAGAAGGCCTATAGAGAACTTTCAAATGCTTGGAAGAAGATTGAGGATGGTGAAAAAGATTTAAAGAAAATTGAAAAGGGTAAATGGTATGTATTAGATAGAAAAAGCCATTATTCTTATGTTGATTATGGAGGGGCTGCAGACAGAATAGATGCTTTATCTAAGGTTTTTCCAGTATTCTTTGCACTAGTTGCTGCTTTAGTATGTTTGACCACTATGACCAGAATGGTGGACGAACAAAGAGGAAATATAGGCACTTTAAAAGCTTTAGGATACGGGAGTGGTGCTATATAGAGAGCATAGATAATTTCATTCACCTGCAAGAACGTAAATCTCAAAAAAAAGTAAAGATTCCCGAGAGTGGAGTAATAATTACTGAACAAGTAGGCAAAAGTTTAGGAGTGAAGGTAGGAAATAAAATAAAGCTTATTAATAATGATAAAAATGAAGCTTTGGTTGAGGTAGCGGGAATTACTGAAAATTATCTTTTCAATTATGTATACTTATCTCCAAGCTACTATGATGAAGTCTTTAAAACAAAAGTAGAATTCAATGAGGTAGTAGGAGTCTTAAAGAATGCTTCTAGGGAAGTTGAAGATAACTTATCCAGAAAGCTAATAAAAAAAGAAGGAATTTCCAGTATAGGTTTTAATACTGCAATCAAGGAAAACTTTGAAGAGACTATAAGAAGCTTAAATTATGTGGTACTAGTTATGATTATTTCTGCAGGAGCTTTAGCTTTTGTAGTTTTATACAATTTAACTAATGTTAATATAAGTGAAAGAATAAGAGAAATTGCCACTATAAAAGTGCTAGGATTTTATGACGAGGAAGTTTCAGCGTATATATATAGAGAAAATACAATTTTAACACTCATCGGAACTTTAGTAGGACTAATAATGGGAATATTTTCACACAGATATATAATGATTACAGTAGAAATGGAAAATATGATGTTTGGTCTTAAATTAAATCTTAAGAGTTATTTAATTTCCATAGTACTAACCCTAATATTTGCGGTTTTTGTAAACTTTGCGATGTATTACAAGCTTAAAAATGTTGAGATGGTAGAGTCATTAAAAAGCATTGAGTGATACACTTTAGAACTATTTTACGAAGCAAAATAGTTCTAAATCACTAATCTCTAGTCACTAATCGCTAGTAGGTCAGCGGTAAGATAATGTTGTAGATGCTAAGCCCTTATTATGTGGAGTTAGAAGAAGTTTGTAGTTAGTTTTTGCTTCATTTTGCTTTACACTGCAACATCAATTTATTCTCAACATCTGAAGCTTAACATCTGTATTTTAGTGATTAGCGATTAGAGACTAGGGACTATCCTATAAGAAAATTGCGCCGCAATTTTCTTATACTACACTCTAAGTCTGTATCCTGCTCCCCAAACTGTTTCAATGTATTGAGGATTAGAAGGAGAAGATTCTATTTTTTCCCTTATTCTTGCAATATGTACTGTAACAGTAGCTGTGTCACCAAGAGCATCTAGACCCCAGATTTTCTCAAACAATTCTTCTCGACTGAATACTCTATTAGGATTTTCGGCTAAAAATAGTAGTAGGTCAAATTCTTTTTGTGCTAGGGATAATTCTTTACCATTTATGAATACTTGTCTTGAATCTTTGATTATTTCAAGACCACGGATAATCAATGTATTACTTTTAGGTTTTGAAGAGAATCTACTTTTTATCCTTTCGTAGTTCTGGATATGGGACTTTACTCTAGCCACTAATTCACCAGGGCTAAAAGGTTTAGTTATATAGTCGTCAGCACCAAGACTTAACCCTTTAATCTTATCGATTTCTTCTTTTTTTGCAGAAACCATTAAAACAGGAATATCTTTTTCCTCTTGTATGCTGCGTAAAATACTAAATCCGTCTAATTTTGGGAGCATTATATCAAGAATTATTAAATTAAATTCATTTTCTTTTATAGTATTTAAGCCTTGCACACCATCTGTACATATAGTAACTTCAAAGCCTGCAAGTTCTAGATAATCCTTTTGGAGTTCTGCAATACTTAAGTCATCTTCAACTATTAAAACTTTTTTCATAATACCATCTCCATACTTATACTAGTTTTGCTAGTGATATTATTATACTAGTGCCTAAATCGTCATGGCTAACAGCCCAAATCTTACCTTTATGGCCTTCTACAATTTGTTTTGAAATAGCAAGTCCAAGACCGCTGCCCTTTGTTTCAGTTCTTGCTAAATCTCCTCTATAGAATCTGTCAAATATTCTATTTATATGGTTTCTATCAATACCAGAGCCATTATCCCTTATTTCAATAATGACACTAGAGTTTGTTTCTCTTAGTATTATAGTTATTTTTCCTTGTTCCTTATTCATATACTTCCGAGAGTTGTCAAGTATATTAATTATAACTCTTCTCATTCGTTCTCTATCGAGCATTACATATTTTGCTTTCTTTAAGTCATTTTTAAGTGCAATTTCTATATTGAATTTTTGTAGTTCAAAGGTGCTTTCCATAACACAATATTCAAAAAAGTTAACAATATCGGTTTTTTCATAATTAAATGGAATCTGATTTAAGTCCAGCTTAGAATACAGGAGTAAATCATCAATCATAACATCAATGAGTTCAGCCTTTGAATATATGGTTTTTAAGTATAACTCTACCTTTTCAGGTGTATTAGCTACTCCATCTAAGATTCCCTCAACATAGCCTTTTATGGAAGTTATAGGTGTTCTTAGATCGTGAGAGATGCTGGAAATTAACATTTTTCTATTATCATCATACTTAATTTTAAGGCGTACAGAATCCTTGAGTTGTATCCTCATCTTTTCGAAATCTGCGCATAGTTCCTTAATTTCTTCATCACCACTTTCTGTAATTTCCAAGCTTAAATCACCTCTACTTATTTCAGTTGTAGCTCTTTTAAGATGGGCTATTGGTTCTAAAATCCTCTTTGAAAATAAATAGGACATAAACAGGTTAATTACAATAAAAGAAATAAAGAAAACTATAGCTATAACTATAATTTCAGTTTTCAAAGAAGATAAGTTTTCAAGACTATCATAAGTTATGCTTGTGCTAAAAAATTTAGAATTTAATATCATAAAAATAAAAATTGTTAAAGCTACAAAAATAAATGGGAATATTATTGTTATAGTATTATAAGTAAATAAACGTTTCTTTATATTCATATTGTCAGCTTAAAAGTCTTTTTTATCAAATAGATAATATGCCCCTGTAAATAATAATATATCATAACTGCATATCATGAGGAACTGGCGGAAAATTTTAAAGAAAGAAATATTGCTAGTAATCCAGATTTTATACCAGTCTAGCATGCTCGTAAAAAATAGACTAGAGTAGTTTGAAAATATGATTCCCAATCCTTTAAAGGCAATAAAAAAGAGGATGGTTAAGAAAAATACACTAATTCCGCTTCTTAATATATTTGTTAAAAGTACAATAAACAATGCCAATATAGTCATTGGAATAAAGGTTACTAAGTAAGAAATTAATATTCTAATTATACCTTGTGTTGTAAAAGAATTTGAATTAAAAATTAAGCCTATTATAGTTGAAAAAATCATTACAAATAGGAGATTTGCTAGAATAAATATCATTATAGCAGTTACTTTTGCAGTAAAAAATTTTAATCTTGTAACAGGGCGGGTAATTGCAATCTTCATAGTGTTTTGTGAAAATTCTCCTGAAAAGCTATCTATGGCAACAAGAGCTGTGAAAAGAGGGAGTATTGAGTTTACCACGACGGAAAGTACAAGCAGAGGAAACTCCATGCTCGACACTCCACGTACTCCAAAGCCAGTTCTTAGACCTGTGATACATAATTGTCCAAGTATTATAAAAATAAGTGACACTGATGCTGCCACCACAACCTTTTTCTTTTTATATAGTTTTTCTAGTTCATTAGTTAAAGCTGCCTTAAATCCTACCATTTCTCTCCACCTCACTAATAAAATAATTTTCAAGGGAAACATAGTTGTTTAGTATATTTTTAGTCGTATCAATACCAAGCATTCTGCCGTTATATAGTAAACCTACACTAGTACATGTAAGCTCTACATCATGAATGAGATGACTTGATATAAAAAAGGTAGTCTTTTCTTCTTCTGCAAGGTTCTTTATAATGTTTCTCATATGAATCATTCCTTCAACATCAAGACCATTTAGAGGCTCGTCCAAAATAACTACTTCAGGTTTTGATAGTATTGCAGCGGCAATTCCTAATCTTTGCTTCATTCCAAGGGAGAACTTTCTTGGTTTTTCATTTTTATATTTTATAAGACCCGTAAGCTCTAAGACTTCCTCTATTCTTTTAGTATCAATATTATCATAGTATCTTGAGAAATGCTTTAAATTTTCAAAAGCCGTTAGGTATGGGTAGGATTCAGCAGTCTCTATAATGCAACCAACCTTTTCCATGGCCTTTTCAAAATTTTCGAGTATGCTGTGCCCTAGAATCCTAACATCACCGCTGTCAGGAGTTACAAGTCCAGTCATTATCTTCATAGCAGTAGTTTTCCCAGCTCCATTAGGGCCCAAAAATCCAAAGATTTCACCTCTACGTATATCTAAATTTATGTCTGTTATACCCCTTCCGTTTTTATATACTTTGGAAAGATTTTTAATTTCAATAACTTTTTCCATTTTAGTACCTCCAAAAATTATTATGAACCTTTGCTGAGTAACATAAAGAAAAATGTACAATGTTCTTGTTAGTCTAAAGTAGAAAACGGAAAGCAGAAAGTGAAGGATGTTTTGCGAATGCAAAGATATAATTTTATCCTACACTTTAAACTTTCCAATTTAAATTCTAGACTTAAGAAAAGAGCTTGGCATTTTTCTTACTCAAATACTCTACTAAATTGGCTATCAAATAACATATTTCCTTCTCTAGGTCCATCTATATTAAGGTTTATTTTTCCAGACCATTGATCTAAGTATATATTGCCTTTAATAGTATTACCAGAAGAAGTAGTAGAAGTAAAGGCTGCATCTAAATTGTCCTTTTGGAACTGTGCGGTAAAGTTAAAGTCTTTTTTATTTGTGGCATAATCTTCATAACCTTGAGCAAATTCTTCATGATATCTTCCGCTAATATTCTTTTCGTCTACTTGAGTAATATCTATAAATTTTTCTCCTATCTTTTGGAACTTACCTTCTTTTTCTATTAGAATATCAGTTGTGTATTTTCCTATATATTTTGCAGGGTTAGTTAATTTACTATAATCTCTTTCTATATTTTTTTCTACTTTCTTGCCAGAAAGATCAGGTTTATTAACCTTAGTTGAATTAATATCATATAGTTTTCCAGATAATTCAAAGGTAATAGTGTGCTCTTTTCCACTGTCATCTTTGCCGGAAAGTACTCCAGTACCAAGTATGTTTTCAATTAGTCCATCCTTATTCACAAGCATTTTCCCAGTAACTTCTTTTACAAATACATCTTTTGTAATTTTAGGCATAAGGTTTTCGTTATTTTGTCTATATCCAAATTCATTTTTAGTTTGAAAAGATACTACTGCATTTATTAGTGCTGGTATTTGTGATTCGCTTAGAGAACCAGATAACTCTTTACTTCCATCAGGTTTTTCAGTAATTATAACAGCTTCTTTTAAATTACCTACAAGAATATCAGCTATTCTTTCAACATCTTCAGCACCTTTTTCCTTAAAAGGGTTTGTAAAAGAATGAACTTCCTGAGGACTTGTAAATTCAGTTACGTAATAAATAGAGCTTTCATTACTTTTATTTATGCGGCCGTTTTTATCTGAATAATAGTAAGAGCCTATCGTATTTTTCCCATCAATACGTTGTATCGTATTTTCTGCAGCTTGTTTTGAAACATCAAATTTATTAAGGGATTTTTCAGAGGCGATAACATTGCCGTCAGCCTTTAACACAAAGGACATATCCATAGTATAGCTTGAAAGTTTAGTAGTGGCACTTTCTGCTGTATACTTTAGAGAATCCTTTAAAACATCATATCCACTCTTAGATGCTATTTCAGCTATAGCAGTGGTGGCAAACATTACTGTACCCAAAGTAAAGCTTAAAATCATGGCAGTTTTTTTCTTCAATATCATTTTATAAAACTCCTTTTTATAAATTTATCTTTTTATGAAGGTCCTTCATAATTCTATTGTAAAGCCTATGTCTCTACTTTCTATAAATTAATTATAAACAAAGTATAAACTTTAGAAATATTTTGCGAAGCAAAGTGTTTCTAGTAGAGGAGTTGATGCGCTAAAGCACAAAGTGGAGAAGTAGAGATATATTATGGACTTAAAGTTCTCCACTATCTCCACTTCTCCACTAAGAAAAATACTGCATATTTTTCTTACAGGTTTACACAATATTTTTCTTCAAGTTTTATTGGATGATAAGATTTTTTTGCTTTTCTCAAGCCTTCAATGCCTAAATCTTGTTCTCTATTAATATATTCTACCTTGTTTAGGTATCTTTCAACAAAGGTCTTATTAGTGAAGGCATAGATTCCATTAATGTCTTTTAAGCCCTTTTCAAAATGGACTATAGCCATATCATCATTTACAAGCTCTCCAATAGTAAAGGAGGCTATGATATCATCAACATAAACAGCCATACCTTTTAAGTTTAATATATTAGCATAATTTAGAACTTCTATAATGCCGTCTAATTCATAAGTTAGATACATATCGTCAGTATAGTTTTCAATATGCCATTTTTGAGCTAATTGAATACAATCTTCCTTTACTCCAGGTTCTGAAAGATCCTTTATACTGTAATTATAGTTTTTTATAAAGTAATTATAATGGTTTTTTTTGCCGTGGAGCTTTTTACCGGACAGGCTTATCAGCTTATCTTTTAAATATATATAATCAAAGTTATCTACATCCTCTTTGATGTGAGCCTCATCACCAAATATATCCTTAAGGTCTTCTAAAAACGAATTCTCAACATCTTTGAATAGATACTTCATGTTATTTTCTTTTTTATATTCTTTTAATTTTTCAACTAATTCTTTTAAATTTTCTTTATTGTATCCAATTGGTTGCATAAAGTGATAATTCTCTTTAAAGTCCTTCTTTTTTATTATAAGGATATCTTTGTATATTGCATATTGAACATCACAAGCCTTTCTCCAGATAAGTAAATTAGTAAAAGAATATTCACTAGTAGTAAATTTATAGTCTTGCAAGTACTTATCTAGGATATGTTTATCTTTAATAGTTAATGGATTAAATGTCAGCATAAACACTCTCCTTGTAAAATAAATTTATCATAATTTTGTTACATAAATGTTTAAAATCATTTTATATAATATTATTCCATTCATTACGTAGAATACCATAGAGGTACATGTCATGTCTTTTACCATCTCTATGAATAAACTCTCTGTATACTCCCTCTTTTTTAAAACCTAATTTTTCATAAAGTGCTATGGCAGGCTTATTATAGGATAATACAGTAAGTTGGATTCTATGAAAATTTAGTTCTTGAAATCCGAATTCCAGGGTAAGAGCTAAAGCTTCTTTACCCACGCCTTGACCTCTAAAGTTATTATCTCCAATTCCTATATATACAGTCGCTGTACCGTTATTCCATAATATATTTTCGAATCCTGTAACTCCAACGATTTTATCAGTTTGTATAGTTTTTATAGCAAATATATATTTATCGCTTGATTTTCTTGTATCTAAAATCATTTCGCGCAGCTCAGTTTCAGACTTAGGAAATGCGGATACAACATCATAAAGTCTAAGAAATCCTGTATTATTATACCAAGTTTCAAATGTAGGTAAGTATTCTTCTTTAAAAGAAGTTAACTTTATGTTTTTACCCACAAGCAGATTGTTTATCAACATAATGTTATCACTCCTTAGCGAACTGTTAAACAAGATTCATTTCAACTGATGTAAGTTACACAAAAAATAGAGACAAACTTCACCTTGTCTGATATAAGATAGATTCTACTAGTAGATTTATAAACAGGAGTGAAGAGTATGTCTCATAAAGATATTTTACTGAAAAAATTACAAATGAGGCATTTTTATTTCAACAAGAATTATTAAAATAATATTTCTTGCCCTCTTTCATTAATAACAACTATTTTTGTGTTGTGATTTTTTAACTTTTCGGAGAAATCTTCTGTAATTTTAGTATGATTCCAAAAATGCATTGGTATAAATAGCTTAGGAGATAAACTTTTAATAAAATACTCTCCACCTAAATAATAATGTTCTTTAAGTCTATAGTCTACTGGAAAGAAAGCCACATCTATTTTTTCAGCTTTAAGCCTATCTATTTGAAACTTAAAAGCTTTAGACATTTCAAGATTAAATTCATCACTTTCATCATACCAATGCCACCAATTCAAGTCACCAGCATGGAACACACTCATATCATCTGTCTTTATGAGAAAGGATACACCAAGATCAGTAGAACCATATGCTTTTATGAATATGTCTTTGATTTGGAGACTTTCGCCTTCTGAAATAATCCTATGCTTAGGATAAGCATTTTTAATTTCTATATCACTGCTTAAAATGTATTCTATTTTAGAATTAATATCCTTCCAACTAAATATGGATGGATTAAAATGATCCTCATGGCCATGAGAAACAAAGACATATATGTCTTTAGAGGTTTTAAAAAATTCATCTGGAATAACGCCATCTTCAAGACTTCTGCTATGACTACTACTATTGTCATTATAATAGTCAAATATGAAGATTTGAGAATTTGTTTCAATTAAAAATCCGTCATGAAATAAATAATAGATTTTAGCTTTATTCATAGCATTCTCATCCCTTGTAAATAATATTATATATGATTTGGAAGAATTTCAATCCAATATCCATCTGGATCCTCTATAAAATAAATGCCCATTTCTTTATTTTCATAACATATGCATCCCATGTTTTTTTTGGTGTTCATAAGCTGCATTGAAATCATCAGTAATTACGGCTAAATGAATTTCATTATCTCCCAAATTATAAGGTTCTTTTCTGTCTCTTAACCATGTGAGTTCAAGACTTTGATTAGTAATACCGTCTTTCAAGTATACTAGAATAAAATCTCCGTTGGGGTGGTTGTACCTTTTGGTCTCTTGAAAGTTTAAAGCTTCTTTATAAAACTTTAGGCTTTTTTCAAGATCTAAAACATTAATGTTATTGTGATCAAAAGTAAACTTCATCTTTAACTCTCCTTTTGTAAATAATTTAAATAATGTTAGTTAAATAGTAATTATTATCATAACTATTATATACCTTTAGTTCAAATAATAATAGTAGTAACTTTTTTGTTCCATTTTAACCTAAATTCCTTTAAATGCAGAGTATTAATTTTCAATTCAAATAGTAGAAGTAATTTACTAGTGTAGTAATTTGGCATACGGTCAAATTTATCTCTACAGCATTTTACAAATAATCCGATAATTATTACATAAATTGTCTTAAATTAAATATATTATCACATAATTTTATTTACATTATAAAAGGAGGAACAAATGTGAAACTAAAGAAGCTGAATTTTAAAACTATAGGTGCTAAACTAATTGCAAGCTTTATATTAATGTGCTTAATTCCATTAGTGATTTCGGGATTAGCAACATATTTACAAGCAAAATCTGTACTGAGTAAAAAATTAGAGATAACAAGCAATCAAACTTTACTAGAAATAAACAGAGGCTTAGATAATTATTTTGATGCTATGTCTAATCAAGTAAAGATGCTTTCAAGTAATGCGGATTTTATAAATGTAGAGTTACAGCCAACCTACATTAATTTTGCTAAATCATTAATAAAAGATATACAAAAGAGTGATAATGATATATTAAACGTTTATTTTGGTACAGAATCTGGACGATTTATAATATACCCTGAAAATGCTGCAGGAGTGGGGTACAATCATAAAACAAGACCTTGGTACAAGGTAGCACTAGACAAAAGAGGACAAGTAGTTATAACTGAACCTTATAAAGACTCTCAAACAGGTAAAGCAGTAGTATCTATAGTTAAGGCTGTTGAGAAAGATGGAAAAGTTGTAGGTGTTGTAGCAATGGATATATCCTTAGAAACCCTTTCAAATCAATTATCCCAGATTAAAGTAGGGGAATCGGGGTATGTATTCATATCTGATAATAAGGGTGTAATAATTGCGCATCCTCAAAAGGAGATTATAGGAAAGGACGAAGCCGCTAAGCTAAGTGTTTGGAATGAAATAGAGAAAAATACTAATGGATTTGCTAGATATGATTTTCAAGGAAAGAGCAAATTTTCTTCATACTATACTAATGAGAAAACCAATTGGAAGCTAATTGCATCGATGAATGAAAGTGAATTAGTAAATGATACAAACTCTATAAAATATTTAATTATGATGGCAGCTTTAATTATGGGAGCAGTTTCAATTATTGTATCATTTATATTGAGTAGAGGAATATCTGTAAATATAAACAAGTTAAAAGAAATTTTTAATAAAGCGGCTGAGGGAGATTTAACAACTAAGGTGAGCATAAAGTCAAAAGATGAGTTTGGAGAATTAGGAAGAGCTTTTAATTCCATGATGGATAATATATCTAATTTGATAAAGAATATAGAAGTATCCTCAGAAACCATACTGGAGACTTCCTCTAATCTTGCTAGCATGGCAGAAGAAACGACGGCTTCTGTTGTACAAGTATCTAAGGCCGTAGAAGAGGTAGCTTCAGGAGCAGTATATCAGGCTCAGAATTCACAGCAAAGCGCTGAAGATATGGCAGACCTATCTAATAAGCTTGATAATATAGCAGAATCAACAGAAAAGATGGGAGAAGTATCTTCTGATACACAGTCCTTAAGTTCAAGAGGATTAAATAGACTTAAGGAACTGACGGAAAAATCGCATATAACAAAAGCTTCAGCTGGTGAGGTAAGTAAAACTGTTCAAGATGTAAATAGCAGCATGAATGAAATAAATGCAATTTCTGATACTATTTCTCAAATTACTGAACAGACTAATCTATTATCTTTAAATGCTTCCATTGAGGCTGTAAGAGCAGGAGAGAGCGGAAGAGGTTTCGCTGTAGTAGCTGATGAAATTAGGAAACTAGCCGAACAATCAAGAAGTTCAACAGAGGAAATAAAAAAGATAATAGAAACAATTAAAGGTAAATCCTTAGCCTCTGTGCAAGCTATGAACAAAGTGGAAAATACAGTTAAGGAACAAGATGAAGCTGTAATTCAAACTCAAGAAATTTTTAATAAGATTATAAATTCAATTTTTGTATTAAATGATAGAGTAGAAGAAATCAAGAAATTTGTACTAGAAATAAAAAATAAAAAAGACAATGTGTTAGGACAGATAGAGAGCATTTCATCTATTTCTGAGGAAACCGCATCTTCAACAGAGGAAGTATCTGCCTCAACAGAGGAAATCAGTGCTACGATGGATGAATTCACAAGTTATGCAGAAAAACTACAGAAGTTATCAGAAAAACTAGAAGAGGAAATCAGCAGATTTAAGCTATAAAATATAAAAAAGACCTTAGGAGTGAAATCCTAGGGCTTTTGGTGTTGGTAATTAATCACATAAACCTTATTAATATTCACTAATTGTCAAAGATATGATAAAATAAATGCAATTACGTTAAAATTCACATGCCAAATTTGTAAAACTAATAGAGCATCATATACTGATGAAAAGGGGGAAGAGAGGTTGCAATTTATTAGGGAGATAATATCTAAAATTGATACATTATTATGGGGTTGGCCACTTCTTATTTTGTTATTAGGAACTCATCTGTTTCTAACTATCAAACTAAGATTTATTCAAAGATACATAGGGAAAGCCATAAAACTTTCGGTTACGAAAGATGATAACTCTCATGGGGATGTAAGCCAATTTAGTGCTTTGGCAACGGCATTAGCTTCGACTATAGGGACAGGAAATATAGTTGGGGTTGCTACAGCAATATCCTTAGGGGGACCAGGGGCTGTATTTTGGACATGGGTTACTGGTATATTTGGGATTGCAACAAAATATTCAGAAGCTCTTCTATCTGTAAAATATAGAGTAAGAACAAAAGATGGTACTATGGCTGGAGGGCCTATGTATGTTTTAGAATATGGTCTAAAAAAGAAATGGCTTGGAATTTTATTTGCTATATTTACAGCAGTTGCTGCTATAGGTACAGGTAATATGGTTCAGTCAAATTCTATTGCAGGTATGGCAAAGGAAGTTTTGCAAGTCCCAACTTGGGTTACAGGGATTGTATTAGCACTGCTGACAGCAGGAGTAATCTTGGGTGGCATAAAAAACATTGCTAGGGTTGCAAATGTGCTGGTTCCGTTCATGGCGCTTTTTTATATTGTTGGTTGCATAATAATACTTATGATGAACTACAGGACTATTCCAGCTACTATTGCTACGATATTTAAGTTTGCTTTTACAAAGCAAGCGGCAGTAGGAGGCTTTGCAGGTTCAACCATGATGGTAGCTATGAGATTCGGAGTTTCAAGAGGATTATTTTCAAATGAATCAGGACTAGGAAGTGCACCTATAGTATCCGCAGCAGCTCAAACAAGAAATCCAGTAAGGCAAGCTCTTGTAGCATCTACAGGAACTTTTTGGGATACAGTAATTGTGTGTGCTATGACAGGAATTGTATTAACTAATACAGGCGTATGGAATAAAGGGCTTGAGGGTGGACAACTTACAAAGGTTGCCTTCGGAACAATTCCAAAGTTTGGGACGGTATTCTTGACTATAGCTCTTACTACATTTGTATTCTCTACAATATTAGGTTGGTCTTACTATGGAGAGAAGGCAGTAGAATATTTAATGGGTAGAAAAGGAATAATTATTTACAGAATCATATGGGTAGTTATGGTGTTTTTCGGAGCAATTTTTTCACTTCAATTTGTATGGGATATATCAGATTTAGCAAATGGATTAATGGCTATACCAAACCTTATATCCTTAATAGCTCTAAATGGAGTAATTGTTGAAGAAACAAGAAAGTATTTGTGGAATAATAAGCTGAATATTGAGTCAGAAGATGTTCCTATTAGTGCATAAGTAAGAAGACCTCGAGGCTTAAGCTAAGCCTCGAGGTCTCTTATGAATTTTATCTAGGCGCTGTAGTAGTTGGTTGAAGATGTGATGGTAAATCCCTAGCTCCACCGAATACTTCTACAAATTTTATAGAATAAAGATCTGCTATTTGTAAATCGTTTGAGTTAAAAGGAACCAATGCTATATGGTCTATTCCAACTTCAACTAAAGTTCCTACACGGTCAGTAAGTATACTAGTCCCTATTAAAAATTCAACTCTCATGGATTTGCCAAGCTGTGTTCTTAAGTAACCTTGAAGATAATTTCTATTTTGTTGAACTGGAGCACCAGGTTCCATTTCAAAGTCAGGTCCTCCTTCTCCTTCAGTCGTAGGCATTTGTGCACCAGGCATAGGAGCAGTTGGCACAGCTGTTTGTTGATAAGGCATAACAGGCATTTGCTGATAGGGCATCATTGCTTGTTGACACCATGGCATCATTGGCAACTGACCATACATTGGGTTTTGCACTTCAGGCATCTGCCTATAATCGAAATCTAACCAATCTTCCATAAAGTGGCCTCCTTGATAAATTAATGTATATTATAATTGTAAAATTATAACTAAGTTTGTGAATAAAGTTCTGTTGGATTATAGAAACAATGATCTCCTACTCTTACTTGGAAAGAGCCTGTTCTATTTCTAGGGAAATAATACGGGCAAGTAGGCTGGAATGGATTAAAGTACCATAATGAAGCTCCAGTAGTAAAAAGACGCTGTCCAGATATTGCCCAATCTGCTATCTGAAAATGTATGTCTTGTGGTGGATTAGCCCAAATAGTTTGAGGATTAGGTTGCCCCCCAAGTATTGAACGTACACAATCAAATTGACCTTTTTGATATATTATTTTTCTAATGCTACCTTGACCTACTCTTTGATATTCACCATAAGGAACTCTTACTCGATTCATAACAACAGAGGCTACGGCTTTCATCCCATTATCTCCTTCACCGCCAGCTTCACACCTTATAATCCTAGCCAGCAATTCTCTATCTGAATAAGCCAAATATTTTCACCTCACTAATTGTGCTCACAATATAATTTATTCATAACTTTTTAAAAGGTACTTACTTTTTAATTAATTTTAAAAAAAGATATACACCTTAATTGATTTAAAAAAGATACACACCTTAATTAAGTTTGAGAAAATAAATACACCTATACTCTGATTATATTTATGGAGCTATGCATATATGCTAAATAGAATACATAAAAATTTAACTGGTAACTTTTTATATTTATGATAAAATGATTTATGTAGCACATAAAAAAGGAGAGGTTGACCTATGAAAGCAAAAAATTTCTTTAAAGATTGGATAGTACCTATCGGTGCCGCAGTTATTCTTGCCTTTTTAATAAATCGATTTTTATTTTTTCAAGTTTCAGTGCCATCAAAATCTATGTATCCAACCATAAAACCAGGGTATAGAATGCTTGTTACAAGAGTATATAATAAAGAAAATCTAAAAAGAGGAGATATTGTAGTATTTGATTCAGAAGAACTTGGAGAAACTCTTATAAAAAGATTGATAGGACTTCCAGGAGATGAAATAAAGATAGATGAGGGCGGAAGTGTATACATAAACGGAGAAAAACAAGCTGAACCATATGTTGTTTATAATGGAGGAAAAGGCGGAGAATTTAAGGTGCCAGAAGGACAGTACTTTTTTATGGGAGATAACAGAGCAAATTCATGGGACAGCAGATACTGGCAAGAGCATTATATATCAGGAGATTACATAAAGGGTAAAGCTAGGTTTATAGTATTTCCATTTAACAGGTTTGGTAAATTTAAATACGGAGAAGCTGCAGTTGCTGGGTCGAATTAACCCAGCAGCTTTTTTAGTTGCTATATAAAATTCTATGAATGAAAGATTACTTCTTCATATCTAGAGCAATCAGTGCAGCGCCTAAGGCTCCTACAATTTCAGGTTCAGCAGGTATAAATATTTTTTCACCGAGCTTTTCTTCAATGGCTTTTACAACCCCTATGTTTTTAGCTACTCCTCCAGTCATTATATATCCACCGCGTCTCTTTATCCTATCTGCAAGAGAAAGGGTTCTGCTTGCTATAGAGTTACAGAGGCCATGAATTATATCGCTCTTTTCCTTATTAATAGCAATTAGAGAAATAATCTCTGATTCGGCAAAAACACTGCACATACTCGTTATAGAGATATCTTCCTTCCAACTCAAAGCTAGGTAACCCATTTCATCTATAGATACTTCAAGAGTTTTAGCCATCATTTCTAGGAACCTTCCTGTGCCTGCTGCACATTTGTCATTCATAGCAAAATCTATTATGTTTCCATTATCATCAATCTTTATAGCTTTGCTATCTTGTCCGCCTATATCTATTATAGTTCTAATTGTAGGATTTAAGAAGAAGGATCCTTTAGCGTGGCAGGTTATTTCAGTTATGCGCTCATTAGCAAAGGGTATAGAAACCCTTCCGTATCCTGTGGATATTATATAAGAGATATCTTCAAATTTTAAGTTAGCCTTTTTTAAAGCTAAGTTTACTGCATTATTAACTCCAACTGAGCTTTTAGCACCAGTTTTAACTATGGAATATGCCAATATTTGTGCAGTCTCACTGAGTATTACTACGTTTGTAGAGGTAGAGCCGCTATCTATACCCATGACAATTTTTAATTGGCACATTTTTTCCGCATTTACAGAGGAGCTGCATTCAAGTTCTGTGGATTGTTTGGATTTTAATGCTTCTATAAAAGCTTCTATTCTTGTCTTCATTTGCCCCTCACTTTGTTCTGTATAATCTGTTTCTATTTTTAAAATAGGAATGTCCATTTTGCTTTTTAATTTTGCATATTCATAGGAGTAAAAGTCACAAAATTTTAAAGTATGATATATAATACCATTTATTTGATTTTTACTTTCATTTAAGCTATTATAACGTTTTTCTAAATTTGTCATTCTAAGACATGGAAAGGATCTAATGAGAGTTTGCGCATAAAAACTCAATACATCTTCATTTTCAGATATATCATTGCAAAAGGCGGTATCTCCAGTACAAGTAAAGTTGAATTTTATATTAGCACCACGATTTTCTATAAAATCTACTAGAAAAGGGGTAGAGCGGGCTCCTAGCAAGGCGATGGAAACTTCATCTTTGTGCTCATATTTGTCAGAGCTTTTTTCTTTATGTCCCTTCAAGATTTCCCCAAACTTATTAGAATCAAACCTTTTGCCACTATACTCCTCAAAGTGAGCTATAAATTTTAAAAGTTCGTGCTTAAATAGATTAATAGAGCAGCAGGTATTCTTATGAGGCAAGTCTATTAAATGAATAAACTTAAATTTGTTTTGATTTTTAAGTACATCATGCAGTCTTCTTATGCTATCACAGCAATTAACTAAGATTAGCTCATTTATTTCGCTATTTAAAAGGTATTCTAGAGTAGATTTTGAATAAAAGCACATATTAGGATGCATCATAGAATCAGACTTATCAAAGTTATGAACAAATGGTTCGATTTTTATAGGCTTTTCCCCAAAGCTTTCTAATATATGAATTGGAGTATACTTACAAACATAACCTATCATCAAATAACCTTCTTTCTGTTGTTAGCTTCTATAATCTCTAAAAAGGCTTCAAGTCTAGTTTGAATTTGCCCATTTCCTGTATTTCTTCTATCAATACCGTCTCCATCCATAGACAAAAATGGTATATGATTTTTGCGAAGAGTTTCTTTTAATAGCATAGTACCTCCACTAGATTGCTTACAGCCCCAATGGCAAAAGTTTATAACGGCATCTGCATTAAGCTCTTTGCACATAGATGATATATTATCAGCTTTAATCTGAAATTGTCCATTATATTGATTCAAGAGCATTTTTTTAGCTAGGGCTTCAAATGGATGATCGCAATCCAGTTCTTCCATATAGTCAAAATTAAAGTCACAGGTAAGAAGCTGATAGTCCTCATTAAAATTGAAGTATTTTATTAAAGATTCATGATAAAAGGGAAGAAGATGAACCCATAAGAATCTCTTACCATGACTCTTTGGAGAGAGTTCTATATCGTCTAACTGCATTTTATAAAATTTATAAGTTTCTTCTCTTCCAATAGCAACATGAGATAAAAAAAGCTTATACATCTCTAAAGTCAACGTATTTGGGAAATACTTATCTTTTAAGCTTTCTAAGAACTTTTTATTATAATTTATAGACTGATTTTCTAGCTTTATTACATCTTTCAATCTATCTAAATTTAGTTTTTTATTAGTGGAGTCTTCAATGAACTTCACCATTTCTTTAAGCTGGGTACTTACATAGAATTCTGCTTCTTTGCTGTATTCATAAGGAACATCTACAGTATATAAAGGAATATTATATTCTTCAGCTATATAAGAGAAAGTATTTATATTTGCGTCACAGATCATAGAAGAAGTTACTGCAAATTTTGGCTTTGGAATAAGCTGAGATTGTATAGCTCCTAAAAATGCTTTGTGGTAAGAGCATAGGGTTTCAGATAATCCAGAGTTTGAAGCATAATCAATAAAATAATCTTCAATTATAAAGCCAGATAGAAATGAGGAAAATGCCTCTACAAATAGAGGATATATGCCCATAGCGTGGAGTATCTCAGTAGGAGCAAATAAATTTACAAGAGCAGAAGAGCTAGGATGAGTTAGAGGCTCTAAAACATACTGAACGCAAATTTTATTTAAGTATTGGAGTGATGTAGGTAGAGATTTATTCGAAAAGATAGAAAGCCTAAGTTTTTCAAGGTGTAATCCAAGTTTAAATAAATCTAAGGCAGTTTTAGGATTATTCATAGATTTTTTTATTAAATTCCCATAAGTCTTTACAAGATTCACTTAAAACACTTCCTTAAAAAGCAGTTCATGAAATAAAAAATGCCATACATGGAGGTGGGAGGGAAATACGAGATTTCTGGTTCCATGTATGACTTATGGTTTACATAGTAATATTATTAACGTAGTTCTATAAAATATTTTTGATCTCAAGCATAAGAATTTTATATTGTGACGAATATAATAATTTTTGTATTGTATATATTTTTTTCCTTATTAATATTGTATTATTGATTGATTTTAATGTCAATAAAAGTATAAGGATATTTTGAATTATTCTAATAAATATTTAATGCAAATATATTTAATTGATTAAATGTAAAAAAATATCAATAAGCTAAAGCTCTTGTAGGGTGCGAAAATTAAGGGTATAATAGTCATTATGAATTAAGACTAGGTAATAGATTAATTAAGTAAGTTATGTACATAATACATAATATGGAATGATTTTGATGCTAATGGGAGGACTTAGAATGTTTCAAAATAAAAAGTTTAAATATCTAGTATATTATGTAGCTGGAGTTATGGCGCTGCTGCTGATACTAAATTCAGTACTTAAGAGCGCTAGAACCGAGCACATAAAATATAGTGCCTTTGAAAAAATGATAGAAGAAAAAACTATAAAAGAAGTTCAGATAACAGATAACCAAATAGTCATCATTCCAAAGGAGCAAGAAGGAGTAAGTCAAAAGATAAAATACACTAGTAATATTGAAAAAACAAATGTAAGACCTCTAATAGATAAATTAAAGGCCGCTGACATAAATTATGATGGACCTATAAGCAATAACGACCCAATAAAAGGATTCTTTGTTAATTGGATATTGCCTATTTTAATGTTTATGCTTATTGGAAGGATAATTTTTGGCTCTGTAGAAAAGAAAATGGGTAGTGGAGTTATGTCATTTGGAAAAAATAATGCTAAAATCTATGGCGAGAATGAAACAGGCAAAACTTTCGATGATGTAGCTGGACAAGATGAAGCAAAAGAGTCCCTAGTTGAAATTGTAGATTTTCTTCATAATCCTGATAAGTATGTAGAGATAGGTGCTAAACTTCCAAAGGGAGCGCTGCTTGTGGGTCCCCCAGGAACAGGTAAAACATTGCTTGCAAAAGCAGTAGCAGGAGAGGCGAAGGTAGCCTTCTTTTCCCTATCTGGTTCTAGCTTTGTAGAAATGTTTGTAGGTATGGGTGCAGCTAGAGTTAGAGATTTGTTTAAGCAGGCAGAGGAAAAAGCTCCATGTATAGTTTTTATAGATGAAATTGATGCTATAGGAAAAAGTAGGGATAGCGCTGTTGGTGGCGGAGGAAATGATGAGAGGGAACAGACATTAAATCAGCTTCTAGCAGAGATGGATGGATTTGATTCGTCGAAGGGAGTTGTAATTCTTGCTGCAACAAATAGACCAGAGGTTTTAGATAAGGCTTTGTTAAGACCAGGTAGGTTTGATAGGAGAGTAATTGTAGACACCCCAGATTTAAAGGGAAGGGAAGCAATATTAAAGGTTCATGCTAAGGAAGTTAAGATGTCTGATGATGTAGAGTTAGAGGGAATTGCAAAGTCTACACCAGGTGCAGTTGGAGCTGACCTTGCCAATATGGTAAATGAAGCAGCTCTTCTTGCAGTTAAAAAAGGCAGAAAGGCTGTTATACAGGAAGATTTAGAAGAGGCAGTAGAAATCATCATTGCTGGTAAAGAAAAGAAAGACAGAATAATGTCTGATAAGGAAAAGAGGATAGTTGCTTTCCATGAGGTAGGGCATGCTTTGGTTGCAGCTTTATTAAAGCATACAGATCCAGTACACAAGATTACTATAATTCCTAGAACTATGGGAGCCTTGGGATATACTATGCAGCTTCCAGAAGAGGAAAAGTATTTAGTAAGTAAAGAGGAAATGATAGACCAAATAACAGTAATGTTAGGGGGAAGGGCTGCGGAGGAAGTAGAATTTAATTCTATTTCTACAGGAGCTTCAAATGATATTGAAAAAGCAACTCAAACAGCTAGAAATATGGTAACTATATACGGCATGACAGAAAGATTTGATATGATGGCATTAGAATCAGTTTCAAGTAGGTATCTTGACGGAAGACCCATCAGAAATTGTAGCGATAATACAGCAGCACTTGCAGACGAAGAAACTTTAAAGATAATAAAAGAAGCTCATGATAAGGCTATTAATATGCTAGAAGAAAATAGAGAATTACTAACTGCTATATCAGAAAGACTTATAGATAAGGAAACTTTAATGGGCGAAGAATTTATGGAAATGGTTAATAACTTCAAAAATAGTGAAGAAGTTGTGGAAGAAAAGGTTAGTATAGGCAAAGATGAAGAAGACACTATGGTGTAGTCAGTATGGATTAGAGACTAGCTATTAGTGATTAAAAATAGTACAGTGTGTTTACATTGTACTATTTTATTCCATGGATACCTATCGTAAGCCTCCTGTGTAAAAGTGTACCTAAATTTCAAATAAAGGAATGATTAGAGTGAGTAATAAAGAATTAGAATTTGAAATAAAAAAAGAACTTGAATTTGAAATGGAAAATCAAAGAGTAGAAGATACTGTCGATTTGATTAAAAAGGAAATAAGAAATTATATAAATAAAAGAGCAAGTCTAAGTGAGCAATTGGTAGAGACTAGAAAAAAGGCATTAGAAGAATATAGAGATGATGAGGATAAGTTAATAGAGTACTTTGATCACGAAAGATTTGTAACAGAAGAGAGCTTTAAGGTTATAGACAGGAAATTTAAGGAGCTAACTATACTTCAAACTTCCCCGTACTTTGGAAAAGTTGATTTTAAAGAAAAGGAATTTGATGAGGAAGATAAAATCTATGTTGGAAGATTTGGGCTTACTCCAGAGGATGTCTATGAGCCAGTAGTAGTAGACTGGAGAGCACCAATAGCAGCCTTGTTTTATGCTGGAAAACTTGGGGATACCTACTATGAAGCTCCTCTGGGAAAAGTAAATGTAGACATTATAGGAAAAAGACAATTTATAATAAAAAAAGAAAAACTAGTTGGAATGTTTGATTCAGAACTAGATGTAAAAGATGAAATTCTTCAAATGGTTTTAAGTAAGAAGGCTGGAGAAAAACTTAAAGATATAATAATGACTATACAAGCAGAACAAGATAATATAATAAGACAGCCTAGAGAGAAAACAATAGTTGTAGATGGAGCAGCGGGAAGTGGAAAAACTACTATAGCCCTTCATAGAGTAGCTTATTTATTATATAACTATAGAAAAGCCTTGCAAGACAAAGTGCTTATACTAGGACCAAATGATATATTTATGGAGTATATTTCAACAGTGCTTCCAAGTCTCGGAGAAATAGGAGTTAGGCAGCAGACCTTTACAGAGTTCGCTTTAGATATTGTAGATTTAAACAATGTAATGAGCTTCAGAGAATACATGGAGAGAGTAATAAATAAAGATGAAGAATTTATAAAGGATATGCTTTTTAAGACATCTGAGAAGTTTATAAAGGAATTAGATAAGTTTATAGAACTTCTAAATAGGCAGTATTTCAAAATAAAAGATTTATCTTTTGATAAGAAGGTAATAGTGCAAGAGGATGCAATAAAAGAGCTATTTGTATACTATAAAGATATGCCGCTATTTAGAAGAAGTGCTAAGATAAAGAGAATTCTCTTCTCTAAGATTAAAGATACTAGAGATGAGAAGATAAGGGCAATAGAAAAGTGGTATAAAAAATCTTTAGAAGAACTAAATGTAGAGCAAAGAAACTTACATGAAGCTGATTTTTCATTTAAAAGAAGAATAATGATAAGAGAAGTTATACAAAGTGTAATGGACGCAAAGCGTTCATTAGAGTGGCTTGACAATGAAAGTTGTTTAGAGCTATACAATGGATTAAATAGAAATAAGGTCCTAACTATAGACGATTTAGCGCCAATTTTGTATTTGAAAATAAAATTGGAAGGATTAAAGTTAGAGGATGAAATAAAGCACGTTGTCATAGATGAAGCACAAGACTACAGTCTTCTTCAATTCAAAGTGATCAAGGAACTTACAAATTGCAAGGGGTATACAATAGTTGGAGATAAAAATCAAAGACTCATCCCTTCTTTAGATGAAGTTCCTATGATGAGACTTAAAGATGTTTTGGAAGATGTAGAATATTTTCCTTTAAACAAAAGTTATAGATCTACAAAAGAAATAATGGAATATGCAAACAATTATTTAAAAGAAGATAAAATCATACCTATAGTTAGAAGTGGGAAAGAGGTTGTACAAAAAGACTTTTTAAGCATGGGAAAGTTGAATGAAGAGATAATTGATACTATTCATAATTTAAGAGAAAAGGGCTTTGAAAGTGTAGCTGTAATATGTAAGAATCTTGAAGAAACAAAGAAAATAGCATCAATGCTCAAAGAAAAGGTTAAAATAAAGGTTTTAGATAGAGAAGATATAGTATATAACAAAGGGGAAGTAGTAATCCCTTCATACTTTGCAAAAGGGCTAGAATTCGATGCTGTAATAGCTATTAGTGAAAATAATAAAGAAACAAGTGAAGATAAAACTATGTACGTTATGGCTACTAGAGCACTGCATGAGCTCTATGTTTACAAGATATAAGAATTTTGCGAAGCAAAATTCTTAGTGGAGAAGTGGAGAGATACTCTTAATTAAAGTTCTCAACTGCTCTACTCCTCCACTGCCTTTCAAGGTTTCTCCACTGAAATAAATTGCTTATTTCCTAATTAAAAATGGCATATTGAATATATACATTATAATTCCCAGGAATATAAATGAAACAGTCCAAGCTAAAATGGGATTCTTATGATGAAGTCTTAATATAGGAAATTGAATTGAATTATGAAGTAATGACCACCAGAGAGTCCAACCGTTATAATGTTTTATTACACCCATAAATAAGGTTATTATCTCTATTACCATATAGGCAGCTATCCAGAATGATATGTATATAATCTTATGACTGGCCCTTTTAGGATAATTAGATAAAAATAGTAAGGTTGAAGGGAAAAATATAAATAGTATTACAAATAATTCATTGAGGGATGGAACCAAAAGGTCAGTTTGAAATTCCCATAAAAGATGATTATGAAATACACAGCAGTAAATCAGATCTCCCATTCCAAAGAATAACATAGATGGATAGTAGTTTTTCCAGTTTTTCAAGTCCCCCCACTTACATGCAGTAATTAGCCACACTCCAGCCATTGCCAATCGTATCAGCATAAATTTCAATTTCAACACCCCAGTTACTTTATTTTTTAGGCATTATTAGTTTATAAAGTTTTTTATTTAATATACTATACTAAGAAAATCGAGAAATAAAATTCTTATTTTAGAAGTAAGTTTAGTTTAGGCATAAGAGAACAGCTAAAATCTATACGCTTGTTTTCCTAGATACACATTTCAGAATCTAATAGATTTAATCTCTAATTTAGAGAAGTTTTGCTTGAAAAAATGAAAAACTAGTTGCAATAACAACTAAAGTTAGATATAATTATGTAGTTGCTTATGCAATTATATGTAGTAAAAGTTACATTTTAAATAGATAATTATTGCTAAAATAATATTTAGGAATAAAGGGGGATAAGAGAAATATGGATAAGACAAAAGAATTAGGGCAAGAAAAAATTTTAAAACTATTAATCAAGTTTTTTATTCCAGCTATAGTTGGGACCTTGGTTAATGCATTATACAATATTGTAGACAGAATATATATAGGTAGGGGCGTAGGATCTTTGGCACTTGCTGGATTGAGTGTTACATTTCCTATTATGGTTATAACTGCAGGATTTGCTATGCTTATAGGAATGGGATCAGGTGTGCTTGTTTCTATAAGCCTAGGAAAAAAGGATAAAGATATGGCAGAGAAAATTTTAGGAAATGCTTTTATATTACTAATTGCAGTAGCTATTCTAGTTAGCATATTATCTTTTATAATAAAAGGGCCAATACTTAGATCTTTTGGTGCAAGTCAAAATACAATAGATTATGCTAATGATTATTTATCAATAATATTATTCGGAACTATATTTCAAAATGTGGGGTTTGGTCTAAATAATCTTATTCGTTCAGAAGGAAATCCTAAAATTGCTATGTACACAATGCTTATTGGAGCGGGATTAAATATAATTTTAGACCCGATTTTTATTTTTGTATTTAAGATGGGAGTTCAAGGGGCAGCACTAGCTACTATTATTTCGCAATTTGCAAATACAATATGGGTTGTATCTCATTTTAGAGGAAAGAATAGTACTCTAAAACTAAAGAAAGAAAATTTCAAGATAGATAGGAAAATTTTCAAAGATATTGTTGCGATAGGTATGGCTCCATTTGCTATGCAGGTAGCTTCAAGTGCTATTAATATATTATTTAACAAACAACTAATGGCTTATGGTGGAGATTTGGCAATTGGAGCCATGGGTGTAATAAATAGTGTTACGATGCTTATCGTAATGTCTATGATATCTGTTAACCAAGCTGTACAGCCTATAATTGGATATAATTATGGAGCTAAGCAATATGCAAGAGTCAAAGAAGCTCTTAAATTGGCTATAATAGGTGCAGTTTCTATTGGAGCTATAGCGCTAGTAGTAATTGAAGTATTCCCTGAGGCTCTAATTGGAGTTTTCAATAAGACAGATAAAGAGCTGCTTAAGATAGGAGTAAATGGAATAAGAATTTTCCTATGTATGCTTCCAGTTATAGGATTCCAAATAGTTGGTTCAAATTATTTCCAAGCTATAGGTAGAGCTAAAGTATCTATGCTGTTATCTTTGTCAAGACAGGTGTTAATTCTAATACCAATGTTATTAATTTTACCAGGAATATTTCATATTAATGGCGTATGGATGTCAGCACCGATTTCGGATACTATGGCTACTATTATTACAGCAGTGTATTTATATAAGGGTATTAAGAGTTTAGGTAAGGAAGAGAAAAAGTCAGCTGCAAAAGCAGAGATGGTTATGTAATATAAAAGAGTTCCAGACTTGGAACTCTTTTATATTATAAAAATTATTTAAAGATTTAAAAGCTATATTCTAAGGCTTTACTAATCTATCTTTTGCTTTAGCTTAGGCGGATGAAGTATTCTTCCAAAGTTTTTAATAGATACATCAAATTTTATATAAACTTTTGCTTTAGGGTAATTCTTCATCCAATCGTATTTTCTGAATTCTTCTAATGTCCAGAACTGCTTTCTGGCGCTATATCCCCACATAAATGGCTCTCCGCCTATCTGATTTTGCGTTTTATCAACCAAGGACATTGCTCTTTCTTGTAGATACTCTTCTAAGGAGCGTTCTAAAATATCCTGTCTTTTTAAGTCGGTTATATAATCTATAAGACTAGGAACTCCTAGTATTTCTAACCTTACAGGGACTTTCACATATATTTTGGTTCTCCCTCACTTACATCTACTTTAACTTTTGCTTTTTTTCTTACAGATATTGCGCCAGTAATTTTAAGCCTTTCGTCCATAGGATCTGGGAAAGCCATAGTAATCCTATGTAATTCAGATTTAGGGCGCAGTAATAAGGCAAGTCTTGTTTCTTCTCCTGTAATAGAACTGACCATTTTTCCTTCTCTAAAAATGGCAGAGCCAATCATTTGAGTAGGATTAGCGCTTTTTTTAGGAACTTCACCTGCTATGTAATCAAAGTTACTATCGGATACAATATTAGAAGGTACATCTTTGCAGGTAGCATATATAGCCATATAGGCACTAGTATTATCTTCTGTGCGTTGAATGAATCTATGAAGGTTAGATTGGGGCACTATACCGCTTTCACGCCACCTTTCAGACATAAAATCGTAAAATTTACCAGGGCGGGTTTCTAGCTGTGGGCTATTTCTACGAATAAAATCCGAAGCTTTTTCACGGGAAACTATTAAATTAATTTTTTCTCGAAGATCTACATCCCTAAGGGCTGGTTCTAATATTTGATAAAATTCTTCAGACTTTGCTAGTTCTTCACTTACAACAATGGCAACAGTATGAGTGAAGGTCAATCTTCTTGTTATAGAAGTATCTGCCAGTTCCCGAGCTGATAAAATATCTGTGGCAGCAAGAGTTATAGTAGCATGTGGAGGTTCATCTACTGTGGTCTTAGTAGAAGTTCCTACTTGAGCATTAGTTATTCGGAAGGTGACGTCTAGAAAATTATCCTCTCTTTTATCTATACCAATAACGGCCACGTATCCAAGCTCTTCTACCTCAATCTTATCCCAACACCCCATCAAAGGAAAAATCATTAAGAATATTAAAGTTAAGGCTAAAAGTTTATGTTTCATTATTTTTCCCCCTTTTTAGCTTATACAACAACATAAGGGGAAAAGGGATAATTATAAAAATTAACCCAAGGGTGCCTAATAAGATACTTCTTAAAACTAAGGCTGATTGTATAAAATTTTCTATCATTGGGCTTAAAAATATAGCTACAATTGATAGCGGTAATAGTAATTTCTCATAGTTTGATATATGGAAAGTAGCACCTAATAGAGCAGCGGCCATGTAAGAATATATGGCATAGCGTAGTGCTGAAGCAACGATCCAGAAAAAGAAGAAAAAAGCCTCTAAGTTTGCAGAAAATCTTCCTAGGGTGGCTATTCTAGTAAGCTGATGATAAGGATAGCTTACTAAACTTAGTAAATTAGAACCAAAAGCAGCTGTAAAAATAATAAAAAAGAAAGAAATATAAGCTACAGTAGCTATTAATCCTAAATAGGCTCCTGATTTATAAGATTTATAATCCCTAACATGGGGGAAAAAAATCGCTATGGCAAAGGCATCACTAAAAAGAGAACTGCTTGTAATTCCCGATTTTATAATTTTAGAAAATCCTGGTCCTCCTAAGGGATATAGATACGAAAAGTTTACTTCAGGCCACACTAGAATTATCAGCATGGATAGAGTAACTGACAGTGGAATAAATGTCATCCAGCAAGTCCTTCCTATAGTTTCTAGACCGCGAGTAGCTATAAAATATATTACCCATATGAAAAATATATAAAGCACTATTAAAGGGGTATTAGGAAAGAACAAGGTTGAAACTATATCAATATAGTCTCTAGTATCTATAATAAATGCTGAAAAAATAACGGCAAATAGGGTGAAGTTTATTAATTTTCCAAGAAAATTGCCCATTAAATCATAAATGAGCTCCACTAAATTCTTATTTTTATAAGTTTTCAATAAGTACATAAGTATTGAAAGAGGAAGCAGTATAACTAGAAAAGAAACTATAGGAATTATCCAAATAGCATTTTCTACCTCCTTTACTAACAGAACAGGAGTTGAATTTGTAAGTTCTAATCCCATGGCATATATTGAGATAGCAAAAACCTCTCTCCATCCAATCTTATCATCGGATTCTTTAATCATTATTTTAAACCTCCTTTTGGCGGTTTCTTTTTTATTTTATTCTTTGTACTTAGATTAAAGGGCCGTATAAATTCTTTCCAGACAGGAGGACGCATAATTATATCCCTTGAAGAACTATAGTGTGGAGCTAGCGGAGCAAGAAATGGTACTCCAAAAGATTTTATACTTATTAAGTAAGCAGTAAAGCCAATTAAAAACCCACTAAGTCCAAATAATCCAAGAATAGAGGAAAAGAAGATACCAATAAATTTTCCTATTCTTATTAAGTAACTAAAGCTTATTTCAGGAATTGCAAAGGAAGCAAGCCCTGTTAGGGCTACAATTATTACTAATATAGGGCTTACTATATTTGCTTCTACAGCAGCCTGCCCTAAGATAAGAGCACCAACTATACCAATAGTAGGACCAATAGTAGCAGGTATTCTTGTACTAGCTTCTCGAATTAGCTCAAAAGATATTTCCATCAGAAGGACTTCTGCAATTACAGGCAGCGGAATAGTTTCGCGAGTTCCAGCGATAGCAAGAAGGAGGTCTGAAGGAAGCATATCTTGATGATAATTTGTTGCAGCTATATATAAAGATGGGGTTAAAAAAGAAACTATAAAAGCTATAGCACGAATAAGTCGAATAAAGTTTCCATAAGCCCACCTTTGATATTGTTCTTCTCCGGTATGAAAAAATGTCCAAAATGTTACAGGAAGAATCAAGGCTGCAGGTGAGTTATCCATGATTAACGCTACATGACCTTCTAATATATAGGAGACTGCTCTATCTGCTCTTTCAGTGTATAGAACAGTAGGTACCAAAGAGTAAGGTCTTTCCTCAATATGCTGCTCTAACATTTCAGTATTTTGTATAGTATCAACTTTAATCTGGGTTATCCTTTTTTTAACTCTTTCTACTATTCTATCATCTACAATATTTTTCATATACATCAAGGATATATCGGATGGAGAAAGTTCACCTACTACTATGCTTTCTGTTATTAAATTTTTATTTCTAATTTGTTTCCTTATTAGGGAACGGTTTACCACCGAAGATTCTATAAAAGCTTCCTTAGGGCCTTTTAATACATTTTCATTGGAAGGCCTTTCTACAGAGCGGTGTTCAATTCCTTCTGCAGACATTAAAATAGCTTCATCGTAACCATCTATAATAAGTGCTGTATGTCCATTCAATATATCATCTACAATTAAAGATACATCAGAGGATTTTTTTGATTGCTTTATTGTTAATATTTTTATCATTATATCATCTATTGCATTATCTTTATTAATTTCATTACAATTTTCTAGTAGAGGAGCCAGTATATGTTCTTCAAGAGTTTTTAAATTACTTATTACACCTATGCAGAATAGGATTCCTGTAGCTTTTAAGGAGCTTATGTAAACATTACGAATGTATAGATCACTATTTAAAGGATAGTTAAATTCTTTTTTTAATATATCAATATTTACAGTAAAGTCCTTAGTTAATAGCTTTGTATCACATTTCTGTTTATCTGGCTTTTCTTCCGTATCAGAAAAGTTAAAGCTCGAAGGTATATTTACTTTTCTTTTTAGTTTAAAAAGTGGAGACATTTCTATACCCTCCTATACAGGTTATTTTATGTCAAAAAGGACAGCTTGCTTTTTATTATAGTAGTATTTCACAAGATTAATTTTTAATGCGATATTATTTTTTATAAAAGCTAAAAGAAGAGGATGCTAAATTAGACATCCTCTTTTAACTGCATAAATTATAATTTAGTTTTATATTCTTTTTCATACTTTAGGAGTTTAGTTATAATGTCATTAAATTTATCTTCAACCTTACCAAAATCCATATTTGGAATATAGAATCTTTCAAGTTCATCGTGAAGAGCCTTAGCTTTAGCAATTACTGCTAAGCCCTTATTCAATAATAAATAAAAGGTATCTTTAGCATCTTGAATCTCTTCAGAAGACTTATCAAGAAGTTTTTTATTTAAGAAGTCTTCCATATTGATTTGATTTCCAACAAAGTTTCTTTTATTTATCTCATTAGAAGTAAGTAAAGCAATGCTTAAATCAGGAATAAGCAGATGTTCTATTCTATCTGGGATTAGAGGATCATGATATACTTCTACTGAAAGTCCTCTTTTTAGAGCTTCGTCACATATATAAGATAGAACACTGGTTTTACCTGTACCTGGTTCCCCGTTTAAAACATAGACCCTCTTATAATTTGCAATTATTGAGTCTACATAAGTTACTATTCCATTAGGAGTGAAGGCTGTAGCAAATAAATGCCTGTCATTTCCTGTGTTAGATACAGGAATATCTCCAAAGATTTCGCTTTTTAAGCTTTCTTTAAATAAATTTAGCTTAGAATTGTTTAGAGCTTCGGCGTTATAAGAACTCCATTCATCGTGTATAGTTTTAGCAGCACCTATATATCTATAGGCACGTTTGAAGGTTTTTCCTATTTGTTTATTAGTTGATATTATAGAATTTCTGTATTCACTAAAGTTTCTTTCATTCCAACAATCACCCATATTTAAAATTTCATCTACTGCACCTGGGTTTACTGGATCCACTACATGAGGGGCAGTTGCATCTATAAATGCAACATTTAATCCTTTAATAACAACTCCATCTAGGGAATTATTATCAGAGGAGCAATGGTGATATTCTATGTTGTATCCTTTTTCATTAAAATATTGACCAATTCTCTTCATAAGTGAGGACTTCCCAGTACCAGGACCTCCTTTTATACAGATAATTCTTCTAGCTGTTTCTTGAGATAGTATATACCTGTAAAAAGAATAAAAACCTTTCGAAGTATTTCCTCCAGGAAAAAAATGCCTAAATTCACCCTTCACAAAATCACACTCCTATTTTCGTATCCTTTATATTATATTTAAGGAGTGAAAGAAAATTGACACACAAACACAAAATATTTCAGGTTAGAGCGCAAAGTGCTAGTTAGGCGGCAAAGTCACAGTTAGGAATATTAGAACAATATTAGAGTGGAAAAGTGGAGGCGTCTATAGGCGCCTCCACTTTTCCACTAGGAATTTTGCGTCGCAAAATTCTTATATATTGAATTTTTCTACATTTTCTTCAAGTGTGGCTGCAAGGGATGCTAAAGATTCTGCAAGGGTTACAACCTGTTGGAAGCCAGCAGCCTGTTCCTCTGTTGAAGCACTAACTCCTTCAGTTGTAGATGCTATATGTTCTGATAAGCTCAAGGTACTAGAAATATTCTCTATAACCTTGTGTTTATGAGAATTTATATTATCCAAAGAAGATGTTACTTTATCAATATATAATTGTAAACCTTGTAAGTCTTTTGATATGCTTTCAAAACTTGAGCTTGTAATATTTACGCTATTGCCTGTTAAATCGTTCAAATACTTACTATTTTTTATTCCATCTATTACTATGTTTGTGTTGTACTGCATTACAGTTAAAACCTCATTTATCTGAGAAGCAAATTCAGCAGATTCTTCGGCTAACTTTCTAACCTCTTCAGCAACTACAGCAAAACCACGTCCAGCTTCACCAGCTCGTGCAGCTTCAATACTAGCATTTAAGGCTAATAGATTAGTTTGTTCAGTAATAGTTTTTATGCTATTTGTTATTGACATTATTTTTTGGGAACTTTTATCTAAAGTGTCTACTTCTTCTAAAAGTTTATCAGTTGCTTCTGAATTAAGTTTATAGTTCTTCTTTAACTCCTCTATGCTGCTAATGCCATTTTCTGCAGCTTTGCTAACTTTCATTGATGCTTCATTCATAACTCTACTATTTAAAAGAGAATTATCCACTTCTTTTTCAAGGTCAAGGATAGAATCAGAACTTGTCTTTAAATCAGAGGACTGGTCTGATGTATTAGCAGAAATACTTTGAATAGCTTGAGCTATTTCATCAGAAGCTGCACTGGATTCTTCGGTTACTGTCACTAGATTTTCAGAAGACTCCTTAAGACTAACAGATGAATCCTTAATGTTCTTAAGTAATGTATTTATATCTTTTACCATTTTATTTAATGAATTTGTTACTGTTTGAATTTCTAAGGTATCTTTCTTATTAGATTCAATGGAATGAGAAAAGTCACCATTACTAATAGTATCAATTACCATGACCAACTTGTTTATAGATTTTGAAATTTGCCCTCCAAATATGTTACCTATAACTATAGCTATAATTAGAAATATTAAACTGGCAAAGATTATAGAATTTCTTGCTTTAGATAGAAGTGAACTTAACTCACTTTCGGGGATAAGTGAAGCAATTTTATATCCAGTTTCTTTGTTTTCAATAGTATAGGAAATGTATTTGGATCCATTGATGTTTGCCAAAGAATTAGAATTTAGGTTCTTGATTACGTCATTAATCCAAGGCTCTTCTTTAGAGGTTTTTCCTAATAAATCTTTGTTGTTTATTGCTATAATTTTATTAGAGGAATCTATTACAGCAGTATAACCATTTTTACCAAGTTTTATATTAGAAACCACATCAGCAAGATGAGAAAGAGATATATCTGTTCCTACGACTCCTACAAGTTGTCCACTTGCATTTTTTACTGTTTTAGCTACAGTGATAACATATCTTCCTTTTTCGTTTGAATCTTCATAAGGAGAAGTTATAATAGCCTTACCTTCAGAAGCCATAGCATCCTTATACCAAGGTCTAGTTCTTGGATCAAATCCTTCAGGTAACTTGGCAACAGTAGCATATTGCTTACCTAATACATTTCCAAAATAAGCTGTCAAAACATCTTCATGAGTATTTTTAAAACTATAAAGGAACTTTTTCATAGGTGTCTCCAAAATTGGAGCAGAAGTTATGCTGGTTATGTAATCATTTACGCTAAGCATATTTACAGCTTCTACATTATACCTAACAGTATCAGTTACTACGGATGATACATTATTAGACGAACTTTGCATTAGCTTGTAAAAGTCTTCTTCAGCTGTATTTCTGTGTATATAATAATTAAATAATGAAATAAATATTATGGGTATAACTGCAGTTATACATAAAAGTAAAGCTAATTTTCCTTTAAGTGTTTGTTTCATAAACATCAATTAATTCCTCCTTAGATAGTTTATAGACATATAAATAATAAAGGTATTAAGTTGTTTGGTGTCGAACAAGAATGTTTGATGTGGATGTAATGGATAATATGGATGAACATGACTAAACTTATAATACTATATTTTGATATAAATGTTAATACGCTTTTGAAGAAAATTGCGGCGCAATGTTCTTATTAAGAGTAGGTTTTATCAATTGTTATCATGGTATTATAATGAGGATGAAGTCTTTTTAGAGCTTCATCTAATTTAGTTTCTAGAAGTTCTCCTTCTTTTTTTATATTAAAGTGGGAAGGAACAACTATATCAAATATTAAGTTTTTATGTTCCCCCTCTCCTACAACCCTAAAATCGTGGTAAGATTTAATCTCTGGAAAGGCTTCTAAAACCTTGTCTAACTCTGCTCTTGTGCTTTCAATCTCTTCATTATTGGTATTTATGGGATCCATGTGTACTACTAAAAATATGTTATGTTTTTTAGATAGCTCTCTTTCTAGACTATCAATTATTTCATGGATTTTAACAACAGACATATCGCAGGGAACTTCAACGTGGAGAGAAGCCATTCGCCTTCCAGGACCATAATTATGTATTACAATATCATGAACCCCAGCTATACATTCATATTGTAAGATATCATTTTCAAGTTCTCTGACGAATTCAGGGTCTGGAGCTTCACCTAAAAGAGGATTTATTGTTTCCTTTATTAGGGAGTAGCCAGAGTACAAGATAAATAAAGAGACTAAGATTCCTATATATCCATCTATAGGGAATGAGACCCACCTGGAAAGAAGTAAAGATAAAGCAACAGTACTTGAAGTTATTACATCGCCTAGTGCATCCAAGGAAGAAGCTTGAAGAGCTGATGAATTTATCTTCTTTCCAATGTACTTATTAAAACTGCTAAGCCAAACTTTTGCAGCTATAGATATCAATATCAATATAAAGGGTAAAAGCTCAAAGTTTACTTTATTAGGACTTGTAATTCTAGCAAAAGAAGACTTTGTAAACTCAAATCCTACAAGCATAACCATAAAGGCTACTATCAATCCAGAAATATATTCAATCCTTCCATGACCAAAAGGGTGCTCATCATCAGCAGGTTTTGATGCTAACTTAAATCCAGCTATAGTTATTACAGAAGAGAGAGCATCAGATAGATTATTAAAGGCATCTGCTGTAACAGCTATACTTTTTACAACAAGGCCAACAAATAATTTAACCAGAAATAGAATAATATTTACGATTATACCAACTATACCTCCTAAATAACCATAAGAATCCCTCACTTTGCTATTGCTTATGTTCTCAGGGTTTTTCACAAACTTAGTAACTAAAAGTTTCGATAACATATTATTGCCTCCACAATCATTTAAAAATTATAGAAATTAACTATACCTTATTAATAATATCATGTTTAAGGTAAAATTTAAATTTCTACTTAATTTATTATTAAAACCTCAAATTTTTATATATTTTATCTAAAAAACCATATTAACATATCATAGTATTAGCAAAGTTGCAAATTTTTAAAACATCCCTATAGTGCTTGATAATTAAGTTAAAATAAGGTAAAATGGTGATTATGGTAAAATTTTCACATGATATAATGGAAGGTGAATTAGGAGGGAATTGTTATGAAAAGCAAGAAAATTATCTCTATGGTATTAGCATCAGGGATGCTAATAGGAGGAATAGGTTTTTCACCTGTCAAAGCACTTGCTGCAACAGGAAAAAATGTACAGGTTACAAGTGTAAAAACGCAAAAGAATTTAGAAAGTCAAGCGTATAAATTATTGATGGAAGTTAAAACAAACCCAAATGGAACAAACATAAAGGCAGCTAGAAAAGCATTAGCTGGTATAACTGATGCATCATATAAATCAGCTTATAAGTACCTTTTAGGGTTATATACAAACAAAAGTGTAGAAAAGCCTGCTATTGATGAATTAATTCTTGCTAATGCAATGAATGCAAAGATAACTCGTGGAGAGACCGAAGTAAACTTCGGAATGAATTTAGAAGGGAAAAACCTATCTAAAGAAGAACAAGAGCAGCTTGCTATGCTACAATTAGCTTTAAATAATATGAAAGTTAATACAAATGTAAAATATGCTGGCGAAGGGAATACAAAGGCTCAGGTTTCAGGAAATGTTAAAGTTAATGCTATGGGTCAAGAAATGAAGATGAATATTTGGGCTGATGTAGACGCTACAGGCAGTGTTCCACAAATTAAATATGTAGTTCAAATACCTGAAATATTAAAGACAGCTGACCCTACATTCGCTAACAAGGATTATTTTGTTTTTGATTTTGCAGAAATGTTACAAAATCCTGCAATGCAACAAGCTGGTCCAATGCCAGATATGGGTAAAATAATGGAAGCTGCTAATAAATTTGGTACAAAGTTTTCTAAAAGCTTTGATGAGTTTATAAAGATTGCTGATGCTAAATACGATATAGTTGAGAGAAAAGATGTTTCTAAGGTAGACGCTGCCGGTACTAAAGGATTAGTTAAAGCATACTCTGTTACTTTAACTAATGATGAAGTAATGAATTTAATTAAAGATGCTCTAAAAGATAAAAAGATGATGGCATTATTTAAGAACTATGTAGATGACATTACAGCTCTTGATCCAAATGCTCAAAAGCTTTCAAATGAAGAGTTCTATGCAGGATTAACTCAGGCTTCAGCTATGCTAGACCAAATAAGCAGTATGATTAAATTTAATGTAAACTTTGATATGGGAGTTAATAAAGAAGGATATGTTTCATATCAAAATGGAAGTATCAAAGTTGAAGTTAATGCAGCTAAGATGGTTGGAATGTTTACTCAAGCACAACCAGAGTTAAAAGGACAAGTTACTGTAAGTCCTGATTCAACTTATATACTAACGATCAATTTAGATTCTAATACAACTAATATAAATGGTGATGTTAAAGTAGAGGCTATGCCAAAGGTTACTAAAGAAAACTCTTTAAGTTTTACAGACCTTATGAATGCAGCACCTCAACCTGCAACAATTCAATAGCATATGAATAGCTAATAAGTGATTAATATTAAATAACAAGTAGTTAAGGATCTCTATAGATATATTTAAAATAATTCTATAGAGGTCTTTTTATATATTTTTGATATAGTGACGAAATTAGTGCTATGAAGTAATTCATTTATATAAAGTGGGGTGGAGTTAATGGGGATATTAATTAAAGAGCTGCTTAAGAGTAAAATTATGCAAAATTCTAGGGTTTTAAGTGGTAAAGAAGGACTAAATAAAGTTATAAAAAGAATTTCTGTATATGATAGCCCTGTAAGAGACGATATCATAGATAGAAAAATATTAAAAAATGGAGATTTTCTAATAACTAGTATGTTTTTTCAAAAGAGTAGTGGAACATTAATTAATGATTTCATAAGAATGTTGAGTGATGCTGGATGTTGTGGAATATGCGTATCAAATCAGTATTTAAAGGAATTACCTGACGAGGTTTTAGCTTGTGCAAATGAAATAGCATTTCCCATAATCCAATTCGATATGTCCATTCCTTACGCAGATATAATAGAAACTACAATGGAACTTATTATAACCTCCCAAAATTACTTAATAAATGAGTTGAGAATAGATAGGTTGTTAAAGGAGAAATTGGACACTACGGAGGTTAAAAATGTTGCTCTCGAGGTGAATTCTAATTTTAAACAAAATAATTGTGTTATATATATAGAAAATTATAAGCTAAAAGACGGAAGTTTAAGTATACAGCATCTACTTGATTTTTTAAATAGTAATCTAGATTATTCAGCATTTTACTATAAAAAGTCAGTTATAATAATTACCACATTTAGTAAGGATAACTTAAGCACTAGTAAAAGGTTGGTTAAGCTAGCTTTAGAGGAAATCGACAAGTACATGAATGATTATAATATAGGGGTCAGTGATTTTCACAATAGTATTGGGGAGTTAAATATTGCAATTAATGAGGCAATTTTTGCTTCAAGAAATTCTTACTTCTTTGATGAAGGTGCAAGCTTTTATAGTGAAATAGGGGTAAATAGATTATTAATACCTATTATAGGAAATATAGAAATGGAAAAATTCTATTCTATGATAATAGAACCGATTGTTAACTATGATAAGCAATTTAACAGTGAACTTTTAGATACAATAATATCCTTTGTAAAGAATGATGGAAATTATAAGAAGACTGCAGATGAATTTTTTCAACATCAAAACACCATAAGATATAGGATAAATAAAGTTAAATCACTTTTAAATATGGAGGATAGCGATATTAAATTTTATCAAAGTATATCTTTAGCTATAAAAATTGCTAATTTAATAAATGGCATACGGTGAATTGTAAAAAATACAAAGTTTTAACAGAATATTTGTTATTTTTATAATTTAAAAAGGAT
This sequence comes from Clostridium bovifaecis, assembly GCA_009738435.1. Lineage (GTDB taxonomy): Bacteria > Bacillota > Clostridia > Clostridiales > Clostridiaceae > Clostridium_H > Clostridium_H bovifaecis. The sequence continues at coordinate 3,011,130 of CP046522.1, read as the reverse complement.
GAAATATTATGTATAATGGTACAAATGAAGATGTTAAATTGGAATCCTTCAATATTTAAAAAAATGAATACTTAAAAAGTAAATTATTTAAAGAAAAAGTTAACTATTTCTTAAAAGGAGTGTGGGGAAAAAAGATGCTATTGAAACAGGTTATAGACATCTATGATAAGGTAGATAAGGCAAACATCTCAGGATACGAAGTAATGGAAACATTCACTAAAAGGGGTTGGGACCTAGTTAATGTAACTAAAATAAATGGCGAAAAAGGGTCTACGGATTTTATAAAGATAGTTATACCAGGTAGAAATGGCAAAATAAAAGGCGGTCAAGCTCCTACGCTTGGTATTATAGGAAGATTAGGTGGTATTGGTGCAAGACCAGAAGTTATTGGATATGTATCGGATGGAGATGGAGCGGTAGCAGCATTATCTGCAGCATTAAAACTTGTTGATATGAATCTAAATGGAGATATTCTAGAAGGAGATGTTGTAATAACTACTCATATTTGTCCTAATGCTCCAACAGAAGAACATTATCCAGTACCCTTTATGGGATCACCAGTGAATATGGATCAAATGAATGAAACAGAAGTACTGGAAGATATGGATGCTATACTTACAATTGACACCACAAAGGGTAATGAAATTATAAATCATAAAGGAATTTCAATTTCACCTACAGTAAAGGAAGGTTATATATTACCGGTGAGCTATGATTTGCTGGGAGTTGTTAAAAGAGTTACAGGAGTAAATCCTAATGTTTTCCCCTTGTCTATTCAGGATATAACTCCGTACTCAAATAATCTTCCGCACATAAACAGTATACTACAGCCTTCAGTAGCGACAAATGCTCCAGTAGTTGGAGTTGCTATTACGACAGAAGTATCAGTTGCCGGGTGTGCTACTGGAGCTTCTCATGGTTTAGACATAGAATTAGCTGCAAGGTTTTCCGTAGAGGTAGCTAAGGATTATACATCGCAAAAGTGCAGCTTTTATGATGAAGAAAATTATAAGAAACTTTTACAGATATATGGGGACTGCAAAAGATTTCAAACTACAGGAATAGCATAGATACAAATATTTAAATTATATAGGGGGGGCATTATGTTAAGTAAGAAAAGTATCAAAAAACTAGCGCTAATTTTATCTACAGTTATGGTTAGCTCATTAGTATTCTTTGGATGTTCCAGCAAGGATAAGACAAACAATAATCAGGCTAAACAAACTTCTACTGATAAAGCTAAGGAAACCTCTGAGAATGATAAATACGGTGGGGTTATCAACATAGCATTATCAGCAATACCTAAAACCATAGACCCAGTTAAGTATACTGGTGTTTACGAAGGAGATATTATATCAAATGTAGCTGATACAATAGTAGCTTATAATAAGGATCTTACAAAAATAGTTTCAAATTTAGCTACTGAATGGTCTGTATCAGAAAATGGTAAAGTATACACTTTTAAATTAAGAAACGATGTGTATTTCCAAAAAGGAAAGTTTCAAGATGGAAGGAAAATGACTGCAGGAGATGTAAAATATTCACTTGAAAGATCTGCTAAGGAATCTGCAATGAAAAGACTAGCAGCATTAGATCATGCTGAAGTAGTAAGTGATTTTGAAGTGAAACTCTACTTAAAGAATCCCGATGCATCTTTCTTAACAGTACTAACTGATGCGGGAAATGTAATAGTTCCAAAGGAAGAAGTAGAAGGATATGGGGAGGCATTTGGGACTAACTTAGTTGGAACTGGACCATTTAAACTTGCTGAATGGAAAAAGGATACTTATGCAAAACTTGAAAGAAACGAAAAGTTCTGGGGTCAAAAGCCATATTTAGATGGAGTAACCTTCAAGTTTATTACAGATAGAAATATGATGGTAAATGCTTTAAAAACAAACGAAATTCAAATCGGGACAGATATAGGCGGTGAAGGAGTTAAGTTAGTACAAGATGATAAGAATCTTAACCTTCAAAAGGTGCCAGGATTACATGTAGCATATTTATATATGAATCTTCAAAATGGACCGACAAAGGATAAAAAAGTTCGTGAGGCAATCTATAGTGCTATAGATATTGGCCAGTTAGTAAAAGGTGTATACCAATATGGTGAGGCAGAAAGAGCATATCTACCAGTACCTCCTGGATCATGGGGATATGATAAGAGCCTTGAAGGTATGATTCCAAAATATGATCCTGAAAAAGCTAAGAAGCTTTTAGCTGAAGCAGGTTATGCAAATGGATTTAAAACAGAGCTATATATTTCTGATACTCCGGCAAGAGTTAAAATGGCTACAATAGTGCAGCAATTCCTAAAACAAAATCTTAATATCGATGTAGCAATAAAAACTCAAGAATGGGGAACTTTTAGTGATATAGCTTCTAAGGGTAACGCTCCAATTTACGGAATGTCATGGTCATGGTATCCAGATCCGTTCTTCTTCTTAAACAAAATGTTCCACAGTTCAGAAATTGGTGCTCTTGGAAATGGACAAGGATTTAATAAGCCAGAGGTTGATAAGTTACTAAATGAAGCTCTATTAACCTCAAACCAAGATGAAAGAGCTGCGAAATATAAAGAAGCTACAAAGCTAATAGTAGAAGAATTACCAGCTATCTGGTATGGAAATGAAAGTGTAATTTATGGATTTAATAATAAAGTTAAAGGTTTTGTAATGAAAGCTGATAAAAATAAGAGATTTGTTGGTGAAGACTATAATGTCTACCTTGAAAAATAATATAATAAATTAAAAGTTGTCTTTATAAGAGCTCTATATAATTAGAGCTCTTATTCATAGAATTTTGAAAGGAGTTGAGGCGTTGTATGCTAAAGATCATATTAAAAAGGGTGCTGCAGATAATACCAATATTGTTCATAGTAGTTACTTTGGTATTTGGTATAACAAGAGTAATACCTGGTGACCCAGCTGCAGTAATGCTGGGGCCGCAAGCATCTGCTGATGAAGTAATGAAATTAAGAGATGAGTTAGGGCTCAATGATAGTATTTCTAAACAGTATGGAACATATATGAAGGGGTTACTAAAGGGCGATTTAGGAAAGTCTTATTCATATAGTGAGTCTGTGGGGAAATTAATAAAGGAGACTTTTCCAAACACGCTGATTTTAGCAAGCTGTAGTATTGTCTTAGCGCTTTTTATTGGAATCCCTCTTGGAATAATTTCAGCTACTAAACAATACTCAATATTTGATTATATATCTATGATAGCAGCTCTTATAGGAGTATCAATGCCTATATTTTGGCTGGGTTTAATGCTAGTATTAGTATTTAGTGTTAATCTAGGGTGGCTTCCTTCTATGGGGATGGGAAGTATGGATAATGGAATTGGAGATGTAATTAGCCACTTAGTTTTACCAACTATTGCTTTATCAACAATACCTTCAGCAACCTTTGCAAGAATTACACGATCAAGTATGCTTGAAAGTGTTAAACAAGATTATGTAAAAGCATTGAGAGCAAAGGGATTAAGCGAGAGGGTAGTAATTTGGAAGCATGTGCTTAAGAATGCTTTGCCGCCAATAATTACAGTATTAGGACTTCAAATATCCTCTGCATTGTCAGGGGCTATACTTACAGAAACAATTTTTAACTGGCCTGGGATGGGCAAACTTATTGTTGATGCTATAGGAAACAGAGATTATGCTCTTGTACAGGGAGCAGTATTATTTATTGCTGTAATTTATGTAGCCATAAATCTTCTGGTTGATATTGTATATATGTATATAAATCCGAAAGTGTCATATGACTCTGTAAAAGGAGGAAGTTAGATGGAAACTAAATTTAATGTTCTAGATATAAATAGTCAACAAGAAATGATATTAAAAGAGAGAAAAGCCAATAATGCATGGAATAAGCTAAAAAGAAATAAAACTGCTTTAATAGGTTTAATGATAGTAGTGGTAATGACAATACTTGCACTATTTGCTTCTATTATAACAAGTAAAGATCCCAATGCTATGGATTTAGCTAATGCTTATTTAAAGCCAGGCTCTCCAGGTCATATTTTAGGTACTGATGAATTTGGACGTGATCTCCTTACGAGAATAATATATGGGGCAAGGGTATCCATAATTGTTGCCGTAGGAGGAATGGCTGTAGGAGGAAGTGTTGGGATACTGCTCGGACTTATATCAGGCTTTAAAGGCGGAATAGTGGATACTGTGATAATGAGATTTATGGACGGAATGTTTGCATTTCCCTTTATATTATTAGCTTTAATACTAATGACAGTGCTGGGAGATGGTATTCACAATGTAATAATTGCAATTGGTATAGCTAACATACCGGGCTTTGCCAGAGTGGCTAGAGGGCAGGTGCACATAGTGAAAAATGAGGAGTATACTCAGGCTATAAGAGCACTCGGGGCATCAGACAGCAGATTATTATTTAAACATATACTTCCAAATTGTGTCTCGCCAATTATAGTTTATGGGACATTAAATGTGGCAGGAGCTATAATCTCAGAGGCCGCTTTGAGCTTTTTAGGCCTTGGTATTCAACCACCTACTGCATCATGGGGAAATATTTTAAGAGCTGGGAAAGATACTTTGGGAACTGCCCCACACATAGCTACTTTTTCAGGAATAGCAATTATAATTACAGTGCTAGGGTTTAATCTTTTAGGAGACGGAATAAGAGATGTACTAGACCCTAAAATGAAAAGATAGAGGGGTTTTTATGGATATTAAAGATTTAAAGGAAATAGCTTGCGAAGCTATAGAAAAACAAAGAAAAGAGTTAATTGAGATTTCAAAATATATACATTCAAATCCAGAATACTGCTTTGGAGAATACAAAGCCTGTAAGGTACTCATAAATTACTTAGAAAAAGAAGGCTTTATTGTTGAGGCGGGTATCTGTGATTTGTCTACAGCATTTAAAGGGATATATGAGGGAGAAAAATCAGGATATAATATTGGGATATTTGCAGAGTATGATGCTGTAGCAGGGTTGGGACATGGATGCGGACATAATATCATGGCAGCTATGGCAGTAGGTGCATCTATGTCACTTAAAGGAATAGTAGATAAAATTGGAGGGACAGTATCGATATTTGGAACTCCTGCAGAAGAAGGTGGCGGCGGAAAAATAATAATGCTGGAAAAAGGAGCGTTTAAAGACTTAGATGCAGCAATGATACTTCATCCTGCAAATGATACTGTAGTAAATGATATATCCTATTCAAGAACAGATTTAGAAGTTAATTTTTACGGAAAATCTTCTCATGCAGCTACATTTCCAGATCAGGGTACATCCGCATTAAATCCATTAATACAACTATTCAATATGGTAAATGCTATGAGACTTGAATTAATGGAAAAAGGCAAAATCTTAGGTGTGATAACAAAAGGAGGATATGATCCTATTTATATACCAGATCATTGCATAGGAAAATTTACAATACGATCTTTTGATAGGAATTTTAAGCTGCAGTTAGTAGATAGATTCATAAAGATGTGTCAGTCTATAGCTGAGGCTACAAATACTATATTTAAATATGAAGTGCTAGGACATCCTTATGAGGATATCCGAAACAATGAAGCAATTGAGGCATTATTAGAGGAAAATCTTAAAGCTCTTGGTGAAGTTGTAAAGCCAAGGGAGAGAGAACTCGGCATTGGATGTACGGATATGGGGAATGTAACACATTGTGTTCCAGCTTTACAATCCTATATTAAGGTTTGTGATGATGTCAAAGGTCATACAATGGAATTTCTGCAAGCATGTGGTGATGAAAGAGGCGAAAAAGCATTGATAACAGGTGCAAAGGCTATGGCAATGACAGCGGTAGATTTGTTGTATTCCCATGAGAATATGAAAAAGGTAAAATTGAACTTCCAAGAAATGAAGAAGAGGTTTGAATATATAGGAGTGGAGATATGAGAGAAGAAATATTAAAAGTAAATAATTTAAAAACGCACTTCCATCTTTCCACTGGAGTAGCAAAAGCGGTTGATGGGGTAAGCTTTGCTTTAAAAAAAGGTGAAGTTTTGGGGATAGTTGGCGAATCGGGATCAGGCAAAAGTGTAACTGTTTCTTCAATAATGAGACTCCTTCCAAAACCTATTGGGAAAATTGTAGGTGGAGAAATTATTTTTGAAGGTAGAGATCTAACTAAAATAAGTGAAAAAGAGATGTTAAGTATTAGAGGTAAAGATATAACAATGGTTTTTCAAGATCCTATGACTTCCTTAGACCCTGTATTTACTATTGGTCACCAGATAATTGAAGTTATAAGAACACATCAGAATATTAGTAAAAAAGAGGCTGCAAAAGTAGCAATAGAAGCACTTAAAATGGTTGGAATACCTGAAGCAGAGAAACGAATGAACTCATATCCACATGAATTTTCCGGTGGAATGAGGCAAAGGGTAATTATAGCTATGGCTATAGTATCAAAACCTAAAATAATTATAGCGGACGAGCCTACAACTGCATTGGATGTTACTGTTCAAGCTCAAGTACTGGATTTACTAAAGGACTTGCAGAAAAAGATAGACACATCAATAATCTTAATTACCCATAACCTTGGGGTTGTTTGGAATGTATGCGAAACAGTAATGGTAATGTATGCTGGAAAAACAGTAGAATATGCAACTGTAAAGGATTTGTATAAAAATCCGCTGCACCCTTATACTAAAGGATTATTAAATTCGATTCCAAAACTTAGTGATAGTGCTGATAAGCCACTAGAGGCCATTCCAGGTACTCCTCCAGATTTGAGATTAACAGGGCAGGGATGTAATTTTTATAATAGATGTAAATTTGCTAAAGACATATGCACAAATGAGACTCCAGAACTTCAGGAAATTGAAAAAAATCACTTTGTAGCATGTCATTTTCAAACAAAGGATGGTAATTTATTTGAAGGCAAGGGGGGAGGAGAGTAATGCCAAATTCACTGATAAAAGTAGAAAATCTTAGCAAAGTTTTTAAAATAAAAAGCAGTAAACTTTTTGAGCCGCCGAAGAGTTTGAAAGCCGTTAATGATGTAAGTTTTGAAATTTATGAAGGGGAAACTTTCGGAATTATTGGGGAATCTGGAAGCGGAAAATCCACACTTGGTAAGGCAGTATTAAGACTCATTGAACCTACATCTGGAAAGGTACTTTATAAGGACAAGTCACTTTTGGATTTTTCACCAAGTGAGATGAAGGCTATAAGAAAAGAAATTCAGGTAGTATTTCAAGATCCATACTCTTCCCTTGATCCGAGAAAAACTGTTGGATATTTAGTTGAGGAACCTCTTGCAATTCATGGTATTGGAAATGATGAGGAGAGAAAAAAAAGAGTAAAGGAACTTTTTGAGCTGGTAGGTTTAAATGAGGCGCATGCTATAAGGTATCCTCATGAATTTTCAGGTGGACAAAGGCAGAGAATATGTATAGCAAGAGCATTGGCTTTAAATCCTACTATAATTGTAGCTGATGAACCTGTTTCAGCTTTGGATGTTTCTGTTCAGGCTCAAGTAATAAATCTTTTAAAAGATTTGCAGAAGAAATTAAATCTTACTTATTTGTTTATATCACATGATTTAAGCGTGGTTAAGTATATAAGTAATAGAATTGCCATTATGTATTTGGGGAGAATTGTTGAAATTGGGGATTCAAAAAGTATATATGATAATCCACTCCACCCTTATACTCAGACTTTATTTTCAGCAATTCCAGCAGAATCTCCATTTGATCAATCAGAGAGAATAGCTTTAAGTGGAGAGATTCCAAGCCCAATTAATTTACCAAAGGGATGTGCTTTTGCTTCAAGGTGTCCAAAAGCAACAGAAGCATGTAAAGAAGTTTTACCAGAATTAAAAGAAATAGAAAATGGACATAAAGTAGCGTGCATATTATTTAATTGATGAGGTGAAGTTATGAAGAATGTTAAAGATATTCTATGGGGAATAGTTGATAATCAACAGGATAAGCTTTTAGAAATATGTTCAAAGCTAATTAAAACCCCAAGTGAAAATCCAGGAGGGAACATTGAAGAGATTGTTAATGTAATTTGCGAGTACTTTGATGAATCTAACATAGACTATGAAATTATTAGAAGTAAAGAAAATTGCCCTAATATAATAGTTTCTTTAGGAAATGATGATGGAAAGACCATACTTTTAAATGGTCACTGTGATGTAGTACCAGTAGGCGATTTAGAAAGATGGGATTTTCCTCCCTTTAGTGGAGAGATTAAAGATGGGCAAATGCTTGGGCGAGGGACTTCAGACATGAAAGCAGGCCTTGGTGGTTTAATTTTTGCTCTGAAGACTCTAAAAGATAATAATATAAAAATGAAGGGGAAGATAGTATTTCATATAGTTCCTGATGAGGAGACAGGCGGAGATTACGGAACAAAGTGGCTTTATAAAAATGGCTATATAGATAAGGGAGATGCATGTATTATTGCGGAACCAACCTCTTATAACAACTGCGAAGTTGGCCAAAAGGGCTCTTTATGGATTAGGTTAAAATCCTATGGAATACCAGCACACGGGAGTGTAGGTAACTATGTTGGAGAAAATGCTATTACAAAATTAATGAAGTTACTTGTATCGTTAGAGGAATTAAGAACAATAGAAGGAAGGTTTGAGGAGAAGCAGCTTCAAGTTCTTAAAAACTCCAAGGATATTGTAAAAGCAGCACAGAAGGTAGAGGGAGTAGAAAATGTTATAGATCATCTTACAGTAAACATTGGAACAATAAAGGGTGGGACTAAAACCAATATGGTACCAGATTATTGTGAAGCATCTGTAGATATGAGAGTTCCAATAGGAGTAACCTTAAAGGAAGTGCTTGGTAGATTTAATAATATAATAGATAGATTAGGGCTTAAGGGGATTGAATACGACTATACATGGAACTCAGAAGCTAACTATACAGATGTAGATACAGAACTTGTAAAATCCGTTGTTGAAAATGCTGAGAAGGTTTGGAAGAAGAAGGTTGTTCCTGCTTATCAATGGGCATCAAGCGATGCTAGATATTATAGGTTAAAGGGTATTCCAACAATTCAATATGGCCCTGCGAATACAGAAGGCATACATTCATATAATGAAACAGTAGACGTTGAGGATATTATAAATTCAGCTAAAGTATACCTTGGAATTATGGCAGACTTACTCGAATTGTACATTACGGATTAGTGGGTGATAGAAAATGAGCAAGTTAATTAAAAATGGCAATGTGTATGATGTTTATAGCGGATCTTTTTCAAGAAAAGATGTATTAATACGTGAAGATAAGATAGAAAAAATAGCTGAAGATATTATAGACTCTTCAGCTGATATAATAGATGCTAAAGGGAAAAATATTTTTCCGGGTTTTATAGATGCGCATAGCCATTTAGGAATGTGGACGGAAGTTAAGAATGGAAATGATGCCAATGAATGCGTTAATCCTGTTACACCTAATATGAGAGCAATCGATGGATTAAATCCTTTAGATAAATCCTTTAATGAAGTAATAGAAGAGGGGTTTACAACTATAATGATTACCCCGGGAAGCGGTAATGTAATATGTGGGCAAGCTGCTATTATAAAAACCTCAGGAAAAACTATAGGTGAGAAATTAATTAATGGTTATGCAGCAATGAAAATTGCTTTAGGAGAAAATCCTAAAAGTGTATATAGCGTGATTAAAAAAAGTCCTTCTAGTAGAATGGCTACAGCTTCTATTATGGAAGAGAACTTAATTAAGGGTAAAAAGTACTACGAGTTAAGAAAAAATAACCTTATAGAAAAGGATATATCATTAGAACCTTACATACCAGTTTTTAATGGAGATTCTCCATTAAAGATACACTGTCATAGGGCTGATGATATATGTACTGCAATAAGAATAGTTAGCGGCTTTGGATTAAAGTATACATTGGATCATTGCACAGAGGGATATTTAGTAAAAGAATATGTTAGAGATACAAATATGCCCGTAATGATCGGTCCTATGTTTATGTTTAGAAGCAAGATAGAACTTAGTAATAGTACTATCGATAACCTTATTATATTAAATGAAATGGGATGTAATATTTCATTCGTATCAGATCACCCGTTTTGCAATTGCAAATACTTGGTCAAACTATTAGGACTAGCTACTAAAAGAGGGCTGTCATATAAAGATGCAATGAAAATGATAACTATAAATCCAGCTAAAGCTATTAATATAGATCATAGAGCGGGGTCTCTTGAAGAAGGTAAGGATGCAGATATAGTTATTTATGATGGAAACCCATTAGAAGGAAACACTAAAAATTTAATGACAATTGTAAATGGCAAAGTGATTTATAAGAATAAATATTTTAAAAATTAGGTGATAAAATGATTTTACTAAGAAATTGCCAAGTAGTAGATGTGGAGAACGGTGAAATAGTTTTAAATGATATCCTTATCGAACATAAGAGAATTAAAAAGTTAGGAATCAATTTATTAGAAGAAAATCATAAAGTAATAGATTTAAAAGGGGCATATGTATGTCCTGGGTTTATTGATATAGCTACAGAAATAGGTCTTGTAGAAAGTGGAAGAAAATCAGAAGGTAATGATACAAATGAGGTTAATGAAGAAATAATACCTGGAATGAAAAGTTTAAATGGAATTTATCCCTTTGATATAAGTTTTAAAGAAGCGCTATTAAGTGGTATAACTACAGTTGTGGTTAGTTCAGGAGGAAGCAACGTTATAGGAGCGCAAAGTTCAGCACTTAAAACTAAAATAGCTACAGTAGATGATATGGTAATAGACTCATCAATAGACATAAAGGCTACTCTAGGAGATGAACCTAAAAAGTGGAATCAAAATTCTCAAACCACTCCTCTTTCTAGAATGGGAATAATGAATCTTCTTAGGAACTCCCTGATAAAAGCTAAAGATTATATGGAAAATAAGACAGAAATAAAAGTAGATATAAACCTTAATTACGAGGCATTAGCCAGGGTTTTAAATAAGGAAATACCATTAAAAATAGCAGCGAACAAGGCACAGGATATATTATCTGCAATAGAAATAAAAAAAGAATTTAATATAAATGTAATAATAGATGAATGTGCTGAAGGATATATGGTAAAAGAGTATTTAAAGGAAGCTAATATTCCTGTAATAGTATCGTCTCCTTTAATAGATACTTCAGGCTTAGAACTTATTAATAGCAGAATAGATAATGTTAAAATATTAATGAATGAAGGGATTGATGTAGCACTTTCAACTCATCATCCTAAAGTAAGTAGTGAACTTTTATTATTTTCTTCAGTAATGTTAATGAGAGAGGGTTTAAGTATTTTTGATACTTTAAAACTTATAACAGTAAATCCAGCTAAAATTCTTAATTTACATGATCGTATTGGAAGTATCAAAGAAGGAAAATATGCTGATTTAGTAGTTTTTGATGATTTACCAACTAATACATTGTCAAAAATATCATTGATTATGATAGATGGTGAAATTGTTTTTAAAAGCTAAAGTGGACTTGGAAGATTAGGAGTTTATACTCTTAATCTTTTTTAATACAAAAGTAATGTTGTAGAAACCTAATAGAGGAGTGAAAGGGTTATGAAGAAAACAGATGTGGGAATAGTAACTATAGGGCAAAGTCCTAGAATAGATTTAACTGAGGATATAAAACCTATATTAGAGGAAAAGTTTAATATTATTGAAAAAGGTGCATTAGATGACTTGGATATAGAATATGTAAGAGAGAATTTACATCCTAATGCAGATGATACTGTATTAGTAAGCAGAATGAGAAATGGAGAAGAAGTAATATTATCAGAGGAGAAAATCATTCCATTGCTGCAGAAATGTATTTATGATTTAGAGGATCAAGGATGTAAAATAGTAGTACTTTTATGTACAGGAAGATTTCCTGAATTCAAGCACAGCAGTATTCTAATATACCCGCAAAAAATAATTCATAAGTTAGTTGAAGAATTAAATGGAGAAAAAGTATTAGGAATTATAGTACCTAATAAAGATCAAGTTGAAGTAATGCGAAATCATTGGAAGAGTAAGAATATTGAGACAAAAATAGTGGTAGCATCGCCCTACTTATCTATAAGCAAGCTAGATGAAGTATGTACTGGATTTGATGATACAGTATCAATTATTTTAATGGACTGCATGGGATATTCAAATAGAATGAAAAACATAGTAAGCAATAGCGTAGGTAAGGTTGTAATTTTGCCCAGAAATATTATGTTTTCTATAGTTAATGAACTAATCTAGATTATACATTAAATCCTATCTATAATAAGCTAACTTTTATTAAAATTGTGATAAAATAATCTATTTTTGGTATACTTAACATGTGAATAATTTTACTTATTTTTATGGAGGTAGAGTAATGACAAGAGAATTAGAATTTGCACAGGAACTTATAGATTTTATATATGAAAGTCCAACAGCTTTTCATGCTGTAGAGAATGTTAAAAATACACTTAAAGAAAGTGGGTTTAAAGAATTAAGAGAGGAAGAGAGATGGAAGCTTGAAAAGGGTAAAAAATATTTTATGATTAAGAATCACTCTGCTTTGATAGCTTTTACAGTAGGAAAAGAAAAAATTCAGGAAAGTGGATTTAAAATAATAGGGGCACATACAGATTCGCCAAGCTTTAGAATTAAACCAAACCCAGAGATGACATCAGAAAACAGCTACATAAAGTTAAACACAGAAGTATATGGAGGCCCTATCTTAAATACTTGGCTTGATAGACCACTATCTATTGCCGGAAGGGTAATATTAAAAAGCAATAATATACTGCATCCTGAAGTAAGATTTGTGAATATAAAGAAGCCAATAATGATAATTCCAAATCTAGCTATACACATGAACAGAAAAGTAAATGAAGGTATAGAATTAAATAAGCAGGTAGACACCCTTCCAATCTTAGGACTTATAAATGAAAGTTTTGAAAAGGATAATTATCTTATGAAGATAATTGCGGAAGAATTAAAGGTTAATTATGAGAATATTTTAGACTTTGATTTATTTCTATATGAATACGATAAGGGAAATATTATAGGTATTAATGATGAATTTATATCCTCATCTAGACTAGATGATTTAGAAGCAGTTCATGGGGGAGTGCAAGCTTTAATCAATGCAGGAGCTTCAAAGGCTACAAATGTGCTAGTATGTTTTGATAACGAGGAAGTAGGAAGCGCAACAAAACAGGGAGCTGACTCTGAGATGTTATCAAATATACTAGAGAGAGTAGTTTTAGCTTTAGATGGAGATAGAGAAGATTTTTTTAGAGCCTTATCTAAGTCTTTTATAATATCAGCAGATGCAGCCCATGCTGTTCACCCTAATAAAGGAGAAAAAAGTGATCCTACAAATAAACCGCTTATAAATAAAGGGCCAGCTATTAAAATTGCTGCAAGTCAAAGTTACACTTCTGATAGTGATTCAACTTCAATTTTTGCAGCGCTATGTGAAAAGGCAGAAGTACCTGTTCAAAAGTTTGTAAATCGTTCTGATGAAAGAGGAGGTTCTACTATAGGACCAATATCTTCAACACACATAAATATACGTTCGGTAGATATAGGAATACCAATGCTAGCAATGCATTCCATAAGAGAACTCTGTGGAGTTATGGATCACTACTATGTATCAAAAGCGTTTGAAGAGTTTTTTAAGTTATAAATAACTTATTATATAAATAAAGCAGCTGTAGTAAACACAGCTGCTTTTGACTTAAACTATACTTTATAAATTTAATAGATTAACAATTATACCTTGACAATGTATAAATAAGATGATATAAAATTAATATTCCCCATGGGGGTATAAAACAGATATGCCTAGACACGAAAGTGGATAACTAAACCAAAGATTTATTGTAAAGGGGGAAAGAGTAATGTTTACTAAGATATATATATATTGACTATAATCCTGCTGATTTTATCTCTTATTAAAGATAAAAAGAAGACTAAAATGGCACTTAAAAAGGCAGTAAAGTCTTTTGAAAATATACTTCCTCAATTTTTAGCTATACTAATTGTAATAGGAATTATGTTATCAATATTAAGCCCTGAAGTTATATCAAGTATCATGGGACAACAATCAGGATGGATAGGAGTAATTGGGGCGGCAATAGTTGGATCTATAACTTTAATGCCAGGATTTGTAGCATTTCCATTAGCAGGTGCACTGCTTAAAGGTGGTGCTGGTTTAATGCAAATTTCAGCATTCATATCTACGCTTATGATGGTCGGTATTGTTACTATACCAGTTGAGTCCAATTATTTTGGAAGAAAAGCCACAATTACTAGAAATAGTTTAGCATTTATATTCTCATTTATAGTTGCAATTATAATAGGAGGGGTATTATGATGAAGAAACTTATAAAAAGATATAGAGTGTTTCTAATGCTGCTTGTTATCAATATAGGCGTTATAATATTTTATCCTGCTTTAGGACAAAGCTCTATGAAAATTACAGGAGCTAATCTAAAAGAGATGCTAGGTGTAATTCCTCCTATATTTATATTGCTGGGGCTTTTAGATGTATGGGTGAAAAAGGAAGTAATGATTAAGTATATGGGGGAAAATTCAGGTTTTGTGGGTGTGCTGTTAGCATTTTTATTAGGATCAGCAGCAGCAGGACCTTTATATGCAGCATTTCCAATAGCGGAAATATTAATTAAAAAAGGAAGTAAGTTTTCAAATGTTTTAATTTTCATTGGTTCTTGGTCTACAACAAAAATTCCAATGATACTATTTGAAACGTCCTCTATGGGATGGGAGTTCACTGCTTTAAGATTCGTTATAAATATTTTTGGTATAGGATTTATTGCTTACGTAACAGAAAAAATATTAACCAAAGAAGAAAAGATAGCAATATATGCCAAGTATGATTGAGTGTAAAAACTGTCAAAAAAGGGCAATAGATATAAAGAGTTATGTTATATTTGCTGATCTTTGATCTCTAGACGCTAAAAATACAGCGAGTATACTGTATAATAGCGACTAGAGATTTATAATTAGCCTTTATTAGATAGAATACTGTCTTTAGGTATAAAAAAGTAAAACTCTGTTCCAGATTTAGTAGAACTAGCAGCGCCATATTCAAAATCATGCATTTTTAAAATTTCCCTACATATTGGAAGACCTAAACCCATGCCTCCACTTTCGGAATTCTTATAATACTTATCCCAAATTTCATCCAATAAGTGGCTTTCTATGCCTCTTCCGTAATCTTTAACTGACAATTTTATTGAGTTCTTTTTATCTGAAGTATAAATCTCAATCTTACTATCTTCATAGCTGAATTTAATTGCATTATCGATGAAGTTATATAGAACTCTTTGGAGAGATCTTCTGTCTGCATTTATTTGTAAAGGCTCAATAGAGGTAATAATAGAGATACCTTTTTTATTCATTATTGGCTTAAATTGATTTACGCAATTTTCAACAAGGTCAGATAAGATAATAAGCTCTTTGTTTAGTGAATAAGCGCCATCTTGAAGCTTTGAAAGTTGAAGTAAATCCATAACTAGAGCATTTAGCCTATCCACTTCCTTTATCATCTCATCTGCATAATGTATAGTACTAGTATCATCTAATAATCCATCGCTTATAGCCTCGCTGTAGCTCCTAATGACACTTAATGGAGTTTTAAAATCATGAGATACATTAGCAATAAAGTCTCTCTGCAGTTGGTATTTTTTCTTTAGGTCACCGGCCATTTTCATAAGACTGTTAGATAAAGTCTCAATCTCATCATTAGTTTCAACACTGCATTCTACATCAAAGTCACCTTTAGATATTGAAGATGCCACTTTTTCTAATTCCAGAATAGGTTTTGTAAATTTCCTTCCTATAAATGATATTAATGGTATAGATAGTATAACAGCAGATATAAATATGAAAAACAAAACAATATAAACTACATTTAAATAATTTGATGAATAATTGTTATTTTGAAAAACAACAATATCTCCTATATTAGTGCTAAGTTTATAATAAAGAAACTCAGTTCCCATACCATTTTTAAATATTCCTTTTGTTTCAAAGTCATTAGTGGTAGCTGAACGTAAAAAAGGTATTACTCCCATCTTCCCATGAGTCAAAGGAGTAATGCTGCTATCTTTAATGAGTACTGCGCTAATGTTTATATCAGTAATTAAATCACCTGTAATTAAAGACTCATATACTTCCTTAGCTGATGATTCTAGTACATTATATTGGCTTTCAAGATAGAACTTAGATAAAAATACACTACTTACTATCAGGCATAGTGCTATAATTAAAGCAATTATAAATGCAAAGTATTTAATAAGCTTAACTGTTATCTTATTCATAGTTACTCTCCATAAACTACCATTTTGTATCCTACACCCCATACAGTTATAAGATATTTTTCACAAAACTTTAGTTTTTCTCTTAATTTTTTAATGTGGGTATCAATTGTTCGAGAATCACCAATAAAGTCATATCCCCATACTGTGCTTAGCAGTTGTTCTCTATTAAAAACTTGCCCCATGTTTTTGCTCAAGAATAATAAAAGATCAAATTCTTTAGGGGTTAGAGATACTTGTTTGCCATTTTCTAGGACTTCTCGGCTTTCTTCTAAGATTGTCAAATTACCAAAACTTAAAGATTTATGATTTATGCTCTTACTGTTAATTCTAAGATTTACACGTAGAACTAATTCCCTCATGCTAATTGGTTTAACCATATAGTCATCAGCACCAAGCTCTAGGCCAAAAATCCTGTCATCTTCTTCGCCTCTTGCAGTTGTTAATATAACTGGAGTACTACCTAAAGACTTAATTTTTCTAAGTAAAGCCCATCCATCTTTACTAGGCAGCATAACATCTAGAATTATTAAATCAAAATGAGTGCTATTTATTAAGATTTCCGCATCAATTCCATCTTGAACACAAGTAACATCATAATTATTCTTTTTTAAATACAAAGCCATTACCTTAGAAAGTTTAGTCTCATCTTCAACTATAAGTATTTTATTATCCATACTAGAACCCCTTATAAAGTTAATTTTATTAACATCATAATTTTATCATACATATTTGACAGAAGCTTGTGCTAAATGTGATAAATTTGTGAAATATGATTTTCTATAATATGCAATATTGTCATGTAAAAAGGGAAGTATATGTATAATAGTGGAATGAGGTGATAATATGAGGAACAAGTTGTTATACATATTGATTTTTAGTATATTTATAGCGGGATGCGGCAAGGAAATTGATAAGATACAGTATGTAAACAAATTGTCAACTATTGAAGTTCGAGGTGAAGTAGTTTCAGAAATCTTAAAAGTAATAGATTCAAATACAACACTTAAGCGTGGAGAAATAGGGTATATCATAATACAAGGTAAACCAAGAACAAGATACACATTACAGTCTTCTTTTAGAATTGGAAGTAAAGAACAATATGTAACCCAGTGGCGTGTTACTGGAGGTAGTGGGCAGGCGACTTTTAATTGGGTGGTTGATTTTGAAACTGCTCCAGGAACTCATGATATTTCAATTACAGGTAATGGAGAAAAAATTCACTTAACTCATACGGTTCTTCCATAAAAAATTAAATATATTATATTTAAAAGTAACCTTAAGACTTTATTAGGAGGTCTTGATATGTACTATATTAAAACATCCTTATATTGAATATATCTAATATAAGGATGTTTTAATATAAGTGTAAATAATCAAATAATGTGTAATAGTTAGTTTTTATATGTAATATTCCATGTCAATTTCTTTTTTCATTTTGAACTCTACAAATACTTTATCTCTTATTCTTAAGAAGGCATCACTTGTCCTGTCTCTTTTTCTCTCCATAGGTACATTGATTACACTTTTTACCTTTCCAGGGCCTGGTGTCATAATAATAATTCTATCGGCAAGAAAAACAGCTTCTTCAATATCATGAGTAACAAATATTATTGTTTTTTTCTTTTTATCCCATATGTTAGATATTTCATCTTGCATGTTCATTCTTGTCATTGCGTCTAAGGCTCCAAAAGGTTCGTCCATAAATATTATCTCCGGATCAACTGCTAAAGCTCTCGCAATTGCCACTCTTTGCTGCATACCCCCTGAAAGCTGACTAGGATGATGCTTGCTGAATTTAGAAAGTCCAACAAGTTCTATATATTCATCAGCAATTTTGCTTCTTTCCTCTTTACTGATTTTTTTAGCTTCAAGCCCAAGCTCTACATTTTTCTTAACATTTCTCCAAGGCAGCAATCCATAATTTTGAAATATTGTTACGTAATTTGGAGAGGGCTCATTTACCTGTTTATCATCAATGAATATTTCTCCAGTAGAGGGCTTATCAAAACCAGCAATTAAATTTAAAAGAGTAGACTTACCACAACCGCTTGGGCCTAAAAGACATATAAATTCTCCCTTTTCAATAGTTAAATTTACATTATCAAGAGACTTGAATTCTATGTTTTTGTTGTTTTTATAAACTTTTGATACATTGTTAACTTTTATAAACATTCTATTACCTCCCAGGCTCTGAAGGAATACCCCAGGTTTTTCCTACCCATTTTTCAAAAAGTGTTATTAATTTATCTAATAATAGACCTGAAACTCCTATCATTATTATCCCTGAAAGCAGTAGATCAGTTCGCATTGAGTTCCTTGCATCTATAATCAGATAACCAAGTCCAGATTGTGATCCCACCATTTCTCCTGATACAAGAAATACCCAAGCTGAACCAAGAGCAAGATGAAGTCCTGTAACTATATTTGGAAAGGCAGCTGGGAAAATAATTTTAGTGAAAACAAAGGGCTGCTTAATTCCAAAGTTTCTAGCGACTTTTAAGTAAGTTTTATCTATCTTTTTTACTGATGATACTGTAGAAAGTAGCACAGGGAAAAATGCTGCTATAAATATAATTGCTATTGCTGGAATATCACCGATTCCAAGCCATAATACTATAAATGGGAACCAGGCAACTGGAGATATAGGTCTTAATACCTGAACTATTGGATCGATAACATCCCAAATTTTTTGGAACCACCCTAAAATAAGTCCTAAAAATATAGCCAATAGCACTGCAATAGAGTATCCTATAAAGAATCTTAATAAACTTACTTGGATATGGGTGAAGAAAGTACCGTTAGCAATAAGCTCCTGTATTCCTTTAAAAACCATTAAAGGAGAGGGAAGAAGAGATGGCTCATACTCTCCAGCAAGAACCACAGCTTCCCATCCAATTAATAAAAGTCCAAGTCCTATAACTACATTTATAAATTTTCTAAACTTAGTCATATTATCACTCTGCCTTATTAATTAATGAACTGTCAACAAAGTCACTATATTTAGGAGGATTATCTAATAACTTCATGGTTGTAAGATAACTTGTTAATTTTTCGTAGTCTTTTTCATTAATTTTTAAGTCTGTATATACTGTAGATTTTAAAGATAAATCTAGCACATCCTTATTTACTGACATATATTTAGAGGATATTTGTTGTACACTATCATCCTTGGTTTCTGATTTTTTCCCAGCTTCAACATATCCATTTACAAGTTCTTGAGCGGCTTCTGCATTATTTTTTATAAATTCATCCCTTAATACGAAAGCGCAGCAGATTGAATTCTCCCATAAATCTTTTGACTGAAGTATTGTCTTACCTTTACCATTTATTACAGAGGTAGCTCCAAAAGGCTCCGCAACTATATAGGCTGATATACGTCCTTCAGATAGTGCAGCTGGCATTTCTGGTGGGGCAAGTTCAACTACTTTTACATCTGAATAGCTCATACCTGCATCCTCAAGCATCTGATAAAGTAAAATGTTCATAGTTGAAAATCTTTGAGGTATTGCAATAGTCTTGCCTTTTAAATCAGAAACATTGTTAATATCTTTTGCAACTGTTATATTAGTTCCATCTCTATGTCCAAGAGCAACGGCTTTTAAGCCAATTCCTTGTGATTTCGCTTTCATGGCAAGCTGAACAAGTACAGATGCACCATCTACCTTACCAGTATTTAAAGCATCCATTAGTTCTGGCCAGCTTCCATATTTAACAAGTTCAATATTAACATTTTTAAGTTCTTCTTTATTAATCATTTCATCTTCATGTTCTACATATAGAGGTACAGCATGTGTTAAAGGTAGATACGCTATTTTAACTGTCTTCTTTCCTTCTGTTGTCTCGGCAGGCTTGTTCCCACAAGCAGTAAAAACCACCAGAGAACTTAATATAACTGCTCCAATAATAAGTTTTTTAAAAAGCTTCATATAAAACTAACCTCCATTTATTTAATCTTATTCCCAGCCAAGAGCTTTTCTTTTTTCTTTTAGATCTGCGATTATTTTGTTAGCTAAGCTAATTGGATCAACATCTACATTCATAGTTGAACCTAAGGTTTCCTTTGTTCCTTTGTATAAGAAGTTCATAACATTATCTGAACCCTGTACTGGCGCATGAACACAGTGATATGAATTAATACCATTAAGTCTGAAGCCTAAGGCTGCCCCTATTCCTTTTTCATTGGACCATTCTGGGCTTGAGAAAGCAAATGGCATATCTTTAATTGCTTGTCCAGCTTCTTTTGCTATGGCACCAAAGGCTCCTGAAGCTCTTGCATTATCTATACACTCTCCCATGTGCCATACTGGTGGAAGGTCTGGTTCTAAGAAACTTCTTAAGCCTTCACCTGTCTTTTGTAAAGCATCGGTATTGCAGAATCCTAATTTCAATAGTGGGAAGGATGCACAGCCATTAGTAAATACAAGAACGTTATTTTTAAGCAGTGTTTCTGTAACATCTACAGTTGCTTTTTCATAAATTACCCTTGGATTATTACATCCTACAAGGTTAACAATTCCTAAGATTTTTCCGCTTTTTAATGCTTTAAGGATTGGTTTCATGCTTCCAAATCTATTTTGAATATATTCAACTGAAAAGCCAACTTCTGCATCAACTTCATATGGCGGAATAAATACTGGAATTTCACGTCTATCAGCATAGCTTTCAATTGCTCTTGTAACTATCTTTCTAGCAATATTTCTAGTTTCCCCAATGTTAGAGTGATGGTGATCATAAGCGTAATGTTCTGCTCCAGGAAGCCTTGCTGAGTCGCTTGTTGTAACGATTGTTGTTTTATGACACCTTGCAACATCCATGATTCCAGGATATACATCCTCAACATCAGCAACCCAAAGGTCTAGAGCCCCTGTTCCAAGAACTAGTTCTGCTCCTATAGCATTTGATAGTGGAATTACTCCATCATATCTATACATAGCTGAAAGACCAGAACAGCATATTCCATAAAATTGAATTCCTTTTGCTCCGTGTTCCTTAGCAAATTTAATAAATTCTTCGCTTTGTCCTACTTTTACTATTTCACTTACAAGAACAGGCAAATGTCCGTGAACTGCTATATTTACATATCCCTTTTTTAATGCTCCAACATTAACCTTTGAGGTCCTTCTGCCGCCTATTCCAAAAAGGCTGTCTGTTGCAATAGCAGAACCAACAACGCCTGAAAATACAAAGGCAAGTCCACATCTGAAGAATTGCTGCATTACATTTTTCCAGTCTCCATCTGTTCCTGTGCCAGTTCTATGAAGTGCTTCGAAAACTTCGTGGTAAGCACTTATAGGTAGTATGTCCATGTCTTTCCATACTTTCTTTCTCTCTGGAGGTGCACTTACTTCTATTGTTTTAAACTCGCCTGGAACAGTTCTTGATAAATCTTCTAATAAAATATCTGCAAGCTTTGATGCAAGTTCGTTTATTGTCTTTCCTTCTACATCTAGTCCAAATTGTGCTGCAGTTTTTATTACCTTATCCTCTCCTAAGATAGGTACATCAAGTTTTCCCTCTGCGGCATTCTTTAAAGCAACAAGTACTTCTCTTGCATGGGAACCATGTGCGGCCACCCCACCGGCAAGGCTTCTTAATAAATTTCTAGCAACTATAAGATCCGCATCAGCTCCACAGACTCCCTTTGGGCTTTTTTTAGTAATCTTGCAAGGACCCATATAACAAAGTCGACAGCACACTCCTGCAAGGCCAAAGCTGCACTGTGGCTGCTGCTGATCAAATCTATCGAAAGCTGTATCGCAGCCTATTTGCTCCATACGCAGTAGCAATTCTTTAACAGCAGGGTCTGGAGTTTTATCTAAAACCTCTTGCTTTGAAGGAAATGTCTTCCTGTACTCAGCTACTGCCTGCAAATAATCATTAACTCCGCCGTGATGATGATCATGGTGATGGTGGTCATGTTCATGATGATGATGTCCATGTTCATGTCCGTCATCGTTAAAAGATTCATGACTATGTACATTAGTTTTTTCGAAATCCATTGTTAGAAAACCTCCTAAGTTTAAATATTCAGTTGGAAAGAAATTAGTGTATTGTATAAAAATACAATACACAGTATTCCTATATGTTTTATTAAATATTATCATCAGCTATATAGCTTGTCAATAAAATTGTTTCTAGGTGATTTACTTTTGTCTGTAACTGGAGGTAAAAAGCAACAATTCCAGTTTCATATGTATAAAAATTCATTGTGGATTTTCATAATATAAATAAGTATCCTTAATTAGATAGATATAATTACAACTACTAATTAAGGATACAATATGCCGATTTTTATATTTAGTTGTTAGCAAAATAACTGGTTAAAGTAGGAGTGGATGTATATTGATTTTCAATAGAATAGGATAATGATTGTATCCTTACAGTCCCTAAAAGTCTAAATAAAGTTTTAGCATTTTTAAGATACCATTTTGCAATTATCACATAGATATACTATCCGATGCTTTTACTGATAAATTAACGGTTATTACTGGAGAAAGTGCAGTAGAATATGGGGACGCTGCTGATATAGCTGATGAAGTTTATAAGGGAACTGGTATTGGATTTAGATGAGAAATGTCTGTTGAAGTCACTGTAAAAAGTGAAAAGATTACGTGGATACGGTATCTGGAGACGCATAATCTTCAATTGGGAATAAAAGAGTCTGTTGCCAATGTGTTAGTAAATGCAGGTGGAAAGAATAAGGGCACAGATCCGCTGTATGATATTGTTACTAACTTGTTAGCGGTGTGTCCTCATCTTTACCTAAGCTAATTTTTCTATCAATGCATCTGTTAATTCCTTTAAAAGATCTATTGTTACATCAATCTCCACAGCGGTTATATTATCAACATGAATGCCACAGATTACTACTACATTTTTATTTAACCTTGAAGAGAGTGTCTGAGACACATATTTTGCTGCTTCATCATCCTTATGTCCTATCAAATTTAAAATTGATGTTGTAGCACTAATTCTATTTTTATCTAATAAACTTGGTCTTGGAACACTTAAGGTTACACACCCAATATGAGGGCTATCTCCCCCAGAGATTATTACACATAAATCTTCTCCAACTAGAAAAGCCTTAGCATTAATCTTTATTCTGCCTCTTTCTATGGTTAAATCCTTCATGCCCTCACCCTCACAACTTTCATTCTAATCTATCCTAGTTTCTCCCCATCTATTAAATTCAATTTCCTTTTTTTATTAGTTTTAATCATTTATTCCGTAAATCTTAACACCCTTTTATTAATTTATAATTATTTATTATTAAATAATTCTGGAGCAAATCTACTTGGATTTACATCCATGAATTTAGATCTTTGGAATTTATTCTTTAAGTGATATGGCACTGTGCAGTCAAAAATGGTTTTACAGGAAATTCCTTTATCTCTGATTGATGAACTATAATCTGGACTTTGTGAAGGATCCAATGGATGACAGCGTACCCCTGGAATAAATATTGTATCAGTGTCTCCTTGATAGCGTGTATTTAGAGCCCATAGTACATCATTGCTGTCAAATATATCTACATCTTCATCTACCAATATTACATGTTTAAGCTCTGGAAATGCTGCAAATGCTAATATAGCAGCTTGTCTTTGACGTCCTTCATCACTTGGCTGACTCTTTTTAAATTGTAAAACAGCCATGTATTTTCCCCCACCTGATGAATGAGCATAAACATTTAGAAGTCTTCCTGGCATAGCCTTTTCAACCATTTGAATAATACTGGCTTCTGTTGGAATACCAGCCATGCTAACATGTTCTTCACTTGGTCCAATAACAGTTTGCATTATTGGATTTCTACGATGAGTTACAGCTTTTACTTTAATTACTGGTACCTCTTCAACAGCTGTACCTGTATAGCCTGGAAACTCTGGCATTGCCTTTCCTGTATTTGTGTTTTGATCTTCCCTAACATACACTCCAGGAAGCAGTTCTCCTTCTATAACATATTCAGCATTAGCAATTGCTTTTTCATTAATTGTTAAGCATTGAGTTAGCTCAACAGGTTGGTTTCTAATTGCTCCTGCTATACTTAATTCATTAAAACCAAGTGGTGTTGTTGGAGGCTCAAAACAAGATGCAATTTCAATAGCAGGATCAACACCTATACTAATAGAAATTGGCAATGGTTTTCCAAGTTTTTCTGCTTTTTCACGAAATACTCCCAAATGACGAGCACCAGGTGTAAAAAACATTGAAATCTCATCTTTGCTTTGTAGACATAGACGGTGTATTGTAATATCTGACTCACCAGTTTCTATATCTGAAGCATAACACATTCCCATAGTTATGTAAGGACCGGCGTCATCCTCTGTATTAGTTGGTGCAGGAAGTAGTTTTCTTATATCAAAATCCGGCTCATCTGCATAATGTACAACTTCTTGACACAGAGCATAGTCTTTGGAAACTGTCACTGGATCGATTGGATTCTTAACAGCTTCATTTAATAGAAAACCAAGGCACTCCGGTTTCTCGTTAAGCAGTAACCCTACTCTTTCACGACTAGCTAAAAGGCCAATAAGAACTCTTGCATCTTCATGTCCCTTTACACTGTTGAATATCATAGCTGGTCCTTTTCTTGTTGGACGCATTACTGTGCCGCCAGCACCAATATGACGATACACCCCTGATAACTCAGCAAGTGGCTCTACAGGTTCATCGGTTTCAATAAATTGACCTGGTACTGACTTTAACAATTCTATAGCAGAACGTAAGTCGGTTACCTTTAGCTTTTCATTTTCTTTACTCATTAAAAACTCCTCCCCCAAACTAAGATATTCTTAAACATTAGTCATTTATATTTTCCTTTAATGTGAGATGATAAATGAATCATACAAGTACCAACTTAAAAGAAGAATAAATCTTTTATTTCATTATAGTTTTATAAGCTAACCTAGAACAATTCAAAATTAGAAAGGATATATTCCCGATTGGAATATATCCTTTCTAAAAAATTTATAAATATTTATAGTTTATTATCCTTAAACCATTCCTCAGTATAGGAACTAAACTTTTTCATAATGTCGGAGGCTTTCTTATAAGGCCGCTCTACCAAGGCCAAAGTGGTAATAAACTTTCGATTTAGCTCAATAATTATTATATCTTGATTATTAAAGAATTCTACTACCCTTTTCATCAATAAGGATACACCTATGCCTTCAGATACAATGCCAATGATAGTTTCTATCCTGCTGTATCTATACAGAACATGTGGTTCGAAGCCTGCTGTTCTACATGCTTCCATACAAAGGTCGTAAATACCGCGACCGGAGTCTAAGAAGATAAAATTCTCCTGAGAAGCCTGAGATAAATTTATACGTGATTTTTTAGCAAAGGGATGCTTCTTTGGAACTATCATCACTAAATCATCATCTATAAGTGGATTTACTTTATAATCATTTCCTGTTAGGGAAATCGTACGAATAAATGCCAAATCTATTTTTGAGATATCAAGTAACTCCAATATTTCTGGGCTCCTGCCCTCAATAATATTAATATCAATATCTCCATATTGCTTTTTAAAGCTTGCTATTAAGGAGGCTATACCATACTGGCTCATTACTGGAATTGTACCTAGGGTCAAAGTTTTTTTATTCTTCTCTTTATAAGCATTCATTTTTATTTGCATTTCGTTGTATAACTCAATAATCCCGCTGGCAAAATTAAAGAATTCATTGCCTGCTTCCGTAAGCTGTACATTTCGAGTGCTTCTATCTAAAAGTTTAACTCCCAATTCAGCCTCTAAAGACTTAATATGTTTAGATAAGGAAGATTGAGATATACAAAGCTCTGTCGATGCTATAGTGAAATGTTTACACTCTACAACTTTTAAAAAAAACTTCAATTCTTGAATTTCCATAGCTCCACCTGCTTATTCATTTTCAATATATATTATATCAAAGAATGAATTGATGCACCATATAATGTGGTAGTGATAAATAAATTCAATTCGGTTGCTTTTCTTCATTCATTTAAGATTTATTTAAGGTTTAGTATATAATGAGTACATGGAAACAACGTTGTAATTACGTACAAACATAAATAAAATAATAAAGAAGGAGATTTATACTATGAATAGAAAATCAATATATTCTCAGTTAGCAATAGCACTTGTATGTACTACATTTTTATATGGGTGTAGTGCTAAAACTGAAGCAAGCAATACTAATGAAACTCAAACTGCTGCTACAGAAGTTAAGGCAAGTATTATTGGCGATAAATCTGTAAAAAGTGTTATAGGAGAACTGGTTACCTATGATAAGGAAGACACTTATACTGATTGGAAAAATGAAAATCTAAACTATATTGAACTAAGTGGAACTACTGCTTCCATAAAAGGTTCCGGGGCAGAGGTAAAGGACAGCAAAGTTACTATAACTTCTGCAGGAACTTATGTAATTAGCGGTAAGCTAGATAATGGGCAAATTATTGTTGATGTTCAAGATAAAGGAACAGTTAGGCTTGTTTTAAATGGAGCAGAAATAAAGAGCTCTGATAATGCACCTATTTATGTGAAAAGTGCAGGAAAGACAATTATTTCTCTTGAATCGGGTACAGAAAATACCATAACAGATGGAGCAAAATATACTTTAGAAGATACTTCTTCAGATGAGCCTAGTGCAGCAATCTTTAGTAAGGACAGCCTTGTTATAAACGGAACTGGGAAATTAACTGTTAAAGGAAATTATAAGGATGGAATCACTAGCAAGGATGATTTTAAGATTACAGGAGGAAATATTCAAATTACCTCAGTTGATGACGGCTTAGTAGGACGGGATATATTAGCAGTTAAAGGGGGGGCTATAACTATTGAAGCTGGTGGAGATGCAGTAAAATCCACAAATAGCGAAGATAGTACCAAAGGAATTGTAGCTATAGAAAATGGAACCTTTAGTCTAAAAGCTGAAAGGGATGGAATACAAGCGGAAACAGCGGTGCTTATAGGGGATGGTTCCTTTAATATTACTTCTGGCGGTGGCAGTGTAAATGGAACTAAAAAAGCTGAAGAAAATATGAAAGGACCAGGAGGACCAGTGTGGGGCGGCAAGGATACTAATAAATCCGATACTAAAGCTTCTGCCAAAACTAAAACTAAAACTGAAACCGAAAGTAAAAAAGCAATAAAGGCTGTTGCAGATATAGGAATTGCTGGAGGTACTTTTAATATAGATTCTGCTGATGATTCTATACATAGCAATAACAACGCTATTATAGAAGGCGGCAATTTTATAATTACTTCTGGTGATGATGGAATTCATGCTGATGCAGCATTGGGAATAAAAGGTGGAAAAGTGAATATTGCAAAGAGTTATGAAGGTATAGAAGCTTCCATAATAACAATTTCAGAAGGTGAAATACATATTACTGCTAGCGATGACGGTATCAATGTTGCTGGAGGCGCTGATGGCTCTTCAACTAATGGACGTCCTGGAGAAAATAATTTCTCAGCTTCAGAAAATAATAAGCTAAATATAAACGGTGGATATATTGTAGTTAACTCTTCAGGTGATGGTCTAGATTCTAACGGTTCAATATATATGACTAAAGGAATAGTGATTGTAAGCGGTCCAACTAATAGTGGAAATGGTGCCCTAGATTATAACGGAACTTTTGAAATGAATGGCGGCTTCTTAGTATCTGCTGGAAGCTCAGGAATGGCTCAAGCAACTTCAAATACATCAACTCAAAATTCAATAATAATGACTTACCCACAAGTGCAGGCAGCAGGAACTCTTGTAAGCTTACAGGACAGCAGCGGAAATTCTATTGCAACTTTTGCACCTGCTAAAGAATATCAAAGTATTGTAATAAGCTCACCTGAGCTCAAGAAGGATGGAAGCTATACACTGTATTCAGGAGGAAAATCAACAGGAGCTGGAAATGACGGACTTTATAATGATGGAGAATATGAAGATGGAACAAAAGTTGTAAGCTTCAAGATTTCAAATTCAGTAACTTGGCTTAATGAATCAGGAATAACAACTGCTCAAGAAGGGGGACCTGGTGGTCATGGAGGTCAAAGAGGCCAACGTCCTCCAAGAACAGAAGATCAAAACTCATCGGGGACTCAAAATCAAGCACCTGATGCACAGCAAAATCAAAAGTAGAATAATAAAAGTGCATACTATTTTAGAACTTTCTTAAATAAAAGCCTGTTTTGCTCAGCAAAACAGGCTTTTTAAAGTCTAAAATAGTGTCTTTATTATTTTAAGTAAAACACATTAAATTTAGACTTACCTCTAAGAGGTTCTTTTCTGCCTTGGAGGTACTTGATTATACAAGCTTAACATTATTCATATCAGCTTTTTATATTTTCAATATTTCTTTTATATTATCTGAACGATTTGATACAAGAGTAAAGATAGATTAATAATATAAGACTTTTTAGATATAAGAACTAATTAAATATATAGTGACATAAAGTAAACAAGTATTACTAAAAGTAAACAAGATTTCTTACGAAAGCTTGTTTTTTGTATCTAAATGCTACTGTTATTTTGTGGGATAGCTTCTCGTAGCACGTATAAGTGCTAAGTTTATAGCATTAATAGGCTACTAAAAAAGTATGGCATGGAAGTTGCTGATTACTATAAAAAAGACTAATTATATCTTAAGTTTAAAAGGGAGTGAAAGTTATGCACAAGGAGTTAATACAAATACAAGAAGTAGGTCCACGAGATGGTCTGCAAAATGAAAGTGTCATTCTAGATACACAATCTAAAATAAAGCTTATAGATATGCTAGCGGATGCTGGACTAAAGCGTATTGAAAGTAGTTCTTTTGTAAGTCCTAAATATGTACCACAGTTGGGAGATGCAGAAGAAGTAACAAAATCAATTATAGGAAAAAGGGATGGTATAATTTACACAAGTCTAGTACCAAATGTAAAGGGTGCTCAAAGAGCTTTACAAAGTGGCGCTAAAAATTTAGCAGTATTTGTATCTGCAAGTGAAGCACACAATCGAGCAAATGTTAATATGTCTATCGATGAATCAATGGCTCAATTAGAGAAAGTTGCTGAAAAAATCCATGAATCAAAAGGCACACTTAGAGGTTACATTGTAACATCGTTTGGCTGCCCATATCAGGGAGAGGTACCTGTAGAAACAGTAATAAAAATTTCCGACAGGTATGCAGAGATGGGAGCATCAGAAATAGCATTAGGTGATACTACAGGAATGGCAAATCCTGAACAAGTTAAGAGATTAGTTAGTAAGATGCTAGAACGCTTAGATGGAAAAGCAAAGCTTGCAGTCCATTTTCATGATACGAGAGGAATGGCATTAGCAAATGTGTATGCAGCTTTTACAAGCGGAGTAAGAATATTTGACTCTGCTATTGGAGGAGTGGGAGGATGCCCATTTGCGCCTGGTGCAACTGGAAATGTAGCTACTGAGGATATGGTTCATATGTTTACCTGTATGGGTTATGATACTGGAATAAATTTTGATAAACTTATTGAAGTAAACCATTTTTTACAGGAAAAATTAGGGAAAACGCTACCTGCATACTTAGGAAAAGTTAGTCCAGTTTGGAAAAGTGAAGTGACTAAAATCAAATAAACGTATGCTTATTCTATTAAAAAATTGATATTTTGTAAGCCGCACATATAAATTAAACTGATGTGCGGTTATTTAATTTTTATAGGATATATAGTATATAGTAACATTAAGTTCTAATATTAATCATAAGCTATTAAGACTGCAACATTCATTTAACAAAATATTAGCTTTTGTTTAGCTATAATAGAGTTCTTAATTTAGCATGAGTAATATGATAGAATAAAACTATCATATCTAGCTAAATCATTACCTGTTGTTTTTTGAAAATGAGTTTTCTAAAGTGTAATGAGGGGGGATAAAAAATGAAGGTTGTAGACATTATGAAGCCATGCAATAAGGGGCAAGATTCAACAACTGGTATTTATGGGGAATCGTTTGTACATAGTTTAAAAATCGAAAATTTAAGTTTTAAAGGGCCTAATATTAATGTGATTAATGATAATGGGAAAAAAATTGGAGAAATAGATAAGGAACTATTAATATATCTTATAAACTCAGCTGATAAGGTTATAATCATCGATATTTTGGATAAATTTGAAGAAGCTGTTGTTGCCATAGATTGTCAAGGTAAAATTTTTTATGCTAATAAGGCATATTCAAAAATTCTTGGAGTACCAATAGGTAAAATCATAGGAAAGCAAATGGGTAAAGTAGAACCAGGAGCGGAAATAATAAATGTACTTAAAACAAGGAAATCTGTAGTTAGAAATAAACAATATATAAAAAGTTTAAAAAAATATGTTTCAGTACGAATATATCCAATCCAACATAACAAAGAATTGAAGGCAGTTGTATCAATTTTTACTGATTCAACTGAAATCGTTAAGCTAAACGAAGAAATAAAGAGAGTAAACGAGGTTGCAAAGGATTTTAAGGAGCAAGCAGAAGCACAGAATGAATTATCAAAGTTAAAAATTATTGGGAAAAGTCCGGTTTTTGTGAAAGCAATTTCACAAGCTTTAGTTGTAGCAAAAACAGAAGCATCAGTACTAATAAGAGGAGAAAATGGAGTTGGAAAAGAATTAATTGCAAAGATTATACAGTCAAATAGTAAAAGGAAAGATCGTTCAATGATCACGGTAAATTGTGCAGCTGTTCCTGAAAATCTTATTGAGAGCGAGCTTTTTGGTTATGAGGAAGGTTCATTTACAGGTGCAAAACATGGTGGTAAAATGGGAAAGTTTCAATTAGCTAACGGTGGAACATTATTTCTCGATGAAGTTGGGGACATGCCTATAGCAATGCAGTCTAAGCTTTTAAGAGTATTGCAAGAAGGAGAAATTGAAAAAATTGGTCGGCAAAAGAGCATTCCTGTAGATGTTAGATTAATAACGGCAACAAATCAGCCTCTTGAGAAAATGGTTCAAGAAAAAAAATTCAGACAAGATTTATATTATAGATTAAACATTGTAGAAATTCAAGTTCCACCACTCAGGGAGCGGGAAGAAGATATAGGATTGCTAGCGGATTATTACTTACAAAAATATAATAAAAAATATGAAAAAGATATATCATTTTCTGAGGAGGTACTTTCATTTTTACACTCTTATAGTTGGCCTGGAAATGTTCGTGAGCTTCAAAACTGTATTGAATATTCAGTGATTATGTGTTTAGAAAAATGTCTTAATATTTCTCACTTACCTCCTCATATGAAAGAATCACTTTCTGAGGCAAGAAGAAAAAAGGAGAAGGTTGAATATGATTACGGAACATTAAAAGAAGCGGTAGAAGCTTTTGAGAAGAAGATAATTATTGAAGCAATTTCAGCTAGTCAAAATAATAAAAGTAAAGCTATGAGGTTATTAGGGGTTAGTAGAAGAACCTTTTATCGAAAATTACAAGAGTATGGAATTAAATAGCAATAAGTATATACCGTGCCAAAAATGCCATAGTAGACATGATGGTTTTGTATCAATTTTGTCACAAGATATATTTCAATTTATTAAAATACCTATAGTTGTAGGTATTTTAATTCTTTTTGCTATTTTTATAAGTTGAAAATTTATTTATACTTCGCTGAAATATAAATGTTTTAGAAGAATCAAATAGAGTGATATTAAAAAAAGTATGAATTTTCACATATTTGGCATGAGGATTGCTTTAATAGTAGGTATAACATAAAAGATTTTAAATTACTTACTAAAAAATAGAAAGGATGATTATTGATGAAAACAAGTGCATATTCAGGATTTTTTAAGCTTTCACCACAAGAAAGATTAAGGGAAGTAAGTGAGTTTACAGGTATTACAGAAACTGAACAAAAAATTATTGGAGAGTCTGGAGCTCTCGATATGGATAAAGCTGATCATATGATTGAAAACGTTATTGGAAAGTTTGAACTTCCAATGGCTGTTGCTCTTAATTTTAAAATAAATAATAAAGATTATGTTATACCAATGGTAACAGAAGAACCTTCAGTAGTTGCTGCAGCAAGTAATGCAGCAAAAATGGCAAGGGATTCAGGAGGATTTTTTGCAAGCAATACAGGTTCAGTTATGATTGCTCAAGTTCAGGTTATAAATGTTCCAGATCCTAAGTATGCTCAAATTAAAATTTATGAAAATAAAGATAAGATTATTGAGATGTGTAATGAAAAAGACCCGGTTTTAGTTAAGTTTGGCGGTGGCATGCAGGATTTAGATGTTAGAGTAATCGATTCAATAATTGGCAAAATGGTTATTGTTCATCTTAAGGTTAATACATTGGATGCCATGGGAGCAAATGCAGTTAATACAATGGCAGAAGCAGTTGCTCCATTTATCGAAGGACTTACAGGAGGTAAGGTATACCTAAGAATTTTATCAAACTTAGCTGTACACAGACTTGCTCGTTCAAGAGTAATAATTAAAAAAGAAACTTTAGGTGGAGAAGATGTTGTAGATAGCATTATTGCAGCCTATGCTTTTGCAGAAGCTGATCCATTTAGGGCAGTAACGCATAATAAGGGTATCATGAACGGTATAAGTGCAGTTGTTCTCGCAACAGGTAATGATACAAGAGCTATCGAATCAGGAGCTCACGCATATGCATCACTTACAGGAAGCTATAAGCCTCTTACAACTTGGGAAAAGAATAAAGATGGAGATCTTGTAGGGACAATAGAAATGCCTATGGCTGTTGGACTAGTTGGAGGAGCAACAAAAATACATCCTGCTGCTCAAACAGCTGTAAAAATGCTAGGAGTTAATAGTGCAGCAGAGCTTGGAGAGATTATAGCATCTGTTGGTTTAGCTCAGAACTTTGCTGCTATAAGAGCATTGGCAACAGAAGGTATTCAAAAAGGACACATGTCACTTCATGCAAGAAACCTTGCTACTGTTGCGGGTGCTAAAGGCGATGTTTTAGAAGCTATTGTAAGCAAGATGATTAAGGAAAAAAATGTAAGGTTGGAATATGCGCAAGAGCTTATGAAAGAGTATTCTAAATAGCTAAAGTTTAAAAATATCCTTAGATTTGAATAAGTGCAGTTATATCAAGGGGCACATCCCCTTGATAATTGTAAATAAGGGGGGAGTAATATGGAAAAAGATGAAAAAAGAAATTTGCAGAAGTTTGGGGAGATACAGTAGTTTTAAAAGAGTTGTTTCTTGCATCAATAATTGGCATAGGTTTTACTATGGCATTTTTTATAGTAGGCTCACAATTTTTCGCATCAAGAGAAGGATTAGATCCACAGCTTGCTAAAGGATATTCACTAATGGTAGGCATAGGCGGATGTATTTTAGCAGCATTTATTTCATCTAAATTATTTAGACCTAAAAGAATTATAGCTAACAGCATGGATCAGAGCAATATTATTGCAGTTTTAAAGGAGGAAGGTTGTAATATAGAAGAAGAAATTCAAGCTCTTAAAGATGCTAAGGACCAAGAACTTGAAGAGATGAAAGAGTTAGGATTTGATGTGTTGCTCGATATAAGCAAAAAAGAATAGGAGGTATGGAATAATGAATCTAATGTTAGTTTTGCAGGCCTTTATAGTAGCAGTGGTAGGGGGAATTATATACTCATTTATTGGACTTATACCGGGAACTGATGAAACTGCAACAATGGCACCAATCACTTTAATTTTAGTTTTGCTAGGATTCCATCCAGTAGTATTATTTGCATGGTTTATAGGTATATCTGTATCGATGCATATTACTCATACCATACCCACGGCAATGGCAGGACTGCCTGGAAGTACTATGGCTGTACCCATGGTTAATCAATGTCTTACAGCAAAAAGACTTGGAGCACCTCATATATCTATGAGAAAGATGGCTGCTGGATCTCTTATAGGAGCCTGTGTAGCGGTTCCAGTATCTGTAGGTTTTGCTATGCTGCTAGCTCCACTAGGACAGTATATTACACCATATATAGGAATAATATTTACTCTTGCAGCTATATTCTTAGCTTATATGTCAAGTGCTAAGTTTGGAGCAATTTTAGCATTAGTTCCTTTCGCATTTATGATTCAAGGAATGCAACTTATAGCAACAAAAGGAATTAACAAGACGTTATTTATATCAATATTTATGGGTATAACTATAGGACCAATGATCTCAGAAATATTTAATGTATTTATCCCTAAGATTAAGAATAATCAAATGAGGGAAAAAGAAAGTGAACTTTGGTTAGCACCAGATAGTGGCAACAAGATGGGGCTGTTTCCTAACCCGTTGAAAATATTAACAAAAAGCCAAGCTTCTAATGCTGCATTAGGAGGAGCTATAGCAGCGTGTACTTTTACATTTTCGCCAGTTGGAATGACTGTTTTACTTGGTGAACTACTTGGTAACAGACGAAAAGGTATTTATAATAAAATTTTTACATCTTTATCAGTAAAAAGTGCAGTTTCTAATGCCACATATATAGGAGAACTTATTATACCATTAGTTGCCTTTGGACTACCTCTAAGCCCTGTATCATTAGGACCTGCAGGTCCATTATTTAATGCACCACCTAGATTTACAGTAGATCCAATAAATAACTTGCATACTTTCATTGAACCATATCAATTTGTAATATTCGGAATAATAGGTGTAATTGGTGGAGTATTATTTGGATATCCAGTATCAATTAGATATGCGAGAAAGTGGACAGAAGGTATCTTTAAATCAATTAGTCATGAAGCTTTAATAGGGGCCTTTTTAGGATTAGTGGTAATGTTAGCTTATTATGAAGCTGGCATTTTAGGAATTCTTATTGCAGTTACAATAGGTTTATTTGGAGGTATAATGCATAATCTTTTCGGAGTGCATACAGGAATTCAATTTATGGCATATTATGCTTCAAGTTGGATACTAACCTCGATTTTAAATATCATAAAATAATATATTTTTTCTACAGGAGTACAGTTAAACCCGGATCATCAAGTTTGGTGGCCTGGGTTATTTTTTATTCTATAGGAAATATTAAAAAATATAATTTGTGGATAACTTTTTTAATATTTAGCAGATATTCATATGTTTTTATACAGGGAAAATATATTGACTTGAAGTCCACTCAAAGTAGTATTCTTTTAGAACAATATAGCTGGATTATTAAATCTACTGTAAAGAAGCATTTGTATAACTTACAAAGTATTCAATGTGAGTGTATAAATGACATACTTATGGCAGTTTGATACAACATAGGCAGCTCCAATAAAAATAGAAGCGAATTTAAAAATTGGTTAGCTGGTATAGCTAAATATAAATGTATAGACTATAAAAGGAAATACTTAAAGAACTTACTACATAAGAGCTTCCAATAAACCATAGTTTTACATTGGAAAATGGAAGTATAGTAAAGCTAAATAAATATATAAGTAATGTAATCGACAAAAAGATTTATTCTTAACTATCTTAATAACAATTTTCTCAATATCAATGCTTGGTTGTTCTGAACAAAAAGCTGAATCGACAACGAATTCTTATAATAAAAAAGACTCCTCAATATCACAGGACGAAAAAAAAGAAATATCAAAAGATTCTTCTTTTGACTTTACCATCTATCAATCAGATGCGAAAACAGGAGAGAAAAAAGTTGTTTTTCTTAAGAATCCAGTCGTATTTATGGGAGATGGAACAAAGGCTGCTTTTTATGGGAAGAAGTATACCCTTAATTTTACGGTTCCAAATAATCATGATGCATATCCTGTTGTAACAGACATGAAGATATTTGGATTTGAACCGCTGGAAGGTAAAACTTACGTTAATAATGGAATACCAGGGCATGAATTTAGCTAGAATAAAAGGAAAAATTAAATATAAGATTATTTTAAAATTTAACAAAAGGAGTAGCTATATTTAAAAATAAAGGAATAGGAGGTAAAAACGGATATTTAAATATATAAATTGGACATAAGTAAAGTAGCGGAGAACTATAAAGTAAAGGATTTAGTTCACTAAGAAGGATAATTAAAGATGAATTTTTTCCAGATAGAGGCTTTGGAAAAATGAGATATTCAAAGGTCAACAAGGCTATAAGCGACTTTAAGAAAGTTTCTAATAATATAAATCTTATCGCAGAGCTTATGCTTTTCTATGCAGAAGTTGGGATTGATCTTACTAATGAATATGGAGATATTGATGACCAATTTTATTATGCTATAGAAAGAGCATATTTAATCGCATTAGAATACATATTTAAAAATAACCTGCAAGAACAGTATAAAGACAATTGATTATTCCATGATAATCGGGTTAAGGTAAGAATTGAAGCATTAAGTAAAAAATAGGATATAAACCAGCAGTTTGAGTGAACTGCTGGTTTATCTAACTTTATGATTAAGAATAAAAGTTCTTAAGAATTTTAGAATTTAGGAATTGAAGAATTCTTATTCTTATAATAAAATAATCAAATTAAACTATCCTTACAGACGTCCCCACAGGAACTAAATTATAAAGCTCAATAATATTAGGGTTATGCAGCCTAATACATCCATTAGACACAGCCTTTCCAATAGAAGCAGGATTATTAGTTCCATGAATACCGTAACCTTTTCTAGAGAGTCCAAGCCACCTAGCACCAAAAGGACCTCCAGGATTAAAAGCTTTATTTATAATTCTAAAGGTTCCTCTAGGGGTTGGGGTGGAGGGTTTACCAACAGCTATTGGATAACTTTTAAACACCTTGCCGTTTTGGAAAAGAGTAAGTCTTCGGTTAGAGACATTAATCGTGATACTGTATTTAGCTACCGGGGCACGCAATGGATCTATATAAGAGTGGAAATACATAATTACCTCCTAATATATAAATTAGTCTTTTTTATAATATGCAATTATGTGTATTTATGAGAAAAACATTGTTGGATAAAAATATAAAATCACCAACTAGTACTAGTAATTACTAATTGGTGATTCTTTATTATTTTCTATTTAAGTCCTTTTACTTTGCCTCTTAATGCTTTTAGACGATCATTTACGTAGCTAATAAGCTTTCCAGTATCACTTTTAACATCAGTTGAAGCACTTGAAACAATGCTTATAATATCTAATTTATTTGCTTTTACTTCTCTAGCAACCTCGTCAGCTAAACATCTATCTTTCACTTTCCAATAAGTATCGTTAAATCTAACTGCTTGAGCTTTAGTATAATATCCTTTTTCTATACCGAATTGAAATAAGTCCGCTGCAGCTTCTAATTCTTCCCAATCCTCAGACTCTAAAGTTTCATTAATAAGATCTTCGAATTTTTTCATTAAAGCACCTCTTTCCAATGGGATAATAATATTTTAAACTTATGCTGTAGTTCATATACTGGAGCATATTGGTTTAACACTATATTATATTTTTAATAATCGAGTCCTTTTGACAAACTTCTAACTAGTATATTATATACGATAATTTGCTTTTTACAATAGTGGTAATTTTATTTTTTTCTAGATTTAATTTACCAAATGACTTATAATGGAAATAAAGGTAATTATAATAAAAATACAATACAAAATCCTTTTAAAAAGAAGTAAGAACTATTGATAGCATATAAATTTAAAATTTAGCTATATTTATATATTAGTTATTAATACTTAGTAGGTGATATAATAATGGAGGGAAAACAGCTTTTAGCTATGGATTCATATATATTACTAAGCTTAGTTAATATGAAACTGAGAGATGAATTCGCTAATCTTAAGGAGCTATGTGGTACTTATGAAATAAATGAGAAAGAGATTAAAGATAAATTAAAGCTGGTAGGGTATGAATATAATGAATCAACTAATCAGTTTATTAGTTTATAGTCAACTTATAAAAAGGTTATAATGAAGAACCTCGAAAAAGTTTATAGAGGTTCTATTTTTGTTTACAATAGTAGAACTATAGAGATTTAGACTATAGAAAGTTAAAAAGGAGATAATACTAATGATTATATCTAGAATAGGGGTAATTTCAGACACTCATGGCTTATTAAGAGAAGAAGCTGTATCGTCACTGGAAGGGGTTGATTTGATAATCCATGCAGGAGATATTGGAGGAGATGATATTATTGAAAAATTAAAAAGAAAGGCTCCTGTAGTCGCTGTAAGAGGCAATAATGACAAGGGTGAGTGGGCTAAGAAATATTCTAAAACTGAAGTAGTTCAAATAGGAGAAGTATGCATATATATATTGCATGACATCAATGAATTAGATCTAGATCCAACGGCAGCAGGATTTAATGTGGTTATCAGTGGACATTCCCATAAACCTTCTATTGTGGAAAAAAACAAGGTGTTGTATTTAAATCCAGGAAGTGCAGGACCAAGACGATTTAAACTGCCTATTAGCATTGCCCTTCTTAGTGTTTATAAGAATTCAGTAAGTTCAGAAGTAGTTGAATTATATATAAGATGAGGAGGAATAGTATGGTTGCTGCTTTTATAATTGGTTTATTCGTTGCTGGCACTGGAGCCTTAGTTTCAGTGGCAATTGATAATTGGCAATTTTCTTTCGCTATATCAGGGGTTGCAGCTGTAATGAGCATAGTGATGTCTAGTATGTTTAGAAACATGGGGGTAATTTCAAGAAAAAGAGCAGAAGCAAGAGGAGAAGAAGGCAATAGGGCATTGAAAGAAGGAGAAAATTGGGCAAGAATGATATCTTTATTTGGGTTTCCTAACATTTTAATTACTGTAATATTATATTTTAAGCTTTATAGATAAGGCTATTCTTTAATCCGTTTAAAACATAATGCTATAGGTAAAGATAATATATAAATTAACAATTAGCAAGTGAGGGAAAAATCATGAAAATAAAGCTATATGTAGGAACTAAAGATCAAGAGTATAGACCTATTACCAAAGTAATAGAAATAGATGATAATGAGTTAAAGGTATTTACGGAACAAGGGAGAGAGGATCAGTACATTAATGAAAAAGCATGGGATTATGTGAGTAAAAATATGATTAGATGGACTTGGGATGTAATAGAAGAAAACAAAGATTCTATACTAAAGTTTAATTAAGAGCCAGATACTAGAATAATAAGGTTTGTATACAAATAAAATTATATACAAACCTTATTATTTTTGTTTAATAAATTAATAGCTATATATAACCCGTTAGCTATTAATTGCATATTAGTATTATAAGACAAGCATTTTGACTCTAATATTAGCTAAAGAGGAGGGAAGTATATGGGAGAAAAATGTAAAATGTACTATGAAGACATTGCATCTAAAAAGAAAAATGCCTTATATATGCTTTTGGGTGCAGTATATAGTATTTTAATCCTTGCTATGTTAATTAAACCTGTGCAAGGAGTGAATTTCTATTTAGGAGAAATCATTGGTGTCCTAATTATTGTGGGAATTTATTTTATACTGCCTATTACACTTATAAACTTTATACAAGCTGTAAAGGTACTAGACAAGGAAATTTCTAAAGGCTTCAAGTTAATAGAAGAGATAACTTTATTAATTATAATTGTATCGCTTGTGATAATGGCATTCTTACTTTGCATAATCATTTTTTAGAAATTTGAGCCTCGATTTCTTAAATAGAAAACGGAGAAGGAAAATAGGAAGTTATTGTAGCCTTGGGGAAACAAAACATCCTCTATTTTCCGTTTTCCACTTTTAATTTTCTGATTGTTTTAGTATTTCACATCTTTACTCAGCGTTTTAGTGCTTCCACTTGAAATAAATTGCTGCACAATTTATTTCAGGCTTTCCCATTCATTCAAAAACTTATATAGAGCTGGATAGACATTCAAGGATTGCATCAAGCCAAGGTATTTTTCCATAGCTTTAGGATTTTCATCTTTAGTTTTCATAGCTCTAATCATAAGATTTTTTGGAGTTTCAAGAGGTGATATATACTCTAGTACTGAAACATCATATCCTTTGGCTTCTAGCATAGCAGCCCTCATGCCATCAGTTAGGGCATCAGCTATTCTAGCTTTCAGTATTCCATGTTTTAATACGGGACTAAAAGGCTCATAGGAATATTGGTTTAATAGTTCTCTGTGACAGCATGGGACTGCAATTATTACATCAGATTCTACTCTTATTCCTAGAGCAAGAGCCATATCTGTTGCAGTGTCACAAGCGTGGAGAGATAAGACAATGTTTATATCTCTATTGGGGATATAATCCTTTATATCCATAGCATGAAATTCCATATTTCTATATCCAAGATTTTCAGCCATTTTTCTTGAGGATTTTATTACAGATTCGGAATAATCAATTCCAATAAAATGACATTTGAATTTTTTAACCTCTGTTAAATAATAATTTAGCACAAATGAAAGATAAGATTTTCCGCATCCACAATCCAATATGGTTAAGGTTCCTCTAGTTTCTAGTTTATCAAAGATTCCATCTAAAAGTTCAACGTAATGGTCTATTTGATTATATTTTCTTATTTTATCGTTTTTAATCTTTCCATCTTTGGTCATAATATTAATTTCCTTAAGAAGATTATCAGCTTTTCCAACTTTAATAAAATAATTTCTATTTAGTAAAGTAGAGGTTTTTCCATCCCCATTATAGTCATTATGTCCTGGATCACATTGTCCGACAGATTTGTCATTAGACTTGCTAGAGGTAACCTCTTGTACTTCAATATTTTTCATGGAAACATTCTTATTATCAGCAGTAATTAGTATATTGGTTCCTCTTTCACTATATATAAGTTCAAGGGCTTCATAGCTTTCAGCATCTTCTGCTATACTATGTAGAAGGTTCGTTATACTCTCAGTTTTAGTTACTCCATTGAAGTTATACTTTATGTTTCCATTTTCATAAAAACCTCTTCCTTTAAAAGTTTTCAGGCCAGTTTTGAAGACAACTGAAATTTCTTTAAAAATAGAATTATTTTCGGAATATTTATTTTCTAATCCCATAAAAAAAAGCTTTAATTTAGCTATACTTTGTTTGTTCATATGTAGTTTTAAATCCTCCAATTTCCTTAAATCTTTTAATAGATAGTATAGCAAAGACAGAATAGAGAAACAAGAAGATAGGGTGCAATAAAGAAATTTATAATTAAAAGTTGACAATGGACAATCAATTGTCCATTGCTAATTTTATTTT
This sequence comes from Clostridium bovifaecis, assembly GCA_009738435.1. Classification (GTDB taxonomy): domain Bacteria; phylum Bacillota; class Clostridia; order Clostridiales; family Clostridiaceae; genus Clostridium_H; species Clostridium_H bovifaecis. Next base: position 2,969,777 of record CP046522.1, on the reverse strand, counting down.
AAGCTCTCTGTGCTTTAAAAAAGAAGGTTACTCATTTCTACTATTGTTAACCATTTCTTGCTCAAAAGAAGCAACCATTCGTCTAACCATTTCTCCTCCTACGTTTCCTGCATTAGCCATTTTTCCCACCATTTTGCTTGGAGTATCACCCATATACTCATGTTCTTTAGTATATCCTTCTAGTCCCATTTCTTGAGCCACTTCCATTTTAAATCTATTCAACCCTGAACTTGCTTCAGGTACAAGAACTTTGTGCCTTGACATAATACTTCTCCTTTCATAAATAAAGTTATTGTTTTATTAGTTTTTGCAAAAAATACATTAAGATACGATGAAGTTTATGAAAGATATTTATTATAGAAGATAGTTGTAGAAATATTAGAAAGATATGCACACAAAAGCTGAGGAAAAAGAATAATATATAAATAACTTTAGTATGCTAAAATTTTTTTATAGTAAATTGAATAAAAGTACTTGCCTAGTTAAAAGTATTGTGTTAAACTGTGAATAATTTAATTTTAAAAATTAATAAACGTTAGTTACCTAGGGTAGAGGTGCTGTAGTTAATAGTATTTGCTTGGAGTCGGCGGGCGTTGATGGGCAAAGAAAGGGATTATGGCCGAAGAAGATATATTGGCGAGTTTATCTTCTGGCCTTGCACAGAATATGTGTAGGGTTGTCACGTTAAATTGGCGTGGAGAGCTACAAGGTACACTGAGTTCGGAATATATTATTATGTATGTATATATTGCGGCAAGGGTGTTCCTTGCCGCAATATTTTTTATTTTCTTAAAAAATATCGTTTCGAAAAGTGTTACCTTACACAAAATAGCGAATAAAAGATTTTTGTAATCTTAAAGGCTAATTACTGGCTACTAAAAGGGGGATTGCTAGTTGCTAAATGCTTTTAATTTATAGCATACTAACTAGCAAAGTGCTAACATTTAAAAAAGCTAGCTGCTAAAATAAACAGGGGGTTATACACATGGGCATAGTCGTACAAAAATATGGTGGAAGTTCCGTTGCTACAACAGAGAAAATTAAAAAGATTGCTAATACTTTGATTAGAAGAAAAGAACAGGGGGACGACTTGGTGGTTGTTGTATCAGCTATGGGAGATACAACTGATGATTTAATATCTTTAGCTAAACAAATTTCTAAAAATCCAGATAAGAGGGAGTTAGATGCTCTTTTATCTACGGGAGAAATGATGTCCTGTGCTTTACTTTCTATGGCAATAAAGGAGCAAGGATATGATTCAGTAAGCTATACTGCGTATCAAATAGGCATAAAAACTAGTGGACAATATGGTAAAGGTTTGATTGATGATATAGAAGATACAAAGATAAGCAAAAGTTTAAAAGAAGGAAGAATAGTAATTGTAGCAGGATTCCAAGGTGTTAATGAACAGGGAGATATAATTACTTTAGGCAGAGGAGGATCAGATACATCTGCAGTGGCCTTAGCGGTAAAGCTTAATGGAATATGCGAAATCTATACAGATGTAGATGGAATATATAGTGTAGATCCTAGAAAATATAATGAAGCAAAAAAACTTGATGTTATAGATTATGAAGAAATGTTGGAATTATCTAGCTTAGGTGCTCAAGTTATGCATTCAAGATCTATAGAGCTTGCTCAAAAGTATGGTATTCCTATATATGTAGGATTAAGCAATAGTGATATTAGGGGAACAATTATTAAGGGGGTAGACAAAATGAACTTAGAAAGTAAACCAGTAACAGGACTTGCAACTAGCGATGATGATATAGCAGTAACCTTAAAAGATATAAATGCGGATATAAATATCTTATCTAATTTATTTGAAACAATAGGAAGCAAAAAAATTAATATAGATATGATAAGCCAAACTGCACCTTTAAACGATAAGGTAAATGTGTCTTTTACAATTCCAAAAGATGAGCAAGAAGACTGCATGGAAATAATAAAAAGTTTTGCAAATTCAAAAGATATATCAATAGATGATGATATCACTAAGTTCTCAGTTGTAGGAATAGGAATGAAGAACACAACAGGTGTCGCTGCTAAAATGTTTAAGCTGTTTAGTGAGAATAATATAAATGTAAAGATGATTACTACATCAGAGATAAGAATTACATGTGCTATAAGCCGAAAGGATAAAACTAAGGCGATTCAAATTGTAGCAAATAAATTTAATCTTTAAAAATAGATTGGGGGCTTTAAAATGAAGCTATTTGGGACAATGGAAGTCAAAAATGAAGAATTATATATAGGAGGAGTTAATACTTTAGAACTGACTAAAGAATTTGGAACACCTCTTTATGTTATGGATGAAGAATTAATAAGAAACAACTGTAGAAAGTATTATAGGGGTTTTAGAGTGAATGAAGGAATAAATAGAGTAGCTTATGCTGGAAAAGCATTCTTAACTATAGCTATGTGCCAAATAATAAATGAAGAGGGCCTATGTCTTGACGTTGTTTCAGGGGGAGAATTGTATACTGCTTATAAAAGTGGCTTCCCTATGGAAAAAGTATATTTCCATGGCAATAATAAGACTTTAGAAGAAATTGAGATGGGAATCAAGCTAGGAGTAGGAAGATTTGTTGCTGATAATCTTTATGAAATTGAGAGAATCAATGAAATAGCGCAAAGACATGAAAAAACTCAAAAAATTCTTTTAAGAATAACTCCAGGAATAGAAGCTCATACCCATGATTATATAAAGACTGGTCAAGTAGACTCAAAGTTTGGTTTTACTATGCTAGAAAATCAGACACTGCAAGCTGTAGAGAGAGCAAATTATCTTAAAAATATAGAACTTATGGGATTTCATTGTCATATTGGTTCTCAAATTTTTGATATAGAACCTTACAGAGATGCAGTAAAGATAATGCTTTCCTTAATTAAAGAAATAAAAGATAAATTAGATTATGATATAAAGGAACTAGATTTAGGTGGCGGCTTTGGTATTTACTATAATAATGGAGACTCACCAAAAGAATTTGAGGATTTTTGCAGCGCAATATTAGAAGAGGCAGAAAATACTAGTAAGGCTTTAAATATAAATTTACCTGCTTTAGTTATTGAGCCTGGAAGATCCATTGTTGGTAATGCTGGAACTACCCTATATACAATAGGTTCAATAAAGGAAATTCCAGAGGTAAGAAAGTATGTAGCTGTAGATGGTGGAATGACCGATAACATTAGGCCTGCACTCTACAATGCAGACTATGAATGTGTTATAGCAAACAAGATAAATTCATCTTCTAAAGAAACAGTTACAATTTCAGGAAAATGCTGCGAATCAGGAGATATACTATTAAATAATGTAGAAATTCCTGAAGCTGAAAGTGGAGATATACTAGCAATTCTGAGCACTGGAGCTTATGGATATTCAATGTCTAGTAATTACAACAAAATTCCTAGAGCTGCAGTAGTATTAGTTAAGGATGGCAATGCAAAAATCATTTGTCAAAGACAATCATATGAAGACTTGATAAAAAATGAATTAGGACTTTAAGTTCTAAAATAACTTAGCTTCAATTTCAATTTTAAAATATATTAAAATAAGGGACTTGTGCTGAATTTTTTCAGCACAAGTCCCTTATTTATTTTTTGTTTAAATATAGTTTTTTGGGGAACAATAGTTAAGCATAAGTTTTTTAGGAACAATATGAAAATAAGAAGGAGTGACTTAAATGCCCTACATAATATCGTTACTAATTATAGCATTAGGAGTAGCTTTGTATCTAAATTTTAAACCAAGGGATTGTGAGCAATGGGATGCAAATATAATAGAAGATATTCCATCGATTAATATAAGTAAAGAAGATTTAGAGAAGCATGCAGCTAATATTGCAAACCACCATTCATATATAAAAAATACAAGCTGTAGAAGAAAAGTTATAAAGAGTTTGGATAAAAGCTATAAGAAAATCATAGATGGATATGAGTATATAGATAGGGAAGTTAGAAGTAATAGAGAAGTAGATCCAGCTTCTGAATGGCTATTAGATAATTTGTATTTAATAGAAAAGGAATATAAACATATAAAGCATAATATGCCAAAGGCATATTATAGAAATTTGCCAGTGGTAGATAGAGGAATAATGAAAGGATACCCAAGAATCTATCATATAGCAGTGGAATTAGTTTCACATACAGAAGGAAAGATAGATGAGGAGACCATAGAAAGATTCGTAAATGCATATCAAAGCAGAGCTGTGTTAACTAGTGGTGAATTATGGGCCCTTCCTATAATGATTAGAATAGCTTTAATTCAGAATATAAGTAAAATAACAGAAAATGTAGTATTTTCATCTAAAGAAAAGCTAAGAGCAGATAGAGTTGCGGATAGAATTATAAACGCAGTAGAAAGCAGAAGTATGGATAGACAAATTGAAGAGCTCTCTTCTGAAGACGTAGAATTTACTCCTAATTTTACTGAGAGACTGCTTAAGGTATTAAGAGATAATGGTGTAGACTCAGAAGAAATATATAAATGGATAGATGAGAAATTAGAACTTAAAGAAATAAGTTCTGAGAAAATGATAAATTTAGAACATCAATTACAAGCGGCTGAGCAAACTTCTATGGGGAATTCAATAAATTCAGTTAGGGAAATAGAAGCTTTAGATTGGAAAGAAAGCTTTGAAAGGTTAAGCTATGTAGAAGATATTCTAAGACAAGACCCAGCAGGGGTATATCTAAATATGGATTTTGAATCAAAGGATTATTATAGACATAAGATTGAAAGATTATCTAACGTTATAAAAAAGCCAGAATCATTTATAGCTAAGAAGGCAATACAATGTGCAGAAGAAGCAGAGCAAGAAAAAGATAGAGTTTACGAAAAGCACGTTGGGTACTATATTGTAGATGATGGCGTAAAATGCCTAAAAGAAAAGTCAGGTTTCAAGGACAGAGGTTTAGAAGCCTTAAAAAATAAAATTAGAGAAAATTCCGTAGGCTATTATATAGGAGCTATAGTAATTGGAACTTTGTTTTTTATAACCATATTTTTAAGAATTAGTTATATAAATGATAATCAAAGAATTTTGTGGAGATATATAGTTGCAGCGTTAATTTTGATGGTTCCTTGTAGTGAAATTGTAGTCTCTTTTTTGAATTGGAATGTTAATAATTTAAGTACCCCTAGATTTATACCCAAAATAGATTTAAGAGAGGGTTCAGGAAAAGAAAAAAGAACTATAGTTGTAATTCCGACTATTATAAATAATGTAAAAAGAGCAAAAGAGCTAGTTGATAGCATGGAGGTATATTATCTCGCTAACACTGATAGGAATATATATTTTGCTCTTTTAGGAGATATGAAGGATAGCAATAAAAAAGAAGAGGAAGAAGATAAAATAATAAACTATGCAGCTTTAGATGCCGTAAAAAAGTTAAATGAAAAATATTGCAGTAATAGAGAAGATATATTTTATTATTTTAGCAGATACAGAAAATATAATGAAAAAGAAAATAAGTGGATGGCATGGGAGAGAAAACGTGGAAAACTTATGGAGTTTAACTCTATAATAAGAGGGGATAAAAGTACTAGTTACAATGTTATAAGTGGAGATATAAGTGAGCTATGTAAAGCTAAATACATTATAACGCTAGATGCTGATACTCAGCTTCCAAGAGGCAGTGCTAAAAAGCTCATTGGTGCAATGAGTCATATTTTAAATGAAGCTCATATAGACAAAAAAGAAAAAAAGGTAATAAGAGGCTATGGGATAATGCAGCCTAGAGTTGGCATAAGTATTTTAAGCTCTAACAAAACAATGTTCTCTAAGATATTTTCAGGAAAGACGGGAATAGATACATATACAACAGCTGTATCTGATGTATATCAAGATTTGTTTGGCGAAGGAATTTTCACAGGAAAAGGAATTTATGATATAGACCTTTTTAATTATATGTTAAAGGATGAGATACCGGAAAATTCTATTTTAAGCCATGATTTATTAGAAGGGTCTTATGCAAGGGCAGCATTAGTTACAGATATAGAGGTTATAGACGGGTATCCGCCTTATTATAACGCTAGTGCTAAAAGGCTTCATAGATGGGTTCGTGGAGATTGGCAGCTGCTTCCTTGGATTACAAGAAAAAGTTCAATAAATGTTTTATCTAAGTGGAAGATGATTGATAACTTAAGAAGAAGTTTACTTGCTCCGTCTATAATATTATTAATAGCCTTATCTTTTAGTGTCTTACCTGATGGTACAGATAAGTGGATTGTAGCAGCTATTTTAGCTTTAATAAGCCCTATACTTTTCAATGTTACGGAAAGTATAGCTTCACCTGCAAGAGGAATCAATATATCTGGGAAAATAAGTGACAGTAGGAATATTGTTGAACAGGTTTTTTTGATATTTTGCTTTCTTCCTTATTCAGCTTACTCTATGGTGGATGCAATTATAAGAACACTTTATAGAGTTTATATAAGCAAAAAAAATCTTTTAGAATGGCAAACAGCAGCAGATGTAGAGGCTAAATCAGGAAAGAGGCTGCAAGATTATATAAGGTTTATGTGGGTTGGAAGTTTAATTTCACTTGGCATACTTATACTAGCTTTTAGCAAATCAGTAGATAGTGGAATTTTTATGCTGCCCTTTTGTATACTATGGTTTATAAGTCCTTGGATAGCTTGGTATATAAGTAGAGATATAGAAAGTAAGGAAATTCAATTAAATAAAGAGCAAGAGAATATGTTAAGGAGGATATCAAGAAAGACATGGGCTTATTTTGAGGACTTTGTAAATGAAGAAAATAATTGGTTAGCCCCAGATAACTATCAAGAATATCCGCCTAATGGGATAGCTCACAGAACTTCTCCAACTAATATTGCAATGGGGCTTACATCAAACCTTGTTGCTTATGATTTAGGATATATAGGGCTTCTAGAGAATGTGGATAGAATAGATAAAGTTTTAAACAATATAGAAGGTTTACAAGGTTATAAGGGACACTTGTATAATTGGTATAACACTATAACAAAAGAACCACTGTATCCAAGGTATGTGTCTACTGTTGATAGTGGAAATTTAGCAGGGTATTTATGGGTTGTAGATAAAGCATTAGAAGAATTATTAGAAAAGCCTGTTATAAATAAAAACATGAAAAAAGGAATTTTGGATACTCTTAGTTTAGCTAATGAAGAGGTTTATGAAGAATTGCAAATAAAAGAGTATTATGATAAAGAGATAAAGGAGATAAGAAACTCTTCTACATTAAATGCTTTATGGTGGAAGGATGTACTTTTAAGTATATTCAATAAGGTTTCTGAAATTAAGAAAAACAAAACAGAAAAGGAATTTTACTGGAACAGTAAGCTTATAGCTGCAGCAGATAAAGCTTTAGAAGAAATAAAAAGTATGTTTCCTTGGATAAATTCCATGTCAGAGTATAAAGAAGGAAGTAAGGAGTTATATGAAAATTTAAATAACTTAGTGTTAGCAACCTCCTTAAAAGAGGCTGAAAGTAGGATCAATAGTATATTAAAGGAGATACATGAAGTAAACTCAGACTTAAGAGAATTATTAGAAAACACAAAGAATGAGGTTAGGAAAGTTGTAGAAAAAATAAAAGCTTTAATGTATAAGTCAAGTCAAATGGTAGAAAGCATGGACTTTAAGATGCTCTATGATAACAAAAGAGGGCTCTTTTCTATAGGATATGATGTTGAAAGAGACAGTTTAGGAAGAAGTTATTATGACCTATTAGCTTCAGAAGCAAGGCAAGCTAGCTTTGTGGCTATAGCTAAAGGCGATATAGATACAAAACACTGGTTTAGACTTGGCAGATCTATGGCCGTAATAGGCGGAAGTAGAGGATTAGTATCTTGGAGCGGTACTATGTTTGAATATCTAATGCCTCTTCTAATTATGAAGCCTTACCAGAATACTCTATTATCGCAGACATACAAGGCAGTAGTAGAAGGTCAAAGAAGATACGGAAAGTCCAGAAAAATTCCTTGGGGAATATCTGAGTCTGCTTATAGAACCTTCGATATAAGCTTGAATTATCAGTATAAAGCTTTCGGAGTTCCTGGAATAGGATTAAAAAGAGGGCTTAAAAATGAGCTTGTGGTTTCACCATATTCTACAGTTATGGCATTGCAGGTAGATACTAAAAGCTCAATAAGTAATATGATAAGACTAAAAGAAGAAGGATTAGAAGGAAGATACGGATTCTATGAAGCTATTGACTATACTAAGGACAGAATGCCAAAAGGAGAAAAAAGTTCTATAATAAAATGTTTTATGGTGCATCATGAGGGCATGAGCCTAATGGCACTAGACAATGTATTAAAAAACAATATTCTTAGGAGAAGATTTCATAGCATTGCAAGAGTAAAGTCAGCAGAGCTATTGCTTCAAGAAAAGATACCGAATAGAATTGTTTATGAGAGAGAACAAAAATTTGAAGCACCAGAGAGTAAGGTCGAAAAACCGACTATAATAGTAAGAAAATACAATACGGCAAAAACATCTATGCCAGAAACTGAGCTTTTGTCCAATGGAAGTTATTCTCTTATGATTTCCAATAGTGGCAGCGGTTTTGGAAAGAAAGAAGATATGACTCTGTATAGATGGAAAGAAGATGTTACCACAGATAACAGTGGTATGTTCTTCTACATAAAGGATATTGCAAGCAATGAGTATTGGAGTGCAACGTATGAGCCTTGCAAGAATGAAGGGGATAACTATGAGGTGATTTTCTCTCAAGATAAAGCAGAGTTTAGAAGAAAGGATAAGGATATATTAACTCATACGGAAATAGCAGTCTCTAGTGAAGATGATGCTGAAGTAAGAAAAATTTCTTTGACCAATAGCGGAAGTGAAGCTAAGATTTTAGAAATAACTTCTTACTGTGAAGTCACTCTAGCACCTTCTAACGCTGATATAGTTCATCCAGCCTTTAGTAATCTTTTTATAAGAACAGAGTTTCTTCAAGAACCTGAATGCATAATTGCTAATAGAAGACCAAGAGCTAAAGGGCAAAAGAAACCCTATGCAGTTCAATGTATTGCACTTCAAGGAAATTTGGTAGGTGCAATACAATATGAAACAAGTAGAGTAAATTTTATAGGAAGAAATAGAAGTTTAGTAAATCCTAGCGCTATGGAAGAAGATGCACCACTTAAGAATACAATTGGAGCTGTTTTAGATCCTATAATAAGCATGAGAAAAAGAGTGAAAATAGAGCCAGGAGAGACATGCAAGATTGCATATACTATAGCAGTTACTGATTCAAGAGAAGAGGCCGTTGTCATTGCTAATAAGTACAGGGAAATGAACAGTATAGACAGAGTATTTGAACTTGCATGTAGTCAAAGTGCAGTGGAGATGAAGTACTTAGGAATAAAGTCTCCCCAAGCAAATCTTTATCAAACTATGGCCTCTAGAGTATTATTCTTAAGTAATCTATATAAACATAGAGAAGAATATATAAAAGATGTATCAAGAAGTCAAAAAGATCTTTGGAAATATGGAATTTCTGGAGATTCGCCTATTGTATTAGTAATAGTTAAAGAAGAAAAGCACAAGGATTTAGTTCGCCAAATGTTAAATGCTCATGAATACTGGAGTATGAAAGGGCTAAAAGTAGATTTAGTAATTTTAAATTTACAAAATACAGCTTATACTCAGCCTCTCCAAGATGCTATCAGAGACTTAATAGTTACAAGTCACGCTAGAGATAAGCAAAATAAATCTGGAGGCGTATTCTTGCATAGTGAGGCCACTGTTGAAAAAGAAGATATAGATTTATTAATGGCAATTTCAAGAATTGTAGTAGAGGGAGACAAAGGACTATTAATAAGTCAAATTAAGAAGGAAGATGAAGCTGTCCAAGAAATGGTTGAACTCTTAAAAATAAATAGAGAATACGCGAATAAGTCTCATAAATTTGAGGTTAATAAACTTGAATACTTTAATGAGTTAGGAGGCTTTGATTTAGAAAATGACCAGTATGTGATTCTTCTAAAAGAAGGAAGGACTACACCAGCTCCATGGGTAAATATAATAGCAAATGAGAACTTTGGATTTATGGTATCAGAAAGCGGATCTCCTTACACCTGGTATAAAAATAGTAGAGAAAATAAAATAACTACTTGGTCAAATGACTGGGTAATTGATCCAACCTCTGAAGCCATTTATTTAAGAGATGAAGAAACAGGGGAAATTTGGGGTATAACTCCTAAGCCTATACGAGATTCTGGGGAATATGTAATAGAGCATGGTTTTGGTTATTCAAACTTCAAGCATGAGGCTTACGGAATTGTTGGAGAAGTCACAATGTTTGTACCAAGAAATGACAGTATTAAGATATGTAGAGTTAAACTGAAGAACAATTCAAGTATAGAAAGAAAACTTTCATTAACTTATTATGCACAGTTAGTTCTTGGGGTTGTGCCGCAACATACGTCGATTCATATATCTACTTATTTTAATAATGAAAAAAAGTATATTTATGCTCAAAATCCTTATAGCGATGATTTCGGTAAGCTTCATGCTTATTTAAAAATAGTTGGAGGAGAAGAGGAAAGCTTTACAGGAAATAGAACAGAATTTATAGGAAGAGGTAGAAGTGTAGAAAATCCAAAAGCTTTAGAAAAAGTAGGACTTTCAAATAATAGCGGAGCCGGCATGGATCCTTGTCTTGCTGAAAATTCTAAATTTACTATAAAGCCTGATGAAGAAAAAATGCTCCTTATAATGCTAGGTGAAGATGAAAGCTTAGAAAAGGTTGAAGAAACTATAGCCAAATATGGCAATGTTCAAAGAGCTGAGGAAGAGCTAGAAAATGTACGGAGCTATTGGAAAAAAACTCTGCATAGTATCAAAGTAAAAACTCCAGATAAGGCAATGGATATAATGTTAAATGGATGGCTTTTATATCAGACTATTGCATGTAGAATTTGGGCCAGAAGTGCTTTTTATCAGTCAGGAGGAGCTTTTGGGTTTAGAGACCAACTTCAAGATGTTATGGCAGCAGGATATGTAGACACAAATATGATGAGAGAACATATTCTTTATAGTGCAACAAGACAGTTTACAGAGGGAGATGTTCAGCATTGGTGGCATCCAATAGTAGATAGCGGTATAAGAACAAGATTTTCTGATGATTTACTATGGCTTCCTTATGTAACCTCGGATTATATAAAGAAAACTGGAGATTATAGTATATTGGATGAGAAGGTAGGATACCTTGAAGATAAGCCTTTAGATGAAGGTGAGGATGAAAGATATACTATATCAAAGAAATCAGATAAGATAGGCACTATGTATGAGCATTGCATAAAAGCTATAGAAAGAGGATTAAAGTTTGGGCCTCATAATATACCTCTTATGGGTTCAGGAGATTGGAATGACGGTATGAGTGAAGTAGGGAATAAGGGAAGAGGAGAAAGCGTATGGCTGGGGTGGTTCTTATATAGTATACTTGACAGCTTTAAAGAAATTTGCAAGGTTAGAAATGATGAATATAGAGTTCAAAGATATGAGGAAATGAAGGAGTTTATAAAAGAAAATCTAAATAGAAATGCTTGGGATGGAAATTGGTATAGAAGAGCTTACTTCGATGATGGTACTCCAATGGGGTCTATGGAAAACGATGAATGCCAAATAGACTCCCTATCTCAATCTTGGGCTGTAATATCTAAAGCTGGAGATGAAGTTAAAATTAGAAAAGCTATGAGCGCTTTAGAAAAACATCTAGTTAAAGAAGATAGCGGAATAGTTCTTCTTTTAACCCCACCTTTTGATAATGGAAAATTAGAGCCTGGGTATATTAAAGGTTATGTTCCAGGAGTAAGGGAAAATGGAGGGCAATATACTCATGGATCCACTTGGATAGTACTTGCAATGGCGATGCTAGGTGAAGGGGATAAGGCATGGAGAATTTATAACATGCTAAATCCTATTAATCATGCAAAGTCTTACTACGATTGCAAGAGATATAAGGTAGAACCTTATGTAATTACAGCAGATGTGTATGGAAGAGAGCCTCATATCGGAAGAGGAGGTTGGAGTTGGTATACAGGTGCTTCAGGGTGGATGTACAGAGTAGCTATTGAAGGAATACTAGGACTTAAATTTCAAGGATCAAAAGGATTCCTTATTGAGCCTAACATTCCAAACGAATGGAAAGAGTTTGAGTTAGAATATGCTAAAGGCGAGTGCAAGTATTTCATAAAGGTAAGAAGAGGAGAAAAAGAAGAAGTTGTTTTAAATGGAACTCCATTAAAAGATAAAGTCATACCTTATTTTGAAAGCGGAAATCATGAAGTAGAAGTAATGGTATCGGCTAAAGTAGTATCAGTAAATGAACAATATATAAGTAATGTCAACAGTATTAAATAAACATTAAAAAAGCAATACTCAGTACAAAAGGGTATGTAGATTCATGAAATTTACATATCCTTTTTGCATTCGATTTTTTTATTTCGATTGGAGCTTAGGAGTAGTTGATGCAAATTAAAAATAAGAATTTAAAAAAAGTTAGAAAAAAAGAAGGATATTTTCAATATGTGAAGAATATAATTATTAGTAGATAATTAATATTATTTAATTTAAAGGAGGAATTTTATTATGACAGAAGTAAGACAAGTTTATAAATGTGAAGTATGTGGGAATATGGTTGAGGTTATTCATAAAGGCGGCGGACAACTAGTTTGCTGTGGGAAGCCTATGACATTAAGAAAAGAAAATACAGAGGATGCAGCTACTGAAAAACATGTACCTGTAATTGAAAAGATAGAAGGAGGAGTTAAAGTTAAGGTTGGAGAAATAGACCACCCAATGCTTGAGAAGCATTATATAGAGTGGATAGAAATACACACTGAAAACAAAGTATATAGAAAATACTTGAATCCAGGTGAAAAGCCAGAGGCAGTATTTATGGTTGAAGAAGAAATTTCATATGCAAGAGAATATTGTAATTTACACGGACTTTGGAAAAAATAATTATATATTTATATAATGAATAGCCTTAATATAGAGATTATACTCTGATTTAAGGCTATTTTAAATATATAGTAGTATAGAATGTATTGACAAAATACACTAATAAGAATATTATATTTAAAAAAGTAAAATTTTAATCAATGAAAAGAAGTAAGTAGGCTTAAAAACAGGTTTTCAGAGAGTTGTAGATGGTGGAATTACAGCAATTATGCTTAAGCTGAATGGGTCTTTGAGATTTTAGGATGAAATAAAGTAGTTCTAAACGCAGTCTTGCGATATAAAGACAGGATATGTTAAGTATCTTATGAGAGGAAATACCTAGGTATTTTAAAATTAGGTGGTACCGCGTGTATATTGCGCCCTATATAACAAAATAATTGTTATATAGGGCTTTAGTTTTTTAGTAAGAGTTTATTATATTTTAATTTGATCGTGATTTTAAATCAAGGCTATGCTTTAGAAAACTGTTAATTTGATATAATCTTAAAGACAGTTCTATATTATAAAATGGAGGGATATATAGTGGAAAATACAGAACAAAAGAAGGTTATTTTTAGTGGAATACAGCCTTCAGGAGAATTAACCTTAGGAAACTACCTAGGAGCATTAAAAAATTGGGTTAAGCTCCAAGATGAATATGATTGTTACTACTGTATAGTTGATATGCATGCTATAACAGTAAGGCAAGAACCCAAGGATTTAAGAAGAAGAACTCTAGAAGTGCTAGCTATATATTGCTGCTGGGATAGACCCAGACAAAAATACAATATTTATACAATCCCATGTACCGGCCCATGCAGAAGCCGCATGGCTTTTAAACTGTAATACTCATATGGGTGAGCTTTCAAGAATGACCCAATATAAAGATAAGTCTCAAAGATATGGAAACAACATTGTTGCGGGGCTTTTCAACTATCCAGTTCTAATGGTTGCAGATATACTTTTATATCAAGCAGATTTAGTACCTGTTGGAGTGGATCAAAAGCAGCATCTAGAGTTAACTCGCGATGTTGCAGATAGATTTAACAACATTTACAGCCCTACATTTAAAATACCAGAACCATATATTCCAGAAGCTGGAGCAAAGATTATGGATCTTCAAGAGCCTACTAAAAAGATGTCTAAGTCATCTGACAATCCTAATTCTTTTATACTTATAATGGACCCACCGGAAGTTATAAGAAAGAAGATATCAAGAGCTGTTACAGATAGCTTAGGAATAGTTAAATATAGTGATGATCAGCCTGGAGTGAAGAATCTTATGACTATTCTAAGCGTAATTAAGGGTAAAACTATTGATGAAATAGAAAAGGAATACGAAGACCAAGGATATGCTAAATTCAAAAAGGATGTAGCAGAAGCTATAGTAGAAGAACTTGAACCAATTCAAAATAAAGTAAGAGAACTTATTGCTAACAAGGAGTACTTGGAACAAGTTTATAAAAAGGGAGCAGAAAAAGCAAATTATGTAGCAACTAAGACTCTTAGAAAAATGCAAAAGAAGATTGGCTTTATACCAGTTCCAAGATAAAATTAAATCATAGGTAAACACTTGCAGCTTTCTTTTAAAACTTGCAGGTGTTTATTTTATAAATAAGATTAAGGAAAATAAAATATATATAGGTTTACATATAATTGAATATATGTTATTATCATACTAATGAGGCATTTAGTTCTTTTGGGCAAAATGTCTCATTATTTTATTATAAAAAGCTATAAGGATGTGTATTTATGGAAAGCAAGTCTTTATCGAAATTGATTAGGGAAACAATGATTAAAAATCTAGTTAGACTGGAGGAGGAAAGACAAATAGTTTTGGAACAATATTTCCCAGAACCATCATTAAAAAGGGCCAAATTTGAAGATGGGATGGACAAGTATATCCAATATGTGGAGTCATTCATAAAGGATGCTACAATTGATGATAAATTAAATATCTATTGTCCTTTTGTTACAATAGGTAGTGATGTTGAAGTTATAGATTTAGAAGACAATGAAGTCTATATATTTCGTATAATTTCTCCACTTATAGATGAAACTCTAAAAGATATAGATTGTATTTCATATTTGTCTCCTATAGGAGAAGCGTTATTGCTTAGGAAAACCAATGAGGAATTTCAAATTAAGGTGCCAAACGGAGTAATCAATTATAGAGTTAACTCTATTTGGATAATGGATGAATAGTTAAATTGAAATTATGAAGAGGCACCTGCAAATTAATTAAAAATTTGCAGGTGCTTTCCTATATAGCAATTTTTAAAAACTTATCTATGGATATAGAATATTGTATTTCTTTAGGAAGCTCCTTTTCTTTATTAAAGCCTACTTTGTTAAATACTTTAATTGAGCGTTGGTTTTTAAAATTTATTTTTGCTATTACTTCATCAACTCTCCAGGTAAAAAAAGCGTGTTTTAATCCTTGTAATATTGCATTAGATCCTAATCCCATGCCCCATTTTGATTTATCACCGATTACTATTACCATTTCTGCTCCTTTTGCCTTGGGAACAAGTCTTAAGAAACCAACTGGCTCATCTTCTTTTATTGTTACGATGAAAAAGCTTCCATCCTGATTAAACAAATGAGTTAGAATCGGCATATGAACCCTAGACATTACTTGTTTAATTCCGTTGCTTACATTCTGTCTTTCATTTAAGTATCTAATTACATCTTCATCCTCTAACCAATGGATGATTCTTGAGGCATCATCTTTATAGACCTCTTGGCGTAATTGAACGTTAAAAGCTTTCATTAGTACAATCCTCCCTTGAAATAATAAAAGCCCTTCACAGATATAAAGTTATATCTTATGACGGTTCTTTTCCAATTACATGACAATATTACCATGTGGTATCATTTCTGTAAAATGGAACAAGAGGGATTGCATTAGAATAACAGTAGAAACAGGTATATATCTCGGTTTTACTCAGCTTTCTTTAAGAATAAATTTATTTATAACATGAGCTACTCCATTTTCATTATTAGTATAAGTAATATAATCTGCCGCTTTTTTTACATTAGGAAAGGCATTTCCCATAGCAACACCAAGCCCTGCGTATTTGATCATATGAAGATCATTTTCTGCATCTCCAACGCATATAACTTCATTAGATTTTATACTAAGTTTTTTTGCTAGGGATTCGACACCAGCACCTTTATTTACCTCACTATTCATAAACTCCAAAAAATATGGATAGCTTCTTACAACTGTATATTTTGCATAAACTTCTTTGGGTAAATTATTTATAGCAGAAGATAACTTTTCTTCTGTTCCCACGAATAAAACTTTAATAATTTCCAAAGATCCATTAATATCATTAAAATCCACTACTTCAATAGGAACATTATTCATTTTAGATTCAATCTCAGTATATTCATTGTATACAGGAGTAATGCATTTGGAAGTAGTTAAGGCATGGATATATATGCCTAATCTTTTGCTCAAGTCATATAAGTATAAAAGATCTTTATAGCTTAATAACATCTTCGTAAGGATTTCTTCAGTACCTGAATTTATAACTATGGAACCATTACAGGTTACACAATAATTATCGTTATCCATAATATCTAGCTCCTTTAGGTATGTTTTTATACCTTTTAGAGTTCTTCCTGTGGCTAGAACGATTTTGACTCCCTTCTCCTTAGCCCTTTTGATTGATAGAGAGTTTTCTCTTGATATAGTATTGTTTTTATCTAATAGAGTTCCGTCCATATCTAAAGCTATTAATTTATACATTTAAGAACCTCCTAAAATCGAACATATTCATTTTACAGCTTTTATATAACCTCCTTTTCACCTTCTCCAAGTATAAATTTGTCTATAACATGAGCAACTCCGTCTTCTTCGTTTGTATAAGTTATATAATCAGATGCCTCTTTAATTTCAGGAAAGGCATTACCCATGGCGATTCCAAGACCTGCATACTTTATCATATCTATATCATTTCCAGAGTCTCCTATAGCGATAACTTCTTCTTGTTTTATTCCAAGGATTTCAGCCAGAAATGAAATACTACTGCCTTTATTTACATCTTTGCTTAGAATTTCTAAAGTATTAGAAGATGGCTTTAGTACTGTAAAATTTTCATGGATTTTTTTAGAAAGTTTATCTTTTGATAAGGATAAATTATCATTTCCGTTTTTTTCACTTACAGGTGTATAAGAAAGATTAATTTTTTTTATTACGTTATGCAAATGATTGATAAAAGCTTCATTTTCATTTATATAGACAATTCTATTTATGATAGTAGTTTTAGGTAAGGTGTCAAAGTCTACAATTTTCATTGGTATGTTAGATAAAAAAGATTCTATTTGGGTAGTTAAATTAAGAGAAGGAGTTAATATTAAACTGTCTGTTAATGCATTTAGAGTTATACCAAGCCTTTTAGAAAAATTATATAACAATTGAAAATCTTCATATGTGAGAGTGCTTCTAAACAATACCTCTCTAGTGCCTAAGCGGTGTATAAGGGCGCCACTGCATGAAACACCATAATCTTGATTGGTTGTAAGCCCTAATTGTTTTGAGTACTTCTCTAAGCCCTGTATTGGCCGACCAGTGGCTAATACAATTTTAACCCCTTTATTTCTGGCATTTTGAATAGAAGTAAAGGTTTCGGAAGAAATAGTCTTATCATTTTTTAATAAAGTGCCATCTATATCAATGGCTATAAGCTTATACATTTTAATACCCCCTTTTATCCCTAACCTGATTCTGGTTGAGTAAATACACTTTACTGTCAACTAAATTGCAAGAGAAGTGGCTAACCACTAACTTCTAGTCACTATTATTTGCAATGATTAATATTTAGTAGTATGTTAGCGATTAGAAACTAGTGACTAGAAGTTGAAATAATGATTAAGCATTAATATTTATAAGTTTAGGGTTTAATATAAATTTATCTATAACATGGGCTACTCCATCTTCTTCATTAGAGTAGGTTATATAGTTTGCTACTTTCTTAGCTTCAGGGAATGCATTTCCCATAGCAACACCTAGTCCAGCATATTCTATCATATGAACGTCATTACCAGCATCCCCTATACAGATAACTTCATATTGATTTATTCCTAATTTTGCTGCTAAGGCTTTTACCCCAGCACCCTTATTAACATTTTTATCTAAGAATTCTAGAAAGTAAGGAGCACTTCTTACAACAGTATATTTTTCGTATACTTCTTTAGGTAAGTTCTTAATTACAGAGGAAAGTTTGTTTTCTTCACCTACAAACATAACCTTAACTACGGGAGTAGTATCATCTATAGTATGAAAATCTATTTCATTAAAGGGAATATTATTCATTTTTATTTCTAATTCAGTATACTTGCTTAATTTAGGCGTAATGCAACTGCTTGTAGTTAGAGCATGTATATCTATATCTAATTTTTTACTTAAGTCATATAGGTAATGAACATCCTCTGAGTTAAGTAAAACTTGAGTTAACACCTCTTTAGTCCCTGTATTTACAACCAAAGAACCATTATAAGTCACGCAGTAATCTTCATTACTTATAAGACCTAATTTATCTAAATAGCTTTCTATGCCTTTAATAGGTCTTCCTGTTGCTAAGACAACTTTAACACCTTTTTCCTTAGCCTTCTTTATTGCAAGATAATTTTCCTCAGAAATTTTTTTATCTTCGTTTAAAAGAGTGCCATCCATATCTAGTGCAATTAATTTAAACATTTAAAAGCCTCCATTATAGTTTTAATTTATTTAGCATTAATATTATAACATCTAAATATTAAAAATGTATTAAAAGATAATGCTTTACATGATGTTACAGTTATACTAAAGGTTACCTAAATATCAGTAAATGATATATTTTTATGTATATTTTAAGTTTAAGTCTTTCGAAGGCATATTATTTGTGGTATCATATATGTTTGACAGCAAAGTATATTAAATTCAAAATCAGTTAAAATATAACTTACAGCTGCTAAGGATAGTTTTAAGTAAGTGTAAAAAGCAGCATTTATTTTAAGTAAGGCAGCGTTTATAAAATGAAAAATACTATAAATACTTAAGATTAATTTTAAATAATATAGAAAGAGGAGAGCAAGGTGGCAGATTTAATAAGAGAAATAGAAAAAAGAAGAACTTTTGCTATAATATCTCACCCGGATGCGGGTAAAACAACACTTACAGAAAAGCTGCTATTATACGGAGGAGCTATAAGAGAAGCTGGTTCGGTAAAAGCGAGAAGAGCGTCAAAACATGCCGTATCTGATTGGATGGAAATAGAAAAGCAGAGAGGAATCTCTGTTACATCTTCGGTTTTACAATTTAGTTATGCAAATCACTGCATAAATATATTAGATACTCCAGGACATCAGGACTTTAGTGAAGATACCTATAGAACACTTATGGCTGCAGATAGTGCAGTTATGGTAATTGATGGAGCTAAAGGAGTAGAGGCACAAACAAGAAAGTTGTTTCACGTATGCAGCTTAAGAGAAATACCTATATTTACTTTTATAAATAAGATGGATAGAGAAACTAAAGATCCTTTTGAAATATTAGAAGATATAGAGAATGAACTTGGTATAAAATCATATCCTATGAATTGGCCAATAGGATGTGGAGCTGGATTTAAAGGTGTTTATGACAGAGAGAAAAAACGAATAATATTATTTAATGGTGGAAATCATGGTTCCAGTGAAGTCGAGGCAGTTGAGGGAAACCTAGAGGATGGACATATAAAAGAGTTAATTGGAGAAGACTTACACCAAAGGTTATTAGACGAAATAGAGCTTATTGAAGAGGCTGGAGAGGAATTTAACTTAGAAAAAATAAAAAATGGGGAACTTACTCCGGTATTCTTTGGTAGTGCGCTGACCAACTTTGGGGTGGAACCTTTCCTTGAAGAATTTTTAAGACTTACTCCACCACCTTTAGCAAGAAATACGGATAATGGCAAGATAGATGTATTTAGTGAAGATTTTTCAGCTTTTGTGTTTAAGATTCAAGCAAATATGAATAAAGCCCATAGAGATAGGATTGCTTTTATGAGAATTTGTTCAGGAAAATACACAAAGGGTATGGAAGTGTATCATGTTCAACAAGGTAAGAAGATAAAGCTAGCTCAGCCACAGCAGTTTTTAGCAGAGGAAAGAGAAATAGTTGAAGAAGCTTATGCCGGAGATATAATTGGGGTATTTGACCCAGGTATATTTGGAATAGGGGATACTTTGTGCCCAGCTTCAAGTAAATTTAAGTTTGAAGGAATACCAACCTTTGCTCCAGAACACTTTGCAAGAGTAAGAACAGTAGACACAATGAAGAGAAAACAATTTATAAAAGGAATAACTCAGATTGCTCAAGAAGGAGCAATTCAAGTGTTTAAGGAACTATTCATTGGAATAGAAGAAATCATTGTAGGAGTCGTTGGCGTGCTTCAATTTGAAGTTTTAGAGTATAGATTAAAAAATGAGTACAACGTGGATATAAAATTAGAGAGACTTCCATTTAGAAATATAAGATGGATTGAAAAATCAGATATACAACCAGATAAGCTTAATATTACAAGCGATACTAAAGTAGTTAAAGATTTAAAAGATAAAGACTTGTTAATATTCACAAGTGATTGGGGAATTCAATGGGCTCTTGACCACAATAAGGGACTTGTACTTTCTGACATAGGTAAAAGTGAAGGATAAAAAACATGTTGAAAGTTAGAAGTTGAAGGTTAGAAGAATTGATAACTAAATCAAATATCTAACTTTTAACATTTCTAACCACTAACTTGCTTTTGGACCTCCTAACACCTCTAACTTAAAAATGATTAGAAGTGGCACTTCTAATCATTTTTTAATTTCGCTCGAAACTAAAAATTTCAGCGTCTGGGTTGCTTTCGTATAGGATTAAATCTTTAATAATTTCTGCTCCAATTAGACTATAGCATATGTGATTCCTTCCAAGTGCTAGATTAAAATAGCAATCATTAAATTTTGGGTGTTCACCTATATAAGGAAGCCCATCAGGAGATTGACCGTAGATTTTCTCAAGAGAGTATTCAACTCTTAAATTTTGAGAGAAAGATAAAATGTTCTCCAATTTATGCAATAACTTTGAATTTTTATCAGGCTGAGAACCTCCATTAAACTCTGAGATCATAAGTCTTTTATCACAAGTAGGTCTAATATAAGTATATAGGTCCTCATCTTCCTTCAAAATAAGGTGTTTTTTCATATAGTTAGTAGCAGTATCTTCTAATGAGTCTGTAATTATGGTATAGGAGTGTCGAAATTCTAGAAGCTCCCATTCCTTTATTAGTTTATAAGAAGAAGATACATCAGTGAAAATAATCTTTTTACATTCGATATAATTAGAATTACCTATATTAACCCTTATATTATTAGAGTAATAATCATAACCAACAGCAGATGTATTCTCATAAACTCTAGCATTCTTTTTTAATGAAGCCTTCAACAATACATGGCATAATTTAAATGGATCGATTATCCCACAGTTTCTTGATAATTCCTTACCAGAATCCTTATAAATATACTCAAAATCTTTCCGCTGAAAAATGTGAGGATGATTGATGTGATATAAAACATTTTCTAAAGTATCAACAGCCTTCTTACATAGCTTTTCTGCTCTAATAGCCTTCTTTTCACCTATAAGCTCAGCAAGCGTATTAAGAGAAAAATCAGTTTTATTCTCCAAAACTCCTATACTGTTGTAAGTACCTCCACCAGCTATAAAACTTTTATCAATTAATATAGTATTTAAGTTATACTGGGAAAGGAGGTAGGCAGTTAGGCAACCAGAAATACCGCCGCCTATTACTACTACATCACATTTTTCATTTTGGTTCAAGATAGGGTAATTTATATATCCCTTATTAATAATGCTCCAGTATGTATTTTTAATTTCAGATGTCATAATACGGGCTGCTTTAAGCAGCCTTCACCCCTTTCTAATGCAAATCCTCTTCTATGGTAAGAGGGGTTGGCGATTTGAAATAGATCAGTAATTTGGATTCTATGCTTAAGATTCACACTCTCTACCTATGTGGATTTCTCTTTGTTATATAAAAGATCTATAATAAAAATTATAGCTGCAACAGTAATTAAATTATGAATTAGACTGTTACCTATTCTGAATATTATGGCTGCTAGCCATATGGAAATAACAAGTCCGCCTAACCATTTAAGTATATTCACCTTAATTCATCTTCTTTCTATTATTAGATTATTGAGTATATAATTATTCGCTAAGACAATAATAAAAATCTAAATGTAAGAACTCTGATTATAGTATTTACATAAGCTAAATAATTATAAATGGTTTTGTAAGCATTCTATAGGATACTATATTTTTGCTTATTTGTATCGATACAGTTGCTTAATATACATATTTTCTTATAATAAAGTAGTAAATAAAAAAAGGAGGAAATATTATGGGATATAAGAAGAATGATTTAAATTTAGGATCAAAAACTACAGGGATACAGGATATTATTCAAGTAGGATTAATGGCAGCTATAACATTTGTAATGACATCTATAGCTCATGTGCCATCCTTTATGGGGGTTGTACATCTAGGAGATAGTATGATATTTTTAGGAGCTGTTTTGCTTGGAAAGAAAAAAGGAGCAGTTTCTGCAGCCATAGGCATGACTTTATTTGACTTATTAAATGGGTATACTACATGGGCACCATTTACGTTTGCTATAAAAGGAATAATGGGGCTTATAGCAGGAAGCATAGCTTATAGAAAAAGGTATAATGGAGAAAATCTCGTAAATAACTTATTTGCTTTTTTTATAGCAGGCATATTTATGATTGCTGCATATTATTTTAGCGGTGTACTAATGGCTAGATTTATTGTGTTAAAAGCTGCAACTTTAAATCAAGCATTTATTATTGCTATAAAAGATATACCAGGAAATATAGCTCAAGTTGCAGCAGGAATAATTATAGGGCTGCCACTTAGCCTTACAATAAAAAAAGCTTTAAAATCAGCCAATATAGTTCTATAGGTGCATAGCAGATAAAATACTAATAATAAAATAGGCTTGAATATATGTTAAAATTATAATAGATATACGTGTTTATAGAAGGATTTTTTCATATTTTGTAGAATAATATAAATTAGCTATTATTATGTCTATTTTAAATTAGTAATTTAGGAGAAAATGGAATTATATGGATAATTGTAATGCCGATTTTAAAGAGAGCTATCAAGAAGAATTTTTAAAGTTAAAGGATGAATTTGAAACATACCAAAATTTTGCTGAGAACACTATTCAAATGATGACAGAGAAGAATATAAAATTAGAAAAAAAGTTAGACTCTATAACTAATATAGTGGAAATCAGTAAATATATAAATTCTTACCTTAGTGATAAAAATTTAATTCCTATGATAAATGATATGATAATCGGAATATTAGGTGCTACTTATTCTTCAATTTATATTTTAGAGGGTGATGACCTTGTAGTAAAGGCTACTAATATTCAGAACAAAGATTATACATTTTGTGATGAAGAGTGTTATAAAGAATTACTTAATGGTAAATCATTTATAATGAATTCTAAAGAATCCTTATTTTCAGAAGAAACACTAAAAAATGATATACACTCTTTAATAGGAGTACCTATATACTTAAGAGAAAAGTTCATTGGGTATATATTAGTGGAGCATGGACTTAATAACTTTTTTAGTCACGAGCATATAAAGTTTATTTCTACAATAGCAAACCAGATAGCAATAGCGCTAGAAAATAATGCCTTATACAATCAAATAAGGGAAATTGCTATTAGAGACCCTTTGCTTGGAATATATAATAGAAAGCATTTCTTTGATATTATAGAAGATAGTTTAGATAAAAAGTCTATGGAAACCTTTGCTTATGTAATGATGGATCTTGATAATTTTAAAAAAGCCAATGATAGGTATGGGCATCAGTTTGGAGATGAGGTATTAAAACAAACGACCGATATAATATTAAATAATATAGGTAAAAGTGATTTGATAGCTAGATACGGTGGAGAAGAAATTGTAATTTGTATAAAGAGCATAACTGATGTTAAAGAAATATATGAAAAAATAAATAGTATAAGATTGAAAATAAGTGAAAATAGCGTGAAGTATAAAAATGTTGAGGGCAGGGTTACTGCAAGCTTTGGAGTAAGTTACTATCCTATTGATGGAACCAGCTTAGATGAGATAATTAGTGTTGCAGATTCTAGGTTGTATGTAGCTAAAAAAACAGGGAAAAATAAAGTTATTAATAAATAAGACGATGAGGAATTCATCGTCCTTTTTTGAATAGAATATAATGAGCACGAAATTGAGGGTAGGAATTATGAATAAAAAAAAGTTGATGAGTCTGCTAAATAGACATGAAGGTGTTAAATTAGATTATAAGCTGCAGTTGGATTTAAACTGTGAAAATGGTAAAAAGGAACTAGCAAAAGATATATGTGCTATAGCAAACTCAAGAGGGGGAAGAGGATATCTTATAATAGGGGTAGAGGATAAGACTAGAAGAATAATAGGTATTGAGAAGTCGAGCTTTACTGAAGAGCAAATCCAACAGGTAGTGTGTTCAAGATGCGAGCCGCCTATTCCTATAAGCTTGGAAATTTTGAGAGTGGAAGGAAAGGATATAGCTGTTATTACCATATTTCAAAGCAATCAAAAGCCATACCAAATCAGAGATAATGGTGCTTTTTATGTTAGGAGGGGCTCTACTACAGATACTATGAGAAAGCAAGAGTTGATTACAGCTTTCCAAGAAAATATGAATTTAAATATAGAACTTACTCCTGTTGTTAAAAGTAGTATAGATGATTTGGATACTACTTTAGTAGACAAATACTTTAAAAATCATGGCATAGAGGCAAATGATGAGAACAGAATAACCCTTATGGAAAATGCTAGGATTATTTATCTAGATGAAGAAGCTAAGAAGTATTATGTAACCTTAGGCGGCGCATTAGTTTTTTCTAAGATGAATTATGTATATGCACCACATAATATGGTAAGAATTATAAATAAAGTAAATAGGAGTGTAGATGAGGTTAATATAATACAAGGTGATTTACTAAATATTTTAGATAAAAGCGAAAAGATAATGTCTGAGGTAATTCCCAAAAACTATCCTCTTTTTGCTGTTCATGAAGCTGTTAAGAATGCAGTTCTATATAGGGACTATACTATTATGAATAAGGAAATTGAAGTTGTTATAGGATATAATAGTGTAAAAGTAATTAGTCCTGGAGTTCTGTTAAAAGATACGAAGGATGCAGGAGCATATTCTCATAATTATATAAAAAGAAATATGTGGATTTATGAAAAACTCATAACTTTAGATGATAGTAAAAGATTTACTCAATCAGGTAGAGGATTTTCTAGGATGAAAAAGGCATTTAAAAAGAATAGTAAAGTTATATTTGTAAATTCTTTAAAAGATAATAGTTTTAAAGTCATTTATCCAGGGGTGAACATTGTAAAAGAAAAGTTTTTTACAACATAATAGAATAACATTGAAAGAAAATTCAGAATATTATATAATTATATTGTATATAATTATACTGATAAATAAAAAAAGGAGTGGTTAACATGCTTCATGTTTTTTGTGATAGGAAAGGTTCAGGTAAAACTAAATTTTTGATTGATTCTGCTAATGAAAAAGTTAGAGATTCAAAAGGTAATATAGTTTATATCGACGATGACAAGAGACCTATGTTCCAATTGGATAGGAGAATTAGGTTTATTTCAACAGAAGAATATGAGTTAAAAGACTGTAGTCACTTCTACGGATTTTTGTGCGGCATTTTATCAGAAGACTATGATATTGGTACTATCTATATAGATGGCTTGTTTAATATCATAGAAGGAGATATTGAAGATGCGGCACATTTATTTTATGCAATTGAAAAATTATCACAGAAATATGATGTTGACTTCTATCTAAATATAAACTTTGAAAAGGGTATCATGCCTGAATTTATGAAAAAGTATGTTGCGTAGCTGAAGAAATTTATGTAACAAAATTCTTAGTGGAGAAGTTGAGTAGTGGAGGTAGTGGAGACTTTTAAATAGAGTAAATCTCCATCTCTCCA
Organism: Clostridium bovifaecis; assembly: GCA_009738435.1. Taxonomy (GTDB): domain Bacteria; phylum Bacillota; class Clostridia; order Clostridiales; family Clostridiaceae; genus Clostridium_H; species Clostridium_H bovifaecis. The sequence goes on along the minus strand of CP046522.1, from coordinate 2,943,736 downwards.
CTTTATGTTTTATAACCTCTATTCCTATACTAATAAAAATATATCACATTTTTATTATATTATTTCTTGCATTTAATAAAGAATGTTTATATAATAGTATGTAAATCCATAAGGAATAAAGATAATGATGGAAAGAAGTAACTATATAAATCATGCAGAGAGCTAGTGGAAGGTGCAAACTAGTTGAGGAATATAGTGAAATACATTCTTGAATCTTAAACTGAATTGCAGTAGATGCTTAGTAGGTTGATACGGAGTCCCAACGTTATAGGGAAGAAGCGGATATGCAAGGCATATCAACTTGGGTGGTACCGCGGAGAAAATTCGTCCCTTTATATTTAATATAAAGGGATTTTTTTATTATTATATTTTAAACATGGAGGAAGAAAAATGGAAAATGTATTTGATATTTTAAGTGAGCGTGGATATATAAAGCAAACCACACATGAAGATGAGATAAAGGAGCTTTTAGGAAAAGAAAAGATTACATTCTATATAGGTTTTGATCCTACAGCCGATAGTCTTCATGTAGGGCATTTTATTGCTTTAATGTTTATGTCTCATATGCAAAAGGCAGGTCACAGACCAATAGCTTTAGTTGGTGGTGGAACTGTAATGGTTGGAGATCCAAGTGGAAAAACAGATATGAGAAAAATGCTTGAAAGAAAAGATATAGAAAAAAATGTTCAAAGAATAAAGAAGCAAATTACAAGATTTATAGACTTTGAAGATGATAAAGCTATATTAGTTGATAATGGAGATTGGCTTTTAAATCTAAATTATGTAGAATTTATAAGAGAAATCGGAGTGCATTTTTCTGTTAACAAAATGCTTACAGCAGAATGTTTTAAACAAAGATTAGAAAAAGGACTATCTTTCTTAGAGTTTAATTATATGTTGATGCAAGGATATGACTTTTTAGAGTTAAATAGAAGATATGGTTGCGTTATGCAGCTTGGTGGAGATGATCAATGGTCTAATATGATAGCTGGAATGGATCTCATAAGGAGAAAAGAAAGAAAGCCAGCTTATGCAATGACTTGTACGCTATTAACTAATAGTGAAGGAAAGAAAATGGGTAAAACTGAAAAAGGAGCCTTATGGCTTGATCCAGAGAAAACTTCACCATATGAGTTTTATCAATACTGGAGAAACGTGAATGATGCAGATGTAGAAAAATGTTTAGCATTACTTACTTTCTTGCCAATGGGTGAGGTTAGAAGGCTTGGAGCTCTAAAAGATGCTGCGATAAATGAAGCTAAAAAGGTCTTAGCATATGAAGTAACTAAGCTTGTACATGGAGAAGAAGAAGCAAAAAAAGCTCAATCAGCAGCAGAAGCTTTATTTGGTGGCGGAGCAGATATGAGCAACGTTCCAACTATAGAAATATCAAAGAATGATATAAATACATCATTATTAGATATACTATTAAGTGGAAAAGTAATCCCATCAAAAAAAGAGGGAAGAAGATTAATTGAGCAAGGTGGACTATATATGAACGATAATAAAGTAGAAGATCCAAACTTAGCTTTAAAAGAAGAAGACTTTAAGGATGGAAGTGCCCTCATCAAGAAAGGTAAGAAAAACTATTACAAAATCGTTATAATGTAAAGTGGAAAACTGAAATTGGAAAGTGGAAAACATTTTCGTTCTCCGTTTTCCACTTTCAACTAATTTGTTTGGAGGTGAAATTAATGCCAGGAATTTTGAATGTAAATAGTGCCTATGATGTAGATGCTAAAAGGGTTCGTAAAAAGATTTCCTTTGAGCTAGGAGAAAAATTTTCTGCTAGGATTATTAGCTTGGACAAGATAGATAATGAGGCTATTTTAAAGCTTTTAGATGGATGGCAGTTTTCAGCACAAATTAGACAGAATATGGATTTCACACCAAATAAATTGATGAAATTTGAAGTTGAAGGATATGAGCAAGGTAAAATTATACTGAAGATACTTGAAGATAAGGAGAAAATAAAGGAAAATTTCATACTAGATACTTTAGAGGAACAGGGAATTAAGGTTAAAAAAGAAGATTACAGTATATTAGAAAAAATGATAAAATGGAACATGTCATTAACTAAAGAGAATATATCAAAAACAAAGTCTTTGTTAGATTTTCAAAATAGGATAATAAATAATCCAAATGAAGAGGAAAACTTTATTTTGAAGTATCTAAACAATAAAGAGATTAGCGTAAACAGTCAAAAAGGAGAAAATATACAAAAGTTATTAAAAGGATTTTTTAAAGAATTTAAAGGATTAAATATAGATGAATTCTTCACTATGCTAGAGAATAATATAGACCTTACTGAGGAAAATATAAGGAGCTTTAATAAAATAAACAAGGCTCCTATAAGCATATATAGAGGATTAGCTGATATAGGAGAAGTTATTTTAAAGAATGGAGAAAGTCAAGATTATTTAAACGAATCAAATATTAAGATTAAAGATAAAAATCTACTCGGTATCAAAGTCCAAAAGGAAATAGAAGAAGTAGATATAGAGCTCAGCTCATCTAAAAAGAATTTGTCTGCACAAAACATTTATAGAGAAGACGTGAAGGAGTTATCTGGAAAAGAAATATTAAAGAAATTGCTAGATATAGATGCAGAAGATGCTATATCTCAAAATTCAGGAAAATACATGGATACATCTAACGAAAATAAAAGGACAGCTGAAGGGGAAATATCTCAAAATAAAGAAGTACAAGTTAATGGAGATAAAGAAGAATCAGTAAATATAGATAGAATAGAAAATAACTCTAAATTGAGCTATAAAGATATAGAGTCAGAGAAAACTTATGCTGAAGATAAGTTAATTAATAAAAATATTGAAACTTCTCAAAGGGTAAAAGAAGAGCTAAATAGCAAGATTAATGAAATGAAACATATAATAAAACAGCTTATAGAAGAAAATAATAATGGCAAGTCTGAAGTTTTTAATAAAATACTCCAAGGCCTTCAGCATAATTCTAATGACTTTAAGGTGTTTAATTCTATATCTAATCAGTATTATTATTTAGATGTTCCTATTAAGTTTAAAGATAATGAGTATCAATGTAAGCTAATAGTTAAGGATGATAGAAAAAAAGGAAAAAAGATAGACTCTACTAATGTTAAATTTGTAGTTTGTGTTAAAACTATGAGTATGGGAGTAGTAGATGCCTATATTAAAGTTTTAAATTCTAACATGAATGTGGATATAAAATGTGAAAGAGATTGGGTTAAGGCTTTGAAACTAGGAAAAGAAAAATTGTCTAAAAAATTAAGTGAAATAGGATATAGTGCTAATATAGAAGTAAAAGAAAAGGAAAAAGAATCCAGCCTAGTTGAATGTAGAGGGTTTTTTGAAGATAATGAATTCACAAGAATAAACTTTAAGGTTTAGTAGAATGAGAAGCTTTAGTGGGGGATAATACAAATATGGTTGAAAGAAAAAGAGCGGCGGCTTTAAAATATGAAAGTAATTATGATGCTCCTGTTGTCACCGCAGCTGGAATGGGCTATGTAGCCGATAAAATTCTTGAAGAGGCTGAGAAGAATGAAGTTCCAGTAGTATATAACAAGGAATTAGCAGAGTTATTAACTAATGTTGATGTAGGCAGCAATATTCCAGAAGAACTATATAATGCAGTAGCGGAAGTAATAGCTTATGTAATGGATATAGATAGATTAACAGATTGAAGGTGATGGAAATGGGGCTTTATGCTATATCTGATTTGCATTTATCTCTCTCAAGCGATAAGCCTATGGATGTATTTGGAGAGCAATGGTATAATCATGATGAAAGAATAAAAGAAAATTGGATAAAAAAAATTACTGATAAAGATACAATATTAATAGCAGGAGATATTTCATGGTCAATGAAAATAGAAGATGGCAAGGCAGATTTGCAATGGATACATAGACTTCCAGGAAGAAAGATAATTTCAAAAGGTAACCATGATTATTGGTGGGGAAGTATAAGCAAGCTTAACAGCCTTTATGAAGATATAAGTTTCGTGCAAAATAATTTTTTTACTTATGAAAATTATGCGATTTGCGGCACAAGAGGATGGACTATTCCAGGGGAAAAGTATAGTGACCATGATATGAAGATATAATAGGGAACAAATACGTCTAAAGATATCTTTAGATAAAGCTGTAGAGGCTGGATATAATAAGATAATCGTTATGATTCACTATCCTCCAGTAAATGATAAATTTGAGAACTCTGATTTTACAAATATATTTGAACAGTATGGAGTGGAAAAGGTTGTATATGGGCATTTGCATGGACCTTCCTTAAAGCATGTTTTTGAAGGAAAGCAAAATGGAATAGAATATATTATGACATCTTGTGATTATATAAATTTTGATCCGATAAAAATAATGTAAACCAGTTAGAATGTTATTTATTCTAACTGGTTTACATTATTTTTATAAGAAACTAAAAGTCCGTTTAGAGAGTTAAAAATTAGATGTTAGTTGAAATATTATCTACTAAAGAATGAGGAAAAGAACCCCTTCTTCTTACTAGAATTACTTTGAGAAGAATCTTCTTCCTCAAGAATATTAGGTTTTTTTATTAAATCTTTTTGCTCTCTTGCCATGTCCTTAATTTTTTTTGGTGAGTTTGAGGAAGTAATGACATTACCAAACCATAAGAGGGCATCTTCAGTATTTCCTAATCTTCTATGAAGTTCTCCAATTAAATACATGACTGTAAACTTGTTCATGCCGTAAATTGGGAAGTCCTCATTAAAATAGGCTTCGTCGAAACCCTTTAGAGCTTGAATTAGATAATCCTGTTCACTTTTTGTGTCTTCAAGCATTCTAAATAGCCATGCTAATTTCAAACAATTCATAGCCTTTTTACTTGATTTTGCTTCAATATAAAAGTAATTTAGCAAAGATAATTTATATCTCTCAATAGCAGTATTTATATCATAAGGTACACTATAAGATCTTCCTTTCCACTTAGAAGTTATATTCGTTTTTACTAACTCCTTCTGGAAGCTTTTTATTTTTTCAAAATCAGCTTTCATAGCTGAATATCCACAATCATTGCATATCCAAACATCATAAAAATAGGGATTTATTAATTCGTATTTAATAAAAAAGTCACTATCTTTACTTTTCATCTTGTATGAAGAAGTTTTAATAGCTTTTACTGTAAAGTTAGCACCACAAACAGGACAAATGATTTTTTTATCATATAAATAACTCATTTCCTTTTGGATGTTTTGTTCAGCTAGCTCTTTATCCTTATTTTCATTTTCACTATTTTTTGTATAGAGTTCTACATGATTTATATCACTAAAACCTAATTCATCTAATCCAGAAAGTATATTATTCATTATTTGCCACCACCCTAAAATTACAAAAAAATTCGTATATATAAATTATAGCAAAAAAAAGGAGAAAAATCATAAATTTTTTATAGAATCATTTATATGTAATCTAATTGTGTATTATAATATTATAGTAATATTTAATATTTAGCTGAAATAAAATTTAGATAAATGTAAAAATCAACATTTATTTAAAACATAATCAAGTAAAATAATACATATGTAAAGGATGAATAGTATGGCAGTAAGGGAATGGAAGAAGTTTCTTATACCCTATGAGCAGGCAGTAGAGGAACTAAAAGTTAAGTTTAAGAGCATTAGAAGAGAATATAGAAGAAAAAATGAAAATTCACCTATTGAATTTGTAACAGGAAGGGTAAAAGAACTTTCTTCTATATTAGAGAAAGCAAACAAATTTAATATACCCTTAGAGAGAATAGAATATGAATTAGAAGATATAGCAGGTATGAGAGTAATGTGTCAATTTGTAGATGATATATATAGAGTTGTAGATTTAATCCGAAAAAGAAAAGATATGCAAATAATGTATGAGAAAGATTATATAACGGATGTAAAAGCAAGTGGATATAGGAGTTACCATATCATTGTAAAATATCCTGTAAATATGGCTGATGGAGTTAGAGAAATATTAGCTGAATTCCAAATAAGAACTCTAGCTATGAACTTTTGGGCAACAGTAGAACATTCATTAAACTATAAGTATAAGCATCAAATTCCGGGAGAGATAAGGGAAAAGCTAAAAAGTGCGGCAGATGCTGCATTTAATCTAGATCAGGAGATGCTTGAGATAAAGGATGAAATAATGGATGCTCAAAAATTGTTTGAGGTTAAGTCTAGTCTAGTATCTGATATAATGGGCAATATCTTTACCCTTATATCTATAGGTAGAAACATAGAAGCAGAAAATTATAGAAATCAATTAAATAAGCTTATCTCAGAAGGAGAAGTTGGGGAACTTAATAAGCTGCTTGAGGCTACGGAAAAAAGCCTTAAAATATATAAATAAAAGAGAAATGCTGCAGCATTTCTCTTTTATTTATATATTTTAAATTAGAGGCAAAGGCCTAGTTAGGCCCTAAAGCGCTAAGTTAGAAGTTAGTGAATATCCCCTAACTTCTAACTCCTAACAAGTTCTTCTAACAGCGGCTTTGCCGCTTAACCTAAACATTTTGTAGCACAAAATGTTTACTTGGCTACTATATTAACGAGTCTTCCCTTTACAACAATAACCTTCATAACGTTTTTGCCTTCAAGAGCTTCTTTTATAGTATCATTATTAAGAGCAGTTTCTTTAATTTCATCCTCAGTAAGATTAGTAGGAATGTTCATTCTAGCTCTTATCTTACCACTTATTTGAATAGCTATTTCAATTTCATCCTTAATTAATGCACTAGGATCAAACTTTGGCCAAGATTGATTAAATACTGAAAAGTCTTTGTTTAGTAGTGCCCACTGCTCTTCTGCAAAATGGGGTGCAAAAGGAGCTAAAAGTTTGATGTAGTCAGAAATTGTTTCTTCTAAGAATTTAACATTCTTATTTTCATTATTTAAGTATTTAGATAGCCCGTTTGTGAATTCCATCATTCTAGCAATAGCTGTATTGAACTGGAACTTTTCTGTATCTTCTGTAACGTGTTGTATTGCATAGTGTCTTGCATAATTAAGCTCTTTTTCAGCTTTATCCATAGAGGTATTTGCATTGCTAGAGTTTGACAATTCAGCTCTAGCATCCTCTAGAAGTCTTTCAACTCTATCTACAAATCTTCCTATAGATTTTATTCCGTCATCAGACCAAGCTCCACCTTCAGAGTATGCAAATCCAAACATAAGGTACATTCTAAATACATCAGCACCAAACTCTTTGATGTAATCATCTGGAGATATAGTGTTTCCTTTTGATTTACTCATCTTCATGCCATCTGGCCCAAGTATTAGGCCTTGGTGAGTAAGGGATTTAAATGGTTCATCAAAGTTTAAATATCCCATATCTCTAAGTGCCTTTGTAATAAATCTTGCATATAGAAGATGCATTACAGCATGTTCAGGCCCACCAACATATTTATCTACAGGAAGCATGGTGTTGACTTTATCAGAATCAAAGCATTTCTCTTCATTTTTATTATCTACATATCTCAAGTAGTAGAATGAAGAACATACAAATGTATCTAAAGTATCAGATTCACGAGTTGCATGACCTCCACATTTAGGACATGTTGTATTTAAGAAGGCCTCGTTCTTAGAAAGTGGAGATTTACCATCAGGAGTAAACTCGATATCATAAGGAAGCTCTACTGGTAATTGTTCTTCAGGTACAGCTACTGTTCCGCATTTATCGCAATAAACTATAGGAATAGGAGCTCCCCAATATCTCTGTCTTGATACAAGCCAGTCACGAAGTCTGTAATTCACTTTCCAATTTCCAAGATTTTGATCTTTAAGTTTCTTTACAATAGCTTCTTTAGCAGCCTCGCCAAAAGTACCGTCAAATTCGCCACTGTTTACTAGAGTTCCATATTCAGTGTAAGGTAGAGAATCTCCACCTTCTATAACTCTAACTATGGGTAAATTATATTTAGTAGCAAAGGCAAAATCACGCTCATCATGGGCAGGAACTGCCATTACGCATCCTGTTCCGTAAGTAGCTAGAACATAATCTGCAACCCATATAGGAACTCTTTTTCCGTTAACAGGATTTATAGCATAAGAACCAGTGAATACCCCTGTTTTTTCTCTTGTTGTAGATTGTCTTTCAATATCTGATTGCTTTTGTGCTTGAACTTTATATTCCTCAACAGCTTTTTTATATTCATCTAAGGTGATCTCATCAACTAGAGGAGTCTCTGGGGCTAATACTACATAAGTAACTCCATTTAAGGTATCTACTCTTGTAGTAAACACGTCGAATGTCAAATCAGAATTTTCAACTTTAAATGTAACTTCTGCACCCTTAGACTTTCCAATCCAGTGTTTTTGCATTGCTTTAGTCTTTTCAGGCCAATCCAATCCATCTAGCTTTTCTAATAGTTCATCAGCGTAGTCTGTTATCTTTAAGAACCATTGAGTAAGAGCTTTCTTTTGAACCTCAGAATCGCATCTTTCGCAATGTCCTTCTATAACCTGTTCATTTGCAAGAACTGTATTACAGCTAGGGCACCAATTTACTGGCGCATTCTTTCTATATGCAAGGCCCTTTTCAAATAACTTTAGGAATACCCACTGTGTCCATTTGTAGTAATCAGGAAGACATGTTATAACTTCGTGATCCCAATTAAACATTGCTCCCATAGCTTTTAGTTGTTCTTCCATATTAGCTATGTTCTGCATTGTAGAATCTTTAGGATGTATTCCAGTTTTTATTGCATAGTTTTCAGCAGGAAGACCGAAGGCATCGAAGCCCATAGGTTGAAATACATTATATCCCTGCATCTTTTTAAATCTCGCCCAAGAATCTGTAGGACCATAGTTAAACCAATGTCCTGCATGTAATTTTGCACCTGAAGGGTATGAGAACATTTCAAGTACGTATAATTTTTCTCCTGATGCTTTCTCATCAAAATTATGAAGACCAGACTCTTCCCATTTAGTTTGCCACTTTTTATCTACAGATGTTCCGTAGTTAGCCATAAAGTTACCTCCTTAGTTTTAAGTCAATAATATGTATTTAAGAACAAAAAAACTTCCATCTCTATTCTAAGAGACGAAAGTTGCAATTCCGCGGTACCACTCTAATTAAGCAATAAGCTTCACTTCAAAAAATAACGGTTTAATCCGTGTCTGTTTTTAACAGACAAGCTCCAAGGCAAGTTCATATTCTATCAATACTGCCTTGCACTACCCGACAGCTCCCTAAAATTGAATCAAATATTACTACTCCTTATCAAAGCAATATAGTATTATAGTCTTTTGATTCTTAATTATAGATTAAATAGAGAATGCTGTCAAGAGGCTATTTTGTAAGCCTGTAGGTCCATCGATTAAGACTGCCCATACTCCATACATCCGTATAACCCAAGCTTTCAAGAAGTTTGGCACCTTTATCGGAAGCTTTATCTGTATCACTATACACTATGATTCTAGTTGGATATGTGATGTTTTTTGATTTCATTTCGCTTGAAAGTTTATTTATAGGAATATTTATGCTTGTTGGAAGGTGCCCACCATCAAATTCTTGTCTAGTCCTAAGATCGATTACTAGCATAAGTGATGAGGCGTTTATATGATCCATAACATCCTGTGGGCTTATGGGGGTATAAGCTTTAGCAGTATTTATAAATAATAAGTGAGAGATAATTAATAAGGCTCCTACTACATTAAAAATACTTTTATAGAATTTTCTAATCATGGTATCACTCCTATATTTATAGTAAACTCTGTATCAGATAGAAGTAGTGTGTCTTACAAAAGCATGATTTATTCAATGAAGCCAAGAACTTTGTTTATCATTTGCTAAAATTTTGTTATACTATAATAGAATGAATATTTTTAATATTATAATTTGTAAGAATGAGGAGAGATGTTGTATGACTAGTGAAAATTTCGAAGAAATATCTATGAAAGATATGATGTCAGAGATAGAAAATTCTATGAAGCCAATTCATGGCGGAGATATTATAAAGGGAGAGGTTATTTCGGTATCAGATAGTGAGGTTTTAGTTAACATAGGATACATAAGCGATGGAATTATAAAAAGAGAAGAATTTTCAAATAATGAAGTAAATCTTAAGGATACTCTAAAGGCAGGAGATAAAATAGAAGTATATGTAGTTAAGGTGAGAGATGAAGAAGGCAATGTGGTTTTATCTAAGAAGAAAGCAGATGAGTTAAAAGTTTGGAGAGATTTAGAAGAGAGTTTTAAAACAGGGGCTACTATAGAAGTGAAGGTAAATGAAGTCACTAAAGGTGGAGTAATTGCTTATGTAAAGGGAGTAAGATGTTTTATACCAGCTTCTCATGTTTCAAATTCGTTTGTAAAAGATTTAAATCAGTTTGTAGGAAAAGATTTAGTGGTTAAGGTAATAGAATTCGATATGGAAAAGAAGAGAGTGGTTTTATCTAGGAAAGAAGTTGAAAGAAAAGAGGTAGAGAATAAAAAAGAAAAACTTTGGACTTCTCTGAAAAAAGGAGAAAAGAGAAATGGAGTTGTATCAAGACTTGCAAAATTTGGAGCCTTTGTTGACCTAGGCGGAATGGATGGATTAATTCATAACTCAGACTTATCTTGGAAGAGAGTAAACCATCCTTCAGAAGTTGTAAAAGAAGGAGATAAAGTAGAGGTCTATGTAATAGACTTCGATAAAGATAAGGGAAGGATTTCACTAGGCTTAAAGGATATACAAGGAGATCCATGGAATAATGTAGCACGTAAACATAAAGCTAATGATATTTTAGATGGAACTGTAGTAAGACTATTGGACTTTGGTGCATTTGTAGAAATAGAGCCGGGTGTTGAAGGGCTAGTTCATGTTACACAGATTACTGATGAGAACATAACAAAGCCGTCTCAAATATTAAAGGTTGGAGATAGGGTAAAGGTTAAAATACTGGAAGTCAATGCTGAGGAAAAGAAAATGGCTCTTAGCATTAAAGAAGCTGAAAATAAAACTACAGAGGAAATTGAAAAATATAGCGATAAAGATGAAGGAAATTATTTATTTGCAGATTTATTCAAAGATCTAAAATTTTAAAACGAAAGCTATTGTGCTTAAAAAGGTACAATAGCTTTTGTTTTAAAGCATAATAAAAACTACACTTAATATTATTAAGTGTAGTTTTTGGCTGCCCAAGAAGGATTCGAACCTCCGAATACCTGAGTCAGAGTCAGGTGCCTTACCGCTTGGCGATTGGGCAATATTCTATTAAAAGTGCTGACAACAATTAATTATAGCACTTAAAAAGAAAAAGTCAAGAATTCTGAAAACTTTTCTATAACCTATTTATATTATTTTTATCTTGTAATATTTCATAGATAGTTTTTGAAGTTGTATCTTCTAAACTATACCCTAAGAGATGAACCACTTCTTCTAGTTCATCCTCAAATTCTGTTTCGATTTCTATGTAGGGAAAAGGACAAAAGCTTTTTTCGTTTATATCAATTTCAATTAAGGTATTCTTATATTTGTAGCTTTCTCTATATTTTTTATAGATTCAATTAATTCAAGTCCAAGAGATTTAAGGATATTTTCTCCAACTACAGGATCGCTGATTTCTATTTCATGTTCACTCATTACTTTATATTTGTCTTGACTTAAGAGTCTCTTTGTGGTCATATAATAATGGTGCTTATTGCTTAAGGTATCCTCTACAACCCTTATTCTTGCATATCCTTTTTCATTTAGAAGCCTTTTATCACTGAAGTCAAAAATATTATTAATTTGATTTTCTTCTTTTACTTTTACTGCATCTATTTTTAGTAGTTTATCTTTGATATCAGATATGTTTATATCTATTATTCTTGTTTCTATTTCCTGCATTTGATTACCCCCATCCACATCTTTAAACTACATGAAATTATAACACGAGTAAAGCTGAATTAACATATGTTATACTAACTATTTTTGTATTTTTATGACATCATCATAATCTACAATGAAACTTTCATTCTTATCTAATGATATATGGCCTGAAGTGTACGGCTCGCCTTCTACACTTATATATACTTTATCTACGTTGTAGTAATTCCCAAGAGAATTGGTAATACTTCTTATAATAGAAAGCTCTTTTGAGCTGCCTGCATTCATTTCATCAGTAAATTCTTCTGAAAAATCTACATAAACTTTATTTTCCTCAGTATTTAGATATAAATCATTTATTTTTGTATTTTTACTTATAAGAGAAGCTAGATTATCTATTAATGGATTTTGAAAATGTTTCTGGAAAGTATCTTTAATATCCTCATTTGTTTTTAAAGAAGTTCTAATTTTAGTAGATACTATTCGTATATCATTTTTCATTGCCTTTGGATAGTAAAGCTTTAAGCTTTGAGTAAAAGAGGTATTCTCCGCTATCTTACTTAAAGATTTAGTTATTTTTGTATCACCTGCAACAAATGTGGATTTTATAAGTCCAACATTAGGAGCATAATAGTCTTTGGTGGTATAGTTCTTTCCTTCTGTAGTTACCTCTAGAGCCTTATAATTTCCGGAAGGTGTAGAAATATTTGATGTAACATTTGTTATAGTTCTTTTATTGCCATTAGGAAGATCCCAAGATGTACCTACCTCTAAAGGTTCTTTTAAGATAACTTCCTTTTCACCCTCATTCTCAGCTATAGCTATTAAATTGTCCTTATAATAGAATTCCTCTCTAGAAATTAAAATTGATAGCTGGTCATTTTTATTTTCAAGTACTCTTCCTAGAGTGGTACCTCCGTCAACGCTTCTAATTTGGATTCTATTTTTATTTATAAAATCTACATAGATATTTTCATCACCAAAATCATTCACAGTATCTTTATAGCTCATTAGTATATTTTCTTTAAAGGGATAATAATCCTCTATACTGTATTTTTTATTATTTGACTGGGGAGAATTAGGTGAAGGTTTAGGATTAGTGCATGAAACTAAAATAAAAATAGAAAAGAGTAAAATTCCTAAAAGTTTTTTCATAAATATCACCTCTGCAGCTTTTTTTATTACATTTTTAGGTAGGTACTAACTTTTATATATTCTTTTAAAAGATAAGGCTTTTATACAATTATATTGTTTAGCAATAAGCTGTTTTTTATCCGATAAGCAATTTAAGTAAATGGTTTCCTTTTATGGAATGGAAGTTTATAGACTGTTAATATACAAAAGTTTATAATAATTCTAACTAAAGAAAATATGATGTAATTTAAAATAGACTTTTAATTTTTAGGAGTGATTAAGATATGGAGTACATAAATGAAATTAATATAAATGAGGCGGTAGTACATGTTCTTGATAACAATTCAGATGAACCTATTTTAAACGAATATAAGTTGGATTTAAATGAGGAAATATATAAATTTGTATTTAAACACGTTCAAATGTGTCTAAAAGATGAAGAACTAAAATATGCAGTTTTTAATAAGGAAAGAAATATAGTTAAGGAAATATCTCAAGAATTTTTAAATGGAGAAAATGATTTCCTAGAAGTATCCAAAGAACTTGCGAGACAAATGTTTATACTTATGAGGTCTAAAGGCAGTATAGCTTCTTGTGATCTTATGGTAATTTCTATATCTACTGAGTATGGACCTCTTCTTGGCATTATGAAGATGGATTATATAAAAAATTATGTTCATACTATAGAATTTGTTGAAGACAAGATAGGTATAAACATAGTGCCGCAATATACTGGGCTTCCAGCAAGCAGCCAAAGAATTCAGAAGTGTGCATTTATAAAACCATTAAGAGAAGAAAATACTTTTGATTTAATGGTAATAGATAAGCAGACTAAAAATAAAGATAGTGAAGAATATGGTTCTAATTATTTTATAGGAAATTATTTGGGATGTTCAGTAATTGATAATGAAAGAGATATGACTAAAAGTTTTGTTCAATCAGCAGAAAAATGGACCAGAACAAATTTAAAAGAGAATGCAGAGGCCCAGGAGGCTATTAGAACCACTATAAAGAAGAAATTAAAAGAGGAAGAAGAGGTAGACGTAAAACAAATTGCAGAAGACTTGTTTGGTGCTGAAACAGCTATTAAGGAAAGTTTTGTTAATTTCATACAAGAAGAGGGTGGAGTAGAGAAAGTAGCTGTAGACAAAGAATGGATAGATAAAAAGTTTAAGAGAATAAGACTTAAAATAGATAAGGATATTGATCTTTATATAAATGAAGAAACCTATCATGATAATAGCAAATTCGAAATAAAGAGAAATGGAGACGGAACTATTAATATGACTATAAAGCATATTTCTAATTATGTGGAAAAATAGAAATGTTTTTAGACTGAAAGTGGAAACCATTAAGTTTTGCTTAATGGTTTCCACTTTCAGCGTTAGCGCCGCCAATCCTCCACCTTTAAAGAATTTCTTTCCGTATCCAGATCAATACCAATGAATTCAAGACCTTGGCGTACTTTTCCTAGTATATACCAAGCATCATGTTTACAATCTTGAATTCTTTGAATGACCGGCCTAATAGTTTTTCAACTCCCTTAGCCATATTTCTAAAAGCAATGCCATGAAAGCCATACTTTCTAATTTTGTATTTTTCATAGTACTCATATGGCAATGAATAAAGATATGCTGGTTTAGGAATGGTGCGAAGTTAAATTTATTGCTGATAAAGCGGAAGGTTAGTGTTTGCTACTAATTGGCAACATAATGCTAAAGGTTGTATTTTCATTTAAAACACTTTTGACTGAAATTGTTCCTTTATGCTGTTCAATTATAGCTTTGGCAATAGGTAAGCCAAGACCATAACCGCCTATGCTTCGAGAACGAGATTTATCAATACGATAAAATCTATCGAATATCCTATCTATAGATTCACCTGGGATTCCTTTGCCAGTATTAGTTACGGATAGAAAAATATTATTAAAGGTTTTCTTTAAAACAATATCTACTGTTCCTTTAGGATTTGTATATTTTAGTGCATTATCTAAAAGTATCATAATTACTTGTTTAACCTGTTCAGCGTTTCCGCGAATAACTAGGTTTGGTTCAAGTTCATAATTTAATGAGATACCATTCTCAAAGATAAGGGCTTCCATAGTTAAAATTACGTTTTCCACTGCCTCACTTAAATTAAAATCAGAAAAAATCATTTTTACATCTGAATAATCTATTTGTGCTAGATATAATAAATCATTAGTTAATTTGCTCATTCTTTCTACTTCAGATTTAATATAGTAAAGCCATTTTGATTGATTTGATATGCTGTCCTCTTTATTGGATAATAGGACATCTACATTAGTACTGATAACAGACAGTGGAGTTTTTAGTTCATGTGAGGCATCCCCAATAAATTGTTTTTGCTTGTCAAAGGCTTCTTTAATTGGTTTTATAGATTTATTAGCAAAAAATTTACTTATAAAAAAGATAACAATCAACATAATAAGGGCAGCAACTAAAAAGGTATATATAAGATTAGTAAGAATGCCTTGTCTTGAGGTTATGTCTAAGAATACAATTCTGTATCCACCTATATAGGGTATTTTCATAAATGCCCAATGGGTATCATCTAGCTTAAAATTTCCCTTATCAAAATTTTGAGATAAAGCCATGTCTTTTGCTGTTTCATAGAATTCTTCGTCCATATTAAGTATAGAAAAAGAGCTTGTTATAATATCATTATTATCCGTTGTTAAGGTAAAAGAAATTGAACGCTCAGGATGAGGTTCAACTTTATTAAGATTGATCATTGGATCTCTTGAGGTTAATTCCTTAGGGTTTTCCTTTGGTTTTCGATTAAATTCCGATATCTTATGGAGTTCTAGGTCTATGTCTCTACGAACAGTGTTGTAGGTTATTAAATATATAGAGATAAAAGAAATCATCATCATAACAGAAATTATAACTAAATTAAGAAAAAGGAATTTATTTCTAAGTTTCTTAAACATTTATTTTTTATCCTCCAAGATATATCCTACACCACGGACTGTATTTATTACTACTTTTGAATTTAGAAATATTAGTTTTTTTCTTAAAAAGAAATATAAACCTCTACATGGTTATGTTCTACTTCAGCATCAAATCCCCAAAGTTTCTCAATTATTAGTTCTTTGGAAGTGATTGCATTTTTTCTTAAAATAAGAAGCTCTAATAACTGGCTTTCTTTTAATATAAGCTTAACCTCTTTGTTCTTTCCTGATAATTTTAGAGTGGATGGGTTTAGCTCAATATCACCAAATTTTAAGATGTTATCCTGTAAGACTTCTCCTTTGCGCCTTGACATGGCTCTTATTCTTGCTAAAAGTTCTTCTGTTGCAAAAGGTTTAGGAAGATAATCATCAGCACCACTATCTAGTCCAATTACTCTATCAGAAATCTCACCTTTAGCTGTAAGCAATATAACAGGTGTTCCTATACCCTTTTTTCTTATTTCTTTAAGTAGACTTATGCCATCCATTTCTGGCAGCATAATATCTAATAATATTAAGTCATAAATATTGCTTAAGGCATTATCAAGACCTGACCCACCGTCATTAACTGTATCAACTGTGTAATTATTTTTCCTTAATATTTGAGTTAAGGCTTCTGCTAAATGAAACTCATCTTCTATGACTAATATTCGCATAAAACAATCCTCCTTTTTAAGGCATGAACAATTAAAGATTAAAAAGATTTCTCCCTATAGTCAATAATTGTTTACTATAAATTAATGTTTGCTAACTATTAATCTGTATTATATCACAATTACCTTTAATGAACCTTAAGTATGAATATGATGCAAATTACTAAATTAATGCAAAATATTTAAGGTTTGTTTAAGGTTTAACTTGTAAAATTAAATCATTAGATATTCCCCTTAAACATCTAATGGTACGATACTTGATTTTTAGATGTGTTAGATGAAAATCAAGTATCGTAAATTAACTACATTAATAACAGCTTAAGTGTGAGAAGTGGATATGAACAATGAAAGGAGAATTACAATGGCTATTGAGGTGTTTAAAAGGCACGAAAGTAAATTCTTAATTGATAAGACTATATATGAGGAAATTCAGGATAAGCTTTTAAGATACATGGAATTAGACGAGCATAATAGAAATAATCAATTATATACCATAAGTAATCTTTACTATGATACAAGAGATAATCATTTAATAAGGACTTCATTATCTAAACCCAAGTATAAGGAAAAGCTTAGACTTAGAGCATATGGAATTCCTAGAGATGATGAAAAGGTATTTTTAGAGATAAAGAAAAAGATTTGTGGAGTAGGAAGTAAAAGAAGAACGAAGTTAAAATTGAATGAAGCTTATGAGCTTATCACTACTAGCAATGTGCCCAAAATAAGGGATTATATGAATAGGCAGGTTATAGATGAAATTAAATATATTTTGAAAATATATGATTTAGAGCCTAAGGTCTATTTAGCCTATGATAGAAGAGCTATGTTTTCTAAAGAGAGTAGAGATTTAAGGATAACTTTTGATACAAATATAAGGACAAGAAGATATGATTTGAAACTTGAAAATGGTGATTATGGAGAGAGCTTGTTAGAGGATAATCAATGTCTTATGGAAGTAAAGGCTGGAGAAAGCATTCCCTTATGGCTTTCTAAAATGCTATCAGAGTATAAAATATTCAAAACAAGCTTTTCAAAATATGGAAGTGAATATAAAAAAATGCTATTAAGTAACAAAGATTTAGAAGGAGAAATGAATAAATGCTTGAAGACATATCAAACTCAATATTTAACACACCCACAGCTAGCTCATCAATATTTTTAGGAAGTGCAGCATTAACAATAGCCGTGTCATTTATCCTAGGTGGAATTATAAGTTTTACTTATATGAAGACTTCTAGCAAAAGGGGATATTCTCAGAATTTTTCAGCTACCTTAGTTATTTTACCTGTAGTTATTGCCATAATCGTACTTTTAATAGGAAGTAATATTGCAAGAGCCTTCAGCTTGGCAGGTGCTTTTTCAATTATTAAATTTAGAAGTGAGCCAGGAGATCCAAAGGCAATCTCTTATATACTATTTACAATGGCAGCCGGGCTTGCTTGTGGAGTAGGTGTTTTTGGTTATGCAGGTATATTTACGGTATTTCTTTGCTTCCTTATGTTTATACTTAATATATTTAATTTTGGTGCAAAGAAGACTTCTCAGAAGTTGCTTAAAATAACTATTCCAGAGGATTTGAATTATGAAGATGCTTTTGATGAAATCTTTGAAAAATATACAAAAGACTTTCAACTTACAAGAGTGAAAACGACTGACTTAGGAAGCTTATTTCAGCTTGTTTATTCAATATCAATGGATGATAATACAAGTCAAAAAGAATTTTTAGATGCTATTAGGTGTAGAAATGGTAATTTAAATATTACATTATCTATGAATGTCGATGCCGACGATGGAATTAAATACTAACAAGTTTAGGAGTGGAGAGATTTAGGCAAGATATATTTAAACAATAGAATAGACTATTAGTATTTTCTAATAGTCTATTCTAAACTACCACACTGCTTTTAAAGCGTATTATTTGAACCTAATACTTCAGTTATTTTTCTTTCAACTAATTGTCTTATTAGATCTCTTCCAGGTCCTAAGTATTTTCTTGGGTCGAATTCAGCAGGCTTTTCCCCAAATACTTTTCTTATACCAGCAGTCATAGCAAGTCTTAAATCAGTATCCATATTGATTTTACATACTGCCATAGAAGCTGCTTTTCTTAACATGTCAGCTGGAACACCCTTAGCTTTAGAAGGAATGTTTCCGCCATGAGCATTACATGTTGCAACTAATTCTGGATCAACTGAAGATGCTCCATGAAGAACTATTGGGAATCCAGGTAGTTTTGTTTGAATTTCTTCTAATATATCAAATCTTAGCTTAGCTTCTCCTTCGAATTTAAAAGCGCCATGGCTAGTTCCGATAGCTATAGCAAGAGAATCACAGGCAGTTCTATTAACAAAATCTACTGCTTGGTCTGGATCAGTGTATATATGTACATCACTCTTAACGTCATCTTCAACTCCAGCAAGAACTCCAAGTTCAGCTTCAACAACTACTCCATGAGCATGAGCGTAGTCAACAACCTCTTTAGTTTTTCTTACATTCTCTTCATAATCATAGTGAGAACCATCAAACATAACAGAAGTAAATCCGCTTTCTATGCATAACTTAATTGTTTCTAAGTCAGGACCATGGTCTAAATGTAAAGCAAGATCTACTCCAGTATCAGCTATAGCAGCATCAACCATTGCTTTTAAGTATTTAGGACCAGCATATTCTAATGCACCTTTTGAAACTTGAAGTATTACAGGAGATTTTTGAGCTTTTGCACCCTCTACAACTCCTTGTATTATTTCCATGTTGTTAATATTAAAGGCTCCAATAGCATAATTTCCTTCATAAGCCTTTTTGAACATTTCTTTAGTAGATACTAATGCCATGTAAATACCACCTTCCAATAATATATTATTAGGACTATATATGTCCCAAAGATATTGATATTATCAATGAATATTATACCCTAATATCAATATATTTACCATAGTACGCGATATAATAAAAAGATCCTGAAATTTAAAGATGTCTAAAAAACGTTTGGTAAGGTTACCTTTTCAATTTCCATCATCTCTTCTAATAAAAATTTTATTTCGTGAATTGTTGCTAGAGAATCTACTTTATCTTTATATTTCGTGTATTGAGTTAATTTTAAAACACTATTAGTTATGGTTTCAACATGGATATGATTTATGAAAGTTGGAACTATGCTTGAATCTTTTTTCCATTCTTCTAGAAACCCAATTGAACTATTATAGGCTTCTTCCCAGGACTCATTAACTATAATAGTTTCTAAAGCATCTATTTTGTCAGTATAATATCCACATTTATTTTCTAAATATCTCATTGAAAACACCATAGTAATAACTAATGCTATAAACAACATAAATGAAGCTACTAAGTTTTTCATAATAAGTCCCCCACGCGCTTTTATTATTTATCCTTAAGCTGGTAAAAAAATTTGCCCTTTGAGTCCTTTGTAGCTAGGAAAACTTCTTTTGGAGAATGAATATTGTTGGCTTTTAATTGGTTATATAGCCATTCTTCAGTTTGATGTATAGATTTTAAGTTTTTAATATTTATTTTTCCATCTAAAATTAAAGTTACAGGAAGCACTTCTTGCGCAGTATTTATTTTTAAATCTTCTTTAGTAACAGGATTAATTCCAACTTTAGGTAGTATTGATAGCTGCCCACTGGTTTCTAAAATTGCATATTCTATATCTGAAATATTATAATATCCACTAAGCCTTAGTTCCTCTATTAAATCATTAAAACTTAATCTTTGATTACGAAGTTCTTTTATATCTATTTTCCCATGTTTAATTAATATGCTTGGTGTACCTGTTAATATTGCTCCAGCTTTTTCGCTTTTAAGTTCTAGAAGGGTTATTATTGACTGAAGTATGAGCAAAGTTAATATAGGGATTATTCCATGTATAAGAGGAATACGTATATCTTGCATAGGAAGTGAAGCTAAATCTGATATCATAATTGCAATTACAAGCTCAAAAGGCTCTAATTCCCCTATCTGTCTTTTTCCCATTAAACGCATGGTTAAAACCACTAGAGCATAAAGTATTGTAGTTCTTATCATTACTATAAACATAAAATAATTCCCCTTTCAAAACAATAGTTTTATCAAATATTTAAAAATTATAAGAGGGAATAAGTCACTATTATGTATATAACGGGTATATAATAATAGTATGACTAATTCGACTTTAATAAGTAATAGATAAGATATAAATATAAAACATAGATAAAATTAAATAATATGCAAAGGGAGGAGTGGCATGGATAAATTAAATATAACTTTAAAAGATGGAAGAAGTATTACTATTGATAAGGGAACAACTTTATATGAAGTTATAAAAAGTTACAAGATACAATATAATAGGCCATATTTGTTAGGAAAATTTAATGGAAGGATATATGAGCTTTGTCATAAAATCATGGAAGATGGGTACTTTGAACCAGTTGATTTAAAACATAAAACATCAATACTTGCTTATTCTAGAAGCTTAAAGTTTGTATTTATAAAAGCGGTTCATGATTTATATCCTAATGCGAGGGTGACTATAGAACATTCTCTAAGCAAAGGATTGTTTGGAGAAATATACAAGGAAACATCACTCAATGAGGAAGATATAAAAAACATTAAAAGAAGAATGAAAAAAATAATAGATGATGATATAAAAATCAATAAAGTTGTTATAAGTAAAGATAAAGCTATTGAAATTTTTAGGAATTCTAATATGGATGATAAACTGAGGATGCTTCATCATGTAAATGCAGATAAGTTAACTTTATATGAGCTTGGAGGAATATATGATTATTTTTATGGGCCTATGGCATTTTCTACGGGAGCACTTAAGATATTTGATTTAATGCACTATTCACCAGGGTTTATTCTTACACCGCCTTCAGAAGATAACCCCGACCAATTGCCAGCGTTTAAAGAACATAAAAAGTTAGCTAGAATATTTTATGAAGCGGAACAATGGGGGAAAATATTAGATATAGCCGATGTAGGGGCATTAAACGATAAGGTAGCAAGTGGAGAGATAGTTGATATGATAAGAATAGTAGAAGCGCTGCATGAGAAAAAGGCGGCTTATATTGCAGATATGATACACAGTAGAAAAGATGTGAAGATAGTCTTAATAGCAGGGCCATCTTCATCGGGAAAGACTACATTTACAAGAAGGTTAGCTATACAGCTAAAGGTAAATGGAATGATACCAGTTCCAATTTCCTTGGATGATTACTTTGTTGACAGAGAAAAGACTCCTCGGGATGAAGAAGGTGAATATGACTTTGAATCAATTTACGCTTTGGATCTGAAACTATTCAATAAAAACTTATGTGACCTACTAGATGGAAAAGAAGTAGTTGTTCCGCAATTTGATTTTATAACAGGCTCAAGAAGATGGCATGAGAAGCCTCTAAAGCTTCCTGATAATGGTGTAATTTTAATTGAAGGAATACATGGGTTGAACGAAATTCTAACTTCGTCAGTACCAAAGGAAAATAAGTTTAAAATATATATAAGTGCATTAACTCAATTGAATCTAGATAACCACAATAGAATAGCTACAACTGATGTTAGAATAGTAAGAAGGATAGTAAGAGACTATCTATCAAGAGGATATAATGCTGAAGATACATTAAAAATGTGGCCTTCCATAAGAAGAGGAGAAGAAAAAAACATTTTTGTATTTCAAGAAGAAGCAGATGTTATGTTTAACTCAAGTCTAATATATGAATTATGTGTTTTAAAAAAGTATGCTGAATCACAGCTTTTAAAGATTTCTCAAGACAGCCCTGTTTACTATGAAGCTATGAGATTAAAAAGTTTCCTACACTTCTTTAAAGATGTAGATGCGGAGTTGATTCCAGATAACTCAATATTAAGAGAATTCATAGGTGGAAGTTATTTTTATAAATACTAATTACCTAGATTTCATACAGATATAAAACATACATTTGCACATATTTGCCTGTAATTATTGATCTATATTATTCCTTAGGATTCCATGTTTTAAGGCGAAGCCTGTTGGAATAAAGTACAAATTTCTAAAAAGGTAATACTAAGAATAGCTAAATTTTTATTTCTAATTTTGGATTAAGTTACATTTTAGCAAAATAACCTTTTTCAGCTAGCTATAAAAAACTTACTATTAGCAATTAACTTTTGACATACAGAATAAGTTACTCTCTTCATTTAAGCTGAAAATCTTCAAATTGCTTAACTAAATTAAGTTTTAAACCAAAGTGCATTACCGCAATTAACCAAGTGGAAGTGCTTTCTTCTTTACAGTTGTTTTGAGTAAAGATAAAATTATTCATAGGGTAATACCTGCCTTTCTTAATTTTTCTCTGCAAAGAGAATTATATTTCAAGGCTTGGTATTATCCGTTATTTATTTTTTGAAAGCCACAATATGGAAAATGCTAAAGTTTTTTTCACAAAACTTAGGTAATTAATTATTTTCCTTTACTTAGATTTTATTTTCTATAATAAATAAAACCCTCCAAAATAATATTTCCTACAATTATGATAGTAAATATTATTTTAAATATTTTTTACAGTTACTACATCGATATTAGTAAATGCATAATTTGGGTTATTTTTAAAGTTATTGCAGTAGAATGTCATAAAATATGTAGCTTAAAAGGAATTTTATTACTTTTTGTAGAATCCCTAGAATGTGATTATCAAAATATTTGATATAAAGTTAAATATTTAAATATTATGTTATGACACTGATGATTGTTATATTTTAATTAAGAATTGAAAGAATATTATAAAAATAGTTGACATTATAATAAGGATTGTATACAATAAATATACATAGTATACAAAATATTCATACTAAATCAAATTATCAAACTTGGGTTGGAAAGAAAGGAATGATGTAAAAAAGTTGAGCTTAAACCAAAAGTGAGTTGAAAATACTATTAGATTAACAAATTTTTGACCTGCAAGTGCGAATGCTTTTTTATGTTTATGATTCTATGCATTAATTTAAAAATAGTAATAGGATTTTGGATAATTAAAGCTTTACAAGTTTTTCTGTATGTTTATATATAAAAATTTAGATTTTCCCAAATATTAAACAATTTAAAAACGCAAGAGTAGAGATTTTTAATAGTTTATGTAAAGCTTTACATAAGGAGATATAGTTTAGGTTTTGGTCTATCCATCTTTCCTTTAAGCTGAATAAAATGATAGCTGTAATAGAATTAGCCTAGGCTTATAACATATATTAGCATGGCCGCATTACTAAAAATTATACTATAAGACTTCATGTGCAAGTTGCTAAGTTGGTAACTTGACGAGTTGAACACCGAGTTAGGAGATATGTGAACTTGGAAACATGCCTTATTAACAATCTAAAAATTAATTATATCAAAGGTTTAATTTATTTCATACAAAAATTAAAGGGGGATTTTTTATGAAGAAGAAAAAAATATTCAGCAGCTTGATAGCTGTACTCATGGCTTCATCACTTTTTGCTGGTTGTGGGAAAAGCACGGCTGCTAACTCAAGTAATGGCGGTTCAGAAAAAACTTATACAATGAAAATTGCTAGTATATTATCAGATAATGATCCTGAAACTCTTGGACTAAAAAAATTCCAAGAACTTGTACAAAGTAAGTCACAAGGCAAGATTAAAGTAGAACTTTATCCAAACGCTCAGTTAGGAGCTGCAGAAACTTACTTAGACACTTTGAGAGCTGGAACTATACAAATGGCTTCTCCAGGTAGTGTAATGGCACAATTACAACCAATGGTTGGTGCACCAGAAATGCCTTACTTATTTAGAGATTGGGATCATGCAAGAAAAGTACTTACTGACCCTCAATACACAGACAAGCTTACTGAGGGTATGATTGAAAAGAACGGAATACGTGCTTTAGGATTTGCACCAAGAAGCTTTAGAGTTATGACATTTAATAAATCAGTTAATAAGTATGATGATTTAAAAGGGTTGCGTTTAAGAACTCCTAATATTCCTTTCTACATTGAATATGCTAAAGGAGTAGGGGCAAGTCCAGTTGCATTACCATTAACTGAGTTATTTAGTGCTTTAGAGCAGCACGTTGTTGATGGACAAGAAAACCCATATTCTACAATAGAAACAAGTAAACTTTATGAAGTTCAAAAGTATGCACTTGAATCAAATCACATATTTACTGTACACGGCTGGTATATGAACGAGAAGTTCTTCCAAAGTTTACCTGATGAATTACAAACTGCATTAACTGATGCTGCAAAAGAAGCTATCGATTATACATTTGATATTTCTATAAAGGCAGAAAAAGATTCAAAGGCTGCATTAGAAAAAGCAGGTGTTAAAATTGTTGTTCCAGATGATCAATTCAAAAAACAGTTAAACGATGCAAAAGCAGCATCACGTGAATATGTTTACAAACAATATCCAGGCAGCGAAGAATGGGCAAAAATAGTTGAAGCTGTAAAATAGGTAAAAAGTATAATATAAAGTTACCTGTAAATGCAGGTAACTTTATATTAAATAATGACTCTAATTTATTTTTTAAATTAGTCTCTACATATTTAAAGCAAATTTTAATTTAGGGGGTTTTTAGTGTGGAAGGAAAAGTTAGTTTGCAGGAAACCTTAGATAATCAAGAAAAAGCCAGTTTTTCAGGAAATCTTAACAAAATATTTAACGGGGCTATGATTGTGTTTTTATCTGCAATGGTTGTTTTAGTATTTATTAATGCAGGAATGAGATATATTTTTAAAACAAGTTTACCAGTATCAGAAGAGTATGCAAGATTCTTCTTTATGTGGACAGTATTCTTAGGAACGGTTGCAGCATTTAAGGATAAACAGCATGTTGCGGTTACAATTCTTACTGATAAATTAAAGGGCAAGAGCAAGTTTGTTGTTTATATTATAGCTCAGGTAATTTCACTAATTACATTAGCTTTAATTTTAATGGGAGGAATACAATATACAATATCTACATCAACTTACAAAACAGTAGCTACAGGAATAAACTTCGGAATTATTGCAAGTGGTATTGTTGTTATGATTGCTGGGGCAATGATTCTTATTATAAGAGATACAATTAAAACTACAAAAGAACAAATAAAAAAGGGGGAATAGAATTATGGCAATGGGTGTTTTTCTAGGCACATTATTCAGCTTCATGTTTTTCGGGATTCCTATCGCTGTAGTGTTAGTTATATGTGCTATCACTTTAATGCTTTATTTAGGATTATTTGATATGATGTCTGTTGCACAAGCTATGGTTGCAGGAACTAATAGTTTCCCATTAATGGCGATTCCATTCTTTATGCTTGCAGGTGAAATAATGGCTGTTGGTGGATTATCAGCTAGAATTGTTAACTTTGCTAACTTGTCAGTAGGAAAAGTAAAAGGTGGGCTGGGATATGCTGCTATAATCGCTAGTATTATCTTTGCAGGTCTATCAGGAAGTGCTGTTGCTGATGCTGCTGCACTAGGCGCAATTTTAATACCAATTATGACAAAAAATAATTATAAGTTAGGACGTTCTGCAGCATTTATATGTGCTGGGGCGGTAATAGCTCCTATTATACCTCCAAGCATACCTATGATCGTTTTAGGTACATCTGTAAATTTATCTATAACAAGACTTTTTATGGCTGGACTAGTTCCAGGAGTTGTACTAGGTATAATCTTACTTATAACATGGTTCTTCATTGTTAGAATTGATGGATATAATGATACAATACACTATACAAAAGAAGAAAGAAATGCAATTGTAAAAGACTCTTTGCCAGCATTATTTATGCCTGTACTTATCGTAGGGGGAATAAGACTTGGTATATTTACTCCTACAGAAGCTGGAGCTTTTGCAGTAGTATATGCTTTACTTGTATGTACACTTGTATATAAAGAATTGAATGCTAGTCAAATTGGAGAAATATTCTCTGCAGCAGCTAAAAGTACATCAACAGTTATGCTTATTGTTGCCGCAGCTTCTGCAGTAGGTTTCTATATAACAACTGCACAAGTTCCTGCTCAAGTAGCGACTGCTTTAGGCGGACTTGTTGGAAATCCAGCAATGTTGTTATTAGTAATAAATGTATTCTTGTTTGCTCTTGGTATGGTTATGGACTTAACACCAAATATTCTTATATTCGCGCCAGTGTTATTCCCAGTTATAAAACAAGCAGGTATAGATCCATATTTCTTTGCACTTATTATGTGTCTAAATCTTTGTATAGGACTTATAACACCACCAGTTGGAACGGTTTTATATGTAGGCTGCGGTGTTGCTAAGATTGATTTCGGTGAATTATGTAAAGCAATTATGCCATTCTTATTAGTTGAAATAGGGGTTTTATTGCTTTGTACCTTTATCCCATCACTTGTTATGACTCCTTTAAAATTAATAATGGGATCATAATAAATATGCGAGGAGGCTATTAGCCCTTACATATTATATCGAGATGAATTCTATTATAATTTTTTAGTAGAATGTTAGGATTAAAGGTATACAAGTAATATTTATTTCTATAGATTCCAGTAAAATCTTTTCTTAAGTAGTCATTTTGATTACTGGAACAGACTTAAATTGACTGCTAAATTAAATGTACGAGGAGTGTTGAATATGAAATTAATGCACACAAAGTTACCAGAGTTCATTAAAAAATTAAAAGTAGCAGCTACAAAAGGGTCAAAACAAAAGGAATGTGAAGTTGTTGGGTTAGAAAATTTAAAGACAGCTAAGATTCAATCTATGAGGGCTGGAAGAATTGAACAAGCAGTAGAAGATATAGCTAAAAAGGAAGATGTTCATAGAATTGAAGTTTCTATTATTCCACGTATCCCTGAAACAGTTCATACTGCAGTTGTAAAGGGATTTGATGAAAATGGGAACCCTACCCATGCAATTCTTCAAGTAGTTGGTATTCTCCATCAGACAGAAGATACTTTAATACATGACGTTCCAGATGTGGAAGACAGAAGACCTCCAATTGGAAATCACTAATCTTTATTATCGATGGATAGATAACTCTTTAATTCAGTATATAAATTTTAAATAGTGGAGGTATAAAAATGAGTAAATTGAAATATAAGTTCATTCCAGAAGGAACGTTAAATGATATTCTAGTTCCATTATCAATAGTATTTGTTGATTATGCAGATGTAAAAGCATGTGGTATTTCTATGCGTGAGGCTTGTGAGAAAATTGCCACTACTATCCCAGGACCTGCTGGTATTAATATGTTTGATATGACTGCTACCACAACTAATAGTGATGGTGTTATGATTGATGGATCCATGACATGTATGGCAGCATCTGATTATGGTAGGATCAACAAGGAATTTGGATATCTTGAAATGGTTGAAGTTCATTATTCAGATGAATTAATTGAGGCAGAACCTCACTTAAAGCAGTGGATGAAGAATTACCCGGATAGAAGGCTTTTAATGGGGCCAGATCCTAAAAAAAAGAACATTCCTATTCACAATGCAGTTCTTACGGGAAGAGCTGGAAATAATAACTCTGCTACTGAAATGATGCATTACATTACAATGGAAGAAATTCTTCTACCTATTTCTGGACAAGTAGAGATTATGAAAAATGGGAAAGTTGAAATAGGTGGAACAGGCTGTATTATTTCAGTAGGGATTGGTATGGTTGTTGGGGAAGAATACGGACGTATTGTTCCTCATAGACAATTTAAGTGTGGAGAAACTGCTCATAACTCTAAAGAATATGCTAAATTTCTTAAGAGTCATATCCCATGTATTGCTGCTGATAAATCAGTTCTTGCAAAATATATTATTCAGGCTTTACAGACTGATGCAGTTCCAGGAAAAGACATTGGTGCATCTCCAGCAGTTCTTTCTGTAGCAAGACATATGAAAATTAAGCCCAATATAGATAACATGAGTAAAGCTGCATTAGAAGAATTAGAAAGTGTTGGATTTACAAAGGAATGGATGATGGAAGCGGTAGAAGAATTAACACCTGAAGAAATTATTGCTAGGGCGGATGAGATTATTCCAGGGATTGATAACCCTCATAAATATAATGTATCTGATATCATACAAGAAAGATATGTTGAAGTATAAGATTAAAAATAATAGGGGTATAAAGATTAAAACGAGAAAGGTTAATTTCTCGCTTTGATCTTTATGATAATTCTTTGGTAAAATTAGTAAGAAGGGTTATTATATGAAGAAGATAGGCATTTATGGGGGTACATTTAATCCCATTCATAATGGACATTTGAATATGGTAAAACAAATGGCCATTATGATAGGACTTGATAATATACTAATTATTCCAACCAATATTCCACCACATAAAGAGGAGAGTGCTATAGCAGAGAGTAGGCATAGATATGAAATGTGTCGTCTTGCCTGTGGGGAAAATCACCTTTTTGAAATTTGTGATTTAGAACTTAAACGAGAAGGCAGAAGCTACACAGTAGATACTTTGAATGAAATTTCAAGTACATATATTAATAGTAACTTATATTTTATGATGGGCTCTGATTCATTTTTGTCTGTTTCAAGATGGCTGGGCTTTGAAGAGATTATTAAGCTTGCTGCATTGTGTACTGCTCCTAGAAACATAAAGGAAATCCCACAGCTAGTGAAAATGGAACAACTATTAAGAAGTAGGGGAGCTAATACAATAATTTGTGATATTTCTATTATGCCTATATCTTCTACTGAAATAAGAAGTAGAATTTCTAGGGGACTAAGTGTTGAAGAAATGGTTCCAAAGAAAGTAATTGATTACATTGATAAAAATGGACTCTATACGTCAAATAAAAGTACATAGAAATGGAGAGATTATTATGCAGGAGGATGCTAAGGTTATAGTGCAAGTTGATAAAACTGTAGTAAAGGTTACTGGATTAAAGGTAAAAGGATTGAATATCCAGCAGTTAGAGGAAATTATCAATGATAAGTTGAAAAGTGCTATCAGAATTATTGGTGTAACAGGTAATTCTTTAGAAATGGACGTTTACGGTGTTGAAGAAGAAGATATTTTACGAGAAGAGGATGGTTTAATTAAAGCTATTGCATTAGCAGAAGGAATCAAAGTTTCTGATGTTTCAAAGCTCTCTTCTGTTAAAAAGATTCAGACTGTAGGTATTAATTCAATACCAGAGTACATTGAAAATGGGTGTATGGGAGAAAGGTGGCAGAGACGTGATTAACAAAGCTGTTATTATCCCTACAGGTGATGAATTAAGGGAAGGGATCGTTCTAGATACAGATAGTCCTATGATTATGCAGGTTTTGTTAAGTATGAATGGTAGATGTAACATTATACGAAATGAACCTATAGCTGACAGGGAAAATTTAATTACGGACTGTATAGAGGGATATGTTTTTAAAAGTGTAGACTTGATTATCTTAATAGGTGGTTCTGGCGGGGGGCATAGACATAGCACAACTTTAGGAAAAGATTTTACACATTCTTCTTTGGAATTGCTGTTGGAAGAAAAATATTCCTCTGAGCTTTACGGGAAAAATGGACATATGTGGAGCAAGCTTTTGTGCGGCATTATTGGAAATACCATGGTTATTAATGTACCTGGGCCATTCCAAGAAGCACGTGCAGCTATTGAAGCATTTAAGAAAGCCTATGAACAAGATGAAAAGGACCTGAAAAATATTAATTTAAAAATGATGGAATCGGTGAAGGCACAATACGGTGTGTAAAATAAGGTGCAGATAATCTGCACCTTATTTGTAATATTATATGGAGAAAGCAATTAGTTATTATTAATATTTAAAAGTTGCGTTTGTAAGAAAAATAGATAAGACTTTTGAGGTGAGCTAATGGACAACATAAATTCTAAAGATATATTTCAAGGAGAAACATTTTTATTAAAAACAGTTTCACAGGATGGTTACAGTGTAATAATAGGAGGAATATGTTCTAATGGGAAAAAAGAAGAATCAATTCTAGCTTATTCACAAATCAATAAAATTAAACTTGGTCAGTCTAAGGATGAATTTTTAGTGGATTACACTTTAGCTAAAGCTATTACACAATTATCTCCTAGGTGGATAATCATAGTAGGAGCATCCATATATATTCATGGCGTTCAGAAAAATACAGGAGGAATTATAGGAAATCCATTTGAAGAACATGAATCTTCAAATGGAGGCATAGAAGAGGTAATATCAGGATTGTTCTTAATTTCTTCACCAGGCGGTCCTGGTATTGCTTTTAGAGGTAATTATGAAAATGGAAGATTACTAGAAAAGATGGTTAAGGACGAGAATACATCACAAAATATAAAAATAGAACTTATCTTAAAGAAATTGGATGAAATCACGAAGCTTTATATTTTAGTTGCTGATGGAAGTGGAAAAGAAAGTTTTGGTGGAATATTCGTATGTGATAGCAATGGAAAAACATATGAAAGATTTTGCTAGGTTTTATATATAATAAAATAATTCTCAGGAAAATAACCTAAGCAGTTGACATTAGCTGATTGATTGTATACAATTAATATATATTGTATACACGGATTAATAAGGTTTATAAAGAGGTTTAATAACTTTAATGATTTATAACGAAAGGAATGATAGAAAATGAATCAGCGTAGAAAACAAACTATGGATGGTAATACAGCAGCGGCATATGCTTCATATGCATTTACAGATGTATCTGTAATCTACCCAATTACTCCTTCTTCAACAATGGCTGAAATAGTTGATGTGTGGGCTGCACAAGGCAAGAAAAATATTTTTGGACAACCGGTTATAGTAAAAGAAATGCAATCAGAAGGAGGAGCAGCAGGAACATTACATGGATGCCTTCAAGGTGGTGCATTAGCTACTACTTACACAGCATCACAAGGACTGTTATTAATGATACCTAATATGTATAAAATTGCAGGAGAGTTACTTCCTAGCGTATTCCATGTTAGCGCCCGTTCTTTAGCATCTAATGCTCTGAGTATCTTTGGAGACCATCAAGATGTTATGTCTACACGTCAAACAGGATTTTCAATAATAGCATCTAGCAGTGTACAAGAAGCTTTGGAGCTTGGAGCAATAGCACATTTAGCTGCGATTAAATCTCGTATACCAGTACTTCATTTTTTTGATGGTTTTAGAACGTCTCATGAAATGCAAAAGATCGAGGTGCTTGAATATGAGGAACTGGCAAAATTAGTTGATATGGATGCTGTAAATGAATTCCGTGGACGTTCTCTTAATCCAAATCGTCCTGTACTACGTGGTACAACTCAAAACCCCGATATATTCTTCCAAACCCGTGAGGCAGTTAATAAATTCTATGAGCCAATACCAGAAATATTCCAATATTATATGGATGAAATAAATAAATTAACTGGACGTGATTATAAGTTATTTAATTACTATGGATCACCAGTAGCAGAGAACATTATCATTGCTATGGGATCAGGATGTGATGTAATTAGAGAAACTATTGAATATTTCAATGCAAAGGGTGCAAATTATGGTCTTCTAGAAGTTCACCTTTATCGACCATTCTCTGCAGAACGCATGCTTAATGCAATACCTAAGACCGTTAAGCGTATTTCTGTATTAGATCGTACTAAAGAGCCTGGTGCTGCAGCTGAACCTCTTTATTTAGATGTTAGAAATGCATTCTTTGGCAGAGAAAATGCCCCATTAATTGTTGGAGGGCGTTATGGTCTTGGGTCTAAGGACTTTACACCTTTAAATGTAATGGAAGTATTCACTAATCTTGAGCAAGATAAACCACGTGATGGGTTTACTGTTGGTATTGTTGATGATGTTACGCATTTATCGCTTCCGCCTTATGGGAAAAAATTCAATCCAACACCTGCAGGAACAATAGCTTGCAAATTCTGGGGATTTGGATCAGACGGTACTGTAGGTGCTAACAAATCTGCTGTAAAGATCATCGGTGACCACACAGATATGCACGTGCAAGCATATTTTGCTTATGATTCCAAGAAATCAGGTGGTGTAACAATTTCTCACTTGAGATTTGGAAATTTTCCAATTAGAGCACCTTACTTAGTTAGTACAGCAGACTTTATATCTTGTAGTAATCAATCTTATGTACATCAATATGACTTACTTGAGGGTATAAAAGAGGGAGGTACATTCCTACTTAATTGTATTTGGAATCAAGAGGAATTAGAAAAGGAATTACCAGCAGCATTAAAGCGTAAGATAGCAGAAGAAAAGGTTGAATTTTATACTATTAATGCAGTGCAAATTGCTAAAGATTTAGGATTGGGCAGTCGTATTAACATGATAATGCAATCGGCATTCTTCAAATTATCAAAGGTTATATCCTTAGATGATGCAATAAAATATCTAAAAGAATCAGTAGAAAAGAGTTATGGTAAAAGGGGGCAAAACATTGTTGATATGAACTGGAAGGCTATTGATGCTGGAATAAGTTACATTAACAAAATTAAAGTTCCGGATAGCTGGAAAAATGCAGTGCATGAAAAAGTAGGAGCTAAATCAGATTTACCTGAATTCGTTGAAAAGATTATGAATCCAGTGAATGGTCAAAAGGGTGACTACTTGCCAGTTAGTGTATTCAATGGAGCTGAAGATGGAACTTATCCAACGGGCACTACTAAATATGAAAAGCGTGGCATTGCTATAGATGTTCCTCATTGGGATGCTCAAAAATGTATTCAATGTAATGCATGCTCATTTGTATGTCCTCACTCAGTAATAAGACCTACATTGTTGAAGGATGAGCAAATGGAGGATGCTCCAAAAGGCTTAGCAACTAAGGACGCAAATGAATTTAAAGGAAAGAAGTTCCACCTAGCGATTTCTATTTTAGACTGTACGGGATGCGGTATATGTGTTGACGTTTGCCCAACTAAGGAAAAATCTCTTGTAATGAAACCTCTTGCAGAAAAACGTGAAGAGCTTGTAAACGCGTGGGAGTTTGCAAAGAATATTGAGCCTACTGAAATTTCAAAAGAACAAATAAAAACAGTTAAGGGAAGCCAATTTTTGCAACCATTATTTGAATTCTCAGGTGCATGTGCTGGCTGCGGAGAGACACCTTATGCAAAATTGATAACTCAACTTTTCGGAGATAGAATGGTACTTTCTAACTCTGCTGGTTGCTCAACTGTTTGGGGTGGATCAGCACCATCTGTTCCTTATACAAAGAATAGTAAAGGACATGGTCCAGCTTGGGGATTCTCACTATTTGAGGATAACGCGGAATATGGTTTTGGTATGTATCTAGGAGCACAAACTGTTCGTAAATCAGTTGCTGACAAAGTAAGAATTGCACTTAGCAAAGGTGTTGATAGTGAACTTGAAGAAGCAATGAATGAGTGGCTGGAAGGATTTGAAAAATCAGAAGGAACCCGTGAAAGAGCAGATAAATTAACTAAAGCTTTAGAGCAATATACTAATGTTTCAGAGCTTGCTGAAATTTATGAACGTAACGATTATTTCATTAAACAATCTAACTGGATTTTTGGTGGAGATGGTTGGGCTTATGATATTGGATATGGCGGCCTAGATCATGTACTTGCTTCAGGAGAAGATATCAATGTAATAGTTTTTGATACAGAAGTATACTCTAACACTGGCGGTCAATCATCAAAATCAACACCAACAGCAGCTATTGCAAAATTTGCAGCTGCGGGAAAAGAAACAAAGAAAAAAGATCTTGGAATGATGGCTATCAGTTATGGTTATGTTTATGTAGCTCAGATTGCAATGGGTGCAGATAGGGCACAAACATTAAAGACAATTTTGGAAGCGGAAGCTTATCCAGGTCCGTCTTTAATTATTGCATATGCTCCATGCGTTAACCACGGTATTAAAGCTGGTATGGGAAAAACTCAGGATCAAGCAAAACGTGCTGTAGAGTCAGGGTATTGGTCCTTATATCGTTACAATCCATTATTAAAAAAGGAAGGAAAAAATCCATTTACTTTGGATTCTAAAGAGCCAAGAGGTAGTTTTGAAGAGTTCCTTTTAAGTGAGGTTCGTTATTCATCATTGCTAAAGCAATATCCTTATACTGCAAAGAAACTATTTAAAAAGGCAGAGCAGGATGCAAGAGAAAGATTAGAAAGCTATAAACGATTAAGTCAACAATAATATTGGTAATTTTTATTTGATTTTTTATAAAAAATGGTATATAAATATAATATAAAAGTTTAAAATAAATATGAAAAAATTAGAAAATAAGGAGTAATATGAAAGAAATAAGTACTAGTCGAAGAAATTTGAGTCAAAAGGCGTATGAGCAAATTAAATATATGATTTTGCATCTAGAAATAAAGCCGGGAGAACGTATTCCAGAGGAAAAGCTTGCAGACGTTGTTAGTGGTAGCAGGACACCAGTGCGGGAGGCGCTGCGAAGGCTGTCTGAAGAAGGGTTAGTAAACATTTACCCTGGACGATTTTCGGAAGTAGCTTATTATGATGAAGAAGCTGTCAAGCAGATAGGTGTGCTTCGTTTATCTCAGGATTTACTTTCCTGTCAGTTAGCAATAACCAATGGATCTAATGCAGACTTCGCTTTGCTAAATCAGTTGGCAGAAAAATGTGAAATAGGAGCTAGAAGTGGAAATATCTATGAACGTATTGCATTTGACTTGGAATTTCACCTTCAGATTGCACAAATCGGGGCAAATAAATTGTTGATTCAGAATCAAAAAAAGCTGTATATGTTGATACATCTTATTCAAATATCGAAATATACAAGTGTTCAGGATAGTATTGCACAGATTGAAAATCATAGAGATATTATTAACGCTTTGTACAATCGTGATTTCAAGGCAATAAAAGTTATAATATGCAAGCATTTGCAGTCTTTTTATGATATTGATCAGGAGATTATTGATATGTATTTAAAGTAGCTATAACTTACCGTGTATAATAGATTTACTATAAGAAATCCCAGAAAGTTATTAGTTATTGATTTTGTGCATAAGTAAATTACAAAGATGCAAGCATAATGCAAGAGTAATAAATTAAGGGATTAGCCTAATATTAGGTTAGTCCCTTAATTTGTCATATAGTATAAAAATAGATTAATGTAAAATGATTAAATTAGTTAAGGAGTAAGGCGATGGTAAAAATATTGATAATATTGTTAACAGGAACTGTTGCAGGATTTTTAAACACAGTAGCAGCTGGAGGAACTTTAATCGCTATACCAATATTGATTTTCTTAGGGCTGCCTTCAGCTGTGGCTAATGGAACTAACAGAATAGCTCTAATTTTAGAAAGTATTGTTGGAGTTACTAACTTCAAAAGAAAAGGATATTTTGATAGTAAATTTGGTTTAATATTAGGAATACCTGCAGTTATTGGCTCTATTATTGGGGCAAGGATTGCTATTGAGCTTCCTGATCACGTTTTTAATAAAATATTTGCATTGATTATGATATTGGTAATAGGTTTCATAGTTTGGGACTCCAAAAGAAAAGTAAAAGAATCCAAGGATATTATAACTAAAAAGCAAAAGATTATATCAGGCATATTGTTTTTCTTTGTAGGAATATATGGAGGAGTAATTCAGGCAGGCATAGGCTTTATAATAATACTTGCATTAACAGTAACAACTGATTTTTCTCTCACTAAAATAAACAGTTTAAAGGTTTTTGTGGTTGCAATGTATATCATTCCATCTCTATTGGTTTTTGTAGTAAATGGAAAGGTAGAATGGCTACTTGGACTTACTTTAGCTCTAGGAAATGGGATTGGAGCGTATATAGGAAGTAATTTTGCTGTAAATAAAGGGGACAAGTATATAAAAGTTATATTAATTATTGCAGTAGCAATTATGGCAGTAAAGCTGATTATATCGTAAGTTGATTCATTAATGTCCAATCTTTAAAAATGTGGCTGTTAAAAAAGCTGTAACCACTTGTGTCATTAGTCCATACACTAAAAGCAGACAGCAATAGAATACAAGTGGGGGTTTAAGTGAAAAAGAAATATATATTCATACTAATATCGATGATATTACTATTTGTGAAGACTTCTTCTACTTTAACTAATACAATAGTTTATTCTGTGGGGGTAGTACCATTGGCAATACTGCTTGGAGATCTTACTTCGGCCATGT
The DNA here is from genome assembly GCA_009738435.1 of Clostridium bovifaecis. Classification (GTDB taxonomy): domain Bacteria; phylum Bacillota; class Clostridia; order Clostridiales; family Clostridiaceae; genus Clostridium_H; species Clostridium_H bovifaecis. Next base: position 2,907,140 of record CP046522.1, on the reverse strand, counting down.
CGCAATATATTGGAGAGAAAAGGGGAGGGCTTTTAGCTGCTACTATTGGAAACTTCCCTGAGCTTATGATGGGAATGTGGTCTATAAGTTTTGGAATGGTACCTATGGTCAAATCCGCTCTTGTGGGTTCTATAATAAGTAATATGCTCTTGGTTCTTGGCATAGCTATATTTTGTGGAGGTATTAAGCATAAGGAACAAAGATTTAATAGGATAATAGCGAGAACGAATTTTAACATGCTTCTTTTAGCCATGTCTGCCATGCTTGTAATGGCCTCAATAGATAGCTACAGCAAACTACCTCAAAAGGTAATGTTTGCAATAAGCATAAAGGTATCTGCTGTTTTAATGGGAGTATACATGCTAGGACTTATATTTTCTCTGTATACGCATAGTAATCTTTTTGTGATAAGTGAGAGAGAGGAAGAAATAAAAAATAATAAGGATAAAAGAAAAAAGAGCATAATAATCATTGAAATAGCAATAGGTTCTATATTACTATTTCTAATGAGTGAAAAGCTTATATTCAGTATAAATGAACTAGTAGCTGAATATGGCCTATCCCAACAGTTCATAGGAATAATACTTATACCTATATTAGGTAATATGGGGGAAAATGTCTCGTCTATAATGTGTGCGGCTAAAAATAAAATAAATATGAGTCTAGAAATAGCTATTGGTTCTAGCATACAGATTTCTTTATTTGTTACACCTCTTTTAATAATCTTATCGTATTTTATGGGAGTTCAAATGAATTTTGTCTTTAGTAATTTTCAGATCATTATGAGCGCTATAGCTATAGCTATGTCCTTCTTTGTGTTTCAAGATGGAAAGACTTACTGGCTTGAAGGAGCTATTTTACTTGCTATATATACAATGATTACTATGGGATATTATTATCTAGCATGAATTTATAACTTAGTTAATATAATTATTATGATATCAATTCATAAGGTGATTAAGTGGGGAGCAGAAAGGTTATCCAAACATACTATACAGACATTAATAACCTTGCAGATTTACTAGGAAAGTTAGTGAATTCTTATAGGCTGTTGATTGGCGGCGCGGATGAATTGAATAAAATAGCTTTATCAAAGAAAAGTGATGTAAGAGATGCTTTAAAGAGGGCAGATAAACTTGGAGATATAATAGATGAAATTATAGAGATATTGGAAAAATCAAGCGATAGCTATGTAGATTACTGCGATCTTAAATCTGAAATAATTAAAGGTAAACTCAACGAAGGATATATATACACAGAAATTGAAGAGGATTTAAATTTTAAAGATTAAAAAAAGTGTGAGACATCACACTTTTTTTATCTTTAGTTTACTAATCATAAGATAAGATAGTAACACCATTAGTATACCTGTTAATAATACATTAGAAGCATTCTCTAATGTAAGAAATGAGTATAAGGACATAAGCATGCCAGCTACAGTTATGGGAATTCCCATAAAGCTTCCATCAAACTCAGTACAATTATATCTTGCTAATCTGTATGCACCAGATAAAGGGAAGATTAAAACTAATAAATATCCTACAATCCCTAAGTCTGTAAGATTATATAAGTTAAAAACTAGAATTGAAGGTGCAACTCCAAAAGATACTAAATCTGCAAGAGAATCAAGCTCTTTTCCAATATCACTGGCTGCATCAAGAAATCTAGCAATTCTTCCATCGTATCTATCCATAATACCTGCTAGCAAAATAAAAATACAAGCTGTTTTATAATCCCCTTGAAATGTCATTATTAAAGATATAAGTCCACAGGCAAGATTTCCTAAAGTAAAAGCATTTGGTAATGCACTCCTGGTCATTATAATATCACTCCTAAAAATTATTGCACAAAAATTTAAATATAGATAAAAAAATAACGGTTATTATACTATTATATATTTTGGACAAATATTTAAGTGGAAAAATATTTTTTTTATAAAAATTTAATATAAACATATATTAAGAGATTTTTTGGGTAAAAATAATCTTGGGAGGTGTTTTCTATGGAAATAAAAAATATAATGACTAAAACTGTAGCAACTATAAATGCAGAAGATACAGTTGAACGTGCTGCGCAGATGATGAAAGAACACAATGTAGGTTCTGTACCAGTTTGTAGAGGAGAAAATGTAGTTGGAATAATTACAGATAGGGACATTGCATTAAGATCTGCTGCAGAGGGACAAAATGTACATCAACAAAAGGTAAAGGACATAATGACTTCTAATCCAGTTACTGGAGCACCAACTATGGATGTTCATGAAGCTGCTAGACTAATGAGCGAAAGGCAGATAAGAAGACTTCCTATAGTAGAAAATAATAAAGTTGTAGGAATAGTTGCATTAGGAGATTTAGCAGTAGAACCAAAGTTTGCTAATGAAGCAGAAAGTGCATTGAGTAATATTTCAACACCTGCTAGCCCAGAAATATAAGCAGACATCCTAAATTTATGATTATATGATATTATTATACCAAAAAGTCTATGAATTTCTATCATAGGCTTTTTTATATTACATATTAAGGCTATAATATAAGTATAAAAATGATTAAAAATAAGTATGATTAAATTAGGCAATTTTTAATATTTTGATAGGAGAGTTAAAAATGAATAAGGTAAAGTTTATTTATAATCCATATTCAGGTGAAAATACAATTATAAGCGACATAGACACAGTAATTATGGTTCATCAAAGGTATGGTTATGTCATCGAGCCGTTTAGAATAAGCATGGATTATGAATTAAGTGAAGCATTTAAAGATATTGATGACAGTTTTAAATATATTAGTTGCAGGGGGAGATGGAACTGTAGATAGCGTTGTAAATCACATGAAATCTTTAGAAATTGACTTGCCTATAGCAGTTCTTCCAGTAGGCACTGCTAATGATTTTGCGAAATTTATTGGAATACCACTAAACGTAGAAAAGGCTTGCGAACAAATAATAAATAGCGATCCAGTTAATATCGATATAGGAAAGATTAATGACAAGTACTTTGTAAATGTGGCGAGTACAGGTCTCTTTACTGATGTATCGCAAAAGACAGATGTGAATTTAAAAAACACCATAGGAAAGCTAGCCTATTATGTAAAAGGGATAGAACAGATTCCTAATCTTAGGAAACTCAAGATAAAAGTAACTTCTGACCATATGGAGTTTGATGGAGATATGTATTTGATGCTTGTCTTTAATGGTCAAACAGCAGGAAACTTTAACTTGGCATATAAGGCTGATTTAGCTGATGGAATGCTTGATGTAATTATTATAAAAACTGGCATGGTAAAAGATATAATAGCTTTATTTATAAAGATGTTAAAAAGCGAGCATTTAGAAGATGCAAAAGGGCTTATTTATTTTAAAACAGATAAGTTATATATAGAGTGCAGCGAGGATATAGTTACAGATATAGATGGTGAGAGAGGGCCAGATTTCCCCGTCACAATCGAATGCATAAAGGGTGGGTTAAAAGTTTTAGGTGTAAAGCATACAAAAAGCGAAAAAGTATGAATAATTAATAGAAGTATAAAATAATTATAAGTAACAATAATTTCATGGGGAGAATATATTGAAGATTTATATTTATTTAATGTTGATATTATTTATGTTACTGATTATTTATGAAGGATTTCGAAATAATCTTAAATATGCTCCAAGCAAGATAAAGATAATTTGTACAGGAATATTTACGGCAATGGCATTAAGATATGCTACATTATTAATTTTTTTTATAGTAAGGAACATCAAATATCTATATCTACTAAAGCCTATTTATTTTTTGAATTTTCTATGCATACCTATAGGAGCACTTATAACTATCTATATATTGATAAGAAATGATAGAATAAAATTTTTATATATGTTTCCGTTAAGCGCAGCATTAATCTTATTTTATGGATACTTAATTTATAAATGTCCTGTAAAGTTAAACGTTGATATTTTATATGGGTATTATATGAATTTTATAAATAGTCAGTACATATATATTGGGTACATGGTTATAAATGTGTTATTTATAATTTTTAGCATTAATATTTATAATGGAAATATTGATAAAAAGGGCATTACATTTGTACTAATTTCTTCTATATTGTTAATTGTAGAAGCTGTCATGTATTTAATTAGTAAAAATATATTTGTTCATTTAATTATAGGAGACATATCATGGATGATAACGCTGAAATATGCAATTTCGAAATTGAATAGAGAAATAGTCACTAATCATTAATTATCATCTTAGCAATCAGAACCAGTGATTAATTTCAGTATAAGTTACAAAATATAAAAAATCGCTAATCACTAATAATTAATCTCTAAAAATAGAGACTAACGCCTGGTGATTAGCGATTTGAACTTATTTTCGTGATTTAGCGTTTTTCTTTGAAGTATCACCTTTATGTGTACGGCCATTTTTAGGACTGCTTGTTTTTCGATTGCCGGTTTTTCCCTTGATTGGTCTAGGTGGAATTAAACAATTTTTACCGAATCCAATTAAATCTTCTCTGCCAGCTTTTATAAGAGCTTTTTTTACTAAAGCATGATTTTCAGGCTTTGAAAACTGTAATAAGGCCCTTTGCATAGCTTTTTCTTCATGAGTTTTTGGCACATAGATTTCTTCTCCGCTAAGGGGGTTTATGCCTGTGTAGTACATAGTAGTAGAAAGACTTCCAGGTGTAGGATAAAAGTCCTGCACTTGTTCTGGATTATGTCCCATAGTTTTTATATAAAGAGCAAGTTCAATTGCAGCATCTAAGTCACTACCAGGATGACTAGATATAAGATAAGGAACTAAAAACTGTTTTTTACCTAGTTTCTTATTCATAGTTTCATATTTTTTTTGAAACTTTTCATAAACTTCATTCTTAGGTTTGCCCATGGCTTTAAGAACCTTATCATTTATATGCTCAGGAGCTACTTTTAATTGTCCACTGATATGATGTTCACATAACTCTTTAAGAAAAACATCACTTTTATCCTCTACTAGATAATCGAATCTTATACCAGAGCGAATAAAGACCTTCTTCACATTAGGCAATTTTCTAACCTTTCTTAAAAGGTCAAGATATTCACTGTGATCAACTTTTAGATTTTTGCAGGGTGTAGGAGAAAGACATTGCTTGTTTTTACATACACCATGCTCCTTTTGATGCTCACAAGCTTTGTGCCTAAAGTTTGCAGTAGGGCCTCCAATATCATGAATATATCCCTTAAAGTCATCTAAAGTTGTAAGAAGTTTAGCCTCATCAATAATTGATTGTTGACTTCTATTTTGTATAGATCTTCCTTGGTGAAAGTTAAGAGCACAGAAGGCGCATCCGCCATAGCATCCTCTATGGCTTGTTATAGAAAATTTAATCTCATTAATAGCAGGAACACCACCATCTTTTTCATATATAGGATGGTAAGTTCTAGCGTAGGGTAGACCATATACAGAATCCATTTCAGCTTGAGTTAAGGCTTCTTGAGGCTTATTTTGTACAATATATCTATCACCATGTTTTTGAACCATGGTTCTACCATTTATACTATCTTGTTCGTAGTATTGTATCTTAAAACTTTCTGCATAAGCTTTTTTACTACTTACACATTCCTCGAAAGAAGGAACCTCTATATAATCTTTTACTCCTTCTAAAGAGTTAGTAGCATAAACAGTACCTTTAACATTAGTTATATTTTTTATATCCATGCCATATCTAAGCAAGTTAGCAATTTGGATTATAGCTTTTTCACCCATACCATATACTAGCAAATCAGCTTTGCAATCTATTAGCATGCTTCGCCTTATTTTATTATCCCAATAATCATAGTGAGCAAAACGTCTAAGACTTCCTTCTAATCCACCTATAATTATAGGAACTCCCTTATATGCTTCACGAGCCCTATTACAATATACAATTAAAGCTCTATCAGGCCTATAGCCACTTTTACCACCAGGAGAAAACACATCATCATGTCTTTTCTTTTTTGAAGCAGTATAGTTATTTACCATAGAATCCATATTTCCAGAGTTTATTAAAAAGCCATACTTAGGCTTTCCGAGTTTTCTAAAATCATCTACACTATGCCAGTCTGGTTGTGCAATAACTCCTACATTAAAACCTTCATGCTCTAATACACGGCTTATGACTGCTGCTCCAAATGAAGGATCGTCTACGTAAGCATCTCCTGTTATTACTATAAAATCTAATTCATCTATATTTCTTGCTTTTAAATCTTCTTTACTTATAGGTAAAAATTCTTTATTTAATTTCATCAATTAAGTCCCTCCAAATCTAGTAATAATATTAACATAATAAATATAAAATATAAACAAAACATTTTATTACATTATAGTATAATAATAGAAGAAGGGTATTGAAAGTATAAAAAAATTTCAAATTGGCTAAATAATGAAGAAAAACCTTGAAATATGGTTTAAGAGACAACTATATTCATATAAACTAATAATTTTAATGTAAACACTCAAATATGGTTGCATTTTAGCTAAATTATAATATAATTTATATTAGGAATATATAATATAAGTTATTTACAAACAGGATTTTAGTTTTAGGTTATGTTTTAAATTGTGGAATTAATTATAATTTAGAAGTTATAAATTCTTCTTAGAATTGCTTTCAAATTATGGATCATCAACAATTTCTTAAGACAGAGCCTAATTTTAAGGAGAGGTGAGATATAAATGGAAGGTGGTCCCCTTAGTAGGAGATCGGAACAAAATTTAAAATTTAATATTGAATATAGAGAAAACCTTCTATGGGTTAGATGTTAGAAAGCTAAAAGTTAGAAGCTATGAACAGCAAGTTAGGTGTTAAGGGTTAGAAGTTAGAAGTTAAAGTTAGAAATTAAGAGTTGATAATTATTATTCAATTATTCAATTATCAATTGTTAATTTTTAATTGTTAGTTGTTAACCTACTAACTTACTAATTTCTAACTTAATTATGTGGGTTTCCTCTATATTGAAGGGAGGAATATCCATGAAAAAACTCAGTAGCTTTTATTTAAGTGAAATACTCCACAGAGATATTTATGATGAGTATGGTGACTGTATAGGTAGACTAAATGATATATACGTTACCACCGGTGATGGGTATCCTAAGGCAATAGGATATAAGGTGAAAAAAGGTGGAGAAGTAAACAACTATGAGTTTAGAAGCATTGATTTTTATAACGAAGAGGCTAGAGTATCTATAAAGGTGAGAGGTGTTAAGGATATTATTCCTAGGGCATATTCTTATCTTTTATCTAAAAACTTGCTAGATAAGCAGATAGTAGATGTAAATGGTAAAAAGGTTGTAAGAGTAAATGACTTAAGAATGGCTAGTATTTCCACGGAAATAAGAGTAATAGCTGTTGAAACAGGATTATTAGCTTTAAGCAGACGATATGGCTTGGAAAAGGCAGTAAAATTATTATATAAGCTTTGTAGGAAACAAGCTTATGATAAGGTTATAATGTGGGATGACGTTGAATCTTTAGAGATGATAGAGGATAGTTTAAAGATATCAGTGCCTTATAAGAAAATTTCTGAACTGCATCCAGCAGATATTGCTGATATATTAGAAGAAGTAGATTTAAAGTATAGAAACAAAATATTTGAAAGTTTGGATGAGCATTTAGCAGCAGATACTCTAGAAGAAATTGACCCTGAAATTCAGGCAGATATACTAGAAACTATAAATGAATCAAAGGTACCTGGTATTTTAAATAACATGTCTAATGATGAAATAGCAGATATTTTAGAGGAGTTAGATGAAGAAATGGCTGAAAAGCTGCTTATGAATCTAGAAAGTGAAGATGAAGAAAAGGTAAGAGACCTTATGAAATATGAAGAGGAAGCTGTAGGAAGCATAATGAATACAGATTTCGTTTCTTTTAATGTAAATATAACAGCTGCTGAGACTATAGATCTTTTAAAAGAAATCCAGCCGGAAGATAAGATATCGCATTATATCTATATAACTGATCAAAATGAGAAACTTCAAGGCGTAGTATCTCTAAGAGAGCTAGTTTTTTGTGATGGAAATATGAAGTTAAAAGAGATAATGGACAAAGAAATTATAAAATTAAGTGATGATGAGAAATTAGATACAGCTATTAGGAAGTTTGTTAAATATAATCTTATAACTATTCCAGTTATAGATAGTGAGGAAAAGTTACAAGGTATAGTAATTATAAATGATATAATAGAAGAAGTTTTTGATGAAAAGTGGAAAAAGAAGCTTAAGAGAGCGGTTTAGAAAATAAATCATGCTTAATAAGTTAATATTAACTTATGTGAAAGAATAAAGACTGTTTATATATTTTATATAGACAGTCTTATTTTTTATAAATAAATAGATGGCTTGGAATAAAGAGTGTATTTTTTATAAAGTTGCACAAAATATAAGCAGATATCTTGAATCTTAAGAAGAGAGATTAAAATTTTGGGAGGAAATTATGTATGAAAAGCAGACTAAGATGGAAAAGAATTAGTGTACTGATTATTGTAATTATGTTTTCATATGTCAGTACATCTCATATGATTGTTCCATATTTTAATAGCGTAAAAACCCAAGCATACAGGTATGGATCTAAAGACGCAATTGTAACAGAAATCCAAAGAAGGCTTATAGCTTGGGGATATTATAAAGGAGATATGGACGGAAAATATGGATATGAAACCTATCTTGCTGTTAAAGAATTTCAAAGAAAACATGGGCTTATAGTAGATGGGGTAGCAGGAGATGCAACTTTAGCAGCTTTAGGAATAAATCCAGGGCCAGGAGGGGGGGCAAGTGCGGCAGAAACTGCAAAAAAGACAACTACTAACACTACTTCATCAGCAAAAGCATCATCAAATAATTCTGATTTGATGCTACTTGCTAGATTTATAAATGGAGAAGCAAGAGGCGAGCCTTACGAAGGACAGGTCGCCGTTGGGGCAGTAATTTTAAATAGACTTAGAGATCCGAAGTTCCCAAATACAATGGCAGGAGTTGTATATCAACCAGGTGCTTTCACAGCAGTAGTAGATGGGCAGATACATGCTCAGATGGAGCAGACTTCTTTAAAGGCAGCAAGGGATGCTTTAAATGGGTGGGATCCTTCTGGAGGAGCGATATACTACTTCAATCCTAAGACAGCTACAAGCGCGTGGATTTGGTCAAGACCTTTAATAAAAGTTATAGGAGAACATAGATTTTGTAGATAAAAATATTGACAATTTCATAGGTAATTCATATAATAAAAATATAATCCTTAGTAAAATAGTAGGAAATACAGTGAAGAAGGAAAGTAGTATAGATTGGATATTTCAGAGAGGAAATCCTATGCTGTGAGATTTCTATATCAATTTTATATGAAGTGCCCTTCGGAGTTTTGCACCGAAATATTAAGTAAAGCTTGACTTTAGTTGAGGATTATAACTTCCTCTGAAACTAAGTTGAACTTATCCAAAGACGTAGTCGTGGAATAAAGTAGGCTGCAACGGATTTACCCGTTATAGTAATAGAGCATCTATCCTGTTTATATCTTAGGAGCGTGCTTGAAAAGAAGTTGGGATTTTTTCCAATTAGAGTGGAACCGCAGAGTATAGCTTTGTCTCTAAAAACCTTAGAGATAAGGCTTTTTATTATGGATTTTTATTTAGATGGAGGGGAAGGACATGATGAAATTTTTTAAATCAGTTAAATATGATATAGATAATATATTGAAAAATGATCCAGCAGCAAGAAATGCCATAGAAGTTTTGCTACTTTATCCAAGCGTAAATGCGACGATACATTACAGGGTAGCACATGTACTATATCAAAAGAAGTTATTTTTTTTAGCTAGACTTATATCACAATTTGCTAGATTCATTACAGGAATAGAAATACATCCGGGAGCAAAAATCGGGAAAGGATTTTTCATAGATCATGGAATGGGAGTAGTAATAGGAGAAACAGCAGAAGTAGGAGATAATGTAACTTTATATCATGGGGTTACCTTAGGGGGTACGGGTAAGGATAAAGGTAAGAGACATCCTACTGTAGGAGATAATGTTATAATTGGTACTGGAGCAAAGATTCTTGGACCAATATGCATAGGTGATAATTCTAAAATAGGTGCAAATTCTGTAGTGCTAAAGGATGTACCAGCAAACTCAACTGTTGTAGGCATACCAGGAAAGGTTGTAAATAAAAGCACTAAAAATATAATAAAAATTGAAGATTACGGTAGAAAAGAACAATGCATGAGATAATTAATACTAGGAGTGTAGGATAATTAAATATGAGTTATAAAGAAGATATAGTTGGCTACTGTAACAAGTTAGGTATAGAGAATATTGGCTTTACTAAATGCAGAGTTTTTGAAGAGCTAAGGGAGTTCTATAGCCATAGAAAAAGTAAACAAATAGAAAATGAATTTGAAGAAGACGATATAGAAAAAAGAATTAATCCCTTTTTATATATGGAGGAAGGTAAAACAATAATATCGCTAGCCTTTCCATATATTTATGAAAAGTATAATAATACGGAAGGGTACTTTTCAAAATATACGTTAGGGATAGACTACCATAAAGTGGTTGGGAAATATATGGAGAGCATCTGTGGTTTTATTGAAAGTCTAGGAGGAAAAGCAAAGTATTTTGTTGATAGTAATGCACTTCCAGAGAGGTATATAGCATACCTAAGTGGAGTAGGCTTCATTGGTAAGAACAATATGCTTATTACAGAAGAGTATGGGTCTTATATTTTTCTAGGAGAAATAGTAACGGATTTAGAAATAGAGGAAGATAGACCCAAAGAAACTGAATGTGGAGAATGTGATATCTGCTTAAGAGCATGTCCTGTAAGCGCTATAGATAAAGAGAATAATAATCCAAACATGTGCCTATCTTATATAACCCAAAAGAAGGATATTGATGAACAAGAAATGTCTGAGCTAAAGGGAAGGCTCTTTGGATGTGATACTTGCCAAGATGTTTGTCCTTATAATAAAAATATAAAGTTTTCGCAGCTTGAAGAGTTTAAGCCTTTTGACTTTATGAAAACAATAGATTATGAAGATATATTAAATATGAGTAAAAAAGATTTTAATGAAAAATATAAGCTAACCTCTTGTGGGTGGAGAGGTAAGAGCATACTTCAAAGAAATGTGTTGATAAATTTAGCTCGTTTAAAAAAATTAGATGAAGGGAAGAAGTTTAATTCACCTTATATTCAAGAATATTATAAGAAACTTTTGAAAAAATAAAAAATTTGATGTATATTATATATAGAGATGAATATGAAAGGTGGAATTAATAGATGATATCTCCGACTATGACTAAGATTATAGGTCATCTTCCCAAAGGTCTCATAAAAGCTATATCTAATAGGGTATTAAATGGATATATAGATAAATATGCACATATTAAAATTGAAAATAAAGAAAGATTAAATGATATAAAAAAGCCAGTTATATTTGTATGTAATCATCTTAGTAATTCAGACGCTTTAGTGTTGAATAGAATACTTAAAGATCATGATGTTACTTTTGTAGCGGGAGTTAAATTGAATAGCAATCCACTTACTAGCCTTGGAATAAGTATAGTAAAAACTACACCAGTCCATCCTAATTCAGCGGATAAAGAAGGTATCAAAAAAATTATTGAAATTATTAAGGGCGGCAACAATGTTTTAATTTTCCCAGAAGGTACTAGAAGTAGAACTGGAAAGATGATACAAGGTAAAAAAGGAATCCTTTTAATTTCAAAGATATGTAAAGTACCTATTATACCTATAGGAATGACAGGAACAGAAAAGTTACTTCCTATTAATATGGAAGGGAAAATGGAGCAAGAAAAGTTCCAGCATTCAGATATTACTGTTAAAATAGGAGAAAAATTCTGTCTGCCAGATAAGCTCGAAGAGGAATCCAAAAAACAGTATGAGGAAAGAGCAATGGACTTCATAATGAGAAGTATTTCAAAACTTTTACCAGAAGAATATAGGGGAGAATACCTATAAGAGCAGTAGAGAGTTGAGACGGTTTAAAAATTAAAGATTAAAGTGGAAAACGGAAAGTGGAAAAATATAATGCTGAATTAAGTATAGCTTAATTCAGCATTATATTTGTATTTATTATAGTTTTATCTGTGATAAAATATCATTTATTGGACATTGCTAAGTATAGTCAAGTTATTTTCTCCACCTTTCCACTTATAGGCGGCGATTAGAGAATAGAGATTTACAGAGAAAGGAGAATTGCACATGAGGAATGATGTTGATGAAATACTAAATGTACTTGAGAATACCTATCCTGATGCACAGTGCGAGTTAATATATGAAAATCCTTTTCAGCTTTTAATAGCTACTGTATTAAGTGCTCAGACTACAGATAAAAAAGTAAATCAAGTTACGGAAAAACTATTTAAAAAGTATAATACTCCACAAGCTTTTGCTGCATTAGAACAACAAAAGCTTGAAGAGGAAATAAGAGAAATAGGTCTGTATAAGAACAAGGCTAAAAATATAATAGCTCTTTGCAGAATGTTGATAGATGAATATAATGGAGAAGTTCCGAAAACAATGGAGGAATTAATTAAGCTACCTGGAGTCGGAAGGAAAACTGCGAATGTGGTGTTATCCAACGCCTTTGGTGTTCCAGCAATTGCAGTTGATACCCATGTATTTAGAGTATCGAATAGAATAGGTATTGCAGAGAGTAAGGATGTTGAGGGAACGGAAGAACAACTAATGAAAAGTATACCAAAGAAACGATGGTCAAAAGCACACCACCTTCTTATATTTCATGGAAGAAGAACCTGCGCTGCAAGAAAGCCGAAATGTGAAAGTTGCCCTTTAGCACCAAGGTGTAAGTATCTTAACGGAGAACAGCAATAGAAGCAGTGGAGGAGCTTTAAGAGAAGTTTAGAAGTGGAAAAAGTTTAGAGAGTTTAAGAAACGGAAAATGGAAAACGGAGAACGGAAAGTAGAAAGGCAAGTTAGGAAAACAAGTTAAAAGGTTAGAAGTTAGGGAGTTGGATTGAAGTTTAAAGTGGAAAAGAAGTAAAGAATTTAGGAAGTTAAGAATGCGGAATTAAGCGAAGCTTAATTCGGCATTCTTTATAGTAAGGATAGAATTAGTAGCAAATCAGTTAATGGAACTGAAAAGTTTAAGTATTCTTATGATGCCAGCGGTAATCTAGGAATTCTTGAAGATATAATAAATGGTGTAAACTATAGATACATCTACGATGCTGCAGAAAGACTTTCAAAGATAAAGGATTCTAAGGGAAACATAATAAACTATAGCTATGATAAGGGAAATAACTTAAGTACCTTCCAAGAAAGAGTAGATGGAAAAGGGTATATAACTTCTTATGATTACGACAAGGATAATAGGTCTACAGACATCTATTACAGCAATCCATTGAAAAATGATGGAAACATGGAGTATTTCTCGCTAAACAATGGAACCGTAGGTTCAAAAGGAACAAAGCCATATAGTGAATCAGGAACTAGCTTTACAAGAGATACAGCAGTAGCTGCAGGAGAAAAAGGTAAAAGTGTTCTAACAACTACTGCAAGTACTAAAGTTCTATATGATTTAGGAATAAAGCAAAATCAAGGTACTATGGGAGTATGGTTTAACACGAAAGGTGGAACTACATCAAGATATATATTAGCATCAGAAGGAAATGGAGCCTTACTAAGTATTTATTTAGATAGCAGCAACAAGCTTAACCTAGCCGTAAGAGATAGTGCCGGAGGCTGGTTAACTTTAATAACATCTACAGAAGCTGTAACTATAAATACATGGAACTATGCAGCCTTAACTTGGAGTTTATCAGGAACAACTTTAAATGCAAAACTATATCTAAACGATAAAGTTTATTCAGGAAGTACCGCAAGTTTTAAAGACTTTACAGGAGTAAAAACAGCAGTAGGAGGAACCATATTAGGAACTTACCAGCTAAATGGACAACTAGAGGGACTAAGCAGTTACAATACAGCATTAACTTCTGAAGAAGTAAGCAGTATATATTCAAATCGAAGAGGAAACTGGATAAGCTATAAACAGAGTTCTTAGCTTCAGATGGAGTTTTTACTCCACCTGAGGCTTAGAAATCGTTATCTAGGGATGTAGCCGCTCTTTACTTCCACTTTGAAAAAGATGGAAGTATTAGAGCGGGTAATCATCAGATAAATATGACAGCTTAGGAAGATTAACAAATAGAACATTAAGCACTGGCAAAATTGACTTTTCAACAAAATACACCTTTGAAGATGGAGCTGCTGCAAATACTACAACAACAAAAGTAAGTGAAATAGACAATAATGGTAAGATAAGCAGAGAACCAAAATCTTAAGTAGAGAACCCAAATTTCTAATTTGGTGTGAATCACTTACTCTGTGAGCTGATTTTGTGTGAAGAGCTTAGTTCTATAGCTTGGCTATAGAACTTCCTTAAAATATAAGTATGCTAATGGTAATATTAAAACAATTACTGAAGATGGAAAAGTAATAACATATTATTAGTTTCTAAGAAAGGTAGCCCGCTACAATAGAAAAACATAAAAATATTAAAGAACCTCTATGATGAAAATAGAAAGTTCATGGTAATATAATACGATACATATTACTGTGAACTTTCCTTTTATAAGCAAGCGTCAAACCGCATACAATTTTATGTACTTTAAACTTTAAACTCGGTAATTTGCAAGGCTACTGGCAGCTTAATACTCTACTAAGTTCACTACTCAATTCTTCAAGGGTGTAAGGTTTATTTATAGCTCCTTTAAATCCATAGCATGCAAAATTGGAGATAACACCTCCCGCAGAATATCCACTAGAAACAATAGCTTTGATTTTTGGATCTATTTGCAGCAGATGCTTTATAGTCTCCTCTCCACCCATGCCGCCAGGAATAGTTAAATCCATTATAACTGCATCAAAAGGTTCACCCGATATCATGGCTCTTTTATATAATTCTATAGCTTCTAAGCCGTCTTTAGATAATTCAACTTTATAACCAAGATGCCCTAGCATAGCAGATAATACCTTTCTGATATCAGTTTCATCATCCATGATTAATATTTTATTTTCACCATGTATTAATGAATGTTCAGGTTCTTCTATTTCAACAGGTATTCCTTCACAAGCAGGTAAGTAGACTTGAAAAACAGAGCCCTTGTCCAGCTTGGATTTGGCTAGAATATGTCCATTATGCTTCTTTATTATAGAATAAGCTGAAGCAAGACCAAGCCCACTGCCTGTTTTTTTTGTGGTAAAGTAAGGATCAAATATCTTTATTAAATTATCCTTGCTTATTCCACAACCCTGGTCTTTCACGGATATGCTTATGTATCTTCCAGGATTAAGACCGATAATTTCATTTTCAAGCAATTCGATATTTTTGCACCTGATGGATATAGAGCCCCCATTTGGCATAGATTGATAAGCGTTTATTACTAAATTACTTATTACTTGACTCATTTGACCACGATCTATTTCAACAGGCCATAAATCATTAGGTATGTAAAGTTTGCAGGCTACATTCGAGCCACTTAAGGCTAAGTTAGTGGTTTCTTTTATTAAATCATTTATATAACTTATCTTTTTTAAAGGATTACTACCTTTTGAAAAAGTGAGAAGCTGTTTAGTTAAGCTTTTAGCTTGGCATACAGTCTTTTCGATGTCTGAGAGTTTTTTTGCTATTTTGCCTTTAGGTTCTATATAGGTTTTAAGCAGAGATATATTTCCGAGGATTATAGTAAGTATATTATTAAAGTCATGGGCAACTCCTCCAGCTAAGGTTCCTATAGAATTAAGCTTTTCGATTTTTAGAAGTTCCTCATCACTTTGTTTTCTTTCAGTAATATTTCGTACTATGGATATTATCTCGCTCTCTGATAGCGGTATCAATCGAGCCTCAAAGTATTGAAGGCCTTTTTCTAAAAGGAGCTCATATTCAAAAACAACCAAAGATTTTGTCTTTAAAGCTTTTATAATAGCACATTTAAATTCAAGTCCGGTAGGTCCTTGTATTAGCTCATCCACCTTTTTCCCTATAAGTTCTTGCGGCGGAAGAAGCAAATCATCAAAGTCTTCAACTTTACAATCTAGAAATACACCATTTTTATCAAAACGAAAATATATATCTGGAAAAGCTTTAAAGATTGTTTCAAGTTGCATTTTCTTTTCCCGTAAATTCTTTTCTACTAGTTTTCTGGAAGTAATATCTACACCAAACTTTATATAAAACCAATTAGATATTGGAGATGGTTCGGAAGTTGAATACCACGAAATAGTCTTTTTGGTACCATCTTTGCATACAAGAGTTGATTCTATATCTTTATAGTTAAAGTTTAGTTTTTGATACTTAGCTTCAAGAAGTTCTCGATATCTATTGTCAGGATATAAAATTTTACTTGGGTTTTTAGCAGAGAATACTTCTTCACGTGTATATCCCGTTGTCCTTTCACACTCATTATTCCAAAGAACTATATTACCCTCTTTATCAAAAGCTTGTATCATAACGGGCATATTATTTAAAATTAGACCAAGCTGTTCTTGACTTTTTTCAAGAGCAAGTTCAAGTTTTTTTTGCTCTGTTATATCATTAATAATTATAGAAATTAGATTAGAATTATCAAGTGGATTTATAAATTTACTAGCTTTAACCTGAATGTATATATTATTAAAATGTTTTTCAAAACTATATTCTTGCAAAGTCTCATTAAAGTAGTGATGCAATTCATCTATCAATAAGTCAGAAAGGTCTGACAGGGTTATTGTAAACTTTTTTAACAATTTTTCAGTATATGAATTTATTTCTAAAATATGATAACTGTTATTAAGTATAATAACTGGGGTTGGAATGTTTTTAAAAATTTCAAAATAAACTAAATGGTTAGTCATAAATATAATTCACCATCCTATACTTCGAGGTACATGTGTAAAAAAATTACTTTATATACAATATTCTATTAAATTTTAAGAAAACCTTCTTTTTTACAGAATTTATAACAAAAATAAAAATGTGTCAAGATTTTATTCTGACACATTTTTATTTTTTCCAGCTAAATATTCTATAACCTTTCTGATTAATCTATTATTCAGTTTCACAATACTTAATAATCAAATCTAAAGTTGCAATTAGTGAGTCCATATGAGTTCGCTCGTAAGCATGAGAAGCAAAGACACCAGGTCCAATTAGAGCAGCTTTAATATCAAAGCCGGCCTTTAGTGCTGCAGATGCATCTGAGCCGTAGTTAGGATAGACATCTATTCTATAATCTATATTACTTGCTTTGCACAAATTTATAAGTTTTTTTCTAAGTTCATAGTCATAAGGACCAGATGAATCTTTTGCGCATATACAGACACTATATTCTGAAGAATTTTGATTAAGTCCAGGTGCCCCCATGTCTACAGAAATAAATTCCTTAGTTGCAAGTGGAATAGATGAAGATGCACCATGACCTACCTCTTCAAAGTTACTTATGAAAAAATTAATTGTATAAGGAAGGTTTATATTATTATTTATCATATAATCTATTGCATATAGGAGTATGGCAGTACTAGCTTTATCATCCAAATGTCTGCTTTTAATAAACCCATTATCTGTTATGATACTTCTAGGATCTAAGAAAATAAAGTCCCCTATATTAATTCCTAGATTTAAAGTATCTTCCTTAGAGAATATCTTTTCATCTAGAACAACTTCCAAATTTTCAGGAGTTCTTTTAAGGTCATAAGCCTCATTGCCGCTTATATGCACAGAGGGTTTTAGGGTTTGAATTGTCCCAGTATATGTTTTATCATCTAGGGTTAGAATACTACAGTTTTCTCCCTCTATGGAATTTCCCATAAAACCTCCTATTAGATTTATACCAAGCTTTCCATCGGACTTTATTTCTCGAATCATAGCACCTAGGGTATCTACATGTGCAGAAAAAGTTTTTTGATATTCATTATTTTTTCCTTCTAGTGTAACAATTAGAGCTCCTTTATTCGTAATAGTATATGGAGCCTTTAAAAGATCAAGTTCCTTTTTATATATTCCATCACCTTATAAGTGTATCCAGAAGGGCTAGGAATTAATAATAGGTTTTCTAAATAGGTTTTAAGTTTCATTTTGTCATAATTCATAATTTTATCACTCCTTTTAAAAAATTTTAGCATAATTTAAAACTATAACAAAGTATAAACATTCCATGTGTAATTATTTAATATTTTGTAGTATAATAAACAGGAAAGAGGGGAGAGGTTAAATGGCTAGAAGTAAAAAAAATACAACAAGGTCAAAAGGCAATAAAAAAGTTAGAAACTTAATATTTGCAGTCATTTTGCTACTAATTTCTGCTGCTATTAGCTATGTGTATTTTACAACACAAAAATTCGACAATGTCATGCTTCCAGGTGTAAGTGTTGAGGATGTGGATTTATCTGGCAAGAGTAAGGAAGAAGCTATACAAATTTTAAGGGAAAAGTATTCAAATCCAATACTTAGCAAAAAAATAAATATTAAAACTCCAAAAAGGACTTATACAATAAATTATTCGGAATTAAATCCGCAGTACAATATAATTGAAACTGTAGATGGAGCTTTAGCTTATGGTAAGGATTTAAATATAATATCTAGATATAAGCTTATAAAAAAGCCTGAAATAAAGAAATATAAACTTAAATTTTCTTATAATCATAAGCCAGTTGATGATATGATAAGTACTATAAGTAAAGAAATTAATAGCAAACCAGTAGAAGCAACTATAAGTTTAGTAAATGGCAGTTTTCAAGTGACCGAAGATAAAAAAGGCTTTGAACTTGAAAGTAAGAAGTTAAGTGAAGATATTGCATCTAAAGCTAGTGGGAAAAGTAGAGAAGATATAAATATAGATGCACCGATAAAATCACTAGGAGCTAATGTTACAGCGGAAGCGCTAAAAACAGTTAATTCAAAAATAGGATCATTTTCAACAAGCTTTACATCTTCTTCAGAAGCTAGGTCAACCAATATAAGTTTAGCTACGCAGAGCATTAATGGAAAAATATTAATGCCAGGAGATACTTTTAGCTTTAATGAAGTTGTTGGAGAAAGAACAAAAGAAAGAGGATATAAAGAAGCGGGAGTTATAGTAAATCAACAGCTAGACTCAGGTGTTGGTGGAGGAATATGTCAGGTATCTTCAACTCTATATAATGCTTTATTAAAAGGAAATATTAAAACAACAGAAAGAGTGCATCATACTTTTCCTTCGACTTACGTTGAGAAAGGCTTAGATGCTACTGTTGATTGGGGAAATATAGACTTAAAGTTCAAAAATACCTTTGACTATCCTATATATATTGAAGGATTTACATCAAATAAAAATATATATTTTAATATATATTCAAATTCATCTTTGGCAAAAAGAAGTTATGCCATAACAACAGAAGTATATAGTACAATTGAGCCTACTACAAAATATATAGATGACCCTACATTGCCACTAGGCCAAACAGAAGTAGTAAAACAACCTCGTAGTGGATACAGGGTTAGAGCTTATAAAAATATTTATGAAAATGGAAAACTTATAGGTAGGGAGCAAATATCTAATGATTACTATATACCGATAAATGGAGTAATTAAAAGAGGAACCAAAAAATAAGTTAAGGCACCTTTGGTGCAGTTAGATGTTAGAAATTAAAAGTGCTTAATCCAGAGAAGAGTAGAAACTTAGGATTGAGCACTTATTCATTAGGTTAGAACAAACTTGAAATAAACTATGAATCAACGATAAAACAAGTTCAAAATGTAAAGTGGAGGAGTGGAGGCTCTAAGGCACTCAGCAGAGAAAGTGGAGATATATTCTGCAGAAAATTCTCCATTGGCTCCACTTCTCAACTAAGGATTTTGCATTACAAAATTCTTATATGTTATAATACTCTTTAGTAATGTAAAGAATAGGTCATATTAAACATTAACATTATAATATATAGAATTTTAAAGGGGAGATTAATGTGACATTTAAACTGATATGCTTAGATATGGATGGAACTCTATTAAGCGATGATAAAGAAGTTAGTGATAGAAATAAGAGCGCTATAAAAGCGGCTCATGATAGAGGAGTTAAAATAGCAATCTGTACAGGAAGAGTATTTGCATCTGCCAAATATTATGCTCATATTTTAGGCATAAAAGCACCAATAATAGCTTCAAATGGGGCATATATTAGAGAGAAGGATAGGGATGAAGTAATATATAGTTCTACTCTAAGTGCAAAGGAATGTAAGAAGATATTAGAAGTAACTAAGAACTATGACTTTAAGGTTTATTATAATACCTTTGATACAATCATTTCATCTAAACCTTACCCAAAAGGTTATACTTATCTTGAGATGAATAACGATGTACCAGAGGATATGAAGATAAGGCTTCATGTAAATGCTAATTTAGAAGAAGAATTTGAAAAAAGAAACAATGAAATACTTAAAGCCATATGCATAAGTAAGGACTTTGATAGTTTAAAAAAAGCAAAAGAGGATGTAATGAAACTAAATGATTTTGAAGTTGTAAGTTCACTTGGAGATAACTTTGAGATAATGAAAAAAGGGATTTCAAAGGGGAGTGCTGTTAAGGTGCTGGCTGATTTCTATGGACTAAGTAGGGATGAGATTATTTGCATGGGTGATGGTGAAAATGATTTATCCATGATAGAGTACGCAGGTCTAGGGATAGCTATGGGCAATGCTCCAGATTATGTAAAGGAAAAGGCAAACTATGTAACTGATACTAACGATAAAGATGGAGTAGCCAAGGCAATAGAAAAGTTTGTTTTATAGCTGAGTCTGCATAGGGAATTATATTTACTCAAATACTATCCATAATAATTTAAATATGTATAACCTCTAATTTTTATTGAGAAAGGATAGTATTATGTTTAAGCCTAAAAGAGTAATATTTGAAGAAGCAGCTTTAGAATATGAAATAGGGAAAAAACTTTACGAGGAATTTAAGCTTAAAGATGTTGAAATAAAATATTCTAAAAATGGACGTATAACAGGAATTCCAGGTTCTAATGAGAGTGAAAAGTATTCAGAAGGAAAAAACACACTGGCAGTAGGTATAAGGAAAACTCTGAATTTTCAATCTTGTAAACCATCAGCACATTATCAATTGCCTCTAGTTAGTGGATGTATGGGAATGTGTGAGTATTGTTACTTAAATACTCAAATGGGTAAGAAACCTTATATAAAAATCCATGTTAATACAGAGGAGATCTTGGATAATGCAGGAAAATATATAAATGAGAGAAAACCGGACATAACCATATTTGAAGGTGCAGCAACCTCTGATCCAATACCTGTTGAGAATTACACTGGTGCACTAGGAAAAGCTATAGAATATTTTGGAGCAAACGAATATGCTAAGTTTAGATTTGTAACTAAATATACAGATATAGATAGTCTGATAGGACTAAAACACAATAGCAGAACTATGATTAGATTTAGCATAAATACAGACAGAATAATAAGTTCTTTTGAGCATAGGACGCCTTTATTGGATAAAAGATTAGAAGCTGCATTTAAGGTGGCAGAGGGTGGTTATAAATTAGGGTTTATAATAGCTCCAGTGTTTTTATATGATAATTGGGAACAAGAGTACCTTAATCTTTTAAAGGATATAAGTACAAGATTTAAAGGAATAGATATAGAATTTGAAGTCATTTCTCATAGATTTACCAAAAGGGCTAAGGGAAATATTATGAGTATTTTCCCAAAAACAATCCTTCCTATGGAGGAAGAATTTAGAGCTTTTAAATATGGGCAGTTTGGATATGGGAAGTATATATATGAAAAAGAACAGCTAAACTATATGATTAAGTTTTTTTCGGAAAACATAATTAAATATTTTGGGGAAAATAAAATAAATTATATAATATAAATAAATTTTTTTAATTTACTTTATTTTACAACTAATGTAATATAGAATTAAGTTTCCACTAATATAGGGGGGGTAACAATGAAAGTAGATAAACCTAATTTAAATATAGTATTATTTCAACCAGAAATACCTCAGAACACTGGAAATATAGGAAGGACTTGTGTTTTAACTAACTGCAAGCTGCATTTAATAAAGCCTCTAGGTTTTAATATAGATGATAAACAGGTAAAAAGGTCTGGTTTAGATTATTGGCCGTTACTAGATATAGAAATTCATGAATCCTTTGATGATATGATAGAAAAATATCCTAAGGCTAATATTTATCTATCTACTACAAAAGATACTAAATATCATCATGATGAAGTAAGCTATAAACAAGGGGATTTTATTGTTTTTGGCAGAGAATCCTCAGGTTTGCCTGATTCCATAAGAGATAGATATGTAGAAAACAGGATTAGGGTTCCTATGGTGAACACAACCACAAGATCCCTAAATCTTTCAAACACTGTGGCCATAGTGGCATATGAAGCTTTAAGGCAGCTTGGATTTCCAGGAATGAAATAGGGGGTAGCTACTATGGAAAAAATTAAAATAATTACTGATAGTACGTGCGACTTAAACAAGGAAGTCATAGAAAACTATGATATAGAAGTAATACCTCTTATAGTTAACTTCGGAGAAGAAAGTTATTTAGACGGCGTAAATATAGATATAAGAGAATTTCTAAGAAGAATAAATGAAGGTGATACATTCCCTACAACTGCAGGAATAAATCCTCATAGATTTTATGAAACATATAAAAAGTATCTGGATGAAGGCTATAAAATCATTTCTATTCATCTTTCTTCTAAAATGAGTGGTACATATCAATCAGCAGGCATTGCTAAGGAAATGCTGGAAAGTGATAATATAGCAATCATTGATAGCCTAAATGTAACTGCTGGCTTAGGATTATTAGTAATGAAGGCAGCTGAGCTAAGGGAAAAAGGATATTCCATTAAAGAAATTGAAAGAACTTTAAAGGAAACTATCCCACATGTAAAAAGTAGTTATGTATTTGTAAGTTTGGACAACTTAGTTAAGGGAGGACGACTTTCTAAAACTGCCGGGGCAATAGGAAATTTATTAAATATTAAATTAATTCTTGCTTCAGTAGATGGAAAAATGGAGGTTTTAGATAAGGTAAGAGGGACCAAAAAGGCAATTAAAATCATATTAAACCATCTAGATAAGTTAAATAATCAAGAACCTAGCATATTGCTGCATATAGATAATAAAGATATCCTTCCGACTTTACAGGAAGAATTAACTAGTAGAAGGGTGAATTATATTGAATGTGAAGTAGGATGTGTGGTAGGTACCCATGCGGGACCTAATGCCTGTGGAGTAGCATTTATAGAAAAATATAATTAATAAAATAAATAAGTAAAATGCCGACGAATGTTGGCGTTTTTTATTTTATAGGGATTTATATAGTCACAAAAAGAGCATAGTATAAATAACCTCTAATTTTTAATTATTAAATAATCTATTCTTATGATATAATATAAGTAAGTGAAGTACTATAATATAAAGTGGTGATAAAATATGAAGATGGAGTTTAAGCTAAATTTAACTCAAGAACAAAAGTTAATAATGACTCAACAGATGCAGCTATCAGTAAAGTTACTTCAAATGTCCAATTTTGAAATTCAAAATTATATAGAAAAAGAGCTTCAAGAAAATCCTGTACTTGATGCAGAGTACAAAAAGAATGATTCAGAAAAGCCAAAAGATGAAATAGACTATAAAAGCTTTATAAAATATCTTGAATTTGATGATTATGGACATGGAAACTATAGCAGGGATAGGGATGAGGATGAGATATCGCCATTTAATTTTATTAGTGCTAAAAAGTCACTGAAAGAATTTTTAATGGAACAAATACTAGAATTAAATGAAAGCACTTTTATCAAGTCTATATGTAAGTATATGATTGAAAATATAGACCATAAGGGATATTTAGATATTACTCTTGAAGAAATACAAAAGGAGTTATCTATATCAAGTGAATTAGCTGAATCATGTCTAAACATTGTACAATCTTTAGAACCTCACGGAATTGGAGCTAGAGATTTAAAAGAATGTTTAAAAATCCAATTAAAAGTAAAAGGTTTTCAAGATGAAAACGTATATAGGATAATAGATAATTATTTGGAAATGATAGCTGAAAACAAGTACAATGTCATTGCTAAAGAACTAAAAGTAGATGTTAAAAAGGCACAGGAATATGGAGATTTAATAAAATCACTAGAACCAAAACCTTCAAGAGGATTTTTTACTGGAGAAGAGACGAAGTACATAGTTCCAGAAGCTTATATAAAAAAGATAAATGGAGAGTATTGCATTATAATGAATGATGGATCTATTCCCAAATTGAATATAAATCAGTTATATAAGCAAATAATTAATAATGAAGATGATAAAGAAACAGTAAGGTTTGTAAAAGATAAGTTAAATAGTGCTGTATTTCTAATAAAGAGTATTAATCAAAGAGAGAATACTATATACAGCATATTAGAAAAAATAGTAGAAATTCAAAAGGATTACTTTGAGTTTGGAGAGGCATTTTTAAAGCCTATGACTTTGAAAGAGATTGCAGATCACCTTGAAATACATGAATCCACAGTAAGTAGAGCTATAAGGGAAAAGTACATTCATACCGACAAGGGTACAATAAAAATTAAAGATCTGTTTACTACAGGAATATCTAGAGTAGATAGTTTTGAAGATGTGTCTACAAAAATTATAAAAAAAGAAATAGAGGAACTTGTGAATAACGAGGATAAAAAGAAACCTCTTTCTGATCAAAAGATATGTGCTCTATTAAAGGAAAAAGATATAGATATCTCAAGAAGAACTGTGGCAAAGTATAGAGAAGAGATTGGAATAAAATCCTCAAGCAAAAGAAAAAGATTTTAAAAAATAAAATATGAAGTTTAGTAGATAATAAGGAAAAGAGAAGAGTCTTTTCCTTTTTATTTTTTTATAATAAAATTTTAACAAATTTTTTTCCTAAATCTCTTTTAAAAAATATGTATTTGATTTATAATAAGAGTGGGACGCAGAACAAACAAGTGGGACATTAAAAGACCAAAGAGGTGTTATTTTTGAAATATTTGGAAATAGAAAAAAAGGTAGTTCCTGAAGTACTTGAACTATTGGATAAACGATATAATATATTAACAACTATTTACTATAATCAGCCAATAGGGAGAAGAATGCTAGCTAGCTATTTGGGAATTGGAGAAAGAATAGTAAGAAGTGAAATTGGTTTTTTGAAAAAGCAAGGACTAATTGATATTAATGCAGAAGGAATGACAGTAAATTATGAAGGCAAGAAAATTCTAGAAGCATTAAAGGAATTTGTTCATGACCTCAGAGGACTATCAGAAATGGAAGACTATCTAAAAGAAAATTTAAATCTAAAGAATGTAATAGTTGTCCCAGGAGATATAGATGAAAATGAGCTGACCTTAGAAGAGTTAGGTAAAAGTGCAGCTAATTTCATGAAAAAAATACTTAAAGATAAGAATATTATAGCCTTAACTGGCGGCGAAAGCATAAAAAAAATGGTAGATAATATGCCAAAAACTAATGAATATAAAGATATTTTAGTAATACCTGCAAGAGGAGGAATAGGGAGGAATGTAGAAATTCAAGCTAACACTCTAGTTGCTAGGTTGGCAGAAAAATTATCAGCAGATTATAAGATGCTTCAGCTTATTGACAATGTTGATTATGCAGAGATATTTTCTATTTTAAACGAGGAAAGTATTAAAGAAGTTGTAGAAAATATTCATAAGGCCAATATATTGATTTACGGTATTGGTAAAGCTGAGGATATGGCTAAAAGAAGAGGATTAAGGGAAGAAGCTTTAGAGGAGCTAGATGAAAAAGGGGCAGTAGGAGAAGCCTTCGGGTGCTATTTTAATATGAATGGAGAAGTTATATTTTCAACTCCAACTGCTGGAATAAAAAGTGAAGATACTAAAAAAATCGAAACTCTTATAGCTATATCTGGAGGAAGAAGCAAAGCAGAGGCAATTTTAGGAGTACAAAGGTATAATTCAAATAATATTCTTATTACTGATGAAGGCGCTGCTAAAGAGATTATAAATATTATAAAAAGAGAGCGCTAATATACGTACTTAGAGAGTTGAAAATTATATAAAAATATAATTAATATAAAAGTTTTAGGAGGTAATTTCAATGACAAAGGTTGCTATTAATGGTTTTGGAAGAATAGGAAGATTGGCGTTAAGATTAATGATCGACAATCCTGAATTTGAAGTAGTTGCAATAAACGACTTAACAGATGCTAAGACTTTAGCTCATTTATTCAAATATGATTCAGCTCAAGGACGCTTCAATGGTGAAATCGAAGTTAAAGATGGAGCTTTTGTAGTTAATGGAAAAGAAATAAAGGTAGTTGCTGAAAGAAATCCAGAAAACCTACCTTGGGGAACACTAGGAGTAGACATAGTATTAGAATGTACTGGTTTATTCACTAGCCAAGAAAAAGCAGGGGCACACATCAAAGCTGGTGCTAAGAAAGTTGTTGTATCAGCACCTGCAACTGGAGATTTAAAGACAGTTGTATTTAACGTAAATCATGATATATTAGATGGTTCAGAAACAGTTATATCTGGTGCATCTTGCACAACAAACTGCTTAGCTCCAATGGCTAAAGTATTAAATGATGAGTTTGGTATTACAAAAGGATTTATGACTACAATTCATGCTTATACAAATGATCAAAATACTTTAGATGCTCCACATGGAAAAGGTGACTTAAGAAGAGCAAGAGCTGCTGCCGCAAGTATAATTCCTAATTCAACTGGTGCTGCTAAAGCTATAGGTCTAGTTATTCCAGAATTAGCTGGTAAATTAGATGGAGGAGCACAAAGAGTTCCTGTTATAACTGGTTCATTAACTGAATTAGTATGTACTTTAGGAAAGAATACTACTAAAGAAGAAATAAATGCAGCAATGAAAAAAGCTGCTAACGAATCTTTTGGATATACTGAAGATGAGATAGTATCTACTGATATTATAGGAACTAGCTTTGGCTCATTATTTGATGCTACTCAAACTAAGGTTATGGAAGTAAATGGAGAGCAATTAGTTAAAGTTGCTTCTTGGTACGATAATGAAATGTCATACACTTCTCAATTAATCAGAACTTTAAAGTACTTTGCTAATCTTTCAAAATAATTTAAAATTGGACAGGTATATTTACAGTTAGAATATATGAAAATAAAAGTATCCATTTAATTTGATATACTCAAATATACCCTAATATATTAAAAACACATTAATCTTGGATTAAACAAGATTAATGTGTTTTTTTATAATTAATAAATATTATAAAAAAAGAGAAGAATAATAAAAGCAAATACTACAAATTTTCAGGAGGTAATTTTAAATGAAGAAGGTTGCAATTAATGGCTTTGGAAGAATAGGCAGAAATGTTTTTAAAGCACTAGTCAAAAACTATAATAGTGATTTACAGATAGTAGCAATAAATGACTTAACTGATCCTGCTACATTAGCGCATTTGTTGAAGTATGACTCACTTTACGGAAAGTTTGAAGGAAATGTAGAAGCAAAAGAAGGAGCTATAGTTGTTAATGGAGATGAAATAAAAATATTTGCCGAAAGAAATCCGGAAAACATAGATTGGAGTAGTACAGGAGCAGACATAGTTATAGAATCTACTGGATTATTTACAGATGGTGAAAAGGCTAAGGCACATCTTAAGGGCTCTGTTAAAAAAGTTCTTATATCAGCTCCAGCTAAGAATGAAGATATAACAATAGTTATGGGAGTTAACGAAGAAAAGTATGATGCAGCAAAGCATAATATAATTTCAAATGCTTCATGCACTACAAACTGTTTAGCACCATTTGCTAAAGTACTTCATGAAGAGTTTGGCATAGTAGAGGGACTAATGACTACAATTCACTCATATACTGGAGATCAAAGATTGCTTGATGCTCCTCACAAGGATATGAGAAGAGCAAGAGCAGCAGCAGAATCTATGGTTCCTACAACAACAGGAGCTGCTAAAGCTGTTGCATTAGTATTACCAGAACTAAAAGGAAAGTTAAATGGATTTTCTATGAGAGTTCCAACTCCAACAGTTTCTGTAACTGACCTTGTGTGTACTGTTTCAAAGGATGTCACTGTGGAATCAGTAAATGGCGCATTAAAGAGAGCTGCTGAAGGAAAATTAAAAGGAATTCTAGGTTTTAGCGAAGAGCCACTAGTATCAATAGATTATAGAGGAGATGAAAGATCTTCTATAGTTGATGGGCTATCAACCATGGTTATGGGAACAAGAATGTTAAAAGTCATTTCTTGGTATGATAATGAAGCTGGATATTCACATAGACTTGCTGATTTAACAAAATATGTTGCAGATAAATTATAATATTTAATAAAAAGTACACTAATCTTGCATAATAGTAAGATTGGTGTATTTTTGTATAATTTTTGTTAATAAAGTGTAAAAAAATGCTATTGACTTTACTTGATTTTTAGATGCTGTTATCGTATAGTTATATATAGGAAATTACCATTACTTCATGTAGTAAAGGTTAATTGTGCGACACACATAAGGGGGATCATGGCTAATATTTTTTATGTTAAACACATTCTTTGAAAACCTTTACTATAAATTTTTAGACAAATTATAGGAGGATGAGTTATGAAAAAAAGAAGATTAGTTGCAGTACTAGCAACAGTGGCAGTGGTTGCATCTTTATTTGCTGGCTGCGGAAGCAAAAATGCAGCAGAAGGCAATAAAAAAGCAAATGCAGGTCAAGAACAAAAGACTGATGACACTAAAAAAGCAAGCGTTAAAATTGGACTTGCTACTGATGAAGGTGGATTAAATGACAAGTCATTTAACCAAGCAGCAGATACTGGAATAAAGAAAGCTAAAGAAGAATTTGGAGTTGAATATAATCCGATAGAATCTACAAGCAAAGATCAATACATACCAAATTTACAAGCTTTAGCATTAGATAATAATAGTGATTTAACTTTTGCCATAGGATATCAAATGGCTGAAGCCTTAACTGAAGTTGCTAAGCAAGCTACTGACAAAAAATTTGCAATAGTAGACTCATCAGATGTTAAGCTTCCAAATGTTATGGGCTTAGTATTCAAGGAGCATGAAGGTTCGTTCTTAGTAGGAGTAGTAGCTGCTAAGATGAGTAAGACTGGTAAAATAGGATTTATAGGTGGTAAAGAAGGAGACCTTATAGGAAAGTTTGAAGCTGGTTATATAGCTGGAGCTAGAGCTGTTAACCCTAACATAAAAGTAGACGTTAGATACGCTGATAGCTTTGCAGAATCTGCAAAAGGATATGAGCTTGCAAAAGCTGAATACGGTGAAGGTGCTGATATAATTTATCATGCAGCTGGTGGTGTTGGTATAGGTTTATTCCAAGCAGCAAAAGAACTTAAAAAGGCTGGAAAAGATGTTTGGGCTATCGGAGTTGATATGGACCAAGCTTTAACAGTTTTAGATGAAAACAAAAAACCTCAGTATGCAGATGTAATACTTACTAGTATGATAAAGAGAGTTGATACAGCAACATATGAAGCTACAAAAGAAATAGCTAATGGAACATTCAAAGGTAACACAGTGAAAGTATTTGGACTTGCTGAAGAAGGCGTTGGTATAGCTCCATCTTCAAGAGGAGAGGTTCCAGAAGACATGAAGGATTTAGTTAAACCAAACGTGCCACAAGACGTTTTAGCTTTAGTAGATAAGTATGCAGCTGCTATAAAGGAAGGAAAAATAACAGTTCCAGAAAAACCAGCAGATGCTAAGAAATTTACAACTGATGCTGTAAAATAAAAAACATTAAATGTAGGAAGCTAGGTGTTATATAACATCTAGCTTTTTAAAAAAATAAAGTATAAACGCTTAATTAAAAATAAGGATATACACATCTAGTTTTAAAATGGAATAATATATACGTATATAGTTTTTTTTATAAGTAATGTATACTGATTTGATCTTAGAAATAACATATACACAATTTATTTCAAAAGTAATATGTACACATAGATTTTATACTTATTAAAAGTATACTAACTTTATATGTTAGGAGGATAAGAATGGAAAAGGTTATTGAAATGAAGGGCATAACCAAGGTTTTTCCAGGAACTATAGCAAATGATGATGTAAACTTCGAATTGCTAAGAGGAGAAACTCATGTGCTTCTTGGAGAAAATGGGGCAGGCAAGACTACTTTAATGAACGTATTATATGGCCTCTATCAACCTGAAAAGGGAGATATATGCATTAAAGGAGAAAAGGTTAAAATAGCTAATCCTAATGATGCTATAAAAAGAGGAATAGGGATGGTTCATCAACACTTTATGTTAGTACATAACTTTACTGTTGCTGAAAATATTGTTTTGGGAGCAGAGCCAAGAAAAGGATTAAAGTTAGATATAAATAAGGCAATAGAAGATGTTGAAAATATAGCGAAAAAGTATGGTTTTAATATAGATCCTAAGGCTGTTATTGAGGATATCACCGTTGGACAACAACAAAAGGTAGAGATTTTAAAGGCATTGTATAGGGGTGCTGAAATATTGATTTTAGATGAACCAACGGCTGTGCTAACTCCAATGGAAATAGAGGAATTAGGAAATATAATAAACAATTTAAAGGCTGAGGGAAAATCTGTAATACTCATTACACATAAATTGAAAGAAGTTATGAGTATGAGTGATAGGGTAACTATAATAAGGCGAGGGAAGGTAACTGGAATTGTCAAAACCGAAGATACTTCTATAGATGAGCTTGCTGAGCTTATGGTAGGAAGAAAAGTACAGCTTACAGTGGATAAGAAACCAAGTAATCCGGGAGAAGAAATCTTGATAGTTGAAAATCTTCAAGCAAAGGATGGAAGGGGATTACCAGCAGTTAACGGAGTTAATCTAAAGGTAAAAAGAGGAGAAATTCTTGGAATTGCGGGAGTTGATGGAAATGGTCAAACTGAGCTCATAGAAGTTTTAACAGGACTTAGAAAAGCTGAGAGTGGGAAAATAACCTTAAAGGATAAAGATATATTTAATAAATCTTCTAAAGAAATTATAGATAGTGGAGTAGGACATATTCCAGAAGATAGACAGAAAAGAGGACTTATACTTAAATATTCATTATACGAAAACTCAATTTTAGGTACACATCATAAAGCGCCATTTAGCAAAAATAAAGTATTAGATTATAAGAAAATTAGAGAATATGCTAAGAGAATAATTAAAGAGTTTGACGTTAGAACTCCAAGCGATGAGGTCCCCGCTTCTGCATTATCAGGGGGAAACCAGCAAAAGCTTATTGTTGCAAGAGAAATATCTAAGGATCCAGATTTACTAATAGCATCTCAGCCAACTAGAGGAGTAGATGTTGGTGCTATAGAGTTTATTCATAAAAGGTTGGTAGAGGAGAGAGATTCGCAAAAGGCTGTACTTTTAGTATCTTTCGAGTTAGATGAAATATTAGCCCTATCTGATAGGATAGCAGTAATGTATGATGGACAGGTAGTTGGAGTTTTAGATAGAAAAGATGCAGATGAACAAAAGCTAGGTATTCTAATGGCAGGAGGAAGCTTAAATAAGCTAGAAGAAGAGGTGATAAAAGATGAGCAGTAGCGGAAATAGGTTTGCAAAGGGAGCGATAAATACTTTAAAAAGCTTATTATTCCCTCTATTAGCTATAGTTGTTTCTATATTTGTGGCTGTATTTTTTGTAATGTGGTCTAAAGGATATGGAATTACTCAATATTTCTCAGCTTTAACTGAACTTTTTAAATTAATATGGCAAGGAAGCTTTGCAACTAAGAGAAATGCGTTAACTACTCTATCATATGTAACTCCTTTAATATTTACAGGAGTAGCAAACGCTATAGCTTTTAAGTGTGGTTTATTTAACATAGGGGTTGAGGGACAGTTTCTTATGGGAATGGTTGCAGGAGGAATAATTGGTTTAATTCCAGGACTAAACCCAGTAGTTCACGTAATACTAATTATAGCTGGTGGTATTCTAATAGGCGGTATATGGGGAGGAATTCCAGGCGCATTAAAAGCTAAATTTGGTACTAATGAAGTTATTAATACAATAATGATGAACTATATAGGTATGAATGTAGCAAACTGGATTGTAAAAAAATCCGTTTTTGCAGTTCCAGGAAAATCAATCACTCCAATGATTCAAGATAGTGCAAAGCTTAAAGCTTTCAGTAATCTAAGCAAAGCTAATATAAGTATATTTATAGCTATAGCCTTTGCAATATTTATTTATTGGTTATTATGGAAAACAACTATAGGATATGAAATTAGAGGAGTAGGAATAAATCCTTCTGCTTCAGAATATGGTGGAATAAATATCAATAAAAACATGGTTCTTGCCATGCTGTTATCAGGAGCTATTGCTGGAATAGGTGGAGCGACGCACACGGCAGGTGTTAGATATCAAGTACAAGATTTTATGGTTTTACCTGGTTTTGGATTTGATGGTATAGCTGTTGCCTTACTTGCTAAATCAAACCCTATAGGGTGTATAGCATCAGCAGTATTATTTGGAGCTTTAAAAAGTAGTTCCACAGTGCTTCAATTATACAAGATACCAAAAGAAATAGTATTCCTAATTCAATCAATAATTATTATATTCGTTGCAACTGATTATATAGTAAAATACTTTGCAGATAAAAAGAAGAAGGGAGAGGTAGTAAATGGATGATTTATTGGCATCTACACTAAGGATGGCAGCACCCCTTATCTTTGCGGCACTAGGAGGAGTCTTCTCTGAAAAATCTGGAGTAGTTAATATAGGGCTTGAAGGTATGATGATAATGGGAGCTTTCTTCGCTGTATTAGGGTCCTACAAAACAGGAAGCCCAGTATTGGGAATAATACTTGCAATAGTAGCAGGTGGAGCTATTGCTGCTATTCACGCTTTTTTAAGTATAAATTTAAGAGCAGACCAGATTATATCAGGTACGGCCATAAACCTTTTTGCTACAGCGCTAGCTAGTTTTCTAATTGGACCTATATTTAAAACTGGTGGACAGACTGACGTTGTAAGAGGTCTATCATATAATCTTCCTGGCTTCTTGAAAAATGTCCCTGTGCTAAGAGGGCTAAACTGGTTTGTTATATTAGCCTTAGTTTTGGTTTTTGTTTCAAACTATGTTTTATTTAAAACTCCAACAGGACTTAGGATTAGGGCTGTTGGGGAGCATCCAAGCGCAGCAGATACCTTAGGAATAAATGTGTATAAAGTGAGATACTTATGTGTTATATTATCTGGAATGTTAGCGGGTCTAGGCGGAGCAGCTTTATCTATAGGAATAACTCCATTATATAGGGATGGAATGGTTGCTGGCCGTGGATTTATAGCCTTAGCAGCTATGATATTTGGTAATTGGAAGCCGATTGGAACAATGTGGGCATGTATGCTGTTTGCCTTTGGCACAGCATTCCAAATGGTTGCGCAAGGCTTTAGTATTAATTTACCAAATGAATTTTATCAAAGTATTCCATATATCCTTACAATGTTAGCTCTTGCAGGTTTTGTAGGTAAGACAGAAGCTCCAAGAGCAGATGGAGAACCGTACGTTAAGGGAGAAAGATAGATAATTTTAAATTTAAACTGGGGAGTAAAAGAATAATCAAAATTAGTAAGTTTTAGGTGTAGGTTGGTAAAAATGACGAGGTCGGTATACAGTTCCTAAAATAGGGAGGGAGGTATACGGGCCTTTCATTTATATAAGGAGTGAGAATGGTTAAGACATTTTTGCTAAATATACTTAAAAATCTATGAAATAGTGGTATACTTAAGTGTGGATAAGACTTTTGGGAAAATAAATTAGACGAGAGATTTAATGCTTAATTAAGAAAAATGAAGAAAAGCAGATTGCAACAAAATTTTTGACAAGTTTCAATTTTAAAGTAAAATAATTTTGTCTAGCAAAATTATTAAATTTTTTGAAAACCCTATTTAAAAATCCCTGGGTTTACATTATAATGAAAGTGGGACAAATAATTGATTAATGGGACACAAAAAGACCTACCCTGGTCTGATTAAAAATTAATAATTATAGAAAAGTGTAGAATAATAATCTTAAAGCAAACTAGCTTCTATATGTGCAACTTTGGTGAATACATATAAAGTAGTAATTTATAATAGAAATATTTTGCGAAGCAAAATATTTCTAAATCACTAATCACTAGTCACTAATCGCTAGTAGGTCAGCGGTAAGATAATGTTGTAGATGCTAAGCCCTTATTATGTGGAGTTAGAAGAAGTTTGTAGTTAGTTTTTGCTTCATTTTGCTTTACACTGCAACATCAATTTATTCTCAACATCTGAAGCTTAACATCTATATTTTAGTGATTAGCGATTAGAGACTAGGGACTATCCTATAAGAAAATTGCGCCGCAATTTTCTTAAAATATGAAGGGAGATATAATCATGAAGTTAAACAAAAAGACTGTTGAAGATATTCAAGTTAAGGGTAAAAAGGTATTAGTAAGATGTGACTTTAACGTTCCACTTAAGGACGGGGTAATAACAGATGAAAATAGATTAGTAGGAGCACTTCCAACAATTCAATATCTAGTAGGTCAAGGAGCTAAAGTTATACTTTGTTCACATCTTGGCAAACCAAAGGGAGAGGCAAAGCCAGAACTATCATTAGCGCCAGTTGCTAAGAGACTTTCAGAATTATTAGGAAAAGAAGTTTTATTTGCAGCAGATAGCAATGTAGTTGGGGAAAATGCTAAGAGTGCTGCAGCAAACATGAAAGATGGGGATATTGTTTTACTTGAAAATACAAGATACAGAAAAGAAGAAACTAAAAATGAAGAAAACTTTTCAAAAGAATTAGCTTCTCTAGCAGATGTATTTGTAAATGATGCTTTTGGAACAGCTCACAGAGCACACTGCTCAACAGTTGGAGTAACAGAATTTGTTGATGAATCTGCTTGTGGTTATTTAATTCAGAAAGAATTAAAGTTCCTAGGAGAAGCTGTTGAAACTCCAGAAAGACCATTTGTTGCAATACTTGGAGGAGCTAAAGTTTCGGATAAAATAAATGTTATAAATAATCTTTTAGAAAAAGTTGATACATTAATTATAGGCGGAGGAATGGCTTATACTTTCTTAAAAGCTCAAGGATACTCTATAGGAACATCTTTATTAGAGGAAGATAAAGTTGATTATGCTAAAGAAATGATGGAAAAAGCAGAAGCTAAAAGCGTTAAATTGCTACTTCCTATAGATAATGTAGTCGGAGCGGAGTTTAATGCAGATACAAGGCCTGTTACTACAGAAGACCAAAACATTCCAGAAGAATATATGGGATTAGATATAGGACCTAATACAGCTAAACTTTATGCTACAGCAGTAAAGGATGCTAAGACAGTTATATGGAACGGACCAATGGGAGTATTTGAATTTTCAAACTTTGCAAAAGGAACAATAGCAGTAGCAGAAGCTATGGCTGAATCAAATGCAACTACTATAATTGGTGGTGGAGACAGTGCAGCTGCTGTTAATACACTTGGATTTGGGGATAAAATGACTCATATTTCAACTGGTGGTGGAGCTTCACTTGAATTTTTAGAGGGAAAAGAATTGCCAGGAATTACAGCACTTACAGATAAACAATAAGAGCAGGTTATATAGAACAAGTTAGAAAAAGATAGTTAGAGGTTAGAAAGTTAGTTTAAATCCACTGCTCCACTACTAAACTTCTCCACTTAGAAGTTAGATGTTACACTATTTCTAACTTCTAACTAGTTAACAAGTGCAATGCCTAACTTAATATGAAGTTGTCCATTGTTAATTTTCAATTGTCAATTTAAAATGGAACTGGTTACTGGTTACTGGTTACTGGTTACTGGTTACTGGTTACTGGTTACTGGTTACTGGTTACTGGTTACTGGTTACTGGTTACTGGTTACTGGTTACTGGTTACTAAAAATTATAAGGGGTGTTTTATAATGAGAAAGCCAATTATAGCAGGAAACTGGAAAATGAATAATACTGTAGCACAAGCGGTTAAACTTATAGAAGAGTTAAAGCCATTAGTTGCAAATGCTAACAGTGAAGTTATAGTTTGTCCACCAACTATATGTTTGGATGCAGTATTAAAAGCTGTTGAAGGAAGCAATATACAAGTTGGAGCTCAGAACATGCACTTTGAAGAAAGTGGAGCTTTTACAGGAGAAACTGCTCCAGCTATGCTTGAAGAAATGGGAATAAAGTATGTAATCTTAGGGCATAGTGAGAGAAGACAATACTTTGGAGAAAATGATGCTGATTTAAATAAAAAGATAAAAAAGGCTTTTGAGCATAATTTAACTCCAATACTTTGTATAGGAGAAACTCTAGAAGAGAGAGAAGCAAATATAACTGAAGAAGTATTAGGAAGACAAATTAAACTTGATTTAGCAGGACTTACAAAAGAGCAAGTGGAAGAAACAGTAATAGCTTATGAACCAATATGGGCTATAGGAACAGGAAAAACTGCTACATCAGAACAAGCAGAAGAAACAATAGCTTTTGTTAGAAAGACTGTTGGTGATATGTTTGGAGCTGAAGTAAGTGAAAAGACAAGAATACAATACGGTGGATCTGTTAAGGCTTCAACAATAAAAGAGCAAATGGCAAAGCCAAACATAGATGGAGGTCTTATTGGGGGAGCTTCATTAAAAGCAGAAGAATTTGCTGCTATAGTAAACTTTGATAAACAATAAAATGAAATTGTGATGGAATTTCATTTAGGTTAGGATAAAGAAGTTAGGTGCTAAAGCACAAAGTTAGAAAGTCAGGAAAGCAAGTTTAAATTGTACACTAAACTACTAACGTCTAACCTTCGGCTTTGCTGACTAACTGGTGGTGTGCACCTAACATAATGAATTAGTTCGCGGAGGTGATACAATGGGTAAAAGGCCTGTTATGTTAGCTATATTAGATGGTTTTGGAATATCAAATCATGAAGATGGAAATGCTATTAGAATAGCTAAAAAGCCAAATTATGATAAGCTGTGGAATGAATATCCACATACACAAATAGGGGCTAGCGGGTTATCTGTAGGGCTTCCAGAAGGACAGATGGGAAATTCAGAAGTTGGTCATTTGAATATAGGTGCAGGAAGAATAATATATCAAGCTCTTACTAGAATAACAAAGTCCATTAATGATGGAGAGTTATTTGAAAATGAAGCTTTATTAAAAGCTGTAAACAACGCAAAAGTTAATAATTCTTCACTTCATTTTTTAGGATTATTGTCCGATGGTGGGGTACATTCACATATAGATCATTTAAAAGGATTAATTGACTTTGTGGCAAAAAACGGGATAAAAAAAGTATATGTACATGCTTTTCTTGATGGCAGGGATACACCGCCAGATTCAGCACCAGTATATGTGAAAGACTTAGAAAGTCATATGAATTCAGTTGGTGTAGGTACTATTGCTACCGTTTCTGGAAGATACTATGCTATGGATAGAGATAAAAGATGGGAAAGAACTCAACTTGCATATGATGCAATGGTATTAGGAAAAGGTGAGTATTCAAATAGTGCTTTAGAAGCTATAGAAAAATCTTATCATGATAATAAACAAGACGAGTTTGTTCTTCCAACTGTAATATTGAAAAATGAAAAACCTGTTGCTACCATTGGAGATGGAGATTCTGTTGTATTCTTTAATTTTAGACCAGATAGAGCAAGACAGATAACAAGGGCTATAAATGATAAGATATTTGAAGGATTTAAGAGAGATAACCTTGATTTAACCTTTGTTACTTTAACAGAGTATGATAAAACTATTGAAAATGTTGAAGTTGCTTTTGGACCTGAATCTTATAATAATACTCTTGGAGAATATTTATCAAAACTAGGAAAAAAACAATTAAGAATAGCTGAAACAGAAAAGTATGCTCATGTAACCTTCTTTTTCAATGGAGGGATTGAGGAACCTTACCTTAATGAAGATAGAGCATTAATACCTTCGCCAAAGGTTGCTACTTATGACTTGAAACCAGAAATGAGCGCATACGAAGTAACAGAGGAAGTTATTAAGAGAATAGA
Organism: Clostridium bovifaecis; assembly: GCA_009738435.1. Classification (GTDB taxonomy): domain Bacteria; phylum Bacillota; class Clostridia; order Clostridiales; family Clostridiaceae; genus Clostridium_H; species Clostridium_H bovifaecis. The sequence goes on along the minus strand of CP046522.1, from coordinate 2,869,098 downwards.
TTCAGATGAGTACGATGTAATTATATTAAACTTTGCAAATCCAGACATGGTAGGGCATACAGGAGTTGTAGAAGCTGCAGTTAAAGCCGTTGAAACTGTGGATGAATGTTTAGGCAAAGTTGTGGATAAAATACTAGAGAAAAATGGTTCTATATTTATAACAGCAGACCATGGTAACTGTGAGCAAATGATAGATTACTCTACAGGAGGACCTATGACAGCTCATACTACAAACTTAGTTCCTTTCCTTTATGTATCTAAGGATGCTAAAAATAAAGAATTAAGAGAAGATGGAATACTTGCAGATATAGCTCCTACAATGCTACAAGAAATGGGATTAGATATTCCAAAAGAAATGACAGGAAAAAGTATTTTAAAATAATATCAGTTAGGAAACATTTTTTGATGTTTCCTGCTGTATATATAAATTTTATCTAAAATTAGGAGGAGATATTATGAAGACTTTTGTAGAAATTATAGACGTTTACGCAAGACAAATTTTAGATTCAAGAGGAAATCCAACTGTAGAAGTAGAGGTTGAACTAGAAGATGGTACAGTAGGAAGAGCTGCAGTTCCATCAGGAGCATCAACTGGTATTTTTGAAGCGGTTGAATTAAGAGATAACAATAAATCAGTATATATGGGAAAAAGCGTTGAGAATGCAGTTAACAACGTAAATGAAACAATTGCCGAAGAATTAGTCGGAATGAATGTATTAGATCAAGTTGCAATAGATAAAGTTATGATTGAACTTGATGGAACAAACAATAAGGGTAAACTTGGAGCTAATGCTATGCTTGGAGTATCACTTGCATGTGCAAGAGCAGCTGCAGAATATTTAGGTATGAGTTTATACCAATACATAGGTGGAGTTAACGCAAAAGTTTTACCAGTACCTATGATGAACATACTTAACGGTGGTTCACATGCTGACAACAATGTAGATTTACAAGAATTTATGATTATGCCTGCAGGTGCTCAATCTTTCTCTGAGGCTTTAAGAATGAGTGCTGAAATATATCACACATTAAAAAGCATATTAAAGAATAAAGGATTATCAACTGGTGTTGGTGATGAAGGTGGATTTGCTCCAGATTTAAACAGCAACGAAGAAGCTATTCAAGTTATCGTAGAAGCTATAGAAAAGGCTGGATACAAACCAGGTGAAGAAGTATTTATAGCTTTAGACCCAGCATCATCAGAATTCTTTAATAATGACACTAAGATGTATGAATTAAAAGGAGAAGGAAAAACTTTAACTCCTGCTGAAATGGTTGATTTCTATGCTAACTTGGTAGGAAAATATCCAATAATTTCAATTGAGGATGGTATGGCTGAAGAGGATTGGGAAGGATGGAAGTTAATAACTGAAAAGTTAGGCGGAAAGATTCAATTAGTAGGAGATGATTTATTCGTAACTAATACTGAAAGACTTTCTATGGGGATTGAAAGAGGAGTTGCAAACTCAGTTCTTATTAAGCTTAACCAAATAGGAACATTAACTGAAACTCTAAATACAATAGAAATGGCTGAAAGAGCAGGATACACTGCAGTAGTTTCTCACAGATCAGGAGAAACTGAAGATACTACAATAGCTGATTTAGTTGTTGCAGTAAATGCAGGTCAAATCAAGACTGGTGCTCCAGCAAGAACTGAAAGAGTTGCTAAATATAATCAATTATTAAGAATTGAAGAAGAATTAGCAACAATGGGAGAATATAGAGGGCTTAAGGCATTCTATAATCTTAAGAAATAGTAAAGTCTAATTAATTCAATAGGTGATTACACTTTAAAAGGTGTAATCACTTTGTTTTTATTGTAATTTATTGTATAGTATGATAAAATAATTTTTAAAGTGTGCGTAATAGGATGAGGAATAATGAATGAGGAGGTGTATGTTAATGCATACATTTTTACAAGCTGCGCAAATAATAGTTTCAATAGCGCTAATAGTTGTTGTTTTAAGGCAGCCAGGAAAAGCTGATGGATTTAATCTAATATCTTCAGGATCAGATACATTCTATGCTAAAAATAAAACGAAAACTTATGAATCTTTTTTAGCAAGATTAACTGTTATTTTGGCTATAGCTTTTGGAATTATAACTATATTTTTAACATTAGTTAGATAGTATTTCTTGAAAAAGAATATAATACATACATTATTAAGTGAAATAAGTAAACACATAACTCTCTTTTTAGAGGTTTATGTGTTTTTTTTAATTTTTCAGACAAATCTACTGGTATTAAGTCTGAAAATGGAGTAGTATATATATATAAGTTTTTAAAATTAATAGAAGGGAAGGATAAAAATGGGTATTACTTTACCAATAATATGTGGTCTTCTAGCATTAATCTTTGCTTTCATACTAAGCACAGGTATTGCTAAAGAAGATTCAGGCAACGATAGGATGAAAGAGATATCGGGGTATATTCATGAAGGCGCTATGGCATTTCTAATGAGAGAGTACAAATACCTAGCAGGTTTTATTGTAGTTGTGGCAATAGTTATATTTGCAGCAATTGATTATAAGACAGCTATATGTTTTGTATTTGGAGCAGTATTTTCAATCTTAGCAGGATATTTTGGAATGAATGTAGCAACTAAGGCTAATGTTAGGACAGCTCAAGCAGCAAGAGATGGTCAGAGCAAGGCGTTAAAAATTGCTTTCTCAGGCGGTGCTGTTATGGGAATGTCCGTTGTTGGTTTAGGAGTAATAGGATTAACCATATTTTATTGGGTATTTGGTAATAATCCAGAGTTTATAACTGGTTTTGGACTTGGAGCAAGTTCCATAGCACTTTTTGCTCGTGTAGGTGGAGGAATATACACTAAAGCTGCAGACGTAGGTGCAGATTTAGTTGGAAAGGTAGAAGCAGGAATACCAGAAGATGATCCAAGAAACCCAGCAGTTATAGCAGATAATGTTGGAGATAATGTAGGTGACGTTGCTGGAATGGGAGCCGACTTGTTTGAATCCTATGTAGGGTCTATAATTTCAGCTTTAACCTTAGGATACTTCTTATTTTCAGGTGATCAACCTAAAATTATGTTCCCCCTTGTTTTAGCATCTATCGGAATATTAGCATCCATAATAGGAACAATATTTGCAAGGAATAGCAAAAATGCTAGTCCTCAAAAGGCGCTTAATGCTGGAACTTATATTGGAGGAATATTAGTAATTATAGGTTCATTTATATTGAGTAACCAAACTTTTGGTGACTATAAAGCTTTTGGAGCCATACTTGCAGGGTTAGTTGTGGGAATTTTAATAGGAAAAGTAACTGAGATATATACTGCAGATCAATATAAGTCTGTTAAGAGAATTGCTAAACAGTCAGAAACAGGACCAGCTACCACAATAATTACAGGTTTTGCAGTTGGAATGTATTCAACTATGATACCTATAATATTAATTTGTATTGGAATCTTATTTTCATTTTATATAATGGGTGGCGCAAGCAATGTGTCTATGGGGCTATATGGAATATCTCTTGCTGCTGTAGGAATGCTTTCTACAACAGGTCTTGTAGTTGCAGTAGACGCATATGGTCCTATAGCAGATAATGCAGGAGGAATAGCTGAAATGTCTGAGCTTCCACATAGTGTAAGGGAAGTTACAGATAAGTTAGATTCTGTAGGGAACACTACAGCAGCTATAGGTAAAGGCTTTGCAATTGGTTCAGCAGCACTTACTGCTTTAGCATTATTCGCATCCTATGCACAAGCAACAGAACTTAAGAGCATTGATTTGTTAACGCCAGTTACACTAGTAGGGGTATTAATAGGGGCTATGCTTCCTTTCTTATTTGGTGCCTTAACTATGGAATCAGTAGGAAAAGCCGCTAATGAGATGATAGAAGAAGTTAGACGCCAATTTAAAACTATCCCAGGAATTATGGAGGGAAAAGGAAAGCCAGATTACAAAAAATGCGTTGATATTTCAACAGCAGCAGCTTTAAAAGAGATGATACTTCCAGGTATACTAGCAATAATAGTTCCATTAGCAATAGGAATGCTATTAGGCGTTGAAGCTTTAGGTGGATTGATTGGAGGAGCTGTAGCTTCAGGAGTTCTTGTAGCAATACTTATGGCAAATGCAGGTGGTGCATGGGATAATGCTAAAAAGTATATAGAAGGCGGAGCCCATGGTGGAAAAGGAAGTGACGCCCATAAAGCAGCAGTAGTAGGAGATACAGTAGGAGATCCATTTAAGGATACATCAGGGCCAGCAATGAACATATTGATTAAGCTCATGACTATAGTATCACTAGTATTTGCACCAGTAATATTACAATATGGTGGAATATTGTTAAATTTACTTAAGTAAATTTAGAAGTCAGAGGCTAAAGCCTAAGTTAGGGCTAAAGCGTTAGGTTAGAGTATAAAATGTATAATTGATTATTTTAATTTAAGAGAGCTGTCGGCTCTCTTAAATTATGTGAAAATTTAAAATAGTGCATACAATTATTACATATCATTTTTAAGCGCTTATTAACTATATAAAAGAATTTACATAAGGTGTACTATTGATTTCTAACGTATAACTTATCGAAATTTTAACCTTATATGGTTGGGTTTGGTTTGACTAGTAAAATTATTTAGGATACTATTATATAATAGTTTGTTTAATTTTAAGGATAGTTGAATATTATACATAGAAATAGCAAAAAATAGAATAGGTATAATTCTAATAATAAATTTTTATTATTATAGTAGTAGATTAGAGGAGGAAAGAGAATTGAACATAAAAAAAGTGCTCTTAGATTTCATGAGAGAACAGGCATATAAGCCTATGGATATACAAGAGCTTGGAAAGGTATTTGGAATATCAAAAAATGAAATGAAAGCTTTTAAGGATATATTAAAGACCATGGAGAGAGAAGGAAGCATAGTCAAAAATCAAACAAATCACTATGGGCTTCCAGAAAAAATGGGTCTTGTAGTAGGAAGACTTCAAGGGCATCAAAAGGGTTTTGGATTTGTAATACCAGATGATGAAAGTCCGGATGTGTTTGTAATATCTACATCCATGAATGGAGCAATGCATGGAGATAAGGTAGTAGCTCAGGTTTTAAAGGTACAAAATAAAGGAAAGAAACGTGAAGGAGAAATAGTAAAGGTTATAGAGAGAGCTAACCAAAAGATAATCGGAGTTTATGAAGCTAGTAAAAATTTTGGATTTGTAGTTCCAGAAGAAAAAAGAATATCTCAAGATATATTTATAGCTAAAGAAGATGTAAATGGAGCTGCAAGTGGAGACGTGGTAATAGTTGAAATAACAGATTGGCCAGAAAAAAGAAGAAATCCAGAAGGAAAGATTGTAGAGATTCTAGGCAAAAAGGGAGAAAGAGGTATAGACATATTAACTATTATAAAGAAGTATAAGCTTCCAGAAGAATTTCCAGCAAAGGTTCAGAGCTATGCTTTTAATATTCCAGAAGAAATACCAGAAGAGGAGTACAAGAGTAGAGAAGATTTAAGAGGAATAAAAATGGTGACGATAGATGGGGAGGATGCAAAAGACTTAGATGATGCTGTATCAATTGAAAGGCTCCCTAACGGAAATTACTATCTAGGAGTTCATATTGCAGATGTATCTCACTATGTAAAAGAAAAGAATCCTTTAGATAAGGAAGCTTTGAAAAGAGCTACTTCTGTATATTTATTAACTAAAGTTATTCCAATGCTTCCAAAGGAACTATCTAATGGAATTTGCAGCTTAAATCCACAAGTAGATAGACTTGCAATGACTTGCTTTATGGAAATAAATGATCAAGGAAAAGTAGTAGATTATAGAATTACAAAGAGTGTAATAAAAACTAATGAAAGAATGACATATACAAATGTAACAAAGATACTAAAGGATCACGATGAAGAACTTATGAAAAGATATGACTATTTAATTGATGACTTTAAGATGATGGAAGAGTTATGTGAGATTTTATATAAAAAGAGATTAAGAAGAGGGGCAATAGACTTTGACTTCGAAGAGAGTAAGATAATCCTAGATGATAATGATAAGCCTGTAGATATTAGGCCGTATGAACGTGAAGTTGCCAATAGAATAATTGAAGAGTTCATGCTTATAGCAAATGAAACTGTAGCAGAGCATATGTTCTGGACTAAGCTTCCTTTTGTATATAGGGTTCATGAAGACCCAGATGAAGAAAAGCTTCAAAGATTTAGAGAGTTTGCATATAACTTGGGGTATTTTGTAAAGGCTAGTAATGACATTCATCCTAAGGCTCTTCAACAAATCATCGAAGCAGTAAAAGGTAAGAAAGAAGAAACTGTAGTAAATACATTATTACTACGCTCATTAAAGCAGGCAAGGTATGCACCAGAATGTGTAGGACACTTTGGACTTGCGGCAAAATACTATTGCCATTTTACTTCTCCAATAAGAAGATATCCTGATTTAATTATTCATAGAATAATTAAAGAGTCCTTATATGGAAATATAAATGAAGATAGGTTTAGACAATTAGAAAAAGCAGTAGACTATGCATCAACTCAATCCTCTGATATGGAAAGATTAGCTATGGAAGCAGAAAGAGAAGTAGATGATTTAAAGAAAGCCGAATATATGAGTGGAAAGATAGGAGAAGAATACGAAGGAATAGTATCTTCTGTAACTAACTTTGGCATGTTCATAGAGCTTCCTAATACAGTAGAGGGGCTAGTTCATATAAGCAACATGGATGATGATTATTATGTTTATGATGAAGTACATTTATGCTTAATTGGAGAGAGAACTAAGAACAGATATAGGCTCGGAGACGAAGTTAAGGTAAAAGTTGCAAAGGTAGATATGGGATCTTATGAGATTTATTTTGATTTAGTTAAAGATGAAAAAGCTGAAGATGAAGATAACTTACCTAAGATACCAATTGGTAAATTAAGCGAAGAAGAAATACAACAATCTTTAGAGGAAGAAAAGCTCCAAGAAGAAGTAGATGACATGCTGACAAGATAGAAGTATTTTTCAGCGCAAATGTTTCTCCATCTATTGTGTCAAGAGTTATTGCAGGTAGTGATAGAATTAGCTTATAGAAACAAACTTAATAAAAAGAGAGTCAACTAATAAGTAATAAAAGTGAGAGCATAGATTAATGCGCTCATTTTTATTACTTATTTTGAGTAATCGATAAATTAGATAGTTATTTAAGGGTAATTTTCTGCAGCTTTTATACTAATTAACCGTGTAACATGAGCTATCTTTGGAATAAGTGGAGCTATGCTTGGAGATCCTAATGCACTAGTAACTAATATATTAGAATGAAGCTTTTAACTTTAAATTGTTATTCTTGGATGGAAGAAACCAAGAAAAAAAGATAAGGATTATAGCAGAAACTATAAGAGAAAAAACTATGATATAATTGAATTACAGGAAGTAAATCAAGTTATAGATAAAAAAGCAGTTTTTAAAAATATAAAAGAAGATAATTTTGCTTTAATTTTGGTTAGGGAGTTAGAAAAGTTAGGCTGTAGTGCTTACAAAATGCTATAGGACTTTTCGCATAACATATAGGATATGATAAGCATGAAGAAGGAATAAAGTATCATAGCGAATCATAAAATTGGTAGAATTCTTTTTTATCTAATAAAAAATAGACACTAGATATTCAAAAGTAATATTTAATAAAGAAAATAGGCCAGTGGTATCAGACCATTATAATGTAGAAATAGAAGTGGGGGGAATTTAATGGCTAATAACTATGTTATAGGAATTGATTTAGGAGGAACCAAGATAAGTGGAGCTATTGCAGATTTTAATGGTAATATAGTTTCACAATACACGATTCCTACAAAAGCAGAAGAAGGAGAAAAAGCCGTACTTGGAAGAATAATATCAGTTATAGATAAGGTAATTCAAGAATCTAAAATAGATAAAGATAATATTACGGCTGTAGGTATAGGTTCTCCAGGACCTTTAGATGCTAAAGAGGGAAAAATTATAACTACGCCAAATCTTCCTTTTAAAAACTTTAACCTAGTTAAGCCATTAAAAGACAAATTCAATATTTCAGTTTACTTAGACAATGATGCTAATGCAGCAGCCATAGGAGAGTACACTTTTGGTGCGGGAAAAGGTACTAATAATATGGTGTTTGTGACAGTTTCTACAGGGATAGGTGGAGGAGCTGTATTAAACGGAAGGATATATAGAGGAAATACCAGTAATGCTTTAGAGATAGGGCATATGACCTTAGAAAAGGACGGCCCACGATGCAACTGCGGGAATTATGGATGTGCAGAAGCGTTAGCATCAGGTACGGCTATAGGAAGAATTGCAAGAGAGGAAGTTGCAAAGGGAGCAAATACTTCTTTGATTAGTTATGAAAATATAACATCTTATGAAGTATTTAAAGAAGCAGAAAAAGGGGATGCTGTAGCAAAAGCTGTACTTGATAAAGCTTTAAACTACCTTGGAATATGTATTGCTAATATAATCACTTCTTTCGATCCAGAAATGATAATAATCGGAGGAGGAGTTTCAAAGGGTGGAGATATAGTATTCAAAAAGATACAAGAAGTAGTAAATCAGAGATGTTTTAAGGCTATGGCAGAAAGCACTAAAATAGTTTCAGCAGGTCTAGGGACTGATGCTGGAGTTATAGGAGCAGTTGCACTTGCTATAATGGAAAGTAAATAATCATGTAAGTGGTTACTGGATTTATATGGAGGGATGTAGCTAATGAAAAAGGTGTGGTGGAAAGAAGCTGTAGCATATCAGATATACCCAAGAAGTTTTAAGGATTCAGATGGAGATGGAATAGGAGATTTACAAGGCATAATCTCTAAATTAGATTACTTAAAAGACTTAGGAATTGATGTGATATGGATTTGTCCAATGTACAAATCTCCGAATGATGATAATGGCTATGATATAAGTGATTATCAAGATATAATGGCGGACTTTGGAACAATGAAGGATTTTAATGAGCTTATGGAAGAAGTCCACAAAAGAAGTATGAAGATTATAATTGACTTGGTCATTAACCATACAAGCGATGAACATCCTTGGTTCGTTGAGTCTCGTTCCTCAAAAGATAATCCTAAAAGAGATTGGTATGTTTGGCGCGATGGGAAAAATGGTGAAGAACCGAATAACTGGGAAAGTATTTTCGGAGGCTCAGCTTGGGCATATGATGAAGAAACTAAACAATACTATCTTCACTTATTCTCAAAAAGGCAGCCAGATTTAAATTGGGAAAATGAGAATATGCGTAAGGCTATATATAATATGATTAATTGGTGGCTGGATAAGGGAATTGATGGCTTTAGAGTAGATGCAATTAGTCATATTAAAAAGGAAGAAGGATTTAAAGACATAGAAAATCCAGAAGGATTAAAATATGTATCTTCTTTTGAAAAGCATATGAATGTAGAAGGAATTCATGAATATCTTGAAGAGCTGGCTGAGAACACCTTTCATAAATATGACATAATGACAGTGGGAGAAGCTAATGGAGTTAATGTTGAAGATGCTCCTCTTTGGGTTGGAGAAGAAAAAGGTAAGTTTAACATGGTATTTCAGTTTGAGCATTTGCATTTATGGGATGATCAAACCAATGTAAAGTTAAACCTTCCTAGATTAAAGAAGACCCTGTCAAAGTGGCAAAAGGGATTAGAAGGCAAGGGATGGAACGCATTATACATTGAAAACCATGATATACCAAGAGTTGTTTCAACTTGGGGAGATGATGATAGGTATTGGAGAGAAAGTGCTACATCTCTGGCTGCTATGTATTTCTTTATGCAGGGTACACCTTTTATATATCAGGGACAAGAAATAGGAATGACAAATGTTAAGTTCAAGAACATTGAAGAATATGATGATGTGAAAACTAGAAACTTATATTGTATTAAAAAGGAAGAAGATATGCCTCATGAGGAAATAATGAAAACAATATGGGCAATCTCCAGAGATAATTCTCGTACTCCTATGCAGTGGGATAATAGCATAAATGCAGGCTTTACACCTGGAAAATCATGGATTGGGGTGAATCCAAACTATACAAAAATTAATGTAGCAGAACAAGAACAAGACATTAATTCTGTGCTTAGTTTTTATAAAAAGATGATTTCATTGAAAAGAGAAAATCCTATATTTACTTATGGAACTTATAATTTAATTCTAGAAGACCATGAACAAATTTTTTCGTATACTAGAACCTTAAATAATGAGAAAGTTTTAGTAATCTGTAATTTGACAGATTCAGAAGCTATATATGAATTTAAGAACTTAGAATTAAAATATAATAAACTTTTACTAAATAATTATTCGATAGAAGAACACGAGGAATGTACAACTATTGCATTGAAGCCATACGAAACGAGAATCTACAGAATATAAGAAAATTGCGGCGCAATTTATTTCTATTTTGACTTATGGAGATATTTGTAATATAATTAAGTATTACAGAAAACAATAGAAGTAGGTGTGGTGCGTATGAAAAAAGAAACTAAAAATAATACTCTTGCACAAAATAGGAAAGCATTCCATGATTATTTTATAGATGAAACTTTTGAAGCGGGTATTGCCCTTGTTGGCACTGAGGTAAAGTCTATAAGAGGAGGAAAAGCAAATCTAAAGGATAGCTATGCCCAAGTAAAAAATGGGGAAATATTTCTGTGTAACATGCATGTGAGTCCTTATGAAAAAGGGAATATATTTAATAAGGATCCATTAAGAGAAAGAAAGCTGCTTCTTCATAAAAAAGAAATAGATGCTCTACTTGGATATACTGCTCAAAAAGGATACACCTTAGTTCCTTTAAGTCTATATCTGAAAAAAGGAAGAGTAAAGGTTGCTCTTGGAGTTGCAAGAGGTAAGAAAAACTATGATAAGAGAGATGCTATAGCAGAAAAATCAGCTAAGAGAGACATAGACAGACAAATGAAGGAAAGAATGAGATAAGGGCTGTGTTTTTACATAGTCTTTATTATTTTTTTGAGATTAAGTGATATTTATTATTAGTTAATAAAAACTATATCACCGAACTCATATCCTTTGCATAGATTATAAATATATAAAATTCTATGTGGGGGGTACAAATGATTATAGAGTTAACAGCTTTACATTATGTGTATTTACTATTTATAGTAGCGATTATTGTCGCTATGATAATGAAGAAGGATATAACATTAATATGTATAATTGGAATACTTGCCATTGGTTTAATAGGAACAGATTCAGTATACAAATCAGTCATGGGAGTATTTAATAGTTTTATTTATGCAACTAAGGAGCTAATGCCTACCATATTAATAATTTCTGTTATAACTGCCATGAGCAATGTTTTAGCTATTTCAGGAATAAACGGAGAAATAGTATCACCTTTTAAAGCAGTTATAAAATCTTACTGGATAGCCTATTGGGTAATAGGATTGGTTATGATGATATTATCATGGTTCTTTTGGCCCTCACCGGCTGTAGCTCTTATAGGAGCACTATTTTTGCCTATAGCAAAAAAAGCAGGGCTTCCAGCTATAGGGGTAGCTATAGCAATGAATCTATTTGGACATGGAATAGCTCTATCCAGTGATTATGTAATACAGGCTGCACCTAAACTTACGGCTGATGCTGCTGGTATAGAAGTATCAAAAGTAGTTGCAGCAAGTGTTCCCTTGACTATTACTATGGCAGTTGTAACTACAACAGTAGCTTTTTATATGCTAAGAAAAGATATCAAATCTGGGAATATGCCTATTGAGTATGAAGTAGAAAATGATGAAATAGAGAAAGAAGGCCCTCATCTAATAACTTCAAAGGTTCTTAGAAAGCTTTTAGCATTAACTATTTTCATGCTATTTGCAATTGATATAGGAACAATGTATATCTATAAGCTTCAAGGGGGAGATGCAACTGCATTAATAGGAGGGACAGCAATATTTATACTTTCTATAGTTTCTATTATGTCATATAAGAAAGAGGCTTTAGAAAATATTACAAACAACCTAGTTAAGGGATTGCAATTTGGGTTTAAAATATTTGGAATAGTGATACCTGTTGCTGCGTTCTTTTATCTAGGCGATTCGGCTTTTAGTGACATATTTGGAAACATACTTCCAAGTGGTTCGAATGGAATTGTTAATGATTTAGGAGTTGCTTTATCTAATTTGGTTCCGTTGAATTCGATAATAGCCTCTATAACTTTAACTATAGTAGGTGCAATTACAGGTTTAGATGGTTCGGGTTTCTCAGGCATATCTTTGGTAGGTTCTATTGCGAGATTATTTTCAACAGCTATAGGGGATGGAGTGGAAACTTTAACTGCTTTAGGCCAATTAGCAGGAATATGGGTTGGGGGAGGCACTATAGTGCCTTGGGCTTTAATACCTGTAGCAGCAATATGCGGAGTAGACGCATTTGAATTAGCTAAAAGAAATCTAAAACCAGTTGCTATTGGTCTTGCTGTAACTACGGTAGTAGCAATGTTTTTAATATAAGAAAATTGCGACGCAATTTTCTTCTTAATCACTAATCACTAGTCGCTATTGGATAAATCAATGATTCAAATGTTAGCGATTAGGGATTAGAGACTAGCGATTGCTTCTAGGACTGCGCCGTAAAATTCTTCTAAGTTTTACTATAAAGGAAGCTTATGTATAAAATATAAAAGATTGATTAACGTAACTCAAAAATCCTATTGATAATTTTCTGCCTATGCTGTATTATACTAATTGTCATCTAGTTAAGTCTTATTGACAAGAAAAGATAATAATGATATAATACTATATTACAAGAATAATTTTAAAAAATTAAATATATACTGCTTAATAAAGCAATATATTATATGGGGGCGTATTTGGCTTTCGACGGGGATATGTTGTGTTACAGAAGCGAGTCGATGGTTTCCTGGACCAGCGTTAAAAAACTGGGAACTTAAAGATAAACGCAGAAGACAATTTTGCATTAGCAGCCTAGTAGCTGCTCGTCCTACCTATGAGTCCCACGGCTTAGGATAGGGCGTCATTTAGTGGGGAACCGAGTCTTGGAAAGCTTTGACCAAGGAACGGAATTTATGAAGCTACTGAAATCTCAATCCTGTCAGTAGGAGTGAGATAGAGGGAATGTGAAATTACTGACTGCACTCGGAGATGCTGTAGCATTGCTGTTTTCGGACAGGGGTTCGATTCATAAAAGAGTCGCCTTATGGAGTAATCCATAAGTGAAAACCTAGCTTTATCGGTGAAACCGTAACGTGATTTAAGACGACGGCAATACCGAGTGGTATGTGAGGAAACTCAACAGCCACGTATCGACTTATAGGCTTCTAAGTCCATAAATCAATGGATATTGAAGTACTAGGATAGAAGTCTCAAAACTATATTATGGCTTCTATAATATGCTAGGGGGCTTGCAGTTATTATGTAAGTCTAAGATATAGTCAGCACCATTAGAGATAATGGATAGATGTGTCCCCTCGCCTCCACCAATGAAACCCTCGACAGAAATGTCGAGGGTTTTTCCGTGTGCGCCCAGCATGGGCGCTTACTTGTCGGTGAAAGTCCGATACGGGGGTTGATAGTGCCAACCGTTAGCTTAAGACAAGGGTGTCCACCGTGAGGTGGAATCTGAAGGAAGTCGGCGGCAAAGCTCTGGTCTGACGAACAGAAACTACATATGAGGCATATGCTTGTGGGTGAGTTTGCATGACAAAACGAAACCCTAAACTATCCGAAACAGGCAGTGTAAATGTAGCAGATATATGGAGTGAAAGTAAGCGTTCTTACCTGGGGAGGTCTTACAAATAAATTACCCAAAGATATATTTCTAGGTAATAACCCATGTAGTGATATATGGCTGAATTGTAAGAAGTCAGCAGAGGTCATAGTACCACGTGAAAACGCGTTAGCGTGGGAAGGACTGAACGTTAGGAGGTTTTCAACTTTGATAAACTCAAAGAATCAAAATAAAAAGCAGACAACTCAATATAGAGGTCACCTTGTGGAAGTAGAAGTGGAACTTCAAGGTAAGCAAGGGGCGCTTAATGAAAATTTGGCGTTTACAAAGAGAGAAAGAGAAAACGATGAGTTAGATGATGCCAGTAACTTACTTGATAGAGTATTAGAGCGTGAAAATATGCTTATTGCTATGAAACGAGTGATTTCAAACAAAGGAAGTTATGGTGTTGATGGTATGAGAGTCGATGAACTTCGGATGTTTATCATTGACAACTGGCTGAAAATTAAAGAAAAGTTACTGGAAGGTAGATATAAACCATCTCCAGTCAGGAGGGTGGAAATACCAAAGCCTGACGGCGGAATAAGATTGCTTGGGATACCTACTGTACTTGATAGGTTAATACAGCAAGCGATAGCTCAAGAACTTAATAAAATTTATGACCATACATTCTCAGAAAGTAGTTATGGATTTAGACCAAATAAAAGTGCTAAGCAAGCTATACTCAGGGCAAAAGAATATATTAATGAAGGGTATAGATGGGTAGTGGACATGGATTTGGAAAAGTTCTTTGATAAAGTTAATCATGATATATTAATGGATAGGTTATCAAAGAAGATTAGGGACAAAAGAGTTCTAAAGTTGATAAGGGCATATCTTCAATCAGGAATCATGATAAATGGAATCAAAGTAAATTCTGATGAAGGTACTCCACAAGGGGGACCGTTAAGTCCACTACTAGCTAATATAATGCTTGATGAGGTAGATAAGGAACTTGAGAAGAGAGGACATAGATTTTGCAGATTTGCTGACGATGCAAATGTGTATGTAAGAAGCAGAAAAGCAGGTTTGAGGGTAATGGAAAGTATGAGAAATATACTTGAAGGACGCCTAAAACTCAAGGTTAATGAGAATAAAAGTGCAGTAGACCTTGTATCCAAAAGAAATATCTAGGTTTCTCGTTCTACTTTGTTAAAGGTGGAGCAAATATAAGAATTCATGAGAAATCGTACAAAAGATTCAAGTTAAGGGTTAGAGAGATAACTAATCGAAATATAGGTATAAGTATGGAGTTAAGGATAAAGAAACTCAACGAATATACCGTAGGTTGGATTAACTATTATGGAGTAGCGAAGGCTACCGCCAGAATAAAGGAACTGGAGGAATGGCTAAGAAGAAGGTTGCGAGCATGTATCTGGAAGCAATGGAAGAAGGTTAAGACCAGAGGTCGTAATCTCATGAAACTTGGAGTACCCGAGTACAAAGCTTGGGAATACGTTAACACAAGGAAAGGCTACTGGAGAATATCCAACAGCCCAATTCTTAATACAACTCTAAATAATAGATATCTTGAAAGTCTTAAATATAAAAGTATTTCCAAGAGATATCAACTAATTCATAATTCTTAATGAACCGCTGTGTACCGAACGGTACGCACAGTGGTGTGAGAGGTCGCTGAATAAAATAATTATTCAGCTCCTACTCGATTTTGTTATAGAATTATTAACGCGAAATTCTATAAATGGCTCATTCAAATAATAGATTATTAATCCACAATCAACAACATGATAGTTTTCATCGCTTGAAATAAACTCTATTTCTTGATCGCCATAAAAATCTCCAATCACGATTTTTCTATCTTCATCTATAAATTTTAAAAACACTATCTCACATCCATGGATCATTATATACTTATTGCTTTAGGCCGAAATACTTTCCATTGAAAACTACCTTTGGCTTTTGTTTAGTTTTATTATCTTACCCTAGTACAGATATATTAGAGAAAGTTATTTTTGATATGACTTAGGAAGAATTGAATAAAAAATACAGTATTCCTGAATGTTATAGAAGTGATGAAGAATAAATACGGTATGAGGCTGAAAAAGTAGTACAAAGTTTATATCCTATAATTAAATCGAAAAGCGTAGTAGTAAAATGCTATTACGTTTTTAAACTACGATAAACTCCTTAGCCAAGGAGTAGAATTATATTTTTCAATAATATGGGAAAAATTTGGAAGTCATATTGACATATATGAAAATGTATTATATTCTAATAATAGACCGACGGTCGGTCCAGAGAAACTAGTGATAAAGTATTTTTGATTTTATATAGAGAAAGAGGTAAGACGGTATGAAAGCTAGTAAGGAATATAATGAAAGAAGAAACGAGATACTTGATGCGGCAGGAAGATTATTTTCAACCAAAGGTTATAGCAAATGTACGGTAAATGACATTCTTAATGCCGTAGGAATAGCAAAGGGAACATTTTATTATTATTTTAATTCCAAGGAAGAAGTACTTGATGCAATCATTGAAAGAGTTACTGAAATAGTTGTTGAAAGAGCTGAGGAGGCTGCATCTAATCCAGAACTTTCACCTGTAATGAAGATGCTTAATATAATCCTTTCCATGAGGGTTGAAAGCGAAGTAGATAATATCCTTATGGAAGAACTTCACAAACCGGAAAATGCACTAATGCATCAAAAATCCTTAAGTTTAATGGTAACAAGAGTTGCTCCGATACTTGCCAAAGTTGTGGATGAGGGAATCAGTTTGGGAATATTTGAATCAGATTTTCCTACACAGTACATGCAGATTTTCTTAACATCATCAATTACACTTTTAGATGATGGAATATTTCAGGTTAAACGGTCAGAACAGCAGATGACTTTAAGAGCGCTGGTGGCACTGCTTGAGAAAATGCTTGGAGTTGCAGATGAGACTTTCTGGAACGTAGCAAAGCAGTACTGGGGATAACATTTTAGGTTAAGAATATATTTGCTTAAAGAGTAATCAGAAGCAGTTAAGAAATATAAATGATGATAGGAGAGTATGGTATGAAAAAGTTTATGACAATATGGGCAGGTGAATTAATATCAAATATCGGGAGTGGAATGACGGCCTTTGCCTTATCAGTATACGTCTACCAGCTTACAAGAAGTGTTACTTGGGTATCAATTATTACACTACTTGCATACCTTCCAACAATCCTTCTAAATCCAGTTGGGGGAATCCTCGCAGACAGGTTTGACAGACGTCTTATGATGATCTGTGGTGATCTGTTATCAGCACTTGGCTTATTATATATACTTATAAGTATTCAGACAGGACATATAGGCATTGTTCCGATAGTTATTGGTGTAACAATTAATTCAGTATTTGTTTCACTGCTTGATCCTTCTTATAGGGCAACAGTAACAGACTTACTTACTGAAGAAGAATATGCAAAGGCCAGCGGACTTGTGCAAATGGTAGGTAATGCCAGATATCTTATATCACCAGCTATTGCAGGAGTTATTCTCGGATTCTCAGACATAAGAGTGATTCTTATAATAGACATTTCAACTATATTTGTAACAGTTTTAGCAGTAGCTTCAGTTAGAAGGACTATTCAAAAGGTTAAGGCAAGACAAGACAAATTCAGTTTCTTGAAGGAATTAAAGGAAGGCATGCAGCATATTGTTAAGGATAAGGGAGTTGAGAGCCTTGTACTTTTAATGGCTTTCATGTGCTTTTTTATTGGATGTGTTCAGACATTAATGATTCCTATGGTATTAGCAATTGGCAGCGTTAAAACAGTAGGCTTCATGGAATCCGTAAGTGCAATCGGAATGTTTGTGGGCAGCGTAGTAATCAGTATTCTTGGTATTAAGAAACATTATTCTAAAATCCTTATGGTGTCGCTAATTGCTTGTGGATGCTTTATGGCACTAATTGGAACAAGTACTTACATGGCATTTATATTAATAGCAAGCATCTTATTCTTTGCAACACTTCCATTCGTTAACACATGTGCTGACGTACTTATAAGAGTAAGCATCCCTAACGAAGTACAGGGAAGAGTTTGGGGACTTATTAGTCTTCTTACTCAGATTGGATGTGTTATAGCATATGCAACCTGTGGAATACTTGCAGATCATGTATTTGAGCCAATGATGCAGGAAAATGGCGTTCTCGCTAACAGCATTGGAAAAGTAATTGGAACAGGTGAAGGCAGGGGAATCGGACTGATGCTTATAATTGCAGGAGTATTAATGATAATAGTTGCATTGGTTCTTGGAAGTAGAAAGAGTATAAGAGAGATTGAGGTGATTAAGTATGAATATGAACTTAAAAATGTTGAAGAATGATTTCAAAAGAAACCGTGCAGGCAATGTGTCATTGCTTTTGTTCATGACACTTGCAGCAGGTCTTGTGGTGGTGGCAACCATAGTTGTGACGCAGCTTATAACTTCTATGACGGGAATGTACAAAACAGCAAAGCCACCACATTTTCTCCAGATGCATAAGGGAGGGATAAATCAGGAAGCAATAGACGAATTCAATTCATCCTATGATGGAATTACAGCCTGGCAGACGCTCTCAATGATAGATGTTTACGGAGATGACCTTAAGGTTTATGGAAATGATGTATTTAGTTTATCAGATTGCAGACTGGATATAAGTCTTGTTAAGCAGAATAAGGAATATGATTTTTTACTTGATGAAGACAGAAATATAATAAATGTTAATAAAGGTGAAATCGGTATTCCTGTAATTCTTCTGGATTCTTATGACATAAACCTTGGAGATACAGTTGTGTTAACAAGCAACGGTGTAACTAAGAAATTCAAAGTAACAGCTTTTGTGCATGATGCACAGATGAATTCCACACTTTGTTCTTCAACAAGAATGCTTATAAGCGACGAGGATTTCAAAGAACTATTTGGAAACGTAGGAGAAAATGAATATCTCATCGAAGTATATTTTAAGGATTCATCCATGGCTTCAGACTACAGGACAGCTTATGAAAAGGCAGGTCTTCCACAGAATGGTCAGGCAGTCACTTACACAGTTATATTTCTTTTAAGTGCTTTTAGGGATATTGCGATGGCAATGGTTTTAATTCTTGTAAGTATGTTACTTGTCATGGTTGCTCTGATGTGCATTAAGTACACTGTGATGGCTGCCTTGGAAGAAGAAATCGGTGAAATTGGTACCATGAAGGCCATAGGAATATCATATGAGGATATAAGAAATCTGTATCTTGTAAAGTATAAAATGATGGTGGCAGCAGGAATAACAATAGGTTATGTACTTGCTCTTATGATATCAAATGTGTTTACTGGACATGTAAGCAACACATTTGGTAAACAGTCAGTTTCAATTCTTACTATGGGTCTTCCTGTTGCAGCATGCGCACTTGTGTATTTAATAACTAACCATTACTGTAAGAAGATTCTTAAGAAAATTAAGAAAGTAACTGTTGTGGATGCACTGGTAACTGGAAAAGGTTTTGGTAAAAAGGAACGTGTTAAGGACGGACTTTATAAGTCAAAGACGATATCAGTTAATCTGCTTGTAAGTATAAGGGAGACATTTCATAATTTTGGTGGGTTTGTAATAGTTTTTGTGGTAATGTTCATCGTCTCAGGAATAATGATTGTTCCTATGAACATTTTGAATACTATGGAGTCTAAGGAGTTCATTTCCTATATGGGAAGTTCCATGGATGACATATTGATTGAGATTGATTCAGGAGAAAATCTCGAGAACAAATATGTAATTATTAATAAACTTCTTAAGGAGGATGCTGACATTGAAGAATATAAGGAGTTTAGAAGTGTACGTGTTGAGACAGTTAGTTCTGAAGATAAATGGATGAATCTTCACGTTGACTGTGGAAATTATGCAGGAAAAGAACTTAAGTATCTTGTAGGCACAGCCCCTTCCATGGAAGATGAAATCGCACTTTCAAAACTTAATGCAGATGAGATGGGCAAAAACGCAGGCGACAGCATAATATTAAGGTTTATGGACAGGCAGAAGGAATTCGTTATTTCTGGAATTTATCAGGATGTGACAAGTGGAGGGTATACAGCAAAGGCTATATATAGCTTTGCAGGAGTAGATGCAGAAAAATATCAATTTACAATCAATCTTGCTGGTGGAGTAGATGCGGGAAAAAAAGCTTCACAGTGGAGTGACAAGCTAGGTGGAGGTTATGACATAGAACCAATGGAGGAATTCATAAACCAAACATTGGGCGGTGTTTCAAGACAGGTAAAGGTTGCCACAACTGCAGTATTGGTGGTAGGAATACTGCTTGCAGCATTGATAGTAGTTCTATTTATGAAGCTAAGACTTGCCAAGGATGTTGCACAAATTGCAGCAATGAAGGCCATAGGTTTTACAAATTCTGATGTGAGAAAACAGTATCTTTATAAGATTGGAATGGTTTCAATCGCAGGAATATTTGCAGGAACACTTATGTCAAACATATTTGGTGAAGGCATTGTAAGCGTGGCTTTAAGCACGACTCAACTTGGTATATCAAGAATAACATTCATCATAAACCCATGGATAACATTTGTAATAATACCGTTGGTGCTTCTTGCAGTAGCAGCAGGAATGACCTGGATTAGTACCAGACAGATACGGGAATATAATATAATTTCATTGATTAATGAATAGGGGATGTAATTATGAAGACTATTTTACAGGCAAAAGGATTATGGAAGGAATTTGATGGAGCACAGATTTTAAAGGGAATTGACGTTACAGTTAAGGTCGGAGAATTCGTGGCAATAATGGGACAGTCAGGTTCAGGAAAATCAACGCTCTTATATAACATAAGCGGCATGGACAGGGCAACCAGTGGTGAAATAAGTTTTGATGGAGAAGACATTTCAAACATTGATGATGAGAAGATGAGTAACATACGGCTTAAAAAGATGGGATTCATATTCCAGCAACCACATTTACTTAAGACATTATCAATACGTGATAATATTGTACTTCCAGGATTTAAGGCAAAGAGTGATAGCAGGGAAAATGTAAATACGTATGCAGAAGAACTCATTAAAAGAACAGGGATTGATCAGATTGCGGATCATGACATTAAGAAGGTTTCTGGAGGACAGCTTCAGCGTGCGTCAATATGCCGTGCATTAATAAATCATCCGGATATTATATTTGGTGATGAACCTACAGGAGCTCTTAATTCAGGCACAACAAAGGAAATTATGGATATTATTAATGAGGTTAATGCTGAAGGAACCACAGTAATGCTGGTTACGCATGATGCAAAAGTTGCAACCAGGGCAGATCGTGTGATTTTTTTATCTGATGGAAATATTACTGATGAAATTATTCTTGGAAAATATGAAGAAAAAAACTTTTCTGAAAGAGAAAATAAAATGACTCAATGGCTTGGAAAACAAGGATTTTAAGTGCGTTATTGATACATCATATAACTGCAAAATATCCATTAATACCATATAATATTAAGTTCGAGTAGATAATAGATTACGTGTATGATACATTTAAGATTACTTATACAGCTCACTAACTGGAATATATCTAGATGATAGGTATGGAAGTTTTATGAGCGGCTTTAATGGAGAGAATTTGACTGAATTTTAAGACTAATATAATGGTGGATTTTAAAGGTCGTGCTTCGCCCCACCAATAAATCCCACTATAACACTAATTTAAGTGTTATAGTGGGGTATTTTAGTTTGCAGACATCTAGAGATACTTCTTTATGAGGTTTCTTCTAAAGCTTCGGCTCTCTTTGTATTGGCTGAGAAAAGATTATAAGAATATATTACTAAAAGTAAAAGTATAAAAATAACAGAAAATCTATACATAATTGCATAACTTTTATGTTCAGCAATAGCACCTAGAAGAATTGATCCAAGTGTATAAGATAAATCCATGGAAGATAAGAATGTTCCATTAGCAGCCCCTTGCCTATTAGATGGGGAACGGCTTACAGCCCAAGCTTGTAAAGAAGGTTGCACAGCACCGTATCCAAGACCATAAAATAAAGAAGATAATACAAGCATAGAAACAGAATTTGAATAAGATAGTATTATAAGGCCTATAATTAGAGAAATCGAACTAGGCAGTATTATCACAGCGTGGCCTCTTTTGTCAAAGATCTTTCCAACAATAGGCCTTGTTATTAATACCATTGTAATAAATCCAACAAAATAAATCCAAATTGAAGATATTTTTAGTTCTTTTCCATATAACATTATATAACTCATAATTCCACACAGTGTAATTACGAGAAGGAAACATAGCAAAGATGGCAGTGCTGCCTTTTTCTCAAAGGAGTCTACTAATGAAAATTTTTTGTTTGAATTAGATTTTATCGAATCTTCTTTTGGTATTTTAACTTGATATAGAAATAGTACACCAACAATTACTAAAGCTACTGAAACAAAAGCAATATTTTTGAAGCTGTATAAATCCATTATTACTATTGCAACCATTGGAGATAAAGCCATAGAAATTATCATTGAAAGAGAGTAATATCCCATACCTTCACCGCGTTTTTCTTTTGGCACAATATTAGAGAAAGTTGCAGCTGCCCCTGTAGAAGCAAGTCCCCAACCTATTCCTTGAATAATACGAACAAATATTATTGCATCCAAAGGAAGCCAAACATATGATAACGTACTTCCGGCAAGGATTACAGCACCTAAAAAAAGCAAAGGTTTAATTTTAACTTTGTCCATAATGTTACCTATAAACAATCTAACAAGCAAAGAAGTTATTGAAAATGTGCTTACAACTAGGCTTGCTTGAAAATTGCTTCCGCCACATGCCTTTGCATATGCAGGTAAAGTAGGCGTTAGCATATAAAAAGCTAAATATATGAATAGGTTTGAAAATAGCATCAATATATAATTTTTAGTCCAAAGATTTGTTAGATTTGATTGAGTTTTAATTTCCACATAAATTTCCCCTTTTTTATTACAAATTGTCTATATTTTCGTCAATTTGTAAAAGAACTTCATTATAAATTTTTAATTTTTCATAAGGTATATCTTTAAGCAAATTATTGAATAACCCATCTAAAAATTGAATAACTTCTTTTGTAATATTTAAACCAGCTTCTGTTATATGTATGACAAAAGAACGCCTATCCTTTTCACTAGGATGTCTTTCGATAAAATTTTTTCTTTCAAGTATGTCAATATTCATACTTTTGGACTTTCATTGATAAGTAATACTTTCATTTCTCTACCTCGCTTTAATTTTATATTTCAATATACGTATAGAAGGTTTATTACATGCATAGATTCTAAATCTTATTCTGTTGATATTATCTTTTAGGTATGTTAATATTCTAAAATATAAGTATCGGTATTACAAGGGTGTGCTTTCGATATCAAGTGCTAAGAGGATACTGGTAGAAATGAATAGCTATAAATTCTAAGTTTTTAGAGGTGATTATTATGATTAGAAAAGCAACTATGGAAGATGTAAAAGATATTATGAAAATTATAGAGCAAACCATTGCCGAAATGAATACCTATAATAACACTCAATGGAATGAAAATTATCCTCAAGAGAAAGATTTTATTAATGATATCCAAAAGGGAGATTTATTTGTAGTAGAAAGGAAAGATAAATTAGCTGGCTTCGTATGCATTAATAAAGTAGAGCCAGGTGAATATGATGGATTAAGTTGGTCATTAAATGAAAAGAACATGGTTGTTCATAGAATGGCGGTTAATCCAGAGTATAGAAGAAGTGGAATTGGTACCGAATTAATGAAATTTGCTGATGAATTTGCTCTAAAGAATAGTATAAGATATTTAAAAACTGATACTTATTCGTTGAATACAAAGATGAATGCGTTGTTTAAAAAATGTGGTT
The DNA here is from genome assembly GCA_009738435.1 of Clostridium bovifaecis. Lineage (GTDB taxonomy): Bacteria > Bacillota > Clostridia > Clostridiales > Clostridiaceae > Clostridium_H > Clostridium_H bovifaecis. The sequence continues at coordinate 2,845,527 of CP046522.1, read as the reverse complement.
ACAACTTCGTTGGAGAAATGAGCTTTTTAGGAAAAGAAGAACCATTCTATTGCTATGAAAGAATATTAAATTATTGAGTTTATTTACATTAATTTATAGTTATAGTATTATTATACTATAATTATGAATGGGGGATTGAGTATGGCTAAGCATGTGAAAAAATTTTATAGGTTTCTAGCTTGGTTTTTCTCCGTAGTTATTGCAGCAGGTACTTTAATTGGTTGTAGAGGAGAAAATAAGTACGGACCACCAACTTCAAAATATGGACCACCTACACCTAGTGGATATCAAGATAATGTAAAAGAAAACAGGGTGGTTTAAAATGAAAAAGCAATTTCAAAATTGGGCTTGGTGCCAAGGAATGAAATTTAATACAAAGGTTCATGACTTAACTTACTTTTTTTGGGAGACAACCTTATGCTGCAATTTGAATTGCCTTCACTGTGGTTCAGATTGTGATAAAGACAAAAGAGTGGAGGACTTACCTAAGGAAAAGGTGCTTAAGGTTTTTAAAAATATTGCAGAAAACTATGAGGCAAAGGATATTATGGTAGCTGTAACTGGGGGTGAGCCTCTTGTTCGAAAGGATCTCTTTGAGATTCTCTCTGAGGTCAATAATATGGGTTTCCCATGGGGAATGGTTACTAATGGAATGCTGGTAGATGAGAAGATAGTTGAAAAGTGCGTCGAATCAGGTATGAGAACAGTTTCTGTAAGCCTTGATGGAACAGGTGAGACTCATAATTGGCTAAGAAATAACGAAATGTCTTATGAAAGAGCTATTAATGCTTTAAAGCTATTTTTAAAGGCAGGAAAATTTGATATTGTTGAAGTAATTACATGTGTAAATACTCAAAATATAAATCAGCTAGAAGATATATACAAGCTGTTGAAAAATTTGGGGGTTCACGGATGGAGGCTTTTCACCATATTTCCAAAGGGAAGAGCAGAAGTCAATGGAAATTTAATATTTAATAAGAATTTATTAACTGAGCTTTTTAGCTTTATAAAGGAGAAAAGAAATAGTAATTCAGGAATTTATATAAGTTATTCAGAGGAAGGTTACTTAGGATGTAATTGGGAGAAAGAAGTTAGAGATGATTTCTTTTTCTGTGGAGCAGGTATTAATATAGGAAGTTTACTTGCTGATGGTTCCTACAGTGCTTGCCCCTCACTATCTAGAGACTGGATACAGGGACATGTTGATGAAATATCTTTTTCTGAAGCTTGGGAAAGTAGATATAGGAACATGAGAAATCGAAGGTGGATGAGAACTGGAGATTGCAAAAGCTGCAGACAGTGGAGTAAATGCAATGGATCAAGCCTTCATTTATGGGATTTTAAAGAGAAAAAAACCAAAGTGTGCCATTTTAAGATGCTTAACGATTAAAGTGATTGAAGGTAATATTATTATGTTCCTACTTAGAAACATTCTATGAACCTGATAATGTAAAGATGATTTACACTAAAAGGTTCTAGTATTTTAATATGTTATATGATATATTAGACATAAACTAGGATAACCGTACACAATGTGTGCGGTTTTTCTATTGTATAGAGTGATTGAAAACATATTAATTTTCAATAGAAATGAAAGGATGAATACTTTAACATGAGAATAAATAAACTGCTTAGCAATCGCGGAATATGTTCGAGAAGGGAAACTAATAGAATTATTGAAGAAAATAGAGTGACAGTTAATGGGAAGTTATGCGAGATGGGGCAGTGGGTAGAAGAAAGTGATATCATCCTAATTGATAATAAGCCTATTCCCGTAAAGGAAAAAGTTTATATTGCCTTAAACAAGCCAGTAGGAATTACTTGTACAGCAGCAAAGGGTGTGGAAAATAATATAATTAAGTTTATGGATTATCCGGAATATATATTTCCTGTTGGAAGATTGGATAAGGCATCACAAGGATTAATATTAATGACTAATGATGGAGATTTGTCAAATAAAATTTCAAAGGCAGAAAATGAACATGAGAAAGAATATGTAGTAACCCTTGATAGACCTTTTGATGATGTTTTTATGAAAGAAATGTCCGAAGGGATTGAAATTTGTGGAGTTACTACAAGACCTTGTAAGGTTAATAGAATGAACGAAGATACTTTTTGTATTGTCTTAACTCAAGGATTAAATAAGCAAATTCGAAGAATGAGTAAAGCTTTAGGGTATAGGGTTATACGTTTAGAGCGTATTAGAATTATGAATATAAAAGTTGATGGAATAGATATTGGTAAATGGCGTAATCTTACAGAAGAGGAGGTAGAAGGACTAAAGAACTGGTAATAATTTTATTGACTTTGGTTATTGTAATTGAGCAAGTTATTCATGATGCAAATCATAATAATCGGTAGACCTGATCTCCATGAATAAAAGGCTCGGCAAGTAGCTGAGTCTTTTATTCATAACTTCTTGACCTTAGTCTATTTTGTTTACTATACTGCAGAGTTAGGTTGTAAGATTTAAAGCTGTTTTAGTTATTTTCATATCTATTTCAAATTGTTCTTGAGGGTTATAAGCATGGTAATAACCGTTTTTCATCATATAATTTGTAATCACTTCATGGGTTCTTATAGCATCATTTAGATGCCTTCTTAGTACTACTCTTACCTCTGGGGAAGTTGTTTCTGTCAAAGCGACAGCATAATTTTTGATACCGCTTTTAGCCGCTATTAAAAAGTCTGTAGCAATAACTTGGTCACTCATTTTATCCATTCCAGTAAGACTTTCTATTATTGAATTCATGATTTCACCAGCTTTCTATATTTTTATAGGTTTGTATTGTTTAGGCAAGAATGCTCTAGCAGTTCTTTTAATTCTTCAATATGTCGCTTTGTTGTAGTAACATCCTGCTGTAAAATTGATTTCAGCTCTTTATCAGAAAGTAGTGGTGACATAGTAATTGATTTTGTCAAACAAAGGTTTTTAAAGGTTAAAAGCTCATGAAGCTCAATACTTTCATGTGGAGCAATACCTTGGGATTGCATTATATCACCTCCTAGTTAAGTGAAAGTCTAATATTAATTTTTTAGAAGTAGTGTTTATGGTTTTAGAACAACTTTGATACATCCTTCAGTTTTTGTATCAAAAACCTCGTATCCATGTTCTGCTTCATCTAGAGATAATCTATGTGTAATTATATCGCTAGGATCCACCTTTTTTTCAACAAGCAGTTTATAAAGCTGTGGCATATAAGGAATAACTGGTGCTTGACCTGTTCTCAAATTAACATTTCGATTAAATATATCTCCAAGAGGAAAAGCGTTATACCTAGCACCATAAGCTCCTGTTATTTGGATAGTTCCACCCTTTTTAACTGACTGAGTAGCCATAACCAAGGCACCCATAGAACCACCTTGAAGCTTTAATCCTGTTTCTAAAAATTCAAGAGGAGTCATTTTTCCATCCATACCTACACAATCTATAACTACTTCTGCGCCGCCATGAGTGATTTCTCTTAAATATTCTCCAGTATTTTCATGTTGCTCAAAGTTTACGGTTTCCACTTTATTAGTTTTCTTTGCATGTTCTAGACGATAATCTATATAATCAACTGCAATGACTCTTTCTGCACCATTAAGCCAAGCAAACTTTTGAGCTAAAAGTCCAATAGGTCCGCAGCCAAAGATAACTACTGTATCACCTTTTTTAACACCAGCATTTTCTACACTCCAGTATGAAGTAGCCATGGCATCAGACATTAACAGTAGCTTTTCGTCTTCAACTTCACAATCCTCTGGAATAAGGAAAGGAGTAAAGTTACCATAAGGAACCCTCATAAATTCAGCTTGCCCTCCTGGATACCCACCAAAGGTTTCAGAATATCCAAAATAAGCACCGCCTTCACCATGAGGATTTGAGTTATCGCATTGACTTGTTAACCCGTGCTTGCAAAAAAAACATTCTCCACAGCTAACGTTAAAGGGAACGATAACCCTATCTCCTTTTTTTACTTTTGTAACTTCAGGACCTACCTCTTCAACAATTCCCATAGGTTCATGGCCTATTATGTAATCTTGAGGAAGATTAGGAATCATATCGTGAATAAGGTGTAAATCTGACCCACATATAGCTGTACTCGTGAGCCTTACTATAATATCATCTGGCTTATGAATTTTAGGATCTTGTACCTCTTTAACCTTTACATTTTTTATACCTTGAAATGTTACAGCTTTCATTGCTGATACCTCCTAAATTATTTTTCTGGTGTTGCAAATGTACCAAGCCTACTAGTATTTCCAGGGAAGAGGTCTAAGTTTGCAATTTGAACTGCTGTTTCTGAAGATTTCATATCCATTTCAAATTGTTTATTAAGTTCATAAGGATAAAACCAACCTTTATTTATCATAAGATTAGTTATTTCTTCATGAAGATTAATTGCATTTTCCAGTTGGGTACTTAAAGTAGCTCTAACCTCTGGAGTTGCAGCTTCTGACAAAGCGAAAGCACAATTTCTTACCCCAGTTTTTGCAGCAAGTAAGAAGTCAAGAGCTATGGTTGAATCAACAAGCTTAGGCATTCCCTCGGCATTCCTCACTTCTAAATAGTCATTAATCATTGTTTTCACCTCCTATTGTAGAGTTGGAGCTTTAGATAATAATTCTTGCAAATCATTTATAGCTGTGATGGATTGTTGTACATCTTTTTCCATTAGATTTTTGAGGTCTTGATCAAATACTAAACCTTGCATCATCTTAGATTTAGTTATGCAAACTGTCTTAAAGTTAAGCATTTCGTGGACTTCCATTGTTTCATGTAACGCTAAACTTGAATGTTTCATAAATTCGCCTCCTATATTTCTAATGTATATATTCTTCCACTCACAGCTCTTTGATATACAGTGGGTATTATCGTTGAATATATGCTAAAGTAGGAAAAAACGTGCTAAAATTTTTGATATCTTTGATAATGCGAAAAAAATAATCATTTGTTAAAAAATAATTTAAATCTTATTGACAAAACTAGACAATGCGTATAATATATACTACATAACATAGTAAAACTATAGGAATTATAAATTACACTTTATAAACTTAGCGCGAATCATATTAAAAAGGGTGATAAATTTATGAATATTAATTGGGAGTTTATTCTAGAGCATTTACCTTTGTATGAAAAAGCAACTATACTTACCTTAAAACTTGCCTTTTGGGGTATATTGTTTTCAATAATACTTGGGGTTATATGTAGCGTAATACAATATTACAAGATAAAGGGGCTGCAGACTATTGCGCAAGTTTATATAGAACTTTCACGTAATACTCCGCTACTTATACAGCTATTTTTTTTATACTATGGATTTCCTAAGATGGGCATAAAAATGAGCGAAAATACTTGTGCAATAATTGGTCTAACATTTTTAGGTGGAAGCTATATGGCTGAAGCCTTTAGAGGGGGAATTGAGGCGGTTAATAAAACTCAGATTGAGTCAGGACTTAGCATTGGTCTTTCAAAATTCCAGCTTGCTAGGTATGTAATATTGCCCCAGGCATTTTCGGTGAGTGTACCTGCCTTAAGTGCAAATTGTATATTCTTACTAAAAGAAACCTCTATTCTAGGAGCAATATCAATTTTAGATCTTATGAATGTAACAAAAGATTTAATAGGAATGTATTATAACACCTTTGAATCTCTATTAATGCTAGTAGCTACATATTTGATTATAATTTTGCCTTTATCAGTCTTTCTTACTTGGGTAGAAAGGAAGGTGCGTTATGCTGAATTTGGGAATTAGGGTTCTTTTTGAAGGAAGAAATGTAGAGCGACTATTTGGGGGATTGCTAGTAACTGTAGGAATTGCTTTTATTTCAATTTTTATAGGCGCTTTACTTGGAATAGTTTTGGGAATCATAAGGACTGCAAAATCGAGATCAAAATTTATCAGAGTTATATATCGATTTTACTTGGAGTTATTTAGAATAATACCAGTTCTTGTTTGGCTTTTTATTGTTTATTTTGGAGTTACTGCTGCTTTAGATATACATTTAAGTGGTGAGGCAGCTTCAGTTATAGTTTTTAGCCTTTGGGGAGCTGCAGAGATGGGAGATATTGTAAGAGGTGCATTAGAATCTTTACCAAAGCACCAAACCGAATCGGGAAAGGCTATTGGTCTTAGCACCTTTGGACTTTATAGATATATTCTTATACCTCAGGCCATAAGGAGAATGCTTCCAGGCGCCATAAATTTAGCTACAAGAATGATTAAAACCACTTCATTAGTAGTGTTAATAGGAGTTATGGATGTTGTAAAAATAGGCCAGCAAATTATAGAGCTGTCTCGTTTAGAAGTACCTTCAGCGTCCTTTTGGATTTATGGTATCATATTTATTTTGTACTTTATAATTTGTTATCCTCTATCCATACTATCAAAAAGCTAGAAGCTAAGTGGCAAAACTAAGGAGGGAGTATAATTCATATGGAAAAGAATCAAGTATTGCTTAAGATAAATGATTTAGAGAAGAGATATTCAGAAAAAGAAATACTAAAAGGTATTAGCCTTAACATACACAAAGGAGAAGTTGTAGTTATCTTGGGGCCATCAGGATGTGGAAAGAGTACGCTGCTTAGATGTCTTAATGGACTAGAAGATATTCAAGGAGGTAGAATAGAGTTTTCTGGCAAGAACCTTGCAGATAAAGATGTTAATTGGCAAGAAATTCGTCAGAAAATAGGTATGGTGTTTCAAAGCTATGATCTTTTTCCACATATGACGGTTATTGAAAATATACTTTTAGGACCAATAAAAGTTCAAAAGAGATCAAAAGATGAAGTGATGAGACAAGCAGAGCAGCTGCTAGATAGAGTAGGTTTGCTTGAGCGTAAGAATTCCTATCCTCGTGAGCTATCAGGAGGGCAAAAGCAGAGAATAGCAATAGTAAGAGCTTTATGTATGAATCCTGAAATAATGCTTTTTGATGAAGTAACAGCATCTCTTGATCCTGAAATGGTGAGAGAGGTTTTGGAAGTTATATTAGACCTTGCAAAACAGGGTATGACTATGATAATTGTGACACACGAAATGAACTTTGCACAATCTGTTGCTGATAAAATAGTTTTTGTTGATGAAGGAAATGTCTGCGAGGTATCAGAGCCAAAGGAATTCTTTACAAATCCAAAGACAGAAAGAGCTAAACAATTCTTAAATGTATTTCAATATTAAATAAAGGAGGAAGTTAACATGAAGAAAATGAAAAAACTTTTAGCTGCAGTTATGGCTGGCACTATAATATTAGGAGGTCTTGTAGGTTGTGGTAAAACAAGCTCAGAAGCAGCAAATAGTAAATCTGAGTCTTCTGAATCAAAAGTGACAGCAAGCTCATTAGATGAAATTAAGAAACGTGGAACTATTAAAATTGGAGTATTTAGTGACAAAGCTCCTTTTGGCTATGTAGATTCAAATGGTAAAAGTCAAGGCTTCGACGTACATATTGCTAGAAGATTTGCAAAAGACCTTTTAGGAGATGAATCTAAGGTAGAATTTGTCCTAGTTGATGCAGCAAGCAGGGTAGCTTATTTGGAGTCAAACAAAGTTGATATAATAATGGCAAACTTTACTGTTACAGAGGAAAGAAAACAAAAGGTAGATTTTGCAAACCCGTATATGAAGGTTTCTCTTGGATTAGTATCGCCAGACAGTGCTCCAATTAATTCTATTGAAGAAATGAAAGATAAGAAGATTATTATCGCAAAAGGTACAACTGCAGAAACTTATCTTACAAAGAATCATCCAGGTATACAGTTAGTAAAGTATGATCAATACTCAGAAATATTTGAAGCATTAAAAGATGGACGTGGTGATGCAATAGCTAATGATAACACAGAAGTACTTGCATGGGCAAAGAAAAACCCTGGCTATAGTGTTACTATACCGAAATTTGGAGGAGAAGATACAATAGCACCTGCTGTTGCGAAGGGGAATAAAGAACTTCTTGACTGGATAAATTCTGAACTTATAACTTTAGGAAAAGAAAACTTTGTCCACAAAGCTTATGAGGAAACATTAAAAGATACCTACGGGGCTGAGAGCATAGAAGATATAGTTATTGAAGGTGGAAAAGTAGAACAATAAAAAACTTAAGAAGTGGAAAGCTTAAAGTGGAAAACGGAAAAAATTCCTCGCTATAAGCTTTCCACTTTAAACTCTAAACTAAAATTTCTAACCTCTAACTTCACGCTTTAGCGTCTAACTCAGGCTCAAGTCCCTAGCTAAAGTTGCTGCGTAATTTTAAAGTACTTTTGTTCCATTCATAACTAGCTCAAACCTTGCCTCTAGAAAGTCTGCTGCTTTTCGACACATAACCATTCTGGTAAGAAAAATTTCAAAATAATCCATTAGAGAACTAATGCTAGTATCTATAGTTAGGTCTAATAGAATGGATCTATTGTCTTTGTTTATATGTACTTCTGAATGTTCTACTGCATAATTTACTCTATCATGAATATCAAAGGTAGAAAAATCAATGTTTCGGACTCTGCTTCGTCTTACGTCACACTTATCTCCTAAAATGAGTGCTGCGGAAATACTGTTTACCGCTGATCCGGTACCCTCATCGTGGTTTCCAATAGCAGAGACAACTAAGGCAATTTCTTTGGGTTCCATGCCTAACCTTGTTAAAATATTGAAGCACAATGCAGCTCCAGTTTGAGCGTGTTCCTCACGGTTTACCATATTACCTATATCGTGTATATGTGCAGCTATTTTTGCTAGTTCTATCTCTCTTTCAGTATATCCAAAAGCTAATAGTATCCTTGAGGCAGTTTCGCCTACCTTTATAACATGGCCAAAATCATGTCTAGTTATCCCTAAAGTTTCTAATAGCTGATCTGCCGACCTTATATAAGTTTTAATTTCTTCATTGTTTTTTATATCTTCATAAGTAAGTTTTGTCATGCTGCTACCTCTTTCATAGGCTATTAGTATATTTTTAAGAAGCAAGTTAAATACCTTTATTACTACAAATCTCTATATAGTATTAGCAAGTTTATTAATTTTAAAAGAAGAAACTAATAGATTTAACTTTCTTTCTAAAGCACTGAATTTTTCCACTCCTAAACTAATTTTCTTATCCTACTCTATTAATTGGAGTTCCCTTAATAAAGGCATCAATGTTGTCAGCTAATAAGTCTATTAATCTTTGTCTTGATTCAATACATTTCCATCCTATATGAGGAGTGAGAATTACATTATCCATTTCAAATAAAGGATTTGTGAGTTCTGGTGGCTCTGGATCCTGAACGTCTAGGGCTGCACCAGCAATCTTTCCTTCGTGAAGAGCTTCTATTAAGGCCTTTTCGTTTATAAGAGCACCTCTTGAGGTATTTATGATAAAGGCAGAAGGCTTCATCATAGTTAATCTATCTTTATCTATAATATATTTTGTATTTGGGGTAAGTGGACAATGAAGGCTTACAAAGTCACTATTTTTAAGTAGTTCTTCAAGTGAGACAAATTTAATATTTGAGTCATTCCATTCTTTCGGAGTTCTGCTGTACACTAAAACCTTCATTCCTAAAGCCCGAGCAACCTTTATTACTTGCTGTCCAATGCTACCAGCACCGATTACCCCAAGAATTTTATTCTGCATTTCAAAATGAGGGACACTGAGGTGCTGTGTAAAGTTAGTGAAGTTCTTCTGCTTTATCATTACCTGTTGAAGTTGTAATGAAGAACTTAAATTTAGCATAAAAGTAATAGCTAGCTGAGCTACAGCTTCAGAGCTGTAACCAGGAATATTGCATATAGCAATACCTTTTTCTTTAGCTGCTTCAAGATCTATATTGTTATAACCAGTTCCAGCTTCGCAAATAAGTTCAACAGAGGAAGGAAACTTGGAAATTAGATCTTTACCAAGAGGCAATTCCTTAGTGATAACAATGTTTTGACCTTTAACCCTTTCTAGAATTTCTTTATCAGTGCTAGCATCGTATTTAGTGATACTGCCGAGGCTTTTAAAGGATGCAAAATTTAATTTTTCATCAAAGTTTATTTTTGATAGGTTAAGAAACACTATATTTTTCATGTTGACCTCCTAAATTTTAGATTTATTTATAAATAGTAGTATATATCAGATAAAGATCACTGTCAAAATTCTATAGTCCCTAGACAGGTATCATTTATAAAGCTATTAGTAAATGCAATTATGAGAGTTAAGAAAAAATAAAAGAAAAAACATATTGAATTTTAAAACTACTTTCGAGTATAATATATAGAAAATAATAAATTTATAAAGACGAAAAAATTATGACAGGGAAGAGTATACATAGGGAGAATTCAAAGCGAGTAGGTGGATAGTGAAAGCACCATAATGGAGCTATGTAAAAAGCAGCCCTCGAGTTTCTTATCGAGAAAGAAAAATTAATTTTTAATTTTTACAATAGAGACAGACGTGCCCTCACGTTACAGAGGAATAGAATGTTTAGTTCTAATAGAGAGAGTGCTGTTTAGCGCTAACTAGGGTGGTACCGCGAAGATCCTTCGTCCCTTTATGGGGATGGAGGATTTTTTTATTATATAAAAATATAAATTAGGGGGTAATTCAGTATGGAAGAGATTTTGGAGATTCTTGAGAAAAATAGTAAGTATAGTGAAGAAGAAATTGCAGCTATGGTAGGAAAAACTGTAGAAGAGGTAAGGGATACCATAAAAAAATATGAAGAAGATAACACTATTTTAGGGTATCCAGCCTTAATAAATTGGGAAAATACAAGTAAAGATAGTGTTATAGCTTTAATAGAAGTAAGAGTAACTCCACAAAGAGGAGAAGGCTTTGATAAGGTTGCAGAGAGAATATATAGGTTTCAAGAGGTTAAGGCTTGCTACTTAATGTCAGGAGGATTTGATTTAACTGTTATTGTTGAGGGAAAGACTATGAAAGAAGTAGCCCTTTTTGTGGCAGAAAAGCTAGCTACTCAAGAAGGAGTTTTAAGTACAGGAACTCACTTTATATTAAAGAAATATAAAGAAGAAGGAACCATATTCGAGGGAAAAATAAGGGATGATAGGGAGGCTATATTTATATGATAATTGAAGATATGATTCTACCACAGGTTAAAAATATGCCTCCTTCAGGCATAAGAAAATATTTTGATATGATAAATGAAATGAAGGATGTTATATCTCTTGGAGTTGGTGAACCGGATTTTGTTACACCATGGAACATAAGAGAAGCTGGTATCTATTCTTTAGAAAAAGGGCATACTCACTATTCTTCTAATGCAGGCTTTATTGAACTTAGAGAAGAAATTTCATCCTATTTAAGTAGAAAATATGGATTGAAGTATAATGCAGATAATCAGATTATAGTTACTGTGGGAGGTAGTGAAGGTATAGATATAGCACTCAGGGCATTAGTAGGCCCTGGCGATGAGGTAATTATACCAGAACCAAGCTTTGTTGCATATCAAGGATGTGCAACATTTACAGGGGCTACACCTGTAGTAATAAACCTTAGAGCTGAAGATGAATTTAAGCTTACGCCAGAGCTGCTTGAAAAGGCTATTACACCGCGAACTAAAGTGGTTATAATTCCTTTCCCTAATAATCCAACAGGAGCTATTATGACAAGAGAGGAATTAAAGCCGATTGTAGATATTTTAAAAGATAAAAATTTAATTGTTATATCTGATGAAATATACGCTGAACTTACTTATGAAGGGGAACATGTATCTATAGCTAGTTTTCCAGAAATGGTAGATAAAACTATAGTAATCAATGGTTTTTCGAAGGCTTATGCTATGACAGGTTGGCGAATGGGATATGTGTGTGGGCATCCAGTTCTTATAGATGCCATGAAAAAGATTCATCAATATGCAATCATGTGCTCTCCTACAACCGGGCAATATGCTGCAATCGAAGCTTTGAAGAATAGCGATAAAGATGTAGAAGAGATGGTAAGAGAATATAATAGAAGAAGAAGGGTCATGGTTAATGGATTTAGAAAAATGGGGCTTGATTGTTTTGAACCAAAGGGTGCTTTTTATTTATTTCCATGCATAAAATCTACAGGTTTAACTTCAGATGAATTTTGCGAAAAACTCTTAATGGAAGAGAAGGTTTTGGCTGTTCCAGGTAATGCCTTTGGGCAATGTGGGGAAGGTTTTATAAGAGCGTGTTACGCTTCATCAATGGATAATATATTAGAGGCACTAAAACGAATAGAAAGATTTGTAGATGCAACAAATAAGAAAATTGCGACACAATTTTCTTAGTGGAGCAGTGGAGGCGCTAAAGCGCAAAGTGGAGAAAGTGGAGAGATACTCTCATTTAAAGTTCTCCACTGCTCCACTATCTCCACTGCCTTTTAAGGCTTCTCCACTAGAAATAAATTACTTCGTAAATTATTTCTAACTCTTATTTATTTTGTTTCTAAAAGTCCTAGAATAGTTGATTTATTGTGAATTACCAATTCACCATTTGTATGGGAAGAGATTTCGCCTATAGATAAAGCACCTTCTACTGGGTATTTTAGATTATCTTGAATATTTTTAAGTTCTTCATCAAAGTGTTCATTCAAAAACATTGCCCTTGATATGCAGTCAAATAAAAGAGGAATATATGAACTAGGTGCATTAGCTGAACACTTTTTTACTATTTCTAGAGAGGAACTTAAAAGTGAGTTTGAATCTCCTTTTAAAACATAAAGTTGGCTATCATAGGGTATATCAGCAACACAGGTTATTTCATAATCTTCATTAACAGATATAGGATCTCTTACAATCAAGCCTGAGCCACTAGTTGATATTCCAAAAGGATGATCCTTTGCAAAGCTAAAAAAGTCTTCTTTGCCGATTCGAACTCCTTCTATATCTTCGATTACATCCCTGTATACATCAAAAGCTCTGTAATTATCCAAGCTGCATAAAACATTATCTCTAGATTTAGTAACGAAGAAAGGTCCATCGAGCTTTTTCCAGCCGTGATTTACTGCTAGAGTAATCTCAGATTTAACAATACAAATATAAAGAGCATCTTTGTGTATTCCACTATTATTAAAAATACAAGGTCTTTGCACTAAATCATAGAAGCCGGCTCCGCCACCAATATACTTAGTGTTCTTTCCGACTTTATTATAAACAGTATCTGTAAGATCCTTCATCATACTAGATAATCCGTCTACTAGAATTATAGCTGTGGAGCCTTCTAAGTTTTGAGGATCAAGCTTAAATCTCATTAAATGAGGAAAAACTAAGGCGTCATATATGGGTTCATATTTTTGAATTATGTATCCTTCCGAGCAAGATGAACTACCTACTAGAAGTTTTGAATAAATTCCGCCAAAAAAATTAATATTTTTATTCTTTAAATAAGTCATTAACTCCTCTAAATCCTTAGAAGAATCTTCTCCAACAAGTAACATCAATTTTTCTGATGGGCTGATGGCCAAGTTTTCTACATATTCCTTTAAATTAGACAGCAACTTTATGTACAATTTTACTCATCTCCTTGTTATTGTTATATTAGATATATATTTCATAACAATTAAACCATAAGCTTGGACTATTTTAAATACGAAGTTATAATTGAATTTAATTAAAAAAAGATAAAAACTAAAGAAAACCGTACTAGGTAATTATTATACGGTTTTGCACTTAATGTTTTCGATTACAATTGAATATTCTCCTTGAGGAGATGTAATAGCGATTTCTTCTCCAATCTTGTGTTTGTATATAGCATGACCTAAAGGAGATTCAATACTTATTTTATTGTTTAAAGGATCTGATTCTACAGTAGTCACTATTGTAAACTCTTCAACTTCACCTTCGGCCAGAAATCTAATTGAAACCACTTTGCCAATACCAACTTCGTTTTTAGAGGTGGTATCTTTTATAAGTTTGGCTGTTTTTATCATTCTTTCAAGATAACGTATTCTGCTTTCATTTCTAGCCCTGTCTCTTTTAGCAGACTTATATTCAAAGTTTTCACTGAGATCTCCATGAGATCTGGCTTCTTTAAGATCTTCGTTTATCTGCCGTCTTACCACTACTTTTCTATATTCAATTTCATCCTTTAATTTATCTATAGCTTCTTCAGTAAGAAAATTATACAATTTAAACATCTTCCTCTCTGTTCCTTTTATGAAATTATTATAAGAACATAATACCATATTTGGTGATTGATTTACACGAAGATTGCAAATAATAAAATAATTCAGAAAGATTTAGATTAATCCACAGCATAATCTCTATAATTTACTGCTTTATGCCTGTTTTAAAACTCTATTTAAATTAAAACATTACAAACTCGAAAAAAAGCGCAAAAAACTATTAACAAAACTGCATAAACATGATAACATTATATATGAAACTCCTCTTCCTTTTGTCAGAGGAGTATTCAAAGAGTAAGCGATTTGCACTAAATCATAGATTTAGGCTTTCTGCTTAAGCGGCCACCTCCAAATCAGAAACTTGGGGTGTCTACTTAAGTTTGTAACTTAGCAAGAAAGGTGTGAGAGTAATGTTTGCTGAGGAACGCCGGGAGATGATACTTACTGCCTTAAAGTCAAAGGAAAGAATATTTGCAAAGGATTTGGCTGAGGAATTTGGAACATCTATAGATACTATAAGAAGAGATCTTACTGTTATGGAGGAACATGGGCTTTTAAAAAGAACTCATGGAGGCGCTATACCAATTTCTAAGGTTAGAAGATTTCCTGTAGATAATAAGGTAAGATATAGTGAAGGAACAGAGCATCAAAATGCTATTGCAAAACTTGCAGTAAAATATATAGAGCAAGGAGATACTATATTCATAGGCGGAGCTAGCATTCATTATATTTTGCTTAAATATTTGCCATTAGATAGAAATTATACTGTAATTACAAACTCACTCACTATTGCTGAAAAACTTAAAGTATTAAACAATGTAGAAACTTACATAGTTTGCGGAAAGATTAGGGATGAAGAAGGAATAATTGATGCTTTAGCCACAGAATTTATAAGAACACTAAGAATAGATGTGGCATTTTTAACAGGAGGAGGATTTTCAGCAAGACATGGACTTAGCACTTCTACTCCAGAAGGCTCTGCTTTTCAAAGGGCAGTAGCGGAGGTGTCAAGAAGAAAAATATGCCTTGCAAACTTTGATAAAATAGGTATTGAATTTTTTTCTAGAACCTTAGATGCAGAAGAACTAGATTTGCTAATTACAGACTGGGAAGCTCCGGATGAGGAAGTAAGTAAGATAAGGAAAATGGGTGTAAAGGTTATTATAGCTAAGGAAAAATAAAAAATATTTATAATATAAATAAAAGGAGATTAAATTATGAAAGTAGATTTTTATACTTCTCAAAGAGAATATAACGAGAAAAGGGTTCAATTTGATAATGCTATTCAAGCTGTTGTACAAAAAGGAAATTTCATACTTGGGGAACCAGTAGTTGAATTTGAAAAAGCAATACAAGAATATACAGGTGCAAAATATGCTATAGGAGTAGCATCAGGTACTGACGCATTAATTCTTGCCTCAGATATACTTGGGTTTAAGAATGGGAAAGAAGTAATAACCTCTCCATTCACTTTTCTAGCTTCAGCATCATGTATAATAAGACATCAAGGCAAGCCGGTTTTTGTTGATATTGATGAAGATACTTTTAGTATTGATGTAAACAAAATAGAAGAAAGAGTAAATGAAAATACTGTTGGAATACTCCCAATACATCTATTCAATCAAATGGCCGATATGGATAAGATAATGGATATAGCTAATAGACATGATCTTAGAGTGCTTGAAGATGCTGCTGAAGCCTTTGGAATGAGATGGAAAGGCAATGAATCAGATTATAGACACTCAGGATGTATAGGAGATTTTGGAGTTTACTCTTTCTTCCCAACTAAAACCTTGGGTGGTTATGGTGATGGCGGAATGATAGTAACAAATAATGATGAACTAGCAAGACTTGCAAAGAGCTATAGGGTACATGGAGCTGCAAAGAAGTATCACTATGATTTTATAGGATATAACTCAAGACTAGATACTCTTCAAGCAGCTGTTTTATCTGTTAAGTTAAAATATATAGATGAAGCGATTAAGAAGAGAGAAGAAGTAGCTAAGCTTTATATAGAAAGATTAAGTGAGTGTGAAGAAATAAAAATACCTAAGATTAAGGGTGATCAAAAACATGTATATTATGTATTTAACGTATTAGCACAAAATAGAGACGGACTTGCAGAACATCTTAAGAAGAATGAAATAGGATATAGCATTTATTATCCAAGGCCTCTTCATATGCAAAAGGCATTTGAATATTTAGGATATAAAGAAGGGGATTTCCCAGTGGCTGAAAAAGTATCAAAGGAAATCATTGCGCTTCCAATTTACCCTGAAATCACAAAAGAAGAAGTTGAATTTGTTTGTGAAACTATCAAGAATTTTTACAGAAAGTAGTTTGGTTAATTAAGGAAGGGGAGTATTTATCATGACAAATAAAAAGATACCATTTTCACCACCAGATGTAACTGGAGCAGAAATAGATGCTGTAATAGAGGTTATGAAATCAGGTTGGCTTACATCCGGTCCTAGAGTGGCTAAGTTTGAAGAAAATACAGCAAAGTATTGTGAAACTAATCATGCAGTTGCAGTTGCTAGTGCTACTGCTGGAATGGAGTTAGTATTAAAGACTCTTGGAATAGGAGAAGGTGATGAAGTAATAACAACACCATACACATATGCCTCTACAGCAAATGTAATTCTCCATAGAGGAGCAAAGCCAGTTTTTGTGGATGTTAAAAAAGATGACTTTTTAATAGATATCGAAAAACTAGGAGAAGCTATAACTCCAAGGACAAAGGCCATAATGACAGTAGATGTTGCAGGAGTACCAGTAGATTATGATGCGGTTAGAGAAGTAATAAAGACTAAAGGACGTGAGGATATAGTTCTTATATCTGACTCTGCTCATTCTATTGGTGCCACATATAAAGGAAAAAAGGTAGGAGGACAAATGGATTTTCATGTGTTCTCATATCATGCAGTAAAAAACCTTACTACTGCTGAAGGTGGCGGAATAACATACAATGATAACCACTTCCATAACAAGGAAGATTTATATAAAGAATTAAAGTATTCCTCAGTAAACGGACAATCAAAGGATGCTTTAACAAAGATGCAAGCTGGAGCATGGGAATATGATATTATAACTGATGGACTTAAATGTAATATGACAGATATATCTGCAGCTATAGGTCTTGTACAACTTGAAAGATACGAGGAAATGTTAGAAAAGCGTAAAGCTATAGTTGAAACTTATAATAGAATACTTGGCGAGAAGGAGTGGGCTATACTTCCTTTTAGTAAAGAAGGGGATACTGAAACAAGTTATCATCTATATCTATTAAGAATAAAAAATTTCAGAGAAGAACAAAGAAACTTAGTAATTCAAATGTTAGCTGAAATGGATATAGCAACAAATGTTCATTATAAACCTCTTCCGATGTTTACTCTTTACAAGAGTTTAGGATATAATATGGAAGATTATCCAAATGCCTATGCACAATATGCTAATGAAATAACATTACCACTCTACTCAATACTTACTCTTGAAGATGCTGAATATGTAGCAAATGAGTTAGTTAAATGTGTTGAGAAAGTTTTAGCTGCTAAAGCTCAATAAAATATAATTAAAATTAAGACCGTACTAATTTTTAGTGCGGTCTTAATTTTAAGACAAAATAGTCTAGTTTAATTCCAATGTTTCTAAAAGTGGTTTTACTAAATAAAGAATTAATCAATAAGAGTGAAGGAACTCATATCGATATCATGTTTACTTAGTAAGTTTTCAATTTTATTTTTTGAGGGAATTAAGAGTTTTTTTATCAATTCCACCTTCTCCTGAGTAGCACGGAAGGAAGGAATACTTACACTAATAGACAGAACAACTTTATTGTCCTTACGAATTGGAACGGCTACACATTCTATGTGTTCAGTAATCTCACCAAATTCCATAGCAATATTAGTTTCTCGAACAGCAGATAATTGTTGATACAATGCATCAAAATCAGTTATTGTACTCGAGGTATGACGTATTAATCCATTAGGGTATAGCTCTTTTAATGCCTCTTTTGAATAGTCGCATAGAAGAGCCTTTCCTAAAGCTGTGCAATAAGCAGGCAGTTGTTTTCCAACAGAAGAAATCAGCCTAATAGGCTCAGGAGAGTCTACTTTAGCAATATAGAGCACTTTATCTTTATCTAGTACACCTAGTTGGCAAGTTTCTAAGCAGTTATCAACTATAAGCTGCATCTCCTCAGTAATAAAATTTAGAACATTTAAATTCTCTAAATAAGAGGAACCAACAGCAAAAGTATTAATACCTATTGTATACTTAGATGTTTGCTTATCAATCGTGATAAATTTTCTTTGTAATAATGTATGTATAACAGGAAAAATACTACTCTTTGGAGCATCAATAGCACTAGCAATTTCAGTTAGGGTATAACCCCCGGAAGAAAATGCAAGCAATTCTAATATATCTAAGACACGAGAAGTAGGTCTATGTTCATTTTTTGTCAAAATAATACCTCCTTTAGAAAAATAAAAGCAACAGTATAATAACAAAAAAGTTAATTTTTTTCAAGAGAAAGAAAAGTTTTAATTGAACTGTCCTTGAATTATAAATTTTCAAATTTTTCTTATTAAATTATAAGTCCACATATTGACATTGTTATATGAACTTGGTATTATAATTACATAGTTCGTATTTAAGATATGTATTCGTAAATACGAACGAATATAAAGTGATTTACTTGTTAATTATTAATAAAAATATAAACTTTTAACCATTATTTAATTACTTAAAGGAGGGACTGTATGAGTATTTATTACATTCCACCAATCAATTTGGTTGGTAAAGGATGCCTTGCAGAGGCAAAAGAACCTATAAAATCATTAGGTGCTAAAAAAGCATTTGTTGTAAGTGACAAATTCCTTACTTCAAATGGAACTGTTAAAAAGGTAACAGACTTATTAGAGGGGATTGGTGTTGAATACATAGTTTATAATGATGTAAAACCTAATCCAACAGTTACAAATGTAAACAATGGTTTAGAAATACTTAAAGAGGAAGAATGTGACATTGTTATAACCATAGGCGGAGGCTCACCACAAGATTGTGGAAAAGCAATATCTATACTTGCTACAAATGGAGGTGTTACAAAAGATTATGAAGGAGTTAACAAGACTACAAAAAAGTGCCTTCCAATTGTTGCTATAACAACAACAGCTGGGACTTCAGCTGAAGTTACAATCAATTATGTAATAACAGACGAAGAACGACATGTGAAAATGATTATGGTTGACACAAATTCGCTAGCTACAATTACAGTAAATGACCCTGAGCTTATGTTAAGTAAGCCAAGCTCTTTAACAGCTGCAACTGGCATGGATGCACTAACACATGCAATAGAAGCTGTAGTAGCCAAAGGAGCATATGATGTAACAAATTCAACAGCTTTATATGCAATTAAACAAATATTTGAGTTTCTTCCAATGGCTGTTAAAAATGGAAGCGATATAGAAGCAAGAGAGCAAATGTGTTATGCATGCTTCTTAAATGGTATTGCATTTAGCAATGCTGGACTAGGAAATGTACATGCAATGGCACATCAATTAGGCGGATTATATGATTTACCACATGGTGTATGTAATGCTATGCTTCTTCCATTTGTTGAGGAAGAAAATGCAAAAGCTGTTCCAGCTAAATTTCGTCCAATTGCTAAAATTATTGGTATGGATGTAATTGGAAAAGCAGATGAAGAATGTGTTGATTTTGTAATTAGTAAGATAAAAGCTCTTTCAGAAGAAGTAGGTATTCCTAAGTCATTAAAACAGGTTGGTGTAGATAACCCAGATTTTGAAAAACTTGCTGAATTTGCTATGAATGATGCATGTGCTGGTGCAAATCCTGTATTTTTCAGTAAAGAAAAATTAATTGAGTTATTTAAAAAAATTGCTTAACCTAAAAAGCCATAGCATTTAGAAATGATGTAAACCTTTAAATTTAGAATAAAATTAATATGGGGGGAAATTATATGTCAAGTACTTTGTTGATTATTAACTTGATAATTGCAATTGCAATCATTATCTTGGGAATTGTAGCAGTAAAGATGAACCCTGCAATAGCAATGGTAATAGCTAGTGTTTACATGGCTGTATCATGTGGATTCAGCTGGGCAGAGGCAGCAAACCTTGTTGGAAAAGGGTTTGGTGATATGATGGTCAGCATTGGTCTTCCAATTGGATTCGGTGTTATTATGGGACAACTAATGTCAGATACTGGGGCAGCAAATGTTATTGCGGAAACCATAGTTAAGAAGTTCAAAAATGAAAAAGCTATTATTGCTGTTGGTGCGGCTGGTTTTATTTTATCTATTCCTGTATTCTTTGATGTAACTTTCGTTATTTTAATTCCAATCGGTATTGCTATCGCAAGACAAATAAACAAGCCAATATGTTTTGTAACTGGTGCTCTTTCTGCTGGGGCTGCTATAGCACATGGTTTGGTTCCACCAACTCCAAATCCATTAGCAGCAGGAGATCTATTTGGATTCAATGTAGGAGTTATGATAATTGCAGGTCTTGTTATCGGTGCTCTTGCCTATATAGGAACAATTACAGTTTATACAAGAATTCTTGGAAAACAAGGATTTTGGAAAAATGAACAGGACGTTAATCATTCTTCTACAGTTGTAGAAGAGTTATCTAAGGACAAGCCTATTAATCCAAAAGGCAGACCTGCTTTCTGGGTTTCAATGCTTCCTATTATTGTACCAGTTATTTGTATTCTTACAGGTACGGTTGGAGAAGCAATGTACGGCAAAGATAATGTTCCACAAATTGCTGTATTCCTAGGCAATAAATTAATAGCTATATTACTTGGTACTTTAGCCGCTTATGCAATGTCATATAAATATCTGGGTAAAAAAGGAGTAGATGAATCTGCAAATGAAGGTTTAAAAACAGCTGGTATTGTTTTACTAGTAACTGGTGCTGGTGGATCTTTTGGTGCTGTAATAAAGGCAACAAACATTGGTGCAACTTTGATTGAAGCAATGGGAATCAATACAAATAATGTTATCATGGTTTTATTATTCGCATATTTCATTGGTTTTATCTTCAGAGTGGTACAAGGCTCTGGTACTGTAGCAGGTATCACTTCAATGACAATTATGGCAACAATTGCGCCAACCGTTCCAGTACATCCTGTATATATAGCTCTTGCTTGTCTAGCAGGTGGTAATAGTGTAGGGCACGTTAACGATAGTGGTTTTTGGGTTGCAACAAACCTATCAGGTCTAACAGTAACAGGCGGTTTGAAAACATATACATTACCTATCTTTATCACTACCGTTTTCATCATGATATTTACTATGATTGGTGCACTAGTGCTTCCAATGGTGTAAGTTTATAGACAGTATGATTTTAAAAAGTTTAATTTTTAGTTTAGAAATAATCAAATCAGACCCTTAAAAACGAATTAAGTAGAAGGGATCCCTCTAGTTCATCCTTAAGATACTTAGGGATTCCTATTAAATGTTTGGTGCTGCAATTTAGGTCTGGCAATAAATAAGTTTAGAATAAATATTGATTATTGAGTGAATATTGAAGTGAAAAAAATTAGGATTGGGATTGTTCTTAGTCCTATTAATATAATAAAGGAGACGATGAAATGGGTGTAGTATCAGAACTTTGTAGTGGAGTAAAGCTTCCTAAAATGGTAAAAATCAAACAAAACTTCAATAGAGATTGTATTCCAAAGGAGCAAATTCCACAGGTTGTATTTGAACAACTTAGCAGAGAAGAAATAAAATCACAGATAAAGCAAGGAATGAGTGTAGCTATTACTTGTGGAAGCAGAGGAGTAGCAAATATTAATATAATAATAAAGGCAATTGTTGACTTTGTTAAGAGCTGCGGCGGTAATCCTTTTGTATTTCCAGCTATGGGAAGTCATGGTGGAGCTACAGCAGAAGGACAAAGAGAGATGATAGAGGGCTATGGAGTCACTGAAGATTTTATAGGCTGCCCTATTAAATCATCAATGGAAACAAAGAGAATTGGGACAACTGAGGAAGGACATCCTGTTCTTATAGACAAGAATGCTGCAGAAGCTGATGCTATAATTGTATGTGGAAGAATTAAAGCTCATACTGCGTTCAATGGACCTGTTGAAAGTGGTTTAATGAAGATGATGACTATTGGTATGGGCAAACAGCAGGGTGCAGAGGTTTGCCATGAATCAGGTTTTAAACATATGGCACGTTTGGTACAAGTATTCGGAAATGCTATACGTAAGAATTCAAATGTAATCTGTGGACTAGGATTAATAGAAAATGCTTTTGATGATACTTATAAAATTGTTGGATTAACCAACGAAGAAATACCAGAAAAAGAACCAGCTTTGCTATTGGAAGCAAAGTCGCTTATGGGAAAGCTTCTATTTGACACAGCAGATGTTGTAGTTGTAGATAGAATAGGTAAAAATGTTAGTGGAGATGGAATGGATCCGAATGTAACTGGAACCTTTGGAACACCTTATGCAAAGGGTGGAATTGACGCAAAACGTGTGGTTGTTCTTGATTTAACTGAAGAAACTCATGGAAATGCAAATGGAGTTGGTATGGCAGATGTAACTACAAAACGTCTTGTAGATAAAGCAAACTGGGAGATAACATACCCTAATGCAATAACTTCAACTGTAATTTCTATGGTTAAAATACCTGCATTTATGAAAAATGATAAAGAAGCAATCCAATTAGGCTTAAGAATATGTAATGAAACTGATAAAGAAAGTCCAAGAATCATAAGGATAAAAGACACAATGCATCTTGAATATGTATATATTTCAGAAGCTATGTTAGAAGAAGCAAAACAAAATCCTAACATTGAAATTTTAGGAGAACCACAAGAGTGGCCTTTTGATGAAGATGGGAATCTAGAGACTCAAGGAACATTCTAGGCTCATAGAAATATAAGGAGACACTGAAAGAGAATTAAATATAATTTAGAACGTGACCATGGGTCACGCTTTGCATAATATTACCTATCATAAATAAGCAGGTTACTGAATTTATATTAAAAGAGAAAAGGAGCGATAACCATGATAAATGCAGTAATAATTGATGAGAAAGATAATGTTATAGTAGCGATCGAGCCTATTGAAAAGGGTGGAGAGGTTAGCTACAAGTTAAAAAATGGTACGGTTAAGACATTAACTGCAGAAGAAAACATCACAATCTATCATAAATTAGCAGCAAAGGATATTGCTAAAGGCAGCCCGATCGTTAAATATGGTGAACACATTGGTGTTGCGGCAGTAGATATAAAGGCTGGAGTGCATGTTCATGAACATAATGTAGAAAGCGTTAGAGAAGAACTATAAGGAGGAGATTAACTATGAATTTCTATGGATATAAAAGACCAGATGGAAAAGTCGGAGTTAGAAACCATGTTTTGATTTTACCAGCAAGCATATGTGCTTCTGATACAACAAGAATAGTTGCGTCACAAGTAGAAGGAGCTGTAACATTCAACAATCAGAATGGTTGTTCACAAGTTGCTCCAGACCAACAATTCACAATGGACGTAATGGCTGGATTTGCAGCTAACCCTAATATTTATGGTACAGTTGTTATTTCACTTGGATGTGAAAACTGCCAAATGGATTTAGTTGTTGATGCAATTAAAGAAAGAACAAATAAACCTCTTAAAACTGTTATCATCCAAGAAGCTGGTGGAACGCTTAAGACAATAGAAAAAGCTGTTCGATATGCTAAAGAAATGGTAGAAGAAGCTAGTTTATTAAGAAGAGAAGAATTCCCAATTTCTGAATTGATTGTTGGAACAGAATGCGGTGGTTCAGATCCAACATCAGGGCTTGCTGCAAACCCATTAGTAGGAGAGCTTAGCGATAGACTTGTAGAGCTTGGAGGAACATCAATTCTTAGTGAAACCACTGAATTCATCGGTGCAGAGCATATTCTTGCAAGACGTGGAAAAAATGAGGAAGTTAGTGATAGAATTTATGAAATAGTGCATAGGTATGAAGAGGCACTTAGATTAGTAGGAGAAGAGGTTAGAAATGGAAACCCATCACCAGGTAACAAGGCAGGTGGATTAACAACTCTTGAAGAAAAGTCTCTTGGATGTATCCATAAAGGCGGACATAGTGTAATAAATGCTGTATATGATTATGCTAAACCAGTAACAGAAAAAGGACTAGTTATTATGGATACGCCGGGCAATGATCCATCTTCAGTCGCAGCTATGGTTGCAGGAGGAGCTCAAGTTGTTGTATTTACTACTGGACGTGGAACACCAACAGGTAACCCAATAGTACCTGTAATAAAAATTACAGGTAACAGAAATACTTTTAAAACTATGGAAGACAACATTGATTTTGATGCAAGTCCAGTAATATATGGACCAGAAACTATGGAAGAGCTTACTGAAAAGTTATTGAAGAAGGTTGTTGACACTGCAAATGGTAAACAATCAAAAGCTGAGTCTCTAGGCTATAAGGAAATTGCAATTGCAAGAGTATGCAACTACACATAATAGATTTTGTTAGGAGTAAGAAAGAATGAAATTCATATCTTTTAGAGAATCAGAGAAAGAAAAATTAGGAGTTCTTTCCAAGGATGGTAGTTTAGCGATAGAACTGTCTAGCTTTAGGCTAGATAAAGATTTTGTTGATATGACTGACTTAATAAAGAATATTTCAGAATTTGATATTAAAAAAGTCAAAAGTATTATATTAGAAAACTCTATAGAGGAGCTTATAACATATCCAATAGAAAAAATTAAGCTTTGCCCGCCAATTAAAAAACCAATCCATGATATTGTTTGTGTGGGTGTAAACTATCAAGAACATTTGGAAGAGACGAGAGAGAGCTTTGATGACAATTTTATAGAACCTAAGAAGACTGTTTACTTCTCAAAAAGAGTTACTGAAGCTATCGGTCCAGAGGATACTATAGTAAGTCATGCTGATATCAATGATCAGTTGGATTATGAAGTTGAGTTGGCAGTTATTATTGGAACTAAAGGTGTTAATATTCCTAAGGAGAAGGCTGAAGACTACATCTTTGGTTATACAATAATGAATGATATTTCCGCAAGAGCGCTGCAACAGCAGCATCTTCAATGGTATAGGGGCAAGAGTTTAGATACATTTACATCATTGGGACCTGTTGTAGTACATAAAGGTGAAATACCATTTCCGGTTGAACTGAATGTATACAGTAGAGTGAATGGAGAGTTAAGACAAAATTCTAATACTAAGCGCTTTTTAACAGATATCCCTAGTATAATTGCTGAAATTTCTAATGGAATGACTTTAGAACCAGGGGATATAATCGCTACAGGTACTCCGTCAGGTGTTGGAATGGGATTTAATCCACCACGTTATATGAAATCTGGGGATGTAGTAGAGTGTGAAATTGAAAACATCGGTATATTGAGAAATACTATAGAATAATTAAAGTATAATAAGAGGAGTGTATAAATTATGATAGGAAAGTGGTTGACACCAGTAGTTACTGCATTTGATAAAGATGGAAATCTTGATTATGAAGCAAATAAAAATATCTATGATTTCTTAATTAAAGGTGGAGTAGATGGTATAGTTGTAATGGGCAGTACAGGTGAGTTCTTTACAATGACTATGGAGCAAAAAAAGGAACTAATTAGGCTTGCAGTAGAGTATGTTAATAAAAGAATTAAAGTTTTCATTGGTACAAGCTGTATGTCTGCTGACGAAACAGTAGAGCTATCAAATTATGCTCATGAGGTTGGAGCGGATGCTGTTATGGTTATCAGTCCATATTATTTTGCGCTATCTAATGAAAGTATTGAAGTTTTCTACGATAAAGTAGCAGAGGGAACAAAAGCAGATATCTATCTATATAATTTCCCAGCAAGAACTGGGTACGACTTAACTCCAGAAGTAACTTTGAATTTAGCAAGAAAGCACAAGAATATTGTGGGATATAAAGATACAGTTACAGAAATGGGACATACAAGAGCGCTTATTGAAACAATGAGTGAAGAGTTCCCAGAATTTGAGGTTTATTCTGGATTCGATGAAAATTTTGCACATAATATTCTTAGTGGTGGAGCTGGATGCATTGGAGGTATTTCTAACTTTGCACCAGAAGCATGCGCTGCAGCTGTAAAAGCTGTTAACGATAAAGACTTTGATAAGGTTGCTGAAATGCAAAAGACTATTAATGCATTGATGGCAATTTATGATACCGCAAAAGTATTCATTCCTATCGTTAAGAAGGCAATGATGTTTAGAGGAATTAAGATGGAAGATTATTGTACTGTTCCATTTATTCAAGCTAATGAAGAAGAGACAGCTAAGGTTAAGGCGCTAATGGAAAATCTAAACTTAATCTAAGAAGGTGAAATTCTCATGGACTTAAATTATACAGAAAACCTTGAAAAGGGGATTGAGTTATTGCAAAAAAGAGGAGCCTTTCTCACTGTAAAAGATGGAGATATATTAAATACTATGACCATAGGTTGGGGAAGTGTAGGTTTTCAATGGAGAATACCTGTTTTCGCTGTACTTGTTAGAAAATCAAGGTATACACATAATCTCATAGAAAATGCTACAGAATTTACAATAAGCATACCTTTTGAAGAGGAATTAAAGAAAAGTTTAGCATTTTGTGGTACAAAGTCAGGAAGAGATTTTAATAAATTTCAAGAATGTGACTTAAAGTCAGAGGGCGGTAAAGAAGTAAGCACTCCGGTTATAGCAAACTGCGGACTTATATATGAATGTAAAATAATATATAAGCAAGATATGGATCCAGGCTTATTAGATGAAGATTTAGATAAGAATTGCTATCCAGATAAAGATTACCATACCATGTATTTTGGTAAAATTGTAGCTTGCTATATGAATAAATAGTTGATAGAAAAGCTCCAGCAAATATTTACTGGGGCTTTTTTATAAGTTGAACTTGAGTTTTTTTATATAATTATATTTCTTTATTATCTTCTTGCATTATTAAATTTTCCTCATTAACGAGGTTGCCATCTTGGCACTGAACTTTAATCGACTTTATATAGTCGTTCCTTTTCTGAAGATTAACCATTCCTCTCATGCAAACTGCAAGAAACATTGTTCCTATGATTAAAAACAGGAAGTTTTCCTTTTCAAATTTAAAGCTGTAGAATTCGCTTATGAAATTATCTTTTTCTTTGCTGTGAATTTTGTGGGAAAATAATATATTTTTTATTTTAGCTATATCATCTATACTTTGCTCACCTGAATAATTTTCAATAAAATCAATTAAACTATTATGACTAATAACTTTAACTGAGATATCAGTATTCCTTGATGAGTTACACACATCATTTTTGATTACAATTACGTCAATAACTGGATATTTATAATTAATGATTTTTTCTAATACCTTTTTATAATTTCTACATTGTAAATCAAGGCTACTAACTCTAGTTTCTTCATTCATATTGTCTTTAATACAATTTTCTATAGAATCAACAAATATAGGATTAGATAAGGTTTTAACCTCAATATTAAATATAGCATTAGGGCTAATTACTATGTGATTAAAATGTTGTTCTAAGTTATCTACTTTTAAACTAATATCCTCAATAACTTTAAATTTTTCTTTATCTAAATATTGAAGAGCATATTTAACTTGCTTATCTATTTTTTATTTGCTGCTCTAATTCTTTTATCTTTATAAAAATCCTTAAGTATACTTACAATTTCGCCTGGCGTTTTGCCGGAGACAAAAACAGTTAAGCCTATTAATATAAGAGATAGGGGAATAACCATCCACAGAGCATCGGGAGATAGATTACGACTAATAGATAGCTTAATTAGACATAATCCTGATACAATATATAAAAGACCTATAGTTCTATTAAATAATCTTAAGACAAAGGACTTCATTCAGACACTCCCTTCTTTATTTTGGTAAGTAACACATGATAATATTTTATACCTACTTATGAAATTATATGTATATAATTAATTTTATATTAATTTAAGTAAAATTGATATCTTATTAAAAATAATTAACTTTATCGATGAATGATTTCAGTAGATTTCCATTTATGGGATCATACACTTAACGGGAATAAGATAGTGGGTTATCTTACTCCCACCTTCAATTTGACTAAAAAGGTTAGTTAGAATTTACAAATCTACTTAGTTTATAGATAAAAAGTTATCTGCAAAAGGATAGTATCTTGGCATTATAAATCTAGAATTAAATTTAAGATATTCTTTTGCAAGATACTTAAAATCTAAGCGAGTTGCAGAATCCATTAAGTAAGCTGACTTTGTAGAGCTTTCCTTTCGATTTTTATTTAACTCTTTAATTACTCCTTCTCCAGTTTTTATACCCATGCCATGACCATAATAGGTTCCATCGCCAAGGTCAATAACGTTTTCTCCCTGCCATTCTGGAGTTTCTGGATTAACATCAGGATTTTTAAAATATCTACAATCACCAGGAAAATAGTCCCCTGAATTCATGAAGGTACCAACTCCGAGATCATCATCTAGATACTTCCAATCCATTAATTGTATATCAGAAAAAAGTTTATTAAAAAGTTTTCTTGGAAACAGGTTAGTTAAAGCTTTATAGTATACCACAACGATAGCAGTAGCGCACTCGGTGCCATATTGTGAACTATTTATATAAATGTCTTCAATTGCATCATAAGGTTCCACACCTTCTTTAAGTAAAAACCCTCCTTCAGCAGTTCTAAGCCAAAAGTCAGGATTGCACATAGATTCCTTGAATGTCCTAAACTTGAAGCTGCTCTTATTTAAATCTCTAGCTGCACTAATAATATTTAATCTTAAGTCTAGTTCAAACTTCAATTCTTTTAGAGAATCATACCTATAACGTTGATTGCTAGAAATTAGCGTATTAACAATTGACTTTTCAAGTGGCTTTAGTTCATATTCCTTGGTAACATCGTCAGCAGTTATAGTCTTATTAGAGATTTTTATCATTTTTTATCCTCCTACTAGAGCATTAAAATATTATATATTAATATAATATGAAAGAATCATGTTCTGACCCTATTTTTCTTAAATCAACTTCTAATTTCTAATTATTGACCCCTGTTCGGAACTAGAGGAGTATGTAAATTAAGAATCACCTTTTAATTATTCTTTAGTAAAGGTATAATAAATAGAGTTCTGCAATTTAGAGAGAATTTTCACTCTCTCTCTAAATTTTTATTTTATACTTAATTTTTGAAGGGAAGTTAAAGACTTATGGGAAAAACATTGGTACTTGCAGAAAAACCTTCTGTTGGAAGAGATCTAGCAAGAGTTTTGAATTGTAATAAAAAAGGAAATAGTTATTTAGAAGGTGAAAAATATATAGTTACATGGGCTCTAGGACATTTGGTTACCCTAGCCGATCCTGAGGCATATGATGAGAGGTACAAGGCATGGAGAATTGAAGATTTGCCAATGCTGCCATCAAAACTAAAGCTTGTTGTAATAAAACAAACTGGAAAACAATTTAATGTTGTAAAAAATCAAATGAACAGAAATGATGTAAATGATATAGTAATTGCAACAGATGCTGGCCGTGAAGGCGAACTTGTAGCTAGATGGATAATAGAAAAGGCTCATGTAAGAAAGCCTATTAAACGACTTTGGATTTCTTCAGTTACAGATAAAGCTATTAAAGAGGGTTTCAATAAGTTAAAGGATGGTAGAGAGTATGAAAATCTTTATCATTCTGCTGTCGCTCGTGCTGAGGCAGATTGGATTGTTGGAATTAATGCAACCCGTGCACTAACTTGCAAATACAATGCACAGCTTTCCTGTGGAAGAGTTCAAACTCCGACTCTTGCCATCATTGCTAAAAGAGAGGAGGAAATAAGAGATTTTAAACCAAAAACCTATTATGGTATTACTGCTTTATCAGATAAATTAAAGCTTGCATGGCAAGACGGTAAAACTAAGGATGTTAAAACTTTTAATAAGGATAAATGTGATAAAATAATTGCTTCTATAAAAGGGAAAAACGCTGAAGTTATACAAGTAGATAAGGCATTCAAAAAGAATTTTTCTCCTCAGTTATATGATTTAACAGAGCTTCAAAGAGATGCTAATAGACTATTTAATTATTCAGCGAAGGAAACCTTATCTATAATGCAAAGGCTTTATGAAAATTATAAGATTCTAACTTATCCAAGAACAGATTCAAGATATATTTCTTCAGACATAGTAGATACCTTAAAGGATAGAGTTAAAGCCTGCGGTGTGGGCCCGTATTCAAGATTAGCTTCTAAGGTTTTAAGAAACCCTATAAAGAGCAATAAATCTTTTGTAGATAATAACAAAGTATCAGACCATCACGCTATAATACCTACAGAGCAGTCAGTTTCTTTAAGCTCTCTAAATGATAAGGAAAGAAAAATATATGACTTAGTTGTTAAAAGATTTTTAGCTGTTTTATATCCAGCGTTTGAGTACGAACAAACTACAGTTAAGGCTAAAATAGGTGATGAAAGCTTTATTGCTAAAGGAAAGATTATTCTCGCTCAAGGTTGGAAGGAAGTTTATGAAAATAACTTTGATGAGGATTCTAATGAAGATATTAAAGAGCAGCTTTTACCAAGCATAAACAAAGGAGGCGCTATAAAGATAACTAGTATTGTTGAAAGTAAGGGAGAAACTAAACCGCCAGCACCTTTTAATGAGGCTACTCTTCTTTCGGCTATGGAAAATCCGGTAAAGTATATAAACATTGAAGATAATTCTTTAAAGAAAACCATAGGGGAAACGGGCGGACTTGGGACTGTAGCTACAAGGGCTGATATTATAGAAAAATTATTTAATACTTTCTTGTTAGAGAAAAGGGGTAAGGATATATATAACATCAAAGGGAAAGCAGCTTCTTGATCTTGTGCCAGAGAAATTAAAGTCTCCAGCCTTAACTGCTGAATGGGAGCAAAAGCTTACTGCTATATCCAAAGGGGAACTTAACAAAAATAAGTTTATTAACGAAATGAAGGAGTACTCAAAA
Source organism: Clostridium bovifaecis (assembly GCA_009738435.1). Taxonomy (GTDB): domain Bacteria; phylum Bacillota; class Clostridia; order Clostridiales; family Clostridiaceae; genus Clostridium_H; species Clostridium_H bovifaecis. The sequence goes on along the minus strand of CP046522.1, from coordinate 2,814,485 downwards.
GAAACAGTACAGGAGATAAAAAGTAGCGAAGAAAAATTTAGACATGACAACCTTACAAGAACAAAATGCCCTGAGTGTGGCAAATATATGCTTGAAGTTAACGGGAAAAAAGGTAAGATGCTTGTATGTCAAGATAGGGAATGTGGCTATAGAAAAGGTGTTGCAAAAATTACTAATGCAAGATGTCCTGAATGTCATAAGAGACTAGAACTTCGTGGAGAAGGAGAAGGTCAAATCTTTGTATGCGGCTGTGGCTATAGAGAAAAGCTTTCGTCATTTAATGAAAGAAAGAAAAAGGAAAGCAATAAAGTTGGTAAAAAGGATGTGCAGAAATATCTAAAGCAGCAAGAAAATAAAAATGATGAACCATTTAATTCTGCTCTTGCGGAAGCTTTGGCTAAATTTAAATTTGAATAGAATTTATTATTAATGCTTTTAGAATTCTTAAAATGGTAATTGCATTAGAGAATGGAATAAAAAAGGTGTGCTTGATTTGCACACCTTTTTTATTTCTTCATATAATCTTCATAAGATTTAGTTATCATGTAGTTAAAGAAATATTTTTTTATTTTATTTTAGCCCTCCCCCTATGTGGGGTAAGTGAAAATTATAATAATTGATTCGTTTACAATTTACAATATGACTATAGCATTATAGTAGCTTAGTAGTATTGAAAGGAGGAAAGAGATGAATCAGGAGAAAGAAAAGGCATTGAACTCATTAAAAACTGCTAAAGGCCAAATTGAAGGAATTATAAAAATGATTGAGGAAGAGCGATATTGCGTTGATATATCTAATCAGATTATTGCAGCACAGGCTCTTTTGAAAAAGGCAAATATATTAATTCTAAAACAGCATATACATCACTGTGTGAAAGATGCTGTAAGGCAAGATAGTGGTGAAGAAAAAATAGATGAGATAATAAGTATATTAGAAAAACTTATTCAGAAATAAACTTTAAGGAGGAAATGCATTATGAAAAATTTTTTAAAGGACTATTTTAAGAATTCTATAAAAAAAATGGCAGAGGAAAATGAAAAATCCTTTGGTAAGGGTAAGCTGGATTGCTGTGATTTAAATAAATCTAACAATGCAATCAAGAAAACTAATAACGAAAATAAGTAAAGGAAGAGAGTGATAGGGTTTGGAGAAGAGTCTTAAAATAGAAGGAATGACCTGTGCAGCCTGTGCAAAAGCTGTAGAAAGGGCATCTAAAAAACTTCAAGGTGTTACTGAAGCAAATGTAAACTTTGCTACAGAAAAATTAAAAATTGATTTTGATGAGACAAAAGTGTCAATCTCAGACATTCAATCTGCCATTGAAAAGGCAGGATACAAGGCTCTTATTGAGTCTAGCACAAAGACATTGAAGATAGAAGGAATGACCTGTGCAGCTTGTGCTAAGAATATTGAAAGAGTCACAAAAAAGCTAGATGGAGTTATGGAATCAAACGTAAATTTTGCAACTGAAAAACTAAATATTAACTATGATTCTTCAAAGGTTAGAGTTTCTGAAATTAAAAAGGTAATTGAAAAGGCTGGATATAAAGCTATAGAAGAAGAAGCTATTGTAGATACAGATAAAGATAGGAAAGAAAAAGAAATACAGCTTTTATGGAAAAAATTTATTGTATCATTAGTTTTTTCAGTACCTCTATTAGTTATAACTATGGGACATATGTTTTTCGAGCCTTTTGGATTCCATTTACCAGATATTATAGATCCTATGAAAAATCCTAGAAATTTTGGGTTAATACAATTAGTGCTAGTTATCCCTGTTATGATAGCCGGTTATAAGTTTTTCACAATAGGTTTTAAGTCCTTATTTAGAAGAAGTCCTAATATGGATTCTTTAATTGCAATGGGTACTTCAGCAGCATTCTTATATGGAATATTTGCAATAGTACAGATTTTTTTAGGCAACGTAGATTATGCTTATGATTTATACTTCGAATCAGCGGCGGTTATTATAACTCTTATTACGCTTGGTAAATACTTAGAAGCAGTTACAAAAGGCAAAACATCAGAAGCTATTAAAAAGCTGATGGGACTTGCTCCTAAAACAGCTATTGTCATTAGAAATGGAAAAGAAGTAGAAACTCCTATAGAAGAAGTAGAGGTTGGGGATGTACTCGTAGTTAAACCAGGAGAGAAAATGCCTGTAGATGGAGAAGTAGTTGAAGGTACGACTTCTGTAGACGAATCTATGCTAACTGGAGAGAGTATACCAGTAGAAAAGAATATTGGAGATAGGATAATAGGTGCAAGTATCAATAAAAATGGTACTATAAAATATAGAGCAACAAAAGTAGGTAAAGATACAGCTCTTGCCCAAATTATAAAGTTAGTAGAAGATGCCCAAGGTTCTAAAGCTCCAATTGCAAAAATGGCAGATATAATTTCAGGTTATTTTGTCCCAGTTGTTATATCAATTGCTGTTCTTTCTGCATTAGCTTGGTACTTTATTGGTGGAGAAACAGGAATATTTGCTTTAACAATATTCATTTCTGTACTTGTTATTGCTTGTCCTTGCGCTTTAGGACTAGCAACTCCAACTGCAATTATGGTTGGTACGGGTAAGGGAGCAGAATATGGTGTTTTAATAAAGAGTGGTGTTGCACTAGAAACTGCCCATAAGATAAAGACTATAGTGTTTGATAAAACAGGCACTATTACAGAAGGAAAGCCAAAGGTTACAGATGTAGTTGTTACAAATAATATATCACAAGAGGATTTATTGCAATTGGCAGCTTCAGCGGAAAAAGGATCAGAACATCCGTTAGGTGAAGCTATAGTAAAGGGAGCTGAAGAAAAAGGATTAGAATTAAAAAAACTAGATTTCTTTAAAGCCATTCCGGGCCATGGCATAGAAGTCAAAATAGATGGCAAGGATATCCTGTTAGGAAATAGAAAACTTATGATTGAAAGCAATGTATCCTTAGAAAATCTAGAAGAAATTTCACATAAGCTTGCAGGGGATGGGAAAACCCCTATGTATGTATCGATAGGTGGGAAAATTGGAGGAATTATCGCTGTTGCAGATACTGTTAAAGAAAATAGTAAGAAGGCTATAGAACAGCTTCATAAAATGGGCATCGAAGTAGCAATGATTACTGGAGATAATAAAAGAACCGCTGAGGCTATAGCTAAGCAGGTTGGAATAGACAGGATTTTAGCAGAAGTATTGCCTCAAGATAAGGCAAATGAGGTTAAGAAGCTTCAAGCAGAAGGTAAAAAGGTTGCAATGGTTGGGGATGGTATTAACGATGCTCCAGCCTTAGCACAAGCAGATATAGGTATAGCAATAGGTTCAGGTACAGATGTTGCTATGGAATCAGCAGATATAGTTCTTATGAGAAGTGATTTAATGGATGTACCTACTGCAATACAGTTGAGCAAAAAAACTATATTAAATATTAAAGAGAACTTATTCTGGGCATTTGGATACAATACTTTAGGCATACCTGTAGCTATGGGGATATTATACATCTTTGGAGGACCATTATTAAATCCAATTATTGCAGCAGCAGCTATGAGCTTTAGCTCAGTATCAGTATTATTAAATGCCTTAAGATTGAAAAGATTTAAGCCAGCTAAGTAGCGAACTAAAATCTATGATCTGGTGTGGTGAGATTGAGCAGACATTCAAAATTTATAGTTTTGTGAGAGTTGTTTACTCTTCGAGTCATTCAGGAAATGAAAATGTGCTTTCTATTTGGCAGTAAGTTTTACTATAATTTAGTTATGTTACAATATTTAAATATATAATTTTAGGAGGAATGAAAAATGAAAAAGAAGATATTAGTTGAAGGAATGAGCTGTGGACACTGTGTTAACCACGTTAAAGAAGCACTAAGTGAACTAAATGGAGTAACTAGTGTAGAGGTAAATCTGGATTCAAAATCAGCAATAATAGAATCAGCAATAGATGTAAGTGATGAAGATATAAAATTTGCTGTAGATGATGCAGGATATGAGGTAACAGGGATAGAAATACTATAGTTTAATAAAAGCAGTAGTTCATTTTTTCCCATGAACTGCTGCTTTTTCTATATTTTACGTTAAGAAGTTTTGTCTATAGGCTTATTCATAGCAGTGTTTTTAAGAGTTAATTTCATACAAGGTTTCTTCATTTATAGGAAATATTCCTTTCGCCTATATATTTAATATTTATGGAATAAAATTATTCTTTAGGTGCAATGTCTTCAGGAGTTATAGGACGCACCTTATCTGCTTGGAAAATACCTTGATTACGTATTAAGCTGTCATATTTATCGTGTGTCAAGATAAAGAAGTTATCTGTATTAAGAGCTTGAAATACCTCTTCGATAACAGGTTCTAATTCTCTACCTGTATCTAATACATAACGGTTCATCTTATTGTACTCTTCATATTTTTTACTTGTATAGAAAGGATTATCGTTTTTGGAATATCTAGCTGGTCTATGTCTATCAGTTAAGTACATTTCTGTTTGTACAAATCCTGGACAGAACACAGCTAAATCAATATTTGCATTTGTTTCCTTTAACCATTTGTAGGTAGATTCTGAAAGTGCTACAGCAGCATGTTTAGTACTAAAGTAAACTGGAGCAGAAGAAAGAGTTATTAGTCCTGCTATAGAACAAACATTTACTATCTGACAATGGTTTCCTTGTTTCTTCATTTGAGGAATGAAGTGTCCCATCATGTACCAATGAGAATACACATTTACTTCTGTTACCCAGTGAATATCTTGCTCGACGATTTCTGTTACATCTCCAAAAGCAGAAACCCCTGCATTATTAATTAATACATCAACATGACCATAGGTTTCCATGGTAACATCAAATATCCTTTTACATTCCTCATTTAGAGATACATCTGCTTGCACAGCTACTGCTTTTTGACCCATATCACGAATTTCTTGTGCAACCTTTTCTGCCTCATCTCCATGAATATCATTTATAACAAGATGTGCGCCTCTCTTTGCACAGCCAAGTGCAAGTTGTTTACCAATACCGTTTGCAGCACCTGTTACAACAACAATTTTATCTTTATAATCTTTAATCATATCCAAAACTCCTTCCCCAAATTTACTAAATCATTATTTAAGCAGGATTTCTGCCATTTACCATATTTCCTAATCTTTGAGATGCCGGAATAATTGATTCAGGATGTGTCCAAATGTAAAACTTATTATCTTCTAATGCTGTAAATACAGTAAGTCCAACAGAATCAATTGGGATACCTCCAAGCACTTGACGAGCACTTCTAATATAGCCTGCTTTAAATTCTTGACTCTTATAGTAATCATCACTTAAATCAGCATACCTTTCAGGACGATGTTTGTCACTTTCATGAATTGTAGTCTGTACAAAAGCTGGACATAAAGCATGCATCTGTATATTGTTTATTCCACGAGCCTTTAATGCTAAAGATGTAGATTCTGTCTGAGCAATATCTGCAAATTTGGTAGCATGGTACATTACTGCGTTTGGCGAAATCATTACTCCAGCAGTAGATGCAACGTTGACAACTGCTGCTTCTGTACCTTGCTCAATCATTTTTGGAAGAAAAACATTCATTCCATAGGTATGGCTTAACAGATTTACTTCTGTAATCCATCTGATATCCTGTATAGGAATCTCCCATACTGGCCCAGAGACAGATACACCTGCATTATTGACTAATATATCTACACGGCCATAGGTATTCATAGTTAGATCATAAAGGGCTTGAACATTTTCAAGTAAAGAGATATCAGCACATTGAGTTACACCTTCGCCGCCCATTTTCTTTATTTCTTCTAAAGTTCTATTTACACCCTCGCTATCTATATCGTTTAAAACGACTTTCATGCCGCGCAAGGCTCCTTCTTTAGCAATGGCTGAACCTATACCGCTGCCAGCGCCGGTTACAACCAAAACTTTATCTTTAAAATCTTTCATTACTCATTCCTCCCTTAAAATATGAATACCTTGTCTAAAATACAAATGCTTTATCATTAGCTTCACGCATAGCGTTAGCAATTTCACCAGGCTTATTACAATCTCCAACAACAGTGACTTTATCAAAAGCATTTTCAAATCTTTCAACTAATTCTTTTCTTGGTCTTGTACCAAGGGCAAGGACTACTGCATCTGCTTTTCTAGCTTCTTCAAATGCAGTTTCAGTAACACTAAGAGTTATTTCTTTTTCGCCTATTGATGCAAGACTATGTCCTGTAAGTATTTCTACCCCTGAATCATTTAATCTCTTTAATAGGAGTGAACGAACACTTGGATAAAGTGTAGTTCCAACCGCATTCATCATTTCAATTACAGTAATCTTATTGTCTCCAGCCAATGCTTCTGCTGTTTCTAAGCCAGTAACACCTCCGCCGATAACTGCAACATTTTTACCTGTAAGCTTTACCTTGCCTAAAAGTATATCTTCAGCTTTATATACGTTTTCATTATTAACACCAGGAATAGAAGGTACTATAGGTGTGCCGCCAGCTGCTATAATTATTCCATATGGATTTAGAGCTTTTACCATATCTACAGTGGCCTCAGAATTAAGACGAACTTCAACATTAGCTTTATTTAGTTCTGCAACCTGTGTTTCTATTAGTTCTCCAATAAGTTCCTTGTGGGGAGGTTTGTTGGCAACATTCATTGTACCGCCAAGTGCAGAGGACTTTTCAAAAATTACTGGTTTAAATCCACGTTTAGCTAATACATAAGCAGCGTGCATACCGCCAGGACCACCGCCAATTACAGCTACAGTTCTGCCGTCACCATCTTTTACTAATTTATCATCCCCATAAATAGTTTCTCTGCCAAGGCGAGGATTAACAGTACATTCAAGTGCTCTGCCTGTGTTTGCAACTCTGAAACAATAAAGACATCCGATACATTTACGTAACAAATCTTCATTACCATACTTAGCCTTATTTCCCCACTCGGGATCAGCTAAATGTCCACGCCCTATTCCAATAAAGTCAGTTACACCTTCTTCTAGTAATGATTCTGCAACCCCTGGATGTTTAATATTATTAACGGCAATTACAGGAATCTTTACATTTTCTTTAATTGCTTTTGCTAAATGCCTTTTCCATCCTTCAGGGATAGCAGCAGGTTCGATTACTGTATAACCTGACTCATATGTTCCGCTGCTTACATCAATGCATGCAATATTAAGGCTTTCTAGATAACGAGCTGCTTTTATTGCGTCATCTATTTTCATTCCGCCTTCAACGAATTCGTCACCATCAATACGGACAGCAATAGGGAACTTTGGACCACAAGTAAAGCGTATACCAAGAATGATTTCAGTAATAAATCTCATTCTATTATAGAAATCTCCGCCATATTTATCTGTTCTCTTATTTGTATATGGACTAATAAATTGGTTTATTAAATAACCATGTGCAGCATGGAGCTCAACTCCATCAATTCCTGCAGCTTGTGCAATAGCTGCACCCTTTACAAACTTTTTAACTAAATCTTCGCACTCTGCAGTAGTTAACTCACGAGGCATTTCACCAACAACCTTACAAGGAATTGGACTTGGTGCAACAATTTGTTTTCCATTTAATAAACGACTATAAGTTTCTCTGCCTGGATGATGTAGTTGAACAAAGATTTTACTATCATATCTATGAACAGCATCTGCTAAACGTGTTAGTCTTGGAATATATTTACTATCTGTTACATTAAGTTGATTACTTGTAGCTACACCAGTTTCATTATCAATACGAGTAACTTCAGTTATTATAAGTCCACATCCTCCTTTAGCACGTTCCTCATAATAACGAATAATTTCGTCAGAAGCGTCACAATTTGAAGATGCGAAGCCTGTACCCATTGCTGTCATAACAATCCTATTTTTTAATTCTAATGATCCTATTTGCCCTTTTTCAAAAAGCTTTTGATACTTCATAAGGTTCACCCTTTCTTTTTAAATATCTGATTAAGCATATTGCACAAAGTGTTCATTAAGGCTTATTAATGAATCCTCTTTGATAGTTAATATTTTAACGGAACTGTAAAAATAAATGTAGGGTTCATATGCACGAAAAAACTTGAATTATTTGTTCATATGTCATAAAGTATAATAGGGGGAATAAAATATGAAATTTTCTGAAGTGATTAAATTAGTAAAGAATAAAATTACTATAAAATCTAGTGATTTGCTAAGCGATGGTGAGTTTTTTGATATTGCGCTTTTAGATAAAAGTGTAACATATTATGACAATGAGATTTTATATATTGGGCATTATGCACAATTAAGTTATGAAAATATGTTACCAAAGCACTTTATATTTTTTCATGATGAAAACGATTGTAGTTGTAGAAAATTGTCAAACTATATACAAATTGAGGAGAAAAATTATGCATTTGTTTTTAACGTAATTCGAGAAGAATTAATGCGTTCATTGAAGGCTGAGCAGACTTATGCAAATATGCTTCGTATGATTTTAAATGGTAGAGGTTTAGAAGCTATTTTAAATGGGTTAGCAGAAAAAGCAGGCAATGCAATGGTTGTACTAGACATATCGGGGAAGATACTAGCACATTCTACACCTTTTAACGTTCCAGATCCTCTCTGGATTCAGAGCGTAGAGAGAGGATACTGTCCTATTGAATTTATGGAACATATACGTCAGATGCGCTCTAGAAAGGATTCTCCTAAGACAACAGAAGCTTTCACAAGTGTTTGTGATAGCACTAACATGTCATATTTATGCAGCAAGATTTTATCAAAGGACTTTTTATTAGGATATGTTTTCATGTTTGAATGTGATCAGTCAATAGATGAGCAAACTAGACAATTGCTTCCTATAATTAGTAAAGCAACTTCAGAGCTAATTTTAAGAGGAAAGGATAGTGTGAGTTTACGCTCTCAACTTTACTGCAATATTTTGGTGGATATGTTAGAGGGGATTAATCCAAGTCAAGCACGTATGCGTATACAAAATAGTGAATTGCATTTTCCTGAACGGATGAGCGTTTTGTACGCAAAACCTTCTTATTATCATGGTGAAAATTATATTAAAGAGGAATTGCATAAGACTTTGCTAACTATTTTCGATAAAGCCCCTTCTGTTTATTATAATAAGGGGATTGTTTTAATTATTCCTGTGGATGATAGCTATCATATAGACGAATCAGCTATGGAGGAATTAAGGCTTTTAGCAAAAGAACAACATATAAAAGTAGGAGTTAGTAATGCATTCAATGATCCAGCTCTTTTTCCCAATTATTATAGTCAAGCCGAATATGCCATTCTTTTTTCGCAGAGACTTAGTAAAGAGGATAATATTAATTATTATAGCGACTTTGCATTCTTTGACATTTTAAACAAGATGCCAGTAGAAGTCCATTTGGGTAAATTTTGCCATCCAGCATTAGCACGGTTAAGAGGATATGATCATGAACATGGTACTGAGTTATATAATACCCTTAAAGTGTTAACGGAAACAGGATTTAATCAAAGAAAAACAGCTGAGCTATTATTTCTTCATCGAAATACTTTAAATTATCGTAAACATCGTATAGAAGAGGTTGGAGGGATATGCTTTGAGAATGAAGGATTATTGTTCCAGCTGCTTTACTCATTTCAAATTGATGGGTTTCTTGAAGGTAAGAATCAATAAGGTGTTCTAAATGATGAGTTTTGTAAAAGGCATATGATGAATAGAATAATCTAGCAGTGTTAGACAAACTAGGATTGTTAATTATAACATAGTTTTTAGGATGTTTCCTACAGGATCTTTAGAAAATAAATAATAAAAAGAAGTCTTATGGAGAAACAGACTTCTTTTTATTATAAAAATTGAATGTAAGTCTTGGGGGATTACATTCACAAAAAACTATTAATCAATTTCAGGATGGATTATTGATTAACTTTATTATATACATATTATACTATCGAATTATGTAGAAAATATGAAGAAATTATTCTTAAACAAATAAGTGTAGACAAAAATATAGTGACTTTAGTTGATATAGGATGTGGATATGGTACGTTCTTACTGCTAGCTAGTGAACTTATAAGTGGAAATGCTATTGGAATAGATATTGATGAAAAGATGGTAGAAGCCTTCAAAAACAAAATACAAGATAATAATATCTCAAACGCCCACGTAATTCATGGTGATATATCTAAAGGGGAAACAGCAAGAGGGTCGTCAATGGAAGTAAGGCCTAAACCTGAAACTATTATAGAATGGGCTTCAAAAGCAGGATTTACTCTGAAGAGTCAAATTGATATTCCACCTTATCACTTTGACTTAGTATTTACAAATAAATAGAGACAAAATTGAACTATATGATAGTTTTGTTAGCGTTTTCTAAGGGTGTAACTAAAGTCACAGAAGGTAAATATTTTATCATTTATAATGAAACAATAAAAATGGTTTACGAAATAGTTAGTAATTAATTAGAAAGTTAGTAATGATAATTTGTAAATAGTGACACGTACAAAACAATTAATATTACAAGATAATATATCTACACATAATCTTTATATTAATCTTATATAATATTATTGTAAAGACAGTAACTAAAGAGAAAGGAAGAGATCTATGGTTAAATCAAAATACTTAAAGATTATAGGAAGTTCAGCAGCACTAATGTTAACTTTAGCAGCTTGCAATAATGCTGCAAAAGATAACACTGGAGCGCCTTCTGCAAATAAAGCTGAAACGAAAGTGGAGCAAAAAACTGCTTCATATATATATACAGCTAATGAAAGTGGGAGTATATCTAAAATAGATGTGGCTACAGGTAAGGTTGTTGAAACAATAAAAGATGAAGGATCTCCACATAATGTTCAGGTATCTCCAGATGGAAAAGTTTTTGCTTATACATCAGCAGTAGGAATGGAAGAAGGCCAAACAGAGCATGGTTCAATGAATATGAATGGGTCAGCGGTATTCTATGATGTTGAAACAGGAAAGCAAATCCAGAAGGTAGAAGTTGGAGAACATCCTGCTCATATAGTATTTACTAAAGATGGTAAGTATGTATTAGTAACTAATAATGAAGATAATAATGTATCTATAATTGATGCAAAGACGTATAAGCTTATAAATAATGTTGCTGTGGGAAAAGGGCCTCACGGCTTTAGAATATCTAGCGATAGTAAATATGCTTATGCAGCAAATATGGGTGAGGATACAGTAAGTATAGTTGATATTGAAAAAAACAAAGAGCTAAAGAAGATTAAGGTAGGAAAGACGCCTATAACAACAGGTATAACTAAGGATGGTAAAACTTTAGTTGTGACGATAAATGGTGAAAACACTATAGCTATAGTAGACTTAGCTACAGACAAAGTTGAAAAGGTAAAGGTGGGTGTAGGGCCAGCTCAGTTATATTTAGACTCTGATGATAAATATGTGTTTGTAGCAAACCAAGGTACAGAAGAAAAGCCTTCTAATACGGTTTCAAAGATTAATTTAGCTGCTAAGAAAGTTGTAGCTACTGTAGACACAGGTAAGGGTTCCCATGGAGTTGTAGTAAGCCCAGATAATAAATATGTGTATATAACTAACATTTACGAAGCTACAGTAAGTGTTATAGACAATACAACAAATAAAGTAATTACAACTATACCGGTGGACAGAGAACCAAATGGTATAAGCTTTAAAAAATAATATTTAAATAAAATTTCTAATGGCTATATTCTTGAGATTCATTTGAATTCAAAAATATAGCCATTATTCTATTTGGAAAATTTTTATGGATGCAGATATTTTCTTCATATTTCCTCCACATTTACAATGTATGATTGAATTAAAGAATCAGAAACGCGGAAGAATGAGGGATTAATATTTCTGATTTAAAATAAACATAAGGAGGAAGTATTTTGAAAAATAAAATGTTAGCTTTACTAGGTGCAGTATTAATTTCGGCAGGAACAATTGGAGGAGTTGCTTTTGCAAGCAATATCAATGGTGGCAGCTTTAAAGGCAATCAGCAAGTTAGTGTAAAAGAAAGCAGTATTGGTACAAATCAAATTACTGTAGAAAAGGGTAATGCGGAAGGAATTAGTGCTAATGCTAATAGCCTTAAAGAAAATCAACAAGTTACTGTAAAGGAAGAGAGTATTAACACAAATCAAAAAGCTGAAGTAAATAATGATGTAGAAGTAAAAGATATTACAAAGAAAATCAGTAATATTGGTAGGAATAATAATCCTTCAAAAGATATATATGAGGATATGAGTCAAATCATGATAGACAATGGATTTAAAGATGCGGCTAGATATATGCAGACTGGTGATTATGATGCAATGACAAATTATATGAACACTCTATCAGAAGAAGACTATGACAAAATGATTGAAATTATGAACAATAACGGTTATAGCTATATGGGACAAATGATGGAGTCGATAGGAAGAGAAAACATGATTGACATGCATAATTCAATGATGCCAATACGAGGTAGAGAAGGAAATGGACGTAGTTATAAAAATATGATGAGCGGGTTTTAAATAAAGAGGATTTCTTCATATGTTCTTCATATGAATTAGATAGAATGTATGTAAAGTATAATAGCTTTTCTGATTAAGGAAGGCGTAATGGAGGGTTAGTTATGAATTGTCATGAAGATAACAAAGGAAAAGGCGGTAATCATAAGCATAGTCCATTAAAACATATGCTGCACATGATTCTTTGCTGTGGATTACCTATAGTTGTTATAGGACTTTTACCATTTATAGCAAGGATTAGCCCAAGTGCTGCTGGTGTACTAGCAAGAATAGCACCGTTTATATGTCCATTAATGATGATTGCGATGATACCAATGATGTTAGGTGGCAACAAAAAAGGAAGTTGCTGCGATAATAAAAGTGAAAATTAAGATAATAAATTACAGATATAAAAGTGGAAAAACATACAATGGAATAAAAAAATACTACCTTCAAGAGGAGGTGGTATTTTTTATTAATTTTTAACAAAAATTTAATTTTACTAAAAAATTATTCTAATTATTGCATTGTTTAACCATATAAAATAGAATGGAATGGAAGTATGCCAATAGTATGGAGGTGAGAGTTAGAACTTTGTAAAAAGAGTTACAGTATTTAAAGGATAGTAGAGGCTATAGCAGGAAGAGTAATGAAAACTATAGGTGACTATTAGATGACAATTGACATATAAGCTAAGGAGGAAGAAAATGAGAAAACACTCTATATGTATTTTATTAGCCATTTCACTTGTGGCTGGGGCACCATCTGTAGCATTAGCTGAGGGAAGTAATGGATATAAGAAAGTGACAAATGATAAGGTTACTGAATTAAAAAGTAAGATTGAAGATTTAAAAGATAAAAAGAAAGATGTTACTAATCAATTAGATGAAATAAATAGACAAATTCAAGATACATTTAGGGACATAGAGGAAGCGAATAATAAAATTATTAATAGCGAAGAGGAAATTGGGGACTTAAGTAAACAATTAAGTGGAGAGATTAAAAAGTTTGATGAACAGAGGGAACTCTATGATAAAAGAGTAAAAGTGATGTATATGAATGGCTCTGGAAGTTATTTAGATGTGCTGCTTTCTTCAGAGAGCTTTTCAGATCTCATATCAAGATTTTACATAATAAGCAAAATATCAGAATTTGATAACAATTTACTTAATGAAATAAAAGAAAGTCAAAAAAATATACAAAAGAAAAAACAAAGTATAGAGCTTAAACAAAAGGAACTTTTAAGCCTAAAGGCAGAACTTACTGTTAAGCAAAATGAGCTTAAGAAAGCTAATATTGAAAAACAAAGCTATTATGATAGTATAAACGAAGATTTAGTAAACACTGAAAAAATATTAGAAAAGGAGGTAGAAGAATCCAATAGAATTAAAGAAGAGATACGTACTGTTACTGAAAAAAATTTTTCATCTGATCAAGATAATAGTAAAAAACATTCAGAAGATCGAATAAAACAAGAGTCAAGACAAGAATCGAAACAAGAGTCAAGACAAGAAGTGAAACAAAAATCGAAACAAGAGTCAGGAAAAAGAGCAGCAATATTAAAGACAAGTGATACAGGATATAGCCCCGTAATTACATCACCCTTTGGTATGAGATTTCATCCAATATTGAAAACTTATAAAATGCATACTGGTATTGATTACGCAGCGCCAAATGGGACACCAATATACGCTATGTCAGATGGAAAAGTAATAGTCTCTAGGTATTCGAATAGTTATGGAAATTATGTAGTTATTGATCATGGTGATGGAATAAGTACTCTCTACTCTCATAATTCATCAAATCTAGTATCAGTAGGAGAGAGTGTAAAAGCTGGACAAGCAGTAGCTGAAATGGGAGAAACAGGATATGCAACTGGACCACATGTGCATTTTGAAGTAAGAATTAATGGTGAACCTGTAAACCCAGAACCTTATGTAATAATAGGTGATTAGTTAAAACATAGCTAAATAAAGTTTAAGTTAAAATTCTATGACCTTCGTATATAAAGTTTTCACATGTATAGTAACCATTATAGAAAATAGATATGAAGGATTTAAATTGATAAGGTTAAAAAGAAGGTAGATAAGATACAAGTCTTACAAAACGCTCGCTAGTGGAAATACCAAAGATTAGCTTTTGATGCTTTTCTTCTTGTGGTATATTAAAAAAGAAAAAAGTTAAGGACTAATTTTGTTTAGAAGTTTAGAGAATTTATGAAGCTTAGAATTTTCTAAACTCATAGGCTACTAAACTTCTAAACTTTAGAAGTTTTTACTTTAATGTATTCTTTAACTCTTAATTTCTAACGTGGTTTTCTAGTTTGGTCTTTTGATACTTGTTTTTTTCTAAAAGATCTCTTGTTAGAAGGCCTGCCATTGCCAAAGTCTACAATTGCTCCCTTATAAACGTCTTTTGTTTCTATTTCTATGTTAAAGGTTCTTTTGTATTTATCTATAAGTGGAAGCTCTCTTTCCGAAACTATAGAAATAGCAGTACCCTCTTTTCCAGCTCTTCCAGTTCTTCCAACTCTGTGCAAGTATTCCTTTGGATCTTCAGGTAAATCTAAATTAAAAATGTGGGTAACATCTTTTATATCCAGTCCTCTAGCTGCTAAATCTGAAGCTACCAAAAGTTGAATTTTACCGCTTCTAAAACCTTCTAAAGCTCTTTGGCGCTCTTCTTTTACTGCTGAACCATAAATAGCATCCACCTTTAGGTTATGATACTTAAGCTTTGATGTGGTTATATCAATTTCTTCACTTCTATTTATAAATATAATGGCTCTTTCAGGTTTTATAGCAGCAATCAATTTTCTTAAAACTTCAATTTTATCTCTTTGTTCTGATAAAAAAGACATATGGTTGATATTTGGATTGACCAATTCCTTGCTTTCAATCTTTATTATTTCAGGGTCCTTCATTAAATTTTTAGATATGTCTAAAGTCCTTTCGTTTATAGTAGCTGAGAAAAGCATAAGCTGTCTATCTTTCATGGTAGTTTTAATAATATCCTTCACTGTACCTAAATTCTTCTCATCAAGAAGTTTATCACCTTCATCTATAACAATAGTTTTAACAGTGTGCGCGCTTATTTTTCTATCTTTTATAAGTTTAAGTATTCTTCCACTAGAGCCTACAATGATATGAGGTTTTTCTTTAAGCTTTTCTATCTGCCTTTTTATATTAGCTTCTCCAATTATAGGAGCGGAAGTTATAGAAATTTCTGAGTTTAATGATAAAGACTTAATTTGCTTATCTATTTGCATGACTAATTCATGAGTTGGAGCTAATATAATAGCCTGCATTTCTCGTTTTGAGCTGTCAATCTTTTGAAACATAGGAAGTAAGTAAGCTAGAGTCTTTCCACTCCCTGTTTCTGATTGACCTATTATATCCTTATTTTCTAGCGATAAAGGTATTGCTTTTTCCTGAATAGCTGTAGGATTTTTTATGCCTTCTTTATAAAGTCCTTTTATTAAGTTTGAATTTAATCCTAATTTATCAAATGATGTCATCTTGGTTATCTCCTTTATGTATAATATGAAACTTCTCTTCTTGCCATCAGAGAAGTAAGCGACTCATTACAAATCAAAGACTTGCGTTCCCTGCTTATGAAATTCCTCTTCTTATCATCAGAGGAGCAAGCGACCATCACCAAATGGTAAATTCAGGATGTACGCTTAAGATTTAGGCTCTCTGCTTAAGTCTATATTCAGTATATAGTTTTGTCAAACAAGTTTTTTGTATTCATAACGAAACTACTTATCTTTTCAGTAAGAGAGGTATCTGAAAAATAAGCTGCTAGCATTAAACCAGCTCACAGAATATGTAATCATCACTAAATGGGAGATTTAGAATACTTGCTTAAGATTTGGGTTCACTGTTTAGGAAAAGTCTGCTAAGATATAAAGAGTTATGCTAAAGGAGCTTGCTGAAAATTTCTAAGTTAACTTGGGTAAAATAAGTATAAATAAAACTAAAGAGATACGAGGTTGAAAACATTATGGAAATGAGAGAATTTAAGGAGTTTAAATTGAGTGGAGAAATACTAGAAGCATTAAAAATGCTAGGATATAACAAGCCTTCAAAGGTACAACAAAAGGTATTACCTTTAGCGCTAAATGAAGAGGATATTATAGTGAAATCGCAAACAGGAAGTGGTAAAACTGCAGCTTTTGGAATTCCTCTTTGTGAAAAAGTAGAGTTGGAAGAAAGGAGCCCCCAGGCTCTAATTTTGACACCTACTAGGGAATTAGCGCTGCAAGTTAAAGAAGAAATTTCTAATATAGGTAGACTTAAAAGAATTAGAGCTGCTGCTGTATTTGGGAAACAACCAATGGATGCACAGGCAAGGGAGCTAAGACAAAGAGTACATATAGTTGTTGGAACTCCAGGTAGAACCTTTGATCATATAGAAAAAGGTAATTTAGATACAAACAAAATAAAATATTTAGTTATAGATGAAGCAGATAAAATGTTGAACATGGGTTTTATTGATCAAGTTGAGGTAATAATAAAGAAGCTTTCAGCTAATAGAGTTACTATGTTGTTTTCTGCAACTATAGACGATAAAATTGAAGAACTGTGTAGAAGATACATGGCTAATCCACAGAAAGTTGAAATGAATCCTGAGAGGATGACTACAGAGAGAATAGAGCAGGTTTATTATGAAGTTGATGAAAATGAAAAATTTAGACTTTTAAATGATACAATTTACACTGAAAGACCAAATAGCTGTATAATATTCTGCAGTACAAAAGAAACTGTAGATAATGTAGTTCATAAGATGAAGAATAAAAATTATTCCTGTGAAAAATTACATGGTGGTATGGAACAAAAGGATAGACTAGACATTATGCAGAGATTTAAAAGGGGAGAATTTCAATTTTTAGTTGCCACAGATCTAGCGGCTAGAGGAATTCATATAGAAAATATAACTCATGTTATAAATTACGATACTCCAGTAGAAACAGATAGTTATGTTCATAGAATTGGAAGAACGGGGCGTGCTGGTACTAAAGGGAAAGCTTTAACTTTTGTATCTCCTAAAGAAGTAAGATTGTTAAATGAAATTGAAGAATATATAGGATATAAAATAGCTAGGGGGAAGTTTCCAACGGAAGAAGAGGTTGAAGAAGGAAAAAAACTTTTTAAGGATAAGTCTAAGACTAAGCCTAAGTTAAAGAGTGATAAAAGTGCTAGACTAAGTAAGGACATTACAAAACTTCATATAAATGCAGGAAAGAAAAAGAAGATACGTCCAGGAGATATTGTGGGAGCAGTTACAAGTATTGAAGGAATTTCAGCTGATGATGTTGGTATTATAGATGTTCAGCCTAATTTCACTTATGTGGATATACTAAATAAAAAGGGTGGAAAAGTTTTGAAAGAACTTCAAAATGTAAGCATTAAAGGTAAGAAAGTTAAAGTTGAAAGAGCTGAAAAATAATGTGGATTATGCTATTGCATGTTTATTAGAAGTGTGTTACACTTAAAAAGTACTGAGATTCCAGTAATGTGCAGTGCAGGATTTAATACGATTAATACCATTTCCCTTTTTAGGAATGTAATGGAGATCAGTTTTAAATCTTAATTTCTAAAAAGGAGGAATGTTGAAATGGCAGATAAGAATTTAGTATGTAAAGATTGTGGAAAAGAATTCGTATTCACTGAAGGCGAGCAAGCTTTCTACAAAGAAAAAGGATTCGAAAATGAACCTCAAAGATGTCCAGAATGCAGAAAAGCAAGAAAGCAACAAAACAACAATAGAGGATTCAGAAGATAGTATAAGCTACTATTACTCCTATAAGGACTCGTTCTTATAGGAGTTTTTTATTTTTTGAAAATAAAAAACAACATAAGAATTTTGTAACGCAAAATTCTTAGTGGAGAATTGGAGGAGTGGAGAAATTTGATATCTGATGTGCCTAGCATCTTTATTTCCCTTTTTCTTGGTGTAAAGTGTATAGTTGAAAGTGTAAAGTGAAGGATGTTGTGCTATTTACACGTTCCGCTTTAAACTTGTTTTAATTTTCCACTTCTCCACTGCACTTTAGTGCCTCCGCGCCTCCACTAGAAATAACTCCTACTAAATCGACAGAAATTATATTTTTTTTAAAAAAACTATAGACAAATTTAAGATTACATAATAAAATTATATACATAAAACATATAAGAATACTAGGAAATATTCGGAGGTGAAGTTATGGCTGAAATTCAGACATCAAAAATCAGAAAGACTAAAAAGAAAAGGATAAATCAAATACCTTTTGGAATAGCATTTTTTATTGCAATAATTGGAGTAGGATTCTTTATGGCAAACAATTCGCCAAAAACAGCACTTATGTGGGTGTTTGGGGTAGCCTTAGGTTTCACACTGCAAAGATCAAGATTTTGCTTTACTGCATCGCTGAGAGACCCTGTTTTAACAGGAAGTACATCTTTAACTAAGGCAGTTATAACAGCAATAGCAGTTGCCACAGTTGGATTTGCAGCTCTACAATTTGCAGCTGCATCTAGAGGAGAAGCAATACCAGGGAATGTATCACCAGTAGGAGTACATACAGCTATAGGAGCTGTAATGTTTGGCATAGGTATGGTTATTGCAGGAGGATGTGCATCAGGAACTTTAATGAGAGTTGGAGAAGGATTTTTAATGCAAATACTTTCATTAGTATTCTTTATAATAGGTTCTCTATGGGGAGCGAATAACTTTGGGTGGTGGTCAAAAAACTTCATGCCAAAGAAAGGTATATTTTTACCAGATGTTATAGGTTGGATGCCAGCAATTATTCTACAATTTGGACTTTTATTAGGACTTTATATCTTAGCAGACTGGTTTGGAAATAGAAAAACCAATTAAAGTAAAAATCAACATAAATTTAAAACTTAACCAGTATTAAAAATTTAGGAGGAATTTATAATGAAAGAATATAGATTAGATTGTTTAGGAGAAGCATGCCCAGTACCTCTAATAAGAACTCAAAAGAAAATGGAAGATTTAAAAATTGGAGAGGTACTTGTAGTTGAAATAGACCACAGCTGTGCTATGAAAAACGTACCAGAGTGGGCAAGAAAAGAAGGACATAACGTGGAAATAGAAGAAGTTGACGATGGTGAATGGGAAATATACATTGAGAAGATGAAATAGAGGTGAATCTATTGGATATAAAAAAGAACGTATTTTATAAAAAATTTTTAAAGGACCCTTGGACATATACTACGGGAGCTGTAATATTAGGGCTTCTAAATGTTGCAATGCTAGCTTCTTCAGGAAGTGCTTGGGGTGTAACAACGCCATTTTCTTACTGGGGAGCTTGGATATATAAGGCGCTTGGTGGGCATCCAGAAAGTTGGTTCTATTTTCAACAAAAGGGTCATGCTGCTGGTCTTGCAGGCGGATTTTTAAATAATGGTCATTCTATATCTAATATAGGAATTATAGCAGGTGCATTTTTAGCAACTCTTCTTGCATCACAATTTAAGATAAAGAAAATAAAATCAATGAAACAGGTTGTTGCAGCAATTCTTGGTGGACTTTTAATGGGCTATGGAGCAAGAATAGCTTTTGGGTGTAATATAGGAGCACTATTCAGTGGAATGGCATCCATGTCATTACACGGATGGGTGTATATGGTGTTTATATTCATAGGAGCTTGGATTGGAAGCAAGTTATTAGTTAAATACTTTATTTAAAAATATATGGTGGCTCTGTGCCACCATTATTTTTCAGATTATAGGAGGTATTTTATGGAGAAGAAACATGAATACTATGATGTTGTGATAATAGGAGGAGGGCCTGCCGGTCTAACATCAGCAATTTACTGCGGTAGGGCAAAATTAAAAACCATTTTAATAGAAAAGTCTTTAGTAGGGGGGTTAGCTACTTATACAAGCGAGGTAGCAAACTATCCTGGCTTTCCAGAAGGAATATCTGGAACAGAACTTATGAATCTTTTCCATAAACAGGCTAAAGGTTTTGGAGTAAAATTCAAGCTTACAGATGTTAAAAGCGTTGACTTTGAAGGAGAAGATAAATTAGTAGAAACCTTTAGAATAATATACCATGCAAAGACTGTAATCATATCTACAGGAGGAAAACCAAGGCTTACAGAGGCCGTAAATGAACAAAACTTCCTATATGATAAAGGTATTTCCTTCTGTGCTACCTGCGATGCTGAATTTTATACAGATAAAACTGTTATGATTGTAGGAAGCGGAGATTCTGCCATTGAGGAAGGAATATTCCTAACTAAGTTTGCAAAAAAAGTTATTATATCGGCTAGAAAAGATGAAGGAACTATGCGTGCTAATAAGGCAGCACAAGATGAAGCTGTGAAAAATCCAAAAATACAGTTTGTTTGGAATACGGTAGTGGAGTCTTTTCAAGGTGATGAGAGATTAAATAAAGTTATACTTAAAAATCTAAAAAACAATGAATTTACAAGTGTTCCTGTAGATGGATGTTTTCTATTTATTGGATATGAGCCCAATACAGAAATTTTCCAGGGTAAAATTAATCTAACAGAAAAAGGCTATATTTTAACTAATGAAAATATGGAAACGAATATAAAAGGAGTCTTTGCAGTAGGAGATGTAAGAGAAAAAGTGCTAAGACAGGTAGCAACAGCAGTAGGCGACGGAGCTATTGCTGGGGTTGTAGTTGAAAAGTATATTTCTAAGTTTGGAGAAAGATAAGATTAGGACGATGGTTTAGGGCATATAAAATAATTATTTTATATGCCCTGTTTATATAAAAGGAAATTTTATTTAAAAAACCTACGAAATATAGAGAAAGATTAAGTTACGCTTTATATTTATAGACATGATATGACTACATAAAACTAAATGTTACTTTGTACAATAATTGTAACGAAATTATTTATAAAATTAGAAGGAATTGCGTTGGTATTTGTAGAATTTTATATAGAAAAGATCGTGGAAAAGAGAGGAGAATTATCTATGGGTATAGTATTGAAAAAAGGGCAAAAAATCGACTTAACAAAAGGAAATCCAAGTTTAACAAAAATTATGGTAGGCTTAGGCTGGGATACAAATGCTTATGATGGAGGATATGATTTTGACCTAGATGCTAGTGTATTCATGGTTGGAAAGTCTGGAAAAGTAGAAAATGATGTAGACTTTATATTTTACAATAATTTAAGACATCCATCAGGTTCAGTTGAGCATACAGGAGACAACAGAACTGGCGAAGGAGATGGAGATGATGAGTCTGTAGTAGTAGATTTGCCAAAGGTTCCAGATTATATAGATAAGATAGCGTTTACAGTAACAATTTATGATGCTAAGGCAAGAAACCAAAACTTTGGACAAGTGTCAAATGCATATGTAAGAGTTGTTGATGAAAATAATGGCAGCGAAGTATTAAGATACGATTTAGGAGAAGACTTCAGCATAGAAACAGCTATAGTAGTTTGTGAAATATATAGACACAATGGAGAGTGGAAATTCAATGCTGTTGGTTCTGGCTTTGAAGGCGGGTTAGAAGCATTATGTAAAAACTATGGCTTAAACGTGTAGCTGTGTCTCTGGATAACGATTTCTAAAGTGTTGAACAATAGATTTCTCTGAACTTTAAAGTAAGTTTAAAGATATGGAGAAATCTATTTGTATATACACCAATTTAAATAGATAGGAGTGAAATATATGGCTATAACAGTTGGTATAGATTTAGGTACTACAAACTCTGTTATGTCTTACTGGCATAGAGGTAGAGCAAATACAATAACAATAGATGGAATGAACACCTTTCCTTCTGTTCTCTCATTTAAAAATGAAAATATTATAGCTGGATATCAAGCTAAGTCAAGGATGTTAATGGATCCAGCCAATACTATAGGATCCACTAAACGAGATATAGGTACAGATACAAAGTACAGGATAGGTGGACAAACCATAACTCCTATAACTGTAGCTACTGAAGTGCTAAAGGCTATGAAGCAAAAGGTAGAAGAACAATTTAAGGATAGAATTGAGGATGCAGTTATAACTGTACCTGCATATTTCACATCAGAACAGAGAGAGGCAACACTGCAGGCAGCAAGAAATGCAAGTTTAAATGTATTAAGATTGGTACCTGAGCCAACAGCTGCAGCCATTGCATATGGTCTAAATGAAAATAAAAATCAAACTATTATGGTTTATGATTTAGGTGGAGGAACATTTGACGTATCTATATTAAAAGTTACCGGTAACAACTTTGATGTAATAGCAGTTGACGGAGATGCAAGGCTTGGTGGTGACGACTTTGATGCTGCTATTGCAAAACTCCTATACAAAAAGGTTAGAGAGGAAACAGGAGTAGATTTAAACCTAAATAAAGAAAGAGAATATATGGCAGCAAGGCAAAAGGTAAGAGAGTCTGCTGAAAAGGCAAAAATAGAACTTTCCGAAAAAGATATAGTAGAAATAATTCTTCCAAATTTATTTGAAGATTATTATTTAGAATATGAACTATCAAGAAAGGAATATTTAAAGCTAATACAACCTCTTCTTGATAAAACTATTTCAAAAATGAAAAATGTATTAAAACAAGCAAAACTAACTGCTGATGATATAGATAGAGTTATTTTAGTTGGAGGTTCTACAAAAGCTCCAATAATAAAAGAACTTGTAAAGAGAGAAATAAGAGAGCCTTATATAGCACCAAATGTTGACGAGGTTGTATCAAATGGAGCTGCAATATTAGCTGTAACCTTAGGGACTCCAGATGTAAACATGGGCTATGACAACCTTCCAGACATAGTGATAAAAGAAAAGGTAGTTCACAGCTACGGCATAGATATGTTAGATTCCAATGATAAGCTTTACTATAATATTATTGTTCCAAGGGGCAGTGTACTTCCTGCAAAATCGGGAATACTAGGCTTTACAAGTAAGCCATATCAAAGGGATGTATATATGAACATATTTAGAGGTGAAAGCACAGTCTTATCTGAAAATGAGAAGTTAGGAGGCCTGTCCCTGCCTATAGATAATCCAGAGAAAGGTCAGACACCTGTAGGTGCTATATTTGAAATAGATGAGAATATGATTATTAAGTTTAGAAGTGTAGATTTGAATAGAACAAGCTTAAAGGATGAAATAATAGGCTTTGCTTATGATAATGCTGGCCTACTAGATTTAGATTCAGTAGAAAATTTAATAAGAAAAAATCAAGTTACATATAGAGAAGTAAAAGTCGATGCTAGTAAATAATTGAGGAGGTAAAACAATATGGGATTAGTTCCAACTAAAAGTTCTTATGTCTTAGGTATAGACTTAGGAACATCAACATCAATAGTGTCAGTTTATACAAAGGGTAAGGGGAAAGTCTTAACTATAGATGGTAAGGATTATATGCCTTCAGCGGTGTCTTTTGTTGATAAAGATACAAAATTGGTAGGAGAGCAAGCAAAATCAAGAGCCATAATAGCTCCAGAAAATACAGTTACATCTATTAAGAGGCACATGGGAGATAGCGAGTATAAGGTGAAAATATTTGATGAAGAATATACGCCAGAGCAAATATCAG
Source organism: Clostridium bovifaecis (assembly GCA_009738435.1). Lineage (GTDB taxonomy): Bacteria > Bacillota > Clostridia > Clostridiales > Clostridiaceae > Clostridium_H > Clostridium_H bovifaecis. The sequence continues at coordinate 2,790,509 of CP046522.1, read as the reverse complement.
GAGATATCTTATCAAAGTTGATAGAGGCAGCTATGAACCAACAAGATTTTGACCCAAATGGAGATTTAAAATATGCTGTAATATGTGTGCCTGCTAATTTTACAGATAACGCAAAACAAGCTACTAAAAAGGCTGCAGAGATTGCAGGACTAGAGGTGCTTTATCTATTAGAGGAGCCAGTAGCAGCTTCTATAATGTATGGATTCAACTCAAATAAAGACCAAAATATATTAGTATATGATTTGGGTGGAGGAACTTTTGATGTATGTATTCTTAATGCTAAGACTACAGCAGGAGGAGAATATAAGTATGAAATATTAGCTAAAGAAGGAATTCCAACTTTAGGTGGAGATGACTTTGACCAAAGGCTGATGGAGCATATTAATAAAAAGTTTTTAGAGGAAAATGGAATAGACCTTTTAGATTTACAAAAGGACCAAGGAATAAACCGTAAGAAGCTTAAGCAAGCACAACAGAAGCTAAAGGAAGTAGCTGAAAAGGCTAAAATGGAACTCAGTGAGATGGACAGTACCTCAGTAGTTGTGCCTAATATAGTTCAAAACGAAGAAGGGGAATTGCTTCACCTGGACACAGAAGTTACAAGAGAAGAATTTGAAGGATTAATTGAAGATTTAGTGAATAAAACAGAAGAAACGGTAAAGCTTGCTATAGAAAATGGAAAATTAACTATAGATGATATAGATAGAATTATATTAGTAGGGGGATCTACATTAGTACCGATAGTTAAGAGAAAGATTAAAGAGTTATTTGGAAAGGAACCTTACAGTAATTTTAACCCAAGGACTATAGTGTCAGAAGGAGCAGCCATATTTGGTGCGACTCTAGCAGTTCCGGATGATGCTAAGGATAACGGAGAAGCTAAGCCAGAGGGAGAAATAGAACTTACTCAGCAGGTAACTCATAATCTAGGCATTATGATAGCTGGAATGAAGTTCTCTAAAATAATTGGAAAAGGTACCGAGATACCACCAGAAGCTTCTGTAATAGAGGAAAAGGAGTATACAACACAAAAGGATAATCAAACTGAAATGAGCATTTATGTATATCAGTGTAGTGAGGACATAGAGTTTATAAACCAAGTTGATGATGAAGGAAAAGCAAAAGCTGTGTTCATTGGAGAATTTAAACTAAAGGATATACCTGCGGCATTAAAGGGTGTAGAGTTAATCAATGTAAGATTTGAGGTTAATGCTGAGAACGTAATAAAGGTAAGTGCTACATCTAAGAGCACAGGAAGAAGTGAAGAGATTACTCTTAACATAGAAAGAGAATAGGGAAGTAATGACCTTAAGTGATTAAGGAGGGTGAGACATGGACAATGTAAATAAGGTAGTGGAAAAGCAAGAAGTAGAATCTGCTCCTTTAGAAAGTAGAACTGAGGAATTTAGCAATAAAGAAGCCATTAGTGAGGAAGTAAGCCAGAGTAGTATGGATAATAAAGAGATCACTAATGAAGAAAGTAATGAGGCGTCAATAGAAGCACAAAAGGAAGAAGCGGTAGAAGTTAAAATAGAAGTTAAGATAGAACCGGAAATAAAAATTGAAACAGAAGTTGGACTGGAAGATGCTGAAAAAGAAACTAAATCACAAGGTAATCAGGTTAGCTGCGAAGAAGAGGTACAGGAAGAAGGAGAAAAAACAGAATGCTGCTGTAATGAGAATAGCGAAGAAGAAGTTCAAGCAGCGGAAATTGTACAAACGTTAGAAGAAGCTGCACCAACAAAACCTACAAGAGAGTCTACAATAGAGCTTGAGCTGGAAGAAGAGCTGCAAAAGGATAGTAAGTCTGTGGAAAATGAGATTTCAGCTGAAGAGCAGTCAACCACTTTATCCGAAGAAGAGCAAAGACAAAAGAATTTAGCCTTGGGCTTTTTAAAGAATGCAAAATTAGAATATCATAGTCAATATGATAGATATGAGCTTTGGGCTTTGAAGTGCAGAGATTTAGCTAAGGAAATAAATGAGTTAATGTCTTCAATTGAAAATACATTGATTCAATTTAATAAGACTTATGAGGAATCGATGACAGAAGACTATGATGAGGCTGTAAACAAATTTATAAAAAATAGAATAAAAGGAATTGAGCTTATAGGGAAGATGCTAAGTAAGCTCGGACCAAGCTTGAAGAAATTAAATGAAGTTCCAAAATTAGAACTACTCAGCTTTGATTACGATACAGACAAACTCTCCTTTATGGAGCTAAATGAGCTTAAAGAATTAGAGAATAATTGCTATAATATATTGTCAGATTTAAAAGGATCCACGGAAAAGCTAATTAGAGATTACTTTAAGTTTATTAACAGCAATATATTGAATATAGCAGATGGAATAGAATCAGGTCTTAGTTTTATGGAAAAGAAAAAGTTAGATAACAAAGCAGCTAAGACTATAGAACATATATACATTTCATTAGATTTATCCTTCAGCGACCTATTTGAAAAGCTTCAAATAAGCAAGATTGAAGTGAAAGAAGGAGAAGAAGTTAACTTTAAATATCATGAAGTATTTGATGTTGAGGAGACTTACGATAAAGAAAAAGATGAAAAGATATGTGATGTAATAAGAAGAGGATATATTTATTATAAACCACTTTTTGGAATGGACTATAACTATGTATTAAGACCAGCTCAAGTAATAGTATACAAGTGTGATAAGTAGAGGTGAGAAAATGTACGACAGTCATAATTCCCCTGTTATAGGTATAGATTTAGGTACAACCTTCAGCGCTGTAGCAAGATGGACTGGAGAAGATGCAGATGTGTACTCTCCCAAAGGAGAGCGTACCATGCAGTCTGTTGTATTTTATGATGAGAAAACAGATAAGTTTATCTTTGGAAGAACTGCCTTTATGAGTGGTATGCTAAAACCAGAAAACTTATGTATAGGTGTCAAAAGGCTCATGGATAACAAGGATGCAAAAGTAACATTAGGTGGAAAAGAATATTCTCCTATAGATATATCATCTATGATATTAAAGTCATTATACAGCAATGTAAAAGGTATGTTCCCAGAAGGAGTATACGATGCCAGCGGGGCAGTAGTTACAGTTCCGTATTATTTTAAGGCACATCAGTGTGAAAATACTGCTGAAGCTGCAAAAAAGGCAGGATTAAACTTAGTAGGAATATTGCAGGAACCTATTGCAGCAGCTTTTGCATATGGACTTCATCATTCTAGTAAGGATACAGTAAGGAATGAAAATATTCTAGTATTCGATTTAGGAGGAGGAACCTTCGATATAACACTGTTCAAAATAGTTGAAGATAGAGAAAATATAAAGTTTGAAGTTCTAGCTATTGGAGGAGATGACAGATTAGGAGGACTTGACTTTGATAATAGCTTTATGAAATATATCCTTGATAAAGAGGGGATAGATTTAGATGAGTGCGACAATGAAAGAATGAAAAAAATCGGACTCCAAAAACTTATGGATTCAGTAACAAAATCAAAAGAAGCATTAAGCTCAACTGACAGTGTATTTATGGGAGTGCCTGATGTAATTCCAGGAGTTCATATAGATAACGAATACACCAGAGAAGATTTTGAGGAGTCTATATCAAATTATCTTGAAGAAATCAAAGCCATATTAAAGAGTACACTAAATGCTGCAAACATAGATCCAAAGGATATAGATAAGGTATTAAAGGTGGGAGGCTCCAGCAAGATACCTGCTATGGATATGATAATAGAAGAAGTAGTAGGAAGAGGTAAGACTTATTCAGATATTGATCCTAGTCTTTGCGTAGCTCAAGGGGCTGCTATATATGGAGCTTATTTAACAAACAACCTTGCTATAGATAAAAAGATAACCATAGAAACTACAACAGCTCATGCCCTAGGGGTAGAAGACTCAAATGGGAGTATGGTGGTATTGATTCATCAAAATCAAAAGACTCCTGCAAGAAAAACACTTACCTTCACCACAGATGAAGACAATTCTACAGAAATAGATGTAGAAGTTTATCAAGGTGCATCGAGAATTGCAAAACAAAATGCTCATATAGGTACAGTAAAGATAAAAGGATTAGTGCCTAAGCCTAAGTATGAGCTTCAAATCAAGATTACCTTTGAGGTAGGAAAAGAACAGATGGTAAAGGTTACTGTAGAACAAGAAGAGAGTAATATTAAACATACAGAGATGTTGAAATTAGCATAGTAGAACAGGAGGAAGTTGCTATGACATACGATAGCATACATCATCCAATAGTTGGTATAGATTTAGGGACAACTTATAGTGTTATATCTAGATGGGATGGAAATAAGGCAGATGTGTACTGTCCTAAGGGAGAATATTTAGTGCCATCAGCGGTTTATTATGATAAAGGAAAATTTATAGTTGGTAAGGCTGCAAAAGATAGAGGAGTTATGTTTCCTGAGAATCTGTGCATAGGAATAAAAAGACATATGGATTATAAGGATATAAAGATACAAATAGGAGATAGTACTTTTACGCCAATAGAATTATCAGCGGAAATACTAAATCATGTGTATAGCAATGTTGTCAACATGTTTCCTAAAGATGAATTTAATTCAGAAGGAGTTGTAATAACTGTACCTTATTATTTCAGAGCAAATCAAATTTCTAACACGGAAGCTGCTGCAAAAAAGGCAGGACTAAATGTAATAGGTATACTGCAAGAACCTATAGCAGCAGCCTTTGCTTACGGCTTATATTTAGATAGCAATGAAGGGAAAAACGAAAATATTTTAGTATTTGATTTAGGAGGAGGAACCTTTGATGTAACCATCTTTAGTTTAAAAATAGACGATACTAAGATATGCTTTAATACCCTTGCTTCTAATGGAGATGATAGACTAGGTGGATTAGATTTTGATAATGAAATATACAATTATGTTTTGAAAAGAGAAGGTCTTGACTTTTCGACCCTTCCTGAGAAACAGAAAAATATATGCAAAAGTAAGCTTATGGAACAGATAGTAAGTGCTAAAGAAAGGCTTGCCTTTGATGAAATTGCTTATATACAAGCTATAGATATACCTCCAGGAAGCTTTTTGGAGTGTGCCCTTACTTTAGAAGAACTTAATGGCTGTCTAAAGGACTATTGCGATAAGATAAGAAGCATACTTAAAGATGCTGTGGATTTTGCCAATTTAGAACCAGATGATATACACAAGGTTATTAAAATAGGTGGTTCTAGTAAGATGCTTATTATGGATGAAATAATAGGTGAAATTGTAGGAAAGGGTAAAGTTTATGGAGACATAGACCCAGACTTAGCGGTGTCAAAAGGCGCTTCTATATATGGAGCTTTTCTGAATGATAGAATGGGTACTAGAAAAGATATAGATATTAAGCTTATAAATACCCACCCCTTAGGAGTAAAAACTGATGGAGATGAATTTGTTGAGCTCATACCTAAAAATGTAATGCTTCCATATGAGCAAAGCCTAACCTTTGTAAATGCTGAGGATAATGAGACTGATATGGAGATTGAGGTATACCAAGGTATACATGATTTATGTTCCAAGAATAAAAAGATAGGTACTATAGAAATAAAAGGACTAAAACCAGCACCAAAGGAAACTCTAGATATAGATATAACCTTTAAGATAAATTTAGATCAAACTATTGATGTAACAGTAGTACAAAAGGACAGTGGAATTAACGTAACAAAGAGATTTTAAGATGAGCGGAGGTGGGATATGGGTTTTAGATTTTATAAAAGAATAAATATAATGCCAGGGGTATCTCTAAATTTAAGCAAATCAGGTCCATCCTTATCTATAGGTCCGAAGGGTATGAAGTATAGTATAGGACCAAAGGGAACTAGAACAACTTTTAGCATACCAGGCACTGGGATTTATTATACTACTTCAAAACCAAATAAGAAAAATAGCAGCAGTAATAATAACTATAGACAACCTTTGCCAAATGCGCAAAGTGGATTTTTCTCTCAGCTATTTATGTCAGGAGAAGAAAAGAAATTCAGCAGTGGATTAACTGTATTTCTGCAAGGTGATGTCATTACTGCAAAGAGAAACTTTTTAGATTCAAACAGTAGTGATGGTTACTTTATGGCTGGATTTATTTCTTTAGGAGAAGGAAAGCATTCTGAAGCAGAAGGATATTTTAATAGATGCAAAGCATATATAAGTAAATTAGGACAGATAGCTAGTAAGATAGATAATAATCTTGAAATACTTCTTGAGGTAACGGATTATATAGAAGCTCCTATAAAGATAGATAAAAGAGGTCTTGCTCTATGTTGTGCAGAAGCATATCAAAAGCAGGGAAAATACGAAGAGGCGTTAAAAGTCTTAGAAGAAATATGGAATGAAAACTCTAGTGATAAGATAGTCTGCCTTTCTTTAATAGACTTAGTATCAGTAGACAGCAAAGCTACTGCACAGATACTAAAGGAAATCATAGAGATAACAAAGGATGTAGAAAATGATACCCCTATAGATACTAACATACTTTATCTAAGAAGTTATGCACTATATAGGTTAAATCTAGTAGCACCAGCCGTGGATGAACTATCAAAGCTTATTAGGAAGAAAAAAGATAGACCAGAAGAGTTAATGCTTGATATTAGATATTTAAGAGGTCAAATGTACGAAGAACTTGGACAACAAGCAAAGGCAAGAAAGGACTATGAATTCATATTTGCACAAGAACCAGGATATGAAGACGTTGCACAAAAACTTAATCTCTAGTAATTAATCACTTAACATTCGGTGCCAGGCACCAAATGTTAAGGCACCAAATGTTAAGTTAGAAATTAGTTTAAAGTTTACAGTGTAGAGTTTAAAGTGGAAAACACAAAATAATTGACAATGGACAATTGACAATTATGGATGTTTTGCTGATGCAAAACTTAAATTAAGAGAATATAAAAGTAATATTGACAATTTTTAAATAGTTCTTTTATAAGTTTAAGTTTTTCTGCAAGAAAAACAACATTCATTTTAAATTGTCAATTCTCAATTGTCAATTTAAAATCGAGCTGGTTACTGGTTACTGGTTACTGGTTACTGGTTACTGGTTATTGAATAAATGAGGAGGAATAAAGAGATGGCAATAGAGTTAAAAAAACGTGGAGAAAAAATAGTACTGACTAAGGATGTAAGAAAGAGTTTAGGTCAAATAACTGTAAATCTTAATTGGAACCAAAAGATTGTACAAGCAAATAAAGGATTTTTCTCAAAGCTATTAGGTGGTGGCAATAGTTCTATAGATTTAGACTTAGGATGTTTATATGAACTAAAGGATGGCAGTAAGGGAGCTGTACAAGCTTTGGGAAATGCTTTTGGTTCTTTAAATAATCCGCCATATATTCAGCTTGATGGTGATGATAGAACTGGAGCTAATTCAACTGGAGAGAATTTAAGAATTAACGGAGATAAGGTAGCTGATATTAAGAGAATATTAGTTTATACATTTATATATGAAGGAGTACCCAATTGGTCTCAAGCAGATGGGATAGTTACATTAAAACAACCTAATGGTGAGGACATAGTAGTTAAAATGGACGAACATGATAACGGAAAAATCATGTGTGCTATAGCTCTATTAACAAATCAAAATGATGAAACCTTCAGCTTTGAAAAGATTGTTAAATACTATAAGGGCCATGAAGCCATGGACAGAGACTTTGGTTGGGGAATGAAATGGAAATCTGGAAGAAAATAACATACTTTAACTAGTTTGAAGATTGAGAGGAAATTATAGGTATGGGTTATACAGTTAATCTATCTAAAGAGCAGACTATAAACAAGATTAATCTAAGTAAAAATACATTAAAGGTGTGTCTTGAGAAAAAGAAGCTAAGTGGAGAAAAAGCCAGGGTAGCGTTTATTATAGATACTTCTGGAAGCATGTATAGCTATTTTACTAGTGGAAAGGCTCAGAATATCATTGAGAGAATATTGCCATTAGCATTAGAGTTTGATGATAATGGTGAGCTTGATATGTTTCAATTTTCGAATGATGTAGAAGACTTAGAGCCTGTCACTATGGATAATATATACGGATATGTTAATAATGAAGTAATGCCTTATTTTCTAGGAGAAGCAACATACTATGCGCCGCCTCTTGAGAGAATATTAGAAAAGTATGTTGAGGATGAGCCAAGCAAGGAATATCCTACCTATGTAATATTTTTAACAGATGGAGATAATTTTGATGAGTATGAAACAGAAAGAATAGTTAGATACTTATCACGTGAAAATGTATTCATACAGTTTATAGGCATAGGTAATGAAAGATTCAGCTTCTTGAAAGAATTAGATGATTTATCAGGAAGATATTTAGATAATGCTAATTTCTTTGAGGTAAACGATATAGATAGAATTTCAGATGAAAAGTTATACGCAAGATTGATGAATGAGTATCCAATTTGGTTAAATCAAGCAAGACAAAAGGGACTTGTTAATACTCCTGTAATAAAGCCTACCTTAAATAAATCATATTCTAAAGAGATACAAAGGGGGCAGAAGATGAGTTTAACCCAAACTATACCGAACTTATCTAAGTTATTAGTAGGAATTGACTGGGAGGTAAATACACAAGGTCAGGCTGTAGATATTGATACGTCTATATTTATGATGGATGTAAATAAAAAAACAGAGGATGATAATGTGATATTCTATAACAATCCAAGAAGTGCAGATGGAGGAATTGAAATAAAAGCAGACCATGGCACAGGGTTAAAAGACATGTTTAAGGACATGATTCAGCTGGATTTAAAAAGAATACCATCAAATATAGAGAAGTTAGCTTTTACAATAACTATTGATGAAGCTGATAAAAGAAAGCAGTCTTTTAAGATGATGTCAAAAGGATACTTTAAAATAATCGATGGAGAAAAAATGGCTGAAATATTTAGCTATAAGTTTAATGAAAATTTAAATATGGAAAACGCTGTAGTAGTAGCGGAAATATATAGGTACAAAAATGAGTGGAAGGTGAGTCCGATAGGAAGTGGATTTGCCGGAGGCTTAAAAGCGCTATGTGATTACTATGGGGTCGACGCAGATTAAATTACTAAGCACCCGCAGAAAATGCGGGTGCTTTTATGAGCTTGAGAAGAATTAAAAAGTATGCAGTTGCAGTTATCATGACAGAATACTAAGTATGATTAAGAATTATATTGAATGAATATTTTTTAAAATTCTACGAAGTATATACATTGTATGGAAAATATTTATTTAAATTAAAGATGGAGATAGAAGATGAAGATAGGACTTGTAAGACATTTTAAGGTGAATTTAAAAAGAGAGCCTTTTATGACTTCAGACGAATACAATAAATACATGACTAAGTACGATGAAGCTGGAATAATAGAAAATGAGGTTGTAATTGATAAAGAATGGGATAAGTGTTACTGCAGTAGTTTAAGTAGGGCAATCATAACCGCAAAGACAATATATCATGGGGAAATTATAATAACAGATAAGTTAGTAGAAATTCCTTTCTCTGCGAGGATCAATACAAAAATTAAGCTGCCCTATCATCTTTGGGCTATATTAAATAGAATTGCTTGGACAAGAAATCATATTTCTCAACCTGAAGCAAGAAAAGTAACTCTACAAAGAATAAATGATATTTTAGATGTTATATTAAAAGAAAAGGACAGTAACATTTTAATAGTAAGTCATGCAGGTACTCTATATGAGATAGAAAGAATACTGCTGAGAAAAGGGTTTAAAGGAAATAAGTTTTTGAAAGCTAGAAACGGTAAGCTATATGAGTTTGAAAATATAAACTTATAGAGGAAGTATCAATAAAAATATTGACAATTTTATTATGTAAATTCTTGACAAACATGTATCGGAATTAATACAATATACTTAAGGCATTAAAAAAATTTTAAATGGATGTAAAAAACGACATTGATTTAGAACGCAGATATAGAATAAGATTCAAATGTTTAGAGAGGAATCTTTAAGTATTTGTTCTGACTTCTTAGTGAAATGGACTAAGAAAAATATCTGCTTTAAGTATATCCTGAACCTAACAGAAAAGAGAAATCTAATCTGAAAGGAAATATAATTTATAGGACAGCTATAGCTTTGGAGAACCCAGAGTTCTATTTGTTATGTGAATTAAACTTTCCTTTCGGGGAAAGTTTTTTATTTTTACCAAATTTACAGATTACCCTAGTTTTAGGCGATTTGTAAGTTATGTTATGATAGTACATACTTTTGGAGGAGGCATATTCAATGAAAAAAATTGGTGTCATAAGTGCCATTTTAGAAGAACCTAAAGAGTGTCAAAAGGAATTTAATGAAATAGTATCTTCTTTTAAAGGAATTATTAAAGGAAGAATGGGTATTCCTTTTGAAGAAGAAGGAATAGCGGTAATATGTATTACTGTAGTTGGAGAATTAAATGATATAAATAGTCTCACTGGAAAACTAGGTAATATCCCAAATGTTACAGTTAAAACTTCAATATCAAAGAAAGAGATATAACCTATGAGAAAACTAATTGATAAACTATATAAACATAGCAATTTAAGCAGAGAAGAACTTTTAAATTTATTAGATAACATGAGTGAAGATGATATTGCTTATTTAATAAGAAAGTCTAACGAAACAAGAATGAAGCACTATGGAAATAAGGTATATCCAAGGGGACTTATCGAGTTCACTAATTACTGTAAAAATAATTGTGTTTACTGCGGAATAAGAGGATTAAATAAAAATGCCGATAGGTACAGACTGTCTTTAGAGGAAATTCTGAGTGCTTGCAAGGAAGGATATAGACTAGGATATAAAACCTTCGTGCTTCAAGGAGGAGAAGATCCTTTCTATACCGACGAGAGAATTGTAGAAATAGTAAAGGAGATAAAAAGATATTTCCTGATTGTGCTGTAACTCTTTCTATAGGTGAGAAGTCTTATGAATCTTATAAAAAGTATTATGATGCAGGAGCAGACAGATATCTTTTAAGACATGAGACTGCCACAAGAGAGTTGTATGAAAGGCTTCATCCGGATATGAGTTTTGAGAATAGAAAAAGATGCTTGAGAGATTTGAAGGATATTGGTTATCAAGTAGGAGCGGGTTTTATGGTAGGACTTCCAGATCAAAGTAATCAGGACTATGTTAATGACCTTTTATTTTTAAAGGAGCTGCAGCCAGATATGGTTGGAATAGGACCATTTATACCACAAAAGGACACCCCTCTTGCTAATGAAGGTAGAGGAACAGTAGAAACTACAATATTGATGGTGGCTCTTGTAAGGTTACTTTTACCAGATGTTCTTTTACCTGCAACTACGGCCCTTGGCACTATAGATCCTACAGGAAGGGAAAAAGGTTTAAAGGCGGGGGCGAATGTGGTAATGCCCAATCTATCTCCTACTGAAGTTAGAAAAAAATATGCACTATATGATGGAAAGATATGTACAGGAGATGAAGCTGCTGAGTGCAGAATGTGCATAGAAGGAAGAATAAAGAATGCCGGATTTGTTTTAGATATGTCTCGAGGAGACAATAATTTATGGAGGGGAAGATAATTAATGTTTATAGATCATGAGTATATAGAGAGTTTATTAAATGAAGCTAAAAATGCAACTAAGGAGGATATACAAGCGGTTTTAAATAGGGCAGAGGAGCGAAAAGGCTTATCACATAAGGATATAGCAATTCTTCTTCAGACTGAAGATGAAGAGCAATTAAAGGAAATGTATAAAATAGCAGGAGAAATTAAAAAATCTATTTATGGAAATAGAATAGTTATGTTTGCGCCTCTTTATGTAAGTGATTACTGTGTAAACAACTGCGTTTATTGTGGATATAAGAAAAACAATAAATTTGCAAGAAGAAGGCTAACAAGAGAAGAGATTCAACAAGAAGTTAAAATTCTTGAAAAAATGGGGCATAAAAGACTTGCACTAGAGGCAGGAGAAGATCCAGAAAATTGTCCTATTGACTATATATTAGATGCTATAGATGCTGTATACAGTACTCAAAATGACAATGGAATTATTAGAAGAATAAATGTAAATATTGCAGCTACAACTGTGGAAAATTATAAAAAGCTAAAGGAAGCTAAAATAGGAACCTATATATTATTCCAAGAAACTTATCATAAGCCAACCTATAACAAAATGCATCCTAACAGCATAAAGGGAGACTACGAGTACCATTTAACTGCCTTTGATAGGGCCATGGAAGGTGGAATTGATGATGTAGGAGCAGGAGTACTTTTTGGACTTGCAGATCCTAAATTTGAAGTTTTAGGTTTAATGCTTCACAATGAACATCTTGAAGAAAAACATGGTGTAGGCTTCCACACTATATCATTTCCAAGACTTAAGAAGGCTGAAGGGACTGATTTAAAAGCCTTTCCGCATTTAGTTAGTGATGATATGTTTAAGAAAATTGTAGCTATTACCCGTATAGCTGTACCTTTTACTGGAATTATAATGTCCACAAGAGAATCAGCAGAGATGAGAAGAGAACTCTTAAAGTATGGTGTTTCTCAATTAAGTGCTGGTTCTAGCGTAGAAGTAGGAGGATATAAGGAACGTGAAGAAGGGAAAAATGATGTAGAGCAATTTGAAATGGCAGATCATAGAACTCCTATAGAGGTTCTAAAAGAGTTAATTGATAGCCAATATATACCAAGTTATTGCACTGCCTGCTACAGAAAAGGTAGAACTGGTGACAGATTTATGAGTCTAGCAAAATCAGGACAAATTCAAAATGTATGTACACCAAACGCATTAATGACATTAATGGAATTTTTAATGGATTATGGGGATGAAGAACTTCATCAAAAGGGTGAAGCTTTAATTCAAGAGGAACTAAGGAAGATTAAGAGAGAAGATGTTAGAAATTTAGTAACAAATAATATAGAAAGAATAAAAAGTGGTGAAAGAGACTTGTATTTATAGGAGGAGCAATGAATAATACACCCAACGCGAATAGAAAGCATATTGCTATATACGGTAAAACTAACTCAGGGAAATCATCTTTATTAAATGCTATTATAGGGCAGGATATTTCTTTAGTATCTTCTATAAAAGGAACTACAACTGACCCTGTAAGCAAGGCTATGGAGCTTATTCCATTTGGACCTGTTCTATTCATTGATACAGCAGGTCTTGATGATAAGAGTGAACTTGGAGAGCTTAGAGTAAGAAGAAGTCTTAAAACCCTTGAAAAAACTGATTTTGCAATCTATGTTGTGGATATAAACAACATAGATGTTGAAAATTACAAGGAAGCTGTGAATAACTTTAAAAAATATAGAATACCTCATATGGTCGTGGTAAATAAAATAGATAAGGCAGATAAAGAGAACATAAGGCTAGCAAAGCAAAAGTTTAAAGATGCTGTCTTTATATCTGCAAAAGAAGGGAAAAGTATACTTGAGTTAAAATTGGAACTAATAAAAAGACTTCAGAAAGATGAGGAAGAAGAGACCCTAGTAGGAGATATTGTTCCTTATAACGGAAAAGTAATCATGGTAGTACCAGTGGACTCGGAAGCTCCCAAAGGAAGACTTATCTTACCCCAAGTGCAGCTTATAAGAGATTGTCTAGATCATGGAATAAAAAGCTATGTAGTAAGGGATACAGAACTTGAAGCAGCACTTCAGGATATTACGGATGTAGATTTAGTTGTAACAGATTCGCAAGCTTTTAAAAAGGTGAATGAAATTGTGCCAAAGGACATTAAGCTAACCAGCTTTTCTATACTATTTGCAAGGCAAAAGGGAGACTTAAAAGCCTTTGTTGAGGGAGTATCAAAAATAAAAGAATTAGACCAAAGTTCTAGAATTTTAATATCTGAAAGCTGCACTCATAACACTTCTCACGAGGACATAGGAAGAGTTAAAATACCCAAATTGCTAAATAAGCACGTAGGAAAAGAGCTTATTTATGAATTTAAAATGGGTCATGACTTTCCAGAAGATATTGAAAAGTATGATTTAGTTATCCACTGTGGAGCCTGCATGGTGAACAAGAAGACAGTACAAACAAGAATAGATATCTGTGAAGAAAAAAATGTAAACATAACAAACTATGGAATGATATTAGCATATCTTACAGGAATACTTGACAGGTCTCTGGAGGTATTTTTCAAATAATTTGCTTTGATAAAAGTTAGTCGCTTTAATAATAAGGTCTTAGAATCTAGCAACCATTAGTAGATTAGTTCTAATCATTTGGAGAGATAGTAGACAATAGACTATTGTCTACTATCTAGTGTCCATTGAAATTACACTTTTGGAGGTGTAATTTTCAGCAAGTAAGTTTATTCTTATTACACAGCTTTTCAATCATATCTATAAGTTCTAAAATTTCTCTATTAAGTTCCTATCCTGCTTATAAACTAAATATTTGCAAAGCATAAGTAGTGGCATTTCATATTGGCGAAATACAAAATTAAATATAATAATAACTAGACATGGTGGACATGACGCAATGCCAGAACAGACAGCAGATCCAATTAATATAGGAGCACACATATTTATTTTACTGTAGGAGATAATATCTTTTAGCATACAGAAAAGTCCGCTTATGGAGGTAATACAGATATGAAGGATATAAGTGTTTTTGATGTTATAGGACCTAATATGATAGGTCCTTCTAGCTCACATACAGCAGGAGCATTAAGGATAGCCCTCATGGCAGGTGAAATGGTAAAGGGAAAGATTGTAAACGTAAAATTTATACTTTATGGTTCTTTTGCTGAGACTTATAAGGGTCATGGTACAGATAGGGCTCTTTTAGCTGGAATAATGGGATTTAATACAGAGGATTATAGAATAAAAGATTCATTTGGTATAGCTGATGAAAATAAGCTGACATATTCCTTTGAAGTAAATACAACAAATAAGGATGTACACCCTAATACAGTTGATATTGTCATTACAAATGATAGCGGCGTTACAACAACTGTAAGAGGTGAATCCATAGGTGGGGGAAATATTTTAATTAAAAATATAAATGGTGTAGAAATTAGCTTATCTGGTAACTATAATACTATTTTAGTTAATCAAAAAGATACTCCAGGAGTTGCAGCTCATATAACAAAGGTTCTAAGTGAGAATTGTATTAACATTGCATTTATGAGGATCTATCGTGAAGCTAAGGGAGAGTTTGCATACACAATTATTGAAGCAGATGAAGAAATTTCACAGAAGGTAATAGAACAGATTGAAGGTAATAGTTTCATAGAAAGCGCTATGTTAATAAAAATGTAGGAGGCTGATAATGTGGATTTTACTAATGCAGAAACTCTTTTAAAAATATGCAAAGAGCAGAATATAAGCATTTCTCAGGCCATGATTAACAGAGAAGTAAAAATTTCTGGAGCTGGGCATATAGAAGTCATAAACAAAATGATTCATGCATTTCATATTATGAAAGATGCTGTTAACCAATCGCTTACAGGAAATATAAAGTCAATAGGCGGACTTATAGGCGGTGAAGCAGCAAAAATAAACAAAAGACGGTTGAGTGGAAAATCCGTTTGTGGAGAAATAATATCTAAAGCAATAGGTTATGCTATGGGTGTTTTGGAGGTCAATGCGTCTATGGGACTTATCGTTGCTGCTCCAACAGCTGGCTCATCGGGAGTTATACCAGGAGTCTTTATAGCCATACAAGAAGAATTCGGATTTTCTGATGAAGAGATGGTAGATGCTCTTTTTAATGCAGGCGCTGTGGGTTATTTGATTACACGAAATGCCACAGTGGCAGGAGCTGAAGGTGGATGTCAGGCAGAAGTTGGTGCAGCAAGTGCCATGGCAGCTTCTGCCGTAACCCAGTTAATGGGTGGAAGTCCAGAAGAATGTCTTGGAGCAGCTTCAAATGCCATAACTAATATCCTTGGACTGGTTTGTGACCCAATTGCAGGGCTAGTTGAGGCACCTTGCCAAAAACGAAATGCCATGGGAGCATCAAACGCCCTTATAAGTGCAGAGATTTCACTAAGCGGTATTGCTAGTATTATTCCTTTTGATGAAGTTGTTGATACTATGTATAATGTAGGAAGAAGCCTTCCACGAGAGCTTAGAGAAACAGCTCTTGGAGGAATTGCTGCCACTCCTACAGCCTGCAAGATGTGTAGCAATATTTTTGGATGTGATTCTTAAATATAAAGAAGAATGAAATGTAAGAACGCAATTTTTAAAAATTACGTTCTTACATTTTGGTATTCTATGCTATCTAATAATGTCTAACTTTCAATTTCGCCATCGGGGCCTTAATTAATTTTGCTTTGCAAAATTAAAGTACATATGCCTTTTCAAAGCCTTCTCTTATAGCTTCTGTTATTCTGCCAGCTCTTTTAGCATCACCTAAAACTTTAACATTATCAAAGCTTTCAAGAAGACTGTCAGCCATTTTGGTCTCAGGTTTAACTCCAAGAGAAAGAACCACTTTAGTTGCTGACTTTGAAATTATTTCTTCAGTTTCAACGTTTACTAATTCGATTGAGCCATTAGCAATGGAATTTAGTTTGTGAGATGTAAGCATTTCAACATTTAATTTAGAAAGCTTGCCTATAATATCAAATCTGTTAGCAGTTTCTATATCTTTTCCCATTCCATCTTGCATTTCTACTAATATGACCTTGTTTCCAGCATGGGCAATAAGTTCTGCAGTTTCACATCCTGTCATACCTGAGCCTATAACCGCAACGGTTTCATCTTTGAAAGATACTTGTCCAGTCAATATATCTACCGGCGTATAAACATGGCTTCCATTCACTCCAGGTAGATTTGGAATAATTGGGGTTGCTCCTGTTGCGACAAATACTGCATATGGATCTAATAATTTGATATCTTCAATTGTAGGCTCAGTATTAAGTCTTACCTCTACATTAAGTAATTTTATTTGATGCTTTAAGTTATTTAACAACCAATCTATTTTTTCTTTATTAAGAGGTTTATTTGCAAGGTTTAAGCTTCCGCCAAGTTCATTAGCCTTCTCAAATATAACAGGTTTAAATCCTCTTATAGCTAGAACTCTTGCAGATTCCATGCCAGCAGGGCCGCCTCCGATTATAGCAACACATCTTCCGTTTCCGGTGTTATCAAATCCATTAAATTCAAGCTCACGACCTGTACGTGGATTAACAGTGCATTTAATAGTGCCACCTTTTCCAAGTTCTGCAAAACAGTATCTGCAAGATAGACAAGGCCTTATTTCTTCTTCTCTTCCTTCAGAGGCTTTTTTGCTCCATTCAGCATCAGCAAGATGACCTCTTCCTATAGCAGCAAAGTCCATAATACCTTCTTCAAGAAGATTTTCAGCAAAATCAGGTTTTCTTATTACGCCCACTGCAATAACAGGTATTTTAATAGAACTCTTTACAGTTTTTGCAAGATGCTTCTTCCAGCCCTGAGGATAAGAAGAAGGTTCTACTATAGTTGAGCCACTTTCATATATTCCATTGCTTACATTTACTGCATCAATACCTAGCCCTTCAAGATATTGAGCAATTTTCACTCCAAGTTCTAAGTCGATTCCACCTTCAATAAATTCATCGGCGCTGATTCTAACCGATATTGGGAAGTCTTTTCCACATATAGCTCTAATGCCCATTATGATTTCTGTAATAAATCTCATGCGTCCTGTAAAGTCTCCACCATACTTATCGGTTCTTTTGTTTGTATATGGACTCATAAATTGATCTATAAGATATCCATGAGCTCCATGAAGTTCTACTCCATCAATGCCAGCTGTTTGAGCTATTTTCGCAGCTGTAACAAATTTTTTAACAAGCTCTTCAACTTCTCCTGTTGTAAGTTCACGGGGCATTTCTTGGCACACCTTACATGGAATTGGACTTGGAGCAACGATGTCTCTTCCGTCCATTAGGAATGAGTGAGTTTCTCTACCTGGGTGGTGTAGTTGAACGAATATTTTTGCGTCATACTTATGAACTGCTTTAGCAAGTCTCTCAAGACCAGGAATATGTTTAGGGCTTGTTATTGTTAATTGATTAGCACATCCTTTACCATGTTCTTCATCTATGCAAGTTATTTCAGTTATTATTAACCCGCATCCGCCTTTAGCTCTTTCTTCATAGTATCGTATAAGCTCAGGAGAAGCCTCTCCATTCCATCCAGCAAGGGATACTCCCATAGCAGGCATAACTATTCTGTTTTTAATTTCAAGTTTTCCTATGTTACCTTTTGAAAATAATTTGGTGTATTTCATACAACAACCTCCAATTTATATCTCGTGTATATGCTTATAAAATATCACAAATGGTCAGTTGAAAATATGTTTATTAAAACAGAATTAATATGGGAACATTGTGCATAGCGCACTATACATACTTTCTTTTGTGGTATGCTCCAATGAGGTAATACTAATATATTAATTTATTAATCTAAATAAAAATATAAAAAAGTTATTGACATTGACGTTACGTCAAGGTGTAAAGTAATATTGCAAGGAGGTTGAACGTATGGAATATACAGTGCAAAAGCTAGCTAAGTTGGCAGGTGTTAGCACCAGAACTCTTAGATATTATGATGAAATAGGAATTCTTAAGCCGGCAAGAATTAATTCTTCAGGATATCGCATCTATGGAGAAATGGAAGTTAATAGACTGCAGCAGATATTGTTTTACAGAGAGCTAGGGGTAAGTTTAGACAAAATAAAGGATATAGTGACTTCACCTTCCTTTGATGGATCAAAAGCATTGAGGGAACATCGGGAAAAGCTCCTTGAAAAAAGAGAACAATTAGATATATTAATTGCTAATGTGGATAAGACAATAGCTTTAACGGAAGGGAGAATTAAAATGAGTGATAAGGAAAAGTTTGAGGGTTTTAAACAAAAGATGATAGATGACAATGAAAAGAAGTATGGTAAAGAGATAAGAGAGAAGTATGGTAATGATACAGTTGATAAATCAAATGCAAAAGTAAAAAATATGACCCAAGAAGAATATGAAGAGGTAACAAGTCTTGAAAGTCAAGTAAAGGAAACTTTGGCCGAAGCTTTTAAAACTGGCAATCCAGCAGGTGAATTAGCTCAAAAGGCTGCTGATTTGCACAAGCAATGGCTAACCTATTATTGGAGTAGTTATAGTAAGGAAGCACATGCTGGTCTTGCTCAAATGTATGTTGATGATGAAAGATTTAGAGCATACTACGATAAAGAACAACCTGGTATAGCTGAATTTTTGAGAGATGCTATTTTAATTTATACAGAAATGAAAAAATAATTTATATCGTTAATCTTCAAAATTTCTACACATATATTTGATAAAATAATGCAGCAACAAAATTTTAATAAACATATTGTGTAGGAGGATGCGAAATGAAGAAATTACTTGTTTTATCAATCACTGCGATAACTTTAATTACTACGTCCAATCAGGTTTTTGCTGCAAGTCATGTATCTGAAATGACTGCAACTAAAGGAGGTAGACATGTAGCAGAATGCGCACAAAAGATGAACAAAGGTATATCTGAATGTGCTAAAACAATTGAATGTCAAGAAGAAATATAATAAGGTATAGTTTGAAAAAAGTTTTAAATAGTAATTGTGTAAAGGAGATGTCAAAAGTAATGACATCTCTTTTTAAATTTTACGAGCCCTGTGCGTATGAATGAATCAATTAATGAAAGTTAAATTAAAGAATAATTAAGCTATAAGTTGACAGTTATATGAAGTATCTATATAATTATACTGAATAATGGTAAATTTAATTTTAAGAAAGGGCAAGGTATTGGCAGAAATGAGAATATATAACTCACTTATGTTTATATAAAATAAAAGTTTAAATAAGGCCCTAAGGAAGGCTTTATTAGTATGCACTTTATTTTAATTTTGTGAGTGGATAGTGTTCTTGTAACTGTTGATAGTTTGTCTATGTAATATAGCTTTAATTTTGATTAGCTATTAGAAATAAATTACGAAGCAATTTAGTTCTAGTAACCAGTAACCGGTAGCCAGTAGCCAGCGATTGATGTTTTGCTAATGCAAAACTTTAATTTGTATGGGCGAAGCGTCATTACGCTTATTATAGCTTGCTATAATAGCGGATTTCATAATTAAGCTCTGCTTAATTATTTCATTTACTGGTTACTGGTTACTAAGAAAATTGCGTCGCAATTTTCTTAAGTTATGACGCTATCCTCTCCAGATTACAAGGAGGGGATTTTTTTATGTTGTTAGTAGAGTGCAGTAATATTAAAAAGTATTTTGGTGATAGATTGATATTAGATGTAGAAAACTTAAGAGTTTATTCAGAGGATAGGATAGGGATTGTAGGTGTAAATGGAGTAGGTAAAACCACATTTATAAATATTCTAAGCCAAAGAATAGAGCCAGATGAGGGATGGGTTAAGCTGTACGGAAAATGCTCGTACATATCTCAACTAGAAGAACCTGGTAATATAATCATTAGTGATGAAACGGCTTCAAGATTTGGTGTTGCAAGCACCTGGAATGAAAACATGAGCGGAGGGGAGAAAACTAGATTCAAACTTGCTGATGGACTAAGCCATAACAGTTTGTTGATATTCGCAGATGAACCTACTAGTAATGTCGATATAGAGGGTATCGAACTTATGGAAGAAAAGTTTGTAGAACACAAAGGCGCATTAATCTTAATATCTCATGACAGAAGCTTTTTAGATAAGCTGTGTAACAAAATATTAGAGATAGAGGATGGCAAGATAAGAATATATAGTGGTAATTACAGTGACTATGCTTCACAAAAGGCTAAAGAAATAGAAAGAGCTGGATTTGAATATGAGGAATATAAAAGAAAAGAAGCGGCTTCAGGAAGTAATTACTGATACCAAACAAAAGGTAAAAAGTATTAAAAAAACGCCTAAGCGAATGGGTAATTCTGAAGCTAGACTTCACAAGATGGGAGGTCAAAAAGCAAAGGCAAACCTTGAAAGGGCAGTAAAAAGTGTTGAGAAAAGGATAGAACACCTTGAAGCCAAAGAAAAGCCTAAAAGGCAGGAGTTTATTAAGCTAGATATTACAGATTCAAATAAGCTTCACAGTAAGATCATTATAGAAGGCCGAAATATAACTAAGAGATTCGGTGAAAGGGTCATATTGAATAATGCTGAATTTAGTATATTCAACGGCTCAAAGGTAGCATTGCTCGGGCCAAATGGATGTGGTAAAAGTACTTTAATCAAAATGATAATGAACAACGATGATTCCATAAGAGTTGCTAAAGGTGCTAAGATAGGGTACTTTAGTCAAGACATGAGTGTTTTAGATGAAAGCTTGACCATAATAGAAAATGTAATGGAGAGTAGTATATATAATGAAACTTTTGCTAGGATACTGCTTGCCAGGCTATTGATTAAAAAAGACGATATCTATAAAAAAATTAGTGTATTAAGTGGGGGAGAGCGAGTTAAGGTATCCTTTGCAAAAATGTTGCTTCAAGACATAAATTTGCTCATATTAGATGAGCCTACCAATTATATGGATATAAATTCTCTTGAAGTAGTAGAGAAAGTGCTTAAAGACTATCATAGCACTTTATTGTTTGTTTCTCATGATAGAAGATTTGTTGATTCTGTTGCAGATAATATAATGACCATAGAGAAACATAAAATAAACATGTTTAAAGGAAGCTACAAGGAATATTTAACTAATAAGAATAAATGTATAGACAATAGTAAAGAGAAAATCAAAAAGGAAATTCTTATATTGGAAAATCGTCTTTCAGAAGTTATAGGAAGACTATCTATGCCATTGAAAAAGGATGATGTAGCTGCATTAGATAAGGAATATTATGAAATATTAGGTGAACTGAAGCAGCTAAGGAATCGTATTTAATTTTATAAAAAGTAACCGGAGGAATATTTAAATATGAATAAAAACTGGAAAAAGGATACAACAATCTTTTTGACTAGCCAGACCATATCTCTTTTTGGATCTATGCTAGTTCAATATGCAATTACCTGGTATATTACACTAAAAACCCAATCAGGTGTGATGATGACCATATCAATTATTTGCGGTTTTCTGCCTACCTTTTTTCTTTCACCTTTTGCGGGGGTATGGGCTGACCGTTATAATCGAAAAAAACTCATAATTTTGTCAGATTCTTTGATTGCAATATCTACGTTTATTTTAGCAATACTGTTTTTCAGAGGTTATAACGCAATATGGATGATTTTTGTGGTATCTGCTATACGAGCATTAGGATCGGGAATTCAAACTCCAGCCATAGGAGCATTTCTTCCTCAAATTGTGCCAGAAGATAAGCTTACCAAAGTGAATGCAACAAACAGCAGTATACAATCAGTGACTATGCTGATTTCTCCTATGCTCAGCGGTGCATTATTGAATACAGTTGATATAGAAGCAATATTCTTTATAGATGTTATTACAGCAGCCATAGCGGTTTTCATATTGCTCATATTTTTACACGTTCCAGCTCATTCAAAAGCCTTAAATAAGCAAACAACCAGCTATTTCAATGATATGGCTGAAGGTTTTAAGTATATTAAAAATCATAGCTATGTTAAAAGATTCTTCTTATTTTGTGGAATTTTTAATATACTAGTTGCACCAGCGGCATTTTTAACACCGCTGCAGGTTGCGCGTAGTTTTGGCGATGATGTTTGGCGGCTAACGGCAATAGAGATTACCTTTTCTATTGGCATGATGGTGGGTGGTGTCATCATGGCTTCTTGGGGGGGATTCAAAAATAGAATTCATACAATGATATTATCAAGTTTTGTTATCGGAATCTGCACATTTGCCCTTGGAGTTGTTCCAAATTTTTCGATTTACTTAAGTTTCATGGCTTTATTCGGAGTTGTTATGCCAATTTTTAATACACCAGCTACTGTTTTACTGCAAGAGAAAGTAGAGGAGGATTTCCTAGGTAGAGTATTTAGTGTCTTGGGAATGATATCAAGCATTATGATGCCTTTAGGTATGCTCGTTTTTGGACCACTATCTGATATGATTAAAATAGAATGGCTGCTTATAGGAACTGGATTATTGCTATTTATGCAGGGATTTCTCATGTTAGGCAGCAAGGTGTTGGTTGAGGCTGGAGAGCCTTGCTCAAAAACTGAACTATAGTCTTTGCATGGATTTATTTTACGTGAACAATAGTAGAAGAGGAGTGATATTATTATGACTGGACCAGATAAGAATAAGCTGTATCCAAATGAAAATATAAAGACAGTTTGCTATATAAGTAATTTGCCTAAAAGGCCGAATGTTGAGATTGGAGATTACACATATTTTAGCGATAACAAGAATTCTCCAGAGGAGTTTTACAATAATATAGAGCATCATTATGAATTCTTAGGTGATAAGTTAATAATAGGAAAGTTTTGTGCAATCGCAGAGGGAATTAAGTTTATTATGAACGGAGCAAACCATAGAATGGACGGGATTACAACATATCCTTTTAATATATTTGCTAGTGGTTGGGAAAAGGTTACTCCAAAAGTGGAAGAACTACCTTTTAAGGGTGATACTATTATTGGCAATGATGTATGGATAGGACAAAATGTAACTATCATGCCAGGGATTAAAATTGGTGATGGCGCTATTATTGCTGCCAACTCCACTATAACAAAAAATGTTGAGCCTTATGCTATTGTGGGTGGTAATCCTGCTAAACTTATTAAAAAGCGGTTTTGCAATGAAATGATTGAATTGCTGTTAAAGTTACAATGGTGGAATTGGGAGGAGAAAAGAATATTTGAAAACCTTGAGAAATTAGTATCGGTAAATGATATTGGCACAATCAAAGAGTTGTTAGATGAGTAATAAAATTTACATTAAGTTAATTATACCTTGATTTTTAGTGTTTTAAATAAACGTAAGAAAAATATATGATTCAAAGTAAGGGGATGAAAGGTTTATGATAAATAATAATAGTATTGTAAGTAATTATCAAAAAAGAACTCTGAAATTTGTTTTGATTGTTTATTCTATAAGTGCCATAACAGCAGCCCTGACATTTTCAATTATGAAGTTTTGGGGATTGTATGACGAAGTAAAATGGAGTCATATTGAATTATTTATAGGGTTGGTTATAATAGAAATACTAACTTTTAAATTTAGCTATAAATCAATATTAAAAAGTGGTGATAACTGGACAAAACAATTAAATAAACTTAAACCACTTATACTAGTAATATTATATATTAATTATTCATATATTACACTAATGATTCCATCAAGGGAGTTATGGATAAGCGTTTTTTACTTTATAGTTCTAGGAGCATTATTTTTAGATGTTAAAATGAATGTTTTATCTATAATAATAAGTATATTATGTCAATTCATTATATTTAATTTTAATCCTTCAATTTGGCCAGATAAGCAGGTGATTGTAAGAGAGTTAATTATAAGAGGGGTAGTTATAATACTTATCTCTGTTGGAATTTTTATTTTTACATTCTTCGCTTCTACGCTACTTAAAGAAGTGGAAGCTAATGAAGATATGCTTAAAGAAAAAAATGACAAGATTTCAAGTTTGTTCAATAAGATAGCTGAATTTGCAAATGGACTACTGAATTCAAGTAACTCATTATCAGCTATGATTGAAGAAGAAACTAGCTCAATTCAAGAAATTGCTAATACTAGTCAAGAAATAAATATAGATGCAGTAGAAATGTTAGATAAGTCCTATAAAAGCAAAGAGAGTTTACAAGCACTTTTAAATATCAACCAAATGGTATCTTCTAAAATCAAAAACACTAAAGATGTTTCTGTAAATTTAGTTAGTGTTTCAAATGCTAACGAAGAATCTTTAAAAAATGTACTAAGCATTATGTTAGAAATAATAAAGAGCATAGAGACAACCTATAATGCCACAAGGATTTTAGAGGAAAAGTCAGGGCAAATGGATGAAATCTTATCAGTTATAGGAAGTATTTCAGAAGAAACAAATCTATTAGCCTTAAATGCTAGTATTGAAGCCGCAAGGGCAGGTGAAGCAGGTAAGGGGTTTTCTGTTGTTGCGGATGAAGTTAGAAGGCTTGCGGATAGCAGTAAAGAATCTTTAAAAGATATAAGCGTTATAGTTAGAGAGTTTAAGGAGAAGACAAATGAAGTACAAAGATTAATGGAAGATAACAATGATAAAATAAGTATTGGAAATAAATTTTTAAATGAAACAGTTTCTAAGGTAATCAATATGATTGAAGATTTAAAGTTATCTGGAGAAAATATAGATGAAATTAATAGATTAATGATCACTTTACTTAAAGAAACAGAAAATGTAGTAAGTTTTAATTCAGAGATAGTTGAAAAAACACAAAACACTATAAATATGTTTAGTAAAGTAACTGAAGCAGTAAATGAAAGTGCGGCTACAAGTGCAGAAATAGCTACAAGTGCTGAGGAATTAAAAAATACAGCAATTGCAATGGATAAATCAATTAATTAGTTTAATTTGTATTTTTTAAGGAACATTCTGGATAGGGACATTTGAAAAAAGTGATTGATCAAATCAGTCACTTTTTTGTGTACGTTAAAGAATATGACTGTTGCATGAGACTTGTATGAAAATATCAAAAGATCAGATTGTTTTTAGATTCTATATTAGATAATCATGAAATGGTATAATGCATTTTATAATTATAAAATAAATAGAGGTAGGTGGTCATTCTGGAAAATATGATTTTAATACCAATATTAAGAATAAAAGAGCCAAGTGAAGATTATAAATCTAAAGAAAAAGTTGGTCAAGTCTATTATATTGTAAAGTATAATAAAGTTTAGAAAAATTACTAATTTAAGAATTCTTAAGAATTTTCAATAAAGAATCTTAATATTTAGCATTTATACTAAATTTAAAAATTAACTTTAGATAGCTAGGTAATTTTAGGCTACTGAAAGTTATGAGAGAATAGGAGAATTTCTAGTATGAAGCTGATAAGATTTTTATTGGATATATTAAATCGCCAAGAGTTGTGGGAGCAGTAGCACCTAGCTCTAAAAAACTTGCAGAAAAAATGATATATGATATAGATTTTGAAAAAGCAAACTGCATTATAGAATATGGACCTGGAACAGGGGCTTTTACGGATGAGCTTATTAAGAAGAAGAAAAGCTATACAACATTAATATTGTTAGAATATAACAAGATCTTTTCTAAACAGCTAGAAGAGAGATATAATGAATATGATAATGTTTTAATAATAAATGATTCTGCAGAAAATATAGACAGACATTTAAAATATATAATATTAACAAAGTAGATTATATAGTTTCAGGTTTACCATTTGCGAGCCTGCCTCAAAGTATTTCTGGCAATATATTAGATAAAACTAGAAGTATATTAAAAGAAGATGGATTATTTATAACTTTCCAGTATACGCTGCTTAAGAGAGAATATATTGCAGGCTATTTTAAAAACACAAGATTAGAAAGAGTAATATTTAATTTGCCTCCAGCTTATGTTTTGAAGTGCCAAAATTCTTAATAAGAAGGAGTTTAGTTATGCTAAATAAAATTCTCATAGTAGATGACGATGCACAAATAAGAAAAGTTACAGGTATATATTTAGAAAACGAAGGATATGAAATATTAAAAGCGGAAAATGGATATGAAGCGCTAAAGCTTATAGAGAAAAATGAAATCGATCTTGTTATTCTAGATATTATGATGCCAGGTATAAGCGGTATAGAGGTTTGCATGAAAATTAGAGAAAATAATATAATGCCAATCATTTTCCTATCTGCCAAATCAGAGGATTTGGATAAAATTCAAGGACTAGCATCAGGTGCTGATGATTATATTACAAAGCCTTTTAATGCCATGGAACTAATTGCAAGGGTGAAATCTCAGCTTAGGAGATATACGCGATATACTCCTGGGCAAAATGCGAATAAAGAGGTAATAGAAGTAGGAAATTTAAGTATAGATACCGATAAAAGGCAAGTAATTGTAGGAGATAAAGAAGTTAAGCTTACTCCTAAAGAATTTCATATATTAGAGCTTCTTGCAAGGAATAAAGGAATTGTTTTTAGTATAGAAAAGATTTACGAGAGAGTATGGGGAGAAAAATTTTACAAGTCAGATAATACAGTTATGGTTCATATAACAAAGATAAGAGAAAAAATTGAAGAAGACACTAAGCATCCTATATATATTAAAACTGTATGGGGAGTAGGATATAAGATATGAAGAACTTTATAGGTACAAAAAGCTTGAGATTCAATCTTTTGATTAAGATAGCATTTAGCTTTTTTTTGTCAATTGCTTTACCAATTATGCTTCAATATATTGCATATTGGTATTTACTGAGTTCAAGTGATAGGGAGAACATAACCCCTTTAGTATATAATTTATTAGCTGTAGGGATGTTGATATCAGGTGTTGTAATATTTAGTTTAAGCTTTCTATTAACTACAAGTAGAGAGATAAATTACATTAGGTATATAGCAAAGCAAGTGAAACAGATTGCGAATCAAAGTCTTGGAACCACCCTTGAAGTTAGGGGAAATGATGAGTTAGCTGAACTATGCTCTAATATTAACTTTATGTCTAAAGAATTAAAGAACAAATTTGAACATGAGAGAGAGGTAGAAAATACAAAGACTGAACTTATAACAAATGTTTCTCATGACTTAAGAACACCTCTTACAGCAATTATAGGATACTTGGACATTTTAAGAAGTGGCAGATTTAATGATAGAGAAGAAGAGAAAGATTATTTGAATTCTACATATAGCCTTTCTATCAAGTTAAAAACACTAATAGATGAATTGTTTGAGTATACAAAGTTGTCAGGAAGAGAAGTAAAACTAGAGCTTGTAGAGGTAGATATATGTTCCATACTTCATCAAATAGTAGGAGAATATACACCTGTTTTTGAAAGCAAAGGATTAAAGGTTACATCATACATACCTGACAAAGAAGTATTGGTGGAAATAGACATTGAAAAAATAGTTAGAGTTTTTGATAATATTTTAAGCAATGCAGAAAAGTATAGTTCTAAGCCTTCAGAAATAATAATTAATTTAGAGAATAGTAATGATAATGTTATAATCTCATTCTCTAATGAGGGAGAGAATATTTCTAAAGATAAGCTTAGCAAGATTTTTGAAAGATTTTATAGAATAGATATGTCAAGGTCGAGTAATATCGAAGGTTCAGGATTAGGATTGGCAATTTCAAAAAGAATAATAGAACTTCATGGTGGAGAGATTTGGGTTGAAAGTGTGGGAAAAATAATAACATTTAAGATTAAAATTCATATTTGAAATAATTGTACAAAAAATACATTAGACATAGTGCATAAGTAAGAGGGGGATGAGTAATGGATAGCAATTTACTATGGTATAGAGAAATGCAAATTTCAAGAACTATAAAGAGTTTAGAGCAACATAATATGGAAGGTTATTTTGTAAAAAATGAATCTGGACTAATAGAAATTTTAGAAGAATTTATTAAAGAAGGCTCTGTAGTAGGTGTGGGAGATTCTATGACTCTGTTTGAAACAGGAGTCATTGATTTTCTGCGAAAGGGCAAGTTTACTTTTCTAGATAAATATAAAGATAATTTAACTAGTGATGATAAAAGAGAAATTTATATAAAAAACTTTTCTTCTGACGTATTTCTCTCTAGCACAAATGCTCTAACTGAAAATGGAGAGTTATTTAATATTGATGGTAATGGCAGTAGGGTTGCACCAATGATATATGGACCCAAACAAGTCATAATAGTGGCTGGAGTAAATAAGATTGTTAAGGATATGGAAGAGGCTGAAAGTAGAGTAAGAAGATTAGCGGCCCCAATTGATGCAAAAAGGCTAGGGAAAGACACACCTTGTACAAAGTTAGGTTATTGTACTGATTGCAAAAGTCAAAATCGAATTTGCAATGATTTTGTAACTATAAAAGGTCAATTCATAAAAGGAAGAATAAAGGTTATTATAGTTGGAAAAGAACTTGGATATTAGAACGCATAGACCAGAAGGATTTACTTTAGCAGTAAATCCTTTTTTTATATCTAATAATAATGATAGTGATTACAATGCTGGTCAAGATTATTGAATATGTATTTTTATAGAATTGACAATCATAACGAAAAATGTTATCATGTCTATAAAAATAATAGACAGGAGAGAAAAATGGAGGAATTAGTTCGGAATGCAAATATAGAGGATTTTAAGAGAGGATATATTTGGAATAACAAGGAAGCACAGTTCGTTTGCTTAATATGTGGTGAAGAAATTGGTGATAAAGATGATAGTATAAATGCTCATATTACAACGCATGGTAATCCTATTGAAAGGCTGCTTTTACTAGATAAGAAGTACACTGGACTTACTGAAATTCAAAAAGAGCTCTTAGCAATGATATCAAACAAGTATAGCAATAAAGAAATTGCTAGTAAGCTTGCTTGTACAGAATCAACAATAAGAAATATGAGGTTTGCTTTAAGAGAAAGAGCAAGACAAGCAAGAGCCTTTTTAGCGGTTATGGAATTGGCACAAGAAGATATGCCAACAGTAACCCAGCCTAAACTTCGTGCCTTTCCTGCTAAGGAGGGAAAAAGAAAAGCATTATTGCCAAGGTTTGCTAATCTCTTTGAGCCAAATAAAGAGTATACAGAAAAGGAAGTAAAAAAGATTATTAAAACTATTTATGAAGATGATGCAACTATACGCCGATACTTGGTGGACTATGGGTATTTAAGTAGAAACAAAGATGGAAGTAAATATTATAGGAATTGTGAGGAAAATGTTATGGATAAGGCAGGAAAGAAGGAGCTTATTAATAGCTATAAACAGCAAGAAGTAGAAATGGGGATAATTCGGGTATATAATACGATGACAGGATATTCATTTTTGGATATATGCAGAAATTTATATAAGCCATTTGAAGGAATAAAATTTCAATTAAATTTGGGTAGATTTAAGGTGAAAAGCTTTCAAGAAGAATGGAATAAATATGGAGAACAAGCTTTTGCTTTTGAAATTGTAGAAAAGCTTAAACCTGTTGAAGGAGCTACAGATAAAGAGAAAATAGATGATTTAAAAGAGCTTTTACAAATGTGGGTTGATAGCCAGGGAGAGATTTTAAAGCTGTATAAGTAAATATAGTAAATGGAGAGTGAAGGAATGAAAATCGTAGTAATTAACGGGAGCCCTAAAGGTGAAGCTAGTAATACTAATGTAATGATTAGTGCATTTCTAAAAGGAGCGCAAGAAGCGGGAGCAGAAACTGTAAACATATTTTTATCTGAAAAAGAGATTCAACATTGTAGAGGGTGTCACATATGTTGGGACAGAGGTCCAGGGCAATGTGTGATTAGTGACGATATGCTAAGTGTGTTGGGTTTTCTTGGATGGGCAGATATTATCGTGTTTGCTACACCAGTATATTTTGGGAATGTTTCTGGTATGTTAAAAACTTTTATGGATAGAATGACAATGCTAGGTAGTCCTCATTCTCAAAAAGAGGTAAAAGAAGGAAGTGAAAGATTAAAGTTAACAGAAGTAAAAGGTCCTAAGCTAATGATGATATCCAGCTGTGGTCATTCTGATAGATCTGAATTTGACGTGGTCTCACTTTGGATTAAT
This sequence comes from Clostridium bovifaecis, assembly GCA_009738435.1. Classification (GTDB taxonomy): domain Bacteria; phylum Bacillota; class Clostridia; order Clostridiales; family Clostridiaceae; genus Clostridium_H; species Clostridium_H bovifaecis. The sequence goes on along the minus strand of CP046522.1, from coordinate 2,759,996 downwards.
CGAGCAGCCCAAATGATGCACATGGAATTAATCGGAGAAATTTACGCTACAGGAGGAAAGCTTCTTACTAATCCTAAGGAAGAATTAGGAGATGCAATATCTAATTATATTCAACTTCTAGAAGGTGCAGGAAAAGAAATTGCCACTGAAATGAAACTGTCAGCTATTACTAAGGAATTATTAGAAAAAGCTAACTTAGACTTTTATGTTGTGAATTGAAAAAATTTCTATGAATGAGTATTGTCATTCATAGAAATTTTTTTATTAGTTGCTTGGATTGGAATAACGTAGCTAATTGCTATTATACAGTTTCAACGAAAAGATCTTTAGATACTGTGATTATGGTAATATATAGTTAGGTTTCAAATTTTCATGTATAATAATTACTATATATTATAGTGAAAGAAGGTAATGTTTAATGTATGAATTTAAAGAAGAGTATAAAACTGGAGTAGATTTTATTGATGAACAACATAAAGTTCTTTTCGAAATAGCTGATAAAACTTATAATTTACTAAAAGATGAATTTATAATCGATAAATATGATAAAATAGTGACTCTAATAGAAGAGCTTCAACAATATACAAATTTTCACTTTACTGCTGAAGAAGAATATATGAAGAGTATTAATTATAAAAGAATGTTTACCCAAAAAGTTGCACATGATGCATTTATAAAGAAAATTAATGACGTAGATTTTTCAAAGATTGACGAAAATCAACATGAATATAATTAGCATACTGCAATTTCTGAATGATTGGTTAGTAGAGCATATATTTGAAAGTGACAAGCTTATAGGAAAATAATTTTATAATATCAACATTACTCTTAAACAGAGCTTAGTGTAAAAGAACCCATCAGTTTTGATGGGTTCTTTTACTACCATATAATTACGTCTGTAAAGGTACATTTATAGACACAGTACTTTGATGTATATTATAATTGTGGATAAGAAATAAATAAAGATATGAATAGGGAACAATATAGAAGGAGGCAAGTTAAGTGAATGGAAAGATTTCGTCAGATCTGCTTAGGGGACATACCGACACCATAGTTCTAGGAATATTAATGGAGGGTGAAAGCTATGGTTATGAGATATATAAGAAAATAATTGAAAAAGTGAAGGAGCTTATGAACTAAAAGAAGCTACACTTTATTCCAGCTATAGAAGATTAGAACAAGATGGAAGTATAGCATCTTATTGGGGAGATGAAACTCAAGGCGGTAGAAGAAAGTACTATAAAATAACACCACATGGGGAAGAAGCATATGACCTCAATAAAAAGGATTGGGAATACGCAAAAAAAGTAATAGATAAATTATTGTAGAAGGAGAGGATTAAAGTGAAAGAAAGAATAAAAGAATATGTAGATAGTTTATTTGTAAATATATAATACAAAGTAGTTAAGTGAATTAAAAGGAGAAATAAGTGCTAACTTGCTAGAAAAGATAAATGATTTACTTGCAAGTAGAATTAACGAAGATGAGGCATTTAATGAAGCAGTTTCAAGTTTAGACGATATGGATGAATTAGTTGAAAATTTAAAAAGGGCATCTAAGGAAAAGATTGAAGAAGATATTTTTAAGACTACAGCTCTTGATAAAAAGCATATAATAGCATATATAGTTGCAGCAGAGGCTTTATTATTCGGACTAATGTCTACAAGAATTGTTTATTTACAAAGCAAGGAGATGATATCTACACTAGGAACATTAATGCCATTTACAATGGTATCAGTAGTATTGTTTATGTATTTTGGATTAACTCAAGAGACAAAGCACAGTTATGGAATGAGACTAAGAAGAGCGTTAATGTATTGTTTAGCTACTGTATTGCTTATGTTTGGAGCATTTTCAACAGGATTTGTATATTTTTCAGGACAGGAATTATTTTCGGTTTTAGCTACTTCTATGCCTTTTGTTATAATCTCAGTAATAGTTTTTATATACCTAGGTTTAACTGAGAAGAACAGAAGAAAAATGGATGAAGCTTGGCAAAAACAATGGATACAATACTACTTTGGTCCTCAATCAATGATGATAAGAGGAAATATATCTGGTGCCCTATGGATATTTAGCTTTGCCGCCTTTCTTTTAATAGGCTTCACTACTGGATGGAAGTTTTCATGGATAGTATTCGTAGTAGCTATTGGATTTGAGGAGAACGTAGATAGATTTGTGTAAATGCAAATCTATCTACGTTTTTTTGTGTATATGCAGTTGGCAATTATGGAAGTAATAACTACAAATATTTTTGTGGAGGGATAGAAAATGAGAGGACTAAATATACCACAGATTGATCTAAATAAAGAACTGAGTAAATGCGAAAGCATGGAGGATTTAGTAGGTAAGAATGGGTTAATGCAACGGTTATTTGGAAACATAATTCAACAATTCTTAGAAGCTGAGATGGAAGAACATCTCGGAAGAGAGAAATACGAAAGAAACAATGTTGGGGATAAGAATTATAGAAACGGTCACAGCTCAAAGAATATTAAGACCAGCTTCGGAGAAGCCGCTATTGATGTCCCTAGGGACAGAAATGCAAACTTCGAGCCTAAGATTGTAAAAAAATATGAAACTGTATGCAATGAACTTGATAAGAAAGTCATAGGCTTATACGCCAGAGGAATGTCTGTAGATGATATTAAATCAGAAATTGATGAACTTTACGGGGTAGATATCTCTCCTTCAATGATCTCAAAAATAACTGATAAAGTAATGGAGACAGCTATCGCTTGGCAAAATAGGTCGTTAGACCCTGTGTATCCCATAGTATATATGGATGCATTATATTTTAAAGTTAAAGAAGAACATAAGATCGTTAATAAAGCAGCCTATGTTTGTATGGCTTTAGATATGAAAGGCTATAAAGATATATTAGGAATATGGGTTGGTGAACAAGAAGGAGCAAAATTCTGGCTTACAGTATGCAACGACTTAAAAAATAGAGGAGTTAAGGATATAATAATTGCCTGTATGGATGGATTAAAAGGTCTCCCAGGTGCAATTAAAGTTGTTTTCCCAGAGGTTAATATTCAAAACTGTATAGTCCATCAGATTAGGAATTCCTTAAAGTATGTTGCATCGAAAGATAGCAAAGCATTTATGAAAGATTTAAAATCAGTATATCAAGCTTCGACAGAAATATTAGCGTTAGCTAGCCTAGATAATCTAGAAGCTAACTGGGGGCTAAATATTCCATAGTTATTCAATCCTGGCGTAATAATTGGGAGAATCTATCCACATACTTTGATTTTCCACCTGAGATAAGACGAATAATATACACAACTAACGCTTTGGAAGGATTCAACAGACAACTAAGGAAATTCACTAAAATAAGAACTACTTTCCCAACAGATGATTCCTTAAAAAAAGCTTTATTCTTAGCAACAGAGCAGATTATGAAAAAATGGACTTCGCCATCTCAGAATTGGTCTAGTACTTTAGCACAATTGACGATAATGTTTGAAAATAGGATTGAACAATAGGAATAAATTTATAGCCTGTACTTATTCTAAAATAAATGCATAATAATAGTATTTTTACAAAATATAATAATGTATTAAGCCTATACCATCCCATTGTTTAGTAATACCCCAAAAAATAAAAATTACTACAAGAGTTGCTCCCGTAGTAATTTCCAATTTAAATTTGACATGTCTATTCTAATTTACACAAATTTATAGACGTTCTTTGTTTTCTAACTTTTTAACCTTTCGCTTTAGCGTCTAACTTGGGCTTCAGCCTCTAACATGAATTAACTCACCATTCTCTTCCGGGATCATCTGCCATAAGATTGACAGTTCCTCGTGGATAAAAAACAGAATAATGATCTAGTAAAGGGTTAGGATTTTCCTTTGTAGGTTCAGGGAATACGAGTAATATTTTAAAGTCCTTGCTTGCTACATAACCAATTATTTCTTCACCCTCTACTTTAACATCATAAGCAGGAACTCCAAATACTTCTTTTACTTTAGAAAGAGGTATTTTTTTTATTTTGTTATCGAAAGATCTAACTTCGAATATTTGTGAGCCCTTATTAAACCCCAAAGCAATATTATGCTTTGGATATGTGGCATAGACCCCTTTAGCAGCAGCAATCCAATCCGTCTCATTAGGTTTTCCCCACTTTTCTTCGATATCTTCAATATTAGTAGTTTTAGCAGGAAAATCACAGCTAATAACCTTACCTATTTTAGCTAATTCCATAATATCTGATAAAAGTTTATTTGTAGAATCTTCTTTTGTAGAAGAATTGTTAGAAGCACTCTCAAAATCCTTTTCAGAAGTAGTAGGAGTGTCAGAAGTATCAGGTGGCAAGGCCTTAGTGCTTGAGACAGAATTACTAGTATCAGAGGGGGGGTTAATATCTGTAACTGTATTGTTATTAGAGTTTGCAGATTTATCTGATTGACCATTAGAAGTGGTGCAACCTGTCATTAAAGTTACAAGTAGAATAGATATAACTGTCCATTTAGTATGCGGGTATTTTTTACATAAACGCATAATAATAGACCTCCTTTCAGTTTATAGGTTATTTTAAATAGATATTAATGTATTTTACAAACAAAGCCTAATTAATACTACTTATATAAGACGAAAATTTTAGCATATTTGTTTCATAAAAAGATTTTTCTTCCAGCAATACTTTAAGAAAAATATTATGAACGTGTAACAATTACTTTAATTTTATCGTCATAATTATTGTAAATATAAAGATAGGAAAAAGTTCAATAGTATTAATAAAAATAGGCTGATGAAATTGGGTAACCTTTTATACAGGACAAAAAACTTTTTTTAAGGTATTGGGGTATATTGTAGAAGGATTAAAAAGGAGGAATATCTGTGAGGAAAAAAATAATGGCTACAACTACTGTATTAGCAGTATTAACAATAGGTACTATTTCAGGAAGCTATGTATATGCTACGGGAAGTAACTGGAAGGATGTCGTTTATCCGAGAGTTTATATAGAAGACATAAATGTAGGCGGAAAGCAACTTATAGAAGTAGAAGAGCTAATACAGAAAAAATATAGTGATCAAGTGCTTGCAAAGAAAATCGATGTTAAAGTGAAAGATAAAATTTACACACTAGATTATGACAAAATTGAAGCTGGATATAACATTGATGAGGTCATAAAAGAAGCTTTTAGCTATGGAAAGCAAGGAAACGTAATTGAAAAGTATAAGCTTATTAAAGGTGAAGAAAAGAAAGAATTTAAATTAGAATTTGCATATAACTCTAAACCTATCGATGAATTTGTTGATAAGATAGAATCTGAAGTAAACAAAGAAGCTAAAAATGCAAAAATATCTATAACAAATGGGGAGATAAAAATTACTCCTGAAGTTGATGGCGCAAAGATAAAAAAGGGTAAATTAAAGCAAGCTATTGTAGATCAAATTAATGGAGAACTTTCGCAAGAACATATAAAAATAGAAGTACCAATAGAAACTATTACTCCAGAAATTACCCAAGAAAAGCTATCAGCTATTAATAGTCCTATTTCTTCTTTTAGTACAAGCTTTTTTACATCAACGGCAAATAGAATTAACAATATTGAGCTGGCTACTAAGGCTATCAATGGAACTCTTCTTATGCCAGGAGAAAGTTTTAGCTTTAATGAAACAGTAGGTGAACGTACAAGTGCAAGAGGATACAAGGCAGCAGGAGTTATTGTAGGAGATAAGATAGAATCAGGCTTAGGGGGAGGCATCTGTCAGGTGTCAAGCACCTTATATAATGCTATGCTGCATGCTAACATCAAAGCTGACGAAAGGAGAAATCATTCGCTACCTTTAGCTTATATTGGTAAGGGTTTAGATGCTACTGTTGACTGGGGAAATATAGATTTAAAGTTTACAAATACTTTAGATAAGCCTATTTATATCGAAGGATATACAAAAGATAAAAGGGTGTATTTTAATATATACGCTGATGAGTCATTCACAAAAAGATCATATGAAATGGCTACAGAGGTTTCCACAGTACAGCCAGATATTAAATATACTAATGATCCAAATCGATTAGAGGGTGAAAGTGTAGTGATTAAGAATTCTTCTAATGGTTATAAAGTAAAGGTATATAGAAAAACTTTTGAAAATGGAAAGCTAATTAATACAGAAGTAATATCTAATGACTATTATAGACCCATAAATGGTGAAATAGTAAGAGGTACAAAAAAACTCGTTTCTGAGAATGAGTAGTTATATGGGGGTTGAGTTATGATGAAAAAGATAATAGTAATAATGTGCATTTTCTTATTATTTAGTACAGTTGGATGCACTAGAAATAGTACTCAAGGGAAGCTAGGGATAAGGGGACAAATAACAGAAGTATCATTAGATGATAATGGCAAGATAATAGGAATATTTGTAGAAGGAAAAGCTGAGCAAGACACCGAATATGATAAGGCAAGTGTCAGTGTTGGAGATAAAACTAAAATTTATAAAGGAGATAGCAAAGAAACATTAGAAATAAGCGCCTTGAAAGAAGGTGCAAAGGTAGAGATTGTATTTGAAGGTCCAGTAAGGGAGTCTTATCCTGTTCAGGCTGATGGTAAAATAATTACAGTTATTAATTAATATTGCAGGAATTGCATTTGCGAATTGAGGATAAGCATGGATGCAAATTTAAAACAAAAGGTAGACTTAATGGTAGAAAACTATAATGAGTTAAAGAACTCATTTAAATGGGAAAATAACTTATTGAAACATTTTAGTGCTATTATTCATGCAACTATTGCTGCAAGTACTGCAGCAAGCAGCTCATCAAGTTCATAAGATAATCACTTAAACAAAGGAGTGATGATATGTACAGTATTATGGTAGTAGAAGATGATAAAAAGATAACTGAACTTATTAAAAAAGCTCTTGAGCGTTACGGTTATAAAACTTATGGCGTAGAAGATTTTGCAAATATTAAGGGAGAATTTATAAAGAACAATCCAAGCCTTGTGCTTATGGATATAAACTTACCTTTTTATGATGGGTTTTATTGGTGCAGAGATATAAGAACTGTATCAAATGCTCCTATTATATTCATTTCTGCAAGGGATTCAGATATGGATCAGGTTATGGCAATAGAAAATGGTGGAGATGATTATATAACTAAGCCATTTTCTTATGACTTGCTTTTAGCTAAGATAAAAGGTGTTATTAGAAGAGCATATGGAAGCTATGCTGAAAGTAGTGAAGTTTATGAAGTGGCTGGATTATTTCTACATATGAATCAAAATGTTGTAGAGTTTTTAGGAAAGAAGATAGAGCTTAGCAAAAGAGAATTTCAATTATTAAATACCTTACTTAAAAATGTAAATAAGATTGTATCGAGGGAAACCTTACTTGAAGTTCTTTGGAATGATACGGATTTTGTGGATGACAATATACTTTCAGTTAATATGACACGGCTTAGAAAAAGGCTTGAAGAGGTAGAAATCAGCGATGCTATTGAAACAAAAAGAGGTCAGGGATATAGGCTGGTAGATAATTGGAATCAGCAATAGTAGATATAAGTAGGTGGTTTAATTGAAGCTAAAGGATTTTTTAAAAGATAAACTAATCTATGCAGTAGTCTATTTTTTAGGGGTTTTTATGACTATGACAATTATGTATTTAACCTTAATTATAAATTCTAAAGAATTCCCAAGAGAGAATCTATTGTATGCATTTTTCATAGCTAGTATAATATTTGTGATTTTTCTTGTGTATGACTACCATAGAAATAAATATCTTTATAATCAACTCTACAATATGCTTGAATCAAAGGAGGATTTAAATTATTTACTAGACATTGAAAATGCTAAAACTACTGAGCAGAGAACATATATAGAACTTTTATCAAAGATATATAGAGTTAATAGTGAAAAAACATCTGAATATGAAGAGAAGCATAGGGAATACATATATTTTACAAATCAGTGGGTTCATCAAATGAAAACACCTGTGTCTGTTATTAATTTTATATTGCAAGATGAAAATGAAAGAGAAAAAGAACATATAGAAGTGTTTAACAGCATAGCGGAGGAAAATGAAAAGATATCTCATGGACTTGAGATGATGCTAAATCATGCAAGGCTCAATGAGTTTAACCTGGACTTTAAGGTAGAAAGCATAGATATAATACCCATTTTACGAAAAGTAGTTAATGATAATAAAAAATCCTTAATTCGTAATTCTATATTTCCTAAGATTATAAGTGAAGATGAGGTAATAGTAGAAACAGATAAAAAGTGGATTTGGTTTGTAATAAACCAAATTTTCATTAATGCAATAAAATATTCTAAAGAAGCTGATAAAAAGGATAATTATATAGTTTTTCAAGTTAGTAATGAAGAATCAAAGGTAATCTTAAACATTACTGATGAAGGAATTGGTATACCTAGTGAAGATTTAAGCAGAGTGTTCCATGCCTTTTTTACAGGAAAAAACGGCAGAAAAACTTCCGAATCTACAGGCATGGGGATGTACTTATCTAAAAGAATTTGCGACAACCTTGGACACGGGCTTAAAGTAGAGTCTGAGGAAGGTAAGTGGACTAAATTTTCTATAGTATTTTATAAGGGAAAAAATATATTTAGACTTTAACCTTTCAATATTGTAAGATTAAACTAATAGTTTGTAAGAGAAATCAATACATTGATTTCTCTATTTTTTTATAATATACTTAAAAATTTAAAACATAACTTTAACATACTATAGGAAGGGATGATAATAATGCTAGTTTTAGAGGCTAAAGATATAACAAAAATTTATGGGAATAAAAGAGGAGGAATGCAAGTTAAAGCCCTTGATAAGTTTAGCATAAGTATAGAAGAAGGAGAATTTGTGGGAGTAATGGGGCCTTCAGGAAGTGGAAAAACCACTCTTCTGAATATTTTGGCTACTATTGATACATCATCTACGGGTGAACTATTAATAAACAAAACAAATCCAGCACAGCTAAGTGAAAAAAAGGCTGCGTTATTTAGAAGAAAAGAATTAGGATTTATATTTCAAGACTTTAATCTTTTGGACTCTTTATCAATACAAGAAAATATAATACTTCCCTTAGTTTTAGATAAAGTAGGTGTAAAGGAAATAGAAAAAAGATTACAGGATATTGCAGAAGTTTTAAATATTAAAGAAATTCTTTCTAAAAAGCCTTATGAAGTATCAGGTGGACAGCAGCAAAGAGCAGCTTGTGCTAGAGCTCTTATCCACAACCCTTCTATAATTCTTGCTGACGAGCCAACGGGAAATCTTGATTCTAAGGCTTCACAAGATGTAATGGATGCTTTAAGAAGTTTGAATGAAGAAAAGAAGGCGACTATTATGATGGTTACTCATGATCCATTTGCAGCAAGTTTTTGTAAGAGAATTATCATGATTAAAGATGGAAGATACTCCTTAGAAATAGTTAATGGAGGTAAACGGCAGGTCTTCTTTAAGGAAATTATAGATTCCCTTTCAATGCTAGGAGGGAATTATAATGACCTTGCTTAGTATTGCTTATAAAAATATTAAAGGAAATTTAAATAAATATGTGATGTACTGTTTAAGTAATACCTTAGTGGTAATGGTATTCTTTATTTTTGCAAACTTTATAAATAATCCGCAAGTCAAAAGTGTAGACATTATGGGCAGTGTAGGGGTTATGGCATCGAAGATTGTGATTTTATGTGAGGTTATAATAATTATATTTTCTATGGTGTTTGCAACTTACTCGATTACAAATTTCCTAAAATCAAGAGAGAAGGAATTTGGGCTTCTTTCTATGTTTGGACTTACGAAAGGACAAATAAGAAGTTACGTAATATTGGAAAACCTTATTATATCTGCCGTATCTGTATCTGCAGGGGTTCTTTTAGGTATTGTTTTTTCAAAATTATTTTTTATGGCTGTAACTGTTATTCTAGCTTTGGATGCAGAGATATCTTTTGTAGTTTCAAATGCAGCTATAACTATAACATTATTAACCTTTATCATCTTGTTTCAAGGAATAAGTTTTATAGTCAGCTATAAAATAAAGAATAACAACATAGTAGAACTGTTAAAGGGAGATAGAACTCCTAAATCCGTACCAAAGTTTTCTAAAGCTAAAGCTATGCTTTCAATAATACTTATAGTTTTAGGCTATATAATTGCACTATATTCTGGGGTTGCTATAGTATTCACTATGTTTCCTATACTAATTTTAGTTGTTTCTGGAACTTACATTTTATATTCTCAGTTTAGTGTATTTTTCACATATAAGCTTCAGAGAAATAAAAGAATTTATTATAAAGGAATTAATATTATAACTTTATCACAAATCATATATAAGTTGGAGGATAGTGCCAAAGTTCTCTTTATAGCATCTATTCTTAGCGCTGTTACATTAACAGCTTCTGTAAGTGTATACTCTGTACAAAAAACTATTCTAGGAAATATAGATCAGAGTTTTCCACAGGACCTTAATATAATCGAAAGAGGATTAGACTCTGAAAATACAGTGTCTCATGAAAAAATAGAAGAAACAATAAAGTCTTATGGACATGAATTACAACATAAAAACAAGATTATATTAATAGAAGCTACAAATGAGGAAAGTGATATTTCAAATAAAACAAACAATAAAAGAGATTTTTATATTATGTCCAATTCAGATTACAATGTGATGGCTTCGCAGTTTGGGAGAAAGCAAGTTCAGCTGCAAGATGGAGAAGTTCTAATACACACTTATAATATTATGGGAAGTATGGGAAGTAAGTACTTCATTGATGATAAAGAATATATAACTCTAACAATTAATAATGAAAATTTAAAACTAAAAATAAAAGATGAAATAAGCGGGGGCATAATAAACGACGATAAAAATACCAATACTGCTGTAGTAAGTGATGATGTGTTTAACAAGGTATTTAAAAATTCATCTGATGAGAAAAAGATTGTTTACTACGGATATAACATAAAGGATTGGAAAAATGCTTCTGATGCAGTGGAGCAAATTAAAATAATGTTTCCAAGTAATGATAAAAACTCATTTTCAGAAAGAGTGGTAAAGTACTTACCTATCATAAGAAGTATGTCACTTGTATTATTTATCGGAACCTTTATATCTATAATATTCTTTGTCTCAACAAGTAGCATACTGTATTTTAAGATCTTTAGTGAGATACAAAAGGATAGGCATGAATTTATAGCCTTAAAGAAAATAGGAGTATCTAATGATGAGATAAAAAGGGTAGTAAGTACTCAATGTTCTATAATGTTTTTACTTCCTTTTGTAGTATCTTTAAGCCATTCAATATTTGCAATAAAGTCATTGAGTAATTTATTAGGGGATAATCTTTCAGGGTATTTTATAGTTATATCTTTGATTTATCTTGTGCTTCAGCTACTATACCTTGTATTTGCAAGGAATATGTATAATAAACAGATTAATACTTGGATGAAATAATATATTTAAAGAAAAGGTGATTAAATGGATACAGTGTTTTTAATGATAAAGTCTATAATACTAGGAATTGTAGAAGGATTAACAGAGTTTTTACCAGTGTCTTCAACTGGTCATATGGTTATTTTTGAAAATTTAATGAACTTTAAAGGATCCAATCCAAATTATGTGGAGATGTACACATACGTTATACAGCTTGGTGCTATACTTGCGGTAATTGTACTATACTGGGGAAAGATAAAAGGAACTCTTATAAACTTTTTTCCCAAGAAAGTTGGTTACGAAAAGTCAGGATTTAAATTTTGGTTTATGATATTTATTGCTTGCATTCCTGGAGGAGTTTTAGGAATATTATTAAATGATTTAGCAGATAAATATTTATTTAAACCTGTACCCGTAGCAATAACATTATTTTTAGGTGCTATATGGATTATGTACTCTGAAAAGAAGTTTAGAAATACAAGCTCAAAAGGAGGAGATTTAAGTGTTACACCAAGACAAGCGCTGGTTATTGGGCTATTTCAATGTTTAGCTATAATCCCAGGGATGTCCCGTTCTGCTTCAACCATTATAGGTGGATGGGTATCTGGACTTTCTACAGTTGCAGCCACTGAATTTTCGTTTTTTTTAGCAATTCCAGTTATGGTGGGAATGAGTACTTTAAAGATCATAAAAATTGGTGGAATATCAAGCTTAACTTCTCCCGAAATAATTTCTCTTGCTGCCGGGTTTTTAGTAGCTTTTGTAGTAGCCTTAATAGTAATTAATAAGTTTATTTCATATTTGAAGAAAAAGCCTATGAAGGTATTTGCGGTATATAGAATGATATTTGCAGTTATGGTCTTATTTGCAGGAGCTGCAGGAATGTTTTAGACTTAGAACTTTATTTATAGAGAATTAACGAGGTGGAGAAGATGAAATATTTAAGGAATATTTTCAAAGGAATGGCCGTTGGCGTAGCTACATTAGTTCCAGGAGTCAGTGGAGGCACTATGACAATAATATTCGGTATTTATGATAATTTGATTCATTCAATCAGTAGTTTTTTCGATGATTGGAAAAAGCATTTTAGCATGTTGTTTCAGATTGGAATAGGTGGACTTGCAGGGATACTTTTATTCAGTAGATTATTAGAATCAGCTTTAAATAGTTATTCTTTTGTTATGAGATTTTTATTTATGGGAGTTATTTGTGGTGGGTTGCCAGTATTATATAAGAAGTCAACAATAGGTAAAAAAGATATTGATTAAAACTGGGAGCGAAAATATTATAACCTTCGTCTAATAGGTAAGAAAACAATTTTATATAAGCAAATTAGAGGAGGTAAATTTGATGAAAAGAACATTTTTAAAAACAAGTATAATAAAGGCTTTTGTATTAGGTATGTGTTTAACATCTGTTATATCAACAGCGGCTTTAGCTGGAACAATTTCTAAGGATGTCTATACTATTCAAATTGAATCAGTGGATAATGGTAATCAATTATTTGAAAAACAAAAAGAAATTGATGAATATGTTTTTCAAAAGCATGTAAAAGAGATTGAGGAAAAAGGATTTACAGTAACCCATACAGCTCCACTTGAAAATTATGTTGAAATAGGTATTACACCATATAGTAAGGATAATGCAGAGTATCTTTATGGAGTATTTGGTAGCGATAGTGTAAAAGTTGTTGAAGGACAACAAGCAGTATTGCTTAATGAAGGGTCAGCTGATGGGACTGCATATGAAAATCAAGTTAAAACAGAACAGACTAAGGCAAATTTCTTAACTCATGTTTTAGAAGGAGCTGCAAGCTTTACAAAATTTTTAAAAAGCTTATTGTAATAGCAAGGGGTGTGATACATTTGTTGTATCACACCCTTATCTAAATTATCAAAGGCATACCTTTGGTAAAAGCAAAAATGTATTATAAAGTTATTTTTATATATTGATTAATGTATAAAGTCACCCTTGTTTCTTCAAAATGAATATTATAAACTAAATTTAAAGATATAATACTTTTATCCTAAATAGAGATATTCATAAATCTAGTGTAGAAATAATATGATTATTTAACGTATAAAACATCTAGTTGATTAGGTGTTTTTATATTATTTTTAAAAGGAAAATTGGAGGGATGAGTTTTGAATAAAAAATATAGTTCGATTTTAGCACTAATAATATTTGTATCTATTTTTTCAGCATGCAGTTTAATAAAGCAGTCCAATAATATTAATAAGGATATTAATAATAATTCAGCACAAGAAGAAGTAAAAAAGCCTGAAGCAAAACCAGAACCTGAGCAAATTGATCCAATATTAGAAAAGATAAATGCAATGACTTTGGATGAAAAAATCGGTCAAATGGTGATAGTAGGTATTGAAGGCTATAATTTAAATAATAATACCAAGAGTCTTATAGAAAAGTATAAGGTAGGTGGGATTGTATTATTTGGAAGTAATATTCAGGGGAGCGAGCAGCTACTTGATTTAGTCAATTCATTGAAAAAGGAGAATTTAAAAAATAAAATACCTCTATTTTTATCTGTAGATGAGGAGGGAGGAAAAATAACAAGAATGCCTAAGGAATTTAAAAGATTTCCTAATAACAAGGCAATTGGGAAAATAAATGATATGGAGCTTTCAAACAACATAGGAAGAACTATCGGTGATGAGATAAAATCTTTTGGATTTAACATGGATTTTGCTCCAGTACTTGATATTAACAGTAACCCGAAGAATCCAGTTATAGGGAGCAGATCTTTTGGAGCAAATCCTGATGTAGTAAGCAACCTAGGCATTGAAACTATGAAAGGAATCCAATCAGAAAATGTAATTCCTGTAGTAAAGCATTTCCCGGGACATGGCGATACTTCAGTAGATTCACACATAGGGCTGCCAACTGTAAACAATGACTTAAATAGATTACAAAGCTTTGAGCTAATACCTTTTGCTGAGGCTATAGAAAAGAGTGCAGATGCGGTAATGATTGCTCACATACTTTTGCCTAAGATTGATAAGGAAAATCCTTCTTCTATGTCAAAAATTATTATTACAGATATATTGAGAGCTGATCTTAAGTTTAATGGCGTTGTAATCACAGATGATATGACTATGGGTGCAATAACTAAAAACTATAATATTAGTAAAGCTGCTATAAAGTCAGTAGAGGCTGGAAGTGATGTGATATTAGTGTGCCATGGTTATGAAAATGAAATAAAAGTAATTAACGACCTAAAAGATGCTGTATCAAAGGGAGAAATATCGGAGCAAAGAATAGATGAAAGCGTCTATAGAATATTAAAGCTAAAGGGAAAGTATAACTTAAATGATAATATAATAGATTCAATAGATGTTGATAGAATAAATAATAAAATAAGAACATTGTTAGATACTTATAAGATATCCTAAGAGTTAATACTTTTAGGATATCTTTTTTATATGAAGCTCCTCTTCCTTTTGTCAGAGGAGTACTCGCAGAGTAAGCGAACATCACAAGATCATAAATTCTGGATGCCTGCTTAAGCGATTCACACCAAATTATAAATTGGGGTTCTCTGCTTGTAACATTTACTTCAATTTTGGCGTCATTATTATTGTAAATACCTAGCTAGGAAAAGAAGGAGTTCAGTATATGAAGGAGTCTGAAAAAAATATTAAAGTAAAAGCAGATGATAGAAATTCTATAGAACAGTTATGCGATACCACCTGGAAGTCATTGTACATTTATATATATTATAAAGTTCAAAATCGAGAAGAGGCGGAAGATATAATCCAGGAAACTTATATTAAAGCTATCACATATATGCAGAAGAATGATATTGATATGGATAAATGTAAGGCTTTCTTAAAAACTATAGCACTAAATGTAATTAGAGACAAGTGGCGCAAAAATAAACGTGAAGGAACAGCTGTTAACTTTGATGATATAAACCCAAAAGAGATGGCAATAGAAGATCATACTGAGGATATGGTAAAGCGTCAAGTTGTTGAAAATGCACTAAGTCTTTTAAACGAAGAACAGCGTATTGTTATTGAGTTAAGAATACTAAAAGGATATTCAGTGGTTGATACTGCTAGAATAATGAATAGAAAAGAAGGCAATGTTCGGGTTTTGCAATATAGAGCACTGCAAAATCTTAGGAAAATATTTAAAGAGAATTATTAAAATATTGGAGGTATACATTTATGAATGATAAGGAGAAAAAGTTATCAAACTACATCGATAGTTTAAATGCTGAGAGAAAGCCTAGTGAGCATGGTAGTGAAATAGAGTTATCAGAAATGGAGGAGCTTTTTGAGACTGTAAGGATAATGCGTAGTTTAAAAGAACCTAGTATTCCAGAGGACGAATATAGTAAAAGGTTGGCTGATGGTATAAATAAGCAATTGTTAAAGGAAAAAGGATTAAATAAGCCGAGAAAAAGATGGTATTATGGTATAGCTTCCGCAGCAGCAGCAGCTGCATTGATTATTGCATTAAATACAGTAGGACCAGTTAATAGAACTAATATGGTCTATGCTATGGAAAGAGCCTTTAAGGGAATAAAAGCCTACCATGGAGTTCTTGAGATTGTAGAAACAAATTCTGAAGGGAAATCTACTACTCAGTCAAAGGTAGAGGTATGGGCCGATAAAGAAGGACGTTATTATGTTAAAGGACTCCAAGGCTCACAGAAGGATCTAATTACAGCAAATGACGGACAAAAAAAGTGGCAAATCCAGCCAAAGGAAAAGGAAGTAGAAGTATTTACAGCCTTTCCTGATCCATATAGCTTTACCTTTGAGATTGGGAAAGAAATAGAGGATATAAAGAACGCTGTTAAAACTGAGATTATAGGCGAAGACGCGGTTGCAGGAAGGGATGCAGTTATAATGGAAGTAACTCCGCAAGGGGGGAACTCTTATAAGATATGGATTGATAAAGAGACTAAAATGCCATTACAAAAACAATCTGCCATGGAATATTCACTTCAGTATACAGTACGCTACACAGATATCGATTTTACAGAAGCTGTTCCTAAGGAACTTTTAGTATTTAATGTGCCTAAAGGATTTAAGGAAATTGATACAAAACCTGAGCAAGTGATAAACAGTTTAGAAGAAGCTAAAGAAATTGTAAGATTTAATCCTAAGTTAGTTGAAAATATGCCTAACACATTTATACAAGATAGTATATCAGTAATAAGCGATAAGAAAGTTGTTAAACTAAATTATATTTCTAAAGATAATAATAAAAATGTTATAGTTCTGCAAAAAAGATCTTCTGAGAAATTCAAACCTGATTCTATGGCGTCATTAGGAAAGATAGGTAATAATATAGCTGAAGTTCAATCTCCAGTACAAGTAGAAAAAGGAGTTTTACAAGGTGGAGGAGCTTATACAGGGGTTACAGGCATAAGTTCAATTAGATGGCAGCAAGATGGTTTTGAATATGCAGTAGTTGGAGAGGGTTCTTTGGAAGAGCTAACGCTATTTATAAAAGGCTTAACTAACGATAGGGTAGAGTTATTATCAAAAGATCAATCTTTAGACAAACCACAAGTTAAAGTCCATGTGGATTTAAAGGTAGAAGAAGGAGATCAAAAGAATGCTGATGCAGGACATTCACCATGGAAACTAGATCCAGCATTTGTGGCTCAAGTCTTTGTAAGTTTAAAAATTTTCCCAGAAGGGATTCAAGGAGAATATCCTATAAGATATGAAGAAATTAAAGTAATAAAAAACAATGGGAAAGAGGCAGTTGTAGAAATAAGTGGAGACAAAACCCCTATTAGAAAGGTGTATTTGCAAAGGCTTATAAGACAAGACAATACGGGAATTTGGACAGTAGTCGGATATAATCTAATAGGATATTAAGCTAAAAACTCTATTTATTATAATACAGAAACAGTGTAGTATGCTTGTAATACTACACTGTTATATTTTTGAGATAAAAGAGCTTTTTATGTCGTAAAGATAAAGAAATTTAAAAATATAGTGGTTTTGTGGAAACAAAAGACGCTAGTATTACGTATTATATATGGGTGAAATTAAGTTTTAAAGCAGTTGTTGTTAAATCTAGATTAAGACAAAGTACATATTATAGGAGGATATATGATGGTTAATGTAAAATATAAAGAAAGATTGGAATTTAAACTGACCCTTTCATTTTTGGTGGTAATAGCCCCAATCACAATAATAATGTTTGCTATGATGTATAAGGGCAGTTATGATTTGCTAGTAGAGAACTTGGGAAATAAAGGAATTAGCATAGCAGAGGCAGCTTCTAAAAAAGTTGATATTGAAGAACTCAACAAGCTTAAAACTAGAGAAGATGAAAATACAGAGAGTTATAGCAAAATAAAACAACAGCTCAAAAGTTTTAAGGAAATAAGTGGGGCTAAGTTTATATATATAATGAAAAAAAATGAAGATGGTAAGTATAGTTATATTATAGATGCTACCAATATTGATGACTCTAATATGTCGCATATTGGGGATGTAGAAGAAAATACTGAAGAAGGATTCAATGAAGCATATAAAGGTAATGTTTACTTCTCAAAAGAAATAAGTGTTTCGTCTTGGGGAACGCTTATATCTGCTTACTATCCTTTAAAAAACAGCAATAATGAGGTTATAGGCTTTTTAGGAGTTGACTATAATGTTGCAAATGAATATAATGAATTTCAAAAGTTTAAGATAAGGTTTTTCTTAATAGCATTAGGTGTATTAGCGCTAGCAAGTATATTAGGAGCGGCTATATCCAAAAGGATATCTAAGCCAATTATTAAAGCATCAGAGCTGCTTGGGAAAACTGCAAATTTAGATTTAACCTATAATTCAAGCTATGAATCTTTATTAAGATATAAAGGTGAAATTGGAATTATGGTTAAATCCGTATTTAGTACAAGGCAAGCATTAAGATCACTTGTTGAAAACATTGCAGAAAATTCAAAAAACATAAATATTTATTCGGAAACTTTGTCATCAGTAGCTCAAGAAATGGCTTCATCAGCTGAAGCTGTTTCTACTTCTATACAAAGTATTTCAAAGGATACGAATTCGCAAACAGAAGATTTAATAAATACTACAAGTAAGCTAAGTGATTTTGACGGGCATTTGCGCAATATTGTTAAAAGAATCAAGGACATTGATGTGGATGCTAGAGATATTAAATCTATGGCAAGTAGAAGCAGCGATGATATGGAGAATTTAATACTAACTTTAAATAATATGACTGATTCCTTTAGAGAGTTTACTTCCAAAATATCAAATCTTGGTGAAGATATAAGCAAAATAAACGAGATAACAAATGTTATAAATAATATTGCAAATCAAACCAATTTATTAGCCTTAAATGCATCTATTGAGGCAGCAAGAGCAGGAGAGGCTGGAAAAGGGTTTGATGTAGTTGCTGGTGAAATAAGAAAACTAGCAGAGCAATCAGAAAGTTCATCTAAAGGCATAAATCGCTTGATCAGTAAGGTTTCAGATGAGACTAATAAAATGCTTAAAGCTACAGATGTTATGGATGAGGAATTGGGCAGGGAAGTTTCAATTATAAATAATTCAGTTCAATCCTTCAAAAAAATAATTGAATCTATAGACGAAGTAATTCCTAAAATAGATGAAGTAAGTATAGCTGCAATAAATATAGATAATGAAAAAAATGGAATTATAAAAACAATAGAGATTGTTTCTAATGCTTCTCGGGAAATTTCTTCTGAAACAGAAGAGATGACTGCTTCTTCTGAGGAAATGAATGCTGCAACAGAAGAAGTTGCTTCATCTGCTGAAACACTTAGCGGTATGACAAAAGAGATGATAGATCAAGTAAATAAATTTAAATTATGATGAATAATGAAAAGCAGTCTATCTTAATCACAATAGACTGCTTTTTATAATATACCGAAGAAGATTCTAAGCTACTTCAAGGATTTTGCAATCTTTATTGCTGTATCTTCTGATATAGCTCCTTCAATTGAATATAAATTTTTATCTATAACCCATCTTAATTCGGTGCTTTCATTTGGATTATCCTTAAAGGATCTTATATAGCCCATTGATTCATTTATCTTTACAGCTTTATACCCATCAAAGTTTTTCCATTCCCTATTTTGTTCAACACTCAATAAAAATATCTTGTCTTTTGAAGTATACTGTACAAATATGCTTTTTATCTTGCTATCATCATTACTAACCCCGTGAATTTCTTTAAGCTGAAATCCTTTAGGTAAATAAGAAGGTTCCAACACAGCTATATTTATATATTCCTTTGCTGCATTTAATGTTTTTATATCCTTCGAAACTATTGGGCCAGAAGGGGGTACTGATTTATCATCAGAAGATAATGGAACATCAGAATTTTCAGGTGCAAGCATTATGCTAGGATTCCCAGCATTATTTTTACTGATTTCATGCCTAGATGATTGAGATTCAGAAGGAAACCTCCATACAGATATAGCTAAAATAATAAGAAGCATACAGGCAGCTGGAAGCAATAGAGGTCTACTAGATCTATTCCTTCTTCTTTTAAAACTTGCTAAGGTTTTTTTCTTAAGCTCATCACTTACGGTTATATCTTCCATAAGCTCATCTGCTATATTTTTAAACTCATTTTGGTTATTCAAAATAATCAATCCTCCCATTTAGCTTGTTTTTAAGGATTTCTCTTGCTCTATGTAGTCTACTTCTCACAGTGCCTTCAGCTATACCTAAGATCTTACTTATCTCTTTTGTATCGAATTGCTGGTAATAATAAAGAACCACTACGTCTTTTAGAGATGGTTTGAGTGACATAACTTCATCTAGCAATATTCTGTTTTCAACTAGTTTAATTGCAGACTTATCGGTATCCTCATGCTCTTCAGGTATAATTTTGTCAGTAAGGAATATCCTTTTAAGCCATGAGCTTCTTAAAAGGTCTTTACACACATTAATGGTTATGCTAATTACCCAGGTTTTTTCACTGCTTTTTCCATTAAAACTGCTATATTTCTTATATATTTTAAAGAAGACTTCCTGAAAAGCGTCTTCTGCCCCTTGCATGTCTTTCAAATATAAGTAAGAAATTCTTAATACATCATTTCCATAAAGATTCATCAATCTTTCTGTTTCTTTTTCAATATCTAATTCTCCAAGCTCAAGTCTCTCCTTTGGTACCAAAAAAGGATTCATGAAGCCACCTCCTTATGAACTTACACTTATTAGACGTAAGTTTTATTGAATTCGTTCCCTATTATTACTTTTTTATATCGACTGCTTAAAACAAATGTTTTAAGTTATTGACAAATATCTAAAGAATAATATAAAAAAATACGATAAATACAAGTATATGTAAATGCTTTATGTAAACGGAGGAGAAAATAATGGATTTAATGTCGATTTTAGGGGTAATCATAGCAAATGGATTTATTTTACTTGGAATACTCCTTAGTGGTAAGATAACAACATTTATAGACATACCATCTATAGCTATAGTTTTAGGTGGAACTGCAGGTGCCATTTTGTTAAGCAGCAAGGGCAAAAATGTCAAAGTAATCTTTAAACTAGTTACGTTAGTTTTTAAAGAAAATAAATCTAATGATGTTGAAATTATTAGTAATCTAGTTGAATGGGCTACAAGAGCTAGAAAAGAAGGATTGTTAGCATTAGAGGATACAGTTCAAAGTATACCTGATCCTTTTGTTAAAAAAGGAATGATGATGATAATCGATGGCTCAGAGCCAGAAACAATAAAAACTATATTGAGTTTGAAAATCAAAGGCATAGTTGAGAGACATAAAAACAATAGAAGTATACTTGATACAGGGGCAGCCCTAGCACCTGCTTTTGGTATGATTGGTACATTAATAGGACTAGTTAACATGCTTAAGCAGTTATCTGATCCATCTACTATAGGACCTCAAATGGCTGTTGCTCTTATTACAACGTTTTATGGCTCACTTTTGGCAAATGTGGTTTTTATGCCTATGTCTAAAAAACTTAAGGCTAAAACAGCTGAAGAAGTTTACCAAAAAGAAATGATTATAGAAGGACTTTTAAGCATTCAATCTGGAGAAAACCCGAATGCATTAAAGGAAAAGATGTTGTCTTTCCTAGATGAGAAAGCTGCTAGTCAGGTAGGCGAAGCTAGCGGAAATAGAGAAGAGTAAACGATAAAAGGAGGCGGAAACAATGGCAGATAATTATAACATGGACGAAGATGAGGATGGCGGTGGTAGTGAGTGGCTTGCTACCTATGGCGACTTAGTTACCTTACTTCTATGCTTTTTTATTCTATTGTTTTCTATGTCTTCTACAGATGCGGCAAAATTCAAACAGGTAGTTGCATCGTTGAACGCCATGGGAATAATGGGTGAAACTGGGAATATGGGATCTAATGCGGGTGAATCAATCGTAAATTTAAATCCTAATAATATTGGGAATGGTACACAGCAAATGGACGATATATACAAAGAGGTAAAAGAGATTATAGATTCTGGTGGATTAACAAAGGATGTACAAGTTAAACGAGTTGACAAAGGTGTTCTTCTAAGATTTAAAGATGAGATTCTATTTGACGAAGGACAGGCAAACTTAAAGCAAGATGCTAAAAACAATCTTAGCAAACTTGGAGAGGCACTAAGAAGATACAATAAAATGATTAGGATAGAGGGACATACAGATAATATTCCTATACATAATGATGAGTTCAAAAGTAATTGGGATTTGTCTACAGCAAGAGCTATTAGTGTTGTTAGATATTTTACCGAAGAGCTCCCAGAAGACAAGCGCTTCAATGCAAAAAACTTTGAAGTTTCAGGTTATGGGGAATATCATCCTATAGTCCCCAATGATACTACAGAAAATATGAAAAAGAATAGAAGAATTGAAATAACTATAAGACAATAGAAATATCTTGCGATACAAAATATTTCAGTGGAGGAGTGGAGGCGCTAAAGCACTGAGTGGAGAAGTAGAGAAATACCTTGTTGTAAAGTTCTCCATTCTTCCACTATCTCCACTTATCCATTCCTCCACTGCCTTTTAAGGCTTCTTCATTTTCTAAACGACTAGACTTTTAAAGTTGATCTCCATTTAACACTGATCCACTAGCTTTTTAACTTGCTCTTTTAGATTTCTTCTACAGCTTCGCTATAAAAGTTGATAGTAGCATTAGTGTTGTATTCTTCTTCTAAAAGTTCTAACAAGGTTTCATGTACTAGTCCCATAAGTACTGCTTTTTCTTTTTCTGTAATATCAACAGTTGTAATAATTGTAGTATCAATATGTTTACCAATATGAATATGAATCTGTCCAGCAGTTTCATCATTTAGATATAAGGCATATACTTCACTGTAAGGTGTTCTTATTATTCTTGTATAAGTCCAAGCTAAATCGCTGTCCTCAAGTGAGCTCTCATCATATTCCTCATCATACTTCATATCTAATCTAGGCATATCTTGAAGATCTGATATAATATCCTCAATATTAGTGCGGTCTAAATTTAAGTCTTCTCGAATCATTAAGAATAAACCTTCCAATGGATTTTGAAGTTCAGGAATACCATGAATAAACTTTGAATAATAGCCTCCATATGTATTAAGATCAATATGTTCTTCATCTACGCCTAAATATATTGTGAAAAGCGGAACATCATCTTGGTGATGATGAAGCAATAAAGTAGGAGTAAAATACTTCATAAGTTCATCAGCAAAATCTAGGGCTTTTCCTGTAGTCTCTGGCATAATTTTAGGGTATGAAGATACAGACAGTGATGTATCTGCTATAACATCTTGTTGTGCTCCGTGCTGCTCTTTTGATATTGGGTAGACCTCGTCTATGAAAACTGAAAGTATTGGATAGTTTGCTTTTTCCGACATTTTTCATCCTCCTCTTATTCTAACTTATAATAGCATTGACAAAAACGAGAAGATTCATACCATAAGAATTCCGCTGCAAAATTTTCTTAAGAATTACTTAAGAAAGAGTTTAAGGAAATTTAATGTTTTTGTGGTATATTTGTCTTACTAAACTGTAAGACAAATTTTTAGTAAATTAGTAGATTGAGTGGGAAAAAATATGTATAATTAAGGCGAGCAAACCAGAAACACAACCATATTTGTAAGAACAAAAAATGATAAAGTTGGGGGAGCAGTAATTTATGAATAAGTTAGGCACAAAAATTTTAAAGATAATAGGTTCAATATCAGTTATCTCTATGGCTATATTAATAATTTTAAATATGACTATTTTTAAGATGGAATTTTCTAAAATACAGGATGATGCTAAAAGCACTGTTATGGAAGCTGTTAAGATTATTGATGGGGATAAAGTAGAAAAGGTTATTAAGAATAAATCAATAGATATTCCTGAATACAAACAAGTTCAGGAGGCAATGGTACTATTTAAAAACGATAAAGACATAAAATATATCTATACTATGGCTAAAGCCTCAGACAATACTGCATATTATGTGGTCGATGGAGCCCTAGTTGAAGCGAGTAGCTTTGGAGAGGAATCTAATTTAGAAGATGAGATGAAGGAGGCATTTGAAGGACAGGCGATTCACACAGAAAAGCCTGTTACCGACAACTATGGAACATTTATATCAGCTTATGCACCAATAAAGAACTCATCAGGTGAAATAATTGCTATTATAGGGGTTGATAAGGAAGTAGGTACTTTTATAAATATTAAAAATAGACTTACAATGTCTATAGCAGTAGCAGCAGTGTTTATTATTATTTTAGCTATATTAAGCAGCATTATATTTTCTAAAAGAATAAGTTTAAATGTTGAGAAGATTAGACACACATTAAAAAAGATGGCAGATGGCGATTTAACAATTGATTTAGATATAAAAAGTGGAGATGAATTTCAAAGCATTTCAGAAGCTGTAAATAATTTTAGAATTAAGTTATGTGAATCAATTAACTTAGTAAGGCATACTTCAATGAGCGTAGTAGAGCATTCAGAAAAATTATCTGCTGTAGCTGAAGAAATGACTTCTGCCTCTGAGGATGTAGCCAATTCTATACAGGAAGTAGCTAATAGCACAACTTATCAAGCTGAAGAGCTCGAAAGCGTAAACATTACATTAAATGATTTTAGCTATAAAGTTCATGAAGTGACAGAAGCAGCTGATGAGGTCAATAAGAAAATAGATTTAATTAGTTCAAATGCAAAAGTAAGCAATCAGAGCCTTGAGGCTTTACAAGATGCATTAAAGGAAATTGTCTTATCCTTTAATAATGTGAGTGAGAAAATAAATGGATTTGGAAGGAAGTTACTACAAATTAATGAAATTACAAATTTAATAAATGTTATTGCTGATCAAACTAATTTGATTGCTTTAAACGCTTCTATAGAAGCTGCTCGAGCAGGTGAGGCGGGAAGAGGATTTACAGTAGTAGCAGAGGAAATAAGAAAATTAGCAGAACAATCAAAGGAGTCATCTTCAAATATTAATAGTTTAATACAGAGTGTTTCAAGAGAAAGTGATTCCATAGTTCACATCTCAGGTAGTATGAATCAAAGATTAAACGAGGAGATGGAGATCATTGCGAGCTCAGTAAATTCATTTAAAGATATAATAATCAATATAGAGAATGTTTTCCCTAAGATTGGAATAATTAATGATAATATTAATACGATAGATGTTGAAAAAGAAAGGATAATAAAGAGCATTAAGGAAGTGACCGGAAGATCAGAGGATATTTCAGCTGCTACACAGGAAATTTCAGCCTCTGCACAAGAATCTAGTGCTTCTTCACAAGAGGTAGCTGCATCATCGGAGAACTTAAATACTAAAGCACAAAATATGATCGATTCAATAAATCAGTTCAAAATTTAAAAACAGGGTAGATAAAAAGGATTTTGCTTAGCAAAGTCCTTTTTTGATGACTAAAATTAGGGGGTATGATAAGATTAAAATAAATAGACAGAAAATTTTGTTTATTTATAAAGGGGGAAGGTTGCTGACATGAGCATAAATGATATAAAGAATATACTTCCAGATGAATTTCTTATGCTTCTTTACGAAATATACTCTCCAGTAACGGTTGATAAGATTTTAAAAAGTTATAAGGATGGAAGAAAAACTACCTTTAGAGTTAATACTCTTAAAGCTTCTGTAAGTGAAGTTTTGGATGAGATGAAGAGAAATGGAATAAAATTTTCAAGCAGCAGCATTATGAAGGAAGCATTTATAATACCAAAAGATAAAGAATCAAGAATTTTGAAACTCTCAAGTTATGCAGAAGGAAAGCTCTATATGCAGAATTTATCAAGTATGCTGTCACCTATTTTTTTAGATATCCATGAAAAAATTGACATATTAGACATGTGTGCTGCTCCAGGAAGCAAAACGACGGAGATGGCAGCTATGATTGATAATAAAGGTAAAATATTAGCAAATGAAATAGATGACATAAGAAGAGAAAGATTAAAATATAACATAAAAAAGCAGGAAGCAAGTTGTGTAGAAGTTATAGGAGGAGATGGAAGAAGATTGGGAAGCCTTTTTCCAAAGGCTTTTGACAGGGTGCTTTTAGATGCTCCATGCTCTGGAGAAGGTACAATAACGTTAAAGGAGCCGAGAACCTATAGAGGATGGAATAGGACTATTGTTAGAAGGAATTCAAAGTTACAAAAGGAGCTTTTGGAAAGTGGTGTTAATGCATTAAAGCCAGGAGGAATACTTGTATATTCAACCTGTACTATCTCCCCAGAGGAAAATGAAGAGGTTGTTGATGAAATAATAAATAAATATAAGAATCTTAGAATTTTAGAGATAAATTTAACATTAAAAAATTCTATAAGTGGAATTACTAAGTATAAGGATAGGACGTATAATCATAGTTTAAGTAAGGCGCTAAGAGTAATACCAAATGAAGAAATGGAAGGTTTTTTTATATGCAAGATAAGAAAGAAATAGTATGCATATTTTAAATAAGAAACTAGAAAAATATATAAGAGTCTGATTATAAGCTGATTTTAAGTTGAATTATAATTGCTGAGGTGAAAAACATGGGGTTATTTGGTGAACAATCTAAAGAAGATAAACAAGAAAAGCAACTTCAAAACTTTATGGATAAGTATCAGCTTAAAGATTTAGATGAAAAATATTTAGTTATATTAAAGAGAATAACTAATGATCTATATCATAACCAAACTATTGCTTTCATAAAATACAGGGGCTAGAGAAATCTAGTCTTTTTCCATATACTCAAGTATAAGTTTAACATTAAAAAAATAAAAGGGGATGATTTCTTTGATTCAACCTTTAGATATTATGTTCAGGGTTATATTGGCAATAACTCTACTTTTTATAGCTACTAGGCTTTTAACTCAGAGAAGTTTAGCAAAATTAACTTATTTTGATTGTGTCTCTGCTTCTATTCTTGGAACTATAGCAGGTAATTTGGCTTTTAATACAAAAGTACATATTTCAATATTTGTTTTTTCAATAGTATTTACAACTATAGCTATTATATTGATATCATACGCAGCTATAAAATTTAGGCCCATACGGCAGTTCTTAGGAGGAAAACCTATCATTTTAATAGAGCATGGGAAGATTTTAGAACATAATATGAAAAAAATGAATTATTCCTATGATTATCTAAATCAGCAATTGAGAGGAGAAAAGGTTTTTAATATTTCTCAAGTAGAGTCAGCTATTCTTGAGGCTAATGGAGAATTAAGTGTACAATTAAAATCCCAAAATAGGGCGGTAACACCAGAGGACCTTAATATAAAGATTGAAAATGAAGGACTCGCAAAGGAAATTATCATAGAAGGTAAAATAATTAGAAGCAATTTTCAAGAAAGCGGACTTACTGAGGAATGGCTGAATAATCAATTAAGTAGAAGGGGAATCGAGAATATTAAAGAGGTAGCCTTTGCTGCGGTATCTAGTAATGGAAGGCTATACATAGATCTATATAATGACTCGCTTGATAGGAATTAATCGCTAGTCACTAGTTCATCAATCACTAAAGGTATAGTAAAAGTTATTAATTTAGAGATTGTAGAGTAGAGATTAGTGATTTTTTGTTCTAGTTCTTGATTTCATCAAGGACATGCTTAATTGTGGATATATCACCGGAGAAAAGCTAAAGAGGTAACCAGAGCGATAATAATGAAAGAACTTATATATAAGAACAATTGCAAGTGGAAATAGATGGCCGTGGATGAAAATGAATGATTTTGATTGAAAGTGATTGAAAAATAATAAATATTAAATTATAATATTATCATCTGATGAATAGGGGTGATGAAGACGTTAACGGAAGAACGATATAAAATCATACTTCAAGCAGTAAGAGAAAAAGGAATCGTAAAACTTAACGAGTTAGTAGAAATTACAAACACTTCAGAGTCAACCATAAGACGTGATTTGACATATTTGGAAAGCAAAAATGCATTGAAAAGAGTTCATGGAGGAGCTTCTTCTATAAAAAGAAAGTTTATAGAACCTAGTTCAAAATATTAGAGAAAAGACAATTATAGCTAAATATGCAGCTTCTTTAATTGAAGAGGGGGATTCTATTTATTTAGATGCAGGAACTACCACTTTTGAAATGATTAAGTATATAGATAAAAAGGATATTATTGTAGTTACCAATGGACTTAACCATATAGATTCCCTTATTGAAAAAGATATTAACGCTTATATCCTTGGAGGGAAAGTAAAAGCTAAGACTAAGGCCGTGATAGGGTTGGATACTTTAAACAGTTTGCAAAAATTTAGATTTGATAAAGTCTTTATAGGGGTAAATGGTATACACACAGAATATGGGCTTACTACTCCAGATTCGGAGGAAGCAATTTTAAAAGAAAAGGCTATAAGCCTTTCAAGAGACGCATTTGTATTGGCAGATGAAAGCAAATTTGGAGAAGTGAATTTTGTTAAGATTACAGAATTAAATAGGGTAACTATTATTACAAATGCTAAAACAGAAGACTATGATATATATGCAGAAAAAACTAAAATAAAGGTTGTGGAAGAGCAATGATATATACAGTGACTTTTAATCCATCAGTGGACTATATTGTACAGGTAGATGATTTTGTACCAGGGAAAATTAACAGAGTAAAAAATAATTATAAATATCCTGGTGGCAAAGGCATAAATGTATCAAGAGTTTTAAATAACTTAAGGGTGGAAAGCAAAGCATTGGGCTTTATAGGAGGATTTACAGGAAACTTTATAAAAGATTCTTTAGAGAAGGATGGGGTATATACAGATTTTATAAAGGTTCAGGGAGATACTAGAATAAACGTAAAGCTAAAGTCTAATGAAGAAACAGAGATAAATGGGGTTGGGCCTGACATAGATGACAAAGCTCTAGATGAGCTACTCAAGATGCTTAAAAAGTTAGGTTCAGAGGACTATCTAGTTTTGGCTGGAAACGTTCAAAATACTTTGCCAAGTGATATTTATGCACAAATACAAGAAAAATTAGTTAACAATAAGGCTAGAGTAATAGTAGATACCACAGGGGAAGCATTAACAGCTACTTTAAAGCATAAACCCTTTTTAATAAAACCTAACAATCATGAATTAAGCGAAATATTCGGAGTAGAGATTAATACTAGAGAAGAGATTATATTTTATGCTAAAAGATTACTTGATATGGGAGCAGAAAATGTAATAATTTCTATGGCAGGAGAAGGTGCTCTTTTGGTATGCGAAGAGGGAGTTTATCATTCAGCAGCCCCAAAGGGAAAAGTTAAAAATTCAGTAGGTGCAGGAGATTCTCTAATAGGTGGCTTTCTTGCAAACTATTGTAAAAGCTTAGATTTAATAGAAGCTTTTAGGTGGGGAGTTGCATCAGGTAGCGCAACAGCTTTCTCTTTAGATTTATGTACAAAAGATGAGGCTGAAAGACTATTAGCCGAAGTAAAAGTAATTAAACTAGTTTAAGAGGAGGATACAAATGAGGATAACAGAGCTTTTAACTAAGGATACTATAATTCTTAATTTAAAATCTAAAACTAAAAGAGAAGTAATAGATGAATTAGTGAACAAATTATATGATGCAGGGAGACTAAATGGTAAAGAAGAATACAAAAGGGCAATTTTAAGGAGAGAAGAGGAATTTTCAACAGGAGTTGGAGATGGGGTTGCTATCCCTCATGCTAAAACTTCTGCTGTTAAATTGCCTTCTCTTGCTTTTGGATATTCTAAAGAAGGCATAGATTATGATTCTTTAGACGGACAACCAGCTCATATATTCTTTATGATAGCAGGACAAGATAACGCGGATAATGAGCATTTAGAAACTCTATCTAGATTATCTGTAATGCTTATGGATGAAAGTTTTAAAAATAAAATACCAACTATAGAGACTGAAGAGGATCTATTAAGAATTATAGATGATCAAGAGAATGAAGACCTAAATGGAGAAACTAATGGAAATGAAGAAAAAGTCAGTGATAAGATAAAGGAAAATGTTGAAGAAGAAAAGCAAAGAAGCTTTGTTTTAGGAGTAACAGCCTGTCCAACTGGTATAGCTCATACTTATATGGCTGCTGATGCTCTAAGAAAGAAGGCTGCAGAAATGGGAGTTGATATAAAGGTAGAAACTAACGGCTCTACAGGAGTAAAAAATCAACTAACTGAAGAGGAAATAAATAAGGCAGAAGCTATTATAGTTGCAGCAGATAAGCAAGTTGAAATGGCAAGATTCGAAGGGAAAAAACTAATACAAGTATCAGTAGTTCAAGGTATAAAAAGCCCAGAGGAACTTATTACTAAAGCAATTAATGGAGATGCTCCTATATACCATCACACAAGCGGCACAAGCGAAAAAGTAGCTGCAGGATCAAAGGAAATAAATGGATTTTACAAACATCTTATGAACGGTGTTTCAAATATGCTTCCTTTTGTAGTTGGAGGTGGTATACTAATAGCTCTTTCATTTATGTTTGGTATTAATTCAGCTAATCCAAATGACCCAACTTTTCATCCTATTGCAAAATTGTTGTCTGACATAGGTGGGGGAAGTGCTTTTGCTCTTATGATACCTGTTCTTGCAGGATTTATTGGTATGAGTATTGCGGATAGACCAGGTTTCGCGCCTGCCATGGCAGGTGGACTTATTGCTGCAAGCAATGGGGCTGGCTTTTTAGGGGGGCTTATAGCAGGTTTCTTAGGTGGGTATGTGATTGTATTATTAAAAAAGATATTTAGCAGATTACCACAATCGTTAGAAGGCATAAAACCAGTACTCCTTTATCCACTATTTGGAATATTAGTAACAGGAGCAGTAATGCTGCTAGTTATAGTAAATCCAGTTAAGGCTATAAATTTAGGATTACAAGATTGGCTAGGTTCCATGGGAACAAGTAACAGGATTATATTAGGATTAATTTTGGGTGGAATGATGGCTGGAGATATGGGTGGCCCAATAAATAAAGCAGCCTTCACTTTTGGTATAGCAATGATTGAGGCAGGAAATTACGGTCCGCACGCAGCGATTATGGCAGGGGGTATGGTTCCACCTCTTGGAATTGCTATTGCTACAACAATATTTAAAAATAGATTTACTAAAGATGAAAGAGATGCAGGAAAGACTTGTTATATAATGGGTGCATCCTTTATTACCGAAGGGGCTATACCTTTTGCAGCATCAGATCCAGGAAGAGTTATACCTTCAGTAATTATTGGATCAGCAGTAGCTGGAGCGTTAACTATGATGTTTAACATAGGACTTCCAGCGCCACATGGCGGATTATTTGTTATACCAGTAGTTGTAGGCAGTAAGTTGATGTATATACTATCTATACTAATAGGTTCATTTATTACAGCATTTATATTAGGAATGCTTAAAAAGCCAATGGAAGATTAGGTGTAAAAATCAAATATTTATTTTAATAAAAAAGCAAGGGAGAATTGATTCCTTGTTTTTTTATTATTAAAATAAACGTAGTTCTATGCACTAACTATGGAGCGATAGCATCAATGCCAACATATAAAGAAGTAGAGGAAATAAGTAATAGAAAGGAATAACTGGTGAGAAAAGCTGTAGTATACTAAGAAAATATAACGATGAGATGTGATTAATACAGACTGGTTCAGTAAGCTAAAATTCAGCTGGAGTATTTATTCCAACTGAATTTTAATTTGACTTCTCCAAAAACTTAGCTGCGCTAAGGCGCTGAAGAAAAAGCTGAAGCTTTAAGGATTTAGTATGTTTTGCAAAAGTGAAGAATCTCAGAAAGTACAATCACTAATCTTTTTTAGGGAGTTCATCTAGGGTCTTAAGCTCATAGCCTTGATTCTTCCATTCAGTTATTAAACTATCCAATATTTCAGCATTAGTTTTAGAAACTGCGTGAAGTAAAATGATTCCTCCATTATGAGTTCTATCTAATATACGTTTTTTAGCAAAGTCATGGGAAGGCTGTTCTTTTGGTTTCCAATCAGCATAAGCAAAGCTCCAAAATATGGTTTTGTATCCATAAGCTTGAGTATATTGAAGGGAACGTTCGCTATACTTACCCATAGGTGGTCTAAAGTATCTAGGCATCTTTTTACCTGTAACTTCTTCAAAGGCTTCTTCCACATCAGATAACTCTTTATTAAACTTATCCTGATCTACAATAGAGGCCATAGAAGGATGATGATTACTGTGGTTGCATACTAGATGGCCCTCATCTACCATTCTTTTAATAAGTTCTGGATTAGAAGTAATATAAGGTTTTACAACAAAGAAAGCAGCCTTTACATTATGTTTCTTTAATACATCTAAAATAGGTGCTGTGTATCCATTTTCATACCCTTCATCAAAGGTTAAGTATAAAACCTTTTTCGAGGTGTCTCCTATATAGTAGGTACCATACTTCGAAGCAAAATAGGAGGTTTCAGGTGGCGCCTGAGGAGGTTCTCCATTTTTTATGTGTTTAAAATACCAGTTATATTCCTTTGTATTTAAGCCATTATAAGTTTTACTGGTGAATATGTTTTTAAGTTGATCTATTAATGAATCTTCAGGATATTCAGTAAAATTGATAGCAGATTTGCTATCCTGATTTGAGGTTGGAATGGTATTGATTGAATTATAGAATCCAATGTCACCTCTTGCAATAGCACCCCATATATTGCTTACAACAAGTAAGCAGATTATAGTATCCCTTATAGTCTTTAGCATGATTATATAAGCACCTCTCTTTTATGCAATATTAGAGTAAAATTACAAAGTAGATATAGATATTATGCTCAATAAAAAGATAATAAATAAGTGCAAATATAGGATTTAAAGTTATGTTTTTTGCTCTATTGAAAATACTAATAAAAATCCAAAGATTACATTGGACATATATATAAAAATGTATTATATTATTTTATAGTTGATATATTCTTTAGAAAGAATGAAAATACATTAGAAAAGGGGAGTAAAGTTGGCTGAAGTTGCTAGAAATAAAATGAAATTATATGGTTTTAACAACTTAACGAAATCTTTGAGCTTTAACATCTATGATATTTGTTATACAAAAACAGAAGAAGATCGTAAAAAGTATATCGAATATATAGATGAACAATATAATTCTGAAAGATTAACAAAGATATTAACGGATGTTACAGAAATAATAGGAGCTAATGTATTGAATATAGCTAAGCAGGATTATGACCCGCAAGGTGCGAGTGTAACTTTACTGATTTCTGAAGAAGAAGTTCCTTTATATGTCCTTGATCCATCTTGTAATAGGGGAATTTTAACTCCAACCCGTGAAAACATAGTAGGACATTTGGACAAGAGCCATGTAACGGTACACACTTATCCAGAAAGCCATCCACAAAATAGTATAAGCACATTTAGGGTAGATATAGATGTAGCTACTTGTGGAGAAATTTCTCCTATAAAGGCTTTGAACTACTTAATTGGAAGCTTTGATTCAGATATAATAACTATTGATTATAGGGTTAGAGGGTTTACAAGAGATGTGGATGGATATAAGCACTTCATAGATCATAAAATCAGCTCTATTCAAGATTTTATTGAGAATGAGACATTAAAGAAATATAATTTAATTGATATGAATATAATTCAAAGTAACCTATTTCATACTAAGATGAAGGTAAAAGATTTGAATTTAAGCAATTATTTGTTTGAAATCCAAGAAGAAGATTTAACTAAGGAAGAAAGAGAAGAGATTGTTGAGCAACTAGAGCGAGAAATGACAGAGATATTCTATGGAATCAATATATAAAAATTAAAGCCTGTAAAAACAAAGTATGTTTTTACAGGCTTTAATAATCTATAAAAAGCGTAATAACTTCTAATTACCAGCTAGCTTTCTTTACGCCTGGTATCATTCCTTTGTAAGCCAATTCTCTAAAACAAATTCTGCAGATACCATATTTTCTTAAAACGCTATGAGGTCTTGAACAAATATTACATCTTGTATACTCTCTAGTGCTGTACTTTTGTTCTTTTGCATGTTTCATAATAAGAGCTTTTCTAGCCATTAACTTCGCTCCTTTCCTTTGTAATGGGTCTATCTTAAACAATGAATTTTCTAAGAGAAATTTTAAAATAATTGTTATCAATAAATAACTATTTTATCATACATAAGAGAGAATTTCAATAATATTTTTGTTGGATTTTAATTGCTATAAAGTTTTATATCAAATATACTTTCACTTAAGTTTAAAATATTAAATATTAGTAGATATTATTCATAAGTTCAATATTAGATAAATGCCTTTTGGATTAAATTTACTGGTAACAGTCAAATATAAATAATAGGGAGATACGTTATGGCTAATGATAAGTATTACAAACCAAGTAAAGAAGATATAAAAAAGAAACTAAGCTCGCTTCAATATAAGGTAACTCAAGAAAATACCACAGAAAAGCCTTTTCAAAATGAATTTTGGGACCATAAAGAGGAAGGCATTTATGTAGATATAGTATCTGGAGAGCCGCTTTTTACATCACTTGATAAGTTTGACTCTGGGTGTGGCTGGCCTAGTTTTACAAAGCCTATTGAAAGAAAGCTTATAAAAGAGAACGCTGATTTTAGCCACAATATGCATAGGATTGAAGTGAGAAGCAGATATGGAGATTCTCATTTAGGGCATGTATTTACTGATGGTCCCATAGAAAAAGGAGGACTTAGATACTGTATAAATAGTGCGGCTTTAAAATTTATACCTAAATCTAAATTAAAAGAAGAAGGGTATGGGGAGTATTTAAAGTCTTTTGATAAATAAAAATATTAAATAAAATATTTAAAACGTAAATAGTTTAAACAAAATATAAAGATTAAAGTGTAAAATTGCAATAACTCCATATCATATAAATATAAATTAATGCAAGAGATATGAGGAGGAGAATTACATGGCTAAGTACAAAGTAGGAGATAAACTAATTATAATTGAAAGTGAAAATGAAGATATAAAAAAGCTAAAAGAAATCACAGGATTAAACTTAAGCAAAGATAACTATTCAAGATTAAGTTTAGGGATAAAAGTTTTAGGGGTAGAATATGATAGGCCTAATGTAATATTAACATATAGAAACATAACAGGAGATATGAAAAAGGTATTTGCCGTATGTAGAGATATTCAAAATTTCAACGAGGAAAAAGTGTTAGAAAAGGCTCTATTAAAGGCTTTCCAAGAGGAGATAATAAATTTAAACGTTACTAAAAATCAAGGATTAGAATTAAGGTATTAAAAATTAAGCAAGAGTATATTTGAAAACTCAAATTAAGAAAAGGTAAAATGGCTAGTAGCATTTTGCTAAAAGCCATTTTGCTTGCGACAGAGGATATTAAGTTTTATACTAATTATTAAGAGAAGGGTTAATTCCGTTCTTAATATCAAATTTAACCTCTTTAACCAAATTAATAAGATTACTATAAGTTTTTATGGTGCCGTATGTAACAATAGGACGGCCAAAATTAACTAAGTGCAATCTTCGTGAACTAAATCCTCCTATTTTCATCCAAGTATTTACCGCGGGTTGGGTGCTAACTAAATACAAATCTTTGCTATCCCCTATAAGTTCACCATACATATCTCTAAGAGCAGGTATAACTAGATTTGGCTTATATTGAACGCTAATGGTATAAACTTTAGAGCCAAACTCATCATCCCCGATATATAAAAGATGTCCTACATCTTTTTTAGTTATTTTATCGAAGGTGGACAAACTGATTAGTTCATTTTTATCAGGTACTCTATCTATAGGCAATTTGTTTATATGGATGTTAGCAGCCGTAGCACTAGAATGAGCTCCTCCAACATCATGGTAAATCACCATCATTAGGCATCACCTTTTTCCTAAAAGTTTTACCTTCTTAGTTTTCCACTTTATTTATGAAATATCCTACCTTTTTTTATATGGGGTCAGGACACAACTTTTCAATTATTTTGCTTTGGCAAAAAATAAAAAATAGAGCTATCTAAAAAGACAGCTCTATTTTTCTATTGAGCAAATACCATCTTGTCATAACGAGCTAAAATAGGCTTGGACCAAAGCCACTTATTTGTAGCACTGTCATCAAAGTAGAATAGTGCACCATTTGATGGATCACTTCCATTAAGCGCTTCTAGAGCAGCTTTTTTATCCTCAGCTGTTGCAGCTTTGTTAATCATACCATTCTTAACTGGGGTAAATTGATAGTAACCGTTAATTCTTTGATAAATAACTGGTTTTATACTGTTAGGAAACTCCTTACTTTGTACTCTGTTTACAACTACTGCAGCAACTGCAACTTTCGCTTTATAAGGTTGATTTTCTGCCTCAGCTCTTATCAACCTTGCTAAAAGGTCTAAATCAGCAGAAGTGTAAGGAATTACGCTTTTGGCAGCAGAAGCTTTTACGCTAGTTACTTTTACTCCGGGTACCATGAGTTTTTGACCAGGATATATAGAACTTGTCCATTTATGATTTGCTCTTCTTAAAGAGTAAAGAGAAATTCTATGT
Source organism: Clostridium bovifaecis (assembly GCA_009738435.1). Classification (GTDB taxonomy): domain Bacteria; phylum Bacillota; class Clostridia; order Clostridiales; family Clostridiaceae; genus Clostridium_H; species Clostridium_H bovifaecis. The sequence continues at coordinate 2,723,685 of CP046522.1, read as the reverse complement.
TTTTTAGCGATTACACTTAAAGAATCTCCAGGCTTTACTGTGTAATAAGATGTTGGTACTTTTAGTGCTTGTCCAGCATATATTGTATTGCTTTTTAAATTATTGTCTTGTTTTAATTGAGTAACAGACGTGCCGAATAGCCAGCTGAGCTTAGTTAAAGAGTCATTAGGTATTACCTTATAAGTGGCAGCTTGAGCTGGTATAGCTATCAACATAGACATTGATAGTGTCAATAAAAGTGTTTTGAGCTTTTTAGATTTTATCATGTGTATATACCTCCCATTGCCTCCGAGGTTAGTTGACGGGTTCGGGTTGAGGTCACCCTACTCAAAATCTGAGATTCACCCCTAAAAAAGATCCCCCGTACTCCAAATGGAGATTCGGCATATTTTTATCGGTTTCATGTGCTATTCTAACAAAAGTTACACAGTGTATCTATATAGGATTGGTGGGAACTAAGGTAAATTTAAGCATGGAAGGAACCTTTTCTTAAGTGATTCCATAGTTTGTTTACCTAGGAAAAAGATTTCTGTTGATTAATCCATAAAAATAAATTATATTAATTATATCCTAACAAGTTAATTAATTTGATACTGCTAATTTCATCTCTATGTATTTCCAATTTAAGGGTATGCATAGGGATTATTTTTTGTCTAAAAATATTATTATATTTATATAAGGGAGGATAACTTATGAGAAAGATAATTGCCATTGCGATTAGCAGCACAATTATTGCAGCTATTTGGACTTTTGGAAGCTTTTCTTTAGGATTAAGCACTGTAGCTGGGTTTTTAGCTTGGTCTAGCTTTTTTGCAGCTGGAGGAGAAATAAAAGGTGTAAAAAAAGCACTTATACCTAATTTAAGCGGAATATTTTGGGGGGCTTTAGCAGGACAACTATCAACGTTGCTAATACCATACATGGGAGAAACAAATGCTTTTACTTTAGGAAATGGACTAGGCACAGCTTTTATATGCCTCCAATCGAAAGTGAATTTATTGTCATTTATTCCCGCTGGATTTATAGGATGGTCTGCTCTAATAGCTTCAGGGATGGACTTTAAGATAACTGCTATTTCTATGATTTGTGGCTCATTTTTAGGTTTTGCTTCTGAGAAGCTTACTGATTTAATTTTGATATATATTCATGATAAAAATACTCAAAGTGATGAAAATGAAAGAAAATCAGCTTAAATTAGAAGTAAGACAGATTTAAATAGTTAAATTAAATTTATAGTAAGCATTGAAATTTATTTAGCAATAGTATATAGTAAATGTGGAACCGATAACACATTTGCTATGATTAAATATTAAATAGATAAATGAATAATAACTGAGTCAGTTGGATACATTGAATTTGTAGATGCTTTTAACTTAAAAAATATATAAATATAGTTAAAAGTATTAAATTTACAAATATATGAAAGCGGTTACTTAACTGTTAGGAGGAATTAAAGTGGCTGTTACTATAAGTGATATTGCTAAAGAAGCAGGAGTATCACAAGCTACAGTATCTAGAGTCTTGAATCAATCAGGCTATGTAAAGGAAGAAACGAGAAAAAAGATTTTAAATGTAATAGAAAAATTAAACTATAGCCCAAGTGCTATAGCAAGAAGTTTGTCCACTAATAAGACAAACACTATAGGGGTAGTGGTTCCTGATATAAATAATCCTTTCTTTGGAGAAGTTATAAAAGGGATAAGTGAAGTTGCAGATAAGCATGGGCTAAATATAATTTTATGTGATACAGATGAAAGCATGGAAAAAGAAGTTAAGGCTCTAAAGGTATTAAAAGAGCAGAGAATTCAAGGTGTTATAATAACGCCAAGCTCAGCTGAAGATGAATTTAACAGTGAGTATTTAAGCGTTCTCGAAAACATAGGTATACCAATAGTTCTTGTAGATGGACATGTTAAATATTCTACTTTTAGCGGAGTTTTTGCTGACAATATTAAAGGTTCCTTTGAAGGAACGGAAGCGCTTATAAAAAACGGTCATACAAAAATAGCTATAATTACTGGGCGTATGAATAGTAGACCAGCCCAAGATAGGCTTACTGGCTATAAGAAAGCTTTAGCAATGAATGGCATAGATATAGAAGATAAATACATTTTTATTGGAGACTATAAGCAAAGTGGAGGGTATCAGCTTACAAAGGAGATATTGAAAATGGATGATAGGCCAACAGCAATTTTTGTAAGCAGTAATATGATGACTTTAGGATGCGTTCAGGCTCTTGTAGAAGAAAAAGTTAAAATTCCAGAGGATATGGCTTTGACAATGTTGAAGTATTAAATATTGCAGGAATGAACATTAGTTATATCAATGGACCTAATAAAGAAATGGGTAAAAGAGGTATGGAATTACTTATAAATGCTTTGAATAATAAGGGCAAATCAGAAATGAAAACAATAATTCTTGCCCCCGAACTTATATTGAACGGGTCTGAGAAGAGGTTACGCTAGGACTTTCAAAAGTAAAGCTAGTTAGAACAGTACAACTGTAGTTGCTTTCCATTTTAAACTTATAAGAAGATTGATATTCAATTTTCTTATGGAATATGTGTAAGCGCTTACATATGATCAATAAAGGTTTAGCATAAAAACTTATAAAAATCTATAAAGTTGAAGAAAATAAAATTATTATATAAAAATAAAATTATTATATATAAGGAGAGGATAAACATGACATTAGCCAAATATATAGATCACACATTATTAAAACCTGAAGCAACAGAAGGGCAAATAATAAAAATATGTGAGGAAGCTAAAGAATACAACTTTGCCTCAGTATGCGTAAATGCATATTATACGGCTTTAGTAAGTGAGCAATTAAAAGGGACAGAAGTAAAAACTTGTGTAGTTGTAGGATTTCCATTAGGAGCTACAACAAAGGAAGTGAAGGCTTTTGAAACAAATCAAGCTATTGAGAATGGTGCACAGGAAGTAGATATGGTAATAAACATTGGTGCATTAAAAGATAAAAAATATGATGCTGTTAAAGAAGATATAAAAGCAGTAGTAGAAGCTGCAAAAGGAAAGGCTTTAGTGAAAGTTATTCTTGAAACTTGTCTATTGACTAAAGAAGAAATAGTAAAAGCTTCAGAATTATCAAAGGAAGCTGGAGCGGATTTTGTTAAAACATCAACTGGATTTTCAACTGGTGGAGCAACTGTGGAAGACATAAAGCTAATGAGAGAAACAGTTGGAACAGATATGGGAGTAAAGGCATCAGGAGGAGTAAGAACTACAGAAGATGCAGAGGCGGTTATAAAAGCCGGTGCAAGTAGAATAGGCGCTAGTTCTTCAATATCAATAGTTAAAGGGATAAAAGCTGAAAACGCTGGATACTAAAGGGCAAGTTAGAGCGCCAAGGCGCAGTTAAGAAGTTAGAGAGTTAGCAACTTAACTAACCTCTAACATATCTAATTTTCTTACCTAGTTAATGAAAGGGGTTGTCAAAGTGATAGATAGAGTTATATGGATAGTACTTGATAGTGTTGGTATGGGCGCATTACCAGATGCAGATAAGTATGGAGATGTTGGAGCTAATACCATTGGAAATATTTCTAAGGCCTTAGGAGGATTAAAACTTCCGAATATGGAAAAATTGGGACTTGGAAATATAGAAGGCATTATAGGAGTTAACAAAGTTGATAATCCAATCGGATGCTATGCACGCTTTTCTGAGATGTCTAATGGAAAGGATACTACAACAGGTCATTGGGAAATGGTAGGTATATATTCTGAGCAAGCTTTTCCAACGTATCCTAATGGATTCCCTAAAGAAATAGTTAATGCTTTTGAGAGTGCAGTAGGAAGAAAGATGATAGGAAATAAGCCAGCTTCAGGAACAGCTATACTAGATGAGCTTGGGGAAGAACATATGAAGACAGGAGATTTGATTGTATATACTTCAGCTGATAGCGTATTCCAAATTGCTGCTCATGAAGAAGTTGTTCCACTAGAAGAACTTTATAACATATGTGAAAAGGCGAGAAACATTTTAGTTGGTGAACATGCTGTAGCTCGTGTTATAGCAAGACCATTTATAGGAGAACCAGGAAACTTTACAAGAACTTCAAACAGAAGAGATTTCTCTCTAGTTCCTCCATATAATACAGTATTGGATAATCTAAAAACAAATGACCTAAACGTTATGGCGGTAGGTAAGATAGAAGATATATTCTCAGGCAAAGGAGTTACAGAAGCCGTTCATACTAAGGATAATATGGATGGAGTAGATAAGACTTTAGAATATATGAAGGAAGATAAAAAAGGACTTATCTTTACCAATCTTGTAGACTTTGATATGAAATGGGGACATCGTAATGATGTTAAAGCTTATGGAAAAGGCTTAGAAGATTTTGATGGAAGACTTTCAGAGATAATAGCAGCAATGAAAGACACGGATATACTATTTATTACTGCAGATCACGGATGTGATCCAACAACACCAGGAACAGACCATACAAGAGAATACGTTCCATTTTTAGCGTACGGAAAAGCACTTAAGGAAGATGTAAATCTAGGAACAAGAAAGAGTTTTGCAGATATGGGGCAAACTATAGCAGAAATATTTAATGTTGAAAAAATTAGCCATGGAGAGAGCTTCTTTAATAAAATCAAGTTAGATAAATAATGTTAGGAGTTAGAAGGTTAGGTATTTAAAAATAGCGCCTAACCTATTAATTAGTTAAGCTCTTATAAACTTTTAGGGTCAGGACACAAGAATTCAAGTTGAAAGTTAAGTGTTAGCAATTAGTATATAAAAAAGGTAGCTACTAAAGATTAGTAACTAGTAATTAAATGGAAGGGGTAATAAAAATGGATTTATACAGTAAGATAAGAGAAGCAGCTAATTATATATTAGATAAGACAGAGATAAGACCAGAAATAGCGTTAATATTAGGTTCAGGGCTTGGAGCTTTAGCAGATGAAATAGAAAATGCAGAGTACTTTGCTTACAGTGATATCCCTCATTTCCCGGTTTCAACAGTTCAAGGGCATGCAGGAAGATTAGTTATAGGCACTCTGGAAGGAAAAAAAGTTGTAGCAATGCAAGGAAGATTCCATTACTATGAAGGCTATAAAATGGAAGAGGTAACTTTCCCAGTAAGAGTTATGAAGCTTTTAGGAGTTGAAAAACTTATAGTTACAAACGCAGCAGGAGCTGTGAACACAAGCTTTAACCCTGGAGATTTAATGCTTATAAGTGATCATTTAAATTTAACAGGAGATAATCCTTTGATAGGAGGAAACCTAGAAAAGTTTGGTCCACGTTTTCCTGATATGTCTAATGCATATAGCAAAGAACTTAGAGATAGAGTAAAAGAAATCGCAAAATCCATAGGTGTAGAACTTCAAGAAGGAGTTTACGCTGCTATGAGCGGTCCAACTTACGAAACACCTGCTGAAGTTAAGATGGTGCGTATTTTAGGAGGAGATGCTGTAGGAATGTCTACAGTACCAGAAGTGATTATAGCAGTTCATAGTGGAATACAAGTGGTAGGGATTTCATGTATGACAAATATGGCTGCTGGTATATTAGAGCAGCCATTAGATCACAGCGAAGTTATGGAGACCTCTGCAAGGGTTAGAGAAAAATTTACAACACTTATGAAGAATTTGATAAAGCAAATTTAAAAGGTAGGAGGTAACTAATTATGAGAATGTATGACATAATCATGAAAAAAAGAAATGGTGAAGAACTTACAACCGAAGAAATAAATTTCTTTGTAGATGGATATACAGAAGGAACAATACCAGATTACCAAGTATCAGCTCTTATGATGGCTATATACTTTCAAAAAATGAATAAAAGAGAAACTGCTGATTTAACAACAGCTATGGTAAACAGCGGTGAAACTATAGACTTATCAGCAATTGAAGGAATAAAGGTTGATAAACATAGCACAGGTGGAGTTGGTGATACAACAACGTTAATACTTGGACCTATGGTTGCAGCAGCAGGTGTTCCTGTAGCTAAAATGTCAGGAAGAGGACTTGGACACACTGGCGGAACTATTGATAAGTTAGAATCTTTCGAAGGTTTTTCAGTAGAAATGCCAATAGAGAAATTTATGCAAAACGTAAATGAAAAGAAAATTGCTATAGGCGGTCAAACAGCAAATCTTGCACCAGCTGATAAAAAGCTTTACGCTTTACGTGATGTTACCGCAACAGTTGATAATATGTCACTAATTGCTGGAAGTATTATGAGTAAGAAGATAGCCTCAGGTGCAGATGCAATAGTATTAGATGTAAAAACTGGAAGTGGCGCCTTCATGAAGAGTGAAGAAGATGCTTTTGAACTTGCAAGAGAAATGGTCGATATAGGAACTCATGTTGGAAGAAATACAATTGGTGTAGTAACAGAAATGGATCAACCTTTAGGCTTTGCTGTAGGGAATGCTTTAGAAGTTAAAGAAGCTATTGATACTCTAAGAGGGGAAGGCCCAGAAGATCTTACTGAACTTTGCTTAACTTTAGGATCTCATATGCTTGTCTTAGGCGAGAAAGCAAAGAGTGCTGATGAAGCAAGAGAAATTCTTAAGGATGTTATTAAGTCAGGAAAAGGACTTGCAAAACTAAGAGAACTAGTTGAGGCTCAAGGTGGAAATGCTGCATCTGTAGATAATCCATCTTTACTACCAGGGGCAACTATTATAGAGCCTGTTGCTGCTGCGCAAGACGGATATGTAAAAGCTATAAAGGCAGACGACATAGGCATAGCTGCGCTTGTATTAGGAGCTGGGCGTGAAACTAAGGAGAGTGAAATAGATCTAGGTGTAGGTGTTGTTCTTCATAAAAAAATCGGAGATGCTGTTAAAAAAGGTGAAGCTATAGCAACTATATATGCTAATGATGAAGCAAAAAGAAAATCATCTGAGGAGATATTATTAAAGGCTTACACTATTGTAAATGAAAAGATTGAAGCTAAGAAGTTAATAAAAGGAATAGTTACAAAGGATGGAATAACAAGGTTCTAATTTAAATTAATAGAGTATGTGATAGAACATAATTTATCTATCACATACTTAATACTAAAGACAATAGTAAATAAATTGTACAAAAATAAGAAAAGATAAAGTATAATTCACAAAGCACAAAGGAGAAATTAATATGAGTAGATTTATAGGTATATTAGGACTTATTATCCTATTGGGAATAGCTTATCTATTGTCAAACAATAAGAAAGCTATTAACTGGAAGTTAGTAGGTATAGGAATAACACTACAAGTAACATTTGCGCTTTTGATTTTAAAGGTACCAGTAGGAAGACGGATATTTGAATCATTAGGCGGACTTATAACAAAATTATTAGATTTTACTAAAGAGGGAACGACCTTCTTATTTGGAGGATTAATAGATCCAAGTAAAAGCGGAGTGATATTCGCATTTCAAATTTTACCGACAATTATATTCTTCTCAGCATTCATGAGTATCCTTTACTATTTAGGAGTAATGCAAGCTATTATTTCAGTTTTAGCTAAAGGAATTGCTAAATTACTTGGAACAAGTGGTGCAGAAACTTTATCAGCAGTAGGAAACATATTCCTTGGACAGACAGAGGCACCATTATTAATTAAACCTTTTATAAAAAAGATGACAAAATCAGAGTTGCTTACTATAATGATTGGCGGAATGGCTACAGTTGCAGGTGGAGTAATGGCTGGTTACGTGGCTATGGGTATAAGTGCATCTCATTTATTAGCAGCAAGCATCATGGCTGCACCGGCAGGATTGATTGTTTCAAAGATAATCTTCCCTGAAACGGAAACACCAGCAACTAAAGGAAAAATAGAATTTGAACTTGAAGCTACAAATTCAAACATCATTGATGCAGCAGCTACAGGTGCTAGTGAAGGTCTTTCTCTTGCATTAAATGTTGGAGCAATGTTACTTGCGTTTATAGCATTGATAGCTTTTGTAAACTCATTGATAGCTTGGATTGGTGGATTATTTGGAGCTGACTTCTTAAGTCTTGGATGGATACTTGGTAGACTTTTCTCTCCGCTAGCTTATGTAATGGGAATTCCAAGCCAGGATGTTATTAAAGCTGGAGAATTAATAGGGCAAAAAGTAGTTCTAAATGAATTTGTTGCTTATGCAAACCTAGCACCAATGATTAAGGCAGGAGCATTAAGCCAAAAGGCTGCAGTAATTCTAACTTATGCTCTTTGTGGATTTGCAAATATCAGTTCTATTGGAATACAGATAGGTGGTATTGGTGGTCTTGCTCCAGAAAGACGTTCAGAAATTGCTCAATTAGGAATAAGAGCGTTAATAGGTGGTTTAATAACTACATGTATGACAGGAACTATAGCAGGATTATTATTATAGATTCTAACTGCCAACTAGCATTGTGAGACCTAATATTTAAACGCCGCTTTTGAAGTTAAGGCACAAAATCTCAGGTTAGGCGATTAGAAATATTAGAAGTTAGATATATAAAAGTGCAGAGAATTTAGGATACCTATTCCAAATTCTCTGCACTTTTTATTTTATAACTCATAATTTATATCAATTTAACATACTAGCTTCTAAATTCAAAACATAAATTCTAACTTCAATGGAATGGGGTCAGAATGGAATGGGGTCAGGACACAAATTTTACTCTACCTTTACCTTTATGGCGTAAATTGCGTTATATCCATATCCTCTTCTATTCCATTCTGCCTTAAGGGGTTGAATATTTCCCTTAGAATCCTTCGCTCTAGACATAATTATATATTCACCCTTTTCGTTTACTTTCCAAGTGTAATCCCAGAAGGTCCATGAATATGGACTATTATAAGGTTCTTTAAGATTTGCACTATCCCAAGTCTTGCCGCCATCAAAACTTAATTTAACTTCTTGAATTTTACCTTCTCCACTATATGCAATTCCTGATATCTTATGAGTTCCAGTATCCAAGAGTTGATAGGGCATAGGTTGTTGAATAGTTGAATTTACATGTATGTTGGTAACAGGTCTCTTTTCTGAATTATCCTCCTTATGTGGATAATATACATAATCTATTGCTTGGAATGGACCCCTAAACTCGTGATCTATAACTGTAATTCTTTTGAGCCATTTAACAGAGGCCATTCCATACCACTGAGGAACTATAAGGCGCAGAGGGTAACCGTGCTTAAAAGGAATAGGCTTTCCATTTAATTCATAGGCAATCAGGGTATCGGGATGAAGGGCTTTGTCTAAAGGTAGACTTCTAGCATAGGAAAAGATACCTTCTAGATCAGTTCTTGGACCATAATCATGACCTTCAAATACCACTTCTTTTACTGAAGACTCTAGTCCAGCTAGGGTAAGAAGATGTCGAAGAGGAACGCCTTTCCATATTCCTTGGCTTATGGCACCATCTTTCCATTGTTCCCCATATACTTTTGGGTCAAAATATGATCGTTTATTTCCAGAGCATTCAAGAACCATAGCTGCGGTTGTGGAGGGCATAGATAATAAAGTATTAAAATTAAAAATAAGAGGATGCTTAACTTTACCTTCTACAGACAATAAAAAGAAGTTTGGAGTTAGTGTTGGATAAGAAAAATGATTTCTTCTATATACGTATTTTCTAGGAGTTACCCATCTTTTAATATGATGTATAGGGGTTTCTTGATTCTCAGGAGCTAAGGTATGAGTTGTAAGATAGGGTTTTAGTATAGAGCTTTTATAAAAGTTCAATCTTGGTCCTCCTTAATTTCTATTTTACTAATTCTATTAATATGCTAAAAGCTCTTAGTATATATGAGAAAACGTAAATTTCATAATAAAAAGTATAAAGTAGAAAAAATGATAAAGATGTGCAGGACAGTGCGGAAAAAAGGAGTAAAGAAAATGAAAAGGTGTAATACTAAGCATAAATGGAGTTATAAAAAGGAGATGGGAAAATGGCAGCTTCTAAAAATCTCAAGAATACAATATCTACATTAGAGGGTGTACTCGCGGATTTTAAGATATCTTATATGGAGAGTCAAGATTCAGCCGATAAACAAATGTTCCAGGGATTATTAAAGGATGCTGAAGAAATATTAATAAAAGTTAAAGATAGATTAAATTATATTGAAGAAAAAAAGCTACGATACAGAAGGGATTGATAACTATACTTGCTTCTACAAATATTATCATGAGGGCTATTTTTGCATATCTTGTTTTGTTTGCTTTAACTAGAATTATGGGAAAAAGAGAAATTTCACAGATGTCTTTTTTCGATTATACAGTTGGAATTACCATTGGCAGCATTACAGCTAATTTAGCACTAGATAGAACACAATCTTTTTTGAGCATTTTACCTTCATTAGTAGTGTTTGCTATATTCCAAATAATACTATCATACATAAGCTTGAAAAGTGTTACATTTAGAAGAATAGTAGATGGATCTGCTACAATTTTAATAAAAAATGGGAAGGTCATGGAAAAGGCTTTATTAAAAACAAGATTAAATATGGATGACTTAATGATTAAACTAAGAGAAAAAAATGCTTTTAGATTGGCTGATGTTGAATTTGCATTATTAGAGCCAGATGGCCAGGTGAGTGTATTACTTAAATCTAATAAGCAGCCTGTTACACCATCAGATATGAATATTCAAACTCAATATATGGGACTTCCTGATATGGTGATTGAAGAAGGACGAATCATTGAAAATAGACTAAGAGAAAAAGGACTCACTAGATCTTGGATTATGGCTAAGCTGGCTGAACAAGAAATCTACGATTTATCCAAAGTAATGTATGCTCAAGTTGATACTTCTGGAAATATATATAGACTTTTATGATGATAATGAAAATAGGAGAGATGAAAATTTATCAAATCAGATGATACTTGCAAAATTACAAAAACTTAGTGCTGATTTTGCTATATATCACACGGAAACTAAAGACCCGAAGACAAAGATTTTATATAAAGAGTGCGAGGAAAAGATGAATAATATGATAGTTATATTTCAAAGTTATGTAGATAAAAAAGTTAATAAAAATAATCTTTATGAAATTACTAAAGAAAGATTTTATAAGTAATAATTTAATATATATTATCTTTATTACTTAGGATACTAATTATATAAGGAGGGATAAACATAAGTGATAAAGCTAAAATAATTAAGGTTAAAAAGAATTCTCAAGGGGATATTACTGATGTTATGAGCGATAATGGAAATGTATATTCAATAGATGAAGCTGTTATGATGGCAAGAGATGGAGTTTTTGAAGGAGTAAATGTTGGTAAAGCTAAAAATGGAAGAGAATATTTAAGAAGCAATCCAAATGGAAATGAAAATGATAATCTAGATAATATGCCAATCTTTTAAAACTAACGTTTATTAATATTTTATTTCTATTTGATCAAAAAACCTGTGCAATGCATAGGCTTTTTCTTATAAAGTTGGGGTCAGGACACAATTTTTATGGCTATTATAGTAAGTAATTAAATAGGAATGATTAATTAAGCTTAAATAAATAGTGACTGTACTTTCTATTTTAAAAGTACAGTCACCAAGTTTACTAGTTTAATTTTATAGGTTAGGGTCTCCTTCAGACCAATTTATTGCACACAAGCCACCAGTTTTAAAAGCTTTTAGAACTCTAAGAGTCTCCTCAACACTTCTGCCAACGTTTAAATCGTGTATTACTGAATATTTAACATTTCCATCAGGATCAATTATAAATAAACCTCTTAGAGAAATTCCGTCTTCCTTCATATAGATACCATATTTTTCTGCAACTTCACCAGTTTTATCAGAAGCTATAGGGAATTTTATTTGTCCTAATCCCTCTGGTTGATTTATCCAAGCTTGATGAGAATATTCGCTGTCACAACTTACAGCAAGTATTTCTGCGCCTTCTTTTTTAAAATCTTCATACTTTGCGCTAAATCCTGTTATTTCTGTTGGGCATACAAAGGTAAAATCAAGAGGATAAAAGAACATTACTAACCATTTTCCTTTATAATCATCTAAATTTACCTGTATAAAATCTTTTCCATCTCCAGTAACAGCTTTCATTTTGAATTCTGGAGCCTTTGTTCCTACTAATCTTTCCATCTTAGTTCCTCCTAAGTCATCTATTATTATCTAAAGTTTTTCTATTTTTATTGCTTACAAGTTGTAAGGGCATCATCTATGGCCTGTTGATCAAACCCAAGAACTACATTTCCACATAAGTCAAGCACTGGTACTCCAGATTGACCAGAAATGTTAAACATCTCCTCTCTACCTCTCAAATCTGTTGCAACATTTATATCTTCAAAAGGTACATTCTTAGATTGTAAATAAGATTTTGCTTTTCTACACCATGGACAAGTTGGAGTTGAATATACTTTTATCATAATAATTAATCCTCCTTTTTTGTAATAAATCTTTCAGCCATTAAAGCTGCTATTGTACCATCTGCTGTAGCAGTAGTTATTTGTCTAAACATTTTATCTCTGATATCTCCAGCTGCATATACACCTTTTACATTAGTTTTCATGTTTTCATCTGTTGGTATATATCCCCATTGATTTAGAACTATAGAATCTTTAAATAGTTCAGTTGCAGGTATTCTGCCTATAAACACAAAGATTCCATCAGTTTTTATTTGAGAAACTTCCTTTGTTTTTATATTTTCTATAGATACAGATTCTAATTTATCTTCTCCTATAGCATGTCGAATTTCGCTATTCCATATAACTTTTACCTTGGGATTATTTAATACTTCATCTTGATTAGTTTTATTTCCTTGGAAATTGTCAAATTGATGGACTACGGTAATACTTTTAGCATATTTAGCTAAAAACATTATGCCCTCAAGAGCTGAATTGCCACCACCAACTGCTATAACATCTTTACCTTCATACATCGCTGCATCACATAATTCACAATAGTGAATTCCTTTTCCATGAAACTTAGCTTCTTCTGGAATTGGGAGTTTTCTAGCCTGAGAACCCGCAGCAATTATGGCTGCTTTAGGTTTATATATTTTATTTTGAGTTTCAATTATTTTTTCTTCATCAGATAGCTTTACAGATACAATAGGATCAAATTCATCAATCCTTCCGCCAAGCTCTACTGCATGATTATGCATTCTCTCTGCTAGTTCTGCTCCCCCAATAGTTACAAATCCAGGATAGTTCTCTATAGTATAAGTTCCAATAATTTGACCACCAACTACTTCATTTTCTAAAACTATACTATTTAACTTTGACCTTGTTGCATATATAGAAGCAGTTAGACCTGCTGGACCAGATCCAATAATAACTAGATCAAGAACTTCTACTTGTTTACTCATATTTAACACCAACTTCCTTTTTCAATCACTTAATCTAGTTTTTTATCTAGACGATTTATAAGCATTTATTGAGATTATTAATGTTAAGCAGGGAAATTGCCTAAGCATTTACATTAATAATCTATCAAATTTTAATTACTATTCAAATTTATAATAACTCAAATAGGAATCAATAATACTCTGATATTAAAGTATTGAAAGGCAAGAATAATATTAAAATGTTATTTTTACCTTATGTATTTGTAGATTAAATTTATGTAAGTGGTATTGATTGGTATTATTATATAATAATTTTTGTCGCAAGTCAATATCAAATGATAATTATTATTATTTACCTCTAATTATAGCTGCAGTTCTCTACTCTAGGTACTAGGTAGGGACAGGACACAATTTTTTCTTTAAATCAGAAAAATTGTGTCCTGTCCCTGTTTTCCTGTTTTTCCTGCTTTCTGTTTTATAGTCCTAATTTTATGATGTTCAAGTTTAAATCTAAACTTAAGTTATATATAAAGCAATAAAATAATAGTTTAAAATATATATGTTTTGAGAGCTTGTACTACAAATTACCATAAAAATAATGTGGTAAAATATGAAAATAATCGAAGTCAATTATAAAAATAAATTTAACTAGATAAAGTAAGTGAATTACCGTTATGTGCTTGGAGTTACAGCTCTAGTATAGTTAATAAAGTCAAGAACTATATTTTTATAGTTCTTAGTTATGATATTGAGTCCAATTTCACATAATTGCCAGACATTAGATGCTGTTACATTGCCTAAGATTGAGCATATATCATTTAAACTAAAGCCACATATTGATCGCATTAGTATAATGCATATAGCCTTATAATTTAAGTTTTGTCTATTGTACTTTACATAAGGAATTCCCTCTTGACCTATATATTTAGCAACAAACTCAAAAACTTGCTCAGGGGTAAAACCGGAAACTAACATGCTCTTATTTGGTTTATAGTTCCATGGCTCACTTTTAAATTCAGTTTCTTCTTTTATGTCCATATTATGCAATTTGTATACAAATTGCATATACTTATACTTTGCTATCCCTTTATCAGAACTATTAAAGACAGATAATATAATCTGTATTCAATATATTTAATTTATCTTTTCTAAGACCCATGTATATCCCAAAGCTGCAATATTTATATTGTTCCATTCTCCCCTCATATCCTGGAATATCTTTTGGATTACTATGAATATAGGCTGAAATATTTAACTCGGAAGAAGCAGTAATAGAATTAGGTTTATCAATAGCACGCACACTTTTAAATCTGTCAGCAAATACATGGCCGTGCCTTTTGTGAGTTCTATTATAATAGCATGCAAAGCATTGTTGGATATATTTCATATAATCACTTATATTTGCTCCGTTTGAGTAAATAAGAAGGTGAAAATGAGTATCCATTAAGCAATAAGAATATAAGGTAAAGTTAAAGAGTGCTTGAGCTTTTTTTATTATATTTAGAAACTTGTCTTTGTCAGTATCATACTTTAGGATTATAGTATCGCTACTTCCTCTATTCATTATGTGATATGTTCCATATGGATCATATTGTGCGAATCTAAGTGGCCTTGACATAAGTATATATCCTTCCTGTTTCACTTTTATTATAGTTTAAGCTAGCTTAATTCTAAGATCGCTAAGATTAGGAATTAAATTTAATTAGTTTCTTAAATTATTGACGTAAATGTTTATAGTTAAACATAAAAAAGGTCAGGACACAATTTTTAATAAAGAAAAATTGTGTCCTGACCCCATAAAAAAAGCAAATTAGCAAATACTATAAGCAGCATATGAAGATAAGCTAGTAGGAGTAGGAGGAAGAAATAATGATAAAAATTGAAGATGTGGCTGCTGTCATTAAAGAAATAGATTGTCCGGAAGATAAATTAAAGGAAAAAATAATAAATGCTTATAAGGGATATCAATATAATGGAGGTTCAGAAGTAATTGTAGCTAGAGATGAGGCGTTAGATAAAGATGAATTGCAAGGCTATAGAACATATGTAAATGAGGAAGGAGCACCAATAATTATAGCTATGGTAAGACAAGGAATAGATCATTATGTGACCACAGTAGAAGATACTTATATACTAAAATAAACCAGCAAAATATCTTGCTGGTTTTCTAATATTATTGTAAAGTAATATTAGTTCAATTTATTAGAAAGATGAATAAACTAGTATAAAGATGTATTAAGTTTTATACTAAAAATGTATAAGCAATAATAGAAAGGTGGATGGTACTTTAATGTCCAACTTTAACAAAGAAGAAACTCAAGGGAAAAAAAGAACGGAAACTCAAGCTTTTAAAATAAACGAAGAGTTAATGGAGATATTACACGATGAGGCATCTGGCTGTTATAAGCCATGGCAATTTGCTGATCACAAAGTCCATGCAGATACATTAAAGACAACATATGAAGAAATAGTTTTATGGGGAAAGCAAGAAGCGATGATAAGACCAGGGTGGCAAATAGGAAGAGGAGAGGTAATCGTACCTAATATATTTGCGAAAGTTAGTGGAGTTCATCAGGATATAAAGTTGTATAGGGAGCAAATATCTTCATTAGTAGAAGAAGAAAATACGCTATTTTTCAAAAGGTTCCCACTATATAAGCAAAAGTTTCCTAAGGACGTTAATAAGATTTACTCAAGAATGTTAAATGTAAAAGGAGAAATTGATAAAGAAAAGTTATTGACTTCAGAATATTGGAGATATAAGAAGCTCAATCCGACCCTCCAAGAAGCCATAGCAGATAAAATTATAGAATTCTGCAAATTACCTCCATTTTGGAAGTATAAGACTTATAAGGTTAACTTAAGACTTTCGTTGATTAATAGGATAATTGATTTTTTTCTAAGCTTCATAGATAAAGAATCAAGAGACGAAAAAGCAATGAAAATTTCTATATTTGCAGTCTTAACGAATCTAAATGAGGAACTCTTAAAGCTTTTGAAAGGCTTTGATTATCCATTAAAAGTTCCTAAGATACTTGTCTACAATAATAATAAGGGAAAAAACTTAACTTTTGCTGATGCTATAACTCTTATGTTTATGAATTCTATGGGAGTAGATATTATAATCTTCAATCCTGGCGGATCAAGTGATATTGAGAACTATGTTAAGGAAGAATATTATGATATTCATAGACTAGAAGAAACCCATTCTAATCTACCTTATAGAAAAATACTATATTCTACAGATTAGGACGCAAATAAACTATTTAATAAAATATGATTTAATTATGTTGAAATAAGAGGACACTTGTATTATTATAGTCTTAAATTCTTACTAATATACAGGAAGCTGGAGAGAGTATAATGATGCTATTAAAGGATTTATTTCAAAGAGAAACTACCAAAAAGATACTAGCACTTCTAGTTATATTATTGTTTTTTTATTTGACTAGATCAATAATAAATTTAGAACTTTTGACTTTCCTTTTTACTTATTTAATATATAGTATGGAAAGCTTTATCCTAAGAGCTATAAGAAAGGTAATTCCTATAAAGCGAGTATTCGTTACAATAGGATTATACGCAGCCTTATTTATTGCTATAGCTTTTCTTATATACAATATATACCTGTAATGATAAATCAAATCACAGCTATTGTAAATCAGATTGCAGATTTCGACTTTTATTATAACTACGAAGATAACAAAGTTTTAGGATATTTATTTTCACTCTTAAAGGATATAGATATAGGAGAAAACTTAAAAGCTGGGAGCGATTATCTACTGGAGTTAGCAACAGATGCAGGAAAGCTAAGCTTTAACATATTTATATCGCTAATTCTAAGCTTTATATTCATCTTAGAAAAAGATGAAATTAAAGAATTCATGAGCAAATTTAAAAATAGCAAAATAGGTGGAAGTTATGATTATTTTAGGTACTTTGGAAAGAACTTTTTAAATTCTTTTGGAAAGGTAATGCAAGCGCAAATTCTTATTGCTTGTATAAATGCTATTCTTTCTGTAATTGCTCTGAAGATTATGGGATTTCATCAGCTGCTAGGTCTTGGAATTATGATATTCTCACTTGGGTTAATACCAGTAGCAGGAGTTATCATTTCATTAATTCCATTGTCCATTATTGCATTTAAACTTGGTGGAATAATGAAAGTTATATATGTATTAATAATGGTTGCAGTACTTCATGCGTTAGAAGGCTATGTATTAAATCCTAAATTTATGTCAGTGAATACAAAGTTGCCTGTATTTTTCACCTTTGTTATACTTATTGTGTCGGAACATTACATGGGGATATGGGGGCTACTATTAGGGATACCACTCTTTATGTTTATACTGGACCTTCTAAATGTAAGGGTAGTTGAAAAATAAAGACCAGTAAATATGCTGGTCTTTTGAATTTTATAGACTTAACCATATTAAAAAGTTGCTTATAAGGGAAAAATAGTTTTATAATAGAATAATAATCTATATGAGTAAATATGAAATGTACAGAAGAAAGGCTGTTGATATATATGAATAAGGAACCGAAGGATACAAAGGTAATAGTTGGAATGTCAGGTGGAGTAGATTCATCAGTTACTGCACTGCTGCTCAAGGAGCAAGGTTACAATGTTATAGGGGTATTTATGAAAAACTGGGATGAAGAAGATGAAGATGGTAATTGTACAGCTACGGAAGACTACGAAGATGTAGTCATGGTATGTAATCAGATTGGAATCCCATATTATAGCGTGAACTTTACAAAAGAATATTGGGATAGAGTATTTACGTATTTTCTAGATGAATATAAAAGAGGAAGAACCCCAAATCCAGATGTAATGTGTAATAAAGAAATAAAGTTCAAAGCATTTTTGGATTATGCTCTAAAAGCTGGAGCGGATTATATAGCCACAGGTCATTATGCACAAGTTGATTATTTAGATGGAGAATATAAATTAATAAAAGGGGTTGACCAAGGAAAAGACCAAACCTACTTTTTATGCATGTTAGGTCAAAAAGAGCTTTCTAAAACTATGTTTCCTATAGGAAATATAAATAAGAAAGAAGTGAGGGAAATAGCTGCACGGGCTGGCCTTGAAACTGCTAAGAAGAAGGATAGTACCGGAATTTGTTTTATAGGAGAAAGAGATTTTAATGAATTTTTAAGCAACTATCTGCCAGCTAAGCAAGGAGAAATACGAACCTTAGATGGAAAAGTAATAGGAAAGCACGATGGACTTATGTACTATACTTTAGGACAAAGAAAGGGACTTGGTATTGGAGGTATAGGTAGTGGAGAACCTTGGTTTGTTGCAGAAAAGGATTTAGAGAAAAACATACTTTATGTAGCACAAGGAGAAAATCACTCTGCACTTTATTCGCATGGCCTAGAAGCTACAGAAATACATTGGGTAAGTGAAAAAGATAAACCTAAGACTTTTAAATGTAATGCAAAATTTAGGTATAGACAGAAAGATCAAGGGGTAACTGTTATAGTTAACGAAGACAATAAGTGTACAGTAATCTTCGATGAGCCGCAGAAGGCAATAACCCCAGGGCAAGCTGTTGTTTTTTATGATGGAGAAATTTGCTTAGGTGGAGGAATTATCGATTTTGTAATTAAAGACAAAGAAGCATTAAGAAATAATTTAATAATTAATACTAAGCAAAACAATAAATAATGTTGATGTTTTTATAGCAAAGTTAAAAAGTAGTACATAAAGCTGATATGTGTACTATTTTTTAACTCTATAATAATATTCTTTAGTATCGTTTGTTATAATACCAAATTTATAACCTAAACTTTTGTAGTATTTTATTATATAGGGCAAGGCATTTATTGTGTTTTTATTATTTGAATTGCAATGCATGAGGACTATAAGCCTAGAGTAATTATCATTATATTTTTTAGCATTGTTAATTAGTTTGCTGGTTGGAAGACTTGGATTAATGCCATCCTCAAGATTTACATTCCAATCGAAAACTTTAAAGTTATTTTTATGAAGCTTTTGTAGCATACTTACATTTAAGTGTCCGCTGCTTCCACCAGGAAATCTTACTATATTTGTCGTATGTCCTGTAACTTCTCTTACCAGATTTCTTGTTTTAACCATTTCATTAACAAAGACATCTTGACTAGAGTATATTTTCTTTGAGTTATGAGAATAAGTATGGAGTCCTAAGCTATGCCCTTCTTTATAAATTTTGTCTAGGATTTTTTCTCGACCGATAATTTCTTTTCCAACAACAAAAAAGGTTGCTTTAACATTATATGCTTTTAAGGTGTTTAAAAGATCTTCTGTTATATTAGGTATCGGACCATCATCAAAGGTTAAATAGACAATCTTTTGAGTTTTATCAGCAGAGGTATGGTGTGTACTAGTAACTGATGGTTTAGTGGAAATAAGGTAATTGGTGTTATAGCTTGAAAATGAAGGACGAGAATAAGGCAAGTTCATGATTAAAGAAGCTATAAAATAATTAAAGATTACGATTCCTAAAACAATCCATGCTCTGCACATTTTATTAAACATTTATTATCCTCCTTTAAAATAACATATAGAATTATAACGCAAATATAGTATGCCACTATAGGCTCATATTTTATTATTAAAAAGGGGTCTTAAAAAGGGGTCAGGACACAATTTTTCTAACAGAAAAATTGTGTCCTGACCCCTTTTGTAGGTATATCTGGAGTATAGGTAGGATATCATTATCAGAGTAAGAAATATTTAAAGAAGATTATGTTAGAGTTATATGGTAGAGTTATAAAAAACACATTTAGAGAAAACTAGTGGCTTTTAGAAAGAGTAAAATAACTAAAACTTTAGCATTTCAGTTTAGGTGTTATTGCGATTTTCATGTTTCCTGAATTTTGGAGATTAATAAAGCATGAGTTTTATAAAAAAGCTAACGTGAGTGGCTAATTATATTGAAGTTAAGAGAAGGAATAAATATAATTAGTTAAGGAAGAGGGTGTTACTATATTTCTTAAATTAAAGTCGTATGTTATTGAAAATAAAAGAAACTTATTAAAGACTATAATACCTATTTTTGCAACTGTAATAATCTTTCTTGAAGGTGGCAAAGAATTAAAGAACCTTAACATAAGTATGACTGTATACTTACTCCATACTATGCCAAAGTATAAGACATTTTTCATATTTGTAGCTGGCATCATGGCAGTATGTGGAATGATATTTTACGATTATTTTATTATAAGATATTTTAATTATAAGTTATCTTTAAAAAAAGTTTGGAAAATTTCATGGATATCTAATACATTCAATAACTTTTTAGGGTTTGCTGGACTTACAGGTGCAGGATTGAGGACTCTTCTGTATAAGAGGGAAAAAATTTCAACTAATGAGTCTATATACATAAGTTTAATGCTGACTACATCAGTGATAACAGGGCTTTCCTTTTTAGCTTGGGGTGGAATATTTAATTTAATAAATATAAGAGCCATATTAAGTACTCATAGATCACTTTGGTTAGGTATTATAGGATTTGCGTTGTATTTACCCGTATATTTTCTTATGTTTAAGACTAAATGGCTTAAAAAAAGATTTATATCGGAAGAAAATTTAGAGGAACCAAAAATATTGAGATATAAACTTGCCTTAGCTTCAATTATAGAATGGGGAATGGCAGGTACATTTCTATGGTTTATAGGCAGAAATTTTACTAGTAACATAGGATATGCAGAAGCGTTGGCAGTTCTTACAGCTGCATCTACGGCAGGGATTATAAGCTTAGCACCAGGAGGAATAGGTTCCTTTGATATGGTATGCATTTTTGGACTTCAATCAATGGGAGCAGATCCACATGAGTCTCTTGCTATATTAGTTATGTATAGATTATTTTATTATATTGTGCCATGGTTTATTGGAGTAATTCTATCTCTAATGCAAATGAAAGGGGCAATTCTAGAAAAGCTTCCACAAAAGTCTCTTTCAAACTGGCAAAAAATTTGGATTAATAATTATAACCAGATTAGTGATTTTGGAGTGTGGGCATTATCCATACTTGTATTCATATGTGGATTAGTACTGCTATTATCAGCTGCAATACCAGGAATCGCGAGTAGGTTAGGCATAGTTGCTAAGATAACTTCTTTTGCATTTATGAGATTCTCTCATAGAATGTCTATTATAATTGGTCTTATGCTTTTAGTTTTGTCAAAAGGTATTAAGGAGCATATCAAAAGAGCATATTCTTTAACTATGGCACTTCTTATTGAAGGATCAATATTTACATTTGCTAAAGGATTAGACTATGAAGAAGCACTATTTTTATTGACTGTTGCCTTCCTTTTATGGTTTACAAGGAAACGTTATTATAGAGAAAGCGCACCAATTAAAAGAAGGACTATATTTTTAATGGTATTTGTAACAGCCTTTAGCATAGGAGCTTATGCAGTACTAGCTGGGCACATAAGCATTGGATTTCTTAGAATTTATAAACAAAGTACAGATATCAAAATTTTTAGTAGAAAAGAACAGTTTATAAATAATGCATCATACGCTTTTATAACTGCGTGGTTGCTTTTAATGATATGGTTTATTATAAGAACTAAGAGACCTTTTGATAAAAAGATTTCAAAGGAGCAATTAGAAAAGCTTAGCGACTTTTTAAAAGCCAATGAAGGGACTTATCTAACTCATTTACTATTTTTAAAAGATAAAAACCTATACTGGGCTCAGAACGATAAAGTGCTTATTGCATATGCCAATATAAGAGATAAATTGATAGTGCTTGGAGATCCTATTGGTGAAGAGGGTTTATTTAAAGATGCGATTCAAGAATTTCAACGTTTTGCAGACTGCTATGCACTTTATCCTGCTTTTTATCAGGTGTCTGAAAGATACCTAACAATGTACCATGAGAACGGATACTATTTTTTTAAGCTTGGAGAACAGGCTGTAGTTGATTTAACTACATTTAATTTAGATGGAAAAAAGAAAAAAGATCTAAGGCTTGTCAGAAATAGACTTGAAAAGGAGAACTTTAAATTTCAAGTTATGGAGCCGCCTTTTTCTGCAGAATTTTTAGAAGATCTAAAGTCTATTTCTGACGCCTGGCTTGGTGGGAGAAAGGAAAAAGGATTTTCGCTTGGGCGGTTTGATGAAGAGTATTTGCAAAAAAGTGGAATAGCCGTATTGATGGATGAGTCAGATACCATAATTGCTTTCGCAAGCTTAATGCCTAAATATGATAATAAAACTATGTCAATAGACTTAATGCGATTTACTCAGGAGGCACCAAATGGAACCATGGATATGCTATTTCTTAAACTAATTCTATGGTGCCAGGAGCAAGGCTATAAATATTTCAATTTAGGGATGGCTCCCCTCTCAAATGTAGGAGAGGCACCTTTTGCTCATAGACAAGAGAAGTTAGCAAGAGTAGTGTATAAGTTTGGAAACTACTGGTATAGCTTTTCGGGATTAAGAAGATATAAAGAAAAATTTGAACCAATATGGGAGCCTAAATTTTTAGCTTATCCTCAATTTATATCCCTTCCAACTTTATTACTAGATACAACTATATTGATTTCCAAGTCTAAAAAATAAGGCTATGTTTTAGAATAGTTTTGAAAATATATGATTTTTTAAGGGAGGTCATTTTAACTTCCCTTAGCTCGCTTTTTAAGAATATTGTAATGTAGCAAGATTTAATTGTCTTTAAAATTATCAGGCGTTTCACTTGATTTTTTCTTATGAGAAGATGAAACAAATAATCTATAGATTAAAACTAAGTTAATTATTCCCCAAGGAAGTGCGACAAACCAGTAAACTGGAATAAAGTTCTGTAAAAACATGTAATAGCATTGAAATCCTACGCTTATAAAAAACGCTATACTATTTTTCATAAATATGCGTGTAGACTGTCTTTTCAAGCACAAATAGGTATGACTTTGATCATGTAACCTTATCTTTGTTTAAACATTCTCGTTTAATGCTAGACAATCGGTCAATGCTGTATATCCCTATAGTTTTAGAACATATCGGTTCAGAAAGAGCTGTCACAATGGCTTATAGGTAATAATTGTAAGGACGTTTGTATGGTTATATAGCACCAGAACAAGTTGCTAAATTAAAGATTATCAAAAAGCGACGCGGTCACAAAAAATCAATCATTGCTATAGCAAGAATGCTTTTAACAGCATTATAAAATCTATATAATATGATATATATTTTACAAAAATCCGTTATTTTTGTATAAGCGCAGGCTAAAAGAAAAATTGGAAAAATTGTGTCCTGACCCCAAAAAGAAAAGGAAAGAGAAAGAAGTTCTTCAAGAAGGTTAATACAATATTGTTTACTGTGTTTCATAATCAATTAAAATGAATAATGTAGTAATATTATTCATTTTAATTGATTATTTATAATAGTTTTATATGATATTATTTACTTTGTTTAACTGTACTTAAAATGCCGTATAAAGATAGATTGGAGGGGGTTTTATATTTTGTCGAAAAATTTATATTTATGCATTTTTGCCATTATAAAATAAAAGGTGGATGTTTACTAATTTCTAATAGATTTTTTGAAATTTAGTACAAATTTACAGATTATTGCGTGAAAGTTATATCGTATTGAAAATGAATCAATCAGGTGATAAGATTAACATTATTTATTTCCAACACGTGTTGATTTGAAAAAAATACAGATAATGGAGATGAAGTTTATGGTAACAAATACTGCACTAGCTGCAGAAAAATTACTCACATTAATAGCTTTAGTAATTTTAGCTGGAATGGTTTTTAGTAAAATAAGTAGAAGAGTTCATCTGCCAGATGTTGTTTTATTTATTCTAGCTGGAGTTATTTTAGGTCCATATGTTTTAAATATAGTAAATATAGACAAGTATCCTCTAGGAAATCAGCTTATACTAACCTTTGGGGCTGCATACATTCTTTATGATGGGGGAAGAGAAATTGAACTTAAAGTATTTAACAAGGTAAAAGTTTCAGTACTGCTCTTAGCAACTTTAGGAGTGATAATATCCACGGGTATTACAGGTTTTTTTGCAGCTAAAATTTTCAAGTTAGATATGACTTATGCCCTTTTAGTAGGAGCAGTTATAGCTTCAACTGATCCTTCTGTATTAGTACCTTTATTTAAAAATATGAATATTAGCAGTAAGCTAAAGCAAACTATAATATCTGAATCCGCTTTTAATGATGCTGCAGGAGCAATAATTACTTTCTCAATCTTAGGAGTCATAAGTGGAGGTTCATTTTCAATTGGGACAAGCATATTGGAACTTTTAAAAAATGCCTTTGGTGGAATAATAGTAGGAACTATAGTTGGATATATATCTACAAAACTTGTATCAGGCAAAAGAGTTGGAGTTTTAGGAGAGTTCCCAGCTGAAATATCTATAGTAGCTGTTATAGGCGCTTATCTTATAGCTCAACATTTTGAATTCAGCGGATTTATGGCTGTATTTATAGTTGGAATGATATGTGGAAATAAAAAAGCTTTGAATTGCTGGATTCCAGATGAATATTATGTTACACAGACAAGATTTAAAGAAGTACTTACAGTAATACTGAGAATGATGATATTTGTACTTCTAGGTACTCAAATAAAATTCAATATATTAGCTCATTATTGGAAAAGCGCTCTTTTAGTAGTACTAGTTCTTATGTTTATTGCAAGACCTATATCAGCTTTTCTTTCAGTAATACTAGATAGAAAAGCAAACTGGACTTTTAAAGAAATAGTATATCTTATGTGGATTAGAGAAACCGGCGTAATACCAGCAGCACTTGCTGGAATGATGGTGTCTATGAAACTTCCTAATGCGGAAATTATATCTTCTGTAACTTTTGCAGCTATAATCATTACATTGACTTTCCAAGCAAGTACTTCAAAGGCTTTAGCTAAATTTTTAGATTTAGAAGAAGATAATAAAAAACAAGTTGCTAGCCCATCAATAACATACTAAGATGCTAAGATGGGGTCAGGACACAATTTTTCATTAGAAAAATTGTGTCCTGACCCCATTTAACGTACATTGAAATATTTACTGTATTAGTATATATTTAATACAGAATTAATAAATGGGTAGACGTTATAATATATAAAATTAAAGGTGAAAAGGGGGAGTAATATGAGAAAGAAAAATTTAATTATAGTAGGTATTTTAAGTGCACTAGTTATTAGTATAATTATTTTTACTAATAGAAACAGCATCTTAGATAAAAATAGTGAAGTAACTTATGGTAAAACATATTATGCTGATAATAAATTAAACTATGAAGGTGAAATGAAAAATGATAACCCAAATGGAAAGGGAAAAATATATCTAGAAAATGGGAAGCTTTACTATAGTGGAGAAGTTAAGGGTGGAAAGCCAGATGGACAAGGCAAAGCTTACTATGAGAATGGAAAGTTAAATTATGAAGGAGAATGGAAAGAAGGACTATATCACGGAAAAGGTACTATATATTATGAAGATGGAAAAATAAATTATGAGGGTGAACTTCAAAATGGCAACGCTAATGGGAAAGGAAAGTATTATAATCCTAGTGGAGATCTAGAACTTGAAGGAATATTTAAAGATAATGAGTTAGTAGAGTAAGTTATCGATTAGGTATTAACTTAAAACCACCTATTGGAAGTTTACTATAAGGATAAAAGCTGCATTTGGTGAAAAAATAAATATGGACATTCGAAGAGGTAAATGTTCATATACACATTTAAAAAAGTAGATATTCATCATGTTTAAATGAACTTATAATAATTTCCTATAGGAGGATTAAAATATATGAAGACTATTTTTGCTAAGGATGTAAACAGAGATGCAGTTTTAGAAACCAGTTTTATGATAATGAAAAAGCTTTCTAGAGAAGGAGAAAAGCTTATAGCATTTATAGGAGATAAAACAGGAGACTTAAAAGCTTCTATACCAGATGCAGACAACGACATAGAAGTAGGAGATGTAATTTGGATTAAAGGAGTAGCTGAGAATATATTATCAGTTGAGGAGATTAGAAAGGAAAAGGACTATAATATAGAAGATTATCTTCCAGTTGTGAAAAGACCAATAGAAGATATTATGACAGAACTAGATAAAATATCAAGAGAAGAATTTAAAAGTAAAGAAACTATAGCTTTAAATGATTATTTTTTTAAGGACAAAGATTTTGTTGAGAGATTTAAAAAGGGTATAGGAGGACTTAGACAACATCATAATTATAGAGGCGGACTTGCAGAACATATATTAAATGTCACTTACATGGCAAAAACTATGGCTTATAGATATGATTGCAGGTATAAGGAGATTGCAATTCTTGCAGCAAAACTTCACGATATTGGGAAAATAGAAGAATACTTTGTTGATGGACCTTTTTCAGTTACCATGCGTGGAGAGATGGAAGGACATATAGTTATAGGATTAGGAATGATAGAAGAAGCCTTTAAAGCAGGAGGAAATATATATACCGAGGATTTTAAACATAGATTAAAGGGGTGTATAGTTCAGCATCATGGTAAGCCAGAATTTGGATCGCCCAAAGCTCCTAACACAGAAGAAGCCTACATTGTCCATTATGCTGATTATGTAGATGCAACTATGAATAAGATAGCCTTAGTAAAAGAAAACACAGCACCAGATACATGGTCTGAATATGATAGAAGAATAGGAACAAGACTATATATAGAAAGTTAATAAGCTACAAGTTCAATAAGTTAGGTTAGTTAGTATATTGAACG
This sequence comes from Clostridium bovifaecis, assembly GCA_009738435.1. GTDB lineage: Bacteria > Bacillota > Clostridia > Clostridiales > Clostridiaceae > Clostridium_H > Clostridium_H bovifaecis. The sequence goes on along the minus strand of CP046522.1, from coordinate 2,696,716 downwards.
TGTTAAAATTAAACCAATGGATTAAAATTAAACCACTTCTTTATTGCTGATATTTACGTATTATTATGGCAATATTCATAAGGTGGTTTAATTTTAATCCATTTCAATATACAGGCTTAATTTTAGTTTAAGCTTGGTTTAATAACGCTATACCACATTTACTGCAGGAAAAAGAGGAATTGTCTATATTATTATGGAATTTAATTAATAATATCCTGCCATAAATATTAGGGAAAATTAAATATTTTAGAAGAGATATTTTGGCATAACAATTGCTTTGTATAACAACAGACTTGAAAAAGTACTGCTTTAAAATATATAAAAGCATTTAACTTTTAACTTAAATAAAATTGGGGGTATAAATATGGAAAAGAGCTTTATGACAAAGTTAGCTAGGCTAGGAGAAAAAGCACCTAAATCTATTTCAACACCTAAAGCAATACCTATTTATATGAGTTCGTCTTTTTCTTTTAATGATGTGGATGAATTAGAAAAGGTATATGGCAAAGAAGAAAATGGCTATGTATATTCAAGAATGGGAAATCCAGGACAAGATGCACTAAAGGAGATAATGACTAGTATTGATGAAGGAGAAGAAGCTCAAGTTTTTTCTTCAGGAATGGGAGCTATAACTATGTCTATACTAGCTCATGTAAAATCTGGAGATCACATAATAGCAGATGAGGTTCTATATGGTGGAAGCTTCCAGTTTTTAAAGGAAGAACTTAGAAACTTTAATATAGAAGTTTCATTCATAAATATGCTTAAAGACAATATAGAAGAATATTTTAAACCTAACACCAAAGTAGTGTACATGGAGACTATTTCAAATCCATTAATGGAAGTTATCGATATTAGGGTTATTTCAGAAGCTTGTAAAAAGCATAATGTTAAATTAATTGTAGACAATACCTTTGCTACACCTATAATATGTCAACCTTTAAAACTAGGAGCAGATGTAGTGGTGTATAGTGCAACTAAATACTTATGCGGACATAGTGATGTAATCGCTGGAATTGCCGTTTCAAGTAAAGAAACTATGGAGCAGATTAGTCATACTGCAGCTATATATGGTACAACTATGAGCCCGTTTGACTCTTGGATTTTAATAAGAAGTCTAAGAACTTTAGAGCTTAGAATTAAACAGCATTCTCAAAATGCGCTTAAGCTTGCAGAGTACTTACAAGGACACGAAAAAATTAAAAAGGTGTATTATCCAGGACTTTCATCATCTAGCTCATTTTCGCTTGCCAAAAACATGTTTAACAATAATCTTTTTGGTGGTATGCTAAGTGTAGACTTTAAAGGCGGAGAAAAGGCAGTTTGCGATATAATAAAAGCTTTAGAATCAATTAAATTTGTTCCAAGTCTTGCAGGAGTATCGACTACTCTTTCTTATCCAGTGAGAACATCACACAGAGCTTTGACAGATGATGAGCTTATTAAGTCAGGTATCTCGAAAGGATTGTTAAGAATTTCTACAGGGCTAGAAAATATAGATGATATAATTGCAGAATTTGATAGGGCGCTTAAACAAGTCTAATTTTAAATTAAGAAATAGGCTATTCTTGTTGTAGGAAGGTACGGCGATGTACCTTCTTGCAACAAGCAAATGCAGCATATGAAGATTATTGGAAACTAAAATAGGTTGTGGTAAAATTAACAAAGTAGTAAAGATTATACTACGAAAACATAGTTAGTATTTCATTATATGTAAAATAATTGAACCAATGTATTAAAATTAAACCAAGAGGGTTTTAGCTATATATCAATATAATATACGTGTTTTGAGAAGATATATTTATAAAGAGCGGTTAGAAAAAGTTCCACTGCACTTACACGAATTACTTAAGTATCTATTTGCAAAGGAAAAGATACATATACATTATGGAATAAAAGTTGCTTAGTGAAATCATATATAGAGAAAAGAGGAGTTGTATATGACAAAAGAGGTAAAAAGAGGTTGCTTTAATCTATGAAGACTCCAGATAAGATAACGGAGAGCTTATTTAACAAGTCTATAGAATTTTTAAATAAGCCAGTAAAAGAGATCTTAATAGGGGGAGTTTTAGCAGGAATATTTGTAAGTCTTGCGGCAATTACCTCTGTAACTGTATGCAGTGACATGAGTTCATATTTTGGAAATGGATTTACCAAATTAATTTTTGGAGTTGTATTTACTTTAGGGCTTACATTGATAGTTCTATCAGGTAGTGAACTTTTTACAGGAAGCAATTTGCATATAGTTTCTATTTATAAAGACAAAAGGTCTATAAAAAAAGTTTTTAGAAACTGGATGCTAATATACTTATCTAACTTTATCGGAGCTATAATTTTAACCTTTTTAGTATTCAAAGCGGGAGTATTAAATGATGTATCTATCCAAAAGTATATTATAAACATTACAAAATCAAAACTAAATTTAACCATGACTGAAGCATTTACTAGGGGGATTTTATGTAACTTTCTTGTTTGTTTAGCTGTTAGAGTGGGAGAAGCTTCCGAAGAAGTTTCGGGAAAAATAATGGGATACATTTATGTAATAGGAGCTTTTGTTATAAATAGCTTTGAACATAGTATAGCAAATATGTTTTTTATACCTACAGGAATTTTAGTTGGATCTAGAAATGGAATATATTTTTCATGGAAAGCTTTCTTCGTGGGAAATTTATTACCAGTTACCATAGGCAATATTATTGGAGGAGGTATATTTGTAGGAATAGTATATTATATTATGCATTCTAAGTATTTCAATACCAAATCCGCGTCAAATAAATTGAGGAATATTAAAGGTGATAGATATGAAAATTTCTAGAATTGAAATAAAAACGATAGATAGACCGAATATGACCTTTGATATAACATCTATATTTGTTAAGTATAAAATAAATATAATATGGATGGAGGTATATACCTTTATCGTATATATTAAGTTTCCTGAAATACAGCCTAACCTTTGGAGAAAGATGAAAGATGAGTTGCTAGAGATAGATGGGATTAAGAGTATTGAGAAAATTGATTTGATTTCTTTTGAAGAGAAGGAGATGCAAATTAAAACTATAATGGATACAGTACCACAGGGAGTTATAGTTTTAGACAAAGCTGAAAGGACAGAATATATAAACAAATATGCCTTAGAAAACATATTTTTTATGGATTCACAAGATGCTATTAATAAGAAGGTATCAGAATTAATACCTAATTATTCGGGTAAGGTAGGAAATATACTTCACAAGGTACGAAATTCAAATAAGATTCTTGATTTAGAAGTATCAATTAATAGCAAAAGCTATTTGCTTAGCATCAATTCAATAATCAAGGATGAAGATATACTATGTGGATTTGTAGTAACACTTCAAGATACAAAAAGAATGAGGGAGATAATTAATCAGAGAAGATATGATAATGCAATATCTTTTAGGGATATAGTAGGAGAGAGTCCGGAAATAAGAGATACAATAAATCATGGTAAAATTTTTGCACAGTCAGACTCTCCAGTTTTAATTATTGGAGAGAGTGGTACTGGAAAAGAATTATTTGCAAGATCAATACACAATTTAAGCAGCAGATCTTCAAAGCCTTTTATAGCAATTAATTGTGCAGCTATTCCGGACCAACTCTTGGAAAGTGAACTTTTTGGTTATGAAAGTGGAGCGTTTACTGGAAGTAAGAATAATGGTAAAACGGGAATTTTTGAAGTAGCTAGCGGAGGGACAATATTTTTAGATGAGATTGGAGAAATGCCACCACATCTTCAGGCAAAGTTGTTAAGGGTTTTACAGGAAAGAAAAATAAGAAAATTAGGGAGCAATAAGGAAACTGACATAGATGTAAGAATTATATCTGCAACGAATAGGGATATACACAAGATGGTAGAGTCCAATCAATTTAGGCTTGACTTATTTTACAGAATAAATATTTTCACCTTAGTAATTCCATCTCTAAGAGAAAGAAAAAGTGACATAAAGGTTTTAGTAAAACATTATGTAGATGAGTATTCGAAAAAGTATTGCAAAAGTATAGAGGAAGTAACTCCAGGAGCTCTAAAAAAATTATTAGATTACAAATGGTACGGTAATGTAAGAGAGCTTCAAAATGTGTTAGAAAGGACTGTAGCTTTGATAAATTCTTCTAAGATAACAGAAAAAGATATAATGATAAATGATGAATTTAGCAAAGATTATATAAAACATTCAGCTTCACTAAAGGATACTTTAGCAGAGGTTGAAAAAGAAATAATAATAGATGCCTTAAGAAAAAATGACAGCATAAGAAAGGCAGCTAAGGACCTAGGAGTGACTCATACCTTATTAGTAAATAGAATGAAAAAGTATGATATTCGGTATCAAAAGAGCATTTAAATATGTTAAATATAATTCTAAACTCTTTAACAAAAGCACATTAAAATAAATTGGAGTTTAGAGATAAAAATATATTTAAATAAAATAAGGAGGATATAAAATGAAATGTAATTCAAGCTGATTTACTAAAAAACAAGTAGACTAAGGTTAACATCCTAATAGAGGACAAACTATATTCCCTGCTATGATAACGTTTACAAAACAATAAATAACTAAGCTCTAAAAGGATTTTGTTTCAAAATCTAATAAGATTTTTAATATTATTTTAAGGGGGATATCATAAATGAGTAATAATTCTAATAAAATAAAAGCTAATGGAATAGCGTTAATACCATTCTTAGTATTTATAGCTATTTATCTTGGCAGTGGTATTATATTAAATTCAAGAGGAGTAGAAATGGCGTTTTACCAGTTTCCAGCTCCAATAGCTGTATTCTGCGGTGTTATTGCAGCTTTCTTAATATTAAAAGGAAACTTAAATGAAAAGTTTGACCAGTTTGTAAAGGGCTGTGGAAGCCAAGATATAATGATTATGTGTACCATATATTTATTAGCTGGAGCCTTTGCAGGTGTATCAAAGGCAATGGGAGGTGTAGATTCAACTGTTAACTTAGGCTTAACCTTTATACCTCCTCAATATATAACAGCAGGCATATTCTTAATTTCATGTTTCATTTCTCTTGCTACTGGAACCTCTTGTGGAGCTTTAGCTGCAGTAGCACCCATAGCAGTAGCATTAGCTACAAAGGCAGGACTTTCTCTTCCACTTACTATGGCAGCTGTAGTTGGAGGATCAATGTTTGGAGATAACCTATCAGTAATTTCAGATACTACCATTGCAGCAACCAGAACCCAAGGTTGTGAAATGAGAGATAAATTTAGGGTAAATCTATTATTAGCACTTCCGCCAGCAATAATAACAGTAGTCTTACTATTAATCTTTGGACATCCAACAAGCGTACCTACAATGCAAAGTTATGAATATGATATTATAAAAGTATTACCTTATATATGCGTATTAGTTTTAGCTATAGCGGGAGTTAATGTATTTGCTGTATTAACAGGGGGCACAATACTTTCAGGAATAATTGGTATTGCATATGGAAAACTAACTGTTTTATCCTTTGCTAAAGAATCTTTCAATGGATTTACAAGCATGATCGACATATTCCTTGTATCTATGATTACAGGTGGGCTTGCTTATATGGTAACTCAAGCTGGAGGATTGCAGTGGCTATTAGACCGTATTCAAAAGATGATAAAAGGCAGAAAGTCAGCAGAAGTTGGTATTGCAGCTTTAGTTTCCCTCACAGATATAGCTATAGCTAATAATACGGTTTCTATAATCATAAATGGGCCTATCGCAAAAGAAATTTCTAGTAGATTCAAAGTTGATCCACGAAGAAGCGCTTCAATATTAGATACTTTCTCATGCATAATGCAAGGAATGATTCCTTATGGAGCACAGATGCTTATGGTGGGGAGCTTTACAAAAGGAGCTGTATCGCCAATGGCAGTAATTCCGCTACTATGGTATCAACAGCTTCTTGCGGTATCTTTAATAGTATCTATGTTTATACCTTTCGCTGATGGCATAATTAAGAAAGACCCTTGGAAATGGGATAATAAAGAAGCAGCAGATAAAAAGATATCTATGTAAGAATAAAGAAATTCCATCGAAAAGGATAAGTTTGTTGATAAAATATCTAGTATACTTGGGAGGAAAAGTGTGGTAGTCAGTGACCAGAAACTGGTCACTGATTACTAAGTTATTCTAGGTTTAGCAGGATCGCATTGAGGAGATTTAACTTCAGATACTTGAGAAAGCTTGGTTAAGTAATAACATTCTTCTCTATACATATGATCCAGCAAAAGAGGGGCAATGGTTCCAAGAACATGTTTGTTTGTAACTAAGCTTTCTAATTCTTTTAAAAAGCCTTTAAACAATGTCATTTCTTTTTCAGCATCCGAGTTTAACTTATTAAGGGCTGGAAAATCTGTAAGTCCAGTTCGCATATAACCACATAATTCAATAGCTTTTATATGCATACTATCAAAGGTTTCAGCAAATCCATTGCTTATTTCTTTTAGAGGTTTTTCGACCTTATCTAAATTGTCATGAATAGCCCCTGCATGACCAGCTCCATCGGGAAGCCATAATAGATGATGGTAAATAGGATTTGGAGAAGGCAGCTGTTCCTGCATGATAAATCCTAGAATACGTAAGTACTCTTCAACTTCATTAACCATGTGATTTATAAAGGTAGGCGGCAAGGCTATCTTTATCTTTTCTACTAAATGTTCTTTTATTATTTGAAGCTTAAACACTCGTATTTCTTGAGCAGCTTTAAGAGACCTTTCTGTCAGCATCATAATGGATTCATTAGATAAGTTTTTTCTAGCTTCTTTTAACAAGTCATCAAATAAAACAATAAATTGCTGAGCTTTTTCTATCTTTTCTTTTTCTTGTGGAGACAAAGCATCAAAAATAAAACGGGAATGATCTCCAAGGATTTGAAGCCAAAAGCGATGCTCAACCAAAACAGCGTTTTCAGGAAGTAAAGATTTCAAGGTTAATCCTCCTATAACATAAATACAGTTTATTATATTAACAAACAAGAAAAAGGTTACAAAATATGTATATCATACTTGCGTTGATTTTGGCGATACTCGGAATTATGGTAATAAACTATACCTCGCATATAAGCAGAGAAAATGGGAAAGATAAATAAGGATAAAAAAGTTTAAAGTGGAAGAGGGGCTGGTTACTGGTTACCGGTTATTAATAAAGCGGGGGTGCATTTGATTTTGGACTCAAATACTTTAGCAAGATTAATATTTTTATTAGTGCTTATAGCATTATCAGCTTTGTTTTCTGCTTCAGAAACTGCTCTAACATCCTTGAGTAAAATTAGAATAAGACAAATGATAGATGAGGAAGTTAGAGGGGCAAAAACAATAGGCAAACTAGTAGAAGATCCAGGAAAATTGTTAAGTTCAATACTTGTAGGAAATAATGTAGTAAATATTGGGTCATCCGCCTTAGCTACTTCTATTGCCATAAAACAGTTTGGACAAAAGGGCGTAGGAATTGCTACGGGAATAATGACTATACTAGTATTAATTTTTGCCGAGATAACGCCAAAGTCCTTAGCTTCTAGAAATCCAGAAAAGGTTTCTTTAGGAATAGCGAGATATATACACCTTCTTACTGTGTTACTAAGCCCAATCGCCTTAGTATTTACACACATAACAAATCTTATTTTAAAGCTATTTGGGGTGAAGATTGATAAAGCAAAACCTTTTATAACTGAAGAGGAACTTAAGACCATGCTTGATGTAAGCCATGAAGAAGGGGTTCTAGAGATTGAAGAGAGAAAGATGATTAACAATGTATTTGAATTTGGGGACTCTCAAGTAAAAGATGTTATGGTTCCTAGGACAGACATGGTTGCTATAGAGGTAAACTCAACTTATGATGAAATAATGAACATATTTAAAGAAGAGCAATTCTCAAGAATACCAGTATACAGGGAAACGATTGATGATATCATAGGAATATTACACGTAAAGAACTTGGCTTTTATAAATGGTGAAGGATTTGATATATTTGAAGTTATGAGAGAACCGTATTTTACCTATGAGTTTAAAAAAACTGCAGAATTGTTTGATGAAATGAGAAAAAACAGAGCATCGTTAACTATAGTATTAGATGAATATGGCGGCACCGTAGGTATTATCACTATGGAGGATTTAGTAGAAGAAATAGTAGGTGAAATTGAAGATGAATATGATGAAGATGATATTGGTATACAAGTAATAAAAGAAGATGAATACATAATAGATGGAAGCATAAAAATAGATGTAGTAAATGAAATGATAGGAACAGACATAGAATCAGAAGACTTCGATTCTATTGGAGGGTTTGTTATTGGAGAAATGGGAAGATTCCCGGAAAAAGGAGAAGTCTTAGAGCACGAAAATATAAAATTTATTATAGAGGATATAGACAGAAATAGGATTAAAAAAATGAAGGTGCTAACATAGGAAAAGGAATTTCTTAAAGTAAGAGTTCCTTTTCTTACATTTAATAAGGCGTTACATTTTCTAAAGCTACATTGAAGGGGTTGTTAAGACATGGGGCAAAGAAAAATGTAATAGTCTTCTTTTTCAGTATATTTAGACAAGCAACCTCATAATAAGTAAGAAAGTTGCAAGTTAGTAAACTAGAATATCATAAGTTATGAAAAAATAAAGATTTTGAGTATAAATGAATTGTATTTTAATTTATAAGTATTGAAAATTTATGGTATAATTAATTTAAAATTAGAAAATAGGAGTGTGTTTTTATTGGATTCAGACAGTACGTGGCAGTTAATTATCTTGGCTATTCTTTTATGTTCATCTGCTTTTTTTTCGGCATCGGAAACCGCTTTAATGTCTTTGAGCAAAATAAGGATAAGGCATATGGTAGATGAAAAGATTAAAGGAGCACAAACAGTAAGTAAGTTGGTAGAAAATCCAGGTAAGTTACTAAGTGCTATTCTCATAGGTAATAATGTAGTAAATATAGGTGCATCAGCTTTAGCAACTTCACTTGCAATAACCTATTTTGGAGAAAGAGGAGTGGGTATTGCTACAGCTATTATGACTATTTTAGTTCTAATTTTTGGAGAGATAACTCCGAAATCTATTGCAGCCAGAAGTTCTGAAAAAGTTTCTTTAAAGGTTGCAAATATAGTTAATATGGTTACAATCATATTAACCCCTATTACTATTATATTTACTTATTTAACTAATGGTATTGTTAAATTATTTGGTGGTAAAGTAGATATGGGCAAGCCCTATATTACAGAAGAAGAACTAAAAACTATAGTTGATGTAAGTCATGAAGAGGGCGTTTTAGAAGTTGAAGAAAAGCAGATGATATACAACGTTTTTGAATTTGGAGATTCTCAAGTCAAAGATGTTATGGTTCCAAGAACTGATATGATATCAGTAGAAGTGGACTCAGCCTATGATGAAATCATAGAGGTGTTTAAAAGAGAGCAGTTTTCAAGAGTACCTGTTTATAAGGATACAACGGATAATATTGTTGGAGTCTTACACATTAAAAGTTTAGTTTTCTTTGATAACTCAAAAGAAAAGTTTGATATAAATAAGTATATGATAAAGCCGTATTTTACTTATGAATATAAGCCAACTACAGAACTATTTGAGGAAATGAGAAAAAATAGAGTAGCTATGACCGTAGTGCTAGATGAATATGGCGGCACTGCTGGGATTGTTACTATGGAGGACTTGGTAGAAGAGATAGTTGGTGAAATAGAAGACGAATATGATGATAAAGACCATAATGAGATAGAAGTTATAAAAGAAGATGAATATATAGTTGATGGAAGTGCAAAAATAGAGCTAGTCAACGAAATGATTGGAACAAGCATAGAATCAGAAGATTTTGATTCAATAGGCGGTTATGTAATAGGTGAAATCGGAGGCTTCCCTAAAAAAGGCGAAACTGTAGAGTGCGGCAATATTAAATTTATAATAGAAGATATAGATAAAAACCGAATTAAAAAATTAAAAATTCTAACCCTAAATGGTTTATAAAAAAGAGCGGAAGCTCTTTTTTATTTTATCTTCACCTGTTTATTTAATATAACAACACAACAAAAATATTTTGCGAAGCAAAGTATTTCTAAATCACTAATCACTAGTCACTAATCGCTAGTAGGTCAGCGGTAAGATAATGTTGTAGATGCTAAGCCCTTATTATGTGGAGTTAGAAGAAGTTTGTAGTTAGTTTTTGCTTCATTTTGCTTTACACTGCAACATCAATTTATTCTCAACATCTGAAGCTTAACATCTATATTTTAGTGATTAGCGATTAGAGACTAGGGACTATCCTATAAGAAAATTGCATCGCAATTTTCTTATTAGTTGCAATGACAAGTAAATGGGTATATCATGTTTTATAGATAGAAATGCAGTAAAATACATTTTTGCTGCAGATATAATTATAAGGAAGGAAATGTATAAATGGATTTAGTTACTTCATCAAAAAGGCTTATAGATAATAATTTTCATGCCTTGACATCTAAAAATTTTAGATATTATTGGATTGGGCAGTGTTTTTCATTAATTGGAACATGGATGCAAAGTATTGGACAATCTTGGTTAGTTCTTACTTTAACGGACTCTTCCCTTCGTCTAGGGATATTAGCAGCAGTTCAGTTCTTACCTATTACATTATTTTCATTATTTGCTGGAATAATAATTGATAAATTTCCAAAGAAAAATATACTTTTATTTACTCAGACCATATCAATGATCTTAGCATTACTACTATCAATTCTGGTATTTACTCACAAAGTAAGATATAGTTATATTCTCATTTTTGCTTTAATACTAGGATTTACAAATACTATAGATATGCCTACAAGGCAATCTTTTGTAATAGAACTAGTTGGAAAAGAGGATTTAATGAATGCAGTAGCCTTGAATTCAGTTGTATTCAACTTAGCTAGAATAATTGGACCTGCTATTGGAGCAGTAATGTTAGCACTTTTTGGAGCAGCTTGGTGCTTTTTATTAAATGGACTAAGCTTCATTGCTGTAATTTATGGAATTAAAAAGATTAAGGTGAATTCGTATATAAGGAAAAAGGATTCAAGTAGTAAAGCGCTTAAAGAAGTAAAGGATGGAATCGTATATATAATCAAAAACCCTATTTTATTTGAAACAGTGCTATTGGTTACTATAATGGGAATATTTGCATTTAACTATAATGTATTATTACCTGTATTTACGAAAAATGTACTTTATCAAGCAGAAAAAACTTATGGAATACTAATGTCCGCTTTAGGAGCTGGTTCTCTTGTTGGAGCCTTAATAGTATCTTCGAGAAGTAAGAAAGGGCCAAAAACATTTATAATGGTCATCAGTACTGTTTTAGTATCTATATTTTTAATCTTAACAGGACTTACTAGGCACTATTATCTAACCGCTTTATCTTTAATAGTTACAGGATTATTTAACATAAGCTTTTCAACAACAGCAAACTCTACCCTGCAAATCAATTCTAAAGATGAGTACAGAGGAAGGGTCATGAGTGTTTATTCAATGGTATTTGCAGGAACTGCTCCTCTTGGCAGCCTTTTAACAGGTGCTGTATCGGAAAAATTAGGCGCAAATACAGCCTTTATAATAAGTGGAACAATATCCTTAGCATCAGTGTTAGTAATAGCAGCAATCTTTAGAAAGTCAGTTTTAAATGAAAAAACTAGTACACACTAGAAATATTTTGCGAAGCAAAATATTTCTAAATCACTAATCACTAGTCACTAATCGCTAGTAGGTCAGCGGTAAGATAATGTTGTAGATGCTAAGCCCTTATTATGTGGAGTTAGAAGAAGTTTGTAGTTAGTTTTTGCTTCATTTTGCTTTACACTGCAACATCAATTTATTCTCAACATCTGAAGCTTAACATCTATATTTTAGTGATTAGCGATTAGAGACTAGGGACTATCCTATAAGAAAATTGCTTCGCAAAATTCTTATGGGTTGAATAATATAAAGAGGAGAATCAATTAATACTTAAAGCGGGGGAAGGTAATGAAGATTAATATGCCATATATGATGACTAACTTTGGATACTCTAATTATAGAACATCCCAATCATATAAAACTTTAGCTGAGACATTAGCTTTAATTAAACGAGCAGTGCAAGGGGAAAAAGAAGATGAACTATTTTATGATTACTTAACATCTGCAGCTCCTACAGAAGAGGAAAAGGACATTATAGCAGTCATACGCGATGATGAAAGAAAGCATAGTAAAATGTTTAGAGAAATGTACGAGTATTTTACTAGACAAGAAATAGCTGAATCAATAGAGGAAGAATTTGACAATCCAAAATCATATATTGATGGGGTTAAAAAGGCTAAATTTAGAGAACTTGAAGCTGTGGAAAAATATAGAGATATTCAAGCTGGTCTTTCACAGAGATATTATATAGATATGGTATTTGAAATTTTAACAGACAAATTGAAGCATATCCACAAATACGATTATATTTTAAATCTCAATTTAGAAAGAAAGCTTAGAAGAATTCAATTGCAGCCTTTTATCCCACGAACAATAGCTATGCCAAAGCAAAGTTTTACTACTGAGGAAGCAGCGCACATCGCAAAGGAGCTTGACATTGACTTTTCTAAAGTAAAATTTAATTTAGAACAATTTAGAATGGGATTAGATGTTGAGTTAGAACATGGAAGAAGGGACCCTGCTACAAATGTTACAGATGATGATTTTATTCTAACAGGCAAAATTGCTTTAGCACATCTTAAGGAATTCCCAGATTATTATACTAGACTGGCAAAATTAGAAGAAGAAGCGAAAGCATATTGGCAAAGTAGAAGAATTTAGTGTCAGAGATAGAACGTAACTGAAGTATTTTACGACGCAGCTCTAGAAGCAATCGCTAGTCTCTAATCCCTAATCGCTAACATTTGAATCATTGATTTATCCAATAGCGACTAGTGATTAGCGATTAGTGATTAAGAAGAAAATTGTGCTGCAATTTTCTTATATTTCGTAACTTATGTTACATATTTTATCCTCTAGCTACAGTATTATGTATTTAAAGATAAATTAAGGAATAATTGTAGTGGAGGAATTAAAATGGGAAGTGTATTAAATCTAAAAAGACAACATATTGAAATTGGAGAGCTAATAGAATCTATAAATAAACTTATAAAACAAAATAACATAGAGAATGATGCTAATGAAATAGCAAAAAACATAAACATTTTATCAGGAAAAGTAAAAATACATTTGGATTCAGAAGATAAATTTTTGTATCCTGATTTATTAAGAGAAGGCAATGACAAGATAAAAAGTATATCAAAATCCTATGTTAATGAGATGGGAAACATAGCCGCAGTTTTTATGGATTATAAAAATAGATTTAATACAAAAAGTAAGATACTTGGGAATACAGACGGATTTAAAAAAGAGACATGTAATGTGCTTAAGGTGCTTACAAATAGGCTTCAAAAAGAGGATAGAGAATTATATCCACTAATTTCAGAATAATATTCATATCAGTAACGGTAATATTGAAATAACAAAAGGATCAGGCATCTGGTCTTTTTTATTTTAAAGAAATTTGAAAATAGAGTATAATAATCTCAGATGAGCTTTTATTTTATTGGTTTAAGAATGGTTTTAAAGATATTGATAGAAGTTTATAGTGAACTTTTTCAATAGGAAATACGTTTAATCAATAATAGGAAGGATAGATAAAAAGTTGGAGGAACTGAATCTTATTGAAAAAGCAAAGCAAGGAAATAAGGGTGCTCTCAATACCTTATTCGTAGAAAATTATCCCATACTTAAAGGATATATTATAAAGATGACTGGAAACCCTGATTTATCACAGGACATAGTTCAAGAAACCCTTTTAAAAGCAGCAATGAATATAAAAAAGTTTAATCCAAAAGCTAAGTTTTCTACTTGGCTTATAACTATAGGAACAAATGTATATAGAGATATGTTAAGAAAAAATAAGCAAGTAATTCCTATAGATGACGCAATGATAGCAGAAGGAAATAGTGTTGAAGATGAAGTTATTTCTAAAATAGAGTATAAAGAGATATTAAATATTCTTCAGAAAATGTCCTATGAGAAAAGATCAGTGTTTATATTAAAACATTATTATAGTTATAAATATGAAGAAATAGCTGAAATTTTAGGGTGTCCTATCGGTACTGTAAGGTCTAGGTTGCACAATTGTATAAGAGATATAATTAGGGAGCTAGAAAGGAGGGGTATTATATGAAGATGCGAGAAGATAAAGAAAAAATAAGAGATTCCATTATAGATAAGTTTTATGAAGAAGATTATGATGAAGGCTTACTAAATCTTGCATTGCAGCAAAGTAATTCTGAAGATATCACATACTTTGAAAAAAAGTTAAGCTTATCTAAGAACAAGATGGATTTGATTTCAGATACAGATTTCAATTTAGACATAAATATAATAGACATAATAAATGAAGCTGAAGAGATAAATAATAAAAGGAAAGGCAGATTAGAGACTGGTATGTTTATTTTTGTAGCTTTAATGCTTTTCTGTGCATTCGGAGCAATTACTATATTCCTAGATATAAGATATATAATATACTTCCAAATAACTATGGTGACCATAGCTCCTTTTATACTAATACCTATATCAAAAGCGGTTTTAACTAAGGGAGGAAAGGCATCATGACTTTACAGAAAAAATTGTTTTTATTAATAGTTAGTCCTATACTTCTAATACAAGGCTTGTGGATGTTTTTGGATGCTAGAAAGAGAGGAGAAAAATATTACTGGCTTTGGGGAATTTTTGGGCTTATTAATACTCCAGGAAATTTAGTAATATATTTGATAGTTACAAGGATTATAATAGATAAGTATGGAAAAAGATAATTTGAAAAGCTTAGAGAGTTTAGAGAGTTTGGATTTGTAGATTTATTTTGCTAAACTCCTAAACTCCTACACTTCTAAACTTATATATAGGTATAAAATTATGCTAATATTATTTCAATAGAGTGAATGTTGCTATTTTCATCTTCATTATCTTCGGGAATGTTATTTTCGAGCATTGTCTTCAGCATACTTAAATCTAGTTCTTTGTTGCCAGAACAGTTATGCAATAAAATGTCACCATCTTTAAATTTTATCAGCATTTTCTTTAACATGTATCAGCCCTTCTTTCTGTTATTTCTATAATAACTATATGCGAAAAAGTTCATTAATATAAACTTCGAAGATTTTTTATTATTATTTAGAGCAGATTGCTAGGTTGTGGTTTATTTTGAAGAATGTTGCAATTGCAATTTTTTATAATATAATAAACAACAATAGTACATATCTCTATTGAAAACCAAATGTCGTTAAATATCCTACCATTTCTACTTAAATATTGTATATGTTTCTTATTTATAAAGTCTGACAATCTACTATTTGTATCCATAGCGGAGTTTTCAGCAATATATGAATGTAGAAGATAATTCTTCTACATTAATTTTTCTTAAGGCATAAGCCAATCTATTTTCATATATAAAGTGAATAGGCTTAAAATCATACTTTTTATTATTATGAGGATAGCAAAAATAATCTGTAAGATAATGGACAACTATTCCTAATTCCATAGAAAAATCCTTCATATCTTTTTTGTTTCAGGAAAAGTTTTATTTTCTAGTGAGGCAATCCTTAAACATATTTTTTCAAAGGATTTATCTTTATAGTGGGACATTTTCATGAGACTAGGGGCAAAATCAGGTTTAATGCATCCATATCTAAAGCTATTTAAGTCTAATTCAACATTAAGATTTTTTAAAAAACTTTTGTAAAGCGCCTTTGCTATAATAAAGTGGCTTAAAGGTAACAATTTATATCCCTTACTTTCTGTAATTAAATGTGATTTCTGCTATGTTATTATCTCACTTCTTAGGCAAAATTATAGGGGCTATAATTAAAAATACCTATTGATAAATAATAGGATTAAATTTGTAACATGAATATAAAAAGCTCTATAAGACAAATCTAATATTGATGAGAGAAATATAAATAAGAATTACAATACATCCAAAGAAAGAGCATTAAAATGAAATTTAAAATGAAAAGAGAAAAATTAAAAGATATATTCAATATAGGAATCATAATAGTATCAGCCAGTATATTCTTAATTTTTGCGGTATCTTCTAAAGGACTTATAAATCTCGTTTATGAATTGAAAAGTTTAAATTATTCTTGGATTTTTCTAGCTGTAATATTTATGCTTCTCTATTGGATTATAGAAAGTACTACCCTACATATATTTGCTGTTTTAGTTCAATCGGAGTATAAATTTTATAAGTCGTTTAAAACAACTATGATTGGACAATTTTTTAGTGCTATCACTCCTTTTTCATCAGGAGGACAGCCAGCCCAGATTTATTATATGATAAAGAGCGGAATTAGCGGGGGAGCCGCTACCTCCATTTTAGCTATGAAATTTATTATGTTTCAAGGGATAATGACTATATACTCTATTATAGCTATTATTGTAAAGCTTTCATTTTTTCAAAAGAATTTGCCTAAATTCACTTACATATGTGTTGTAAGCTTTTCTGTGAATACTATGGTAGTAATCTTCCTGATTTTTGCCTCTACTAATAAAAGGTTTGCAGGATGGGTATTAAGTCTTATTTATATGAGCTTAAGCAAAATAAAATTAATAAGAAATCCAGAGAAAATATTAAAAAAGCTGGAGAAGGAACTGATAAGTTTTCATGATAGCGCTTTATTAATGACAAAGAATTATAAATCATTAATTGAAACTACTTTTTTAACAATACTTCAATTAACATGTTTTTTTTCTATACCATATTTTATTTATAGAAGCTTTAATGCAAGCTATGCTAGATTTTGGGATATGATATTTGCTCAAACTTTTTTAACCATGGTTACTTCTGTAATACCTCTTCCAGGAGCATCAGGAGGAGCAGAAGGAGGGTTTTATTTGCTATTCGGTTTATTTTTTGACAAGGATACCATTATATCTGGAATTATTCTTTGGAGGATAATAACCTACTACCTTGCTATATCTGTGGGAGGAATATTTACAATACAAAAAGAATTATGAGGAATTTTTATACAAAGTTTATAAAAAAATAGTGCAATTTAAGAAAAAATAGGTTATAATAAATTTAAGGATAATAATTATTAATTAATATATAAAATTAATAAATAAGTATTAGGGGGAAGAAAAATGAAAAATATTGAGGAAATAATCAAAAGTATTGAGGATGGAACAGTAAAATTAGAATTAATAAATGATATGGGGATAGCAAATCCATCAACTACTATAGTTGATGCAAATGAATATAAAAAGGTATATGTAATACCCGATGATAATGCTTTTAAAGCAATCTATGTAAAAGGTGAAGAGTATTACTATGGAGAAAGAATATACTGTGCAGATGAAGCCCAAACTGGTTCTTGTAATATAGAATATGAAAAGCTTTATAAAATACTATAAAACAAATAAAAGACTGTACTTTAATTTATAAGGTACAGCCTTTTTTATTTTTTTAGGAAAAAGTACATATACTTACTAGAAAGACGCAACTTAAGAAACTTGCGATGAAATTTTCTTCTTAATCACTAATCACTAGTCGCTATTGGATAAATCAATGATTCAAATGTTAGCGATTAGGGATTAGAGACTAGCGATTGCTTCTAGAGCTGCGTCACAAAATATCTCGGGGGTGAGAAACAATGAAAAAACAGAATATATTAAAGGGAGCAGTGGCAATAGCTGCATTAGTTATTATTTATTTTGAAGGAAGAAAAAAGCTTAAAAATTATGATATAAATCAGGTTATGCATCTGTTGTCTAACTTAAATAGGAGCAGGGTAATAACCTTATTTGTTTTAGGATTAATAGCAGTTAGCACAATGACTTTCTATGATTATTTTTTAATTAAGCATCTAAGATATAAATTATCATTTTATAAAATTTGGAAAGTATCTTGGGTATCTAATACCTTCAATAACTTTTTAGGCTTTGCAGGAATGACGGGAGCAACCATAAGAACGCTGCTTTATAAAAAAAATAATATTTCTACAGGAGATGCTGTGTATGCTAGTGTGATACTTGCACCATCTACAGTAATAGGTATTTCGGCTGCATCTTGGTTAATACTATTTAATGTATTAAAAGGAAGGCCTATATTGAATCAATATAAAGTTTTATGGTTTGGGGTCGTAGGTTTTGCAATATATCTTCCAATATATATTCTGATGTACAGGTGGAAATGGTTAAATAAAAAAGTTATGGCTAGAATAAGTAAGGATGATAGAGATCCAAAAACCTTGAGAGAGAAATTAATAGCATCTTCTTTATTAGAGTGGATATGTATAGGATTATTGTTTTGGTTTATATGCTTAACCTTTACTAAGGAAATAAAGCTTTTAGAATCTTTAGGAATCGTATCTATATCAGCAATAGCAGGAATTATGAGTTTTATACCAGGTGGCATGGGATCCTTTGATTTAATATGTATTCTTGGTTTAAGGCTTATGGGGGCAACTTCAGAGAGAGCTATGGCTATATTAGTAGTTTTTAGAGTTTTTTACTACATAATTCCATGGTTTATAGGCATAATCTTAGGTATAAGTGAAATTATTACAAATAAACATTAATATTCACTATATAACATAAAATATACATTAGATATATAAAGGAGGTATTTAAATGAAAAGAACTTCGAGAACTCTGCTTGTTATAGTAGCTATTCTTTTAATAGTAGCTGTACCTGTAATAAGCGGATATAACAAAATGATAGGCTTAGAGCAAAGGGTAGAGACAGTTGAGGCTAATATAGACACAGAACTTCAAAGAAGAAATGATTTAATTCCTAATCTTGTTAATACAGTTAAAGGATATGCAACTCAGGAAAGTGAAGTTATTGGAAGTGTAGTTGAAGCAAGAGCAAAGCTTGGAGGAGCACAAACAGTTGAAGAAAGGGCAAATGCAGATGCTCAGCTTTCATCAGCTCTTTCTAGGTTACTCGTAGTTGTTGAAAGATATCCAGAGTTAAAGTCAAATCAAAACTTTCGAGACTTGAGTGTTGCCCTAGAGGGAACAGAAAATAGAATTAAGATAGCAAGGCAGGATTACAATAATGTTGTAAGTGAATATAATACAACCATAAGGAGATTTCCTAACAGCATAGTAGCTGGGGTCTTTGGATTTGATCAAAAACAATATTATAAAGCAGCTGAAGGAGCTAAAGAGGTGCCGAAAGTAGATTTTACGAAGTAAAACTGTAAAATCATAAAATCAGATTAGATAGTTAGAAGTTATGGTTTTCTAACCTATGGCCTATTAACTAGCGAAGTGACTAACCTTATAATGGATAATTATCAATTATTTTTAGCTATTAGTGATTAATGACTAGAGATTTTTTATAAAAAGGGGTGATGAATATATGAAAATTTATAGAAATAACTTAAAAAGTTTTTTGCTCCCCTTAATAATTATTATTTTGTTCATTGCTATTCCGTTTAATTATGCAAAAGGAGAAGTAAAGTTTCCTTCTCCTACTAATTTAAAATATGTTAATGATTATGCAGGAATATTAGATATAGATACAAAAGAATATCTTATATCAGTAGGTAATGAACTTGAAAACAAAACAGGAGCTCAAGCTGTAATTGTAATAATAAATTCTCTAGAAGGAAATGATGTAACTAGCTATGGTAACCAGTTGTTTAGAACTTGGGGGATTGGACAAAGAGGAAAAAATAATGGCCTTTTAATTTTGCTTTCTATGGAAGAAAGAAAATGGAGAGTAGAAGTAGGTAGAGGGCTTGAAGGAGTAATTCCAGATATCTTAAGTAGTAGGGTTATGGAAAGTGCTGCAGTTCCAGAATTCAAGCAGGATAATTATGGAGCAGGTTTAAGAAAAACATATTCTATATTTGCAGATATGATTGCGAAGGAGTATGGGGTAACATTAGAGAAAAATGAAAAAATAAGCTATAATTATAGTACACAAGAAAGAAGAGGGACTCCAATCCCAGTGTTTTTTATAATAGGATTATTTTTATTAGATGTAATATTCAATAGAGGAAGAGTATTTAGATTTTTGTTAAACATTATGTTTTGGAACTCCATCTTTGGCGGAAGGCGAGGAGGTCGAGGTGGTCATGGAGGTCACGGCGGCGGATTTGGAGGCGGAGGCTTCGGTGGAGGAGGCGGATTTGGAGGCTTTGGCGGCGGCGACAGCGGAGGCGGAGGATCATCGGGAGGCTGGTAAAAGCAGTGGAGAAGTGGATTAGTGGAGAAATTTAGGCGCCAAGACGCAGTTAGAAGCTTTAGTAAGTTAGAGGTTAGAAGTTAAAGAAAAAGAGTAAAACGGAAAACAAAATGCTGAATCAAGCTTCGCTTAATTCAGCATTTTTATATTTTAGAGATTAGTGATTGCCTTTACAATTCCTGCTTTAAATTGCTTTTTTCCCATTTACACACATGCATATAGGTTTTAAACTTTAAACTAGATTCCTAAACTTCCTCCACTTTTTCACTGCCTTTTAAGGCTTCTACACTTCCCAACTTATATATGGTAATTATTTATTTTTAAGTCCTGCACTTTAAACCCTACAAGGTACAATGACGCTGGTTACTGGTTACTGGTTACTGAAAATTCTATCTAACTTCTAAATAACCTAACAAGCCGCTGTGTTTAACCTGATTTAATAGTGAACTCTAACTAACCAAAATTTAATCCCTTTGTTACTCCAACCAAGATCCCAAGGTACTCTATATCTATCTGTATTGTGGCAATTAACTAAGGAATATCCATGGGAATCAACTCCTGTTACTACAGATATGTGAGTAATATGACCTTTCTTTTCATAGGCCACAAAGTCCCCAGGAAGAAGCTTGTAAGAGGCCTTGTAGACTTGATTATAATTTCCATGGGCGATTACAGAAGCTCTGCCGCTATTAACCATATAATCCTTAAAACCTTGAGCATTTAACCATGCTTTAGTACCTTCACCTTTAGAATAATTCCAGGCTTTATTTTTTCTAAATTTTCCTCCTTCAAAAAGGATTTGAGATGCAAAATTTGCGCAATCCCCACCTTGCGGATTAAAATTTCTATATTTAGTATTATATTTAAACCCATACTGCTCTTCGCTAGCAGTTCCACAATACCTATCAGCATATTCTACAGCTGCGACTCTTCTTTGGTTTAAGCTTGAAAGGTCTCTAGAAGGTTGAGATAATATGTATTGCTTTATGTCTGCAGCCTTTATGTTATCAAGATTTAAAGAATCCGCAAATGGGTCGGTATACCATTCTTTAGTTATATACCAGCTTCCATCCTTATTTTCTAGCCTTAAAGAATGAGAAGTTCCAATTCTAAATCTATTAACTTTATCCATACCTTGTTCTATAGGACTTTCATTTTCGTATATATAAATATATTCTGTGGTACAAAAGAGATTAATAGAGTAAATTCCATTTCCTCCTTTAATAGTTCTTACTCTTACCTTAGGATTAACACCTATAACTCTTACCCCTTGTTTTTCAGACCAATTGTGAAGATACTTCAATTTTTTAATTTCATGTTCGAATGCCCAAGTACCATACTTAGTGTTTAGGTTGTATACCTTTCCAATAGATTCTTCATCGTTGTTCATTATTGCTGTATTTCTTATTCTGAAGATTTCCTCAATCTTTGCTATA
Source organism: Clostridium bovifaecis (assembly GCA_009738435.1). Taxonomy (GTDB): domain Bacteria; phylum Bacillota; class Clostridia; order Clostridiales; family Clostridiaceae; genus Clostridium_H; species Clostridium_H bovifaecis. The sequence goes on along the minus strand of CP046522.1, from coordinate 2,675,066 downwards.
ACTTCATCATTATTGTTATCAGTATTTACAGCAGGAGCATTGGCAGAAAAAAAGAAATAAGCTCCAAAAGATAAGAAAGCAACAATTAAAAAAATTAAAATAAGTTTCGATTTTTTAATAACAATAAACATACAAATTCCTACCTCACTATTACTATATAGAAAATTATATGAAGTAAAATGTTAATATAGTATATATTAGATGTAATGAAATGTAAAATTTCTACGATAAAATTTCTACAATAAAACTTTACAAAAAAATTATAGGAAAATTTTACAGGTAATAAAACATATGCTATAATGGATAATAACTATTAGTTAATAGTTAAAAAAGGAGGGAGCTTAATGGGTAGACAACAATATTATGATTTAAACAGTATAAATAAAGAAATAGAAGATTTAAGAGACGTATTGAATGAAGTTGCTGCTGATGATGAAAGCTCTCCTAAGAAAGTATTAGAAATTAGTCAACAGCTGGACAAGCTCATTGTGGAATATACTAAAAGGGAAATTTTAGAAAAACGTAGGGCAGTTAGATAACTGCCTTAATTTTTTAAGTACTATATTAGCAAAATAAGAGCAAGTACATATTATGATAGTGAAGGGAGTGATTTTATGGGAATGCCAAATATTCCTGATATAAATGCTAAAATTAAAATAAGTAGAAAAGAAGTTATAAATTTATTATTAGCATCCATAGGAATGGAAGAATTAAGTTTAGCTCATATCTTAAATGCTAAAGGTGAAGAGTTACAATGCATACTTGAAAAGTGTGGATGTGATACTGAAGGTAAAGATGCTAAGGTGGGAAAATGTAAACCAGACTGTGACATAGACGATCTCTTAAAGATTAACAAATCTATAAACGAAACTATTAAAAATGCAATAAAAAAAGAAATGCTATTACAATTTAAGATGGAAAATATAATGGAACTTTGTGAAAATGCGATGGAGAAGAAGAAGAAGAAGACTGCTAATTTAGACCTATAAGTATATAAGTAAAGGGTGAAATTTAAATTTTCACCCTTTATTTATTAAAGTTCAAAGCCACTTAAGCCTACAGCATATTTTATTGGAGTATTTTTTGTAGCCAAGTACATTTGTTCATCTTTTATAGACAATGGAATTCTGTGGTCCTGTCTTTTATTTATCTCTATAATCCATATTTTTAAATCTTCATCAATTATAGCATCTATTCCGAGATCACCATAATTATCATCTGTTGAATCTAATATTTTACAGAATTTCATACATACATTGACTAGCTCTTGTCTTTTTTTAAAAATTTCCTTTTGATTTAGAAGTTTTAATTTCTCAAATAATTCTTCAAAGGTTACAGCATATCCATAGCTTCTAAAGTTAGAACATATACCGTTTTCTTTTCCTATACGACAAATTATGCCTGTGCACCGCCATTTTAGAGTGTTATCCTTTTGCATTATAACTCTAAAGTCAGCAGGTCTATTATCTATTTGCAAGCTCTTTATAGACTGTTGAACTAAATATTTGCGAGTAGATATAATATCCTGAATAAACTTATTTAATTCATCCTTTGATTTGAAGATAGCTGAATTATCATCGAAGGGTTTCTTTGTATAATAACAATCTTTGATTTTCTCTACTTTAATAAGACCACCAGCCATGGAGTCATCAGTAGGCTTTAGATATAAGGAATTAAATTCTAAAAACATGTCTTCAACCTCGTTTAAAGAAGATATAAATTTTGTTTTAGGAACATGTTCATTCACAAGGTTTTTATCATGTACCAAATTCCAAAATTCTAATTTATCAAAATAACGTGAATTAAAGAGTCCGTTATTTGTAAATTGCCTTAGTTTTGACATCTCCTTTGTGGATAGGCCTACTCTTCTGTATATTGCATTAGATAATGGAAAAATACCTTCTTTCCAAGCATCTGATTCATTAATCATTTTAGGATTAAAATATAAGCCTTTAACTGTTTTACTACCAAAGTCTATATCTTCGGTGCTGAATATATACATGAGCCCTTTAAATTGAGAATATAGCAGAGTATATATAAGATAAGTCTTTAGCTGCCTTTTACTAAGGGAAGAGTTTGATGGAGCCAATATTAAACCGATGATGGGACCAATATATATTATTTTCTTTAACTTTAATCTGATAGGAGAGGTCTACTGGTAAATGCAGCTCATTAAAAATATCTTCAGATATTTTTAATGAGTTCTCATTTAAATCTAAAGATAGTTCAAGCTTTGCAGCTGTACTTAAACACCCTACACAAATATTTATAGTACTAAGATTGCTTAACTGGGGATATTGATTATATAAATAATTTGGTAGAAAAAGTGTACCACTAGAGGTAGGGTCTGATACTAAATTAAAAAACATATATTACCTCCTAAGTTTTAAAGCCTGAAAGGGCTTTTCCATAAAGTAGAGTTGAAGACTTTATTTTATAATATAAAAACTTATCTTTTGCATCTAGCGCAATTGTAGGATCAGGATCTCTATTATTAATTTCTATAAGCCACATCTTGCCGTCAGTATCAATACATAAATCCAAACCTAGAGTACCGCAGTTTACTCCACAATGGTCTATTGAAGTGCAAATTTTTGCAGCTAAGGAGATAAATTTCTCTTTAAGTGCATAGATTTCAACTTCAGAGTTTGAGAAGAACCTTCTGAACAAATCTTCAACCAAGTAAGCGCTGCCATTACTTGATATATTACTGACTATACTTTCTTTTTCACCAATGCGTCCTATAATTCCATTACAAACCCAGTCTGTGCTTTCATCCTTTTGCATTATAACTCTAAAATCAATTACACTATCATAATGTTTTAAAAGATTTATATGCCTTTGAACTATATGCTTTTTTGAAGTAAAAAGACTTTCAATTAAAGATATAGCTTCATCTTCGCTTTTGAAGGAGATCCTTATATTTTTCAATTCTTTTCGATATTTAAAGACTATATTATCTCCTTCATATGAAATTTGAACTATACCTTTACCCTGCATACCTGAAATTGGCTTCACCAGTATTTTCTTATAGTTATAAAGAAAACTTAATATATCCTCAGGAAATTCATATAGAATTGTATGAGGAAGATGTTTTTTTATTTCATGAAATTTGGAAAGCCATTCATACATTTCGAATTTATTAAAGTAATAATTATTGTAAAGAGTATCCCCAATGCTGGATAGAAAGTGATTTTTCCATGAAGGATTAAGGCCCACTCTCCTGTATATAGATTGAGGATAAGAGAGGGTCTCAAAATTCCAGGAATTTAAACTAGGATTATAGCAGTATCCTTCAATAGTATGATTATTCTTATTTACCTTATCTAAAGCAAATACTACAACAGCTCCATGAAGTTTAGGGTAGTCTAGTACATAATTCAATAATCTACGGAGACTACCCTCATTGATTTTATTGCTATCTTTTGTTAACAAAATTCCTATATAAGGACCTAAGATTATCTGATTTTCTTTCACCTTTACCTCAAATTGAACATATAAGGGAAGGCGAAGGGCGCTAATAATTTTTTGGGGTAGATATATTTCATTGTTACTAATATTTTCACATATTTTAATGTTTACATATTGTTTTTCTGTTCCGAAGGATATATATACGCAGCTTTTCATTACTAATCCTAATTGCAATGCATTAGTATGATTTATTATAAGAGAAGTTTCATCTTTTAAGTTTTCTTTGACATATACATAATTACTCACGAGAACCCTCCGATACTAAAATACTATCTTTAAACTCAGTAAGGGTAGCAGCATAAAGCAAAGGAGTATAGCGGATATTTAAGTAAGTTGAATAATCAAAAATTTTAAAACCCTTAAAGCTTGGAAAGACATTGATTTCTATAAGCCATAGATTCTTAATTTCATCGAAGGCTAAATCAATGCCAAATTCAGCAAAATGATGTCCCATTTTATCCATATAAATACAGAGTTTTTTTGAAAATTCATCTACTTGAAGCATTAGCAATTTTATATTTGGATAGCCAGAAAAGGATTTTTCTAATGCATCATGTAAGCTTAAGGCATATCCGCCTCGAGAGATATTTGTTATAAGGCTACTAGAAGGGGCAATCCTGCATTCAATTCCTGAACATACCCAGTCATCCTTAGTTTTCTTTTGCATTACAACTCTAATATCATATACGCTGCCGTCAACCTTTGCTAAATTTATATGCTTCTGAGCCAAATAATTATTAAAAAAATTATGATTGGAGTTAAAATACTCCTTTAATTCTTTTTCATCTTTTATAAGAGTTTCTAAAGGAGTTTTTCCTCTATAATCTATAATTTTATAGAAGATATCTTTTTTATCGATAATGCAGATTCCTCTACCTCTTGATAAGTCTGTTGGTTTTAGTATTATTCTATTATGGATATCGATAAAAGACTTTAAACTATCAAAGTTATTGCACAGTATGGTAGGTATTAGATGATTACATAGCTGTTTGTCTTTGATTACATATTCGTTCATCTCATACTTTGTAAATCTATAAGAATTAAAGAGCTTATAGTTGGTTGCCTTAATAAGTTTTTGTATTGTTTTTTCTTCCGTATGAAAGTTTCGTCTATAAATCACTGTAGGCAAGGGAAATTCTCCAAATTCCCATTTAGAATTTGTTACATTGTAGTAAAGCCCGTAGACTGAGTTTTTCTCCCAGTCAATATTTTTTGGAGAAAATGCATATATTAATCCTCCTATTTTATTGTATATTCCAAATCTATCAGAATACTTTCGCATATGAGAAGGGCTGTATAAGTGAGCATGATTTCCAAGAAGCAAACCTATAACAGGACCAATTATTATTTCATTACCGAATATTTTAAGTTGATATATTGGGAAATGGGGAATAAGAAGTTTATCTTTAAGTGCTTTAGTCATAATTAATTTGAATGGATTTTCAAAGGAGTTATTTACATTTACTTTAAGTGTACTTAAATATTCAACCCTAGTTAAACAAAGGTTTTTTCCAAAGTGTATATATACCAATTCTTTAGAAGATTGGCTTAAGGAAAGAGGAAGATATATAATTTCTAAATCAGATAAACTTACTTCTATATTGACCCACATATCTTAATTCCTCCCCTGTAAAGAAACACAAAAGTCAGCATAGTTAATTAAATTTTCACAGAACTCCTTTTGAATGCTTTGATCTAACTTAGCACTAAATAATTTGTGATCCCAGCCGCCTAAATGCATAAAGTAAGGATTTCCTTGAGTAGCTAGAACAAAGTCTATAAAGCAATTGCCGAGATTAGGAATGAACTTACTTATATAATTAATTGATTCTAAGGCGATTGTTTGAAGTTCTTTAAGAGATGATTGTGGAGCATCCGCTTCCTTTAGGTTTACAGTAGAAGTTAGTAAACGCCAAATCCCGTTTATGCCCTTTTGTACATATATCCTAAATATAGGAATATGATTTCTATAGCTTAACAACTTAGGTGATTTTAATGCTAAGGAATAGTTTTTAGGCAATATAAAGTTAACTTTATTATTAATGTCATCAATGAAAGAATCAATATCTGAGTTCAATTGTTCAAGGTATATTATTTTAGAAAAGCTAGAACCCTTTTGAGGCATTATTAATATACTGCTAGGCTCTTTAAAAAGAGTATAAAGAGTTCCACCTGTATATTTTGTAAAAGGTAAAACATACTTAATTAAAGACTCACTAGAAGATAACATTTCCATAAGCATAAGCTGATTAAATCTATTTACTTCATTCACAAGTGTAAAATCATCCATGTCGAATAGAGTTCTAATCTTTTTAATGTCGCTTGGTTTATGCTGTATTGAAAGATTAAATATTACAGAAGGAAGTTTGAAGTTTATAGGCTTTATGCTCTCTCCAGAGATAAGACTTCCTTTAAAAGTTTTATTTGAAAAGTCTATATTGTTAACGGTAAAAATAACAATAGCTTCATTTTTATTTCTAGAAGCAGATTTAAATATAGAGTGAAATAAGGCAGAATATTTTTCTTCTTTCCCACTTGTACATAATAATCCGATCATATAAAACCCCTCCTTTATTAGTTTATGAAGCTAAGGAATATATAGTTCTATAAGAACATAAATTTTTTATAAGCTAAAATAAAAATTTAAAAGGTGGTTTTTATATGAATAGATATATGTATATAGGCCTAAGTGGAATTGCCCTGTTAATCGCAGGATTTTTAATCTATAAAAAGATTAAAGCTCAAGTAATAGATTTTAAGGCGGAAAAGATAACCCCTAGGGTCTCATTGGTTTTAGTAGTAAAAAACAATGAAAAAATACTAAGATATGCTATGTCTAGAATGCTAAGGGAAAGAAAAGATATTGAAGAAATCCTTATAATGGATTTAGGTTCGATTGACAGTACATTAGATATTATAAGAGAGTTTATGGAAAAAGACTTAAGAGTAAAGTTTTTGAAGATTACTCATAGAACCATTACGGAAAATTATTTTAGCATAATAAGGGGACAAGTACATGGAGAATCAATATTAGTACTAGATCTTTATAAATTAGGCACAGAAAATCCCAATGTGTATGTGCCAGATCTTTTCAAGCCTTTAAATCAGGTTCTAGTAAAAGAAGTTCCAAAGTCAGATTCAAGAATTGATGGAAGTAAATTACTTTATCTCGATGAACATGAAAGAAAGAAGAATAGCTATGTTATAAAAGAGTATATTGTAGATCCTATATATAAAATACATAGTAGTATGGAAAAATTATTAGGAGAAATAAAAGAAGAGGACAGCTCTCTTCGTGAACAAACTATAGATGTTCAACAATATCTTCATAGAACTATGAAAGATTTAAATATGCTTTTACATCTAATAAGTCCAATAGAAAATATAGAGGGAAATTTAGATGAAAACATAATTGATATGTTTAAGATATATGGAGAAGAACACAGGATATCAGTAAAATGTAAAGTTTTAGGAAGCAGAAAAGAGTTTAAGGATTCTATAAATATTTTGATATTAGAGGTAATACAGGATTTGCTCTATACCGTTATTCAGTATAATTTATCTTCAAACATTGAAGTTTTCGAAAGGTATGGAAATAGGCATTATAATCTTCTATTTAAATACGATTGTATTTGTGATGAAAAAGCTTTGCTAAGTCCAGAAAGCGGACTAAGCTATTATGTTCTTCATTCTATACAAAATAGACTGAGCTTAGTTGGAGGAAAAATGAGAATAAGAATAAAACCGCAATGGAAGGTCAACATATTTATCCAACTACCAATGGAATCAGCTACTTTGCTTAAAAATTAAGAGTTTCCTTATTTTCTAGTATCCAGAACCAAGCACCTATTGATTCTAATTAGCATATAGTAAATTAGTATGATTTGGAGGTGTAATTTTTGGTTGTATATGTTGTAAAACCAGGTGATTCTGTATACAGCATTGCTAGAAAGTATAGGGTTTCTCCTAATAAAATAATTTCAGATAATGAACTTGAGAATCCTGGAAGATTAGTAGTGGGGCAAACTCTAGTAATATTAGGAGAAACTATAAAGCATACTGTGGCAAGAGGAGAGTCACTTTACTCTATAGCAAGAAAATATGGAACTACCGTACAGAGTATTCTAGATGCTAATCCTCAAATAACAAACCCAGCGTCAATTTCTGTAGGCCAAGTAATAAATATACCACCTACAAGGAGACTTGGAACCATTGAAGTAAATGGATATGCTTTCCCAAACATCGACATGGACACTTTAAGAAAGACACTGCCTTATTTAACTTACTTAAGTATATTCAGTCATGAAGTAAGACCAGACGGCAGCTTAGCTCCAATAAATGATACCCCTTTAATAACTGCTGCAAGAGCAGCCAAAGTGGCTCCGCTTTTAGTTATTACCAATATAGAGGCTGGAGGCAGCTTTAGCAGTGATTTAGCAAGAACTATACTTAGTAATACCCAAGTGCAGGATACGTTGATAAATAATATTATAGAAATGCTAAGAAGCAAGAATTACTATGGACTAGATATAGATTTTGAATATATTTACCCTGAAGATAGAGAAAAATATAATGACTTTTTAAGAAAGGTTACAAGTAGACTGAAACCTCTAGGCTATCAGGTTACTACAGCCTTAGCACCAAAAACATCGGCAGACCAGCCAGGTATTCTTTATCAAGGACATGATTACCCAGTTCATGGAGCCTTAGCTGATCATGTTATACTTATGACTTATGAATGGGGATATACCTATGGTCCACCTCTTGCTGTAGCTCCAATAAATGAAGTGAGAAAAGTGCTTAACTATGCTGTAACAGCTATACCAAGACAGAAGATATTCATGGGAATTCCTAACTATGGTTATGACTGGACTCTTCCATATAGAAGGGGAACAGCAGCTAGAACCGTATCCAACACAGGAGCTGTGGATTTGGCAGCAAGAACTGGAGCGGTAATACAATATGATGCAGAAGCACAAGCTCCATTCTTTAATTATTACGATGCATCGGGAAGACGACATGTAGTATGGTTTGAAGATGCCAGAAGCATAGACTCTAAGTTAAGACTACCTAATCAATACAGGCTTGGAGGAATAAGCTACTGGACAATAGGAAGATGGTTCCCTCAAAACTGGCTTGTTTTAAATGCTTTATACAATGTCAGAAAGGTAATTTAAAAGGCAGTAATTTTACTGCCTTTCTGTTTTACTTAATATAATTTGGCACATATCGATAATATAATTAGAAACAAATTTAAGATAGTGGGTGTTTATATGAGATATGTTCCAGCGGCCTGTTTGCGTCCAGGTATGATATTAGGCAAGGATGTTTACTCTCAAGATACAGTAGTATTGCTTGCAAAAGACGTTCAATTAACCCAGGGCTATATAGATAGCATACTAAAATTAGTGATTAATGGAGTTTATATTACAGATAGTATATCTGAAGACATAAAAATCGAAAGTGTTATTTCTCATGAGCTTAGGGTGAATGCTATAAAGAACATAAAGCAAATTTATAACAATCCCAAAGGAATATCAAAATCACTAGACTCAGTAGAAAGCATAGCTAAAAAAATCTTAGGTGAAGTGCTTAAAAATAGAAGTATAATGGTAAATATGGTAGACATAAAAACTTTTGACGACTTTTTATACAGTCATTGTGTTAACGTAGCTGTGCTTTCTACTGTCATCGGAATAGCTTTAAATTTAGAGGAGAGCAAGCTGGAAAAGCTAGCTGCATCAGCCTTGCTTCATGATATAGGTAAGGTATTTATTCCTAAAAGTATTTTAGATAAAGAAGACAATTTTACAGAGGAAGAAGATAAAACTTTTAAAAATCACTCAGAAAAGGGATATAGATACATAAAGACATACCACAATAGTATCGCTATTACATCATATGTAGGAATTTTGCAGCATCATGAGAGATTTGACGGGGAGGGCTATCCAGATCATAAAAAAGGTGAGAAATATCTCTTTTTGGAAGAATTATAGCTGTCTGTGATGCCTACGATAATCTTATTTCAGAAAGACCTAATAAAGTAGCTTATACACCAGCAGAAGCTATAGAATATTTGATGGCTTACAATGGAAGTATTTTTGACCCCAAAATAGTAAAAATATTTTTAAGAAAGGTAGCACCTTATCCTTTAGGAACTATTGTTAAGCTAAGCAATGGTAAAAAGGCTATAGTAATAGAAAATAACGAAGAGTGTTCCATGCGGCCAAAAGTAAGACTACTAGATGATGGTATCATACTAGACCTTACTTCAGACCTGAATTTTAGGAATGTTACTATTGTAGAAGTGACACAACCTTAAAGTTAATAGGAGAATTACTAGAAATTAGAGATTTTTTGCACAGAAAATGCACGAAACTTGAGGAATTTCGTAGTATTAGGTAAATAGGGAATTGGAGGATAAGGTAGTGAATATTAGAAAACAACGTATAATCTCAACACTAATGCTATTAATCCTATTAGTCATGTGGATTAAAATAGATGTTAAGGCAGAAGATAGCTTAGAAGTTGAGAAAGATAAGATTTGGAAGATAACCTTTAATAGAGAAATACGATATGATGATAGAGCGGTAAGTTCTATAAATGTAGTTGATGAAAATGGGGAAAAGGTAAAGGTAAGGCTTGAATTTGGCGACGATGAAAAAACCATCTTAGTAAAGCCTCCAATTAGAGGATATGTTGAAGGAGAAACTTATACTTTAAATGTCGAAAGAAATATATATTCAAAGTTTAATATAAAGCTGAGCAAAAGAAATCAAAAGACCTTTACTATAAAAAGTAACGACCCATTTGTGGACATGGTTACAGTTAATTCGGAAGATAATATAAAGGCAGAAGGCGAAAAAATTTATATATTCAATAAGTTAGATAAAGTTACAGATAGTGAAGGTAAGGCTTTAAAGGAAATAGGTTGGAAAAGTATAGTTTATAAGCTGAAAATTTTAAACAAATCAATGTCTATGATTTATAGTAGTGGAAGTGCAAAAGAATTTCAGGTGCCGCTAAAGTTAAATGGGCTGCTGGGAGTTTATGTAGGTTACGAAAGTACCACAGAGGAATTCAAGGTTATATGCAATGGAAAAGAGGAGCTAATCAAAGTAGATAAGAATAGTGGGGAAGTAGATAAAAATAAATGGTTAAATGAAAGTTTTGTAACAGCTGGTGATTTCAATGAAGATACCATAAAGATAGTCCCAATAGAGGGTAAAAAGGCTAAAATTGCATACATAAAAATGGTATCCCTAAATCAAAAACAAATTAATGCATACAGCAGAGCAAAGGAAGGAAGCAAGGTTTCAAAAGTCGTATATGACAATGACGGATACACAGACTTTTTCTGGGGGAAATACCCTGATATAGCTAGTCTAGAAAGATTTCCTGTTAATTTGAATTTAAAAACCAATGCTAAAGAGATAAACTGGACTTTAGGAACTACGGGCTTTTTAAACTACAACAGTGAATATGCAGGTAAAGCCTTTGAAGGTTTTGAAAAGTACGAAGACTATGTAAGAAAAGGGGATAAGCTAGCAAAGGAACAAATTTTAAACATATTAGATCAAGGTAAATCTCCGCTGGAAGTGGTTGCAAGCAAGGGGGATGAACTAGGAGTAGAGGTCAGCGCAGCCCTTAGAATGAATGCCTTTTATTTAACTGATTTTACTAGATTCTTAAATGGAAAAATGTATGATGAGTATCAAGATTGCTTGCAAAGCAATGGGTACAGCCTAAGTTACTATTATCCTAAATTTAGAAATTATATTTTCAATGTATTAAAGGAGGCTTCAGCTATAAAAGGGGTAGATGGGATAACCTTAGATTTTTGTAGATACCCGAATGTCATAGGAAGTGAAGCCTCTTACATGGAAAAGATAAGCATAATGAATGATTTTATGAGAATGATTAGAAAAGAGATACCTAATAAAAAAATAACTGTAAGGGTTCCTTACTTAAACCCTATTTCCTACGGACTTGACGTTGAAACTTGGGTTACGGAAGGGATAATAGATAGAATTGTTCCATCTGTTATAAACTATGAAGAATTTTATAATATAAATAAGTATTTAGAAATGGTAGATGGAACTAATGTGGAACTTTATATTGGAATTGCAGCTAACCTTAAAGGGGGAGATGCAACACCAGAGACAGAAGATATTAAGTAATGGAAGGGTTCCAGGTAACAAGTATTTACCTGTAGAAGAATATTTATTTAGGGCTCATGAGGTTTATGGAAAAGGAGCTAACGGAATTTTCATATTCAATTTATTAAATGAGTTAGAGCTAAATGAATATGTATCACCTAAATTTAAGTTTTTAGAGGATAAAAATGAAGTGAAAAGATGGTATGAATTAGAGTACCCATCTTACCTTGTAAATTATAAAATAGAATGGAGCTTTTAATATAAAAATTGCCGCTGTGGAGAGGGGATACAACTCACACAGCGGCGTTTTTTTGAATGCTCTTTTGGAGCATTATCAAACCATCTAATAAGTTAGAGCGCTTTTGCGCTAGTTAGTACTGTGCTGCAAACTTACCTTAATCTTTACGCTAACATACTAACTCCTAACTTGATTATTTTATTTCCTTAATGAGTCCTTTTCTATAAGCAATCAAAAGCATTTCAATGTCTTTAATCTGTCTTTTTAGATCCTTTCCTATATCTGTATCAGCAACTCTTTTTCTAGAAGCAACATGCTCGAGAATTACAGTAGAGGAGAGTATCCTTTTCTTCCTCTATAGCCTTTCTAGTTGATTCGAAAGGTTCGTGAGAACTTAGTAAAAGACCATAGGAATTATAAATTAGAGTGTATCCTGCAATACCTGTTTCAGGTTGATAAGCTCTGCAGAAGCCTCCATCTATAACTAAAAGCTTTCCATTGGCTTTAATTGGATTTTCACCTTTTTTAGTTTTTACAGGAATATGTCCATTAATTATATGAGAAGTATCTGGGTCTAGATTAAATTCTTCTATAATGCTCGTAACTACCTTTTCGTCATCTCTATATTATAGTAAGGATTTCTCTTTTCTATGTGTTTTTTTATCATCTATAAAATATCGTTCAAAGGTAGTCATTTTCTGTTTTCCAAACTCAGGAGAATTAGGACCACACCATAGATACCATAGCATGTTCATACCATACTCTTTTGCTTTAGAACCATCTTTGAAGAAAAAGGCTTCTCTTGCAAGGTGGTCAAATTTGTCTAACAAAGCCTTACCTTTGTATTTGGCTCCGTCAATGTCTACTTCTCTAAAAGAACCATCTTCATTAAGAGGTATACAACCGTGGTAAAGAAGGTTAGAGTTATAAATCAAATACATGCTTCCTTTTGTATAAAAAAACGAATATGACGCTGAAGCTTTTCACTGCGAATAAAAGAACGCCTTAGCTTTTTTATAAGCACTTCCTCGTGAGAAGTCAACTTATAAGGCTCTTTAGGATCAATAGTTGGGAAACTTGTGTCGTTAAGAGTATAAGTTTCTCCATTTAAACTGATTGTACCTTTTTCATAGTCTATTTTATCTAATAGAAGCTGTTCATCCATTAAAAATTCAGGGTGCTTTTGTATAATTTGTCCCTCAAGCTTAAATTGTATAATCGCTATAGCTTTATGCATTTTTGAGATTAAAGTAAGTTCATTAGGACTCAATTCTTTATCAATAGTTCTAGGAATAAAACTTTTACATGGGTCATCTCCATAAAAGTCTGTTGAGAAAGTAGCAAGAGGAAGCAGATTTATTCCATAGCCATCTTCTATAGTGTATAAATTAGCATATCTTAAGGCGATTCTAAGAACATTACATATGCAAGCTTCGGAACCAGCAGCAGCACCCATCCATAGAATATCGTGATTACCCCACTGTATATCAATCTCCAACAATATGAAGTCTATCTACAGCAAGTCTTTGAATAACCTTTGAAATGGCTACTATAAATTCTCCAGCTCTATCAATATCAATAATAGTGGAAATAATTCCATTATAGTATTCATGCTTGTTTATTGTACTATCATGTTCATGAAGCAATTCTTCAATTATATAAGCAAAATCTTGAGGAAGAGCTTTTCTAACCTTTGATCTAGTATATTTTGAAGAAACAACTCTACAAAGTTCTATGTCTATAAAGATTTATCTTATACCAATCTTCCAAATCTTCTTCAGCATTTTTAATTAACTCTATTTTCTGTTCTGGATAATAGATAAGAGTAGCAAGTGCTGCTTTTTCGCTTTCTCTTAAAGAATTTCCGAAAACATCATCTATTTTACGCTTTATAACCCCAGAGGCATTTTTCAGCATATGAGTGAAAGACTCATATTCACCATGTACATTTTCTAACCTTTGATAGTATATTTTGAAGAAACAACTCAAAGTTCTATGAGTCTATAAAGATTTATCTTATACCAATCTTCCAAATCTTCTTCAGCATTTTTAATTAACTCTATTTTCTGTTCTGGATAGATAAGAGTAGCAAGTGCTGCTTTTTCGCTTTCTCTTAAAGAATTTCCGAAAACATCATCTATTTTACGCTTTATAACCCCAGAGGCATTTTCAGCATATGAGTGAAAGACTCATATTCACCATGTACTCACTTATAAAGTGCTCCGTACTTTTAGGTAGATTTAAAATAGCCTGTAAGTTAACAATTTCAGTGCTAGCAGAAGATATATTAGGATATTGATTTGCAAGCAATTGTAAGTATCTTAAGTCTTCTTTTATTACCTCTAAATTATTTTCGTCACAGAAGGTCATGATTATCCCCCTTTTAAAATTATGTACACTTTAGAAATATTTTGCGACGCAGCTATAGAAGCAATCGCTAGTCTAATCCCTAATCGCTAACATCTGAATCATTGATTTATCCAATAGCGACTAGTGATTAAGAAGAAAATTGCATCGCAATTTTCTTATATTACGTCTTTGTAATGTCATTATACCATATATTATTATGTACATTAAAGAAAATGCTACAATATTTAATGAAATTTTAGAAAAAGTATATAAAATAGTGAAAAAAGTTAGCAGTTGAGAATTCTAATTAAGAGTATCTCTCCACTTTACGCCTTAGCGCCTCCACTGCTGCACTATAAAAAAATTGCACTGCAATTTTCTTATTAAGTACTGTAAGGATATTTCATATAATATAATTATATGGTAAATTTTAACAATAAGGAAGAAAATTTTATTACTTTAACTATCTAATAATAAAGCATACATAAAGAAATTTAAAGAGCTAAGTTAAACATTACAAATGTTTTCAAAAATGAGGTGTAGTATTAGCTGATAACAATTCATGCATCTTGGTAGGAGGTGGTGTTGTGGAAGTGACAGAGTATAAGGATAGATTGGCAGAGAGTCTGAAAGCATATTTTAATGTATATTATGACAAGGCCATATGCAATTTTAAATTTGATGTATATGGAGAGTTTAACCAGAGAACAGCTAAGTACATGCTGACTAAGAGGCAGAAATTTATGCTTTTAAGAATGATGAATACATATTTTTATAAAGAACTAGAAGAACAGCCAAGTTTAGAATTCTAAAGTATATACATAAATTCTTAGACGAGAATTTAGAAGATTATATTGAATGTAGACATGAGCATATGTCAAGTATTATTACTTTTATAATAAGTTCCAATAATAATCCTGATTATGACACTATAAAAGCTATACAAAGATTTAAGTATCACAAAAGTTTTGCCCTAGGCTTTAAAGGATGGGTAAACGTAAGACTAATTTTTGTTAATCCTGAAACACAGGATATATTAGCAAGTTTAGAAGGAGGGAAGGAAAAAAGTTTTTATTTAAAAATAATTAATTAAGTTAAGGGGGCTTTTTTATGAGTTCAATAGGTCTTATTTTAGTTACAATCCTTTGTAGGTGCTTATGCTACTTATGGTGCATGGCTTTGCAGAAAATGGGGTATTGATCCTAAAAGACCTACACCTGCTCACACAAGAGAAGACGGTGTGGACTATGTTCCAGCAAAAGCACCAGTATTGCTTGGACACCACTTTTCTTCAATCGCAGGTGCAGGCCCTATCGTTGGACCAATAGGTGCAGCAATCTTTGGCTGGCTGCCACTTTAGAGCCAGGTGGTGAATATAAGAAGATGAACCACATGAGGGAGAGGAATTTGGTTATGTGTTATTTGGAACTGTATATATTAATATAGGTAACAAAAGGTATAGAGCAAAGAAGGGTGAAAGCTTTTACTATAAACCTAGAGCAAACCATTATATTTCAAATCAGGGAAAGACTTTAGCAAAAGTGCTGTGGGTTAGTACACCGCCATTTTTTTAGCTTGTTTTAAGTGAATGTTAAATTTTACATTTATTTAAAACTTTCCTTTGGTATCTTAAGAATATGTCCTAGAAAATCGACAATTTCCTAGGACATATCTTTTTGTAAAATTTGTAGCAATTTTATAGAATTTTAATATTATGATATTGAGAACAAAAGATAAGACCTTGAATATCCTGAATTGTTCACAAGAATGGACAAGCTATGTGTTGAAGTAAACTTCAAACGGGATATGTTTAGATAGGGAGGAGGTGACGATATGGGATATGACGATTACGATGCTAAGAAACGCTGCAATGGAAACTTTAGAAATTTAGCTGTTGTTACAGTTTCATATAATATTGCAACTAATAATGTTACTGATTTTGATGTTTTTCCAAATACACCATTTGAAGCTACTGAATGCGACATTACTGTTGGGGATGAGCTTGCTGATGTAGTCTTGCTTAATTGAAGATGGATTTGAACTTGTTTCTAATGTAGCAGCAACTTCAATTGTTGGAGGAGTTGGAACTGCTTTAGGACACTACTTTCATTAGAAGATAGGCAAGATGCTAATTTTTAACTTGATAGTGAAAAAGATATTAAGCTAGTTGGTTATGGAGCTATGCTAATAGAAGGTGTACTTGCAGTAGTTGCAATTATAACAGCATCTTATATTGGTGCTGAAATTAAAAGAGTTATTAAAACCAGGTGCTGTTAATGTATTTTCAAATGGACTTGGAGATTTTATGACAGGCTTTGGACTTCCATTTGAGACAGGTAAAAACTTTACAGCTCTTGCTATTTCTGCTTTTGCTTTAACTTCCTTAGATACTGCAACAAGACTTGGAAGATTCATATTCCAAGAAATGTTTGATAATAGAAGATCTGAAGAAGATGTAAATACAAGCCCATTAGCAAACAAATATTTTCTACAATAATAACAGTTATTCTTGGAGGGATTTTGACATTTAAAGGATGGGCAAAGATATGGCCTATCTTTGGTTCTGCTAACCAGCTTCTAGCGGCTCTTGCTCTTCTAGCAGTGGCAGTTTACTTGAAGAAACAAGGAAAAGAATTCAAGATGATAGTTATACCAATAATTTTCATGTTCGCAGTAACTTTAGTAGCACTTATCTTGTTAATTTATACTAAGATACCTACCTTTGGTGACAGCTGGTTATTGATATTAATTGCGGCAGTATTATTTGTTTTAGCATTAGTATTAATGGCAGAAGGAGTGAAACACCTGGGGAACAACAAACAAACTGAAAAAAGTAAGTTAGCACGTTAGATAGTTAGAATTTAGGAGGTTGGATTTTCTAACCTCTAACATTCTAACCTCTAACTGATATAAGGGATATTAATTTAATTAAGCTAATACAGAGAAACCTGTATTAGCTTAATTAGCATAATGTAATTAAACGGGGGGATACAGATGGAAGAAAGCAAATTAAGGGTTTTATGGAAGGACTAAAGTTGTTTTTTCAAGGTGCTACTGACTTCAATAGAAAGTCTAGGGCTATACTTTGAAAGAAGCTCATAATGAATGGATAACTTTCTTTTATTATGTTTTGCAGATCTATTAGGGCTAATACCTACAACACATTAGAAATACTTCCATACATAGCCCAGGACTTAGAAGGGTGGCAAAGGAGAATGTTAGATAGAAAATCTGTATGGCAGGAAAGATGGGGAGACTTTGATTTAGACGCATAATAAAAGTAGAAAGTGGAAAGGTGATATTTACTATTATCCGTTATCTGTTGTCCGTTTTCCACTAAAACACGTTTTTGAAAATAATGGGAGTCAAAATAAATCATTAAGAATAATTTGGAGGGATAGTAATGAAAAAGATAACTTTCTTTGGAGGTAAGGGTGGAGTCGGTAAAACTACTTTTCGGCAGCCTTTGCCAAGGTTTGTGCAGAGACTGGTTATAAAACCTTGATTGTTTCTACAGACCCAGCTCACTCTACAGGAGATATTTTTGAGAAAAAGATAGGGGATAAAAAATAAATATTGGAGATAATTTAGATGCTCTTGAAATAAATTCTGAAAATGAGTGTAAAAAGTATATGGATAAAGTTAGAGCTAATTTAAAAAATGTAGTAAGTACAGTTATAGTAAAAGAAATAGAAAAGCAAATTGATGCTGCAGCCATATCTCCAGGAACAGAGGAGGCTGCTTTATTGATAAGATGGTAGAAATAATTAATGAAATGAATATGATAAAATAATCTTTGATACAGCACCTACAGGGCATACAGTAAGGCTTTTATCTCTTCCAGAGCTTTTAGGGGCTTGGCTAGATACCCTGATTAAAAAAGAGAGAAGGCCTTATTCTTAATGCAGATGGCTAACAATGCTGGAAAGAAAGATAAAAAAGAAATAGAAGAAGATCCAGTAATAAAAATATTAAAAAGAAGATATGACAATATCAGTAGAGCGAAAAGGATTCTATTAGATGAAGAGAAGATGAGTTTTATCTTTGTTTTAAATGCAGAAAAGCTTCCCGTAGAAGAGACTAAGAAAGCTGTAGCTATGCTTGAGACATATAAAATACCTAGATACCCTAATAATAAATAGAATTCTACCGAGAACATGCAAGATGAATTTTGGACAAGTAAAAAAGAAGCAGAGAAAAAATACTTAGAAGAAATTGAATATATTTTTAAAGAAAAAGACATTATAAAATTCCAATACTGAGAGAAGATATGCGAGCTGAAAGTTTAAATAGCATAGCTAAAGAGTTAAAGAAAGAGCTAAAGTTTTAAATTTAGAGGGATTAGCGACTAGAAATTAGGGATTTATTCCTAGTACTTAAAGAGCTGGCTAATGGCGCTGGTTACTAAAAAAGGGGTGTGTAGAATAAATGAGTACCATATATTAGTAGAAGATGAAGAACGAATGAGAAAGCTTTTAAGAGATTATTTTAAAAGCAGTGGGTTCGACATATTAGAAGGAGAGAATGGAGTAAAAGCTTTAGACTTATTTAAAAATAATAAGATAGACTTAGTTATACTCGACATAATGATGCCTTACATGGATGGGTGGACAGTTTGTACTAGAATAAGGAAGTCTTCAGATATCCCTATAATAATGCTTACAGCTAAAGGTGAGGAAGAGGATAAGCTTCTTGGTTACGAACTTGGAGTAGATGATTATGTAACAAAGCCTTTTAGCCCTAAGGTTCTAGTTGCTAAGGCAAAGGCGCTTCTAAAAAGAAGCGGTGTAGAAGCTAAAACTGAAACAAGGATAAAAGATTTTAACGGACTTGAAATAAATCAGCTTTCCCATGAAGTCAAAATAGATGGAGAAGAAATACAACTATCTCCAAAGGAATATGATCTACTGATATTTTTCGCTAATAATGAAGAAATATCTTTGAGCAGGGATGTAATCTTAGATAAAGTATGGGGATTTGATTATTATGGAGGTCTTAGAACTGTAGATACTCATGTAAAAAGGCTTAGAGAAAAGCTAAAGCATAAAGCAGATTACATAGTTACCGTTAGAGGAAGCGGGTATAAGTTTGAGGTGAGATGATGAAAAAAAGCATTGCTCTAAAGCTATTTATAATAACAGTTGGGTTTTTTATAGCATTTATAAGCATACAACTATTATTTCAATCTCTATTCTTTCAAAACTTTTATATAGAAAGAAAGACTAATAACCTAAAGCATAATCTAGAAAGTTTTGAAAAAAGCTATACAAGAAATTTTGGAAGCTTAAATAAGACATTGAGCAGCATAAAAGACTTTGAAGAAGAAAATAATGCAAAGATAGTTATTTTAGAAAGCAACGGTCTTTTAAGCTATACAACTGACTCGGAAGATAAGTTAAAGGATTCAAATAGAATTAATATCATAAAAGCAATAGTAGGGGAATGGACATCTAATCCAAAGGCATTTATAGATATGCAGATAAAAGGAGAGACTGTAACCTATATATTCAACGACCCTTACTATAATGTTAAAAATATAGTATCCATTGTGCCTGTAGCCTTTAATAATACTCCTGCAAAAGTAATATTTGCAGTTTCTTCCTTGCAGCCTGTAGATGAAGCTGCAGCAGTTATGAAGGAATTCTATATACATATATATAGCTGCTATAATTGTTATTTTAGTTCTTGCTTTCATATATTCAAAGATGATTTCAAAACCATTAGTAAAACTTAATAAGGCGGCATTAAAAATGGCTAAGCTGGACTTTTCAGAGGAATGTGAAGTAAAAACAGAGGATGAAATAGGGAATTTAGCTAAAACCTTAAACTTTTTATCTAATAATTTAAATACTGCACTGTCATCCTTAAAAAAATCTAATGAGCAGCTAAAAAAGGATATTGAAAAGGAAAAAGAGCTAGAAAACATGAGAAAGGAATTCGTAGCAGCAGTATCCCATGAGTTAAAGACTCCTATAAGCTTAATTGAAGGTTATGCTGAAGGTATAAAGGATAATATTGTAGAAGGTGAAGAGAAAGAGTATTACCTGGATGTAATAATAGATGAAGCTGAAAAGATGGGAAGCCTTGTTTCTGATATGTTAGAGCTATCAAAATTGGAATCAGGAACTTTTAAGATAGATATGGGTAAGTTTTTCTTAGACAGAACTATTAATGAAACCATAAAAAGACTAGAAGGAATTAGAGCAGACAAGGATGTAAATAGTAACTTTAATATTATTAGTAATGTAGATGAAGATTTAGAGGTATTAGGGGATGAAGACAGAATTGAAGAAGTGATAACTAACTTTCTTACAAACGCCATTAGGCATACTAGAAATGAAGGTAATATATATGTAAGAACTCTAATTAAAAATGATAAAGTTTTTGTTGAAATTGAAAATGAAGGAGAACATATTAAAGAAGAGGAACTAAAAAAGATATGGGATAGATTTTATAAGATAGATAAGTCTAGAAATAGAAGTCTAGGTGGAACAGGACTTGGACTTAGTATAGTTAAAAATATATTAAAATTGCACAATAGTGACTTTGGAGCAGAGAACACAGAAGTAGGAGCGAAGTTTTATTTTTCTTTAAATAAGAAAATTGCGAAGCAAAATTCTTTAGTAACCAGTGACCGGTAACCAGTAAAGGATGTTTTGCTTAATGCAAAACATCCTTTACTGGTTACTAGAACTAAGTTGCTTCGCAAAATATTTCTATTCTGCAAGTTTAAGGGTAAGTGTCTTATTCTTTCCTTCCCTATTGATTTCTACCTGTACGCTGTCTCCAGCACTATGTTTTTGTTTTAACTCATTTATTTCTTGAACAGTTTTAACCTTCTTACCATCAAATTTTATAACTACGTCTCCAGGAATTAATCCAGCCTTTTCTGCAGGGCTGAAGCCTTCAACTTGTTGAATATAAACTCCAACTGGAATGTCATGTTCTTTAGAAAGCTTTTCATCTATATTTAATGCACTAATACCAATCTTCAAAATAGGCTTTGTAAGGCTATCAATCAAAGGCTTAACTGCATTAATTGGAATTGCAAAGCCAAGTCCTTCTATTTGGCTTCCACCGATTTTAGCAGTGTTTATTCCGATTACTTGGCCATAGGTGTTAACCAAAGCTCCACCGCTGTTACCAGGGTTAATTGCAGCATCTGTTTGGATATACTTTTGTTTTTGTCCATCTACAGACACTTCTCTGTTAACTGCGCTTATAACTCCAGCAGTCACTGTACCTAAAAATTGCTTTCCAAGAGGGTTACCAATAGCTATTGCAGGATCTCCAACTTGAAGGCTATCAGAATCTCCAAATTCAGCTACGGCAGGCACCTTCACATTTTCAGTCAGTTTAATAACAGCAAGATCCATAGAAGGATTATAGTTTACAAGCTTAGCTGGTATTTCTTTGCCTTCTGTTCCATTATTAAAAATAACAGTAATTTGTTTAGCTCCATTTACAACATGATAATTAGTTAGAATGTATCCATCTTCATTAAATATAATTCCAGAACCCATGCCTTCCTCGCTCTCAGGAAACCCAAACATATCAACAGAAGTTACACTTTAGTAGAAACTCCTACTACAGCAGGACCTACCTGCTTTGCAATGTTTGCCACTGAAAGAGGTACTGTATTTGAACTAGTTTTCATTGCGCTGCTTTCTGTTTTACTGGAAGTTGATGGTGTTGAACTTGATGCAGCTACATTTTTACTGTTTAAATATTTTATAGTTGCAACTGAAGATGCTGCGCCGCCAATAGAGGTACACAAAACTCCAACCATTATATATGAAAGAACTTTTTTACTCATACCTCTTTTTATTTTATTAGTGCTAGAACTGCTCGGATTAGTGTTAACTTCCTTCCAAGTACTAACCTCCACAAATTCATCCTTCTTAAATTCCCCATTAAAGTTATCCATAATTCTTCCCTCCCGATTTATGTTTATATAAATATATTTTTGTTTTCAATTTATTTATATAGTATCTTCCTTTTGTTACAGTTTAATGACAAAGATATTAAATAACTGTGAAACAGTTATTTAATAATTAGTAATGAATTAATCTCCCCGCCAATTAGTATTATAACTGACGTCAAAAACAGCCATATCATAAGAACAATAACCGCTCCGATGCTTCCATAGAGTCTCGAATAATTAGCAAAGTTATCAACATAAAAAGTAAAGCCCATAGAAGCTAAAACCCAGCCTATAGTTGTAAAAACAGCTCCAGGGAGGACCTCCCACAACTCCAATCTTCTGCAGGGGGTAAGCTTATAGAGCAGGGCAAAAATAAATGTCATAAGAATTAATGTTAAAAGATACCTTAAAAAGTCCCAAACAAAGTGAAAGTTTGGAGGAAGGGATAACCAGCTGCCAAGCTTATATCCAATTATATTGCCAAGCACAAGAATGAAGAGAGACAGTATTATTAAAAAAGTAAGTGCAAAGGTACATAAAATAGCAATAAACTGCAGTTTCCAAAAGGGTCTGCACTCCTCTTCATCATAAGCCTTATTAAGAGCTTTTATAACTGCATTGAATCCGTTAGAAGCCACCCATATAGTAACTATAAAGCTAAAGGATAATAGGTTTCCTTTTTTGAAGTCAAATATCTCAATTACAGTGGCATAAATCAAACTATAAGCATTTGATGGAAGAAGGGTTTTCAAGCTGATCAACACATCCTGGCTCTTCACCGAGCTATATCCCGCTATGGTAAACAAAAAAATTAAAAAAGGAAAGAAAGAAAGTAAAAGGCTATAGGCGAGCTGAGAGCCTAAAGCAAAGATATCATCTTTTATAAGTTTATGAATCAGTTTAAATAGAGCATTTTTATTATATGTATTTGGTTTATACAAAGCCATAACCCCTTTAAATTAAAATAGAATTATTTTTCCTTATAGTTATATTTTGTAGTTATTAATATTAATATTCTATAGGAAGAAAGTTAAGCACATAAGCAAAAACTATAATTCAGCCTAATGAAAGGATTTTAATGAAGAAATAAGAAAAATATTAGTAAAATAGAAGGAAAAAGTTACAATATATAGAAAATATATATTAAGTTTACAATAACAATAAAGTGTGTAGAAAAAGCTTACAAAGGGAATGGGGTAAGTTAAGATGATAGATAGTTTTATAAGAATGAATACAAAATTAGAAATAATTGATTCTAGGGAAGAAAACTATCTTGCAAAGATAGAAGTTGTGAAAGAAAGCTGCATCTTGATTAAGATTCTTATAGGGGAAAGGGAAATTCCAAAAATAGTTCAAGGACATAATATAAAATTATTTATTTATGATAAAGGAAAAGTTTATTCAGGCACAAGCATTTTACTTGGAATAAGGGGAGAAGGGAACATTGCACGAGCAGTCCTTGCTGTTCCAGAGAATATAAAGAAGGTAGAAAGAAGAAAGTATTTTAGGCTTCCTGTAAATATAGAGATAGAATTTGTTGAGATCCCTATGGAAAAAGATTATGAACAAGTTAAGGATATACCAAGAGAATTTTTTTATCTTCTCAAATCCACTAATACAATAGATATGAGTGGAGGAGGTATGAAGATTATTTCAGAAGATAATCTAAAAGTAGGTCAAAAGGTTTTAACTGTATTATACATACCCATTGAGCTAAAAATATTATGTTCTGTGGTCAGGAGTGAAAGTGAACCCCAAAAAGAAAGATATAAAGTGTCTTTAAAGTTTGAAAATATTAGTGAAAGAAATAGGGATAAAATAATTGAGTTTATATTTAATCAAATGAGGGAAAATGTCATAAGATAGGAAGATATTTCATGCAAAAAAATTTATAAAAAGGGCTAAGAATATTTTAAAAGTTACGAAAATATATTATAAGAAATGGACAAGATATAATAAAAGTATTTTATAGAAAATAAGGCCACAACATAAAAATATACCACATGCTATTGCATTTTATGGTAAAATAGTTTAGAATCTATTCGATAAGGTAAAATTTATAACAAAAAATATTAAATTTATTCGAACTTTTTATTATCTTTATTCGTAATTATAGGTGTAAATGACATAGTGACCATATTAAACCATAGAATGCGGAAAAGAATAGGATAATACTAACAATTACCATATATAATTTATTCATTAACTGTTGATAAATAGGACAAAAACCTATATAATAAAAATTGTACTAAATGTGGTAATAATTCTTTTATTTTCATCAATATGAATTTATTAGTAAAAGCAATAAGTTTTTAATGAAATAAAAGAGGAAATACTGTGTTTTTGTAGAATACTTTTTTAATAACTACAATTTTAAAAAGATTGTAATATCAAAGAAACATAAACCACATTTATTATGTTTCCCGATTTTACATATATCATTCATTACAAGGTTAATAATTTTTATAAAATATTAAAAAATAAACTATCAAAGTGGGAGGGAATACAAGTGATTAAAAGAAAGATGAGTTTACTTCTTGCAGCTGTATTAGTTGCAACAGGAGTAGGAATGGCTAAGCCAGCAGCTGCAGCTGAAGCTACAGTATTACCAGCTATATCTTATATAGCACCAAAGTATTCTATTGCTAAAGATAATGCACCATTTACATTTGCATTAGAAGCAGCAAATTATGAAGGAGATGTTCAATACAGAATTTTCATTCAAAAGGACGGAGGAGCTTGGACAGAATTAACAGATGGTTACAGCGAGCCAGTTAATGCAAAAGTTCCTTATATTCCAGGAATAACTAAGAACTTAGAAGCAGGAAAATATAAAGCTTCTGTTTGGGTTAAGAGAGCAAATGTTGAAGGAGTTAAAAAGAACTCATTAGGTTCTTACGACACTTACTATGCTAAGAACTTCTCAATAGGAACTGCTGAATCATTAGCTAAGAGAGCAGACTTAACTGACTTAGGAGTAAAAGATACTTATAAAGTTGGAGAAAGCATAGAGCTTAACGGAAAAGAAGGATATGGATACAAGCTTCATATCTACAATCCTCAAGCAGAAGGTTCAAGAAGAGATAAATGGATGATAGATGATGAATACGAAACTGCAGCAGAAACTGCAGATGATTACACTTTCACAGCTCCAGGAACATACTTAGTGGATGTTTGGGGAATGACTGAAAATTCATCAGAAGCAGCTATGAAACAAGGATACGATGCATGGTTCTTAAAAGTTGTTACAGTTGAAGAAGCTGAAGAAGGAATAGCTGTAGAAACTTCAGTTAAAGCAGCAACAGTTGGTTCTTCAGTAACAGTTAAGAGCGAATACCCAGGAGCAGCAAGCTACCAAGTATTTAACGGAGCTAAGCAAGTATCAGGAGTTGCTAAATTAGGTGATGCAACAACTATGTACCCAGCTAACAAAGAAGGACAAGAGTATACAGTTAAATTATTAAATGCTGACGGAGCAGTACTTGTAACTACATCAGTAGTTCTTGGAAAAACTGCAATGGTTAAAGCTCCAGAAGTTAAAGATGTAACTGTAAACGCAACTTTCAAAGCTGCAACAGTTGGTTCATCTGTAACAGTAACAGCTGATCTTGAAGGAGCTGCAAGCTACCAAGTATTCAGAGGAGAAAAACAAGTATCAGGAGTTGCTAAACTTGGAGAAGCAACAACTATGTATCCAGCTGCTAAAGATGGAGAAATAGTTACAGTTAAATTATTAGATGCTCAAGGAGCTCTTCTTCAAGCAGTTGAAAATGTAAAATTAGCTGAAGCTAAATAGTAATAAACAATAAAAGAAATTGGATAAATACAAAAGGGAAGTTGCTTCCCTTTTGGAAACCAATTTAAATATATTAAATATCTATAAGAAAATCAAATTTACGGGAGGTAAGTTATAAATGAATAAGAATAAACTTGGAAAAGTAACAGGTGTTGCAACAGCAGCTTTCTTAATCGCTGGAACAACAGCTTTCACAGCATTCGCAGCAATGCCAACAGGAACAGCAGTAATAGGGGATAAGGCATTCGATCTTAACTATTTAAATGATCCTGCAAATGTAGATGAAATAACAGCAGCTATGCAAGCAGCTAACTTCAAAGTATATGTTAAAGGTTTCGATGGAGCATGGATTGACAATGCAACTGAAACTGAATTAAAAGATTTAGCAGCAATCCCTGCAGTTGAATACAAAAACGCTAAGGGTGAAGTTACTAAGTATGATGCTAAAGACGGAGATGTAACTGTAGAAGGATTAAAAGTTGCGTCAGTAAGTGCTATTAATAATACTACTGTAGAAGTTAATGTTAGTGGAAGTCTAACTGATAAAACTATTACAGCCGCTGACTTCAAAGTTGCAGTTGAAGGTTCTGAGGTTCAGATTGCTAAATTTGAAGCTGGGAGCACTGTAGGAACGTATAGATTAACAATTGGAACTATTTTAAGCAATGGTGAAACAATAACTGTTACAGGAGCTGATGATTTAGATGGTAGTGTAACTACTAAATATGCTGCTTACAAAGTTACTTCTGTAGAAGGTGTTGCAGCAACAGTTGATTCAACAAAAACAGAACAACAACTTGGTTTAAAAGCAAATGGTGCAGCAACAACTGTAGAAGCATTAGATGCTGAAGGTTATGAAGTACAATTCCAAGCTACTGAAAATGTATTTAATGGTGCTACAGTTAGTGGTAATGGTATTTTAGATAAAACTGATTTAGATACTTTGGTAACTACTAATGGTAAAAATAACTTTAAATACAAAGTGGTTATTACAAAAGATGGCGCTATAGTTGCTGAATCTGCACAAGTTGAAGTAAAAGTATATGATGGTTCTAAAACAGCAAGTGGAATTAAAGAATTCACACTAAACCAAGTTTTAGGTACTGAAAAAATTACAAGTGGAAAACTTGTTGTTGGTGAATCAGCTACTATTGAAGACATTATTGCTAGCTCATTAGTTGACAGCCGCCAAGATATTGACATTACACAAGATGTGGAAGTTGAAAGTTCAAATCCATTTGTGGTTTCAGTTGCTCAGCCTGTTGCTCCAACGACTCCAGCAACAATTACTGCTAATGGAACAGGTACTGCTACAATAACTATTAAATCAGGTAATACTTCTAAGACTTTCACAGTTACAGTTGTAAGCGAAGCAAGAAAAATTACTTCTGTAGCAACATCAGACTCTTCAATTAAGTTAGCACGTAACGGAGTTAAAGATATAACGTTAACTTTTAAAGATCAATACGGAGATGTTATTGCTTCAGCAGCTGATGGTACAGATTATACTGTTTCAGCAAATGTTCAAAATGCTGATGCTAATACAATTGCAACACTTGCAGTGGATGTAGCAGCAGATGATACTTCTGCTACTGGAAAAGAAACAGTAACATTCACAGCACATTCTAGCAATACTGGATCAGGTACATTCCGCGTTTACAAGCCAAATGGTGCTGTTATGCTATCTATTCCTGTAACTGTTGAGGCAGATACTATTGCTAAAACTTACAAACTAGAAGCTGCTAATTCTTCATCTGTAGATAAAATTTTAGATTTAAATGATGAGGAAATCACTGAATCTAATGATGGCAACGATGAAATAGTATTTAACTTAAATCAATATACTAATGCTGGAAGTTTCATCGGTAAAGTATCTGGTGCTAGTTCTTTAGTTTATAGTGGAGCTACTGCTGGTAACTTTAATGTTCAAGTTGTTGATAGCAAGGGCGCAGTTACTGCAACAGCTGATGGAGATGGGGATACTGCTGACTTAGTTCTTGACGATGTTAATGGTACAATCACTATTGCACCTGAAGCATTTGCAACAAGAGATTTTAGCAAAACAGGTACTTATACTTTAAAAGTTACAAACTCTACTGGAACTTTAGTAGCATCAACTACATTTACTGTAAAAGACACAGCTCCAGTTATTTCTTCAGCAAACTTTGTAACTGGTTTCGAAATTAATGCTACATCAACTGATATTAAGTCATTAATTCCTGACGCTAACATCAAGGTTACAGGTGCTGGTGGAGATGGAAAAGTACGTGTAGATGCTAATGGAATAGTGTATATTGATACTAATAATAGTGATGCAGGTAATACTTCTGCAGATGACGCTTTCGAAGCAGGTATAGATATTTATTTAGGTCAAATAGTAGCAGCTAAAAAGTCTGGCACAGTTACTACTCCAACAATTGGTACTTCAACTCTTACAGTAGCTACTGATGATGATGGAGTAGTTACAATTGGTATTACAAAACGTGGTGCTTCAACTCCTGCATTCACTGGTAACTTCACAGTTAAAGTTGACTAATATCAAGCAAGCTCGGTCACTTCGTTCCCACGCAAGGGTACGCGGTACCACCTAAATTTTATCGGATAAGTAATTCAAGTTGAAAGAGAAGGATAGTCCAAAAGGTTATCCTTCTCAAATTGAAAATATAGATCGGATTAATACATTTCAAGCGGTATACAATAGTTAGGTCATATCACTAGCTGAAAAGAAAATAATCAAATCATAATTTGTGAGTATCTAACAAAGGATACTCTTCTTTTCTTTTTGGGTTTGCTGCAAAACGATTATTCAAAAAACTGGAAAGTTGTAAAGTTAGTGATATCAATAATTGCTATAAACCCAATACTAAAAATCTCGCAACTGTCTAAAGTCAACTATATTTGCTCTAAGCTTAAATATGTATTATCACCTCGAAAAATAAAAAGTTAGCCAATGATGAATAAACATATATTCATCAAAATTCGATTAGAGCATAACTTACAGAGTATTTCTAGGAGGATAGTTAAAACTTGTCACTGATTGAAAAATTAATAATAAATATCCTTGGAAAATGTGCTATTCCCTATATTTTTTACTTCTTGGGTTGCTGTTATATGGTGTGTATGAAAAAAATATAGTTTATTAAAGGGATGAGGGAAGATAATGAGGAAAAAAATTATAGCTACATTAATACTATTTACATCTATAACTTTTAATGCCTATGCAGAAGAAGTTGGCAACGCAAATACTACAGTTAACACAATTAATTATAGCGATCTTAAGAATGTTATTTTTCAAAGGAATATAACTGTAAAAATAAATCAAAATGC
The DNA here is from genome assembly GCA_009738435.1 of Clostridium bovifaecis. GTDB lineage: Bacteria > Bacillota > Clostridia > Clostridiales > Clostridiaceae > Clostridium_H > Clostridium_H bovifaecis. Next base: position 2,645,802 of record CP046522.1, on the reverse strand, counting down.
TGTAGATACATCCTCTATAAGATATAACAGTTTGATAAAAGCTGAAGAGGATATATTATCTGGTATAAGAAGTATGGAAAATATGCTTGCTATGTATAAAGCACAATCTGAATTGCTTTTACCTACTCCCGATTCTGATGAATTAAATGAGATATACTTAGTAGTAGAAACTTTATTAAAAAATATGAATTCTAACAATATTGCAAGTATAAAAATAATATAGCTTCTATGGAAGAACAATTAAAGAATATCCGTAGACAGCAGATTGATATGACTGCATTAACTGAAAAACTGACTCTACAGGGAGAAATGCTGAATAATCAAATGGTTTGGACAGCTGAGAATCTAATTTTTGTTTACAATACTATTGATGAACAAAAGGAAAATATAAATAAAAATATAGATATGCTACAAGAACAGTTGAGAATATTAAAAATTCAGCAGGACTTAGGATACGTATCTAGCCTAGATATTGAAGGTGTAGAGTTTAAACTTGAAGAATTAAACTCTACAAAAGAAGCTCTAGACAGTCAAAAGCTAAATGTAAAGAGACAATTAAATCTACTTTTCGGACAATCCTATAATACTCCTTTAGAAATATCATTTGTTCCAGAAGTAAATATTTATGAAGCAATATCGATAAATAGTAAAGAGGATTTAAATACTGCTATAAAAAATAGTTATGAACTAAGGTTACATCAGTATGAGATAGAGGAAAAACAAGTTGCACTAACAAGAACTAAGAATGATGAAGATGATGGTGAAAATTCAAATGAGTATAAATTAGCTAATATAGATTTAGAAAATGAAAACTTAAAATTTGAAGATGCTAAGAGAAACTATGAATTAAAGTTTCAACAATTATACGAAACAGTTAAAGACAAACAAAAGACTTTTGGTTTAGAAAATAAAAAACTATCACAAGAGAAAAGCAAAATGGAAGCTGCAAAGAAAAAATATGATCTTGGAGTAATTTCTAAGAAAGAATACGATGATATCAAATTCTCTTATGATCTTGAATCAATTAAAGTGGAAACTGCAAAAATTGATCTATTTACAGCACATAGAAAATATGAATGGATGTTAAAAGGATTGAATATTTAGCAAGTTCGACTTCATCTCGCAACGCCCACCAGGGGTTGTAAACAAGGTGTGAACGGAAACAAATAAAAATTAGCAAGCTCGGTCACCTCGTTCCCTCGCAAAGGTACGCGGTACCACCCGAAATGTGCTCAATTTTAAATATAGAGCGGATTTTACACTTCAAAAAACATAAAATAGTTAGGGCATATCGCTAGCTGAAAAACTAAATACATATCTATTTTTTCTTAAGAGCTTATTCATTTAAGCTCTTTTTTTCTGCATTAAAGAAATGTTTAGCGTAGTTAGAATATGGGTGTAAGATCCTAAGGAGTTTGGTATAATTATAATAATAATGTTAGTAAGCAAAGGAGTGATTTGTATTGCCAGAAATAAGTTTATTTTTTGGGATAAGAATAACTATAAATTATAGTGACCATGTTCCACCGCACTTTCATGCTGAATATAATGGTGACAAAGCTTTGGTTGATATAATAAATGTAAAAGTACTTAAAGGAATGCTGCCTAAAAGACAATTAAAATTAGTATTAGCTTGGGCAGAGTTACACAAAGATGAGCTAATGCAAAATTGGGAATTAGCACGTTTACATCAAAAGCTAAATAAAATAGCACCTTTATCATAAGGAGGAGTGTTTATGGATTACTTTCCAGAGGTTATACAAGTTATACCAACTGATGACTATAAGGTATATGTTTATTTTGACGATGGATCTATAAAATTATTTGACGCATCAGATATAATTAATAAAGGAATTTTTGTTCAACTTAAAGATAAAAATACTTTTATAGATAGCTGTACAGTTTTAAATGGTACTTTAGCTTGGGATATTAATGGAGAATTTGATGAATGGAATTGTTTAGATTTAGATCCTTGTGAACTATATAATTGTCCAGAAGTTGATGAACCTATTCAATTGTTTAAATCATTCACCTCCTAGCACTTCGGGGATTTAGTAGCAAGCTCGGTCACCTCGTTCCCTCGCAAAGGTACGCGGTACCACCCGAAATGTGTCGGATAGCCCTAGTGGTTATCCTTCTCAATTTTAAATATAGAGCGGATTTTACACTTCAAAAAACATAAAATAGTTAGGGCATATCGCTAGCTGAAAAACTAAATACATATCTATTTTTTCTTAAGAGCTTATTCATTTAAGCTCTTTTTTTCTGCATTAAAGATGAATTTAGCGAAGATGGAATAAAAAACTTGAAGTAAACAAATAGGGATGTTAAACTATGATTATAAAATCTTATGGTGGTGAAAAGATGGAAAAAGAAGTTTTGGAGTTACTTAATAAACTGGTAGAGGGTCAAAATAAAACTAATGAAAAATTAGATAGAATAGAAAAAAAATTGATTCAGTAATTGAACAGACAGCAGACTTAACAGAATTTAGAACCGAAGTAAAAGATTTTAGAATTGAAACAAGTAATCAACTTGAAGAAATTAAAGATAATTTAAATAATGTTGAAGTAATAACTGCAAGTAACTGGAAAGATATTGCCAAATTAAAAGCAGTAAAATAGGAAGGGTAAGGGTACCAGGTACCACCCGGATTTTGTATAATAAAAGCAGAAAGCTACTAAAATAAATTCGTATTTTAGTAGCTTTATTTATCTTACTATGTTTACAAAATCATGACTGTGGTAATACTTAGAAAAAAGTATTAAATGGTTGGAGGAAAAATGGTGAGAAAAAAGTTAGTATGGTATCCTGGTGCCATATATCATATAACCAATAGAGGAAATCATAGAAATGATATCTTCAGAGACGGAGAAGATTATTTAGTTTATTTAACTATACTTAAAGAAGCATTAGAAAGATATAAAGCTATTTTATATTGCTACTGCTTAATGACAAATCATGTCCATCTGATTATTGAAACTTCAGATGTAACAATTAGTGAAATTATGAGAAGAATCAACTTGTTTTATACAAAATACTTTAATAATAAATATAACTTGATTGGACATTTATTTCAAGGTAGATATTTTGCTGAATTAATTGAAGAAGATAAATACATATTAGAAGCTAGTAGATACATACACCTAAATCCTGTAAGAGCAAGAATGGTTAGAAATCCAGAAGATTATGAATGGAGCAGTTATGGAATGTATATAGGAAATATTGATGAAAAGATTATTTTAAGTAAAAAGATTCTAGCTTATTTCAAAGAAGAAGATAAACGAAAGCTATACAAAGTATTTGTTGAAAGCGGAATCAAAATTCATGAAGAGGAAGTGATTTAGTTGGCTTCAGTTATAAATAGTTTTGCTATATCAGGAATAGATGCTTATATGGTTAAAATAGAAACTGATACTATATATGGCCAGCCTTCTGTTTCTGTAGTAGGCTTAGGGGATACAGCAGTTAAGGAATCTAGAGAAAGATTAGAAGCTGCCATAAATCATGAAAAGTACGAGTTCCCTAAGATGAAGGTTGTGATAAACCTTGCTCCCTGCGATATGAAGAAAAGCGGTTCTCATTTTGACTTGGGTATGGCTATAGGAATACTACTTCAAACAAAGCAAATAACTGTAGATGAAATCAATAAATTTGGATTTATAGGAGAGCTATCCCTAAATGGAGAGCTTAGACCTTGCTCTGGCATACTTCCTATGGCTATAGAAGCTAAGAAACGTAATATAACAAATTTAATTATTCCAAAGGATAATCTAAAAGAAGCATCATTGGTTAAAGATATAAACATTTTTGCCTTCAATACCCTGTATGATGTAGTAAGATTTCTAGAGGATTCCAGTACTTACACCTCATTAGAGGATTACAAAGATGAACATAAAATACAAAAGGAGTATTTATTTGATTTTTCAGATGTTCAGGGTCAAGATTCTGCTATAGAGTACATAGTAGCAGCAGCTTCTGGTGGGCATAATATTATAATGTCCGGCTCCCCTGGATGTGGCAAGTCCATGATAGCTAAGAGGATTCCAACAATACTACCTTCTATGAGTGAAGAAGAATCACTAGAAGTAACTAAAATTTATAGTGCTGCAGGGTTACTAAAGAATAAAGGCAGCTTAGTAACTCAAAGACCTTTTAGGTCTCCACACCATAATGCCTCTATGAATTCTCTTATAGGTGGAGGCAATAATGCTATGCCTGGGGAGATATCTTTATCCCATAACGGAGTTTTATTTTTAGATGAGATAGCTGAATTTAACAGAAAGACATTAGAAGCTCTAAGGCAGCCGATGGAGGATGGTATAGTTACAGTTTCTAGAGTTAAATCTACCAACACTTATCCAGCAAACTTTATGTTGGTTGCAGCTATGAACCCTTGTCCATGCGGATATTATGGAAATGAGAAATGCCACTGTACAGATTATGAGGTTATAAAATACAGACAAAAAATTTCAGGACCTATATTAGATAGAATTGATATACAAAAGTATGTTCAACCTGTAGATTTTATGGAGTTATCTACCTCCTCAAGAGGAGTTAGTTCTAAAGAACTAAGAAGTAGGGTTGAAAAGGCAAGAGGAATTCAAATGGATAGATATAAAGGTATAGAAGGAGTCAATTGTAATTCACAAATGACATCAGCCTTAATTAAAGAGTATTGTGTACTAGATGTGGAAGGCAAAAGGCTGTTACAGCTAGCTTATGATAGATTTAAATTTAGTGCAAGATCCTATCATAAATACTTGAAGGTAGCTAGAACTTTTGCAGATATGGATGAATCAAAAAACATTAGAAAAGAAGATATTTTAAGCGGTGCCTTGATTACAGCTCAATATGCAAAGGAGCAGAATAAGAAGGTTTTTGCTGTTCCTAATAATATATATTCTAATGAGAGTAAGGGCACAAATAAACTTATTTCTGAAGGAGCTAGTATATACTTAACTCCCATTCAACTGCTTCTAGATAATAGTAGTAATAGCTTTTTACCTATAAAAGCTGCAGCAAGTTATGTGAGCGCTGAAGAAAGGAACATATTAGATATAATTAAAAATAAATCTTATACCATAGATGAAATAACTATACTTTTAAAAAAGGACAAAGAGATTATTCTAAACACGTTGTTTTCAATGGAGCTAAGTGGAAGGATTAGGTGCATAGGGGGGCGATACTCATTATAACTCTTTTGTATTTACCTCCCCTAGCATCTTAGAAAATTATGCTTTAATCATTTTTAAGCAGCCATTTTCCATCTCTGTTTTCTACCTTCCATTGCAAAGGAGCCTTGCTTTCATCTGATTTATCAACGTCCTCTACATAGTATACAGTAGCGAAATTAGCATCATTTGGAACAGCCTTCATATGGGACATAATCTCATCAGATGAGTTTGCGCCATACTTAAAAGAGCTTTTATCTGGTTTCTTTCTAAATTCATTAAATTGATTTTCACTAAAGGCAAGAGATGAATTAGTGAATAGAGCTTTATAATCTTCATATGTACCTTTATTAAAATATAATATGCTTATAAGCTTGTTTATGGGCTCAAATGAGCTGTTTTCATGCTTAGTCTTAGTACCGCATCCTCCTAGGCTTAAAATTAAAATAAACGCTAATATAAGCCATGTAGATTTTCTTTTATTTATCATTTAATATTCCTCCTTAAAAATTTATTTTTTTAAATAAGCATTATAATATACTTGTTGTGCAGCAAAAGAAAAGTAGGAGTAACCACCGCAGTGATTACTCCCATAGTTTAGATTTGTTACATCTAAGAATTTATTAAATTGAAGTGAAACAAAGTGGAAGGGATTATTAAATTTATTTTCCGTTCAATTTATTATCTAGTTGTTGGAACTTCTATATCATTTCCAGCATAAACATTAGGTGTTCCCGCTACTTTATCTTTGATTGCAGTTTGTCCACCAACTAATGTTACAGTTGGAAGGTTAGCAGCCATGTCAGCATCTACTGTTACTGTAACTACATTATCAGTTCCTGTAGCTTGAATATCTGTTACAGTGTATCCGTTAACTGTAATTACTGCATCTCTAGCAGCTTGGTTATCTCCAGATCCATCAGCTAGGTTAATTGCAGCTACATCTTCACTGAATGTTAGTGTTAATGTTAATCCATCTGCTTCTTTAACTACGCTTACTAGAGTTGGAGCAGCTTCATCAGTATTAGATGTTATAGTTATAGCTGCCTTATTTCCTGCAAGGTCAGTTACTGCTTGATCTTGAGCATAAGATATTGCTAAGCTTGTTTCACCAGTGCTTACTGCTGTTCCAAGAGTTAATGTAATTGTCTTTTGATCTTCGCTAACCTTTGCAGCTGTTACAGTATTTCCTGCTACTACAAAGTCAGTCTTAGCAACTGATGCTGTATCTATTTTTTCATCGAAAGATATAGCAACTGTCTTAGAATCTTTTAAAACTGTTCCTGTTACTGATGGAGCTGTTTTATCTGTTCCTGTGAATAATGCTACAGATTTATTTGCATCAAGTAAGTTTGGAGAAACTGCTAAATCTTTAACAGAAGAATTTGTATTGCTTACATATACTCTGTATTGAACTCCAACCTTTGTTGATTGAGCAAGAGTTAATGTAACTTTATTAGCATCATCATTAGATCCAACTGCTGCAGTATTTACATTTACTCTTATTCCTGTGTTAGCTTCAGTTACTATAAAGTCAGCTGCATTTACGCTAGCATTTAACTTTTCACTGAATGTTAATACAACTTGAGTATCGCTGTTATCTTTCATAACTGAACTTACTAATTCAGGTTTTGTTGTATCTTTAACTCCTGTGAAAGCATAAGCTGCATCAGTTACAGCATTTCCAGCAACGTCTTTTACAAAGTTAGTGTTATCTTTAACAACCTTGATTGTGTAAGCAACTCCATTTTCAAGTACTGCTGCTGGTGTTAATCCACCATTTACTACTGTTAATTTCTTCTTGTCAGAAGATATTGTGAATGTTGTTCCAGCTGCAAAGTTAACTACTGTATCACCCTTCTTTAATTCGAAGTTTGCAGCACTTAATGTTCCAGCTTCAGCAATTTCTTCGTTGAATGTTAATTCCATTGTAGCAGCATTTACTGATACAGCGTTTACAAGTGTAGGTGCTGTTGTATCTGCTGCTGCAGCGAAGTCTAAAGTATTAGCATCTGATGCGTTAGCAGCAACTGATGCATCTTTAGCTCCAGTAACTGTTACAGTGTAAGTCTTTCCAGCAACTAATGCACCAGGAGCAAAGTTAACTCTTACTTTGTTATCATGTCCTGAAGTAGCAGTTAAAGCAGATGGAGTTATTACATTAGCAGTTCCTTTTTCAACTACAGCAACTGAAACTCCTTGCTGGTCAGCAGCCATATCTTCATTGAATACTAAATCGATTGTATTTAATCCTAATGTTTCTATTCCAGTCATTACAGCTTTAGTCTTATCTACACCATTGAATGTAGTATAAGTATCTGTATCTTTTGTGCTTAGGTTAGTTAAGTTAGAAACGTAAACTTTGTAGTTAGCAGTTCCGTCAACTTGAGCTCCTGTTGTTAATGTTACTTTATTAGTTGCAGCATCGTATACAGCTTTAGTTACAGCTAAAGTTTTAGTTTCGTCATCAGCTTTTACTATTCTGTAGTTAGCTATGTTTTCAGCTTCAGCTTTTATTAAGCTAGTATTGAATTGAAGTTCAACAGATTTTCCATCTGGTGATCCTGGTTGTGCTGCACTGCTTAATTTAACCTCAGTTGTAACTGTTGGTACTGTGAATCTAACTATAGTGTTGTTTGCTAATGCATTAGGTGTTATAGAAGCATCTCTTAATGCAGCAGCACCTCCAGTAAGTCTTACTGAGTAGTTCTTTCCAGCTTGTAAACCTGAGAATGAAAGAATAGCTTGTGTATGGTCAGCAGCTGTATTTTCTTCAACATTTGATACAGTAGCAGTAATTCCTGTTTCAGTTTCAAATACAGCGTAGTTTGCTGCATCAACTAATTCAGTTGAATTCATAGCTTCGCTGAAAGTTATAATTAATTTTCCATCAGCAAATACTGAGCTAGCTACTGTAGGTGCAACATCATCAGCTTTTCCTAAGAAGTCAAGTTTTTGATTATCAGCAATTGCATTTCCTTCAACGTCAGATCCGCCAACTAATTCAACTTGGTATTTTGAACCATTAACAAGATAATCTTGTGCATTTGTAACTGTTAAAAGAAGTTTTGATGGGTCTTTTGTATCTCTTATAACACTGTTTGTAATAGCAGTATCTAGAGTTCCATCAGCTTTGTATTTCTTTAATGTAGCTGTTACTGATGTGCTTGTCATCTCTTCGCTCATCTTTAATTCTACTTTGTTTGCATCAGTTGCTACAGCTGATACTAAAGTAGGTTTAACTTCATCTTTAATAGCTGTAAATGCTAATGAAGATGATTGAGTCATAGTATTTTTATTTGTTGAAAGGTCTTGCATTCCTGAAACTGTTACAGTGTAGCTCTTATCTTTAACTAGAGCAGACATCATTGTAACTCTTACTCTATTTTTATCTTTTACTTCTACCTTAGAAATATTAGATGTTAATGAATTAGCTGTTCCAGTTTCTACCATAGCGTAGTTAGATTTAAGTTGAGCCAATCCTGCGTTTACATCTTCTGAGAAAGTGATATCGAATACTGAGCTTGATACTGGAGTGATTGATTTAACAACAGGTGCCTTAAAGTCAAAAGATTCTGACTCTACACCGTTCACTGATACTTTTCCTTCTAGTTTATCTAGAGCAACTGTTAATACAGCCTTTCTTGTAGATGCTGTGTATGTAACCCCTGTTACTGCTACATCAGTTTGTCCTACTTTTACTGTGTAATTAGCCTTGTCTGCTGCTTTAGTAACATCTGTTCCGTCCACTAATGTTACTGTAACTGTTGTTTTGGTAATAGCACTTATTTTACCAAATAAATTACCAAAAATGTGAAATGGGAAATGCGGCTTAAAAGCTTGTCCTAACGCATAAGGTAAAATTTAACTGGTGTGATAACTTTAATAAAAAAATAGTGTAATTTATAATGTTTTGTAGAACTTTATTAAATATTTAATAAATAAAAATTATTGTTTACAAGAAAAATATTATAAAAATAAATATTTAAAAGCAAAGCGGACAAATATATGGTGCAAAACTACATGTTTATTTAAAAAGTACATAACTTTTTACTTTAGATGTATAATTTGGGTTTACACAGTAACACTAAAGTACAGTATAGATTTATAAAATTTCATATTTAAGAAAGCAAATTGGATAATTTTAATTTTTATATTTGAATTATTGACAAAAATACAATAAAGATATCACTGCAAAGACAGAATTTAATAATATATTCTATAAATAAAATTATTCTGTAAAAAATTTTGATAAAGTTTTTTATATAGGTTTAAGATATTTATGAAATAAATAGGATTTTCGAGTATAATGGAAATGTACTATAATAAGGAAGTGCTAAGACATAAAAAGAGTAATTAATTTGAGAAGAAGGATGATATCAAAACAATGTACATTACAAGAACTATACAGGATAAAAACTATACTGAAGACTTAAAAAAGGAAAAATAAGTTAGATGGCAGACAAGCATGAGTTCAAGATGGTACGGCTATATCAACTGTGGCTATAAAGAAAGGGATAAGTGAAGGAGATGCAAAAGGTTAGCAGAAAGATATGCACAAGAATTAAAGAAAGCATATAAAGATATGTAAATAAAGGTCGAAGCAGTACAAAAGGGTAAGAATATAATTAATATTGTGCCTGAAAATAAAAATAAGTTACTCTTATGAATGGATATGTAAGGGTTTAGAATACTAATAAATTACAACTCTCATTAATAGAATGAAGATTTAAACTGAAATGGTAAACCAATATAAAAGGCATAGTCTAGTAAATATAGGCTATGCCAGGATCTATTATTGTTTTAATATTTTTTATAAGATAAATACCACTTGACTGTAAAACATATAATGGTAAAATATAATTAGTTCGTAATCGAAATGTTTGATTACGAACTAATTGCTTTTGTAGTGAATACTGTTAATATTTTGCTTTAGATTGAACTCAGCACATTAATTATTAGGAGGTATGATGAAAGAGAATGTACAAGGAAGGAATTAAGGTAGCAAGGCTTTTGAAATCGATAAATAAGAGACTTCATAAAAATATAAGTGAAAGGTTTAATGACTGTGGATTTACAGTACCTCAAATCATGGTTGTTGCTACATTATTTAAAAATAAAAAAATGAAAATCTCAGAATTAAGCAAGGCAATGCAGCTTTCAAATAGCACTGTATCAGCAATGATTAACGGTCTCGAAAATAGAAATGTAATCAGAAGAGTAAAGTCTGACAAGGATAGAAGAGTAACCTACATAGAATTAGAGGATGGATATAAAAAGATTGCAGAGCAGCTTTATGAAGAGGTAGAAATATATCTACAGAATATAATAGAAAAAGCTACAGATGAGAAAGTTGAATCAATAATTATTGGGCTTAAGAATCTCCAAGAACTTTTAGAAAATCAGGATATTATTCATAGCCTATAAAATTATATATCTATATTCGGGGGGACAATTTATGAAAAAAGTTATTTAAGAATAATTTCAGCTTCTTTGCTTACCTTGATAATGCTATCAGGTTGTGGGGCAAAAGAGGATACTGCGACAACCACTCAAGAGGAATATACTCCAATAGAAGTTGCAGCAGTTAAAAAGGATACAATTTATAATTCAACTATGATTACTGGAAAAGTCAGTGGAAAAACTGATGTAGCAATAATTCCAAAGATAGCTGGTAAGGTAGCAGAAGTTTCTGTAAAGGTAGGGCAAGAAGTCAAAGCAGGGCAAACAATAGCAATATTGGATAAAGTTGATTTACAGAATAGAGTTGAACAAGCTAAGGCATCGATGAATACTGCAGCTGTAGGAATAGAACAGTCTAAATCCGCTGTAGCTTCAGCTAGTGTCGGAATGGAGCAAGCTCAGGTCGCATTACAGCAAGCTCAGGATGGTATAAAATCTATACAGGCTTCCTATAATCTAGCTAAGGCAAATTATGATGCTAATTATGAAAAAATTCAAAATGCAAAATTAAACTTAGAAAGAAGCAAAGCACTATATGAGCAAGGTATTATATCTAAAGCAGAATATGAACAAGCACAGCTTGCTGCATCAGACAACACCATAAAGGTACTAGAGGCACAACTAGCTCAAGCAGAAGAAAGTCTAAATCAATCAAATAACGGTGTTAATCAAGCAAAGGTTGCAGTAAGGCAAGCACAGGCAGGGTATGAACAAGCCAACACTGGAGTAAAACAAGCACAATCAGGATACGAGCAAGCAAAGGTTGCTTATGACCAAGCATTAAGAGCACTTAATGATGCAGTAATAACTTCACCAGTAGATGGAGTTGTCTATGCTGTAAATGTAGAAAAAGGAGAAATTGCATCAAGTGCACAACCAATTGCTACAATAACATCTGTTGATAAGGTATATGTAAAAGTAGATGTAACAGAGAAGCTTGTAACTAAGCTACAAAAGGGAAATAATATTAACTTAGAAATATCATCTATTAGTGATAAAAAGATTCCAGGAATTATAACATTAATAAATCCTGTGGCAAATCTTCAAAATAATCTTTATACAATAGAAATAGAAGTTGATAATAAAGATCACCAAATAAAACCTGGTATGTTTGCTAAGGCTCAATTTAACACTGACAATAAAAAAGATGTAATGGTAATAAATAGTGAGGCTGTAACTGTTAATAATAAAAAGCAAATAGTATATGTTGAACAAAATGGTAAAGCAGTTGAAAAGGAAGTTGAAACAGGACTTGATAATGGAGAGTATGTTGAAATTAAAAAAGGTATAACCCTTAATGAAAAGGTAATAGTAAAAGGTCAAGACCTTGTTGAAAATGGTGATAAGGTAAAAGTTGTTGGGGGGGCAAAATAAATGAATATAGCAAAGTTTGCAGTTAAAAGACCTGTAACTATATTCATGGGAGTAATTGCAATATTGCTTATTGGAGTAGTTTCTCTTAGAGATTTATCTATAGACTTGCTTCCAAATATGAATATACCTGTTGCAGTTGTATCCACTAGTTACTCTAACGTAGGTCCAGAAGAAGTAGAAAAGCTTATTACAAAACCCCTAGAACAGGCTATTTCAACAACACCAAACATAAAAGAAGTAACATCTAGAACAGTTGAAGGTAATTCCATTGTTATAGCTCAGTTCAATGATAACACAGATATGGATTTTGCTGCCTTAGATATGAGGGAAAAAGTTGATATGGTTAAAGGCTTTCTGCCAGATGGGGCAGGAGAGCCTATGGTTTTAAAAATAGACCCTAATGCTCAATCTATAATGAGCATTAGTGTAACAGGAAAAAAAGATTTGCAGCAGCTGCAGTCCTTCGTTGAAGATAATATACAGCCTCAGTTTGAAAAAATTGAAGGAGTAGCATCTGCGGACATCAGTGGTGGACTTGAAAAACAAGTACAAATAGCTGTAAATCAGGAAAGTTTGCAAGGATTTGGATTAAGTATAGACTATATAGCTCAAATTTTAGCAGCAGAAAACTTAAATTCTCCTGGCGGCAGCGTAAATAAGGGAAATAAAGAACTGTTGGTTAGAACTATGGGAGAATTTACTTCTGTAGAAGATATTGAAAATATTCCTATACCTCTAAAAACTGGAGGAGTAGTGCGACTTCGCGATATAGCAACTGTAGGTATTAACAACAAAGATATAGAATCAGTTGCCATGATTAATGGGGAAAATGGATTAAGTATAAGTATACAAAAGCAGTCTGATGCTAACACTGTGTCAGTATCAAAAAGAGTTAATAAAGAACTTGAAAAGCTAAAAGCTAAGTACCCAGATGTAAAAGTAGATGTTCTTATCGATCAGGCAGATTATATAAATAGTTCTATATCAAATGTTTCAAGTAGTGCTGTAATAGGAGGTATACTTGCAGTATTAGTGCTTTTTCTATTCTTAGGAAATATAAAAAGTACATTAGTAATTGGTACTGCTATACCTATTTCAATTATATCTACCTTCATACTTCTATATTTTGCTAAGATAACCCTCAACCTTATGACTTTAGGAGGATTAGCACTTGGAGTAGGTATGCTTGTAGATAATTCTGTAGTTGTACTTGAAAATATATATAGATATATTCAGGATGGACATGATAGAAAAGAAGCAGCAATACAAGGTACAAATGAGGTTGGTGTATCAGTTATAGCATCAACTTTAACTACTGTTGTTGTTTTCTTACCAATAGCCTTAACTAGTGGAATTACAGGAGAGGTATTCAGGGATTTTGCGCTAACTATTGTATTTTCTCTAGCAACATCCTTAGTGGTATCTTTAACCTTTACACCAATGCTAGCATCCAAAATACTGCATGAAGAGGAAATAATAAATGAGGAAGAGAAGCTCTTGCACAGAAAGGGAATTTTCTGGTTGAGTGGTATTTTTAATCGTTTATTTAGAAGAGTAGAAAGAAGATATAAAGGAATTTTAACCTGGGCAATATCAAATAGAAAGAAAACAGTAGTTTTAGGTATAATTATATCTCTTCTAAGTACGGCAACTTTAGCTACCGTTGGAGCAGAGTTTTTTCCAACAGCAGACCAAGGACAAATTTCTATTAGTGTAGAACTTCCAGAGGGAGCTAGTATTGAAGAAGTTACAGAAATGGCAGCTGTTATACAAAAAAAAGCAGAGGGTATTCAAGAAATAGATACAATTTTTACTCAAATAGGTAGTTCTGGTACTTCAGGCTTTATGGGGGGAGGAACAAATACTGCTAATATAACTGTACAGCTAAAGCCTCTTAAAGAAAGAACGAGAAGTGATAAAGATATAGCTGACCAATTAAGAGAAGAGACTCGTGATATGGCTGGTGCAGAAATAAGCTATGCAACAGCTTCCATGTCTATGTCAGGAATGGGGTCTAGTCCTATATCTGTAGAGATTAAGGGAGATGATTTAACAACCCTTAAAAATTTAGGAGAACAATTTAAAGCGGAAATAGCTAAGGTGGACGGTACAAGAGAAGTTGAGACAAGTATGGGAGAAGGCAAGCCGGAAATTAGAATAAAATTAAATAGAACCATAGCATCTCAATATGGACTTACTGCGGCACAAATATCCTCACAAGTAAGCTCAACAATAAAAGGTAAGACTGCTACTACTTTTAAACTTGATAATGATGAGATAGACGTAGTAGTAAAAGGTGATGAGCTATATAAAGAAAGCGTTAATAACTTGCAAAATATAATGATTACATCAGGAACAGGATCAAATATTCCATTAAACTTAGTAGCAGATGTAGAAATAGAAAGAGGGCCTACATCTATAAGCAGGTCAGAGCAATCAAGACTTGTTACGGTTACAAGCCAAATCTATGGAAGAGACCTTAATAGTGTAGTTAAAGATATAGATGCAAAACTCTCAAAAATAAAATTACCGGAAGGCTATAGTTATGACATGGGTGGAGAAAATGAAGAAATGGTAGAGGCTTTCACAGAGCTTGCTGGTGCACTGCTTATTGCAATAGCACTTGTATATATGATACTAGCATCTCAGTTTGAATCTTTATTAAATCCATTTATAATCATGTTCTCTGTACCGTTAGCCGTTGCAGGTGGAGCATTAGGACTTGCTATTACTAGAAGAAATTTATCAGTAATAGCTTTTATAGGGGTCATAATGCTAGCAGGTATAGTTGTTAACAATGCTATAGTTTTAATAGACTATATAAGCATTAGGAGAAGCAGAGGAGAAGACAGAACAGAGGCAATTTTAAATTCAGGACCAAGAAGATTAAGACCAATACTTATGACTACATTGACTACAATTTTAGGTCTTATACCAATGGCTCTTGGAATAGGTGAGGGAGCAGAAATGCAAGCGCCTTTAGCAACAGTAGTTATTGGAGGACTTCTATACTCTACTGTCTTAACTCTAGTATATATTCCAGTTGTATATAGCATATTTGATGACTTGAAAGTTAAATCTAAAAGTAGAAAAAATAAAAACAAAGTTATAAGTCAAAGTATGTAGATAACAATGATAGCCACTAATCCCAATTTGCCAAAAAGCCAGCAATTTATCTAAGTTTGCTGGCTTTTTTCTGTAACATAAAGGATTAAGATTATGGTGGCAGCCGCCTTTTAAACCAAGATATACCTGTGGAAAATTTTACTCCTCCCATGATACAATTACATCATGTAGTTAACATAATGTTTACAAAAGAAAAAAGTGGGAGGAGAAGTACATATGAACAAAAAATTTAATGCAAGAAGCTTTTCAATGTTTCTAGTTGCTGCTTTTATGTTTAGCATTTTAGGAATTATAAATCCTAATGAGCTAGAGGTTAAAGGAGCAGAAACTATACCTCAAGTTTCTGTGGCATCCTTAGATCATGCTCCTTATGTGGAAGGGGACAGCAATGCCTTTTTCGTAGCATCAAAGGGATATACTGGACAAGTTCAGTATCAACTATTTTATACATCACCAAAAACTATGGGAACTCGCTGGGAATTAGTTAATAATAGTGACATGGTTAACGGCTGGACGAAAGCTGTTAATGCTCAAGATACAGCTAAGATAGATATAACTGGTTTAAATCTTAAAGCAGACTACTATAGATTTGCTATAAGAGTAAAACGAGTTGGAGTAAAGGGTAAGTACAGCAACGTTTATGGAGATTATGATAGTGCCTTTCCATTTACAAGAGTTGTGCTAAGCAAAGGTGATATTAACTTAAATGGAGATTTATCTATAAATAAAACTAGCTTTACTCCATCTGATTCTCTTCAAATATCTGGAGTGGAAGGAGCTGCTTCAGATGTAGAGTACAAACTTCATTTATATGATGTGAAGAACAATAAGTGGATGACGGATTTAACAAGTTATGGCTCTAGCATTGACTACAGCTTAAATAAACTATCTTCAGGAGCCTATATAGTAGATGTATGGGGAAGAAGAAAGGGCAGTTCTAGTGCTTATGAAGGCTGGAAACTTCAAACTATATATGTGCAGGAAGAAATCCTTCCTAAAATCGGTATTGTATCTCTAGATCATACTCCTTATAAAGAAGGAGATAATAATCAGTTTTATATTACTACTAAGGATTATAGTGGACAAGTTCAATATCAATTATTCTATACTTGCAAAACTACTATGGGTGATAAATGGGAGCTTATAGAAGCTGATGGTATGGTAAATGGATGGACACAGCCGCAAGATGCTAAAGAACCAGTAAAGGTTGACATTAGTCATTTAAATCTTAAAGCTGAATATTACAGATTTGCAATAAGAATAAAAAGAGCAGGGATTAAGGGTAAATACAGCAATATATATGGAGATTATGATTACGCTCTTCCATTCACGCGTACAGTAGTTAAGGATTCAAGTACAAATCTTAATGGTAAAATGCTTATAGATAAAGAGGAATACTCAAAAAATGACCAATTAGTTATAAAAGGTGTAGAAGGAGCTTCTGCTGGTACACAATATAAACTGCATTTATACGATGCAATAAATAATAAATGGTTATTAAATTTAACTGATTATCAAAATGAAATCAACTATGACTTAAGCAATATTCCAGCAGGTACTTATGTAGTAGATATATGGGGAAGAAATGCTGGTTCTAGGAACAGCTATGATGGATGGAAGCTAAATACAATAAAGATAAACTCAGATATTAAAAAGATTGCTAGCATTGAAGATATTCAATTAAGCACTATACAAAATTTCAGCTTTAAACTTCCAACAACTGTAGCTGCTACTTTTGAAGATGGAACAAAGGCTAATAAGTCAGTTGTTTGGGATAGGGCAGCAAGTACAGCAAAAGTTGGTGAGTATACTTTTAGCGGCACAGTAATAGGATATTATGGTAATGTTAAACTTACATTAACAGTAGAAGATAACAGAGGGAATACTCATGGAAATATGAATAACCTTGGTATAGTAGCCTATGATAAAGGATGGGTATACTATTCTAATTACGATGATGAAGGAAAGTTATATAAAGAAAAGCTAGATGGCAGTGAAGACACAAAGATAAGTGATGATCCATCGATATTTATAAACGTTTTAGGAGAATGGGTTTATTATGCAAACTATTCTGATGCAGGCAAGCTTTACAAGATTAAAACTGATGGAACTGGAAGAACTAGACTAAATAACGATCAATCAGAAGCTATAAATGTAGTAGGAGAATGGATATACTATTCAAACATTGCAGATGGCGGTAAGCTTTATAAGATAAAAACAGATGGAACAGAAAGAAAGAAATTAAATGATGATCCTTCTGGTTTTATAAACATAGAAAATGACGTTATTTACTATGTAAAGATTAATGATGGCGGTGAAGAACAACCTATATACAAGGTGAAGACAGATGGAACAGGAAGAGCAAAGGTAGTAAATGACCTTGTAGCATGGTTCCAGGTTGAAAATGGGTGGATTTACTACTCAAATGCATCAGATGTGATGAATATTTACAAAGTAAAGATAGATGGACAAGGCAAAACAAAATTGAATAATGTTCCTTCCTTATTCTTAAATGTAAGTGATGGCTGGATTTATTATTCCAACTTAGAAGAGGATGGAGTATTAGAGAGAATTAAATTAGATGGTTCTTCTAAACATACTATTACAAGCTATAGTGCTATGATGATTAATGTAATAGGAAATAATGTATATTTTGAAAGCATGGAAGAAGACGATGATTCACTTCACAAAATAACAGTATCAGAATAAGGAACGTGTTATCATTAACATTATATAGAAAAGTCCTAGGAGCTAGATTTCTAGGGCTTTTCTATATTTCAGGAATAGTAACTATATTAATTGTAAGTACCTAAATTAAATGGTATAATTATTTTACTAAAAGCGTGCCTTCAATGAATAGAGAAATATTTAAACTAAAGAAAAATTTAAAATTATAAAACAAATTTTAATAATGGCGGTGAAAATCCATGGATAAGGAAATATTAAAAGCATTAGGTGACTTATTAGATGATAAGTTAGATCCTATTAGAAAAGATATATCAAACATGAAAGAAGATATATCAAACATGAAAGAAGATATATCGAATATGAAAGAAGATATATCGAACATGAAGGAAGATATTAAACTAATAAAAACTCAGCAAGAAGAGCATGGTAGAATTTTAAGAGCTCTTGAGGATAAAGCCGAAGTTAATAAAGCTGAGCATGATAAGTTAAGCAATGATATTGCCCATCTTTCTGAAAAAGTTGAAGGTATGAGAAAAGATTTAGCCACTGTAGAGATAGTAACCGCTAGAAATATGGAAAACATAGCGCAGTTAAAGATAGTAAAATAATGTTACATAAGCTGTCAAGTGCATAACGCATTTTGGCAGCTTTTTTTATTTAAGGCAAAAACTGAATTTATATATTGATGTTGATTAACTTTTGGATAAAAGTAGAAAAAGGTATTTACTCCGAACTTGTGTTCGTATATAATAAATATAAAGACGAACGTAAGTTTGGAGGATGCATATGAATATAGAACAATTAGTTAAAAAGGCGAAGTCTAAAGATGAATTTGCAGTGAATGAGCTTATAAGAATGTTTAATCCTTTAGTTTTAAAGATGGTCAGCAGTATTTACATAAATGGAAGTCAGAGAGAAGACTTAATTCAAGAAGGATATTTCACTATAATAAGATCAGTGGAAACCTATAATATAAGCAGCAATAGCAGCTTTACGGCCTATGTTTCAAATGCCATTAGAAAAAATTACTATTATGGAATAAGGAAAGCTAGCAAGAGAAATTTTGATACAAGCTATGAAAAACTTATAGAAGAGGGGAAACAATTAAGCAGCAATCATTATTTAGAGGAAAATATAGAAGATAGCATTATAAAAAAGGAAGAACATAAAATGCTAAAAGAAGCTCTAGAAAAACTATCTCAAGAAGAAAGAGAATTTATACTGTTTTGCTATAATGAAGGGCATGGCGGAATAAAAAGATACAGCGAAATGAGCGGAATAAAATATGTAACGCTGCAAAAAAGAAAAAAGTCTATACTAAAAAAGCTAAGAAAATTACTGAGCATACAGAAATAAAGCTAGCATTAGTACTAGCTTTATTTTTATGAACCGAATAAAGTTTTTACTTCGTTTTCATAGCCATATTTCCTCAAAAACTCTATGATAGACACTTCGAAGATTTCTCTTTGACTTATATTTTTCTCTTTGCTAAAGTCCTTTATAAGCTCAGCTAGAGGGTGAGACATACATAGAGATTTTGTAATTGTAATTCCACCTATAACATACCTTGGGATAGTGCTTCCTTCATTTATAGATAATAACTCAGCAAGCTTATCTTTGTTCCTATCTAGCATTTCTAACATAGGCAAAAGCTTTTGAAGCTTATCTATTTTAGGCAAGCCCTCTAGAGAAAAATCTACGGAGAAGGTTTCGTCAGGCGCTAAGCTTTCGCTTAATTCCACATTATTTTGGAAGTCATTCTTTTGTTCAATATCCCCTAGTATTTCTCCTCTTAAGAGAATATAATTTTGCTTTTCACTAGACCATACATATCCCTTATCTTTCATATACATTGCCATAGTCCTGTGGTCTTTCATTCCAACTCTTTTAGCAATTTCTCTTGGATCAAGTCCTGTGTTAAATAAGGATATGATTTTATCAACCTTAGAAGCTGTAAATCCAGAATCAGATTCAAAAACTTCTAAGGGTTTTTCTACATAATTTTGCTTCATGCTATCCCAGACATAACCACGCCTTCTCATATACATGTCTAGGGTTCTATAACTTTTATGATTAAATTCCTTTGCTAAATCTTCTCTTGTTTTTCCTAAAAACAATGCTTTTAATATATATTTTTCATCATACTCAGCTTTTATGTTTGCAGCTATTTCACTCATGGTTTCTTTTCCATACACAGAGTAATCTTCAAAATCGTTTCTATTCATGAATTTTCACTTCCTTCTTTAGTAGTTATAATATAAGAAAAACTTTATAGATTAAAGAACGTTAATTGACTTATCTAAATCCTCCATATTTGCATGAGTATATATGGAAGTTACCTTTAAATTAGAGTGCCCAAGCAGTTTTTGAACGTAGACTAAATTTACTCCTTTTTTAATTAAATTAGATGCAAAGCTGTGGCGAAGGATGTGGGCAGTAACGTGTTTCTTCCAGCCAAGTCTGGTTACAGTATCTCTTAAAACGGAATTTACATAAGGTGCACTTAATTTCCCGGATTTTTTAGTGGCAAAAAAATAATTGCTGCCAACATATATTCTTTCATTGTTTATATAGTTTTCAAAAAGAATAAGCAAGTGTTGGTTTATTGGAATATCTCTATTCTTATTTCCTTTTCCTTCAATTACATGTATTACTTTATTATCTAGGTCAACATCGTCTATTTTAAGATTTAAGCATTCATTTATCCTAAGGCCTGTATAATACAAGGTTTGAACTACTAATTTTATAAGAGAATGGTCTATTTCCTCAATTAGTTTCTCAACCTCTTCTGTGGAAAGATATGTACGTTCTTTTTTCTGGATCTTAATAGGCTCTACTGCCATAGCAAGATTCCATTTGCAGAGCTTATTCTTATATGCATAGTTCCAAAAGGAGCGTAGAGTGTAGAGGTTTCTACTTCTGCTGGCAGTTTGAAGATTTTTCTTTTTTAAGTGATAAAGATAATCTTCTATGTCTTCAACTTGGATTTCGTCTAAGTAAAGAGGACAATTATATTTTTCCTCAAGAAATTGCTCGAAGTTTGATAGATCAACCCCGTAGGATCTAACTGTTTCTTTACTTTTATCTGTGGTAACTAGATATTTTTTAAAGCGCTCAATTACATCGTTTAATAGCAAGGTTAGTAGCTCCTTTCTTTCAATATCTCATTAACCCAATAATTGGTATAGTCATCAATAAACTTAATACACGCCTTTTTTAAAGAACTATTAGCATCATCAAATAAAGCTGCAATATTTCCTTGAAGTCCTTTAGAAAAGTTTTCTACAGCCTTGCTCTCAGAATTTAAAATTTCATTATATATTTCAATTCCTATAGCACGTATAAAGTTTCTTGTTTTATCTGGAAGTTTTCTATAGAGTTCTATGTTATTAGAATGTAGATCACGAATAGATTTTGGAAAAGCTAAGACTTCAGCAGCTATATATTCATAAGGTTCGTTAGTTTCGTCGTATAGTAAGGCTATTAAAGGGATATTAAAAGCTTTAGATACCCTTAGCAGCAAGTCAGTGTCCAACGAAGACTTACTTTCTATACGAGATATAGCTGAACGACTTATCCCTAATGAGTCAGCAAGGTCCTGTTGAGTCATGTTGCTTCTCTTCCGTAGTTTCTGAATATTCTCACCTATGTTCATAGTTTATTAACCTTTCTTACATAGTTCGTTGATTATTTTTGAAAATATAAGCTTATAAATAAAATATTTACAGGGTTACCATGGATTATAGTCATTATAATAGCAGTAATGTTTAAAAATGTCAACAAATCAATTCTCAAATTTGTAACATTTATAAACAGGTAAAGTTTAAAACTTGTAGGTAAACAGTAAAAAGATGCACATCTTTAAGCAAGAAAAAGAGAAGATTTAAGTATACTAGCCTTAATTTGTATATTTATTGTTCGATAATAAATATAATATGTAAAAAAATAAGATTAAAGCATAACTGTAGTGCGTAAATATCGTATTAATATATGGAACTACTCTTTTTATTATCAGAGGAGTATTCACTTTAAGAAAGGGGAAGAAAGATGGTTCATAGGAGTAACAGAAAAATTTCTAGATTATTAGTAATAATTCTTGCTATGGTGTTCATGTCAAACTCATTTATAATCCCAAAGGCAAAGGCAGGGGAAAATTCATCTGAGTTTAGCGCAAGGCAGGATGTAGCCATAGATAAAATATGGAGAATAAGATTTAGTAAAGAAATTGAAGAGACTTCAGCAAATGAAAAAAATGTGAAGATTTATGATTATGGAAACAGTAGGTATATGCCAGTTGATGTATCATTAGGTATAGACAAGCATTATCTGGTAGTAAAGTTGAAGTCAGGTACATATAACGGGATACATTATGACGGCAAATACGAATATGGTAAAAAGTATAGACTTGAAGTAAGTAAGAATATAACTAGTAAGGCTACACCTAAAGAAAAGAACAAGAAAATGCTCTATGACTTGAGAATGGATTTTACTACAAGACTTGAAAATCCCTATCCAGGTATACCTGCTGAGAATGGAACAGTAATTATGAAGGATAAGGCTTATTCTATAGAGTATCTTGAAAAAAATTCTCAGCTTGCCAACGATAATAAAAAATGGAGAATACGAAGCATATTTTATATATTCTAAAGATGGTGAAAGAATTAGAAAACTTTTAGGTGATGAATATCATAATCCTAATTTTAAAAGAAGCACAGAAATAACCTACTACAGCGGGGATGGTTCTCAACACATTTACAAGTGGAATGAAACTGCTAAAGAATATAAGCTTGTGCCAGCTGCAGTTTTTGCAGATATCACTCCAGGAAGCAGTAATGGGCTTGTAAATATAACTGCAAAGAGTGTGAATGCAGTGCCGGGAGCTGTATATTATAAACTAAAACACAGCAACAATATAAAAAAAATAGGTGATACTACAACCTTTATTTCAAGCTCGCCACTTGAAGAGATATCTATATTATCCTCTAATGAAACAGTTCTAGCTAAAGGAGTATTAGATGTTAGCAAAGATGTTTCTAAATATTATAGTTTAATGACTATAACTGAAACACTAGGAACAACAGCGGGCAACTCAAATAACAATGGTTCTTTTGTAATCAATCAAGATTTAGATACTATCTATAGAAATACTGGCGATAACAAGACCATGTATAAAAAAGATTTAACAGGAAGTATAGATCATCAGATTTCTCTTGACAATGCTCAGTATATCAATGCTTTAGGTCAATGGATTTACTACAGCAATTATTCTGATGATGCTAAGATATATAAAGTTAAAAAAGATGGTACAGGAAGACAAAAGATTTGTGATGATAAGGCAACCTATATTATAGTATCTGGCAACCAGATATTCTACAGCAACCATTCAGATAAAGGAAGACTATATGTTATAAATACTGATGGTACAGGTGGGACTACAGATTCCGCAGGGAATATTCATGGAAGGCCAGTTATGACCTCTACAGGAAGCTATGATAAATCTGCTTATGATGAGGTTTCATATATTAATGTTATTGGAGACTGGATATATTATTCAAACGTATCTGATGGCCATAAAATATATGTTGTAAATAAAGATGGTACAGCAAGAAGAAAAGTCAACGATGAATGGGCAGATGGAGCACAAATTGAAGGAGATTGGGCTTACTATGCTTCAGCTAGAGGAGTGCTGAGTAAAGCGAGAAAAGATGGTACAGGCTCAGTAGTACCAATAAGAGGCATGACTACAGAAGTAGATAAAGGCTATCATTTAAATGTAGTTGGAGATTGGCTTTACTACAGCAGCGCAGAAGACGAAGGAAAACTTTACAAGATAAGGACTGACGGCAGCGGAGAAAAATATAAACTCAGTGATTTAAAGACAGATTATATAAATATAATTGGAGATTGGATTTATATAGTTACATCTAATCAAACAAAAACCTATATGCTTCCAATAGATACAGATGGGAGTGTTCAGCCAAAGCTTGTAACGAAAAATTCTCTTGATAGTAAAATAGTAAAGGTAGATAATATTAAAAAGTTCGTAGATTATGATGACGTAACTCTACCTCTAAAAACTTTAGAACTTAAATACCTTCCTCCAAAGGTACCAGCTCTTATGACTGATGATACTTATAAAGAAGTTACAGTAAGCTGGGATACAGAAAACGTAAAATATAAAGATGGAGTATATACTTATACTGGAACTATTCTAGGATATGGACAAAAGATAATATTAGAACTTAACATTCCATCTCAAATGTTAAATGATACAAATAAAGTTATATTAAATAATAATGGGGGAGCCAACGACACTATTGAAGTTATAGGAACCATAGAAGGAAAAGCCGACAGCGTAAGACTAAAAGCAGGAGATATAATTTCAGTTTATAAAGAAGAAGCTTGCACAACTCTCCTAGGAAAAGGCACAGTAGGTGCAGATAGAAAGGTAGTAATTTCTAAGTTAAAGCTAGATCCTTATGGTGAGAGTATTTATCTAACCGTAAAAAGAGAGAAAAAAGGTGAGAGCAAGCCAACTAAAGTAGACCAAATAAGTGCACCTATAGTTGACAGCATAAATGTAGATGATGAGGATGATGAAGGCTTAGGCATTGATGGAAGGGATTTTATAATTAAAAAATGGGTTAGATCGGAGCTAAATAAGAATGTAAGTTATGATGGTGAGCAAATCTTAGCTCAAAGCATTTATATACTTCCTAATAAAACCCTTTTAGACATGAGAACTCAAAAGACAGCAGCTAGTTCTAAAGATGGAAATAAAGCTTTAAGTGTTGTTTCAACTAATTGGACAGGTTCTAAACTAATGAATATATTTAGAGATAGTAAAGGTGTAGTATTTAAAAATGGTATGTATGATTTATATGTATCTACGGAATATACCTGCTATGCAGCACCAGATTCTTCAGGAAACAAACCTTTTATTGAAGGCAGTATAGCATCAGATGCACCAGGAACTATGACAGTTAAAGGAGAGGAGATTCCAAAGGAACCTTCTATTACAACTCAAAGATATAAAGGTGGAAGTACTATATCTTTAAATTTGCAGCTTAAAGATGGAGAAGATGTTTATCTAGTCCCTATAGAGTATATTAATAGATTTACTGGATGGAAAAAGGAAGATGGATTAGTAGATCCATTTACAGATGAGTATAAAGCTGGTGTGCTTTCTACTGGAAGAGCTATAGAGCTAATTGCTCCTCCTGGAATTGATCCAAGTTATTTAAATTATAGAGACAGGGCGTATAAATTGTTTATCAAAAACAGCGTTGGCGTATCAAATCCATCACGAGGAAATATCATAGTAGACAATAAAGCTCCACAGCTTCAAATAGATTCATTAGTATCATTACCTTATGGAGCAACAGTACGATACACTAAAGTAACTAATTCAAGCGAGAGCACAAAAGATACAATATCCTCGCCAGATGTGTATACTACCTATCTAGTGGCAGAAAACTATTTTGATGAAATAATGACATATAGTCAAATTAATGATCTGCAGCTATTAAATACTAGATTAAAATCCCTTGTATCTGCAAAGGATGCTGTTCAAAGCACAGGAAATACTATAGCTACTAGTACCTTGAAAAATGTAGAAAAAGCAAGCGCTAAATATGGAACAGGATTTAATACTAATAATTATAGATTATTTACCATTGATAAGAGTGGAAATATTAGCAATGTAGTTCCAATGACTATCTGGAAAGATACAAGTTCTTTAGATGATATTATGTTAAAAGGTAATGCAGCACTAGATGCTCTTAATAATATAGATCCTAGTACGGACACTACTGTTTGGCAAAAGATTAATAGTCTAAAAAATGCCATGAATACTGCTATAAGAGCTAGCCAAAATGCAAATTCAACACAAGATGTTGTAGATAGAGAAGTTATTAATCTTTTAAATGTGTTAAAGACTGTATCAAGCGGCACAGATAAAACATATTTCACAGATTACGCTACTTTATATAATTATTATATTGCAGTAAACAAAGATGAGAGAATAAAGAGCAACTTTAGCGGCATAATTAATCTTCCAAGGACTAGCAATGCAAATATTACAACTACTTGGCCAGGAGATATAAATGGTTTATTAAACCATGGAGATTCGACTCTTGAACTGCCAGCAGCAAACCAGCCAACTGTTGATACTTATGTAGATTACAGCGGAACATTTAAAATATCAGGTATTCCAGAGTTGACTTTAATAAGACCAATAATATTCACTCTTAAAAAGTCAAATCCTAGCAATTTAGCTATTGACTTATATGGTGAAACAGGAAATGAAATTTATACTAGTGGTGGAGTTCTTCAAATGATAGCAAAACCAAATGTAAAAGATGTGACTTATAAAAACTTACAATGGGAGGTTACTAATACTGATGGAACAGTTACAGATAAAGCTACAATAGACCAATACGGAATATTAAAGGCTAATAAAAATGGAACAGTTAAGGTAAAAGTAACGGAAAAGGTAAGTGGAATAAGCGCTGAACGTGAAATTCTTTTATCAGAGCAGAAATTCAAACTGACTACTAATCAGATTACATTGCAGCCTTATAACAGTGGTGGAACAGTTAAATACAGATTAATTATCACAAATATTAATTTCTATAAGGATGCTAATGTGGATATAACAAAAAACTCTGACGACAGCACTATAAGAGTTTTAGATGATAAGGCAATAAATCTTTCTGATAATAGTACAATTAACGGAATAAGCTTAAATACAAATGTAAGAAATCAAATAAGTATAGACAATCTGGACATCAAAGATGAGGATAGCATCTCTATTAAGCTTACCTCAAAGGCCAGTGGAGAATTCATCAGTTCGGACATGGTAGAAGTTCCAGTGCCTTAATAGGTATTAGTAAAGACTAGTAGGTATATACCTATTAGTCTTTACTTTCTTTTAAAATTTTGGACCACTAATAAACGGAATTGAAGGAGGAAAATCTTGTGAGAGCAAAAAAGTTTATAGCAGCCCTGCTCATAGCAGTTCTAAGCATTTCAATTTTTCCAAAAGGGGTAAAGGCAATAGACAATACAGAAACCTGGGAAAGCAAGTATACTGATGACACAAGGAAGGTCTGGAAGATAAATTTTAGTAGTCCTTTGAGCGGCAGCGTTGACAGTAATAATATTAGAGATTACATATATCTTCAAGATTATAATAATAACAAAATAAATGTAAGTATAACAATAGCAAGTGACAGAAAATATGTAGAAGTAAGCTATCCTCACTATGGATATGAAAAAAATAAGAACTATTATCTGGTTATCAAGTCAGGATTGCAATCAAAAGATGGTAAAAAAACTACAAAAACAATTAAGATACCTTTTGTTGTAAATGATTTTATATATTTTAAAGATAAAAACTTAGAAAATGAAATAAGGAAAAACATAAGTAAACCAAAGGGCGGAATATTAAAAGAAGATGTAGTTAATGTACAGGCTTTGTATTTATCTAATAGGAATATAGAAAGTTTAGAAGGGTTAAATTACTTTACCAATCTTAAAACCTTAAGTATAAACGATAATAAAGTTAAGGATATAACTCCTCTTAAGAATTTAAGTAATTTAGAAAAACTATATGCAGAAAATAATATAATTGAAGATATTACAAATTTAAAAGGGTTATATAAATTGAAAGAGCTAAATTTAAGGGGAAATAGAATTCAAAATATAGATGCTCTATCAAGCTTATCTAGTTACTATCTAATAAGCCTTGACTTAGGAAATAATAAAGTTTCAAAGGTTAGCTCTTTAACCTATTTAACTGGATTGACTAGCTTAAAGCTTGATAACAATTATATAGAGGACATAACTTCAATCAAAAATTTAACTAATTTGAAGACTTTATATCTAGATAAAAATGATATTACAAATTACAGTCCAGTTTTAAATTACTATGACAAACTACTCTATAAGGATTTTAGCTTAGACTATCCAATTTCTATAACAGATGCTAACCTCCAAAAGATTTTGAGAGAAGAAATAAATAAGCCAAAGGGAGACTTATACTATAGAGACTTTGCTAATATGAAAGAGCTTGATTTGAGCAATGCAAGTATATATAGTTTAACAGGAATAAAAAATTTAACCTCTCTTGAAAAGTTAAATTTATCTGGAATTAAGGCTACGAACTTTAGTGAATTGCAATATTTAAAAAATTTAAAAGAGCTTAATATAAACGATACAAGTTCTCACAGTAAAAGCTTTTTGAGTAGTCTAAAAGATTTAGAAATATTGAATGCAAGTGATGCTAACGTATATGGTAGTGATTTATATTATTTAAGAAACTTAGTTGATCTAACTGAATTGGATTTAAGTGATAATAATATCTACTCCGATGACTTAGAAGAATTAATAGATTTAAATAAATTACTAAAGCTAAGCCTAAAGGGAAATCCTCATTTAGACTCGATTGATGAACTAAAAAATCATATGAAAAACCTAGTATATTTAAATATTGCTGACACAAACATAACAAACGGTGAGAATTTGCTAAGCACAATAAATACTTTTCCTAAGCTAGAAAGTCTAGATACTACAAATTTAAAGCTTGATAAAGAAGTGAGCTTAAATCAGAGAATAAATTTCTTAGATAGCAATTTTGAAGGAGCTATAAGAGAGGTTATTCAAAAGTATTCAGGGGATATTTATACAAAAGATATAAGGAATATTGAAAAGCTAGAATTACAGAATAAAAATATTTCTAATATAAGTGGAATAGAAAACTTTGCAGCACTTAAATATTTAGATTTAAGTAATAACAACATAGTAAATGTTAAGCCTTTAAATTCATTGATCAATCTAGAAACTCTTATTCTTCATGATAATAAAGTCAATACAGAAGCTAATTCTTTTTCAAATTTAGATAAATTGACTTATTTAGATTTATCAAATAATAATATAACCAGTATTAGCTGCTTAGAAGTGCTAACAGGACTTAAAAAGTTGGATTTATCTAATAACTCTATTGAAAGAATAAATGAGTTAAGAGGGCTTAAAAGTCTGGAATATCTAAGTCTTTATAATAATAAAATAGGATACAATGATACTGTAGATGGAAAGCCAAGAGAGCCTGCTAATTTAGGGTATTTAGGATATATGTTTAACTTAAAAGAGCTTTTTTTAGGAGAAAACACTCTTGTACGGGACTATTCTTATATACTGTCCTATTATGAAAGATTGCAGAACAAGGACTTTACTATAGACTTAGATAAGGCTGTATTTAAGTTACCAGATGATAGTGATGGAACTTTAATAAAGGATGCTGTTAAAGCAAAAGGCTGTTCAGTTGATCCACAAGGATATATATTATAAAGATGCAAAAAACATTACTGAACTAGATTTATCAAACAAAGGTATAACTGATTTAGAAGGAATGCAATATTTTATTAACTTGGCATCTTTAAACTTGAGCAATAATAGTATTGCTAACACAGAATCCCTAGGAAATTTGAGGAATCTTAAAAAGTTAAATTTATCAAATGCTGGAATAAAGAATAATGATAATGGCAGTAAAAATAATATAGAATATATAAGCAATCTAGTAAATTTAAATGAGCTAAG
This sequence comes from Clostridium bovifaecis, assembly GCA_009738435.1. Lineage (GTDB taxonomy): Bacteria > Bacillota > Clostridia > Clostridiales > Clostridiaceae > Clostridium_H > Clostridium_H bovifaecis. Next base: position 2,616,379 of record CP046522.1, on the reverse strand, counting down.
GCTTGACTATAACTATAATATTATTGACATCACTCCACTTAAAAATTTAAGCTCCTTAACTACACTGTACTTGCCTACTGGAAAGACTAATGACTTTTACCTTCCAACAAGTGACTACTATTATAACCTGATCAATAAAAATTTTAATATCAGCAGTACAGGGCTAATTACTATAGAAAGAATTGATGATATTTTCCTAAATATAAATAAAGGAGACAAATATGATCTTCCTTCTACTGTGACGGCTAAAATGAATAATGCTAGCACAAGGCAGCTAGAGATTATTTGGGACAATTATAATGTAGATACAGCAGTTCCAGGTGTATATAATTATTATGGCACTGTGGAAGGATACACAAGAAAAATAAAATTAACTTTAAATGTTATAGAAGATAGATTTAAATTCAGAGGAAACTCCATAGGTAATATAATGAACAAGGGGCTTGCAGCAAGCGATGACAAATGGATATATTACTCTAATTTAAATGATGGAGGAAAGCTTTATAAAGAACCTTTACAAGGCGGAAGAGTTGAACCACTTACTTATGATGAGGTGTCTTATATAAATGTATATGATGGATGGGTATATTTCCTAAGCAAAGGAGATATGTACAGGATAAAAAGTGATGGAAGCAGTTTAACAAGAATTACTTCAGACAATGCTGCGTATATAAACCTTGTAGATGGATATCTATACTATTTTGATCCCACTAAAGGCGGAATATGGAAAATAGATATAGATGATATAGGGTATGGAGAAGTGTCGGCGTCTAAGATAAGAGATGGTAATAACAACCCTTATTCTTGGGATATGTATACTCAAATAGCAGTAGAAAATGATTATGTATATTTCCAAAACCTTCAGGACAGCTTAAGCCTATACAAAATGCGAATTGATGGAAGTGAAACATATTCTAAAATAAATACTGGAGAAGTTAGAAATATAAATATATATGGGGATTACTTATACTTCACTGAAGGAAATAAAATCTATAAGATTAGAAAAAATGGCAGCGATAAAGTATCTGTTACATATAGAAGCTCAGATTATATAAATGTATCAGAGGGCTGGATTTACTTTAGAAATGATTCTGATGGGGGCAAATTATACAAAATAAAGACTGATGGAAGCTATTTAACTAAGCTTTCTGACGATAAGGTGAGGAACATAAATGTAATAGAAAATTACATTTATTATGTCAATGAAAGTGATGGATTTAAACTTGCTAGAATAGAAAAATAGAAAGACCCTCAGAGGTACAGTTTACCCCTGGGGGTCTTTGTTTGGAAGGTTTTTGAGATTGAATATTATATAAATTAATGATATCATATGGTATTGAAATCTTAATCATAATAATGTTAATCGGTGGTGAACTCATGTTATTTAATTCCTTTAGTTTTTTGATATTTTTTCCTATAGTAACAGTTTTGTATTTTTTAATTCCTTATAAATATAGATGGATATTGCTGCTTGCAGCTAGTTATTATTTTTATATGAGTTGGAATCCTAAGTATGTAGTTTTGATTCTTACTACTACTTTTATATCTTATTTATCAGGTATGTGGATAGAAAACACATTAAATTTAAAGAAAAAAAAGGCATATTTAAGCTTCAGCATTTTATCTAATTTGGCTATTTTATTTGTGTTCAAATATCTTAATTTCTTTAATGACTCCTTTAGGCAGTTATTTAGCTACTTTCATGCAAGTTATCCTATATCTAACTTCAAGCTATTATTACCAGTGGGTATATCTTTTTATACTTTTCAAAGCTTGAGTTATTCTATTGATGTTTATAGAGGAACACAAAAGGCAGAGAGACACTTTGGTATATACGCTCTCTATCTTTCCTTCTTCCCGCAGCTAGTAGCAGGTCCAATAGAAAGGTCGGACAGGCTTTTACCACAGTTTTATAAAAAACACAATTTTGACTATAAAAGAGTTACTGATGGCCTAAAGATTATGGGATGGGGATTCTTTAAGAAAGTAGTTATAGCAGATAGACTAGCTATACTAGTAAATACTGTTTACAATAATCCGACTTCTTACACTGGTCTTCCTTTGATAGTAGCTACCATATTCTTTGCTTTCCAAATTTTCTGTGACTTCTCGGGATATTCTGATATAGCCATTGGAGCAGCTAAGGTTATGGGGTATGATCTTATGGAAAACTTCAGAAGCCCGTATTTTTCCAAGAACATTGCAGAATTTTGGAGAAGATGGCATATATCCTTGTCCACATGGTTTAAGGATTATTTATATATTCCCATGGGGGGAAGCAGGGTTAAGAAATCAAGACACTTTTTTAATATATTTATAACCTTTATGGTGAGTGGATTATGGCATGGAGCCAGCTGGACTTTTGTAATTTGGGGAGCGCTTCATGGAATATATCAAATAGTAGGTGCTCTAACTAAAAGATTTAGAGAAAGTTTTGCAGATACTATTGGGCTTACAAAGATGCCAAAGCTTCATAAGTTTATAAAGGCGCTCATAACTTTTATTCTTGTTGATTTTGCTTGGATATTCTTTAGAGCAAATTCGCTTTCTGATGCTTTGTATGTTGTAAAAAACTTATTTAGGGGACTTGGAGACATCAATAGCTTAAATAGGGTAGTAGAACTTCTTTTAAGCTTAGGATTAGATAAAACTTCCTTCCTTGTAGGAATTGCTGCAATTGCCATTATGGAAATGGTACATTTGCTTCAAAGAAGAAATAGTATTGTAGACATTCTGAATAAACAAACAGCTCTATTTAGATGGGTTATTTATTATGTGTTAATATTTACAATAATGCTATTTGGAGTGTTTGAACAATCACAATTTATTTACTTCCAATTTTAATAGGGGGGATATTGATGAATAAATTTATAAAAAAACTTTGTTTGCTTCTGCCTATACCTATAAACTTGGTTATGGTAAACTACTTTGTAGATCCAGGAAATATATTCTATAAACATGGATACTACGAAAAAGGGATTGCAAGCATATTAAGCAAAGAAACTAACGTGGAGAACTTAAGCAATTATGACGAAAGACTGCTTCAAAAGTTTTATATAGATAAACTAGAAAAAACTAAACGAATAGTAGTTTTAGGTTCTAGTAGGGCAATGCAAATAACAGAGAAGGTTTTAAAAGAAGAAGATATGTTTAACAGCAGCGTATCAGGAGCTTCATTAGAGGATTTGATGGCTATATACGGAGTATACAAAAAAGAAAACAAGCTTCCTAAAAAAGTTGTAATAGGTCTTGATCCATGGATACTGAATAAAAATAATAATCAAAGCAGATGGAAGTCTCTCAAGGAATATTATTTTTACATGCAAGGGGAAATAGGCCTTCATAATGGAGATAAAGAAAAATTTGATGAAAAATATTTAGAACTGGTATCTTTGTCCTATTTCCAAACTGCCGTGGATACACTAGCTAAGAAGGAAAATATAGCTTATGCTTCAACAGATAAAGAGTATTCTAAAACCAATGTGAAAAGGGCAGATGGAAGTTTAGCTTACAATGAAGAATTTAGAAATAGGTCTGTAGAAGAAGTTAGAAAGCTTGCCCTTCAATATGCTTCAGAGAAACCCGTATATAATCTTGGAGATTTTACAACCATTGATAAGGTGTATAAAGAAAACTTTGAAGAATTTATAGCGCTGATGTTAAAAGATGGAGTTGAGGTTGAGTTTTATCTATCCCCATATCATCCATATGTCTATGAAAAGCTAATAAGTTCCGCTGATTATAGAATAGTACATGAAGTTGAAAGATATTTTGTGGAATTTGCAAAGGATAAAGATATAAAATTAAATGGTTCTTATAATCCAAGTAAAGTGGGATGCATAGAGGAAGATTTTTATGATGGTATGCACATTAAGCCTTCTGGAGTTGAAAAGATATTTAAAAATAGGTTTTAATTGTGGTATACTTATAATGTGAATTATTAGCATATAAGTATTTAATTTATAAACACGGAGGAAACAAATGATGCAGGAAATGGAAAAGGATAGAAATGTAGTGAAAACAGAAATCTCAATTCATCCAGACTTAGAGGAGAGGATTTCAAAATTTCAAATGGAAACTTTAAATGAAGAAATAGCGTCATTACCACCTATAAAAGAGGGAGATGTGAACATAAGTACTGATTTTATCTTTGATATAGGTGATAAATATGAGGCTAGCATTTTTATAAGAAATGGGCTAAATAGGCCGATTAACTTTGAGCAAGTTCCTTTTGTATTAGTTAATGATAAAGGAGAAGTTGTTGGACATAAGATATTTAATCTAAGGGAAATAGGAGAAATACCTCCTCTAAGCGTAAGACCTTGGAAATTATATTTTGGTAAAGAGGAAATCGATTTAGGTGATAATGAACTAAAAGATGTAAAGATTGTTTTTGATACTAGAGTAAAAGCAGAAAGAACATTAAAGCTTGAATACGAGGATTTCCCGAAAGAAATCAAGGGAGTACACAGAGATAAATATGAAAAGTTTTTGTCAGATCTTCCTCTTTTAAGAAATGGACAAGTTAGCATTTCAGCTTATAATGTAGACTTAAATGAAAATGGCGGACTTTCTATAGTACTTGTAATCAGAAATGGAAGTGATAGGCAGATAAAATTGGAGAAGCTTCCTATTACTGTTAAAGATGCTAGAGACATAGAAATTGCTAGGGGAGTTTTTGAGCTTAAAGATGAAGGTATAACAGTTAATCCTCTTAAGGCAAAACTTTATAGCTTTGTTTTCCCTAAGGAGAATATACTGCAGGATGAGCTTCATTTAAGTAAATGGTCAGTAAGCTTTAATAATTAGGCTTATCAATTTCAGCAGCAATTAGGAGGCAAGATATGAAAGGAAAATATAAAGTTATTATATCAGCACTGATAATAGCAATAATGGGAATTACTATTACAGCATGCGGATCTAAAAGCAAGAATACTAGTAACCAGGACAATAAACAAGCAGTTAGCACAGATTCAAATAAAGCTGTAGATAATAAAGAAGCTGCAAGTAGTAAAGAAACTGCAGATAAGAACGAAGCTTCAAAGGATAAAGCTGGATCGAAAGATACAGTGAGCACTGGTAAAGAAGGCGATGGCGGCACTTCTAATAAGTCTGGAGCTATGCAGCCAAGAATAAAAAAAGATACAAAGGATTTAAAAGGAAGTAAGATAGGCATATTCTCACAGGAAGCTAATGTAGGATCTGTTGTAAAAGTAATAGTAGACAATAAACAAATAGATAAAAACAAAGCCGTATTTTTTGGAGTATTTAGTAAAGGAAAGCCGGTTTCAAAGGTTGTAGGAATTAATGAAGAGACTACAATGTACCCAAATGGAGAAATAGGAAGTAAAGTTCAGATAAAATTATACGATAAAAATAAAAGTGAAACCTATTCTTTTGATGCGGTATTACAATCTGGTGAATAAATAAGTTTTAGGAGATGAGTTTCATGAAAGCACAAGCTAGAAAAAAGATGTTTAATATCATAATTGCTATAGTAGCTATAGGAATGATTGTAAGTTTATTTGCGGGAATAAAGATATCTGGAGGGAATAGCAAAGGAAGCAATGAAGTAGTTATTGCTGAAGTGGCTAAGGCACAAGTTGGAGCAGTTGCAAGGGTTAACTTAACTGATTTAGGAAAAGAGCAATACAATACTGCGGCAAAATTTCAAATATACGATGGAGAAAAAAATATATCTGCAGTATCACCTTTTAATGAAAGAATAACTATATTCCCGGCAAAAAAAGAAAAGGATAAGGTTACTATAAAGCTTTTTGACAATTCTAATAAGGAAATTGATAATGTTGAAGTTAGTTTGAAACAATTAAAGAAATAATCATATATAGGGAGGGGTTAAAATGAAAAATTTAAGAAAAATAGTGGGAGGAACATTATTAGCTATGACAGTTATCGCAACTAGCGCTAGCGCTATAACAGAGGTGCCAAATGGAAGTGTTATTCTTGGAAGCAAGTCTTACAGCCTAGATTATGTTAATGATCCAAGAAATGAAGCTGAGATAAGTGAAGCTTTTGCAGCTGCTAATTTTAAAATCTATGTTAGACTTTTCTCAGGAGAATACGTGGACAATGCTACCGAACAACCAGTAAGTGCATCATTAATTAAACCAACTACATATAAAGATTCAACTGGAGAAAAAGCTATAGATGGTTCAGGAAGTACTACTGAGGAATTAGAAGTAATCAGCATAGAGTAAGAATATAATAAAGACCCCCGGGAGTGCATTTTACTCCCGGGGGTCTTTATAGAAAAATAGGGGATAGGCCCCGGAGAAAAATGGGTGATATTATGAAATTATTTAAAGCAAAAAACATAAAAAATAAAGGAATAAGTATTCTTGCAGCTTTATCAATATTTTTTAGCAGTCTAAGTTTTTTATATATTAATGCTAATGCTGTAGAAACTATCCCCTTATCAGAAGCAAAAAGCTTAATTGAAAACTACTATCTAAATCCTGTTTCTGATGAAGTTTTAAACTCAAGTTCAATAGAAGACATGGTAAAAGAACTAAATGACCCTTACTCTAGCTATTTTACTAAAGAAGAATATCAGGAGTTTGTTAATGCTATAGACAATAAATTCTGCGGTATAGGGGTACAAATTCTTACAGATGGTGTTGGAATAAAAATAACTAATGTTATTAAAGGCTCTCCAGCTGAAGAGATAGGGTTGAAGGCTGGAGATATCATTACCAAAGTAAATAATATTAACTTATCGGGGCTTGCAGTAGAGCAAGCTATTACTTATATAAAAGGAGAAGAGGGTACCAATGCACATCTTACTGTAATAAGAGATGGAAGCTCTTTTGAGATAGATGCAATAAGAAGAGAAATATCTCTTCCTACAGTAGTAGGCGAAGTTTTAGGAAATAATGTAGGTTATATAGAGGTTTCTTCTTTTGGAGAAAATACTCCCTACGAATTTAAAAATGCATTAGATCAGCTTGAAGAAGCTGATGTAAAGTCGTATATAGTTGATCTAAGATACAATCCAGGAGGATATGTACAAGCAGCTTTGGATATTGGGGGGTATTTTGTTGGAAACAATCCGCTCATGATTATGGAAAACAGTGCTGGATATAAAGCTGCATATAAAGGATATAACCATGATAACATAATAGAAAAGCCAATTATATTTTTAATCAATGAGTATAGCGCCAGTGCATCTGAAATATTGTCAGCAGCACTAAAGGATTATAAAAAGGCCTTTTTTATAGGAAAAACCACCTATGGAAAGGGAGTAGCACAAAATATGTTCCCTTTAAGCGATGGAAGCTTTCTTAAAATAACCACAAATGAATTCCTATCTCCTTATGGAAACACTATTAACCATGTGGGAATAAGCCCAGATTTACCAGTGGATGAGGAAAATGTAGATTTTTTAGATTTGGCATATTTATTATCCTCTGGCATGAGCTCAAAAGATGAGATAGAGACTTCAAATAATAAGGCTGGATATGTAAAGCTGGAATTAAATAATAAAAGCTTTTATATTGACTTAAAAGAAGCAAGGAAAGCAGGATTTTTGGAGACTTATAGATATATTATAAAAAATATAGATGCTAAAAACCTATTTTTAGGTCAAGGCGAAAGGTGGGTAAACTTTTCTTATGAAGATCTAAAAGATGAAGTTAATCTAATCTACCCGGGCAGCAAAATATTAAAAAGTATAGATAAAGACAAGAAAGATAAAACCTTTAACATAACATTCAATAAGGCTATAGATGCAAGAAGCATAAATAATGAAAATGTAGAACTTATAAATGCAGCAAACGGAGAGAGAATAGACACAAATATAACAGTAACGGATGGCAATAGGGTAACTCTGAACTTAAAAGATGAGTTAAAGGATAGCACTTACTATCTTGTAATAAGCGATAAGGTAAAAGATAGTGGAGGAAAGAAGTTAAACAAGGAGACAGTGGTGAAGATTACTTCTAGATAAAATGAATAAAAAGCAGAAGTTAATTCAGCAGTTCATAGTATAGAGCTGCTGGGTTTTTTGCGTTAGATATGAATTCAGTAATTTAAAATTAAGTTATAAGAAAATAAGGCAATATATAAAAATGAGTAAAGGTAATGGTAAATAATTAGTAGCATTACTTATGATATAATATATCTTAGACCTAAGAAACAATTAAAAGAGGTGATATATAGCATAAGAAGGGGGAATGTGGTATGAAGCAGAAGAAAACCTACCTAAGATGGACATTAGTAATAATTTGGATGGCAGTTATATTTTTATTTTCGAACGACCCTGCTGTGGTATCGGATGAAAAGAGTGGCAATGTAATACATGTATTAAATTCATTAGGAGTAGATTTAAATAGTGCTTTTGGGAATCTTGCTAATTTTATAGTTAGAAAGGCTGCCCACTTTATGGAGTACTTTATATTGTATATGTTGATATTTAATGCTTTAAGAGACGAAGTTCCTCTAAAAAATGGTTTGATTATTTCTTTGATAGCAACATTCTTATATGCCTGCTCCGATGAAATGCATCAGATTTTTATTCCAGGAAGAGAAGGAAGATTTAAAGATGTTCTAATCGACACTTCTGGTGGAGTCTTTGCGGGAATTTTAATAATGATTGTCAATAAACAAAAAAGTATTTCAAAAGGCAAAAAATAATTGAAATACGGATAAAAAGGTATTGAAAAATGAATAGGTACAAGTCTCAAGTGGTAGAGAGTAAATCGAAAAACTAACAGGGATAATAGAAAAAATAAATATAAAGCAAGATTGAAAAAATAGGCTTTGATTTTATAGATTAAGACTAGGTTTTTTGTTACTTAAATAATAGGAAGGTGATGCAGAAAAGACTGTATCACCTTCCTATTTTATTTATATCAATAACAATTAATATTATTTAATATATTTTATTAAGTAGTAACATTCTTTGATAAAACTACATAGGATATAGTACAGGTGGAAGTTGTATAAAGAATTTATTTATAAGCTTTTGTCTATAAAAGTATTCTAGGTTGAAATTTTTACCGATAAAGGCAAACCTATTGAAAGATAGGGACGCAAAGCTATAGGACCTTTCCATTAAAAGTGGAGTGGCAGCCTGGCTACCGAAGGAGGAGTTTTTATGAAAAGGAGAATAGCGTCATTATCAGCTATTATTATTTATCTTACAGTTTCTTTCCAGTCAGTTTTTGCATTTCAAACTAATGAAGGGATTAATATTGATAAAGGTAATATAAATAAAGGGATTGTTGGAGTTAAGTATGGAAATGGAGATAACATTAAATCAAAATTAATAATTGAAAAGGATGATGCTAAGTATATATACGATATAAAAGCCGATGAAAGGGTTAATAGCTTTCCACTCCAACTTGTAAATGGTGAATATAAAGTAAGTTTATTTAAAAATATTGAGGGTAATAGATATAAAAAGGTTTTAATGGATTCAATTATTATAAAACTAGAAGATAATAAAGAAGTCTTTTTAAACTCTATTCAAATAATAGAATGGAATGATTCTTCAGAAGCAGTTAAAAAGGCTAAAGAGCTTACTGAAGGTACGAAAAATAATGAAGAAAAGGTACAAGCTATTTATAAATTTATAATAAATAATTTCAATTATGATTATGAAAAGCTCAATAAATTGAAATATGACTATTTACCTAATATAGATAAAACTTTAGAAGAGGGTAAAGGAATATGTTATGACTTTTCATCTTTATTTGCTGCAATGCTTAGAAGTTTAGGCATACCAGCAAAATTAGTTAAGGGTTATACACAAAATGCAAAAGGATATCATGTCTGGAATGAAGTATATATAGAAGATTTAAATGAGTTTATTATTATAGATACCACCTATGATCTTCAAATGAAGAAAAAGGCTAGAGAAGTTTCAATGATAAAAGATAATAAATTATATGATAAGATTTATGAATATTGAGGAAGTTTGTTATAAGCTTCCTTTTTAAGTGTTTATTTTAAAGTTCATAATATTACGATAGATATAAGTTGTGACAGAATAATTAAGTATAATATGTAATATTTTACCTATAACTTAATATATGCTAAGAATTTAAAAGAACGTATGAAGTTTTTCAATATTATTTCAGAAAAAAAATCACATATTTATATATGATGAAGAAATAAAGAGAAAATAAATTTAAAGTGGATTCCTAATTTTTACAAATTGTGTCCTGACTAAATAGTATAATATTTTACAGATACAGAAACATGATATTAAATTCTTAAGGGAACTTTGAAGTGTGTTCTAAATTTGGGCACCTGGAATACATGGAGTTAATGGTGCAACCCACCTTATCTATTTTACGTAGATAAGGTTTTTTGTTTCCTTAAATTAATGGATTATTAAGGGAGAGATTAAGATGAAAAAGTCGAAAGTATTTTTAATTGCAAATTTATCCATTGGTATTTTATTAGGAAGTTACACATATGCTGGTGCAAAGGTGGATAGCTATACCATAGTAACTAGGGCGGGAAAGGTTTATGAGTATAATGTAAAGGAAATTGAGGAATCCTTTTTAAACAATAATGATGGTTTAAAAGGTTTCTTGCATAGGGATTTTCTAGACAAGCTCTCAAAGGGGGAAATTCATTCTTATCACGATGATTCGGGTAAATACGTGTCTCATAAGAAAGTATTGGATGTATTCTCAAAAGTAGGAAATAAAAAAGACTTTTCACTAGATGCAGAAGTAGAAAAGCTTGGCAAGATGGAAATGCCTGAAGAGGTATATAGAGTTTCAGAAAAAGATGATGGCAAATTAAATAGTACGCCTGTTAAAGCTAAGGATAAGTCTATATATAAAGATGTAAATTTTGATGAAGACCTCTATGTTACAGGAGATGAAATACTTCTTCAGAAGGTAAATGTAAAGGGAACTTTGTATGTAAACCCAGGAGTTAAGGGAGTAACAAGTTTAGAAGATGTTAATGCTGGAAACATAGTGATTTTATCTGGTGGAAAGGAAAGCATACATTTTCAAAATGTGTTTGCTGACACTCTTTCTATAAAAAGTTCGAGTAATGTGAGGGTTGAGTCAAGGGGAGAAACTAAGATAGGAAATACATTGGTACAATCTTTTGCTATTATTGATAATAAATCAGGCTCTTTTGGAGAAGTAACAATAAAAATAAGTGACAGCGGAGAAAAGACTATAGAGCTTAGAGGAGAATTTAAGGAACCAATTATAGTACAAACAGATGCTGCAATTAAAGTGGCTGAGGGTGCAGAGGTTTCAAAGTTGGAAGTAGCCACAGAAAATAAGGATGCTAAGGTAGTTTTAAGTGGAGAAATTAAAGAAGTTATAGTAAGTACAGAAGCTAAAGTTGATATAGCAAGTGATGCAAAAATTGACAGCATTATTACAGTACCTAATGCTCAAATTTCAAAGGATAAGGAAGCTGAGGTTGCTGAAATTAAAGATATAAATGGAGAAAAAATTGATCCAGAGATTAAGGATATTGATCCACCAGATGATATGGAAGAGATAGATGATGAAGAAATACCAGGTGGAGAGGCCACAAATCCGGGTTCACAAACAGGAAATACGAACACAGGAGGTGGAAGTGGAAATGCTGGCGGAGGAGGTTCATCAGGAGGAGACTCTGACTCATCACCTACAGTATATAGTATAGAAAGTATAAACAATGTGGATAAAACGGGTGTCAATACTTTCAAGAAAATAATCGCTACAGGAAATACTTATAACTTGCCTACTGAAGTTAATGTAAGGATGAGCAATGGTACATCAAGTAGAAGGACTGTTACATGGACAGCACCACAGGGAGTAACTATTAGTAGTGATGGTGCAGTTATTATTAATGATTTAGCTAATTACGAATTCACAGGGAGCGTTAATGGATATTCTACAAAAATAAAGTTAACCCTTGCAGTTAAAGAATCCATAAATATAAGTTGGGATGCGGCAAGTAAGGAAGTGGGAAATAAAGCATTTAATGATGTTAAAATTGGACAAGCTACTGGATTATCTTTCTATGCTAATTTAATAAATGGAGCTGTTTCAGCAGATAATATAGTCTTTGTTATAGAATTGACGAAGGAAGATGGTACACCAGCATCAAAAGATGATGTGCTTGTAGAAGCTATAGATGAGGATATGACAATTATACTTTCAAATGATGAATCAGCCATATTTAGACTTAATCATCTTAATGGAAATACTGAAGAAACATTTAGCATAAAGAATAGTGTGGAGTTTCCAGTTAAAATTACTTTTAAAAATTCGGGCAATTATAAATTAGCAGTTACTGCTGTTAGCGATTTTTAGATTTAAAATACTTAATGCAAGTTAGGTTAAATTAAATAATTTGACGTTAACTATAAAATTTAAATTATTATTTAAGGGGGATGTGTTTTATGAAAAGAAAAAAATAGCTGCAGTTTTAGCTTTAAGCATGACGATTACTACAGTTTGTTCAACCATGGCATTCGCAGCAGAAACAATAATATCAAATAAATTAGAAGCTACATTTAAGGTTATTGCTCCTGCAGCTAATACAGTAGTCAAGGATAATCCAGATAGTGTTGGATTAGTAGGAAGTAATATAAACAATGGGTCTTGGAAGGCTAATGGAAATGTGTTAGAATTCTATATTGATCCATCAGAAATCAGTGATAATCCGATAAAAATTAGCGATATAGAATCTATCTCATACAAAACAAATAAAAAAGGTAATCAAGGAGATGTAGATTTTTTCTTAAGTATATACACTAATGGAACAAAACATGGGTGGTATGAAGAACGTTTAAATGCTGAACCTATGTACTCTAATGGATTAAATGCACCAGCAAACCAATGGAATACATGGAGTACTGAAGATGGAAATAATCAGTTAGTATTCTTTGATGGCAATTACGGCCCTATGGGATATTATAATTCACCAACATTATCACAAATACAAGAGGGTGAAGTTACGTGGGAAAATAGTACTATAGATTACAGAGAACAAAAGGTGCAAAAATTTAAGATTGGAACAGGTTCAGCTTGGGCTAAAAACTTTACAGATGCTTATCTTGATGATATTACTATTACTTTAAAAAATGGAATAAGTGTTACTTTTGATTTACAACCAAGTAATACAGAAAAGGCTGCTATTACAGCTGTAAATAGTGTAACAGATATAGGTACACTTAAGGGCGTTTTAGCAGATAGCAGTTATAGTGCAGCTATTGGAATAAGCAGTGAAGTTATGGGTAAGTTTAATGAGATGCCAGATAGACAAGGACGTCAACAAGCAGTTGCAGAATTTATAGTGGGTGCAAAGCCACAAGGCGGATATACAGATGCAAGACAAGTTAAAGAAGCATTTGAGTATTCAGTAGGACAAGAATATAATAAATTCTTATTTATTAATGCAGTTGATGGAGCACAAGATGGAGGACAGATGAAGACTGCTTTACAAACTTATGCACCAATATTAAATAGTGACAGGCAAGATTTAATTAATAAGATGAAGGCTGCAGGATATACAGATGCGATGTTAGAACCATTAGCTGAATCTGATTATACAACTAGTTTGAAAGAAGTTAGTGATTTAATTGCTGCGAATGATAGTAATTTAGTTTATGTAGCCCAGGAATTATTAGCTGCAAGAAATGCAACTACAAATCATGCTTTCTTTGGAGTTGAGCCAGCTACAGCTGCATTAAGAGACATATTAGATGGACTTGGCTTACCAGTAACTATAGAATGGAACTGGTCAAAAGATGAAGAGATTGTACTTACTACTGGTGAAGAAAAAGATACCTTAGTCACTGTAAAGATAGCTAATGGAGTAACTATGGAAAAAGTTCGCTATAGAATCGATGTAACTAAACAAAATACAGAAGGTAATTATGTAGCAGCAGCTAAGGAAGATTTTGAAGTTACGAATGTAAATGATTCTGGAAGTACTGAAGGAATTAACGACACTTTTGTTATAGATACAACAGCTAATGTATTAAAGGGATATTGGGGACCAACAGAAGGATTTACGCTTAGCACAAGCTTATACGGTTCCCCTGTAGACTTTGATAAAAATACTGATGGTATTCAAGCAAAAATGACATTTAAAGTTAATACTGCTGGAACATATAAAGTAAACATCTATGCTGTTCAAGTTGACTAGAATTATAGGAATATATAGTTAGAAATAAGGAATGAAAATATAACCAAATAAGATTAATAAATTACTCAATGAGAGCCTAGCGGTTTTAATTTAATTAAATTTGCTAGGCTCTTTGTACAAAATAATAAAAGAATACTTATAATAAATAGTTTAACAGACATAAATTTGGACAAAATAAAGGGTAATAGTTGATAAGGATATTTTAATTTATAGGAGAGGAAAATATGAAAAAGATTAAAAAATTTTTGGTTACAGGGGCAGCATTAACATTGTTTTTTATAACGACTAAATATGTATATGCAGGGGAGAGAATTATATCAAATATACTTAGTGTTCCAATAATAGTGGAACAAGCGTCAAATGAGCCAGATAATGGACAACAAAGTGATGATGAATACATAAATAATGCAATAAAAGCTGCGGCTCTAAATAGCACAGTTAAAGTAAAAAGCGGACGATATAATTTGACATACATTGAAGACAAAAATATAACTTTAGATTCTGAAGATGGTGGAAATGTAGATATACTTGTACAGCATAATTTACCCCAAAATGTTAAACTAAGTGATAAAGTTACTATAAATAAAGAAGGTTTAGATCCTTTAACTTTTGAAATTTCGATAGGAGATGGCAGTTTTAATAATGTTAAGGTGGTTAAAAACAATGACTGTGTAACAGTAGAAAAAGAGAAAGGTTTAAAAATAAAAATTATACCCAAATCACCAACAGAACATATTCTTGGATTTTCTAAAGTTGATTTAATGATAACTCTTACTGGAAATATCGAAGCATCAGGAAAGAAATCAGATGAAATTATAGAATCTGTACATTTAATTAATGGAACATATAATTTAAGTAAAGTAGATAGAGATTTTATGAGATTAGTATACCTAGATTTACAAGTTGATAATACGGGAGAATACGGTATGGAATTTTGGGCTGAAGTTAATGGTAAGCTTGAAAGTACAAAGGTAACAGTTAAGGTGCAGTAACATAGGTATATTGTGAAATGATAGCCGAAGTAAATTCAAGTTTTAAAAAGAATTTAATAGTTGACAAAGGCATTAGCATATCAATTATTACACGAGAGTTTTATATAGTAATAACTTCAATTTTTCCCTCATATTAATAGTATATTAACTTTATATACTCATTAAATTACGGGGGAGCTTTTTTATGGGGATTTTTTATATTGGAATATATTCGCTTCTTATAATAGCCTTGGCATTGGCTCTTGATGCCTTTGGGGTATCCTTAAGCATAGGCTTAAATCCATCAGTAAAGAGAAGAAGCAAAATTTGGTTTTGCATATACTTTGGCTTTTTTCAGTTTCTTTTATCTTATACTGGAGCGTTTTTAGGATATCTTTTTAATACTTACATATTATATATTCCCAAAATCATAGGTGGAATAATAATAGCCATGGTGGGAATGCTCATGCTAAAAGAGGGCATGGAAAATGATAATAATAACATACTTATTAATAAAAAAATGTATATAATTCTTGGAATATCTGTAAGTATAGATGCAGCGGTTGTAGGGTTTACAGCTTTAAATGGTATAACAGCACCTTTAATCCTGCTTGAAGCCACCATATTTATTGGACTTATAACTCTTATTATGTGTTTGATTGCTTTTCTAATCGCAAAATATTTAAGAAAAATAGACGTGGTTTCAAAGTATGCAGACTATGTAGGAGGGATCATTCTAATACTATTTGGTTTGAAGATGATATTCTTTTAACATTTGGGGTTAACATTTGGTGACAGGCACCAAATGTTAATTTCAATTATTTTGCATAAAATAATTTTTATAATCTCTCTCTAAATCAATACCGTCCAATTTCAGCAAATCTTTTGCAAGATAATATCCACTTGCCATCACACCTGCCACACCGAAGCCCGGAAATACCCATTGGCCGCATAGATATAGGTTGGCCACATCAGTTTTCTGTTTTAGGAACTTTCCATAGTTTTTAGCATCAATAGACCAACCCATAAAGGAGCCATTTTTGCTGTAGGTATATCGCTCAAATGTAATTGGAGTTGACAGCTCTGCAAGAGTTAAACTATCTTTGAACCTATTGCCAAGCAATGAATCGAGCCTCGATAAAACCGTATCTGTTACTTCATCTTTAAGTTTGTAATATGCTTCACCACGTTCTCGTTTTACACTAGTTTCCCAATAGTTATGGTACTCGTATGGGATTGGCAAAAGTGCAACTGCAGCTTTGTATATATCATCTGGCTTTTTTGGATAGACGACCATCTCTATGGGGCAATTTTCAGGCGTAAAGTTTTTGTGATTATCTTTATAATTAATGCTGCTTAAGAAAGAAAAACAACTGATATTTTCAAAGTTATAATCATTTTTCACAGACATAAACAAAGCACAGATGCTTGGAAATATTTCTTTCCCCTCAAGTTTTTGCTTCATTTTGTTTTTGGTAGTCAGGCTATCAGGAAGTAAATCATATGTAAAGTGCGGTGATGCATTGCTGATAACATTACCTGCATAATAACATTCTCCATCTTTAGTTCTAACACCAATTGCTCTGCCGTTTTCAATAAGAATTTCCATAACTTCGGTTTTTAGTTTAAGAATTCCTCCGTTTGAGGTAAAACTTTGTACCGAAGCGTCTGGAATAGCTTGCATGCCATATGTTGGATAATAGTCTTTACCTATAACATTAAAGCGGTAAGCATAAGCCATATATACCATAGGAAAAATCCCTTTGCTGTATATGGCAGAGCGTAAAACAGGATTTTGTGTTAATTTGTCTAGTACAACACTGGCATCTTTCATACCATATTTCATAAAGGTAGGTTTCTTTATAAAGTTGTTAATACCAAATTTCATAAGCTCAACTAAGTTCATTTCATAAGGTGGTTTAGGTGCTCCAGTCCCAGAATTCATTTCTATATACATTCTTTCGTTTATATCAAAAATGAGATTGACATCATCTTTATTATTTGGGAAAGCGGCTATAAAATCCTCTTTTAATCTATCATGACGGAAATCATATCTTTTTCCATCGATGAAGCAGCAAATATCTCCAGTATTCTTTTGCGCATTAATAGTTGTCCCCCAGAATTCTAGAAATTGTGGTATTGTCTGACCTTCTTTAAGTTCGTAGAGGCTTTCAATACCGAGATCGAACTGCACTCCCTTCCTTTTGAAAGATGTAACAAGTCCTCCGGGAATACTGTGTTTTTCAAGTATGAGCACTTTTTTATTGTATTTAGCAAGGAAATTTCCAGCACTTAAGCCCCCCATACCTGCGCCTATAATAATATAATCAAATTTATTAATTTTTCAGCACCTCCTACTCTAAAAAACATACAAATAATCCTTATTTCGTGATATTTTCAATTTGGAAATAGATTATATTAAATTATACCATGATTTCTTATACAAATTAAGAATAAATTGGAAAGGGTTATTTAG
The DNA here is from genome assembly GCA_009738435.1 of Clostridium bovifaecis. GTDB lineage: Bacteria > Bacillota > Clostridia > Clostridiales > Clostridiaceae > Clostridium_H > Clostridium_H bovifaecis. The sequence goes on along the minus strand of CP046522.1, from coordinate 2,598,793 downwards.
AATTTTTATCATATTTTTATATTTTACCAAAAAAAGTATGATGATATAGTTTAATAAACATAAAGGTGGTTATAATTTATAGAAAATATATTATTGATATTGGAGGAAAGATCAATGAATAAAGTAATGTTTATTGGAAGAATAACTAAAGACATCGAAGTTAAACGTCTTAAAGATAGTGATAAATGTGTTGCTGCTTTTAGATTAGCTGTAGATAGAGGATTTTTGGGAGCAAATGGAGAAAGAGTAGTGGATTTTATACCAATAGTTGCTTGGGATAAGAATGCAGAAAGATTAGAAAAGTATACTAATAAGGGAAGTCGTATATGTGTAATTGGAAGACTACAAATGAGAGATTATGAAACTAAAGAAGGAGAAAAACGATACATAAGCGAGGTTATTGCCCAGGAAATACAATTTTTAGATTGGAAGACTTCAAAGGAAGAAAATGTTGAAGCTATATAATTTAATAAGTTTAGAAGCAGGCTCAGTAGAATAAATCTTCTACTGAGCATTTTTTATGGTAGAATAATTTACCTAAATCTTCTTATATGCTAATATTATATATATTTGGCAATAAACAGACGGCGGTTAGTCATCGGATAAATCTCTACTGCTAATAAATAAGAACATTAATATGAGTATAGTATAAGGTAATTATAATAAAAATAGTAATAACAGTAGGGAAATTTTAAATTGCTAATTATGTTTTAAAGATTAGTGACTAGAGGTTAGAATAAAAGATGAAAGGGTGTTAGTATGGAATTTGCAGCATTAGTATTAATGGAAGTAGATAAGGATAATAAGTTTATAAGTGAAATGGGAAGCTATGAAGTAGGAGAGGGAGCAGAGTATGTAACTAAATTTTACTACAATGCAGATGAAGATAAGGTAAGTGTATACTTTGATACTAAGAAAGATGTAGAAGAGTGGGAGTTTACTGCTGTATATGATTTATTTGATCTAGAAGCTTTTGAAGAAAAGGGTTACGAGATAGAAGAAGTAGACGATGAATATAACCCTACATGGGTAGTAAAGTTTAATTACGAAGAAGAACATAGTGACATGGTAGAAAAACTAAATGAAGTATGCGACCTTATAAAAACTGAAATGGAAAAAGCATTTGAAGAGGCAGAAAATAAGAAGGAAGAATACCAGTAAGTGCAGTGGAGAGCGCTAACTTCAGCACATTTAAGGGCTGGAGCTGAAGATTAAGTATAAAGAAAGATAAAGGCAAACAAGAATAAATTTTGAAATGAGGTGCTGAATCATGTCTGAGGTTAAAAAAGTAAAAAGAAGAGAAGAGATTTCTAAAGAAGATAAGTGGAATATAGAGAAGATTTATGCAAGCGCTGAGGAGTGGGAAAAAGATTTTATAAAACTTAAAGAAATGGCTCCAAAGTTAAGGGAATTTCAAGGAAGGCTTAAGGATTCTAGAGAACTTTTAAACTTTTTAAAATTAGATGAAGAAATATCAAGGCTTGCCGATAAGCTTTTTGTTTATGCATTTTTAAAATCAGATGAGGATACTTCAAATAACTCTAATCAATCCATAAAAAATAAAGTAGAAGCTTATTCAGCAGAACTTGCAGCTATGGAAGCATTCTTCATACCAGAGATTCTATCCTATGAAGAAGGTACTATAGAAAAGGCAATAGAAGAAAATCAAGAGCTTAAAGTATATAAATTTATGTTACAAAGGGTGTTAAAGAGAAAGCCTCATATTCTAAGTAAGGACATGGAAGAGCTTATGGCTTCTGTTTCTGATGCTTTAAATGCTCCTTCAAGTATTTTTGGTATGCTTACAAATGCAGATATGACATTTCCAACCATTAAAGATGAGGAAGGAAATGAAGTAGAGCTTACAGAAGGAAACTACTCTATATTTATTAAATCTAAGGATGTAAAAGTTAGAGAAGCTGCTTTTAAGGCATTATTCAATACCTATGAGCACTTTAAAAATACCATAGCTTCTTCTCTTACATCTTCAATAAAGAATTTTTCCTTTGTAGCTAAGACAAGAAAGTACAATAGCTCTCTAGAGGCCTCTTTAAAACCTAATGATATACCACTAGAGGTTTATGATAATGCGATAAAAACCATAAATGATAATTTAGATAGCCTTCATAGATATGTAAGAACTAAAAAGAAACTCCTTGGTCTTAATGAAATTCACATGTATGACTTATATGTACCTGTAATTGATGCACCAAAGTCCAATATAGAGTTTAATGAAGGAGTAAAGATTATAAAAGAAGCTTTAAAACCTCTAGGAGAAGAGTATTTAAAGATATTTGATGAGGGAATTGAAAGCGGATGGATAGATATTTACGAAAATAAGGGTAAAAGAAAAGGAGCTTATTCTTGGGGAAGCTATGACACTATGCCTTACGTTTTATTAAACTATAACTATGAGCTAAATGATGTATCAACTCTAGCTCATGAAATGGGTCACTCTATTCATTCTTATTATTCAAGAAAAGAGCAGCCTTATACTTATGCTGATTATACTTTATTCTGCGCAGAGGTGGCTTCTACAGTAAATGAAAACTTGCTTATAAATTATCTTATAGAGAATGAAAAGGACGAAAAGAAGAAGCTTTACCTTATAAATACTCAGCTTGAGCAGATAAGAACTACTGTATTTAGACAAATCATGTTCGCTGAATTTGAAAAAATAACTCATGAAAAAATAGATGCAGGCGAACCTTTAACTAGCGAAGATTTATGCAAAATCTATCATGATTTAAATGTTAAATACTTTGGAGAAGACATAATCGTAGATAAAGAAATCGATATGGAATGGGCTAGGATTCCACATTTTTATAATGACTTTTATGTTTATCAGTACGCTACAGGTTATTCAGCAGCTAACTCTTTTGTAAAGTCTATACTGGAAGATGGCGGAGATACGGTTGAAAAGTACAAAGGTTTCTTAAAGGCTGGGGGTTCTGATTATCCTATAAATATTTTAAAGAAGGCAGGAGTAGACATGACTACACCAAAGCCTATTGAAGATACTATAGCTAGATTTAATGAACTTTTAGATATGCTAGATAAATAAAGTTTAATAAAGTTTTTAATGCTATTTATTCAAATATAGTTAAAATGTTTGAAAGGTTACAATTTTCTCTAAAATATGATGAAAAATAGAATAAGGTGTAATATAATAGTAATTGATAGTTTTTAAAATCAACTAGAGAGTACGATTACTATTGAGGTGGAATATGAGATTAGAGTTTATAAATAGAGTGAGGGAAAATGATATTTTAGGGAAAAGCATTTTAACTAATGACGGCAGCGTTTTATTAAGAGCTGGAATCGAACTTACAGCCCAATATATTAAAAAGTTAAAGGAATTGGGAGTTTTTTACTTATATATAGAAGATGAAAGATTAGAAGATGTATATGTAGAAGATGAAAGATTAAGCAAGTTAAAGCAATTAACCATGAAGAACATGGATAAAGTTATTAAAAATTTAAATAATGCTAATAGAAAAGAAGCTAAAGACTCCCTAATGATTGTTGAAAATTTAATAGAGTATATAATAGATTCTGGCGATATAAATAGAAGTTTATACGATATTAAAACCCATGATAATTATACTTTTGTTCATTGCATAGATACAGGAATCATGTCAGCTTTTTTAGGAGAAGCTTTAGGCTTTAGGGATGATGAACTTAAGGAGCTGGGAAAAGGAGCTATTCTTCATGATATAGGCAAGACAAAAATATCAAACAAAATTATAAATAAAAAAGGAAGCTTAACAGAAGATGAGTTTTTAGAAATTAAAAATCATCCTATATATGGAAGAGAAATTTTGCTTAAGAATATGTATATCTCTGATATTGTATTGAAAGCTGTAGAGCAGCATCATGAAAGAGTAAACGGTAGTGGTTATCCTTATGGACTGTGTGGAAACCAGATATCTAAGTTTGGCAAGGCGGTCTGCATTTGTGACGTATATGATGCGGTGAGCAATGACAGAAGTTATAGAAAAAAGTTTAGTCCTAATGAAGCATATGAACTTATATTAGCAGGAAGCGGAACTATGTTTGATGAAGAGATGGTTGTAAAGTTTAAAGACACCTTTGCTATATACCCATTAGGATGCTGCGTTAGACTTTCAAATAATGTAGAAGGATATGTTATAAGACAAAATATTGGCTTTCCAGACAGGCCAGTAATAAGAGTATTATACGATGCAGAGACGAGACGACCTATTCACTTTTATGAAGTGGATTTGTTAGAACATTTAGATATAGTTATTGAATCCATAGCATAAGATAAACAACACCTAAAACTAGGTGTTGTTATTTATATTTAAGGAGGCTGATATAGGTGCCAGCCACATCAGATATCAGATTTTATAGGAGAGGGAGGATGGGCATGAGAAAAAGTAAACAAACTAAATTTATTATAGATATGTTTAATAAATATTATAACTATAGCATTGAGGAATTTAAAACTCTAGACAATAGTAAAGAGATTTGGGGTATGAGCAATACAATAGGAGAAGTAAAAAATTATGTAGTATTTTTAGAGGAAGATAATATAAATAATTTAGATATTAGCTTTATTCATAACAATTATCCATATAATGTGAGGATTATAAGGGTGCTAATGGTTGACAGTTCTAAGAGAAACAGCAACTGGCACTTAATGGCTGAAGGGTTTGAAAGTGATTTAATAGTATTGGATGAAAAGGACAAAAAGGTTCTGTATTATTCGCCATATAATGAAACCTTAGCAGCTCAAATAGATCATGTTCTAGATTATAAGAAAAAACTGGATCATGAAAAACGGATAAATAGAAGTTCTAAAATTACCATAGCTTTAATCCTAATTAATATAATTATGTATGCTATAACTGCATTTTTTTCCGGGAATATCTTAGATAGCGATGTAAGAGTGCTTATTTATTTAGGAGCTAATGAAAATACTCTTATCTCAAGTGGAGAATATTATAGGTTATTTACTTCAATGTTTCTTCATGGAGGACTTTTGCATTTAGTTCTTAACATGTATGCTTTAAATGCATTAGGACCAGCTGTTGAAAGAGCATATGGAAAGGTGAAATATCTAATAATTTATCTTATTGGAGGAATAATTGCATCAATTTCAAGCTATCTCTTTTCAGGGGGAGTGTCTATAGGTGCTTCAGGGGCTATTTTTGCCCTTTTAGGCGCAGTACTAGTTTTAGCATTAAAAGCGAGAACTAGAGGAGGAAAAGAGATGCTAAAAAATATATTATCTGTAGTAGCTATAAATGTTTTTATTGGCTTTGCCCTTCCCAACATCGATAATTTTGCTCATATAGGCGGGCTTGTGGGGGGAAGTATCATATCATGGGCTCTTGCAAAGAAAGATTTTTAAGTAGGGCAAAGGTTAGAAGGGTTAGAAAGTTAAAGCTATAACTTAGAAATTTAAGTTGGATTTATATTTTAATTTCTATTTCTTGAAATAGTTAATTATTATGATATACTAAGGAAATGATATATAATAGATAGGAAAATTTATAGAGTTAGAGATTACGATTGGAGGAAATTATGAAGAAGAATGTACCAGAGATAAATGGAATTTTAAGAAGCAATATGATTAAGGTTCCCGAGTGTATAAGAGAAGCCAGTGGAATTATAGTTCTTGGAAAAAGAATAAAATCCCTAATATTTAGTACAGATGTTGCACTTATAAGGAATACAAATGCAGATGCCATATTGGCAGTTTATCCTTTTACTCCTCAGCCTGTTATAACGGCAGCTATCATGACAGGAACAGATAAGCCTGTCTTTTGTGGAGTTGGAGGAGGACTAACTACCGGTAAGAGAGTGGTTAATCTAGCGTTAGATGCGGAATTTAAAGGAGCTTATGGAGTTGTTTTAAATAACCCTACTCCAAATCAAGTATTAAGCAGGGTAAGAAAAACTGTAGATATACCTGTAGTGGTAACTGTAGTATCAGAAACTGAAGATATACAAGCTAGAATTGATGCTGGTGCCAGCATTTTAAATGTTTCTGCTGGGAAGAGAACTGCTCACGTAGTTAGAGAAATTAGAAAGAGTTTTCCTGATTTCCCCATACTAGCTACAGGCGGGTCTAGCGATGAGAGTATAAGAGAGACTATCGAAGCTGGAGCCAATGCTATAACTGTAACACCACCAACTTCTGCAGATATTTTTACTGAGATGATGATTAGATATAGAAGAGTTTATGAGGAAAAAGGAGTTCTTGAGGAGATACTAGAGGACGAAAAATAAAAGGATTTTGCCAAGCAAAATCCTTTATAGTGGAGAAGTTGAGTAGTGGAGAACTTTAAATTATAAAATACCTCCACTTCTCCACTTTGCGCTTTGGCGTCTCCACTGCTCCACTACTAATAAAATTGCCCTAGCAATTTTATTAGTGCATTATTTTTTCCATGTCTTCATGATAAAGAGTTTCTTTTTCAAGCAGTTGATTTGTAATCTCTTCTAACAGATGTCTGTTAGAAAGTAAAAGCTTCTTTGTATTTTCATACAATTTGTCTATAAGAGACTTACATTCTTGGATGATGCCTTCTTTAGTTGAAGATGATAAGTCGCCTATTTCGGCCAAGGTAAGAAGTCCTAAGGATTCTCCCATACCATAAGCTGTAACCATGTTAGTTATTAAATTTGTTGAGTGTTTAAGATCGCTGTAAGCTCCTGTAGTTATTTTTTCTTTTCCAAAGATGATTTCCTCAGCAGCTCTACCACCTAGAAGCACCATTATCCTATTGAAAAGATAGTTTTTATTTTGATACATCTTGTCTTCAGGAATGCTTAAAGTATATCCACCAGCACCGTTAGTGGTTGGTATTATTGTAACCTTTGATAACTTTTCCTCTGGAAGCACTTTCGCTGAAATAAGAGCATGTCCAGCTTCATGGTAAGCAGTAATCTGTCTGTCAAGATCTTTTATATGGCCTCTATTTTGTTTTTCATATCCTGCTAAGACTATGGAAAAGGCCTTATCTAAATGAATATCTTGAATGTATTTGCTATCGTCCTTACATGCTAAAATAGCAGCTTCGTTAACTAAATGCTCAAGTTTTGCTCCTGAGAACATAGAAGTTTTTTGAGCCCATTCTTTAACATCTAAATCTACAACAGGTTTATTTTTTAAGTGTAGATTTAATATCTTTTCCCTTGCAGCTACATCAGGAAGAGAAACCTCAATGTGTCTATCGAATCTACCAGGTCTTAATAAGGCAGCATCTAACATATCTAATCTGTTTGTTGCCGCCATTACAATTATACCTTCTTTTTCATTAAAACCTGACATCTCCGTAAGCAGTGCATTCAAAGTCTGATCTCTTTCATCAGAACCTCCATTGCTGGAACCATCTCTCTTTTTACCAATAGCATCTATTTCATCAATAAAGATAACTGCTTTTCCGTGAGATTTTGCTTTTTTGAATAATTGTCTTATTCTGCTGGCACCCACACCAACATATATCTGAACGAAATCTGAACCGGACATAGCATAGAATGGAACACCAGCTTCTCCGGCTACAGCTTTAGCAAGCAGAGTTTTACCTGTTCCCGGCTCTCCATAGAGAATAATTCCCTTTGGCATTCTAGCACCATAAGCGCTGTACTTTTCAGGGGTTTTTAAAAAGTCTATTATATCCTTTACGCTTTCTTTTGCTTCTTCGTTTCCTGCAACGTTTTCAAAGTTAAAACCAGTATTTTCTATGGCAGCTGTATCTAAAGTATCCACTGAGCGCATTCCCCTAGAAGTTACTTTAGATTGTTTTATAGTCATAACGATCAAAGCGACTACAGAAGCCCCTAGAACAGCATAAGGTATAACTTCAAAAGGAGAAACATAACCTTGTTCAGAAACTTTAACACCGTTTTTAAGCATGGCTTCTTTAAAATCTAAGCTTCTTGGATTATCGGTTTCATAGATTTTCCCATCAGTAAGCTTAATTTTTATTTGAGGAGAGCTTGTATAGTATACTGTAGATACTTTCTTGCTCTTAACATCCTCTAAAAATTCAGTATAAGATTTAGAACCTTGAGGTTTATAAGCCACAGTGGCTACGATAATGAAAAGGATAGAGAGTAACATTGTAATCATAGGGATAAACATATACTTATTTTTCATTTTATTCATTTAATCCCATCCCTTCTAGAGTGACTGACTTGTTTTTTTATTTAAAAGCATTTCTTATTTTCTTATTCACTAGTCATCATTATAGTAAATTAAAAAGGGTCTGTCCAACGAAAATCATAAAATTTTCTAATGTAATTTATGGGATGAAAGTAAGTAGAACTCTAGAGTTTTGCTAAATCCTAACAGAGATGAAATTTGATTTAGTGTATTTAAAAGGAGGTTATTACTTTACTGCGCACAATTGTATAATGTTAATATTTTGTGTATACTTTAGGGTAGATGTAAAATTATCCTATGTAGAAAGGGGAATCCCTAAGACCCTAGTCAGAGGGAGATAGGAGGTTAAGAATATGCGAATTGCAAATATTAGAGTTAAGTTAACCGAAAAGGATCTTTTAAGTATTATAGATGAGAACTTAAAAGTCCAGGGATTAAAAATTGAAGGAATCAATATTGGGGAACTTATTAAAGTTCAGGGGTTCTATGTAAAAGGGATTAAACTAAAATTTAAGGCTTCATTAGGGCTTGGAAGCATTGAAAATAATGTTCTTAAATTGAAGGTGTTTAATGCAAAATTAGGCATAATTCCTGTGTGGACAAGGCTTATAAACTTTGCGTTGAAAAAGGTTTTAAAAAACTTTAGTAATATGGGAATAAAGTTTGAGAAAAATACCATGTTTATTGATTTTACCACTCTTTGCAAGTATGTACCTTCTGTAGATTTTATATTAAAAGGCGTTACCACCAATGTTTGTGAACTAGAGGTTGAAGTTGAAAACCTTACATATAAAAAAGATAAACAAGCAGTATCACTAGATGAGCTGAAAGAAAAAGTGCAATCTTCAGAGGAAATTGAATACGAGCAAAAGAAGGCAATTAAAACCGTAGATGGTTACACTAAATTTAGATCCAAAGTTCAGGGACAGTTCTCAAATAATATAGAAAATAGTAGGGGACGGTTCTCAAAAGGTCTTACTAATAAAACTGGATTCATAGCTGAATATATAATGCTTATGCCAGATATTATTGCACTTTTATATAGACTCATGAAGGATAGAAGGATTAAATTAAAGACAAAGACTTTAATAGGCGCAGCTCTTGCTTACTTGGTACTTCCAGCAGACATTGTGCCAGAAGCTATTCCTGTGCTTGGAAAGGTTGATGATTTTGGCATAGGGTTTTTAATTTTGGATAAAATTATAGAAGATGTTCCACAAGAAATCATATTACAGCACTGGCAAGGAAAGGATGACATTATAATTAAGGCCAAGGAAATAAAGGAAGCCTTATTTAGCACTATAGGACGCAAAAATACTATTGGGTTTTTAAGTAGTGGGCTTATAGCAATTAAAAATAGAAAAAACAGAAAAAACACTAACTAGGTACTAGGAAATAGATTGAAAGTTAGAGAGCATATAAGCATGGGAGGAAGAGAAGGTTTGGCAAAAAAGGTTTATGCAATAAAAGAAGGTTTTGATTTTGATAAAAATGAAAAAATAGAAAATAAAATAGTGGATACTTGGGCAGAATGTTTGGAATACGTAAAAGGGGTCAAAGGCGCTAAATATAAAAGCTTTGAAGATATAAATAGTGCAAAACAGTACCTAAGTGATGGAAGTAAGCTACTAAAGAAGTCAGAGGGCAACTATCCAGAAGATTGTTTACACATATATGTGGATGGAAGTTACAATGCCAATACAGAGAAGTATTCTTATGGCCTAGTGGCAGTTAGGAAAGATGTAGTTGAGTATATTGAAAGCGATTCATCAAAGGATGCTTCTAAAAAGAATATAAGACAGATAGCTGGGGAATTGCAAGGGGCTATAAGAGGTGTGGAGTATGCTCTAAGAAAAGGTGAGAAGAAGGTAGTTATATTCCACGATTACGAAGGGATTAGTCATCATGCTACTGGCTTTTGGGAGAGAAGAGAGGAATCATCAATACAGTACTATAATAAAATGAATGGATTGATGAATTCTGGTATAGAAGTGATTTTTGTTAAAGTAGATAGTCATACAGGGGATTTATTTAATGAGCTTGTTGATGAAAAATGCAAAGAAGAGATAGAAATTCAATCTGACAAAGTTGTAGAAAAGTGGCTACGCGAAAATACTTTGAATGTCTTAAACCAAAATGTAAAGGAAGAAATTTTAAAAATAGCTCCTGATTGCGGAGAAAATATAGCTGTTATAGATTCTGATAATAAAAAATATGAGAAAAACATTGAATTAGACGTATTTGAAGATATTATTATTAAATATGATAAAGATTCAAAATTAGCCAAAGATTTAATAATTAATCTAAGTGATAAAAAAAAGGTAGATTTTATAATTTATCTTCTAGAAAAGGAAACAAATAAGTAAAGAATATGAAATATATACATTCATATTGGAAGTATTTTGCGGCACAGCTCTAGAAGCAATCTCTAGTCTCTAATCCCTAATCGCTAACATTTGAATCATTGATTTATCCAATAGCGACTAGTGATTAGTGATTAAGAAGAAAATTGCATCGCAAAATTCTTATAGTATGGTTTAATATTTTATTATTTGCACAACCTATAAATGATTGAATGATGATCCAAATTATTTGGATTGAAGATAATAGTAAAAACTATAAAAAGGGGTGTGTAAATATGAATGGCTTTGTAAAAGGACTAACTACAGGAGCTGTAATTGGAGCTACTGCAGGTATGATGATGGTTCCGGGAATGGATAGAAAAACAAGAAAGAGACTTATGAGAGGTAGAAAAACTGCTATGCATAAAGCAGAAAATATGATGGATATGATGATGAACTGGATAAGTTAGTGATTATAATAAGCAGTGAAAGAAGTTCAGGTTTATGAAAAACTTGGATTTCTTTCTTTTTTTAAGCATTATACAATATATATTGTATTTTTTTTTGCAGAAAGAGAGTAAAATATGGTATAATATAATATATATTTACTGAATTATTAAATAATATTAAATTTGATAACTAGAAGCTGGCAAAGGAAGAGGTATTTATGGAAATATTGTCTTTAGGAGAAAAGATAAAAAGAAGAAGGAAAGAGCTCGGCATGACCCTAAAGGACTTAGCAGGGGATAGAATTACTCCAGGACAAATAAGCCTAGTAGAGTCCAGTAAATCTAATCCAAGCATGGACTTGCTGGAGTATTTAGCCAATTGTCTTAATATCTCTATAGAGTATTTGATGGAATCTGAAGAAACTCAATCAGAGAAAATATGTATTTATTTTGAGAACATTGCAGAGTCCCATATATTAAATAGTGAATTAAATCAAGCGGAACAATATATTGAAAATGCCTTATTTTATGCTGAGAAGTATGGTCTAGAGTATAGAAAAGCTAAAAACTTATATTTAAGAGGGGAAATCTATATCTCTAAAAAAGAATTAGGCTTAGCTCAGCAATTTTTTTTATCTGCCAATGTAATATTTATAAAAGATAACCATTATGAGGATATTATCAATACGTTCATTAAGCTTGGAACGATAACTTTGGATATGCAGGCATACTATTCAGCTTGTAGCTATTTTCATCAAGCAGAAAAGGTTTATGAAGACAGTAATTTAGGAAATGACTTTTTAATAGGACAAATTTACTATTACATTGCATTTACATATTATAAATTAGAAGAACTTAATAAAGCAATTAATTATTCATACTTATCTAATGGTAAATTTAAGAAAATAAACGATAAAAAAGAATATGCAAAATCACTTATGCTTCTTTCAGAAGAGTTTAGTAAAAAAGGTGATATAGATAATGCCATAAAGTATTCAAATAAGACTTTGAAGTTATTTAAAGAAGTTGATGATTGCAAGTATATAGCTCAAATTGAAAATAACTTAGGAAAACTTTTCTCAGAATTTGATAATATTGAAGAATCCTTTATTCATCTCAACAAAGCTAAAAAATTAAGAAAAAGATTTAAAGATGAGAATTATATTGAAACCCTGGTGAATATTTGTGAAAATTATATCAAATTGAAAGATATTGAAACAGCTAAAGAGGCATTAGAGGAAATATTAGAAAATAAGGATAATGGAAATGATTTGACCCTATATAAATATTACTTATTACAGTACAGGATAAATATGCTAGAGGAAAATATTGAAGCGGCGGAAAATACATTACTATTAGCATTAGAGTATACGAAGGTTACGGAATTAAGTGATGAAAATGCAGAAGTATCGATTTTAATAGGTAAGTTTTATGTAGATAACGGCAAAGATAAAGAGGCCGCTAAATATTTAAATGCAGGTGTTGAAGCGTTTAAAAAACTAGGCATCTTGAAATAGTGTGATAATTGGATGGGTGATTATATGGAAGTTCTTTCTGTTGGAGAAAAGATAAAGAGGGCTAGAATTTATAAAGGGTTTACACTGAAAGATATCTGTGGTGATACAATTTCCGTTTCAAAACTCAGTTGTATTGAAAATGGGAAGATAACTCCAGAGGAATGGGTATTAGATTATGTAGCTGCAAAATTGGATTTGAGTCCTAGCTACCTTAAGTTGGGCATTGAGGAACAAATTAATTGCAATCTAAAACAAATAATGAGTGATTCTAAATATGAGGATTACGAAGAAAAGCTTAAATACAACTTAAACTTGGCAGAGAAATTTGGTTACTACGATTTGGCCTTTCATATTATGCATTTAATATTTGAGTATTTATTAAATAATAAGGAGTTCAAGAAAACTCAAGAATTATTGGGAAGATATTATGATTTGTGTAATAATTCTAGTGATAAGTATAAAAGATTAACTTACTATATGGATGTTGCTAAATTTTTCTTTAAAAATGGAGAAGTTCCGCAAGCGGCTAATTATTTTAGCAATGTTAGAAAGAGCTTAGCTGATGACAAAGAAAAAGATTATGTTATGTTCGCAGATAGTATATACGGAGAAGTTAAATGTAATATAATACTTAAAAATTATGAAAAGGCCTACAAGGTGGCTGCAACTTTAAATGAGCTCTTTGAGCATATTGAAGATAATTTTAAAAAGGCTAAGATGTACCACATGATGGCGCTTTTATCCTTGAGGATGAATAATGGGGAATTTGAAGAGTATGAGTTAAAGTCTTATGAAATATACGGTGACAAAAATGATTGTAAGGGAGAAGACATACTAGGTTATGCTTCTACGATGTTTGAAATAGGGCAAAGAGATAGAGCTATTAAGTATATAGATAGAGCATTAGAGATATATCCAAATGAGAATGAGAAAAAGCAAGTGAGATTTATGCTTTTATGCATAGAAGAACTTATAAATAATGGTGCTATACAGGAGGCGGAAGAGTTAATAGAAAAGGTTTTAGACCATTCTATTAACTTAGATAATATAAGGTTTATCGAAAAATCATACTATTTAAAGTCAAAGATTTTACAAAACAAAAACAACTTAATATCTGCAGAAATGTACATGAATCTGTCTTTAGACGCTCTTGCTAAGTTTGGAACCAAAAAGGAAGTTTATGATAGGTACATGGAAATGGGCAAAATGTATTTTGATATGGAGTGCCCTAAGGAAGCTCTTAAGTACTTTACCTTAGCTATAGGATTACAAAAAAATTATAAAAGACCTAATTAGGCACCTTGCCTAATTAGGTCTTTTATTTGAAGTCATAGGGACAGTTCTCAAATTTTCGCAAAAGATAGGGACGGTTCTCAAGTTTTAGTATAATGAGGAAAGTCCTATATAAATAGTATTAGTTATAAAGAATTTATAAAAATTTGAGAACCGTCCCCACGAACCCACGAACCCACGAACCCACGAACCCACGAGCCCATGAACCCAAGAACTCAAAATTCAAAAATTATAAGGTTAATATTTATCACTAAGGGATAAGGAGTTATAATATGGTAAATGGGTATATTAATAGCTTAAATTATAAATAATAATACTTAGTAAACCGTAGGATATAAGCTAGGTTTATAAGGGAGGATAAATTATGGATTATGAAAAAATGACTACCAAAGTACAGCAAGCACTAAATGAATCACAACATATAACTGTGAAATATAATCATCAGCAAATAGACGTAATACATTTATTTATGTCATTAATCTCTCAGGAAGATGGTCTTATACCTAATATATTCAGCAGAATGGGAGTGAATATAGAGGATTTAAAACAAACTACACATAAGGAACTTGATAGAATGCCTAAAATTTTAGGTGAAGGGGCAAGAGCATCTGGAGTATATGCAGTGAGAAGGCTAGAAGAAGTATTTATAAAGGCTCAGGATTATGCTGATAAATTTAAAGACTCATATATAAGTGTTGAACATGTTATTCTAGCTATTATGGATATAGATGATAAAGGGGTAGTTGGTAATATACTAGCAAGCTTTAATATAAGTAAGGATAGGTTTTTAGCCATATTATCAACTATAAGGGGAAATCAAAGAGTTGATACTCAAGATCCTGAAGGAACCTATGATGCATTAAAAAAATACGGAAGAAACCTAATTGAAGAAGCTAAAAAGCATAAACTAGATCCTGTTATTGGAAGAGATGAAGAAATTAGAAGAGTGGTTAGAATCTTATCTAGAAGAACTAAGAACAATCCAGTCTTAATCGGAGAGCCAGGAGTAGGTAAGACTGCTATAGTAGAAGGATTGGCTGAGAGAATAGTAAGAGGGGACATTCCAGAAGGGCTTAAAAATAAAATAATATTTTCTTTGGATATGGGAGCATTGATTGCTGGAGCTAAGTACAGAGGAGAGTTTGAGGAAAGATTAAAGGCTGTATTGAAGGAAGTAGAAAGCAGCGAAGGGAAGATAATATTATTTATAGATGAAATCCATACAATTGTAGGGGCAGGTAAAACAGAAGGAGCCATGGATGCTGGAAATCTAATAAAACCAATGCTTGCAAGAGGAGAGCTTCACTGCATAGGAGCAACAACCTTTGATGAGTATAGAAAGTATATAGAAAAAGACAAGGCACTTGAAAGAAGATTTCAGCCAGTTACAATAGAAGAACCTACGGTGGAGGATAGTATTTCGATTCTTAGAGGATTAAAGGAAAGATTTGAAATACATCATGGAATTAGAATTCATGATTCTGCTATAGTAGCAGCAGCTAAATTATCTGATAGATATATTACAGATAGATTTTTGCCAGACAAAGCAATAGATTTAATTGATGAAGCAGGAGCTATGATAAGGACAGAAATAGATAGTCTTCCAACTGAGCTCGACGAAGTAAGACGTAAAATTTTTCAATTAGAAATAGAAAAGGAAGCCTTATCTAAGGAAAAAGATATAGCATCTCAAGAAAGATTAAGGTTTTTAGAAAAGGAACTTAGTGATTTAAAAGAAAAAGACAAGGAAATGACTGCTAAGTATGAGAAAGAGAAAGAGAATATTTCTGCGGTTCGAGATCTGAAGGGAAGACTAGATGAAGTAAGAGGAAAGCTTGAGAAAGCCGAAAGAGAGTATGACTTAAACAAGGTTGCAGAATTAAAATATGGTGTAATTCCTGAATTAGAGAAAAGTATTGGAGAAAAAGAAAAAATTCTAAAGGAAAGCGGAGAGAATGCTTTTCTAAAAGAAGAGGTTACTGAAAGTGAGATATCAGAAATAATATCCAAATGGACTGGGATACCAGTATCAAAACTTTTAGAAGGAGAGAGAGAAAAACTTTTAAGGCTAGAAGATGAACTTCATAAAAGAGTGATAGGACAAGAGGAAGCTGTCACTTCTGCTGCTGATGCTGTACTTAGAGCAAGGGCAGGCTTAAAGGATATAAATAGACCTATAGGTTCTTTCATATTTTTAGGACCTACAGGAGTTGGAAAAACTGAACTTGCAAAAACCTTAGCGAGAACTCTATTTGATAGTGAAGAAAATATAGTAAGAATAGATATGTCAGAATATATGGAAAAACATGCGGTTTCTAGGCTTATAGGAGCTCCTCCAGGATATGTAGGTTATGAGGAGGGCGGACAATTAACAGAGGCCGTAAGGAGAAATCCATATAGTGTAGTGTTGTTTGATGAGATTGAAAAGGCTCATGATGATGTGTTTAACATTTTTCTTCAGATACTTGATGATGGTAGGCTTACTGACAATAAAGGAAAAACTATAGATTTTAAAAACTCTATAATCATTATGACATCTAATATAGGCAGTGAATTCCTATTAGAAAATGAAAATTCTGACAGTATTGATGAAGATATTAGAAAAAGAGTAATGAATGCAATGAAAATAAGATTTAAACCAGAGTTTCTAAATAGGTTAGACGATATTATAATGTTTAAGCCTCTTAAAGAAGAAGAAATAGAAAAAATAATTGATATATTTATGGAAGAAATAAAAATAGGCTAAAAGAAAATAATATTTCTCTTGAAATTTCTAAGGAAGCAAAAAAGCTTATAGCTGAAGAAGGATATGATCCAGTATATGGAGCACGTCCGCTAAAAAGATATATTTCAAAGGTTTTAGAAACCAGCATAGCAAAAATGATAATTAAAGGTGAAGTCTATAGTGGATCGATTATAAAAATAACAAAGGAAAATAATGAACTAAAATTTGAAGTTTAGGAATAAAAGAGGACGGTTCTCAAATTTTTTATTAGAAACTTGAGAACCATTTTCTTTTTAATTATTGTACTACCTCTCGTTTTATTATAAATTCTTTAGCTTTTAATTCATAGGTATCATCCAATGGAGGAAGTATAAACTTACCATATTTATGTTCTAGAGCTAGAGCAAGCAGTCTATCAGCAAGCTCTGGGTTTTTGGAAAGTAATGAACCATGGAAATATGTGCAGAAGGTATTTTTGTATATACAACCTTCAAAACCATCTTCACCATTATTTCCATATCCGGCTATGACTTTACCAAGAGGTTTAAGAGAGCCTATATAAGTTTTACCAGAATGATTTTCAAAACCCACATAAGTTTCATTAAAATCCTTGTTGTATATTACTGTATTGCCAATAAACCTTTTTTTACCAGACTTTGTGTATATATCTAAAGCATTAAGACCTTCGATTTCTTCACCATAAGGAGTTACATAGTATTTTCCTAAAAGTTGATATCCACCACATATAGACAAAAATACTTTATTGTTTTCTATGTAATCAATTACCTGATGACCTTTGGTATTTTTTAAATCAGAAGATACTATAGACTGTTCATAATCTTGACCTCCGCCAAAAAACACTATGTCGTATTTATGGGGATTGAATTCATCATTTACAGAAATATTAAATATATTAGTTTTAATTCCACGGTTTTCAGCTCTATATTTCAAAATCAATATATTACCTACATCTCCATAAATATTAAGAAGATCAGGATACATATGACAGATATTAAGCTCCATGAAATCACCTCCATGCTCACTAAAGTTATATTCTATAGTTCTACCATAGTTTTTTTATATATCCCTTATCATTTAGAAATTTTCTAAAGCTAGTCATAGCAGTATAAGTGGCTAAGAGATATATCATTGGTTCGCTGCAGCTTTCTATGCTATCTAATAAAGTATTATAATTATCACATATACAAAATAAGTCTTCATCAAATCCAGCTACTTTTAGGCGAACGCTCATATCATATAAGCGTATCCCTGATACCATAACATTGCGAACTGTTTTACTGTCTAAGTTTTCAAAGCCTACATCCCAAATCCATGAAACATCTCTACCATCAGCAAAATTATCATTCAAAAGGAGAGCAAGGCCTTTACTACCTTTATCTAGGTTTATTGAATTAAGTGCTTCATCGAACCCAGCAGGATTTTTTACAAGTATTATTTTTATATTTTTATTATTTATCTTTATAGTCTCTTGGCGGCCAAAGCTGCTATTTAAGGTTTTTAAAGTTTCGTAAATAACAGAATCATTTATACCAAGAATTTTCGATGTTGAAAATGCACATAAAGCATTGTAAATATTGTATGTACCGCATTGATTTATATGGTACTGTTTATCATCAATCTCTACTGTAGATTTTTCAGAAGATAGCTCTAAAATCTTATTAACAGCATAAGTTAGTTTAGGCCTTTTATACCCACAGCTAGGGCAATAAAAATCGCCAAGATGATTATAAGTTATAAAATTATAGTTATAAGGATGTTTACACACCTTACAAAACTTGGCATCTGCATTATAGAAAGTTTAGTATTTTCATGAATAGAAGTATTAAAGCCGTAATATAAAGCTTTATTAGGCAAGCCTAAGTCCCCAAGTAATGATTCGTCTCCATTTAATACTAAAATGGATTCGGGTGAGTTTTTTATTCCTTCTATGATTTTGTCTAGAGTGGTATAAACTTCACCATATCTATCTAATTGATCTCTGAACAAATTAGTAACTGTAATTATTTCTGGATGAATATAATTTGTAACATATTTTACATTAGCCTCATCAACTTCTATAACTGCATACCGATACTTATTTTTGCTGGTAAACTTATAATTTTTTAAAAAACAAGCTATTATGCCCGTATACATATTTGCTCCAGTTTCATTAGTTATAACACTTTGACCGCTATTTTTTATAGTAGAATAAATCATGTTTGTTGTGGTAGTCTTACCATTTGTTCCAGTTACCAAAATAACCTTAAAGTTTTTAGAAATCTCTGCTAAGATATTCTTATCAAATTTTAAAGCTACTTTTCCAGGAAAATTCGTTCCACCTTTATATAAGATTCGAGAAAGGCTCATGACTAGTTTTGAAAAAGTAATTCCTAAAAGTGTATTAATATTAATATCTAAGCACCTCCATCCTATTAAAGAATTATGTACTAAATTTATTAGATTTATACTGATGGACATTAATAAGATTTTATCACGTATTTTAGTAAATGGAAATATTTTACTATATGTTAACTTTCTTTTTAATAGTGCTTTTTTCATGATATTTTAATATTAAAAAACAAAAAAGCCGTGAGTTCTCAAAAAAAGATTTGAGAATTTTGGCTTTTTATAATAGTATATGACATTAAATTTTTTGAATAAATCATGATATAAAAGCATAAAAGGTTCAAGATAAAAACAGCTATTTCAAATTAACGATATGAAAATTTCCATCAAGTTCAAATCCTAAATTAGGAGAAAGGTTATTCAATTTGTTTAATATAGCAGTTTTACTAGCGCCTTTTGCTGGAGTCGGACAATAATCGTTTGTATAGTTAACAGAGGAAATTTTAGCTGGAATTACCTTTAAATCATAAGAATCTAACAAGTTATTTTTAAATTTAAATTTTATCTGAGGTATTATAGTGTCTTTATCCCTAGGATTCTTGTTTCCTCCGAAAGCAAAGTTTCCAAGACTATAAAATATTAGTCTGTTTTTGTACTGTTCGATACCTTGAATTACATGAGGATGATGTCCGATTATTAAATCAGCGCCATTATCGATGGCGTAGTGAGCTATATTTTTTGAACAGCATTTGGCTCATAGTGGCCTTCCTCACCCCAATGGAAATTAATCACTACCACGCAGTCTTGATTTTTTAAGTTTTTTATATCGCTTTTTATTTTTTCTAGCAATTCTTTGTTATTTGAAAATCCCTTATATCCCAAAAAACCGAACTTAGTTCCATTAACTTCCTTAGTCCAAACGTTATTTTCACCAAAGTAACTAATTCCCTCTGAATCTAGTGCAGCTTTTGTATCCTGGAATCCTTTGTCGAGATAATCCTTAGTATGGTTATTAGAAAGATTAACGCCTTCTACACTCCCAGCAGTTAGGATTTTTGCATATTCAGGTGGAGCTTTAAAGGCAAATTGTTTTTCTGCCTTAGAATTAGAGTTAGTAAATGTGCCTTCTAAATTAGCTATGGTTATATCATCATTTTTAAAAATAGAAGAGACATTTTTGAAGATATAAGAATAATCATAACCATTTTTCTTTATAGCATGAGGAAGAGATCCCTCAAAAGAAAATTTATCATCACGCCCAAGGGTACAATCTCCTACGGCAGTCAAAATAACTTCACTATATGCATTTTTAGGGGACGGTTCTTTAGAGTTAGCATTTTTATCTTTAGTAGTATTAGATTTATCATTGTTTATAATAGCATCACTCTTAACATCTTTTGAGCTTTTTTCTATATCCAAATTTTTATTTGAAGCATCCGAGGATGTAGAAAGATATGATACAAATTTGAGACCCGTCCACGCTAGCCCAAAAATAATTACTGCAAATAGGCAAAGAATAAAAAGCTTTTTGTAAGGCTTCTTCCTTTTTAATCTTTTATATTTTCTTTTTTGCATTGCTTAAACCTCCTAACTAAATAATATTTTATATTATTGTAAAGTTAATGTCCATTTTTTAAATTTATTAAATTTATTATAGAGTTATAAAAGAAAAGTATAATAGGATATGCGAATTTAAAAATAAATTAATAAGTTTTACATATTAAGGTTATTTTATAGCTTTTTTATGGAAAATTTGATAAAATATTAATTAAATGCTAGAGGGAAGGGGAATTCTATGAGATTCAATAAAGAGACTGTAAATATGAAAACGATTTTATATGCGGGAATTGTTGGGGTAGTACTTTTAGTTATAATAATAGCTTCTTTTACCTCAAAAGGTAGCAAATTAGAGAAAAAAAATATTGCTTTTGAGCGTAAAGCGGAAGAGCACCTTTATTTAGGTGAATATGATAAAGCAATTGAAGAGTATACAAAAATAAATACTAATAAGGAAAAGGATAACAAGTTACTAGCTTTAAAAAATATTGATATTGCAAATGCCCATTTTTTAAAAGGTGATGTTGAAAATTATAAAAAATATGTTCAACTAACAAAAGACTTAAAGGTTCAAGATGAAGACATAGTGAACAAAATAGTTTTCTATGAGTATATTAATGGGGACGGTTCTCAAGCTTTAAAGGACGGAGAAGAGGCATTAAAGGCTAATTCTAAAAATAAGAGCTTAGTAAAAAGCATGGTAGCTATATATATGGCTAATAACAAAACTGATAAGGTAAAAGAGCTTATAAAATTGTATGGGGTAGATAAGAATTCAGCTTATGATATAGCTGAATACTCACGATTGCTCATGATGTCTGGGGATATGAAGGGCGGATTTACAAAGCTTAAGGAAGCATGGAATCTTGATAAAGATGAATATAAGATATATGATGTATTAGCTCAGGAATCGGCATATGATTTAGAAAAGGTAATTAGCAGTATAAAAGAACTTCAAAAGAACGATCCTAATGACATTGCTTATAAAGTATGGCTTGCTAAGGTGTACTCGTTAAGTCCAGAAAAAGCAAAAGAAGGTTTGCAAATTTTAGAGCAGCTTAAAAGTAAGAATGTGGGTAACATTGAAATTAAACTGATAGAGGCGTCTATTCTTCAAAATATGAATAAACATAAGGAAAGTGACAGACTGATTAATGAAGTTATACAAAGCAATAAAGACGATTATAAAGCGCTCCACACAGCAGGATGGTTTTATCTAAACAAACATGACTTAGAAAAGGCTATGGAATATTGCAAAAGGTCGATTGAACAAAATAAGAATTACCCAGATAACTATGCATTTTTGATGCCAGAAATTTTAAAAAGTATGGACAAGGCTTCCTTAGCAAAAACATATTTCATGACTGCTTTAGAGAAAGAACCCTATAACTATAATATTCTGGAGAATGCTGCTAGCTTTTATTGGGATGCAGATGAAATTTACATAAGGCTCTAGACTACTATAAACTAGCAAGTGCTATAAAACCTCAGGAACCTGAGATAAAGTATGATATGGCTTTATTATATTACAATGATTCGAAAGACGAAGAAGCTATAAAAACCTTACAGGAATGTATAGCCCTTAGAAACGATGTTATAAAATATCATAGAACTTTAGGGACGATTTATTTAACTAGTGGAAAGCATGAAGAAGGAATAAAGGAAATAAGAGCAGCTTTTAAACTTGACGAAAATGATATCTTAACCCTAAACAACGCAGGATGTTATTATGCTATTTATACAAATGATTTGCATAGGGGATATTACAACTTACAAGAGGCTATTGCTGGAATTAGCGAGGATACAGATGAATATACAAAGAAGGTTATAAAAGAAAACTACAACAAAATGAAGCTAATAATTGATAAAATCGAAAAAGGAAAAGCTAATGAATCAATAAAAGTTCCAGACTTCAGACTTTTATATTAAGGGACGGTTCTCAATTTCCTAGCAAGTAAGTGAGATAAAAATGTAAATGAATAATCCAAATGTAAAAGGAATATAAAAGGGGACAGTTCTCAAAAAACTAAAAAACTAGGTGAAGATATTAATATATAGACAAAGGAACATAAATTCTATCGAACTGCACTATTTATGTTCCTTTTATATTATTAATTGTAATACATAGGGCTTACAGTTAAAGTATGAAATATCAAATGTTAGCAGATGCTTGTCTATAGTTTCCAAAGATATCGCTTACTGATGACACAGTTACAAAGGCATTCTTGTCTACATCTTTTACTATCCTTTTCAACAAATTTAATTGATTTTTTTGAATCACAACGTATATTATTTTTTTATGTGAATTTGAATATGCTCCAACAGCGTCAATTATTGTAATTCCTCTTAGAAGTTTGCTTTGGATTTCACGTATAATTTCTTCGGAATTTTCGCAAATTATCATACATTGTTTTGAAGCAGATATACCTTCCTGTAATGTGTCGATTGTTTTTGTTCTTATAAAGCTCATAATAAGAGCATACATCACGGAACGGGGGCCAAAAATTAGTCCAATAAGGATGTACACAATTCCATCCTGTATCAGAAGTATATTTGATATAGATATCTCTGGAAATTTATTATTTATTATTTTAGCAAGTATATCAAGCCCACCAGTAGAGCCACCTGACATGAATACTAAGGCTACACCTATACCAAATAGCATTCCACAAAAAATTGAAGCTAACATCATGTCATTTGACATTATAGCATCCAAATTATATGGCTTTATAATTAAGGTAAAATAGTCTATTGCTAGAGAGGATAGCAAAACAACTACAAAACTTCTAAATGCAAATTTTTTCCCAATTAGTTTATAACCAAAAACAAATAATGGCAGATTTATAACAATTATAGATAACCCTGTTGGAAACTTAAATAAATAATTAAGTATAAGGGCAAGTCCAGTTGCTCCACCAGAGCCAATATTTGCAGGTATTAAAAATACAGAGATGCTAATTGAAAAAGTTATGCATCCGATTATTAGAAGAATATATTCCTTAGTAATTTGCTTCATTGATTGTTCCCCCTATCAATACAATATGTTAGTTAGTATGCAATTAATATATCAATACTATACCTTTAATAATAAATGTATTCGCTAATTGAGTTATTTTATAAATAGACTGCTTCATTTCAGTTTACGCTCAATCATAAGACAAAATATATCATAAATTCTTCCTATAAACAACATTGCATATTGAATATTGAATAAAATAAGGGACGGTTCTTAAATATGTATTAAAAATTAGTATGTATTAGTAAAGTTAAAAGGTTATTATACATCACCAGAATATTAAGGATTATGCAAATATGTTTGATTTAAAGATTTCTCTTGGAAGGCTTGGCTATAGGGAGATTACACAGTACTCTTCTAAATAGTCAAGATTAAAAAAATTAGCATGACTTTGCAATTAAGAATACTCTGTTTTAGCATGGTAATCGGTACTGCCTATAAATTTATCGATTATATTATTATATTTTATGGTATTATGAACAATATTGTAACCCTTACTGCAAAGCTGAGATACAGAGGATAGAGTTAAATTACTTAGTATACTGCATATCTGAGAATAGTTTAGGTCGCATAGGTTTCTCATTAAAAAAACACAAATAGCTCTAAACTCTGATGATTTATGATTATATTTTATATTTATATCGAAGGCTTTAAAATTGTAGGAATCGGATACAAATTCTATAATCTGTTGTGGATCAACATTCCGAATAAGAGGTTCTTTATAGGTCTTATAATCAGTAGAAGTGTTTAAAGCTTCAACCTCATTGATAGCTGCATCCGTTATATCAATTTTAGAGCGTGATTTAATAAATTTAAAATAATGATTCACTGCTAATATAGGATCTAGGTTAAAGTATTGAAGAATAAAGTCTTTATCTATAAGGTTAAAGTTATCTTTGTGTCTGCCAAGATAAATCCCTAAGCTTGAATACTTATAGTTTTCTACGCAGTTTTTAAAGCCCTTAATATCTTTTGGATTGTTATGAATATAAGCGGACATGCATATAATAGAAGAATCACTATCAGCAATTTTGCTTTTAAATCTATCTCCGAAAACGTGGCCATTTCTGTTATATTTTCTATTGTAATACTGAGCATAACACTGATTAATACTATGCATAAATTTACTGATATCTGCACCGTTGGAGTCGATTAATAAGTGTATATGATTATCCATAATACAAAAGGCATATACTCTAAAAGAAAATATGTTTTTGTACTTCTTTATATATGATAGGAATTTATTTTTATCATCTATACTTTTAAACAACTGAACTTCGCTTATGCTTCGAGCCATGATGTGGTAGATAGCAGTTTCTCTTTTAACTCTAGATGTTCTTGGCAATTTAAACACTTCCTTAATAATTTTATTTAAATTATTAACATAAAAATATAAATTAATCATTGGTATTAAATTATAGATATAATTAAGAACCGTCCCCAGTAAGTTCTCAATAAGTTCTCAATAAATTTTGCGTAATCTAGTATATAAAATTACAATACAACATGGAAAGTTACAACATAGTATAAAAGAGATGATAAAGAAAGGATAATAGATGATTTATATAGAAATAAAAAATAACTGAAGTAAGATATAAATAAATTAGAATTAAATAACCAGACGCAAGGTGTAGAGAAGATCTTGTGGTAGGTTAAAAGGAGAAGAATCATATGGCTATGGAAAATACAAAAAAGCAAAAAAGATTTTTTTGCTAGGCTTACTAAGCCTTCTATATTATGTAGTTTTGAGTTTTTTCAGTTCAAGAATAAGTTTTTCCTTATTTTGGATTGCTCTAGGACTTATGTTTATAAGTCTTGGGTTAGTCATGGAGTTTGGAAAAAGAAATATAGTACATATAAATAAGAATGTTAAGATAGTGTTTTTAATTTGTTTTATAGCAGGCTGCATTTCGTTTATAATTATTGAGTCTTTTATAATTTATTATGGATATAAGAGACAGATGAGAGAAAGTGATTATCTTCTCATATTAGGAGCAGGATTACATGGAGAAAGGATGTCTCTTACTCTAAGCCAAAGAATGGATAGAAGTCTTGAATATCTAAAGATGTATCCAAGTACAAAGATAATTGTTTCAGGTGGACAAGGACCGGGTGAGGATATAACAGAAGCTGAAGCTATGGAAAGATTTTTAATAAGCAACGGAATAGATAAAAATCAAATTATAAAGGAAGAGAGATCCACGAGCACTTCAGAAAACTTCAAGTATTCAAGAGAAGTTTTAAATAGAATAGATAAACGGAATGAGTTAAAAGTAGCTGTTGTTACAACAAACTTCCATATGTTTAGAGCAAAGTTTTTAGGTGAACGGGCGGGATTTAACAATATATATACAGTGCCATCAAAGCTTCATATTGTACTAGTACCAAATTACTATGTAAGAGAATATCTTGCAGTAATTAATTCATTCATTTTTGATAAATGAATGGATGATAGGATAAGTAGTAGAAAATTTAATAATGTAAATCACGGTTTTATATTTATAAAATAAAAACAAAGATTAAGGTGTAAAAAATTCGATATACCCTAATCTTTGTTTTTTATGATTTTTTGGTATTAAAACTTACTTAAAATTTAAGGGAAACTTGAGAACTGTCCTAGAGAACAATTTAAAGTGTCCTAAAATTTGAGAACCGTCCCTGATTTTATATTGATAAAGACTTTTGTTTAAAGTTACCTTGAATGTCATTTACGGAAGATACGGTTACAAAAGCTCTAGGATCAATCGTGCTAACTATATGTTTTAAAGTATTTAGCTGAACCTTTTGAATAACTACATATATAAATTTCTTATCTGTATGAGAATAGCAACCTTGTGCATTTAAGAGGGTCACTCCTCTTCCAAGTTCTTTAGTTATAGCATCTATAATAGCGTTGGGATTCTCGCAAATTATAATGCACTGTCTTGAAGAAGCTATTCCTTCTTGGACTGCATCCATAGTTTTCGATCTTATAAAGCTCATTATTAGGGCATACATAACAGAACGGGTACCGAGAGTTAAAGCAATAAATATATATCATAACATCCTGCGCTAATAAAATTTTTGGAAGCTGCAAGTTTGGAAGTCTATTTTTTATTATCTTGCCCGATATATCAAGTCCGCCAGTTGAGGCTCCTGACATAAATAGCAATGCCATACCAACACCAGAAATAACTCCAGCAAATATGGTAGCAGTTAAAGTATCTCCAATTGGTTTAAAGTTAAAGCTTGAGTTTATAAAATCTATGAGAAAGGAAGAGCTTATAACCACAGCACCACTTTTAAAGGCGAAAGCTTTGCCTAATAAATTATAACCAAATATAAAGAGAGGAATGTTGAGGAGAAGAGTTGTAAGACCTATAGGAAGATTAAATACATGATTTAAGCCAAGAGAAATTCCTGTTATTCCTCCTGTACCGATTTTATTGGGTACTAAAAATACAGAAACATAAAGTGAAAATAATAAACAGCCTATAACCAATAATCCTACTTCTTTATATAACTTATTCATAAAAATTCTCCTCTTATAATATATTTAAAATAGCATTTTTATTGAATATGCAATCTTATTTATTTAACAATTTAATGAAATATCTTCTATTCCGCCTTAATAGTAGCATAAATATGTATAAGCCACAAAGCGCGTTTTTAAAAGTTTATAGATATTTTAAGCCTATACTTCTAAAATAAGAGATTTAATGCAAATTTGATGAGTATTTATAAGGAATGCTTGGAAATAATGCATCCATGAAATTTAATGATGGACAACATTCAAAATTATAGAACATATAATATTTATTCATATATAAGCTATACTAATTGACCGAATTTTATTAAAGGTTTAAATTAATGCAGAGCAAATCCTTCAAAAATTTTTTGCTAAGGAGGTAAACATTAGTGTATCCGTTGAAGTTTGAGAATTTGTATTATGAAAAAGTATGGGGTGGGAGAAATCTAGAAAAGTTTAGAGATAATCTACCAGAAGGAAACATAGGAGAAAGCTGGGATGTAGCTTGTCACCTAAATGGTACCAGCGTAGTTTTAAATGGAGACTATAAAGGAACAAGACTAGATGACTTAATCAAACTTCAAGGAGAAAAGCTTATAGGCACAAAAATTTATGAAGATAAATTTCCGCTTCTCATAAAACTTATAGATGCAAGTGATAAGCTTTCTATTCAAGTGCATCCCAATGATGAATATTTAAGAATAGAAGGAGAGTTTGGTAAAACAGAAGTATGGTATATACTAGATGCAAATGAGGAATCAAAACTAATCTTGGGGACTAAAAGCATTTATACAAAGGAAGAAATGAAAGCTGCAATAGAAAATGGGACACTTGAAGAACATATAAACGAGATTTCAGTAAAAAAAGGACAGGTATACTTTGTGAAAAGTGGATTAATTCATGCTATAGGGAGAGGTATAGTAATAGCTGAAATACAGCAAAATAGCGATACTACCTATAGAGTATATGACTATAACAGAGGTAGAGAGTTACATGTAAATAAGGCACTGGATGTAATAGATTTAAGTTTAAAAGGGGAAGAAAGTAAAGGACTTATAGCTACAAAAGAAGGATACAGCAAAACTTATTTATGCCTATGCAGGGAATTTTCTCTAGAGCTATATAATATACAGAACATGGCTAAAGAAAAGAGTGATAAAGAAAGATTTTTTATATTTACCTGTGTAGATGGAGAAGGAGAGATAATTTATTCTAATGGTATAGTTAACAACATAAACATTAAAAGAGGGGACAGCATTTTAATTCCAGCTTTTTTAGGTGAGTATACTCTCAATGGAAAAATGAAGCTCTTAAAAAGCTATGTTCCTGATATGCAAAAAGTTGAAGAACAAATTTTATCAGAAGTAAAAAAATAGGGGACGGTTCTCAACTTTTATCTAAGAAAAGTTGAGAACCGTCCCTAAAAGTTAACTATGTAGAGAGTAGTTATGAAAATATTTCTTGTAACTACTGCTTTTTCGTGTTGATTTTCATGTATAAGTTTGTATAATTAGAAGGGGGCTAAGATAATCATTTGATAGATTTATGGGAAGAAAATAAATTTAATTTATTTTAATATTGTGTCAATTAATAAAAAGTTCATTTATTGTGATATTATATATGAGTCAAATATTTAACAAAACTTTTTTGAAATTAGACATGATGCTATAAAATTATAAAGATTTCCTTAGACCACAATCAGAAACGTAGTGATTCGCTGCAGAAATATGTAGAAGAATGAACAAATAAATCATAATACGCATTATTTTATGTTTTAAAGCATTATATGGATTACTTCCCACTAAAGTTTGATAAGAAAATTGCAAAAAAAATGTCAAAATTATCGATTATGGTAACACAAATAGGATATATTGTGGTATTATATATGTGTATGTAGTTGTTTATTTGCTGTAAAAATGCTTATGTAATTGTATACATGAAATCGATTGACATTGTACTACATTGTTAAATTATTCTAAAGCAGTTTCTAATAAACTTGAATATGTAGTATTATAAACTTTAGTTAGCACAACTTGACAAATTAATAACTATGATAGTTACAGTTGATTATAGGGCTGCTAAATAATATTAAATAATATTAGGTTTATTTACTGCTAAGTTCAAGCAACCTAAATCAGTATATTATAAAAGTTTAAATTTACAAAATTTAAATTTTTAATATAAATATATAAAGAATTTTAAATTCCTATACAAATTTTACGCACTGCTGAAGATTCAGCGTGTACTTTCAAGTAAAGGGAGGATTAATATGGAACTTTTAACTTTTAAAAGGGGTGTGCACCCACCTCATGGTAAGTATCTTACTGAAAATAAGCCTATAGAAGACTTAGAACCAAAAGAGCTTTTAGTGTTCCCTATGTCTCAACATATAGGAGCACCAGCAGAGTGCTTAGTAAAAAAAGGTGACAGAGTATTAGTAGGACAAAAAATAGGTCAAGCTAATGGATTTATATCTGCAAATATCCACAGCAGCGTATCAGGTACAGTTAAAGATGTTAAACAAGTACCTACAGCAGGTGGTGGAAAATCACTAGCAGTAATAGTTGAAAATGATGGACAATACGAAGAAATCGACATGCCAAAGCCAAAAGACTACAAAGAAATGACAAAGGAAGAAATTGTAGCTCTTGTTAAAGAGGCTGGTGTAGTTGGTATGGGAGGAGCTACTTTCCCAACAAATGTAAAGCTTGCTCCACCGCCAGATAAGAAAATCGATGCAATCATACTAAATGGTGCAGAGTGCGAGCCTTATTTAACTTGTGACCATAGATTAATGCTTGAAGAAACAAACATGATCGTTGAAGGTCTTAAGATAATACTTCACATGTTCCCAGAAGCAAAAGGCTACATTGGAATAGAAGACAATAAGAAAAATGCTATCGAAGCAATGAGAGAAGCAACAAAAGATATTCCAAATATAGAAGTAGCAGCATTAAAAACTAAGTACCCTCAAGGTGCAGAAAAACAATTGATTTATGCTGTAACTAAGAGAGAAGTTCCTTCAGGAAAACTTCCAGCAGATGCAGGATGTATAGTTCAAAACGTTAATACAGTAAGAGAAGTGTACAATGCTGTTGTTAACGGAAGACCTACAACATCAAGAGTTGTTACAGTAACAGGAGAAGCTGTTAAAGAACCTAAAAATGTAAGAATAAGATTAGGTATGTCTTACAGAGAGTTAGTAGAAGCTTGTGGTGGATTTAAAGAAGATCCAGTTAAGATAATTTCAGGTGGACCAATGATGGGTATGGCTATATCTACTTTAGATGTACCAACTACAAAAGGATCATCAGGAATACTTTGCTTAACATCAAAACAAGCAGTACTACCAGAAGAATCAAGCTGTATCAGATGTGGAAAATGTGTTCAAGCATGCCCAATGTTCTTAATACCATCAACACTTGATTCACTTGGAAGAAGAAATGAGTACGAGGCTTTTGAAGGAGCTAATGGATTAGACTGTATCGAATGTGGTTCATGTACATTTGTATGTCCAGCAAAACGTCATTTAATTCAATCAATCCGTACTTCAAAGAGAACAGTACTTGCAAATAAAAGAAAAAAATAAATAGAGTGAATAGGAGTGAATAAACAATGGCTGAAACAATGTATACAGTGTCATCATCTCCTCATATTCGTGACAACAACTCAGTTCAGTCAATTATGAGAGATGTTATTATTGCATTATTACCAGCTACAGCAGCAGGAATTTATTATTTCAAGCTTAATGCATTTTTAGTAGTTCTTACAGCAGTTATAGCTTGCGTGGCTTCAGAATTGGTATGGTGCAAGGCTACTAAATCTCCAAATACAACAAAAGATTTAAGTGCAGTTGTAACAGGACTTTTACTTGCATTTAACGTTCCACCAACATTACCATTATGGATGGTTGTTGTAGGATCAGTATTCACAATGGTAGTTGTTAAAGCATTATTTGGAGGAATTGGACAAAATATAGTTAACCCAGCGCTTGCAGGAAGAGCATTTTTACTTGCTTCTTATCCAGTCGCTATGACAACATGGACAAATCCAGTAGATGGAGTTACAGGAGCTACACCTCTTGCTATATTAAAAGGAGCAGAAGCAACAGGAGCAACTCTTCCAAGCATTAGCCAAGCGTTCTTAGGACAAGTTGGGGGATGTATTGGTGAAACTTCAGCTTTAGCATTACTAATAGGATTTGCTTATCTTCTATATAGAAGAGTTATAACTTGGCATATACCAGTAGTTTATATTGGAACAGTATTTGTACTTGGAATGATAATGGGAAGAAGCCCACTTGGTGGAGTATATGAAATCATGGCCGGTGGATTAATGCTTGGTGCAATATTCATGGCAACAGATTACACAACTTCTCCAATGACAACAAAGGGACAAATAGTATTCGCTTTAGGATGTGGTATCTTAACATCAGTTATTCGTCAATTTGGTGGATATCCTGAAGGTGTTTCTTACTCAATTCTTATTATGAACTTAATAGTTCCTCTAATAGACAGAAAGTTTAAGCCAAGAGTATTTGGAACTGGGGAGGCGAAATAGATGGATAACCAAACTGGAAACAAAGAAATATTTAGTCTAGGATTAAGACTTTTAATAATTACTGCTATTGCAGGACTTGTTTTGGGCTTTGCTCATAAAATTACATTGGAACCTATCGCTAAGCAGCAAAAGATGGAAAATGATGCAGCTATGAAAGAAGTTTTACCAATTGCAGAGTCATTTAACTTAAAAGAAATAACATTACCAGATGGAAGCATAGTTAAAGAAGTTAATGAAGGTAAGAAAGGCAGTGACGTAACAGGTTATGCTATAAAGGTAGCACCTAAGGGATATGCTGGACTTATCGACATGATGGTTGGTATTTCTAACGAAGGTAAAGTAGAAGGTATAAAAATCCTTACTCACAGTGAAACTCCAGGCCTTGGAGCGAATGCACCAAATCCAGAGTTCTCTGGACAATATAAAGGAAAGCCAATAGCACAACCTCTACAAGTTGTAAAGACAGCTCCATCAGGAGATAACCAAATTCAAGCAATAACAGGAGCGACTATTACATCTAATGCTGTTACAAAGGGAGTTAATGATGCAATAGATTTCTATAACAAAGAATTGAAGGGAGGCCAAAAATAATGGGTGTTTTAATTGAAAGATTAAAAAATGGGATATTTACAGAAAATACAATATTTGTGCAAGTTCTTGCAATGTGTCCTACCCTAGCTGTAACTTCAAGTGCTATAAATGGTATAGGAATGGGTCTTGCATCAACAGTAGTTTTAATGGGAGCTAACTTTGTTATATCCCTATTAAGAAACGTTATTCCAGATAAGGTTCGTATTCCAGGGTTTATAGTTGTTATAGCTGGTTTCGTTACATTACTTCAATTCTTATTAGCAGGTTTCGTACCAGCATTAAATAAGTCACTAGGTATATTTATACCACTTATAGTTGTTAACTGCGTTATCTTAGGACGTGCAGAAGCGTATGCTTCAAAGAATACACCTATACCTTCTATTTTTGATGGTCTTGGAATGGGACTAGGATTTACTTTATCATTAACAGTTATCGGTATGGTAAGAGAATTATTAGGAACTGGTAAACTATTTGGAGCACAAATTATGCCAAAGGCAGTTGATCCAGCACTAATATTTGTCCTAGCACCAGGAGCTTTCATTACTCTTGGAATAATGATGGCACTTCTTAATCAAAGAAATATTAATAAGAAGAAGGCAAAATAGAGGAAAGAAGGGTGAATAGATAATGAAAATATTTACGTTAATACTTTCTGCTCTGTTAGTTAGTAACATGGTACTATCTAGATTCCTTGGTATCTGTGCCTTTTTAGGAGTTTCTAAGAAAATAGAAACAGCTAAGGGTATGGGTGCTGCAGTTACCTTTGTTATGGGACTAGCATCAGTAATATCTTATATAGTATTTAAGTTAATACTTGTTCCATTAGGAATTGAATATATGTATACAATAGCATTTATCCTAGTTATTGCTGCACTAGTTCAATTCGTTGAAATGGTTCTTAAAAAGACGATGCCAGAGCTTTATAAAGCGCTTGGAATATATCTACCACTTATAACTACAAACTGTGCTATACTTGGTGCGGTTATCATCAACATGAACGAAAAATTTAACTTACTTGAATCATTAATATTTGGTGTTGCTTCAGGTCTAGGATGGATGCTTGCAATTATCATACTTGCAGGTCTTAGAGAAAGAATGGAAGCAAACGATAAAATGCCAGAAGCAATTAAGGGACTGCCAGCTTCATTAATCACTGCTGGATTAATGGCTATAGCGTTCCTTGGTTTCTCAGGCCTAGTATAAGGAGGGAATTTAAATGACAGAGATTTTATACCCTATACTTAGCTTAGGCGGACTTGGACTTTTATTTGGACTTGTTTTAGGTTATGCATCTAAAAAGTTCGCAGTGCCAGTTGACGAGAAGGTTCCTCTAATCAGAGAATGCCTTCCAGGTGCAAACTGTGGTGGTTGCGGATTTGCTGGATGTGACGCTTATGCTGAAGCTGTAGCAAGTGGAGCTGCTGCACCAAACTGCTGTCCAATAGGGGGAGCACCAGTTGCAGCTAAAATTGGTGAGGTAATGGGAATATCAGTTGATGCTTCTGAACCTAAAATGGCTTATGTTAAATGTCAAGGTACTTGCGAAAAAGCTAAAGATAATTATAAATACTATGGATTGGAAGATTGTCAACAAGCAATGAACGTTCCTGGAGCAGGATCAAAAGCTTGTTCATATGGATGTCTAGGATATGGAAGCTGTGTTAAGGCTTGTCAATTCGATGCTATTGATATAGTTGATGGAATTGCTAAAGTTAACAAAGACAACTGTGTTGCTTGTGGAGCTTGTGTAACAGCATGTCCAAAAGGCATCATAGAATTAGTACCACAAAAACAAAAAGTATTCGTAACATGTAACTCAAAAGATAAGGGATTAGATGTTAAGGGTTCATGTTCAGTTGGATGTATTGCATGTACATTATGTGTAAAGGCATGTCCAAAAGAAGCTATTACAATGGTAAATAATCTTTCTGTAATAGACTACAGCAAGTGTGTAAACTGCGGTCTATGTGAAAAGAAATGTCCAACAAAAGCAATATTAAACTTCCGTCAACCAGCGGCACCAGCAGCAAAGACTGAAGTGGCAGCAGTAAAACAATAAATTAATCTTTAAAGAGCATATATAATAAAAAATAAGGCATAGACTTCATTTGAAGTCTATGCCTTATTTTTCAGAGAACAGGGTCAAATATCTAAAGTGCTTTCTAATATAAATATTGATTGTGAAATTATATCAATTCCAATATAATTTTGTCGATGATTATGATAATATATAAATTATAAGACAAATTAATGAATATATATTGTGGAGGATTATATATGGTCAATTGTGAGAAAAGTGATTCCTTAAAGCATATAAAGAAATATATAGCTTTCATTGTTCTTTTAAGTTTAGGAATGGTGGGAAACTATGCATCAATACCACTTTATATGGGAGTGGACTATATTTTTGGAAGTATCTTTGTAATCACAATTCTTTATTTTTATGGTCTGAAACTTGGACTAGCTGCTTCAATTCTAGTAAATGTTTTTACATATAGATTATGGCATCATCCTTATGCAATAATTATTTTTACTTTGGAAATAGTATTTATTGGGGTGGCAATAAAGCGTAAAGGTAATAGCATAATATTTTGGGATAGTCTATACTGGCTAGTAATTGGCGGACCACTAAGCGCCATTATTTATCATTCATTTTTAGGTTACAGTTCTTTAGACTTAGTACTTATAATACTTAAAGACTCTGTCAATGGAATATTTAATACCTTTTGTGCTAATCTTATCATCTTTTACACTCCTTTAGAAAAGATAATTTTAGATAGAAAAAAAGAGAAAAGCATCTCGCTCAATAAGATGATTTTTAGCCTAATTGTGGGTTCTGTTATAGTATATAATATGATTATTAACGTGATTAACACGAGAGATTACTTAATTAAGATAAGAGATGGTATAAAAGGAGAAACTCAGTCACTTATTAATATGAGTACTTATAATATTAATTCATGGTATACCCAATATTCAAATGCCCTTAATATACTAGGGCAGAGAACTTCTTATACAGACATAAAATATTCAAATGAGCTTCAGCAATATACATCAATAGTCCAAAGTTCTCTTCCAGCTTTTTATGGATTATATATCGTGGATTTGCAAGGGAAAGTAGTTGCAGCTTCTCCAAGAATTAATGAACATGGAGTATCGAATATTGGAACTTACATACGCACCGAAGATTACTTTAAAAATGCAGAATTTGCTGGAATGATGGCAGTATCAGATACATTTACAGCAAGCAAGAACTATACGCTGCCAGCTGTAGCCATAGGTATACCTATAATTAAAAATAATAAGGTGGAAGGAAATGTTATAGGAATAATAAATCTGAATTATATACCAATAAGCCTTAAGGAAGATAAAAATCACAGACATATAAACATTACTATTATAAATAAGAACAATAGTGTAATTGCCAGCACAGATAACAGTGTTAAAGTTATGGGCAAATTATCCTGGGATAGTTCTCTTATAATTGATAACATTGACCATCTAAATTTAGAAAGTATAAAAGAGCTTTCTGATATGAGGACTTTAGAAAAGTCAATATACGTGCAGAGATACAATATTAGTAGGCGTTTGCCTTGGAAGCTGATTATGCAGGTTCCTTTAGACGAATATAAGGAAGGGATGCAGCAATACTATATAAAAAATTTTTCTATAACTTTTTTAGTTATAATAAGCTCTCTTTTAATTACTATAGTTTTGGATAAGGTAATATCCTACCCAATTTTTCAATTGGCAAAGGTAACAACGCACCTGCCTTCGAAGATATTTAAAGAGGAAATAATAGAATGGCCAGGAAGCATAATCAAGGAAATAGATTTGCTTATTAATAATTTTAAAGCTACTTCTAAAATCTTAAAAGAAAACTTTAAGGATATACAAGATTCAAATTTAGAATTAAAATACATAGCTAACTATGATTATCTCACTAGGTTACCAAATAGGACATTATTTAAAACAGAATTAGACAAGGCACTAGATACAGCAAAAAAGAATAACTCTAAAGTGGCACTAATGTTCCTAGATCTAGATAGATTTAAGGTTATTAATGATACTTTGGGGCATAATGTTGGAGATAATTTACTAAAAGAAGTTTCAAAACGACTTCATGGTGTTTTAGATGAAGAAGAAATAATATTTCGTATTGGTGGAGATGAATTTATCTTACTAGCACCTAACATAAATGAAACTGAGAAAGTAAATAAAGTAGCGTCCAAGATATTAGGAGTATTTAGAGAGCCATATCTGTTAAGTGGACAAGAGCTAAATATAACAACTAGTATAGGAATAGCTATTTTTCCGCAAGATGGAGAAGAAGGAGAAGTACTTCTAACAAATGCAGATATTGCAATGTATAGAGCAAAAGAAAAAGGAAAAAACAACTATCAATTCTACAATATAGGGATGAATAAACTTTCTTTAGAACAGTTTAAGATAGAAAATAGCCTCAGAAAGGCTCTAGAAAATGATGAATTTATTCTCTATTATCAGCCGAGAATAGAGGCTGATACAGAAAAAATCATAGGTGCTGAGGCTTTAATTAGGTGGAACAGTCCAGAACTAGGGATGGTAACTCCAGACAAATTTATTTCTATAGCAGAAGAAACAGGATTAATAGTATCTATTGGAGAATTGATAATTCGAAAAGCATGTAAGCAAAATAGAATATGGCATGACATGGGACTAGATGAGATTAGAGTTTCTGTAAATTTGTCTGCACTGCAATTTAGCCAACAGGATCTGGTAGAAAAAATAGAAAAAATTTTAAAAGAAACTAATCTAGAACCTAAATGGTTAGAGGTAGAAATAACCGAAGGAACTGCCATTAGGAATATTAAATTTACTATATATATGCTTGAAAAATTAAAAGCAATGGGAATCAAAATATCCCTAGATGACTTTGGAACAGGATTTTCTTCACTTAATTACCTAAAGAACTTTAAAATTGATACCCTAAAAATCGACTCTTCTTTTGTTAGGGATATAAATGAAGATGCTAAAAATACTGCTATAGTAAGCTCCATAATAAACTTAGCTAAAAGCTTAAATCTAAATGTTACTGCTGAAGGAGTAGAAACAAAAGAACAACTAAGTTTCCTCAAGACTAATGGATGTGATGAGATACAAGGGTATTTATTTAGTAAGCCTCTCCCTCCCGAGAAATTTGAAAAATACGTGAAAGAGCAAATTATGAAAAACAAGTTAGAATAACAGGTTAGAATAGCAAGTTAGATAAGTTAGACAAGTTAGAAACATAAGTGTAAAGCTGGAAGTTTAAAGTATCTTTATTTATATTAATTTTAAACTTTACATTGTACGCTTTAAACTAATTTATAATCTCTAACTTCTAACCTCTAACTTATAACTTTATAACTGTCGTCTTGGCCTTCTAACTTGTATTTTCTAACTTGGTTCTATTCTGCCGCCCTTAAAATTGCTGCCTGATGTTGAGGGTCCTTTTTACCGTCTTTATGTCTTGTGCTGTTCAAAAAGTGGATATCAAAGTGTCCATCCATTCCGTTTCCTTTTACTACATCAAGATTTTGACCTCTCCCATAGCCTTCGGAACGATTATTTATAACCTTAAAGGCAGGAGCAGCGTCAATGCCAGCATGAGGCATAGCACTCATAGAAGCTGCAATTTTTCTTCCATTGATATTTAAAATGACAGGCCTTCTTTCCCAAGAAAAACCGCCCCAAATACTTTTTATTATTTCCGTATCCTCTCTTGTTAAAGCTTCAGTGTCTGCATGGTTTGTGCCCATAGTTCTTTTTACCTTAAAAGTTTTTTTGCTATAAACATCAGTTACCTCTGCAATTGAATTTATTGAGAAAACATTTCTAGCAAATTTCCAGTCTAATACTTCAACTCTTGAAGAATATGTACTTTTGCTTGAAGAAGTAGATACAGTTACTTTACCAGCATTAGACTTGCTTATGTTTTTAGGGAAGTTGCCACCTCTTGACAATCTAACACTGCTGTTTGATGAAGTATTTTTGTTAACTGCAGTACTACTTACTGAAGCTTTCTTTACAATCTTAACTTCTTTTACATTAGATTTATTGTTACCATTCTTATTAGCAATGTTTTGCTTTACACTCTGATTATTATCAGAGTTTTTTTCCTCAGTCTTAGCAATTAAGCTGCTAGAGTCTTTACCGACTGAATTGCTAATTGAAGTTGGGTCTACCTTGTTAATAGGATAGACCTTTGTAATATTACCAGTAGAAGCCATATTAACAACGTTATTCCTTTTCATATTATCTTGAAAAAGAGGTAAAGCAGATAAAGCTAAGATAGACACCATAGTAGAGCAAATAATTAAATTTTTTTTCATTTGTTACACCTCTCTTAATGCCTGCGAAGTTAGTTGACGGGTTCGGGAAGAGAGAGATCCCTACCATATTTGGATTCACCCCATAAATTAATCCTCCGCTGTATATTATACATTCGGCAAATTTTTTAGTTTTTTACATTTGTATATTATATATAAGTATCTTTGGAATTAACAGTGGAAATGTATTAAATTAATTGATTAAAAAGGATTATATGGTATATTTAGTAACTGTATTTAGTTTAATTTTCTATTATCATTAAGCTATTTCATAATACTGTGATTTTATCCATCAATTATTGTTGAGATTTTGATTAATGTCATAAGCTACAAAAACTTATAATTAAAACTCTTTATTAGTAATATTTTTTAATTGCATAAGCTCATAATATTTATGACAAAATAAAAATGTATTAACTTAAATAAATACATGGAGGTATTTAATTATGAGTAAAACAACTACAGCACTTTTAGTTAAGTTATTGTTAACTTTCATAGCAGGATGGATAACATTAGGAGCTATGGATGGAAATACAATTGGCTGGGTTTTTACATTTGCAGTAGTAGGGACTATATTAAACTATTTACTTGGAGATCTCTATATACTTCCTAGCTATGGAAATATAACCGCATCTATAGGAGATGGAATTATGGCTGCGGTAATTGCTTATGTATTAGATGCACTAAGTACAAATTTTGATACAAGATTTGGTACATTAATTATTCTTGCAGTGCTAGTAGCCGCAGTAGAATACTTCTTCCATAGATATTTAATAAAGTCAGATGAAGTAGCTCCTTAAAAATTATTTGAAGATTTTTTAGTTAGAATCTAAGGTATTAGTTAGATACTAAGGGTTATAAGTTAGAAAGTTGATTAGAAGTTTAGGAGTTTAGAGAGTTTAATTTTTCTCCAAACCCCTAAACCCTAATATATTTTATGGTATATTGCTTTCTGGACTGTGGTTTTGCGAACTAATTAGAGCTGCAGGTTTTTATTCTGAAATGAAACTTCTACTGAGACAGCCTCTTTTTTATTAAGTTTAAAATAGATAATTCTAAGCAAAATGCTTACAAGAATAACTATTGATAATATTAAAATCACAGCATGGAAGAAGAATTCTTGAGGAAGTATGTTGATAATAGGATCATAATTAGGATCAAATATCCAATAGTCATTTCTAAAGAATACTTTATGAAATATTGTAAAGCTTGCATCAAAGTTGATTAAGAAAGCTCCCATAATGATTAAAGGTATAGCAAATAATGCTGTAGATACATGTTTTAGAATTAGGATATTTTTTTCAATTAGGAATATACTTATTACGCTAATAATAATACATATTACAAGTAATTTATCTAGAAGATCGAATATATTTTTTACTTCTTTAAAATGTACCACTCCATACTTGGAAGAAGGTAAAGATGGAAGTTTAAACTCTATATTCTTGTCCTCATTTAGATAATCTATTACATAGTCATAATTTTTCTTGATTTCATTTATACTTAAATTGGACATAGACTCAATTTTTAAATAATCAATATCATAGTAGTATAAAGATCTAAAATTTAAAGTAAACTTTGATGCCGATACGATAATAATTAAAGCAAATGAAATAGATAGCAGTACTTGGAAAAGTCTATTAAGTTTAGTATTCAAGCAGTAACCTCCTTAAAATTTTTTATAGTTTTAAATTTTTCATAAATTTACATAAGTATATCAAAAAAGTATGAAGAAAATATGAATAGCAAGAATTTTCTGAGGC
The DNA here is from genome assembly GCA_009738435.1 of Clostridium bovifaecis. GTDB lineage: Bacteria > Bacillota > Clostridia > Clostridiales > Clostridiaceae > Clostridium_H > Clostridium_H bovifaecis. The sequence goes on along the minus strand of CP046522.1, from coordinate 2,558,639 downwards.
AAAATTCTGAGTGGAGATAGTGGAACAATACAATATTCTTCACTAAAGAATAGAACATAAGATAGGGAGTGAAAAAGTGACTTACATATCAAATAAAATCGATGAAAATAAAAAGGTTTTAAAAGGACGGCTGCCTATAGATAAAAGTTTTGATGTAATAGGACGGGAAATCAAGATAGGAGATAAAGAAGCCTTTTTTGTTATGCTAGATGGTTTTGCAAAAGATGATATAATGCTTTGGATAATTGAAACCTTGCAAGCGATTATTCCTTCTGATATATCAATTGATACAATACCAAAGCTTTTGAAGGAAAAAATAGCGTATATAGAGGTAGATACTTTTAAAGAGTTTGAAAAAATGGAGCAAATGGTTCTAGCTGGAGCAATCGGGCTTGTAATAGATGGTGAGAGTGAAGGAATTATACTTGATGCTAGGGAATATCCAGTAAGAGGACCACAAGAGCCAGATCTAGAGAAAGTAACAAGGGGTTCGAGGGATGGGCTAGTTGAGACAGTTATTTTTAACACAGCTTTAATTAGAAGAAGAATTAGGGACCCCAAACTTATATTTGAGATAAATAGTGTAGGTAAAAGGTCTAAAACTGATGTGGTAATAGGCTATATAGAAGACTTAGCAGATAAAAAGCTTCTAGATGAGATAAAGGAGAGAATAAAAAATATTGATATAGGAGCTCTAGTTATGGCTGAGAAAACTCTTGAAGAGCTTTTAATAAAGAAAAAGTGGTATAACCCTCTACCTCTTGCAAGATTTACAGAAAGACCTGATGTGGTAGCGGCTCATCTTATGGAAGGTCATATAGCTATAATTGTAGATACGTCCCCAAGTGTAATGCTTCTTCCTGCTACCCTATTTCACTTTACGCAGCACGCTGAAGATTATTATCAAACACCTATAGCGGGAACTTATATAAGATGGATTCGTTTCTTAGGAATGTTTTCAGCCTTTCTTTTACTGCCTTTGTGGTTATTATTAGTGTATAATAAAGCAGCTTTGCCACAATACCTTCAGTTTTTAGGGCCAAAGGAACCGGGAAATATACCTTTGTTCATACAATTCATACTTTTAGAATTTGGTTTAGACTTACTCAGAATTTCCTCTATACATACCCCAAGTGCTTTATCCACTTCATTAGGTATTATAGGAGGCTTAATATTGAGTGAATTTGCTGTAAAAATAGGATTATTTGTACCAGAAACAGTGGTTTACATGGCCTTGGCTGGCATAGGAACCTTTGCAACCCCAAGCATAGAATTCGCCATGGCAATTAGAATATTTAGACTGTTTATTCTAATTCTAACTGGATTATTCAAAAATGTTGGATTTATTGTAGGAATGGTGGTTGTATTTATAATAGCTTTTAAAACGAAATCCTTTGAAAACAGTAAAAGATATACTTGGCCATTAATACCTTTTGATGGTAGGGCACTATCACATATTTTATTTAGAATGCCTATACCAAAGATAGGAAAAGATGATAAGGATAGTAGGTAGAAGGATTGCATAGTTTAAATGCAGAGAAGAATAATAAGTTTATAATAAAGTAATTTAATAAGGAGCTGTAATATATGGATAAAAAAATGTCAGTTGAAGAATTAAGAGATAATATTATAGATTTTTTATGGGAAAATAAAAGTGGCTCTTTAGCAACTTGTATGAATAATGTACCAAGAAGTAGTCCAGTTAAATATTTTTTAGGAAAAGACATGGAAATATTTATCTTGTCTGCAGGAGGAGATAAATTTAAAGCCATAGAACAAAACCCTAATGTATGTCTATTAGTTAATACGGAATATGTTGATTATAGAAGAATAAAGGGAGTCCAAATCTTTGGTAAGGCAAAGACTTGTTTGCAGGATAAGTCTATATTTGAAGAAGCCAAAGTATATAATACTGATTATGAGCTTATGGAAAGGGAAGGACATAACCTGCATGCAATAAAAATAACACCAGAAGAAATAGTTTACTTAGATTCTTTAGAAGATGGAGACAGGACAAAACAAATTTTAAAGGAAGAAGAAGTTTCAGTTAAAAGCGATGACTTTGCTATGGCCATGTTTCCGTAGCAAAACCTTATAAAAGTTAGAAATTTGAATAATAAAATCCCGAAGAGCAAAGTAAGAATGCTTTTCGGGATTTTCCAGCAGACAAATATTTACATAACAGTATATTGTATGATAGAATTACAGATATAGAATGGAAATCAACTTATATGAAATCGATTTCCGTTGAAAATGGCATAATAATAGGCAAAAGAAAAGGTGGTGATAAACATTAGATTGAGATAGCTTATAGGTATAATTAAGGTACTAAGCACTTTTTGAATTGATAAGGGGAGATTTAGTATGTTTAATATGCAAAAAAATATCAAAATAGTTAATGCAGTAGTTTTTCTGGCAGTATTTGCAGTTATCAGCATGGGAGTAGTAGAATATTTAGCTGTTAACAGAATAAATACTATAAATAGTAACATAACCACTATTTTTAGAGACAAGCTTATTCCAATCTCAAAAGTCGGAGGGATAAGAGGGGATTTTTTAACTATTAGAATACAGGTGAATAAGGCAGCAAAAGATTATAGCAAAAGCTATGATAAAGATGTTCAAGAACTTTACAAAGGTATACTAAAGCAAATAAGCGAGTATGAAGCAAGTAATATAGATGATGTAGAGGTAAAAACATTAGCTAATTTAAAGAAGTACTTTACAGAATATATAGAGACTTGGAACAACATAAATTCCAAACTAGGTTTAGGAATTCAGGTAAGTGAAGAGGAATATAATAACTTTAGTAAGATTTCTAATAAGATAGAAGAAAATTTGAAAACGTTAGTAGAATATAATGAAACATCGGCAAATGAATTAAAAGTTAATAGCGACCAAACTCATAAACAAAGTTTTAAAATCTTAATTGTGGTGTTTATGACAGTTGTTGTTGTATTTATCCTTCTAGCCTATATGATTGTAAAATCTATAAAATCATCGTCAAAAGAAACTATAAATATTTTAAATACTGTTGCAAGCGGAGATTTTTCTATGACAGTTGAATATGACACTAGAAATGAATTTGGGCAGATAAAGAAAGCTCTAAGCAAGATGTTAGAAGATGTAAAATCAATGATCATAAATGTAAAAGATGAATCTAAGAGAATTGAACAAAAGTCAGAGGATTTAAGTTCTATTTCAGAGGAAATGACAGCTGCCACTGAAAATGTATCCACTGCTATTTCAGGTGTTTCAAAGGGAACAGAAGCACAATCGGAGGAGTTAATGAACACAAATGCAGTACTGAACAATTTTGGAGATGAGTTAGAAAAAATAGTACAAGCTATCGATGAGGTAGACAAAAATGCAAATAGTGTAGGAACTATGGCTGTGGATAGTAACTCTAAGATGGAGGAATTAGTAGAGTCTATTAAAAAGATGGTTGATGAATCAGGAAATTTAGTAGAAAATGTAGTAAACTTAAGTGGAAGAGTAAGCAGAATTAATGAAATAACCAACTTAATTAATAGTATAGCAGAGCAAACAAACCTTCTTGCTCTTAATGCTGCCATTGAAGCAGCTAGAGCTGGAGAGGCAGGAAAAGGCTTTGCAGTGGTTGCTGATGAAATCAGAAAATTAGCAGAGCAAAGCAGAGACTCTTCTGAAAACATTAATGTCTTAGTAAACGAAATATCCTTAGATACAGATAACATGGTAAGTACTTCAAATAAGATGAGTGGGGAACTAAATAGCCAAAGGGAAGTTGCTAAAGTCGCTATAGATTCTTTTAAGAGTATCATTGATGCGATTAATGAAATTATACCTAAGATACAGGAAGTTAATAAATCTGCTGTGAAGATTGAGGAAGAGAAAGATGGAATTATAGAAAAAATAGAAGGAGTATCCTCTATAGCGGAAGAAATTTCAGCATCTTCAGAGCAAATTTCAGCATCTGCAGAAGAAATGAACTCTTCAGCAGAAGAAGTATCAAAGACGGCTTTAGAGCTAAATGATATGAATAGAAAAATGCTAAAGGAGATAGAAAAATTTAAGGTTTAGGTAGATAACATTTGGAGTTTATAGGAGTTTATAGGGACAGTTCTCAAAAGTTTATCATAAAATCTATTTAATTTAATAGAATGCTGCGCATTGACAAAAAATAGGTTAAATAGTGCTATACAAAAAAATAAATTATAATAAGGAGTTAAGTATATATGGTGAAAAATATAATGAACCAGGCATTATTAGATAAAGAAATCAAGGATGACATTCATGTAGTGGTAGATTTTTGGGCATCCTTTTGCAATCCTTGCAGAATGCTAGAGCCGGTTTTTGAAGAAGCTGCAAGAGAGTTAGAAGGGAAAGCAAAGTTTATAAAAATGAATATTTTTGACCATGAAGAGGTGTCAAGAAGATTTCAAATTACTACAGTTCCAGCTGTTTTTATATTTAAAAATGGTGAAGTTATCGATAAATCAGTTGGATTTAAGCCTAAAGAAGTTATGATTAAATGGATAGAAGAGAATTTAATTTAGTATAATAAATTAAATTTTGTAATAGAGTTAATATATGATTCATAATTTACAATATAGTAATAATAAATAGGTGACGAAGCTTGATTTATAAAAGATTGCTTGTATTTGGTGACTCAAAAGGAAAAAACAATGGAATAAATAAAAGGATATTAAATAAAATACTAAGACAAACGAAAAAGTTGAATATACAGCCTGAATATATAGTGCATCTTGGGGATAGTATAGCGGGAAGCAGCAGCATAGAAACTTTAAAACTTCAGATGAAGGAACTCCATAGATTAATAAGTTTCTATTATCCAACGGACAAAATATTACCGGTGCTAGGGAATCATGAAGTAAACAATGAACCTATAGATCTTGAAGCAGAAAAGGTATTTGAAGAGTGTTATTCTGATTTCAATTCTAATAATTTTCTAGAAGGATACCATAAAACTGTTTATTATAAAGATTTTAACAATATAAGGTGCATCTTTTTAAATTCCTTTCACTATGGAGAGCTTCATAAAATTACAGGGAAGCAGCTGGATTGGTTTAAGAATGTATCTAGAGAAAATATGGATTTTAAGATTGTTTTTGTACATTTACCTCCTTATCCTACAGGAGCTCACTTGAAAACTTGCATGGATGCTTCGCCAGAAGACAGAGATGCCTTTTGGAGAGTGATAGAGGAGAACAATATTAACTTAGTGTTTTGCGGACATGAACATAATTACTCAAGGCGCTTAGTGGAATCCCAATATAATAAAGTGATGCAAATTATTACAGGGGGAGCAGGAGAAAAGTTAAAGGAAAGTTATAAGGATAAAAAAGGTGTTATAATTCCGCCAAAGGGTGTTTATCACTATGTATTAATAGATATAGAAGAAATTTGCATAAGAGTAAGGGCAATATCTATTGAAGGCAAGATACTTGATGATTTTAGTGTTCAAATTTCATAGGAACTTACGGGGACAGTTCTCAAATTTTTATAAAAATTTGAGAACCGTCCCCAGTTTATTTTCGAATAGAATTGTGAATTTTCTAAGGATGTTATTTAAATAAGCTAACTATAACTAGTATTATGAAATTATACTTTATAAAAATGTTATAATAGACTCAATGCGTTTCGCAAACTTTAAGGAGTGGGTATTTTGTTAGATATAAAGTTATTAACGTTTATAACAGTTGCAAAAATTAAAAGCTTTACTAAGGCAGGAGAAATTTTGAACTTAACGCAGCCAGCTGTATCACAGCATATTAAACATCTTGAAGAATACTACGAAGTAACTTTAATAAAAAAAAGAGGAAAAGAAATAGATTTAACAGAAGAAGGACAAATACTATATAAATACGCTAAGCAACTAGAAGTATTACACAGAAACTTAGAAATAGAGATTAGAAATAAGAACAGCATTCATAGGACATATAATTTAGGCGCATCCATGACTATTGGTGGATATGTATTGCCTTATATTTTAGCAGAATATAAAAAAAGCTATAAAAACATAGATATATTGCTTCAAGTAAATAATACCGAAGAGATTTTACATAAGCTTTTGAATAGAAAGTTGAATTTAGCCTTAATAGAAGGTAATTTTGATAGGAATAAATTTAATTACAAGAAATTTAAAGATGATGAATTAGTATTAGCAGTTTCGAAGCACCACCAGTTTACTAAAAAGGATAAAGTTACTATTGAAAAAGTTTTAAAAGGTGAGTTGATACTAAGGGAGAAAGGTTCCGGTACTAGAGAAATATTTGAGAACAAACTGCAGGATTTAGGATATGATATAAAAGGCTTTAAACCCTATATGGAACTTGGAGGTATTTCAGCAATAAAATCATTAGTAGAAGAAAATTTAGGATATACTATTATTTCAGAGGAAACCATAAAAAGAGAGGTAAAGCTAGATCTTATAAATGTTATTCCTATTGAAGGATTATCAATACGCAGAGAGTTTAATTTTGTATATCTAAAGGATAATGATTATGATTTTATTGAGGAATTTATAAAATTTTGTTTTGTTAATAGTTAGGTTTACGGTATCAGTAAAATGAAAGCTTGAAAAAAATTCATAAAATATGCAATTCCGTAACTTTCGGTACATAACTGTGCATTTTATCAATGTATGATAATATTAGGAAAACTGATCAATATTTTTCATATTTTACGGAGATATTAACAAATAAAGCATAGTTTTATGGAGGGATTTTCTAATGGAATGGTTTGATAATTTGAAAATTGGTAAGAAGTTGACATTATCTTTTACATTAATATCACTTCTTATTGGTATTGTAGGATATATAGGTATAGCTAATATGGGAAAGATCAATTCTAGTGCTGAATCTATGTATAATAAGAATATGGTTGGAGTACAAGTTATTGGAGAAATTAAACAAAACTTACTACAAATTCGCTCCGATATATTACTCTTGTTATATGATAAAGATAGAAGTAAACTACAAGGTATAGAAGAAGAGATACAAAAACTAACTGATATCAATAATAAATTAATCGCTGATTACAAAAACATTATTACTACAGAAGAAGAACAAAAGTTATTTGGTCAATTTGAAAAGCAGCTAGAAGATTATCGTGCTAAGCGAGTAGAACTTATTAAACATGTACATGAAAATAAGTATGAAGAGGCTTTTAAGGATTTTCCTAAGGTTAATGATATAAGAGAAAAAATGTTTGATACATTGGATAAAGAGATTGAATTAAATTCTAAAATAGCTCAAAAGGATAATGAAAGAAACAATGCATTGTACAAATCTTCATTATCTTTAACAATTGTAATAATATTTGCAGGAATATTTTTAGCACTTTTATTAGGGATAAAAATGTCTAATATGATCTCAAAAAGAATGAATAAAGTTTTGGCATTTGCTGAATCTGTAGGCGAAGGAGACTTAAGCAGTGAGATAGATATTAATACACAAGATGAAATTGGGAATCTAGCGAGTGCTTTAAACAAAGCAGGAGAAAATATGAGAGCATTAATATCTGAGATAATGGGCAGCGCTGCCGATATCAGTGCTGCAAGTGAGGAATTATCAGCCACTACTGAAGAGGTATCATCGCAAATGGAGACGATAGACGAATCAGCAGGGCAGATAGCAAAAGGAGCACAGGATTTAAGTGCATCTACAGAAGAAGTCAGTGCATCTTCAGAGGAGATTGATTCAAGAGCAAATGAAATGTTAAGAAAGGCTGAATATGCAAGAAATAGGTCAGAAGAAATAAGAAAGCGTGCTGTTGCTACTAAAGAAAGAAGTGCTAAAGCAATAGAGTCAGCTTTAACTATTTATAACGAAAAGAAAGCTAATGTAATTAAAGCCATTGAACATGGTAAAGTAGTAGATAAAGTTAGAATAATGGCTGATTCAATAGGAAGCATAGCTGAACAAACTAATCTATTGGCTTTAAATGCGGCTATAGAAGCTGCAAGAGCTGGAGAACAAGGAAAAGGTTTTGCTGTTGTGGCAGAGGAAGTTAGAAAGTTAGCGGAGCAGTCTGCAGAAGCAGTATCAAATATACAAACTATTGTATCACAGGTACAATTAGCCTTTAGCAATCTTTCAAAACATGCTGATGACATTATAAATTATGTAGGTAGAGATATAAAAGCAGACTATGAAGTATTTGCTGAGATAGGCGTACAATATGAAAAGGATTCAGATCTTATAAGCATTATGGCAAGTGAAATTACAGTTGCTTCGGGAGCCATATCAGAAGCTGTAAAACAAGTAAATTCTGCAATTGAAAATGTATCTGTAACAGCACAGGAGTCAGCATCAACATCAGAGGAAATGTCAAGCAGTATTAACGAAACAACAATGGCAATCTCACAAGTTGCAAAATCAGCACAAAATCAAGCAGTGTTAGTAGAAAAATTAAGTAACATGGCTCAAAAGTTTAAAATATAGCAAAATTAAAATCAGTGAATAAGGGATTTGAGCACAAAGAAAACTAAATATAGCCTTATAAGTAGGGTTAAATTCCGTATACTGAGAAGGGTCTATCCTAAGATAGACTCTTTTGCTTATAAATGTGAGTGCTAAAAGTTTCCTAAAACCCCTTATAAATAAGGTAAGAATAGTATATAATAGATTTTACGAACGAATGTTCTGAACTTGAAACAGAGATTGATGAAAAGAGATAGCTCTTCTCTTGTTTAATACTCAATGAAAAGAGGGATGGTATGAAAAAGTGCAAAGAGTTACTTTCTTTAATAGATGAAATAAGAAATCGAATGACAGAGCTACTTGTGGAAAAGGGAAGTCTATTAGACCCTGAAGTAATTAAGATAAGTCAAGAATTAGACAAGGCACTTAATAGATATTACATATCAATGGAAGAGGTAGGAAATTGAAAGGCTAAAAAATAATACTTCTAAACTATGCCCCTATATGGTATAATTCGCAGAGGACAAACAGGAAACGTAAATTAGTTAAAGGAGTGTTATAAATGAGCAAAAAATCAAGGACTATAAATATCATTTATATAATAGCTGTCATCCTTTTGGTGGGATTGTTTTCAGGATGCGGTAGCAGGAGCGTTGAAATTAATAAAGAGGGTACAATTGAGAAAAAAATTATTTTTAGTAGTATAACTCCAGAAGAAGCTAAGAAAAGGTTAGATAGCAAAGAAGAGATTATACTTATAGATGTAAGATCAAAAGAAGAGTATGAAAGTGGACATATAGAGGGGGCTATGCTTATCCCTGTAGATACTATTGAGATAGAGGCTGAAAAAAAACTTAAGGATAAGGAAGTACCCATATTTGTGTATTGTAGAAGTGGAAATAGAAGTGCTATTGCGGCGAATATATTAGCAAGTCTAGAGTATAAAAATGTATATGACTTAGGAGGAATAAATGATTGGCCTTACGAAATTGTAAAATAACGGTAAAGGTTATTAAGGCTTTGCATCGATTGATTTTACTTGTATAATGATTACATTACAATTAATTCCTTTGACATATACTACTTTTCAAGTTATAATTTACCGGTACAAGCTATTAATAACTTTATAGTTTTAAAATTAGAAGCAGATGGGCGGCTATATCACCCATTTGCTTTGTTTTTTATATATGACTAACATAAAAAGGAGGTATAGTATGAAAAAGCTTTTTAAAGACAAGGAATTTTTTACAACGATTCTTACATTAGTAATCCCGATAACCCTTCAAAATTTAATTAGTTCTTCATTAAATATGGTCGATAATATAATGATTGGAAGGCTGGGAGAAAATGAAATTGCTGCAGTAGGTCTTGTAAATCAATACTTCTTCATATTTATGCTTTGTTTATCTGGTATAAATGCTGGTGCAAGTATATTTATGGCACAGTATTGGGGAAGAAGAGATAGGAATAGTATTAAAAAGGTGCTTGGGCTTGACTTAGTTTTAGGAACTATTGCTTCGATAGCATTTGCTATAATTGCATTATTTATGCCGGAATACATAATAAAACTATTTACAAGGGAAGCAGCAATAATTAATTTGGGAGTACAATATCTAAGAATTATTTCAGTAACTTTTATGCTTACAAACATAACTCAAGCCTTTTCTACAACGTTAAGATGTACTGGGGCAGCAAGACCGCCAATGGTTGCAAGTCTAATAGGTGTAGCAACAAATGCTTTTTTAAATTGGGTATTCATATTTGGAAACTTGGGGTCAACTGCAATGGGGGTTGCTGGAGCAGCTTTAGCCACTAGTTTAGCAAGGTTAGTTGAAATGATTATAGTATTAAATTATTCCTATAGTCCTCAGAGTGTTTTTAGGACTAGGTTTAAGGAATTTTTTAATTTTAATGTGGATTTTATTAAGAGTTACTTTAGAACATCTTATTCAGTTATACTAAACGAATTAGTTTGGGCTTTAGGAATGACTACTTATTCAATTATTTACGCAAAGATTGGAATTAAAGAAGTAGCAAGTATGCAGATTGCAACCACAATAAACAATATGTTCATGGTATTATGCATAGGACTTGCGGCTGCAGCAAGTATAATGGTAGGCAATAAAATTGGGGCAGGAGAAGAAGATATAGCTATTGATTATGCAAAAAAGTTGGGAGTTCTTGCTCCGATTATAGGAGTGCTAATAGGATTAGCTTTATGGATTTCTGCACCAATATTAACTAGTGCATTTAAAATTAACGAAGATACCTTAAGCTTAACAGTAACTGTGTTGAAAACTATGGCATTCTTTGCTCCTTTAAGATTTTTTAATGTGCTTATGATCGTCGGAATATTTAGAGGTGGTGGAGATACCACTTACTCTATGCTAGTTCAGCTTGGCACCATTTGGTGTTTTGCTATTCCAGCAGGATTCATAGCAGCAGTGTATTTCAAATTGTCACTTCCGATAGTCTATTTTATAGTTTGTATGGAAGAGTTAGTAAAAGTAGGTTTTGAGTGGAGCAGATTACGTTCAAAAAAATGGATTAGAAATATTATAGAAGATACGGAAATAGTAGAGGTTAGTGCATAGAAATAATTAGAAAAAATTATGCTAATAAGAAATATATATGGGAAAAACCTCCTTCGGTATAGAGGAAGCTTCGCCAACCGAATCTATACTGAAAGAGGTTGCTTATGTCAGAAGTCTTAGGACATCATTTTTTTCCAGTATTTATAATAGTCAGGGTAGTCATACTTAATGTAATGAAAAAAATCCTTTAGATCACCGCGCTTCTGAAGACCATGTAACATAGAGCGTGGATAAGGCTGTTTCCTTTCATAGCTGCCTCTTGGGTCAATAACCTTAACAGTTTCGTCAGGTTGTAAAAATATATGACCAAGCCGCATATCAAGTTTTGCAAAATTTAATTTCTTGAATTCATCAATAAGTCTAACAAGCTCAAGAGACAAATGTTTATTAATATTATTTCTCTTTAAATAAAAAGACAAAGTACTGCCATATACGAAACTCATAATTATAGAGTAGTTATCAAAATTAAAAACAGTGGGAAAAAACCTGCTGTTTTGTACTTTTAGAAGTATTTCAATTTGTCGTGTACAAGAATTTGAATTATGGAATACCTTTAATACCTTATCATCTGGCAATAGATAAACCTTTCCTTCGCGACCCTGTCCAATCAGCTTTAGCTTATTAATATCGTACCCTAGATAATTGAACCTATATTTTTGTATTTTCTTCATTACATCACCTCGCTTAATAAGCATCATAGTTAGTTCAATCTTTTAGACGTTCATTTAAAGTCTGCGTTAATTATATTTTATGGTTAAGAAGGAAAGTTGCTACAAGTGTAAGTGGCAGTTTTCTATTAATTTTCATAAGATATTACGGAAAAGTATTATTATAAAAAGGAGTAGTTATGTATAATTACTATTTTAGAGCTGATACAACGGATCGAAGTGTTGTCTTTTACGCAATAGGGGACGTAAATGGAGATAGAATACCTGATGATGTATTTCTAACTGGAATAAGAACACCTGGGAGTCAATTTATTCAAGATATAACTATTGTAGTGAGGGATGGAAGAACAGGTAGGATTACTAGTGTACCGCTAAGTGAAAATGCTGGATATAATCCTAGGGTGTTTCTAGGCGATTTTAACGGGGACGGTGTAAATGATATCTTAGTTAGCATTGATTCAGGTGGAAGTGGTGCAATTATGTATCACTATATTTATTCCTTTATTAACAATACACCTCAGCTAATGTTTGATTTCAATGCATATAATGATGAATACAAATATGATATTACTTATAAAGATAATTTTAAGGTTGAAGTTATAAGTAAGAAAAATAGTGAAAGATACATTATAGATATATCACTTAAAGGAGAAGAATATCTAAATGAAATATACGATGAAGATGGCAAATTGAAGAAGCCTATAAGCGGATTTATAAATCCGTTAAGTGGGTTATATCCTATAGATTTTAACTCGGATGGAGTATACGAGTTATTGGCATACCAAAAAATAGCTGGTAGGTATAATGCAGATTCTTTAGGCTATGTTTTGAACACATTGAAATGGGAAAATAATAGGTTTGTTTTGGACAATCAGAATGTAGCTATTTGGGGATCAGATAAATAGGTATGCTTTGAGTATAAGAGTAATAACTTATGAAGATAGATTACACATTAAAAGCTGGTGTTGGTACAATCTCAGCACCAGCTTTTGCATTTAGAAATTTATTATATAAAGCCTAATTTTTTTGCAGCAAGTTATTATGTCTAATTGCCAGAATGCAAATAATAAGAGAAATGACCTTTCCAAGCATATTTCCAACCCAAAAGCCATTAAAAGAAAATTGTGATACTAACACATATGTGGCGGCAATTTTAACAACTAAGTCAGATAAATTAGAATATAAATACTCTTTCATCATTAAAAATCCGCGAAGAACACTTTCATTAATTATCTTCCATCCATAAAATAAATAAGTAAGGCAGGAGAATTGCAAATAAATTTTTGCAAATTGATAAGCCGTTGGATTTTTATGGATATCAATAAAAGTTCCAATTAAATATTGTGGAATCAAAAAGTTCGATGCTGCAACGCATAATAAATAGATGGTTGAAAATAACATACAAATTTTATATCCTTCTCTGATACGATTTATTTGTTTTGCACCAGAATTGGAAGATATAAAAATAGACAGTGCTTGTGATATTCCTATTACGATTAGCATTCCAAATAACATTATTTTATTCACAGTCATATATCCACTGATTACTTCACCTCCATAGGGATTAACTAATGTTTGCAAAAAAAGTGATGATAAAGATAAAATCAGCTGTTGAAATATCGTTGGTACTGAAATTGATAAGATTTCTTTAATTTTTATGAGTTGAATAGAGCTTGACTTATATTCTTTCATAATTGGCTGCATTTTTTTCCTTAATATTGCAAGAGTTATTATCATTCCAATAATTTGGGAAAGAATTGTTGCAAATGCAGCTCCTCCAACGCCCATATGCAGCGTATAGATAAAAAACAAATCCAAGACCACATTTAAAGATGAAGTAAATATTACTAAAATCATAGAACATCTTGAATCCCCTAAAGCAACTATAATTGCTCTTGAAATATCATATAGGAAAATACCTGTAATACCAACTATATAAATACTGATATATGTTCCTGTATCAGCAGAGAGTTCAGTAGGTACATTAATCCAGGAAAGTATAGGTACTTTTATACACATACCTATGACAGTTATACATAAGCCGCTGATAAAACCAAATAATAATATGCTTTTTACTCCTATGATGATGTCTTCATATTTCTTTTCTCCTATATACTTAGCGAAAATAACTTCACTTCCCATTTCTAATCCACCTGATAATGTTATCAAAATTTGAACCACTGAAGCAGCGTTTCCAACAGAGGCAAGTTCATTCACTCCCAAATAACGACCAATAATAATCATATCAACTACGCTATACAATTGCTGGGTAATTAAACTAAATACCATGGGCAGAGCAAAGCTAAACAATGTCTTTCTAATATTTCCTTTAGTCATATCCATTTTATTGACTCCTCACTTAATACTTGTTATAATTGCTATTATAAAGTATAACGTTACGTTATGGTCAAGGAGCATTTTATGATTCAAGATAAACTTACCACAAAACAATTCGCTGATATGTGCAAAGTAGAAAAACGAACATTACATTATTATGATGAAATAGATTTGTTAAAGCCAATTGAAATAAAAAAAAATGGATACCGCATATACTCGTCCAGCCAATTTGACACTATGAGCATGATTAAGGCACTGCAATCAGTAGGTATGTCTCTTGGTGATATAAAAGATTTAATGAATGAAAATGATCTGTCTCATTGTAAAACTGTGTTAAATAATCAAATACGTTTGATTAAGGAAAAGCAGGAAGAATTGAAAATGGCTGAACAAATCCTTAGACAGACAACGGAACAGTTAGAGCATTATTCAGAAATTGGTTGTAACCAATTTTTTAAAGAGAAGATTTCAGATATATTTAATAACTCAAGAAATACAAAGGAAAGACTTTGTATTTGTCAATTATATTACAAATGGATATAGTCTTGGTGTTATCATGAATGAAAAAGATGCAGCTGTTCCGCAGTATGTATTCAAAAGAGCAAACAACAGAAATGATAGTAATGCAATAAAATCTTCTGGTACTTATGCTTGTATCTATCAAAGTATCCCAAATGGAAAGATTAACGAAATTATTTATTCTTTTATCATGTTCTTATCATCTCAACACATAGCTGCAGAAGGCCCTTTATATTTGGATAGTATAGCAAATGATTTTATTCGATTTCCTAATGAGGAGTATGTATTTAAATTATCAATCAAGTGTAAATTATAAGTGAACAATGAAAGCTATGGGATTATATCTCATAGCTTTTTCAGGCATTCTTTGAAAAGAATTTGGATACTGCTATTGTACAAATGGACTCCGTGATTGGCAGTAAGGGTGGAAAATGCCTCCTTACTATTCACTTTGTGGACACCAGTTTGATGCTGGTAGTCCTTATTAAAAGGGAGCTATTGAAGTCAATCATGAACTAATTCCCAGAATTCTTCAGAAATGAATTAGTTTTAACAACTTGATACAGGAAGATATCAGCTTAATGGTGAACCACATCGATTCCTACAAAAGGAAAAAGCTGAACAACCCAAGCTCATCCTGGAAAACAGGGGCGGATTCTCCGGTTACAAAAAAATCGAGAGAGAGTTGACCTCCCTTTAGCATACCTATTTTCTATTATCATACGTAAGAAAAAGTATTGATATTTTTGCTGAAAAAATTATTAATCAATAAAAATATAATATAAATAAATAAAAATTTATTGATAAACAATAAAAATATGTTATTTTATATATAGAAATTAAAAGTGAGGTGCTTTATATGAAACGATATTCAACAATTTTCTTAAAGATAGCTGTTATTCTTATGGGAATTCCGGTTCTTGCGCTGTGTATATTCTGGGTGCCTGGATTTGTAAATTATCTTCACTATCCCATTTTAATTGGTGTGTATGCAACGGCCATAACGTTTTTCTTTGCTATTTATCAGGCTTTAAAACTTTTAAGCTATATTGACAAAAACAAAGCTTTCTCAGAATTATCTGTAAAAGCTTTAAAGAATATAAAATACTGTGCAATCACGATTAGTGTTATATATGCAGGACTAGTACCATTCTTATTTCCTATAGCGGATGCAGACGACGCCCCAGGTCTTGTAGGATTCCCAATCATCATTATTTTTGCGTCAACTGTGATTGCAGTCTTCGCTGCTGTTCTTCAAAGGCTGTTACAAGATGCTATTGATATAAAATTTTCAACCTTAGAGGCGATATGCAAAGCTTTGGACTGCCAACCAGGTGACATTTTAGAATACAGAAATGATACATAAATGAGAAGTTGAATATTGCAAGTCGATTTGCTAAGTCCTGAGTAAAGTTTATTTGAGGAGGTAATATATGAAAATTAAGTTAATTCAACCTGCAATGAGAAGAAGACCTATGGATACAAAGTTAAAAACAAGAATGTCTCCTTCATTAGCTTTATTAACAATAGCAAATCTTACGCCGAAAGAGCATGAAGTTATTATTGAAAATGAAAATGTTGAAAAGATAGATTTTGATGAACCTGTAGATTTGGTAGCAATAACTGTCACTGTAGATGTTATGAATAGGGCGGTAGAAATATCAAAGGAGTTCCAAAGTCGCAGCGTTACAGTAATTGCAGGAGGTATCCATATTACAGCAGATCCAGAGGGAGCGGTTAATAGTTTTGACGCAATAAGTGTAGGAATGGCTGAGAGAGTTTGGGGAAAAATCCTTAGGGATAAAGAAAATAATTCGCTTAAAAAGATATATTATGATATGGAAAACATTGTTGGGGAAGAAATAGTATCACCTAAATATCACATTATTGATAATAAAAAGTATTTATATACTAATATAATTAGTACAAGCAGGGGATGTCCTTTTAAATGTGATTTCTGCTATAATAGCTGCAAAGGTACGCTTAAAACTTATATTAATAGACCTATAGAGGATGTAATTAAGGATATAAAGGCATTAAAAACAAGACACATAATGTTTATTGATGATAATTTTATTGGAAATCCCAAATGGACAAAAAAATTATTAAAGGAAATAAAACCTCTTAGATTAAAGTGGAACGCAGCGGTTACTTCAAATATAGTGGACATGCCTGAATTATTAGATGAAATGAAGGAATCTGGCTGTCAAAGTTTATTTATAGGCTTTGAAAGCATAAATAGCAAGTCAATAGATAGTGTCCATAAGGTGCAAAATAGTGTAGGAAGATATGAGAAACTCGTAGATGAAATCCATAAAAGAGGGATAATGATAAATGCGAGTTTTGTTTTCGGATTAGATGAAGATGATGTCACTGTATTTAAGAATACATTAGAATGGATAGTTAAAAATAAGATAGAAACGGTAACCTCCCATATCCTTACTCCATATCCTGGTACAAAGTTATACTCATCATTGTTAGAGGAAAATAGAATTGTAGATTTTAATTTGTCAAATTATAATACTGCTCATGTGGTATATAAACCCAAGAATATGGCAGCAGAGGAATTATATAATGGCTATCTTTGGATATATAAAGAAGTGTACACGTTTAAAAATATAATGAAAAGACTACCAAAACTTAAAAATCAATGGATTCCATTTCTAGCATTTAATTTCTTTTATAGGAAGTTTGGAAAGCTGACTGAATTATTGTGTAATATAGTTTCTTTTGAAAATATAGGAAGATTTTTTAGATGGTTAGCTTATTGTATAAAGTAGGTGGTGGAATTTTTATCTTTCTATTATTTATAAATTGAGTGTGTTTATAATCGGAACTTAAGAAAACGAACACTTAATTCATCATAAAGGAATTCACATTGTAGTAAGTACAGGCAGACTCTACGCTGATGCATGATTTCACATAAGATTACTATACGATAATTTTTGAATCAAGATATGGAGGTTTTGGGAATGTGCCAAAGTTCCCAGCACCACATAATTTATATTTCTTGCTAAGGTACTATAAAGTAAGTAATTCACAAGAAGCGTTGAATATGGTAACAAAAACCTTAGATTCTATGTATAAGGGAGGAGTTTTCGACCATATAGGCTTTGAATTTGCGAGGTACTCCACAGATGTAAAATGGCTTGTGCCCCACTTTGAAAAGATGTTATATGATAATGCACTTTTAGCTATAGCTTATACTGAAGCTTATGCAGTAACGGGAAAAAAGCTTTATAAAGAGATAACCGAAAAAGGGAATTTTGAAGGTAAAAATATTCCAAACTTAATAGAAAGAAGTTTAGAGATAATTGAAAATGATAAACAGCTAAAAGACATATTAAAAGATATACAAAAGAGGCTCTTTATATGTAGGGAGAAAAGAGTTCATCCTCATAAAGACGATAAGATTTTGACTGCATGGAATGGACTTATGATAGCAGCCCTTGCTTATGGCGGAAGAGTTTTTGATAACCATGCCTACATTGAAGGATTGCATCATTTTTTCAAATTCTCCTATTGTAAGAGGTTTAACATGTCTCATAAGTTCATAACCCAACTGGCCATTTGCTTCTAATGTTGCCATCTTTACATCGGATATATTAGAAATCCCAGCCTGGCGAAGACGTATCTCTAATTGATCTATAGTAAAACGAAGTTTTTTCAAATTATCTACTACAATATTACCATCTTGTATAACAACTTTTGATTTACCAGTAATAAGTTTTTCAATAAAGTTAAATTTCACTTGCAGATACTCTGTAAGTACAAGAAAAGCTATGAAAATAGAAGCAGCAACGATAGTTTTCCATATACTCTTTTCGACAATAGGTTGAACTATGAGGGATCCAATGGAAATCATAATAACTGTTTGTGCAACTGTCATCTGGGATATTGATTTTCTACCAGAAATCCTCAGTAATATTGTACCTACTGATATAAGTATGAGAGATCTCCAAACAAAGCCCATATTATGTCCACCTTATTAATATTATCAGTATTTATGTTATTAAGCTACAAGTAAGTTATGTGGTTTTAATATGTTTTATGCATTATAAAGTTTGTTTTGCTAAAAATAATAAAAGTAGTCATAGTAATATATGCAAGCATAGTGGTACCGATTTAACAGAGCAGGATTAATAAAAAGGAGTAACAGGTATGGAAAAGCGTAGAAAAAACAACAAAGAAGTTTATATTGATAATTCAAATAATAAAATAAAATATAAAAAAAGAAGTATATTCCCTAAATCTACAGAAAGAGTTGAAAAACATACTGCACAGGCAATAAACAATAAAATACATTTTAATTCAATAGCGCGAATAGAAAAGTACAAGAATGCAAGCAAGGAAGAAAGATTAGTTAGGATAAATGAATTAGAATATGAGTGGGATACAGAGAGAGTATTAGAGGCCAATGCTTCTATTATTATTTTAATAGGAATAGCCTTAGGAACCTTTGCAAATAGATGGTGGTTTCTTCTACCTACAGCTGTAGCTGGGTTCTTCCTTCAGCATGCTCTTCAAGGATGGTGTCCTCCTCTGCCTATAATAAGAAGATTAGGAATTAGGACACCATCAGAAATACATAAGGAAATCTACGCTCTCAAAGATTTGAATAAGAATTCTTAATACTTGACAAGGACAAAATAGTGATAATATAATTAATTGTAAATGTTTAAGCTATAGTAAAAGAATTCTATGAAGAGAAGAGTATCCTTTTAAAAGCTTTCAGCGAGCAGGAGAGGGTGGAAGCCCTGCAGTAATTTAATTGGAGAAGAGAGTCTTGGAGAAGCTGCCTAGTTATATTTTTGTAATATCAATGAGGTAAGCCGTTAACTGCGTTAAAGTTTTGAGGGAGCTAAATGTAGCTAACTAGAGTGGTACCGCGGATTACCCGTCTCTTATTTTAGAGACGGTTTTTTGTTTTTTGAGTAATATAAGAAAATTGCGGCGCAATTCATTTCTAGTGTGGATTAAAAAAGTAAAGTTATTTTACATAATATGAGTAGGAGGATATAAAGATGGATTATAAAAAGATTGTATCGGAGAGAATAAAAGAAAATGTTGAGCTAGAATTAAATGTCATAGAAGGGCTTATAGAAATACCACCAAAGCCTGAAATGGGGGACTATGCTTTCCCATGTTTTCAGCTTGCTAGAACCTTTAAAAAGGCTCCAAACATGATAGCTGCAGAATTAAGCGAAAAGATAAATAAAGAAGGTTTCGAAAAAGTTGAAGCACTAGGACCATATTTAAACTTCTTTATGGATAAGGGGTCCTTTGTAGAGGCTGTGTTGAATAGAATATTAGAAGAAGGAAATACATACGGTTCTTCAGATGAAGGGAAAGGAAGAAATGTAACTATAGACTTTTCTTCACCTAACATTGCTAAGCCTTTCCACGTAGGACATTTATTCAGTACGTCAATAGGAAACGCGTTATATAGAATGTTAAACTTTGAGGGATATAATTCAATAGGGATAAACCATCTTGGAGATTGGGGCACTCAATTTGGAAAGCTTATATCAGCATATAAAAGATGGGTGGATGAAGAAGCATTAGAAAAAGAGCCTATAAAAGAGCTTTTAAGAATTTATGTCAAATTCCATGATGAGGCAGAAAAAGACCCGTCTCTTGAAGATGAAGGAAGAATGTATTTTAAAAGGTTAGAAGACGGAAGTCCTGAGGAAGTTGCGCTTTGGGAAAAGTTTAAAACTCAAAGCTTAAAGGAATTTGAAAAGGTATATGAAACCCTTGGAGTTAAATTTGATTCTTATGCAGGAGAAAGCTTCTATAATGACAAAATGGATGTAGTAGTAGAGGAATTACAAGAGAAAAATCTTCTTGTAGAGAGTAATGGGGCTAAAGTAGTAATGCTTGAAGAAGAGAATATGCCGCCATGTATAATACTAAAAGCAGATGGAGCTACAATATATGCTACTCGTGACCTTGCTGCCGCACTATATAGAAAGAAAACATATGACTTTTATAAGAGCATATATGTAGTTGGTTCTCCTCAAGCATTACACTTTAAACAAGTATTTAAGACTTTAGAGAAAATGGGATATGACTGGGCTAAGGACTGCGAGCACGTAGGGTTTGGTCTTGTTAAATTTGCAGATAGAAAGCTATCAACAAGAAAAGGGGAGGTCATATTCCTTGAAGAGCTGTTAAATGAAGCTGTATCGAAAACTTTAGAAGTTATAAATGAAAAGAATCCAGAGCTTGAAAATAAAGAAGAGGTTGCAAAGAAGGTTGGTATAGGTGCTGTTGTATTTACTTACCTAAAGAATAGAAGAGAAAAGGACATAGTATTCAGCTGGGATGAAATGCTCAACTTTGAAGGAGAAACAGGACCATATGTCCAATACACTTATGCAAGAGGCAAGAGCATACTAAGACGTGCAGTAGAAATAAGTGAAGATATCAATTATGCAGCTTTAAACTCCCCAGAAGAGTTCGAGCTTGTAAAAGAGCTTGCAGGTTTAAAGGAAGCAATATTAAGTGCCATAGATAAACTAGAACCATCAACTCTTACAAGATATATAATAGACGTTGCTAAAGCGTTTAATAAATTTTATAATGCTCATAATATTATGGCAACAGAAGATAAAGCTGTTAAGAATGCAAGACTTAAAATGGTAGAAGCAACTTGTCAAGTTATTAAAAATGGGCTTAGCCTTATAGGAATTGAAGTAGTTGAAAAAATGTAGTAAAGCAGTGGAGATAGCGGAGGCGATTTGAAGGGTAGTTTAGAAGTTTGGAGAGTTTAGTTAGACTGATTTAAATCTAAAGATCAAGTTTATACTTTAAGATTAACTAAGCTTCTAAACTCTTTAACCTCTCTAAACTAAAAGCATAGCGATTAGGGAATAGAGATTAGTGACTAACATCTAACTTATCTAACATGCTAACCTGATTAAAATCTGGTTACTGATAACTAGCTGCTGATTACTGAAAATCTGGTTGCTAAATAAAAATGGGTGGTATATAGAGTGATTACAAGAGAAATAGAAGAAATATATATATTCCAGAGAATATATATGATCAATTAAAAATGAATAAGGTACTTTTCTTTGACATAGAAACTACAGGATTTGATAAGGATAGTTCTAGTGTTATCTTGATATCTAGTGGATGGTTTATTAGTAAAGATAAGTTCTTCATAAAACAATATTTTTCAGAAAGCTTAGATGAAGAAAAAGAAATGCTTTTATCATTTAAGGAAGATGTGGATAAATTTCAAGCTTGGTGCTCATATAATGGCAGGGCTTTTGATGAACCTTTTATAAAAAGGAGAATGAAACTTAATGGCATAAGGTTTTTAGAACCTAGTATCCATATAGATTTATATAGAAAGATTAGACCCTACCATAGGCAGCTTGGTATGGAAAGATGCAACTTGAGAAGTGTTGAGCAATACCTTGGAATAGATAGAGAAGATAAAATAGATGGGGGTCTAAGTGTAGAGCTATATTTTGAATTTTTAGGAACAAAAGATTTCAGACTAAGAGAGGTTATCATGCTTCATAATTACGAAGATGTTTTAAATCTTCCCAAAGTTTTTAAGCTTATCTATGAAATAGAAAATAATGAGGGATTAAAGAGGGTAGACTGTATAACGGAGAAACAGGCAAAATATTTAGTATATCTTTTAAAGAAAAATAAAATAACTATAGATAGTGATATCAAAAATATGTCCCAAAAGGCTGCAAGTAGAATCATAGATAATATACTTAAAGGGAATATAGATATAGATGAGTTTAATAACATAGTAAATAGCAGTTATTAAACTTATTATAGGCACTTATTTTAAATAATTTGCAGAAAATTTAGTTTATTTTACGTAGAAATATTTTACGGCCCATTATAAAGTGGTATAATTATCCTTAGGGAGGTGTACTTTATATGAGGATAAGAGATATAATGCACTTTGAGGTTATAATGTTAAATCCTGAGGATACTGCAAGAAAAGCCCTTGAAGTAATGAATGAAAAGAAAATAAATGGGGCACCAGTAGTAGATAAGGATAGAAAGCTTCAAGGGATTATTGTAAAAGCAGATGTATATAGGTTTTTGATTGAAGAAGGACATTATGATACTTACCCTATATCTAATATAATGACAAAAGAAGTTGTAACTGCTGATATTGATGAGGATATAATTGATGTAGCTCAAAAGATTATAGATAATGAAATTGTTGCAATACCTGTATTAGAAGAAGAGAAAGTAATAGGTTTAGTATCCATAGAAAATTTGATACAACATTTTATAGATATATATAAAGAGAAAAAGGCAGATAATTAATTATCTACCTTTTTTGTCCTTGTATACTGGGCAGTGGGAAGAACAACTCCCGCAATCGCACCCTCCGCCAGAGGCTTTTTTCTTTGCGTTTTTTACAAGAACGTAAATTGCGAAACCTGCAATAACTGCTGTTATTAAAATTTCACCTATCATAAAATCACTTCCTTTTTTTAAAGCATATCCTAGAATATAATCAATGAACCTAAATTATAAACTATAAATGAAGCTATCCAAGCTAGAACTAACTGATAAGCTATGGAGAAAAGCATCATTTTATTTCCGTATTCTTTTCTCATTGTAGCTATGGCTGTTATGCAAGGCGTATATAAAAGTACAAACACTAAGAATCCATAAGCTGAAACAACATTAAAGTGTTGAGGAAGTATAGCCTGAAGGTCATTTCCAAATATAACTCCCATAGTACTTACAACAACTTCTTTTGCCATAAGTCCAGTTAGAAGTGACATTGAAGTTTCCCAAGATCCGAAACCTAAAGGTTTAAATATTGGAGCTATTGCTTTACCTATAGATGCAAACAAGCTATCATTGATATCTACCATTCCTGAAAAGTTAAAGTTTGATAGGAACCAAACCAATACAGAAATTGATAGAATAATAGTTCCAGCTTTCTTTAAGAAGCCCTTACCCTTGTCCCAAGTATGAAGAAGCAAGCTTTTTACCTCTGGAAGCTTATACTCAGGAAGTTCAATTATAAAAGGTTCTTCGTCCTTCTTAAATATTGTATTTTTAAATAATAGACCTATTAAAAATGCAACAACTATACCAAGAACATAGAGAGAAAATACTACAGGAGTTTCTTTACCAGGGAAAAAGATAGATGCAAATAGTGCGTAAACAGGAAGTCTTGCATTACATGACATAAGCGGCACAAGCAATGCAGCAAGCTTTCTATCTTTCTCGCTTTCTAAAGTTCTAGCTGACATTATAGCAGGTACTGAACAGCCAAAACCAACTACTAATGGTATAAAGGCTTTTCCTGAAAGTCCCATTCTTCTCATAAGTTTATCCATCAAGAAAGCAGCTCTTGCCATATATCCACTATCTTCAAGGAAGGATATTCCAAGAAATAGTGCTAAAATAACAGGAAGGAAAATTATAATAGAGCCAACCCCTCCAACTATTCCATCTACTAAAAGCGATCTAAACCAAGGACTGCTATTAGCGAGCATATCATTTAATCTTGGCATCAATTGTTCTTGTAATCCTAAGTCTAGAAGGTCTGATAAGGGCTGTCCAACCCAGTTAAAGGTAAATTTGAATATTAAATATATAATTCCTAAAAATATTGGGTAAGCAGCAAATTTGTTTAGTACTATGTTATCTATTTTATCTTTAATGTTTGAATTATCTTTTGAAGAATATGTTATACATTGGTTTAGCAAGTTTTCGATATAAGAGTAGGCTTCTTTTTCAGTTTCAAAATTCTGATATTTAGAATCATTATCAATATAAAGTTTTGAAATATCAAGATTTAAAAGTAAATCTTTAACTTTATCTAAACCCTTACCTTTTGAAGCTGAAATAGGTATGACTTTTACTCCAAGTTCCTTAGAAAGCTTGCTAAATTCTATATCCATTCCCTTAGATTCAGCTACATCAATCATATTAAGAAGCATTACTATTGGCTTGTTAAATTGTTTTAGCTGAGTGGTAAGATATAGATTCCTATCTAAGTTAGATGCATCTACTATGTTTACTATTAAATCTGCTTCATCATCTAATAAGAAGCTTTTTGCTACTTTTTCCTCATTTGAATAGGTATCCATTGCGTAAATTCCTGGAAGGTCAACAATCTTTATAGATTTATCTAAGAAACCTTCCTTCTTTTCTACAGTAACTCCAGCCCAGTTTCCAACATACTGATTGGAGCCTGTCAAAGCATTAAATAATGTAGTTTTACCTACGTTTGGGTTTCCAACTAGTGCTATTGTTCTCATTCTATACCTCCCTTATCTTAATGTTAGCAGCATCTTTTTTTCTTATTGCTAAATCAAAGCCTCTAACATTGATGATAATAGGATCACCTAAAGGTGCTTTAGTTTTTAATGTCACTCTAGTCCCTTCAATACATCCTAAGGCTAATAAACGTTTTGATAGTTTTTCATCTCCAATTATATTTTCAATAAAGCCATTTTGGCCTGGTCTTAAATCTACTATGCTCATTTTGACTCTCCCCCTTATGTAACTATGAAAATCATTCTCAATTAAAATATAACACCATTGAGAAAGAATGTCAATACCTAAAAATTTTGCGGCGCAAAATAGTTCCAAGCTGTACTTGTTTTTAAATAAAGTCAGTTTGGGGTGGTTCACAAACTTGATAAAGTGTGAGATAATAAAAGGGCAAAATTCGGTAAATAATATATAATAAGATTTGTCTGACTAGAAAGAAGTGGTAAATTGATTAAGAGAGAATAGTATAAAGGTTGAAGAGCATTCAAAGGAGCATATTCTAGAAATTGATGGGAAAAGAGATATATAAAGATGCTATATTTTTCGATTTAGAGCATTATTTATATAAAAAGCCTATATGCATAGGAGTTTTTGGATGCTGTTACTACGATAGTGAAAGTGATGAACTTAAGGTTACTCAGTATATGATTGAAAGCAAGAAAGATGCCCCAGATATATTAAATCTTTCAGTAGAATATTTTAAAGAAATGTACGAAAAACACAACAAAAGATATATAGTTACCTTTTCAGGGAATAATGATTTTACAGTTATTGAATATTTATATAAAAAGAACAACATTGACTTTAATTTAGATGAACATTTTATAAAGGTAGACCTTCAAAGAGAATATGAAAAACTAATGGGTGCTAATATAGGGCTTAAGAATCTAGAGAAAATATTTGATATAAATAGAGAAAGTGAACTTATAAGTGGATCAAATCTATCTAAAACCTTTTGCAAGGTTATGAAGGACTTTGATTATATGAATAGAATGCCTGAAGAGAAAAGACAGAGAATTTTATTATATAATGAACAGGACGTAGCAAGCCTTTTTAGAATATATGTAGATTGGAAAAAATTCCTAAAAAAGGAAGAGAAAATTAGTAGCCAGCCCTAAAAGTTTAAGTGCTTCACTGGCTAGTATGTTAGAAGGTAGAAAATTATAATAGCTAAGCTCTAGTAGAATAAAAAAATGATTACACGTAAAAAAGTGTAATCATTTTTTTATGTTCAGAATAACATGAAAAATTCATATATATATTAAGTAATAGCAGCCTTAATAATGAGAGGAGAAAGAATGCTAAATCTTGAAAAGAATATAGACACTGCGTTGAAAATGAAAAAGGCAGATTTAGTACTAAAGAATGGTTCTATAATAAATGTATTCACTCAAGATATAGAAAAAGGAGATATAGCTATTAGTGGTGACGTTATAGTAGGGATAGGAGACTACTCTGGAGAAGAAGAGATAGATTGCTCAGGGTATTTTATATCATCAGGGTTTATAGACTCTCATGTGCATATAGAATCTTCAAAGTTAATACCAGAGAATTACTCGAGGCTATTGATAAATAGAGGAATTACAGCGTGTATAGCTGATCCTCATGAAATTGTAAATGTTTATGGTGCAGAAGGAATTAAATTCATGATTGAAAGTGGAAGAAGAGGTCCTATTGATATATTTTATATGATACCAAGCAGCGTACCGGCTGTAGACTTTGAAGATAGTGGAGCTGTTTTAAGAGCATCAGATTTAGTTCAGTTCATTGGAAATGAGAATGTGCGAGGACTGGGAGAAGTGATGAATGTTCAAGGAGTATTATCAAAGGACGAAGATACATTAAAAAAATTAAAGCTTTTTAATTCTGCAAATATGCCTATAGATGGTCATGCACCACAAGTTTCCTCAATAGATTTAAATGCTTATACCTCATGTAGAATAAGAACAGATCATGAAACTTCGGATATTGATGAAGCTTTGACTAAGATAATGAGAGGTATGTATATACTTATAAGGCATGGAACAGCAGCAAAGAATTTAAAAAGTTTAATACCAGCGGTAAAAGAAAATAACTATAATAGGTTTTGCTTTTGTACAGATGATAAGGATGTAGTGGACTTGGTGCATAAGGGAAGCATAGATTATAATATAAAATTAGCTATTAGTATGGGGCTAGACCCAATTAAGGCTATTACTTTGGCTACTTTGAATGCAGCTCAGTGCTATAGGCTAATGTGGAGAGGAGCAGTGGCTCCAGGATATAGAGCAGACTTAGTTATATTTAATAGTTTAAAAGATATAAATGTGAAGCAGGTTATAAAAGATGGTAAGCTTTATAAGGATGTAGGTGAAACAGATATTAAGATAAATTTGCCTCCATCTATGAATATAAATTATATCCATGAAGAGGTTTTTAGGGTAAAGGCAAAGTCAAAGAAAATAAATGTAATCCAATCAATTCCTCACTCTCTTATTACAAAGAGGGTAGTAAAGGAGATAGAGGCTAAAGATGGATACGTAGAGCGGGTATATCCTGGAAATGTGCTAAAAATAGGAGTTTTTGAAAGACATAAAAATACAGGAAGATATTCTATAGGATATGTAGAAGGATTAGAAATTAAGGAACTAGCCGTAGCTCAGAGTATTGCTCATGACTCACATAATATAATAGTAATAGGTGACAATGATAAGGATATGACCATAGCAGTAAATGCTTTGATAGCCATAGGAGGAGGCATAGTTACAGTTTCTAAGGGAGAAGTAATTGGAGATTTAAGTCTTCCAATTGCAGGTCTTATGAGCTGTGAAGATTCAAAGATTGTAGCACAAAAGGTAGAGGAATTATATCGGATAGTTATGGAACATGGAGATAAGAATAGTCTGTTTTTAAGTCTGAGCTTTCTATCGCTTCCTGTAATTTCAGAGCTAAAAATTACCACTAGAGGATTGTATAATGTTGTCGAAAATAGATTTATAGATTTATTTGATATTAATTAAAATACATGATAAAGTTTAATTTAACTTAACCAAATGTTAAAGAATGGTAAAAAGTAAAATTGTATCAAAAATATGTAAAAATACTTTTATAGATAATTGGAAAATAGGACAAATTATTATATAATTAAATCAATAAACTTTTGTAATTAATTTTCATTATAGATAACAAAGGAGCAGTACATGAGAGGGTTAAACAAAAAACGACTAGGAGATTTGCTGGTTGAAGCAGGAAAAATAACTGAACAACAGCTTAAAACTGAGCTGGCTAAGCAGAGAGTCTCTGGTATAAAACTTGGCGAATTGTTGGTTCAAGATAAAATACTTACTGAAGATGATATTATGGATGTACTTGAAGTACAGCTGGGAATAGAGAGAGTATACTTAGATATGATACAAATAGACAGGAGAGCAGTAAAAGCTATACCAGAGAGTCTAGCTTCTAAGTATATTCTTATTCCTATTGGATATGAAAAGGATAAAATAAAGGTTGCAACCAATGATCCTTTAAACATATTTGCCTTAGATGATGTTAGCATTTCTACAGGTAAGGATGTAATACCTGTAATTGCAACAAAAAAAGAAGTAGAAAGGGCAATAGACAAGTACTATGCAACTCAGTATGTAGAGAGAGCTGCTGAAGCCTTATCAAAATCTCAAATTTCAAGTGCAGTAGTGCAAGAAGAGGAAATTGATGATGTAAAAAATGCTCCGGTTGTAAAGCTTATTGACTCTGTAATTAAAAATGCAATAAAGAGCAATGCCAGTGATATTCATATTGAACCTTTTGAAAAATACATAAAGATAAGATATAGGGTGGATGGAACCTTACAGGAGGTTTTAAGAACTCCTATGGATAATCTACCTGCTTTAGTTACTCGTATCAAAATACTTTCAAACCTAAATATTGCAGAAAAGAGAATTCCGCAGGATGGAAGAATTATAATGGAAGTAGAAAATAGACAAGTTGATCTTAGAGTATCTGTACTTCCAACTATACATGGAGAAAAAATCGTTATTAGGATATTAAAGAAGGACAGCTTTTTATTAAAGAAGGACAAATTAGGAATGAACAAAGATGATATAGAAAAGCTTGAAAGAATGATTAAAAGTCCATATGGAATAATACTGGTAACTGGTCCTACAGGAAGCGGTAAATCGACTACATTATATGCTATGCTTAATGAATTAAATAGTTCAGAGACCAACATAATCACTGTAGAGGATCCTGTAGAATATATGATGGACGGTATAAACCAAGTAAACGTTAATATGAAAGCAGGGTTAACCTTTGCAAATGGGCTAAGGTCTATACTAAGACAAGACCCTGATGTAGTTATGATAGGCGAAATAAGAGATGAAGAAACCGCAGAAATTGCAGTAAGAGCTGCAATTACAGGGCATTTAGTTTTAAGCACAGTTCATACCAATGATGCAGCTTCTGCTATAGTAAGGCTTGAGGATATGGGGATAGAATCTTATCTAATTTCTGCATCGATTTCAGGAGTAATTGCACAGAGACTGGTGAGAAAAACCTGTTCTAAATGCAAAGAAGCCTATGAAGCAAACGAATATGAAAAAAGTATATTAAATTTGGATAAACAAGATGATTTAAAGCTTTATAGAGGAAAAGGCTGTACTTACTGCAATAACACAGGATATTCAGGAAGAACAGGTATATATGAAATAATGGAAATTTCTAAGGAACATAGAGAGCTTATTCAAAGTAAAGGTGGCACAGAGGAAATAAAAGAGCTTAATTTAAAAAATGGCATTAGGACTTTAAAGATGGCATGTAGTGATTTAGTGTTAAAAGGAGAGACAACCATAGAGGAGCTAGCTAAAGTAGCATTCTTAAAAGAGTAGCCGAAGTAAACAAGGAATTTAACATAAAGAAGAGGTGCACCTATGTCATCATTTAAATACAAGGCAGTGACTGAAGGCGGCAAAAAAGTTGAGGATAAAATAAATGCTGCTACTAGAGAAGAAGTCTTAAATATTATAAGGGAGAAAAAGTTGTACCCCCTATCAATAGCTGAAGTTGCAGACAAAAAAGAAGTTAATATATCGGATATTTTTAATAGAGTTAAGGCAAAGGATTTATCCATATTTTGTAGACAGCTTTATACTCTCTTAGAGGCAGGATTAGATATACTGAATTCTGTTAACATATTAAGACAGCAGTCAGAAAATAAAAGAATGAAAGAAAGTTTAAATGGAGTTTATGAAGATATTCAAAAGGGTTTGACATTATCAGAGGCTATGAGAAATTATAAAAATATTTATCCTGAATTGCTTATAAATATGATAGAATCAGGAGAACAAACAGGGAATCTGAGCACTGTAATACAGAGAATGACTGATTACTATGATAAAGAAAACAAACTTAATAGCAAAATCAAAGGTGCTATGGTTTATCCTATATTTTTAGGAGTTTTGTCAATAGGAGTGGTAACCTTTTTATTAACTTTTGTAATGCCTACTTTTGCGGGGATGCTTCAAGGCAATGGAGTAGAGCTTCCAGGTATAACTAAGGCAATGCTAGCTATAAGCAGCACTATGAAAAATTACTGGCATATAATAATTATAAGCATAATACTGATTAGCATATCTTTATCTGCCTATTTCAAGACTACAAAGGGGTCGAGGGTTCTTGGAAATATGAAGCTTAAATTGCCTATTATCAAGACTACCAATGCAAAGATAATCACATCCAGATTCACCAGAAATCTATCTACTATACTATCAAGTGGAGTGAGCATGATAAGAGCCATGGAGATTGTTTCTATAGTGCTGGGAAACAAAGTTGTAGAGGAAGAGCTCCTAATGGCTAGAGATGAGGTGATGAAAGGAGTTTTGCTGGCAGATGCAATCAAGAATATAAAGACATTTCCACCAATGCTCATAGCTATGATTAAAATAGGAGAAGAATCAGGTCAATTAGATGAGATATTAGAAAAAACTGCTGACTTTTACGATCAAGAAGTAGAAGAAAGGCTGGCAAAAATGGTCACGTTGATTGAACCAATGATGATACTTATCATGGGATTGATTGTAGGATTTATAGTAATTGCTATGGTACTTCCTATGTTTGATATGTACAACGCTATATAGCAGGTTAGGTAAAACAAGTTAGTTGTGCATTGTCCGTTGTCAATTATGTTTTTAGGGATTAGAGATTAGCGAATATTTAACATCTTGAAACTGTGGTTCATTAAATTTAAATAAAAATAATAAATAAAGAGGAGGTATTTTAATGGTAAAGAATTTAAAAAAGAAAAAAGGATTTACGCTTATTGAACTTATTATTGTTATTGCTATTTTGGGGATTATAGCTACAATCGCAATTCCCAAGCTAACTAATCAAAAAAAGGCTGCTCAAATCAGTGCAGATAAGGCAAATGCTAAAATAATAGCAGATGCTGCTCAAATGGCAATTGTAAATGGAACGATAAGTCCAACTTCTACCGAACAAATTACTGAGGTAAAGAAAAAGGTAAGTGGTCCAGCAACAGCAGCTACTTTAGGAGAATTAGTTGCAGCAGAACTTAATGCTATACCCAAAACCAAATTAAATAACGGCAACGGAAGCTTTTACATTGGAATTAGTAGTAATAAAATAGCGGTGTATACTGCCGAAACTAACGGTATTGAAATATACCCTAACGGTGGAGGGGATTATGCAAATTAATTAGATAATTAGGTAGAATATTTATTAATCAGAACATATACAAAATGGTAAGTTACTTATGTATATGCTCTGATTAGATATTATTTTTACGGAGGACAACCATGTTAAACCCCAAACTATTATCCATAGAAATAGGAAGCAAGAATATAAAACTAGTTCAAGGAATTCAAAAAGGCAATAATAATGTAGTAGTTGAAAAGGCAGCAATGGTGGATACTCCAAGAGATAGTTTTCATGAGGGGAGTATTAGAAACACTGATGCTATTAAAGAAGTTCTATCACAGGTTATAGAAAACCAAAATATAAAGGCTAAGAGAGTAGTATTTTCTACAAAAAGCACTTCTATAATAACTAGAATAATTGAAGTTCCCATGGCAAAGCCAAAGGAACTGGATGCTATCATAAGATTTGAAATGGAGCAGTACTTACCTATTAACTTTGAGGATTACATATTAAAATATAGAAAATTAGATGAAGTGAAGAATGAGGAAGGTAAAAAGTGCAGAGTTAGCGTTGCTGTTTTTCCTAAGGAAATGGCAAAACAGTATTTTGATTTAGCTAAGGAGTTAGCGTTAAAACCTTATGCTTTGGATTTAACTTCGAATTGTATCAATAAGCTGTTTAGCAAAGATACAATGATTAATTCTGAAAATTACAGTTTAAAGGAGACTGTTGTAGTTATAGATTTAGGCTATGATTATTTGGAATTAAATATAATTTCAAATGGAATTTTGGAATTTACAAGGATTATATCAGGTGGAGGAAGCTACTTAGATGCCAATGTTGGAAGTCAGCTTTACATAGAGGATAAGGAGGCTGAGTTTAAAAAGATAAGATTTGGAAATCTAAATGGAGATGCTAACCCTGAAAATCTAGAAGAGGATATGATAAATAATTCTATAAGGCTAGTTGTGGATAGATGGATAAGAGAAATAGATAGAATGTTGGATTATTTTATAAACACAAATAAGGAAAAAGTAATAAATGCAATATATTTACACGGTGGAAGTAGCAATGTAAAAGGATTGCCTAAATATATGGAATCTATGCTTAATATTAAGGTTAGAAAAATTGAAGATATGAATAACATTCTAATCTCATCAAGTGGAGAAATAAATAAAGAGTCTTATCTTAATGCTATTGGAGGCATTATTAGACTTAGTAGGTGATAAAACAAATGAAGGACTATAATTTTTTTGAATATTATTTAAAAAAAAGACAAGCTTTGAATTTAAGGTATCTTTGTATTGCTGCTTTATCAATGTTTTCAATAAGCATAATAGGAGTCTCTTATGAATGGAGTAGGCTTCAAGTAAGCAAGATAGAAAGTGATATTGCTGGACAAGAGAAAATGATTAATACAAAAAAAATACAACAGCAAGAAAGTGAAATAAGCAATATAAAAAAGAAGCTTGAAATACTAAATAAATATGATGAGAGTGTTCAGCTTATAGGTGACATAATTATTGAAAATGATAGGATAGACGATGAAATTATAAAGAAATTAGTTGATGTTATACCAAATGAGATTACACTAAAGTCTATAGAGATTGACAAGCAGAACCTCTACATGGATGGAAAAGCCAATGATAGAGTTACTATAGCTGAATTAGAGCACAATCTTAAAGAATTAAATACATTTTATAGTGTCCATGTAAACTATATAGATGATAATAGTCTTAAGGAACAATCAAACGAAAGTAATGCGAATAAAACTGCTGAAGAACAATATAGTAATATTTTAAAAAAATAATAGAGAACACCACTAATATTAACAATGGGCATACTAAAACAAATGATGATAATGAAGAAAATGCAGATGATACTATTACAGATCCCCAAGGCAATAATAGAGATAAGCAGCCCAATGACAATCCTGTTAGTAATAATGAAGAGCAAATTAATGCTGCTAACTCCGAAAATCACAAAGCAGAGGGATATTCTTTTACTATAGAATGTTCCTTTGGGGAGGAAGAACATGATTAAGCTAACTAAAAGAGAAAAGATATTAGTAATAGTGTTAATTGTAGTAATATTTTTTGCAGCATATTATCAGTTTGTATTTCGTAAGCAGATAAGCAAAATAAAGGATCTACAGCAGATAAGACAAAATAACCAACTTCAAATAAATAAACAAGCAAACAATAAAATTTTAATAAAGAAACTTCAATCTGATTTAAATAATAAAAATACAAAAATACGAAACAATACAGAAAAATTTTTCCCTTCAATAACTCAAGAAAAAATCATATTGATATTGAATGAAGCCATAATAGATTCTGATATAGGAGTTCAGTCTATGAGTTTTTCTCAGCCTAACATAGAAAAACTGTCAAAAGAGAAAAGTTTAGAGAAGAATAAGGATAGAAGTGAAAGTTATATCAAAAGTATAATTGATGAATATAAATCTCAATCTAATGGGAACAGTGATGTGAAAAATGGCAATGAACCTAAGGAAAACAGTCAAACTAAAGAAGAATTACAACTTAATGCAGAAAAGATGACTGTTAATATTTCATATAAGGCTAGTTATGAAAGTGTTATAGAATTCATACATATTATAAAAAGTTACAAAAATACAATAGTAATAAGTAATATAAGTATGAATTCTAATGGAGATAAAATGGTTGAAAATGAAACCGATAAGTATGAAGTTAGTGGAAATATAACACTAGAACTTTATGCAATCCCTAAGCTTTTGGAAGAAAATGGAGATTATGAAGAATGGGAGAATTCAGGAATATATGGCAAAAATAATCCTTTCAAGGAAGAGTAGGATATAGAGTAATTAGAAGGATGTGGATAGGATGAAGATAAGAAGGAGTAATAAGGGGCTTACCTTAGTAGAACTTATTATTAGCCTAGCTATATTAGGAATCATAATTACTCCCATTTATGCACTAACCATTAACACAATCAAAGTAAATAAGCGGTCAGAAGATAAGCAGAAAGCACTAGTTATTGCTGAAGAGTATATAGAATATGCAAAATCTTCGTTACATTCTATAGAGGATGTGAAAAATCTGCCGCTGAAAAAGGATGGATTTGTAATAAAAAAGATTATTGAAGGTATTGAGAAGTATAGAGAAGAAGATGATGGTATTCCGGAAGATATAATACCAGATTTAGACGTAATTATAAATAAGTATAACTTTATCATATTTTCAGATAAAATTGGAGGAAGTTTTAACGGAAATGGTAAGGATAAGATAGAAGGTAATATACTTACTATAATATGTGATGATAAAGGCAGCAAGGATGCTAGAATTACCTTCTCAATAGGTGGAAATTTTGGGTATTATGATTTAAAAAAAGTATATGGAGAAGACATAGTATTAAAGATCACTTTGAATGGTAGTTTACCACTAAAGTTAAGTTTATTAGATGAATATTCAGGTAAATTTATAGTTTATATAGCTCCTTCAGATTTTAACTATGTAAAAGATGAGAATGTCATAGTTAAAAATGGTTCACAAAGTGGACAAGAACGTTATAGGTTATATAAAGTATCCATAAAGGTTTGGAAAGAAGGACATGAAGATACTGAAGAGCCTCTTCAAACCATTGAAGGGTATAAGGTTATTGCTAATTAAAATTTAAGGTAGTGATAATTTGAATAAAGGCAGGAAAAAAGGATCAGCGTTATATATGGTTTTAATGATTATGTCTATTTTAATTATTCTAGGCTTTGCTATATCTAGTTTAGCTATATCTAATTATAAGATGAGATATTTGAGCAATCAAATTGCTAAAAACCTATATATTGCAGAATCGGGTATAGATGAGGTTTATGCTATTATAAGGGAGATATGTGATGAAGAAAGAAAAAGACTAGATGATATAAACAGCATAGGCATCAATGAAAATAACGAAGAGAACTTAAACAATAATAATAAAAAGTATAAGAAGGGAAGCGGTTCACAAGATTATGAAATAGATATAAGAGAAGATATTAAGAATGCAATTAATAGTAAAGTTTATAGCACTAGTAAAGAATTTGATCCAGATGAGTACAATAATTTTGGTGGGGTACTTATTATTAAATTGGACGATATTGGAGAAGTTGATGCTGATGAGTTAGTTATCAAATTAATTTCAACTTGTAATGAGAATAACATAGAGAAGACAGTAAAAGCTGATTATCGTATAAAAATAGAGTACGAACCTGAAATTAAAATTACAGTTCAAAAGGAAAATTGGACCATAGTAAGATAGCTAAAGAGGTGATTAGAGGTTTATGAGCAGATATAAAAGTAAAGGAATAACCTTAGTAGAACTCATAATGGTTTTAGCTATATTTTCTGTGGTCCTTTCTATAGCTTATTCTTTTTTTATTTCAAATTATAAGTCTTTAAATAATGCTCAGTCTGAAGTAGAATATCAATCTCAAGGGCAGAAGGCTATTGATAAAATTGTAAATGTAGCTATGCAGAGTAAACGTATATCTTCTATAGAACTAGGCTATAATCCAGACGGAACTAGTACAAGTGTTAAAAGCATAACTTTTCAAAGAGAAGATATAACAGAAACTATTAAATTATACGAAAATGAAGAGCTTTATTATATTAAAAACAATAATGAAGAAGATAAAATAGAAGTAGCAAAAGGAATAAAATATATAGGAGTAAGTTCTATACCAAGTAATACTGATCTTTTTCAAGCTGAAGGAATTAGGATAATTATAAAATTAGGACAAGACAAAAGTCTTGAAACAGAAGTTTACTTCAGAAATAAAAGATAGGTATTTATGAAGCAAGGGGTGATTTACATTATATTAATCGTTTTTATTTTAGGTTTAGCAATAGGCAGCTTTCTAAACGTCTGCATATATAGAATACCAAGAGGGGAGTCCATATCATATCCACCTTCACACTGCACAAACTGTAAAAATAGAATAAAACCTTATGATCTGATACCCCTTATAAGCTACGTGGTTTTAAAAGGAAAGTGCAGATATTGTGGAGAAAAGATATCTATAAGGTATCCATTAACAGAGCTTTTTACGGGAATCATATTTGTATGCTTATATTTTAAATATGGTTTAACGATTGAATTTATAAAATTTGCTCTGTTATCCAGTACTTTGGTTGTTATAGGATTTATTGACCACGATACAACAGATATATATGACAGCACTATAATAAGCGGACTAGTATTTGGAATTATATTTTTAGGAATAAATCTCTATTTTGGGCTTCCTATAAAAACTTATTTATTAGGAGCTTTAGTTGGAGGAGGGTTTATCTCCATAATAATTCTGCTAGTTGGAGGCATGGGATGGGGGGATGCAGAACTTTTAGCTTTATGTGGATTGTTTGTAGGAGCTAAACTTATGACTTTAATTTTACTTTTATCAGTAATAGTAGGAGGGATTACTGGAGGAGGACTCATACTATTGAAAAAGAAGAACCGGAAAGACTATATACCTTTTGGACCATCCATAGTCATTGCGGCAATCCTAACAGTACTTTTAGGAGAGAAAATACTAGATTGGTATTTTACTAGTTTAATATTTTAAGGCTAGCAGCCAGAGGTATAGCTTTATCTATCATAATAAGTTTATATATTTTTTATGTAAGATTATATGTTTATAAAGTCATATTAACACCATCCTTTTATGAACTCTGTTCATATCATATTTTAATAAAATGTCAATAATATGTAAATAAAAGACAATAACTGTATTGACCAATTGTCATAAATAATTATATAATAAAAAAAGTATTGAGAATTATGAAATGGTGGGACGAGAGGAGAAGAGTAATGTGTTTACTCCTATAAAGAATACAAAAGTTTATGAACAAGTTATAAATCAAATAAAAACAATGATACAAGATGGAACCCTTAAAAGAGGTGATAAACTTCCATCAGAAAGAGACCTAGTAGAGCAGTTAGGTGTTAGCAGAGCTTCTATAAGGGAAGCATTAAGAGTTCTTGAGATAGTTGGATTAGTGGAATGCAAACAAGGAGAAGGAAATTTTATAAGAAGTACCTTCCAAGATTCGCTGTTTGAACCACTTTCAATAATGTTTATGCTGAATGAATGTAAGGTAGAGGAAATATTCGACCTTAGAAAGGTAATGGAAACAGAAACAGCTGCACTTGCGGCTAAAGAAGTAACAGACGCTGAATTAAAAGAAATGAGAGATTTAATAGATGAAATGAAAATTTCAGAGGATGAGGAGGAAAGAGTTAAAGTTGATAGAAAATTCCATTACAAAATAGCTCAAGCCTCAAGAAACTTCTTAATTGTAAATATACTAAATACTGTTTCTACTCTTATGGACTCTTTCATAAAAGATGCAAGAAGAAATATCATAAATAATCAACATAAAGATATTATTGACGAGCAGCATGAACGGATATTGAAGGGATTAAAGAACCGCAATCCAGGGGAAGCAGCAGAAGCCATGAGAATACACATGGAATTAATAAATGAAAACCTAGTAAAACAAGTCAGATAAAAACACAAAAAGAGAGCTTTTGTCTAAGGAAAAGCTCTCTTTTTGTAGTTGCAGTATACTTTAGTCTATAGGCTAGCTTTGCATTCTATGTAAAATTCCATTCATAGTAAAACATCTTCAGGAAATCTTCCATGAATTTATGTTTCTTAGTAGCAAGCTCTTTTGCTGAGCTTGTGTTCATTAGGTCTTTTAATTTCAATAGTTTTTCATAAAAATGATTTATAGTATGATTATCTTGATTCTTAACTTCATCCAATAATGAAAACTCTATAGGTTTAAATAGGCTAAATATATAGTTTTATTTTATAATAAACTAAGTTTTTTACGTTAATTAATTTCATCAACTTTATCCTAAATATATAACATGCAAACTTTTCTAACTGATTTGTCTTTTATTGTTAAACAGATAACTAGATTTTCAAAAAATAAGTTATAAGACTTGTCCAGCGATTTTAGTGATAATGATTACATTAGCTATTTTATTTATGGGTTTGTCCTAAAAAAATTCTATAAGTTATTGAAATATTGGATATATTGTGCTAAAATTTTAATTACAAAGTGGTATGACCAGAAGACCAGTGAATCATACTTTTTATAGAAATTAAATCGAAGTAATTTTTATAAATAAAAAGTGGTATTTTATAAAAATTTAAATACACAGCAATTTTGTCAAAAAAAACAGTTTAATTTAATAATACAAAAGTGTAAAGGAGAGGTAAGAGATGAATATTCTGATATGTGTAAAACAGGTTCCAGATGATTCTATTGAAATCCATTTGGATAATAAGACGCAAAAACCTAACTTAAATGGAGTTGGGTTGGTAGCAAATGCATTTGATACATATGCATTAGAGTTAGCAGTTCGTTTTATGGAAGCCCATGGAGGAAATGTTAGTGTATTAACTGTTGGAGCAGATGATTCTTTAAACACATTAAAAAATTGTCTTGCTGTAGGAGCTAAAGAAGCATTTTTTGTAAAAGATGATTTATATGCAGATTTAGATGCTATTGGAACAGCTGATGTTTTGGCAGATGCTATTCATAAAATTGAAAAAGATAAAGATATAAAATTTGATTTAATCCTTTGTGGAAAGGAATCCACAGATGAAATTACTGGTCAAGTAGGACCAATGCTTGCTGAAAAATTAGGGACAAGTTTCGTTAGTAGTGCAATTGCAATCGATTTAAAAGATGATGCCATGAAAGTTCATCAAGAAACTGATGAAGGATATAACGTAGTTTCTATAGCATCTCCAGCTGTAGTAACAGTAAGTAAACCAGACTATGATCCACGTTATCCTACTATTAAAACTAAGATGGCAAGCCGTAAGGCAGTGATTCCAACTTATTCAGCAGCAGAAATTGGAGAGGTAAAACAAGCAAAAGTACGTTGCATTGAATATGTTGAACCTCCTAAGAAAGAGGCTGGTATCAAGATTCAAGAGAAAGATGTTACATTGGCAGTAAGTGCTGCTGTGGAGCAAATGAAAAAAGATAAGGCAATCTAAGTCAGAGAGCCCTCCTCTGACAAAAGGAAGAGGAGTTTCATTTAAAGGGGGAAAACGAAATTATGAAAGCATTATTGTTTATTGAAACAGATGGAGAAAAAGTATTAGGCGGAAGCCTTGAATTGATTAGCGCGGTAAAAGCATTAGACGCAGAAGGAACAGCTCTTGTAGTAGGTAGCAGGGCTGCAGCAGACACAGTAGCTGCTTTAGGAATCCCAGTTATTTTTACAGATAATGCTGCAGACTGTGATACTTTATCAGAAGTATTGTCAGAAGTTATCAAGGAAGAAAATCCAGATATTGCTTTATTAGCAAATACAGCATTAGCTAAAGATATTGCACCACGTGTTGCAGGACGTATGTCTTTAGGATGTGTAAGTGACGTAATAGGAATGAGCAAAACTGATGATAAAGTTATATATACTAGACCAGCTTATGGTGGTACAGTTTTAGAACATATTGAAGTAGAAGGTACAGCCGTAGTTACAGTTAGAAATGGAAGTTTTTCAAAGCCAGAGGCTGCTTTAAATGCAGTGGTTATAGAGAAAAAGGTAGAAATTCCAGCTAGTGCTATTAAGACAAAAATTGTTGATACAGTAAAAGAAATTTCTGAATCCGTTAATTTAGAAGAAGCACAAGTTATTGTTGCTGGCGGACGTGGAATGGGAAATGCAGAAAATTTCAAACTTGTTGAAGAATTAGCATCTGTGCTTGATGGTGTAGTAGGCGCAACAAGACCAGCAATTGAAGATGGATGGATTTCTCGTGCACACCAAGTTGGGCAATCAGGAAAGATTGTAGCACCAAAACTTTATATTGCATGTGGTATTTCTGGAGCAACACAACACACATCTGGAATGTCAGGTTCTAATTATATTATAGCAATTAATAAAGATGAAGATGCTCCAATTTTTGAAATCGCCAATATAGGTATTGTTGGAAATGCAACTGAAGTCCTTCCGGTTATGATTGAAGAAATGAAGAAAGTAAAATCAAAGTAAATATCTTCATATTCCTTTAGGTTAGGAATGAAAACAAAATTACATATAATTTTGTTTTGTGCATAAGTATAATGCTTTATTAATTGAAGCATTATACAATAAAAAATTAGAAAGGAATGATTATCATGCCAGAGTATAATCAATTGACAGAAGAGTTAATCTCAAAATTACAGGAGGCAGCTCCAGGACATATTTTAACAGGTGATGATATCAATGAAGATTATTCTCACGATGAAATGCCTATTTACGGAAAAATGGCTCCACAAGTTGTATTAATGGCACACTCTACAGAGGAAGTTGCTGCAGTAGTAAAAATATGTAATGAGAACAAGATACCAGTAACTCCAAGAGGAGCTGGAACAGGACTTGCAGGAGGGGCAGTTCCACTTTTAGGAGGAGTTTTAATTGATCTTACAAAGATGAATAAAATACTTTCTTATGACTTAGAGAATTTTGTTGTTCATGTTCAAGCAGGTGTTTTATTGAACGATCTTGCAGAGGATTGTTTAAAACAAGGATTATTATATGCTCCAGATCCAGGTGAAAAGTTTGCTTGCTTAGGTGGAAATGTTTCAACAAATGCTGGTGGAATGAGAGCTGTTAAATATGGTGCAACACGTGATTATGTACGTGCAATGAAAGTTGTTCTTCCATCAGGTGAAGTTACAGACTTTGGAGCTACAGTATCAAAAACAAGTTCAGGTTATAGCCTTTTGAATCTAATGATTGGTTCAGAAGGTACCCTTGGAATTATTACAGAACTTACTTTAAAAGTTATGCCAGCACCAAAGGTAGTTGCAAGTTTAATTATTCCTTTTGAGAATTTACATGATTGTATTTCTACTGTTCCTAAATTTAAAATGGAACACATGAATCCACAAGCAATCGAATTTATGGAAAGAGAAATCGTTTTATCTAGTGAAAGATATATTGGAAAGAGCGTATTCCCACAAGTAGTTGATGGGGTAACTGCAAATGCTTATTTACTTGTTACTTTAGATGCAGGTAATGAAGATGAATTAAATAACCTTATTGAACAAGCAAGTGAAATAGTATTAGAAGCAGGGGCAATTGATGTTCTTGTAGCTGATACACCTGCAAAAATAAAAGATGCATGGGCTGCACGTTCTAGCTTCTTAGAAGCAATAATGGCAGAAACAAAATTATTAGATGAATGTGATGTAGTAGTTCCAGTAAATAAGATCGCTTCTTATGTTGAGTTTGTAAACAAGACTGGTGAAGAATGTGGACTTACTATTAAAAGCTTTGGACATGCAGGGGATGGAAATCTTCACATATACCAATGCAGTAATGATTTAGAAGAAGAAGAATTTAAATCAAGAGTAGAAAAATTCTTTAATATTATTTACAAAGAAGCAACAAACTGTGGCGGGCTAGTTTCAGGAGAACATGGAATTGGTAGTGGAAAAGTAAGCTACTTAGCAGATAGTGTTGGAGAAATAAATATGGAGTTAATGAGAGGTATCAAAAAAGCATTTGACCCTAATTCTATTATGAATCCAGGTAAAGTATGCTATCTATTAGATGCTGATAAATAATAAAAATATATATAAATATATAAAAAAGAAGGGTAGGAGTTTAATATGAATTTCAAATTAGATGAAAATCACCAACAATTACAAGAAATGTATCGTGAATTTGCTGAAAATGAGGTAAAACCACTTGCAAAAGAAGTAGATGAAAACATGCGTT
This sequence comes from Clostridium bovifaecis, assembly GCA_009738435.1. GTDB lineage: Bacteria > Bacillota > Clostridia > Clostridiales > Clostridiaceae > Clostridium_H > Clostridium_H bovifaecis. The sequence continues at coordinate 2,516,438 of CP046522.1, read as the reverse complement.
TTCCAGAAGAAACTGTACCCAAAATGGCTGAGATGGGGTTACTTGGAATTCCATTCCCTGAAGAATTTGGTGGAGCTGGAATGGATACATTAAGCTACATACAATGTGTAGAAGAATTATCTAAATGCTGTGCAACAACAGGTGTTATTGTTTCAGCACATACAAGTCTTTGTGCAGCACCAATTTATGCATATGGTACAGATGCACAAAAAGAAAAGTATTTAAAACCACTTGCTTCAGGTGAAAAATTAGGTGCTTTTGGATTAACAGAACCTTCTGCTGGAACTGATGCTTCTATGCAAAAGACAACAGCAGTACTTGAAGGAGATCATTATGTATTAAACGGCAGCAAGATATTTATTACTAATGCAGGATATGCAGATATATACATTGTTGCTGCTATGACTGATAAGAGCAAAGGAACAAAAGGTATTTCAGCATTTATCGTTGAAAAAGATTTCCCAGGTTTCTCAGTTGGAAGCCATGAAATAAAGATGGGAATCAGAGGATCTTCTACATGTGAATTATTCTTTGATAATTGTATAGTTCCAAAGGAAAATCTTTTAGGAGAAGAAGGTAAAGGATTTGGTATTGCAATGGCAACTCTTGATGGAGGCCGTATTGGTATTGCTGCACAAGCTCTTGGTATTGCAGAAGGTGCTATAGAAGAAACTATAAAATATGTTAATGAACGTATTCAATTTGGACGTTCAATTTCAAAATTCCAAAATACACAATTTGAACTTGCTCAAATGCGTGCAAATACAGAAGCTGCAAAGCTTTTAGTATATCAAGCTGCATGTGCAAAAGATGCTGGTGAAAAGTATTCACACCTTGCTGCTATGGCAAAATTAGTTGCTTCTAGAAATGCCAGCGATGTAACAAGACGTTGTTTACAATTGTTTGGTGGCTATGGATATTCAAGTGATTATCCAATCGAAAGAATGATGCGTGATGCAAAAATAACAGAAATTTATGAAGGAACATCAGAAGTTCAAATGATGGTAATTTCCGGATGGATGGGCGTTAAATAATAAATAACTAAAATTACGTAAAAAACAGATATTCAGGAAGATGATTTCCTGAATATCTGTTTTATTATAAAATTATTCAATTTTCTATTATAAGTCTTTTACCCATATTTACTATGTATATCTATAAATTAATAAGTCTATTTGTATTAATTTATCTCATCAATTTTCCTCTAAATATATAACTTACAAACTTTCCTAATTAATTTAGCTTTTGGTTGTTAAATAAATAACTAAACTTTCAAAAAAATAGATTATGAGGCATAAAATAAAAAAAATTTTTTATATAGAAGTGGATAGAAATCGCTTATTTGGAAATCAATTTCAAGAATATCCTTGGATATATGTTAATAAAATAACTATCGTGGAAATAGTCTAACTATTGTGATATTATAAGGTCAGAGGAAGGGCGGTCATACCATTAATAAGTTTATAACGTATTAGAGAATTGAAAATGAATGCGTATGTGTTATTTTTTTGCAGCATTTATCCCTATTGTATGATTAATGGCGTGCTTAGGTGCACTAAAGATGTCGGGGCATAAAACTTATCCAATGACTTTAGTGATAACGATTAAATTAGCCCTTTTATTCATGTTGTAGAAATTAAATTGAGATAATTGTTATAACATGAATAAAAGGGTATTTTATAAAAATTTAAATACATAGCAACTCTATTAAAAGAACAGTTTAATTTAACAATGTAAGAGTGTAAAGGAGAGGTAAGAGATGAATATTCTGATATGTGTAAAACAGGTTCCAGATGATTCTATTGAAATCCATTTGGATAATAAGACGAAAAAACCTAACTTAAATGGAGTTGGGTTGGTAGCAAATGCATTTGATACATATGCATTAGAGTTAGCAGTTCGTTTTATGGAAGCCCATGGAGGAAATGTTAGTGTATTAACTGTTGGAGCAGATGATTCTTTAAACACATTAAAAAATTGTCTTGCTGTAGGAGCTAAAGAAGCATTTTTTGTAAAAGATGATTTATATGCAGATTTAGATGCTATTGGAACAGCTGATGTTTTGGCAGATGCTATTCATAAAATTGAAAAAGATAAAGATATAAAATTTGATTTAATCCTTTGTGGAAAGGAATCCACAGATGAAATTACTGGTCAAGTAGGACCAATGCTTGCTGAAAAATTAGGGACAAGTTTCGTTAGTAGTGCAATTGCAATCGATTTAAAAGATGATGCCATGAAAGTTCATCAAGAAACTGATGAAGGATATAACGTAGTTTCTATAGCATCTCCAGCTGTAGTAGCAGTAAGTAAACCAGACTATGATCCACGTTATCCTACTATTAAAACTAAGATGGCAAGCCGTAAGGCAGTGATTCCAACTTATTCAGCAGCAGAAATTGGAGAGGTAAAACAAGCAAAAGTACGTTGCATTGAATATGTTGAACCTCCTAAGAAAGAGGCTGGTATTAAGATTCAAGAGAAAGATGTTACATTGGCAGTAAGTGCTGCTGTGGAGCAAATGAAAAAAGATAAGGCAATCTAAGTCAGAGAACGAAAATCTTCGATTTGGTGCAAATCGCTTAAGCGGATATCCCGAATCTGTGATTCGGTGCTAGTCGCTTACTCAGCGAGTATTTATCTGACAAAAGGAAGAGGAGTTTCATTTAAAGGGGGAAAACGAAATTATGAAAGCATTATTGTTTATTGAAACAGATGGAGAAAAAGTATTAGGCGGAAGTCTTGAATTGATTAGCGCGGTAAAAGTATTAGACGCAGAAGGAACAGCTCTTGTAGTAGGTAGCAGGACTGCAGCAGACACAGTAGCTGCTTTAGGAATCCCAGTTATTTTTACAGATAATGCTGCAGACTGTGATACTTTAGCAGAAGTATTGTCAGAAGTTATTAAGGAAGAAAATCCAGATATTGTTTTATTAGCAAATACAGCATTGGCTAAAGATATTGCACCACGTATTGCAGGACGTATGTCTTTAGGATGTGTAAGTGACGTAATAGGAATGAGCAAAACTGATGGTAAGGTTATATATACTAGACCAGCTTATGGTGGTACAGTTTTAGAACATATTGAAGTAGAAGGTACAGCCGTAGTTACAGTTAGAAATGGAAGTTTTTCAAAGCCAGAGGCTGCTTTAAATGCAGTGGTTATAGAGAAAAAGGTAGAAATTCCAGCTAGTGCTATTAAGGCAAAAATTGTTGATACAGTAAAAGAAATTTCTGAATCCGTTAATTTAGAAGAAGCACAAGTTATTGTTGCTGGCGGACGTGGAATGGGAAATGCAGAAAATTTCAAACTTGTTGAAGAATTAGCATCTGTGCTTGATGGTGTAGTAGGCGCAACAAGACCAGCAATTGAAGATGGATGGATTTCTCGTGCACACCAAGTTGGGCAATCAGGAAAGATTGTAGCACCAAAACTTTATATTGCATGTGGTATCTCTGGAGCAACACAACACACATCTGGAATGTCAGGTTCTAATTATATTATAGCAATTAATAAAGATGAGGATGCTCCAATTTTTGAAATCGCCAATATAGGTATTGTTGGAAATGCAACTGAAGTTCTTCCAGTTATGATTGAAGAAATGAAGAAAGTAAAATCCAAGTAAAGGTTTTTCTGTTCCTTAGAGTATAGGAACGAAAAAATAAGTCAATGGGGGACACATAATACAAAAGAATACTGAAAACCAAATATGTAAAAAGTGATGTTTGATTAATGACCCAAAGATTATATAGACATAATATAAGCGCTAGAACCAACTAATAAAAAGGGATTACCATATAAAAATTGATTGGGGGGATAAAAAATGTTATTTTTAAAATTTTTAATAGCGATATTACCAATTATTTGGCTAATAGTCGGATTAAGTAAATTAAAAATGCAAGGTTATAAGGCTTGCGCTATTACACTTGGTATTACATTAGTTTTAGCTATTGGTTTCTGGAAGTTGAATGCAGTTTATGCTGCGTCAGCGGTATTAGAAGGAGTACTTAATGCCTTGTGGCCAATTTGTCTAGTTATTGTTGCAGCTTTGTTTGCGTATAATTTGACTTTACGTACAGGTGCAATGGACTCCATAAAAAGAATGCTTGCTGGAGTTTCTACTGATAAGAGAGTTTTAGCATTAATTATTGGATGGGGATTCGGTTGTTTCATGGAAGGAATGGCTGGATTTGGTACAGCAGTTGCTATTCCGGCATCTATGCTTGCTGGTATTGGATTAAATCCATTTGCAGCAGTTATAGCATGCTTGGTTGTTAACAGCACACCAACTGCATTTGGATCAGTTGGAATACCTTTAGTAACGCTTTCATCAGTAACTGGAGTTGACTCTGGTACATTGGCAGCAAATACGGCAATTATCGAAGCAATTCTTACCTTTATTAGTCCATTTATTATGGTATGCATTGTAGGTGGTGGAATAAAGGCATTAAGAGGAGCGTTTGCTATTACATTAGTTTCTGCATTATCATTTGTATTACCTTGGTATGCCACAGCAACAGTAGTTGGGGCAGAATTGCCAAATATAGTAGGTTCTATTTGTTGTATGATATTTACAGTTGTTGCAGCAAGAATCCTTAACAAAAAACCTCAAGATGAGTATTGTATTGAAGCCCAGGATAAAGGAGAAGCAAGCTTATCACTTGGTAAAGGATTACAAGCATGGAGTACATTTATTTTAATATTCATAATGCTAATGGCTACATCAACTTTGTTTCCAGCAATTAATCATTTGATTGCAAAATATAAAACGGTTATGGTTGTATATGCTGGTGAAGGTGGAAATAAATTGAGTTTTAGTTGGATTAATACACCGGGTGTTATTATTTTTGTTGCTGCAATTATTGGGGGATTTATTCAGGGTGCAAAAATATCAACTATGTTAGATGTATTGGTTTCTACATTAAAAGCAAACTGGAAAACAATTGTTACAATTTGTTCAGTTTTGGCAACAGCAAAAGTAATGGGCTATAGTGGAATGATTTCAGATATTGCAAGCTTCTTAGTTGTAACTACAGGAGGAGCATATCCGTTAATTTCTCCATTAATCGGAGCTATTGGAGGATTTGTTACAGGTTCAGGTACATCAACCTGTGTTCTATTCGGAGGATTACAAGCAGAAACAGCGAGAAGCCTTGGACTTCCTGAAGCATGGATGGCAGCAGCAAATGTTCTTGGGGGAGGTATTGGAAAGATGATTAGTCCTCAAGGTATTGCAATTGGTGCAAGTGCAATTAGTCAATCTGGTTCAGAAAGTAAAATTTTAGGAAGTATGTTTAAATATTTCATTTTATATGTAGTTGTCTCTGGTATCGTATGTTATTTAGGTACACTATTTATCCGATGACTATCCGTCCCTGGATAACGATTCCTAAGCATCGAAAATACCGATACGAGGAACTCTGTTTATTTAGGTACACCATAGAATAAGAAAAAAATTTGGAGAGGAATGATTATTATGGCACAGTATAATCAATTAACAGAAGAATTAATATCAAAATTACAGGAGGCAGCTCCAGGACATATTTTAACAGGTAATGATATCAATGAAGATTATTCTCACGATGAAATGCCTATTTACGGAAAAATGGCTCCACAAGTTGTATTAATGGCACACTCTACAGAGGAAGTTGCTGCAGTAGTAAAAATATGTAATGAGAACAAGATACCAGTAACTCCAAGAGGAGCTGGAACAGGACTTGCAGGAGGGGCAGTTCCACTTTTAGGAGGAGTTTTAATTGATCTTACAAAGATGAATAAAATACTTTCTTATGACTTAGAGAATTTTGTTGTTCATGTTCAAGCAGGTGTTTTATTGAACGATCTTGCAGAGGATTGTTTAAAACAAGGATTATTATATGCTCCAGATCCAGGTGAAAAGTTTGCTTGCTTAGGTGGAAATGTTTCAACAAATGCTGGTGGAATGAGAGCTGTTAAATATGGTGCAACACGTGATTATGTACGTGCAATGAAAGTTGTTCTTCCATCAGGTGAAGTTACAGACTTTGGAGCTACAGTATCAAAAACAAGTTCAGGTTATAGCCTTTTGAATCTAATGATTGGTTCAGAAGGTACCCTTGGAATTATTACAGAACTTACTTTAAAAGTTATGCCAGCACCAAAGGTGGTTGCAAGTTTAATTATTCCTTTTGAGAATTTACATGATTGTATTTCTACTGTTCCTAAATTTAAAATGGAACACATGAATCCACAAGCAATCGAATTTATGGAAAGAGAAATCGTTTTATCTAGTGAAAGATATATTGGAAAGAGCGTATTCCCACAAGTAGTTGATGGGGTAACTGCAAATGCTTATTTACTTGTTACTTTAGATGCAGGTAATGAAGATGAATTAAATAACCTTATTGAACAAGCAAGTGAAATAGTATTAGAAGCAGGGGCAATTGATGTTCTTGTAGCTGATACACCTGCAAAAATAAAAGATGCATGGGCTGCACGTTCTAGCTTCTTAGAAGCAATAATGGCAGAAACAAAATTATTAGATGAATGTGATGTAGTAGTTCCAGTAAATAAGATCGCTTCTTATGTTGAGTTTGTAAACAAGACTGGTGAAGAATGTGGACTTACTATTAAAAGCTTTGGACATGCAGGGGATGGAAATCTTCACATATACCAATGCAGTAATGATTTAGAAGAAGAAGAATTTAAATCAAGAGTAGAAAAATTCTTTAATATTATTTACAAAGAAGCAACAAACTGTGGCGGGCTAGTTTCAGGAGAACATGGAATTGGTAGTGGAAAAGTAAGCTACTTAGCAGATAGTGTTGGAGAAATAAATATGGAGTTAATGAGAGGTATCAAAAAAGCATTTGACCCTAATTCTATTATGAATCCAGGTAAAGTATGCTGTCCATTAGATGGTGCTAACTAATAAAGGAAAGCACAACTGACATACACGTATAATAAAAAGAAAGGTAGGAAATTAATATGAATTTTAAACTAGATGAAAATCATCAACAATTACAAGAAATGTATCGTGAATTTGCTGAAAATGAGGTAAAACCACTTGCAAAAGAAGTTGATGAAAACATGCGCTTCCCAGAAGAAAACATACCGAAAATGGCTGAAATGGGGTTACTTGGAATTCCATTCCCTGAAGAATTTGGTGGAGCTGGAATGGATACATTAAGCTACATACAATGTGTAGAAGAATTATCTAAATGCTGTGCAACAACAGGTGTTATTGTTTCAGCACATACAAGTCTTTGTGCAACACCAATTTATGCATATGGTACAGATGCACAAAAAGAAAAGTATTTAAAACCACTTGCTTCAGGTGAAAAATTAGGTGCTTTTGGATTAACAGAACCTTCTGCTGGAACTGATGCTTCTATGCAAAAGACAACAGCAGTACTTGAAGGAGATCATTATGTATTAAACGGCAGCAAGATATTTATTACTAATGCAGGATATGCAGATATATACATTGTTGCTGCTATGACTGATAAGAGCAAAGGAACAAAAGGTATTTCAGCATTTATCGTTGAAAAAGATTTCCCAGGTTTCTCAGTTGGAAGCCATGAAATAAAGATGGGAATCAGAGGATCTTCTACATGTGAATTATTCTTTGATAATTGTATAGTTCCAAAGGAAAATCTTTTAGGAGAAGAAGGTAAAGGATTTGGTATTGCAATGGCAACTCTTGATGGAGGCCGTATTGGTATTGCTGCACAAGCTCTTGGTATTGCAGAAGGTGCTATAGAAGAAACTATAAAATATGTTAATGAACGTATTCAATTTGGACGTTCAATTTCAAAATTCCAAAATACACAATTTGAACTTGCTCAAATGCGTGCAAATACAGAAGCTGCAAAGCTTTTAGTATATCAAGCTGCATGTGCAAAAGATGCTGGTGAAAAGTATTCACACCTTGCTGCTATGGCAAAATTAGTTGCTTCTAGAAATGCCAGCGATGTAACAAGACGTTGTTTACAATTGTTTGGTGGCTATGGATATTCAAGTGACTATCCAATCGAAAGAATGATGCGTGATGCAAAAATAACAGAAATTTATGAAGGAACATCAGAAGTTCAAATGATGGTAATTTCCGGATGGATGGGCGTTAAATAATAAATAACTAAAATCAAGTAAAAAACAGATATTTAGGAAGATGATTTCCTGAATATCTGTTTTATTATAAAATTATTTAATTTTATAATAAATATATAACATACAAACTTTTCTAACTGATTCAGTTTTAATTGTTAAATAAATAACTAAATTTTCAAAAAAATAGGTTATAGGGCATAAAATAAAAAAAAATTTTATAAAGAACGGGATAGAAATCACGGATATGGAAATCGATTTCAAGAATATCCTTGGATATATATGTTAATAAAATAACTATTGTAGAAATAGTCAAACTATTATGATATTATTAGGTCAGAGGACAGGTGGTCATACCAATAAAGTTTTATAACATATTAGGGAATTGAAAATGAATGAGTATGCGCTATTTTTATAGCACTTGACCTTAAAATATAGCTTTTGCTACAGCAGCAACAGAATTCTAGAAACAAAAGCTAAAATATTAACAGCTGCGTTAAAGTTCTATTTAGTTTATGTAATCATATAAGGACGTATAAGCTATTTTCCATCAATATTATTGATTTTATGGAGAAAAGCTGTTGATGTGTAAAATAAGAAATAATACTATAAAATATATAAATACGTTAAAAATAAATAAGTAAAATTTACCTTCTGCTTATTTAAAAAATAAATGGTATGACGACTTACCAGAGAATATCATAAATTTAGGAATGGGGGATTTAATATGGAAATATTAGTTTGTATTAAGCAAGTGCCTGGAACAACAAAGGTTGAAGTTGACCCAGTTACAGGGGTTTTAAAAAGAGATGGTATTGATTCTAAAATGAACCCATATGATTTATATGCTTTAGAAAGTGCATTTAGAATTAGAGAAGAGAAAGGTGGAAAAGTCAATGTAATAACTATGGGACCACCTCAATCAAAAGATATTATAAAAGAAGCATTTATGATGGGAGCAGATGAAGGGGCATTGCTTTCAGACAGAAAATTTGCAGGTGCAGACGTTTTAGCAACAGCTTATACATTGTCTCAAGGAGTTAAAATGACAGGAAATCCTGACCTTATCATCTGTGGAAAACAAACAACAGATGGAGATACAGCTCAGGTTGGTCCAGAGATGGCAGAGTATTTAGGAATACCACATGTAGCTAATGTAAGAAAAATAATAGAAATTAAAGATGATGCAATAACAGTTGAAATGGATATGGCTGAAACAGTGGAAATTCAGGAAATTCAGTATCCTTGTCTTATAACAGTTGAAAAGGATATCTATACTCCAAGGCTTCCATCTTACAAGAAAAAAATAGAAACTAAAGATAGGGAGATAAAGATATTCAGTTTAGGTGACTTTGAAGATAAAGATGAAAACAATTACGGATTAAATGGTTCAGCGACTCAAGTTGAAAGAATATTCCCACCAGAAGTAAACACTGATAAAGAAATGTGGGAAGGAGATGGCGAAGCACTTACTGAGAAGCTTTTTGCTAAGTTAAAAGAGCTTAAGTTTGCGTAGCGGCATAGCTAAAATATAAGAGAGCTTCGCCGGGTTAGAGAACTGGAAGTGCACTTATAAGTTAAAGGTGAGATCTAAAGTTTGAAAAGATAAGTTAGAAGTTAATAAATTAGAGATTAGGGACTAGAAATTATGTAGTTTTAACTAATATCTAACACATTAACCAACGAATTATCTAATTTTTAGTAACAGGCTACTAAAAAATGGGGGGATTTAGAATGGGAAAACTATTAGTTCACGATAATAAGTTAAATAAAGAAGTTATAGAGAAATTAGTTAAAGTATGTCCGTTCAACGCATTAATAGCAAATGAAGGTAAAATTGAGATAACAGCAGCATGTAAAATGTGCAAGCTTTGTGTAAAAAGAGGACCAGAAGGGGTAATGGAATACGTAGAAGAAGAAGGTCCAAAGATAGATAAGAGCTTATGGAGGGGAATTTCGGTATATGTTGACCACGTTGAAGGAAACATTCATCCTGTAACTCTTGAGCTTATCGGAAAAGGTAAAGAACTTGCTGCTAAGATAGGTCACCCAGTTTATGCAGTATTTATTGGACACAATATTAAAGAGAAAGCACAAGAATTATTACACTATGGTGTTGACGAAGTATTTGTATATGATTATGAAGAACTTGAAGACTTCAGAATTGAACCATATACAGCAGCTTTTGAAGACTTCATAAATAAAGTTAAACCATCATCAATATTAGTAGGAGCTACAACAGTAGGTAGATCTCTTGCACCTAGAGTTGCTGCAAGATTTAAGACTGGACTTACAGCAGACTGTACAATTCTTGATATGAAGGAAAATACAGACTTAGTTCAAATAAGACCAGCTTTCGGCGGTAACATAATGGCTCAAATCATAACTAGCAATAATAGGCCTCAATTTGCAACTGTAAGATACAAGATTTTCTCGGCTTTAGAAAGAAGCAAGTCAGCTAAAGGTAAAGTTACAGTATGCGATATGTCAACAGATAAATTCGAATCTAAAATAAAGGTTCTTCAAATAACTAAGAAAGAAAAAGAAGTAAGCATATCCGATGCAGAAGTAGTTATAGCAGCAGGTAGAGGAATTAAGTCAGAAAAAGATATGCAACTTGTAAGAGAGCTTGCTGACTTACTAGGAGGGCAAATAGCAGGAACAAGACCTCTAGTTGAAGCAGGATGGATAGATGCTAAACAACAAATAGGCCTCAGCGGAAGAACAGTAAAACCAAAACTTATAATTACTCTTGGAATTCAGGGATCAGTACAATTTGTAGCTGGTATGAACAATTCAGAAACTATTGTGGCAATAAATAGTGAGCCAGATGCTTCAATATTCAATGTTGCTCATTACGGAATAGTTGGAGACATTTATGAAGTAGTACCGAAGCTTATTGAAAAAATTAAAAATGGAGAAGCTCTATCAGAAGTAGCAGCAACAGTTACGCCGCAGGCGTAAGTTAGATAGAACAGGTTAGAAGTTAGCAGGTTATTCTAACTTCTAACATTCCTAACATACTAACTTAATTAGAAAGTCGGGGGGTTAAATAATGAGTGAATATAAAAAGATAGATTCTAAAGATGTGGAATTTTTAAAATCAATAGTTGGCAAAGATAAAGTTTTATATGGAGAAGAGATTAATGAGGATTACAGCCATGATGAATTAGGTGGAATAAGTAATTATCCTGAAGTGCTAGTTAGAGTACACAGCACTGAAGAAATTTCAAATATAATGAAATATGCTTATGAAAACACAATACCAGTAGTAGTTAGAGGGTCAGGTACAGGTCTTGTTGGAGCATCAGTACCTCTACATGGTGGAATAATGATAGAAACAACAGAAATGAATAATATCTTAGAAATAGATGAAGAAAATCTGACATTAACATTAGAACCAGGTGTTCTATTAATGGAAATCGGTAAATATGTAGAAGAGTTTGATCTTTTCTATCCACCAGATCCAGGTGAAAAAAGTGCTACAATTGGTGGGAACATCAATACAAATGCAGGTGGCATGAGGGCTGTAAAATACGGAGTTACAAGAGACTATGTACGTGGTCTTGAAGTAGTTCTTCCAAATGGAGATGTAGTTGAACTTGGCGGAAAAGTTGTTAAAAACAGTTCAGGCTATAGCTTAAAGGATCTAATAGTGGGTTCAGAAGGGACGTTAGGAATAGTAACAAAGGCAATATTAAGGTTATTACCACTTCCTAAAAAATCAATCAGCTTGCTTATACCATTCAAAGATATTGATACAGCAATTGAGATGGTTCCTAAGATAATAAAATCAAAGGCTGTTCCAACTGCTATAGAATTCATGCAAAGAGAAGTTATACTTAATGCAGAAGAATTCTTAGGAAAGAAGTTCCCTGATAATACATCTGATGCTTATCTTCTATTAACTTTTGATGGAAACACTACAGCACAAGTAGAAAGTGATTATGAAACAGTTGCAGACCTTTGTTTAGCAGAAGGAGCTCTTGATGTATTCATAGTTGATACAGATGAGAGAAAAGAATCTGTATGGTCAGCTAGAGGAGCTTTCCTTGAAGCAATTAAAGCATCAACAAGTGATATGGATGAATGTGATGTTGTTGTTCCAAGAAACCAAGTTGCAACATTCATTAAATATACTAAAGAATTAGAAAAACAATTCAATATTAGAATACCAAGCTTCGGACATGCTGGAGATGGAAACTTACACGTTTATATCTGTAAAGATGGTTTAAGCGATGAAGAGTGGGAAAAGAAATTAAATGAAGTGTTTGATTGCATGTACAAAAAATCAGAACAATTAAGAGGACTTGTATCTGGAGAGCATGGAATAGGATATGCTAAGAGAGTATATGTTCCATCAATATGGTGGCAGTTATATGTCAATCATGAAAGGAATAAAACAGATCTTTGATCCTAAAAATATTCTAAATCCAGGAAAAGTTTGTCAATAACTTAGGTAACTTCCCATTAACATAATAATTTTCTTAGACTAACGAAAAATCTAGTAGGATGTTTGTTCTACTAGATTTTTTCACTAATTGTAGTATAATGGATATAAGTATTATTATGGAACTGGAGGGAATAGAGTGAAAATAAAGAAGATTATTAGTTTATTAGTTGTATATTTATACTTATTCACCTTTTTGCCAATAGGATTTTTAGTTGAAAAGGTACAAGCATTAGAAGGATATGGAAAGTATGACAGCGATTCTACAATAATTGAAAATAAGTATGATATCAAGGAAGATATTTTAAAGGTAAAGCAATATGAAGACTATTCAGTGGTATTAACAGGGCAAGCGCTTTATTTTATACAGGATGGAAAGGCTAAAAAGTATGATTTAGGGAAAGTGGATATTTTTCCGAATACCAATATTGAAAGACAAGGAAAATACATATATTTATCTCCTTATAGAAAAAACTCCACATATAAAATTCTTACTATAGATAGTGAAAAATTTGAAGGGCAATCAAATTCTATAAGTGAATACATTTCATATGATGATAATGTGAATAATATAGAGTTTAAGGAGGCAATTGTAGATAGTAACAATAATAAATGGTTTTCAGTTCATAAGTCTTCTGAGGATTTATATGAACTTTTAAAAGTAGAAGGTACTTCAGCAACTGAAGTTAAGGCTATAGCTTCTCTTAAAGGAGCAGAAGGGACTCACTATGATGATGCTTTTAGAGACCTTAAAATAGATTCCAGTGGAAGCGCTTGGTTTAAGGTTACGGAAAGCAACTCTGAAGTAAAGAAATATATGCTTGCACGAATATATAAAGATGGAACTGATAAAACTTATACATTTGGAGATGAGATTAGCAGTTACGCAATATCTAATGATGGAAGCGTTTGGATAGTTTCCAAGGATAAACTTGTACATGTCGAAGAAAATGGAAATGCAATTAAAGAATTTAAAGATGTTAATATAAAGGATATAACAATAGATAGCAAAGGGAATGTGTGGGTTTTAGAAGAAGATAAAGTTAAGGAAATAGTTAATGATGAACTTAAGGAAAAATATACTGTTTTAAAAAGCAGCAATGAAATAAGTGTAAATGATGAAGGCAGCATTATCCTTAAAAATACAAGAGGATTTACACTTATCAATAAAGGTAAAATAGAGCATACGTATGTTAATAGCTATGTAAACAATTCAGCTTTAGTACTAAAAGATAATGTTTCAGATATAAGAATAATAAGTAGTAACTATAAAAATGGCTCTAAGGATAAAGATAATACAGACGATTTGATTTCAGAAGTTACTCTAAAAGATGGAAAGTTTAACATAGAAAATTCTGTTGAAACTAAACCTAGAAGCTATATTAGTGCAGTATTCTATAATGGAGAAATATACTTTGCAAGTGATAAATCTGTATACAGGCTGAAGGATAATTTATTAGAGGAATATGTAAAGCTAGTAAAAGATGATGATAGTTATGAGCAGGTAACTTCCATGAGCTTTGATAAAAATGGAGTTCTATATGTAGTGAGCAAGGAAAATATTTATGTAGTGGATAAGAATAAGAAGGTAGAGGCTATAGAGCTATCTGCCATGAATGCTTACGGTAATGTGAAATATAATAACTTAGTAAAAGATAATAATGGACAGGTTTATTTAATTACAGGATATTCGACTAAAGTAAAGTTGACGAGCTTAGACGGAACACAATATAGGACAATCAACTATAAGTCTCAGTCTGGAGAAGAACCAGTCAATATATTCTTGAATGAAAACGATGAATTTGAATTTGTTTATGGGGATAAAACAAACGGATATAGAGTATATGAATTAGATGAAAATCTTTTGCCGCAGGAAGATAAAAGGTTTAATAATCAAGGGTCAGGACTTATGGAAACTTATAATGAAATAAAAGGAATTGAAAAGACAGCAGATAGAAAGCTAATATTATGGATAGGTAACAATATGCTTTACATGAAGGAGAAAGACAAAGATAAGTTTATAGGTCTCTATGATATAGATGGAAGTGATAATATAACTAGCATGGTTGATGGTAAAGATGGAAAGGTATATATAGGAACCTATAATAGTGGAGTCTTGTCTTATGGTGAAAAGTTAAATATACTGCCAAAGGATTATGAAAATAAGTTGGTAGAGGAGAAAGCTGTAGTTGGAAATCATAAGGAATGGACTATAAAATTTAATATAGCACTAGATAAAAACACTATAAACGAAGAAAATATTACTGTAGTAAATAGTGTGGGAGAAAAGCATGATGTAAAAGTTACTTTAGAAAGTGATAATACTTCTATAAAAATAACGCCAAATAATGCATATGAAAATGGAGAAATCTACTACATCATAGTAAAAGAAACCATAAAGTCTTTATCAGGAAAAAGTTTGGTTAAACCAGCAGTAGGTAAATTTATCGTAAGTACTGAAACTGAAGATAATGGAGAAAGCGCTGAAGAAGTTGAGTTTAAAGTTATAGAACCAGAAAATTTAGATGTTAGACAGAAAAGTTTTATGGATTTTATTATTGATAGTTGGAGGAGTAGTTTTAAAGGTAAAGTAGGCCAAGTCACAGTTGAAAACGTAAATGTAGGAATGGATACCGCTGTTATTTCATTCAACGCAGAGGTTTTAGTTGAAAAAAATGACAAGACAATTAAGGAAATCCAAACTGTAACACTAAATTGCAAAAAAATTGACGGAGTTTGGAAGATCTTAGAGTAGGAATCACTATAAGCATAAATAGGCATATTATATTGGTAAAATACTTATTTTATTAATTATTAAAGAAAGAATACTTCAGGAATATTGAATAGAATATATGCATATTAGGTATATATACGATATTTGGAGGTATTATTATGGACGATGCTTTGTGGAGAAAGTGCATTGAATTTCATGGACACGCATGTCCAGGGCTTGCTATAGGGTTTAAAGTATGCGAAGCAGTTATAGAGAAGATGGGAGTTATCTTTTCAAAAGATGAAGAGATAGTATGTGTTACGGAGAATGATTCCTGCTGTGTAGATGCCATCCAAGTTATTATGGGATGCAGCTTTGGAAAGGGAAATATAATTCATAGGGATAGAGGAAAGTTTGCTTTCAGCTTTTTTAATAGAAAAACTGATGAGAGTATAAGAATAGTCTTTAGGAACTTTCCTAGAATAGAGGATAGAAACATATTTATGCAGTATCTATTAAATGCCAATGCAGATGAACTTTTTGACTATAAGCATCCTAATTTTACATTGCCAGAAAAGGCTAGAATCTTTGATTCTATTCCTTGTGAATTATGTGGAGAGAAGGCTACAGAAAATAAAATTAGAATAATGAATAGCAAGAAAGTATGTTTAGATTGTTTTAAAGAGTATTCAAGAGGATGGTAATAATAAGGGACAAAATACAATTTTTATAAAGAAAATTGTATTTTGTCCTTTCTATTGGAAGTGGCCTAATTTCAGCAAGTAGATAACGACGATAAGATTAAAGTAAAAGGCGGAAAATGAATATCTCAATTTGAGATTAGAAGTTGAGAAATCTCACTTTGAGAAAAATGCTTTCTCAAAGTGAGATTTTTTTATGGATTATTATTGAAAGTTTTAATCAAACTGGATAAATAGGATAGTTCTTATATTGGCATGGATATTGCTAGATGTTAAGATAGAGTTAATTAGCATTTAAAACTAAAAAGATAATTTTAATTATTTAAAAAGGTATAGTATGAAAGCAGAAGGGAGACAGAAAAATGCATATACCAGATAATTATTTAAGTCCATCAACTTGCGCTGTTATAGGAGCGGCAATGATTCCAGTATGGAGAAGATCATCAACAAAAATAAAACAAGAACTATCAAAAAAGAAGATGCCTCTGTTAGGCATTTGTGCAGCATTTTCATTTTTAATTATGATGTTTAATGTACCACTACCAGGAGGTACAACAGGACATGCAGTTGGAGCTACTTTAGCTGCAATTCTTTTAGGACCCTATGCAGCTGTTGTTTCTATCACTATTGCACTTGCAATTCAAGCATTGTTTTTTGGAGATGGCGGAATTTTAGCATTAGGAGTAAATAGTTTTAATATGGCTTTTATAATGCCTTTCGTAGGGTATTATATATATAAGTTTATATCTTTAAGAATCAAAGGTAATAAGGGAGAATATGCAGCGGCTTTTGTTGCAGGATATATAGCTCTCAATGCAGCTGCATTGGTAACTGCTATAGAATTTGGAATCCAACCTATGCTCTTTAAAGATGCAGCAGGATTACCACTATATTGCCCCTATGGATTAAATGCAGCCATACCAGCTATGATGATACCTCATTTGCTTCTTGCTGGCTTTGTTGAAGGGGGAGTAACTGCTGCTGTACTAGCATATATTAAAAAAGTTTCCCCAGCATCAATATATGAAGGTAATGAAGTTAAAACTAAGCCTATTTACGCTTTGATAATAGGACTAATTACGCTTGTTCCTATCGGACTACTAGCTACAGGAACGGCATGGGGAGAATGGGGAGCTGAAGAGATAAAAGAAATGATTGGTGTTGTGCCAAAGGGAATGAAAGAGGGGATTAACTTTGAAGCATTAATGCCAGACTATTCTATATTAGGACTTTCCGAAACTATAGGTTATATTGTTTCCGCAGTAATAGGTGTTGTTCTAACAGTGCTTGCTGTAAGACTTGTATTTATTAAAAAAGGTAAAAAGAATAATCCCAATACTAGCTATTAAGTAGGTGAAGTTATGGCAGCAGATTGGCTTTTTCAAAAGGAAGAGCATGTACCAGTAAAGGACAATGAAAGGTTCTTGGATAAAAGCATTCTTGCAATTATAGATATGCTAGGAAGGATTAAAAGAACAGGAACCTTTAGTAATAAAGCATTTTATAAATTGAATGGAAGCCTAAAGGTAATCTTCACGCTGATAAACATTCTTTTATTATCATTATCTAGAAGTTTTTTATTTGTTTCTATCTTAGATTTATGTATGGTGATTTCTTTAATTATTTTAGAAAAGGAAGATAGGAAAAATATTTTATTAATAAGTATTATAATACCTCTTTTTACTTTTATTATGTTGATTCCTTCGTTTTTAGTTGGTAACAAAAATAATAGTATTCTAATTATAATGAAGGTAGTTGGAACTATACTTTCTGTAAATATTTTATCCTATACTACTAAGTGGGACAATATAACAAAAACTTTAAAATTGCTATTTATACCTGACTTATTTATATGGGTTATGGAAATTACAATAAAATATATAGTAATTCTGGGGGAACATTCCTTAAATGGGCTATATGCATTAAAATTAAGGTCTGTAGGAAAAAATAATAAAAAATATAACTCCCTATCAAGAATAATGGGAAACTTATTTTTAAAGTCAAAGGACATGGGAGAAGAAATGTTTTCTGCTATGGAATGCAGAGGATTTACTGGAGAATATAGTAGTATTGCAAAATTTAAAATTAATAAAAAAGATATGATGTATTGCATAGCTAATATTATAATATTTATAATTTTTATACTAACAAAATAGAATAAAGTAGAGAGGCAAATGATGATTGAGCTAAAAGATGTTAATTATAGATATAGAAATCGAAATGCTTTAGATAACATTAATATAACAATTGAAGAAGGCGAATCAGTTGCATTGATTGGACCTAATGGAAGTGGTAAATCTACATTCTTAAAGTTGATAAATGGGGTTGTGACTCCACAGCAAGGAGAGTACTTGTTCAATAAGAATAAAATTACTGAGAAGAAATTAAACAATAGCATTTTTTCTAAGGAGTTCCATAGAAAGATTGGTTTTGTATTTCAAAATTCAGATGCTCAGCTATTTTGTTCAACCGTTTATGAGGAAATAGCTTTTGGACCAAGGCAAATGGGATTTTCAGAGGAAAAGGTAAATGAGAGAGTCTATGATTGCCTAGAGCTTTTAAATATAGAAAAGCTAAAGCATGAAGCTCCATACAATTTAAGTGGAGGAGAAAAAAAGAGGGTTGCTATAGCAAGCGTGCTTTCTATGAACCCAGAGATAATAACTTTAGATGAACCAATGAATGGCATAGATCCAAAGGGGAAAAAGTTTTTAAGGGACTTTATGATAAAGCTTAATTCTTCGGGTAAAACCATTATATGTTCTACGCATGACTTTGAATATGTAGAGGGAGTATTTAAACGAGCTATTGTATTTTCAGAAGAGCACAAGATTATAAGAGACGATGATTATAATGCAGTAATAAAAGACGAAAAGTTTTTAGTAGAAAATAATATTAAATAAAGTATATGTTTGCTATTTTCATTTAAATATTAACTATTAGAAAAGATTGGGGAGAAAAATATGAGGATACTTTATTATGATTGCTTTGCAGGAATAAGCGGAGATATGAATTTAGGAGCTATGATAGACATTGGCGTGGATAAGGATTTTTTAATAAGTGAGCTTTCAAAATTAAATTTAGGCAATGAGTTTGAAATAAAGGTTGGAAGAGAAAATAGAAAAGGAATTGAAGGTACAAAAGTAGATGTAGTTTTAAAACATAGTGATGAAGTGTGTTGTGATGCAGAGCATGAACATGAGCATGATCAACATATTCACGAACATATACATGACCATGGACACTCTCATGATCACTTACATCATCACAGCCATGAACACCATGAAGGGCATAATCACTCTCATAATCACAGCCATGATGATGGACATGTTCATAGAAATTTAGAGCATATCGAAGGTATAATTAATTCAAGCGAACTTAATGATAATGTAAAAAAAATAAGCTTAAATATGTTTAGAAAAGTAGCAGAAGCAGAAGCAAAAGTTCATGGGAAACCTCTATATGAAGTGCATTTCCATGAAGTGGGAGCTGTAGATTCTATTGTAGATATAGTTGGAGCAGCTATATGTTTAGATTACTTAAAAGTGGACAAGATCATGGCATCCTCAGTAGAACTTGGTGGAGGATTTGTTAAGTGTGCTCATGGGCTTATTCCAGTTCCTGCACCTGCTACAGTGGAAATACTTAAAGGGGCACCAGTAAAAACAGGTATAGTACCTTTTGAAACTACTACTCCAACAGGAGCTGCAATTTTAGCCTCATCTGTTGAGGAGTTTTCTGATATGAAAGAATTCATGATTGAAAAAATAGGATATGGTGTTGGTGGTAGAGATACAGAAATACCAAATGTATTGAGAGTATATTTAGGTAAAAAAAAACTGAA
Organism: Clostridium bovifaecis; assembly: GCA_009738435.1. Taxonomy (GTDB): domain Bacteria; phylum Bacillota; class Clostridia; order Clostridiales; family Clostridiaceae; genus Clostridium_H; species Clostridium_H bovifaecis. The sequence goes on along the minus strand of CP046522.1, from coordinate 2,496,644 downwards.
CAATCACAGATAGAAGATATAGATAAAGATGAAGCTTACGTTCTAGAATGTAATATTGATGATATGAATCCAGAAATATATGAATACATCATAGAAAGACTTTTTAATAAAGGAGCTTTAGATGTATATAGGATTCCAATTCTTATGAAAAAAGAAAGATTAGGAGTAATACTTAGTGTACTTTGCAGGGCAGAAGATAAAGAAGATTTAAAAGAGATAATTTTCAGAGAAACAACTACCTTAGGTATTAGAGAATATAAGATCAATAGAACAAAGCTAAAAAGAGAGTTTGAATTTATAGACACATGTTACGGAAAGGCTAGTGTCAAAAAAGCCTATTATAAAGGTAAGATTATTAAAGTAAAGCCAGAATATGAAGATTGTAAAAAGCTTGCACAAGATAATGATAAGCCTATTAAAAACATATATGATGAAATATTAAAAAACATAGGGGGTATATTAGAAAATGAATAATGAAAAATATTTAAACCTTACTAATTATTTAAAGAAATTAGGAAGTGTTGTAGTAGCTTTTTCAGGAGGAGTGGACAGCACGTTTTTACTTAAGGCAGCGAAGGAAGCCTTAGGAGATAAAGCAGCTGCACTTACCATAGTTTCTCCGTATATTCCTAAGTGGGAGATAGAAGAAGCAAAAGAACTAGTAAAAGAAATAGGAATAAGACACGAATTTCTAGAGGTTCCTGTTATAATAGATGAAATTAAATTTAATCCAGAAGATAGATGCTACCTATGTAAAACAGCTGTATTTACAATGGTAAGGGATTTTGCAAATAAGAATGGATACAAATATGTAGTAGATGGAACAAATGCTGATGATATAAATGATTATAGACCAGGGTTAAGAGCATTAAAGGAACTTGAAATTAAAAGCCCACTTCTTGAAAATGGGTTGAGCAAAAGTGAAATAAGAGTTTTATCAAAAGATCTTAATTTGCCAACATGGAATAAGCCTCCGTATGCTTGCCTTCTTTCAAGAATTCCTTATGGAACCGAGCTTAAGGTAGAAGAGTTTGATAAGATAGAAAAGTCAGAGAGGTACTTAATGGACAATGGCTTTGTTGCAGTACGTGTAAGATGCCATGGAGATTTGGCTAGAATCGAAGTTCCAAAAGAGGATATACACAGATTGTTTGATATGAACTTAATGGATGAAATTTCTGCAAAGCTTAAGGAATTCGGATTCAAATACGTATCACTAGATATGCAAGGTTATAGAACAGGAAGCCTTAATGTAGGCATAGAAGAAAAGGGGAATTAAGATGAATTCTGAGGATATGAGAGCACTTTTAGAAGGAGTTAAGAATGGAAATGTTTCAATTGATGATGCTGCAGGTAAGCTTGAAGATCTACCGTATAAGGAATTGGGCTATGCGAAAATTGATAATCATAGAGAGATAAGAGTGGGATATCCTGAGGTTATATACTGTGCCGGAAAGACAGTGGAACAGGTAAAAGGTATTTTTGAATTTATGAATACGAAAAATAATAATATTTTAGGAACTAGAGCTACAAAAGAAATGTATGATGCAGTAAAAGAGATATGCTCTGACGTGGAGTACAATGAGCTTGCAAGGACCATTACAGTAAAAAAGAAGGATATTTCTTTAACGGATACGTATATTGCAGTTGTTACAGCAGGTACTTCAGATTTACCTGTGGCGGAAGAAGCGGCAATTACAGCTGAGATTTTAGGAAACAAGGTTGAGAGAATTAATGATGTAGGGGTTGCAGGCATACACAGATTATTTAGTAAGTTAGATATAATTAGGGGTGCTAAGGTTGTAGTTGCAGTAGCTGGAATGGAGGGAGCTCTTGCTAGTGTTGTAGGAGGGCTTGTTGACAAACCAGTTATCGCAGTACCTACAAGTGTTGGATATGGAGCCAACTTTGGAGGATTATCTGCCCTTTTATCAATGTTAAATAGCTGTGCTAGTGGAACTAGCGTTGTAAATATAGATAACGGATTTGGAGCAGGATACCTAGCAAGTATGATAAACAAACTTTAAGAAAATTGGCATGCAAATTTCTTAGTTATAAGTTAGAGCACTAAAGTTCCAGTTAGGCGGCAGAGCCGCAGTTAGAAATTTAAATAAAAATTGTGTCCTGACCCCAAGATCTAAGTTGGTAACTTTTGTGTGTAGAAATTAGAAAGCCATAAGCATAGATTAAACTAATGCTTATGGCTTCTTTATATAATAGGTACTGCAGCACCTAATCTTCTAACATATTCTGACTTCTCTTAACCCTCTAACTGGCTCTTTAGTTTTTCTATTCCAACTCTAATTCTTCTTAGAGACTCTTCTTTTCCAAGGATTTCTGCAAGTTCGAATGCTCCGCCTGGAGAAGATGCAAGACCGGATAAGGCTGTTCTTATTGGCCATAGGACTATTCCGTTTTTAACTTCCATCTGAGCAATTAACTCGAATACAGTATCGTGAATTGATTGGAAAGCCCAATCTCCTAGGTTTTCAAGCACTGGAAGTACTTCCTCTAAAGTAACTAAAGAGTTCTCAGGATTAGTTTTCATCTTTTTATGAGTATATAAATCTATTTCGTAATTAGGCAATTCTTTAAAGAACGCTACCTTTTCAGGAATTTCAGTTAAAACTTCAACTCTTGTTTGAAGAAGTTCGCTGATTTTTGGTAGGTTTAGTTTTTCTGCTTCTTCTTTTGAGAATACGTCCTCATAATATGGCATTGCCATGCTGTGAAACTCATCTAAAGAAAGCTTTTTAATGTATTCACCATTCATCCATTTTAACTTTACAGTATCAAATATAGATGGAGCTTTATGAATGTTTTTGTAATCAAACTGCTGAACAAGTTCTTCCAAAGTAAAGATTTCTTGATCTGTACCTGGGTTCCATCCAAGAAGGGCAATAAAGTTCACTACTGCTTCTTTAAGATATCCTTTTGCAAGTAAATCTTCAAAAGAAGCATCACCGTTTCTCTTACTTAGTTTATTGTGAGCGTCTTTCATTATTGGAGGGCAGTGTATATAAGTTGGAACATCCCATCCAAATGCGTTGTATAATCTATTATATTTTGGTGCAGAAGATAGATATTCGTTTCCACGAACTACATGAGTAATCCCCATCATGTGGTCATCAACAACATTAGCAAAGTTGTATGTTGGAAGTCCATCTGATTTTATAAGTATCATATCTTCGAGCTCAGAATTGTCTACAGAGATTTCTCCGTAAATTTCATCTATAAAGGTTGTTACCCCTTCAGTTGGATTCTTTTGTCTTATAACATAAGATATTCCTGAAGCTAACTTTTTTTCAACCTCTTCTTTAGAAAGGTTTCTGCAGTGGCCATCATACTTAAATATTTTTTGGCTAGGATCTTCAGAAGTATCCTTTATAGAATCGAGTCTTTCCTTATCGCAGAAGCAGTAGTAAGCTTCTCCTTTTTCAACTAATTCTTTAGCATATTCAAGGTAAAATCCACGTCTTTCACTTTGAACATAAGGGCCCACAGGACCGCCTACATCCGGGCCTTCATCGTGAACTAATCCGGTCATTTTCAATGTTTTGAATATTACATCAACAGCTCCCTCAACATATCTTTCTTGGTCTGTATCTTCGATTCTTAGTATAAATTTACCATCTGCGTGTTTTGCAATTAAATAAGTATAAAGTGCTGTTCTAAGGTTACCAACGTGCATATATCCAGTTGGGCTGGGTGCAAATCTTGTTCTAACTTCCTTTGCTGACATTTTCTTCACTCCTATGTATATATTTAAATGCCTTTCACCGCATGACAGGATGAAAGGCACAGAAAATCCTCTTTTAATCATATACCAAGGCATATTTTATGTCAATATAAGGGCTGTTAAAATTCTTTTTTAGAGTAAATTTTTGAAGATATTGTCATTGATATTATCAGTAGCATTAAAACTAAAATTGAAATACAAAGATGAAATTGATTTAAATTTTTAAAATGCATAAGCCAATTATAAAATCTTGATCCCATACTGGACTTAAGAAACTTTGTGATATAGCCAGGGATAACTAATAGGAGTATATACAATCCCATGTTGATTATTCTAAACTTACTATATTCAAATTTATAGTAAAGAGGGTAGTACACTGAATAAAAGATTCCAAGCAGGTTAAAGGATAAAATTAAATCCCATAGGTTTGCTGTTCGAATAGCTGCCTTTATTCCAAGGATGTTTAAAATGAGAGTAAATATGATTATACCTCCAGACACTACTAAAAGTCGTAGAACAAGAGCTAAATATTTTGCTCGCACTATATCTTTTTTATCGACTGGCATGCTATTTAAGGCTATATCGATTTTATACTTTTCATCATAGCTATTAGCGTAGAGAGTCGATACATAAGATATTATTACTATAGACAAAACATAGAGCATACCAGGAACGCGATTCATTTTAAGACCAGCTACCGAAAGTATGAGGCTATATATTAAAAAGAATATATTATATCTTTTGCCAAGCTTAAAATCTTTTAAAACTAAATTTAGCATTAATATTTCCTCCTCATATATCTTTTCTCTCATAAACCCGCAAGGAGATTACCATTGATAAAATTACTAAGCATGTGAGTACAACTATAGATAAGATACTCAACAGCCCTCTATTGATTTCTATAAAGATTATAAGTTTTTTAACAAAATTTAAGGTTATAATCTCTGGGATAGCAGTTAGCAGTGAAAAAAAGGACATATAAATTAACAAATAAAATATCTTTATAGTTTTGTAGCCGAACTTATAAAACAAAGGTGAGGCTAAAGAAATCATTATAATATTTGAAACAAGTACTTTTTTAACCACATTCATATTTATAAATCTAATATTACCAATATTAGTAAGTGCAGCTATACTTCCTAATACAGCAGCAAATACTGTGGCAGCCAAGATATAAATTAATAAGCTGAAGTACCTTGATATAACAACCTCTTCTCTTTTTACAGGAAGGGAGTTTATTATATATTCTCCTCTAGTTTTTTCATCATATATAAAGCTTTCGCTGGCTAGAAAGTAAGCTATAGTAGTAATTATCAGAATGTATATATTATCAGAGGAGAGAGTATCCATTATTGTAATGATAAATAAACAATAAGCTAAAAATATAGCAGCAGTTTTCTTATTAAAAGTTATAGCAAAATCCTTTTTAATGAGATTAAGCATATTCTTACCTCCTTACGCTGTAAATCATTATATCTTCAAGACTTGGTTTTTCAATTATAACTTCGTTCTTAAACAATCTTTTTATTTTCCTTATATCGTCGGAAAGAGCCTCAAAACCAAAATGGTTTTCAGTAATACCTATGAATTCCTTTCGTGTAAAACTATCCAAAAGCTCAAGTCCACCTTTAACAATTCCGTAGCTTTCTAAAATTTCATCTTTGGGTTTTGAAAAAACAATATTTCCATTATTTATAAAGGTTATATAATCTGCTATTTTCTCTAGATCTGTAGTTATATGAGTAGAGAAAAACACGCTTTTATTTTCATCCTGTATAAGCGAGAAAAGTATATCTAATATTTCTCTTCTAAATACAGGGTCAAGACCAGAGGTCGGTTCATCCATTATTATAAGTTCAGCATTATGAGAAAGAGCAATGGCAAGAGAGAATTTCATCTTCATTCCCTTAGATAAGGCCTTTATTTTTTTCTTAGGATCAAGGTCAAATTCCTTGATGTATTTTTTAAAAGAAACTTCATCCCATTTGCTATAGAAAGGGGCAATTATCTTTTTCATGCTATCCATAGTTAAATCTTCATAGTAATAATTTTCATCATAAACAAAACCTATTCTATTTTTCGCTTCTTTTTCATGCTTTAAATTATCAAGGCCAAAGATTTTAATCTCTCCATTATCTTTGTGAAGAAGATTCATAATCAGCTTTATAGTTGTACTTTTACCAGCTCCGTTAGGGCCTATAAATCCCATTATATAGCCCTTTTCTAAAGAGAAACTTATATTATTTAAAGTAAAATCTTTATATGTTTTTTTCAAATTATTAACTTCTAAAATATTGTTTACATTATTCATATACAAAACCTCCTAATTTTCTTCAAAAAGAATTTTTAGCATTTCTAAAATATCATCAAAGCTTAAATTTAGCATTTTACTTTCTAATACTACTTCTGAAAGCTTTTCTTCAATTACCTTAAGTTTTTTCTCTCGCAGTAATTCTTTATTCTGTGCTGCTACAAAGGAGCCCTTTCCTCCTACAGTTTCTATAAAACCTTCATTTTCAAGCTCTTCATAGGCTCGCTTAGTTGTAATAACACTTATTTGAAGTTCCTTTGCAAGGTTTCTTATAGAAGGAAGGGCATCTCCTTCTTGTAGTTCACCTTGTATTATAAGAGTTTTAATCTGATTTGCTATTTGTTCATAAATTGGCTCACCTGAAGAATTAGATATTATTAACTTCATTTATCTTTCTCCTTATATAAAAATCTACACTGTGAATAGTGTATATACTGTGCATAATGTATATACAGTATATACATTGATTTGCATCTTTGTCAATGAATTTTTAGAATTTTTTAGGATTATAAGAGTATAATTATTAAAAGAAGGTTTTAAAGAAATAATTAATGAGGAGCTGCATTTAGAAAGATGAGAAGGTCTACTGCACTTAGATTAGCTATAGTAATATTTATTTGTATTAATATCATGATTATAAAGTCCAGCAATGGTTTGGCTTTGAGAAGTACAAACTTTTCTACCTTCCTTACTGGTGAAGAGATAATGGTAGAAAGTAAGGAAGAAAAAGGTGAAAGATTTTATAAAAGTGATAGGGTAGTACAAGGTCTCAAAATAGTTTTTAGTTTAGGGGTACCTATAGTTATATTAGTAACAGGATGTTCGTCAAAGCTTAGAAATGTCTCAAAAGGAATAGGCAGAACAACTTTTATAGCTACTGGCATTTATGGATTATTGTATACTGTCTTAGATAGTGCAATAAACTTTCCATTAACTTTTTATGGAGGGTATATTCAAAGTCATAAGTTTGGATTATCTCACCAACCTTTATCAGTATGGATAAAAAATTACTTTCTGGATTTAATTATAGGAGCCGTAGGGATATTTCTAATACTCTGGATACCTTATTTTATAATAAGAAGAAGTCCAAAACGTTGGTGGTTATATACAGGAATTATATCAATACCTATAAGTCTTTTTCTTTTTTATGCACAACCTGTTATAATTGATCCCTTGTTTAATGAGTTCAAAACTATAGAAAATAAAACTACCGAAAGAAGTTTAATTGAGCTTACGCAAAAGGCTAATATAAAAGATTGTACTATTTTAAAGGTGGATAAAAGTAAGGAAACCACTATGATAAATGCCTATATGACCGGAGTTGGCAAGGTTAGAAGAATAGTTTTATGGGATACCGCTTTAGATAAACTTAGCTTAAGAGAGCTAAGATTCGTAACTGCCCATGAGATTGGACACTATGTTTTAGCACATATTAAAAAGCTATTTATAATACAAACAGTTATGACCTTTATAGTTTTATATATAGTTCATGCTGCAGCACCAGTCATTATAAATAGATTTAAAAGAAAATTTAAATTCGATGCACTTAATGATGTAGCTTCTTTCCCTTTAATTACTCTTATAATCAGCCTATGCATGATAGTTATAACTCCAACATCAAATGCATATTCCTGCTATATAGAGCGGCAGGCGGATGCCTTTGCTATAGAACTTACAAGGGATAATACAGCAGCTATATCCTCTTTTAAAAAGCTTTCAGAAAATGGAATTGTAATTCCAGATCCAGATTATATTTACAAGATGTGGAAATATGATCATCCTCCAGTAGAGGAGAGAATAGAATTTTTTAAGAATTACAGACCATGGGAGCAAGGCGAAGAGCTAAGGTATGAAGAGTATATAAAGATTAAGCGCAAATACTAACCAATATGAACATATAAGTTATTGTATTTTTAGAATATGCTTTATATTAGAGTAATGAATATTCATCATGTATTCTGAAGTAAGGCCACAAAAAATACAATAACTTTCTTTTTGTGGTGAGTTTTATGTATAATAGATGTATACAAATCACGAGGGAATGGAGAAAAATGATAATAAAAAATATAAAGCTTTGGTTTAAAAATACATATATGAAACTAGTTCAATTTGCAAATCAGACTTTCGAGGAAGCTTGGATAGGAGGAAAGTTTGCTCTAATAGGTTTTGTTATTATAGCTTTTATAATAATTGGAGCTTATTTAGATACAGGACTTGGCAATGGTATAGATATACTGTTTTGCATTCTTCTTGGAGTTATATTTATTTTTCTAAGTGGAATTGCTATAAAAGTTGTTATTAGGGTGTTAAAAGATTTACCACAAGAGCTTTTACAGATAATTATACCTATTGTATTAGCAGTTACATCAATAATAAGCCTGGTTTTAAGTTTTCCTATATACTTAGGAATTGTTTTTTCACTCATAATTGTAACAATTGAAAGTTTTTTAGGCATAGGATTATGGCTTATGTTCAAAAGAAGGGAAAAAAGAATATTAGCTTTCGCCTTAGTGGGAATAACTTTAGCTTTTAATATGGTAGGGATGATTAAAATAAGAAGCACGGGAAATATTAATAATCAGTTAAGAGAGTATTTACTAGCTATGAAAAGTGTACAACCTAAAAAGAACATTCATAGTCCATCAGAAGAAGGTAAGTATAAAGTTAAGAGCATATTTTATGGAAGTGGAAAAGATAAAAATAGATTTGAATATGGTGAAGGAGTAGATATTAAAACAAAGGATGTATACGCTTATACATTTCTTGAAAATTATATAGGCTTAAAGAGTAAATTAAGAACAAAATATTGGGGCTTTGATGATAAAGCTATGCCTATAAATGGACGAGTTTATTACCCAGAAGAGAAGGGAGTGTTTCCTTTAGTTTTAATAGTTCATGGAAACCATAAGATGGAGGAATATTCCGATGGAGGGTATGAATATTTAGGAAAACTTTTGGCAAGCCAAGGGTTTATAGTAGCTTCCATAGATGAGAATTATTTAAATGCCTCTTGGTTTGGAGATTTAGGCGGAGAGAATGATGCAAGAGCTTGGATTTTACTAAAGCATTTAGATACATGGAAAGAATTTAATGAAGATAAGAAAAGTATATTTTATAATAAAGTTGATTTTAACAACATTGCATTAATTGGACACTCGAGAGGGGGAGAGGCTGTAGCCACCGCAGCAGCGTTTAATAAACTTAAATACTATCCAATGGATTCCACAGTAAGGTTTAATTTTAATTACAATATTAAATCTATAGTGGCCATAGCTCCTACAGATGGTCAGTATAAACCAGCGGGAAAGCCAACGGAAATAAAAAATATAAACTATTTGCTGTTACAGGGAGCTAATGATGGGGATGTATCAGTGTTTATGGGAAGCAATCAATATGATAGAATCAAATTTGATGATGGAAAATATCATTTTAAATCATCTCTGTACATATATGGAGCAAATCATGGACAATTCAATACTATATGGGGAAAAAGGGATATACCAAAGCCGATGGGATGGCTCTTAAACTTAAAAACTCTTTTAAGTGAAGAGGAACAAAGAAGTATAGCTAAGACTTATATATCAGCATTTTTAAAAAGTACTCTCAAAGAAGAAAAGGAGTATATAGCCTTATTTAAGGATTATAGTGAAGGAGAAAAGTTTCTTCCTAAAACTGTATATAAATAGATTCCAGGATTCTAATTTCAAACTTATAAGTAATTACGAAGAAGATGCAGATATCCAAACATCAACATTAAGTGGGGGAATTCAAAGTGGGGAGGAAATTTATACTTGGAAGGAAAAAACATTAGAGTTTAGAGATGATTTTTCAAGGAACAATAATGCTGTAGAACTAAAATGGACCAAAAGTGGAGGAAGGTATATAATAGAACTGCCAACAAAGACAATAGCTCAGTGGAATTTAAAGTTTGATTCAAAGCTAGTGTTTTCAGCTTCAGACATAGATGAAGAAAAGATAAAAAACAATACACTTGATTCTACAGATTTTAGTATAAAATTAACTGATAACAATGGAGAGGAAGCCATGATGTCTTTAAGCAATATAGGTAAGCTTCACCCACCGATAGGAGTAAAATTATCAAAATGGGATTATCATAATAAAAGAGCTTATGGGGAAGACTTTGAGCCTGTGCTTCAAACATTTCAAGTTTCTATAAGGGATTTTGCAAAGAGCAATCCGAAGTTTACTCCAAAAGATTTAAAAACTATAGAGTTTATTTTTAATAAAAGCGTTAAAGGGAGTATAGTAGTAGATGACATAGGAGTGGAAATTTAGTATACTATTTAAGAATTTATTAAATAAAGAATTCAAATGAAAAGGGGAAACGCAGATGTATATAATAAGGTCAAAGGAAGAAAATAAGGCTAATGCAATATATTACTTGTATTTGCTTGCTATAATTGCTATAGGATGGATTGGATTTTTTTTCATAAAGCTTAGAGATAGCTTTGCTGCAGGAGGAGGGAAGGTTGATAAATTAGTCATAAATTATGTGCAAAGCATAAGAAATGATACATTGAGCACTATTATGGTTTTTATAAGCAAAAGTGGGGATACAATAGTTGCAATAATATTCACTATCTTAATAATCATTTATTTTTACATGAGGAACAAAGAAAGAGAAGCAAAATTTTATGCAGTTAACATTTTAGCTATTGCTATTATAAGTCAAAGTGTAAAATATCTATCACGCAGACCAAGACCGACAGGAGATTGGCTAGTAGATATAGGAGGATATAGCTTTCCAAGTGGCCATTCAATAATTTCTATGGCAGGGGCGTTAATCTTAATTTATTTCATTTTAAGCTTTCTAAATAATAGAATACTCGCTCATATAATAAGCATTTTTATATTTATATACGCTGCGTTAATCGGACTTAGCAGAGTGTATGTAGGTGTACACTATATAAGCGATGTTGTTGGTGGGTGGGCAATAGCCTCTTTGTGGGTATTTATAACCTTACTCATATTTAGAAGAAGAAGTGTAGATAATATAACTAAATATATAAGATAGCTTAAGAAAAACTCTGTATTAATATACAGGGTTTTTTACTTTTTTGAAGTTTACACTGTGCAATATTAGGAAAAATATGGTAATATATATTTATGTAAATAATTGGTAAAAAGGAGGGCGCTTAATGGCAGATAGGTTACTCATAATAAATGATTTGTCCAATGTAAGGTTAAATATCAATAGAGGAAAGTATAAAAGTATAAACTATATAATACAGGGGATTAAGTTCGCTATAGTATTTCTTATTATTAGAATAATTTTCATACTTCCAGTTTTTATCCTTTCTAATGATAGCTTGAATTTTTTAGAATTGTATAGCAAGAAATATTCTTTTTCAAGTCCAAGCTATGAAGAAATATGGGGCAACTTTAAATATGCATTTGCATCGGTATTACAGAGCAGCGACTATTTGATTAAATATATGATAATTAGCTTTATAGTATTGAGCATTATTTTAGCTACAGCTATGAAATCACCTATGGGAATCTTGATTAGTTTTATATTTACAATAATATCACCATATGTTGTTAAAAACATTTTTTTACCTATAATATCTTTTATTTATGTTCCAATTAATTTTATATGTTCTATTGTAGATAATCTAATACCTTCTGTAATACCAGTATTATTGGTTTGGGGGGCAGCAGGAGCGATTTTTGGAATAATAAGAACAAAACAGCATTTGAAAAGTTAAAGCACAGATTGGGAATTCAGGGAATTCAGGGGTCAGGACACAAAAATTCATGTTAGAATTTAAGAATCAGGATGCAATTTTAAGAAAAATTGTGTCCTGACCCCATGTTATATGTTTTCACGTTTCTAACTTACATAAATGCTGGTACCTTTTGGCATGGTGTCGTGTATATATTTAGCATTCTCAATAGAAAGTCTTACACATCCATGAGAAAGTTTTGCGCCTAGCCGCCCATCAGCTATTTTCCCGTTTCTATATAACAAAACTGTATGAAAAAGATAATTTCCGCTAATTTGTGTGTAGTAATTACATTGCAGCTTTGGATTGTCCTTAACTACAAAGCTAGCTCCCTTAGATCCTACCTTAAAAGTACCCTTTATAGTTGGAGAAGAAGATTTCCCAACGGTACAGAGCATATTCTTTATAAGCTTCCAATTCCTGTTGTAACCTTCGAATATATAAACCTTAGTATCCTTAGTATTTACCCAAATAATAATCTGTGGAACTATTAGCATTTCGGCTGTTTATGAATTTTTCAGCAGAGTTGGATGAGGATGCATAAGTATTATTTGGGGGTTTATACATGGTTTCTTCGCATGGTGGTAAGTCTAGTTTATCATAAGTAGATTTATCTACTATTCCATTACTTTTTATTTTATTTCTTCTTTGAAAATCATACACAGCACTTTCGGTTCCTTGTCCAAATATACCGTCAGCTATTAGTTTATAGCCAAATTTATTTAGTTTCTCTTGAAGGACTTTTACTTCTTCACCTTGTGAACCCATTTTTAAAACTTTAGGTTCTGCATCATTAGCTTTTGTTTTTCCTGAGCCATTCCTATCTAACTCCTTATCTTCAGAGTTTATTACAGCATCTTTCTTTGTTTCTGGTACAGTAATGCCATTTTGACCATTTTTCTTGCCAGTATTATTTTCTGTAGTAAGAACTTCTTGTTCAATCGAGTTAGCGGAATTCGAATTTTGAATATCAATTTCTCCAAGCTCTAAATCTGCAATATATCCCGCAAAAGCCAATATCCCAAGGAGACATAAAACAAGAATAGACTTTTTAATTTTCATATCATTCCCCCCGAAACTTAAAGCTATTATCAGTATATAAATCCTTAAGATATTTGTGAGTGTTTTTATAAATTCTTTTTGGCTAAGTAGATTTGTATAAACACAATTTGTAATGAAATTAAGTTTAGTCTACAACTTCTAAGAAATAGTTATAAAATTTGTAGGAAAAAAATAACATATATAGAATAATATTTTAAAGAAAGAGGCAGAAGTTATGGACTTAAAGAGCAGAATAACTGAGTTATCAGAAAAGTATAAGGAAGACATGGTTAACTTCTTATTAGATATGATAAGAATACCAAGTCTTAGTGGTAAAGAAGAAAAGATAGCTTTAAGAATTAAAAGAGAAATGGAGAAGGTAGGTTTTGATGAGGTTTTTATAGACAGGCTAGGAAATGTTATAGGCAGAATAGGAGAAGGCAGGAAGATTATAGCTGTGGATGCACACATGGATACTGCAGATATAGGAGACAAGGAATTATGGCTTATAAATCCTTACGAAGGTATTATATCTGATGGCATCATATATGGAAGAGGTGCGGCAGATCAAAAGGGAGGGATAGCATCAATAATCTATGGAGGAAAGATCATAAAAGAATTAGGACTTGAAGATGATTATACTCTCTATATCATAGGTACAGTTATGAAGGAAGAAGGTGATGGATTAGCGTGGCAGTACATAATAAATGAGGATAGTATAAAACCGGATTTTGTAGTTATAACAGAGCCTACAAATTTAAATATATATAGGGCATAGAGGAAAAGTCGAATTAAAGGTGATTGTAAAAGGATTATCTTGTGATGCTAGTGCTCCGCAAAGAGGAATGAATGCAATATATAAGGCTTTTCCCATTATTCATGAATTGGAAGAGTTAAATAAAAGTTATAAAGATAGCAACTTTTTAGGTAGTGATTCTGTAGCGGTCACACAATTATTTTTTAAGACTCCATCTTCTAGTTCAATCCCAGATGAATGTACTATTCATATAGATAGAAGGATATCTACAAGCAAAGAATTAAACAGCATTATAAAAGAAGTAAAGGGGCTAAAAGGAGCTGAAAACTCCAAGATCGAAGTCATAAGCTTTAGTAAGCCGAGCTATACAGGGGTAGTTTATCCATGTAAAAAGTATTTTTCACCTTGGATTTTAGATAAAAACCATATGTTCATAAATGCAGCAGTTGAAACTTATAAAAAAATGTTTGAAAAAGAGCCCAAAATTGATAAATGGACTATGAGTACAAATGGAGGTGTTACTGCAGGAATTTTTAATATTCCTACCATAGGTTTTGGACCAGGAAATGAGATTTTTGCTCATGGTCCTAGAGAGCAGATAGAAGTTAATCAATTAGTAGAGGCTTGTAAGTTTTATGCTATGTTTCCTAAAAGGCTAAGTAAGTAAAAATAGTGGCTTTGAATGAGGAAGTTAACGGGGAGGGAATTAATATAAGAATTCTATTAAAAAATGGATATATAGTGAATTTTGATGGAAAATTCCATGGGGACATTCTCGTAGAAGATGGGCAAATAATTAAAGTTGGAAGGAATATAACAGAACAAGCGGAAAGCGTAATAGATGCAGAAGGAAACTATGTTTTCCCTGGATTTATTGATTCCCATACGCATATAGGATGTCATAAAGAATTAGGCTTTTCAAAAGAAACTAAAGCAGCAAAACTTGGCGGAACAACAACTATTTTTGATTTCGTTTACCCGAAGAAAGGGGAAAGGCTTATAACAGCTTTAAATAGCAAAAGAAGCCAGTATGAAGGAATTGATAATTGCAAGGTTGAACTTCATGTAGTTATATCAGAGTTCACCGAAGATATGTATGAGCAATTAAAAGAAATAAAAAGAGCTGGAGTTAGAGGTGTAAAAGTATACACAACTCATGATATAAATAAAGCTAAACAATGAAGAGATTATAAAGCTTATGCACTATTGTGCAAGCCTAGATTTAGTGATTTTAATTCACTGTGAAGATGATGCTATAATAAAATACTGCATAAAAAAGCACAATTACAGTTCAAAAAGACCAAAAAATAGTGAGGAAAACTCAGTCTTTACTGTTGCCAATTATGCACTGCTTACCAAATGCAAAACTTATTTTTCTAAAATAACATGTTCTAAAAGCTTAGATATCATAAAAGGGATAAGAGCAAGAGGAGGAAAGGTCTTTGTTGAAACTTGCCCTCATTACATGTTTTTAAATTCTTCAATATATGAATAGTTCTTTAAAGGAAAGTACAAAGTATTTAGTTTATCCTCCACTTAGAGAAATAAGGGACAATAAAGCTCTTATTAAGGCTGCATTAGAAGGCACAATAGATTTAATCGCATCGGATCATTATTCGTGTTCCTATAAAGACCATAAAATTAAATATTACAATAATGAAATAAACGAAGCTAAAGGGATTCCAGGAATCCAATTAAGGCCAAGTCTTATATATAAAATTTTAGTTAAAGAAAATGATCTTCCAGTTGAAGATTTTGTTAGGCTCATGAGCTACAGTCCTTCAAGAATATTTTCACTTTACGATAGGGGATATATAAGAGAAGGAGGAGCTGGGGATATAGTGATTTGGAGTGAAGAAAAGTTTAAAGTCTCTCAAAGTGAGCTATCAGAAGCTGCAGATTATACACCTTATGAAGGAATGGAACTTATAGGAAGGCCCCAATATGTTATAGGATAGCTAGAATATAAGAAAAATGCGGCGCATTTTTCTTCTTAATCACTAATCACTAATCACTAGTCGCTATTGGATAAATTAATGATTCAAATGTTAGCGATTAGGGATTAGAGACTAGCGATTGCTTCTAGAGCTGTGTCGCAAAATATTTCTTAAACGTCAATATATGAGCTTCCATCAAGAGGGATTAAAACCTGTAGAGGAGGTTTGCCATCTGATAGACCCACAGCATAGAATGTCAAAGTTCTATTAGGCCTTATTCTGATATTAGGTACATTTAAAACTACATTAGTTGTACCTGTAGGCGCAGCTTGAATGGTATATGTTCCTTGGGAAACAGGAATGTAATTTGAAGCTTCTCTAAAGCTTATGTCTCTAAACAAAGTGTTTCCATTAGGTAGAGATATATCTACAGCAGGAGTGTTAGGAGATAAATGAACAAACCTAATGTAGGACTTTCCAGGAACTGAAGGCAATTTTGGTTCTTCAAAAGGAAGAAGCTTAATATTTTTAAGCCTATCTGCAGCAGCTACTGTTAATATGGCGTTTGGTTTAAAAGTCAAACTGGTGTTTATTACAGGATTAGTAGTTACTCCCGTCGGAAAAGCTCTTACATTATAAGTCCCAGGAGCAACAGAAAGATATTGAGTGAATTCCTTAAAGCTTAGATTCCTAGCAACTAGTTGATCACCTAGATAAATATCTACAGCTGGAGCGTCTGGAGAGGCATGAAATAATCTTACAAAAGATTTTGCGGGTCTTCTAAAGTAAGGATCAAAATACATACTATTGGTCACCTTTCAAAATTATTTCTACATAATAGAATATGTGACTCTATAGATATATGTGCAAAGTTTTTATATAAACTAATCTTTATGCTTCAATAATGCTATTTAAAATCATTCCAATAACCTCAAGTAATATTCCTCATATTATACAGTGTGAAATTTACATAATCAATAAAATATTATAAAATAATATATGTTATAACATATAAAAGCCTATAAATAAAAGGAGTTATACGATGAAGAATTTAGGTAAAAATAAGGCAGTGCTTCAAAATATAATATCTTATTATAAATAGTCTAAATTTGAAAAGGGATGATACTGATGTTTAGATTTATTCATGCTTCTGATATACATTTAGGAAGCATTTTACATGCTAGTGTTAAAGCATCACATAAAATAGATGAAATTCTGAAGGAGGCTGTATATTCAAGCTTTAAAAGGATTTGTGATGCTGCCATAAAATGCAATGTAAAATTTATAATTTTGTCTGGGGATGTTTACGATAGAGAACTCAGTACAGTTAAAGGAAGTCGTCTTTTATATGATGAAAGCAAAAGATTAGAGGAGAATAGCATAGACATATACATAATAAGGGGAAATCATGATCCCCTAGGAGATGGAAGAGAACTATTTACTTTATCAAGTAATGTACATACCTTTAATTATGAAGAGGCAGAAGCAGTTGAGGTAAAGAGGAATGAAGAAATTGTGGCTAGAATTATTGGACAATCTTATAAAAGTAAATGGGAGAGAAGAAAAATGATTTCTTCTTATAATGTTGAAGATACTTCTGTATATAATATAGGGGTTGTTCATACAGCCTTAGAGCCTAATAGCAGCAATTATGTGCCTTGCAGCATTGAGGATTTAAAGGGAAAAGAGAATATACACTATTGGGCTTTGGGACACATACATAAATGTAAGATAATAAATGATAAAAAGCCTGTTATAGCTTACTGCGGTACCCCTCAAGGAAGAGACATTGGAGAAGAGGGCGTAGGTGGAGCTTTACTAATAGAGGTTAGGGAAGACCTTTCAGAAGAGATCAAGTTTATACCAACCTCTCCTGTAGTGTGGAAAAAAGTAAAATTAAATATAAATGAATGTATAGAAGAACCTACAGGGTTAAATGATTTGGAAGAACTTATCATAGAAAAGGGAGAAGAAATACTAAATATCAGTTTTCAAGCTCCAGAGGGGTTAGAGAGTATTCAATCTATAGATAATGTAGTAGAAGGGTATATAGTTCAATGGAGCGTAGAGGGAAAAGGAAAATTAAATGAGCTCTTAAGAGAAGATGAAGAAAATGCAGTAAAGTATCTTATGGAAAGGGTAAACAAGAAGCTTTTAAACAGAAGTCCATTTTTATATAGTGACAGTGTTTTAATCAATACTTCTAAAGAAATGTCTGATATGAATTATTTGATTAAAAATAATCAAGTGTTGAAAGAGATGGATGGTATAGCTGTACTATGCCTAGAGGATAGTAATTTAAGAAAAGATATAATAAGCACCTTTGGAAGCATCTTTGAAAAAGATGGTGACACGGAAGATCAGGATGAGGGGAAAATACAACTTTCTGATGATTTAATAGAGGAAATAATAAGTGCTGCAAAGGAAATTGTTATAGAAAAATTCTTAGAAAAAGGTGAACAAGCTTGAAGATAAAGAGAATATATATAAAGGATTTTGGAGTGTTTAGGGATGAAAGGCTAGATGAACTTGATAAAGGGATAATAGTTATAGGAGGACATAATAGGGCAGGAAAAACCTCTTTTATGAAACTATTTAGACATTTAGGTTTTGGATTCCTAGAAAACGCTAAGGGGCTTCCAAAACCCAATGTAGAGTATGGAGTAAATTATGATGTTGAATGCATTGACGGTAAAACATTTAATGTAGAAATTAACGGAAGCAAATCTCCAATAGTAAAAGGACTTAATACTAAAAAAGATATATCTATTGAAGAATTATATGGAAATGTTGACTATTTTACATATAAGCAGCTCTTTACTATAAGCTTAGATGAACTTCAAAATACCTCCTTAGAAGGGGCAAAAGAACTAAGCAGCATGCAAAGCATACTCCTAGGAGCTGGCTTTAAGGAGATAATTCATATTCCTAAAATTTTGAAGGAGCTGCAGGGTGAGGCTAAAAAAATTGGAGGCACGAAGGGAAATTCAACCACAGGTCAATTTAAGGTATATAATAAAGAAATAAAAAAAGGGATAGAGCTCAGGGAAGAAGCAAGTGAGCAGGTTCAAATCTATTATGAAAAAAGCAGTGAGCTGGAAAGTGTTAATCTCGATATAGAAGGGTTAAAGGAGAGTATCGCCGTAACCAAGGATGATATAGCTCTTTTAGGAATAATAAAAAATAACTTTAATGTTTACAATAATTTAAAGACAATAGAAATAAGGCTAAGCATGGAAGATTCAAAGCTAATTAATGATAAATTAGAATTTAATTACATGGAGAAGGCGCAGTCACTAAAAGAAGAATACGAGGATATAACATACCAATATGAGCGGAAAAGATATGAATTTGTACAGGCAGTAGGAAAGGAAGATATAAAAGATAAACTTTTAAACTACAAGGAAAAGCTTTTTTTCTTTAATCAAGATCTATCAGGAATTATTGAAAAAATTAACAACTATGAGGAATCAAAAGGTAAGTGTATAAAAGATAAAGAGGACATTTCAAAGGAAGTTCTCAATATTAATGAAGCGTGGAAAGGGGATTTCACTAAAATATTAGGCATCAAAACAGATATTATTGAAGATAGTAAGCTAAGTGCTCTAGTAAAGGAAGAAACAGAGTTAAACTATAAAAAGAGAGAACTAATGAATGAGATAAGAAACTTAGAGATGAATAAAGGAATGCTTGAGAAAACCTTTGGCGCTAACACAATTGTTAATGTAGATAAACTTATACGAAGATGCTTCTATATTTCTTTATGTATAATTGTGCTTGGAGTGATTTTATCTTTTGTAAACTATAATGCAGGAATCATATTAGCATTATCAGGTGCTTCTTTAGGAGGGATATATGCATTCATAAGGTATTCTTCAAGTAGCAACAAGTCATCTCTTGGCAATGCTGCGCAGTTAGATAACTTAAAAATACAGGCTCATGGTAAGAACGAGATTTTAGATGGAGTAAGTAAAGAGCTCGAAGCAAGAAGATTAAAGTTAGAATATTATAGGAATATGTTGGGGATAACAGAGGAAATATCTGCAGAAGTATTAAAAGAGTATTTTAGAAAAATAAAAGAAATTAAAAGTAGTATATTAAATCTTCAAAACCGTATTAACAGATTAAATAAAGAAGCTATAGATATTAAAGAAAAGTTAATACCAATGATGAAAATTACTAAGGAATTTAGCGAAGTTTTAGAGGGGAACTCTTCGTATGATGATGATGAAATAATAAAAAATAGTAATACTATACTGGAAGGAATAAGAAGATTAAATCAATACGTAGGCTTTGCAAAAGAATTACAATTAGTACAGCGTCAAAAAGTTCTATGCGAGGAAAAAATAGAAAAGATTATAGGGCACAAGTATAATAAAGAGGATATACTGAATTTACTAGAAAATTACATTGAGAACAGTAAAAGATGCAGAGAAATAGATGAGATTAAAAGAGAACAAGAAGTACTAGAAAAAACTTTGTATACCGCGCTTGCTCTTGTACCTTCAAAAATAAGTATGGGGGATTTTAGAAGTCAATTTGATAAGTTTGTTTCTTTTGAGAATGTAGAGGAAGAATTTAAAGTAGCAAAGAACAAGCTTAGAAACTTTGAAGAGAAGTTAGGAATTCTCATTGAAAAGAGGGAAAATATAAGATATCAACTTCAAAACCTATACAGTACGAAAAATATTGAAATCGCGCAAGAAAGAATAGATGATGCCAGAAAAGCTATGCTTCCTATGGCAAAGCGCTATGCAACTTTAAGAGCAGCAGAATATATACTAGAAAAGCTTCAAAGCAATTTTGTGGATAAAACAAAGGATTTTCTCTTGAAGGATGCCAGTGAATACTTAAACAAAATCACTGGAGGAGAGTATAATAGTATACAGCCTGTGGAAGATTTAATGGCTGTGGATTTTAGAACTGTGCTTAATGATGGGAGCATTAAGGAAAGTTCAGAAGTTTTGAGTAGAGCTACAAAGGAGCAGTTATTTTTATCTGTAAGGCTTAGTAGAATAAATGATATAAGTCCACAACTGCCTATAATTTTAGATGATTCTTTTGTTAATTTTGATGAAGTTCATACTAAAGAAGCATTAAAGCTTCTAGCTAAAGTATCAAGATCTAATCAAATTTTTATAACTACTTGCCATCCTAGACTTGTAAGTTACATAGGAGAAGTATCAAATAATGTACATTACTTAAGACTTGAAAAGGGAAAGTTTAATAAAACAAGCAAGGAGGAATTGATTAGCTATCTTAAGGTTAAATAGGGTTAAAAGGAAAAAGTAATTATTGACGTAAAAACATGGAAAATGTATAATTTTATATATAATACGCCAATACAAATAAGCTTATGTATTGGTGTTTTCTTTTGAAAGTGCATAGGAGAGATAAAATGAAAGTATTAGTTGTAGACGATTCACAATTTATGAGACTTAATATTATAAATTATCTAAATAAAAACAATATTGAAGTTATTGGCCAAGCCTCTAATGGAAATGAAGCTATTAGATTGTATGAAGAGCTGAGGCCAGACATGGTTACTATGGATATAACTATGCCAGATATGGATGGGGTTGAAGCTGTAAGAGAAATAATAAAGTTTGATCCTAATGCAAAGATTATAATGTGCTCTGCTATGGGTCAGCAGGGAATGGTAATAGAAGCTATTAAGGCAGGAGCAAAAAGTTTTTTAATAAAACCTTTAAATGAGGAAAGAATGATAATGGAAATAAATAAGGTAATGGGTAAATAAGGAACGCTTTGAAAGAACGCGAAAATCAACATTTATTTAAAGTATAGATTATAATAGAAATTTAAGGGGGAATAAAAGTGGGAGATCCTAGATTAAACAAGCTCGCTAAGCTTTTGGTTAATTATTCAGCGGAAGTTAAAAAAGGAGATTTTGTGTACGTTCAATGTGAAAGCATAGCAGAGCCTTGGATGGCAGAAGTGGTTAAAGAAGCGATACTTGCAGGTGCGCATGTAGAAACTAATTTAACCTCTCATGAAGTTAGCGAAATAAAATTAAAATACAGCAGTGATGAGCAGCTTCTAGAAGAGAATTTTATGGCAAAAGCTCTTCTTTCTAGAGCAGATGTATGGCTTACTGCTTGGGGAACAAAAAATACTAAATCTAATTCAAACATAGATGCGAAAAAGCTTCAGTTAAACTCTAAGGGGGCAGCAAGCTGGAGAAAGATTTATTCAGAAAGAATGGGGGATGGAAGCCTAAGATGGTGCGGAACTCAGTTTCCAACCTATGCAGATGCTCAAGAGGCAAGCATGAGTCTTTCTGAATATGAAGATTTTGTTTATGGAGCAGGGTTATTAGACAAGGAAGACCCAGTGGCTGATTGGAAAAGAATAAGTGCCTATCAGGAAAAATGGGTAAAATACTTAGACACAAAAAAGGAGCTTCATATTGTATCTGAAGGAACAGACATAAAGGTTAATATTGACGGAAGAAAGTGGATTAACTGTGATGGAAAAGTGAACTTCCCAGATGGAGAGGTATTCACATCACCAGTAGAAGACGGAATAAATGGATATATTACTTTTAGCTTCCCAGGAATTTATATGGGAAAAGAAATTGAAGGTATAAGACTCGAGATAGAAAGCGGTAAGGTTGTAAAATCAACTGCTAAAAAGGGAGAAGATCTTTTAAAGGCACTTTTAGAAACCGATGAAGGAGCTTCAAGATTTGGAGAGGTTGCTATAGGAACGAACTATGGAATTCAAAAGTTTACAAGAAATATGCTTTTTGATGAAAAGATAGGTGGAACAATTCACATGGCAATAGGAGATTCCATGCCGGAAGCAGGCGGAAAAAACAGATCTACAATCCACTGGGATATGCTTTGTGATATGAGAAATGGCGGAAAAATTTATGCTGATGGAGAGCTTTTCTACGAGAATGGAAAATTTATTGATACTATGTTAGAAGGATAAAGAGTAGTTAGGAATGTTAGAGGTTAGTTTAAAGTGGAGCAAGACTAAAAGGCAATTTAGAAGTTTAGAAAAGACTAAACTTACTAAACTTCTCCACTTTTAAACTGTATTCTATAGTTGGTTACTAAATAAATAGGTTTACATTAGAGTTATAGGCTTCTCCAAGATAGTATCCAACTCCACCAAGTTTAATACCTTCTACAAGTTCTCCTTCTCTAAAGCCTAAAAGATCCATAGACATTTGGCAAGCTACTAACTCAACACCGTTTTTAATAGCTGCATCCATCAATGTTTCTAGGGACTCAACATTTTTCTTTTCCATAATACCACGTATCATTTTAGGGCCTATACCTGCCATATTCATTTGAGAGAGTTTAAGTTTTTTAGTTCCTCTTGGCATCATGCTGCTAAACATTCTTTCTATATAATTCTTCTCAGCTTTGATTCGCTCATGTCTTCTTAGTATATTTATGCCCCAGAAGGTGAAGAACATGGTAACCTTTTTCCCCATAGCAGCGGCTCCATTGGCAATTATAAAAGCTGCTATAGCTCTATCTAAATCCCCGCTAAATACAACCATAGTTTGACTATCTTGCCTTGAAAGATGATGTTCCTTATTTTCATTTTGCGAACCTGGAATTCCTTTTTTTAAAGTAGCCTTTATTATTCCTTTTTCCTTAGCCAAGTTTACAAGTTCTGTACCTGTTGTTTTGCACCAAGATTGTATGTCGGCGTAAAATCCAGGATCGGAAGCGGACACAACTAAAAGATCTCCTGGATTTAATTCATCCACAGCTGTTTTTACTCTCATAAGAGGGCCAGGACAGCTAAGTCCACAGGCATCAAGGTTTTTTGTAACTACATCTTTTATATCAAACTCATCTATACTCTTATTCTGTTTCCCTGAAAGTTTATTGGATGGATCATCATCTTTTTTTTACTTGGAACATATTTGTAAGCTATATACTGCTTTAATCCGCCACTTAGGTTTTTTACTTTAAGACCACGTTGTTTTAACAATCTTTCAGCATAGTATCCTCTTTGACCAACTTGACAATAGGTCCAGTATTCTTTATTTTTATCCAGTTCATTATATCTCTTTCTAAGTTCCTGTAAGGAAATATGAGTAGAATCTTCTATAGTTCCAGTTTCTCTTTCTAAGTCAGTTCTAACATCTAATAAAACTATATTGTTTTTATCTCTAGAGTCTATATCTTTTGGAAGTACTGCGTCGGACAAACCTTTTAATATATCCTCAGCATAATATCCAGCCATATTTATAGGGTCTTTAGCTGAAGAATAAGGTGGAGCATAACAAAGCTCAAGCTCTGTAAGATCAGTTACAGTACCACCAAGCCTTATTACAGTGGCAATAACATCAATTCTTTTATCCACACCCTCATATCCAATAGCTTGAGCACCCAATATCTTACCTTCATGATTAAATATAAGCTTTAAAGTTATTGGTGTTGCTCCAGGATAGTAGGATGCATGACTTTGAGGAAGTACATAGAGGACTTCATTAGGTATATTAAGCCTTTCAAGGGTTCTTACGTTATTTCCTGTAGATGCGCAGGTAAGATCACAGACCTTAATAATAGCAGAACCTTGAGTTTCCTTGTAAGTAGACTTAATTCCACATATGTTATCTGCTGCTATTCTTCCTTGTTTATTAGCAGGGCCTGCAAGAGGAATTGCTGACTTTTGTTTATTTATGAAATCTACAACTTCTACAGCATCCCCTACAGCGTAAACATCTTTAATATTAGTTTCCATATGATCATTTACAATTATATGACCTTTTGTACCAAATTCTAATGCAGTATCCTTTAAAAATCCTGTATCAGGAGTTACACCTATAGCAAGTATAGCAATATCTGCATCAATAGTTTTCCCATCATTTAATGCAACCTTTAATCTACTTTCGTTATCAGAAAAAGATTTAAGTCCATTTCCTAATTCTAAGCTTATATTATTATCTTGAAGTTCTTTCTCTGCAATAGTTATCATATCAGCATCAAAAGGAGCTAGGATATGAGGGGCAGCTTCAACTAAGGTTACGTCTATTCCTAGATCATTTAGGTTTTCAGCCATTTCAACTCCAATATAGCCACCACCTATGACAACGGCAGTTTCAAGTTTGTTTTTAGTCACATAATCTTTAATTTTATCGGTATCTTCCATGTTTCTCAAGGTAAGTACCTTTTTATTGTCTATACCTTCAATCCTTGGCATTATTGGTTTTGCACCAGGAGAGAGGATTAGAAAGTCGTAGGACTCAGTATACTGGCCTTTTTCATTGCTTTGTATAGTAACTTCTTTTTTATCAGTATCAATTTTTGTAACTTGGCTATTGATTCGTACATCTATATTTAATTTTCCATTCATATCCTCAGGAGTACTTACTAATAAATTACTTCTTTCTTGTATTGTTCCTCCTATGTAGTATGGAAGTCCACAATTTGCAAAAGATATATAGTTTCCTTTTTCAAATATTATGATTTCCGCATCTTCATCTAATCTCCTAAGCCTCGCAGCAGAGGAAGCACCACCAGCAACTCCACCAACTATTATAACTTTTTTGCCCATATATATACCTCCCAAAATGGATTTAAGCATTTGTTTTTTATAGTGTTTGTTTTTTTTGAATTACAATACATAAAAACAGGTTAGAAATAACTAATTAGGGATGTTAGAAGTTAGAAAACTGAAAGCTAGTGTAAAGTGAGAAATGAAGAAAAAATGCTGAATTGAGCCAAGCTCAATTCAGCATTTTTTATAAAGTTTAATAACCTCTCTAACTTTCCATCTAGGCATCTAACATTCCTAACTTGTACTTAAAGGCCTAACTTGCACTATATAAATAGGTTAACTCCAGATTGTTCAGCTTCTCCTAGGTAGTATCCAACTCCACCTAATTGAACTCCGTCAATTAACTCTTCTTGTTTAAATCCTAAAAGATCCATTGACATTTGGCAAGCAACTATTTCTACACCACCAGCAATAGCTGACTTCATTAGCGTTTCTAAAGATTCAACATTTTTGTTTTTCATGATTCCTCTTATCATCTTAGGACCCATTCCAGCCATGTTCATTTGAGAAAGTTTTAATTTTTGTGAGCCTTGAGGCATCATCATTCCAAACATTTTTTCAATGAAAGTCTTTTTAACAGGTACAGTTTGGTTCTTTCTTAGGATATTTATTCCCCAGAAAGTGAAGAACATAGTAACCTTTTTACCCATAGCAGCAGCACCGTTAGCTATTATAAAGGATGCTATAGCCTTATCTAAGTCTCCACTGAATACAACCATAGTTTGACCATCTTTCCTTGGAATCATAATATTATCTTGAGCCACAGATGCAGCTACTTCTTCACTGCTCTTTTTTAAAGTAGCTTTAATAATACCTTTTTCTTTCCCTAAGTTTACTAGTTCTGTACCAGTACTTCTACACCAAGATTGTATATCAGCATAAAATCCAGGGTCAGAAGCTGTAACGTTTAGAGAGTCTCCAGGGTTTAACTCGTCTACAGCAGTTTTAACTCTCATTAATGGTCCTGGACAGCTAAGTCCACAAGCATCTAAATTTTTGACTATTCCGGTATCTATCTTAGGATTTTTTACGTCTTCAATAGTTGTGTTGGTAGACTTTGGAGTAGTATCTGTTTTCTTAGGAACGAATTTAGATGCTGCGTATACCTTATATCCTCCAGTAATATTCTTAACCTTGAATCCATTTTGCACTAATAATCTTGCAGCATAATAGCCTCTTTGTCCTATTTGACAGTAAGTCCAAATCTCTTTAGATTTATCTAATTCATTCATTCTTTCTCTTAATTGTTGTAGAGGAATGTGAACAGATCCCTCTATTACTCCAGCCTCTACTTCCAAATCAGTCCTTACATCGAGAAGTATTACATTATCTCTATCTCTTGTGTCGACAGCACTTGGGGTAACTACTTCTGTTCTTCCAGCTAGTATATTTTCTGCGACATAACCAGCCATATTTACAGGATCTTTAGCTGAAGAGAAAGGTGGGGCATAGCATAATTCTAGCTCTGTAAGGTCTGTTATATTTCCACCTAATCTTATAACTGTTGCTATATCATCGATTCTCTTATCTACACCTTCGTACCCAATTGCTTGAGCACCAAAGATTTTTCCTTCCTTATTGAATATAACTTTTAATGTTATTGGTGTTGCACCTGGATAGTAAGATGCATGGCTTTGTGGTAATACATAAATAACTTCATAAGGAATATTTAGTCTTTGTAGGGTTCTTTCGTTATTTCCTGTAGCTGCACAAGTTAAATCGCAAACTTTAAGTATTGAGGAACCTTGCGAACCCTTAAAGGTTGTTTTTATTCCACAAACATTATCTGCTGCTATTCTACCTTGTTTATTAGCAGGTCCTGCTAGAGGAATGGCTGTCTTTTGCCCATTTACAAAATCAACAACTTCTATAGCGTCACCAACAGCATATACATCTTTAATATTGGTTTCTAAATTATTATTTACTAAAATGTGTCCTTTTGGACCAAATTCTAACTTTGTATCTTTAAGGAAGGCAACGTCAGGAGTTACCCCTATAGCAAGTATAACTATATCTGAAGTTACCTTTTGTCCATCATTTAATTCTACGTCTAACTTATTATTGTTAGGAGTGAAAGCTTTAACACCATTATTTAAAACTAAATTTATCCCATTGTCGTCTAATTCTTTTTCTGCAATTACTACCATATCTGAATCAAATGGTGCAAGAATGTGGGGAGCAGCTTCGACTAAGGTAACCTTTATTCCAAGATGATTTAGATTTTCAGCCATTTCTACACCTATAAATCCACCGCCTATAACTACAGCGGATTCTAGCTTGTTTTTAGTTACGTGCTCTTTTATCTTATCAGTATCATTCATGTTTCTTAATGTGAATATCTTATCACTATTTATTCCAGGAATAGGAGGCTGAATTGATTTTGCTCCAGGTGATAAAATTAAAGCGTCATAGTTTTCTACATAAGTTCCTCTATCAGTACTTTTAACTGTAATTTCTTTTTTATCTGTGTCAACTTTGATTACATCACTTTTAGTTCTAACATCTATGTTGAACTTTTCTTTCATATCAGTTGGAGTAGTAACTAAAAGATTTTCTCTTTCTTGTATTATGTCTCCAATGTAATATGGTAGTCCACAGTTAGCAAATGATATATATTCTCCTCTTTCAAACATAATAATTTCAGCGTTTTCATTTAGTCTTCTAAGTCTTGCAGCAGCTGATGCTCCACCAGCAACTCCACCAACTATCAATATCTTTTTATTCATCTAAAACCCCTCCATAAAATTAATATAAATTATTCTTCATCCTCAAAAAGCAAATTTATGATATTAGTGACTTTCTCATTGCAAACAGTATAATTTATTTCAAGTCCATTTCGCTCACCCTTTATTAATCCTGCATTTTTTAGCATTTGAAGGTGTCGAGAAACAGTAGGTTGTGGTATATCAAGGCAATTTTGCATATAGCTTACATTGCACTTGCCTTTTCTTAGTAGTCCTCTAATTATGCACAGACGTACAGGATGAGCTATTACTTTTAGTAACTCTGCAATTTCATCATATCTTTCAAAATTATTATCCAAATTTAATCACCTCATATATTACTATATTTATATATTACAATATATGAATATAGTTGTCAATTTGTTAACGATATTTTTTAAAACTATATTTAGTGTTATATTGTACAAAATAAAAAAAAATAAACCCAGAGCTTTAACTCCAGATTTAATTTTTTTATTAAAAGATTATGTGATAAATAAATGTTGGTTCCAACATTCATTCACTATTTTCCTTTAGTAACTTAAGTACATGTTTCCAAATTGTACTAAAGCTGCTATATTCTAAAGTCTAGCCTATTAGAATATTCTTCTATTTCTTCTTCTTCTTGTTGTTCCATTAGAAATTAGCTTAGCTAAAAGAATTAATAGGAATACTAAAACTACAACACCTATTCCAGCACCTATATATAGTATGAGGTTATCCTTCATTACAGCGCTAGAAGATAAAGTAGGGTATAAATCATAAGTTCTTGTAGTATTTCTTTCGTTTAATACCAATTTTCCTATGCTTTTATCTGTATCCAATTTGCTAACTTTAACATCTTTTGAAATCTGAAAATTAGTTTTTATTTCAGATTTATTAACTTCATTATCATAGTAAGTGGCATCTTCTTTTAATACTACTGGAACTTTAACTTCTTTTTCAGGTCCAAAAAACTTTAGAGGTTTATATTTAAGAGATATAGTCTTTAATTCAGTATTAGCTTTATATAAAGGAGCCTTTTTTGCAGCGTAAGCCCAGTTTATTATTTTAGCCATATCATTGAATACATAGGTATCATTAGCATCGTAAACTGACTTCATTACAACTCCTATGAGAATTCTGCCATCTTTCTCAAAAACATTAGTAAGAGTTCTACCTGCCTTTGAAGTATATCCGGTTTTACCACCAATTGATGTAGCATTTGATGCAGGAACTTGATCAAGGTCAATACCTACCTTATCGGCAAAAGCTGTGTCTATTTTTTGGCCTAATAGTTTGTTTCTATTTTCCACATAAGCTATAGTTCCGTTAGAAATTTCTATTTTGTCTTTTTTGGTTCCCATAATTTTGCTAACCCAAGGATTTTTATATGCTTCCCTTGTAATTACAGATAAATCATAAGCGGAAGTATAGTGGTTATCTATGCCGTTATCTAATCCATTAGGAGTTACAAAGTGAGAGTGTTTAAGACCCAGACTTTTTATTTTTTCATTCATCATATTAGCAAATTCCGCAGGGCTTCCGGCTATATTATCAGCTATCATATAGGCAGAATCATTTGCTGAGAATAAAAGTAAAGCTTTCATTACATCGTCAGCAGTCATAGTATCTCCAACACGGATTTTACTGCGCCCTACAAGGTTGTATAGGGAATATTCGGGTTGACTAGAAGCATTTTGAGTGTATGTAAGTAAATCTTTTGGTTGTTTGTGTTCTGCCAATAACAAGGCTGTCAAAAGTTTTGTAGTGCTTGCTGGATACATTGGAGATGCATCTATATCCTTAGCATATATTATTTCTCCAGTTTTGGCGTCAATTACTATGGCTGACTTACCACTGATTCTTGGCAAATCCGCATTAGCAGCGAAAGCTGTTATAGAAAATGAAATCACGAAAAATATTGTTAATAATAAGGTTGAAAATTTGCGTCTCAAGATTCATCTCTCCTAATTCTAAATTTTAATATGGATTTAAACATGATTTTAGTATAACATTTTAATATAGTTAGAACAACAGGAAAAAATAGAGGCGTATAGAAAAGAGGTAAAGATGAATGGAGAATATAGAAAAAATATTTAAAGATAGAAAAAGCAATCCTATAGGGAAGTTTCATAAAAGTGCAGTAATGATTTTGCTTTTAGAAGAAAATAATGAGCTCTATGTACTATTCGAAAAAAGGGCATTAAATTTAAGAAAACAGCCAGGGGATATCTCTTTCCCAGGCGGAGCTATAGAAGAAGGGGAAAGCCCAAGGGAAGCAGCTATAAGAGAGACTGAGGAAGAGTTAAATATAAATAGAGAAGATATAGAAGTTATAGGTGAGATGGATTATTTTATAAGCCCTTACAATTCGGTTATGTTTCCATTTGTAGGCAAGTTAAAAACGAAGGATATAAACCCTAGTGAAGATGAAGTTGACCATGTTTTTAAAGTTCCTTTAAAATTTTTTTTAGAGAATGAACCCATTGTTCATGAAGTAGAATTAAGATCTCATTTAGGAGAAAATTTTCCTTTTCACTTTATTCATGGAGGAAAAGATTACAAATTTATGACTAGAAAATATAATCAGTATTTTTATGTGTTTGGTGATTATGTTATATGGGGATTTACAGCACAAGTGGTTAAAAGGTTTATTGAGATACTTCTTAGTGGAGGAGTGGAGTATTAAAGTAAGTGAAAAGTTGAAAGTGGAAAACGGATAGTGAAAAAATAATTATAATTAAGTAGAGCTTAATTATAATTCTGCCATTTTAGACTAATAAGAAAAATGTTGTGCATTTTTCTTATTAGTCTGGATACATTACATAGTAGTAGAAGTAAGCAAAATGTCGGTACTGGGAGTGTAGTTTATGAAGAAATTTTCAAAGATAGTTGCTGAATCACTGCTATTATGTATTCTTGGTGGAATTTTAAATTTAGGGACTTTTGGCAGCAAAGTAGAAGCTGCCAATGATCCATTTAGTGCTGATGAAAATTTAATTGAAAATATATTAAAAAGCAGAGTAGATTTATTTGGAACTGTGCTGAAAGATCCAGAAAAGTATGAGATTCAAATACTGTATACTCAAATAAATAGAGATAAGAATAATATACCTAGCTTTAAGTCCTTTAAATATAGGGTAGACAGCAATAATTATTTTTATCCTGCAAGCTCAGTGAAATTATCAGCTTGTGTTTTAGCTTTAGAAAAGCTAAATCATTTAAATATTGATAAGAATACTCCCATAAGAATAGAAAAAGGCAGGGCATCACAAAAGGCAGCGATTTATGATTATAGTACTAAAGATAAGAAGCCAACAGTTGCAAATTATATAAAGAAAGTCTTAATAGCTAGTGATAATGATGGCTTTGACAGGCTATATGAATTTTTAGGGCAGGAATATTATAATGAAACCTTATGGGCTAAGGGGTATAAGAATATTAAAATATTGCATAGGCTAGATAATAATATGAATAACGAAGAAAATAAGTATACAAATCCGTTTAGGTTTTATAATGAAGAGAAACTAGTTTATGAGCAGCCTATGGTTTACAATAACAAAAACTATTCTAATAATATAAATGGAATGAGTAAAGGAAAAGGATATGTAAGGGGAAGAACTTTTATACCTTCGCCAAAGGACTTTTCCAAAAGTAACTATTTTTCAGTTGAGTGTCTCCAAGGAATCTTAAAGAGTATTATGTTTCCAGAGCAGGTTCCTTATGAACAGAGGTTT
Source organism: Clostridium bovifaecis (assembly GCA_009738435.1). Taxonomy (GTDB): domain Bacteria; phylum Bacillota; class Clostridia; order Clostridiales; family Clostridiaceae; genus Clostridium_H; species Clostridium_H bovifaecis. The sequence goes on along the minus strand of CP046522.1, from coordinate 2,465,124 downwards.
AATTTAAAGCAAGATGATTATGAATTTTTGAGAAAGTATATGAGCATGCTTCCAAGAGAATGTGATAATCCCAAATATAGTTTTAAAGATAGCAATTTTAAATATTTTATCTTCGGAGATACCAATGAGCCTATTCCATCAAATATTAAAGTGTATAATAAAATAGGATGTGCTTACGGATACTTAATCGATAATGCTTATATAACTGATTTAGAAAAAGGAATTGAATTTATGCTCACCAGTGTTATTTATACAAACGAAAATGAAATATTTAATGACGGAAAATATGAATATTATAAAGTAGGTATGCCATTCCTAGCAAACCTAGGGAGAGTTATATATAATTATGAAATTAATAGAAGAAAAATATAAGTGATTACACCTATTAAAGTGTAATCACTTTTGTTCTTGCGGAGATTTTCTCCTTATTCCAAAGAATATTACAGAAATGACTTCTATAGCTAGATATATAATTAAATAGCTCATATTTATTAGACCAGCGGCATAGAAAAATTTTAAATATATAAATAGGATTAAAGATAATACTCCCCAAAATCCAGCTAAATTAGACATGTTGGAGTTTTTATGTCTCCATTCTTCAGGGTTATGCATATTTCCTACTATCCTTTTCCTTGAAGAACTTTGCGAATTTGTTTTTACAACTAAAGATTTAAAATATAAAAAAATGCTAAAGCTATTAAAAACATTCCTAAAAAGATATAAGATAGGGAAGTACTTGTAACATACATAGCAACACCTCTTAATCAGATTTTATTATTAGTATTCCTTAAAATGTTTTATATATGTCTACTTGATAAAAATAGTTATAAAGTCTAATATAATTTCATAAGGATAAAAATGTAGATTTAAGTAAGTGGTAAAAACTGCAATTTATCTGATGACTACCTGCTGTAAGACTTCCATGGCACTTTGTGAAAGCGATTCACATTAAATCGGAGATTTGAGTTCTATGCTTTTCTATGAAAGTGGGAGATAACGGCAGCTAAGTCCCTAGATAACGATTTCTAAGCTTAAGGTGGAGTTAAAATTCTACCTTAAGCTTAGAACTCTGTTTATTTAAATTGAAAACTTATTAAAAATTTTTGTTAGGAGTTGAGGATATGGGGAATGTAAATAATTGGCATGCTGAAGTTTTAGGGAATAATGTAGTGCAAGCTCTTAAAAAGAATTATTTTGATGCTATGTATGTAGAGAGTTCTGAAGAAGCAGCTGAATACATTTTAGAACATGTAAAGAGTGGGGATAAAGTAGGCTTTGGTGGTTCGGATACTATAAGCACTTTGAGGGTACAAGAAAGAATTAAAGAACTTGGAGCAGAAGTATTAGATCATAACTTACCTAATTTATCTCCCAAAGAAAAGCTAGATATAAGAAGAGCGCAGCTTACTAGTGACTTATTCTTATGCAGCAGCAATGCAGTTACACTAAATGGAGAACTAGTAAATGTAGATGGAGCTGGAAATAGAGTAGCAGCTATGACTTTTGGACCTAAAAAGGTTATAGTAGTTGTTGGGGTAAATAAGATTTGTACAGATGAAGCAGCAGCCTTTGAGAGAATAAAGCTTGAAGCTGCACCGAAAAATACAAAAAGATTAGCCACAGGAACATCATGCAATGAAATGGGATTTTGTATGGATTGCAGAAGTGAAAAGAGAATATGCAGAGTTTATTCTGTAATAAAAAGAAAACCTTTAGCTACCGATATAACGGTTGTGGTAGTTGGTGATAGACTAGGATACTAATATTGAATTTAAAGTTAAATAAATGGGAATTCTAATATAGGACAATAAAACTTAGAGCTCAAGGATAACTGTAATGAGTTAATAGTATATTTTGAAAAGTGGCAATAAAATGTTTAATATTAACACACCCAACAAGCCTAATTAAGGTCATAATTTAAGGAGGAGTTCATTATGCCGGTTATAACAATAGAAGCAGGAAGGATGGATAAAGAAAAGAAAGCTAAATTGGTTGAAACTTTTACTAAGAGTGCTAGTGAAATTTTAGGAATACCAGAGCAAGCTTTTGTAACTTTAATTAGAGAAAATGATGCTGATAATGTAGGTAATGGTGGAAAACTTTTATCAGACATAATGGCTGAAAGAAAATAATAGATAAAAAGTAGGCACATACGTTAAATTCATGTTATGTGCCTGTTTTATGTAAAGATTAAAAGAAATAAGGGATTATAAGAATCTTATGGATTTGAATAGGAATATAATTTTTTCAAGGGCCAGAAGATGAGAAGCTAGAATTTGTAAGTAAATAAGTACTATTGCAAAATCAATAAATAAATGATAGTATTAGCTTGATATAAAGCTAATAGCAGGTTATATAAGGGAATATGGTGTAAATCCATAACAGCCCCCGCTACTGTAAATGCAGACAAATAGTACATAGCCACTTGATGAAGTAAACCTTTATTCACAAGATCAGGGAAGGGTACTAAGAGGATGAGGCATTAGTCAGGATATCTTATATAATTCTAGTTATAACCGTTTATCTTCGGAGGGAAGGTGAAGGTTTTGAAGTCTTTTTTGGCATCTTAACCGAACTTTTTAAGTTCGGTTTTCTATTCTATGGGAGTTTATAAAAGATGCACAGAAATCTAAAGTTCTATATTGAAAATAAGGAAAAAAGCTTTTCAATCTGGAGGAAATATGAAGAACATATATAAAGAAATGCACACGATAACTCCTATTGTATTAAATTTAATTTTAATTGTGATAGCATTGCTCACCAAAGAGCTTATTATATTATTTGGCGTTTTTATATTCAATATAATCATCTTTAAAAGCAGTGAAAATATGGATAAGTTTAGAAGCAGCTTCGTATATTTTATACCGTTTTTTATTATAGCAGTTTTAATAAATTCTATTTTTATAACTGAAGGAAATACTGTGATTTTTACCATACTAAAAAAGGACTTTACATTAGAAACTATAATATACTCACTTATATTTTCGTTTAAATTACTTTTAGTGATTCATATATTTATTAATCTAGACATTATGCTGGATTCAGATAGGACTTTATCTTATTTTTCAAAAAATATGCCTAAAACTACACTTGTTATGTTGATTGGGCTAAAATTTTTTCCTACTATGAAAGATAGGTTACATTCTCTAAAAGAGATATATAGCATAAGGGGCGTCAATTTTGAGGGCAATAAACTAGTAGATAAGATAAAGGGGTATATACCGCTGTTTTCTATATTATTAGAAAGTTCGCTAGAAGGAGCTTTTGATATAGGAGAAGCAGCGTATATAAGAGGCTTTCTAAGTGGTAAAAGAAGCATTTATGATAAACAAAATTTGATCAAAAACGACTATATATTACTTGTGCAAGGAACTATCACTTTTCTAGTGTTTATTATAGATAAAGTATGGAATAAAGCAGATGTAATTTTTGGTTTGGGAAGTGCAGCTACTTCCATTTTAATTATACTTTTAGGTATATCTACCTTTATGCTAAATTTTAGAAGGGAGAGGTGATATGAGCTATATCACGATAAAAAACTTAAATTACTACTATCCGGATAGTGAAAGTGAAGCCTTGAAGGATATAAATCTTAGAATAGAAAAAGGAGAAGTAATATTGCTTCTTGGGGAATCAGGATCGGGGAAATCTACCTTAGGAAAGTGTATTTCCGGGGCAATACCTAATTTCTATGGAGGAGAAATATCTGGAGATATACTTATAGAGGGAAAGCGCTTAAAGGATATAGAGCATAATGAAAGAAGTAAAGAAATAACAATGGTTTTCCAAGACCCAGAGAGGCAGCTTATGATGAACAAAGTTCATAGAGAGGTAGCCTTTGGTCTTGAAAATACAGGAGTTCAGGAACGAAAGATAAAAAGACGAGTGTTTGAAGCTATTCAGTTTTCAAATATTTTAGACTTAGCCTATAAGGACATAAACACTTTGTCGGGAGGGCAAAAGCAAAGAGTAGCTATAGCATCGGCTATTTCTTATTTACCTAAGTGTATTATTCTAGATGAACCTACATCGCAGCTAGATCCAACTTCCTCTGAGGAGATTATTTCTCTTATAAAAAAGATAAACGAAGAATTGGGGGTTACCATAATAGTCATCGAGCAAAGGCTAGATAAGTGGTTTGATGCTGCAGATAAGATTTTCTTAATGAAAGAGGGCAAAGGAGTATTTTTTGGAGGCAAATCAGAAATGTATGCCAAGGAAGATGAGTATATTAATACTTTTCTACCAAGTTACTTAAGACTGTGTAAACTATTAAAGATAGATGAGATGCCTAATAGCTTCAAAAAAGTAAGAGAAGTGCTTCAAAACTTTAAATACATAAATAAAACTCTTATAAGTCATAGCTTAAATGACGCTATCAGAATAAAGATTAAAGATTTAGGCTATAGCTATGGAAAAGAGGGAGCTCTTAAGGGAATAAATTTAGAGATTAAAGAGGGAGACTTTATAAGTCTTCTAGGACCTAATGGGGCGGGAAAAAGCACCTTGCTTAAAAGCATAATGGGACTTGTAAAATATAAAGGCAGTATAGAGTTAGAGGGAAAAGAAGTTAAAAAGCAAAAGCTAAGAAGTATTGCACAAATCATAGGATATGTGTCTCAAAATCCTAATGACTATATATCAAAGGATACTGTTTACGAGGAAATTAAATTTACTCTAGATAATTACGGAATAAAGGATGAAATTCGTATAGAAGAAATTTTGAAGCTTCTTGACATATATAAAGTAAAGGATAAGAATCCAAGGGACATTAGTGGCGGGGAAAGGCAGAGAGTAGCTATAGCATCAATTTTAATATTAAAACCTAAAGTACTTCTATTGGATGAACCTACTAGAGGAATTGATGCTAAAACAAAAGAATGCTTAGGAGAAACTCTAAGAGAATTGAATAGAAATGGAACAACTATAATTATAGTTACTCATGATGTAGAATTTGCAGCAGAATATAGCAATAAATTTTTTCTTATGTTTAATGGAGAAATAGCTGCAGAAGGATCAAAAGAAGATGTGTTAAGTGAAGGGATATACTATACAACAAGTATTAATAAGTTAGTTCGAGATAAAAGCGGTAACATATTTACGCTAAAAGATTTAATAAATTCCATGGAGAAGTAATATGAAAAAAGCAAGTTTGATTTTAACAGTCCTGATATTAGGAATTCTTATGTTTATAGGTTATAAATATGAAGATAGTGAAAACTTAGGAGCTATTGTTACACTAGCTGTTTTGCTAATTCTATTTTTGAACTATATTTATTTTGAGAAGAGTTCTATGGGCGCTAAGGAGATAGCCTTAATTGCAACTTTGAGTGCATTTAGTGCAGTATGTAGAGTGCCTTTTTCTCTTATTCCAAGCGTGCAGCCAACTACCTTTTTAGTAGCTCTTTCAGGTTTAGTTTTTGGAAGCTACCAAGGATTTCTGATTGGGAGTACAGCAGCTTTTATATCTAATATTTTTCTAGGGCAGGGACCGTGGACACCTTGGCAAATGTTTGCTTGGGGAACTATAGGTGCTATTTCAGGAATACTTGGGAAAAATGATAGAAAAATATCTAGTGAGGTATTTGGAGTTATTTGCTTTTTTTATGGTATTTTATTTGGATGGATAACTAATCTATGGGTTATATTATCCGCATTTAAGGCCATTAGCATTGGAACCATAATAAGTACTAATCTAACATCCCTTACTGTAGATATAATGCATGCAGGTGGTAATTTTATATTCGTCATAGTATTTTATGACAAATTCTATAAGATACTAACTAGATTCAAGAAAAGGTTAAAAGCAACCTATATAAATGATTAGAAATTAAAAATAGAAAGAGGATAAAGCATGAGAAAAAAGGGATTAAAAAAGTTTTTATGCAGCAGTTTAGCAATTATGTTTTTAGTAATACAAGCATTTTTTACTTTAGGAAAAGAAGTAAAGGCAGAAGTAAAAACAGGGGTAGAAGTCTTTGTAACTAGTAATGACAAAATTCTAGCACAAGGAAACAGCACAGAGTATAATGCATATAAGGCATTGGAAGAAGTTTTAAGAAAAAACAATGTAAAAATTCAAACTAAAGATGAATCATATGGAAAGTATATAGAGGCCATAGGAGATATAAAGTCTAAAAAATTTGGAGGCTATGACGGGTGGCTTTATGCTGTAAATAGAAAAGGGACTTATGAAAATATAACTGTACCTATAGATAAATTCACTCTTAAGGAAGGAGATAGACTTATAGTTTTTTATGGAGATATGGGAACTTTAACAGCAAACAAATTAGAGTACTCAACAAATCTTCCAAATAAAGAATTAAAAATAACTTTAAACAATACATACACTGATTTTCAAACTAAAAAAGAAGTAGTTCAGCCTATAAAGGGAATAAAGGCGAAGATAGATGGAAAAGAAGTTAAGGTAAAGGATAATGTTATTCTAATAGAAAAAGGACTGTCAGAGGGAGAACATGCACTTGAGTTAGTGGACTTTAGCGAAAATAAGCCCCCAAAAGTAGTAAGTGATGTTATAAAATTTACTATTGGTAACGCTAGTAAAAAAAGCGAATTTACAATGAAAATTACAAGTATTAATGAAGAGATAGATGAGACAGTAAATTATATTAAACAGAATGAAAAGTATGATCTTTGGTCAGAAATCAGCATGATAAAATTAAGTGTACAGCCTAACGCTAAATTTATAGAAAGCAGAAATGAGTACATATTAAAAAACTATGAAAATGTAAAGAAGAACGGAACTAAGAATATAAACAATATAGAAATGGAAAAATTAATAATGACTTTAGTTAATGCAGGATATAGTCCCTACGATTTTGGAAAGACTAATTTAGTTAAGGATTTATACAGTAGAGACATAAATAAGCTTTTAATAAATGATGTTATCTTTGGGCTCATTACTCTAAACTACTGCAATATCAATGATTATAAGGAAGCTGAAGAAAGTTATATAAATTATTTATTAGATAAAAAGCTAATTAATAAAATAGAAGGTAGAGAGTTAGTGGGATGGAGCTACTCTGGGGATAAAATCGACGTAGATATAACGGCTATGGCAATTTCCTCTTTGAGTAAATATTATAGTAGCAACAAAGAGGTAAAGAATGTTATAGATAAGGCTATAGATACTCTTGCCTATTTACAAGATGAAAAAGGTTATATGCCTAATATATATGGAGTATCAAGTGAAGCTATATCAGCTTCAATCAATGCTTTAACCTCTCTTGGAATAAGCCCAGAAGAAGGAAAATTCTTAAAGAATGATGGAGATTTGGTAACAGCTCTAATTTCTTTTAAAAAAGATAGCGGTAAGTTTAAACATGCTGTAGAAAATGAAGATTTTAATTATATATCCTCTGAACAGGCTTTAAGAGCTTTAATATCCTTAAAAGAATTTAAGAAGAATGGAGAATATAATTATTATAGCAGCAAAAATGTAGGAGAGCTTAAAAAGTATGGTTCAAATTTAGAAAAATCATTATTTGCTAATAGCAAAGCCATTGCTGCTGTAGTAGTTGGTGCAATTGCAATATTTTCAGCGATACTAATTAGAAGAAAAAAAGCAGCCTAAAAGCTGCTTTTTTACTTGGTTTTTAACTTAAAAAATAGAATAGGAGAAAATGAATGAAAAAAAAAATAACTCTTATAATGCTTGTTGTAATAATTTGCTCAGGACTTATTATGATATCAAATAAGTTTCAGGGCACGCAATTAGAAAATTTGTCTACAAATAATAAGGAACAGTCGGAGAATCTGATAATTTATGATGAAACCGAGAAAAAAACTATATTAACAGCAAAAGTAGATTTAGAAAATAAGACAGTAGAAGAAGTTACACAAGAAGCATTAAAAAACCAGGAAATGGGCTATACAATGCTAGGCAGTGGAGATACTGTATATTTTACCATGATAAATGGAATACAGGAAAGAACAAAGGGGCCTTTAAGTGGATGGTGCTATTATATTAATGGCAATAAGCCTTCTATAAGCGCAGGAGCATATAGGTTAAAGGCAGAGGATAAAGTAGAATGGAAATTTATAAAGAATGGGTTAAAAAATTAAAAAAATTCTGAAAACCTATTCAGTTTTTACAATTTATGGTTTATAATATACTTACTTAAATAACAAACTGGGGGGTATGTTATATGTCTAGGTGTCCATTTTTATCCACTTATGAAAGTAAAGTGGGTTGTTTTAAAGAGTGTCCTTTTTATAACTACGAAGATACTAATGGTCTTTGTCCTTTTAAATGCCTTGACACAGAGAAGATTTGTGGGAAGGATTTTAGATATAATGATCTATTTAAAGGCGAAAGTTTTAATATATTAGATGAGCTATATCATGAAAAAAAATACTTAAATATATTTTAAATCTAAAATGCAGAGAGAAAATCTTCTCCCTGCATTTATTGTTATTAATATATGTTAGAATATCTATCAAGCAAGTCTTGTTTTAGACTCCAAAGGTCTTTAGAAAGATCAACATAATAAGCGTGAGGATTTTCGAATCTCAAGACCTCTTCCCACAACTTTTCGGTTTCCTGTTTAGCAAAAGCTTGAATTTCTTTTACACTTGGATTTTCATAACAAGGATTGCCTTTATCAAATATTTTAACCATCAATTCTTTAGCGTAGTAGTTATCTAGTCTTTTCTTTTTCCATGTATGAACTGGATTGAATATCTCAATTGGTTCACTATCATCTATATTCTCAGTGCTAAGGCAGATTAAATCTGCTATAGCCTTATCGCTAGTTTTATCAAATAGTCTGTATATTTTCTTAAAGCCTGGATTTGTAATTTTTTCTGCATTTTCACTTATTTTTATTTTAGGAACTATTTCATTATTATCTTCTATAGCTGCTAGCTTATATACTCCACCAAATACAGGTTCAGATCTTGCAGTAATAAGTCTTTCTCCAACTCCAAAACTGTCTATTTTAGCACCTTGAGCTAGCACATCAGTAATTATATGTTCATCTAAGGAGTTTGAAACGACTATTTGAACATCAGGATATCCAGCTTCATCTAAAATCTGTCTGCATTTTTTAGTTAGATATGTAATATCTCCACTATCAATTCTTACTCCCTTTGGTATATAACCCTTTGGCTTTAAAATCTCATCAAAAACTCTAATAGCATTTGGAAGCCCTGATTTTAAAACATTGTAGGTATCTATCAAAAGAACGCAATTATGAGGAGATGTCTCAGCCCAAGCTTTAAAAGCTTCATATTCATTAGGAAATAGTTGAACCCAGCTATGAGCCATAGTTCCAGCGGCAGGAACTTCAAACATTTGCTCAGCTATAGTACAAGCTGTTGCACTACATCCTCCTATGATTGCGGCTCTAGCACCATATATCGCGCCGTCATATCCTTGAGCACGCCTTGAACCAAACTCCATAACTGACCTTCCTTCAGCAGCTCTACAAATTCTGTTTGCTTTTGTAGCAATTAAGGTCTGATGATTTATTGTAAGTAAAATCATTGTTTCAACAAACTGAGCTTGAATTATAGGACCTTTAACTGTAACTAAAGGCTCTCCAGGAAAAACAGGATTACCCTCAGGTATAGCCCAAACATCACATTCAAATTTGAAGTTTCTAAGATATTCTAAAAATTTTTTTGAAAAAATTTCTTTGCTTTTTAAGTACTCAATATCTTCATCTGTAAATTCTAAGGTGGAAAGGTACTCCATAAGTTGTTGAACCCCTGCCATTATGCAGTAACCGCCACCATCTGGAACCCTTCTAAAAAACATATCAAAATAAGCTATTTTTTCACCCACATTATGATCTAAGTAACCGTTTGACATAGTTAGCTCGTAAAAATCTACTAACATAGTAAGATTTCTACCATTTTTGATACTAAAAAGATTATTATTATCCATTGTTTTCCCCTCTAACTATTAAAGTGTATATTGTATAATGATATACACATATTTTAATGCTTTATTAAGATTATTACAACAACATATAAGAAAATTGCCACGCAATTTATTTCTATTCTGATTAAAATTTCAAAAACCGTTTATAATCTTATATAATATACCTTAAATAGACTAAAATTATACAAAGTGGGTGTATGCATGACAAGGAGAATAATTGAGGAGTTTTATGAATTAAGAGATAGGATAATTGAAAATAGATATAAACAATTAAATTCCCAGCAAAGAAGTGCTGTTTTAAGCAATGATAGAAATTTAGCTGTAATAGCTTGTCCTGGAGCGGGAAAAACTACAACCCTTATTAGGAAGGTAGATTATTTAGTTACTTTTGGACAAATATATAAAACTGATTATTGTCCAGAGGCGATAACTGAAAATGATATAAGTTTATTAAAAGACAGCTTAAGAGGTAATGAAGTAGATAAAAATAGAATAAACTATCTATTAAGGGGGAGAGGGGTAAATCCTAACAATATAATTGTAATAACCTTTACAAGGGCTGCAGCTATGAATATGAAGAAAAGATACATAAGCATAAATGGTTCAAATAATACGCCTTTTTTTGGTACATTTCATGGATTATTCTATAAGATATTAAGTAGAAGATATAAACAAATAAATATAATAGAACCATCTGCAGGATATAGATTAGTAAAAGGTGTTCTTAGTTCTTACTTAGATGAGGTAAGTGAAGAGAAGATTAAGGAAATATTAAATCATATATCTTTTTATAAGACTAATGATGTATCAGAGGAAGGTTTTTTTCCAAATGTAGATAAGAGCATTTTTTTTGAGTGTTACAAGGCTTATGAAGACTATAAAAAGAAAAATAACTTGTTGGATTTTGATGATTTGCAGATAAAATGCAGGGAGTTGTTTTTAAAAAACAGAGAAGTATTAGATAGCTATAGAAGGCTTTTCAAATATATGCTGGTAGATGAGTTCCAGGATTGTGATGGTATACAAATAGATATATTAAAGCTTCTAAATCGTGAGAATTCTATTTTTGCAGTAGGGGATGAAGATCAATGCATATATGGGTTTAGAGGATCTAAGCCAGAATGTATGGTAAGTTTTGAACATAACTTTAAAGACAGCAGCAAAAGATTTTTGTCTATAAATTATAGGTGTCCACAAAGTGTAGTGAACATATCTGACAGCCTAATAAAAATAATAAGATGAGAAATCAAAAGGATATGTATGCATATAAAGATAGCAGCACTAAAATAAATGTGTTAAATTACCAAAGGGAGGGGGAGCAGGCGGAAGATATATCTCTTAACATTATAAAGCTAACAACCTTGGGAAAATATGAATATGAGGATAATGCTATTATCTATAGAACCAATGTAGAGAGCAGAAGCCTTATAGATGCTTTTATTAGAAAGAAAATACCTTTTAAGTTATTAGATAAGGAATACAATTTTTTTGAACATTTTATATGTAAAGATATCTTATCCTATCTTAAGCTCAGCTTAGATAAGAGCGATAAGGAAAGTTTTTTTAGAATAATAAATAAGCCCTTTAGGTATATAAGCAAAGTAAATATAGAAAAACTGAGAAAAAATTGTATTCGAGAAGATTGTTTTGAAAAACTAAAGGAAATTGAGAACATCCCTCCATTTCAGCTAAAAACTATAGATAAATTAAAGAGGGATATACAAAACCTTAATAAGCTATCTATTGCAGGAGCTATAAACTTTGTTTTAAAGGATTTAGGATATTATGATTATTTAAGAGAATATGCATCTAGGTATAAATTAGATATTTCAGAGCTTGAGGAAATTGTAGAAGAATTTATAGAATCCTCAAGAGAATATAATACAATAATCACTTTTTTAGCTCATGTGAGTGAAGTAGAAGAGCAAATCAATATTAGCAAAGATAAAGATGAGAAAAAAGGGGTAATTCTTAGCACTATTCATGGAGTTAAGGGAATGGAATTTAAAAATGTATTTATAATAAACTGTAATGAAGATAATATACCTCATGCTAGCAGTATAGAAACAAACTTAGAAGAAGAAAGAAGACTTTTTTATGTTGGTATAACCAGAACTATAGATAACCTTTGGCTCAGTATATCTAATGAAATACGAGGAAAAAATAAAAAAGTATCTAGATTTATTGAAGAATGCAAACTAAATGTACTCATAAAAAACTCCTATGATAAAGGAGAATGTGTAATTCATAAGACCTTTGGTAAAGGAGAAATCATATATATTGATGATAAAGGGATAGAGATAAAGTTTGAAAATGGTGTAAATAGAAGTTTTGATGCTGTGACTTTATATAATAATGGTTTAATAAAAAAACTAGTATAGCATATATGATATAGTCTAGAGTATATAAATTATATAACATAGAAGTATATATTTGATTAGGCTATAAATATTGACATATTTACAACGAATGTGCTAAACTATTATTAATGAATTGATTATTTAGTGATTATTATAGGGAATATAATATAATTTAAATGGAGAGTGAAAAAAGTGGTTCCTTTTAAGAAGATGTGGGAAGATGCTCTAACTTTAATATCAGAAAATGAATTAGAAGATATTAGTATTGTTGAAAGCTACAAAGGTGGATTTGTTGTAAAAGAAAAGAATGATACGGAATTTATAAATAAAGAAGATTTTGTAGATTTTTGGTGCAAAATGTTATATAACAGAGAAGTGGCAAAAGATGAGGCAATACAAGGAAGAAAATCTAGATATATATCAAATAATTAGAAACCTTCCTTATGTAGATGAAAGTTGCAATGTTCTAAAATTAGTAGACTAATTATGTAAAAGTTAGCATTATGTTTATTGAATAAAATAATAGTATAATATATAATTTTATTAGGCTCATATTCTCAGAATATGAGCTTTTATATTGTTTTCAAAAGAGGGAGATAGATATGAGTATTTTAAATATTAACCCTAAGGACTTAATTTTTGCTTTAGATATTGGAACACGTTCCATTATAGGAACTATAGGGGTTGTTAAAGATAAAAGATTTAATGTAATATGTGAAGAATATATGGAACATCAGGAAAGAGCAATGATAGATGGTCAAATACATGATATAAACCTAGTTGCAACAGCAGTAAACTCTGTGAAAAAGGCGATTGAGGAAAAGATTAATATGAGGCTTGAGGAAGTAGCTATTGCAGCAGCAGGAAGATTTTTAAGAACTACAGAAGTGATGGCGGAAATTAAAGTAGATGAAGATAAAGAAATAGATAGAGAAATCATAAGAAGTTTAGAACTTACAGCAGTAAAAAGAGCAGAAGAGGAAATAAATGAGCAAACTGAAGGAAAACTATATTGTGTCGGGTACAGCGTTAAAAATTATTACTTAAATGGATACGTGATTTCAAATCTTCTTTCCCAAAGAGGAGAAAGTATTTCAGCAGAAGTTATTGCCACTTTTCTACCAAGGTCTGTGGTAGATAGCCTTTATTCGGTTATGGATAAGGTTGGGCTAAATGTAGCTAGTTTAACTTTAGAGCCTATTGCAGCTATGGAAGCAGCAGTTCCTAAAAAGCTAAGGTTGTTAAATATTGCATTAGTAGATGTAGGAGCTGGTACATCGGATATTGCCATTAGCAGTAATGACAGCATCAGCGCTTATGGAATGGTGCCTATGGCTGGGGATGAAGTAACTGAGGCTATAGTACAAAATTATCTAGTGGATTTTAATACTGCAGAGGTCATAAAAAGAGAGGTATCTAAAGGTGAAGTCGCAAGATACATAGATATTCTTGGAATTGAAGGAGAAGTATCTCCAGAAGAAGTAATTAAAATTATAAGTCCAGTGGTGAATAAGATAGCCGATGAAATAGGAAAGAAAACGATTGAATTAAATGGAGGAAAGTCTCCTAATGCAGTATTTTTGGTTGGAGGAGGAGCACATACTCCAAATTTTAAAGAAGTTTTGGCGGAAAAGTTGAACTTGCCTACTCAAAGAATTGCAATTAAGGGACGAGATGCGGCTATAGAGTGTTCAGATTATGATGAGAAGATGGGAAGTGCTGGAGTAACTGTACTTGGAATTGCTTTGAGTGCGATAAAAAAGTCAGGTAATGACTTTATTGATGTTACTTTAAATAAGGAAATAGTAAGCCTTTTTAATGCTTATAAACATACTGTTATGGATGTAATGCTTCAAGGTGGAATTAATCACAAGGTTCTAATTGGGAGAAATGGTAGGAACATAAGATTTAATCTAAATGGTATTAAAAGAGTTGCCTTTGGCTCCTTAGCTCAGGGGGCAGAAATTTTAGTGAATGGTAAGAAAGCCACTATAGATACAGAAGTGAAAGAGGGAGATAAAATAGAAGTTATTTTTGCAAAGGATGGTAAAGATGCTTCTCCAAAGGTAATAGATTATATGAAAAATATAAACTCTATAAGCTTTTATTTGAACGATGTAATAGAAAATTTAAATCCAGTAGCATTTATAAATAAAGAGAGAGTTGAGCTCGAGGACTATATAAAAGAGGGAGATGAGGTAGAGATTGTATTCCCATCTACTATAGGAGATTACATAAAGTATTTTCATAAAGAATATGATAACTGCTTATATTATTTAAAAGATAAGAATATAGATAAAGCTTATGAGGTTAAAGAAGGGGACAGAATATATATAAGGGCAAAGGAAAAAATAAATAATAATATAGAAGAAGATTTCTTTTATGAAAATGATAGCAATATTTCTAAATCAATAGCTGTAGATAATTTTAAAGAAAAAGAGATAATGGTAGATGAAGAGAATAATCTTAAGAAAACTAACGAGATTCAAGTTAATGTGAATGAAGAGTTAGTAATATTAAGAGGAAAACAAAAATATATTTGTAGATGTATTTAATCACATAAAATTTGATTTAAGTATGCCTAAAGGAAGTTTAGTGCTTACTTTAAACGACCAAAGAGCTGGATACTATGATGAACTTAGAGATGGAGACACTATAAAGATATTTTGGGAAAAAGACTGAAGGGGGAAAATACATGGACTTTTTAAAAAAGGCTAAAGAAATAAACAAAGAGTTAATTTATATAAGAAGGGATTTTCATAAAAATCCAGAAGTAGATTTCAATTTAAATAGAACCGTAAAAAAAGTAAAAGAGTTTTTGGAAAAGGAAGGCATAGAATATATTCAGACTTCGAAAAATGGAATTTGCGGTATTATAAGAGGAAAAGGAGATAAAACTATAGGTATAAGAGCTGATATGGATGCTCTCCCTATGAAGGATAAAAAGTCCTGTGAATATTCATCTAAAGTAGAAGGAAAAATGCATGCTTGTGGGCATGATGTGCATACAACTATACTTCTAGGTGCAGCTAAAATTTTGAATAGTATAAAAGGTGAGCTTAAAGGGAACGTAAAGCTTTTTTTTGAACCAGCAGAGGAAACTACTGGCGGAGCTGCTCATATGATTGAAGAGGGAGTGCTAGACAATCCTAAAGTAGATGCTATAATAGGACTTCACGTAGAACCAAATATAGAAGCAGGTAAAATAGGAATAAAAAGAGATGTAGTAAATGCAGCATCTAATCCTTTTAATATAAAAATTATAGGTAAAGGTGGTCATGGAGCATATCCTCACAGTACCATAGATCCAGTAGTTATTAGTGCTAATGTAATAACAGCACTCCAAGATATAGTAAGCAGAGAAATACCACCAACAGATCCAGCTGTTATAACCATAGGCTCTATTCACGGGGGAACGGCTCAAAACATAATTCCAGATGAAGTTGAGATTTACGGAATAATGAGAACTATGACAGCTGAGCATAGGGAATATGTGAAGAGACGATTAGTAGAAGTGGTAGAAGGAATAACTCATGCCATGAGGGGAAAGTGTGAAATAAATATAGAAGAAAGTTATCCTTGTCTTTATAATGATGATAATATGGTAGAAATTCTTAAAGACGCAGCAGAGCTCACAATTAGAAAAGAAAATGTAATTATGCTTCAAAAACCTAATATGGGAGTTGAAAGCTTTGCTTATTTTTCTATGGAAAGACCTTCAGCCTTCTACTATTTAGGAATAAGAAATGAGAAAAAAGGTATAGTACATCCTCTTCACAGTAATTTATTTGATGTAGATGAGGAAAGTATACCAGTTGGCGTAGCAATACATTGTGAAACTGTAGCAAAGTATCTGAACATGGTTTAAGAAAATAAATAAAGTAATTTTAGTTGTAAACTTCTATCTATTGGGATATAATTTTCTGTGTTGCGTCGAAAAATGTTGATGATATAAGTAGTATGATGCAATATTATGCGGAGGTATAAAATGAGAATTGAAATTGGAACAAATGAAGCAGGGCAAAGAGCAGATAAATTTTGCAGAAAGTGGCTGCAAGATGTACCCTTAGGAGCCATATTTAAAGCTTTTAGAAAGGGAGACATAAAGGTTAATGGAAAAAAAGTAAAGCAAAATTATTTTTTACAAGAAGGAGATTATTTAGAAGCCAAGTACTTAGAGTCAAATAAAGCTGAGCAGGTTAAAGAATTTCAGGAAGTAGATTTCAGCTCAATGAAAATCACATATGAAGATGAAAACATGGTAGTTGTAGAAAAGTGGCCAGGAGTTTTAGTTCATTCTGATAAAAAAGATGGAGATCCTACTTTAACAGATTATGTGCTTTCATATTTGCATGAAAAAGGAGACTATGTCCCAGAAAATGAAGTTACTTTTACTCCAGCCCCATGTAACAGGCTGGACAGAAACACATCGGGACTTGTTATATTCGGAAAAAATTTTCAAAGTCTAAAGCTTTTAAATGAGATGATAAGAGAGAAAAAGATAAAGAAATATTACAATGCTCTTGTAAAGGGAAGAATAAAAGAAGGACATTATGAGGCATATATATTAAAGGATGAGATAAATAATATATCTCAAATATCCAAAGAAAAGAAGCCAAACAGTAAGAACATAGCCATGGAAGTTAAAGTCATAGATACAGTAGGGACTTATTCTTTATTAGAGCTTGAGTTGATTACAGGAAGAAGCCACCAGCTTAGAGCACATCTTGCATACTTGGGAAACGAAATAATTGGAGATGATAAGTACGGAGACAAAAAGTTAAATAGTTTCTTTAATAATAAATATGGACTAAGCTTTCAATTTCTATATGCCTATAAGCTGATATTCAAGGATTGTCCGAAAGAATTTGCTTATATGGAGAA
Source organism: Clostridium bovifaecis (assembly GCA_009738435.1). GTDB lineage: Bacteria > Bacillota > Clostridia > Clostridiales > Clostridiaceae > Clostridium_H > Clostridium_H bovifaecis. Next base: position 2,447,973 of record CP046522.1, on the reverse strand, counting down.
TAAGACAATAACAGAAACCCTTCCTCCAATATTTAAGAAGTTGAAGAAGGACGTATTAAAATTTTAGGGGAGTTTTAACATGAAGAAGCAATCAACCACAAAAGGCTTTGCTATACTGTCAGCAGCGGGGATAATTGTAAAATTATTATCCCTTTTATACATACCGTTTTTGAAGCGGATTATAACATTAAATGGATATGGTATATATGGAGCTTCCTATAAAATATATGTTTGGATATACGTGCTTGCAAACTCAGGAATTCCAGTAGCTATATCAAAGTTGGTATCTGAGTACATAGCATTAGGGCATTATAGGGATGCTGTAAAAAGCTTTAAAATTGCAAGATTTATAATGTTGATTCTTGGATTTGTAATGAGTTTATTTATGTTTGTATTTGCAGGACCACTATCTAGGGCTATTGGATTTGAGCAATCTAAATTATCTATCATGGCATTAGCTCCTACTATTTTCTTTACGTCTATAGTTTCTTCATACAGAGGATATTTTCAAGGTAGAGGAAATATGACGCCTACTGCAAAATCTCAAATACTAGAACAAATAGTAAATACTATATTCACCCTAACATTTGCAGCTATGTTTATGAAATATGGTGTAGAGGCAGGTTCAGCAGGAGGGACTTTAGGAACATCATTGGGTGCCTTTGTGGCAGCAATTTACTTGATAATAGTTTATGAGAAGAATAAAGTAATCAAGGTTCCAAAAGGCTATAGAGAGATGGATAAAAGCAGGCATACAAACAAGCAGATACTAAGAAGAATACTGCAGTTTGGATTGCCTGTGGTTATATGTGTAGGACTCCAGTATTCAGGAGATATTATTGATTTAGCTATTGTTAAAGGAAGACTTGTACATTCTGGACTTGGAGAAGTAGGAAGCAATGAAAAGTGGGCATTGTTTAATATGTATAGAACTCTTCTAAGCGTACCGATAACATTGATCTCGGCTTTAGCAGCTTCTGTGCTTCCTTCAATATCAGGCTCATATTCTTTAAAAGACAAGAAGAGTGTAGAAGATAAGATTAATTATGCATTTAGATTCTGCTTTCTTGTAGCAGTACCATCTGCAATAGGACTTGCAGTGTTAAATGATGCTGTATTTCTTCTCCTTTTTAAAGAACAGCAAGGAGGAGTATTATTACTTTATGGTTCTTTAGTGCTAATATTCAATGCAGTTGTGTTAATTCAAACCTCTATATTACAGAGTATTGGAAAGCTTTATACTTCAACATTATTTATGGTATTTGGAGTTATAGGAAAGATTGCAACGAATTACTTCCTAGTTGGAATTCCTAAGATTAACATCATAGGAGCTATATTTGGAAATATGATATTTTTTATAATACCATTAGTACTCAACTATATTCTTATCAATAGAAGCCTTAAGGTTAGAGTAAGTTTAGGAGTGCATTTTGTGAAGCCACTTGCAGCTTCTACATTGATGGGCATAGTAGTTTATGGAAGTTACCTTGGGTTAGATATGATACTTTTAAAAGCATCTATTACAGGATATCTGAATAATGCTATAGCTACTACATTATCTATACTAATAGGTATCTTTACGTATTTATATGGGTTAGCGTTGACTAGAGGAATAACTGAGAAAGACTTGGGGGAATTTCCCTCAAAAGCTATTAGATTGATACCTAAACCAATATTAAAGAAGATTAAAGAAAACGGAGAAAAGCAACTAGAAAATGGAGAAGCAGATAAGAGCAGTGGAGCAGTGGAGTAGTGGAGAGCGGGAAACAAGCTAGGAAGTTAAGAGTTATATGTTAGCAGCAAATAGATAAGATAATAATTTGAGAACCGAAAAATTTTAGAATGAAAGATGCTGAATTAAGTAAAGCTTAATTCAGCATCTTATATTTATTGTAGTTTTTCATCAGCAAGACACCCATCATTGACAATTGTGTACTACCAATTAGTTTTTTAGTCAGTTTTTAACGATTTATTCACAAAGGAAATAGACAGGAAGAATATTAGAAACCCAGCTATTACCATGAACATAGTCTTAGCCTTAAAGAAGGCGTCAGGTATTAAATTATTCATTATATTTAATATGAAGTAAATAAGTAAGCTTACTAATAAGTCTGTAAATATATCCTCAATGGAAAATTCGATATAACATTTTTTTCTTATTTCGAATAAGTTCATAACTACGCTAATAAGTGAGGTGATAAGCAGACTTAGTCCGTATCCGAATATATTTATGCTTGGGATTGCAGTAAGTACATATAAAAGAACTAGTTCTAAAGCAGCTACAATTAAGGAATTACGAAGGAGAACCCCTTGCTTGCCTAAACCATTTAATATATTAAAGGTAGTAGCTGACATATATGAAAAAGGAGCTGAAAGAGCGGCAAACTTTATATAAGCTCCTAAATCATCTCTTGCAAAAAATAACTTCCCAAGGGAATTTGGCATACTAAAACAAATAATTAAAGTAGAAACTCCGAGTAAAAATGATATTCTAAGAACTTGCTGAATTCTTTCTTCAAGAGCTATGTAATCCTTTCTTTCGATACTCTCTGAAATGTCAGGAATAAGTACTATAGACATAGACATTATAACTACAAGAGGAAAAAATATTATAGTCAAGGCCATTCCAGAAAACTTTCCTATCATAGCAAGGGAATCACTATGACTAAATCCAGCTATCAAAAGCCGTCTTGGCAGTATTAAGGTAGAAATTGTTGAAATTGCTGTTGTTAAAAAACCATTAATACATAAAGGCACTGACATAACCAAAACATCAAAGAGAAGTTGAGGGCTTCCTTCAACGGGATAGGTATTATAAATGTGCCTAAAGTCTTTCCTTTTGCTCATCTTATAGAAAATATATAAAAGTATAAAGCTTACAAACTCTCCAGCAGCTAGTGCTGCATATACAGCAGTTACCGTATTTTCAATCTCTTTAACTGGCAATGCCCTTATTACAAAAACCGTAACTATTATTCTTACGACCTTTTCAAATATATCTATAAAGGCTGGGGTGGTTACATTTGATATTCCGTAAAAGTATCCTTTTATTATTGAAGAAAGAGCAACAAATATTAAGGCAATACATACTAATAAAAGGCTATATAAACTTCTACTGTCCTTTATTATATTCATACTTATGTAGTTTGAGTTTAGGCCAACTAATACAGCCACGATAAAAGTCCATATGAGATCAAAAATCATGGTAGCATGTATTGACTTATGTAAGTTTTCATAATCTCTTTTGCTATAAAAGGATGAAGCTTGTTTTGAAAGAGCTGTTAGCATACCTCCGCATACAAGGCAAGAAAATAGATCATATATGGGCATTATGATAGCATACAGTCCCATACCTTCCGCACCTAATTCTCGAGATAAGATAATGGAAAACACAAACTTCAATACTCCTGTTGTGGAATTTGAAAGAGTAAGAAGTATTGAGTTTCTTAAAAATTTGTCTTTTTTCATCTATTGCAACCCCTTATATTTCAATTGATAACATTAATAATTATGTTAAGAATATAAATTATATTCTAAAATTAATAAAGAAGCCTTCATTTGTAGAATATATAAACTATTATTTATATAAGGAAATACAGTGAATAATAATATTTGTAGAGATAAATTCCAGAAAATGTTATATAATATTACTATGATATTCTATTAAGTTCTATGGGGGTTTAACATTATGTACAAGGATAGGATAAGCAGCAAGTTAGCGTATTTGTTAATATTTTCATCTTTAGTATATTGCTCTTATATTGTAACTAGTTCAATATACTCTTTTTTAATATCTATTAGCATAGTAACATCATATATTTTCCTTAGTAATCTATTATCTAATAAAAATATAACGAAGGAAGCAAAAGAATACTTAGGTCTACAGGTCGTTCTAACTTTGATATATTGGTTAGCAATAGGAAAGACCTTTGTTGACGATATGAATTTTAATGGAATTATATTTTTTATAATTATAATGATATTCCCTTATTTTTCAAAATTGAGTTATGAGAGAAAGCACCAGTAAACCTTTCAATCAGGTTAGGTGCTTCCCTAATTAGAAAGGGTTAGAAGTCAGTGAAATCAAGCAGTACATTAAAGAATTAGAATTTGAAGCAGAAATTAATTAAGTTTAAAAATACTTGTACTAGGCGTATAGCTGGTACAAGTATTTTTTTAAGCTATAAGATGGCAAATTTCAAAATAAATCTTTTAATCTCTAAGCACTAATAGCAGCCTTGCTGCTCTAACTTCTAACCTATCTTTCAAGCCCATCCACTTCTAAACTGCTCTTATAGGCACCTATTCATTATATAAATCATATAATGAAAGTGGACAAGAAGTATTGAAAGGAGATGTATATTTTGGCAGATTCAGTTAAAGTACAAAAAATGACTTTACAGGAAATCGAACAATATGCAGAAGATTTCCAAAAAAATATGAAACAAAAATTTGAAGAAATAAAGGCAAGAAAAAATAATGTTAATGGAAGCGATAGATGTAAGAGAACAAATGATAATGTAGAGTGTAATGGTATTGCGCTAGCTAATGCAGAAGATAGTAATACTGAAACATTGTCTATAGTTATTGGAAAGATTGCATTGGCTGCAGCTAATGCTGAAAATCCAGAAAATGAAGGAACTAACGCTGTTGCTTTAAGCATTTTGAAATGCAAATGCGAAGATGAAGACAATTGTTGTTTTATAGTTAAACGAGTTCCTTGCTGCAGAAAGAGGTAAAAGGAGGTGTATGAAGGGTGAATGTTATGAATAAAAAAAGATCAGAAGAAGATTTATACCAAGAAATACAAATGCTTCATCAAGATATCGAAAATAAGATAAAATCAATAGAAGAGCAAATAATAGAAATAGAAGCTGAAGAAAAGGATATATTAGATATTATAACTAATAATTCTAATTCTCAAAGGGAAAGTGCTAATTGTTCAAGCAGTGCTTCTGCAGCGACATTTAGTAATGTAAGTTCTTCTACTGCTACTATTGCTGCTCCCAATTTTGCAGCTTACCTTGGAATAGCAGTTTCCTTTAGCAGCATGGCTACAGCTGAAGGACAGTCTATAACAGAATGTTCTTGCAATGGATGGATTCCGGTGCCAGAGGGAAGAAATTATGTGGATATTAACACTGTGCTTGAGAAATTAAAAAATGATGGGGAAATTCAAATAGCTGAAGAAGTAAAAAATAACAGCCTTCTAGCAGGATATATAGATGGCATAAGAAAAAAAATTGAAGAAATAAAAGAAGATGCTATTAAAATAATGAGTTTAGAAAAAGAACTTTATGATATAACAGAGCCACAAGAAAATGAAGAAGTTAATAGGAGAAGTAGTCATAGTAGATGTACTAGAAGAGAAGATATAGTTTGCAGCGGTGCAGCTTTTGCATTTGCACAGGGCACTACCTCAAGTGAAGCAGTAGCACTAGTTGAGAATGGTACAGCATTGTCTGAAGCAGCAGCTTTTGGAGCAAGACGTAGATTTAACTTTAGTGTAGCTATTGTTTTTGGATTTGATTTCTTAAAATGTAAATGCAAGAAATGTGGAGTAAAAGTATGTAAGTGCCATACAGTTTAAGAATTTTGTGATGCAAAATTCTTAGTGGAGAAGCCTTAAAAGGCAGTGGAGGAATGGGGAAGTGGAGAACTTTACAACAAGGTATTTCTCCACTTCTCCACTCAGCGCTTTAGCGCCTCCACTCCTACACTGAAATAAATTGCGCCGCAATTTATTTCTATTGTCCATTTGCTATAAGTATATTTTTCTGATGAGTAGGACTCATTTCATTTGTATTATGGCTTGTACTATTATAGAAGTACATATCAAAGTGGCCATCGATTCCATTTTGGGCATACATATCTGTTGTAGAATGAGGCATTCCTGTTACGCTTACTGCTAGCTGATAATTTGTTCCTCCTTGGCTAAAAGTAAGAATCATAGGCCGCATAGCTGACCAAGACCAAGTAGAATATATTTGTTTCATCTTAGCAGAATCTGCAGTTGTTAAAGGAACTATATCTGAGTGGTTAGATCCACCATAATATTTTATGTTAAAGGAAATACCTGTCTTCAAATCTCTTAAAGTTCCTCTTTGACCAACTGTAAATATTCTTCTGGCATTTTCCCAGGTGTAGATATCTCCATAACTGCTTCCCTTTTTAGCTGTGTACATGGTAATCCCTACAGGTTTTACGATTACACTGGAATTGACAGGAACAGTTATAATTTGCCCAGGCATAAGTATAGGAGCTGCTAGCATATTACTCTTCACAATTGTATCTACAGTAGTACCATATTTTTGGGCTATTCCCCAAACTGTATCGCCAGATGCCACTCTGTAGTTTACAGTTTTCACCTCTGGCATAATAATATTAGATACAGTGTTTCCACTAGGAATGCGTAATACTTGTCCGATGTAAATGGTTGAATTGGAGAGGTTATTTAAATCCATTACAGCTTGAATTGTTGTATTATATTTTAGTGATATTTTCCACAAAGTATCTCCAGAAATTACGGTATGAGATATAGAACGGTTATCTTCAACTTTAAGAGTTTGTCCAATATATATGTATTCATTTGAATCTATATTGTTTAGAGAAGCTATTTTTGAAACGGTTGTGTTATAAACTTGAGCAATTTTCCAAAGAGAATCACCACTTTTAACAGTATAATTCGATATTGTAGAAGCTTTAGCCGACGGGGCAGCCCCAAGTAGAAATAAAGCAGTAAAAACAGTTGCTAACTTTTTAGATTTCATACTTATGTTCCTCCTTAGTTAAATATGTATTTAATTATATTATCGTTGGGAAGGAGAAAATAGTAATTAGTGGATTAAAGGGTTAAAATCCTATTTGTGTTAAATAAGAAACAAAATGTAGGAAAGGTAAAGAATAATTAAAAAAGCAGAAGGTACTAATAAAGCCAATGCCTCCTGCTTCGTTAATTATTATATTAACATATCATTAAGTATTTAACAAAGTATTTGCTTTTATACTGTGGATAGAGCTACCACTTGAGCTTTATATATTTCTCTAAAAAACCTTTCAGGTGATGTGTTGGAAAATACTTTTATAGATGACCCGTAAATTCCGAAGGTATAAAGAAGTAAAGCTACTCTGTATACTGCTAATAATTTTAGAAGCAATAAAAGAACTTTGCATCCAAAGCTTCTAGTAGCATTGGACATTAAAGGGAATACGGCAGTTGGAGCAACGTACATAACTTTTAATATTACATGCACAAGAGCATCAGTTACTCCGCCGAAAAAGCCTATAACTATCTTCTTATTTTCTCCTTTTATTTAGGATTCAGATGATAAAATTCAAGTATATGCAGATATTTGAAAGTGAATTAATAAATAAATTAATTGATTAGTGATAAATGAGTAGGATTATGGTCTTAAAGTTAAAAAATTAGCAAAATATATAGCTAGTAAATATTAGGTTTTTCAATTAAAATATATACATATATAGGAAGAAAATATACACATATAATATTAAAAAGTGCACGTCTAATATTTGCTATAATTATGCAGATAGGAGCATTTTTACAGTATACGCGTTAGTTTATAGATGCTTAAGATATAAATAATTGGGGTGAAATAATGAAAGAGTTAAAATGTTTAGTTTGTGGTATGAATATAAATGGCAGCAACTACAACTTTAATGAAAATGCCTTCTTATATAAAAATAATGAGGAACATGTAGAATATTGTCCATTTTGTGGGGTAGGTAAAGAATATCTTCAAAGCCAACAAGAAGTGTACAAGGTGTCTAGTGAGGAAGTGGATTTAAAAACTATAAAGATATTAGATAGTGCTATGAAGCTTGAAGTTTTCAATGGGGAATTTTATTTGGAGGCTTCGAAACTAGCAAAGTCTGAAGAGCTTAAAAAAAAGTTTTTACATTTAAGTAGGATTGAATACACTCATGCAAGAGTGCATAAGAATCTAGGTGGTTTTAAAGAACTTCCACTATTAAGAAGAGTGGACTATACAAAATATGAAGATGATACTCAGCTTTTAGAGATAGCAAGAAAGAGAGAAGAGCATGCTGTAGCATTTTACAGTAAGAATCATAAAAATGTATCCAGTAACATCATAAAAGGGATATTTAATGCATTATCTGAAGTTGAAAAAGAACATATTGTTTTGACGAGTGTAAAGTAACTTAGGGCTGTGTTTATGAGAGGGATTAATATTAGTACCTTTTGTAGATACAGCTTAATTTTATACATATCCTCTTATCTAATAAAATATATTTTAGGTAAGAGGAATTTTTTTGGAGGGAGTATGAAAAAGTTTTTTAAGTCATTATTAATAATTATCATCTTTACTGCAGCTATTATTTTTTTAAAAAAGCACTGTTTTAATGATTACAACATAATTTTAAAGGATAATAACCTAAAAGTAGATTTAAAATATAGAGGGTTAAGATCTGCGGTAGATTTTGTTGTAGATGAAGAAGAAAATTACTACATAGCCTACAAAGATAAGATACAGTTCATAGATAAAAATGGTAGGAGTATAAATCTATTTAGTGACAGCAATATGAATATAAACAGTATAGAATATGACAGAAATAAGCTTTATTTTTCAAGTAATAGTTCTGTGTACTCTTACGACTTACGTAGCAAAAAATGTATAGAAATAATAAAGGATCTACCTAATTTCGGAGATTATAAAAATAGCATAATAAAAATTAGTGGAGATTATCTATATGTGACCATAGGTGCTGCAACAAACTCAGGAGTGGTAGGAAATGATAATTCTTGGCTTAAGGATAACCCTTTTAGTCATGATATTTCGCCATATAAGATTACCTTAAAAGGAATAAATTTTGAGAATGGAGATACTGGAGCCTTCATAAATAAGGGTACTAAAAGCATAGAAGGCCAGATTATACCTGGTCACTTTCCAGGAAATGCTTCTATAATAATGTATAATCTTGCGAATGAAGCTTGTGCAACATATGCTTGGGGTATAAGAAATGTAAAGGGAATAGACTTTGACAGTAGGGAAAGGATGATAGTTTCTGTGGGTGGAATGGAAAATAGGGGCTCAAGACCGATAAAAGGCGATACAGATTATATATACGTAATAAAACCAAAAACTTGGTATGGTTGGCCGGATTATAGTGGAGGAGATCCTGTTAATTCTCCTAAATTTAAAGGCTCAAACAACAGAGGGGTTTCTTTTATTTTAGATAATCATCCTACAACAAACCCAAGCGCCCCAATTTATGTTCATAAAAGCTTAGGAACTTTAAACAGTTTAGCTATAGATAAAAATGGTAAAGTTGGGGAAGTTGATTCTATATACTTTTATGAAAGTAAGGAACAAAAGCTTTATGCTATGAATGATTTAGGCATATTAAGTGAGAAATTAAAATTTAATGATAAAAGTAAAATTTCTAGTATTAAATATGTAAAAAATCAAATTCTAATATTAGATTATACTGATGGCAATATGTACGCTTTAGGGTTAAAAGATATTAGTACTAGTCATATTTCAACTAGACCTATATTATATTTCTTATTTATTGTAACTATAATAATGATAATAACTATACTAAAAATGACCATTGATAAATCTACAAACAAAAAATGATGTACTTAGTTAAATTTAAAAGATTGGGGTAATGGACATGGCAACAAAAGCTGAAAAGTTATATGGTAAAACTGTTAGAAAGTTTATGGGGATTGTTAATCCTATAAAAAAAATGATAATACAAACTCACTGCATGGCACATAAGTATATAAATAACAAAGCTTTAGAACTTCTAAAAAATGAGGGATATATCCAGCAATATAAATGTTACAGCATTTATATTAAAAATATAAATGAAGGAGTAGTGTGGGCTGATCAAGATTTTAAAAGTACAAATCACTTTTACCATTTTAATGAGAGGAAGGGTTTATATGGCTTCTCCAATTTACTTGATGAGTGCAAGCGTTATTGCGACTTGGCGAATAGATATTTAGAACTTGGAGATGTATCTATGAGCATGTTCTATTTTGGAGCATCATGCCATTTAATACAAGATGCAACAGTTCCTCACCATGTGAACAATAGACTACTAAAAAACCATAGACAGTTTGAACTATTTATAATAAAGAATATAGCATTAGGACATCATTTTGAAGTGAGGAAAGGTATTAAAAGATATGATAGCTTAAAAGATTATATTGAAAATAATGCATTAGTTGCAAATTCTGCTTATTTTAAATTTCACAATATTGAAGCAAGAGATGAAAGATATATGCAAGTTGCATCCATGATTATACAGGAAGCCCAGATAACAACAGCAGGATTTATGTTAGACTATTATGAAAAGCTAAGAAATAAGGTTCAATGTTAAATTAAATACAATATACATTAAGATGTAGAAAATATAGAACAAATATTTCTTCCATTAATTGGAGGAAATATTTCTTTTATGTAGAAAGTAATATGTGAGGCTACTGGAAAACATAAGAAAAGGGGGAGGAATAATGGAAAAAGAAATAGTAATAAGTATGGAAAAGGAAATTTTTACTGGCGAGGTTTTAGACATAGGGGCAGATAATTATGGTGTAGTATATAATGTATATAAAAAAAGTAATAAAGACTTTAGTGTAGAATATATTGACGGAAGAGATAAATGTAAGAATATAAAAGAAAATTCTTATGACAGCTGCGTGCTGTTTTTATCTTTTAGTAGTATAATATTTAGAACAAGTAGAAAAGTTTTAATAGAAAAAATATATAATTATCTAAAGAAAGATGGATTTGTTTATATATGGGATATTGATAAGGGATACGGAAAGACCTTTTATGGTAAAATCAATGTAATGCTTCCGCAGGGGGGAGCTAAAAGGATCAGCGTGAGAGAGATTAATGTTTTAAAAGATACATCTTCAAAAACCACCCTTAGATTGCTAGAAGGATATTTTGATATAATAGAATTTGAGTGTTCAGATAATATTTATTATATAAAGGCACAAAAGAAAAGGAGAGATATTAATGAAGAAACTAAAGGTATTACTGGTGGGGATTAATTCGCAATATGTGCACTCTAATTTGGCTATCAGGTATTTAAAAGCCTACACTAAGGATTTAGATTATAATTCAGTAATTAAGGAATTTTCAATAAATGATAGAGTAGAGAGAATATTAGAAGAGCTCATAAGAGAGAAAGCAGATATTATTGCTTTTTCTTGTTACATATGGAACAGAGAGATGGTTAGAGGGTTATCTAAGCTTATAAAGTTAGTGGATGAGAGGATAGAAATAATTTATGGTGGACCAGAAGTAAGCTTTGATGGAAGAGAGTTTTTAGAGAAAAATGAAGGAGAATATCTAATTGAGGGAGAAGGAGAAGAAACCTTTAGAAGTTTAATCAAATACAAGATAAGGGGAAAAGGGCCATATTCTGTTGATGATGAAGATGCTTTTTCAGATAAGTGTAGGTTGATAGTTAATAATCAAACAATTAATAAAGAAGAAGATATACCACTTAATATTGAAGGGCTATTTTATAAAAAGGGAAAAGAAGTATTTTATGGGGGAATTAGGAGCAACATTGATATAAATCAAGTAGTATTTCCATATGACGAAGAAGATGAGCTGGATAATAAGATAGTTTATTATGAAGCTTCAAGAGGGTGTCCTTTTAGATGTAAGTACTGTCTATCATCTGTGGATAGAAATATTAGATTTAGAGATATTGAAAAGGTAAAGAAAGAACTGGGTTATCTTATGGATAAGAAGGTGAGACTTGTAAAGTTTGTAGATAGAACTTTTAACTGTGATGAGAAGTTTGCAACAGGTATATGGGAATTTCTAACAAATCAAGATACGGAAACAAAGTTTCACTTTGAAATATCAGCTAATATTTTAACAAACAATCAGGTTAATGTTTTATCAAAAGCGCCTAAAGGAAGATTTCAATTCGAAGTAGGAGTTCAAACTACAAATAATCAAATTCTAAAAAACATAAATAGATATATAAGTTTTGAGGATGTAGCAGAAAAGGTAAAAGAAGTAAAAGCCCTGGGAAATATAAGCCAACACCTAGATTTAATAGCTGGTCTTCCAGGAGAAGATTTTCATTCTTTTAAAAATTCATTTAATCAGGTCTACTCCATTAGACCGGAAGAAATACAGCTAGGATTTTTGAAGATATTAAAGGGGTCACCGATGATGGATGAGAAAGACAAATGGGAAATGAAATATTCACCATATCCACCTTATGAAATATTAAAAACCAAAGATATAAGTTACGAAGAATTATTGGTATTGAAAAAAGTGGAATCGGTTGTAGATAAATATTATAATTCTGGCAAATTTAATACGGTGTTAGAGTACTTTGAAAAACAATTTGATAATCCTTTTGATTTTTATTATAGCTTAGGAATGTTTTTTGATGAAAAAGGGTATTTTAGCAGGAATATTTCAAATGCAGAATATTATAGAGTATTTTTAGAGTTTAATAGTGAAAAACTAAGGGGAGAAAATAAAGCTTTAAGAAACATAATAAAATACGATTATCTTATGTTTAATAAAAAAAAATGGATACCAGAATTTTTGGAAAATGAAAATGATAAAAGGTGGACTAAGGAATTGAGAGAAAAGGTCTTAAGTTTAAATCTAGATATTGACAAAAACAAACTGCATGTGGAAAAATTCACCATCGATATGCTTAACTTTGTAAAGACAAAAGAGATCCTAGACAAAATTACATATTTAGTATACGATGAAAACAATTTAAATAAAATAGTTGATGTAACAGGATTAATTTAAGAAAAAGGATTAAACTGAAGATGCTATTATTTGAAAAATCAATTAATAGTGAATTTTGGAGAAAAATAATGCTAGTCTTTGAATTATTATTTAAATTTTCCGAAAATGATTGTTTTTCACATTGAAATTTTTCCATAGTCGGTATTATAATTGTTTTAAATTGTTACCAATACCACATTAAGTGCTAGACATTATACTTTATAAAGTCAATAGAATTTATTAAATAAATTAAAAGGTGGTGAGACTTTGGCATTAGAAGCTATAAAAGAAATAAAGGCAGCAGAAGAAAAGGCTATGGAGATTATTAGAAAAGCTCAAACAGAAAGTAATCAAATCGTAAAAGATTCTGATGCAAAGGCAGTTGATGAGTACAAAAAGATCATCAATGAAGGGAAAAGTGTAGCAAATAAAATGCTAGATAAGGCAGTGGCCAATGCAGAGAAGGAGGCTTCCCCTATAATTGCTAATGGGAAAAATGAGGCAGATGCAATAAAGAATGTTTCTGCAGAGAAATTAGAGAAGGCAGTTAATTTAGTAGTTGAGAGGATAGTGAATATCAATGGCAATAGTTAAAATGAATAAGTTTACCTTGTTTGCCTTTGAAAGAGAAAAGGAGGCTTTACTTAAAAACTTACAAAGGTTTGAAGGCGTACAATTTGTAGACCTTCAAACACAGTCAGAGAATGAAGAAATAAGCTTTCTTGAAAGTGCTGCCGAAGATAAAGGAATCATGGATATAGAAAATGAATTATCAAAAATAAGATTCTCTTTAGATTATTTAAAGCCATACATGGAAAAACAGGGTGGCTTAAAGGCGCTTAAAGAAGGAAAAAAAGCAATAACCTTTGAAGAATTAGATGAGGCAGTAAAAAAGATAAACTGGGAAGGAATCTACGAAGATTTACGAGGTAAGGAAGAAAAACAAAACTATCTTACCAATGAGAAATCAAAAATAGAATCTGAAATTGAAAGTCTAAAACCTTGGACTAACTTTGATGGGAAATTTGGAGATTTAACAGGGTTAAAATTTTCCACAAGTTTTTTAGGTTCAATTCCTCAAGGATTAAAAGATGGATTTATAGAAGAGTTTGAAAGAGAACTATCCAATGCCTATTTAGAGATTATAAATGAAGGCAGAGAGGAAGCAAATCTCCTAGTCTTAGTTTTAAAGGATGAAGAAGATAAAGCACTGGACATATTAAAAAAATATGGTTTCACTAAAACTACTGTAAACTATGATGGAAATCCAAATGAAATAATACAAGGTTATAAAAAAAGGTTTGAAGAAATAGAAAAAGAGAATGGTCAGACAGTAGAAGAGCTTAAAAAATTAAAGAACTATCAAGAAGATATTGAGCTGCTATATGAATACTATTCTAATGAACTTGATAGAGCAAAAGCTGGCTTAAACTTTTTAAAATCTCATAGTGTTGTAGTTATACAAGGGTGGAATACTTCATCGACCAACAAAGAACTTGAAAATATAATAAAGGGCGTAGTAAACGATTATTATTACTTAGAATTTGAAGAAGTACAAGATACTGATGATGTTCCAATACTTTTGAAGAATAATGGTTTTGTTGAATCCTTTGAAAGTATAGTAGGTATGTATTCTTTGCCAAACTATGGTGAGATAGATCCGACACCTATACTATCAATTTTTTATGTGGTGTTCTTTGGAATGATGCTTTCAGATGCTGCATATGGACTTATTATGGTCATAGCTACAGCTGTAACTTTAAAGTTCTTCAACATTAATGAAAATTTACGAAAAAGCGTAAAACTCTTCCTATACCTAGGGCTCTCTACTGTGGTTTGGGGAGCTATATATGGAAGCTGGTTTGGAGACGCTCCTATCACAATCTTTGGATTGAAGAGTATACCAAAAGTTATAGACCCATCAAGTAATATTATACAAGTTATGACATTAGCTCTAGCATTAGGAGGAATACACATTTTTGCAGGTTTAGGTATTAAAGCTTATATCCTAATAAGAGAAAAGAAATACTTAGATGCTCTGTATGATGTTGGGTTTTGGTATATAACACTAATTGGTGGAATACTATTTGGAATCAAAATAGTACCAGGAGTAACTAAGTGGATGCTCTTTGGAGGGTTAATTGCTTTATTTCTAACTCAAGGCAGAGATGCTAAGAGTATTGGAGGAAAGATTGGTGGAGGTTTATATGGAGTTTATGGTATAACTTCATATATTGGAGACTTTGTTTCTTATTCAAGATTGCTAGCTTTAGGACTTGCAACTGGATTTATAGGTAGTGCATTTAACCTTATGATTGGGTTAGTACCTTCTCCATTTAAATATATTGTTGGTCCAATAATATTCGTTGTCGGACACCTATTTAATTTGGGTATTAACGCTTTAGGTTCTTATGTACACGCAAATAGATTGCAGTATCTAGAGTTTTTTGGAAAGTTTTATGAGGGCGGAGGAAAGCCATTTAGGCCACTTAAAGCTACATCAAAGTATTTTGAAGTAGTAAAAGAAAAATAATTATATTATTATAAAATTTAAAAATTAAAATTATTCATTATGGGAGGAATCAATTTATGGAAAATTTAACATTTTCACAATGGTTAGTTAACAATTCAGGTTTAGCTTTAACGATTTTAGGAGTAGCATTAGCTACATTTATGTCAGGTATAGGTTCAGCTAGAGGTGTTGGTATTGCTGGTGAAGCAGCATCAGGAGTTATCACTGAGGATCCAGATAAGTTTGGTAAAGCTCTTATTCTACAATTACTACCAGGTACGCAAGGATTATATGGTTTCGTTATCGGACTATTAATATTGATAAATAGTGGTATTCTTGGCGGAAATGCAGAAATTACTACTGTTCAAGGTGGAGCTTATTTATTAGCATCTTTACCAATTGCATTTGCAGGTTGGAAATCAGCAATTGCTCAAGGTAGGGTTGCAGCGTCAGGCATGAACATATTAGCAAAGAAACCAGACCATTCAACAAAAGGAGTTGTTCTTGCAGTAATGGTTGAAACTTACGCACTTTTAGCTTTCGTTATTTCATTATTACTAGTATTCAATATATAAGTAGTTAGGATGTGAGGACACATGTCTAATATAAGTAATTTAACTAATAAGATTATAGAAGATGCAAAAGCTACTGCAAAACAGCTAGTAGACGAAGCTAAGATTAAAGAAAAAAACACTATAGATAAAAGAGTGTCTGAAGCTGAAAGAGAAAAAAATATGCTAATATCAAGAGCAGAAGGCGAAGCAAAGATAAGAGCAGAAAGAATTGTTTCAAATGCTCATCTTCAAGTTAGAAATATGAAGCTGTCTGCAAAAGGAGAAACTCTTGATAATGTATTTAAAGCTGCACTAATAAAGTTAAATGCTCTTCCACAAGAAAGACTTCTGAAGTTTATGAAAGATAGCATCTTATCTCTTGATATAGATGGAGATGAAGAGGTTATAGTAGACGAAAATAATAATGCAATAACTCCTGAATTTATAGAAGAAGTAAATAAGGCATTAAAAGCTAAGGGTAAGCTAGGAGAACTAAAACTAAGCTCTAGAAAGAACATCAATGGGGGATATATCATAATGAAAAAAGGTATAGGAATAAACAATACCTTTGAATCTTTGATTAAGTCTCTTAGAGATGAGCTTGAGGCGGAAGTAGCAAGTGCTTTGTTTAGCTAAAGGAGGATAGCTCAATGAGTAACATAGATTATGTTCAGGCTGTACCAAGAATAAGGTCAATTGAAAATAAAATGCTTGATAGAGCCAAGGTAGAAAGGTTAGTTGACAGCTCTTCAGCTGAAGAAGCTTTTAAGATACTGCAGGAAACTACTTATGGTGCATTGATGAGCAATGTAAAAAGACCTGAAGACTATGAAGTTATACTAAGTGAAGAGTTAAAAAGGCTGTACTCCTTTATGTATGAAATAGCTCCGGATAAGAGATTGATAGATATTATGAGTCTTAGATATGATTATCATAATATAAAGGTTATTTTAAAGGGAGAGGCCTTAAACAAAGATTTTAGTGAACTTCTTATACCAGTAGGTACAATAAGGGTAAGTGACTTAAAAACATATATAATAAACAAAGATTATAGGGACTTATCTCCAATAATGAGAGAAGGAATTGAAACATCAAGGAAAACTTTCGAGGATGAAAAGGATCCCCAAAAAATAGATATAATCCTTGATAGATTTATGTATAAAGATATGCACTTTAGAGCTGAGGCTTTAAATGAATCATATCTAATAAAGTTTGTTGAAATGAATATCGATTTAATCAATATAAGAACTCTTGTTAGAGTAAAGAAGCAAAATAAACCGAGGAAATTTTTGGAAGAAGTTTTATTGGAAAATGGTAAGCTAGATAGAGAGAACTTAGTTGAAATGCTAAATGGAACTATCGAAAACATCACTAATAAATTACAAAATTCTGATTACATTGATGTTATTAAATCAGGTTTAGAAGAGTATACTCAATCAAAAAACTTAAATGTATTTGAAAAACTATCAGATAATTTCATTATGAGTTTTATAAGAGATGCAAAATATGTTAGCTTTGGAGTAGAACCATTGCTTGCATATATATTTGCAAAAGAAAATGAGATTAAGGTTGTAAGAATAATTATGGTTGGGAAACTTAATAATATTAATGCTGATGTGATAAGAGAAAGGCTGCGTGATATCTATGTATAAGATAGGGGTTGTTGGGGATAAGGATTCAGTGCTTGCTTTCAAAGCAATTGGAATAGATGTATATCCTGTTATAGAACCCGACGAGGCAAGAAAAACTATAGATAGAATGGCTATGGAAAAATATGCAGTCATATTTGTTACAGAGCAAGTTGCTAAAGATATTGATGAGACAATAGAAAGATATAATAGAGAAACGCTTCCGGCAGTTATATTGATTCCAAGCAATCAAGGGTCATTAAATATCGGTATGCAGAGAATCAAAGACAATGTAGAAAAAGCGGTAGGAGTTAATATTTTATAAGGAAGGTAGGGAGAAAGCTTGAAGACTGGAAGAGTTGTAAAAGTTTCAGGGCCTTTGGTTATTGCTGAAGGTATGGAAGAAGCAAGTATATACGACGTTGTAAAAGTTGGTTCAAAACGGCTTATTGGCGAAATAATAGAAATGAGAGGCGATAAAGCTTCTATTCAGGTTTATGAAGAAACTACAGGTCTTGGACCAGGAGCTCCTGTTGAAACTACTGGGGAACCTTTGAGTGTGGAACTTGGACCAGGACTTGTAGAGTCAATGTTTGACGGAATTCAAAGACCTCTTGAAGGTATTGCTGCAGTAGCAGGAAGCTATCTAACAAAAGGCGTTGAAGTTACATCATTACCTAGGGATAAAAAGTGGCACTTCGTTCCTACTGTTAAAGTTGGAGATGAGGTCAAGTCAGGATATATAATTGGAACAGTACAAGAAACTACTGTTGTAAACCATAAGATAATGGTTCCTTATGGAATAGAAGGTAAGATAGTATCTATTTCTGAAGGAGATTTCACAATCGAAGAGACAGTAGCAGAAATAGAAACTTCAAAAGGAACTGAAAAACTTATAATGCTTCAAAAATGGCCTGTAAGAAAAGGAAGACCTTATGCTCAAAAGTTAAATCCAATAGAGCCTCTTGTTACAGGACAAAGAGTTATAGATACCTTCTTCCCAGTAGTAAAAGGTGGAGCTGCATGTGTACCAGGGCCTTTCGGAAGTGGTAAAACAGTAGTTCAGCACCAGCTTGCTAAATGGGGAGATGCAGAAATAGTTGTATATATAGGTTGTGGAGAACGTGGAAATGAAATGACAGACGTTCTTAATGAATTCCCAGAGCTTAAGGACCCAAGAACTGGAGAATCTTTGATGAAGAGAACAGTTCTTATAGCTAATACATCTAATATGCCAGTTGCAGCTCGTGAAGCTTCGATATATACTGGTATAACTATTGGTGAATATTTTAGAGATATGGGATATTCAGTAGCTCTTATGGCTGACTCTACATCACGTTGGGCAGAGGCTTTAAGAGAAATGTCAGGTAGACTTGAAGAAATGCCTGGTGACGAAGGATATCCAGCTTACCTAGGCTCAAGACTTGCAGACTTCTATGAAAGAGCTGGTAAGATAGTATGTCTTGGAGATGATGGAAGAGAAGGAGCACTTACAGCTATAGGTGCGGTATCACCTCCAGGAGGAGACTTATCAGAACCAGTAACTCAATCAACACTTAGAATAGTTAAGGTTTTCTGGGGGCTAGATTCTCAGCTTGCGTATAGAAGACACTTCCCAGCTATAAATTGGTTAAATTCATATTCACTATATTTAGAGAGCATAGGACAATGGATGAACGAAAATGTGTCTGAAGAATGGGTAGAATTAAGGACAAGAGCTATGGCACTTCTTCAAGAAGAAGCAAACCTCGAAGAAATTGTTAGACTTGTTGGTATAGATGCACTGTCTGAAAGTGACAGATTAAAACTTGAAGTTGCAAAGTCTATAAGAGAAGACTACTTAATGCAAAACGCTTTCCATGATGTTGATACTTATGCATCTCTTGATAAACAATATAGAATGTTAAAGCTTGTTCTTGCTTTCCAAGATGAAGCTGAGCGCGCATTAAAATCCGGGGTTTATTTAAAGAAGATAATCGACATGGGAGAAATTAAAGATAAAATAGCAAGATCTAAATATATTCCTGAAACTGATTTAGATAAAATTGATGCTATAAGAGAAGAACTAAGGACAGCTGCAGATAAGTTAATAGCGGAAGAAGGTGTTATGGTAAATGCTTAAGGAATATAAAACAGTAAGAGAAGTTGTTGGACCCTTAATGCTAGTAGATGGAGTTACTGAGGCATCTTATGATGAACTTGTTGAAATAGAGCTTCAAACTGGAGAAATAAGAAATGGTAGAGTTCTTGAAATAAATCAGGATAAAGCTTTAATTCAGTTATTTGAAGGTTCTACTGGAATAAATTTGCAAGAAACTAAAACTAGATTCCTTGGAAGGCCCCTTGAGGTAGGTCTTTCAGAAGATATGCTTGGAAGAGTCTTTGATGGACTTGGAAGACCAAAGGATGGAGGACCAAAGATAATCCCAGATGAAAAAAGAGATATAAACGGAGAGCCTTTAAACCCATTCTCAAGAGACTATCCTTCAGAATTTATTCAAACAGGAATATCTGCTATTGATGGACTTAATACCCTAGTTAGAGGGCAAAAACTGCCTGTGTTCTCAGGCTCAGGACTTCCACATGCTGAACTTGCAGCGCAAATAGCGAGACAGGCAAGAGTTCTAAAATCTGATGCTAAGTTTGCTGTTGTATTTGCAGCTATGGGTATAACTTTTGAAGAAGCACAATTCTTTATACAAGACTTTACAAAAACAGGTGCTATAGATAGAGCTGTATTATTCATGAATCTTGCTAATGATCCAGCAGTTGAAAGAATAGCTACTCCAAGAATAGCTCTAACTACAGCAGAATATTTAGCTTATGAAAGAGGAATGCATGTACTTGTAATAATGACAGATATGACAAACTACTGTGAAGCTCTACGTGAAGTTTCAGCGGCTAGAAAAGAAGTTCCAGGTAGACGTGGATATCCAGGTTACCTTTATACTGACCTTTCTACATTATATGAAAGAGCAGGAAGAGTAAAAGGAAAACCAGGCTCAATAACACAGATACCAATACTTACAATGCCTGAAGATGATAAAACTCACCCAATTCCTGACCTTACAGGATATATAACAGAAGGACAGATAATTCTATCAAGAGAATTATACAAAAAAGGCGTAATGCCTCCAATAGATGTATTGCCTTCTCTATCAAGACTTAAAGATAAAGGTATAGGTAAAGAAAAAACAAGAGAAGATCATGCAGATACTATGAACCAGTTGTTCGCAGCTTATGCTCAAGGTAAGCAAGCAAAAGAACTTGCTGTTATCCTTGGAGAATCAGCCTTATCAGATACAGACAAAGCTTATGCAAAATTTGCTGATGCTTTTGAAAAAGAATATGTATCACAAGGCTTTGCAACAAATAGAACTATAGAAGAAACTTTAGATTTAGGATGGAAACTCCTTAAGATTCTTCCAAGAACAGAGCTTAAGAGAATTAGAGATGAATATCTAGAGAAATACTTGGCTTCAAAAGAAGGTGAGTAATCATGCCTAGATTAAATGTAAATCCAACTAGAATGGAGCTTACAAAGCTCAAAAAAAGGCTTACCACTGCAGCAAGAGGGCATAAACTTTTAAAGGATAAGCAAGACGAGCTTATGAGAAGATTTATAGACCTTGTTAAGTATAATAATCAGCTTAGAAAAAGCGTAGAAGGTGAGCTAAGCGGTTCATTTAAGGATTTTGTTATGGCAAGGGCTTTGATGTCATCAGAGTTATTAGAAGAGGCCATAGCATTTCCTAAAGAACACATAACTGTCAATGTCAAAACTAAAAACATAATGAGTGTTAATGTTCCCGAGATGGAGTTTAAAAGACAACTTGAAGATGATGAAGGAAGTATATATCCATATGGATATGCTAGCACTTCCTCGGAGCTAGATGGAGCCATAGAAAAGCTTTATGGCATCCTTCCAAAGCTATTAGAACTTGCAGAAGTAGAGAAATCTTGCCAGCTTATGGCAGACGAAATCGAAAAGACAAGAAGAAGAGTTAATGCGCTTGAATATATGACAATTCCTCAACTTCAAGAAACTATAAGATATATCCAAATGAAATTAGAGGAAAATGAAAGAGGAGCCTTAACAAGACTTATGAAAGTTAAGACTATGCTAGAAAGAGAGAATGACTCAAATTCCGTTGCAGCAGGAGCAGTGTAATAAAAGTGCAAAGCACTTTTATTAGTAACCAGTTGCCAGTAAAAAAATGAAGACAAAGTTTAAAAGTAGGTAAAATCTATTTTTAGACTTTGTTTTTTTCTGAGGAATAAATAATAAAGGTCATTTTTTCTCTTATTGACAAGCAATATATAATTGTTTCCATAATGATTAGTTATAAGTTAGAAAAATAAGATTGGTTCAAGCTTTACACTTTACAGTCTACACTCAATAACTTAAAATTACACTGGTTACTGGTTATTATTTTAAGGCTGGAAAACATCCTCATTACCATATATAATAGTATTGAATACAGAATCAAATGGAAGGGGAATTTTAATGGCGGTTAGGGAGATACTCACAGCAGATGATCAGCTTTTAAAGAGAAAAAGTAGAAGAATTTTGGATATAGATAACGATGTTTTAGAATTAATACAGGATTTAAAAGATACTTTATATGCTGGAGATGGAGTCGGGCTTGCTGCTCCGCAGATAGGAGTTTTAAAAAGAGTTTTTATAATAGACCTAAGAAATGGTGAGGAACCATTAATTTTGCTAAATCCTAAAATAATTAGGAAGATTGGGCAATATGCGGATAGAGAAGGGTGCTTAAGTTATCCAGGTTACGAGGGAGATGTAGTACGCCCTAAAAAGGTTGTAGTAACCGGTATGAATGAGAAAGGAAACATAATTCAATACGAAGCGTTAGGTCTTATGGCTAGAGCAATATGCCATGAAACAGACCATTTAGATGGAATACTTTATATGGATATTGCTAAAAAGATATACAAATTGCAACAAGAACCTGTTAAAGAAATTTAGTAATTTAAGAATTTGAGAATAAAAAATGCTGAATTAAGTCAAGCTTAATTCAGCATTTTTTATTCGATTTTTGATTATAGTAAAATGGAATTAATTTTCAGGTTTTTACTATTTGTTATAAACTAATCATGGATTCTCAACTATTCTGCTTTCAATCACAAAAGCAGAGATTAACTTGTATTTTTAGTAATGAATTTCTTAGAAATATAAAAGAAGTTAAGTTTTTAATTAAGAAGATAATGTGCAAAGACTAGCGATTAATAATTATTTTTTAAATGGTATTTACAGAAGGATAAGCATAATGTATACTTGTGTATATACATTAGTGTATGGAGGTGCAAAAATGAAAGACAATGTAAAAAAGTTGACTTATACAGGATTATTAACAGGACTCGCAATTATGATTCCTCTTTATTTTGGATTTTTAAAGGTACAAGCTGGTCCTTTTACAGCAACCATAGCATCACATGTCCCAGTATTTTTATCAATGTTTTTTGGACCAGCAGCAGCTGTTGCAGTAGGAATAGGATCTACATTAGGATTCTTAATTACAACACCATTAGTAGTTGTAGCAAGAGCGTTTATGCATGTATTTGTAGGTTTTACAGGAGCTCATTTGCTTAAAAAGGGATTTAGCTTTAGAACTGTAATCTTAATTACAGCTCCTATACATGGAATTTTAGAAGCAATAGCTGTAATACCATTTGGGTTTACAGTGTACAAGATATTGGTGGTTGTTGGAGTTGGGACAGTGCTTCACCACCTTGTAGATGGAGTTATTTCCTTCATTCTGGTAAAAGCACTAAGTAAGACAGGAAATGCAGACTTTATTATAAAAACTGAAAACTAGAAATATTTTGCGAAGCAAAATATTTCTAAATCACTAATCACTAGTCACTAATCGCTAGTAGGTCAGCGGTAAGATAATGTTGTAGATGCTAAGCCCTTATTATGTGGAGTTAGAAGAAGTTTGTAGTTAGTTTTTGCTTCATTTTGCTTTACACTGCAACATCAATTTATTCTCAACATCTGAAGCTTAACATTTATATTTTAGTGATTAGCGATTAGAGACTAGGGACTATCCTCTAAGAAAATTGCGTCGCAATTTTCTTATATTATGCAAGGGCTTTTGCTGCTTTTTTTAACTTTTCTCTAATAGATATGTGTTGAGGACAAACCTTCTCACACTGTCCACATTCAACGCATGAAGAGGCCTTAGCTTTGTCTTCTAGTTCAGAGTACATTTTAGAACAGTTTACTAAGTTATTATATATAGAGGCTTCATTGTATAAAGAGAAGTTTTTTGGAATATCAACACCAACAGGGCAGGGCATGCAGTATTTGCATGAAGTACAATCTACTTTTGTAAGTTCCTTGTACTTAGTTTTTACCAACTCTATTAATTCAATTTCCTCAGAGCTTAAAGAGTTTACTCCAGATTCTTCTGCAGTATTCATATTATCTATAACCTGTTCTATGTTGCTCATCCCACTTAATAATAGGGAAACCTCAGGTTGATTCCAAATCCATTTTAAAGCCCACTGTACAGGAGTTCGTCTTGTTTTAGCAGTATCCCATAATTCTTTAATTACTTTTGGTGGTTCTTGGGCTAGCTTGCCTCCTTTTAAAGGTTCCATTATAATTACAGCAAGTCCCTTATCTGATGCATATTTTAGACCTTCAAGTCCAGCTTGATAGTACTCATCCATATAATTGTATTGTATTTGACAGAAGGCCCAATCGTAGGAGTCTACTATCTCTTTAAAAGTATCAATATCATCATGGAAGGAAAAGCCAATATACTTTATTCTGCCATCTTTAATCGCTCTTTCAGCAAAGTCAAAAACATTTAAGGATTTTAGCTTTTCCCATCTATTTTTATCTAGTGCGTGAAGAAGATACATATCAATATAATCTGTTTCCAATTTATTTAATTGCTCATCTAGATATTTATCAAAATCTTCATGTTTTTCTACAAGCCAAACTGGAGATTTAGTAGCAAGCTTCACTTTTTCCCTATATCCATCCTTTAAGGCTTTTGCTACCAAAAGCTCGCTCTTGCCTTCGTGATATGGATATGCTGTATCAATATAATTAACCCCATTATCGATAGCGAATCTAATCATTTTTATAGATTCATTTTCATTGATCTTCCCATCTTTTGCAGGAAAGCGCATGCAGCCAAAGCCTAGAGCTGATAATTCAAAATCCTGCTTTCCAAATTTTCTATATTTCATTTTATAGTCCCCCTATAATTATAAAAATTTTAAGTTGTAATTTTAAATTTTAGGCTAGGTTTTACATTACATGGAATTAATAGTTACTTAAAGCATAGCCTAATTTTTATAATATATTATATACTAAAAATAATAATGATTAAAGACTGCTCAAGATCTTTAGTTATATTAATACTATGATAATATAGTACAAATATAATTATTTATAAAAATTATATTAATATGAAATCTAAATGGAGATAATAAAAGTAAATGGTATAGATAACTTAACAATATATTAACTAATAAAGACTATTAATTGAAAAAAAATTGATGTTATGATAGAATATCCATATAAAATAATGATAAATATGGAATAATTAAGTATAGATAGGAGGAACATTGATGGGAGCAGTTAAATTAAGAGACAACATACATTGGGTTGGAGTTAAAGATCCTGGCCTTGAAGTTTTCGATATCATAATGACCACAAAAAAGGGTACAACATATAATTCATATGTTATAGACGATGAAAAGACAGTCGTTATTGATAGTGTGAAAAGTGGGTTTTGGGAAGAATCTTTGGAAAGTATTAAATCAGTTATCGGCGATAAAAAGGTTGACTATATAATAGTACAGCATACTGAGCTAGATCATAGCGGATGTGTAAAAAAGTTCTTAGATATATACCCTGATGCTACTGTAATAGGAACTAAGGCAGCCTTAACATATATGAAGGATATATTAAACAGGGATTTTAAAGGACAAAATATTAATGATACTCCAGAATTAAACTTAGGTAAAACGACTCTTAAATTTATATCAGTGCCAAATTTACATTGGCCGGACACCATGGTTACATATGTACCGGAGCAGAAGGTACTTTTTAGTTGCGATGTAACAGGAGCTCATTATTGTCCAGAAGATATGGTAATGGATAGAAACAATGAAGATTATATGGATGAATTTAAATATTATTTTGACTGCATAATGGGACCTTTTAAAAGGTTTGTTTTAGCTGGATTAGATAAAATAAAGGAATTAGAAATCGATATGATTGCTCCAAGTCATGGCCCAATACATGCAGGAGAGAACGCAAAAAAAGCTCTTGAACTTTACAGAGAAATGGCAACAGAAGAGATTGCAGAACAGAATATACAGATATTCTATATTTCAGCTTACCATAATACAGAGGTAATGGCTGAATATCTAGGCAAGAAGCTAAACGAAAAAGGAATTAAGACTGAAGTACACGAAATAACTGCATTAGATCCTGAAAGAGCAGTAGAACTTGTTAATAGGTCAACTGGATTTTTAGTAGGCTCTCCAACTATAAACCAAGATGCTGTTGAACCAGCTTGGAGGTTATTAACTGCAATACCTGTAATACCAAACAGAAGTAAACCCTGTGGGGCATTTGGCTCTTATGGGTGGAGCGGCGAAGGTGTCACAATGATGACTGATAGGCTAAAATCTATGAAATTTAAAGTTGTAGATGAAGGATTGAAATTTAAGTTTGTGCCAGATGAAAAAGAGTATAAGGCCGCTGATGAGTTTATTGAAAAGTTTATACAACTGATTAAATAAAAATAATAACCATGACCACAAAACTTGGGAGGCCGTGGTTATTATTTTTATGCCTAGTTCTTAAAGTTGCAAAGCAAAGTTATTGAACTATTATGTTTAAATAGGAAAAGTATCAAAAATCAGAAAAAAATAGACATATTTTAATCTATTTTTGATAACATTAGAATATATAATTATCAAGTTAAATTTAAAATAGAATAGAATATATAAAAGGAGTGGAAAAAATGAATAAGAAAGATGTATTAGAGTTTTTAAGGGAAAATGAATTGGATGATGTAGAAGAAATTAGTTCTAAAAAGGGGCTGCTTGTAGTTAGATTCTTTTATGATTTTGATGAAGATGAACTAGAGGCAGCAAGGGGATATGCTAATGACGAGAGTGAAGAGGATGCGGATGAAGAAAGCTGGAAGGAAGAGTACTACTTACCGTATCTAAACGATATAGCGGCAGACAATGTTGGTGAAATAATAGAAGAGGTAGTAGAAGAATTCGATATAAGTGGTCAATATATTTCCTATGATTTAAATGAGGAAGAACGCTGTGAATTTATAGGAGTATTTTCAAATGAGGATTTTGATATAGAAGAAGTTTTAGAAGAATTAGACTTATAATTCTTATTTGAAGAGAAATATCAGAAAACTATATATAAGATTATAAGATTGAGCACAGGTTTACCATAGGACATGTGCTCCTTTTGTTTCCAATATATAGGTTTGCCTAATTTTTAATGCTTACATCTTTCATACTCAACTAGAAGCTTGTCTAAATAGCGACTGCAATCTATAACCTTATCATCTAGCGGACTGTTAAAGCATAAGAGGTTATGCAATTTTTCGCGCCAATATTGAATCCTTTTGTCTAAAGCCTGTAATTCATCTGTCATAATCTACAATCTTCCTCTCATTTTTTGTGGTAAATATATAATAACACATATTTAAATAAATGTTAATAACTTTAATTAGATACAAAATGAGGTTATTTTTCAATAAACAACATAAAAGTAAAAGTAATGAATTAGACATTGGGTGTTTATTTGTAAAAGCATACTCTGGAACATAGCAGTGTAATCAAATATTTTAGATATTTGTGTAACAATCTTGTATAATATAATATATGTGTTATAATAATTAAGGAATTTTAATTTTAAATGCTATAATAATATTAAATAAATACTAAAAACAATAAGTTTTTTATTAACTGTGATATAAATATGGAGGGTGAAGGTATGTATAGTACAGATGTAGCTATGGGATTAGTTAGGGTAACAGAAGCAGCTGCTTTAAAAGGAGCCAAGCTTATGGGAAGAGGCGACAAAAATGCAGCAGATCAAGCAGCAGTTGACGGTATGGAAAAAGCTTTTAATATGATGCCAATAAGAGGAAAAGTAGTAATCGGAGAAGGGGAAATGGATGAGGCACCTATGCTTTACATAGGACAAAAGGTAGGTCTATGGCATGAGGATATGCCAAAGATGGACATAGCTGTTGATCCTGTAGATGGTACTGTTCTTATTGCAAAAGGCCTACCTAACTCTATTGCAGTTGTAGCTATGGGTCCAGAAGGAAGTTTACTTCATGCACCAGATATGTATATGAAAAAGATAGCGGTTGGAGCAGGGGCAAAAGGTGCTATAGATATAAATAAATCACCTAAAGAGAATATCATAAATGTTGCTAGAGCACTAAATAAAGATGTCACTGATCTTACAATCATTGTTCAAGAGAGAGAAAGACATGACTATATTGTAAAACAAGCAAGAGAAGTAGGAGCAAGAGTAAAGCTATTTGGAGAAGGAGATGTTGCTGCTATTTTAGCTTGTGGCTTTGAGAATACAGGAATAGACTTAATGATTGGAACTGGAGGCGCACCTGAAGGAGTTATAGCAGCTGCAGCTATAAAGTGTATGGGCGGAGAAATGCAGGCTTTACTTCAACCTCAAAATGAAGAAGAGATAAAAAGATGCATATCAATGGGGATTGATGATATTGAAAAGGTATTGACTATAGAAGATTTAGTAAAGACTGATGATGCGTACTTTGCAGCCACAGCTCTAACAGACAGTGATTTATTAAAAGGGGTTGTATTTTCAAAAAATGATATGGCCACTACTCATTCCGTTGTAATGAGGTCAAAGACAGGAACTATAAGGTTTGTTGAAGCTATTCATTCTATTAATAAAAGCAGCCTTATCTAAAAGTAAAAAGACTTGCAGTTTTGCAAGTCTTTTTACTTTTTATGAACCACAGAAGTATTTTACGAAGCAAAATATTTCTAAATCACTAATCACTAGTCACTAATCGCTAGTAGGTCAGCGGTAAGATAATGTTGTAGATGCTAAGCCCTTATTATGTGGAGTTAGAAGAAGTTTGTAGTTAGTTTTTGCTTCATTTTGCTTTACACTGCAACATCAATTTATTTTCAACATCTGAAGCTTAACATCTATGTTTTAGTGATTAGCGATTAGAGACTAGGGACTATCCTATAAGAAAATTGCGTCGCATTTTTCTTATAATCTGCTATGGATAAAATTCTTATCATAATGTAAAATAGTATTAAAAATCAGAGTAGAGAAATATGTACAAGACATTAGGAAAAGGGGAAACGAGGAAAATACAATGAGAATAACGGTAGAAGATTTAATAAAGGATTTAGACTTTGAGGTATTAATTGAAGGCAAGAAAAATACGGAAATAAAAACTAGTGATATAAATAGACCAGGGCTTCAATTTGCAGGATTTTATACTTACTTTGCTAATGAAAGAGTCCAACTAATAGGAAAAGCAGAATGGAGTTTTCTAGATAATATGCCAGAAGAGGTCATAAAAAAGAGAATGAAAAAGTTTTTTCAATTCGAAACGCCTTGCGTAATTATAGCCAGAGGACTAGAACCTCATAAAGAGCTTATAGAAAATGCTAAACTAAATAATAGATGGGTGATAAAAACTGAAATTTTAACAACTCAAGTTGTAACAAGATTGAAAAATTATTTGGACGCAAAGTTAGCTCCAGAGACCAGAGTGCATGGTGTTTTGCTTGACGTGTATGGTATAGGTATACTAATAACTGGAGAAAGTGGTATAGGAAAGACTGAAACAGCATTGGAATTGATTAAGAGGGGACACAGGTTAGTTGCAGATGATGCTGTGGATATAAAAGAAATAGATGGAGAACTTCACGGAACAGCACCATATATAACTTCTGGAATGATGGAAGTTAGAGGAATGGGGATAATAGATGTACCGGCTCTTTATGGGCTTAGTTCTGTTTTAGAAGAAAAAACTATTGACCTTATAATATATTTAGAACAGTGGAGAGAAGAGCAAAATTATGACAGATTGGGCATAGACGAGGATTATATAGATATATTAAATGTCCCAATTAGAAAGATAACTGTTCCAATAAGGCCTGGTAGAAATATTGCAGTTATAATAGAGGCAGCTGCTGCAAATTACAGGTATAATCTAGTTTCAAAAATATCACCTGTTGAAACTATAGATAAGAGAATGGAAGAAGTGATGAAACGTGGAAGATAAAAAGAAAATAAGAAGTATAGTTAAAGATAAAAGAAACTCACTTTCTAAAAGAGCAAAAGAATTAATGGACAGTATTATTTTTAATAAAATAGTAGAGAGCGAAGTTTATAAGGCTGCAAATACTATTTTTGTTTATGTGAGCTTTCAGGGAGAAGTGGACACTCATAAACTTATTAAGTATGCATTAAATGACAATAAAAGAATCTGTGTGCCAAAGATAATTTCGAAAAAGGATGGAATTAGAGCAGTTGAGATAAGTTCTTTTGAGGAATTAAAAGAAGAGGCATACAGCATTTTAGAGCCGCAAAGTTTCGATAAACAAATAGATGAAAAGGATATAGACTTAATTTTAATGCCAGGAGTAGCATTCGATGA
This sequence comes from Clostridium bovifaecis, assembly GCA_009738435.1. Lineage (GTDB taxonomy): Bacteria > Bacillota > Clostridia > Clostridiales > Clostridiaceae > Clostridium_H > Clostridium_H bovifaecis. Next base: position 2,417,805 of record CP046522.1, on the reverse strand, counting down.
AAGTGGTGGAAGAATAGGATATGGCGGAGCTTTTTATGATAGATTTTTAAAAAACACAAGCCTAAAAACTTTAAAAATAGCTTTAGCTTATGATTTTCAGATTTTTGATAAAGTCCCTATGGAAGAACATGATATCAAAATAGATGGAATAATAACAAACTAAAATAATCATACTAATATCAGATATGAATATCTTTTATAAGGATTGTGATTTTATGCAGGTTTTAGATATTCTAGATGATTTTAAAGAGACAGATGAAGAGTGGAAGGTAGGAAAAAGCAACTACTGGATATTGATAAATAAAAACGAGATAGATATGCTTAAAAATAAAATTGTTTTAGATGAAGAAAGTCTTAAGTTAGCTGCAAATTCAGGAAATAATTCATCTAAAATAATTTTTTTTGATGGGTATATGTTTTTAAGCTTCAGTATACTAGGATATAAAAATTCTATTGTAAAAAGCAGAGATTTAAATATATATGTGAGCAAGGATTACATAGTAACTATTTGTGATGAAGACATAAGTATAATACAGGATTTAATCCAAGATATAAATGAGATGAAAAACTGTTTTATGTTAAAGAATAATCCTAGACCATCTATGGTTCTTTATTATCTTTTAGACAGGATAATAGTTAAAAATTATAATATAATAGCTAAAATAGAAGCAAAGGCAGATGAAATAGAATTAGCAATTTTAAAAAATCCTTCCCATGAGCAAGCGGATGATTTGATTCATTTAAGAAGACAGCTCTATAAATTAAGAAAATACCTAAATCCTTTAAGATATGTGGGTGACAGCTTAGCTAGCAATGATAACTCTATAATAGATGAAAAAGATATAGAGCACTTTAAAAATATCAATGTAAAAATAAATAAACTTATGTCTACTCTAGAGAGCTTAGTTCAGGACCTAGCCTTGGTAAGGGAAGCTTTCGAATCAGAAATAGCAAATAAAACTAATGATTTAATGAAAATTTTTACTATAATAACCAGCATATTTTTACCATTAAACTTATTAACAAGTATGCAGGGGATGAATTTTGATAGAATGCCTTTTAGCAATTCGCCATATGGATACTATTATATAATGCTGATAATGATAATAATTTCTGGAATTCTTATCTATGTATTTAGGAGAAAAAAGTGGTTATAAATAATAATGGGTTAATAAGTTGTTTCTGTAATTTAAAATTTTGTGATATAATGGATTTTGAACCTTAATAGGGTAATATAATTAACTACAACTACTAGATAGGGGGAAAATATATGTTAGAAGATAAAAATGTAAAAAGTTCATTGGAAAAAAAATATGAATATGCTTGGGATAAATATTCTAAGGCAGATTTAGAGAAAGTATTTGAATTGAATGATAGATACATAGAGTTTATGTCAAAATGTAAGACTGAAAGAGAATGTGTAACCGAATTTGTTAAAATAGCAGAAAAAAGGGGTTACAGAAATCTTGAGGAGCTAATAAATAATAACATTAAGTTAAAAGCTGGAGATAAGGTTTATGCAAACAATATGGATAAAACTTTAGCCATGTTTGTAATAGGTAGCGAAGCTCTAGAAAAAGGAATGAGGATATTAGGAGCTCATGTGGATTCTCCAAGATTAGATTTAAAGCAAAATCCACTATATGAAGATACGGATTTAGCTATGTTAGATACTCACTACTATGGTGGAGTTAAAAAGTATCAATGGGTAACAATACCTCTAGCAATTCATGGAGTTTTAGCTAAAAAAGATGGTAGTATTGTAAATGTAGTTATTGGAGAAGATGATAATGATCCAGTTGTTGGCATTTCTGATCTTTTGATTCACTTAGCGGCAAATCAAATGGAAAAGAAATTAGCTAAGGGTATTGAAGGAGAAGACTTAAACATACTAGTAGGAAGCATGCCTATAGAAGATAAAGAGGCTAAAAACAGAGTAAAGCAAAATATACTAAGATTATTAAATGAAAAATATGATATAGAAGAAGAAGATTTTGTATCTGCTGAGCTTGAAGTAGTACCTGCAGGACGTGCAAGACATTATGGACTTGACAAGAGTATGGTTATGGCTTATGGTCATGACGATAGAGTATGTGCTTACACTTCTTTTGAAGCAATGTTAGAAGTTAATAATCCAACTAAAACTTGTGTTACTCTTTTAGTGGATAAAGAAGAAATAGGAAGTGTTGGAGCAACAGGAATGCAATCAAAATTCTTTGAAAATGCAGTTGCTGAAGTCATGGAACTCACAGAAGGGTTTAATGAGCTAAGGTTCAGACGCGCTCTTGCAAATTCAAAAATGTTATCTTCTGATGTAAGTGCAGCCTTCGATCCAAATTATCCATCAGTAATGGAAAAGAGAAATTCAGCCTATTTTGGAAAAGGTGTTGTATTCAATAAATATACTGGAGCTAGAGGAAAATCAGGCTCTAATGATGCTAATGCAGAATTTGTAGGACAGATTAGACATATAATGAGCAAACATAATGTAACATGGCAAACTGCTGAGCTTGGAAAGGTTGACCAAGGCGGCGGCGGAACTATAGCGTACATTCTTGCTCAATATGGAATGGAAGTTATTGACTGTGGAGTTGCAGTTCAAAACATGCATGCTCCATGGGAAGTTGTATCTAAAGCAGATGTATATGAAACGATGAAAGCGTATGATGCGTTTTTAAAAGAAGCATAAGCAGACCAGACATCCCAAATCTGTGATTTGGTGATGTTAGCTTACTCTTTGAGTACTCATTTGAGAAACGAAAGGGAGTTTCCTAGATTAAAGTTTCTATAGTTACAGCCTCTATATTTATTATAGGAGCTGTAACTTTTTTGAAAATATATTGAGTTCATTACCTATTAAAGGCGAAGAGGAAATATAACCATGTTTATGATCTTCTGCGCTTAAACCATGGTAGTCGGAACCTGCGGTAACGATTTTTCCATATTCCTTTGCCATAGATTTAAATCTTTCTTCCTCACCTTCTTTATTAAGTGGATAGATAGCTTCTATGCAATCAAAGTCATATTTTAAAATCTCCTCTACTGGAGATTTTTTTATTAAAGTAGGATGGGCAAGACTTATTACAGCATTAACAGACCTTAGAACTTCAATGCCTTCAATTATACTAATTCTTTTGTTTGGAACATAGGCAGGACTATCAGAGCCTAGAAATTTATCGAAAACATATCTAAAATCATAAGGATATCCAGCATCAATTATAGCTTTAGCTATGTGAGGTCTTGCAATCACGCCATGATTCGCTTCAATTAAATTCTCAAAATTTAGTTCAATGTTAAAAAATTTTTTTAAACTCTTTACAATTTTTTCAGCTCTAACTATTCTATAATCCTGTATTTCTTTTAAGTAATTTTGAAAAGAACTTAATTTATAAGAGTTATCTCCAAAGTAACCTAGAATATGGATGCTCTCCCCATTATGTCTTGTGGATAATTCAATGCCTGGAATAACCTTAATCCCAATTTTTTGACCTTCTATAATGCCTTCCTCTACTCCAAAGGTATTATCATGGTCAGTTATTGCTATAATATCTAAACCTTCATTTTGGGCTAGGTTTACCAGTTCTTTAGGAAATAATTTACCGTCGGATGCAGTGGTATGAAGATGAAAATCTCCTTTGCTATACATTTTATCACCTCTCTTCAATATCTTTAGTAATTACTAATTATATATAAATATACCTCATAATAAAGAAATTTAACAGTTCCATATTTTCTGTACTGAAACCAAAACTTTTGATATAACTATGAACAAAAAATAAAATAAGACTTAGAAAATAAAGAAAGTTTATTTATAAGTCATATAAATGAACTTTAAAGAAGGTATATTATGCTAAAGTGCAAGTCCCTTAGTATAACATACTTTTTATTTCGAAAGGCCATACTATATTTAATAAAAAGCCTAATATTTTGGTGAAAATTTTGGTAAAATATAAACGTGTACATAAAATAAAGGAGGCAGTTAAATGGAGTTTGAACTAAATAAAGTCTATCACGGATTTAGACTGATTGAACAGAGAGAAGTTGAAGAAATAAACTCTACAGCTAGGATATTTGAGCATGATAAAAGTGGAGCAAGACTATTAAATTTACAAAATGATGATGATAATAAAGTGTTTTCAATAGGTTTTAGAACTCCACCAAGTGACAGCACCGGTGTGCCTCATATAATGGAGCATTCAGTATTATGCGGCTCAAGGAAGTTTCCTATAAAAGACCCTTTTGTTGAACTTGCTAAGGGTTCATTGAATACTTTTTTAAATGCTATGACTTTTTCAGATAAGACTATATATCCTGTAGCTAGCAGAAATGAAAAGGACTTTTTTAATCTAATGGATGTATATTTAGATGCAGTTTTTTATCCTAACATATATAAGTATCCTGAAATATTAGCTCAAGAAGGATGGCATTATGAGCTTAATAATGAGGAAGAAGAGATAACCTACAAAGGAGTAGTTTATAATGAAATGAAGGGAGCCTTCTCTTCACCAGAAGATGTCCTTTACAGAAAAATTCAAGAATCTCTATTCCCGGATACTACCTATGGAGTAGAATCAGGAGGGGATCCTGAATATATTCCTAATTTAACAAACGAACAATTCTTAGACTTTCATAAGAAGTTTTATCATCCATCCAATAGTTATATATTTATATGGGAATGGCGATTTAGATAAGGAACTTAAGTTTATAAATGAAGAGTATTTGAATGAATTTGAGAAAAAAGAAGTACATTCCAATATTAACTATCAGAAACCTTTTGGAGAAATAAAAGAAATAAAAGCAGAGTATCCAGTATCCCAAGAGGATGCAGGGAATGACAAAGCATTCTTAAGTTTAAACTTTGGCTTTAAAGAAAACAATTCTGAAGTATACTTGGCTTTTGAAATACTTGAATATCTTCTTTTAGAAACGCCAGCAGCACCTCTTAAAAAAGCTCTTATTGAGAGAAATATAGGTAAAGATGTATATGGTTTTTTTGATCACGGCATACTTCAACCAGTATTTAGCATTGTGGTTAAAAACTCTAATGAAAGCAGAAAAGACGAGTTTAAGGCAATAGTTTTTGATACTTTAAAATCTCTTGTGAAAAATGGAATAGATAAAAAATTAATTGAGGCATGTATTAATATAAAGGAATTTAGGTTAAGGGAAGGGGATACTAGAAGCTATCCCAAAGGACTATTATATTATACTAAGGCCATGGATAGTTGGCTGTACGACAATCATCCATTAACCTATTTAGAGTATGAGGAAGCTTTAAGTAAAATGAAATCAGCTTTAACTGGAGATTACTTTGAAAAGCTTATTGAAGAGTATTTAATAAATGCCAATCATGGCACATTGCTTATCTTAAACCCTAAAGCTGGCCTTGCAGAGGAGAGAAGTGAAAAGCTTAGAAATAAGTTAAGAGAATATAAAGCTTCTCTACCTAAAGAGGAAATAAAAACTATGATAAAGCAAACTATTGATTTAAGAGAAAGACAGACTACTGAAGAATCTAAGGAGGACTTAGAGAAAATACCACTGCTTTCTTTAGAGGATATTAATCCAAAAGCAGAACAGCTGCCATTAGAAAAAAGATCAATAGGAGATAATACTTTGCTTCTTCACTCCATGTTTACAAATAAGATTGCACATATTAAGCTTGTATTTGATACTAGAACAGTAGAGGAAAAACTTATACCGTATATAGGACTTCTATCAGGGATATTGGGAAGAATAGGAACAGAAAAATATGATTATAGTGATCTATCTAATGAGATAAATATTTATACTGGTGGAATAGGATTTTCATCGGCTACTTTTATACAAAATGGAACAAAGGGAGAATATGTTCCTAAGTTCATTGTAAAATCAAAAGCTTTAGTTGACAAGGTTCCTAAGCTATTAGAACTTTTAGAGGAAATGCTTGTACGCACTAGTTTAGATAATAAGAAGAGATTAAAGGAAATTATACAGGAAATGAAGTCGCGTTTAGAAATGGCTATATTTGACGCTGGACATATAGTAGCTGCAAATAGATTATTTTCTTACTTTTCACCAGTTGGAAAATATGAAGAGCTTATATCTGGATTAGAATTTTATGAATTCATTGAAGGACTAGAGAAGAACTTTGATAGTAAAGCTGAGGAAATCATAAAAAATCTTCAAGAGGTAGAGAGAGCTATTTTTAATAGGAAAAATTTAATCATAAGTGTAGCACTTGATGAAGAAGACTACAAAATCATAGAAGAAGATTTAGTATCATTCTTAAGTAAATTAAGAAATAATGATCTTAAAATAAACGAATATAAAATTGAATTTAAGAGTAAGAATGAGGGATTATTAACTCAAGGTGACGTTCAATATGTAATTAAAGGATACAATTTTAGAGATTTAGGATACGAATACAAAGGGAGTTTACAGGTATTGAAGACCATAGAAAGTTTAGACTATTTATGGAGTAAAATACGTGTCCTTGGAGGTGCTTATGGAGCCTTTGCTAGCTTTGGAAGAAGCGGAAATATGTTTTTTGGTTCTTATAGAGATCCTAACTTAAAGGAGACTATAGAAGTTTATGATAGATCTGAGGAATATTTAAGAAACTTCAAAGCAGACGAGAGAGAAATGACTAAGTATATAATAGGTACAATAAGCAATTTAGATTCGCCTCTAACTCCATCCTCAAAATCAGAGAAGGCTTTAGCCTATTATCTAAGCAAAGTTACCCATGAGGATGTGCAAAAGGAAAGAGATGAGGTATTAAATTGTAAGCAGGAGGACATAAGAGCCTTTGCAGATATGATAAAAGGTTGTATGGACCAGAACTACTTATGCGTTCTAGGAAACTCTTCTAAGCTAAAAGATAATAAGGAAGTATTTGAAGAACTTGTAGAAGTGTTTAAATAAAAAATATAGTGTGTTGCCCACAAAAGGCAACACACTATATTTTTTATTAGTGGAGAAGGTGGAGTAGTTTAGGTAATGTTCGTTTCTGTGCTCTTCCACTATCTTCATTTTATAATGTAACAGCTAACCAACTAACTTGCATTAATTAAAGTTTGGTTCTTTTGCAAAGGCGTTTCTTCCTAAACTATATAAGTTATATCGGAGAGGAATGTTTTTCATGCTTATGTAATCCATCATAAATTCCCCATCCCATGGCTGTATAGATATGTATTCACTATCATATATATTAATTACAAACTTCTCCTTATTTTCTGGGAAATTGAAGAATATTTTATATTTGGGTTTTTCATCTAAGGATACAGGCTTTGATATAAAGTTAGGTTTTCTGAGTTCCTTTAGAAATTTTTCTATTAAATCTATATCTTCTTTAGCGAGATGCTCTGTTTTATAAAAATTAGTATCGAGTACTCTAACTTCATAATTCTTGTTTAAGGTTAAGTTTTTAGCTAGGAGATTTGTATAATAATAGTTATTTGGTTTTTTTCTATTAAGATAAAGATTGGCGCTAAAAAGATGCTGCCAATTAATATTAATGCTAAAAATATAAAGCTGCCCTTTTTCAAAGCATTTTCACCTCTTTCACATTTACATAAATATATAGACATTCTATATAAATAAAGATATGTTGATTTTCAGTCTATTATTACAAAACTATATTAAACTGCATATATTAAATAGAGCTAGATAAGCTATACAATTTAAGAAAGGGGAGTTTAAATGAAAATATATATAGACCCAGGCCATGGAGGAAATGACTCAGGCGCAGTAGGGAATGGACTTGTTGAAAAAAATTTAAATTTAGATATATCTCTAAAGGAAAAAGCTTTATTCGAAAAATTAGGTCATACAGTTAGAATGTCTAGAACTGCTGATAAGTCAGTACCACTTAGTACTAGAACTGATGAGGCAAATTTCTGGGGAGCTGATATTTTTATTTCAAACCATATAAACTCAGGGGGTGGAGTAGGAGTAGAAGTCTGGCATTCTATATATGGCGGTAAAGGAAAAGAGTATGCTGCAAGAGTTGAGAGAAGTTTAAGTGAGATATTTAAATCAAGAGGATTAAAGAGCAGAGAAGGTAGAGGTGGAGATTATTTATATGTCATAAGAACTGCAAAGATGCCTGCAATTTTAATTGAATTTGGTTTTATTGATAGTATTGAGGACACATCAAAGTTAAAACAAGAAGATATAAGACAAAAATGTGCTGAAGCAGTAGTTTATGGAGTGCTAGGACAAAACCTACCAAAGGTATCTAATTCTCCAAGGGTAGAAATCGAAAGTCCTGTTTTAAAGAGGCTAGTAAAGTATACAGCTCCTATGATGAAAGGAGAAGATATAAAGTTAATTCAGAAAAGGTTAAATGAATTAGGTTTTCATAAAGGGTATATAGATGGAATTTATGGAAGAAATACTGAAGCCGCTGTGAGAGCATTTCAAAAGGCAAAAGCATTGACGGTAGACGGAATTGTAGGGGAGAAGACATGGAACAGTTTAATGAATTCTGCATCTAAACCTAAATCAGAATTAAAGAGATTATTAAGGTACACTATTCCTATGATGAGTGGAGAAGATGTGAAAATAGTTCAACAAAAACTAAATCAGTTAGGCTTTAATGCAGGAGTTGCGGATGGAATTTACGGCAAAAACACAGAAGCTGCAGTGAAAAGATTTCAAGGTGCAAAAGGAATTGCTGTGGATGGAATAGTAGGACAAAGCACATGGAAAGTTCTTTTTTAAAGTTAGAACATGCCAGAAGCAAGTATATAGAATTTAAAGTTTAAGGTGGAGTCACTAAAACAAAAGGTGAAGAAGAAAAAAATAAATAAAATGCTGAACTAAGCTAGCTTAGTTCAGCATTTTATTTATTATAAGTTTGATTATAGCAAAACATTAATAATTATATATTAAATTGACCTAGGATACATTTTCTAAATCCTCATCAGAATTGGTATTGTCTGATAATTTCTTATTTCTAAATAAAAAATAAGAAACTAAGAATGCAATTAAAGCGGGTATTACCCAAGCAAAGCCTAGGCTTGCTAAAGGTATTAATTCCAAGATAGCTTTTAAAGGTGTAACATTAGGCATTAATGAATTAAAGGTGCTTAAAATTGAAACAGCTAAGGCAGTATAAACAGTAATGGCTATAATCCTATTATTTTTTATAAAGTTTCCAAACAAGCTTACTATAATTAGAATAATTACTACAGGATATAGTATTTGCAAAATAGGGGCTGCAAGGGAAATTATAATATCCACACCTCTAAGAGCTATTACCATACTAGCTATTGTAATAATAATTACATTTGTAGTATAAGAAATTTTTCCTTTAGAAAGTTTAGTAAAAAACTCCGCTCCTGTAGCGGTAAGCCCAATGGAAGTAGTTAAACAAGCCAAGCCTACAGATATACCTAATGCAATAGCACCAAAGTTCCCCAAAACACTTTTAGAAATATCTGAAACTAATTTTGTTCTAGGTATATCTCCAGAAAATAAACCAGTAGTTTGCGCACCAAGGTATAAAAGCCCTCCATATATGAAGCTTAAACCTACAACAGCTATTATAGAAGATGCTATTGTTGCAAAGGATATTTCTGAAGATGTTTTATATCCTTTACTTTTTACAGAAGATATAATAATAGATGCAAAGATTACTGATGCCATAGCATCCATAGTTTGATATCCCTCAAGTAGGGAATTAGAAAGTACATTATTATAGTTAGTATTGACTATTTCTCCTATAGGAGATACAATTCCCTTTACTATAATTAAAGACAACATTACCAGCAGGGCAGGAGTTAGAAACTTACCTATATTATCTATTATAGAGCTAGGTCTTAATACAAAGACAAGATTAATTATAAAATACAATAAAATTGCTATAAAAGGACTTATTGATGGAAAAAATGGCTGCAGGCTAAGTTCAAAAGTTGTTGCAGCAGTTCTTGGTATAGCGAGCATTGGGCCTATAGCAAGTATTAATGCAGAAGTAGTAATTAATGCAAAGATTCTTCCTACCTTGCTAGCCATAGATTGAAAATCACCTCCGCTTTTTATGCAGGATAAAATCCCCATCAAAGGTAAACCGACTCCTGTAATCAAAAAGCCAAGTATAGATATAAAATAGCTGGAACCTACCATTCTTCCAAGTGTAGGAGGGAATATTAAATTACCAGCCCCAAAAAACATAGCAAATAAAGCAAAGCCTATTACAAAATAATCTTTTATTTTTCCTTTCATATTAAATCTCCTTCATTATAGATATATAAGATAATATCATAAATAGACAAAATTACATAATAAAAAATGAAGAAATTATATATTTTATGTAGAAATTAAGGGAAATTAAATATATTAATATATTTCCCTTTAAAAATAAATCTATGATTATAAAAAAAGTGGTTAAAATAATAAGGTAATAGGCTGCAAGATAAGGAGGGGTTGATTTGGGAAATAAAAATAGTGGAAAAAGTCATATGGTTGCAGAAAAACTTTCAAGGGAACTTGGAAAAGTAAATATGGAAGCATTTGAAGATATGGGGATGCCAGGTACAGATAAAAAAAGAAGATATGGAAAAGGTGCTCTTAGAAATCAATTCAAATAAATTTATAATACAAGGAGATAACAAGTATGGATAAGAAGGCAAACAGCAAGAAAAAATCTACGAATAAAATCAATGAAAAATACCAAAAAGAAGCACGTAAAGCTAATATTGAAATAGGTGAAGAGTTATCACCAAAGGAACAAAAAAGAAGATCAGGTGTAAGATAATGTATTTAACTTATACGAAATAATTGTAAAAGAGCAGTGCAGAAGTTAGAAAAAGAATTAAATTCTAAAGATGTATAAGCTAGGCTCGAAGTATTATTAGATGAAAAAAATATACAGTATGAACTATAAGAATAACTAACAAATTAAAGTGATATTAATATATAAAGCTAACAAAATTAATTTTATATTTTGTTAGCTTTATAATTATTAGAATGGCTATAATGAATAAAAAACGCAGTATAGAAAAAAGAATAAATAAGTTAAAATAATCAATATATTTTACATTGTTTTTCCTAGGTAATTACGAACTTATAGATATGTACAAGCATATTATAGATATAGGAACAAAAGACATAAAATAAGCAATTTAGTGAAAAAGGATGTGAAGTAAATGGATTATAATGATACCTGTGAACTAGACATGAATGCAGGGTTAAATGATGAAACATGGGAAGATAACAACTATAAAACTGATGAAAATTATAAATGGGATGATGGCTTTAAATGGGATAAAGATCATAGGGAAGAAGAGAATTTTACTTGGAGTAGTGAGGAAAATAGTGATGATAATTATAGCAAAGAAGATGTAAATCTTGATGAAGATTATATGTGGGATTGGAACACTAATATTAATTCTGAGGAATCATTTGGAGAACAATTACTGCCACAAATACTACATTCTAAATTGGAAACAGAGGGGGGTCAAAGGCTTGGAGCACTACAAGAGTTGCCTGACTTGCAGGCTCTTCAGGGATTACAAGATTTAGAAGCAATAAGAGGACCACAAGGACCACAAGGGCCTCCAGGACCAGCAGCAGAATGTTTAAAAGAGATTTGTGTTAGGCCAATACAGCATATATTAGAACAATTATTAAAATTAGAGGCAGGAGATATAGAAATAGGAACAGAAAAGCAAGGTACAATATTAGAGGCTAGAATTTTAAATATAGAAAACTCTTTGGTTAGCGTACAAACTCCATATAATTATATTGTAATTCCAATTTATCAAATAGTAGGTATTTATTCTAGATCACTGCCTCAAATTACCTTATTACCTGTACCGCAAACGGAAAGAAGAGGGGATTGCGAATACTGTGAACGACCACTTAGGGAATATTTTGCTACTAGAATAGGAAAAAATTTCACAATAAATACCTCGGCTTTAGATGAATTATTTAGAGGTATAAATGGAACTATAACGAGAATAGGTGAAGGGATAATAATACTAAATGATACTGTGGCTGTGTTAATTCATAAAATCATCTCTGTAGAAAAGAATAAAAAGGACAGAGACTCAATTGAGTGTTAGATAGTGTAATGGGAACGGCTATTATATATGGCTGTTCTCCTTTTTTAACTAAATTTTTATTTTAAAATTAAAAAACTTTATATAAATTAATTTTTTACATAAATTAATTTTACCTAGTCATTTATAAAAAATGAAATATAAATTTTACTCTAGAAATACTATAAAAGCGATGAGGACAAAGATATGTTAAAAGTTTGTTTATTAGCACCTGGAGGCATGATGCCGCTTCCCAATAGATATTTAACTTCTCTGATAATTAATTGTAAAGGTAGCATGATACTTATAGATTGCGGAGAAGGAACCCAAATTCAACTTAAAAAATTAAAATGGGGTTTAAAGGCTATAGATATAATTTGTATTACTCATTTTCATGCTGACCATATAGCAGGTTTGCCAGGACTGTTAAGCACTATTGGCAACTCTAATAGAACAGATCCATTGACTATAATAGGACCTAAAGGCTTGAAAGAAATAGTGAAGGGACTTACAGTGATAACGCCAATATTGCCTTATGAATTAAGTTTAATTGAAATGGGAGAGGATGGACTTAAAAATTTTAAATTTAAGGATTATCTTATAAATGCAATTCCTGTGGAGCACAGTATAGAATGTGCAGCTTACGGTATTGAAGTTATGAGAGGCAGAAAGTTTAATAAATTAAAAGCAGAGGATAACAATATCCCTAAAGTTTTCTGGAATAAGCTTCAAAAGGGAGAAATAATCAAAGAAGGAAGCATGACATTTACTCCGGACATGGTGTTAGATGAAGAAAGAAAAGGAATAAAACTATGTTACTGTACAGATTCAAGACCTACTTTAGAGCTTTTAAATTTCTTAAAGGATTCGGACTTGTTTATAGGTGAAGGCATGTATGGAGATGATACTTATCTGGATAAGGCAAAAGAAAATAAACACATGCTTTTTTCAGAATGTGCCTATCTTGCTAAAGAAGCAAAGGTAAAAGAACTATGGATTACTCATTTTAGCCCACTTCTCCAGAATCCAGAAGAGTTTTTAGAACAAACCAAAGAAATTTTTAGAAATACAAAGCTTGGTGAGGAACTTATGGTTAAAGAATTAATTTTTGAAACATGAAGGAAGGCATAAAGATTATTTTAGGGGGAAAATTAATATTAGAGAGGAGTGTAATAGATGAGTAAAGCTCTAAAGAAAAATGTAAAGATAAATCTTGGAGACTTACCAACTAATTATTTATTAAGCTTAGAAAATAGTATATCACTTAAAAAACATGGGGAACCTAAGATTATTGTCGAAGGACCAATAAAAAACACAAATAATTACAGAAATGAAAATATGCAAGAACTAGAATAAGGGGGAATTTGATGTGGCAAAAATAAAAGGAGAAAAGCATAAGAAAAGTGTAAAAATAGATGGCCATAGACCACAAGATGACACACAAAAAAGATACAAGAGAACTCCAGAAAGATATACAAATTTTGACGGAGAGCCAGTAGAATAGTTAGTAACCAGTAACCAGTAACCAGCGCCATTTTAAATTGACAATTAAAAATTAATAATGGCAAGCTGCTTGCTAAGTTAGTCGCTGCGCTAGTTAGAAAAGTTAGAATGTTAGTAAGTTAGAAGTTAAGGTTTTCTATGCTTTTCTAACTTTTAACTTCTAACCTTTTTAACTTGCCTTTTATTTCTTCTCCACTTCTAAACTGCTCTTATAGGCAGTCTGCAGCAGCCTTTATGACTTCAGCATCAGAATTATCAATAGCATCTAAAGCCTGAAGTTCCTGTATCAGTTCTTTAACTCTGTTTTTATTCAGCTCGGTTGTAACTATTATAGTAGAAACACTTATTTGTTTAATATCATTATCCATTCTTATACCTCCGTATTAAAGTATATTGTGATTATTTCCAGTTAACTATTTTTTATAACAAATTTTAAGTTATTAGGTTATATAAGGTAAGTCTAATGCTACAGGTTATATAAAAAGTATATATAAAATAAAGCTTACATAGCGCATATGGTATCCCTAGTACATATAATGATGTCAGGGGTGAATATTCAATGAATATAATGACTTTAATTGTAATAGCTATGATAGGTGAAGCGGTATGGGAAACTCTCAAAATGTTGTGGCAGAGAAAGCAAAAATTTAATTTTGATAGAATAGGAGCCTTAATTATTAGTTTAGTATTGTCTTTTAGCACTGGCTTGGACATGCTAGCTTTAGTTGGAATACCAACTAAAATTCCATATGTAGGCGTAGCCTTAACAGGAATTTTGATATCTAGAGGGTCGAACTTCATGCACGATATAATTGCATCAATAAGCAATGTTTATCAAAATACCAAATGCGGTGTACCTAGAGAAGAAAGCATAAAAAAACCTGGAGATAGCAAATAATTATGAAATCAAATAAAAGTTCACAAGCAGAAGCTTGTGAGCTTTTATTTGTATGGCATTAAAAAAGCGAAAGCAAGAACATATGTTTGCGTATATAATATATATGTATTATAATATATATTATAATTTAGTTAAATAGAAGGAGAGGTATAACTGATGCTTGATTATGTTCTTATATATTCTCTAGAAAAGGGGAAGAAAATAAATATAAGATATAAAAAAGACAACAAGGTTACTCTAAGAGACATAAAAGTATTAAATATAAAAAATGATGATATCAAAGCATATTGTTATTTGAGACATGAGATAAGAAACTTTAAAAAAGATAATATATTATCAGCTATTATGTATAATTTTTAAGAAGATTATGATTTTATTACATGATATATACTTATCCTAAGACTTTCATCCTACAATATAAGCATAAATTCATTCAAAAGAGAAAAGATATATTTGAAGGGAGAGCTGGAATATGGATGAAGAAATGAAGTCACTAATATGTAAAATGCAAGATGAAATAAAGGACTTAAACAATAGAGTAGAAGAACTAGAAGCTAAAGAAGAGTTTGATGGAAATATTATTTTTGATGAACCAGTAAGAAATAAATACAACAGATAGGAAATAAATTGCGATGCAATTTATTTCTAGTGGAAAGAACGTCTATAAATTTGTGTAAATTAGAATAGACATGTCAAATTTAAATTGGAAATTACTACGGGAGCAACTCTTGTAGTAATTTTTATTTTTTGGGGTATTACTAAACAATGGGATGGTGTAGCCTTAATACATTATTATATTTTGTAAAAATACTATTATTATGCATTTATTTTAGAATAAGTACAGGCTATAAATTTATTCCTATTGTTCAATCCTATTTTCAAACATTATCGTCAATTGTGCTAAAGTACTAGACCAATTCTGAGATGGCGAAGTCCATTTTTTCATAATCTGCTCTGTTGCTAAGAATAAAGCTTTTTTTAAGGAATCATCTGTTGGAAAAGTAGTTCTTATTTTAGTGAATTTCCTTAGTTGTCTGTTGAATCCTTCCAAAGCGTTAGTTGTGTATATTATTCGTCTTATCTCAGGTGGAAAATCAAGGTATGTGGATAGATTCTCCCAATTATTACGCCAGGATTGAATAACTATGGAATATTTAGCCCCCCAGTTAGCTTCTAGATTATCTAGGCTAGCTAACGCTAATATTTCTGTCGAAGCTTGATATACTGATTTTAAATCTTTCATAAATGCTTTGCTATCTTTCGATGCAACATACTTTAAGGAATTCCTAATCTGATGGACTATACAGTTTTGAATATTAACCTCTGGGAAAACAACTTTAATTGCATCTGGGAGACCTTTTAATCCATCCATACAGGCAATTATTATATCCTTAACTCCTCTATTTTTTAAGTCGTTGCATACTGTAAGCCAGAATTTTGCTCCTTCTTGTTCACCAACCCATATTCCTAATATATCTTTATAGCCTTTCATATCTAAAGCCATACAAACATAGGCTGCTTTATTAACGATCTTATGTTCTTCTTTAACTTTAAAATATAATGCATCCATATATACTATGGGATACACAGGGTCTAACGACCTATTTTGCCAAGCGATAGCTGTCTCCATTACTTTATCAGTTATTTTTGAGATCATTGAAGGAGAGATATCTACCCCGTAAAGTTCATCAATTTCTGATTTAATATCATCTACAGACATTCCTCTGGCGTATAAGCCTATGACTTTCTTATCAAGTTCATTGCATACAGTTTCATATTTTTTACAATCTTAGGCTCGAAGTTTGCATTTCTGTCCCTAGGGACATCAATAGCGGCTTCTCCGAAGCTGGTCTTAATATTCTTTGAGCTGTGACCGTTTCTATAATTCTTATCCCTAACATTGTTTCTTTCGTATTTCTCTCTTCCGAGATGTTCTTCCATCTCAGCTTCTAAGAATTGTTGAATTATGTTTCCAAATAACCGTTGCATTAACCCATTCTTACCTACTAAATCCTCCATGCTTTCGCATTTACTCAGTTCTTTATTTAGATCAATCTGTGGTATATTTAGTCCTCTCATTTTCTATCCCTCCACAAAAATATTTGTAGTTATTATTTCCATAATTGCCAACTGCATATACACAAAAAAACGTAGATAGATTTGCATTTACACAAATCTATCTACGTTCTCCTAGTGGAGGAGTGGAGGCGCCAAGGGGCAGCGGAGAAATACCTTGTTTTAAAGTTCTTCACTCTTCCACTATCTCCACTTCTCCATTCCTCCACTGCCTTAAGGCTTCTCCACTAAGAATTTTGCGCCGCAAAATTCTTATATGCTCACCGTTGGTTCCATTACTGTAAGAGTATTATTAGTTGTGTTAAGGTTAGCTACAGCACCTATAGGTATTGCCATCTTATATATACCGTGTCCTGTCCTTAAATTTGTCATAAGAGGTTTGCCCAAAGGAACAATCACATTGTTTATTAAATCTTCGTATGTGCTGCCATATTGAGGAGAACACCCTGTGCATTCACCCATAAGTATTCCTGCACAATCTGCAAATTTTCCTGCAAGTTTTAAATGATTTATATATCGATAGATTGTGTTGATAGGTTCATGAACATCTTCTAAAAATAGAATTTTATTTCTTGTGTCAATTTCATAAGGAGTTCCAAGAGTATCTACAAGAGAAGTCAGATTTCCGCCAACTATAGGAGCGGTTACATTTCCCATAACTCTGCTTATAACAGGTATACCAGGAGGATTTTCTAATCTTCTTGGAGAGACAAGGGTAGAAGTTGCAGCAAAGAACTGATTAAAGTTATAAGGCATAGTGGTAGGTGAAAAATCTATAAGAAGAAGGCTGTGAAAAGTAATTAAGTTTGAAAACTGATACAAAGCGTTAAGTAGAACCGTCACATCACTATAACCTGTGATAATTTTAGGATTCTTATTTATAGTATTAAAGTCAAGGTAGGGCAGAATGCCAGCAACTCCAACTCCGCCTCTCGATGGTATAATAGCTTTTACACTAGTATCTAAAAACATATTCATAAGGTCAGAAGCTCTCTCTTGATCTGTTCCTGCAAGGTAACCGGTAAAGGAATATACATATTTTCCAAGCACAACATTAAAGCCCATACTTCTAAGGGTAGATATTCTAGCGTTAATTACACTAGCATCTAAAGGGCTACCTAAGGTAACTATTCCAACAGTATCACCTGCACGTAAAATAGGTGGTCGTATAGCCAAGATTACTTACCTCCATAAAATTTTACTACATAAATTATTATATGATTTTTACCTACATTAGGTTAACAAAACCTATGCTTCTCAATAAAAAGTGTGAAGCATTTTTTTATTTTTACAGCATATATTTATTTTGGAGGTGAATATATGGATAAAAGAGATTTGCAAGAAGTGATACATGAAGAAGTAGGAAGTCCTTTAAAGGAACTTGCTAGTAGCTTTAAAAAAGAAAAGAAAAAAACAGATTATATAAGTTACATAAAGTGCTGTGGTTTCTGCGCTTTTATGCTTTACTTACTATACCTTCTTTATAAAATCTCGGTAAGTATAGATATAAATTTATTCTATTAAGTCGGCTAGATTAGTCGACTTTGATTTTTAACTATATTTAAAGTCATCTTATTATTAGTACTAAGATTTGCTTTTTAAGCATATAAAAAACTAAACTATACGATAGTGTAAAGTAACTTATGAAAAATTAGATTTTAAATTGCCGAACGCAATACCATGTGAATATCTACAAAAGGTTTGTTTTTTAGTAGACTTTGTATTAAATTTGAGCATAACAAAAAGACATTTACATGGTATAAAATATAAGGTGAGTAACTATTTGGTTGTTAATAAAATTAGGATTGCTGCATTTTTAGTATGGGTTGTTGCCCTAAGTAAATCAGAAGTTGCCACTTAGCAGGCATATTATCTGCATTAGATAACATGTCTAATTCGTTTAATGACTTCCAATAGTTATAAGGGTGGGGACGAAGAAAATTATAATATGCCACCCAAAGAGATACGCAGTAGGCTGCGCCGTTCTCACTTCCATAGCCACAAGTAACACGGTAAGAGGTTTTGAATGTGCGGTTAAGCCTTTCTACTACCTGCTTCACCCAACGAAATTTGGTAGATACCGCATCATCATTAGTAAGGCCGATAACTTGGGTAACGTCAAAGTCCCAGCTCTTTACAATCTTACACTGTTGACTTGCAAGAGGATAAGCACTATAGCCATCTGTGATGAACTTTAAGGCTTTATTAGGAAATATGTTAAACTTCTCAAAAGCCATACGCATAGCAAGGATGCATGGGCCTACGGCACGAGTATCAGAGACCTGATAGCCTAATATAGACTTTTTACAGGCGTCCATGATAATCCAAACATAATGCTTAACTCCTTTTACCTTGATATATGTTTCATCGGCAGAAAGAATCTTAGATGGCTTATAATCGAAAGTGTCTACAAAAGGCTTAATAACTGCGGCAGCAGTCATAGCATAATTTGCAACCATTGTATGTGAAATTTTTATGCCATGTACTTCTTCTAAGGCGTGAGCCGTCTGTCTTGTTGATAGCTTAAGATTTACATGGTACGTAAGGCAAAGTCCCATGATATGGGCATTAAACCTCTTATATTTAAAGTTTACTGCATTAGGAGGAAGTTCATGTAAGTCCATCTTGAAGAAATTTATTGTGAATTCACGGTATATGTAGTGAAGCTTATACTTGTGTTTGTCGGTAGCATTTAAGTCTTTAGGCAGTTTGGCAAGATTTTTACGGTAGTAAGAGCAGCTAGAATTAACACATTTATGCACTCTAAAATGCTTACGATCTTTCTTAGCAACTAAAATATTACCACAATAAGGGCAACGCAAGGAAAGAGGTCTATTGTAGATATTTGTTTCGTTAAATAGCTCACCACAAACCTTGCATTGATATTGCCCCTTAGAACCGTTGTTCTTGTAAATATATTGGTGCGGAGCACCACAACGAGGACAAATAGTGGCTTCAGGAACAGCTGACGCTTCCGATCTACGATTTACTGGCTTAACTGTTTTGCCATACTTATGCGTATAGTAAGCCAAAAGCAGTTGGTAGTCCACAGATTCTGGATTGAAGATTTTAGGTAGTTTGTCCACCTTAAATTTTTGATATTCGGGACTATGTGAGTCCTCAGAAGCCCACTGCTTAAGAGGAATATATTTAGCAATAAACAAAAGTAATTGAGAGATTATTTTTAAAAGATATTGATTATACGAAATTAAATAAGTTATAATTGAATCCAAGACAATGACAACCTTTCTGTTTATTTTTGGTTTGTAGGAGATTCAATTATAACACAGAAAAAGGGGGTCGTTGTTTTTTTATCCAAAAAAACTCTGCAACCCTTGATATATAAATATAAAGTATAAAAAATAGTGTAAAAAACTTTACACTAACAACTATACAAAGGGGGGAATAAAAATGAATATGTTAGGTTTAATAGTTCTTTCTATGATTGCTGAGGCTGTTTGGGAAACGCTAAAGATGGTATGGGAAAAAGGAAAATTTCATTTTGATAAAATAGGAGCCTTATTCATTGGACTAATTATAGCTTTAGCAGCTCAAATGGACATGCTAGCTATCTTAGGTATAGCTTCACACATACCTTATATTGGCATAATTTTAACAGGAATATTGATTTCTAGAGGTGCTAACTTCATGCATGATCTTCTGTCAGCAGTTAATAATGTACAGCAAAGTACCAGGGCAAACTTTTCCAAAGATACAGAAATCTCTAAAACTGATCAATCTCAAAAGTAAACTTTTCCATCAACTTCAAATTAAAGCTATGGTAATATTTGATAATTATTTAACTAATATTTACATAAATGATATATTAGAGTATAATTTAAAAGTCGAGTTTAGCGTACTTATTTGGAGGAGAGTTATGGAAAACATTAGAGAAAGATTAAATAGGTTAATAGAAGATGAAAGTATATCGCTATGCAGCGGAGAAGCTTTAAAACTTAGCCAAGAGTTGGACAAGCTCATATATGGATATTATAAAAATCAAAAAGAAAAGGTAAAAAAACCGATGATAGCTTAGAGGCTAAAATCGGGTTTATATATATAGTGTAAAGGCTACATAGTAGAAGTAAACTGAACATTATTGGAAAATATAATGATTAAATATAATTATTACTCCATAAAAAATTTCATATTTAGAATAGGAGACTAGAAGCGAATGCATGAATTATATCACGAAATAATATATACTGAATAATCTTATGCATATTTTTAAACTTCATTAGTAATGAAATAGTTATATTAAATCTTGAGTATTTAAGGATCTTTTTAGGTTTGAAAAAAATTTTTATGTAAATGTTTTCTGACGGTTGACACTTGTAAGTTGATGTGATACTATCATTAATAACTTATCAAGAATTTTTAGTAAATTTAGAAAAAAATATATTTTAATAATTATGATGAAGACAAAACTATCAGTAAGCTAATTACAGAGAACCGGATAAGCTGAGAGCCGGATTAGCTGGATAGTAATGATCACTTCTGAATTGTATAATCGAAATAAAGTAGATTATATCGTAGGGCTGCGTTAAAGAGCTAGGGTTTGATAGAACCTGAAGAAGGCTATATTCCTATGAGGAAGTGTGAAATAGAGTGGTACAGCGTAAAAAACGCCTCTATATGTGACTAATCACATATAGAGGCGCTTTTATATAATTTAGCAAGGGGCTATTAATAAAAAGGGGGAAAATTTATGAAAAAGAAAGTAGCGTTATTATTGGGGGCGTTGCTTGTTACAGGGGCAGTAACAGGCTGCGGAAAGAGTACACAGACATCATCTAGTGATGCAAAAGGTATAAAGGTTGGTCTTAATTTTGAGTTATCTGGAAATGTGGCCACATATGGTCAAGGATTGGTACAAGGTATAGAACTTGCTTTTGAAGAGATTAACAAAGCAGGAGGAGTTTTAGGAAAACAAGTGGAAGCAATAAAAGTAGACAATAAGTCTGAATCAGCTGAATCAGCTAATGTTGCTACTAAGCTTGCAACAAGAGATAAGGTTGTTGCTATACTTGGCCCTGCAACTTCAGGCAATACCAAAGGAGCAGCTCCAGTTGCAGTGCAAAATAAAGTACCTTTGATATCTGCTTCTGCTACAGCAGATGATGTTACTGTAGATCAAAATGGTAAAGTAAGAGAATTTATTTTTAAAACCTGCTTTAGTGACTCCTTCCAGGGAGTTATAATGGCTAATTTCGCCTATCAGGATCTAGGCAAGAAAAATGCAGTTCTACTTGTAGATAATGCCAGCGATTATAGTAAAGGTCTTTCAAAAAGCTTCAAGGAAACCTTTGAAAAGTTTGGTGGAAAAATTCTAAGCGAAGAGGCTTATCAATCAAAAGAAACAAACTTTAAAGCAGTACTCACAAATATTAAGGGTTTAAATCCTGATGTAATATACCTTCCAGGTTATTATGAAGAAGTAGGTTTAATAGTAAAACAAGCTAGAGAATTAGGCATTAATGTTCCTATACTTGGAGGAGATGGATATGAATCTCCAAAGCTTGCTGAACTCGCAGGAAAAACTGCATTAAATGAAGTTTACTTTACAAACCATTATTCTTCTAAAGATAATTCACCTGAGGTTGTTAAGTTCCAAAAAGCGTTTAAAGACAAATATAATAAAGAGCCAGATGCATTTAATGCTCTTGGATATGATTTAGCATATTTCTACGCGGATGCACTAAAGAGAGCTGGAGAAGCAGATCCTATTAAACTTAAGGAAGCTATTGCAGCTACTAAAGACTTTAAAGGAATCACAGGTACAATTTCTATAGACGAAAACCATAACCCAGTAAAATCAATTACTATACTTCAAATGAAGAACGGAGAGCAAAACTTCTTGAAGAAATTAGATCCGAAATAATAATTATAGTATAAGAACAGATATATTAAAGAGTACAATATGAATTAAAATAACTTTTGTACTCTTTAATAACATTTTGATAAGGAAGTGGTAAGAATGGATCAGTTTTTACAACAATTAATTAATGGACTTTCTTTAGGGAGTATTTATGCCTTGATTGCGCTAGGATATACTATGGTTTATGGTATTATAAATCTTATAAATTTTGCTCATGGTGATATATATATGCTGGGAGCTTACATAGGATTTGCAGCTACCACATTTCTTCACCTTGGATTTATTCCAGCACTTCTTGTATCTATGATTTCTTGTGCAATTATAGGTATAGTAGTAGAGAAAGTAGCATATAAGCCTATTAGAAATTCTACTAGAATTGCTGCACTTATAACTGCTATAGCAGTTTCTCTATTTATAGAATATGGAACCATGTATTTTGTTAATGCAGAAACTAGAACTTTTCCACCTGTACTTGCAAATAAGAGCATTAAGCTCTTTAATGGAGGCGTAGTACTCAACACTACAGATATATACATAATTGCAATAACTGTTATATTAATGGTAGTACTTCAATATATAATTTATAAAACAAAGGTTGGTAAAGCCATGAGAGCTGTTGCTATGGATAAAGAAGCAGCACAATATATGGGTGTAAGCATCGATAGAACCATATCCTTTACTTTTGCAATCGGTTCTGCTCTAGCCGGTGTTGCAGGAGTCCTAATTGGAGTATATTATAACTCTATAAATCCATTGATGGGAGTAATTCCTGGATTAAAAGCATTTGTGGCTGCAGTAATAGGTGGGATAGGTATTATACCGGGAGCGGTTTTTGGTGGATACTTCCTTGGAATGACTGAAACAATGGTAAGCGCTTATGGAGGATCACTATATAAAGATGCGGTAGCATTTGCTATATTAATTTTAATACTTTTAGTAAAGCCTAACGGTCTCTTAGGCAAGAATATAAAAGAAAAGGTATAGGAGGGAAGGTCATGAAAATATTAAGCAAAAATAATATATTAACTGCAGTTTTTGTGCTTTCCCTATACATATTAGGGCAAATATTAACAAGCACTGGCATCATAGATTCTTATATTATGCTTAACCTTGTAGTAGTAGGGATTAATGTAATACTAGCTGTTAGTTTAAATCTTATTACAGGTTTTACAGGTCAATTCTCATTAGGACATGCGGCTTTTATGTCTATTGGAGCCTATGCCTCAGCTGTAGTTACAGCAAAATTAGGGCTGCCATTCCCTGCTGGTTTACTTATAGGAGCAGTAATTGCAACAGTTGCAGGAATTGTAATAGGAATTCCAACATTGAGGTTAAAGGGAGACTATCTTGCCATAGCAACTCTTGGATTTGGAGAAATTGTAAGAATAGTAATTCTAAATAGTGAATACTTGGGAGGAGCTAGCGGACTTAATGATATACCACAATATACAAATTGGACATGGCTATATGTTATGACCGCACTTACAATCGTTATAATAAGAAACTTTATAGAATCTAAAGGAGGAAGAGCCTGCATAGCAATTAGAGAAGATGAAATTGCAGCTGAGTCTATGGGAGTTAATACTACTTTCTATAAAGTGTTAGCTTTTGGACTTGGAGCCTTTTTTGCAGGAATTGCAGGAGCATTATATTCGGGCTATTTTTATTTTATAAAACCAGATGCTTTTGGATTTATGAAGTCCATAGATATATTAGTAATAGTTGTATTTGGTGGTATGGGGAGCATTTTAGGTTCAGTTATGGGGGCTGTAGCACTTTCAATAATATCTCTTTTACTTCAAGGGTTTCCAGAACTTAGAATGGTAATATATTCAGTTATACTTTTCTTAATAATGGTTTATAGGCCACAAGGGCTTATGGGTAGCTATAAATTAAAATTATTTAAGAAAGGGGGCTTTAAAAATGTCAGTGATTGAAGTAAATAATATTTCAATGTCTTTTGGAGGGGTAAAAGCAGTAAGCGACGTAAGAATGAAAATAGAGCATGGAGAAATAGTTGGACTTATTGGACCAAATGGGGCGGGAAAAACTACATTTTTCAATATGCTTACAGGAATTTATAATCCAACAGAAGGAGAAATAATTTATAATTTTGATAAGGAAATTCATCCTAGCAAAATAAAACCTTATGAAATAGCAAATTCAGGTATCGCTAGAACATTTCAAAATATTAGGCTTTTTAGCGAAATGACTGTAGAGGAAAATGTAAAAGTAGGTTTTCATAAAAATATTAGTTATAAGTTCTTTTCATCTCTATTTAGATTTCCTTCTTATTACAACGAGGAAGAAAATGCTTATAATAAAGTAACAGAACTTCTAAAGGTTTTTAATCTTTATGAAAAAAGAGAAGAATTAGCAAAAAACTTACCTTATGGAGAGCAAAGAAGGCTAGAAATAGCAAGAGCTCTTGCGTCTAATCCTAGGATTTTGCTGCTTGATGAACCAGCAGCAGGAATGAATCCAAATGAAACTAATGAGCTTATGGAGCTTATTAGATGGATTAGGGATAAGTTCGATATAACAATAATTCTTATAGAACATGATATGTCTCTTGTAATGGCTGTATGCAGCAAGATTTATGTATTAGATTATGGAAAACTTATTGCAAAGGGATCACCTGAAGAAATACAAAAAAATCCAGAGGTTATTAAAGCCTACCTTGGAGGTGAGAGTTAAATATGTTAGAACTAATTGATGTTAATGTGTATTATGGGGCTGTACATGCTCTAAAGGGCGTCAGTTTAAAAGTAAATCAGGGAGAAATTGTTACTTTAATAGGTGCAAACGGAGCGGGAAAAACTACAACCCTTAAAACAATCTCTGGAATATTAAAGCCTAAAGTAGGAAAGGTTATTTTTGAAGGAAATGATCTGAATAAAGTACGTGCAAATAGTATGGTTTCTCTTGGAATGTCTCATGTACCTGAAGGAAGAAGAATTTTTGCTAATATGTCAGTTATGGAAAACCTAGAAATGGGTGCTTATTCTAGAAAAGATAAAGCTGAAATAAAAAAGGATTATGAAAAGGTATTTGAAACCTTCCCTAGGCTCTTAGAACGTAAAAATCAAATGGCAGGAACTCTATCAGGAGGAGAGCAGCAGATGTTAGCTATAGGACGTGCTTTGATGTCAAGACCTAAATTACTTCTTTTGGATGAACCTTCTATGGGGCTTGCACCTTTGGTCGTTAAACAAATCTTCTCAATAGTAGAAAATATAAATAGAAGTGGTACTACAGTTTTGCTTGTAGAGCAGAATGCCTCTATGGCTTTAAAAATTGCTCATAGAGCTTATGTAATACAGAATGGGTATGTAGAAATGGAAGGAAGAGCATCAGAACTTTTAAATGATGAAAATATTAAAAGTGCGTATCTCGGTGCTTAACTTAGTTTTCACATTTGCAGCGAAGAAGGCGTTAAAAACAACCTTAGATAAACACCTAAGGTTTAGGCTGTTGATAAGCATAATTTATCAGCAGCTTTTTATCTTTATTACAAAAATAATTTTTAAAAAGTCTAGTATCATACTCTAGTATAACCTCTTTAAATTTCGATAGAATTAGGACTGAGATTATAAACCATGTCTTTCCTCTCTACAATAATTCTAGCCTTTCCTCTAGTTGAGGGATCGTTTTTTAATTCATTAATTAATTCTTTAGTAGGATTTATGGCTACAGGATTGCCAACTAATCTAAGCATTGTAAAGTCTCCAGCAGTGTCTCCATAAGCATAGCTTTTACTTAAATCTATATCATATTTATTTATGAAATAGTCAATAGACTTTTTCTTGCTTTCTCTATCCCACATAGGTATGATTTCTCCTGTATAGTGGTGATTTTCATCCATTAAATATTTAGTACCTATATAATCATCAAAGCCATGTTTAAGTGACATCTCGCGCACTAATTCTATAGGGCTTCCAGAGATAGTTATAACTTTATGTCCTTGTTCTTTGTGCCAAGCAATCCTATCGCGGGTATAAGTATAAACTCTATCACCCTTTTGTTTTATTACCTTTTTTGCGATGAATTCTACTTGGGTTCTATGAAGTCCTTTTACAGCTTCAATATAAATATCTGCCATTTTTAAGAGGTAATCATCATAATTTCCTATCCTTTTATCCCATTTTATATAATAATCTCTCACCTCATTATACCAGCGCTCTGATTCAATTATTTCAGATTTAATAAACTTTTTGAATATCTCAGTTATCATTCCTTCTCTATATAGGGTTCCGTCTATATCAAAAAAGGCTGCTGTTCTATTTCCCATTTGTATCTCCCCTCTCGATTAGCTTTATATATTTCATCACATTATATATTGAATAATTATACAGCATAAAGTATTTTTATGGAAGAAAAAGTGAAGTTATAATCTACAATTTAGAGTAGAGAAACTTTAGCTTCACTATTATGAATAGCCATATTATAACCATTAATTTCAGCTATCATTCTTTTTAATATGAAGGTTTGGCATGTTTATTATTAGAAGTGAATGATTTTAAAACTTATTGAAGGGTTTTTATGACTTTTATTTATATACTTTTATATCATATTACTCAGAAAAAGATATAAGGTTACAGGATACTATAAAATTGATAGAGAAGAGAAAATGTATAATAAATAAAAAAATAATAAAGCTAATCTATATAAGGAATAATGATAAAGATTGACTATATGGAGAGGTGTAGATTAAAATAGAAATCAAGTGCAAATTTAGAATAGAAATAATACAATTCTAGATATAGAAAATTATTATATAAGGGTAAGGTGAATGGTTAATATGATAAATATAGGAGAGATTCAAACTTTAAAAGTAGCAAATATTGCGAAGATAGGAGCTTACTTAGATGCAGGTACAGAAGACGCAAAGGATAATGTCTTGCTGCCTAACAATCAAGTTCCAGAAGGTGTAGAAGTAGGAGACGAAATTGAAGTATTTGTTTATAGGGATTCAGAAGATAGGCCTATAGCTACAAGAAGGAAACCATTAATACAAGTAGGGGAGTTAGGACTTTTAGAAGTAAAAGAGACTACAAGAATAGGTGTCTTTTTAGATATGGGATTAGAAAAGGATTTACTTCTTCCTTTTAAAGAGCAAAAATATAAGCTGCAGGTAGGAAAAAAGTATTTAGTAGGAGCTTACATAGATAAGAGCGGAAGGTTGACTGCAACTACATATGTAGGAAAATTTTTAAGTAGTGATAGTCCTTATAAGTATGGAGATTGGATTAAAGGAATTATTTATTCAATTAGTGATGAAATTGGAGCTTTAGTTGCAGTTGATAATAAGTATAAAGGGCTAATACCAAAAGGCGAATGCTATAGTGAAATGAAAATAGGAGAAGAAGTTGAATGCAGAGTTGCAAGAGTAAGGGAAGATGGAAAGCTTGATTTATCTACAAGAGAAGTCGCATATAAGCAAATAGATGATGATGCAGCAATGATTTTACAGAAGATTGAAAGATATGATGGATTTTTGCCACTTAACGATAAAAGCAATCCTGAAGATATAAAAGATAGATTAAAAATAAGCAAAGCAGCCTTTAAGAGAGCTGTAGGGAAGTTATTAAAGGAAGGCAAGATAGAGCAGACAGAAAAAGGAATAAAATTGAAATAAGTGTTATAATAAATTGTAAGGATAATTATAAGTTAAAATGTGGGAGTGAAATAAATGAAGTTTAATAGTATGGAAGTAGCAAAGGCTGCAATAAAGCTAGCTACCAGCGAAAGAGTTGAAGAAAAAAAACTAGAAGAAGATTTTAAAAGTAAGAATATATTCACTGCTGCAGTGGACATAGGCGGAAATCTCAATGAATCTATTACTAAAATTATGGAAAGAGCATTAGTAGCCTCAAAGAGAAAAGGGATTATTAGGGACTGTCATGTTCATGATGGAGCTGTAGTTGGAGCTGCAAGAGAAGCTATAATGCAAGTATCAGCAAAAGCAAACGGTCTTAATGTTGGAGGGAAGATAGGTATAGCAAGAGGTGGAGAGCATATAAGTGTTTGTATATTTATGAGCATTGGCCTTCTTCATTTAAACGAGATTGTAATTGGACTTGGACATAGATCTATACCAGACGATGAGAAAACAAACTAGAAGAGCAAGTTAGGAAGACAAGTTAAAAGGTTAGAAGTTAGGGAGTTAGATTAAAGGTTAAAGTGGGAAAGAAGTAAAGAATTTAGGAAGTTAAGAATGCCGAATTAAGCGAAGCTTAATTCGGCATTCTTTATAGTAAGGATAGAATTAGTAGCAAATCAGTTAATGGAACTGAAAAGTTTAAGTATTCTTATGATGCCAGCGGTAATCTAGGAATTCTTGAAGATATAATAAATGGTGTAAACTATAGATACATCTACGATGCTGCAGAAAGACTTTCAAAGATAAAGGATTCTAAGGGAAACATAATAAACTATAGCTATGATAAGGGAAATAACTTAAGTACCTTCCAAGAAAGAGTAGATGGAAAAGGGTATATAACTTCCTATGATTACGACAAGGATAATAGGTCTACAGATATATACTATAATAATCCATTAAAAAATGATGGAAACATGGAGTATTTCTCGCTAAACAATGGAACCGTAGGTTCAAAAGGAACAAAGCCGTATAGTGAATCAGGAACTAGCTTTACAAGAGATACAGCAGTAGCTGCAGGAGAAAAATGTAAAAATGTTCTAACAACCACTGCAAGTACTAAAATTCTTTATGACTTAGGAATAAAGAAAGATGCAGGAACCATGGGAGTATGGTTTAATACTAAAGATGGTACAACTACAAAATATATATTAGCATCAGAAGGAAATGGAGCCTTATTAAGTCTTTATTTAGATAGCAGCAACAAGCTTAACCTAGCGGTAAGAGATAGTGCCGGAGGCTGGTTAACTTTAATAACATCTACAGAAGCTGTAACTATAAACACATGTAACTATGGAGCATTTCCCTGGAGTTTATCAGGAACAACCTTAAATGCAAAACTATATCTATATACATTTATAAGTATAAAATTGTATAAATATAATTTACCCATATACTAAACTAGTGTATAATTTATGTGGAATATAGTGGTATAAACTTGATTTTTTGTACTTGATACTCTTATAATTAGTTTTACAAGACACAAAGGAGATATTATAGAATGGAAAATGTTAAATCTATTAATGACTATTCAAAAGGATTTAGGGATGGTATCCCGATTGGGCTAGGATACTTATCCGTATCCTTTACTTTTGGCATGATGGCAGTAAATATGGGACTACCGGTTTGGGTAACGGTGCTTATCTCAATGACTAATCTTACATCAGCAGGGCAGTTTGCAGGAATCGGTTTGATTTGTGCTGGTGCACCTTATATGGAAATGGCATTAGCACAACTAGTAATTAATCTGCGCTATGCCTTAATGTCCTTATCTCTTTCTCAAAAGACGGATAAGTCCATGAATATATTTCACCGTATACTGATTTCTTTTGGTATTACTGATGAAGTTTTTGCTGTGGCAAGTGGACAACCTTGTGAAATCGGTAGAAGTTATATGTACGGCTTAATTACTGCACCATACTTTGGGTGGGCATTGGGTACATTCATTGGAGCTGCAGCTGGTACCTTATTGCCTGCAACCATGCGTTCAGCTTTAAATATTGCAATCTACGGCATGTTTATTGCAATTATTATACCACCAGCGAAACATAATAACTCTATATTGAAGGTGATTATATTTTCTGTAGTTACTAGCTGTATTCTACGCTATACACCTATACTAAATCAGCTGTCAGGTGGCTTTGCAATTATCATCTGTACTATTGTGGCTTCTACTTTAGGGGCTAAATTATTTCCAGTTAGGGAGGATGAATAATGGATATATCTAGAATCTTAATGTACATTTTTGTTATGGCAGGGGTTACTTACCTTATCCGTATGCTCCCTATGGTTATATTTAAGAGGAAGATAGAAAGCAACTTTGCAAAGTCCTTTCTGTTTTATGTTCCCTATGCTGTTCTTGGAGCAATGACGTTTCCTGAAATTTTTAAATCTACATCTTCCATAGGATCTGCTGTTGCAGGGACAATTGTCGCGGTGTTTTTAGCTTTTAAGGAAAAAGGCTTACTTACAGTAGCATTATCAGCTTGTTTTACAGTATACGCAATTGAATGGGTGCTGCGTCTGGGGAGGCTGTAGCAAATTAATTTATAATAGCATATTCTTATACTTTTGGTATATAGGAAAGTGAAAGGTACTTAGTTAGAAATCGGAAGTGTCTAACATAAGTACCTTTATATATGCTCTTAGCTATTTTTATGTATTTCTTTGTACCAATCAGGAAATTCATTTAATAATCTGTTATATAATTCTTCATCGCTTACTGACATAATATCATTCAGCTGGAAGAAATTTGCGTTATCTATAGCTCTTCCTTTTAGTTCATCAAGTCTCTTTAGAAATTCAAATTCTTCAAATCCTATTCCAACATACTGCCAAAATATTGGATAGTTAGAAGCTTCGATTAAGGCTTGTTTAGTTTTGGTTTTGTCAGAATTTTGTCCATCTGTAATAAATATAACATATGCAGGAATTTTAGAATATTTATAAGTTGAGATTACATCTTCCATAACTGGCGCATACTCAGTGCGTCCCCAAGAAGATGAAGGTTTTTTATTAAGAATTTCAGCCTCTATATAAGTGTCAAAGTTTTCTTCAACTACAGCTGAAAGTTTATTAAAGCTGTGAGAGAATATCCACATATCTAAGGAACCATCATCGTCAAACTTAGTGGCTAGTGGATAAATCCTCTCAAGTATATTTTGTACAACACCACTTTTATATAATTTTCGCATGGATCCTGAAATATCCATTACAAGTGCGACTTGGGCTGATATTTGATTTTGGGTTTTTTTTGAAAGAATTACAGAGATTTTTTCCTCTCTTTTTTTATAAGGCTAATTTTATCTTTCTTTTCAATATTAATCATTAAACATCCTCCTATTAATAACTGGATTTTCTATCTTTTATACATTTATTCTACTTTTAATCTGTATAAATTACAAGCTGGTTACAGTTTTCATAGCTGAAAATTGGCTAAGATATCTATATTGAAGAGTGCAAATTTAAGGTGGAAAAGTTTCTAAGTATTGACAAGCAACATAGCTTGATATAAAATATAATAAATATATATAACAAAAATTAAGCATAAATAGTAGCATAGAAGTAGGGAAGAAGATAAAATTAGTTTAGAAGTTTAGAAGTTTAGAAGTTTAGAAGTTTAGAAGTTTAGAAGTTTAGAAGGATTATTTTGAAATTTAAGGATAGAAACGTAGAATGGAAGAAGACAGGCTAGGTTGGGACAGCAGATGCTAGAAGGTAGAACTAACTAGTTAGAGATTATCCACTAGGGGTTAGTTATTAAAACTGTAGTAAGGTAGAATGGTAGGAGATATGGGAATAATAAGTAAGATATAATGCCTTGTAACAAAATTACAGGTGTACTATATTCTGCTTTATTATATATTTGGGTTAAACTCTCCTATTAGGAGAGTTTTTTTATTTATATAAAAACGGATAAGTGTATTTTAAAGGGGCAATGAGTTTTAAGGGGGATGATTAATATGATAAGTAAGAAGATTTCGATTTTAGTAAGCAGTTTGTTGGTAGTAGGAATTTTAGGTGGATGCTCATCAAATTCAAAAACAACATCTTCAAGTCAGGGAAAAATCCAAGGTGATTTAATTAAAATAGGAGTTACTCAAGTCATTGAACACCCAGCCTTAGATTCAGCTAGGGAGGGATTTACTACAGCCCTAAAGGACAAGGGATATGAAGAGGGTAAGAATATTAAAATAGATTTTCAAAATGCTCAAGGGGATATGCCAACAACTCAAACTATTGCTGAAAAGTTTGTTAATGATGATGTAAAGTTAATTGCAGCAATAGCAACCCCATCAGCACAAGCAGCATTTAATGCTACTCAAAAGGCAAAAAAGAATATCCCAATAGTAATTACAGCGGTAACAGACCCAATACAGGCTGGACTGGTTAAAGCTTTAGATAAACCTGGTACTAATGTAACAGGAACATCAGATGCAGTATCAATAGAAGGACAGTTTGAATTAATTAAAAAATTAATATCAAATGCTAAAAATGTAGGAATAGTGTATAACACTAGTGAAACTAATTCAGAGATTCAAGTAAATGAGGCTAAAAAGGCAGCTGCAAATTTTGGGTTTAATATAGTAACATCAGGAATAACAAACACAAATGAAATACCGCAAGCTTTAAACTCAATTTTAGGGAAAATAGATGTTCTCTATGTACCAACAGACAATATGGTTGTTGCGGCAACGCCAACAATAACAAAACAGTGTTATAGCAAGGGTATTCCTGTAATTGGATCAGAAGCTGGGCAAGTGAAAAATGGGTCAGTGGCAACAGCAGGGATTGATTACTATAAACTTGGATATGAAACAGGGCTTAAAGCTGTAGAAATTTTAGAAGGAAAGAAGCCAGAAGAAATATCAGTAACAACTGCAAAAGAAACTTCTATAGTTATCAATGAAGATGCAGTTAAAAAATTAAATATAAAGATTCCAGAAGATATAAACTCCAAAGCTGAAAAGGTAACAGGCGGAGTTAAATAATATAATTTTAGGAGGATGGTAGTATGGCAGGTAAGAAGGTTTCAATTTTAGTGTGTAGCATATTAGTAGCAGGGATTTTAGGAGGATGTTCAGCAAACTCAAAAACAACATCTTCAAGCCAAAAGGAAATTAAAGGTGATTTAATTAGAATAGGAGTTACTCAAGTCATTGAGCACCCAGCCTTAGATTCAGCTAGGGAGGGATTTACAACAGCTCTAAAGGACAAGGGATATGAGGATGGTAAGAATATTAAAATAGATTTTCAAAATGCTCAAGGGGATATGCCAACAACTCAAACTATTGCTGAGAAGTTTGTTAATGATGATGTAAAATTAATTGCAGCAATAGCAACTCCATCAGCACAAGCAGCATTTAATGCTACTCAAAAGACAAAAAAGAATATCCCAATAGTAATTACAGCGGTAACAGACCCAATACAGGCTGGACTGGTTAAAGCTTTAGATAAACCTGGTACTAATGTAACAGGAACATCAGATGCAGTATCAATAGAAGGACAGTTTGAATTAATTAAAAAATTAATACCAAATGCTAAAAATATAGGGATAGTGTATAACACTAGCGAAGCTAATTCAGAGATTCAAGTAAACAATGCTAAAAAGGTTGCAACAGACTTTGGGTTTAATATAGTAACATCAGGAATAACAAACACAAATGAAATACCACAAGCTTTAAACTCGATTTTAGAGAAAATAGATGTTCTCTATGTGCCAACGGATAACATGGTAGCAGCAGCAATACCAACAATAACACAACAATGCTATAGTAAGAACATTCCTGTTATCGGCTCAGAATCTGCTCATGTAAAAGGTGGAGCAGTGGCAACCGCAGGGATTGACTACTATAAGCTTGGATATGAAACTGGGCTTAAAGCTGTAGAAATTTTAGGAGGTAAGAAGATAGACGAAATACCAGTAACAACTGCAAAAGAAACTTCTATAGTTATCAATGAAGATGCAGCAAAAAAATTAAATATAAAGATTTCAGAAGATATAAGCTCTAAAGCAGAAAAGGTAACAGGCGGAGTTAAGTAATATAATTTTGAAGTATAGTAGTATGGTATGTATGATAATTTTTGGAGGATGGTAGTATGGTAGAAAAAAGGATTTCGATTTTAGTGTGTAGTGCATTAGTATCAGGGATTTTAGGTGGATGTTCACCAAGCTCAAAAACAACATTAGCAGGGCAAAAGGAAAATCAAAGTGATTTGATTAAAATAGGAGTTACTCAACTTGTTGAACATCAAGCTTTAGATTTAGCGCGAGAAGGGTTCATAACAGCGCTAAAGGACAAGGGATATGAAGAGGGTAAAAAAATTAAGATAGATTTTGAAAATGCACAAGGGGATATACCTACAACTCAAACCATTGCTGAAAAGTTTGTTAATGATAATGTGAAGTTAATAGCAGCAATAACAACACCATCAGCACAAGCAGCATTTAATGCAACTAAAAGAGCAAATAAGAATATTCCAATAGTAATCACAGCAGTAACAGACCCAATACAAGCGGGAATTGCTAAATCTTTAGATAAATCAGGTACTAATGTAACAGGAACATCAAATGCAATATCGATAGAAGGACAATTCCAATTAATTAAAAGGATAATTCCAAATGCTAAGAATATAGGAATAGTATACAATACTAGTGAAAATAACTCAGAGATTCAAGTAAAACAGGCAATAGAAGCAGCAACAAATTTTAAATTCAATATAGTAACTTCAGGAATAACAAATACCAATGAAATACCACAAGCCTTGAATTCAATTTTGGGTAAAATAGATGTGCTCTATGTTCCAACAGATAACATGATAGCATCATCAATAGCAACAATAACAAAACAATGTTATATTAAAAACATTCCGGTTTTTGGATCGGAGTCTGGGCATGTAAAGGGTGGTGCAGTTGCAACAGAAGGTATTGACTATTTTAAACTGGGATATGAGACGGGGAGTAAAGCTGTAGAAGTATTAGAAGGAAAGAATCCAGGAGAAATACCAATAACAAAAACAAAAGAAGTTACTACATTCATAAATAAGGATGCAGTCAAAAAGTTAAGTATAAAGGTTCCAGAAGATATAAGTTCTAAAGCAGAAAAGATAACAGGAGGCGTTGATTGATGATAGATTTTATAATAAGCACACTTGAACAAGGATTTATATTTGGAATAGTCGGCTTAGGAGTATATATAACTTACAAGATATTAGACTTTCCAGACATGACTATAGATGGAACTTTCCCTATGGGAGCTGCAGTAACAGCAGTATGCCTCACTAAAGGAATTAATCCGTTTGCAGCGTGTATTATATCTCTAATTTTAGGAATGATAGGAGGTATGGTAACAGGTATATTGCATGTTAAGTTTAAGATATCAAGTCTTCTTTCAGGAATATTAGTTATGATAGGTTTGTATTCTATAAACTTAAGAATAATGGGAAAATCTAATGTGCCTTTTTTCGGATTTGACACTATTTTCACAGTTACAAGTTTTATGAAACCTGTATTACTACTAGGCTTGTTTGCTGTAGGAATTAAGTTAGTGCTGGATGTATTTTTAAAAACAAAGCTTGGGTATGTATTGAAGGCTGTGGGAGATAATGAGCAGCTTGTTACGTCTCTAGGCATTAATAAAGACATGATTAAGGTAGTTGGAATTAGTATTGCAAATGGGTTAGGAGCATTAGCGGGATCTGTAATGGCTCAAAATCAAGGATTTGCGGACGTAGGTATGGGAACTGGTACTGTAGTAATAGGCCTTGCGGCTGTAATACTGGGCAGCTCTTTATTAGGAAAGATAAAGTTTATTACGGTGACAACTATGACAGTTTCAGGAGCAATATTGTATAAACTAGCTATTGCAGCAGCGCTTAGATTTGGACTTAGCCCTAATGACTTGAAATTAGTGACAGCTCTTATCGTAATTATTATATTAGGAACTAATAATTTTAAATTTAGTTTTAAAAGTGTAAGAAAAGATGAAAAAGGGGGCGAGGGAGTTGCTTCAAATACAAAATCTGTACAAAGTGTTCAATAAAAATACTGTTAATGAGAATGTAGTTTTTGATAAGCTTAGTTTAAAGGTAGATAAAGGAGATTTTATAACTATAATTGGAAGTAATGGAGCAGGAAAGTCTACCTTATTAAATCTTATTTCTGGTACTTTACAGTTAGATAGTGGGAGTGTAATGCTCGGTGAAAAAGATATATCAAAACTGCCAGAATACAAATGTACAAAATTTATTGGAAGAGTATTTCAGGACCCTACAAAGGGGACCTCACCTTCTATGACTATATTAGAAAATATGTCGATGGCATATAATAAGGGGAAAAGATTTGGCTTTAACTTTGCCGTTGATAAGAAAAATATACCTTATTTTAAGGAACTTCTGTCAAAACTAGAGCTTGGCCTTGAAGATAAGCTTTATACACAGGTAGGGCTTTTATCAGGGGGCCAAAGACAAGCGTTAGCTATAATAATGACTGTTATGGGAAATCCAGAGGTTTTACTTTTAGATGAGCATACTGCAGCTTTAGATCCAAAGACTTCAGATAG
This sequence comes from Clostridium bovifaecis, assembly GCA_009738435.1. Classification (GTDB taxonomy): domain Bacteria; phylum Bacillota; class Clostridia; order Clostridiales; family Clostridiaceae; genus Clostridium_H; species Clostridium_H bovifaecis. The sequence goes on along the minus strand of CP046522.1, from coordinate 2,381,204 downwards.
AATAATAGAGCTTACAGAAGAAATAGTAAAAGAGAGAAGTATAACTACTTTAATGGTAACCCACAACCTAAATCACGCCATAAATCTAGGAAATAGGCTTATAATGCTTCACCATGGAAAAGTTATCTTAGATATAAGGGATGAAGAAAAGAGGGGGCTTACAATAGAAAAACTCCTTAAATATTTTGAGAATAATGTAAAAGATGATTTATTAAGTGATAGAGCATTATTTTCATAAAAAAGTCACTCTAGAAATTGGGAAATTCTAGAGTGACTTTTTTATGCTTCAAACTTGCTTAAGTTTGCTTCAAGCTCATGAGAACTCAACAATTAATTACAATTAGTCATTAAGAGATTTAGAGTAACCTAAAGATAAGATAAATAATAGAATGTAATATAAAAGAGTAAGTTATAAACAGATAAAGAGGTGATAAACATTAGTAAAAGATATTTTAGTGTAGAGCTTAAAGACTGTAAGTTTTTGGGTAAGGGAAGAGAAGGTAAGGTGTATCTTGTTCCTAATGGATATGCTTTAAAGATTTTTAATAACAAAAAGAATTGCGAAGATCAATATACTATACTCAAAAAAGTAGAAGGAAGTAGGTATTTTCCTAAAGCGGTATCCATAGAAGGTAAAGCAATGCTAAGAGAATATGTAGGTGGAATATCTTTAGGAAAATATATTAAGACAAAAGGCTTCCCGCAAAAACTAATTTTTAGTTTACTATGTTTATTGGAGGAATTTGAAAGATTAGGCTTCACAAGATTAGATATATCAGAGAGAAACATCTATGTAGAAGAAAATCAGCAGATAAAAGTAATAGATCCTAGGAAGGTTTATGTAAAGAAGATATCTATACCTAGTACATTATTGAAAGAATTAGAAGAATTAAATGTGCTAGATAATTTTATTAAGACAGCATTAGAAGTAAAACCTAAGTTTGCATTAAAGTGTATGGAGGAAATCAATAGAGTTAATTATTAGGAAGGTTAAGAGTTAGTATATTGAACTAGCTCTTAATTTTTTAAGCTAATGATGTGAAGAAAATAGTTTATCTAAGTCAAAATATCAATAATAGTTTTGTTAAATTTAAGTTAAGTATTTAACTTGTTTTTAATAATTATATGAAATATAATATAATTAGGAAATTTAAAGGTTGAGGTGATAACTTTGAAGGTATATACAAGGCTTTTTTTAGATGAGATAATAGAGAGAGTAGATTTCTTAATCACCTTATATAAAAACGATTGCAATGGCATATGCGTTGATGACTGTAAAATATCTGACTTCAATATAGAGATATTGATAAAAAAAGCTATATAAAGTTAATGAAAGATGTGGATAAAACTATAGCTATCTTAACAGAAAAAGGATTGGACTTTATAAAAAGATATATAACAGATCTAGAAAGTGTAAGCTGATAAGTTGATTTACAGAGCTCAGGGATATTCTGAGTTCTTTTGTTTTATATGTAAATTTAATTAGTGCATACCGCATTGGTCAAATTTATTTGTAAATTATGGTTGCCATAATATTTTTAAATCATATTATGATTATAGAAAGCATGTAATTAGGAGAATATTTTTATGGATAATCTCTGTAAAAATAAAAAGGATAGAATAAGAAAGGACTACCTTTTAGAAAGCTATAAGAATAATGCAGGATTAGACTTAAGTGGATGTAAGTTTCTCGGAGAAGGACATCATGGTAAGGTATTTCTAAGAGCGGATGGAAGGGTTGTGAAAATATGTACTACTGTAAAAAGTTGCAAAAAAGAATATGAAATTTTAAAAAAAGTTCATGGGTCAAAGTATTTTCCTAGAGTATATGAATACGACACTATATATATGGTAAGAGACTATGTAGGGGGTCAATGTCTAAGGGAGTATATTAAAGTTTATGGTCTTAGTAAAACCTTAGCATTGAATGTAATACAATTGTTGGAGGAATTTGAAAGATTGAATTTCACAAAAATTGACATTAGGTGCAAAGATATATTTGTTCAAAAGGATGAAAGTGTCATGGTAATCGATCCTAAGGGCTGTTACAGTAGAAACATGAAATACCCACGACATCTTATGAAAGGTTTAAAAAAGTCGATGTACTTAGAAAAATTCCTAAAGATTCTTACAGAGGAAAGACCAGATTTATATGAAAGGTGGATTATAAATAATTCAGTATAAACAAAATTCCTGGCTTCAGGTGGAGTTTTTACTCAAGTTGAAGCTTAGAAATCGTTATCCAGGGACTTAGCCTGCCTAAGACTTTAACTTGGAGAAGATGTGAGTCTTAGACAGGGTAGTCATCGGATAAAAATCTATTGAGGCAAAAGTATGAGAAGTTAGAATGGTATTAATGAATAGTTTTCTAACTGCAACTATGAAAACTAATATTCTGACTTCTAACCTGAATCTAGCCTCCAAGGGTAATATCTTGAGTATTATACCAATCCAAGGCTTTAAAAAAATGCTCTTGACTAAAATCTGGCCAATAGTCATCAACCACATAAAAGTCTGAATATATAGACTGAACAGGTAGAAAACCGCTCAACCTTCTTCTTCCTCCCCATCTTATTATAAGATCTACCCTGGATATATCATTGGATTTTAGGCATTTGGTGATAGTAGCTCTATTATTGCTTTTATTGGTCATAAGATCTCCTAAGTCCCATTCCCAGCCGTAGTTGACTAAAAAATTCACCTTAATGCCTCCCTTACCAAAGGTTTTTCTCTTAGTATAAGGCAAAAGTTCTTTTGGAAACATAGGAGAGCTAGAATTTCCAACTACTAATAACTCCGCATCTTCTTTACTTAGCATCTCTACTGCATCAGTGCACGCTTTTGTAAAAGCAGACCTTTGTATAGCAGGTCTCTTTGTATTGTCTGTGGTAAAGCCGTAATAGGTTAATTCTTTTATACCTACTTCTTTACAAAGGCGAAATAAGACCAACCCAGGATCCAATCCTGATACATAGCCTTTTTCTTTTGTCATTCCTTTATCTACAGCCCAACGTCTATTTCCGTCTGGAATAACCCCTATATGATTTGGAATCCTCATACATCATCACACCTTTATTCTTTTTATAAGTAGTATTATTTCCAAGTTGTAGTAAAGTATTCTATAATCGCTAAATTTCATATAAAAGACATACTAGAAATATTTTGCGACGCAGCTATAGAAGCAATCGCTAGTCTCTAATCCCTAGTCACTAATCGCTAGTAGGTCAGCGGTAAGATAATGTTGTAGATGCTAAGCCCTTATTATGTGGAGTTAGAAGAAGTTTGTAGTTAGCTTTTGCTTCATTTTGCTTTACACTGCAACATCAATTTATTCTCAACACCTGAAGCTTAACATCTATATTTTAGTGATTAGCGATTAGAGACTAGGGACTATCTTATAAGAAAATTGTTACGCAATTTTATTAAAGTGCATATTTACTATATGAAAGCAAAAATAAGCGGGAGGATGCACTATGAATATAGAAATAGAAAATTTAGTTAAGGAAGCTAAAAGAGGAAATAATTTAGCGAAAACAGAGTTAGTGAAAAGGTTTAGACCATTTGTAATTAAGAAAGCTAAGGAAGTGTATATAAAAAATCATGATATGGAAGATCTTATTCAAATGGGAAATGTTTCGATTTTAAAGGCAATAGATAAATATAATTTAGAAAAGGGCAATTTCATATCTTATGTAACATATGCTATAAACAATAATTTTAATTATGAAATAAGAAAAAGAGGTAAGGAGAGGTTTGAAGGCAGCTTAAACAAAGCATTAGAAGAGGGTATGGAGATTTTTTTAAAAGCCGCATCTGATAATATAGATATAGAAGAAAATATAATAGGTAAGGAAAGGATAAATTATCTTAAAAAAGCTTTAATAGAATTAAGACCAGAAGAAAAGGAATTAATTATAAGTATATATTTTAATGAGGTAAAGATTAGAGATTATGCAGATAAAATGAATATAAAATATGGCACAGTCTTAAAAAGAAAGAGAACGGCTTTAAGCAAATTAAAAAAGAAACTAGAAAGTTTTTATAATGTATAAAATTTTTACATATGTATCAAAATTAGACATGAAAAGAGCAGGGGGGACTGCTCTTTTCATGTTTTTATTTAGTAAAGTGGACTATTTCTTCTGTCAACCTATCAAGGCAATCAATAAGAGGTGAATGTCCACATGGAAGCATTGTTAGAGTCGCATTATCGCCAATACCGTCTTTTATATCTTGTCCCATCACTGGAGGCACTACCATATCTCTCTCTCCTTGAAGTATAAGAGTAGGGCATATTATCTTATCTACATCTCCATTGCCAGGAACAACTCCATTATGTTCATGAGATATATTAAAGGTAATCAATGCATAATCTAAGTCTACAAGATTTCTTTGAGTCATCATATCTTCCATATACTCATCAAATTTTTCAGAAGATGGTTCGTTGTGAGTATAAATTGTCGTTTTCCATATTGTCTTCAAAAACTCTTTATCTCTTCTAGCGTAGGCGTTTAGTATAGGAAGAACCTGTACAAAGTCTTTAGATAGCTCTTCTTTAGTTGATATTAATTGAGTAAAAATAGGTTTTCCATTTTCATCTTTTTTGAATACAGGATAACCTTTAATTCCGCCAGATTCAACAAGAATTAATTTCTTTATAGACTCAGGATAGTCGGCAGCAAGCTGCATAGCTACACATCCTCCAGTAGACCAACCAGCTATATAAACCTCTTTCAAGCCTAATGCGTGAAGAAAAGCTTTAACATCTTCAGAAAAGTCTTTAATGGAATTTATCTCATTATTATAAGAAGACATTCCCATGCCCCTTAAATCTGGAGCATAGATTTTATAATTCTCCGGAAGACTTTCTATTAGCAAATCCCAATGCTTTGAAGAAGTCATATTACCATGAATTAAAATCAGGATTTTATCGCCAGATCCACTTTCTCTATAGGCAATAGTTTCGCCATTTTGTATTTTAACTGTGTTCAATAAGATTTCTTTTAACATGCTAATCCTCCTACATTTTCATGAATTTTAATGTTTTATTTACTACATTTTAACATGCAAATTATTTATTATAAATATAGCAAGAAATATACCAAAAGTCAGATTTGAAGAATAAAAAAGTAAAAAAATACTAACAGCAACTGATATAGTTATTGTTAGTATTTAAAAAGGTTCTTATTTACTAGAATAATATAGTAAGTATAAAAAACTTAGCAACTAGTAATTACTAAAGCTTCTTGCAAGAATTATAATTCATTAGCTTCATATATAGATATTTGCTTACGAGAAAACAGATATTCTAACTTATCAGGAGGAAGAGGTTTGCTAAAGAGATACCCTTGTATTTTATCACACTGCTGTGCTTTAAGGACTTCAAGCTGAGCTTCGGTTTCTACTCCTTCAGCAATTACATCCATGTTCAGAATGTGGGCTAATTCAATAAGAGTATGAGCGATGGCTTTTTCGCTTTCCTCATAGGCAATTCGATCTATAAAGGATTTATCGATTTTTAGAGTGTTAATAGGGAGATTTTTTAAGTGGTTTAAGGAGGAATACCCTGTACCAAAATCATCAAGCAGCACCTTTATTCCTAAGGCTTTAAATCTATTCAGTATTTTTGTAGCAAGGTTCATATCAGAGATAGTAGCAGATTCTGTTATCTCTATATGAAGCCATTTAGGAGAAATCTCTGTTTCATCAAGAATGGCTTTTATCTTATTAAAGATGTTTTGCTGCTTAAATTGATTAGCAGAAATATTAACGGAGACAGGAACTAATTTATAACCCTGGTATTGCCATTGTCTTAACTGTTTACAAGTAGCTTTAATGACAAATTCATCAATTTCATTTATAAGCCCTGTTTCTTCTGCAATAGGAATAAACTGATTCGGGGAAATAAACCCTCGCTTAGGATGAGTCCATCTTACCAGAGCTTCCATGCCTACTAACTCACCAGTTTTAGCGTCTACTTGAGGTTGATAGTAGACCATAAATTCTTTTTCCTTACGATTCAATAGTGCAAATCTTAAGGTTTTTTCAAGCTCCATTTTTTCAACTAACTTGGCATTAAGCTCTGTAGAAAACAGTTGATAATTATTCTTTCCAAGAGATTTAGCGTGATACATAGCAGCATCAGCATTTTTAAGTAAGGTTTCGATATCACTTCCGTCATTAGGGTAAACTACGATACCTATGCTTGTGGTTACAAATACTGAGGTACTGTTTATTATAAAGGGTCTATATAGAGACTTTATAATCTCATTTGACAACTCACAGGCGTAAGTTATATCATGAATATCTGAAATCAGTACCATAAATTCATCTCCACCTAAACGAGAGATAATTATATTGTCTCTCATCAAGCACTCAAAAGATTTAGTTACTTCTATCAATAGCTTATCACCAAAGTGATGTCCGAAAGTATCATTAATAGACTTGAAATTATCTAAATCCATGTACAATAGTGCAAGCTGAGTATTATATTTTAAGGATTTTTTTAGCTCATCAGCTAACTTTAAATTAAATAAGGTCCTATTAGGTAAATTTGTTAGAGAATCGTAGTAAGCTAATTTGTATATAGTTTCTTCATTTTTTCTACGGCTAGTTATGTCTGTAGTGGAACCAGCCATTCTAATGGGAGAGTTATCATTGTCAAAAATAGCTTTACCTCTAATTAATATCCATTTATACATGCCAATTTTAGTTTTCATTCTTACGTTAATGTTTAAAAAGAGAGTTTGTTTGCATAAATGCTTTTTCATGGCTTGCTGAAAACTCTCTATATCATCTTTGTGAATAAGTTTAAGCCAAGAAGACAAAGTATCATTCAACTCTTTGTCTCTATATCCAAGCATAATTTTACATTGAGTAGATAAAGAAAATTTGTTCGCTTTTATTTTCCAATCCCAAATCCCATCCTTAGAACCTTCGAGAGCTAAACGAAATCTTTCTTCAACTTCTTTTAAAGATTCTTGGCTGAATTTTAATTCTTCATATCTTGTACTTAATTCTATTTGAGCAAGAGATAGTCTGTCGTTAAGCATTTTTAAGGTTTTATAGCTGTTTACTAGCCTTTTCTCTACAATTTTACGGTTAGATATATCTGTTCCCATAGCAATAAATATAGAAGGTTTTCTTTTCTCATCATATAGTACAGAGTTGCTCCAGAATACGTCTATTTTGTGACCAGCTTTATCAAAAACATAGGTTTCGTGGGGAGGTGGAATGATATCCTTAGAAAGATCCGAAAAGCCTTTCATCATAGAAGCTTTTAGAACATCATCAACAAGGTGACCATCCCAGCCATTACCAAGCATTTCTATTTCTTTGAATCCTGTTAACTTCTGAGCATAATTATTAAATTTTATAAGATTCCCAGATCCTTTCCATACTAAAATAATCAGGTTGGCGTTATCTAAAATGCTATTAGCTAGATTATTTTTATCTTTAAAAAGGCTAATGGTATATTTAAGATTATTATGGTTCTCTTGTGAAGTGTTCTTTATATGCATCAATTTTACCCCCACATAAAAATATGTTATAAAATGGTATTCTATAAAATGCAATAAATTCCTTCAAGTAACATCATAATTTTGTTTTTTCAAATATAGTCTAAATATAGCTTAATTTTTAAAACTATGGATTGGAGCAGGAATTAGACCGCCTCTATTAACAAAGTCAGCACTGCTGAATTTACTAACACTCATAACAGGAGCTCTACCTAACAACCCTCCAAATTCAACCATGTCACCTACGAATTTTCCAGGAGCAGGTATTATTCTAACGGCAGTAGTTTTGTTGTTTATAACTCCTATAGCAGCTTCATCTGCAATGATACCAGAGATAGTCTCAGCAGAGGTATCTCCAGGAATTGCAATCATATCAAGACCTACAGAGCATACACAGGTCATGGCTTCTAGCTTTTCTAGGCTTAGGGCACCCTTTAATACCGCATCAATCATTCCAGCATCTTCGCTTACAGGGATAAAAGCACCACTAAGACCACCAACTCTAGAAGCAGCCATAACTCCGCCTTTTTTTACGGCATCATTTAAAAGTGCTAGAGCGGCAGTCGTGCCAGGAGCACCACAGCGTTCTAATCCCATTTCCTCTAGAATATGAGCTACACTATCACCAACCTCTGGAGTAGGAGCTAAGGATAAATCTATTATTCCAAAAGGAATATTAAGTCTTCTAGAAGCCTCTGCTGCAACTAGTTGCCCCATTCGCGTAATCTTAAAGGCTGTTTTCTTTACAGTTTCAGCTACTACATCAAAACTTTCTCCTTTAACAAGTTCTAATGCACTTTTTACAACACCAGGCCCGCTTACACCTACATTTATTATGCATTCAGCTTCTCCTACACCATGAAAAGCACCTGCCATAAAAGGATTATCTTCAACAGCATTTGCGAATACAACAAGCTTAGCACATCCAAATCCAGCTTTGTCTTTTGTAAGATCTGCCGTTCTTTTTATGATTTCTCCCATTTCTCTTACTGCATCCATATTTATTCCAGCTCTACTCGTAGCCACATTAACAGAGGAACAAACTTTTTCTGTTACACTTAAGGCTTCTGGAATTGATGAAATCAATTTTTTATCTCCATTGGAATAGCCTTTATGAACTAGAGCGGAAAAGCCTCCTATAAAGTTAACACCAACAGTAGAAGCAGCTCTATCTAATGTTTTGGCAAACTCTACATAATTTTCATCGCTGCAGCATCCGGCAATTAAGGATATAGGAGTTACAGATATTCTTTTATTTATAATAGGAATTCCATACTCACTTTCTATTTCTTCCCCAACATTTACTAAATTTTCTGCATACCTTGTTATTTTATCATATATTTTATTACGAGATTTCTTTCCGTCAGAATCGCAACAATCCATTAAGGAAATACCCATAGTTATAGTACGAATGTCTAGCTTTTCTTTTTCTATCATTTCAATTGTTTCTATTATTTTATTCTGATTAATCATAGCTTCACCTACTCCTATACATTATGCATTGAATTAAATATGTCTTCATGCTGAATTTTTATTGATAAATTTAGTTCTTGACCTTTTAGGTCTAAAGTTTCTTTTAATTCTTTAAAGGATTTTAAAGAATTAGATAGGTCAACTAGCATTATCATGGTGAAGTATTCCTGAAGAATAGTTTGACTTATGTCCAGAATATTAACATCAGCATCAGCTAGAATGTTACTCACTCCAGCGATAATCCCTGTCCTGTCTTTTCCTAAAACTGTTATTATTGATCTCATAATATACCCCCTAGTTTTTGGCTTATACAATGTCCTGATACATATAGTTCCCCATACATGTAATAATAAGTATATATTTATACAGCAAAATACTTATAAAGACATAAAATGTATAAAATATATAGTATAATAACTAAAATAAAAATACAATATATTCCGAGTAATTATTTTATTTCTATGCTTTTCCCGGTATAGTTTATAAAAAAGTTAGGTGTTTCTTGTTTGAATTTCTCAGCAGCTTTTTTTCCGGTACAATGGGACAATCCTATTAACTTTATATTCAAGTCTTTGAAATATTTTATGGTTTTATCAACTCTGGAGTCATCAGCTTCAATTAGGTGAGTCCCGCCTATGACACCATATATCTTTTTATAACTTCTTTTTCTTATAGTATTAATTATATTGACTATGCCAGGATGGGAACAACCAACAAGAACTAATAAGCCTTCCGACGTATCTATTGCAATTGCAATTTCATCTTTGAAGGTATCAATGCAAAGGGTATTATTGGAGTTTACTTTCATAGCGTTATTTATGGGTTCAAAGGAGCAATCTCTATAAAAATTTGTTGCAATAGATATTTTAGATGTGATAGGAAGAAAATCTTCACACACATAGTTTATAAGGATGTCTTTCTCTAAAATATTATTCTCGTTGAAATCTATTCCAATATATTTAGAGCTAGATTCTTCCGAATGTGAAACATGATACCTTTCACTATGAGAAAAGAAGTGTTTACTCACATATAATTTGGGTTTAGCTTGAATAAATTCTAATAGAGGTTTAACTCCTCCAGCATGATCATAATGTGCATGACTCAAAACTATATAATCTATTTTATTTAAGTCTATATTGAGCTTTTCTGCATTTGAAATAAAATTACCACTTTGTCCAGTGTCGAATAAAATACTACCCTCAGGTGTTTCAATAAAAATAGACAGTCCATGTTCTTTTGTTAAAGCAATATTTTCCCCTAAAGTATTTTCGATTAAAGTTGTAATTCTCAAAAAATCAACCCCTCAAGTTACTAATAATATATATTAATAGTAAACCTTTTGGGGTTGATTTGGAATAATAAATTAAGTAGTATCTGAATTATCTAACTATTACAGAAACTCCATCAGGAATCACTGCGATTTTAGCGTCTTGTCCTTTTATTTCAAGGGCTCTTTTTAGAGCTTCATCAAAGGTATAGGCATGTTCCATATGCATGTTTTTAATCATTTCAGGGTCTGCCATATCTGAAACAAGTATTACAGTATAGTCATTTAAAATTCTAGCTAGTATTTGGAACTCCCATTGGTCAGGGGCAGTTTCATTTCTAGGAACTTTTATGACTCTATCTAAAACTTCCTTAGGAGAGCTGGAATTTGCTAAGTTATCATAGAAAGATTGACCACCATGGCCGTCATTGCAGGCAGAAATCATAATTATAACTCCGCCTTTTTTGCAAGTTGCTTCAGCTGCAGTCATACCTTTTACGGATTGATATATATTTTGGTCAAGAGGATATCCACCATTAGTAGATATAGATATATCAGCTTCAATTTTATTAACTCCAGCAAGTTCAGAGACGAATTTACATCCTTCTTCATGAGCAAGCTTAGCATCTCCGGCAAAAGCGTTTATTATATTCTTATCTGAATCGATTACAACATTTAGTATAAATGCTAGCTTTGCTTTTTCAGCAGCATAGAGCATGTCCTTATGTATAGGATTATTTTCAAGTATGCCTGTTCTTGCATAAGGGCTAGCTATAAATTCAGAGCAGTGGTTTGCCATTATAGTTTTAGCAGAAGCTACACCAGGGAGAATGCTCTTTCTTCCACCAGAGAAACCAGCAAAGAAGTGAGGCTCTATAAAACCTTCTGCTATAAGTAAATCGGTTTCAATAGCCAATTTATTGACTTTTAATTCTCCGCCAGATGGAAGAGTGCCAAGTTTAATCATACTGTTATCATCGGTGGAAATATGATTGATTATGGTTTCGTTATCTACAATTTCTTGTCCCATTTTATTTATTAATTCTTCTCTAGTAGAAGGTCTGTGAAAACCAGTAGATATAAGGATTTTTATTTCAATTTCAGGGTTAGAATTTCTTATTCTTTTAAGAAGTATAGGTAAAGTTATTCTACTAGGAACTGGTCGTGTATGGTCACTTGTAATTATAACTACATCTTTTTTACCCTTAACTAATTCTTCAATAGGGCTGCCTCCTATGCAGTTATCTAAAGCCTTATTTACTATTTCCTCTTGAGAGGACTCAGGCTTATAAGAATGAGCTTTTGATTCTAAAATTCCCACAAGGTTCTTATCTGGTATTTCTATTTCCCACATTTGTTTTGAGTATGGAACCTTAATTTTTGCCATAAATATCCCTCCAATATATTAATATACATCACTTACATAATTAGTTTATCATATGGTAGGAGGTATTACCAGCATATATTTTTATAAAAGTCTAAAAATTAAAAGATAATGGTTGAGAACTTTATATAAAAACTCTATAATAAAGGATAATATAGGTAAAGAAACAGAGGGAAAATCTAATAGTAAACAAGTTAAAGCTAACTGATAGGATTATTAAGGATGCAATAAAAGAAAAATCAATAGAAGTGGAGAAAACTAACTACATGAATTGAGGTGAGATTATGCACATAAGAAAGAAAAGTAAGGGTATATTTTTTTCGTTTCTAATAATAGCGCTGGCCTCTATATTTCAAATTGGATTAGCATCAGAAGATAATTATGAATTGTGGAAGCCACAGGAGAATGTAGAAGTCAATAAGTCTTGGAGGATAAAATTTAATAATTCACTAGACAAAAGCACACTTAGGGATAACATAAAGTTGATAAGAATGGATAATAAAGAATATATAAATATAGACTTACAGTATAATAATGATGATAATTCTATAACGGTAATGCCTTTAGATAACTACTATTACAATAAAGAATACTTATTAGTTGTTGAAAAGGGAGTAAAGTCTTCAAAAGGCAAGGTAATATCTAAAGGAGTAAAGTTTAACTTTAGAACAAAGGCCTTAGGAGAACAAAGCTTTGGTTTTTTAAAGGAGAATTTTATAAATCCAGGCAATAAAATAAATAGTCCTGTTGAATTTTATAATGCATTAGCATACGCACTTGCTAACTTTGAGAGCAGCATAACTCTTAATATAAGTAATTATAATAAATCTATTTACAAATTAGATGTTATAAATGAAGTGCTTCATCAGCACCCTAATTTAGATTATGGCTATGTTGGAGCAAGGGGAAGTGTGTCCAGTTATACATATTCTACTGAGGCTATTATGAATATTAATTTTAGCTATAGATATTCTAAAGAATATATGCAGTACATGAAAAAGCATCTCAGGATAAAGTTAAATATATAATAGACAAGCTTATAAAACAAGAGATGAATGATTATGAAAAGGAGTTAGCTCTACACGACTATTTATTAAAAAATGCAGAGTATGATAAAAGATTATATGGGGGGAGTATGCCAGAAGAATCTTATACGGATTATGGTGTTTTGGTGAAAGGCACGGGAGTTTGTGATAGCTATGCAAAAGCGATGTACAGACTTTTGAACTCTGCAGGAATTGAAACTCTATATGTAACGGGAGATGCTGTTGATGGAGAGAAGAATATCCCTCACGCATGGAATATAGTTAAAATAGATGGGGAGTATTATAATTTAGATGCTACATGGAATGATCCTATTGTCTATAGCAAACATAATGATATAATAAGGTATACTTATTTTAATATAACAGACGAACAATTGTCAAAGGATCACATATGGGATAAAAGCAAGTATCCTAAATGCACAAGTGAAAAATATACACATATATAAATAGAATTCTATACACATATATAATATAAACATTATAAGGAGATGAAAATATTGAGATACGAAGGAGCAGTATATAGACCACCAAGTGAAGCATATAGCTTAATAATTCAAGTTACTTTAGGATGTTCTCATAATAAATGTACTTTTTGCAGCATGTTTAAGGATAAAAAGTTTAAGATACGAACAATAGAGGATATATTTGAAGATTTAGAGATGTCAAGGCAACATTATAAATATGTGAGAAGAATATTTTTAGCTGATGGAGATGCACTTATATTAAAGACTCAAGACTTGGAGAAAATTCTTATCAAAATAAAAGAGCTATTTCCAGAGTGTGAGAGAGTGTCAATGTATGGTACTCCAGGAGATATACTAAGAAAAAGTGAGGAAGATTTAATCAAGCTTAAAAACTTGGGATTAAAGATAATATATTTAGGTGTAGAAAGTGGAAGTGATGAAGTTCTTCAGGATATAAATAAAGGTGTAACTTCCGAAGAAATGATTGAAGCAGGTAAAAAGATAATGAGAACGGGAATTAAGCTCTCTGTAACCTTAATTTCTAGTCTCGGTGGAAAAGAGAAGTGGAAACAGCATGCAGTTGAATCTGCAAGAGTAATAAGTGAAATCAATCCAGATTACTTAGGGCTGCTCACCCTTATGGTAGAACCGAATACTGAAATTTATGATAAGATTAGAAATGGAGAGGTAACCTTATTATCTCCAAAAGAAGTTATGATAGAAACAAGAGAGTTTATAAAAAACTTAGAAGTTGATAACTGTGTATTCAGAAGCAATCATGCTTCAAATTATGCTCCTCTTGCAGCTAACTTAAATGAAGACAAGGAGAGGCTTTTAGAGGAGTTGGATAGCATAATTGAAGGAAACTATGGCTTTAAAAATGAGAGCTACAGAAGACTTTAACACTTATTAATAAATTATTAATAACTTTTTTTATGGTATTTAGTACTACTTTTATAAAAGGCATGATATAATGCATATATAATTTATTTTAAACAAAAATAAAAGAAGGGGATATGAATGGAATATTTCAATAAGGGTTTCGGAATAAAAAGAGATTTAAAGGGTATATTAATATCCTTAGGATTCCTATTCTTAACTTTATTTATAATACAGGGCTTATTTATACTTGTTCCTGTAGGTATACTAGCATATGCAAGTTATAAAGGCATAAGGTTCATACAATCAAAATTTAAAAGATTAAAGAAGAGAGAAAATACAAAGGTAGAAGCATTTGAAATATATAATGATAAAAACGAATATGTATATAATTCTGAAGTAGTGGACGTAGAATACGAAGAAATCAGTAAGTAAATAATAAGAATGACAATGAATATTGTCATTCTTATTATTTTATATAAAACAGAGGTGGTAAAATGAGGGTACGACTAGGATACGTGGCTATTGCTTTAAAGCTTCCTAAGGTAACGTCTTCAAGCACAGTGACATTTAAGACATACTCAAGTCTTATATCGGATGAGGAAAGGTTAAATAAATTAAAAAGGATAACCTTATCAAATATAGATGACTTATATAAGATACTAGAGTATAATGTAAAAAACAAAATACACTTTTATAGGATAACCTCCGCTTTAGTACCCTTGGCAACCCATCCTGAGGTGACAAATTGGGATTATAGAAGGATATTTAAAAAGGATTTTCAGAGGATAGGAAGATTTATAAAAGAATATAATATGAGAATAGACACCCACCCTGACCAATTTAATGTGATAAACAGCAAAAGGGAAGAGGTGGTAGAGGCCACTAAAAGAAATTTATACTTTCATGTAAATTTATTTGAAGACATAGGCTATACGTTAGGAAAGATGGTGCTTCATATTGGAAGTGCAGAAGGAGGAAAAGATAAAGCTATAGAGCGGTTTATAGTTAACTTTAAAGCTTATCCTAAGGATATAACAGAAAAGCTTATTTTAGAAAATGATGATAAGACTTTTACTGTAAGAGAAGTATTGCATATATGCAAAAGTGTTAATGCACCTATGGTATTAGATATTCACCATCACGTGTGTAACAATGAAGGAGAAGACCTAGAAGACTTGATAGAGGATATTTTTAATACATGGAGTAGTGAAAGACTTCCTATAAAGATACATGTATCTAGTCCAAGAGATGATGCAAAGGATAGAAAGCATGCAGATTATATAGAAGCAAAAGACTTTATAAGATTTATAGAAATGTGCAAGCCTCTAGAAAAGGATATAGATGTAATGATAGAAGCAAAAAAGAAGGATTTAGCATTATATAAATTAGCAGAAGATATTAAGAGTATCAAAAGTGAGTGGAAATGGATAGATGATACTACTTTTGAAATATAGATATATATAATATAAGATATGTTATTATATACTATATATGGCTGAATTAGGGGGAGATATATTGAAAAAAGGATTAATACCCGCAATTATAGTAACTATAATTGCAGCAGCATTTCTAATATTATATGCTTTAGCTGTCACTATGGGACTTTTGGAGAGCAATGCATCTTTTATAGTTATTATACTCGTTGCGCTGGTATTTGTAATACTCTTAATAATGCTAGTAATGACTTTAGTTGAAAGAATAAAGGAGATTAAAGGAGAGAATAAAGATGATATTAGTAAATACTGATTTTATATCTGGAAAAGAACTTGAAACTTTATCTATAGTAAAAGGAGCTACAATACAATCAAAGCATTTAGGAAAAGACATTATGAGTGGCTTTAAGACCTTAGTTGGAGGAGAGTTGGTATCTTATACTGAAATGATGGATGAAGCTAGAGCTATTGCGACAAAGAGAATGGTTGAAGAGGCAGAAAAACTAGGAGCGGATGGAATAATTAATATAAGATATGCCTCAAGTGCTGTAATGCAAGGAGCAGCAGAGGTTATTGTCTATGGAACAGCGGTTAAATTTAAGTAACCAGTAACTAATGAAAAACAATTTTGTTGATATAAAGCTGTTTAACTGAGAAGAAGACTTTTAGGTGGAGGCGTTAAATCACTTAGTGGAGAAGTGGAGAAATGAAGTAGGGTACAAATTAAGAGTATAAAATAGAGAGCTCGCATTCTTAATTTCTACATCTCCACTCTCTCCACTCATCAACTTCTCCACTAATAAGGCTGCATGGTAAAATCATTAAGTGGCAACACTATTTAAGAGAGTGTGGTGATTTAAAATGGCATTAAGTAGAGAGTCTCGAGTGGATTTGCACATTCACAGCAATGCTTCTGATGGAACCCATTCTCCAAAGGAATTGGTGCAGGAGGCTGTAGAAAACAATATAGGACTTATGGCTTTAACGGATCATGATGAGATAGAGAATATTGAAGAGGTAAAGTCTTTAACAAAAGAAAAAGGTATAGCTTTTTTGCCAGGAATTGAAATTTCAAGTACATTTCAAGACAAGTTATATCATATACTAGCTTATGGAACAGATAATGGCAATAAAGAACTTATGAAGCTTATAGACCATAATAAGCATATGTTAAACAAGAGAAACGATGATTCTATTAAATATCTAATTGAAAAAGGATATGAAATAGATCTTTCAGAGTATGAGAAGTATGAGTATGATAAAAGAAAAGGCGGATGGAAGTCATTAAGTTTCCTCATAGAAAAAGGAATTTGTAGAGATGTTGGAGATTATTTTAATAGGTTATTCTACAAACAAAAGACTATTTTGTTTCCAGAGTTTTCATCCACAGAAATAGTTGTAAGAACAATAAAAAATGCAGGGGGTATACCTATACTTGCACATCCTTACTATGAAAAAGATAATACCTCAATTCCAGAAAAATTAAGCCGATTTATAGATATAGGAATTGAAGGAGTAGAATGTTTTCATCCCAATCACAGCTATGACATAATTAATAAATGCCTAGAGTGGTGCAAAGCAAAAGGAATCATTATAACAGCAGGTTCGGATTTTCATGGCGGTTTTATAGAAACAAGAAGAATGGGAATCCCAGAGGCCAAAATTAAAGATATAAATCTAGGTGATCTAGAAAGCAAAATAATTTATTAAATTTAGCTAGTGTTTTCATTAAATTAAAATTTTTCTATATGAAAAATTTTAATTTAAGCCCTAGTTACTGTGAATTAATTATAAAGGGGGGAGTTAAATGGGATTAGTTTTAGGTTTTATATTTACTGTAGCTCTTTTAGTTGGAATTTTATCCTTAGTAGGAGTAATTATGCTGCCTATAGCTGGAGTAGCGCTAGGTATAGCCTTTGTTGCAGCAATTTTATCATTGGTATTTAATATAATCAAATTTGTATTTTCGTTACCAATGCTAATACTAATTGTTGTAGTAGCAGTACTTTATAAAAAAAGAAAAGGCTAAAATATTTTGCAACGCAAAAACTTTTAGTGGAGAAGTGGAGGAAAATTCTTCATTCCTACACTATCTCCGCTTTTCCACTAAGAAAATTGCGTCACAATTTTCTTAATTATTGACTAGCGATTAGCAGCTAATTAAGGGTTGGAGGGGATAAACGGTGCTTTTAATAAAAAACGGAAAGATATTAACCATGAACAATAAAGATTATGAAAATGGATGTGTATTAATTAAGGATGGAAAAATAGTGGACGTAGCAGAAAATATAGATGTAGATGAGGCAGTGGAAACTATTGATGCTAAAGGTGGATGGGTGTTACCAGGAATGATCGATGCTCATTGTCATATAGGGATATATGAGCAAGATATGGGTTTTGAAGGGTTAGATGTAAATGAAGCTACGGATCCTATAACTCCAGAGCTTAGAGCTATTGATGCAATAAATCCTATGGATACAGCATTCGAAGATGCTGTAAAAGGAGGAATAACAACGGTAATGACAGGTCCTGGAAGCGCTAATGTGATCGGCGGGCAATTTGTAGCTATGAAAACAAAGGGCATTTGTGTTGATGATATGATTATACTAGAACCTGCTGCAGTAAAAATAGCTTTTGGGGAAAATCCTAAAAGAGTTTATAAAGATAGAAAAAAGATGCCAACTACAAGAATGGCAACGGCAGCGATTCTTAGGGAAACTCTAACTAAGGCGAAAAATTATAAAGCGAAAAAAGAAAAGGCACTTAATGAGGGAAAAGATTTTGAGGAAAACTTTAAAATGGAGGCTTTAATGCCTATTATTGATAGAAAGATACCTCTCAAGGCCCACTGTCATAGGGCAGACGATATACTTACTGCTATTAGGATCGCTAAGGAGTTTGATATAAAGCTTACTCTAGATCACTGTACCGAAGGACACTTAATACCAGACCATGTAAAGTCTTCTGGCAGAGCAGCAATTGTAGGACCAACTCTTACTGATAGGTCTAAAATAGAATTGAAAAATAAAAGCTTTAAAACTCCAGCAGTACTTCATGAAAAAGGAGTGAAAATTGCTATAATGACAGATCACCCTGTAACTCCAATTCAACACCTTCCAATTTGTGCAGGTCTTGCTGCAAAGGAGGGGTTAGGGGTAAAAGAGGCATTAAAGTCAATAACTATAAACGCAGCAGAAATATGTGGTATTTCTAGCAGAGTAGGAAGCATTGAAAAAGGCAAAGATGCTGACATTGCTATTTTTGATGGTAATCCGTTAGAGGTTTTTACCAATACCATTTACACAATAATAAATGGCAAAGTTGCATATAAAGCAGAATAATATCTTTAAAATAAAAGGTCATGGACTATAAGAATAGGATCCATGACTTTTTATTATGCTCTAAGAATATTATGTTATTTTTTGCGGAAAATAATCTTAAGTATTATTCTATTCATAAAAAATGATATCAAGAGGAAGTGAGTGTATGGCTAAGGAAAAAACTAGAAGCTCTTCTAAAGAAAATTCGTCTAGCGAAGAACCTGGTAATAAGAAAAAACCTAATAACGATCCCAATAATAAAACTGCTGAGAAAATAGAAAAAGAATACGAAAATCTTAAGCTTACAAAATCACTTCAAGAGAACATAGATTTATTTAATATGACAGTATTTAACGATGATGACTCTATGATATTTAGGGTTTTTCAAAATAAAAAGAGTGAAATAAAGTTTTGTATATTCTTTATAGATGGCATGATAGATAATTTAATAGCTAACAAAAATATTGTACACCCTATAATAAATAGTTCGCTAAAAACTGATATTGATTCTAATGATATTCCTAACTATCTGATGAATGAAGTTATCGATTCTAACTCTGTAAGATTAACCACGAGTGTAAGTAAAATTGTGGAATCTGTAACATATGGAGATACTATACTTCTAGTTGAAGGTAGTGACAGAGCTTTAATAATAGATACTAAAGGATGGAATACAAGGACAATATCAGAGCCTCAAGCCGAGAGGGTAGTGAGAGGTCCAAGAGAAGGTTTTACTGAGTCTATTTTGATAAATTTGTCCATGGTGAGAAGACGAATCAGAAACTCTAGGCTAAAACTTAAATTTAAGAAGATAGGGGTAAGAACAAAGACCGATATGTGTATAGCCTACATCGAAGATTTAGCTGACCCAGAAATTGTTCAAGGAATTCAAAAAAAACTGGACTCAATAAATATAGATGGAGTGTTTTCAACACAGATAATATCAGAATTGATGAGCAATAACCTTATCACTACATTTAAAACAGTAGGAATTTCTGAAAGACCAGACGTAATAGCAAGAAAGCTTCTAGAAGGAAGAGTAGCAATATTTTGCGATGGAACTCCTATGGTTTTGACAGCACCGCATATATTTATGGAATATTTTCAGGTTAATGAAGATTATTATGAAGATTATATATTTGCTTCTTTCAATAGATTAATTAGAGTATTAGGCTTTTTTTCATCAATAAGTCTACCATCAATATATATAGCGTTAGTTAATTTTCATCAAGAACTAATTCCAACGAGGCTTCTTCTAAGCATAAAGCAATCAAAACAAGGGACTCCCTTGCCAAGTCTGGCTGAAATAATATTGCTGCTATTTACCTTTGAAATCATCCGTGAAGCAGGAGTTAGGCTACCAAGCCATATTGGTGAAGCTGTAAGTATTGTAGGTGCATTAGTCTTAGGGCAAGCAGCAGTTGATGCCAGAATTGTAAGTGCTCCTGTAGTTATTGTAACAGCTGCAACAGGTATTACAGGATTGCTTATACCGGAAATAATAGGTTCTACAATTATCATAAGATCTATATTTCTTATATTAACCTCTGTGCTAGGTATTTATGGGTACATATTTGGATTGATGATGTTATTTATAAGGCTTGTATCTATAAAGTCTTTTGGAGTTCCATACATGTTAAATACAGGAGTAGTAAATAAAAAATATATAAAAGATACATGGATAAGAGCACCGTGGTGGAAACTAAATAATAGAAGTCAACCTATAGCAAAAGATCCAGTTCGTCAAGATAGCAAAGTAAATAGGAAGAGAGGATAAGATGAGACAGATAAATAAGATTATATCTCTTTTTTTAATTCTAAGTTTATGCTTAACTACCTCTGGCTGCTGGAGTTATAAAGAGCTTAATGCATTAGAAATTGTAGCAGGCTTTGCTATTGATAAAAATGAAAATGATGAGTATATAATGACGGCTGAATTTGCAATGCCAACACAAGAAGGGATGTCAAATACACCTTATGTTCTCAGCGCAAAGGGAAAAACCTTATTGGATGCTGCGAGAAACATCATATTAAAAAAAGGAAGCAGAGCCTATTGGAACCATGCAAAGATAATAATTGTAAGTGAAGCAATAGCACAAGAGGGAATAACACCAGTTATAGATTTAATACTTAGAGAGGAGCAATTAAGAGAAGACATATATTTAATTGTTTCTAGAGAAAAAACTGCAAGAGAAATATTCTATAGAAAGATAGAAAAAACCCAAGGAGAAAAAAGAGTCTTATCTTTTGACATAGATGAAGGCTTTAGAAATGGAACACTTGTAGCCAAATTTCCTGTAGAATATTTATACGTGTTTGCTGAGGAAATGCAAAAGGAAGGAATCTCATCCATGCTTCCTGTAGTAAGAATGCAAGAAGAAGAAGGGTCTGTTCATGCAACATTAGGAGGTGCTGGAGTATTCAAAGGAGATAAGTTAATAGGATATTTAAATGAAGAAGAAACAAAAAGCATAATATATTTAAAAGAAAAAAGGATATTTCCTCCAGTTTCAGTTGAGCTAAGTAAATCAGCAGCCTTAGAAAATGGTAACAAGACAAAAGTTGCGTTAAGAACTTTAAAACTTAGAAGTAAAATCAAGCCTATTTTTGAAAATGAAAAAGTAGTAATGAAAATTGATGTGAGTTTCGATATGGAAGTAGATGAAATGGAAAAAAGCGAAGTTGACTATCTCAGCAAAGAGGGGAGAGCTCTTCTAGAAGAAGCTGCAGAAGAGAAAGTTAAAAAAGACATAGAAAAAGTTATAGATAAGGCTTGCAAAGAGTTCAATGTAGATGTTTTAGGCTTTGGATTAAAAATAAAACAGAGATATCCTGACAAATGGAAAGAGATAAAAGAAAGATGGACTGAAACATTAAAGGATTTAGAGACGGATATAAACGTAGATGTACAGATAAGAGGAAGTGGTTTGTATAGCAAGCCTATAAAAGCAAAGGAGTAAGCTATGGTTGGAGTATGGGTGATAGTATTTATTTACATTATAATAATTTCTGTAGACATGAGTATTCTGTTAAAGTATAGATCTATAAAAGGAATAGTATTTTCAACGGTAATTTATATAATATCATTAACACTAACAATACTAATTATTTTAGATATAAAGGTCCCTAGTCCATCTAAAGCTATTGAAGATATAGTTAAAGGTGTGATGAAATATATCTAATAAAAGGAAAGGCATAGGTGAGGGCAGTGGATAAAGATGGTATTACGGAGTATCAAGGAATAGCTTTGATTTCTATGTATATATGGGGAGCTATATTTATAACTAGTGCAGGAGCTGGTCGTGATGCTTGGCTCATAGTTATTATTGCTGCTGTTGCATCTATACCTTTGCTCCTTACATATGGCAGAATAATGAGGAACTTCCAAGGAAAAGATTTATACGATATTATAGAAATTGTATTTGGAAGGGTAATTGGGAAAATTGTAATAGTAGTTTACACCATGTTTTTCTTGCATCTTGGTTCAATAATTATGAGAAATTTTATGGAATTTAGTAGAGTAGCAACTCTTACAAATACACCCAACGTAATAACTGGAATTGTATTTGGAATTTTATCTTCCTATATGGTAAAAGCAGGAGTTGAAAGCTTTGGAAGATGGGCAGGAATATTCTTCATAGGAGTAACCTTTGTTAGCATAGCATTAGGAATTTTTGCAATAGTGCAAAGTACTAATAAAGTTGGTGTTTTGCCGATTTTTTACAACGGGTATAAACCTGTTATAGTTTCAACGTATTCTTTTATAGCTTTTCCTATAGCTGAAGTTATGGTTTTTATGACTATATTTAATTCTATAAAAGGCGAAGACTATAAATATAATATTTTTGTTAAAGGGGTGCTATTTGCTTTGGCGGTGGCGCTAATAGACATAGTTGGAGTGAATTTGCTATTATTGCGTGAGGAAAACCAAGACATGTTTTTTCCAACATTTCTTGCTGTACGAAGGATGAGAATTGGAGATGCAGTGCAAAGAATAGAGACCTTTATTTCTGCAGAACTTGCCATATTAAGCTTTGTTGAGTTTTGTGCTTGTGTCTTTGCAACTTGTAAGGGAGTAGCTAGAATATTTAATTTTGAGGAGTACAAATATACTACAGTTTCAATATCTATTCTTATGGTGAGTATAGCTTTAATATTATATGAGAGTACTTTGGAAATGGTGGAATGGAATTCTGAGATATGGCCTCATTACTCATTTCCTTTTCAAATTTTAATGCCAATAACTATATTGATAGCAGGAGAGTTAAAGATAAGGAAGGGTAAGCTAAAGAATATTGATAATAAAAAAGAGAGAGAACAAGAGTCCTTAAACAAATAATTAGGTAATAGTAAGATACCTGTAAAAGAGTATAAAAATGCACAAATATACACAAAGATTCACTAAAATAGAAGACTTGTGTATATTTTTTGTGGTTTCTTCTTAAACTAAATCGGAAGTTATCTGAAAAATTTTAATTTCTATTGACAAACAATCAAAAATAATTTAATATTTACTTAACCGATTTAGTAAACCGATTCAGTAAAATTTTAAAATATGTTAGGAGGGTTTACAATGAATGATATCTGCGTTATTGGCAGTATAAATATGGATGTGGTTTTGAAGGTTAAGAGGATGGTAAAGGTTGGTGAAACTATGTTTGCCAGCAGCCTAAGCAATATTCCAGGTGGAAAAGGTGCCAATCAGGCTGTAGCTTGTTCTCGTATGGGTGCAAAGGTTTACATGATTTCTAAAGTTGGGTTAGATGGAAATGGAGAAGTTCTAACTAAGGAGCTTGTAAAGGATAACATTAATATAGATTATATATTTAAGGATAATAATGAAGCTACAGGTACAGCAATAATAACTGTAGATGAGGATGCAAATAACTCAATAATCGTAGCATCTGGATCAAATATGACTATAAGTAAAGAAGAAATTAGTAGTGCTTCAAAGGTAATAGAAAAAAGCGATGTTGTGATTTCACAATTTGAAGTACCTATGGAGGCAATTATAGAAGGATTTAAAATTGCTAAGAAAAACAATAGTATAACAATTCTAAATCCTGCGCCAGCTAAAGAAGTGCCAGATGAGCTGCTGAAATATACAGATATTGTCATACCAAATGAAACTGAGGCTTTCGAGCTTACAGGAATAGAGGTTTCAGACTTAGAAACTGCTAAAATTGCAGGAGGAAAAGTTTTAGAAAAAGGCGTTAAATATGCAATTATAACGTTAGGATCAAGGGGCGCTGCTTTAATAAGCAAAGATAATGCAGAGATAGTTCCTGCATTTAAAGTTAAAGCGATAGATACAACTGCAGCAGGAGATAGTTTTATAGGCGGTTTTGCAAGTAAGCTTACAATTGATAATATGTCCTTTGAAAACGTTAAGAATGCTGTGATGTTTGGAAACAAAGTATCTTCTATTACTGTACAGAGAGAAGGAGCACAGCCATCAATTCCAAACTTAGAAGAAGTTAAAAAGGTATATGGGGAGGAATAATTAATGAAAAAAACACCTTTATTAAACAGTGATATATCTGAAGTTTTATCTAAAATGGGGCATAACGATACAATTGCTATAGGAGACTGCGGGCTTCCAATTCCAGATGAAACAAGAAGAATAGATTTAGCTCTAGTAAAAGGAATTCCAAGCTTTATAGATACTCTTAAGGCTGTTTTATTAGAGCAGCAAGTAGATGAAATTATTATAGCAAAAGAGACTAAAGAAGTTAGTCCGAAAGTTTTTGACGATATAAAAAGCGAAGTTGGAGAGGTTAAAATAACATTTGTTTCCCACGAAGAACTAAAAAACGAACTAAAAAAATGCAAGGCTGTAATAAGAACAGGAGAACAGACTCCTTATGCTAATGTAATACTAAAATCAGGAGTTGTATTTTGAGGAGGGATAAAATGATAGATAAAAAGCCTATGCTAGAGATGGAAGGTATAACAAAATCCTTCCCAGGTGTAAAAGCCTTAGATGGTGTAAATATTAAAGCTTATAGTGGAGAAGTTTTAGCCCTACTTGGGGAAAATGGAGCAGGCAAATCAACACTTATGAAGATATTGAGTGGAGTATATAAAAAGGACTCAGGAAAGATTCTTATCGAGGGTGAAGAAGTAGAACCTAATAATATAAAGGAAGCTGAGAAACTAGGAGTTTCAATAATACATCAAGAATTAAGCGTACTTCCTAACCTATCAGTAGGAGAAAATATATTTTTAGGCAATGAAAAATTTAATAAGTTCTCAAGAAGAATTAATAAGTCCATCTTAAGGGAAAGAAGTAAAGCTTTCTTAGAGCAAATCGGTTCAAAAGTCGACCCAGACACCTTAGTCAGAGATGTAAGTGTAGGGGAAATGCAGATGATTGAAATTGCAAAGGCTTTAACTAAAAATTCAAAGATAATAATCATGGACGAACCAACAACAGCCCTAACTGAAGTAGAAACCAAGAAGCTTTTTGAGGTTATAGGGAAGCTTAAGAAAAAGGGCATAGCGATAATATATATATCTCACAGAATGGAAGAGATTTTTACAATATGTGATAGGGTTACGGTTCTTAGGGATGGTCAATACGTTGGAGATGCCAAAACTAGTGAAGTAACTAATGACGATTTAATAGCAATGATGGTTGGAAGAAAACTTGAAGAACAATTCCCATACAGAAAAGCAAAAATAGGAGATATAATATTAAGAACTGAAAATCTTCAATACAAAAATAAAGTGAATAGTGTAAGCTTTGAAGTTAAAGCTGGAGAAATATTGGGAGTTGCCGGTCTTATGGGGTCAGGAAGAACCGAACTTGCTAAGGTTATATTTGGAGAATATAGAAAAGAAGCCGGAGAAATTTATGTAGCCGGAGAAAAAGTAAAAATATCTTCTCCACAGGATGGTATAAAAAATGGTATCTGTTATCTATCAGAGGATAGAAAAAAAGAAGGCTTAGTGTTAGGCATGTCTGTAGGGGAAAATATGACGCTTTCTAATCTAGTAAGCTATGAAAATAACTTAAAGAAAATAGATAAAAAGAAGGAAAGAGAAGATATAGAAGAGTATATTAAAAAGCTTTCTGTTAAAACTCCATATCCAGAGCAGCTTATGAAGAATTTAAGCGGAGGAAATCAACAAAAAGCTATACTTGCAAAGTGGATTATGTTATCACCCAAAGTATTGATAATAGATGAGCCTACAAAAGGTATAGATGTAGGAGCGAAGAAAGAAATTTATGAAGTTTTGAATGAGTTAAAAGCATCAGGTAAAGCAATAATAATGATTTCATCCGATTTACCAGAGGTTATGGGAGTCAGCGATAGAATAATGGTTATGCATGAGGGGAAAGTTAGCGGAATTCTATCTCATGAGGAAGCAAATCAAGAGAGAATTATGAAATATGCAGTAGGAGTTAAAAACTAGGCAAATATTTAATATACAGAAAAAGGAGAAGAGTTATGGATAACAATTTGAAAAATGTATTAATGAAGTATAAAACTTTATTTGGTTTTGTGGTTTTATGTGTAATAATGGCTATTCTTTCTCCAAGATTTTTAGCCGTATCCAATATAAGAAATGTTCTCACCCAGGTTTCTGTAAATGCTGTTATTGCTGTAGGGATGACATTTGTAATTTTAACTGGGGGCATTGATTTATCAGTAGGTTCCACACTTGCAATCAGTGGAGCAGTAGCAGCTACCTTGGTAAAAGGAGATGGCAATGTATTTTTAGCTATAATAGTAGCAATAGCTATAGGAGCTGTAGTTGGACTAATTAACGGAATGCTTGTTGCTAGAGGTAAGATTCAAGCATTTATTGTAACTTTAGCTACTATGACTGTATTTAGAGGAGTAACTCAAGTTTATACAAATGGTACTCCTGTATCAGGACTTGGCAGAAGTTTTGGAGTTATAGGAAACAAAGATATACTTGGAATTCCGTTCCCTGTATTAATTACAATAGTAGTGTTTTTAGCGGCTTTTTATGTATTAAGTCAAACAAGATACGGAAGATATGTATTTGCATTAGGGGGAAATGAAGATTCAGCTAGGTTATCAGGAATAAATACAAATAAAATAAAGAGCTTAGTATATGTTGTATCTGGAATAACAGCAGCTATTAGTGGAATAATAGTTACAAGTAGAATAGGTTCAGCTTCAGCTACAGCAGGAGCTGGTTATGAACTAGATGCTATTGCTGCAGTAGTGCTTGGAGGAACTAGCCTTTCAGGAGGAGAAGGAAGCGTAGCAGGAACTATGATAGGTGCTTTAATCATTGGGGTACTAAACAATGGGCTAAATTTATTAAATGTATCACCATACTATCAAGCTATAGTTAAAGGTATAGTAATTCTTTTAGCTGTATTGATAGATAAAAAAAATAAATAAGGTTTATTACTAATGAAAGGGAGGATAATCTTATGAAGAAGAACATTAAGAAAGTTATGTCTGTTTTAGCTGCGGGTGTATTAGTTTTAGGACTTGCAGGATGCGGACAAAAAAATCAAGGCGGTCAAACAGGAGAAGGTGCAGGAGCAGGCAAGAATGGAAATAAAGTGGGAATGGTTATATCTACTTTAAACAACCCATTTTTCGTTTCAATGCAAGAAGGAGCTCAAGCTAAAGCCAAAGAAATGGGTTATGATTTGATAGTATTAGATTCACAAAATGACCCGGCAAAGGAAAGATCTAATGTAGAAGACTTAGTTCAACAAGGAGTTTCTGTACTAATAGTTAACCCAACAGATAGTGATGCAGTCGCTAACTCAATACAAATAGCTAATGATGCTAAAATACCAGTTATAACAGTAGATAGGCAATCAAATGGTGGAGAAGTTGTATCCCATATAGCTTCAGATAACGTAAAAGGCGGAGAAATGGCAGCTAATCACATTCTTGAACAGCTAAAAGATAAAAAACAAATAAATGTAATTGAATTACAAGGAATTCCTGGAGCATCAGCTACAAGAGAAAGAGGTCAAGGCTTCCATAATATAGTTGATAATAAGGCTAATGTAAAAGTTGTTGCAAGCCAAGCTGCTGATTTTGATAGAACTAAAGGTCTAACAGTAATGGAAAACATTATTCAAGCTCAGCCAGAGTTTGACGCTATATTTGCACATAATGATGAAATGGCACTTGGAGCAGTTAAAGCATTAAAAACTGCTAATAAAAAGGCTATAGTTATAGGATTTGATGGAAATGAAGATGCGAAGGATGCTGTGAAAAAAGGAGATATGACTGCTACTGTTGCACAACAACCATCCTTAATGGGAGGCACAGCTGTAGAAAGTGCAGTTAAGGTTTCTAAAGGCGAAACTGTAGAGAAACAAATACCAGTAGAACTTCAGCTTATTACTAAATAAGATTTTTAAAACGCCGAGAAAATCGGCGTTTTAATTTTATATAAAAGCATAGTATAATTAAAAGACAATATTCTATAAATAATAATGTATTTGTTTATAAAATGGGTATGGAGGAATCATAAGCAATGAAGAAGGTTACAATGAAGGATATTGCTATAAAAGCTGGGGTATCTAAGGCTACTGTATCTATGGTGCTAAATAAGAAGGATGGAAGCATAAGCGCTGAAACTAAAAACAAGATACTTAAGATAGCTGAGGAATTAAATTACATACCTAATGGAGTAGCAAGAAGTTTAAGTACTAATAAATCTGAAACTATCGGGATCATTTTGCCAGATATAATCAATCCATTCTTTTCAGAAATAGCAAGAGCTATAGAAGATACAGCTAGCAAACTAAATTATAACGTTATATTTTGCAATACTGATAGCGATGTGTATAAAGAGATAAACTATACAAAGCTCCTTATCAGTAAGCTGGTGGATGGAGTTATATTTATAACAGGAGGGAAAAGTAATCATCCACTAGAAATTTTGCAAAGTAATAATGTTCCCTTTGTGCTAGTGGATAGGGATGTTGAAGATCAAGATAATTATTGTGGTGTATACTGCTTAAATAAAGAAGGAGTAATCCAAGGGCTAGAATACTTAATAAGTAAGGGAAGAAAAAATATAGCCTTTGTAACAGGCAATAAGGGGTTAAAGGTCTCAAAGCAAAGAATAGAAGGCTATAAGGATGTTATGAGTAAATACGATATGTTTAAGGAAAATCTAATTTTTGAAAGTGATTTTACTATTGAGGGTGGTATGGAGATTACTGAGAAAATTATCTCTGAAAATAAAGAGATTGATTCCATATTTTATAGTAATGATATAATGGCACTAGGTGGACTTAAAGTATTATTAAGAAGAGGGTTTAAAGTGCCGGGAGAAATAAGTGTGATTGGATTTGATAATATAAATATATCTAATTTTACGGAGCCAGAGTTAACTACTATAGCCCAGCCTATATATGAGATGGGAAAGCAATCTTGTGAGACTTTAATAGATATAATTGATGGCAATGCAGTCAATAACAAGATATATTTTAAGCCGGAACTAATTATTAGAGGAACAACTTAAGAACCTATTAATCATTTTATAAAAAACTACGATACTGTATAGTATGGTAGTTTTTTTGAAAAAAGCATTGGATAGGAGATTATATATGAGAAGGAAAAGAAGTACTGTCATTTTAATATGGATTGTAGTTATTTTGATGTGCGTTACTGCTTTTAAGTTTAAAAATATGGGAGATAAGGTCGGACTTAGAATAGTTAAATGGGATAATTTTTATGAAGGTAATAATGTTCAATTATATTATGGAAGCACTGAAAAAAAGCTATTAAGAGAATTAAGGGAAAGATATAATTTAGATGAAATTACACAGAATAGCAAGGACGATTTCGATAAAAGTTTAAAGATAATGCAATGGATAAATGAAAACATGAATTATGATAGTAAAATAGAAGAACATCTAGAAGAAAAAGGGGCCTTTGATATACTAGCAGATGCGAATAAGAAAACATATTCTAATAAAGAAATTTGCATTGTATATAATGAGTTTACAACTGCACTAGGGATTGCATCCAGGATAGGAGAACTAACTCTATCCAAAGAAGAAAAAACAAGAGGAAAAAGAAGCTTACAAGTTTGTGAAGTTTGGAGCAGCAAATATAATAAGTGGATAATGATAGATACTTCTAATGGCATATACGTAAAATATAATAATATTCCTTTAAGTGCAATAGAAGT
This sequence comes from Clostridium bovifaecis, assembly GCA_009738435.1. Lineage (GTDB taxonomy): Bacteria > Bacillota > Clostridia > Clostridiales > Clostridiaceae > Clostridium_H > Clostridium_H bovifaecis. The sequence goes on along the minus strand of CP046522.1, from coordinate 2,351,264 downwards.
TATAGAAAAGGGAATAGAGAATTTTGAAGTAGTAGGGACAGCAGATTCTAAGAGTTATAAGCATGAGATGAAAAAGTACTTTTATAATTATATTATAAAAATAGATAATAGTGTATATGATTTGAAAAAAAGCAACTCATATATTAGTTTTGTAAAAGATATAGAAAATATAAGCAGTATTCCGGTGAATGAAAATAACTTTCGTCCTATTATATTTACAAATAATAGCTCTCTATTTACATTATCACCTGACCACAGTTTAAAAGACAATAAGAAAGATAAAGTACCAACATTTATATTTTCAAAAAAGAGCAGAGAAAAGCATGACCCAGAAGTTAAGGAAGAACTCTATGGGGGAGTGTTTCAAGATAGTTCTATGATTGAGAAGTATTACATAAGTATTAATAATGGACCTTTTAAACTGCAAAATAAATATTTTGATGTGGCAATAAGGAGCGGTATCACTAATATTAAGTTATCTAAAAACGGACAAGACGTTGTAAGAGAAGTAAGCTTTGAGTTTTTAGAATAAAACACTAAATGTAGTTCTAAATAAATATAAAACTCATTATTTATTTAAAATGGAATCATAGGATAAAATAAGCGTACTAAAATTAGTGGACAAAGAGTTTTTTAAAATAGTATAATTCTAGATGAGCTATATAAACACTAATCAAATATGGAAGCGAGAGTGGGAAGATGTGGAGAGTTTAATATTTATATTTAAGGCTATAATTATAGGTGTTGTAGAAGGAATTACAGAATTTTTGCCAGTATCTTCTACAGGACATATGATTATTGTAGGACATCTTATTGGATTTAAAGAAGGGATACTCCCTAAAGAGCTATATACCAAACAATATATAGATGCATTTACTATGATAATTCAATTAGGAGCCATATTAGCAATAGTGGTTTTGTACTGGGATAAGATAAAAAAGACTTTTAAAAACTTTTCTCCCAGGAAACCTAAATCTGGATTTAAATTTTGGCTTAATGTATGTATAGCATGTATACCAGCTGCATTTTTAGGAGTGGGATTAGGATTAGATGATATTATTGAAGAAAAGTTATTTAATCCTGTAACTGTAACTGCTGCGTTGTTAGTAGGAGCTATATGGATGCTATTTGCGGAAAAGAAGTATAGAGGGAAGTTCACTACAAAAAGTATTGATGATGTAAGTATAAAGCAAGCACTTATCATAGGGAGTTTTCAATGTTTAGCTATGTGGCCAGGAATGTCGAGATCAGCATCAACTATAATAGGAGCTTGGATAGCTGGATTATCTACAGTTGCAGCTGCTGAATTTTCATTCTTTCTTGCGCTGCCTGTTATGATAGGAGTATCTATAATAAAACTTGCTAAGATTAATATAGCGGCTTTATATTCGATACAAATTATAGCTCTTGTGGCTGGGTTTGTGGTATCTTTCATAGTTGCTCTTATTGTTGTTGATAAGTTTGTATCCTTCTTACAAAAGAGACCTATGAGGGTATTTGCTATCTATAGAATACTTATAGGAGTAATTTTGTTAGGACTAATCCTTTTAAATGTAATATAGATGTATTATAAGAATTTTAAACCATGGGAATTTTGCATTGCAAAGTTCCTTTTTTATTATTAATTTTTTAATGTTGGTAACAATAAGGATATAGAGTTTGGTATGGATATTATTTTATAAAAAGGAGTGTTGAAATATGGATTGGAATAACAAAATTGAAAACATATTAAACAATAAAAAGTGGATAAAAAATGATACTGGACTATGGAAAATTCAATGCTGCAAGCTTTTTAAGGATAACGAGGAACTTATGTTATTTATAGTGACAGATGAATTAAATGGACCTGCGGTTACAAAGGTAGAAAAAGTAGTTATAACAAATAACAATAATGAGTTAGTTATGTTCTATGATAATCAATATGATATAGTTTTAGAAGAAGGTGAGTATGAACATTATTCAGAGTTCTTAACTGTTAGGGAATGGGATGCGTTATTTAGTGGAAATGCAGTCAAAGAATTGCTAGAGATGGATATGGTATCAGAAGAAGAGGGATTCTATGTAGAACCTCATGAAGGGATAGAAAGATTTATGAATAATTACGATGAAAGAGCTTCGGAAGAAATAGCAGAGCACTTCAACTTATAGGAAAATAGTTGTATAGTTTGCATTTTCAACAAACTATACAACTTTTTATAACTCCTTCAACGCAGCCAGAGGTATCATTATAAGAAAAAAAGAGAAAAACATAATATTTTGGATTTTTATAAAGATAATTTGAGCAAATAGCTAATATATTTGCAAACATAGAAGAATATTTTGATAAGATAATCCATGTCGTCACGAGAGACTAGCAAGAACAGTAGCTAGTCACTAATCACCAATCGCTAATAATTAAATTTTAATTTGTCTTTTAGAGACTAGAGATTAGTGATTAGAGGTTATGAAAAAAAGTGTTGACAAGTAAGAATGAAGTTGTTATACTAAATAAGCTGTCAAATGACGGCGAAAACAATTGGTCTTTGAAAATTAAACAGAATTAAGGTAAAATGCCAGTCAATAAACTTATTGAGCTAAGGAAACTCGCTCAGCAGAGCTGAGGAGTAAAAGCTTACACGAAATCATAGATTTCTAGTAATCTTTTAAATTGAGAGTTTGATCCTGGCTCAGGACGAACGCTGGCGGCGTGCCTAACACATGCAAGTCGAGCGAGGGGAGTTCTTCGGAACAAACCTAGCGGCGGACGGGTGAGTAACACGTGGGTAACCTGCCTCAAAGAGGGGGATAGCCTCCCGAAAGGGAGATTAATACCGCATAACATTATTTTTTCGCATGAGAGAATAATCAAAGGAGCAATCCGCTTTGAGATGGACCCGCGGCGCATTAGCTAGTTGGTGAGGTAACGGCTCACCAAGGCGACGATGCGTAGCCGACCTGAGAGGGTGATCGGCCACATTGGAACTGAGACACGGTCCAGACTCCTACGGGAGGCAGCAGTGGGGAATATTGCGCAATGGGGGAAACCCTGACGCAGCAACGCCGCGTGAGCGATGAAGGTCTTCGGATTGTAAAGCTCTGTCTTTGGGGACGATAATGACGGTACCCAAGGAGGAAGCCACGGCTAACTACGTGCCAGCAGCCGCGGTAATACGTAGGTGGCAAGCGTTGTCCGGATTTACTGGGCGTAAAGAGTATGTAGGCGGATATTTAAGTCAGATGTGAAATTCCCGGGCTTAACCTGGGCGCTGCATTTGATACTGGGTATCTAGAGTGTGGGAGAGGAAAGTGGAATTCCTAGTGTAGCGGTGAAATGCGTAGAGATTAGGAAGAACACCAGTGGCGAAGGCGGCTTTCTGGACCATAACTGACGCTGAGATACGAAAGCGTGGGGAGCAAACAGGATTAGATACCCTGGTAGTCCACGCCGTAAACGATGAATACTAGGTGTCGGGGGGTACCACCCTCGGTGCCGCAGCAAACGCAATAAGTATTCCGCCTGGGGAGTACGGTCGCAAGATTAAAACTCAAAGGAATTGACGGGGACCCGCACAAGCAGCGGAGCATGTGGTTTAATTCGAAGCAACGCGAAGAACCTTACCTAGACTTGACATCTCCTGAATTACTCGTAACTGAGGAAGCCCTTCGGGGCAGGAAGACAGGTGGTGCATGGTTGTCGTCAGCTCGTGTCGTGAGATGTTGGGTTAAGTCCCGCAACGAGCGCAACCCTTGTTGTTAGTTGCTACCATTAGGTTGAGCACTCTAACGAGACTGCCGCGGTTAACGCGGAGGAAGGTGGGGATGACGTCAAATCATCATGCCCCTTATGTCTAGGGCTACACACGTGCTACAATGGCCGGTACAACAAGATGCAATCCCGTGAGGGGGAGCTAAACTTAAAAGCCGGTCCCAGTTCGGATTGTAGGCTGAAACTCGCCTACATGAAGTTGGAGTTGCTAGTAATCGCGAATCAGCATGTCGCGGTGAATACGTTCCCGGGTCTTGTACACACCGCCCGTCACACCATGAGAGCCGGTAACACCCGAAGTCCGTGAGGTAACCGTAAGGAGCCAGCGGCCGAAGGTGGGATTGGTGATTGGGGTGAAGTCGTAACAAGGTAGCCGTAGGAGAACCTGCGGCTGGATCACCTCCTTTCTAGGGAGAAATGGAAGCTTATGCTTTCATAGACTGGACTTAATTCTGTTTAATTTTGAGAGACCAACTCTCAAAACTACTATCAATAACGGGCTTTACAAAAAGGGTATTGTCGGTTGTTGGTGTCAAATGGGGGTATAGCTCAGTTGGGAGAGCACCTGCCTTGCACGCAGGGGGTCAAGAGTTCGAATCTCTTTATCTCCACCATTAGGGTCTATAGCTCAGCTGGTTAGAGCGCACGCCTGATAAGCGTGAGGTCGATGGTTCGAGTCCATTTAGACCCACCAATTAAACCAAGTTTAAAGTGTAAATGTTACACTTTATTTTTAAGTCTAAAAGAATTGTTCTTTGAAAATTGCACAGTGTATAAAGAAATAAACCTAGATTAATGAAACTCACTCAGCAGAGCTGAGGAGTATTGATTTGTTAACAAAATCGAAGATTTTGATAAATCATATATAACGATCAAGTTATAAAGGGCGCACGGTGAATGCCCTGGCACTAGGAGCCGATGAAGGACGTGATAAGCTGCGATAAGCTGCGGGTAGATGCAAATTATCTGTGATCCGCAGATTTCCGAATGGGGAAACCCACATGATTAACATCATGTACTACATACTGAATAAATAGGTATGTGGAGGTACACCTGGGGAACTGAAACATCTAAGTACCCAGAGGAAGAGAAAGAAAAATCGATTCCCTAAGTAGCGGCGAGCGAACGGGGAAGAGCCCAAACCAGAGACTTTGTTTCTGGGGTTGAGGATAGATCATAACGCTTTGATTTTCTTAGCTGAATAGAACTGGAAAGTTCAGTCGCAGAAGGTAATAACCCTGTAGGCAAAAGGAAAAGAAAAGTAGATCTACTCCAGAGTACCACGAGACACGTGAAACCTTGTGGGAAGCTGGGAGGACCATCTCCCAAGGCTAAATACTACCTAGTGACCGATAGTGAAGCAGTACCGTGAGGGAAAGGTGAAAAGAACCCCGGGAGGGGAGTGAAATAGAATCTGAAACCGTGTGCCTACAATCGGTCGGAGCACTTTTATGTGTGACGGCGTACTTTTTGTAGAACGGGCCAGCGAGTTACGATATGTAGCAAGGTTAAGCACTTATGGTGCGGAGCCGAAGGGAAACCGAGTCTGAACAGGGCAACTAGTTGCATATCGTAGACCCGAAACCGGGTGACCTATCCATGGCCAGGATGAAGCGAAAGTAAAATTTCGTGGAGGTCCGAACCACGTTGGTGTTGAAAAACCATGGGATGAGCTGTGGATAGCGGAGAAATTCCAATCGAACTCGGAGATAGCTGGTTCTCCTCGAAATAGCTTTAGGGCTAGCGTCGGGTAATTAAGTAGTGGAGGTAGAGCACTGAATGGGCTAGGGGCTGACAACAGTTACTGAACCCTATCAAACTCCGAATGCCATATACTTGTACCCCGGCAGTCAGACTACGAATGATAAGATCCGTGGTCAAAAGGGAAAGAGCCCAGACCATCAGCTAAGGTCCCAAAGTGTAAGTTAAGTGGTAAAGGATGTGGGATTTCTAAGACAACTAGGATGTTGGCTTAGAAGCAGCCACTCATTTAAAGAGTGCGTAATAGCTCACTAGTCGAGAGATCCCGCGCCGAAGATGTCCGGGGCTAAAACTTACCACCGAAGCTATGGATGTGTACTACGTACACGTGGTAGAGGAGCTTTCTGTACAGGTTGAAGCCATACCGTAAGGAGTGGTGGACAGTGCAGAAGTGAGAATGCTGGCATAAGTAGCGAGAAACAGGTGAGAATCCTGTTGGCCGAATATCTAAGGTTTCCTGGGGAAGGCTCGTCCTCCCAGGGTTAGTCGGGACCTAAGCCGAGGCCGAAAGGCGTAGGTGATGGACAACTGGTTGATATTCCAGTACCACCATAATGCGTTTGACAAATGGGATGACGCAGGAGGATAGGATGTGCGCACTATTGGATGTGCGTCTAAGCACTTAGGGTGTTGAGTAGGTAAATCCGCTCAACTGAGCCTGAGGTGTGATGGGGAGCCTATTTTGGCGAAGTATCTGATTCCACGCTGCCAAGAAAAGTCTCTATGGAGCAAAGTGGTGCCCGTACCGCAAACCGACACAGGTAGATGAGGAGAGAATCCTAAGGCCGTCGGAAGAATTGCTGCTAAGGAACTCGGCAAATTGACCCCGTAACTTAGGGAGAAGGGGTGCCTGCGAGAGCAGGCCGCAGTGATCAGGCCCAAGCAACTGTTTATCAAAAACACAGGTCTCTGCTAAAGCGTAAGCTGATGTATAGGGGCTGACGCCTGCCCGGTGCTGGAAGGTTAAGGGGAATAGTTAGCATCTGAGCGAAGCTATGAACTTAAGCCCCAGTAAACGGCGGCCGTAACTATAACGGTCCTAAGGTAGCGAAATTCCTTGTCAGGTAAGTTCTGACCCGCACGAATGGCGTAATGATTTGGGCACTGTCTCGGCAGCAAATCCGGTGAAATTGTAGTGCAAGTGAAGATGCTTGCTACCCGCGGTTGGACGGAAAGACCCCGTAGAGCTTTACTGTAGCTTAGCATTGAATTTCGGTATTGTCTGTACAGGATAGGTGGGAGACTGAGAAGCAGGAGCGTCAGCTCTTGTGGAGTCATCCTTGGGATACCACCCTGATAGTACTGGAATTCTAACTGGCGGCCATGAATCTGGTCACAGGACATTGTTAGGTGGGCAGTTTGACTGGGGCGGTCGCCTCCTAAAAGGTAACGGAGGCGCCCAAAGGTTCCCTCAGCGCGGTCGGAAATCGCGCGTAGAGTGTAAAGGCAGAAGGGAGCCTGACTGCGACACATACAGGTGGAGCAGGGACGAAAGTCGGGCTTAGTGATCCGGTGGTTCTGTATGGAAGGGCCATCGCTCAACGGATAAAAGCTACCTCGGGGATAACAGGCTGATCTCCCCCAAGAGTCCACATCGACGGGGAGGTTTGGCACCTCGATGTCGGCTCGTCGCATCCTGGGGCTGTAGTCGGTCCCAAGGGTTGGGCTGTTCGCCCATTAAAGCGGCACGCGAGCTGGGTTCAGAACGTCGTGAGACAGTTCGGTCCCTATCCGCCGTGGGCGTAGGAAATTTGAGAGGAGCTGTCCTTAGTACGAGAGGACCGGGATGGACTGACCTCTGGTGCACCAGTTGTTCCGCCAGGAGCACAGCTGGGTAGCTATGTCGGGAAGGGATAAACGCTGAAAGCATCTAAGCGTGAAGCCCACCTCAAGATTAGATTTCCCATAGTTTAACTAGTAAGATCCCTGGAAGACTACCAGGTTGATAGGTCAGGGGTGTAAGTGCAGTAATGTACTCAGCTGACTGATACTAATAGATCGAGGACTTGATCAATATATATGAAACTCATTCAGCAAAGCTGATGAGTACTGATTTGTATCAGAATCGAAGATTCTGACAAATCATGTACACTGTGCAATTTTGAGAGAATAACTCTCAAAGAGAATCGCTAATAGCTATTCACTAATCTCTAAAATGATAGGGATTAGCGAATAGAGACTAGGGATTAAAAGTAAGGCTAAGTTTAAACATAGGTATAAGGAATAATATCTAGATGCCTAATTTATAACTCAGGCCCCAAAAAATCTGGTGGTTATGGCTTGAAGGTAACACCCGTTCCCATACCGAACACGAAGGTTAAGCTTCAAAGCGCCGATGGTACTGCACTGGAGACGGTGTGGAAGAGTAGGTCGCCGCCAGGTAAATGTTCCGCGATAGCTCAACGGTGGAGCACTCGGCTGTTAACCGATAGGTTGAAGGTTCGAATCCTTTTCGCGGAGCCATTTTTTATTTTTTGAAAAATAACGTATTGTAATAAAGCTAATAATATTAATTATTGGCTTTATTTTTTTAGCTCAAGAAAATGAATGTCATGGATTTTTTGACTTATTATGTTAATTTTGTTGAAGTTTTAATAAATTTAATATACTATAAAAAGTAAATACAAATATATTAAACTAAGGAAAGCATAAATTAGGGGGCCTAAATATGGGGTTTATTAGGAGAAAAAAGCTAGAAACTATTGAAGATATGCAAAATGAGGTACAAGCTTCAAAACCATCAAATGTAATAAACAAAGGAAAGTATCAAAGTATTATGGCAAACAAGATAGCAAGAGAGGCTGAAGAAGCTATAGATGTTACGGCTCATTTGCTAGAAAATGTAAAAAATATTAATATTGAGATTGAAAAACATAATGAATATTTAGAGAAAACTGTACAAGTAGCCACTGATATAGGAGTTTTTTCAGAAGAAGTCAATTCAGGGGTAGATGAAACCATACTTGTTATAGAAGATACCTTAAAAAAGGCAGTAGTAAGTCAAGAATCGGTGCAACAAATGATAAATAGCATTGATGATGTTCAAAGCACTGTTGAAAGCATGGAAGATGTAATTAAGGCTTTATCAGATAGAGCAAAGGAAATAAAAGGCATTGTAGATACTATAAAAGGTATAGCAAAGACAACTCATTTGTTATCATTAAATGCCAACATTGAGGCAGCTCGTGCAGGCGAGGCTGGAAGAGGATTTTCAATAGTAGCAGGAGAAGTTAAGAACTTAGCTGAAAATAGTTCATCTTCAGCAGGAGAAATCGACAATATTATAAATGAAATAACAGCTGTTATTCAGAATACTCTTGAAGTTATAGTTAAAGGTGTAGAAAAAGTAGGAGCAAGCAATAAGGTAGCTAAAGAAGCAGAAGCATCTATTGATAATATGATGAAGTCTGTAGAAAAAACAAAAGAAATTTCGAATGAAATAAATAATTTTGTTAAAGAACAAAGTGAAAAAAACCAATATATGATTTCAGTAATAGATGAAATGGTGCAGGCTTCAGAAAAAGTAGAGGCTTTTAACGAAAATATATCAGTAAATGCTGATAGGCAGAAGGCTTCGCTTATAAGTCTAAAAGATACTATAGTAAACTTAAATCAGTTGGCTTGTATAGATAAAACTTTAAAAGAAATGGCTAAAAGCAAGTTTACAATGAGTTCCCCTTTCTCTAATGTCCTAGACCCTGCTAATGCTACAGATATAAGTACATCCAACATAGTCTTTCCAATAAACTTAGGATTAGTACAATTCGGAACAGGGACTGAGGTTATAAGCGGAATAGCTAAAAACTGGCATTTGGAAAGTGATAACTTAACATGGAATTTTAATATTAGAAAAGGCATGAAGTTTCATAACGGGAGAAATATTATTGCAGAAGATATTAAATTTTCTTTTGAAAGGCTGTTAAGTAGGGAATTAGACTCTCCTAATAGATGGTTCTTGGAAATGATTCAAGGAGCAGATGAATTCTATGAAGGAAATGCTAGAGGGGTATCGGGAATCCGCGTAATAAATGATTATAATCTTAAAATAATCTTAAAGTATCCATATAGCTCTTTTATAAACAACTTGGCACATTGTTCTTGTTCTATACTACCTAAGGAATGTATACATAGTGTTAATGAAAGTCCTGTAGGAGCAGGCCCATATAAGTTTGTTAGTAAGGATGATAAAAAAATTATATTTGAGAAAATGGAAGGTTATCCTTTAGGGGAAGCTTTAATAGATACTATAGAAATATTTATTGATATGGAAGATGACACTGAAAAGTTTATAAATGGTGAGTTAGATTATATTGCAGTAAATGGCTCAAATATAGATAAAATAAAGGATATGGGATATGATATACATAAAACAGAATGTATAGGAATGAGATTTATATCTTTTAATTTTAGAAGTAGAAATGATATTATTTCAAATAGATATTGTAGACAAGCACTAAATTTATGTGTTGATAAAGAAAGAATTATAAAGGAGGCTTTTGGAGGGCTTGAAACAGAAGCTAAAGGGGCTATACCTTCAAGTTTACTAGAAAACCGCAGAGATTCAGATTGTAAAAGGAACATATCAAAGGCAAAAGAGATCATGTATAAAAGTGGAGTGAAGGGCAGCAGTTTAACCATGAATATTATAAAAAAATCACCATTCCAAGGCAAGATTGCACAAATAGTTAAGGAAAACTTTAAGGAAATAGGAGTGAATTTAAATATTGTAGAAATAGAAAGTAAGAGTTACTATGAAGAGGCTAATCTTAAGGAATGTGATTTATTTATATACGGATGGCTTGGAGATTCAGGTACTGCAGATAATTTTATTGAACCTCTAATTGATATCAATAATGCTTCTAATAGAGGGAAGTATAATAAATCTTCGTTAATGAAATATTTGAATGAGTGTAAGAAGACAAAGAACCCATACAAATATAGGGATCTTATAAACAATCTAGAAAAAGAAATAATTGATGATTCTCCTTGGATTTTGATATCAAATATATGTGTTTCTTATGCCTTTCAAAAGAATGTAAAAGGCTTAAAGGTTCATGCTTTAAATCAAATAAAGCTTTGGGATATATGGAAAGAGTAGCAGAAAAATTTCTGCTACTTTTTTAAAATTCTATCTTATGATTATTTTATCTAGGTGAAGAGTTTTAAACTTAAGAGGATATAGAAACTAAATCTTAAGCTAAGAGCTCTTTTTATTTGATCTAATAAGTAAGATAATCCCTACTAATATAAAAATTATACTTATTACTTGTGCCATTCTTAAAGGGCCAAGCATTAAACTATCTGTTCTTAATCCTTCTATAAAGAACCTTCCTAAAGAATACAAAATAATATATAGATAGAAGATAGAGCCTTTATTTAAATGTTTTCTACTTAAAATCATAAGTATTATAAATACAATTACATTCCATATGGATTCATATAAAAAAGTAGGATGATAGTAAGCGCCTTCAATAAACATTCCCTTTTGTATAAAGTTAGGAAAATATGATATAAACTCCTGAGATACTACTCCACCGTGAGCTTCTTGATTGAAAAAGTTTCCCCAGCGGCCGATAGCTTGAGCTATTATAAAAGATGGAGCGATTGTATCTAGTAAGCTTAAAAAATCTACTTTTTTTATCCTAGACATTATATAGCCACTTATAATAGCACCTAGAATGCCTCCATGAATTGCTAGGCCTCCCCCACGAATATTTAATATTTCAGAAGGGTTTGCACTATAATAAGGCCATTCAAACATTACATAATATAATCTTGCACATAATATAGATACTGGCAGTGCAACTATAAATATATCAGTTACCTTATCAAAATCCACATCATGAATTTTACTTTGTTTTGAGCCAATAAAATAGGCTACCATAATACCTATGCTTATTAAAATTCCATACCAACGAATTGGAAGACCAAATAGTGTAAATGCTACTGGATCCATTAATATCACTTCCTTTTTACAATTTTATTTCCATCGCTTTCTAAGATCACTGTTTTATGTACGTCGGTCCTAAATGTAATTATACCTTTTTCTTTTAATTTAAGCAAAGTTTCTTTATGAGGATGGCCATAGTCATTTCCTTTTCCGCAGCTGATAATAGCTACTTTAGGATTAACTTCATCCAAATATTTTTGAGAAGTAGAAGATTTGCTGCCATGATGACCTATCTTTATGACGTCAGCATTAATATTATAGCCTTTATTTAATATTTCTTCCTCTCTTAAGACTTCTGCATCTCCTGAAAATAGAAAGCTAGTATTTCCATAAACAATTTTTATGATAAGTGAGTAGTTGTTTAAGTTATCGTAATTAAGATTAGTAGGTATTATATAGCAGTATAGATCTTTGTTTAGGTAAAGTTTAGTTTCTGATGTAATAGAAGATATTTTTAATTGCTTTTGATTTAAGGTTGAAACCATATCTTTAAATGCATCTGTATTACTTATAACCTTTGGAGCGTAGAATTTGCCTACATTAAAGTTCTTGATTATGGAGCTCATGCTGCCTATATGATCATCGTGAGGATGAGTGGCAACGACGTAATCCAGTTTCTTTATTTTTTGCCTTTTTAAATAGGATAAAGCTTTTTTATTTTCAGGACCAGAATCAATTAAAAGATTTTTATCATTGAATTGAATTAAAATTGCATCACCTTGGTCCACATCTATGAAATGAACTAAAAGTTTATCCTTTGATGGAAATACCAAAGAAGTTTTTATTGAAGAATTATATATGGTATATGCAAAAAATATTGATATTAGGAATAAAGGAATTAGTATAAATTTTAAAAACTTTATATTGATTTTCATATATTTACCTCAGGTATTAATAAAAGTTGAATTATATATTGATAAAAAATAACATGTATACTATATAATGATGCCAACTTTATAGAAAAATAAACCTATGTAAGTGGAAGAATAAACTATTTATTGAATTGATGCCTCTATAAAGCTATAATAGAAGAAGCTTAAACAGTTGAAGAAAGGAAGGAATAATATGAGATCAATAGGTATATATACATATATTGTATTCAATTTAATACGTACATTGAGCTTAGATCGCAAGTACCACAATTTAAAGAAGCAAGGGAAAGAAGAAGAAGCAGAAAAGTTCTTACATGAGACTGTATTTTATTGGGCAAAACAAGTATTAAAAAAGGCAGGAGTAAAAGTAGAGGCAAAGGGACTAGAGAATGTGCCAAAGGAAGCCTGCTGTTTTGTGTCAAATCATCAAGGCAATTTTGATATATTAGCAATATTAGCTTCTATTGATAAGCCTATGGGATTCATTGCGAAGAAGGAAATGGAGAAAACACCTATGATTTCGAGGTGGATGAGAAATATTAGATGTGTATTTATAGATAGAGACAATGTTAGGGAGTCTTTAAAGGCTATAAATCAAGGTGCAGAAAACTTAAAAAATGGATACTCTATGGTTATTTTTCCTGAAGGGACAAGAAGCAAAGGACACAACATAGGAGAGTTTAAAAAGGGAAGCTTAAAAATGGCTACTAAGGCCAAAGCACCTATAGTACCAATTACCATAGATGGAAGCTATAAAATATTTGAAGAGCACAATGGATGGCTTAGAAAAGGAGAAATTAAAGTAACAGTTGGAAAGCCTATATACTTAGATAAACTTACCTCAGAAGAACAAAAGGACTTGGCGGAAAGAGTTAAGAGGGAAATAGTTAAGAACCTTTAAATGCAGTGGAGGAGCTTTAAGAGCAGTTTAGAAGTGGAAAAAGTTTAGAGAGTTAAAGAAACGGAAAATGGAAAACGGAAAGTAGAAAGGTAAGTTAGGAAAACAAGTTAAAAGGTTAGAAGTTAGGGAGTTAGATTAAAGTTTAAAGTGGAAAAAGAATTTAGGAAGTTAAGAATGCCGAGTTAAGCGAAGCTTAATTCGGCATTCTTTATTGTAAAGTCATAAGTGCAGGCTTATGCTAAGGGTTAATCTTTTGTATGGTAAGGAACTAATAGGATACACTTATATATACTGGTTAATAAGGTATATATTACTCCTTGAGAAAGTGTGTGAACTTTTTATATACTTGAGTTAATAACAAGTTCACAAATTATACATAAGGAGGAAATTTCGTGAGTAATTACAAAAGATTAATATCACAGATTTTACTAAGCTGTTTTATTTTTAGTGTAATTCCAACACAAGTATTAGCAGAAACACTAAACAATGGAGCTTATGTAGAACCACAGTTTAACACAGAAGAAGAGGATTCTTCTAAAGGTAAAAAAGAAGTTAAGATAGTAAAGGAATTGGAAGAAAAAAGAGAGGAAAACATAAAGCACTTTTTACTAGAGGACAATACATATAAAGCAGTAATATATGAAAATCCAGTTCACTATAAAGAAGGTGAAAAATGGGAGGATATAGACAATACTTTAGTTGATGGAAAAGATGAAGAAGGAAATGATGTATTAGAAAATGTAAAGAATGACTTTAAGGTAAGGATAGCTAGAAGGTCAAATGCTGAAAAGCTTATTGAAATAAAGAAGGACAAGTATGAGCTTTCCTGGAGAATAAGTAAAAATAATGAGAAAAGTATTAATATGACAGCAAATACAGTAGATATTCAGCAATCTATTGATGCTGCAGTTAATGAGCAAGAAGATGCAGGTACTGGAAATGAAGCCAGTTCACAAGAAGAAATAAGTGAATCAGAAGATTCAGAGTCGGAATCGGAAGAAGAAGAGTCTGAAGTTGACACAACTTTAGTCGGTACTCAGGAGGCAGCAGATGAAGGTGTTGAAGTTCAGCAGGTAAATACTGATGCACTAGAATATAAGACTAGTTTTAAAGATGAAGAAGATAAAACAACTTTAAAGAACATAAAATCCAAAGTTAAATACGAAAACATAGAAGATAAAGTAAACTTAGAGTATGGTATTGACTCTAAAAAGGTTAAGGAATCTATAGTATTAAACCAAAAGATAGAAAATCCTGAATTTCAATTTGTCTTAAATGTTAAAAATCTTACTGCGAAATTAAATGAAGATAAAAGCGTCAGCTTCTATGATGAAGTTGATAGTTCAAAGTTAATATACAGCTTAGAATCTCCCTTTATGTATGATAGCAAAGGGGAAGTAAGCAAGGACATAAAAGTAACTTTAGATAAAATAGAAAATGAGTACATATTAACTATATTACCAAATAAGGAATGGCTAGATAATGAAAATAGAGCTTATCCTGTAATTATTGACCCTACAGTAAAAACTTCACAAAATATTAATAGTATCCATGATAGCTATGTTGCTGCAGGAGTACCAAACAATAACTATGGAGGGGTTGAATTCCTTCAAGTTGGAAAAGCTGATACTACTGGAACCAATAGAGCTTATATTTCTTTTGACTTACCTAAGATAGAATCATCCAATATAATCACAAATGCTTATTTATATTTGTGGCTAAATCAGGCAAATTATACACCTACACAAATAGATGTTCATAAAGTTAATTCAGCATGGAATTCAAGTACAATAACCTGGAATAACAAACCTGATTTTAATAGCAAGATAGAAGATTACGCTATGGTAAGCGGAGCTGGTGGAGATTACCCATTTGAATGGGATATTACAGCTATTGCTAAAGAATGGACTTCTATAGGACAAAACAATGGATTGATGATTAAAAATCATAATGAAGCCAGCGGATATAATCAATTTATATCATCAGATTCAGAAAGTGGACTTACAGAAGGAAGACCAACAGCTGTTATATTCTATACAGATAGCTCGGGACTTGAAAATTACTGGACATATCATTCTCAAGGCGTCGGCAGAGCCGGTACAGGCTATGTTAACGACTATAATGGAAATCTTGTATTTGTTCATGATGATTTATCTATGAATGGAAATAGAATGCCTATTTCTCTTTCTCACGTGTTCAATAGCAATGAAAAAGCTTCAAGTATGGGTTACGGTAATGGATGGAGACTAAACTTAAGTCAGAGAATAGAACCTAAAATTATCGATGGAATCCAATATTATATCTACACAGATGAAGATGGAACAAAGCATTATCTAAAATACGATTCTGCTAACAATGTATATAAAGATGAATCAGGTATTGATATAACCATGACCATGAGCTCTGCGAATCTTAACGAATATTACAGAGTAAAGGATAAAAAGGACAATTATCTATTATTTACATCCGGAGGATATCTTTATAAAATCAGAGACAACAATAATAATGCATTAACTTTATCCTACAATGGAACAGCTTTAAAAACTATAACTGACGGAGTAGGAAGAAAAACAGAATTAGACCTATCCACAGGAGGTTATCTTCTAGGTGTGACTGATCCAAGTGGTAGAAGAACAAGCTATAGCTATACTGGAACTAACCTTACAAAGATAACTTATCCAGACGGAAAGTACAGCACATATACCTATGATGGCAACAATAATTTAACCTATGCTGTAAATTATGATGGTTATAAAATACAATATGTTTATTATACTACAGCACCATATCGTGTAAACCAAATAAAAGAAACTAATGCGGACGGAACTCCAGGAGAAGGAATAAATATAAAATATGGTTACAACACCACAACTCTTAATGACCACAGAGGAAAAAAGAGTATATACCAATTTAATGACTGGGGAAATACTATAAGTATAAGAGATGATGATGGAAATGCTCTTTATTATGATTACAGTGCTAAGAAGTCTAATGGTGAAGAATCACCTAATAAACTATCCTTAGAATCTAAACTGCAAAAACCTATAATGAATTACCTAAAAAATCACAATGCAGAAATAACAGGCAACTGGACAGCAGATAATGATGGTATTCCTAATGGTTCATCTACTTATGATACAACTATTAAATATTTAGGAGCTCAATCCTTAAAGGCTGTAAAAAATGATAATTTAAAAAGAAGATTTTATAAACAGCAGGTAACTTTGACAAAAGGTAATACTTACACACTATCAGCTTATATTAAGACAGATAATATATCTCATGATAATAAAAAAGGTGCAGCAGTATTTGTAAGCTACCAAGATGAAAGCGGAATTACTCAAACAGTATATTCTGATTATGTCTCTGGAACTAATGATTGGGAAAGACAGGAGGTAACCTTTACCCTGCCTGCTGGCGCAGCCTCAGCTGTTGTTGAAACAAGTGTAGGGATTGTAGAAGAGAGTGGAACAGCTTATTTTGACGCTATTCAGCTAGAAGATGGAGCCTTAGCTAATCGCTACAATATGTTAGAAAACCCTAATTTCATCTATGGTACAGGAACGCCAGAATTTTGGGGTAAGAATGTTAATACAGACAGCAATGACACTCTAGTTATTTCTCAAGATTCCTTATACCCTATAAAACTAGATAAGGATAAAAAGGTATTTAGAATTAACGGAAGTTCATCAAAAAATAAAAATATATACCAAAAGATAAATCAGCAAGGTAAAGCTAATGATGTATTTGTTGTATCAGGATGGGCAAAGGCAGATTCCGTTCCACTAAATTCTAGCAGCAGGCAGTTTGCTTTAGATGTGGGTATAGAAAAGTTAGATGGAACCTATGAGTGGAAAGTAGTTCCCTTCAATCAGGATTCCACGGAGTGGCAGTATGTATCAGCGAAAATAAAAGCAAGTGCAGATTATAAAAGCTTAACCTTCTATGGACTTTACTACGGAAATGAAAATACAGCATACTTTGATGGTCTTCAGCTTTATAAAGAAGAATTTGGAGAAAGCTATCAATACGATGATAAAGGAAATTTAATATCTACACAGGATTTAGCAGAGCAAAAGTCACAATTTGAATATTCAGCGGATAATAATCTTATAAAATCAGTAAATCCAAATGGTGGATCATTTACCTATAAGTATGATACAAAACATAACTTGACAGAAGCAACCTCAGCTGAAAATGTAAAATACACTTTCACTTATGATTCCTATGGAAATCCTAAAACATCAAAAGTTGGAGACATAAATGGACTAACTATACAGTCTAATGCTGAATACACGACAGATGGAAACTATATAAAGTCTGTTGAAGATGCCTCTGGAAATAAAGTAACCTATAACTATAATGCAATTAAAGGAACTTTAGACGGAGTAACAGATGCCAAAGGAAACACTGTGTCTTATTCCTATGATAATATGGACAGGCTAACTGATGTTTCAACCTCAGCAGATGCTGCTGTAAAAAATAGCTACACCTATGAAAGTGATAGAATAAAGACAGTAACCCATAACGGTTTTAGCTACATCTTTGATTATGATGAAGCAGGGAATAATACTAAGGTTAGCGTGGGAAGCCAAAATCTAATTACAAATAACTACGAAGCAAGAACAAATAAACTTCTTAGCTCCACCTACGGTAATGGACACACAGTATCTTATAATTATGATAGTGAGGATAGAATTAGTAGCAAATCAGTTAATGGAACTGAAAAGTTTAAGTATTCTTATGATGCCAGCGGTAATTTAGGAATTCTTGAAGATATAATAAATGGTGTAAACTATAGATACATCTACGATGGTGCAGAAAGACTTTCAAAGATAAAGGATTCTAAGGGAAACATAATAAACTATAGCTATGATAAGGAAAATAACTTAAGTACCTTCCAAGAAAGAGTAGATGGAAAAGGGTATATAACCTCTTATGATTACGATAAGGATAATAGGGCTACAGACATCTACTACAACAATCCATTAAAAAATGATGGAAATATGGAGTATTTCTCGCTAAACAATGGAACCGTAGGTTCAAAAGGAACAAAGCCATATAGTGAATCAGGAACTAGCTTTACAAGAGATACAGCAATAGCTGCAGGAGAAAAGGGTAAAAATGTTCTAACAACCACTGCAAGTACTAAAATTCTTTATGACTTAGGAATAAAGAAAGATGCAGGAACCATGGGAGTATGGTTTAATACTAAAGGTGGTACAACTACAAAATATATATTAGCATCAGAAGGAAATGGAGCCTTACTAAGCCTTTATTTAGATAGCAGCAACAAGCTTAACCTAGCCGTAAGAGATAGTGCCGGAGGTTGGCTGACTTTAGTAACATCTACAGAAGCTGTAACTATAAACACATGGAACTATGGAGCATTTACTTGGAGTGTATCAGGGACAACCTTAAACGCAAAACTATATCTAAACGATAAAGTTTACTCAGGAAGCACTACAAGCTTCAAAGACTTTACAGGAGTAAAAACAGCGGTAGGAGGAACCATATCAGGAACTTACCAGCTAAATGGACAACTAGAAGGACTAAGTATTTATAACACATCATTACTTGATGCAGAAGTTAATTCAATATATAAATCGGGAAGAGGAAATTGGATAAACTATAAATATGACAGCTTAGGAAGATTAACTGATAGAAAATTAAATACAGGTGTAACTAACTTTACAACGAAATATGCCTTTGAAGCTGGAGTAGCTGCAAATACTACTACAACAAGAGTAAGTGAAGTAGACAACAATGGTAAGAAAATAGCTTATACTTACGACCAAAATAGTAATATTAAAACAATTACTGAAGATGGAAAAGTAATAACATATTATTATGATGGATTGAACCAGCTTATAAGAGAAGATAATAAAGTGTTAAATAAAACAATAACTTATTCCTATGATGCTGGAGGAAATATTCTAAGTAAAACAGAATATCCACACACAATAGGAACCTTAGGAGATCCAACTTCAACAATATCCTACGATTATGAAGATACTAACTGGAAAGACAAGCTTACAAGCTATAATGAAAAGGATATAACCTATGATGCCATAGGAAATCCATTAACTTATGATGGCTACACCTTTACTTGGGAGCAAGGCAGACAGCTAGCAACAATGAAGAGCAACGATTATGACATAAGCTTTAAATATAACGTTGACGGTATAAGGACTGAAAAAACAGTAAATGGAGTAACAACAAAATATCATCTTGTAGGGGATAAAGTAACCTTTGAAGATAATGGTGTAGACAAGATTTACTACACTTATGACAGTTCAGATAACCTTGTTTCTATGAATTTAAATGGTGTAGAATATTACTATATAAGAAATGCTCAGGGAGATATTATAGGATTATATGATAAGGATGGAACACAGGTAGTAAGCTATGTATATGACAGTTGGGGGAAACTTATATCAACTACAGAAACACTTGCATCAACAGTTGGAGCAAAAAATCCTTATCGTTATAGAGGATATAGGTATGATAGTGAGACTGGATTATATTATCTGCAATCAAGATACTATAATCCTGAGTGGGGTAGGTTTATTAATGCGGATGGAATAGCAGGACAAATAGGAGAATTACTTGGACATAATGTATTTAATTATTGTAAGAATGATCCTGTTAACTTACAAGATCCATCAGGTTTTAGACCAATATTCACCCAAGGTGAAGAAACTGCGGAGATGAGAAAAGCTTCTTTCAGAACTATAAATCCGGCTTATGATGAGAAATGTGCTATAGAAGAAGGAAATGCATACAACCACAAAAAAAGTATTATAAATACAGAGACTGAACATGCAACATTAAATACAGTTGCAGCTGCATCTAATATGGCGATCAATGCAAGAGTGCAAAAAAACATATACTCACCAAAATTAGTGGAACGTGGTGTAGGATATATGACGCATTACGTAAGTGTAGAAACTAATTTAGTTGGTAGAGTTACCAAATTTGCAAGTAAGTATGCAGGTATATTTTCAGTAGCTCAATTGTTAGCAGGTGCAGTTGGCAATCTTACTACTTATGGGGTTGCAGGAGGATTAGGAAGGACAGCAATAGATGTTGCTACATTTGGAACTGCAGTTGCAATTGGTATTATGTTCATACCAGAAGCAACTGGAGCAGCCGCTGTATTTGCAGCTACTGCTTTTATAGGTACAGGAGCTGATTATACAGGTAGGTTTATTAAACAGCAAATATATGGTGATGAGATGTATTAAATCTATAATAATGAAAGTAGGATTGGAAATGGGAAGTAATATTAATAAATATTTGAAATATTTAGCAATGATTTGTGGTATATCAGTATATTTTATGTTTAGATATTTGCCTTATAAATTACAAATAATAATTCCATTATTAGGAGGAATATTTTTTATAATGTATATGATATACACTATAAAGCAAGGTAAAACTTTATTAGAAGTTATTCCTTATATATTGTCGGGTATAGTTGGAATAGTCGTTGGAATAGGACACTATGTTTCAGGCACTATGCACAATGATGATTATGGAAATGTAGTAGCTATATCTATACCTATATTATTTGCATTAATTGTAGCTTTTAGGCTTATTAGTATATAAAAATCCGGAATCAGAAAATTTTAAAATGCTTAGAACTGTGGGAATATTAACATTGGTGTTTCTTACAATTGTTACAATCAGTCTTATATTTATATTATATTAAGTCTATTAGTAGATAGTAACTGAATTGCAATTTTTGTAGCAACCAGAAAAAGCTCTCCTAACGTCGACCTTTTTCTGGAAGTTCCTCCGGGGCGAAGCCATAAAATACCAAGGACGAGTATAGTGTAGCTGAAAAAATCAGTTAATTTAGTGAAAAAGCAAGTGGTACTACTCGAAAAATTAAAAATATGGAAGTATGTCTGTAAGTAAAACATAAAAGGGCTGTTTCAAAACAAAGTTTTGAGGCAGTCCTTGTTTCATTGGTATCTGAATAAAATGCAAGCTTACTAAGTCTTTATTTAGATAGTAACAATAAGCTTAACCTAGCGGTAAGAGATAGTGCCGGAGGCTGGTTAACTTTAATAACATCTACAGAAGCTGTAACTATAAACACATGGAACTATGGAGCCTTCACTTGGAGTTTATCAGGAACAACTTTAAATGCAAAACTATATCTAAATGATAAAGTTTATTCAGGAAGCACCACAAGCTTTAAAGACTTTACAGGAGTAAAAACAGCAGTAGGAGGAACCATATCAGGAACTTACCAGCTAAATGGACAACTAGAAGGACTAAGCAGCTATAATACAGCATTAACTTCTGAAGAAGTAAACAGCATATACACAAATGGAAGAGGAAACTGGGTAAGCTATAAACAGAGTTCTTAGCTTCAGATGGAGTTTTTACTCCACCTGAGGCTTAGAAATCGTTATCTAGGGATGTAGTCGCTCTTTACTTCCACTTTAAAAAAGATGGAAGTATTAGAGCGGGTAGTCATCAGATATATATGACAGCTTAGGAAGACTAACTGATAGAACATTAACCACTGGCAAAATTGACTTTTCAACAAAATACGCCTTTGAAGACGGAGCTGCTGCAAATACTACGACAACAAAAGTAAGTGAAATAGACAATAATAGTAAGAAGATATCATACACTTATGACCAGAATGGTAATATTAAAACCATTACTGAAGATGGAAAAGTAATAACATATTACTATGATGGATTGAACCAGCTTATAAGAGAAGATAATGAAGTATTAAATAAAACCATAACTTATTCCTATGATGCTGGGGGAAATATTCTAAGTAAAACAGAATATCCGCACACAATAGGAACCTTAGGAGATCCAACTTCAACAATATCCTACGATTATGAAGATACTAACTGGAAAGACAAGCTTACAAGCTATAATGAAAAAGATATAACCTATGATGCCATAGGAAATCCATTAACTTATGATGGTTATACCTTTACTTGGGAACAAGGCAGACAGCTAGCAACAATGAAGAGCAACGATTATGACATAAGCTTTAAATATAACGTTGACGGTATAAGGACTGAAAAAACAGTAAATGGGATAACAACAAAATATCATCTTGTAGGGGATAAGGTAACCTTTGAGGATAATGGTACTGATAAAATTTATTACACTTATGATGCAGGAGCTAATCTTGTAAGTATGAACTTAAATGGAATAGAATACTACTACATTAGAAATGCTCAAGGTGATATAATTGGTTTGTATGATAAAAATGGTATACAGGTTGTAAGCTATATCTATGATTCATGGGGTAAGTTGATATCTATTGATGGAAGTCTTAAAGACACTGTAGGAGTTAAGAATCCTTATAGATACAGAGGATATAGGTATGATAGTGAGACTGGATTATATTATCTTCAAAGTAGGTACTATAATCCGGAGTGGGGTAGATTTATTAATACGGATGCTATAGCAGGACAGGTAGGGGAGTTATTCGGGCATAATTTATTCATATATTGTAAGAATAATTCAGTTAATGCAAAAGATCCATCTGGCTTTAAAATGATGTTTTCAGATGAAGAGACACAAAGACAATATGATCAATGGACAAGAGTGCAGAGTGGGGCTATAACTGAAGAAAGAATTGCAACTCATGCAAAGAAGCCACTAAAAAATAATCTTATAAATGTAGGTAGATCAGTATGTAGTAATATTCTAAATGGCGGAGTAGATTCTGTAGCTGCAACTGCTGCGGCAAAATATGTTAAAACAGGTCCTAAGTATATTGAGCTTAGTTCACTTACTTTAGGAAAGTTCGTTGAAAAAAATCCACTAGGAGCATTTCTAAAAACAACAGCAGGTAAGATTGGTGTCACTAGTATTATTGGAATATTTACATCTGCAGTAACCAACTTTCGACAGTATGATTTTAAAGGAGCAATTGGAAGAACCGCTATAGATGCTCTATTTGTAGGAGGAGCTGTAGGATTAACAGTAATGGTTCCAGGGATTGGATTTGCTGCAGCTGTTGGTATTGGTGTAATGGCTGAGGCGGCTAGTAGAGTAACAAAAAAAGCTATATATGGAGATGCGTTTTGGAATTAAGATAGGAGGAATATAAGTGAATGGAAATAAGAAAACTAATAGCAGTATAATTTATTTAGTAACATTATTAATATTTATATGCTATAAATATGTACCTACAAAAATTCAAGTAACGTTACCATTAATTTTAGGTATGTATCATATAGGACATATAATATATTTGATATATAAAAAAAGCTTTTGGGAAAATGTACTAAGATCATTGGTGTTATCTATAGTTATGATTGTGATATTTTTAGCATATTATAAATCGGCATTTAGATTAGATGAGTCGTTTATAAAAATAGTATTTCTAGTTGCAGGATGGTCTTTCCCATTAATTGCCTTTAGTGGAATGGCTTCTTGGAAACGAAATGGGAATACTAGTATGTATAAAAAAAACTTTATATTGTTTGTTTATTGTTTAATTTTAGCGATATTCTGTACAATAATAGCAACTATTTGGTAATCCAATTGTCTAGTAAACTCAAGGGTTGTTAGGAGCAAGCGGAATCCTTTCAGTCTTCCGCCAGGGTAAGCGGTACCGTCCGAAAAATGTAAAAGCATGGGAGCATGTCTGTAAGTAAAATATAAAAGGGCTGTTTCAAAACAAAGTTTTGAGGCAGCCCTTGTTCTTATTAGCATCAGAAGGAAATGAAGCCTTATTAAGTCTTTATTTAGATAGCAGCAACAAGCTTAACCTAGCCGTAAGAGATAGTGCCGGAGACCAGCTAACAAGAGTCAAGTATAAATTTAAAAAAGTAATTATTTAAAAAAGAGTATAGGAAATAAACCATTGTTCAAATACGAACAATGAAAAATATGGAAAATATATTTTGGCCGATTAGGCTACCGTAAATCCCTTATTATCTAAAAACATTTTGCAATGGAGTTTAGGAGGACGACATTCATACTCCTTCTGTTCTCTATATTAAGGAGCTGACTTCCAGTCACCTCCTAGCGCCTCGGGGGATGTAAACAAATTGTGAACACAATTTGTTTTGCTATTAGACCAATATTCACCCAAGGTGAAGAAACTGCGGAGATGAGAAAAGCTTCTTTCAGAACTATAAATCCGGCTTATGATGAGAAATGTGCTATAGAAGAAGGAAATGCATACAACCACAAAAAAAGTATTATAAATACAGAGACTGAACATGCAACATTAAATACAGTTGCAGCTGCATCTAATATGGCGATCAATGCAAGAGTACAAAAGAACATATACTCACCAAAATTAGTGGAACGTGGTGTAGGATATATGACGCATTACGTAAGTGTAGAAACTAATTTAGTCGGTAGAGCTACCAAATTTGCAAGTAAGTATGCGGGTATATTTTCAGTAGCTCAATTGTTAGCAGGAGCAATTGGAAATTTTACTACTTATGGGGTTGCAGGGGGATTAGGAAGGACAGCAATAGATGTTGCTACATTTGGAGCTGCAGTTGGGATTAGTATAATGATAATACCAGAGGCGGCTGCAGTATCCACTGTACTTATAACTACTACTGTTATAGGTACATTAACTGATGTCGGAGGTAGAGCTATCAAAGAAAAAGTATATGGTGATATAATGCATTAATTGTGTAAAAAAGGAGATGATATGTAGTGAAAAATAAGGTTAGTGAACCATTAAGATATTTTGCAATAGCTTTTGGTATATTCGTATATTCCACATTTAGATATTTACCATATACATTACAAATTATAATTCCAGTATTATTAGCGATATATCTTATAATATATGTGATATATAATATAAAGAAAGGTAAAACTTTGTTAGAAGTTATTCCTTTTATATTGCTGGGGATAGGTGGAATAATTGTTGGAATAGGACATTATGTTTTTGGTACTTTGCATAATGAAGGATATGAAAACATCATAATTATGTCTATACCAATATTATTTGCATTAATTGTAGTCTTTAGGCTTATTAGTATATATAAGAATCCGGAATCGGAAAATTTTAAAATGCTTAGAACTGTGGGAATACTAACATTGGTGTTTCTTACAATTGTTACAATAAGTCTTATATTTATATTATATTAAGTCTATTAGCAGATAGTAACTGAATTGCGATTTTAGCATTGTAAACTATAACATAATCAAGCGGAATTACTGATATCCACTATAAGTTAGTAGGTTTCACATGGGAAATATAAAAATATGAGAGTATATCTTTAGAGAAAATCTAAAGAGGTAAACTGTACCCTGTAAGATAGACACAGAAAAAGGCTGTTTTAGCTTACATGGTACCTTTTTATTTAAATTTAAATATAATATGGAAAATAAATCGAATAAAAAGTCAATTAGCAATAAGCTAACTTTGAGTTATCTTATAGCACCTCGGGGAAAAAATTTTCACAGATATAAATTACAATAGCAACCAGAAAAAGCTCTCCTAGCGTCGACCTTTTTCTGGAAGTTCCTCTGGGGCGAAGCCATAAAATACCAAGGGCGAGTATAGTGTAGCTGAAAAAATCAGTTAATTTATAGAGAAAAAGCAAGTGGTACTACTCGAAAAATTAAAAATATGGAAGTATGTCTGCAAGTAAAATATAAAGGGGCTGTTTCAAAACAAAGTTTTGAGGCAGCCATTGTTTCATTGGTATTTGGATAGAATATAAGCTTACTAAGTATTTATTTAGATAGCAGCAACAAGCTTAACCTAACCGTAAGAGATAGTGGCGGAGGCTGGTTAACTTTAATAACATCTACAGAAGCTGTAACAGTAAACACATGGAACTATGCAGCCTTCACTTGGAGTGTATCAGGGACAACCTTAAATGCAAAACTATATCTAAACGATAGAGTTTATTCAGGAAGTACCGCGAGCTTCAAAGACTTTACAGGAGTAAAAACAGCAGTAGGAGGAACAGTAACAGGTGCTTATCAACTAAATGGACAACTAGAAGGACTAAGCAGCTATAATACAGCATTAACTTCTGAAGAAGTAAACAGCATATACACAAATGGAAGAGGAAACTGGGTAAGCTATAAACAGAGTTCTTAGCTTCAGATGGAGTTTTTACTCCACCTGAGGCTTAGAAATCGTTATCTAGGGATGTAGCCGCTCTTTACTTCCACTTTGAAAAAGATGGAAGTATTAGAGCGGGTAATCATCAGATAAATATGACAGTTTAGGAAGACTAACTGACAGGGCACTAAATACAGGGATATTTAATTACAATACAAAATATGCCTTTGAAGCGGGAGCTGCTGCAAATACTACAACAACAAAAGTAAGTGAAATAGACAATAATGGAAAGATAAGCAGAGAACCAAAATCTTAAGTAGAGAACCCAAATTTCTAATTTGGTGTGAATCGCTTAGTTCTATAGCTTGGCTATAGAACTTCCTTAAAATATAAGTATGCTAATGGTAATATTAAAACAATTACTGAAGATGGAAAAGTAATAACATATTACTATGATGGATTGAATCAGCTTATAAGAGAAGATAATGAAGTATTAAACAAGACTATAACATACTCTTATGATGGTGGAGGAAATATAACAAGTAAGAAAGAGTATGGTTATACTACAGAAGTACTAGGAGATGTTATAAAGAATTATGATTATGGTTATGACGATGATAACTGGAAAGATAAACTAGGATTATATGATAAGAGCGGTACTCAGGTTGTAAGTTATACCTACGATTCTTGGGGTAAGCCATTCCCAGAAGTAAAATATGAGAACATGTCCATAAGTAGAATGTAAAGTTCATAGCAATATGCATATCATATGTTGCTATGAACTTTCTTTTTATCAGTTTTCAATATTTATAACTATGGCTTTGGGTCTGCTCATAGCTTCTATGCTATATCTTACACCCTGAGTTCCCATTCCAGAAGATTTTACCCCTAGGAAAGGAAAATTATCAGGTCCTCTCTCAGTTTTATTATTAATCTGTACTGTTCCAACCTCTAATTTATTTGCAATATAAAAAGCTTTATCTATATCCTTGGTAAATATAGAGGATTGAAGCCCGTATTGGGAAGCATTAGCTATCTTTATGGCTTCATCAATATCTTTAACTCGGATTACTGGCAATACAGGACCAAAAGGTTCTTCCCAAGCAATTTTCATTTCAGTAGTGACTTTATCAAAAAGAACAGGATAAATTAAATTGCCCTTCCTTTTGCTTCTGGTGATTAAAGAAGCACCTTTAGCTATAGCATCTTCTATTAGTCCTTCAACATAGTCAGCAGCTTCGCTGCTTATTAAAGGAGTAATATCTACCTCATCTTCAGGGCTTCCTATTTTTAATTTTTCTACTCTTTCTTTAAGTTTTTCTACTAGACTATCTGCTACTTCTTCCTCAACCAAAACTCTCTTTACAGCAGTACATCTTTGGCCAGAATAGCTAAATGCACCAGATATTATATTGTCTGCGGTTTTTTCTAAATCAGCATCCTTTAAGACTAAAGCAGCATCTTTCCCACCAAGTTCCATAAGCATAGGGACCATTCCAGCAATTGAAGCTATATGTCTTCCAACCTCAGAGCTTCCAGTAAAATTAATGAAATTTATATCCTTATGAGTTACTATATAATCGCCGATAACAGAGCCTTTGCCAGTGATTGTATTTAAAACTCCCTTTGGAAGGCCAGCTTTATTAAACACTTCAGCAAGATAAAGCGTAGATATAGCACCCTGAGTTGCAGGTTTCAAAACTACACTATTTCCAGCAATTAGAGCAGGAGCTATCTTAGAAGCTGCAAGGTTTATCGGATAATTAAAAGGAGAAATAGCAAGAACTACGCCTACAGGTACTCTAGTTACAAAGGAAATCTTATTTTTCTTAAATCCAGGAAAATTTTCAGATCCTACAGTTTCCCCATGGAGATGTTTTCCTTCATCAGCTGTAAATTTGATAAAGTCTGCAGTTCTTTCAATTTCTGAAAGTGAGGATTTTTTATCCTTAGCAATTTCCTTTTGGAGTATAAGGGATAATTCATGTTTATTTTCTAATAAAATCTCTGCGGCTTTGTGTAATATACCTGCTCTTTCATTTATAGGAGTTTCTCCCCAAGTAATTTGAGATAGCTTAGCATTCGTAACAGTTGTATTCACTTCTTTTTCATTCATAGACTGAATTTTACCAAATGATGTATTGTCTATGGGAGAAATGATATCTATAGGTGGATTAATAGATTCTATCCATTCACCATTATATAAATTCTTATAAATATTATTATTTTTAATATTTTCAAACAAATAAATCACCTCTTTTTAGTATACGCTAAATTAATTTATATAATACCATTAATGATAATGCATATCAATAGGGAATAATAATCAATTACAAAATAGGTGGTAACTAATTATTTTTGCAAAAATGAATAATTTATATAGAAATGTTGCAAAAAATTTTGATAATAACCTATAAATATGATATAATCGTGTATAAATATGACATATATATATTATTAATTCATAGATTAATCTTATTATATATAAATAATCTAAAAAAAGGGGCTGAAAAATATGGGCTATAATATTGTAGAAAAAATTTTAAGAGAACATTTGGTAATTGGAGAAATAGAAAAAGGTAGTGAGATAGGGATTAGAATAGATCAAACCTTGACTCAAGACTCTACAGGGACAATGGCTTACTTACAGTTTGAAGCACTTGGCGTAGATAAGGTTAAAACAAGGAGATCTGTAGCGTATATAGATCATAATATGCTGCAAACAGGTCCTGAAAATGCGGATGATCATAGATATATACAAACGGTTACTAAAAAGCATGGAATTTATTTTTCAAAACCTGGTAATGGTATATGCCATCAAGTTCATCTTGAGAGATTTGGAATTCCAGGACAAACCCTTGTAGGTTCCGACAGCCACACGCCAACAGCAGGAGGCATAGGAATGATTGGAATTGGAGCTGGGGGACTTGACGTTGCAGTGGCTATGGGCGGTGGTGAATATTATATAAAAACTCCTAAAGTTGTGAAGGTAGAACTTAAGGGAAAACTAAATCCTTGGGTTTCTGCAAAAGATATAATATTAGAGCTTTTAAGAAGGCTTACTGTAAAAGGTGGAGTAGATAAGATTTTTGAATATGGTGGAGAAGGAGTAAGAACTTTATCAGTTCCAGAAAGGGCCACTATAACTAATATGGGAGCAGAACTAGGAGCTACTACTTCTATATTCCCAAGTGATGAAGTTACTTTAAAATTTCTAAAGGCTCAACATAGAGAAGAAGATTTTAATGAAGTTAAGGCTGATGAAGATGCAATTTATGATGAAGTTATAGAAATAAATTTAAGTGAATTAGAACCTTTGGTTGCATGTCCTCATAGTCCAGACAATGTAGTTAATGTGTTAGAATTAAGGGGAGTTAAAGTTAACCAAGTTACTATAGGAAGTTGTACCAACTCTTCTTATACAGATATGATGAAGGTTGCAGAGATTTTAGAAGGAAAAACTATAAATGAAGATGTATCTTTGGTTATAGGACCAGGTTCTAAGCAAGTGCTAAACATGTTAGCAGAGAATGGGGCTCTTGCAAAGATGATTGCATCTGGAGCAAGAATAATAGAATCAGGCTGTGGACCATGTATAGGTATGGGACAGGCACCAGCCAGTGATGCAGTATCATTAAGGACTATAAATAGAAACTTTGAAGGAAGATGTGGAACAAAGTCTGCAGGCGTATACCTTGTAAGCCCTGAAATTGCAGCAGTATCAGCGTTGACAGGATATATTTCAGATCCTAGAGAATTTGGAGAAGCGCCAGAGATAGAAGTACCAAAACAATTCTTAATTAATGATAATCTTATAGTAAAGCCAGCAGAGAATGGAGAAGAAATTGAAGTTGTGCGTGGACCAAATATCAAACCTTTTCCTAAAGGAGAAGAACTTAAAGACATAGTGGAAGGAAAAGCATTGATAAAGGTAGGGGATAATATAACTACTGATCATATAATGCCATCTAATGCGAAGCTTTTACCATTTAGATCTAATATACCTTATTTGTCAGATTATTGTCTTGCACCTTGCAATCCAGAGTTTCCAAATAGAGCAAAGGAAAATGGTGGAGGATTTATAATTGGAGGAGCAAACTATGGTCAAGGTTCAAGTAGAGAGCATGCAGCATTAGTTCCCCTTTATCTTGGAATAAAAGCTGTACTTGCTAAATCTTTTGCAAGAATACACATGGCCAACCTAATAAATAACGGAATAATGCCATTAGTATTTGAAAATATTGATGATTATGATAATATCGATGAATTTGATGAGCTTTTAATAATAGATACCCACAAGGGCGTTGAAGAAGGGCAGGTTATAGTTAAGAATAAGACAAAAGATAAAGAGTACACCATGAAGCTGCAGCTTTCAGAAAGACAAAAGACTATGATTCTAAAAGGTGGACTTATAAATAGCATAAGATAGTTAGATGCTAGGTGCTAGTATAAAGAAAAATCGCTAATCGCTAGTCACTGGCCGCTATAAAAGTAATAATCAGCTAATAGAGACTAGGGATTAGAGACTAATAAAAGGGGGAGAAAGCAATGAGTTATAATATAACATTGATTCCAGGGGATGGAATAGGTCCGGAAGTAATGGGGGCGGCTAAAGCTGTTATAGATGCTAGTGGAGTCGAAATTAACTGGGATATAGTAGATGCGGGGGAAGGGGTTATTGAGGAATACGGAACTCCTCTTCCAGAGCATGTAATAGAAAGTATAAAGAAAAATAAAGTCGCTATTAAAGGACCAGTAACTACACCAGTAGGAAAGGGATTTAGAAGCGTAAATGTAGGATTAAGACAAGCGTTAGATCTTTATGCTAATGTAAGACCTGTAAAAACATATAAAGGTGTACCTTCTAGATACGAAAAGGTGGATCTTATAATAGTTAGGGAGAATACAGAAGATCTATATGCAGGAATTGAACATAGTATAGGAGATATAGCAGCAGAAAGTATAAAAATAATAACTAAAAAAGCTAGTGATAGAATAGTTGAATTTGCTTTTGATATTGCTGAAAAGCAAGGAAGAAAAAAAGTAACAGCGGTTCACAAGGCAAATATAATGAAGCTATCTGATGGACTTTTCTTAAGATGTGCAAGGGAAATAGCGGCAGCACATAGAGACATTGAATTCTCTGATATGATCGTAGATGCTATGAGCATGAGACTAGTTCAAAGTCCAGAAAAATATGATGTACTTGTAATGCCAAACCTTTATGGAGATATTTTATCAGATATGGCAGCAGGTCTTGTTGGAGGACTTGGAGTTGTTCCAGGAGCAAACATAGGAGAGGATACAGCTGTTTTTGAAGCTGTTCACGGTTCTGCACCAGACATCGCTGGACAAAATATAGCTAATCCTACAGCTGCTATA
Organism: Clostridium bovifaecis; assembly: GCA_009738435.1. Classification (GTDB taxonomy): domain Bacteria; phylum Bacillota; class Clostridia; order Clostridiales; family Clostridiaceae; genus Clostridium_H; species Clostridium_H bovifaecis. The sequence goes on along the minus strand of CP046522.1, from coordinate 2,319,614 downwards.
TTAACTGGAGTTATGATGTTACGACATTTAGGAGAATTTGAAGCAGCAGAAAGAATTGATAATGCACTAGCAAGAGTATTAAGTGAAGGGAAAGCTGTTACTTCTGATTTAGGTGGTAATACTAAAACTACGGAATTTGCAGAGGAGATAATAAAAAATTTATAATTACAAATAAATGTTTTGTAGAAGGATATGCATTGAGTATGCATATCTTTTTTATATGTATAGCATAAATATACTTATAAAAACCCTATATTAATCATCAAATTGATGATTTGATATGATGAATAAATAAAAGAATCTGAAAAATATGTGAATAATAATACATAAAGTTATTATAAATATGCAAATAAACTATTGCATATTTATAATAATAAATGTATAATTATCATTAATAAAACTTGGTTATATGTTTTCTCATTAGCATATAATCATAAATTTGCGACAATAGTAAAAAGAAGGGGAGTATAAATATGAAGAAGATAGGAGCAATTTTATTAACTATTACTATGGGGCTTTCATTATTCGTTGGGTGTGGAGAGAAAAAAATAGACAGTGAAAGTACAAAAAATACATCTACTACAGAGAGCAAAACAGATAATTCTCTATCAAGAGTTAAAGAATCCGGGAAGCTTGTTATAGGATTAGATGATGCTTATCCTCCAATGGAGTTTAGAGATGAAAAAAATAATATAGTAGGTTTTGATATTGACTTAGCTAATGAAATTGCAAAAAAGCTAGGAGTTAAACTTGATATTGTTACAACAGAATTTAATGGTATATTATTAGCTCTTCAATCTAAGAAATTTGATATGATAATGTCTGGATTAAGTATTACAGATGAGAGAAAAAAATCGATAGGCTTTTCAGAACCATATGTAATGGGTGGTCAGGTAATAGCAGTTAAGAGCGGAAATGATTCTATTAAAACACTTGCAGACTTAAAAGGTAAGACAATTGGATGTCAGCTTGGGAGTACTGGGCAAAAGGCTGCAGAGTCTAATCTAAAAGACATTAAGGAGCTTAAGAAATACGGAAAAATAACTGAGGCATTTAGTGAACTTGCAATAGGGAGAGTAGATGCGGTTATAATGGATGCTCAAGTTGGTGGATATTATATATCTAAAAAGCCAGGCGAGTTTGTAGTATTAGATGAAATGGTAAGTGAGGAGCCTATGGGTATAGGATACAGAAAAGAAGATGTGGAGTTAAAAGATGAAGTACAAAAGGCTGTAAATGGGTTAAAAGAGGATGGAACTTTATCAAAGCTTTCAGTTAAATGGTTTGGATATGATGCATACAAAAAGTAATAGCAAGCCAGAAGCCTCTGCAATCGAAAGGTTGCAGAGGTAAAGATAACTTTAATATTGGTGTGTGACTAGGGGGGATAAAATGGATATAGAAATTTTAAAAAATATGTTGCCTATATTACTCAAAGGAAGCATTATGACTATAGAGCTTACAGTCATATCAGTTGTTTTAGGAAGCATTCTAGGAATAGTTGTTGCTACTTTAAAACTATCTAAAAATAGAGGGATAGTTGCCATTGTATCCTTCTACACCTGGCTATTTAGAGGAACACCTATGTTATTGCAATTATTTTTCTTTTATTATGGGTTACCTTTTATGGGAGTAGAATTAAGCCCTATGGGCGCAGCAATACTTGGACTTAGCTTAAACTCAGGAGCCTATATGGCAGAAATTATAAGAGGTGGCATACTTTCAATAGACAAGGGACAATTCGAAGCTTGTAAGGCTTTAGGTTTTACTCATATTCAAACTTTAAAAAGAGTAATATTGCCTCAAACTTTTAGAGTGATCATTCCTTCTTTGGGAAATGAGTTTATAACTATGTTAAAGGATACATCCTTGGTATCAGGTATTGCTATGGAAGAACTTATGAGACATGCTCAACTTCAGATTTCATCTACAGCAAGACCTGTAGAGGCCTTTTTTATAGCAGGTTGTTTATACTTACTTATGACCACAGTTTTCACAACTATATTTTCCTTAACGGAAAAGAAGCTGTCTGTATATTAAGAGAGGTGACTAGAATGAATATGATAGAAGCTAAGAACTTGACCAAAAGATTTGGAGAATTAACGGTTTTTGAGAATTTAAATATAAAAGTAAAAAAAGGGGAAGTACTAGTGATTATAGGACCTTCAGGTTCGGGTAAGAGCACCTTTTTAAGATGCCTAAATACCTTAGAAATACCCAATGAAGGAGAAATTATTATTGAGGGAGAAAAGCTGAATATTCATAATAAGAAGGATACAAGGTTGAAGATTGAGAAAATGGGGATGGTTTTTCAAAACTTCAATTTATTCCCTCATATGACTGTGGAGCAAAATATAATTGAAGCGCCTATTACAGTTAAAAAAATGAATAAAGAAATAATAACCCAAAAAGCTCATGAACTACTAAAAAAAGTAGGGTTAAGCGATAAAAAAGACTATTATCCATCTAAGCTTTCAGGAGGGCAGAAACAAAGGGTTGCAATAGGGAGAGCTTTAGCTATGGATCCAGATATAATGTTATTTGATGAACCAACTTCGGCATTAGATCCAGAGCTTGTAGGGGAAGTTTTAAATGTAATGAAGGAACTTGCAAGAGAAGGAATGACCATGGTAGTAGTAACTCATGAGATGGGATTCGCAAAGGAAGTAGGAGACAGAGTTATTTTTATGGATGGAGGAAAAATTGTGGAGGAAGGTACGCCAGAAGACATATTCTCAAATCCAAGGGAAGAAAGAACAAAATCATTTTTAGATAAAATACTATAAAAAATTGGCTAGGGGAAAGGAGTTTTATATATGAAAGATAAAGTTGTTTTAGCATATTCAGGAGGTTTAGACACTTCTATTATAACTCATTGGCTTAAAAATAATTATGACTTAGAGGTTATAGCGTGCTGTGTTAATGTAGGGCAGGATGAAGATTTTGAAGAAATCAAGAAAAAAGCTATAAAATCGGGGGCTTCTAAAATATATGTAGAGGATGTAACAGAAGAATTTATAACAGATTATCTTTTTAAAGGGGTCAAAGCTAATGCGGTATATGAAGGTAAATACCTTTTAGGAACTTCTTTTGCAAGACCACTGATTGCTAAGAAGTTAGTAGAAATAGCTCATAAAGAGGGGGCAAAATATATATGTCATGGATGTACAGGAAAAGGAAATGACCAGGTACGTTTTGAAGTTGGAATAGCATCTATTGATCCTTCTATAAAAATAATTGCTCCTTGGAGAATTTGGGATATTAAATCAAGAGAAGATGCTATAGATTATGCTAGTGCAAATGGTATTGAAGTTCCAGTAACTAAAGAAAAGATATATTCAAGAGACAGAAATATATGGCATACTAGTCATGAAGGCGGAGATCTTGAGAATTTAAAAAATGAACATAAAGGTGAAATGTACCTTATGACAGTACCACCTGAAAAAGCTAAAGATGAAGCTACTTATGTAGAAATATACTTCGAAGGCGGGATACCTAAGAAGATTGATGGGGAAGAATTAAGTCCTATAGAAATGATGAATAAGCTAAATAAACTAGGTGGAGAAAATGGAATTGGTGTTGTAGACCTTTTAGAGAATAGATTAGTTGGCATGAAATCAAGAGGAGTTTACGAAACGCCAGGTGGAACGATATTATACACTGCACACAAAGAATTAGAGTATTTGACTATAGAAAAAGAAACATTCCATTTTAAAGAATCAGTGTCTCAAAAGTATGGTGAATTAGTTTACAATGGATTATGGTTTTCAGCATTAAAAGAAGCATTGGATGCTTTTTTAGATAAAACTCAAGAAAAGGTAACTGGAAGTGTAAAGCTAAAGTTATACAAAGGGAATATTATGGTAGCAGGAATGCAATCGCCTTATGCATTATATGAAGAAACTATATCCTCATTTGGAGCTAGTGAACTTTATGATCATAAGGATGCAGAAGGATTTATTAATTTATTTGGACTTCCTTATAAGATAAATGCAATGCTGAATAAGAAGTAACCAGTAACCAGAATGAAGGTGCTAGGTACTAAAATAAGTTAGCTGTTAGAAAAGTTAGAGGTTAGTATAAAGTATAGGGTGTAAAGGGCAAAGTGAAAAGGTTAGCATATCATAAGTTTTACACTTTAAACTTATTCATATGTTCTAACTTCTAACTATCTAACTTTCTAACATATAAAAGAACGGAGTGATTTTACACATGAAGCTTTGGGGTGGACGATTTAAAAATGAAGAGAGTAAGCTTATGGAGGACTTTAACAGTTCATTAAGCTTCGATAAAAGACTATATAAAGAAGATATTAAGGGAAGTATTGCTCATGTTAAAATGCTAGCAATATGCGGAATTTTAACAGAGGAAGAAGGAGATATAATAGTAAATGGATTAAATTCTATATTAGAGGATATAGAAAAAGATGTTCTACTTATTGAGGGTGATTATGAAGATATCCATAGCTTCGTAGAAGTTAATCTTATAAAAAGAATAGGTCAAGTGGGGAAAAAGCTCCATACAGGAAGAAGCAGAAATGATCAAGTTGCAGTAGATATGAGAATGTATACTAAGGAAAAAGCTTTTGAGGTTTTAGATGAAGTAAAAAAGCTTATGGAGACTGCTAAAGATTTAGGACAAAATAACAATGTAATAATGCCTGGCTATACTCATCTTCAAAGGGCACAAGCGGTAACTTTTAAGTATCATATGATGGCATATTACAGCATGCTAGAGAGAGATAAAAAGAGATTATTAAGTGATATTGATATAATGGATGAGAGCCCTCTCGGTTGTGGAGCGTTAGCTGGGAGCACCTACAATATAGATAGAGAATTTACCGCAAAGGAATTGGGATTTAAAAGACCTGTAGATAACTTTATGGATGGTGTCAGCGACAGGGATTATTTAATAGATATTATGGCTACATTTTCTATAATTATGATGCATTTGAGTAGATTAAGTGAAGAACTTATATTATGGAGCAGTAAAGAGTTTGACTTTATAGAAATAAGTGATGAATTTTCAACAGGAAGCAGTATTATGCCTCAGAAAAGGAATCCTGATGCAGCAGAACTTATAAGAGGAAAAACTGGAAGGGTGTATGGAGATTTAGTTGGACTTCTAACAACTATGAAGGGAATTCCTCTAGCATATAATAAGGATATGCAGGAAGATAAAGAGGGCTTCTTTGATGCAGTAGATACAGTTATGAAATGTTTAAAGGTTATGAATGGAATGTTATCTGGATTAAAGGTTAAAGAAGATAATATGTATAAAGGTGTCAAAAGAGGATTTTTAAATGCAACCGAGGCAGCGGATTACCTTGTTAATAAGGGAATGGCCTTTAGAGATGCCCATGGAGTAATTGGTTCTATAGTTTTACACTGTGAAGAAAATAATATTGCTATAGAAGAGCTGACGATAGAAACACTAAAAGAATTTAGTGAGTTGTTCGATAAAGATGTATATGACTTTGTTGACTATAATAAAACATTGAACAGAGGAATAAAGGAACATATAGGCAAAGCATAATTATTAAGTAAATCATGATAAATAGTTTATTAAATTACATTAAAAAGTATTTGACCGCATGGAGTTATTGTTATATAATATAACAAAAGCGTATATCGAAGTTTAGTGGTAGAGGCGCAATATTTAAGAGTACTGATGTGGAGGAAAGCACGATGATGCATCAGGAAAGGAAATGTTGCCGAAGTATATAACGGATGCTTTAAAGTTATATTGCTGGTTTTGCATAAAATATATGCAAGACTGTCACAAAGTTAATTTGTGGAGAGCTATCATTCAACTTATTAGGTACTATTATTATATATTATTTATATATCTAGTGTTTAATAAGCCTTGAGTGAACTCTCAAGGCTTTTTATTTTCCACAAAACATGTCTTTTCACAAAATTTTCGATATATGTGCAGTAAAAAATATTTAGGGGGAAAAAAGATGAGAAAAAGAAGAATTTTTATGGTTACATTGATGCTTATGCTTTTTGTATTCGCTACGACTGCACTAGGAGTTGACCAAGAAGTAGCACAGGCCAATGCAACTAAGTTCGGTATTTGGACATTATTGCCACCAATAGTGGCTATAGTTTTAGCATTTATAACTAAGAACGTGGTTATATCACTTTTTGTAGGAATTCTTTCAGGAACATTTTTACTACAATTACAAGGTGCTAATGTATTCGGTGCCTTATTTCAAGGATTTTTAGATATAGTTAATAGATTGCTGGGGTCTTTAGCAGATCCATGGAACGCGGGTGTTATACTTCAATGTTTAACAATCGGTGGGCTTATAGCTCTAGTTTCCAAGATGGGTGGAGCTAAAGCTGTAGCTGAATCCTTAGCAAAAAAGGCTAAGAATCCAGTGAGTGCTCAACTTATTACTTGGGTTTTAGGTATATTAGTTTTCTTTGATGATTATGCAAACTCATTGATAGTTGGCCCTATGATGAGACCTGTTACTGATAAAATGAAAATATCAAGAGAAAAATTATCTTTCATAGTTGATGCTACTGCGGCTCCTATAGCAGGTATTGCAGTTATATCAACATGGATAGGACTTGAGCTTAGTTTAATTAAAGACGGTTACGAATCTATAGGACAACAAGTAAGTGCTTATAATATATTTCTTGAAACTATACCGTATAGATTTTATAATATATTAATTTTAATATTTATAGTATGTACAGCTATATTTTTAAGAGAATTTGGACCTATGCTTAAAGCTGAAAGACGTGCTAGAACTACAGGCGAAGTTTTACGTCAAGGTGCAAAACCTATGGTTTCATCAGAATCTACGGAGCTTGAACCAAAAGAAGGGATTAAGTTAAGGGTTGCTAATGCGGTAGTACCTATATTAGTTTTAGTTATAGGTGCTTTTGTAGGATTCTACTATAATGGTTATAACTCAATTATGGGCGGAGAAGATAAAGGATTAATACAACTGCTTCAAAATTCTCCAGCATCATTTACGGCTATAAGAGAAGCTTTTAGTGCTTCTGATGCCAGCGTAGTTTTATTCCAATCAGCGCTAGTAGCAAGTATTGTAGCTATGATAATGGGAGTTAGTCAAAAGATTTTTACAGTTGGAGAAGCTATTGATACATGGATACAAGGAATGAAATCTCTAATTATAACAGGAGTTATATTGCTTCTTGCTTGGTCACTAAGCTCAGTTGTTAAAGAACTTGGAACTGCTACTTTCTTGGTGAGTGCTTTAAAAGATACCTTACCAGCATTTGTACTTCCAGCTATAATATTTATATTGGCTTCAATAATTTCTTTTGCAACAGGTACTTCTTATGGAACAATGGGTATATTAATGCCACTTACAATACCTCTTGCATTTAGTATAAATCCAGAATCTGCATATATAATTACTGCTATAAGTGCAGTACTTACAGGATCTATATTTGGTGACCACTGTTCACCAATTTCGGATACTACAATCCTGTCATCCATGGGTTCGGCTTGTGATCACATGGATCACGTTAACACTCAATTATACTATGCTATAGTTGTTGGAGCTGTAACTATATTTGCTGGATATATCCCAGTAGGATTTGGAGCACCAATAGCCCTAGTTTTACCAATAGATATAATTATAATTGTATTGATAGTTAGATTTATAGGTAAGCCAGTAGAGGCAGAAGAAGCCCTAGAAGAAAAAACTGCAGAACAAACAGTGTAAAATAAAAGAAGAAAGGACTTAAGAAGGGGGAACCTTAAGTCCTTTCTTTTTTACTTCTAGTGGAGGAGTGGAGAAAAATATTGTTTTAAAGTTCTCTACTCCTCCACTAAGAATGTTGTGTCCCAAAATTCTTATAGGTTGACTTTAGCATGCTTCAAGGATAACTGAATAGCGTTAAACAATACAGGTGCAGCAATTGTATTTACTACAGCTGCTGGAAGGACTACAGCTAAGAATAATGCTGAAAAGGATTGAGGTAGTCCAACTAGTATAGAAGCGGAAGTTAAAAATATAGTGCCGCTTAGTATAGTTCCTATGCTAGTAAAGATTATAACTTTAATTTGGTTATTCAATTTATTTCTAAAAGGTAGTAACACTAAATAAATTACATTAGAAGTAATAAGTTTGTCTATGACATTAGCTGGCTGTCCACCAGGGAAACTAGTAGTAAGAGCAGCTAAGATTCCAGCGACTATACCGGCCATTAATGTAGTTTTATAATCTTCATTTAAAATTATAATTATAAATACCATTGTTAAAGATAAATCGGGTTTCATTCCAAAGAATATTGGAGGAGCTATTTGATGTAAAATAAATCCTATAGCAAGCAAAAGTGAGTTAATAATATTTCTTTTAAAATTTGATTTCATAATAATATCATCCTTTCTTAAATAAACCTTTTTAAAATTATAAATTAACTTATACCAATGTGATAAATCTTCATTTCATGCCATATTAACTCACCTCCTTAATTTATGTAATAAAAAAACTTCGCCCTAAAAATAGGGCGAAGTATTATTCGCGTTGCCACCTAAATTATGTAAAATATATAGATACAGAAAAATCTACATAATTTATACATATCTCATTTCAGATACTAACATATCCTATCGCTATAACATGCGAAACACGGTAAATACTACTTTCTACGAATAGATTTCGGTTTACATCTAGCAGGTCCATTCACTAAAGCCTGAAGTATTGAGATTCCACCATCCTCAACTCTCTGAAACTAAGTACATCAGCTACTATTCCTGATCAATGATTTTTTACTTAATTTGTTAAAATAATTACTTTATTAAATTTTAATATAATAAAGTAATAAAGTCAAGTACAAATAAAAATAAGTCCCAAAATTTTTAAAGGTTTGGAACTTATTTTAGAACTTATTTCATTTATTATTTAACCTCACGAGTTTCTCTGTCTCTTCCAAAGAAAGAAATAGCATATAGACCAGCTAAACCTACCAGTGCATATACTACTCTGCTGAAGCCTGACATATCTCCAAAGAGAGCAGCAACAAGATCAAATCTAAAGAATCCTATCAATCCCCAGTTTACAGCGCCTATAACTACTAGTATAAGTGCAAGTGTATCCAATGTTCTCATAAAAATTACATCTCCTTTAAATAATAATTTCTACGGCATTATTATTTGCAGTTTTAAAAAAAATATTAGTAAAAAAATAAAAATATTAGTGAAAATATGAAAAAAATAAAAAAGTTACACTATATGTTGATGTAACTTTTTTAGACTATGTACGATTGATAATCAAGTAGGTATGTTATAACTGTATATTTCTGTCAATTGGCTGAGAAAGAGATATAAATGTGTCTGTTCTCTGAATTTCTGGTATGACTTGAATTTTATTCATAAGCAAGTCCTGAAGGTCTGATATGCTTTTGCATATAACCTTTGTAAATACCGAATATTCTCCTGTAGTATAATGAAGCTCAACAACTTCTTTAATTTTATTTAACTCAGATAATACATGAGAGAAGGAAGACGCTTTATCTAGGTATATACCAATAAAACAGCATACATCATATCCCAGCTTAGTGTTATCTAAAATAAGCTTTGTGCCTTTGATTATACCCATGTCCTCCATCTTTTTCATTCTAACGTGTATAGTACCACCACTAACATGGCATTTCCTTGCTATTTCTAAATAAGGAGTTCTAGAATCCTTTATTAATATTTCTAAAATTTGAATATCTAAATCATCAAGACCATTTATTTTTAAATCCACAGAAATCACCTCAAAAGAATATAATATTTATTAACATTATATCAGAATCTTTGATAAACTATCAAAACAAAATATATAATAGTTAAAAATTTAATTAAGAAATATTAAAAATTTCAGTTTAAATTTGATAAAATGGAGTGAATATGCATATTAAAGTGATAAGTTATAAAGAATGATAACGATATATTATCAAACTAGTAAATTACCAGTTATATGAAAAGATATATATCTATATAAATAATTTTCTCTTTTGCATTAGGTTTTATATATTAATCTTGATAAATATACATATATAAATGTATAATAGTAGAATGAACACTTATAGGAAAGGAATGAGATTAATGGCTTTTTTAAAAGTATTTGTACCAATGCTTTTAATGGTAATTGTTGTTTTGTTTTTATATAACGTACTAAAAGTTTACGTTCTGGAAAGCATTCAAGTTAATAAGTGGATAATACTCACACTTGCTGCAGTAGTATTTGCACTTCCTAATTTATTGTGGCCTAAACAAGTACAAGGTACTATTTGGCAGTATCTGCAAACTGGAGTATTTTTAATATTATTTTTATGGTTTATGGATTTGGCAGGGTTATCTAAAAGAAATGCCGCCAATAAAAATGCTAACAATAATCCTGTAATAAAAACTAAAGCAAAGCCTAATAGAGTTAATAACAACAATATGGAAGTTATCAAAAAAGGCAAAAAGAAGAAAAAATAGTTGTACATACCAGCAAAACTTGAAGTTTTGCTGTTTTTTTAAGGAGGAAAATATGTTTGATACTCATATGCATACAAAATTTTCTACAGATTCAAAGATGAAAATAGAAGAAGTAATCTATAAGATAAAAAAGTATAATTTAGGGGCTATAATTACAGAACATGTAGATTTAAACTATAAAGATAGTAGTTTATTTAGAATTGATCCTGATGATTATTTTAAAAGTTATTCCTCTTACAGAACGGATAAACTGCTCTTGGGAGTTGAAATAGGAATGAGCAATAAGTTTTCTCATGAGTACGAGAATTTAATTACAAACTATTCTTTTGACTATGTTATAGGTTCTCTACATGAAATGTATGATATAGATTTATTTGAAGCAGATGAGCTATATAAAAGTAAGAGTAAAAAAGAACTTTATGAGGAGTATTTTGCTCAAATGGTAAGCTGCATAAACGAGCATCCGTTTATAGATAGTTTAGGGCATATAGATTACATTTGCAGATATGCTAAATATGAAGATACTGAAATATATTATGAGGATTATAAAGAATCTATAGAAGAGGTTTTAAAAACCATAATAGATAAAGGAATTGCTATGGAATTGAATGCTAGAAGACTAGGAGATAAGGAAGTAGTTAACAATCTTCTTAAAATATACGCAAGGTATTACGAACTCGGGGGAAGATTTATAACAATAGGTTCTGATGCCCACACGTCTGAAGCTATAGGTAGCCATTTTAATATAGCAAATGATATGGCAGAACTTTGTAATTTAAAAATGATATATTTTAAAGATAGGAAGATGGAACTGGTAAGATAGTACTAATGGGTATGATAAGTTATGAAAACTTTTGAATAATACCAATAATACCTGAACTGTTTTTACGTTTTTTAAAACTATTTACTGCAGCAGTAGTATTACCAAATCGAAAAATGAGAATGGAGAAAATTCCAGGTATAAGCCAGCTATTAAATGGAACTTTGCTAAGCCATTCATAAGGAAACTCGTGAGGAAAGATTCCACTTAATCCATTAGGGTCAAAAATCATAAGTAATCCTGTTATAAATGCTCCTAGAGCTAAAAATAACTTAAATATTCCATACAAATTCATACATGATTTCCGTTTCAATTTATTACACCACCTTTGAATAATTGAAATAAACTGCGTCACAGTTTTAGTATAGTATGTACTAAGGTAAGTACTGTTTTGCAATTCTAGTTTCAGGTTTATTATCTAAGGCATAAAGCACAACTAAAAATATCCATTCTAAAGGTTTCATTAGAATATAAATAATATCTGCACTCCAAGTCGTATTGATATGGCGAGATAGGGGATAACCGTACTTATCATAAATATAACGTATAAGCTTATGAGTTCTAGGAACTTTTTCTTCAATTAGCTGCTCAAATGCATTAGCCACAAGTAACTGCCTGTTTACAACTATTTTGGTGTTTCTTCTGACGCCATATCTTAAAGGTTTTACAAGTTTTTCATGTCCTCTTAGTGAAACAGTACAAAGATAGTGCGCATCTACCTCTACTGGAGGAGGTGAAATTTTTTTAGATAGAACCCAGTCACTGGTTTCAGTAAATGCCTTTATGATGGCATCTGGCTGCTGACCGAAGAGGATAAGGATAAGCATTAATATAATAAGAACAGGTAAGGTTAAAGCAATAGCTATTCCTACCCAGCTTTTACTTTTAATTAAAAGGCTATATGAAAAGTATAGCAGTTTATTTTTATATTGACTTTGAGCAGCTGAAATATCTAATACATAATCTTTCAGGATACTTTTCATAAGTGTAATAGAACAGATAATGAAGTTTAACGGAAATAGGCTTAAATAAAATACCAGTAAGTTAAAAACATTATTTGAAAGCTGAATAAGACACAAAGAGCTTATAAATGTTCCAATAATCATAAAAGAAAACATTATTACAAGCTGCAAGGGCGGCAATGCTGTTTTCTTTAGCCTTAAAACAATGTATCCAATTATTCCAACCATAAATAAGGCTGCAATAGTAGGAGCATGCCAGGAGGCTATAGGGGAATGAAGAACTAATGTATCAACATGGATTTTTATAACTTCAGTATAATCTTTAAAGTTTATTATGAATATTAATATAACTGTAAAAACTATTCCACAGACTATAGTAAGAAAGTCAGTAATATTAATAAATTTTTGCTTCATAGGTTTATTTTTTAAGGAAGAAATTAATACAATAACATTAACTACAGTTAAAAAAATTGGAAGCCCAAATAAAATTAACAAAATGAATAAAAGTATAGCCATCTCCATAACTTACATCTCCTTACAATAAATTTATGTTTAACCATCCTCATATTCTAAGATATCTCCAGGTTGGCAGTTTAATTCTTTGCATATGGACTCTAATGTAGAAAACCTTATGGCTTTGGCTTTTCCAGTTTTTAGAATAGATAAATTAGAGTTTGTAATACCAACTCGCTCTGCAAGCTCATTTAAAGAAATTTTTCTTTTTGCCATCATTACATCCAAATTAACGATTATAGCCATTGTTGTCCTCCCTTAAACTGTATAGTCATTTTCTTCTTTGACTTCTACGGCCTGTTTATATACTTGAGCTAAGATCAAAACAAATAATCCAGTAAAGGAAAAAATCAAAAATTCCATATCTGTATGTATTCCTTTAGAATCTATTGATATTAAGCTAAAGTCTTTAAACTGATTGTTATGAAAAAAGTTTATCAAATAGCAGCTAGTTATTACAAAACAGCAAATGGCTATATTTTTCAGGCTTTTAACATTGCTCATGGTAAAAGGATTAACCTTTAAAACAGATTTTAAGATTAGTTTAAGGTTATAAAGTATGAGTACTAAGGAGCTAGTTCCAATAGAAAATATTATTATGTTTATAAAGAAGCTTAAAGTAGTATCTCCAGTAGAATTCATTTTGGAGAATCCATTAATTATAACAGCTGTGGCTGCAATAATTCCAAAGGCTATTAATAGATTTTGGGTTATAATTAAAAACTTGGCCACGTTTTTATATTTGTTTTCTTTCATAATCATATACCTCTTTTCATTTTTAATACTATAAATTTTGATAGTTATTAGTAAAGGTTTTAATGTTTCCTTTCTTTTGTATAATACAATAAATAAAAAAGAAATTCAACAAGTATTTATTGAAAAACAATAAATACTTGTTGAATTTCTATATGGATGCTGATGCTAAGTACCTAACATTAATAAAAACTTAGGTAAATATAGGGGAAGATATACCCACTTTACCATTGGTGTGTATTACCTTTACCACATACCAGGCTCCTTTTTTATAGGGTAAAGTTAAATTCCACTTTATCTTACCTTTCTTGTGAGCACTCTTTTCCTTTATAAGGGTTCCGCCTGTTGATATAATCTGAACTTTGTTTATAGGTATCTTCTTATCTTCAGCTATAATTTCAAAATCTAATTTGCTAGGATCACCTTGGACTGCGCTTCCCATCCAATAACCATTTACTTTAAAGATAAGTTTTAAAGATCTGGTTTCTGTAGAATAAGTTCTCCTAGATTTTAAGGCGTCGAAAAATTCATCATATTTTAAAGACTTAGATATAACTACAGTTAGGTTATCGGTATCACCCCAATTTTCTCTATGATTATCTTGTCCGTTTATTGCTCCTATATGCCATCCATTATCCAGAAGTTTATAATAATACTTTTCAGCTCTTAAGTATTTAAAAGGAGGAGAACCGTTTCCAACCTCAATAAAGTTTATATATTTGTCTAAAATTTCATCGTATTTAAGCGATTCAATATATTTATGTGGATGATTAATGCAAACTATAGGACTACGTTCCTTTTGAAGCCAAGCTATAAAATCTCTAAAATTTCTTATTTTTCCTTTATAGAGACTTTTCGTATTTAGAACATTGAAATCTCCTAAGCCTTTAGAAGACACTTCAAATCCGCATAGTGGCAAAAACTTACTATCATCTTTCCAAAAATCTAGAGAATTTTTTTTTACTACGTTCCACTTAGAAATTTCCTTAGAGTTGTATTTTATTTTTTTATCAAGAAGACCTGAATGATCAGTAATTATCAAAAAATCTAGGGATTTTTTTTGGGCATATTTAAAAGCCTCTGTTGGAGTACCTTTTCCGGTGGATAAGGAAGTGTGGGAATGAGGTATTCCATAATAAAAATTATATTTATCAGATCTAGAGGAAGCTGAACTGACAATAAAGGACCATTGGATTTTTTGTACTTGTCTGTTTAAATCTTTAATAAAAATCTTTACTTCATGCTTTCCAGAAGAAAGCTTTTTTCTAGGAATATATATAATCTTATTGCTATAAATTCTGTGGTGAACTTTTTTATTATCTAAATACATTTTTATATCAATCAAGCCATTAAAATATTGATTTGTTAAAGTTGCTAGATAAATTTCGGGAAACTTGTCATTTGTAATACTATTATTCAGTGGTATACCGATAAAAAGTTGTTTTAACATTACACTATCTCCTTATACGTAAAATTCTATAGTATATGCTATAGTGAAGGTTCTTTACTAATATTTTATTGCACTAAAAACATTCTGTGTATCATATATGAAATATGCTATAATTTAACTAAATTATTAACTTCTACGGGGCGGAGGATAAGATATGAGATTGGAGTTCCTTAAAAATTTAAAAAGCGAGGAAGTATTGGCTAAGGACGTAATAGGAGAAAACGGGGAGATTTTCTTAAAGGCTGGGTCCAAAATTAGTAGGAATCAAGCTCAAAAATTGGCAAGATACAATATTTTCATGGTATATGTAGAAGATGAGCGATTCTCTGATATTTCAAATATAAAGGATTTAGCTGAAGTTAAGAAGGTTACCTTAGAGATAATACCAAACCTGTTTAATGACTTGCTTGAAGGGGATAGAAGGAACTTAAAAAAGTCGTTAAACATGGTTGAAGAATTAGTTGAAGACATTGTTAATCAAAATAGCATAAATATAAATTTATATGAAGTAAAAGCCTATGATAACTATACATATATACATTGTGTAGATACTAGTGTCATATCTATTTATTTAGGAAATTGCTTAGGGCTAAGTAAATTAGAAATAAAAGAGTTGGGCGTTTCTGCCATTCTCCATGACATTGGTAAAATAGAAATACCAAATGAAATTATTAATAAGGAGAGCGGGCTTACAGAAAATGAGTTTGAATTAATAAAAAGGCATCCTATATATGGTAAAGAGATTCTAGAAAAGAGTGGGCTATTTTCAGAAAGAATTGTAAATGGAGTACTTCATCATCATGAAAGAGTTGATGGGAAAGGATATCCTTATGGACTTGAAGGAGATAGTATTTGTGACTATGGAAAGATAATAACAGTAAGTGATGTATTTACAGCTGTAAGTGCAAATAGAAGCTACAGAAAGAAGTTCGATCCTAAGGAAGCCTATGAGCTTATTTTGTCAGGCATGGGGAACAGATTTGATAGAAAAATTGTAGAAAAATTTAGAGAGAGCTTTGCCATTTACCCTCTCGGATGCTGCGTAAGGCTTTCTAATGGGGTAGAAGGATATGTTATAAAGCAAAACAAAAGCTTACCAGATAGGCCAGTTATAAGAGTAGTATACGATAGCATTACAAAAATGCCTATCCAGTTTTATGAAGTAGACTTAATGAAAAAGCTTTCGTTAACTATTGAAGCTGTAGTAGAATAAGAGACGCAGAGCAGAAGTTATAGGTTAAAAGCTAGGTGAGAGTTACTAAATATTAAAGATAAATGTAAAGAATGTATTGGAGGGGTGAGCTTGGAAAGTGCAAAAAATGCTGCAAAGCTTAGCCGTGAGGATTTAGAAGCAGTTATAGAATCCTCCTATGATGGTATATACATAACTGATGGTAAGGCAAATACTTTGATAATAAATAAAGCCTATGAGGAGCTAACAGGGTTAAAAAGAGAAGATATGCTTGGAAAGAGTATGAGAGATTTAGAAAGGCAAGGATACGTGTCAAAATCAGCTACATTAATGGTTATAGAAAAAGGGCAGAGTATTACTATAGAGCAGGAATTTAATACAGGGAAAAAGCTGCTAGTTTCTAGCAGCCCTATATATGATAAAGAAGGAGAAATATCTTTAGTAGTAACTAATGTGAGAGATGTTACCTCCCTTTTCCACTTAAAGGAACAGTTGAAAAAAAATAAAGAGCTGACCAAAAAGTATTATTCTCAAATTGAAGAAATGAGACTTCAACTAATGAATTCAAATGAAATTATAGCTGAAGATGAGAACATGCTAAGAACATTAAAGCTTGCTAAACGAGTTTCTAAGGTTAAAACTACAGTATTGCTCAGAGGAGAAACAGGTGTAGGAAAAGAAGAAATCGCTAAATTTATTCATAAAAATAGCGAGAGATGCCAGAATCAATTTGTAGAAATTAATTGCGGAGCTATTCCTCATACCCTTATAGAGGCAGAGCTTTTTGGATATGAAAAAGGCGCATTTACAGGAGCTAATAAGGAGGGGAAACTAGGACTTTTTGAAATTGCTGATGGAGGGACAATATTTTTAGATGAAGTTGGAGATCTTCCGTTAGATATGCAGGTAAAGCTCTTAAGAGTTCTTCAAGAAGAAGAAATATATAGGATAGGTGGAGTAAAATCTATAAAAATAGATGTTAGAATCATAGCTGCTACTAATAGAAATCTAGAACAGATGGTCAATAATAATGAATTTAGAGAGGACCTTTATTATAGACTAAATGTAGTGCCTTTAACTATTCCGCCTCTACGTGAGAGAAAAGGAGATATAATACCCCTCGCAAATTATTTTTTGGCTAAGTTTAATGAAAAGCACTCAATGATCAAGAGTTTTTCTTCGCAAGTTTTAAAATATTTATTTGAATATAATTGGCATGGAAATGTTCGGGAATTGAAAAATATAGTAGAAAGACTTGTGATTATGGGAAGTGGCCATATAATAGAGTTTGAGGATTTACCGAAGGAAATTAAAGAGCTATATAAAGAAAAAATAATAGATATAAAAGAAGATATAATGCCTTTAAAGGATGCTGTAGAAACATTGGAATTCAAGCTTATAAGTAATTCTTATAAAAAGTACGGTAATGTAAGAGATGCTGCAAAGGCACTTAATATTGATGCATCTACCTTTGTCAGAAAAAGAAAAAGGTATTTAGAAAAGACCATGCTTTAAGAAACTATTGATCTTATATAATTCTAAGAACGGCATGTTGCAAAAGTGCAATTTGTTGTATAAATGCAACGACAATAAAAGACAGTGTTAACAAGGTATATGTTGCAATATTACAACATATACCTTGCTTTTTATATTAGGAAAATTACCTTTATAAAAAGATAAGCCAGTAATATGAGGCGTTCAGTAGGATTTATCTAAAGTTGGAATGGATATTGCTATAAATGTGTATATGGTTAACATAAAATATAAATTTGAGGGGATGGATAAAAAAATGGCATTAATGACAGGAGAACAGTATATCGAAAGCTTAAGAAAGCTTAATTTAGAAGTTTATATGTTTGGTGAGAGAATAGAAAATCCAGTAGATCATCCAATACTTCGTCCTTCAGTTAATTCTGTAAAGGCTACATATGACTTAGCTGGAATGTCTGAGTATGAAGACTTAATGACTACTGCATCACATTTAACTGGAAAGAAAATAAATCGTTTTACTACTATACATCAAAGTGCAGAAGATTTAGTTAAAAAGGTTAAAATGCAAAGACTTTTAGGTCAAAAAACTGCATCTTGTTTCCAAAGATGTGTTGGTATGGACGCTTTCAATGCGGAATACAGTACTACTTATGAAGTAGACCAAGCTCATGGTACAAATTATCATGAAAAATTTAAAAAGTTTATGGAGTATGTACAAGAAAACGATTTAACTGTAGACGGGGCTATGACTGATCCTAAAGGAGATAGAGCATTATCTCCAAGCCAACAGGCTGATCCAGATTTATATCTTAGAGTAGTAGAAAGAAGAGAAGATGGAGTGATAGTTAGGGGAGCAAAAGTTCACCAAACAGGAATATGTAACTCTCATGAAGTATTAGTAATGCCTACAATTGCATTAAGACCAGAGGATAAGGATTATGCAATTTCTTTCTCAGTACCAACTGATTCAAAGGGATTATTCATGGTTATAGGGCGTCAATCTTGTGATACAAGAAAGGCTGAAGAAGGAGCAGATATAGACGTTGGAAATAAGGTTTATGGGGGAGTAGAAGCTTTAACTATATTTGATAATGTATTCGTTCCAAACGAAAGAATATTCTTAGATGGAGAAACAGAGTTTGCAGGTATGCTTGTAGAAAGATTTGCAGGTTTCCATCGTCAAAGCTATGGTGGATGTAAGGTTGGAGTAGGCGATGTACTAATAGGTGCAACAGCACTGGCAGCTGAATACAATGGAGCAGCTAAGGCAAGTCATGTTAAAGATAAGATAATAGAAATGACTCACCTTAACGAAACATTATATGCTTGTGGAATTGCTTGTTCTGCTGAAGGGCATAAAACTAAATCAGGCAGCTATCAAATAGACTTGCTACTTGCAAATGTATGTAAGCAAAACGTTACAAGATTCCCATATGAAATAGCAAGACTTGCTGAAGATATAGCTGGAGGATTAATGGTAACTATGCCTTCAGAAAAGGATCTTAGAGATGAAAAAGTAGGACCATATATTAGAAAATACTTAGTAGGTAATGCTAAAATTTCAGTAGAAAACCGTATGAGAGTATTAAGACTTATAGAAAATATAACTCTTGGAACAGCTGCTGTAGGATATAGAACTGAGTCAATGCATGGTGCAGGTTCTCCTCAAGCACAAAGAATAATGATAGCAAGACAATCTAACCTAGAGCACAAGAAGTCTTTAGCTAAAGCAATTGCTAGAGTAAATGAAGCTGAAAATGAAGCTCTTCAAGCTAAGGAAGCTATACTAAAGTAATTTATTTTGACCTTCTTAAATTAACAAATAGACTATAATGGGAGAGGATATCCTCTCCCTAATAGCATTTAATCTAGAATGGAGTGAAATTATGTTTGCAAAGGTGCAGAAAATATTAGATGAAAAAGTAAAACCACACCTAGCTGAGCACTATGGAGATGTGGAGCTTGTAGAGGTTAAAGAGGGCATAGTTAAAATTAAGTTATTAGGACAATGTAGTGGATGTCCTTCTGCTAAATATACTGTTGAGGATGTAATAGAAGCTGCACTAAGGCAGGAAATCCCTGAAGTAAAGGAAGTTATACTAGATAATGAGGTAAGTAAAGAACTATTGGATATGGCCAAGGCAATTTTGAGACAAAGGAATGAAAATAAATGAAGATAGGAATTAAATATTGTGGAGGGTGTAATCCAAGGTATGATAGAGGAGCTTTTTTTTCTAGATTAAAAAAAGAGATAGAGGAGAAGCATGAATTTGAAACTGCAGTAAAGGGTACTGTTTACGATATGGTCTTAGTTCTATGCGGGTGTACAAGCTGTTGCGCAGACCATAGTGAACTTGAAGCAAAAGAAGAAAAAATATTAATTACTGGAGAAGAAGATTACGGCACTTTGCTCCGCAAAATAGGTTAGAAAAAACAAGCTAGAAGTTAAGAAGAGGTTGCTATAAAGGTTAGCTATAGAGAATTATTAAATATATAGAAATTAAAGAAGACTACAGAACTCCTGCAGTCTTCAGGCTGTTGATAAACATATTTTATCAACAGCCTGAAGTCCTTTTGAAAAAGGACTGATTACTCTAAAACTAGGGGATAGAGGTTCGGCAGTTTATGAGGTGCAGAGAAGGATGAAGGACAATTGTTACTACCCGGGGTACGTAGATGGCATATACTTAATCGATAAAATCTATTTAAGTCACTAGCGTCTAATTGCTAATCTATAAAAATTCAGCTAGTATGTTATTTTATAGTAACTAGAAACTAGTAACTACTATTTATCAGTTAGTTAAAATTCTGTGAATTACATTATATTGACACTCCTTTCATAGATTTTATTGGACTAGCTGTCCCAATACTATGATATGACGTAGGCTTGTTATTGTTACAACTTGCCCGTTTTTACTAAAGTTTATAGTATTAAAACTTTTTAACTAACAATTATGGAACTTTATATAAGCTTATCTATACGTAATTGTTCTTATAATGATATATTACTTATTTGTTAAGATGGCTTGAGGTGTTGAAATCTTCATAAAATCTTCATAAAGTTGTGTTATAGTATCTATATAAATTGAAGGGAGGAATTCAAAGTGAAAAAGTGGTTTAATAATTTTATAAAGAAAATAGCAGAAGAGAATAGCAAGAGCTTTAGTAGTACTGGAAGGCTAGATTGCTGTGGATTAAACAATTCAAACAACAATAAGAAGGTAGTTGTAAATAATTCAAATAATAAAAAGTAGTGCTTTTATTATTTGAATTATTTACATGATAGCGCTAAGCTTATGGTTTTTATATTATGAGCTGATATTACAAGTCAAATATGGATTAACACATTAGAGGCCTAGCAGCAAATTGTTAGGTCTTTATTATATTTTGTGTATGGACATTTTATTAGTTTTATTCTATGTAAAGAAACCTACAGCTATATAAGCAATGGTTGTGGATAGCACTCCAATTATAAGATATGGAAAAGATGTGGCCAGATGGTTTCCATAAGATATGTCTGTCATTTGGGCAGAGAGAGGAGATATTATATCCACTACTGCACCGCCTGCCCAAACTGTTCCTATCATTATAGGAAGATTAATGCCTGAATTCATTGAAAAATTGATTGCAAGAGGCATCATTAAAGCCCATGTTGCCCAAGATGACCCAATGGTATAGGATATTATGCCGCTGATTAGAAACACAATAGAAGGTATAAGAAATCTAGGTATGCTTCTAACTAAATTTTTACTAATTAAATTATTAAAACCTAAATCCTGAGTAACAGAGGTAAGGGCCCAACTAAGTATTAAAACAATTACCATTGATAGAACTTTTTCTCCGCCTTTTACAATATGAGCTTCTATTTCTGCCAAGCTTATCTTTTGAAGCATAAAATAAATAGTGGTTACTATGAGGGTAAGCATTATACCTGAGAATATGGAAACGCTGAATTTTGCAGAACTTAATGCACCAAAAAAAGTTGTTGCTTTATCTTTTCCGGTCCACCAAAAGAAGAATACAGTGCTTATTAATAATATTGATACAGGGATTATTAAATTTTTGCTGTTTTTTGGATATTCTTCAGTAGACTTTCCTAACAATTCTTCTTTTTCAATATGGCCTTTTGTAAACTCATTTTTTTCTGCTTCACTTTTTCCCATTTTGAAATTTTCAAAGCCTAATCCCAGTAAGGTGACTCCAATAGCTATAATAATCATAATCCAAGAGAACAGGTTCCAAAAGACACTTTTGACAAAAAGAGCATATGCGTTCTCTGTTATTCCAGTTCCTTTAATATTATTAGCAACTAAAGTTACCATATATCCTAGATAGGCTGTAGCAATAGGTATTAATAATATAAGCTGAAGGCTTGTTACTGATAATATAAAAGCAAACTTTTCCTTAGATCCTTTTACTTTATCAAGTGAAGGAGTCAGCACTGTACCCACTGCTATGGTGTGAAATGAACTATCGAAGAAAGTTATAATACTTAGAATCCAAGCCCAACCTAGAATGCTTCTCTCATTTTTAGCCCATTTACTTATTTTTTCACTAAAGCCTGAAATTCCACCAGCCATCTCAATCAATTCAGCTAAAGAACCAAATGCAATTAAAAAGGACAGAGTGTAGGCACTTTCCTTATCAGCAATAGCATCCATCATATATTCACCAATAGCTGTAATTCCTCCTAGTAAACCTTCTTTTATAAATGTACCAGCTAAAACTCCTACAAATAAAGAGGGTATAAGTTTTTTAGTTTTAAAAGTTAATACTATTGTAATTGCTGCAGGGATTAGCGATAACCAAATCAAATATAAAACCTCCTTTATCTGTATTCTTATAAATAATTAAGAATAAAAACCAGGTAATTAGCTATACAGCATTAACTGGTTTTTGAAATTATTACATACTAGCCATTTTCCTGCATTCATCTGCACATTTTTCACATCATGTATTATGTGTAAAAAATTTAGTAATATACGGAGTATAACTAACTCTTGATATTTGAATCAAAAGGTAAATCTACCGAGCTTTCTAAAAATGAAATCACTAAAATACAAGTATATAAAGCTATAGATAAAAGAAAAAATATAAATAATCAATATTTGAACTGGGAGTGTACCTGTAATTTGTGTGCCGAAAATAGGAAGGACTATAGCAAAATTTAGAATACTTAGAGTAAAGAATAGTATAAATGAAGCTATAGATATAATAATCCGTTTTTTACCAATAAAGTGACTGCAGCAGCCTAAAAATGCACCAACAGGTCCATTCGTACAAGTAAAGAATAATGCTTCATGAACGCTAAAGAAGTTTATCAATATAAAACTTATTACAGTTGAAATTATTCCAATTTTAGGATGTAATTTACTGGTATCAATTATTTTAATGGCAACATATATGCATCACATAGAGGTAAAATAACTGTAATTAAACCAGATGGAAGCAAAACAGATATTATTTCAGGACTTCCAAGCTTTGGAGATCATCATAATAATCAAGTTATTTTTAGCACTGATGGTAAGATGTATTTTGGACAAGGGACTGCGACAAACTCTGGAATAGTAGGAGAGGATAATAAAGGATGGGTTGAAAATTATCCGTTTTTTCATGATTATCCAGGCAGCGATATAATGCTTAATGGCTATGATTTTAAGGCAGACAACTTTCTTACGGAAGCACCAAACGACAAGACTTACACAGGGGCATATTCTCCTTTTGGAATTCAATCTAAGACTTGGGAGGTAGTAAAGGGTGCAACTAAAGCAAGTGGGAGTATACTTAGGGCTAATACTGATGGATCTAACCTTGAATTAATAGCTTGGGAATTGAGGAATCCATTTAGATTAAAATTTAATTATGATGGGATATGGCTATAATATGATGGCATGGGGTAGTTTATTTTGGTTAATACTTTTAATTTTATATTCCTGCTATTATGACTAAAAACTTTACTGCAATTACTTTTCTCTAATTGTATCTTTAATTACAGGCATTACTATGGAACTAGTAAGTAGTAAAAAGATATGGATAAATATTTTAGCTGGGAGTATTGCTGGAATTATTACACTTATAATTTTAAAGCGCTTTTTAAAAGGAAAATCTGTTGGAGACATTGCGGAAGTAAAGTTAGGTAGAAGTGAAGTTAGATACTCTGAATTATATGTGGATGATATTTATGATACAGACCTCTTAGGAACAGAGAATTCAAGGAAACTAGTTCAATCTGAAGGGATGGCGGCAGTTATATAGCCTAAATAGAATCATTTTAGAATAACTCTTGACAACTTTGGGCAAAGATAAGCAATTCTATTTGAAGCATGCAGAGCACTTGGGGTAAAAAGATATACTTTCACGAGAAAAGACTACAAACAAGGTGGAATAGTTATAGCTTTAGTTCCAATACTACGAGATGAACGGGTATTTGTAAAAGCTATGAATGAAACAACTTTACTTAAAAATGAAGATTTATTCACAATTTTTAATAGGGAATAGGAATAAAAAATGTTGACAAAACAATAAATAAGGCATAGTATATGATTATAAACACATATACTCATATGAAGAGGTGATAAAATGGAATTCATAGAGATATTTAAAGCACTAGGGGATGAAAATAGAATAAGAATACTGAACATATTAAAAGAAGGAGAACTTTGTGTATGTGAGATAGAGAGCATACTTGGAATTACTCAATCTAATGCTTCAAGACATCTTAATAAGCTAAAAAACTTAAAGATAATCAATGCTGAAAAGAAGGCACAGTGGGTTTACTATTCTATAGATGAAAATTTCATTGAAGAGAACAAACTACTTTATGATTACCTTAGTGAGCAATTGGCAAAAGATAATACATACACTAAAGATATTAAAATGCTAAAGAAATATAAATGTAGCTCTTTTACTTGCGAGGATTTAAGAGAATGTAAAGAAAAAATAATGAATTATTTGGAGGGAAATCATGAGTGCAAAAAATAATCAAAATAGTAGTATTGGTTTTTTCCAAAGGTATTTAACAATCTGGGTAGCAATTTGTATGATAGTTGGTGTGATAATAGGACAATTCATCCCAGCAATACCTGATTTTCTTGGCCAATTTGAGTATGCAAATATATCAATTCCAACTGCTATACTAATATGGGTAATGATCTATCCTATGATGATGAAGGTAGATTTTCAAAGCGTTAAAAACATTAGAAAGAATCCAAAAGGTTTATACGTTACCTGGGTAACAAATTGGCTTATTAAGCCATTTACTATGTATGCCATAGCATCATTCTTCTTATATGTAGTATTCAAGAATTTTATTACTCCAGACCTTGCAAAAGGATATCTTGCAGGAGCGGTACTTCTAGGGGCAGCACCATGTACAGCTATGGTATTTGTTTGGAGTCAATTAACAAAGGGTAATCCTGCGTATACTGTTGTGCAGGTAGCTACTAATGATTTAATTATCCTCTTCGCCTTTGTACCTATAGTAAACTTCTTGCTTGGAGTTAGCGATGTTTCTGTACCAATGGATACTTTGATTTTATCTGTAGTATTATTTGTAGTTATACCTCTTGCCGGTGGAATTTTAACTAGAATTAATGTTATTAAGAATAGAGGAATAGAGTATTTTGAAAATGAATTTTTAAAGAAGTTTGACAACGCCACTACTATAGGCTTATTGTTAATGTTGGTTTTATTGTTCTCATTCCAAGGCGATGTCATTATTAATAATCCGTTACACATTTTATTAATTGCAATACCATTAACAATACAAACTTTCTTGATTTTCTTTATATCTTATCTTGCAAGTAAAACACTAAAATTAAGCCATGATATAGCTGCACCAGCAGGGATGATTGGAGCATCGAACTTTTTCGAGTTAGCAGTTGCTGTAGCAATTGCACTATTTGGTATGGAGTCTCCTGCTGCTCTTGCTACAGTGGTAGGTGTGTTAACGGAAGTACCTGTTATGCTCTACCTGGTAAGAATAGCAAACAATACAAAGCACTGGTTTCCACAGAAGGAAAATAAATAATTTAAACACTAAGGAGGAAAAGTTATGAAACCAAAGGTAGCATTTATATGCGTTCACAATTCGTGTAGATCACAAATGGCAGAGGCATTAGGAAAGTTGTTTGCATCAGAGGTATTTGAATCTTATTCGGCAGGAACAGAAACAAAACCACAGATAAATCAAGATGCTGTAAAAATAATAAATGATTTGTACAATGTTGATATGAATGAAACTCAAAGCTCTAAATTACTTGAAGACATACCAGCAGTTGATATTGCTATAAAAATGGGCTGTAATGTGGTGTGCCCATATTTGCCTGCAAAGCATGTGGAAGACTGGGGATTAGATGATCCAAGTGGTAAAAGTGATGAAGAATTTATAAAGATAGCAAAAACAATTGAAGAAAAGGTCAAAGATTTAGCAATAAGAATAAAAAATAAAGAAATAAATTTATAATTTTAAACTCATAGAACTCAATCTAAAGACAGTAAATCTCTGTTTTAGATTGGGTTTTTATGTTTTAGAGATATGGAGCAATGTTATTGACAAGATTACTACTAGGGGGTACAATACTTATATACCCACATGGGCATATAAGTATTAAGACATATTTTTATAACAAATTAGAGGATGTGAGCATATGGATAAACTTACAAATTTATTTAAAATACTATCAGATGAAACACGTTTAAGAATTTTGGTTCTACTTTACCATAAAGAACTGTGTGTATGCCAGATGCAAGGAATATTAGAAGAATCCCAACCAAAGATTTCTAAGCATTTAGCAAAGATAAGAGATATGGGATTTGTAAAGGACGAAAGACGAGAACAGTTCATATACTATTACTTAGATGATAAAAATACGCTTCTTAAAGAAGTATTAGAGAAAATAGTCTTAAGTCATAAAGAATATGACACTATACAAAATGATTTAAAAAGATTAAATAAAGCAGATGAATACGTTACAACCTGTAAAAGGCAATAAAAAATATGTTTAGGTAGGTGAGTAGAATGAATATAATAACACAAATATTTGGTTTTCTTAACGATCAACTATTAAAAATGACTTGGCTTTATGAACTAGTACGTTTGCTTGTAGAAAAGTTATTTGGATTATCTATTAAAGAAAGGCTAGGAGGAAGCATACACTTCTTTATATATGATACTGTAAAAATATTTATATTATTATCAGTGCTTATTTTTGGTATATCATATATTCAAAGCTATTTTCCGCCAGAAAGAACTAGAAAGATACTTGGGGGAATTAAGGGAGTTAAGGGTATATTGGGAGCTCTTCTTGGAACTATTACACCCTTTTGCAGCTGTTCTAGTATCCCAATTTTCATAGGATTTACTTCAGCAGGGCTACCACTAGGAATAACCTTCTCTTTCTTAATTTCATCGCCACTAGTGGATTTAGCATCATTATTGGTATTAATGTCTTTCTTTGGGGTTAAAATTGCTATAGCTTATGTTGTTGTTGGACTTATACTGGCAGTTATCGGTGGAACAATGATAGACAAGTTAGGACTTGAAAAGTATATAGAGAGTTATGTTAAAGAAATTGAGAATGTTGATAATGAAGTTATAGAGATGACCAAGGAAGAAAGAATATCTTATTCAAAGGATCAGGTTAAAGATATTATTAAGAAGGTATGGCTATATGTATTAATAGGGGTTGGTATTGGAGCTGCAATTCACAACTGGATTCCACAGTCTGTAATAGAAAATGTAATTGGAAACAATAACCCATTTGCAGTATTGCTTGCAACGGTTGTAGGAATACCAATGTATGCAGATATATTCGGAACACTACCAATAGCAGAAGCTTTATTTGGTAAAGGAGTTGGGATTGGAACCGTACTATCCTTCATGATGGCTGTAACTGCACTTTCACTACCATCTATTATTATGCTAAGTAAAGTAGTTAAACGTAAGCTGCTTGGAGTTTTTGTAGCTATAGTTTCTACAGGAATAGTTATTATAGGTTATTTGTTTAATGCTTTTGCACAAATATTTATGTAAAGAATATAGGAAAATTGCCATGCAATTTTCCTAGTGGAGAAGCCTTAAAAGGCAGTGGAGGAATGGAGATAGTGGAAGAGTGGAGAACCTTACAACAAGGTATTTCTTCACTTCTCCACTCAGCGCTTTAGTGCATCCACTCCTACGTTGAAGTATTTTGCGCTGCAAAATATTTCTAGGTTATGTTAACTAAAATTATAAATAAATATAAATTAAGGTTTTCGGGGGGAGTAATTATGTCAAAAGACTGGTATCCAGTAATTAATTATGAAAACTGCATAGAGTGCAAAGCTTGCATAGATAAGTGCACTCATGGAGTATATGACAATACTAAAGAAAAGCCTGTAGTAATCTATACAGAAGGTTGTGTTGAAGGGTGCAGAGGATGTCAAAGTCTATGTCCATCAGGGGCTATTGAATATATTGGAGATATTGGAGCTGATTCTGGAAACTGTGATTGCGGCTGTAGTTGCTCTTAGTGAAGATTACTTTGATATTTGCTAGTTACTAGAACTATTTTAGTGATTAGTGATTAATTAAAACTATGGTGCTAGGACAAAACAATGTTATTAATTAAAATTATATAAATAATAAAAGGTAAAAGATTAAAGGGAGGAAATATCATGGTAGTTAAGGTTTTAGGAACAGGATGTAAAAATTGCAAAAGTCTAGAGGCTAATGCAAAGGAAGCTATAAAGGAATTAGGCATTGATGCAACAGTAGAAAAGGTAGAGGATATGAAAGGAATCATGTCTTATGGAGTAATGAGAACCCCTGCACTTGTGGTAGATGAAAAGGTAAAAGTGATGGGTAGAGTTCCAAAGGTTGAAGAAATAAAGGAAATATTACAAGGCTAAAGTTAATTTAAGGCAGGAGATTATTTCCTGCCTTAAATTAGGATGAAATATACCCTTTTAGAGTATGGTATAAAATATAGAAGAATTAATATGGATTCTAAAAATATAACTTTTCCACCATATCTATTTTAAATTATGAATCATAAGGATAACTTGTCTAAAATTTATTATATTTATTTCCCAAATATGAACTATATGATTATATTTGCATATAATAATATAAAAAAGGTTATACATGAATTTTTAAATGAATACAACTTGAATGAAAGGAGAGATTGAGAATATAGTATATGTGTTATAAGGAGGTTATGAGTATGATTATTAAGATATTAGGTTCTGGTTGCTCTAATTGTAAGAAGCTAGAGCATAACGCTAAAAAAGCAGTTGAAGAACTTGGAATAGATGCACAGATAATAAAAGTACAAAATCCATCAGAAATTATGCGTTATAGAATAATGAGTACCCCTGCTCTAGTTATAAATGAAAGAGTTTTTATTGCAGGAAGAGTAGCTAAAACTAAAGAAATAAAAGAAATATTAATGAGGAGTTAGAATAGTGTCAATTATAGGAATAGAATTTTAATATATAGAAGATAATATATATTAAAGTGTCAAAATCATGTAAAAGCTATGCGATCTATTGCATAAATATAGATAAACATCTATACTATATATAGATGTTTATCTATATGAGAGGTGAATTAATGGATAAAAACTATGAAACGAACGCTAAGATATTTAAGGCTTTATCAGATGGAAGTAGACTAAGAATTATTGATATTCTTTCTTGTGGTGAAAAGTGTGCTTGTGATATACTAGAAAATTTTGAATTCACTCAACCAACCTTATCACATCATATGAAAGTCCTTATGGAATGTGGTCTTGTAAAGTCAAGAAAAGAAGGGCTATGGAGTTATTACTCCCTAGACACTACAAATTCCAACAAGCTAGTTTTGTTCTTAATGGATTTAATAACAAACACAGAAGATGATTGTATTTGTAGATATGATAACAAAAGTAAGACTTGTAATAAATAAACTTACAATTTAAGGAGATGCTTATTATGAAAAAAATGATTATTTTTGATCCTGCAATGTGTTGTTCAACTGGAGTGTGTGGACCGTCAGTAGATCCAGAACTACTAAGAATGTCAACAGTTTTAAACAGCTTAAGCAAAAAGGGAATTACAGTTGAAAGACATAATCTAACAAGTAACCCACAAGCGTTTGTAGAGAATAAAGTGATAAATGGTTTATTAAATAGTGAAGGAGTAGATATACTACCAGTAACAATAGTTGATGGAGAAGTTGTTAAGACAAAGACCTATCCTACCAATAAAGAACTTTGCGAAATGCTAGAGGTTTCAGAAGATTTTCTTAAAACTAAAATGAAAATTAGATCTAAAAATAGTGGCTGCTGTGGTGGCAATGGATGTTGCTAATTATAGAAAAGAGGGATATTGATGCTTAAGAGTTTTAATTTAAATGAAGTAAATTTAACTAAGTATGTATTCTTTACTGGTAAAGGAGGAGTAGGGAAAACTTCTACTGCATGTGCTACTGCTGTAGCTTTAGCTGATGAAGGAAAGAAAATTATGCTTATTAGTACAGACCCTGCATCTAACTTACAGGACGTATTTAATACAGATTTAAACAATAAAGGAGTTCAAATAAAAGAAGTACCAAATTTAGTAGTAGCTAATTTTGACCCTGAAGAAGCTGCAAGAGAATATAAAGAAAGTGTTGTAGCTCCTTATCGTGGAAAACTACCTGATGTTGTAATAAAGAATATGGAAGAACAACTTTCTGGTTCATGCACAGTTGAAATAGCAGCTTTTAATGAGTTTTCAAATGTTGTAACAGATAAAAAGATTCAAGAGGACTTTGATTACATAATATTTGATACAGCACCAACAGGACACACTCTTAGGATGCTACAACTTCCATCAGCATGGAGCAATTTTATTAGTGAAAGCACTCATGGAGCATCATGTCTTGGGCAATTATCTGGTTTGGAAGATAAAAAGGAAGTCTATAAAAGTGCAGTAAAGACACTAGCTAATAAAGATTTAACAACTCTTGTTCTTGTTTCACGCCCTGAAGTATCTGCACTAAAGGAAGGGGAAAGAGCATCTAAAGAATTACAGGATATAGGAGTAAACAACCAGATTCTTGTTATAAATGGCATGCTTAAAGAGGCGGATGATACTTTATCAACTAATATATTTAATAAACAACAAAATGCACTTAGAGATATGCCGGAACATTTAAGAAGTCTAGAAGCTTTTCAAATTCCACTAAGACCATATAATGTTACAGGACTTGAAAATATAAGAGCATTTTTAAAAGAAGATAATATAAAGCATAGTAGTGAAAAGCTAAATGTGAAGGAAATTCAAAAGTTAAAGGATGTAGTAGAAGATCTTTATAAAACAGATAAAAAGGTTATTTTTACAATGGGAAAAGGTGGTGTAGGCAAAACTACTATAGCAGCGACAATTGCACTAGGCCTTGCTCAAAAAGGCAAGAAGATTCACCTTACAACCACAGATCCAGCAGCTCATTTAAAGTTTGTTTTAGATGAAAGCTATGGTATTACTTTAAGCAGTATTGATGAGAAAAAAGAGCTTGAAAAATACAGAGAAGAGGTTTTGAGCAAAGCAAGAGAAACCATGAATGATGAAGATATTGAATATATAGAAGAAGATCTAAGATCTCCATGTACTCAAGAAATTGCTGTGTTTAGAGCTTTTGCAGAGATAGTTGAAAAATCAGAGGATCAAGTTGTTGTTATTGACACGGCTCCTACTGGTCATACACTGTTGCTTTTGGATTCAACAGAAAGCTATAATAGAGAGATACAGCGGTCTCAAGGGGATACTCCAGAGTCAGTAAAGAAACTTTTACCTAGGCTTAGAAATGCTGATGAAACAGAGGTTATAATAGTAACTTTAGCTGAAGCTACTCCAGTGTATGAAGCTATAAGACTAGAAGCTGATCTAAAACGTGCTGGCATTAACAGTAAATGGTGGGTCATTAATTCAAGTCTTTATGCAACAGATACAACTAATGAAATTCTTAAAGCTAAAGCAAGTAATGAAATAGAGTGGATTAATAGGGTCAATGAAATTTCTAAAGGAGATTTTGCTGTAATAGAATGGAAATCAGAAGAGGTTAAAGGGGAAAAACTTTTGGATTTGCTAAACTAAGAAAGCAACAGTGATGAAGAGTGAAGCTTTGTCAGAAGGATATGACATAACTATATATCATAATATAAAGCTCGATAAACCTGTGTATTCTCATGGTAAATAAAAGGTCTGCCGGCATGGTATTTGCTGACGACCTTTTCTGCTTTTCTACATGAAAATACTTTGAGATGATGTTAAGGGCATTGAATGACTCCTTGTCCCCATAGGCATCCACCGCAAGTAGGAAACTCATTTCCAAAGCAATCCTCAAGATTTTTTTCAGCAAGTTGGCAAGGCCCACATTGAAAACAAGGTGAAAAGTCGAAGGAGTCAACCCTTTCCCTGAAATCATGATATTCCTGTGAATTCCATATGTCTTTAAGATTATTCTTGCTTATATCTCCAAACGAATACGGGGTAACTTCCCTTTCGGTTTTATAGTAATTGAAATATGTACTATATGAATGAAGTAATCCCATACAAGGAGCTACATTACCATCCCATCTTATGAATGTACATCTTTCTTTTATAAATCTGCAGCTGGATGTTTCAGTGCCAATTTTATTTCTCATAATAGAAACATTGCGATTCTTCATGAATAATTCATATAAGGGCTCTTTAGTTGCTTCCGTTATATCAATTATAGGGAGACTTATAAAGGCTGACTTTAAATTAAATGTATTGGGAGCGATATCTCCAACATTTAAGGAGCACACCATTTCATCCAGCATATCAATAGAATATGGAAATACATTGCTTATAGATACCTTACTTGCGTCTATTTGATATATAAGTTTATCCATATTTTTAAGTTCATTAATATTATTTTTCATAACTACAAATGCTATTCCTACCTTAACCTTGTGTGCGCTTTCTAAATTTAAACTTTTTAAATTCTTTAGGTTTTTAACTATAGCGTTAAAGTTTGCTCCTTCTCTAATATCTTCAAACCTATCTGCACTGGTTCCGTCAAAGGATACCCATAGAGTATCCAGGCCATTTTCTATCAAACCTTTTAACAGGGTTTCATCTAACAAAGTGCCATTAGTAACCATTTCAACATTAACACCAAGAGATTTTATTTTAGCTATCATATAAAGAATATCCTTATGGAAGGTAGGTTCCCCAAAACCACCGAACATAACTGAATGAAGAGACTTAAAATCTTTTAGTTGCTCAATTAAAGCGTCGAAGAGGTGTAAGTCCATATTCCCCATAGGTTCTTTCCAAGTCCTTCTAACGCATGTATGGCATGAAAGATTACATTTAGATGTAGGTTCAATATATATTTTACCTAAGCTGTGTATATTGGGATAAATTTCAATTCTATTTCCTTCATTGACTACGTGTAACTCAGCAGCATCTTCTATTCCTAGCACTTTCACTATATCTTCATCCAGAATAATATGTCCTTCTTCAGTTGCCTTAGCCTTATAGCGTTTGGCTTCATCAGAGACTTGCTCATAATCAGTAAAACTAGAACTACCACCACAACAACCATAACCGGCAGACAAGAAATCGTTCCAAATCATTTTAACACTTCCTTTAAAATAAATTTAACAGGATTATCCATAGAGTTAATGTATGAATGATTTACAATATCAGTATATGACTATTATCTCATATACTAATATTGTAATAAAGGTTTATTATATATTTTTTAACTTTTCAAGACAAACTTAAGTTTGTATGTAAAATATTATTTACCAATGTATAAAAAATCACTACTTAATTTTTATTATTTAAGTAGTGATTTTGAATTTATTTTCTATGAATATTGATAAATAAATTTTTGCGTCCTAAGGATTACCGATCTAACTGCATCCTGTAGTAGAGCCGCAGTCTAAGCACACTTTACAAGTACCGTTTCTCACCATTCTTGTGCTTGAGCAAGTTGGACATGTACTATCATAAAGACGTTCGCCATCTACTTTTTTATTATCTAATTGAGATGCATCTTTAGAAGCATCATAGGCGGTCTCAGAGTTTATAGTAAACATCTTTGACAAGTATTCTTCGTCCTTAATTTGGCATCTTGAAAAGTCGCCTAACTCTATATCTATAATTTTGCTTATCAAGTCAGATATTGAAGACACAGATTTAATATAAGGATGTTTCTTAACAAAGCCATAAGGCTCATATTTTTGGCCTCTTAACATTTTAGCTATGTCTTGAGGTGGTACATGATATTGAAGCATAACAGATATAGATTTAGAAAGAGAATTTAAAAGTCCAGTGATTATAGTTCCTTCTCTATCTGTAGTTATATATATTTCAGAGATTTCTCCTTCAGAGTTTCTATTAACTGTGGTATAAATTTTTACATCATCAATTTGTGCGGGGTGAGTAGTACCTTGTCTTATACCTATTAGTTTATCGCGTCTTGAATAATGATGTTCGGCCTGAAGGTCTTTAACCTTTTGCAGTAGTTCATTATAAGTTAAGTCTTCTAATTTCTTACTGCCATCTTCGGATAAACTTGTATTAAGAGGTTGACTTGCTTTTGAACCATCTCTATAAAGGGTAATACCTTTAACACCAAGCTTCCAAGATGATAATACTACTTCCTTAAAGTCTTCAACATTAGCTGTCTTTGGAAGATTTACAGTTTTGGATACAGCTCCAGAGATGAGCGGAGTTATAGCGGCTACAAGCTTGACGTGCCCCATTGGAGAGATATACCTCTTTCCACTGCCACATTTATTAGCTGTATCAAATATGCACAAATGTTCAGCCTTTAGATGAGGTGCTCCTTCAATCTTTCCATCAATTATCTTCTCATACTGGAAGCCATTCTCATCCACAGTTTCTTTTCTCATGATATAATCTACTATATCTTTAATCTCACTATCTGAATATCCTAAGTTTTTAAGAGATATTTCTAATACAGGATTTACAATAGTCATAAAACCGCCGCCAGATAGCTTCTTATATACAACGTGACTGAAGAACGGTTCTATAGAAGTGCCGCCGCAGTCCATAGCTAAGGAGATTGTGCCTGTTGGAGCTATAACTGAAACCTGCGCATTTCTATAACCATATTTTTCACCATATTCTAAGGCGTTTTTCCAAGCATCTGTTAAAGCCTCGCTTAAGGTTCCTAAATTTATCTTCTGTAATATGTTATGAGCAACTTTTACAGGTGTGTAATTTAAGTTTTCATAGGAATCGTTAAGAGTTCCAGCTACTCTGCTGTGATTCCTTATTACTCTTAGCATATGATCTTTATTTATATCGTATTTAGAAAAGGTCCCGATTTCTTTAGCCATTAGTGAAGACACGTAATAAGAATGACCAGTTAATATTCCTACTAATGCAGCTGTTAAGTTTCTAGCTTCATTAGAATCATAAGAATATCCTGATGCCATTAAAAGTGAAGCCACGTTAGCAATACCAAGCCCAGTAGTTCTAAATAAATAGGTTTTTCTTGCTATATCTTCTGTAGGAAACTGACCCCAATGGATAGAAGCTTCTAAAGCAAGTTGAATTAAACCCACCATATGAATATATCCCTTTAAATCAAATTCCTTTGTATTTACATTATAAAAATTGTATATGTTTATTGAAGCTAAGTTACAAGAAGTATCATCTAAGAAAGCATACTCGCCGCAAGGATTTGTGGAATTTATCCTGTTGTATGCGGCGTTATATTTTCCATCTTCACCATTTGGACATGTATGCCAAGCATTGAATATATCATTAAATTGAGGTGCGGGGTCTGCACACTTCCAAGCAGATTCATTAAAGGCATCCCATAATTCAGATACTTTAACATCTCTATTAACTACAGAACTAACTCTACCTTTAAGCTTAATAGTGGCGTTAGGGTCAGTTTTTAGATTATCTACTTTCTTCATAAATTCATCGGATAGCCTAACTGAGTTGTTTCCATTTTGACCAGAAACAGTCTCATAAGCTTCGCCCTCAAAGCTTGTATCATAGCCGACTTTTCCAAGAGCTCTAACTTTATCTTCTTCCTTTGCTTTCCAAGCTATAAAGTCTGTAATCTCAGGGTGGTCTATATCAAGGCAAAGCATTTTTGCAGCACGCCTTGTAGTTCCACCAGATTTTATAGCGCCTGCATTCCTGTCAAGGCCCTTCAGAAAGCTCATAAGACCAGAGGAATATCCTCCTCCAGATAGAGGTTCTCCCTTAGCTCTTATTGAGGAGAAGTTTGTTCCCGTTCCTGAACCGCCTTTAAATAATCTGGTTTCTGTTATATATTGTTCAGATATAGAATGAGGACCAAGGAGCTTATCTTCTATAGAAAGAATAAAGCAAGCAGAAGCTTGAGTTCTACTATAACCGTCTTCACATTCCATAACCTTGTTTTCTTTTTCATTAAAGTAGAAACTACCTTGCTTAGTGCCTTTTATGCCATAAGCTAGAGCAAGTCCGGTGTTAAACCATTGAGGAGAATTTGGGGCATACATCTGATTTAACAGACCATATACCATTTCATCATAAAATATTTTGCATTGCTCTTCTGTTTTAATTAAGTTCTCATTTTTTAAAGCTTCCATCCAGAAGCTTACAAGTCTGTGAGCTACCATTTTCATGCTATTCTCATATCCTAGTTTGCCTGGCACTCCAGCTCTTCTGAAATACTTTGAAGCTATAATATCGCAAGCATTTTGTGAGTAGTGTTCAGGGAACTCTAAATTTCTCATATCAGTAAGAGTTTTACCAGTCTTATAATCTTTTAAGATAACATCGACTCTTTTCCATTTAAATAAGTCATAAACGGTTTTAGACTTATCTTTTTCAAGTTCTTTAGTGAAATGTCTTTTAAGTATGTTTGAGATGGAATTCATATAAAGCCTCCTAATTATTCATACTATATGTAGTAAATCGTTCGATTTCAAATACTACATGTAGTATTATATAGTAAAAAATATTATTCTTCAATAAGGAAAATTGTAAAAAATTTACTAAAGTTATATCAATCCCTTGATAATATTTATTTTGTAGTAATAAAAATTATTTTTACTGATTTAGCGTGAAACATTTTCATTTGATTATTTTTCTTATTAGGGTATAATATATAATAGCGAATTTAAGTGGAGGGCAGAAATATGATATATAGTTTTAAAAATAAAGCTCCTAAAATAAGTGATAAGGCGTTTATTGCTAAAAGTTCAGATATTATAGGGGACGTTACATTAGAGGGAGACTCAAGTGTCTGGTTTGGAGCAGTTTTAAGAGCTGATGAAAATAGTATAACTATAAAAAGAGGAACTAATATTCAGGATAATTGTACAGTTCATTCTTCAATGAAGCACGCTACTTATATAGGGGAATATTCAAATATAGGTCATAATACGGTGATACATGCATGCAAAATAGGAAATCATACTCTAATTGGCATGGAATGTACTGTGTTAGACGGTGCTGAAGTAGGAGATTATACAATAGTAGGTGCAGGTAGTCTAATACCAGGAGGAAAGAAGATACCATCTGGAGTACTATGCTTAGGATCTCCAGCTAAGGTTGTAAGAGAACTTACAAAAGAAGAAATAGAGGGCATAAAAGAAAATGCACAGCATTACATAGAGTTTTCTAAAGAGTATATGAAAGGGCAAGATAAATAGGTATTGATTTTAGGAAGATATGATGGTAAAATTTATCTTGTTTTTAAGGAGATGAAGCTCTCCTTGGACTTTGTCTAAAGCGCTGAAAGGCTAATGGCTTCTACGATTGAAAATAGTCGTAGGAGCCATTTTTGTTTTTTTAAATCTCAAGTAGGAGGTAATACATATACATAACAATATTATGGTTTGTAAAAATAAAGGATATAATCTACATAAGGGGGAAAGTAAATGTTAGAGAGCATAGTGTTAATTCTATTTTTAGGAATATTGTTTAGCAAGGCATTTCAAAAGGTAAGACTTCCAGGGCTTTTAGGAATGATTCTAGTTGGCGTTTTAATAGGGCCTTATGGACTTAATTTATTAGATAAAGAATCTATTTTAAAAAGCTCATCTAATATAAGAATGCTAGCACTTATAATAATATTGCTGAGGGCAGGGCTTGGTTTAGACAAGGATATATTAAAAAAGGTAGGAAAGCCAGCTATTAAAATGAGTGCTATACCTTGTCTGTGTGAAGGCTTTACCATAATGTTCACAGCAAATAAGTTAGTAGGGCTTCCTATACTAGAAGCAGGTATGCTAGGATTTATAATAGCAGCAGTGTCTCCAGCAGTAGTTGTGCCTTCCATGCTGTATTTAAGAGAAAAAAAGTTAGGGATAAGAAAAGGAGTCCCAGTAATTATTCTAGCGGGAGCCTCCATAGATGATGTCTTTGCTATAACTATTTTTACTGCTTTTCTAAGTATGTCAAAGGGAGGTGGCAAGTCTATAGTTTTTCAAATTTCTCAAATTCCTATACAAATAATAGGAGGAATAGTTTTAGGTATATTGGCTGGGTATATAATATATAAGGCATTTAATCTTGAAAAGCTAAAATTATCGAATCCAGAGCAGTTAGCTATTCTATTTTCAGCAGCTTTAGCCATAGTAATACTAGGAGAGAAGGTTCATGTAGCTGGACTTTTAGCAGTAATGACCATGGGATTTATACTGCTTGAAAAGGATAAGGACACCGCTGAAAGGTTAGAAGAAAAGTTAAATAAAATTTGGTTTTTTGCTCAAATTTTTTTATTTGTATTAATAGGAGCAGAAGTAAATACTCAAGTAGCATTAAAGGCAGGGTTAGTAGGGATAGTAATTATAATAGTTGGATTGATAGGAAGGTCTATTGGCGTTATAATTGCATTAAGAGGATCGAATCTAAATATAAAAGAAAGATTATTTTGCGCTATTGCATATATGCCAAAGGCTACAGTACAAGCAGCCATTGGTGGGATACCTCTAGCCTCAGGAATATTTTCAGGTGCTTATATTTTAGCTGTAGCAGTTTTAGCCATAATAATCACAGCACCACTTGGGGTTGTGGGAATAAAGGTTTCAGCTCCTAAGTTACTGGAGCAAAATTAGTTAAGGAGGTTTGAAGATGCTTGCTAAAGACATAATGAAAAGGGAAGTAGTCTCGATTAAAGAGGATGAAACTCTAAAAGATGTTGTAGAGATGATGATTAAGCACGACATTAGTGGGCTGCCAGTTGTAAATAACTCTGGGAAAATAGTAGGAATTATTAGTGAAAGAGATATACTAAGGCACGGTAAAAAAATATTTATGACAGAATCTATAAATCTTCTTGAGATTATGCTTTACGAGCAAAGACCCGAAAGTTATGAAGAAGAACTTTCAGAAGCCTTAAAACTTCCTGTAAAAAAGATTATGGTGAAAAGCATTATAACAGCAGATGAGAATGAACCGGTAGGAGAGATAGCTCTTATAATGATGGAGGAAGGTGTGAATAGAGTTCCTATATTAAGAAATGGGGAACTAGTTGGCATCATAGGGAGGGAAGACATAATAAGAACTATTGCAGCTCTAGGTAAGATGAAAAAAGATTGATAAACTTGATAAAACAGGGGGAGAATTAATGAACAGGAAAGATAATTATGATACTATGCTTTTAATGCTTAAAGGGCAGCTCTCAGGAGAAAATGATTTGATAGCAAACCTATCAAATGCTTCAGCTATTATAAATATTATGACAGATAATATAAATTGGGCTGGTTTCTATTTAATGAAAGATGGAGAACTAGTTGTAGGTCCTTTTCAAGGAAAGCCTGCATGTAATAGGATAAAGCTTGGGAAGGGTGTCTGCGGAACTGCTGTATTAGAAAGAAAAGTTCAAAGAGTAGATAATGTTCATGAATTTGAAGGACATATTGCTTGTGACTCTGCTTCAAATTCAGAGATAGTAGTGCCTATAATTAAAAACGATACTGTATACGGAGTTTTGGATATAGACAGTGAAGAGTTTTCAAGATTTGGAGAACTAGAGGAAGAATACTTCGTTAAATTTGTGGAAATACTTAATCAGAATATTGATTGGACGAAATAGAAATATTTTGCGAAGCAAAATATTTCTAAATCACTAATCTCTAGCCACTAATCGCTAGTAGGTCAGCGGTAAGATAATGTTGTAGATGCTAAGCCCTTATTATGTGGAGTTAGAAGAAGTTTGTAGTTAGTTTTTGCTTCATTTTGCTTTACACTGCAACATCAATTTATTCTCAACATCTGAAGCTTAACATCTATATTTTAGTGATTAGCGATTAGAGACTAGGGACTATCATATAAGAAAATTGCGCCGCAATTTTCTTATAGTCTGTTTCTTCTAAATAGTTTAAAAACCTCATTAAACACAAGCGGCATTAAACTTAAAAGTGCAATCCATTTCCAATCTTGCATAGTGAGTCTATATACACTGAATGTGCTGCTTAGATAAGGAACATATAATATTATTATTTGAAGTAATATGCCTAATACAATAGATGTTATTAAAAGTTTGTTGGTAAAAAAACCAATTTTAAATATAGATTTTTCTGGACTTCTCATGTTTAATGAATGCACCAATTCAGAGATGCTCATAGTCATAAAAGCCATAGTTTGAGCATGAATTATGGAGTCAGAATACCTGTGATTACCTATTTGAAAAGCAATTAAAGTTATTGCACCAATTAAGACGCCGTTAAAAATAAGGCTGCCTAGAGAACCAGTAAAAATGGTTTCTTCGGGATTTCTTGGCTTCTTGTTCATTACATCTTCATCTTTAGGGTCAACTCCTAAAGCTAAGGCTGGAAGCGAATCTGTTATGAGATTAACCCATAATATGTGTATTGATCTTAAGGGAGATGTCCAGCCAAGAAGTATTGCAAAAAAGATAGCAATTATTTCTCCGGCATTGCAAGATAGCAAAAATAGGATTGACTTTTTAAATTATTATATATGTTTCTTCCCTCTTGAATAGCGGAAACTATAGTAGCAAAATTATCATCGGTTAATATCATATCTGAGGCACCTTTAGCTACATCTGTTCCTGTAATTCCCATAGCTACTCCAATATCTGCAATTTTTAAGGAAGGTGCATCATTTACTCCGTCACCAGTCATTGATACTATATTTCCTTTAGATTTGAATGCTTTTACTATCTTAACTTTATGCTCTGGAGAAACTCTAGCAAATACTCTCAAATTCATTATTCTTTCATTTAGTTCATCTTGGGACAATGCATCAAGCTCAGAGCCAGATATAGTTTCTAGTGGATTTTTTGTTATATCTAATGCTTTGGCAATAGCAAAGGCAGTATCTTTATGATCTCCTGTTATCATCACTGTGGATATACCAGCTTTTTTGCATAGGTTTATTGAGTTTTTAACCTCTAATCTTGGAGGATCAATCATTCCTACCAATCCTATGAATACTAAGTCATTTTCTAAAGTATCTATTTCTACATGAATATTATGAACTTTTTTATATGCTGCTCCTAAAACTCTAAGTGCTTCACTAGACATAGCTGAAGCAGTTGTTAGAATAGTATTTTTTACTTCCTCAGTTAATGGAAGTTCATTTTTTCCTATAAGTGCTTTCGTACATATCTTTAAAAGATTATCTGTAGCACCTTTAGTCATTACATAAAACTCATCCTCATACTTATTTATAGTAGTCATAAGCTTTCTATCAGAGTCAAAAGGAATTTCACTAACCCTTTCGTGTTCCTTCTGAAACGCATCTTTAAATATGTTATAAGTAGCTCCTGCGTTTAAAAGAGCTATTTCCGTTGGGTCTCCAGTAGAATTATCTTCTGAGTAGGTGGCATCATTGCATAGAACTAAATTTTCAATAAGTAATCTATGAACAGAGTTGTTAATGTTAAGTTTGTTTATATCATCAAAGGAATCATCAGCATAAAACTTTGTTATAGTCATTTTGTTTTGAGTTAAAGTCCCCGTTTTATCAGAACACACAATATTTACAGAACCAAGAGTTTCTACTGCAGGAAGCTTTCTTATTATAGCATTTTCCTTTATCATTCTCTGAACTCCCAAAGCTAAGACTATGGTTACGATAGCAGGAAGCCCTTCGGGAATAGCTGCAACAGCTAAGCTTATGGAAGTTAAAAATAGCTCAAACAAGTCTCTACCTTGAATAAAGCCTATTAAGAATATTACAGCACATATAGATATAGCGGCCAAACCAAGATATTTACCTAATTTATCCAGTTTCTTTTGAAGAGGAGTAAGCTCTTTTTCATTTTCTTTAAGAAGAGAAGCAATTTTGCCTATTTCAGTATTCATACCTGTGTTTACAGCAATTCCTACACCTCTCCCATGACTTGCTAAAGTGGACATAAATGCCATGTTCTTTTGGTCTCCTAATGGAGTCTTAGG
Organism: Clostridium bovifaecis; assembly: GCA_009738435.1. GTDB lineage: Bacteria > Bacillota > Clostridia > Clostridiales > Clostridiaceae > Clostridium_H > Clostridium_H bovifaecis. The sequence goes on along the minus strand of CP046522.1, from coordinate 2,277,592 downwards.
ATCTTTAAATATAATATTAGCTTCTTTATCCACCGGTACTGATTCCCCAGTAAGAGCGGACTCTTCAATCTTTAAGTTGGCTGTTTCAATAAGACGTAAGTCGCAAGGAATATATCTACCTGCGTCAATAATCACAATATCACCAGGGACTATTTCTTCTGAAGGAATTTCTTTTAATTCACCCTCCCTTTTTACAATAGCTTTCGGAGTAGATAAACTCTTTAAAGCCTCCAAGGACTTTTCAGCCTTAGACTCTTGAATAACTCCTATGACAGCATTTAAAACTATGATTACGCCTATTATAATTGCGTCACTGGTTTCACCAACTATAGCGGATATTATCGCTGCTCCAATAAGAATATAAATCAAGATATCATTTATCTGAGACCAAATAAGAGTAAACAAGGTTTCACGACTTTGAGCAGCTAACTTGTTTAGTCCATGCTTTTCCTTTCTCTTTTCTACTTCTTCTAAAGAAAGTCCGCTATGAGTGTCTGTATCAAAGTTTTTTGCTGTATCTTGGGCCTGCCATGTATGATACATAAAATCACCTCCATAAGATAGTTTATTCTTCCTAACATAATATTATTAGCTAGGAGTACATGCTATGAGATAAAATTTGCTTGAGTTAAAGAATAATATAAAAGACTATATACATCAATTGCCGCGCTTTGTTTTTATACTAAAATACTATATAATATATTCAATAGACTTTTATGCGAGGATGATAAAATGGAGATATCAAGAGTAAATAGAAGAACCCAGATTAAATCTGAAAGAAAGATGGTTACAAATAAAAGAGATTTTTCTCAAAGTTTCAGTTTTGCACAGCAAAAAAAATCAGAACAGCAATTAAAGCAGATGCTTGAAGATATAAAAAAGAAGGGAAATAGGTTAGCTGTTACAAAATGCTATGCTGATGTGGCATCATATAAGAGGATGATAAGAGAATATTTAGAATCAGTTTTAAACCATATGTATGGAGTTAAAAAGGATATTAGTTTTTGGCAAACACAATACTTTGTAACAGTTGAAACCGTGGACATCAAATTAGAAGAACTAACACAGATGTTATTGAGTGATGAGAAGGAAAATCTAAATATAGCAAGCACCATTGATGAAATAAGTGGACTTATAGTGGACATATATAAATAAAATATTAAATAGTCGTAATTCCTAGTCTGGAATTCTTAGCTTTTAGGGAGATGACTAGGGATTACAACATAGCTTTGTGCTTATGGACTAACTTTATAGCACTAATGATTAATTACTCGCTCATTAGCAATATATTAGATGAATGAGTGAGGTATACCTTGCCATTTTCATCTATAATTTGTATTTGATCGCTATCATCATAATCTCTCCATTGCTCTACATTTAATTCTAGTATCTCATTTCCTATAACTATTTTAGCTTTAGTAAATGTGTATTTTGTATCTATAACGGTCTTATTTCCACAGCCTGATAAAATAATAGTTCCAAACAAAACTATCCCTAAGAGTATCTTTTTCATTTCTTATTCCTCCATCTCAATTATCAATTCTAAAGTTTTTATATGAGTAATGGAAATACAATATAAAGGTGGTAAGTTAATAATTAAATTACAAGTTATATATTTTTATTATAATATATAAGTATGCTCTTTCTAAAACATATGAACTTAAGTTTTAAAAATCATAGCAATTTTAGTACTATAACCTCAAGAGTTTAATATAATTCACTATAGTAAGAAACTTATTAAATATGATACGAATCAGGTACTAGAATATAACAAGTACAGAAGGACAAGGCAAGTCGTTGGTTATGTTTTTCATAATTAAGATTGCAGTAGGAAGAGCTAAAAAACAACAGCTCTCTTTTCTTTTCTATAATTGTTATCAATTGAAACTTAAATTCAGCAAGTAAAATCATAAGTGTGTTAACATTATATACTTTCATGCATATACTAGAATTATATTTAGTATCAATTGAGAGGAATATAGTATTTCAAATAATTTTTATACTAGAGGTGTTAGTATGGAAAATAGTAATATTAAAAAGGTAAGAAATGTATTACTTATTATTCTATTTGCAAATATGTTAGTAGCGGTACTGAAAATTGTTATTGGGAACCTTATAAAAAGTACAAGTATCACGGCAGATGGCTTTCATTCTCTTTCAGATGGAACATCTAATATTATAGGACTAATTGGTATATGGTATGCTTCAAAGCCTATTGATATAGATCACCCGTACGGACATAGAAAATTCGAAACCCTTGCTAGCCTTTTTATAGGAGGAATGCTTGGCGTTGTAGGAATAAATGTTACCATTAAGGCTTTTGAAAGGTTTTTTAATCCAATGGCTCCTAGTATAACTTTAGAAAGTGTTATTGTCTTGATTGGAACTTTGATTGTTAATGTATTTGTAAGTTGTCTTGAATATAGAGAAGGCAAGAAACTAAATAGTCAAATACTAATATCTGATTCACTTCATACCAAATCAGACATATATGTGTCTATAGGTGTTCTAGTGACTCTTGTGTGCATAAAGTTTGGTTTGCCACCTGTTATTGACTCCTTTGCATCTGTAATAATAGCAATATTTATTTTTCATGCTGCTTACGAAATCTTAAAAGAAACTTGCAGCATTTTGGTGGATAAGGCAGTTGTGGATGCTGAAGAGATAAAAGAAATCGTTACTGGATTTTCAGAGGTGAAGGATGTGCACCAAATAAGAAGCCGTGGAAGCCAAAGTGAATTATACGTTGATCTCCATATTATGATTGAGCCAAATATGAATGTTCGAGAATCTCATATACTTATGCATAATATAGAAAATAAAATTAAGAAAGACTTGTGTAAAAACACTCAGGTAATTATTCATTTAGAACCTTATTATTCTTTAGAAAGTAAAAAGAGGATATAAGTTTTAGTGTAGATAAGAGGGTTGATAGCATGTATTTACTAGAAACCCTTTGTCATTATATAGTTAATTTTATGCCTGCCTATTATCGCTAATATGCCTTTTTATTTGCTCTTATTTCTCCGGTATAAGTTGATATAATATAATTTCAGTGGTATATTTATTTACAGGTGTATATACACTTGTAAATAAATAATGTAAATGAGTTTTACAAAATATGGAGGAAGGCACATGAAAATCAATTTAAAAGATGAAATATTAAGGTTAAAAAAAGATAAACAAGCTATAATTTTAGCTCATTATTATCAGAGAGGTGAGGTCCAAGATATAGCTGATGCAGTTGGAGATTCTTATTATTTAAGCAAAGTAGCTAAAGAGTGCGATGAAAAAGTAATAGTGTTCTGCGGTGTAAAATTTATGGCAGAAAGTGCAAAGATACTTTCTCCTGAAAAAACTGTACTTTTGCCTGTAATGGATGCAGGATGTCCAATGGCAGAAATGGCAGACGCTGAAGGTGTTCAAGTATTAAAGGATAAACATCCTAATGCAAAGGTTGTTTGCTACATAAATTCTACAGCAGAAGTTAAGGCACTAGCAGATGTATGCTGCACTTCTTCTAATGCAGTAAAAATAATTAAAAACATCAAAGAAGATGAAATAATATTCTTACCTGATAAAAACTTAGGTGAATATATTAAGCAGCAAATTCCAGAAAAGAATGTTATTATATGGGATGGTTTTTGCATAACGCATAAACTAGTTAAGCCTGAAGAACTAGTCAAGGCTAGAAAACTTCATGAAGGTATTGCAATTGCTGCCCATCCTGAATGTGAAAAATCAGTTAGAGAAAATGCTGATTTCCTTGGAAGTACAGGGCAAATTATAGATTATGTCACTAACCATTCTGGAAATAAATTCCTCATTGTTACTGAAGAAGGAGTACTGCATCAAATTAGATTAAAAAATCCTGATAAGAAATTATATGTTCCTGGAGGCGGTATGACTTGTACAAATATGAAGAAGACTTACTTAGAAGATGTTTATAACAGCTTACTTCATATGGAGTATAGTATTGAACTTGATGAAGATATAAGGCAAAAGGCCTATAATTCCTTAGCAATGATGCATGAACTTGGGAGGTAGCAAAAATGGACATTGTTGCTGATATTTTGATAATTGGAACTGGAGTCGCAGGACTTTACACAGCGTTAAATTTAGATGAAAACTTGAAAATTGTCATGGTTTCAAAGGGGGAAGTAAATGAATGTAACTCGAATTGGGCGCAAGGGGGAATATCTGTAGCTAGAGGATATGATGATATAGACTTATTTGTACAGGATACCTTAAAAGCTGGTCAATATAAAAATGATGTTGCTGCAGTTAAAGTTCTTGCTGAGGAATCTATGGAAAATATAGAAGTACTAATGAAATTAGGTGTAGATTTTGACAGTACCGATGGTAAATTGAACTTTACCCGTGAAGGTGCGCACTCTATAAATAGAATAGTACATTATAAGGACAAGACAGGGCAGAGAGTAGAAGAAGTTCTTCTAAGCAATGTAAAAAGCAAAAAAATATAACTTTTTATGAAAACTGCTGCCTTGTAGATATACTAAAGAAGGATAATACTTGCATAGGTGGTCTATGTATTAAAGATAATAAGCAAATTAATATACACTCTAAGGTAACTGTATTAGCGACAGGTGGAATAGGTGGCATTTTTAAAAATTCCACAAATGAAAGAATTATTACTGGTGACGGTATTGCCATAGCTATAAAAAACAATATCAAAGTTAAGAACATAAATTATATTCAGTTTCATCCTACATCATTTTTTTTAGAACATATTGATAATGAGAGAAGGTTTTTGATTTCTGAATCTCTTAGAGGTGAGGGTGGAAAACTTATAAATAATAAAGGAGAAAGATTTGTAGATGAGCTGCTTCCAAGAGATGTGGTTAGCAAACGTATAATAGAGGAAGAAAAGAAAACTCAATCTAAAAATGTTTATCTAGACATTAGTTTTATGTCTAAAGATTTTCTGCAAAATAGATTTCCTACCATATATGAAGAATGTTTTAAAAGTGGTATAGATATTTCTAAAGAACCTATTCCAGTTACTCCAGCACAGCATTATTTTATGGGAGGACTTGAAGTGGATTCATATGGAAGAACATCCATGGAAAACTTATATGCCTTCGGAGAGGTTAGCTGCACAGGGGTTCATGGAGCTAACAGACTTGCAAGTAACTCACTTTTAGAAGCATTGGTTTTCTCAAAAAGAGGGGCAGAAGTCATAAATAATTCCATAAACCATATTAAACTTATCTATAGAAAAGTACTAGAGCTTAATCTTGACTCTAAGTATTATGAAGAAATCAATAAGAAGATATTAGTAGATGCAATTGTTAGATTGAGAGGAGATATAAAAAATGAACTGGTTACTTGCGGATAATATTATAAAAAAGGCTCTGAATGAAGACTTATATTATGGAGATATAACTACTGAAGCTATAGTAGTCAGCAATAGAAATGCTGCTGTAGACTTAATAGCTAAGGAAGATGGTATTATATCTGGTATTGAAGTATTTAGAAGAGTTTTTCAAATCCTTGGTGATGGGGAAGCCGAGTTTCATGTAAAAGATGGCAATAATATTTATAAAGGAGAAAAGGTCGGAGAAGTTTATGGGAGCGCAGCTACCTTGTTAAGTGGAGAGAGAGTTGCTTTGAATTTCTTACAAAGAATGAGTGGTATAGCAACTCTTACAAGAAGGTTTGTTGAAAAACTAGAGGGAACAAGTGTAAAACTTTTAGATACTAGAAAAACTACCCCTAACATGAGAATATTTGAAAAACATGCAGTAAAAATTGGAGGAGGTACTAATCATAGATTTGGACTAAATGATGGAATTCTTATAAAAGATAATCATATAGACGCTGCTGGCGGGATTAAACAAGCAATTGAGCTGGTTAGAAATAATGCTTCATTTGTTAGAAAAATAGAAATCGAGGTTGAAAATCTTGAGCAAGTTAGAGAAGCTTTGGAATCAAATGCCGATATAATAATGCTGGATAATATGGATATTGAAACTCTTAAGGCTGCCGTAAAAATAATATATGGTAAAGCAGAAACTGAAGCTTCTGGAAACATTACTTTAGAAACAATAGAGGAAGTTGCTAGAACTGGTGTAGATTATATATCTACAGGGGCTTTGACACATTCATTTAAAGTACTAGACTTAAGTATGAAGGACTTAAGATATAAATAGTAGGCATTACTAATCACTAGTCGCTAATATCTAGCTATAAGTGGAGCAGTGGAGAAAGTACAGTACAGTTGATATTGTACCGTTAACATTGAACAATAATAAGTGTTTTTTGATGCAAATTTACAATAAATAAAGCATAAACGAAATGCTGAGTTAAGCCAAGCTTAATTCAGCATTTCTAATTCTAAACTAATTTTATTGGTTATTACACCAAAGCTTGTAGCTAGCGTCTGATGGCATTCGCCAGTCTCCTCTTGGAGAAAGGCTTATCGTTCCTACCTTAGGACCGTCTGGTAAAGCAGAACGTTTAAATTGTTGAGTGAAAAATCTTTTTATAAACTTATCAAACCACTTCTCTATAGTGATATTGTCATAATCTTCTTTAAAGGCTTCCTTTGCAAGGAAGAGAATCTTTTCAGGGGTGGCATTTTGTCTTATGAAATAGTATAAGAAAAAGTCATGTAATTCATAAGGTCCTACAATATCTTCAGTCTTTTGAGTTATTTCTCCGTTTTTATCCTTAGGAAGAAGTTCGGGGCTTACAGGAGTATCTAAAATATCATTAAGTGCTTCTGAAATTTCTGGTGTAGATTCGTGGTCGGCTACGTACTTTACTAAATATCTAACAAGTGTTTTAGGAACAGAGCAATTTACAGAATACATAGACATATGATCTCCGTTATACGTTGCCCATCCTAAAGCAAGCTCAGAAAGGTCACCAGTTCCAACTAAAAGCCCCCCTTCTTTGTTAGCTAAATCCATAAGAATTTGAGTTCTTTCTCTTGCCTGTACGTTTTCATAGGTAACATCATGAATTTCTGTTGGATGGCCTATATCTTTAAAATGCTGAAGGCAAGCGTCCACTATATTTATTTCTCTAAAGTCAGTTTCAAGCTCTTTACATAAAAGCACTGCATTGTTATAGGTTCTATCTGTAGTTCCAAAGCCTGGCATTGTTATAGCTATTATATTTTTTCTAGGAAGCTTTAGCATATCCAAAGTTTTAACAGCAACAAGTAATGCTAAAGTTGAATCAAGCCCTCCGGAAATTCCGATGACCACTTTGCTGATTCCAGTATGATTTAAGCGTTTAGCAAGGCCAGCTGCTTGTATGCTAAAAATTTCTTTTGAACGTTCCTCTCTTTCTCTTTCATTAGATGGAACAAAAGGATGTTTATCTATAAACCTATCAAAGGTTGCAGGAAGTGTGTCCATGAAGTTAAAGTTGATTTCTACTGGCTTAAATGGACATAATCTAACACTATCTCTAAAACTTAGATTTCTCATACGTTCGTTAGTTAATTTATCTATGTCTATAATTGAAGTAATTACTTGATTTTCTCTTTGAAATCTATCATTTTCTTCTAAAATAATGCCATTTTCACCTATAAGCAAATGTCCACTAAATACTAAATCTGTTGTGGATTCATAAACTCCTGAAGATGAATAAACATAAGAAGAAATAGATCTAGCACTTTGAGAAGACACTATTGACTTTCTATAGCTAGACTTTGCTACAAGCTCATTAGAAGCAGAAAGATTTCCTATTATATTGGCTCCAAGGAGAGCAAGATATGAGCTAGGAGGTATTACAGTCCATAAGTCCTCACAAACTTCAAAACCAAACTTAAAAGCTCCGCTTGAAAATATTAAGTTTATTCCAAAAGGTATATCCTTTTGAAAAGGAAGACTTATACATTCACCAATTACATCGTAACCCTCAGTAAACCAACGTTTTTCATAAAATTCAGTGTAATTTGGTATGTAATTTTTAGGAACAATTCCAAGTACTTTACCATTATATATTATGTAGGCACAATTATATAAACAATAATTATGAAGTAGAGGGGCACCTACTGTTATTAAAATATCTTTGTCTAGAGAAAAGTTACAAATATCCTGTACTGCATTAATGGACTCGTCTATGAGATGTTGTTGTAGAAATAAATCTCCACAGGTATAAGCTGTTATGCTTAATTCTGGGAAAACTATTAATTTTGAATTTTGATTTAAAGCTGTGTTTATGCACTTTTTTATATTTTCAACATTAAAACTTATATCTGCAATGTTTACTACGGGGCAGGCCGCTGCAACTCTAATAAAGTTCATTAAATTCACACTCCATCTTATAGTTTATATATTAATCTTTTTACGATATTTTCACTATTAAACTTTATACCCTAGAAGAGTTGTCTGTCAACATATAAGAAAAATGCGATGCAATTTTCTTATATGATAGTCCCTAGTCTCTAATCGCTAATCACTAAAATATAGATGTTAAGCTTTAGATGTTGAGAATAAATTGATGTTTCAGTGTAAAGCAAAATGAAGCAAAAACTAACTACAAACTTCTTCTAACTCCACATAATAAGGGCTTAGCATCTACAACATTATCTTACCGCTGACCTACTAGCGATTAGTGGCTAGAGATTAGTGATTTAGAAATATTTTGATTCGCAAAATATTTCTAGTGTGCATGAAAAAGTAAGAGAATAAGTGATAGGAAGATAAAAGGTGTAAAAAACAATAATAAATAGTATAAAATAACACATAACATGAGAAAAATAAACTTTTATTATTTAGGCGTGTAGTGTATTATATTAGTATAGCTTTTAAGAAATCAGTGAAAATACAATATTTTTATTGATTATACTAAATACTAAATAGATGATGTATAATAATTTTAAGGAGTTTTTCATAACACTTGGTGAAAGGAGGTTATAAATTATGGGGGGATATTTATTATTATGGATAATCATAGCTGCTGTAGCTTTGGGAATAGACATAATAACTAGCAGCTTTCTATTTATATGGTTTACAATAGGTGGAATAGTATCCATGGTACTTGCAATTCTCGGCTTCCCTTTTTCAACGCAGCTAATAAGCTTTATAGGAGTAAGTGCAGCTTTAATGGCCATATGTTATCCTTATGTTAAAAAGACTATTAAGAAAACTGTTCCTATAACTCCAACCATGGAAGAAAACTACATTGGGCAAGAATTTATAAGTGATAAGGATATAGAACAAAAGGCTACAATAAAGTATGAAGGTATATATTGGACTGTTAAGAATGAAGGCGAGTATATACAAAAAGGAGATAAAGTCAAAATTATTGGTATTGAGGGAAATAAGTTATTAGTTAAAAAATTATGATAGATAAGGAAGGTGTAAAATATATGTTTTTTAATATTTTAGGGATAATATTTGTAGTAATCGTCCTAGTTGCAGTAATAACATCTATTAAGATTGTAAACACAGGTTATGTATACATCGTTGAAAGATTTGGACAGTATCACAGAACTCTTGAGCCGGGATGGCATTTTACAATTCCCTTTGCTGATTTTGTAAGAAAAAGAATATCAACTAAGCAGCAAATCTTAGACATACAGCCTCAAAGTGTTATCACGAAGGATAATGTAAAGATATCTATAGACAATGTCATATTCTATAAAGTTCTAAATTCTAAAGATGCAGTCTATAATATTGAAGATTATAAATCAGGTATAGTTTATTCTACTATTACAAATATGAGAAATATTGTGGGAGATATGACTCTAGACGAAGTTTTATCAGGAAGAGATAGAATTAACTCTAAGCTTTTAGAGATAATTGATGAAATTACAGATGCATATGGAATCAAAATTCTTTCTGTAGAGATAAAAAATATAATTCCTCCAGCAGAAATCCAAGAAGCAATGGAAAAGCAAATGAGAGCTGAAAGAGATAAGAGAGCTGCAATATTGCAAGCAGAAGGTCAAAAACAAAGCGAAATTGCAAGAGCCGAAGGGGAAAAACAATCCAGAATACTTCAAGCAGAAGCAGAAAAAGAAGCTAATATAAGACGTGCTGAAGGTCTTCGTGAATCTCAATTGCTTGAAGCAGAAGGTAAAGCAAAGGCTATAGAAATTGTAGCTAAAGCTGAAGCAGAAGCGATAAATCAAGTAAATAAAGCTATAATTGAATCAGGAACTAATGAGACTGTAATAGCTTTAAAACAAGTAGAAGCTCTTAAAGAAATGGCAAATTCACCGGCAAATAAGCTTATACTTCCAAATGAAACTTTATCATCCCTTGGAAGCATAGCAGCAATAGGAGAGATGCTTAAAAAATAAGAAGTGTTTTAAGAAATTCTTGATTTCGTATTATCTAGAAAGCAATCCTAAATTTAATGCAGCTAATAAGCTGCGCTTTCATAGCTTGCTAAGCTTAGACGAAAATAATTTAAAATACAATAAAAATAAGGACGATTGCTATAAAGAAGCAGTCGTCTTTATTTTGATTACTGATTGGAATAAAATGGTTGAAAAATATATTTATACACTATAATTAAAGGTAAAGTGAGATTAATCTGAAGACATATACATAGATCAAAGGAGCGTAAGAAAATGAGAATATTGATGCTGTCTTGGGAATATCCTCCTAATAATGTAGGAGGATTATCAAATCACGTATACTATTTGGCACATGGTTTGCATAAAATGGGACATGAAGTTTATGTAATCACATGTCAAGATGGAACGGCCCCTATAAAAGAAAATGATGAAGGAGTTTTGGTTTATAGAGTTGAACCATATAAAATTGAAACTGAGGATTTTATAAAATGGGCAATGCAATTAAATTTCGCAATGATAGAAGAAAGTATAAGGTTGATAAAATCACAGGGAAAAATAGACATTATACATGCCCATGACTGGCTTTCTGCTTACTGTGCTAAAACATTAAAATGGGCCTATAATATACCTGTTGTTTGTACTATACATGCAACTGAATATGGAAGGAATGGCGGGATAAAAACTGATATGCAGAGATATATATCTTCTGTAGAGTGGAATTTAACCTATGAAGCTTGGAAAGTAGTTGCTCTAGAAGCTATGGCAGCAGGGTGTCCTGTGGTTGCTTCTGATGTAGGAGGATTTTCAGAAATAATACACAATAGAACGAATGGGTTAAAATTCTTATGTGGGTCTACTAATAGTCTTAAAGATAAAGTGCTGGAGGTACTAAATGACTTTCAATTATCAAGCAGACTAGTAGAAAATGGATTGAAAGTGGTGAAAGAGAAATATTCTTGGCAGCAAGTAAGTGAACTTACTGCCAAGATGTACAGTGGAGTATTAGAAGAGGCCAAAGGAACGGAATGGGAAAGCTGTGGCTAAAGTAATGTTATAAGAGGAGTGAAATGCATGAAGGCAATTATTATGGCAGGTGGACTTGGAAGCAGATTGAGGCCATTAACATGCAATACACCTAAGTCTATGATGCCTATAATGGATAAACCTATTATGCAGTATATAATAGAATTGCTAAAGCGCAACGGTATAGAGAATATAGGGATAACTGTTCAGTACTTAGCAGATGAAATAATAAGATACTTTGGGGATGGAAGTAGGTTTGGAGTTAGAATAAGATACTTTGTTGAAGATGTACCCCTGGGAACGGCTGGAAGTGTAAAAAATGCAGAAAATTTTTTAGATGATACTTTTATCGTTATAAGTGGTGATTCACTAACGGATATAGATATATCTAAAGTTACCAATTATCATAAAAGGAAAAAGGCTACAGGAACTTTAGTGTTAAAGGAAGTACAAGTTCCTCTAGAGTATGGAGTCGTTGTAACTGATAAAGAAAATAGGATTACTGGATTTCTAGAAAAGCCAAGTTGGAGCGAAGTTATTAGTGATAAGGTAAATACAGGAATGTATATATTAGAACCCCAAATTTTTTCTTACTACAAGCAAAACGAGAAGTTTGATTTTAGTGGAGACTTGTTTCCAATTCTAATTAATAATAATGAGGCATTATATGCTTATGTTATCGATGATTATTGGTGCGATATTGGAAATGTACAGCAGTATAACAAATGTCATGCTGATATATTTAAAGGGCTTACTAAAATAAAAATAAAAGGAGAGAAGTATAGGGACAAAGTATGGGTGGGAGAAGGCTGTGAAATAAGTTTAAAGTCAAAAATAGTTCCACCAGTATTCATAGGAAGCAATACAAAAATATATGCAGATGCACAGGTAGGACCGTATGCTGTACTTGGTAAAAATAATATTGTATCTACTGGAGCCACCATAAAAAGGAGCATATTATTTGATAATTGCTACATAGGAAATAATGCAGAGATAAGAGGAGCGGTTCTTTGTAGAAATGTACAACTTGAGTCTAGAGTGTCAATATTTGAAGATGCCGCTTTAGGAGATGATACTTTAGTTGAGACAAAATCTGTAGTAAAACCGGGAATTAAAATATGGCCTAATAAAGTAATAGAGACAAGTACTGTTGTAAAATCCAATATTATATGGGGAGGAAAGCTTTATAAAGCCCTATTTGGTAAAAGAGGTATAAGCGGAGGAATAAATATTGATATAACGCCTGAATTTGCATCAAAATTAGGTTCTGCTTATGGCTCTTTACTAAAGTATGGCAGCACAGTGGCAATAAGTTGCAGTGATGATGGATCAGCACAGATGATTAAATATTCTCTAGCCACTGGTCTACTATCTATAGGAATAGAAGTTTATGATCTGAAAAAAATGACTACGGTTATGACAAGGCATGCTGTCAAGTTTTTTGGAGTTAGTGGAGCAATTCATGTTGTGACAGATAAGGATAATTCACAAAAGATTACCTTATTATTTATGAATGAAGATGGCATAGATATAGAAAAGTCTATGGAAAGAAAAATAGAGAATAGCTTTATAAGAGAAGACTTCAGAAGAATAAAAGCAGATGCATTTAAGAATATAACTCAGTTTTCTGATAACGTAGAATATTATATTAGAACTCTTATAAGTCAACTAGAAATTCATGAGATTAGAGATAGAAAGTATAAAATAGTATTAAGTACTAGGAATCCATTGATAAGTTCTATTGTAATGAGTATTTGTTGCGAGTTACAGGTTGGTATTAAGTTGTATGAAGCTTCAAAAGACTTGGCTGTTTTTAGTAAACAGATTATAGAGAATAAAGCTAATTTTGGAGTGTACATTTCTGATGAAGGAGAATATGCAATCTTCATAGATGAAAAAGGCAATATAATAAAAGATGATTCTTATGAAGCATTAAAGTATTTTATAATGTTAAAGTACTCTAAAATGAATACACTAGTTGTGCCTGTCACTTCATCGGAGTCAATTAAACAAATTGCAACTATGTATGGGGCTAAATTTATAAGGTCAAAGACTTCTCACAAAAGTATTTTAGATGAATATATAAATAGTGAAAGAAACTTAACAAAAAGAGAAATTATAAATGGATATTTACTTACTCTAGATGCAATAGCAATATCTATGTTTACATTAAACTTAATGGCAGGTACTAACTTGTCTTTATTTAAAATAATTTCAAGGCTTCCTAGATATTATAATAAAAAACAAGAGGTTATGTGTCCTTGGAACATTAAGGGTAGGATTATGCGTAATCTAATTGAAGAAAATACTGAAATAGCTGTAGAGCTTATTGAAGGGGTAAAGTTTAATTATAAAGATGCTTGGGTATTGGTTATACCTGATGCAGAAGAACCTTTATGCAGAATATATGCTGAATCTGAAAATCTTCAATTAGCTGAAAGAGTAAGCAATGAATTTGTTGAAAAAATTAAGAGGTTAGTTAATGAAAATAGTTATATAGAAAATAAATCAAGCACTTTCAAATAAAGAAGGTGCTTGATTTATTTCATAAATTAAATAGAAAATATATTGACTTTTATAGAATAATTACTTAATATATCCTATAGGAAAAATAGGATATGGGAGGGCGCTATGAAACAACATTTATTTTCGAGAACTGAGCTGTTAATTGGTAAGGATGGTTTAAATAAATTGGAAAATAGTAAAGTGGTAGTTTTAGGTTTAGGAGGAGTAGGAAGTTTTACGGCAGAAGCTTTAGCAAGAGCTGGAGTAGGTAATTTAATTATAGTTGATGATGATACTGTATGCTTAACTAATCTAAATAGACAGATACATGCAAGCTTTGACACCATAAGCAAATCTAAAGTAGAAGTTATGAGGGAAAGAATACTAAAAATAAACCCGAAATGTAATGTACAGGCTTACGAGACCTTTATAAAAGAAGATAATATAGATGAAATAATAAGTGAAGATGTAGACTTTGTAGCAGATGCTATAGACACTATTTCATCTAAACTTTCAACTATAGTTTGGTGTAAAGAAAATGGCATAGACATAATAAGCTGTATGGGAACTGGAAATAAGATGGATCCAACAGCCTTCAAAGTTTCGGATATTTATAAGACAAAGATTTGTCCGTTAGCAAAGGTTATGAGATATGAACTTAGAAAAAGAGGAGTGAAGGGGCTTAAAGTAGTTTATTCAGAAGAAATGCCTATTAAGCCTAAATTAGAAGAGGTTGTTACTTGTAAAGAAGGTTGTGTATGTACAGGAGGAAGCAAAAAGTGTTCACATAAAAGACAAATTCCAGGAAGTATATCTTTCGTGCCTCCCGTTGCTGGCATGATAATGGCTGGAGAAATAATTAGAACAATTTTGCAGTTTGAAGACTAGAATTCTTATTAAGGATAGCTATAGGCTAAAAACTTAATTATTTTATAAAGTTATTAGAGAGAATATCTCAAAGCGATTATATAATCACTTTGAGCATTCTCTTTTTTATAATTATTTAAATATTTTTATAAATAAGAGTCGCATAATAATCTAAATAAAGTATATACTAAACAATTATTATAGAATATATAAAAAATGATTTTATATATAGAGGTTGAAAAAGCTTATGAGGTTTACAGCAGAAATTTATTAAATTATTAAAAAAAGTTGCTGAAATTTATATAAAATTTAAAAAAGATATATTAAATTTATTAAATATGTGATAATATATACAATAAAAGAAATGAATTCTTAGGGGGTTGTATCATATGGAAGCAAAACAATATGTAGAAAAAGTATTTGAAGATTTATTAAAAAGAAATCCAGATCAGGCTGAATTCCAACAAGCAGCTAAAGAAGTTTTTAGCTCTCTAGTTCCAGTATTCGAAAAACATCCTGAGTATATTAAAGAGGGAATTTTAGATAGAATAGTTGAACCAGAAAGACAAATAATGTTTAGAGTACCTTGGACAGATGACAATGGCAATGTTAGGGTAAACAGAGGCTTTAGAGTTCAATTTAACAGTGCTATAGGACCTTATAAAGGTGGGTTAAGATTTCACCCTAGCGTAAACTTAAGTATTATCAAATTCTTAGGATTTGAACAAATATTTAAAAATTCTCTTACTGGTCTTCCTATAGGAGGAGGAAAAGGTGGTTCAGACTTTGACCCTAAAGGAAAATCTGATAGGGAAATAATGAGATTCTGCCAAAGCTTTATGACTGAGCTTTCAAGATATATAGGCCAAGACATGGATGTACCTGCTGGAGACATTGGAGTAGGTGGAAGAGAAATTGGATATATGTATGGACAATATAAGAAAATAAAAGGTCTTTATGAAGGAGTTTTAACTGGAAAAGGACTAACTTATGGAGGAAGTCTTGCAAGAACAGAAGCAACGGGATACGGATTGGTTTATTTCGTAGACGAGATGTTAAAAGGAAAAGGACTAAGTTTTGAAGGCAAAAGAGTAGTAGTATCTGGTGCTGGTAATGTTGCAATTTACGCTATAGAAAAAGTACACCAATTAGGTGGTAAGGTAGTATCTTGCAGTGATTCTAACGGATATATCTATGATGAAAATGGAATTAATTTAGATACATTAAAGAAGATTAAAGAAGTAGAAAGAAAGAGATTAACGGAATACGTTAAATATCATCCAGAAGCTAAATATACTGAAGGCAAGGGTGTATGGAATATACCATGTGATATAGCTCTTCCTTGCGCTACTCAAAACGAGATTAATGAAGAAGATGCTAAAACATTAGTTAAAAATGGAGTAATAGCAGTTGGAGAAGGGGCGAACATGCCTTCTACGCTTGAAGCTATTGATGTATTCTTAAACAATAAAGTTCTTTTCGGACCTGCAAAAGCTGCAAATGCTGGCGGAGTTGCCGTTTCTGCTTTAGAAATGTCTCAAAACAGTATGAGGTATTCTTGGACATTTGAAGAAGTAGATGCAAAATTAAAGGATATAATGAAGAATATCTATGAAAACTCAGTTAAGTGTGCCAACGAATATGGATGTGAAGACAACTATGTAGTAGGAGCAAATATAGCTGGATTCTTAAAGGTTGCAGAAGCTATGATGGTTCAAGGTATCGTCTAAAAAGCAGTCTAGAAGTAGAGAAGTTTAGATAGTTTAGGAAAATGAGTTAGAAGTTGCCATAGGCATAAGTCCACTTTGTGGATTATGCTTATGGCTTTGTTTTTTTACATAACAATTAGTGCAGCCACGAGAATGTGATATGAACTGGAGGATTTTCTTTTTAAAATTCCTTTGACAAGGTATATTTCTATAATTTAAACTATAGGGTGTGTAATTTTATACGTAAGGAGAAATATAAATGAGTATACTAACGGTAAAAAATATAAATCACGGTTTTGGAGATAGAGCTATATTTGAGGATGTGTCTTTTAGGCTTTTAAAGGGAGAACATGTTGGTTTAATAGGGGCAAATGGAGAAGGTAAGTCTACTTTCATGAATATTATAACAAGTAAGCTCATGCCGGATGAAGGCCAAGTTCTTTGGTCTAATAACGTAAGAGTAGGATATATGGATCAGCATGCTGTGCTTGAAAAAGGACTTACAATAAGAGAAGTTCTAAGAGGAGCTTTCAAATATTTATTTGATGCTGAAGCTGAGATGAACGGACTCTATGAAAAAATGGGAGATGTAACTCCAGAAGAACTTGAAAAAATGCTTGAAAGAACAGCAGTGATTCAAGATATGCTTGATCATAATGGATTTTATGTTATCGATGCTAAAATTGAGGAAACAGCTAAGGGTCTTGGACTTTCAGATATAGGTTTAGATAGAGATGTAACAGATCTAAGTGGAGGGCAGAGAACAAAGGTTTTACTTGCTAAACTTTTACTTGAAACTCCAGATATACTACTTTTAGACGAGCCTACTAACTACTTAGATGAGGCTCACATTGAATGGCTTAAGAGATTTTTAAATGAATATGAAAATGCATTTATATTGATATCTCATGATATTCCATTTTTAAATTCAGTAATTAACCTTATATACCATGTGGAAAATAGGCAGCTTACTAGATATGTAGGAAACTATAATGAATTTGAAAGAATATATGAAGCTAAAAAGAAGCAATTAGAACAAGCTTATGAAAGGCAGCAGGCGGAAATTGCTAGACTTGAGGATTTTGTTGCAAGAAATAAAGCTAATGTAGCTACTGCTAATATGGCTAAATCTAGACAAAAGAAGCTTGATAAAATGGAGAGAATTGAGTTGGCTGAGGAGAAGCCAAAACCAACTTTTAACTTTAAAACAGCTAGAGCATCAGGAAAGGTTATATTTGAAACTAAGGATTTAGTTATAGGGTATGATCACCCCCTAACAAAACCTCTTAATTTGTATATGGAGAGAGGACAAAAGATAGCATTAGTTGGTTCCAATGGATTAGGAAAGACTACTCTACTAAAGAGCTTAATGGGACAAATTAAACCAATAAGTGGGGAAGTGATATTGGGGGATTACCAATATATTGGTTATTTTGAGCAAGAAAGCAGAGAGGGAAATACCAATACTTGCATAGAAGAGTTTTGGAAGGAGTTTCCTGGATACACTCAGTATGAGGTTCGCGCTGCTCTTGCAAAATGCGGTCTTACAACAAAACATATTGAAAGTATGGTGAAGGTGCTTTCAGGAGGAGAGGCGGCTAAGGTTAGGCTTGCAAAATTAATTAATAATGAAACCAATATATTAATCCTTGATGAGCCGACAAATCACCTTGATGTAGATGCAAAAGATGAATTGAAGCGTGCTTTAAAGGAATATAAAGGAACAATACTACTTGTATGCCATGAGCCGGAATTTTATAGGGATTTAGTAACTGAAATATGGAATTGTGAGGAATGGACATTGAAAATTATATAGTAGTCCTAAATTTAAAATTATCTAATACAGATCATAATGGGATATTATAGGTGATAATATCCAGAGCAGCAGTGATATTTACATATATTGCTGCTGTTTATATTTTATGTTAAAAGGTACCCTATCCTATATAAAATAGTTAGTATAATATAATGCTTACGAATTCGTTTCAGGTTTAAAATAGGATATACTAAAACTAATTATTGACAGGAAAAAAAAGGAATAGTATACTAATTGTAGACCGACAGTCGGTCTGTATAAGAAATGGAGTGACATTATGAGAATTACTAAAGAATATGATGAAAGAAGAAATGAAATTCTTGATACTGCTGAAAAATTATTTCACATAAAAGGATATGAGAATTGTACTGTTAATGACATACTTAAAGAAATTGGTATTGCAAAAGGTACTTTTTATCATTATTTTAGGTCTAAAGAAGAAGTTCTAGATGCGGTTGTATCGCGATATACTGATATTGTAATGAGCAAAGCAAATGAAGTACTTAAGATAGATAGTATTAGTTCGGAAGAAAAATTCATGCGTGTATTTATGGCAATGCGTATTACTAGCGAAGTTGACGGCGATGTACTCAATAGCATACATAAAAGTGAAAATGTTTTATTACATCAGAAAACCTTGAGCTCGATAGTTACAGCTATGGCTCCTATTCTGGTTAAGGTTATTGAGGAAGGAATTGAAAAGAAAGTTTGGAGCTGCAGATATCCTCTGCAGTATATGCAAATTTTCTTGGCCTCATCATTAACCTTAATTGATGAGGGAATCTTTGAATTAAATGCTGATTCGCAAATGAAGATTATGCCAGCGCTGATTTCCATACTTGAGAAGATGCTGGATGTTAATGAGGATTTTTTTATGAAGCTACTTACTGAGTACTGGCAGCGATAAGACTGCCTTTGCTCATTGGTGTTACCATAAACTCTGCTTTGTAACACTGCTTGGGCATACTTACAAGGCTACTGTTACTGATCTTTTTTCAGAGGAAGAGTATGCCAAAGCAAGCGGTTTGGTTCAGATTGCGGGGAATTCCAAGTATTTGATCTCACCTTTTATAGCTGGGATGATTCTTGGTACTGGAGAAGGACGTGGAATCGGGCTAATGTTTATCATTGCTGGATTCTTGATGTTTGCTTTTGTATTTATCTTTATGTCGGAAAAAGTATTAGAGATATAGAAAGAAGTGGTGTGAATGAATTGGCTAATAGTTAAAAGTGATTTTAGAAGAAATAAGATCATTAATCTGGCATTATTTTTATTTATAATGTTATCAGCAAGTCTTGCAGTGCTGTCTGTGGTAATGGCGCTGCAAACATTTGCCTCTATTTCTGAATTATATAAGACTGCACAGCCGCCTCATTTCATCCAGATGCATAAAGGAAAAATCAATCAAGAGGAAATAGATAAGTTTATGTCAACTTATCAAGGAATAACTTACAAGCAGACTATTACAATGATTGATGTTTACGGTGAAAGTCTTACTGTTGAGGGTAAAGGGCATACGTACAATCTTTCTGACTGCCTTCTTGACATTGGACTTGTAAAGCAGAACGAAACCAAGGATTTGTTCTTAAATTCTAAACATGAAAAGGTAACCATTAATAAAGGCGAGATGGGGATTCCCGTACTTTTAAAGGAAATGTACGGCATGGAAATCGGTGATCATGTTATTTTGACCAGTAATGGTGCCAGGTCGGAGTTTATAATTAAAGAATTTATTTTGGATTCTGCTATGAATTCTACTGTAGCTTCCTCTACAAGAATACTTTTAAGCAATAAAGACTTTGAAGAGCTTGAAGGTCAAGTTGGAGAGAATGAATATCTCATAGAAGCATATTTTGAGAATCCAAAGGAGGCCGCCGATTTTCAGACTGCCTATGAAAATGCAGGACTTCCGCAGGACGGGCAAGCAGTAACCTATACAATAATATTTATGCTGAGTGCTTTAACGGATATCGTTACTGTATTTGTTTTACTTCTAGTGAGCATACTTTTAATCATTGTTTCTTTTATCTGTGTCAAGTTTACAATTATGGCTGCTTTGGAAGAAGAAATCGGCGAAATCGGTACAATGAAAGCCATTGGGCTAAAATTTACACATATAAGGGATTTTTATCTTGATAAATACAGGGTACTAGCGTTGGCAGGTGTAATTTCAGGATATATTCTGGCATTACTGATTAGTGGTTTATTTACAAAGCATATCAGTACTACATTTGGAAATATGAAGATGTCCCCTTTGGCATTTGTATTATCAATTTCAGCTTCCGGCTTGGTTTTTTTCCTTACAGACTATTATTGCAAAAAAATATTAAAGAAAATTAAAAAGGTTACAGTTGTTGATGCTCTGGTTAGTGGCAAAGGAGTTGATAAAAATAAAGGGTATATAAAGGATGGATTATACAAGTCAAAGAAGCTTTCTGTTAACTGGCTGATGGCAATATATGAAGTTTTCTATACGTTTAAAAACTGGATAATTATGTTTGCAGTTGTGTTAATTGCTGTATCTATGATAATGATTCCTGTTAATCTGTTGAATACCTTCGAAGCACCTGAATTTATTACCTATATGGGAAGTTCTCTGGAGGATATTCTGATTGAAGTGGAAAATGGGGAAAATCTTGAAAACAGCTATGCGAAAGTAAAGCAGGTTTTGGAAAAGGACGCGGATATTAAAAATTATTATGAATATCGCAAGGTGCGTGTCAAGACTACTAATAAAGATAAAAAACCTATGAATTTGTATATAGACTGTGGAGGTAACGCAGGAAATGAGCTGCAGTATATTAGCGGAAAGGCTCCTGAAGGGAGAAATGAGGTTGCCATTTCCTATCTTAACGCTAGTGAAATGGGGAAAACGGTCGGTGACACAATAGCGCTTTTATTTGATAACAAAGATCAAAAATTTGTTGTTTCTGGAGTCTATCAGGATGTTACCAGCGGGGGAAAGACAGCAAAGTCAAAATATAATTTTCCAGAACTCAATGCTAACAAATATTCCTTTTCAATCAATCTTAATGATAATAGAGAAGCGGTCAAAAAGTCAGGTGAATGGTATAAAATTCTTGGAGCAGGAATAACTGTAGACCCTATGGAGAAATTCATTGACCAAACTTTGGGCGGAGTTGCAAAGCAGCTTAAGACCATAGTTTTTGCAATTGTAACCATTGGCTTAAGTTTAACAATGCTTATCACTGTTTTGTTTTTGAAACTGCGTCTGGCGAAGGACTTATCGGAAATAGCAGTTTTAAAAGCTATAGGCTTCTCTGAACAGGATATTAAAAAGCAATACATGATAAAGATAGGATTCGTTTCTGCAGCCGGCATCTTGTCGGGAATTATCTTAACTGATGTCTTAGGAGAAGAGATTGTTGCTGCTGCGTTAAGTATAGCAGGAATTGGGCTTAAGAAGGTTGAACTTATTTCTAATGCTGTAATCGAATATATTATTTGTCCGTTGTTGCTGATGCTGCTCATACTGCTGGTAACATGGATTGTCGTGAGAACAGTCAAAAAGTACAATATTATTTCCACTATTAACGAGTAGAAACTCTGGAGGTGCAGTATGAAAACAATATTAGAGGTGCAGAATTTATGCAAGAGCTTTGAAGATGCACAGGTGTTAAGTAATATTAACTTTACGGTTGCTGAGGGCGAGTTCATAGCAATCATGGGGCAGTCTGGCTCTGGAAAATCCACATTGCTTTATAGTATAAGTGGAATGGACAAAATTACTTCCGGTAATGTGCTGTTTTGCGGCAAGGATATTTCAAAGCTTAACGATGAAAAGATGAGTGAAGTAAGGCTAAAGCAGATGGGATTTATTTTTCAGCACTCCTATCTTTTAAAAAACTTATCTATTCGGGATAATATTATACTCCCTGGATTTAAAGCAGGTATCTTGTCCAGGGAAAAGGTAAATCAAAATGCTGATGAGCTAATGAAAAAGACAGGGATTTTTGGTGTGGCAGGTTATGATATTAAAAAGGTTTCAGGCGGTCAGTTGCAGCGTGCAGCAATCTGCCGAGCGCTAATTAATCATCCGGATATTTTATTTGGAGATGAACCTACCGGAGCGCTAAATAGCAGTACCACAAGAGAAGTGATGGATATCATCAATTCCATTAATGAAGAAGGCACCAGCGTCATCATTGTTACTCATGATGCAAAAGTGGCAGCCAGGGCAAGCAGATTGATATACCTTATGGATGGAAATATCCGTGATGAAATTATATTGGGAAGATATGAGGGTAACGAGGATATAAAATTATTCCGTGAGAAAAAGTTGTCCGAGTGGTTAACAAAACATGGATTTTAGAAGGGACAACATAAATAAGACTTCGCATTTAAATCTAGTGCCACAATATAGAAGTTTTCTAAATGAATGGCTCTGTTAAGTTAGTATTGTTCGAAAAGAAAGGGGGAGGTAAAGATGAAAGAGAAGAAGATTGATGTGATGTGGAAGTATGTGATCAATGCATACCTATTGTTTTGGGTAATGATTTTAGGAATTGGCGGTTTGGCATCTATGGTGTTCCATGCTTCAACTACTGTTATGAGGTGGATTACGGTATTGTGCAGTTGGTCACCAACTATAGTGCTTCTGTTTATGCTAAAGAATCTAAAGATAAATATGGATATTAAAGAATTCTATAAGAAAGTTTTTAAAGAAAAACTGAAAATTAGCTTAATTTTGATTATACCAGTGTTAATAATTAGTATTTTCTTTATGGCGGTATGGATTTTGTCTGCAATTGAAAAAACATCTATCACAGCACAGCTTATGTTTGTTCCATCTGGATTATGCAGCATGACTATGTTTACGATTTTACAGGGACCAACTGGAGAGGAGTCTGGATGGCGCGGATACTTGCGGCCGGAATTAGAAGAAAGATATGGGTTCATTAAAGGAAATCTCATTCTAGGTGTGGTATGGGCATTTTGGCATACACCGCTTTGGTTTGTCTCTTCTGATTATACTGGATTGCAGGCTTTGACTTATATCGTTGCAAATATAGTTGTGATGACGGCTTTAACGGTGATAATGGGAATATTTATGAAAAAATGCAATAATCTGTTCATAGCGTTCTGGATTCACTTCTGTTTTAACTTCTCATTAAATTTCTTTGCAGGTGATGGTTATTTTTTCATAATTTTTTCTGTGCTGTATCTTGCAACTGCACTGGCCTTTCTTGGAGTATATTTGAAAAACAATAGAAAAGCTCACATTATAGGTTAACAGACAGAGGCCATACAGAACAACACATCCTATCTTATGATATTGTTAAGGCCCAGGCAGATTTATTAGAATACTGTCTCATATAAAATTATTGTTATATATTTTAACACGTAACCAATTGATGCGGCACTTGCTCCAAATAAATTAAGGAAAAAGCACTAGCAGCATGCTAAGCACTTTTTCCTATTTTAAAATTGTGAAATAGAATTACTACAAATCGTGCTAATATTACTTACTTTTCTTTTTTGCCATTTTATATTTTTGATAAAGAATATCTTTTAAAACTAAAACTGTGTCTGCATCGTTAAAGCCGAATTCATTTTTAAAAGCATCATACATCTCAGATAGCCTTTCACTATAGTTATCTATTCCTTTTATGCCTTGATATGAAGCTAAAAGTGGATATTTTTCACTCCATGCACTTGTCCAGTCAATTTCATCAACTATCATTTCAATACTGGTGACATCACCACCAACAGGACTTCCACTAATAAGATAGTCATAACTTACATTGTAAAGTTGACTTAGTAATTTTGCTTTAATAAGCTCAGGAACAGTCTGGTCTGTTTCCCATTTACTTATTGTTTGTCGAGATACGCTTAATTTTTCGGCAACATCTTCCTGAGATAAACCTGCCTTTTTGCGCAGATATAATAACTTTTCTCCTAATGACATAATTACCACCGGCCTTTCTTTTATTTCAAGTTAACCTGTAATTTATAGTATACTAAACATTAGAAATCCATTCTATCAATTAAAAATGGAAGTTTGTCAACTAAACTTAACATTTTAGTATGTATAAAATTATTATATATATTGAAAAAATTGCTGATTAGAAACAATTTTTTGAAATGTTAGTTAGAAGTCTAACAATAAAGTGGGAGAAGTATGATTAAGAAGTTATTAAGTTATGTAAGAGAATTTAAAAGAGACTCCATAGTCACGCCGCTGTACATTATTATCACTAGTGCACATCCACATTTTAAAAGCGTTTTCAAAAAATATGATGATTTAAATACCAGTGTACAGGAGAACTTGAGGTGGGGAAACAAGGAGGCCATTGATGAGGAACTGATTGCCATATGTAAGCAAGCTCAGTCAGATGAATTTATACAGAGTCTTCCTGATAAATATGATACCTTCATTAAACAAGGTGGAACGAATATATCTGGAAGGCAAAAACAAAGACTATGTATTGAAAGAGCCTTACTCAAGAAGCCTAAAATACTGATTTTAGACGATTCTACTAGTGCAGTATATACTAAAACCGATAACAGTCCCAGATTAAGCGAAGCAGTTTGATTTTAATATCGCAGCAGTAACATTTACAAATATTACTGCTGTTTTTTATTTTAAATCAATATATTCATAGTCTTCAAATGAAGCTGTGGCACTTTTTTGTTTTATATTTAACACTCTTTTTTGCATTTTATAATTATAAATTTCAATGGAGGCTTATTTCCTATATTCTTAGCTGGTTCATCAATTTCTGAAAATTCCACTAATCCGTATTTTTCAAATTCCCGTTTTACTGAATCAGAATCATAAAAAAACATTTTTACGCCTTTCATTATCTCGAATCGATCTTTGCTCAGCTGTGGACCCCTTCCAAACATTGGAGCTTTTTTTGAAATAGCTGTAAAAATCATATATCCGTTTGGATTTAGCTGATTATAGCAATCTTTAATTAATTTTTTTCTTTCACGGCTATTCAATAAATGAATAAGTGCATAGCAAAATATGCCATCATAAGATTTGTTATCAAAAGGCATGCCAGCTACTGAACCATGATAAATTTTAATATCAAGCCCGTTTTGTCTTGCTAAATCAATCGCTGTTTTTGATATCTCAATACCTGTTACGTTAATTCCGTTGTCATAAAAAATCTTTGCATTTCTGCCGTATCCAATACCCGGAATTAATATGTCCTTAACTTTATTCTCAAGGAAAAAATCCTTTGTCAAGATTGCGGAGTCTGAAGGTTCAAATCCCCACATCATTTGTTTTTCTATAAAACTTGATTCCCAGAATTCTAACATATGCTTTTCTCCTTTATGTTTTATTTTAGTAAAATACTACCTAGCTTGCGGCTAACCAGAGTACTCCATTTCTTTTGAACTGTGTTTGTGTTTTTTCGTATTTACTATATTTTTAAAAAATACATTATATAATATATACATTATAGACTTATAATATCTTTAATTAAGATTAAAAAGCCATACAATATGGCTGAGTATACGAAGGAATTACTCTTCGCATATTGCATTGTTCTCTGTGTTTTGGATTACTTCATAGAGCTTTTTATTCTGCAAATATGTTTCCATTACATTTTCAGCTTCTGTCATTACTTTGAGAATACGACACTCGCCTTCCTCTTGCAAGTCGCAATTAAATAATGCCCCAGTTCCTTCGATTGCCTTGATCACATCCATAAATGAAATATCCTCTTTCTTTTTACGCAAAATATAACCACCATTCACACCTGGAGTTGATTGAATTATACCGGCCTTTACCAACTGTGTTAAAATCTTTGATAGATAGGTAGCAGATATATTGAATTGACTTGCTAATGGTTGTAAACTCAAATTATCATTTTTATTATGCATAATCATATAAGCAACGATATGCAACGCATAGTTTGTAGCTTTTGTATATTTCAAAGTAAAACCTCCCTAAAGGATATTATAGACTTTATTTATCTATAATTATATTAATGGTAATTACTTTTGTCAAGCACTTAAAAAATTAAAATAGAGAAGGGGATCGCCAATAGGCTAATATGCGGTTACTATGTCATCAGCATTTGAAAAGTGATAACTTACTTGGAAAATATAAGGCAAAGCAATTTATAGAAATAATAAATAATCCAGAACTTATAGAAGACTTTGACATGGATTTATACGTTAAGATAATCCATATGATTATGGATTATTTGCAAATAACTTACCATGTGCTATAATTTTGAATACAGATTAAGCATTAGGGGGTGGCGACTTGGCACAGCAATATACGAAAAAAATGATTCGCCAGGTATTCATAAATATGCTGAATGAGCGTCCGCTTAACAAAATTACAGTTAAGGATGTTGTTAAAGAATGTGAAATTAACAGAAATACTTTTTATTATTACTACACAGATATATATGCAGTTCTGTCAGAGATATTCCAAACAGAGCTTCAGACAGTCATTGATGAATATAATGATACACTTTCCTGGGAGGAAAGCTTTATTGTGGCTGCTAAGTTTGCTTTAGAAAACAAAACAGCCATTTATCATGTATATAATTCAATGCAGAGAGAAGAATTAGAGAACTATATATACAATGTATCAGGAAATATAATGATCCGGTATGTTGAAAAAGTAAGCGAGGATATTTCAGCCTCTTTGAGGGATAAAAAGCTGATTGCTTCCTTTTATCAGTGTGCCCTTACTGAAATGGTACTACGATGGATTGCTTCCGGAATGAAAGAAGACCCTGATACTATCACTAGACGAATCGGACTGCTCTTTGATGGAAACATTGCCCTATCCCTTAGACGAAGCGCTGGCTTAAATGATGGCTGATAAAAAGCAATATAACATTCCTGTTTTTTACCAGACACTCTAATCTTAGTGCCTAAAAATTAGACAAATTAACTGCGGTGTTCGAATTTCAAACATCGCAGTTTTTTTATCTAATGAAAAAGACATAAAAAAGCTATATTATGAGTATAAACAAACCTTACAAATAGCAAGTATTCACAAAGTCAAAGAAGCAATTATTATATATTGCAACATTTGAGTCTGCTAACAGAGTGAATATATGAGAAATCTAAATATAGTAGTCGAATTTAAAGAACTATTAAAAATTCAGAAAGAAGGGAATATAATGAAGTTAAAGACACATGATGATAGGCTTACGCTTACAAACGGAAATTATCATTCACTAGTAAATGCAAGAAAGCCAAAAGGAATTGAAGACAAAAAAGCTTATTTAATTGGTACTGGAATTGGCGCTTTGGCTGCTGGTTGTTTTTTAATTCGCGATGCTCATATGGATGGCAGCAAGATTACTTTTTTGGAGCAGCTAGATATTCCTGGTGGTTGTTTAGACGGTCAAATTCGTCAAAATATGGGCTATGTGGCACGTGGTGGACGTGAAATGGGACATCATTTTGAGGTTTTATGGAACTTATTTAGTTCATTACCATCTACAGAAGATCCTAACATGACTGTATTAGATCATTTTTACTATACAAACTATGATGACCCAAACTCTAGCAATTGCCGTATTACTAAAAATCAAGGCGAACGCTATGATAATGGAAAGTTCAATTTAGGTCAAGACTTGGCAAAAGAATTAGCTGCTTTTGTAAGTATACCAGATGAAGAACTTCAAAATAAAGCTATTGAAGATATTTTTTCCGAAGAACTTTTAAATAGTGACTTTTGGACATATTGGAGGACAATGTTCGCCTTTGAGAACTGGCATAGTGCTTTAGAGATGAAATTATATATGAACCGCTTTATCCACCATGTTGGAGGGTTGCCAGATCTTTCTGCTTTACAATTTTCACGCCATGATCAATATACTTCATTTGTAAAACCTATGGTTAAATATTTGGAAGACCATGGTGCTAAATTTCAATATGGAATTACTGTTAATAATGTTGAGTTCTCAATTTCAGATGATAAAAAGGCTGCAAAGAGAATAGTTGCAGCAGATAAAAATGGAAAGAATATTTCTATTGACTTAACAGAAAATGACTTAGTATTTATCACTAATGGTTCTATGACTGAAGGTTCTGGATATGGTGATGACAATACTCCTGCTCCATTTAACAAGGAACTAGGGGGATGTTGGAGATTATGGAGAAACATAGCTGCTCAATCAGATGAATTTGGACATCCAGATAAATTCTGCACAGATACAGAAAAATCAAATTGGGAGTCTTGCACAGTAACTTGTCATGATGAACGTGTTCCTAAGTACATTGAAAAGATCACAAAACGTTCACCATATGGAGGACGCACTGTAACAGGTGGTATAGTTACAGCAGTTGACTCTTCATGGTTAATGAGTTGGACAATAAACCGTCAAGAGCAATATTATGGACAACCTGAAAAAGACGTTGTTGTTTGGGTATATGGTTTATTTTCTGATGTTCCTGGCGATTACATTAAAAAGCCTATGAGAGATTGCACTGGTAAGGAAATCACAAAGGAATGGTTATACCATATAGGTGTTCCTGTAGATGAGATCGAAGAATTAGCAGAATCATGTACTGCAGTCCCTGTTATGATGCCATTTATCACATCTATGTTTATGCCTCGTGAATTTGGAGATCGTCCATATGTTGTGCCAAAGAATGCAGTAAACTTTGCTTTTCTTGGACAATTTGCTGAAACATTGGATGATCCAGGACGTGATACTGTATTTACTATCGAATACTCGGGACGTACAGCTATGGAAGCAGTATATGTTTTAACTAGAGTTGAAAAAGGAGTTCCTGAGGTATTTGCTTCAAGATATGATATCCGCTATTTGTTAAATGCAGGTGCAAGTTTATTAGATGGCGAAAAACTAAAAATTGATTTACCACCATTGACTAAACGTAAAATTATGAAACAACTAGCAGGAACAGAAATTGAACAGTTATTAAAAGAATATGGAATCATTTGATAACATTTAGAGTTAGGTAATTTGATTAAAATCCCGAATTTGAAAAAATCGGGATTTTAATTTATCCGATGACTAGCCGCACTAAGACTCCCATCTTCTAACAAAATGGGAGATAAGGGCTGCTACATCCATGGATAACGATTTCTAAGCTTCAGATGGAATAAAAACTTCACCTGAAGCCAAAAACTCTGTTTATATGTAATTATTACTATAGTGCAATTTCACGTATTGCTAATACAACAGACATCATACGGGGGAGGAAACTTCTGTGAAAAAAGAAAAAAATCCTAAGCAAGCTTATATTCCTACTATAGAAGAAATGCAATGTTGGTATGAAGATGATTTACGCAGAGAAGCCTTAAAATCATTGGAATGTGAGAATAATAAAAAGATAGACGGACAAGGGTCCTTTTTTAAAGCTTTCCGAAGGTTTGAAGAAAGGAATGAGAAAATTCCCCTTGATTCTAAAGAAAGCAATGCTTATTACAAAAAATACAAGGCTTATGTAGAAGGGGGGAGGGCAAACAAGGACAAAAAAATACAAGAAATTGAAAATTTAATTGAATATGAAAGGTTTTTTCTTCGCTTCGAAAGACGAGTCAATAGGGAGACTAATAATTACAGCTGCTATGGTAGTAATTCAGCTACAAGATATCGGGTTGATCGCATAGAAGGATTGGAAAAAGAGTTAGAGACAATTCTAAAAAGCTCTCCAGAAGCATGGGAATTTTATTATAAACGTCAATTGATAAGTGACATAGAAAGCCAGCACCAACAACGTTTGGTAACTGTACCTTATGTAGTTAAAGCAAAACAAAAGGTAATAGATTCGTTGAATTCAGGTGTTCCTGTATATATTGTAGGTCATTTAGGAAGTGGGAAAACACAATTAGCAACTGAAGCAGCTATGGATTTTACTATTCAAAACAGAATACAAAGTGAGTTAGAAGAGAAAATGGAGAATTGGTTTTCTGATAATCCCAATGCCACAGAAGAAGATGCTATTAAAAAATTTAGAGGATTTAATGAAGAGAGAAAGCTCCACTATAGAAATATATTGACCAATGGAACTAAAGAGGAAATAGAATCTTTACAGCCCCTATTTATATCTGGTTCACATAATTTAACTTATGAAGATATGTTTGTGGAGAAAACTTTGTCTCTAGAGCACAGTTTCTCTAAAAGGTCTTATAAGGACTATCTGAACATGATTATAGTAGATTTTTATGATTGGATGGATGAGCACAAAGAAAAATTAGAGCAGATGACTGATGAGGAACAGCTTCATCTTAAGATTCAAATATGGAAGAGTTTTTCTGATTTATTGGTGGCAAGTAATAGTACTTTTGGTACTACAATTAAAAAGATAGAAAGAGAAATTTTGATTGCAGTAAAAGAAGGCCGGCCTGTAATCGTAGATGAACTAAATACAATTGCTATGCAAAACCTAATTGCCTTAAATGATATCCTGCAGCGTCACGCAGGAAGTACAGCTTATATTACAGGAGTTGGTCCTGTTTTGATTAAACCTGGATTTGGATTTATTGGCACAGGAAATCTATCAACTCAAATGGTCAATTATGAAGGAACAAATGAACTAAATCCAGCTTTTAAATCACGTTTTGTAACCATCGAATACAATTATGTGCCCCAAAAGATAACTGGATCCTTAGAAGATCAAGAGTTTCCAGAAAAAAATGAACTGTTTAGAATAATAATAGCACAGTTAGCTGATAAGAATGGAAATATCCATATACCTGATTCTAAAAAGACATTAGAAGAATTATTTCGTTTTTCTCAGCTATGCAGGATTACTCAGAATGTTTTTATGGGCAAGTGGAAAGATGATGAAGTTGAAAAAGACTTTGGGATGGATGAACCGGAGCTCCGAGAATCTGTATTATCAATCCGTAATATTTTGCACATCTTAAATGATTGGAACCAAGGGGAAGAAAAAGATTTAAGCAAAGCTTTGTGGGATGGCTTTATTAGTTCAATCACTTATCCTGACGACCAAAATTATATTCTCTCACAAGCGGTACGGTTTGGCTTTTTTCCTATAGAAGAAGGATGGAAGGTTGAGACAAAAGGTATAGGAGAAGCAGCGACAACATACGAAGAAATTCGTACCTGTCCCTATCACTATCTTCGTCCATCAATAGAAACTTTAAGTTATTTAGATGTAGTTCATCTGATATTCGGTAAAGGAACTTCTAGAAAGACTTTGCCAAAAGAACTAAAAGAAAGTTTTGAAATTGGTATTGATGATTCACCACAAATTGATATAAAAAGATATCAAAAACTAGACAAACAATTATCTCATCTAGAGCATTCAAGAGATCTACTTGAATACTTAGAAGATAATGGAGGATAAGAATGGAAATAAATTTGTCAGTAGACGGAAAGGATTTTAAGAGTCAAGTTAAAGCTCTAAGAGAAAAGCTAAATAAATGTCAAATGAATGGAATTTTAGATGAGGGTTTTGAAGAAGAATTATACAAACTTTTACAAATAGAAGAAGAGTTATTGACTGACTTAATTCCATATTACCGAGTTTATGCAAATGATATGAAAAAGACTTCAATGCGAATAAGTCCCATAAGACAATTGGGAGCTTTTGGTTTTAATAATTTTTTACAAGCTGCATTAAGAATTAATGAAAATCTTTTTATTACAAGTAGTATAGATGGAAAAGTTCAATTTTTTTATATAGATACTGCAGAGAACTTTTCTTATGATAATGAAATTCAAGGAGAGTGGAGCCCACCTATTAAAGAAATAAAAGAGACAATTTCCTTTATATATAAGTTAAATGATAGAGAGATTTTGCTTTTAGGAGTCAGAGGAGGAGTATATTTACTTTCAAGCGATAATTTTGATAAAATATCTAATGTTAAGGGACAGATTAAAGTTAAAAGTATTAAAATAGATGGCGATTTTAGTGGATTTGGAAGATGTTTAGCAATTAATGATGGTTTATTTGTAGTGGAAAATGGAGAAGAAAGGTTAAGTTTATTGGAAGTAAAAAAAGAAAAAGACGAATATCTTTTAGATTTTCATAAAAATATATATTTCACTATTCCAAATTGGACTACATTTGAAAAGCTAAACAAAGATTATTTTGTAGTTGGAACAAAGGTGGGGGAATTATATTTTATCAAATATGAAAATAGACAACTTACTATTACAGAAAAAATTAATTTTCTAAATGATGAAATAGGGAAAATTAGGCTCCTAGAAGATGGAAATGGTAAAAACAATTCCCTTATAGTAATAGGTAATAAAAGACATCTTAAGATACTTTCTCTATATGAAGATGAAAAAAACGTAAAAATAGAATTAAATAATTTAGAAGGTAATTTGTTTGATGTTCAATCTGAAAAAGGCACAGCGATAATACTAAGTAAAGATGGGATCCTGTATTTGCTTGAAGAGAATTTTGGAAATTGGTATCTAAATGAAGAGGCGGCAATTAAAGATGTCTTTTTTACAAATGCACTAAAGTTAGGCATCTCGAGATATTTGCTTATGGATGTAGAAGGTAAATTAAACCTGTTATACATTGATCGAATTGATACACCAGAAGACTTGTGGGTTCTTCCGCTGTATCAATAGGAGGGATGAGTATGTTTGATTTTGATGAACAAGCTTTAATTGAAGAATCTAAAAAACATTGCGAAGAATTTTTGCAAAAAGAACAAAGGTCATTAGTCACATTTACAGGTGATTCTAGTTTGATGTATATTCCTGATTCAAAATTACAAAGGTTTTTATTAGATCCTTCCAAAGGAATTTTATATTTGCCCTTAGAAAGCTTTTTAGATAGAAGATTAGATGACAATCAAATAATGTGGCATATTTACTATGAGCTAGCCTTATACCCTGATTGGAAAAAACAAACTAAAAAATATTTGAATAGAAAAAAGATTGGCAGAAAGAAATTGACCATATGACAAGTTATATCCTAGCTAGGATAAAAAAAGAAGGACTGGAAAAAGATAAGGCATACCAACCAAAGGTTATTTCTAATTATGTAAGAAAAGAAGTTCTTGATTTGTTATATATATTGGATAAGCAAACGTCATTTCTGAGAGTTTTGCAGATGTGCCCTATATATAGAGATGAAGAAACTTTAAGAAGATTGTTTCTTATATGGAACAAACGGGTAAGACCCTTGAGTCCATTTCTCAAATGCCTAGACATAGAGCTTTTGCAAATAGTTTTTTAATTATTGAATTATATAAAATAAATCCTAAGATAGAAGGATGTATTGAAAATCCCTTTGATAGAAAGGTTTTCAATCAGCCTTTTTTTAACTTTATTTATTATCAATTAGTTAGACAGATAAATAGTAATCAAGGAATTATAGAAAGAGATGCATTTATTCGATCTTTTATCTTCCCAATCTTTGAGCAATTGTGGAAAGAAGAAATCGATGAAATGTCATTTTATAAATCAAAATCACAGAAAATGGAGCAAGTAAAGAGAAGTAAAAATCCTTTTGAACAATCTAAAATAGATGAGATACCAGATTCGCTGGAATCTACCCAGGAGGAAGCAGAAAAGATTCTAGAAGAAATGGAGGATCAGCAAGAACAAATAAGTGCGAGCGTACAAAATGCAATACAAGGAAAGCTAGATTTGGAGCCTTATGGGATTAGCCAAGCGGATCAACAATTGTTTCAATTTTATTCAAATAAAATGAAATCGGAAAGAGAACAAATGCGGCAGTTTTGGAGAAAGGTGATAGGGAATGCAAAAAAGGAGATAAGTGTAAAAAAGAATGGCCAAATAAAGGGGAAAATAGATATAGATAGCTTTGTTAAATCTTATCCCGATTTTGTAGAATCTGAAAAAAAGGGAAATTATAAAAATCTCCTGATTTTTAATAGATATTTGCTAGAGCCTCAAACAGACATATTGCCTAAAAGAATAGAGATTTCTTTTGTTATAGATAATTCAGGATCAATGAATGCGTCAAAAATTGAGGCGGCAAGAAAGTCTTTGGCGGTGACATTGCTATCAATAGATGATTTTAATCGATATTTGAAAAGCAATGCAGAGCAATTGAATCAAAAAGTAGAAGTTTTAAGCGAAGCCTGGTTTTTTGGCAGTAAGTATTATAATGTTAAAGAATTTAATCATAAAAATGTGAAGGAAAAAGAAAAAAGTGATATAATTCGTTCAATAGTAAAGCTAAATGCAACAGGTGGAGCAACTGACGATGCAAGCTGCCTTAGAGAAATATCTAATAGAATTACCTCTATGCAGGAAAGAGAACTTAAGAATGGAAAACAAATAAAGATAGTCTTTGAAATTACAGATGGTGCATCAAGCTTTCCGGGATCAGCAAAAGAAGCTGTACAAGAATTGTTATGTAAAAATGTGCAAATATATGCATTTCAAATGGGGAAAAATAGTGAAAAAGATGAAAAGGTCTTTAACTTCATATGGAATGAAGGGTACAAACAACCCCACGGTGTAATAATTGGTGAA
Source organism: Clostridium bovifaecis (assembly GCA_009738435.1). GTDB lineage: Bacteria > Bacillota > Clostridia > Clostridiales > Clostridiaceae > Clostridium_H > Clostridium_H bovifaecis. The sequence goes on along the minus strand of CP046522.1, from coordinate 2,242,974 downwards.
CAAGTAGAAAAACTACCAAAAGAATTGCTAAAAGCAGTAGGAAAAAATATGCAGTCTATTTTTAATAATTAGCATAATACTGCGTGCATAACATCTTGACATAATAGGAAAAGAATACACAGTAGTATGAGTCCACACACCGTATGTAATCTTTATTGGATAGCTAAAATATATAAGTTAAGCTCTTAAGGCATTTAGTCTCATAAGCTGGAGAATGAACAATATAATGATTAGTTATACTTAATAGTATTTAAGAATATAATTAAATTACAACAAGTATACAAGGTGGGAGTATAATGTCGGAAAGTGAATTCTTTACGTTTAGTGAATATATGAAAAAGGATAATGATATATTATCTCCTTCTGCAGAGGATTATATGGAAATGATATATAGACTTACTCGTGAAAATGGGTTCACAAGGGTAAATGACCTTGCTGCAGCACTAAATGTACAGCCGCCATCTGTTACTAAAATGCTGCGAAAGCTTTCAGGCTTAGAGTTAATAAAGTATGAGAAATATGGAGTAATCATGCTTGAAGCTAAGGGAGTTGAGATAGGAAAAGTACTTTTAAAGCGGCACAATTTAATTGAAAGATTTTAAGATTTTTAAATATAAATGAGGGAGTATTAGAGGAAACAGAAAAAATTGAACATACGATAAATAAAGAAATTTTGCATGGCATTAGAGATTTAGTGGATTTTTTTCAAGAGTATCCTGATTTACTTGAAAGGCTTAACAAATACAGAGAAGAAAAAAATAAATAAGGGTACAGGGCATAGGTTATAGTTATACTTTGTCCTGTACTTTTTAGTTTAGATTAAATTACCCCCATCCTAAAGCTCTGAATATTATAGTTGTTATAAAGCATACAACAATTGCTATGGTCGTTGGTATAATTGCACTGAGTACTGTCCATTTTAAGCTCCCCGTTTCTTTTCTTATAGTTAACAATGTTGTAGCACAAGGCCAGTGAAGAAGACTAAACAGCATAGTATTGAGAGCAGTGAGATAGGTCCAGCCATTATCTAATAATATTTTTCTTAAGGATTCTATACTATCAAATTCAATCATAGAGCCTGTTGCTAAGTAGGACATTAATAATATTGGCAGCACTATTTCATTAGCAGGAAGTCCAAGGATAAACGCCAGTAAAATAAAGCCATCTAACCCAATGAGATGTGCAAAAGGATTAAGAAAATTTGCTATATGGCTTATTATACTTAAATCGCCTATATATATTTGCCAGTATCCAAGTGATGGCACCAGCTGGAGCTGCAACAATCACTGCTCTCCAAAGTACGAACATCGTTCTATCGATTAATGAAGTGTATAAAACTCTTCCAATCTGAGGCACTCTATAAGGAGGCAATTCAAGAGTGAAGGTTGAGGGAACTCCCTTTAAAATGGTCTTAGATAAACTATAGGATACCAATAGGGTTATACCGATGCCTATAACAATTAATACTGTTACTGATAAAGCCGATAAGAAATTTGAGCCACCTTTAGATAGGGATACTAAAAAAACAGTAGAAATAGCTATTAAGGTAGGAAATCTTCCGTTACAAGGCACAAAGTTATTTGTCAAAATTGCAATAAGCCTTTCACGAGGAGAATCTATTATTCTACAGGCAATTATACCCGCAGCATTGCAGCCAAATCCCATACACATTGTTAGGCACTGTTTTCCATGAGCACAGGCTTTTTTAAATAGATGGTCAAGATTGAATGCAACTCTTGGCAAATATCCTAGGTCTTCTAGTATGGTAAAGAGAGGGAAGAATATAGCCATTGGAGGGAGCATTACAGATACAACCCATGCTAAACTTCTGTATAGTCCAAGGATGAGAAGGCCATGAAGCCAGCTAGGGGTATTTTTGTTAATAAGCCATAAGGTGAGCTTATCCTCAATTCCAAAGAGAAAGTCAGCTATTATCGCTGAGGGAATATTTGCTCCACTAATTGTAATCCATAGTACACCAGCCAACATTAAAAGCATTAATGGTATACCAAAGGCTTTTGAGGTAATATAGTTATCAATTATTCTATCTCTATGGACTTTACCATTATCTTCCTTTACGTATTTATCACTTATTTCTTCTGCCTTTCTATAAATTTGTTGTGAAATATCATCTCTTATAGTTGTTCTATTATTAGGGTTGTTAAATGAGTTTGTAATTTTTGCTATCTCCTCTAAAAACTCTTTATCTGTATTATCGAAGATAGAATCCATTAGTTTTCTGTCGCTGTCTAGAAGCCTCAAAGCAAGCCATCTGGAGCTTATGCCTTTTACATTTTGCTTAATAGAAGGTTCTATAGCCTTTATTTTCTCCACTATATAATCTTGATACTCTACGGTTTTAGGCTTTGGCTTTACCTGCCCTGTAGTGATTTTATAAATGGCGTCTCTTAGTTCCTTTATACCCAGACCGCTTCTAGCGGCGCATAATACTACAGGAATACCCAAAGCTTTCTCTATGCCTAAGCCATCTACTATTATGTTTTTCTTTTTAGCTTCATCTATAAGGTTTATACATAATATTACATTATCAGTAAGCTCCATAACCTGATATACAAGGTTTAAGTTTCTTTCAAGGCAGGTTGCATCTGTAACTACTATTACTGCATCAGGATTACCAAAACAAATAAAATCTCTTGCTACCTCTTCTTCCACAGATGATGCGAATAAAGAATAGGTGCCTGGAAGATCCACCAGGATATTTTCTTTACCCTTATGAGTAAACTCTCCTCTTGCATTTATCACTGTTTTACCAGGCCAGTTACCAGTATGTTGGTGAAGCCCTGTTAGAGCATTAAAGACAGTGCTTTTGCCAGTATTAGGGTTTCCAGCAAGTGCGATTATATATTGACCTTCTTTTTTATCTATTCTAAATATATCTGTTAAAGCATTGTTTTTAGTGGATTGAAATGTTAAACCCATTTTAATTGACCTCCTAGCTCAATATTGAGAATAAAAGCAGGAAGGACCCTGCTTAAAAATAACTTAGTTATAAATAACAGAAACTAAGGACGCTTCTTCTTTTCTAAAGGCTATCATGGCACCCCTAATATTGTAAACTGTAGGATCTCCTGAAGGACCTTTTCTCACCACCTCTATTGATACACCCCTAGTTAAGCCAAGGGCGAGCATTCTCTCTCTTAAAGTTCCAGTAGCCGATAGATCTTCAACCACAACATTATTTCCAACAGGTATATTATCTAATTTAAACATAAAATTTCCTCCCCAAATTTAATTTAGTGAATTAGTATTTAATCTTGTTTCAGGTGACTAATTTTGTTTCACAAGGTTAACTTTAATATATTCTATGGTTTAGGTTCTAAAATAGTGATAAGTTTAATAGAACAATTATTTGGGAATATTAAAAGAATACATGTAAAAAAATATGTCCAAACTCCTAGAAAATTGAAGAATATATGTTATAATAGATGTAAAGTATATCAGTTAGTAAGAATACCTTTTAGGAGTTGATGAATATGACAGAAACAGGATACGTAACTTCTATTCGTGGAGAATATGCATTAGTATCATTTAAAAGAAAATCAGGATGTGGTGATAACTGTGCTAGTTGTAAGGGAGGCTGCGTCTCACCAGGAGTTACAACTGAGATAGAAAATACTCTTGGGGCTAAAATAGGGGATCAAGTAAAGGTTGAAATGCAGCAAAAGGCTTTCAATAAAATGCTTCTTTGGGTATATGTTTTTCCACTAATTATGCTTGCTATTGGAATAGGAGCAGGAACTAAAGTGTTTGGTTCATTGGGATATGGAAATGCTGAGATTTTAAGCTTTTTATTAGGAGTTGGAGCTCTTGCAATTTCATACTGGGTTTTAAATAAAGTCAGCAGAAAAACTGCTGAAAAAGAAGAGTTTACTTTACGAATGACTCAAATCGTTGGATAATAAAAATAAGCAGCTTTTATAGACAACCTCTATAGAAGTTGCTTATTTTTATTTATATATTTAAGGTATTAGAAAAATTTAAGCTTTTATTATATTGTAATTTGGGAATTATATAATAAGAATAGAATAAAAAAGATGCAAAAGGAGATTTTTATTATGAAATTTACAAAGAATATGACAATAGGAGAAATAATTAGAATGGATATGTCAAAAGCAGAAGTTCTAATGAGCTTTGGAATGGGATGTGTAGGATGCCCATCATCTCAAGGAGAAACCCTAGAAGAAGCAGCTATGGTGCATGGAATTGATTTAAATACTTTATTAGAGGCATTAAACAAAGAATAAACAGAGTTCTTGGCTTAAGGTGGAGCTTTGACTCCACCTTAAGCTTAGAAATCGTTATCTAGGGACGCAGCTGCCGTTATCTCCAACTTTGATAGAAGTGGGAGTATTACGGCAGGTAGTCATCAGACAAACAGATAAAAGGGCATTTACTCTTAAAAAATGCCCTTTTATTTAAAAAGTTTAAAATAATACACATATATTGAGTTCAGCAGCGTATATTTACTAATGGGGTAATTTTATGGAGGGATATTCTTGTACTGTTACACTTATGTAAATAATATTAGCTGTGTACTAAATGAACTTTCTCTCTGGAGCGATATCTCTAGTGAGCATCCAATCTTCATACAGACTGTTGCAAAGTTAACTAATAAAAACTTGCCTAAATCTGTGTTAGAAAAGTTGGATGAAGTAAATAAGCGATTTAGTGAATTGAAAAACAGAACTAAAGAGGTTAGTGGGATGATGCCGTTAAACCCATATATGAGTTATGGGGTAATTATGCAGCTTAGAGCACTTGTAGAAAGGTTCCTAGCAAATGATAGATTTGCTCTTTCAGTTATAGAAGAGGTTAAAAAGTACGGAAAAGAAGATAAGGTATGGCAGACTTTGTTAGAGCACATAACGGAAGAACAAACTTTTATGTATGAGCTTTTTATGAAAATAAGAATGCAGCTTATATAAAAAGAGAAAGTTCAAATGAATGCAAGAATCAATATCATATAATTTTTAAAAATAAGCACTATCTCTTTTAGGGTGGTGCTTATTTACGTAGAAGAAATAAATGAAAATTTAATTGAATAGAGTGAATTTTGAGTGTACAATATAATATAATTTATGAAGTAAATCGAAATAAGTAAGGAAAGGACTTATGCACATGCCGTTTAATAGCAGGTTTTATAGATATTCTGTGGGAACAATTCTGATATTAACAATTGTATATTTACTGGGCAAGGTCAGTTATCTGCTTACACCTTTTAAAGTAATACTGAATGCTTTATTTATATCCATAATTGTAGGACTACTTCTATACTATATATTTCGTCCCTTGGTTAGGGTGCTAGCAAATAAAAAACATATAAATATAAACATTGCTATATTAACTGTTTTTCTTTTTTTAGGTTTAATTCTAACAATAGTTGCGGTGTATGGAGGAGCTACAATTAAAGAGCAGTTTACTAGCTTTTTTTCTAATATTCCTAGCCAATTGAGGAGCGCAAGACAAGGCACAGGAGGAATAATCGAAAATAAATTCACTAATTATATCTCTATAGCTAACATAGAACAGAAACTGATAGAGACCTCAGAAAAACTATTTAAGAGTATATTAGTTAACACAGGAGGAGTAATTTCAGCTATAGCTAATATAGGAAGTCAAATAATTTTAATACCGTTTGTTCTTTTTTATCTTTTAAAGGACGATAAGAAATTTTTTAAAAGCTTTTTAGAAATAGTACCTAGGGATTACAGAAATAATGTTAAGATTCTTTTAAAGGATGTAGATGAAACCTTATCTATATACATAACAGGGCAGCTTATAGTCTCTTTGGTTATAGGAATACTTATGTATATAGGATATAAAATTATAGGAATAAGCAATCCTTTAGTTCTTGCAACCATTTCCATGGTTACTTCTATAATACCTATGCTTGGTACTTTCATAGGAATTTTGCCAGCGATATTTGTTGCGCTGACTATGGGGCTTCCTATGGTAGTAAAAGTTTTAATAGTTTTAACAGTAGTACAACAGCTTGAGGGGAATTTTGTATCTCCTTATGTAATAGGAAACAGATTAAAGATCCATCCTCTAGCAGTTGTATTTGTAATAATTATATCAATATCTTTATTTGGATTTGTAGGTGGATTCTTAGCCATACCTACTTATGCTGTTTTAAAGGTATTAGTTAAAGATATAATTAAAATATATAAGTAAAAAGACTAAATTCATAAGGGGGCAAATATTATGAAAAAATTTAACTTGAAGTATGGTAATGGGGCTATTGACGTTTCTATAGCAGAAGAAGATTTACTTGGGGTTATAGACAGCAGCGTAGAAGTGGACAATAAAAGTGAAGAAGAGGTAATAAGAAAAGCACTAGAAAATCCAATTGGAAGCAATAAACTTAAGGAACTGGTTCACCCAGGGGAAAAGATTTGTATTGTTGTATCAGATATAACAAGAGCATGGCAGAAAATGAGTGTATTTTTACCTTATATAATTGAAGAACTTAATGGGGCAGGAATTAAGGATGAAGATATAATTTTTATAAGTGCTACAGGTTCTCACAGGGGACAGACTGAAGAAGAGCATAAATCTATATTAGGAGAGGAATTATATAAGAGATTCACAATTATAGATCATGAATGCACAGATAAAGAAAATTTAACTTATATAGGGACTACTAGCTTTGGTACACCTATTAGTATAAATAAGATAGCTGCAGAATGTGATCATATTGTATTAACGGGGGCAATAGTATTTCACCTCTTAGTTGGCTGGGGTGGCGGTAAAAAATCGCTTTTACCAGGTATATCTAGTTATGAAACCATTATGGCAAATCATGCTCTTACATTAAGCCCAATCCTTGGAGAAGGCACTAATCCTTTAGTAAGGTGCGGTAATACAAAAGGTAATCCCGTTCATGAAGATATGGTAGAAGCATGCAGGATGATTAATCCTACTTTTATGTTTAATGTAATCATAGATGGAGATGGAAAAATAATTAATGCTGTAGCTGGAGATTGTATTGAGGCTCATGAGGAAGGCTGCAAAATTGTAGATAAGTATGATGGAGTTTACATTGATGAAAAAGCAGACTTGGTTATTGCTAGTGCAGGAGGATATCCAAAAGATATAAATTTATATCAATCTTCAAAAACTATAATAAATGCCAGAGAAGCAGTTAAAAAAGGAGGTACTATCATAATTTTAAGTCAGTGCTCTGAAGGCTTTGGAAATTATGAAGTTGAAGATATAATCCACAACTATAACACTATATTAGAAAGAGAAGAAACAGTAAGGAAAAATTTCACTATACCGAGGTATATAGGATACTTTACGAGTGAGGTTGCTTATAATTTTAATATGATTCTTGTAGGAGAAATTGACGAAAATTTAGTAAAGAATGCAGGCATAAGGGTTTTTAAAACTTTAGATGATGCTTTAGAGTTTACATATAAAGAAAAAGGAAAGACTCTTAAGACATACTTAATGCCTCATGGAGCAAACACCTTACCAAAGCTCAGAAAATAAGTGTAAAGAGTAGAGGGGAAAGTTTAAAGTGAAGGCGGATTTATAATTAAGCTCCGCCTCTAACCTGAAGCTTTGCTTCGGCTTTTATTTCTATTAAGGAGGAGACAACATGGATATGAAATGGAACTTAGATAATCTATACGCTTCATTTGAAAGTAAGGAATTCAGTAATGATATAAAGTCCTGTGAGAAACATATAGAGGAATTTAAGGAGTGGGTAGATAGAAGTACAAAGAATAATGAAGATGCAGCGTATAAAATAGAAGAGTATATAGGAATGAAAAAAAAGATTTTAGCTTTAGCTATAAAATTATTGTCCTTTTCTGAGCTTACTCTAAGCGTAGATACTAAAAACAGAAAAGCCAAGGAAAGCTTAGAAATAGTAGAAGGGAAACTAACTGAGTTAGTTGAGCCTAATGCTAAATTTGAAAAGTGGCTAGGAAAGGCTGGAAATCTAGACTCTATAATAGCTTCATCAGAGCTTCTAAAAGAACATAACTTTTATCTAAAAGAGATAGTAGAGAAAAGTAAGTATCTTCTAAGTGATAAGGAAGAAGCAATTGTAGCGAAAATGAAGAATACAGGCTCAAATGCTTGGACAAAATTAAAGGATTTTATAACTTCCACTCTTTTAGTGGATATTGAGGTAGATGGAGAGGAAAAAAAGTTGCCTTTAAGCTTAGTAAGAAATATGGCTCATGATAAGGATGCCTCTATAAGAAAAAGAGCTTATGAAGCAGAACTTAAAGCATACGGGAAGATAGATGATACTGCTGCAGCTTGTTTAAATGGAATAAAGGGAGAGGTTATTACAGTAAGCAAATTAAGAGGATATAAATCACCTTTAGAGGAAACACTGATAAAATCAAGAATTGATGAGAAGATTCTTGATTCTATGCTTACTGCGATGAAAGAGAGTATGCCTATTTTTTGGAAGTTCTATAGAAGAAAAGGTGAAATGCTAGGAAACAAGAACGGACTTCCATTCTATGACTTGTTTGCTCCAGTAGGAGAAGTTAATATGAAATTCACTTATGATGAAGCTAAAGAATTCATAGTAAAAAACTTTAGAACCTTCAGTGAAAGATTAGCCGATTTTGCAACGAAAGCCTTTGAGGAAAATTGGATTGATGCAGAGCCAAGGGAGGGAAAAGTTGGAGGAGCCTTTTGTGAGAACATACATCCTCTAGGAGAAAGCAGAATAATGAGTAACTTTAGTGGAAGCTTTAGCGATGTAGTGACCCTTGCTCATGAGTTAGGTCATGGGTATCATGGAGAATGTCTAAAGAATGAATCCATTTTAAATAGTGAGTATCCTATGCCTATTGCAGAGACTGCTTCAACCTTTTGTGAAACAATTATTAAACAGGCTGCTATAAAAAATAGCTCAAGAGAAGAGGCTTTTACCATATTAGAAAATGAAATATCAGATGCTGGTCAGGTAATAGTAGATATATACAGCCGATTTCTATTTGAAAGTGAATTATTTAAAAGAAGAGAAGAAAGCTCCCTTAGCACAGAAGAACTTAAGGAAATTATGTTAAATGCTCAAAAGGAAGCATATGGGGATGGATTAGATGAAAAATACCTTCATCCATATATGTGGGTAAATAAGCCGCATTATTATTATGCTGATACTAACTTTTATAATTTTCCATATGCCTTTGGATTATTGTTTTCTAAAGGGCTTTATGCAGAATACTTAAAAAGAGGAAAAAGTTTCGTAGAAGACTATGACAGATTGTTAGAAGTAACAGGAAAGAACAATCTAAGAGATGTAGCAGCACTGATGGGGATAAATATTGCTTCTATAGATTTCTGGAGAAGTTCATTAAAACTAGTAGAAGATGATATAGAAAAGTTTATAGAATTAAGCCAATAATTTAAAATAAGGCTCTGTGAATACACAGGGCTTTGTTTTTTTATTCCTTATATAATGTAATAGAAATAGCTATAGGTAAATATATATTATAGTGTAAATCTATAGATGGAGGGATATAAAATGGGAAACTATAATTCGCAGTATGAAAACTACTATAAATCCATTGTGAATAAGAGGAGTAATAGCAATAGTTTTTCCGAAAGAAACTTGGAAAAGAGAATTAAAGGAAATCCTGTGACTAGGAGGATAATTCAAGATTTATGTGGCGTATTGGTAATGCTGCTAGTTGTTATTATTTGTAAGGTTGTAGAAATTCCACAAACAGAGGCAGTTTATAAATACTCTAAAGAGGTTGTAAACACTAATTTAGATTATAGTGTAGTTGCAGATAAAGTTAAAAATATAAATACAAATGAAGGTATACAAGACAAAGCGGTAGAACTTATAGATAGGATAAAAACAAAATTTATAGGAGGAGAGACTATAAAAGAAAAGATAAGGGATAAATTCACATTGCCTGTTAGCGGAAATGTTGAAGAAGAAGGTGAAGGCATAAATATAAAAACAACAGGGGAAGATCAAATATCTGCAAGTTATGACGGAAGAATAAAGGAATGTGGAGTAAATAGTAAACTTGGAAATTATATAGTAATAGACCATGGCGAAGGTATAGAGACTCTATATTCTAATTTAGATAAGGTTTTGGTGAAGGAAAATGACGTAGTAAAAAAAGGAGACAGCATAGCAGAAAGTAAAACTATAAACATGAAAGATTATGTACACTTTGAAGTTTTATTTATGGGGCAGAACAAAGGTTTAGAGAAGATTATAGGAACAGAGAAATAGATAATGAAAGAAAAAAAGCAATTAATTATAAAAATTAGCAAGCTTTTTATTCCTTATATTGTTTTATTAATAATCATAGGGTTTAAGGGCAAGCTTATAGTCTCCTTTGCACTTGTATTTCTGCACGAACTCATGCATTACGTAACAGCTAAGAAATTAGGGTTTAGCGGATTTGGAATAGAAATCCTGCCTGTAGGAGCAGTACTTAAGTTTAAAGATCTAGATGAAGCAGATCCAAAGGAAGACTTAATAATATCTTTAAGTGGTCCCCTATTTAATTTAGTTTTAGCAGCAATTACTTATCTGCTAAACTTGAAGCTCCATAGTTATTATCTAGATGTATTATATATGAGCAATTTATCATTAGGGATTTTTAATCTAATTCCAGCATTCCCTTTAGATGGAGGGAGAATACTTAGAGATATTCTATCATTTAAGACTTTTTATAAAAGGGCTAACAAGATAACAGTAAACATTAGTATTGGCATAGGAGTGATTATAACCGTATACTTTATAATACTAGTCTTACTTGGTCATAGACCAGTTAGTATAGGCATTATAGGAATTTTAATAATAGCTACATCATATAAAGAGAAGGAAAGGATAGTATATTTGATTATGAGCGATATTGTAAAGAAAAAATATAAGTTTATAAAAAGAGGATATATAGAAAATAAAAGCATGTCAATATATTGCAAAAAAACTCTATTAGATGCTTTAAGTGTTGTTGATAAAAATAAATACAATATTTTTATAGTATTAAATAATGAAATGAAGGCAATAAATGTAGTATATGAAGAAGAATTAGTAGAGGCATTAAAGGTATATGGTAATATAACAATAGAAGAATATTTAAAAAACACGGATGAAATGGATAAGATGGATAAGTTGGCTAAAATAACCATGGATGAGTGGAATGATTGGAAGGAATGTAAGAAAGAGTTTTAAACAATTGATTTTATTTTTTAACTTATGGTACAATACAAGGATGTAACTAAAGAATTAACATAGGAGGAAGGTTAATGAACAAAATATCAGACGATATATTGCATAAGGTTGAGAAACCTATTAGATATACAGGCGGAGAATTGAACTCTTTTTATAAGGATAAAAATGAAGTAGATATAAGGTTTGCATTTTGTTTCCCAGATGTATATGAAGTTGGAATGTCTCACTTGGGAACTAAAATACTTTATTATATCTTAAATCAAAGAAAGGATACTTTCTGTGAGAGGGCTTTTGCACCATGGCCAGATATGGAAAAGTTGATGAGAGAAAACAACATTCCAATGTATACCCTAGAAACTAAAGATTCCTTAAAGGAATTTGATTTTGTAGGATTCACTCTGCAATATGAAATGAGCTACACTAATATACTTAATATGCTTAATATGGCAGATATCCCTGTAAGAGCTTCGCAAAGAGTTGAGGATGATCCTATAGTGATATGTGGAGGCCCTTGTGCATATAATCCAGAGCCTCTTTATGATATAGCAGAGATATTTACAATAGGAGAAAGTGAAATTCAGATAAATGAATTATTAGATATGTACCAAGAATGCAAAAAGAAAGGCTTAAGTAAAAAGGAATTCTTAAGAGAAGCTGTTAAAATAAGAGGGGTGTATGTTCCAAGTCTTTATGAAGTTGCTTATAAAGAAGACGGAACTATAAAAGAATTTAAGCCAAAATACGAGGATGTGCCTGCAAAGGTTACTAAGGCAATAGTGCAAAATATAGATGAGATAGATTTTCCAGACAAGTTGCTAGTTCCATATGGCGAAATAGTACACGATAGGGTAACTGTTGAAACCTTTAGAGGATGTACAAGAGGCTGTAGATTCTGCCAGGCCGGAATGGTGTATAGACCTGTTAGAGAAAAAACTACAGATAAGATAATGGAACAGGTAGATAAGTTATTGAAGACTACAGGATATGAAGAAGTTTCACTTGTATCTTTAAGTATTTGTGATTACTCAGATATACAAAACCTTGTAAAATCGTTAATAGAGAAGTATAAGGATAAAAAGGTAGGAGTTTCGCTGCCTTCTATAAGAATAGATTCTTTCTCAGTAGACTTAATAAATGAAATTCAAAAGGTAAGAAAGACAGGACTTACCTTTGCTCCAGAGGCAGGAAGTCAAAGGATGAGAGATATTATAAATAAAGGTGTTACAGAAAATGATCTTATGGAATCTGTATCCAATGCCTTTAAATCAGGTTGGTCTACTATAAAGCTTTACTTTATGATAGGACTTCCATATGAAACCGAGGAAGATGTAGTTGGTATAGCAGACCTAGGAGAAAAAGTTGTAGCTGAGTACTTTAAGGTACCTAAAGAAGAAAGAAAAAAAGGGCTCAAGGTTACTTTAAGCACATCAATTTTTGTGCCAAAGCCTTTTACACCTTTCCAATGGGCACCACAAGATACTATGGAAGTGGTTAAAAATAAGATTAGGCTTTTAAGAAATTCGATCAAAAGCAGACAAATTTCATACAATTGGCACGAGTCACCAGTAAGCTATACAGAAGCTGTATTTGCAAGAGGAGATAGAAAACTTTGTGATGTTCTTGTAAGAGCCTTTGAAAAAGGAGCTAAGTTTGATGGATGGGGAGAATACTTTAGCTTTGAGCTTTGGAAGGAAGCTATGGCTGAGTGCGGTGTAGATGGAGATTTTTATGCTTATCGTGAAAGAAGTTATGAAGAAATTCTACCTTGGGATTTCATTGATATAGGAGTTACCAAAGAATTTTTAATAAAAGAAAATGAACTAGCAAAGAGGGCAGATGTTACTCGGGATTGCAGAATCGGATGTACAAACTGCGGTATAAACACAGCAGAATGCTTTAAAGAGGGGGATTGTTTTGAAAATGCGATATTTAATTAAGTACACTAAGTGCAGCGATATAAAGTATGTCTCCCATTTAGAGCTAATGAGAACTATACAAAGAATATTTAGAAGATCTGAACTTCCTGTGGAGTACTCAAAGGGATTTAATCCCCATATAATTTTATCTATTGCACAGCCTCTTTCTGTAGGAGTATATTCTAAAGCTGAATATATGGATGTAGAGTTTAGCGAAGAAGTAGAAGGAAATCATATAAAAGATCAGTTTAATGACAATGCACCTATGGGAATTAAGGTAGTAGATGTTGTAAAGGTTAAAGATAAAGAGGGAGAGAAAAAACTCCCTCAAGCCATGGCAGCAGTGGAAGCAGCAAGATACACTATGGAGCTAAGATGCATCGATGGAAAAGCTGTAGAAGAAAAGTTAAATGGGTTAATGAAATCATCAGAATGGAACATTGTAAAGAAGAGTAAAAAGGGTGAAAAGGAAGTAAATATAAAGCCTCTGATTAAAGAACTTAAATTTAATGTTAGAGACAATGTTCTTTACATAGATACCCTAGTAACTGCTGGAAGCAAGGAAAATTTATCAGCACAGCTTCTTGAAGACTATTTAAAAGCAAATATTGAAAGCTTAGACAAAGATGCCTTTACCTATATTGAAAGAATAGAGATGCTAGCATATAAGGGTAATAAATTAGTTTCACTTAGTGAATACTTTAAAACGGAAAGTGGAAAAGTTTAGGCAGTTTAGAAGAGTTAGTTTAAAGATTAAAGTTTAATATGGAAAAGAATTCTAGAAATTAAGAATTCAAGAATTTTTAAATTTAATAAGTAAAAAGTAAAATGCTGAATTGAGCGGAGCTTAGTTCAGCATTTTGTCTATAGTAGAAAAAAATATATAATCTAATAGTTTAGCTTCCTAACTTCTAACTTTTACTTTGTAAATAGTTGGGGTATAATGATAATGACAAATTTTAATGCCTTAGGGAGAAGATAACATAGATGAGTTTTTATTTAGTCAATGATGAGGAATTAATTTTTGTTCCTTATAATCTAATGGCTGTAGATTTTGAATTTGTAACTACAAAAATTATCGAGAAAAAAGCGAAAAAGCATTTTCAAGAAATAGTTGAAATAGGGGTAGTGCAAAAAAGTGAAGATTTAATTAAGGAATATAGTGGTATTATTAAGCCAAGGCATTTTATATCTTCTAAAAATAAGGATCAAAGCATTTATGGAGTTAAATTCTCTCTTGAAGATATAGCTAATGGGATAGATATAAGTGAGGCCTTTGAAGAGATTAAAGAAATATATAATCCAAAGGAAACAATATGGATGTCTTGGGGGAGAGCGGAATACGATATTTTAAGAAAAGTATGCAGAAACTATAATATTATAGTCCCATTTCTAAAAGAAGATCATTTGGACTTATCTGTAGAATTTAAAAATTTCTATAATATGAAGCAAAATGTGTCTTTAGATAAGGCCTTGAATTTTTTGCATATGCCTATAGTAGATAGACATAATGCGCTGCCAGATGCAAGATCAGTGATGAATATAGCTAATAAAATGTTTATTGATGGCTATCGGCTAAAGGAAAAGTATATAAAAGATTTGTAGAATTAATTAAATGAGGTGGAATATTTGGAAGAAGTCTATATAGAAAGAGAGAAGGATATTTTAAGGATTGCATTGAGAGAAGGTGGAAAGCTAAAGGAGTGCTTCATAGAAGAGGAAAAGGAAGAACCTTCTCCAGGGGAAATATATAAAGGAATAGTAAAAAATATAGTGCCAGCTATTAAATGTGCTTTTATAGATATTGGGTTTGAAAAAAATGCATATATGTATCTTCATCATAAATTCGGCAATGAAAATATAAAAAAGGGCGATGAGCTTTTACTAGAAGTTATGAAGGAACCTATTGGAGAAAAGGGACCGAAAGTTACAAGTGCTATAAGCATTCCAGGAAGATATGCAGTTATAATAACATATAATAATGAGGTTAATTTCTCTAAAAAGATTGATGACAATGAAAACTTTAAAGAGTATATAAATGAAAATATAATTAAACCTTCAGATATAGGAATCATGATTAGAACCAATGCCTTAGAAGTAGATATAGAGGATATAAATACAGAGATAAGTGAACTATATAAACATTATAAAAGGATAGTTAGAGAAAGTACTTATTCTATTAAACCTAGTCTGTTATATAATGGAGGAGGAAGCCTAGGAAGAGTAGGAATTGATGTGTTAAGCAGCGCTACAAGCAAGATAGTTGTTAACACACAGAAAGATTACGATTACATAAAAGAATTTATAAGCAATAAATCAGATTTGAAGTTAGAGATAGAACTGCATTCAGAAAGTCAAAATGTTTTTAGCTATTATAATATCGAAAAAGAAATTCTTTCTCTGAGGAATAACAAAGTTGCGCTCCCAAGTGGAGGAAATATTATAATAGAAAAGACGGAAGCTATGTACGTTATAGATGTAAACTCAGGGAAAAATATTAAGCAAAGCTCTCTAGATAAGACAGCCCTTGTTACAAATTTAGAAGCAGCAGAAGAGATTGCAAGTCAGATAATGATGAGAAATCTTGGAGGCATAATAATCATTGATTTTATTGATTTAGATAGCTTTCAAAATAGAAAAAAAATAATGAAAGCATTAAAAGAAGGCTTTAGAGATGATAAGAAAAAGACCGTCATATACCCATTTACACAGCTTAATTTAGTTCAAATTGCGAGAAAAAGAAGGGGAAGGTCCATATATGATTATATAGAGGAAGACTGCAACGTATGTCATGGAAAGGCTAAAAGAATAAAACTTTCATATATAAATAAACTGATAAAGAATGAGATAATTAGGATTAGTAAGGATTATGAGATTAAGGATATATATTGAAATAGATCAAGTTTATGAAAAAGACATTTTAGGAAATGTCTTAAAGTTCATAAGTGAAATCGATAGTTTAGACAAAAAGGTATATGTGAATTTTATGGATAACTTAGAATATTTCAAGGTAGAGCCATTGCTCTTTGGAAGCCAAGTGAAAAAGTTTGATGACTTAAAGATTTATGGATAAATTTATCTTTACAAATAAAATCATATATGTTACAATGGCATTTGTAAACCGCGCGCATAAGGTTATAAAATCGCAATAATTTTGCGTACCGAGGGTGGCGAGACTCTTATAAGGAGGTGTATTTAATGTACGCTATAATTCAAACTGGTGGAAAGCAATACAGAGTTCAAGAAGGAGACGTTTTATTCGTAGAAAAGCTAAATGCTGAAGTGGATACAAATGTTGAATTAACTGAAGTTATCGCTGTTAATAAAGATGGTAACCTAGTAGTTGGAACTCCTGTAGTTGACGGAGCTAAGGTTGTTGCTAAAGTTCTAAAGCAAGGAAAAGCTAGAAAGGTTATTGTATTCAAGTACAAACCAAAGAAAGATTCTAGAAAGAAAAATGGACACAGACAACCATATACTAAGTTACAAATCGAAAAAATCGAAGCTTAATTATGACAAGTGTTATTTTTAAAAAAAAGGATGAATACTTAATTTCTTTCAGAATAGAAGGTCATTCAGGGTTTGATGAAGAAGGTGAGGATATAGTATGTAGTGCTATTTCTATGATTTCACAAACCACATTGATTGGTATTTTGGAAGTTTTGAAAATCGATGTAGAATATTACATCGAAGATGGTTTTTTAAATTTGAGTTTAGAGAAGAAATCCATGGGTGAAATCGAAAAATCTCAGGTTTTACTTCAAACTATGTTGCTCGGATTAAGAAACATTGAAATAACTTATGGTGATTATATAAATGTAAAAGTAGAGGAGGTGTAATTCATGTTATTAATTAACCTTCAATTATTTGCTCACAAAAAAGGAGTAGGTAGCTCTAAGAACGGTAGAGATTCTGAATCTAAGAGACTTGGAACTAAATGCGGAGATGGACAATTTGTTCTTGCTGGAAACATACTAGTAAGACAAAGGGGAACAAAAATCCATCCAGGAGTTAATGTTGGTAGAGGTGGAGATGACACACTTTACGCTAAAGTTGACGGTATAGTAAAATACGAAAGAGTTGGCAGAGATAAAAAACAAGCTAGTGTTTATCCTGTAGAAGTAGAAAATGTAGTAGAATAATTTAAGGCACCCATTAGGGTGCTTTTTTAAAACTCGTTGATGGGGGATTAAAATGGAGAGTTTTGATAACTTTGTAAGCGAATTTAGGAAACAGAGACATGATTTTATGAATGACATTCAAGTTATATATGGATATTTGCAGCTAGATAGAAAAGACGAGGCTATAGAATATATAAATAAGATTTCAATAAATAATAAGGTAGTAAGCAAGATATACACATTAGGTGATGAGCGATTTGGGTTTGTTATGGAAAAGCTTTTAAAGAGATTTACAGAAAAAGAGATTTCAATTGAAGTTGATATAGAGATAGGTAGTTTTTCAAAAAAGTCTTTGAACTAGAATACAATAAAAAACTTAATTTAGTAAATAATATAATTGATGAATTTGAAAATAACAAATGCAAGTTTGTATATATATATATTTGAGGATGAATTAGGAGAAAGTCTGCTTATAGCTAATGGGGAATCTTGTGCTAATGAGCTGGACTGGATGGAAGATTGGGATGTTATTGAATCTCAAATACAAGATATGAGATTACATAAATATAGCTATAATAATAATTTTGCTTACAGGTTAACTTTTACTATATGATGACTTTCTGAATGTAAAAGTCAACATTCATTTAAAGTTTATCCAAAATAAAAAATTGAGGTAAGGTGATTGCATGTTTATAGATAAGGCTAAAATATTTGTAAAGTCAGGAGATGGGGGAGATGGAGCTATCTCCTTTAGAAGAGAAAAATATGTAGCTTTAGGAGGCCCTGATGGCGGAGATGGAGGTAACGGAGGTAATGTAACACTTGTAGCAGATAGAAACTTGACTACTTTATTAGACTTTACATACCGTAGAAAATATGTAGCAGAGTCTGGACAAAATGGAATGGGTTCTAAGTGCTATGGAAAAAAAGGTGAAGACCTATATATAAAGGTTCCTATGGGCACTGTTATAAGGGATACTGAAACCAACAAAATAATGGTGGACTTAGCCCATGATGGAGATTCTTATACAGTTGCAAAAGGTGGTAAAGGAGGGAAAGGTAATTTTCACTTCACAACACCGACAAGGCAAGCGCCGAACTTTGCAGAACCAGGAATGCCTGGAGAAGAAAGAGAGATTACTCTAGAAATCAAGTTATTAGCAGATGTAGGTCTTTTGGGATTTCCTAATGTAGGTAAATCAACTCTATTATCTAGGGTAAGCAAGGCTAAACCTAAAATAGCAAACTATCATTTTACTACATTAAAGCCTAACCTTGGAGTTGTGAAGGTTGAGGGAGTGCCAGCTTTTGTTATGGCAGACATACCAGGGATAATAGAAGGTGCCTCAGAAGGCGTAGGACTTGGCTTTGACTTTTTAAGACATATAGAAAGAACAAGACTTCTAATACATGTAGTAGATATATCAGGAATTGAGGGTAGAGATCCAATTGGTGATTTTAAAAAGATAAATGAAGAGCTAAAAAACTATAATGTCAAGCTGTGGGATAGACCTCAAATTGTTGCAGCAAATAAAAGCGATATGCTATATGATGAAGAAGTGTTTGAAAACTTTAAAAATGAATTAAATAAAATGGGTTACGATAAGATATTCAAGATTTCTGCTGCTACTAATGAGGGTGTAAGCGATTTGATAAAAGAGGCAGCTAGAATTCTAAGCACAATTCCAGTAAAAGATTTAGAGATTGACCCAGAAGAAATGTATATAGAAGAAGATAAGAAATTTACTTATGATATAAGAGTGGAAGATGGAGTTTATATTATTGAAGGAAGTTTTGTAGATAGACTTCTAAGAAGTGTCAATGTAAACGACCCAGATTCTTTAAGATACTTCCATAAGGTGCTAAAGAGTAAAGGAATCATGGATGAGCTTAAGGAATTGGGAATTGAAGATGGAGACTTAGTAAGACTTAACGATTTTGAATTTGAATTCTTATTGTAATTATTAGGAGGAAAGATATGATAAGCAGTAAACAAAGAAGTTATTTAAGAGGACTTGCCAATACTATTCAACCAATTTTTCAGGTGGGCAAAAACGGAATAGATGAATCATTTATAAAGCAAGTCGAAGATGCATTAGAAGCAAGGGAACTTATAAAGATAAGAGTTCTTAACAACAATGAATATACAGCAAGAGAAGCTTCAGATGAAATATGCGAAAGAATCAATTGTGAGGGAGTTCAGGCTATAGGAAGCACACTTGTACTTTATAAGAGGTCAGAAAATAAGCCAAAGATAGAACTGCCATAAGAGCAGTGGAGAAGTTTAGAGGGCTTAGTTTAAAGTTTAAACTTTAAAAGTTAAGGATTAGCAATGGATAATTTAGATAAACAGAGTTCTTGGTTTAAGGTGGAGTTTTGACTCCACCTTAAGCTTAGAAATCGTTATCTAGGGACGTAGCTGCCGTTATCTCCCACTTTGATAGAAGTGGGAGCCTTACGGAAGGTAGTCATCAGATAAATCAGAAAAAAGGCTATAGGTGTGAGCTAAAGCTCATACCTATAGCTTTTTTATTTTGATAAGGCTGGAGTATTGACCTGCTGCTTGGTATTCGATGAATTATTCTCATTAGATGTATCTCCTTCAGCCTTATCTTTATTGGATTTAGAGGCAGAAGCTCTTGCTGAATATATTGCAAACACAATTAAAGGCATTATTATAAAGTTTACTAGAGCTATGTAATTATAGTAGATCAAAATTTTAAAAAGTAAGAATCCATTTCTTGAAGCAAAAAAAGAAAGGATGAAAACTAGTATTGAAATTACCCATATAGCATTATTTTTAGGCTTATTATAGAATATTTCAATTAGTTTTAAAAGAGCATAGAAGGTGAGGGTGTATTTTATGAACCAGCCTCCTATTATTTGAAGCATAACAAATAGCTCACCGCTTTCTAAGAAGTCAAAATGACTTACCAATTGAGTTTGTATTAATTTTGGATAGAATATAGTTAGGGCTCTTTTGTATCCAAAAGTAGTAATAATGCCTATAGTAGAATAGATTTCCATCTGTACTACAATCAATATGCCAACCAGGGCGTTCTTGATTAATCTGTGTTTATCAGCTACATCACTTACGTAAGGCAGTGTTATAGCAATGCCGCCATATAGTCCTAAGGCATTTATAGTGGCTAGAATCATGTTTTTATCAAATCCATGCTGCAATATAGGATATAAATACTTATTATCTTTATATTTTTGAGTAAGAATTCCTAAATTTGTACCAGCTAACATTACAAAAGTTATGCCAATAAGTGTAGTGATCATGAGCGGCCTAAGGCCCTTTTTACGCAATAAGCCGTAGTAATTATAAAAAATAAAAGTATATACCAAGGAGGTGTTTCTAAAATCATATTTTGATGCATAGAGTTAGCTTCCATAGATGCAGATTCAACTAAGGTTAAAAACAGAGTAAAAGCAAACAATATAAAAAGAATATCTCCAAAGGTTTTTCCTAAGGCCGAGGTATATATTTCATATAAATTATAGCACTTAGTTTTCGTAAAAACTTTTAATATATAGCTAATATATAATATTATAAGTATGGAGGCTATCAAAACGGATATCCAAGAATCTCTTCTGCCATACCGGATAAGTATATTAGGATAGGTCTTATAAGAAACTATAGAGGTTCCCAAAATAATAAATATAAAATGTCTGCTGCTCAATTTATCCACAAAATCACTCCTAATCAAACATAAATTTATCTGAGTTTCCTTATAATACTAGTATCTACATAGAAATGAATAATATTCTCTCCTTTCACAAACAATAACATGGGTGAGGCTATTATGAATAAAAAATATGTAGAATATATCAGAGAAAAGCTAAAAGACAGCTTTGATGTTCAATTTAGAGAAATTCAAGCTAAGGAAGGAAAAATATACGCGATTTTTATAGATAATTTAGTTGATAAAAAATATATAAGCGAGTACATAATTTGGCCGCTAATGGAAAGTAACAATTTCGAGGACGTAGAAGCTATAAAAAGTAAGATTTTATATGCTAGTGTAATCGGAGATGCAAAAGATGAGCAAGATGCTATAAAGCATATTTTATCTGGCGATGTGGTTTTAATATTTGACTTTTTTGAATCTATAATATTTTGTGAAACTAAAAGCATTGCAAGAAGAGCAATTGGAGAAAACACAAGGGAAAGTGTAATTAAGGGTCCTCATGAAGCTTTTAATGAGCTAATAGTTGATAATATTGCTTTAATAAGAAAGAGAATTAAGAATGAAAATTTAAAATTTGAAATCATAAAGGTAGGAAAAAAGTCAAATACTACAACAGCATTAGCTTATATAAAGGGAGTTGCTCCTGATAGATTGGTTGACTATGTAAGAAGCAAGATAGAAAGTACAAATCTAGAATTTGTATTGGAGGTAAGCTATATCGAGGAGAGTTTAAGGAGTAAAGGAACAATTTTTGATACTGTAGACACCACTGAAAGGCCAGATAAGGTAGCATCTAAGTTATTCGAAGGAAAAATTGCTGTATTGGTAGATGGTACCCCTGAAGTTGTAACAGCACCATTTTTTTTCATTGAAAATTTTATAGCTAGTGATGATTATTATTTTAATAAGTACTTTGCTGACTTTATAAGGATTCAACGATGGATTGCTTTTTTTCTAGCACTTTTGCTTCCAGGCATTTATATAGCTATAGGGACTCATCATTTTTCTCTTATACCAACAACCTTTGTGTTTAGATTAGCTGTATCTAGGGCTGGAGTACCTTTTCCTACAGTTGTTGAGGTGCTGCTCATGAGTTTCTTCTTTCAACTGTTAAGAGAAGCCGGAGTCAGGCTTCCACAGCCTACAGGGCAAACTATGGGTATAGTAGGTGCACTTATTTTAGGAGATGCAGCTATTGGAGCTGGGCTAGCATCGCAAGGTACAATTGTAATTGTTGCAGTAGCTTCTATTTCTACCTTTTTAGTTCCTAATCTATATAAAAACATAGCTGTTTGGAATATAATAATAGTGCTCTTTTCAGCATTTTTAGGTTTACCTGGATTTTATATGGGGTTCTTTATATTTTTAGCACACTTAGCAGCCTTGGAAACTTGTGGTTATCCATATTTATATCCTCTAGGAACTCTCGAGCTATTTAAATATAAAGATATAATATTAAGAGGTGATTTAAATAAAATATCTAATAGCATGTTTCAAAAGGATGATAGCCAATGAGAAAAATGGCTCTATGTTTAATAGTTATATGCTCATTTATACTTACTGGATGTTTTAGTTATAGGGATATAAATAAGTTATTGTTTACTACAACAATAGTTGTGGATATAGATAAAGATAATAATCCGGTGCTTTATATAGAAGCCTTTAGGCCAATGGAAGCAAGCCAAGAAGGACAAAAGCTTATACTAAGGGGAGAAGGAAAAACTGTATTTGAGGCTATGAGAAATATGAATCTAGGATCAAGCTATAAGACAAATGAAACCCAAAATAAGGCTGTAATATTCACTGAAAAAGCTGCGGAATATGGCATAGATAATTTTATAGATTTCATGGATAGAGACCAAGAACTTCTTGTAAGACCTTATATATGTGTGCTAATAGGAGAGCCAGAAAAGCTTCTTTCTGCTAAAACAAGTGAGGGAGAATATGTAGGAATTTATATAGACAGGTTGCTAGATAATGTAGGAGCCTCATCAAGGGCAATCAATAGGCCTATTAATATGTATATGAATCAAAGACTGATTGGAGATAAGGTAAATATAGTATCAATTCTAGAGGTGAGAAAAGAAGTAGGAGAAGCTAACAAGGTTTTTGTAAATGGAGGAGCTATAATAAAGAATGATAAAATGATAGGCACATTATCAAAAGAAGAAGGTCAAGGCTTTAACTTCTTGCTTAACAATGTAGCTTCTGGAACCTTAGAAGTAGCTAATCCCGATTATCCTGGGAAATTTGTAACCCTAGAGATATTAAAAAGCAAAACTAAGACAGATATAAATCAAGAGGGAGATAAGATAAAACTAATTAAAGAAATTAAGGTTAATACCGCAATTGCAGAAGTTCAAAAGGGACTTATTATAAATGATAAAAATATAAAGCAGATAAGAGAAACTGCGGAAGATAACATTAAAAAGGCCTGTTATCAAATCTTTGATGAGTATAAAGAAGAAGGCGAGGATATATTCGATATTCAAGAAGAATATCTAAGAAAATTTCGAAAAGAAGCAACAGAAGATATTATTAAAGACATAGAACTAGTAGTAAATACAGAGGTTATAATAGAATCAGGAAATGATACGCTAGACTTCATAAACGCTGAAGGTAGATAGTTACATATAAAGATGCAATACTAATATGTAACTTCGATAAAATATCTAAAGCACATTTCAAAAGGATGATAATCAATGAGAAAGATGGCTCTATGTTTAATAGTTATATGCTCATTTATACTTACTGGATGTTTTAGTTACAGAGATATAAATAAGCTATTGTTCTCTACAGCTTTAGTTGTGGATATAGATAAAGATAATAATCCGGTGCTTTATATAGAAGCCTTTAGACCTATGGAAGGAAATACAGAGGGACAGAAGCTTATACTAAGGGGAGAAGGAAAAACTGTGTTTGAGGCTTTAAGGAATATAAATTTAGGAACAAGTTACAAGCTCAATGTAACTCAAAATAAGGCTCTTATTTTTACAAAGGAAGCTGCAGAATACGGTATAGATAATTTTGTAGATTTCATGGATAGAGACCAAGAATTTCTTGTAAGACCTTATATATGTGTGCTAAGAGGAGAGCCAGAAAAGCTTCTTTCTGCTAAAACAAGTGAGGGAGAATATGTAGGGATTTATATAGACAGGTTGCTGGATAACGTGGGAGCCTCATCAAGGGCAATCAATAGGCCTATTAATATGTATATGAATCAAAGACTGATTGGAGATAAGGTAAATATAGTATCAATTCTAGAGGTGAGAAAAGAAGTAGGAGAAGCTAATAAGGTTTTTGTAAATGGAGGAGCTATAATAAAGAATGATAAAATGATAGGCACATTACCAAAGGAAGAGGGTCAAGGCTTTAACTTCTTGCTTAACAATGTAGCTTCTGGAACCTTAGAAGTAGCTAATCCCGATTATCCTGGGAAATTTGTAACCCTAGAGATATTAAAAAGCAAAACTAAGACAGATATAAATCAAGAGGGAGATAAGATAAAACTAATTAAAGAAATTAAGGTTAATACCGCAATTGCAGAAGTTCAAAAGGGACTTATTATAAATGATAAAAATCTAAAGCAGATAAGAGAAGCTGCGGAAGGTAACATTAAAAAGGCCTGTTATCAAATCTTTGATGAGTATAAAGAAGAAGGCGAGGATATATTCGATATTCAAGAAGAATATCTAAGAAAATTTCGAAAAGAAGCAACAGAAGATATTATTAAAGACATAGAACTAGTAGTAAATACAGAGGTTATAATAGAATCAGGAAATGATACGCTAGACTTCATAAATGCTGAAGGCAAGTAGTTACAGAAAAAGTGCTCCTTGCCTTTAAATTTTTGTTTTTTGTGTTATACTTTTGTTGATAGGAGGTATTTTATGAAGAAGAAAGGAATTTTTGGAGGAACCTTTGACCCGATTCACAATGGACATTTACATGTAGCCTATGAAGCATTGTATAATTTGGAATTAGATGAAATTATCTTTATTCCCTCTGGTAATCCTCCTCATAAGACTAGCAAGGCAGTAACTGACGGGAAAATCAGATATGATTTAGTAACGAAAGTAATAGAGAATGAAAGAAGATTTAAAGTAAGCGACTACGAGATAAATAAAAAAAGCTTAAGCTACACTTATGAGACATTAGAATACTTTAAAGAACTGGAACCTGATACTCAATGGTACTTTATAACAGGAGCAGATTGCCTTATGGACATCTATACTTGGAAAAACATAGATAGGATTTTTAATTCTTGTAAGTTTGTGGTTTTTAATAGAAGTGGTTATGGAAAAAAAGAAATTCTAAATCAAAAGAGCTTAGTAGAGGCTAAACTTAATAAGGAGATACTTTTTTTAGATATTCCTATACTAGAGATTTCATCTACTACCATAAGAAATAAGCTTAGAGAAGGAAAAAGCATAAGCTACCTAGTTCCGGAAGGTCTAAATAAAGTCTTAAAGGAAATGAATATATATAAATAGGAGGAAATATTGTGTGGACAGAAGAAAAGATCATTGAATATCTAAAAGAAAATTTAAAAAAGGAAAGATTTGATCATAGTCTTAGTGTAAGAGATACAGCTATAAAGCTTGCAAAAATATATGGGGAGGATGTAGAAAAGGCAAAAATGGCAGCCCTTATGCATGATTGTGCAAAATGTATAAGTGATGAAGAAATGATAAATATTTCTGAAAAATATGGGCATAATATAGATGAAGTTTCTAGAAACGCACCAAATATTTTGCATGGTCATGTAGGTGCGTATATAGCTAAATATACTATGGGAATAAGTGATGAAAATATACTAAATGCAATAGCCTACCACACCACGGGAAGAAAAAATATGAGCCTACTTGAAAAGATATATATAGCAGATTATATAGAACCTCTAAGAGATTTTCCAGGGGTTGACGAGATGAGAAGAATCGCCTATTATGAGAACTTAGATAAAGCTCTTATGCTATCTTTTAATAATACTATAAAATACATAGTGGATAGGAATCAGCTTTTACACAATGATACCATAGAGGCTAGAAATTATATGTTATATACTAGATAGGTGGAAAAAGAATGGGTAAAAAGAAAAAAAGCATATTTGTAAAAAGTGTAATGACTATAGTGGCTATAATCATAGGTGTAGTTATTGCTTCGGGAGTATATTTTTATATAGGCCTTTCAAGACTAAGTGAAAATGCGGAACTACAGGAGAATAATATAGAGAATATTGGCAATGAAAATCAAAATGGAGCAGAGGACAATAAAGAATCAATAAATATATTAGCTTTAGGTGTAGACATAGGCACTGCAGGAGCTGAAAGTGAAAGAGACCCTAAAAGAACAGATACTATGATGGTAATTCACTACGATAAGCTTAGTAAAGCTGTAAGCATAGTTTCAATTCCGAGAGACACTTTGATAAAAGTTAATAAAAAAAACACAAAAATTAATGCAGCTCATGCTATAGGTGGAGTCAGATATGCTGTTGATGCTGTAGAAAAGCTTTTGGATATAGATATTAATTACTATGGTAAAGTAAACTATGAGGGATTTAGGGAGATTATCGACTCAATTGGAGGGGTTGATATCCAAATAGAAAACAACATGGATTATGATGATTCTGCTCAAGATTTACATATACATTTTAAAAAGGGAGAAACTGTTCATTTAGATGGAAAAAAAGCAGAAGAATTTTTTAGATGGAGAAAAAATAATAATGGGACTGGTCTTGCAGAAGGAGACTTGGGAAGAATAGAAAATCAACATGCTTTTATTTCAAAAGTAATGGACAAATTAAAAAGCCCTAAGATAATACCAAGGATACCAAGTATTTTCATGACATTGCCCAAGTATGCTGAAACAAATATGTCTGGGGATGAGATAATAAAATATGGATATGCCTTTATAAGATCAGGGGATGTAAATATAGAAACACTAAAGGGGCATACTAAGTACATTGGTGGCATTTCATATTTCGTTTATGATAAAAATAAAAATAAAGAATTACTAAGCAAAATTAATAATGTAACGGTGGATAATAAAGTTAATATTGATAAAAGCAAATTAAATATACAGGTGCTAAATGGAACTGACAAGACTGGTCTTGCAGCAAGGTATAGAGAATACCTTAGAGAAAAAGGGTATAATAACATTTCGGTAGGAAACACCGAATATTCTGAGGATACAAGAATATTTTTAAGTAAAAATTTTAATAATAAACAAGTGAAATACATTAAACAGGATTTTAAAATAAATAATATAAAAAATATAGAGAAAAATGATGAAAAGTTTGATATAATAGTTATATTAGGCAAAAACAATAAAGTTATACAATAAGGAGGACAAAAAATGAAAAAACAAATAATCAACACAACAAATGCACCATCAGCAATAGGACCTTATTCACAAGGAGTTAAAATTGGTAATCTTCTATTTACTTCAGGTCAAATTCCTTTAGACCCTCAAAGTGGAGAATTAATCAGTGATGATATAGAAAAAGCAGCAGAAAGAGTAATGCTAAATCTAAAAGCAATTTTAGAAGAGGCTGGAACTAGCTTCGACAAGGTAGTAAAAACAACTGTACTTCTAAAAGATATAAACGATTTTGGTAAGGTAAATGAAGTTTATGGAAGATACTTTGCAGAGGAGCAACCAGCAAGATCATGTTTCCAAGTTGGAAAGCTTCCAAAAGATGCATTGTTAGAGATTGAGGTTATAGCATCTGTTGAATAACAATGAAAACGTATTAAAACTAAAGGTTAAACTTGAAGAAGAAGAATTGAAGCTCGGTGAGTATCTAAGGTATAATGCTGAGCTTTCAAGCAGATTTATAAAAAAAGCAGCAAAAGACAGAAGAATAAAAGTAAACAATAAAGAAGTAACCTTATCTTATAAATTAAAGTCCGAAGATATTATAGAGGTACAGGTTAATAAAGAGGAAGAGCAAGATATAATTCCAGAAAAGATGGATTTAGATATTGTATACGAAGACCAGGATATTATAGTGTTAAATAAACCTAAAGGAATGGTAGTACACCCTACTAAAAGACATCTAAATGGGACTTTATCCAATGGATTGCTATACTATTTCAAAGAAAAAAAGGAGAATAGTATAGTTAGATTAGTAAATAGGCTAGATATGGATACCTCAGGACTTATAATAGTAGCGAAAAATGCTTTTAGCCATATGGCTCTTGCTAGAGACATGCAAAAGGATGAATTTGTTAAAAGCTATTTAGCTATAGTTCATGGAAACATAAAAGAAAAAGAGGGCGTAATAGATAAGCCTATATATAGAGTAGGAGAGGGAACTATAAAGCGAATTATAGATGAAAGAGGCCAAAGAAGTGTTACGAGATTTGAAGTTATTAAAAGCTATGAAGATGCTGACCTGGTAAAGTTAACTCTTGAGACAGGAAGAACTCACCAAATCAGAGTACATTTAAGCAGCACAGGGCATCCTATTTTTGGAGATGCACTGTATGGAGAAGAAGAAAATGAATACATAGAAAGACAGGCCCTTCATGCATATAGATTAGAATTTCCTCATCCTAAGGATAGAAGAATATTAAAACTAGAAAGCGAACTTCCTTTTGATATGAAAAACTTGATTTTTAAGTTGGAAAAAAGATAGATAAAAAAGATGGTGCTTAACTTATGAAGCATCATCTTTTTTTATTATTAGAGAATTATCTATTATTTTTATATTTTGACATATAAATATCCTTGATTATTTTATTTTGTTTTTGCTTTTTCCTTTGCTTTAATTTTTTTCTTGCTCTAAGCAGCGTTATAAGCAATATAAAGAAAGCTGCTATGTAAAGTGAAAGCTTTAACAGGTCTGTAGAGTTATTGGTGTTTTTTAGAGATGCAATAGGATTTTTATAGGTGTAGTCAACAGCGCTAGCTAGATTTAGCACTCCTATAGATTTCCCCTTATAAAGAACTTCTGCTGTCAATATATTTTCTCCTCTATTAAAAGAAGTTGTACTCAAATCCTTAGAAATTATTTTTAGCTCGGGAACTTCTGTAGAATCCTTACTTTTAACATAGTAAAAATCTTCAGCGGCTAAAAGAGGAACCTTTAACCCTTCTTTGATTATATGTTCTCCAACGCTGTCTCCCTTAGAGTAAAAGGTGGACATGGAGAAGTTTTCAAAACCATAATCGAATAATTTTCTAACATCAGACCAATAAGTTTTCTTCTCATCATGAAGAAGAACTGCTATTAGTTTCTGCCCATTACGAGAGGCCATGGCTACAAAGGAATGCTTTGACTGAACAGTATATCCAGTTTTCCCAGCTTCACAACCTTCGTAATAATAGCTTGAATTTTTTTGAACCAATCTATTTTCATTCCAAAGAGGTCTCTTTTCTTTGCTCTTATTTGTAGGCTGTATATAGTACATTGAAGTAGTAGCTATATTTATAAATTCTAGGTGCTTGCTTAATT
This sequence comes from Clostridium bovifaecis, assembly GCA_009738435.1. Classification (GTDB taxonomy): domain Bacteria; phylum Bacillota; class Clostridia; order Clostridiales; family Clostridiaceae; genus Clostridium_H; species Clostridium_H bovifaecis. The sequence continues at coordinate 2,213,590 of CP046522.1, read as the reverse complement.
CTTTTAGAATCAAAGCTAGGTCTCTAGAAGTAGTTCTGTGTTTATCATCGTATAGACCGCTAGGGTTAACAAAGTTAGTATTAACACATCCTAGTTCTGCAGCTCTTTTATTCATGAGTTTTGCAAATTCTTCATTAGACCCTGATATATGCTCTGCAAGAGTTAGAGCAGCGTCGTTAGCAGATTGTAAAAGTAAAGCATGCAATAAATCTCTTACTGTCAGTTTTTCACCCTCAAATAAGTATACCTTGCTGCCATCTATAGAGGGAGGATTTTTTCCAACAGTAACAACATCATCTAGATTAGTATTCTCAAGCGTTAATAGGGCAGTCATGATCTTAGTAGTAGAGGCTGGAGGGTATTGTGTGTCCATATTTTTAGAATATAAAATTTCTCCTGTACTCGCATCCATTAATACAACACCGTCAGCTGATATCTTAGGGGGGGAGCTTTGTGCTTTGGTCTCATAGACTGTAAAGGATAACGTTAACATAAATATAAGCATAAATGTTATTATTCTACGCATTACTTACCTCCTAAATTTTATATGAATAGTATATCAAAAAAATTTAATTATATCAAAGTTATTTATCTACAAATGGTTTTTAATTTATTGTTATGAATTTTTTGTTAATGGCAAAAATATATAAAAACTTTAAAACTATGGAGGATAGCTCATGGAAAAGAAGGAGAAAATAATAGGTTCAATAATAATGGTAGTAATATGTACTATATTTTTAGTAGTAGGATACATTTTATCTAAGCCAAAAGCTTATAATAATGATGATATATTTATAAAAAATAGCAGCTCGCAAAATCAATATAAGGACTCCATAATTGTAGATAAATCAAATGGTGTTGAAAAAAATAGTAATGCTAAGGAGGAGTTTAAGAATATTATTGTTGAAATCAAGGGAGAAGTTAAAAATCCAAATGTGTATACTATGGATTATGGTAGCAGAGTATATGATTTGGTAAAAAAAGCGGGAGGTTTTACAGCAAAAGCAGACGAATTAAGCATAAATTGTTCTATGAAACTAAAGGATGAAGATTGCATAATTATTTATAATAAGGATGAAAAGGAGCGAACACCTTCACCTTATGTTAATAATGAGGGTAATAGGAATGAAAGCTCTATAAACTCAAATTTAAGTAGTGGAAAAATAAATATAAATACTGCAAGCAAAGAAGAATTAATCACTCTTCCAGGAATAGGAGATGTTACAGCAGAAAAAATAGTAGATTACAGAGAAAAAAATGGAGTATTTAATTCCATAGAGGATTTAACAAAGATAGATAGAATAGGAGAAAAGACTTTAGATAAATTTAAAGATAAAATTGAAGTAAGATAAGTTTTGAATTAAATCTATAAAAATGCTATAATACTATTTATGTTAAGCTTTAGACATAAACAAACAGAAGGGGTAGTGGATTATATGGAAGAAATAATACAAATTGATAAGCCAATAAAGAAAGTTATCTTTAGGAGAAATACTCAGGAGCAAACTGGGGTAGTAGTTAATTTGACTAAAGGTAAAGAATATGATTTATTAAGCGTAAAAATGCCTGCTCAATATGAGATTAAGCCTTCAGTTAATGGTGTTATTTTATACCTAATTGAAGATGATAATGGAGAAAAAAATTATTTCTTCTCAAATTATTTTGAAGATAAAAAATAATCAATAGGAAGTGAGTCCATTAAAGGACTCACTAATATTTTATACAGAAAAGGCAGTGATTCAATAAAGTTAAAGTCTTTTTACGATTATACGACTATTAGTTTAGGAGTATATATTTTAATATATGTAAAGATGGGGTAGGTTTATGAGAGCTTGGTATAATAGCAGTTGGAATGAGGTTGTAAGAGAACTAGAAAGCGATTTTAAATATGGGCTTACAGAAGATAGAGTGAAACAGAATAGAAAAAATTTTGGAGATAATAAAACTTTGAATTTGAAAAATAAGAGTTTTATTATTTTATTTTTAAAACATATGTCTAAGCTTTACTGTATTTTAGGAATACTAATAACTATATTTTTATTCTATACGTATAATTGGAAATCTGCTGCCTTTTTATGTTGTACAACTCTTTTTTCTATGTTGTTGTATGCTATTAAAGATTATAAAAATGAAAATAGATTAAATAATCTTAGAAGTATTACTCCACAAAAGGCTGATGTAGTAAGGGAAGGCAAATTGCTTAACCTTAAGCCAGAAGAACTAGTGGTAGGAGATATTGTGTGCGTAGAAAAAGGGGATATAGTACCTGCAGATTTGAGAATAATAGAATGCGAAGAATTGAAAGTTAAAGAATCGGCTATTAGTGGAGATATTAAATTAGTAGAAAAGTATGAAACAAAGATAGAAGATAAAGAACTGCTTCCAAGTGATATGAAAAACATACTCTTCAAATCTTCTTTTGTTATAGAAGGAAGCGCCAAGGGCATAGTGGTTGAGGTAGGAGAAAATACTGAAATAGGTAAGATAACTAAGGATTTATTAGAGGAAAATCATGAGAAAAGCTTACTAGAAGAAAGCATTTCTGACATTACTAATTTAATGTCGAAAGTTTTTACATTTTCGATAGTATTAATTGGCATATATGCTATTTATGCAAAGATAAATCTTGCAGAGTTTATGGAGTTAGTATCTACAATTTATTTGAGCTTAGTGCCTATGCACATTATGATTATTGTAGCCTTAATTTCTTTAATAGTTAGAAAGAAGATGAAAGAATCTACCATTGAAATAGGGGAACTATCTTCTATGCAAATGCTGGCTCAGACTAATGTAGTGTTTGTAAATAAAGTAGGAACTTTAACTGAAGAAAATATGTTTGTAAAGAAGCTTTTTTCGGATGGGGAAATAATGGAAATAAACTCAGAAAGCTTAGAAGAAAGCAAAGATAATATAGATAGAATGATAAATATAGGACTTCTCTGCAATGATGCTAAGGTGAATGATGCAGGAAAAATAGACAAGGGAGAGGTTATAGAAAGAGCTATTATAGAATATGGAAAAGAAAACTCTTTACATAAGAGGATACTGGAAAGAGAGCAAGAAAGGGTTTTTCAGGTTCCTGAGGATTGGGATAAAAGAGTAAAAACAACTTTAAATAGAATAGAAGATAAATATAGAGCAAATGTTATAGGTGCTGTTGATAAATTATTAGAGAGATGTACTCATATAATGAAAAATGGCATGGAGGTAGAGATTACTCCTAAGGACATAATAGATATAAGGGATGCAGATTTAGCTTTATCTGAGGATTCGTTATATGTGGTAGGTTTTGCTTATAGAAACTTTGGCTATCAGCCAAGCATAAATGAAAATATAGAAAGTAACTTGGTTTTTGTAGGACTTATGGGTTTTGATAATCCTTTAAAGGAAAATTCAGTAGAATGTATAGAATATTGTAAAAGGTTAGCCGTAAAACCAGTAGTTATTACTGATGATAATAAAATTGCAGCAAATTCAGTTGGAAAGAAGTTAGGTATACTAAATAAAAATGATGTAGCATTGTCAGGTGTTGAAATTGATAATATGGAAGATAACGAATTAGAAAAAATGGTTGAAAGAGTTGGAATCTATTCAAAAATATCTTCAAAGAATAAATGGAAAGCATGTAGTGAGTTTGAAAAATTAGGATATAATATTGCAGTTACAGGAAATAAATTTACGGATTTGCCAAGCTTTAGAGCTGCAAAGGTAGGAATAGCTACAGGAAAAGAGTGTACCCAAATAACAAAAAATCTTGGAGACGTATTTATAGAAGATAAGGATTTTGGGAAACTTTTATCATTGATAGATACCAGTAGAAAATTAACAAGAAGCATAAGAGATATAATACTATTTAATTTAGTCATAGCATTTATAGAATTTTTTTCGATTATTATGGTTAATATCTTTTTTAAACAAGCCTCTATAGGATTTGGGGAAATATTATGGATTAATTTTATGCCACTAGTATTATGTTCTTTACTTATATATACTCAAAACGAAAACATTGAAGGAAATAGTTATGAAGCAAGCTATATAGATAAAAGAATATTTAATAAATTTAATTCTGGTATAATTTTATATATAATATGTGTGACTGCGCTATCAGTAATAGGGCTTATTATTCAAGGGAAAAAAGGAATGTTCACAGGAAATATCATCATATTTACAATTCTAAATATAAGCCCTATTATGTTTTCTTTCTACTTTGTGAAACTAAAAGATGTTATAAAAAATAAGATGTCTAGCTTAATTATGGTTTTAAATGTAATTTTTTACGGAGTTTTCTTTAAAATAAGTTATTCTGATTACTTAATGAATTTAAACAAATTATTATGGGATTTAAAAGTTATAATTGTATTTTTACTTATACATATATTTTTAATAAAATTTATAAAGGAAACGGATATAAACTAAGAATAATGATTAGGCCTTCGCATATTTGGTTATATTACCATGTGAAGGCAATTTTTCTTTAGGAGTATAATGTAAAAATGAAAAGACCTCTAATATATTATGCATTAGCTGTTTATATGGCTTGCTTTAGCTTAACTTTATTACAATTTAATATTATGTTTGGAATATTGATGGCCATAATATTTTTTTTAGTAATGTTTTTTACCCAGGCTATTAAAGAATTTATATTGGTACTAGCCTTCTTCATAATAGGATGTTTTAGTTTTAATGTCTATTTTAATGTAAATCTAGGGAATGAAGCTAAGTTTAGGCTTATAGAAAAGAGCAGAGGGTCTTATATAGGAGATTATAAAGGAAGAAAAGTTATTTTATATGGCGACTTTAATAATATTAAGTATGGAGAAGAAATAGTTGCCGTGGGAAACTTCAATAATGCTAAAGACTATTTTAAAGGTATTATAGGAGAATATGAAATTATAGATTACACAAAGGAGAAGCCTGATTTCTTAGAGAGAGTCTACGAATTTAAAGAAAGATTATATTATAAATATTCAAAGATATTAGGAGAGAAAAATGCAGGAATAGTTATGGCTTCCTGCTATGGAGATACTAAATACTTAAATCTCCAAGTGAAAAATAATATAAATAAATTAGGAATATCTCACATAATAAGTGTTTCAGGTTTCCATATAGCTGTAGTATATAAACTGCTAGAGAAGATTTTAGGAGTAAAATTAGGATTATTAGGTTCATTTATATATATGATATTTACTGGAGGAAAGGCAGCCACAATTCGTGCTTATGTTATGATACTAATTCTAAAACTCTCAAAGGTGTTTTATAAAAATTATAACAGCATATCTTCTCTTAGTTTAGCAGCATTAATGATACTCATAATAAAGCCTTACTACATTTTAGATATTGGGTTTACTCTATCTTTTTTGGCTACTTTAGGTATTATACTTTATAATAAAGGAATTCAAAGGAGCCTGTATATTCTGCCTAAAAAATTGAATGAAAGTCTTAGCATTACACTAAGTGCTCAGGTATTTGCAATGCCTTATGCTATGTGCACGCTGAACAGTGTAAGCATGTTCTTTATACCAGGAAATTTGATTTTAGTTCCTTTATATTCCTTAGTGGTGCTTCTTGGAACACTGGGGATTATATTTAGTGAATTTGATACAATATTTAGAATTATTACTTCATTATTATATTCTACTATGACATCAATCGAAGGAGGTACTTATTTGCTTCTTAAATTAGCCCCTCCTGTAGTAGAGTACAATTATTTCTATGGAGTAGCCATGCTTATTATATTTATGAGCTATGTTTTTGTAAAGCATGGATACGATGAACTTAGATATTTTCCTATAGCTATCATGTGTTTTATTGTAATGTACAACATGATATAATAAGCAGAGAATATAAATCTTAAGCAGAGAGCCCAAATTTAAAATTTGATAATGGGAGCTTACTCTGTGGGTACTTATTAGAGGAACGATAATGAGGTTCATTAATTAGATGGAGGAAAAGAGAGTGTTAGACTATTCTGTTTTAGAAAATAAATTAAAGAAGGATGAAATATCTAATTGTTATATATTTTGTGGCAGCGATGAGCAAACGATAAAAGGCACTATAAACAAAATAGTGGATAAAGCGGTGAGTAAAGATTTTTTAGCACTTAACTACGTTGAGTTAGATGGACTAACTATTACTATGGATGGCATTATTAATGCTTGTGAAACACTGCCTTTTATGAGTGAGAGAAGAGTAGTTGTTGTATATAGATCTAATTTTTTAAAAGACAAGATGGATAAATCCATGGAGAAGCTTTCAAGGGAGATTGGAGATTATATAAAAAATCTGCCTAAAAACTGTATCTTAATTATGTACTATATATTTGAAAGTGATAGAGAAAAAGAAAGTTCAAAGTTAAAAAAGTTAGAAAAGCAAGCTTGTGTAGTAAAGTTTTCTAAGTTGAAAGGAGCAACCCTTCAAAAGAAAGTAGGAGATATGTTTAGAGAAAAGGGCAAAGAAGTAAGCAAGGTGGACTTAGCCTTATTTTGCAGTTTAGCAGAAAATAATATAGATATAATAGAAAATGAAGTTGAAAAGCTTTGCTCTTATGCAGAGGAAAGAGAAATAACTGCTAAGGATATTTCTAATTTAGTCAGCGGAAAAAATGATAATGATGTATTTAACTTGGTAGATTTTCTGTCTCAGAAAAAACCTCAAATTTCATTAGACGTATTAAATGAATTATTATTTAAAGGGGAATCTGCAAGTGGAATATTGAGAATGATAGAAAGACAGTTTAAGCTTTTATTTGACATAAAGTTAGGAATGGATAAAGGTAAGGGAAAAGATGAATTATCAAGGGAACTAAGGGTCCATCCATACGTATGTGAGAAAATGATGATTCAAAGCAAAAAGTTTACTATTATGCAGCTTGAAAAGATAATAGAGCTTTGCCTAAATACAGAAAAGACTTTAAAAAGCAGTTCGGTAGATGAAAAAACAGAGATGGAGCTTTTAATTATAAATACAGCAATTATTTAAAAATAACAAAAACCGGTGAATTCACCGGTTTATCTTATTAAGCGCTTAATCCATTTAATTTTGAAGCTAATCTTGATTTCTTTCTTGCAGCCTTGTTTTTATGTAAAACTCCTTTAGCTGCAGCCATATCTAAAGACTTAACAACAGCAGTGTAAGCAGCTTTAGCTTCGTTTAAATCCTTGCTATTAACAGCAACTTCAAACTTTTTAATTTGTGTTTTTAATGCTGATTTAATCATTTTATTTCTAAGAGTTTTAGTTTCTATAACTTTTATTCTCTTTTTAGCTGATTTAATATTTGCCATTTCCTTTTCACCCCCTTGCGAATTTAGTAGGGTTAAGCAGCTTCGGGGAAATCCGTAATACCATTGCCTTACTCAACAAATGATATTATAGCATTATTTAGTAGGTACTTCAAGTACAAATTTCTAAAAATAATGCATAAAGCTACTTAAGCAGGCATCCCAAATTTGTAATTTGGTGATGGTCCCTTACTCCTCTGATAGCAACAAGAGGAGTTTCATATAATAATTTATATTTTACCATAAATAAATTATTGGTAAAGAGTAATATTTTTACGAAATATTATAAATGAATTATTAGATAGAGATTAGGTAAAAATACTGATATATGAAAAACAAGAAAGGATAGTGAAGTTATGACCAGCATAAGAACCGATTTGGCAGTAGAGGCAAAGGAAATTTACGAAGAGCAAAGTCAGGGAAGAATTCCAGGAGTTGAAATAAGAGAAGACTTTGAAAGTGGAATAAAGATTACTGATGTTAAAATAGTAGATGAAGTTGGAGAAAGGAATATGGGAAAACCTATAGGAAGGTACGTTACTTTAGAAATGCCTGACAATGTCAATTTTGATAGAGATGTTATGGATGATGTTAGCAAAGTTTTTGCTAAGACTTTATCTGATATGGTTACTTTAGATAAAAGCATGACGGCATTAGTGGTGGGACTTGGTAACTGGAATATAACTCCAGATGCTTTAGGACCTAAGGTGGTTTCTAGGCTTATGATAACAAGACATTTAAAGGAGCTAATTCCAGATAAAATAGACGAAAATATAAGACCAGTATGTGCGTTATCTCCAGGGGTATTGGGTCTTACTGGAATTGAGACAGGAGAAATAGTAAAAGCTGTTACAGATGATATAAAACCCAATTTAATAATTTGTATAGATGCTCTTGCCTCAAGAAAGACTGAAAGAATGAATAAAACTATTCAAATTGGGAATACGGGCATATCTCCAGGATCAGGCATAGGAAATAAAAGAATGGAAATCAGCGAAAAGACTTTAGGTATACCAGTTATAGCTATAGGAGTTCCTACGGTGGTTCATGCAGCTACCTTAGCAAACGATACTATAGATTTAGCTATAGATGCTTTTAGTAGTCAGGCTACCGAGGGCAGTGAATTTTATAATATGCTAAAATCACTGGATAAGGATGAAAAGCAAAGGCTTTTAAATGAAATATTATATCCTCAAATTGGAGAAATGGTAGTGACGCCTAAGGATATTGATCTAGTAATTGACGTAGTTTCTAAAATTGTTGCAAATGGAATCAATATTGCTCTTCAACCTGCATTAACTTTAGATGATATAAATAAGTATGTAAATTAGTAATATTTTAAAAATGACCTCTCATATATATTAATTAAACAAGGGAGGGGTCATAGTGAACTTTAAGAAAAATGATAACTTTGAATTTACAACGATAATAGGTTTATCTGTTTTAAGTTTATTAATTGCTATGATGATGTTAAGTGGTGCTAAAAGGTTGTATTTTAATGAGAATCAACCTATCAACGGTTTTTATTCGAAAGTAATTCATTATAGCATGCCTTTGATGCAGCTAGGCAGTGTAGCTAAAGGAGAAGATTATGAAAAAATTTCTTTTAAAAAAGCTATATTAAGGGTTATAGGAATGGAGGGTAAGAATTATCTTTCTATAGTTGGTAAGGAGATTTCTTGTGTGAAAGCAGACAGAAATTATGCGGCAAAATCACAAAATAAAAGCAATTCATCAGGAGACATAGTTAAGAGAGATCCGGAAAATGTATTTAATAAATTTACATTAAATGAGGATCAAGTGTACGAAGACGAGACCAAGGCTGAAGCTGGTGGAAATATGAGTTCAGCGCCAGGATTTAGTGAAGAGCTAAAAAAGGAGCCTTCAGTAAAACCTGAAGTTCTTATTTATCATACCCATACTTGCGAAAGCTACAAGCCTTATGGCAATAATAATGTGGATAAAAACAAAAATATAACACAAGTTGGAGAAGAATTAAAAAAGGAGTTAGAAAAGTACGGAATAACAACAATCCATGATACAACAATCCATGATATTGAGACTTATAACGAGAGCTATGCAAGATCTAGAGTCACTTTAGATAAATATTTAAAAGAATATAAGGATTTTAAACTCATTATAGATATGCATAGAGATTCGATTGAGAATAAGAATACTGTTACTACCACAATAAATGGAGAAAAAGTAGCTAGGTTTTCTTTTGTTATGACAAAGAAAAATCCTCACGCTGATAAAAATATTCAGGTATCTGAGAAAATAAGGGAAATAGCTAATAAGCTATATCCAGGCAATGAAGCAACCAATAGTTTCAATAAAGGAACATTTTATTATAACTATGGCAAGCAATTCTATAATCAAGATGCTAGTAACAATGCTGTTTTAATAGAAGTAGGATCTCATATAAATACCATTGATGAAGCTAAGGGATCTGCTAAATATTTAGCTAGAATAATGGCAGAGTATATAAATGGAAAGAATTGAATAAAATCATATAAAAAGGTACATCCTTTATATAAAAGGAGGTACTTTTTTTATGAAAAGAATAAAAATACTGTTAATTATAATTGTTTTGTTTATAATTATAGGGTTGTTTAGGGTGAATTTAAATTTAAATAGACAAATTTATATGAGTATAGCATCAGATATAAGAAGTGAGGAGCTCAATTATAATAAAGAGAGGGATTCTTGGAACTTAGACCATATGGTAGAGGTTCTTAGCTATCCGAATAAGTATGATATAGGAGATATTAATGGGAAAAAGAATCTAAAAGAAAATGAATTAACCATACCTAAAGTGAGAATATTATTTAGTGCAAGACCTTTTGATTTTAGAATAGATACAAAAGAATATATATTCTTCATTAACAGCAGCATAGTATCTAAATTTAAACTAAAGATTGGAAGCATAAATGAAAAACTTAAAAGCTCTACCCTAAAATTATTAGATAATATATAGCTTAAACTTTTTTAGAGAATAGTTATTATTGACACATATCAAGACTTGTATGATATAATTTATTGTGATTTATGATGCGCAATGGGGGTAAAGTACATGCAGAACGATAGAAAAAAGTATATAAGGAATTTTTCGATAGTAGCTCATATCGACCACGGTAAATCTACACTTGCTGATAGACTATTAGAGGAAACAGGTACTCTTACAAATAGGGAAATGGAAAATCAAGTATTAGATAACATGGAATTAGAAAGAGAAAGAGGTATAACCATAAAGTCTCAGGCTGCAAGATTAGTCTATAAAAGAGATAATGGAGAAGAGTACATATTAAACTTAATAGATACTCCAGGACATGTGGATTTTAACTATGAGGTTTCAAGAAGTTTAGCAGCTTGTGAAGGAGCTATACTTGTTGTAGATGCTACTCAAGGAATACAAGCTCAAACCTTAGCTAATTGTTATCTTGCTTTAGATCATGACCTTGAAATAGTTCCTGTTATAAATAAAATAGACTTGCCAAGTGCAAGACCAGATGAAGTAAAGCAAGAAATTGAGGATATTATAGGAATAGAAGCCCATGATGCACCTTTGGTTTCAGCTAAAACAGGATTAAATATTAAAGATGTTTTAGAAGCCGTAGTACAAAAGGTTCCATCTCCAGAAGGAGATGAAGATGCACCTTTAAAGGCATTAATATTTGACTCTTATTATGACAGCTATAAGGGAGTCGTATGTTACGTAAGAATTAAAGAAGGTACAGTTAGAGTAGGAACTAAAATTAAGTTTATGGTAAGTGGAAAAGAATATGACGTTACAGAGGTGGGAGTTTTTACACCTAATTTTCTTCCAATAGGGGAGTTAAGTGCTGGAGATGTTGGATACATAACTGCTTCAATAAAGAATTTGAGAGATGCAGCAGTAGGTGATACCATTACAGAAGCAGCAAGGCCAGCAGATGAGGCTCTAGAAGGATATAGACCAGCAATACCTATGGTATTCAGCGGTATTTACCCTGTAGATGGAGCAAAATATGATGAACTAAAGGAAGCTTTAGAAAAGTTAAAGTTAAACGATGCCGCTTTGGCCTTTGAACCTGAAACATCTATAGCTTTGGGCTTTGGATTTAGATGTGGATTCTTAGGATTATTACACATGGAAATAATTCAAGAACGTATAGAAAGAGAATTCAATCTAGACATTATAACTACGGCTCCATCAGTTATATATAAGATATACAAAAAAGACGGGGAAATGTTAGAGATGACCAATCCGACTAATATGCCAGATCCTACAGAAATAGAAAAGATGGAAGAGCCTGTAGTAAAGGCAGCAATAATAACACCTTCAGATTATGTAGGAGCAGTAATGGAGCTATGTCAAAATAGAAGAGGAACCTTTATTGACATGGAATATATCGAAACTACAAGAGTAGTATTAAATTACTATATTCCGTTAAATGAAATAATTTATGACTTTTTTGATATGTTAAAGTCAAAGACAAGAGGTTACGCATCTTTAGACTATGAATTGCACGGATATAAAGAAGCTAAGCTAGTTAAATTAGATATGTTATTAAATGGAGAGGTTGTAGACGCATTATCTATGATAGTACCAGCAGAGAAGGCCTACCATAAGGGTAGGGCTATTGCTGAGAAGTTAAAAGAAGTAATTCCAAGACAAATGTTCGAAATTCCTATCCAAGCAGCAGTAGGTGCTAAGATAATAGCTAGAGAAACTGTGAAAGCTATGAGAAAAGACGTACTTGCAAAGTGCTACGGAGGAGATATCTCAAGAAAGAAGAAACTTCTTGAAAAGCAAAAAGAGGGTAAAAAGAGAATGCGTCAAATTGGAAGTGTAGAGGTTCCACAAGAAGCCTTTATGTCAATACTTAAGGTAGACGACTAGGCTATGTTTTAAGAAATTGTAGTTTCACATTATTATAATGAACTCCTACAATTTTGAAGCATATCCTTAAGAAGTTAAATTTTAGATTAAAATTGAAAGGTCGTAAAGAGGCATGAATAAGGATATAGCACTGTATATTCATATTCCCTTCTGCAAACAAAAGTGCCTATATTGTGATTTCCCATCCTTTTGTGGAAAGGAAACACAAATGATTTCTTACGCAGAAGCTCTTTCTAAAGAATTAGATAAGGTAGACAAAAGAATTAAAACAATTTTTGTAGGTGGGGGCACTCCCACCTACTTATCTTTAGAAGGGTGGAATATTATAAAGAAAAGTATAGATAAACTAGATAAAGCTGAGGATTTAGAATTTACGGTAGAAGGTAATCCCGGAACCTTTAGCCAAGAAAAATTAGAGCTTTTTAAATCTATAGGAGTAAATAGACTTAGCATAGGGCTTCAAGCTTGGCAAGATAAACATCTAAAAGCTTTAGGGAGAATACATTCTAAAGAGGAGTTTCTAAACAGTTTTTATCTTGCAAGGAAACTAGAGTTTAATAATATAAATATAGATTTAATGTTTGGGCTTCCAAATCAAAGTTTTCAAGATTGGAAGGAAACTTTGGAGGAAATTACAAGGCTGGAGCCTGAGCACTTATCGTGTTATAGCCTAATAGTAGAAGAAGGTACAACGTTTTATAGACTTTACGAAGAGGATAAATTGAGCTTACCAGAGGAAGAACTGGAAAGAGAAATGTATGAATATACTTTGAAATTCTTAAAGTCAAAAGGGTATCATCAATATGAGATATCTAACTTCTCTAAAAAAGACAAAGAATGTGTTCATAATTTAGTATATTGGGATTTAGGTGAATATCTTGGCTGCGGTAGTTCAGCACATTCTTATATGAGGGGATATAGGTTTAGAAATGAGGAAGATATTGATACATATATAAAAACTATTAACAGCAATAAAAGCCCTATTATAGAAAAAAAGAAAAATTCATTAGAAGATGATATGGAAGAATTCATGTTCATGGGTTTAAGGAAGATAAATGGAATATCTATAGAAAACTTTAAGAAGAGATTTAATAGTTCTGTTTTTAGCATATACGGAGATATTATTAAAAAGTATAAAAGTAGAGGAGTAATTATTGAGGAAGAAGATAGGATATTTTTATCTCCAAAAGGAATAGAGATTTCAAACTCAATTATGAGTGAGTTTATTTTAGATTAATAAAAGTAGGTAATAACACAAGAAAAAAAGAGATTTTACAAGAAGAGTTTAAGTGAATAAGGATATTCATGTAAAATGGATAAATTACGCAAATAAGCTAATGTTGACAAAAAAATATTTGAGTGATAATTTTAAATCGTAGTCATTAGCACTCAACTAAATAGAGTGCTAATAAAAGAGGTGATGTATTAATGGATTTTAATATCGATGAAAGAAAAATTAAAATACTACAAGCTATTATCCATGACTATATCATCACAGGGGAGCCAGTAGGTTCTAGAACTATAGCTAAAAAGTATGATTTAGGAGTAAGTTCAGCTACTATAAGAAATGAAATGTCTGACTTAGAGGAACTAGGACTTATTGAGCAGCTCCATACATCTTCAGGGAGAAAGCCTTCAGATAAAGGATATAGATTATACGTAGATAAACTTATTGAATTGCCTAAACTAACTCCAGAAGAAGAATTAAGAATAAAAACTCAGCTTATTAATGAAGCCTTATATGAGGTAGATAAAATAGTTAGAAAGGCAATATTATTGCTCTCAGAGCTTACTAAATTAACTTGTGTGGTAAAAACTCCTTCTGTGAGAAATAGCTCTATAAAAGTAATACAGCTTTTAGCTATTGATAATAACAGCATTCTTGCTGTAATAATGACTCAAAATGGAATGATTAATAATAACTTAATAAGAGTTAATAAGTCTATAAACAATGAAATGCTTCAGAAGGTTTCAAATTTTTTAAATAGTAAGCTTGCAAATTTAACCATCCAAGACATAAATCTAAAAGTAATAAATGAATTAAAGAGTGGTTTAAAAGGATATGAAGATATTTTTGATGCGATTATTACTGCTTTATATGATGCTTTAGATAAGGCTGACAATAGTGAAGTTTACTATGAAGGAGCAGCCAATATATTTAACTATCCAGAGTACAATGATGTTGAAAAAGCTAGGCAATTTTTATCTTTAGTGGATAATAAAGACCTATTAGGAAGGCTGTTCAATATCACTCCAGAAGTAAGCTCAATTAATTCAAACATCGTTACTATAAGCATAGGAAAAGAAAATATAATAGAAGATGCTAGAGATTGCAGCATAATTTCTGCAACGTATAGCTTAGGAAGGGAGCCTCTAGGAACTATAGGGGTTATCGGTCCTACAAGAATGCAGTATTCTAAAGTTATTTCGCTATTAACTCAGTTAGTTGGAATACTTAATAAGAATATTGGGCAAATTTATTTTGATGATAGGTAAGAGGTGAAGACATGATAAATGATGAAAATTTAAAAGAAATTGAAAAAGAAGAATTAGAAGAGGAAACTTTGGAAGAATCAGAAGTAAATGAAGATATGGAATTTGAAGAACTTAAAGATAATACTAATGATGAGATGGAAGATAGTATAGTTGACAATTTAAAAGATGAAAACTTAAAGCTAAAAGATGAGAACAAAAAGTTTGAAAATGAATTGGATGCCTTAAAGGATAGACTGGTAAGGATAAATGCAGAATATGATAACTTTAGAAAGAGAACAGAAAAAGAAAAAAAATCAATATATACTGATGCTTGTGCTGATGTATTAAAACATATGCTCCCTGTCTTTGACAATCTAGAAAGAGCTATGGGTGCAGAAGGGAATGCTGAGGACCTTAAAAAGGGAATAGAAATTACAATAAAACAGTTTGAAGAAGCGCTTAAAAAATTAGGTGTTGAAGAGATAGCAGCAGATGGAGAATTTGATCCTAATTATCATAATGCTATAATGCATATTGAAGATGATAGCTTTGGGAAAAATGAAATAGTAGAAGTATTTCAAAAAGGATTTAAAAGAGAAGATAAGGTTTTAAGATTTAGCCTTGTTAAAGTTGCTAATTAAGTTAAATATATAAACAACAGGATATAATATGGGAGGTAAATAAAAAATGGGAAAAGTAATAGGAATTGACTTAGGAACTACAAACTCATGTGTATCAGTTATGGAAGGTGGAAATCCAGTAGTTATAGCTAATGCTGAAGGAGCAAGAACTACTCCATCAGTAGTAGCATTTAAAGATAATGGTGAAAGACTTGTAGGTCAAGTTGCAAAAAGACAATCAATCACAAATCCAGATAAGACAATTATATCAATAAAGAGACATATGGGTACAGATTATAGAGTAACAATAGATGATAAAAAGTACTCACCAGAAGAAATATCAGCGATGATACTTCAAAAGCTTAAAGCAGATGCGGAAAGCTATTTAGGAGAAACTGTAACAGAAGCAGTTATAACTGTTCCAGCGTACTTTAATGACAGTGAAAGACAGGCAACAAAAAATGCTGGTAAGATAGCTGGACTTGATGTTAAGAGAATAATTAACGAACCAACAGCAGCATCTCTTGCTTATGGCCTTGATAAAATGGATACAAACCAGAAGATATTTGTTTATGACTTAGGTGGAGGTACTTTTGACGTATCTATTCTAGAACTTGGAGATGGAGTTTTCGAAGTTAAAGCAACAAACGGAAACACAAAACTAGGTGGAGATGACTTTGACCAAAGAGTAATGGATCACATAGCAGATACATTTAAAGCAGAAAATGGAATAGATTTAAGAAATGATAAAATGGCTCTTCAAAGATTAAAGGAAGCAGCTGAAAAGGCTAAAATAGAGCTTTCTTCATCAACAAAAACAAATATAAATTTACCATTTATAACAGCTGATGCTACTGGTCCAAAGCACATTGATATGGATTTGGCTAGAGCTAAGTTTGATGAGATAACTGCTGACCTAGTTGAAGCTACAATTGAGCCAATGAGAAAAGCATTAAGCGATGCAGGGCTTTCCATTAATGATATAGATAAAGTAGTTCTTGTTGGAGGTTCTACAAGAATACCAGCAGTCCAAGACGCTGTTAAGAAGTTCACAGGAAAAGAACCATCTAAGGGAGTTAATCCAGATGAAGTTGTTGCTATGGGCGCTGCAATCCAAGCAGGAGTATTAACTGGAGATGTTAAAGATGTATTGCTTCTTGATGTAACTCCACTAACTCTTGGAATTGAAACAATGGGTGGTGTTGCAACTCCATTAATAGAAAGAAATACAACTATACCAACAAAGAAGAGCCAAATATTCTCAACAGCTGCAGATAATCAAACTTCTGTTGAGATTCACATAGTTCAAGGTGAAAGAAAGATGGCTGCTGGAAATAAAAGTCTTGGAAGATTTCAATTAAGCGATATACCACCAGCACCAAGAGGAATTCCTCAAATAGAGGTTACTTTTGATTTAGATGCTAATGGTATCTTAAATGTTTCAGCTAAAGATAAAGGAACAGGAAAAGAAGCAAATATTACAATTACAGCTTCAACAAACTTAAGCGATGATGAAATAGATAAGGCTGTAAAAGAAGCAGAAAAGTTTGCAGCGGAAGATGAAAAGAGAAAAGAAGCAGTAGATGCTAAGAACAATGCAGATTCTGTAGTTTACCAAACAGAAAAAACATTAAAGGATCTTGGAGATAAGGTATCAGCCGAAGATAAGAAAACTGTAGAAGAAAAATTAGAAGCTTTAAAGAAAGTTAAGGATGGAGAAGATGTAGAAGCTATAAAGAAAGCTACAACTGAATTAACTGAAGCATTCTATGCAATATCATCAAAATTATATGAGCAAGCAGGCGGAACTCAAGCTGGTCCTGATATGGGAAACATGGGCGGTAATGCAGGAAATGCACAAGGTACATCTCATGGTAATGATGACAATGTGGTAGATGCAGATTTTAAGGTTGAAGACGACAAATAAATTGTGTATACTAAAACAGTGAGATGGTTAAGGGATGGTCTAAGTGCCTTCCCTTAATTTGAGTTATTCAATATGTTATTAGGTGGTGAAAACAGGGATGGCTAATAAAGACTACTATGAGGTTCTTGGAGTATCAAAGGGTTCTAGCGATGATGAGATAAAAAAGGCATATAGAAAACTAGCTATGAAATACCATCCTGACAGAAATCAAGGGGATAAAGAAGCTGAAGAAAAGTTTAAAGAAATAAACGAGGCATATC
Organism: Clostridium bovifaecis; assembly: GCA_009738435.1. GTDB lineage: Bacteria > Bacillota > Clostridia > Clostridiales > Clostridiaceae > Clostridium_H > Clostridium_H bovifaecis. The sequence continues at coordinate 2,196,147 of CP046522.1, read as the reverse complement.
AAGTCCTTTCTGACCCAGAGAAAAAGGCTCATTATGATCAGTTTGGAACAGCTGATTTTAATGGCGGTTTTGGTGGGGGCGGCTTTGATTTTTCAGGCATGGGAGGTTTTGAAGATATATTTGATAGCTTCTTTGGAGGAGGTTTTTCTTCAAGAAGAAGAAAAAATGGTCCTGAGAGAGGTGCAGACCTTGAGTATACTCTTAATCTGACCTTTGAAGAAGCTGTTTTTGGAGTAGAAAAGGAAGTTTCAATATCTAAAAACGAGAAATGCGAAACTTGTAATGGTAGTGGTGCAAAACCAGGAACTCATCCAAAACAATGCGATAGGTGTGGAGGTACAGGGCAGGTAAGGCAGCAAAGAAATACTCCGCTTGGAAGCTTTGTAACTACTAGTACCTGTGATAAATGTGGTGGAAGTGGAAGTGTTATAGATAATCCATGCTCTACTTGTCACGGGAAAGGCACAGTTAGAAAGAATAAAAAGATAAAGATAAACATTCCTGCTGGTGTAGATACAGGAAATGTATTGCCACTAAGAGGTCAGGGTGAACCAGGTAAAAATGGGGGACCTAACGGAGATTTATATGTTAATATAAGAGTTTCTCCTCATAAGCTATTTAACAGAAAAGGCTTTGATATATATACAGAAGAGCATATAAGCTTTGGAAAGGCTACTTTAGGTGCAGAACTTAAGGTTCCAACCATAGATGGAGACGTAAAATATACTGTTCCAGCAGGAACTCAGCCAGGAACTGTATTTAGATTAAAAGGAAAAGGTGTACAGAGGGTTAATGGACACGGTAGAGGAGACCAATTCGTTAAGGTTATTGTAGATGTACCAAAAACACTAAATGAAAAGCAGAAGGAAGCTTTAATGTCATTTATGGAAGCTAGTGGAGAAAAAGTTGGGGAAAGCCCTAGAGAAGCTAAAGAATCTATCGTAGATAAAATTAAAAAAAGTTTTAAATAAAACTTGTTTCTCTCCTATGGGGAGAAACAAGTTTTTTAAGTTTACAATTTCGTAGTCTTTGCATTATAATAAAATAATATGTAAATGGGAGAAAATAAAAAACAAAGGAGAGTTTATATATGGATAAACAATGGCTAGAAGTTGAAATCATTACAACAAGTGAAGCTGCAGAAGCTATAACGGGAATATTATATAATACAGGAGTTCAAGGTGTTTCAATAATGGACCCTAAGGATGTGGAAGATAAGATTAAAAGCCCGGGGCTTGATTGGATAGAAGAGTATCCTGTGAGCTTAGATGATGCTACTATAGTAAAGGCTTATTATAAGGATAATGAAAAGTTTAAAGAGGACTTGAAGTATATAAAAGAAAGCGTAATGAATTTAGATAGCTTTGGGATAGATAAGGGAGAAGGAAAGATTACAGTTAGCAAGGTAAATGAAGAGGATTGGGAAAATAACTGGAAGGAATATTATCATCCAACTAAAATAGGAAAAAGAATAGTAGTTAAGCCTACTTGGGAAGAATACATACAAAAGGATGATGAAATAATCTTAGAATTAGACCCTGGTATGGCCTTTGGAACGGGAACTCATGAAACTACTAGGTTATGTGTTAGAGCTTTAGAAAAGTACGTTAAAGATGATTCTGTGGTGTTTGATATAGGAACAGGTTCTGGAATACTTGCTATTGCCGCTGCTAAATTACATGCTAAAAAAGTAGTAGGAGTAGATCTGGACCCTGTAGCTGTAGATTCAGCTAAGAAAAATGCGGAGCTTAATGATTTAGATAACATAGAAATACTTCATGGAGATTTAATAGATGTAGTTGAAGGAAAAGCTGACATTGTAGTTGCTAATATACTTGCAGATATCATAAAAGTATTAACAGAGGATGTTAAAAGCGTCCTTGTAGAGGGAGGATATTTTATATCTTCAGGTATAATACTAGACAGAAAAGATGATGTAGTAGCTAAACTTGAGAAATGTGGCTTTAAGGTTGAGGAAATCGATGTAGACGGAGAATGGTGCTGTATAATTGCAAAAGCATAAAAGGAGCGTTACGGATGCATAAGTTTTTTGTAAATGAAGATAAAATATTCGGTAATAAGGTTATAATTGAAGGTGATGATGTCAAACACATCTACAAAGTACTAAGACTTGAAGAAGGAGATAAAATAAATATAAATAACTGCAATGGAAAAGAGTTCTTAGGAAAAATAGAAGATATAACTAAGACTAAAGTGGAAGTTGAGCTTTTAGAAGAATTAGATGTTAATAATGAAAGTTCGGTAGATGTTTATCTTTATCAAGGTTTTCCAAAGTCAACTAAGATGGATTTAATAGTTCAAAAATGTACTGAGCTAGGAATTAAAGAGATAACTCCTGTTATAACAGAAAGGGTGCTCTCAGCTCTTGGAGAAATAAAAAAAGATACTAAAAAGATAGAGAGATGGAATAGAATAGCATTTGAAGCGTGTAAACAAAGCAAAAGAACTTTAATACCCGTAGTAAATGATATTATATATTTTAAAGAATTGCTAGAAGAGCTAAAAGAAATGGATTTAATAGTAGTACCTTATGAGAATGCAGAAAATTATGGGATAAAACAAATGACTAAAAACTTGCATAAAGAAGTTAAGAAGGTAGGAATAATTATTGGACCAGAAGGCGGTTTTGAAGAGGAAGAAATAGAAACTCTAAAAAAAATAAATGCTCATATTGTGACTCTAGGGCCAAGAATACTTAGAACCGAAACCGCTGGGTTTACAGCTCTTACTTTGATTATGTATGAATTAGGAGATTTAGGAGGAATAATTTAATGAAAGTTGCTTTTGCTACATTAGGATGTAGAGTTAATCAGTATGAATCAGAAGCTATGGCTGAAAAGTTTATAAAGAGTGGCTATGAAATAGTTTCCTTTGAGGATGTAGCAGATGTTTATGTTATAAATACTTGTACTGTTACTAACATGAGTGACAAAAAGTCACGTCAGATGATTTCTAGAGCCAAAAGAAAAAATCAAAATGCAATTATTGCAGCTGTGGGATGTTATACTCAAATTGCTCCAGATAAGGTTAGTGAACTTGGAGATGTAGATGTGGTACTTGGTACAAGAAATAAGGGAGAAATAGTTTACTGGGTAAACAGAGCAAAAGAAGAAAAAAAACAAATGGTCGCAGTCAATGACGTTCTTAAAAATAAGGTTTTTGAGGATTTAAAGATAGAAGAATATCAAGATAAAACTAGGGCTTTTTTAAAGATTCAAGATGGATGCAATAATTTTTGTTCTTATTGTTTAATTCCTTTTGCAAGAGGAGCAGTATGCAGTAAAGCACCAGAAACAGTTGTTAATGAAGTCAAAGAACTAGCAAAACACGGGTTTAAAGAAATAATATTATCAGGAATTGATATATCTTCCTATGGTGTTGATTTAGAAGGGGACTGGAATTTGCTTAAGATACTTCAAGAAATAGAGAAAGTAGAAGGTATAAACAGGATTAGAATAGGGTCTATTGGCCCAGAGTTTTTTAATAAGGAGATAGTAAAGGAAATTGGAAGGCTAGAAAAATTATGCCCTCATTTTCATCTTTCGCTTCAAAGCGGATGCGATGATACTTTAAAGAGAATGAATAGAAAATACAATATAGAACAATATAGAAGTATAGTTAATTTATTGCGAGAATATGTAAAAGATGTTTCTATAACAACAGACATTATTGTAGGTTTTCCAGGAGAGACGGCGGAGGAGTTTAATAAAACTTATGATTTCCTAAAAGAAATAAAACTATCGAAAATGCACATATTCAAATATAGTCCTAGAACAGGAACTAGAGCTGAAAATATGGAAAACCAAGTTGATGGAAATGTGAAAGAAGAGAGAAGTAAAATTCTTATAAAACTCAATGAGGAAAATGAAAAAGAATTTATGGATAAGTTTATTGGGAAAGATATGGAAGTTTTATATGAACAGAGGTATAATAATATTGAGGATAGTTATGAGGGGTACACTCCTAACTATATTAAGGTTATATCAAAATCTGGGGAATCTTTAAGTGGAGAAATCCTAAAGAGCAGATTAAAAGAAGTAAAAGAGGACTTTATTATAGGAGATATAATAAATTAATTAATAAAAGCATTAAAAAAAAGGAAATTTTATATTAATGTTGAATATTAAGATAAGTAAAGCAAGGAGGTGAGAAGCATGGAAGAGTGCATATTTTGTAAAATAGCCAAAGGGGAAATACCTTGTAAGAAGGTATATGAAGATGATAAAGTGTTAAGCTTTGAAGATATAAATCCAAAAGCACCGGTACATGTTCTCGTGATACCGAAAAAGCATATAGAGAGCTTAAATGATTTGTCTGAGGAAGATTCATATATAATGGGTCACATGATGCTTGTAATCAAGGAAATTGCTAAAAAAGTAAATATTCATGATAGTGGATATAGAGTAGCAATAAATTGTGGAAAAGATGGAGGACAAGAAGTTCCTCATCTTCATCTTCATATTCTAGGAGGCAAAAGTCTTAATTGGCCACCAGGCTAAATAAGCAGAGTTCTTGACTCTAGTGGAAGTTTCATTCAGGTGATTTTAGAAATCTTCATTCAGTAACTTAGTCATGAGAGAAATGAAAATAGAGTTAAGCTGTGAAAATAGTTGACAGCTTGTAAAAAAATGTTGTATAATTACCAATGTGCTATTTTGCCCTCAGTAACTGCAAATTACTTAGGTTTTATTACTGCTAGGGAGGGAGGGATAATCGGTGTCAGAAGTTAAATTAAGAGAAAATGAAACGTTAGAAAGTGCACTAAAAAGATTCAAAAGATCTTGTGCAAAAGCGGGTGTTCTATCTGAGGTAAGAAAGAGAGAACATTATGAAAAACCAAGCGTAAAAAGAAAGAAAAAATCAGAAGCTGCAAGAAGAAGAAAAACTAAAGTTAGATAAGAATTATTGAAAGAAGGTAGCTCAAGTATGTCTCTTAAGGAAAAATTACAACAGGACTGGAAAAGCGCAATGCTAAGTAAAGATAAGTTTAAAGCCAGTACTTTAAGTATGGCAAAAGCCGCTGTTCTACAGGTTGAGAAAACCGATAATAGAATTTTAGATGATGAAGAAATCATAGAAATTTTATCAAAGGAAGTAAAACGTAGAAGGGACGCTATTGTTGAATTTGAAAAAGGTAATAGACAAGATTTAGTTGATGAGGCTAATTCTGAAATAGAGATTTTATTAGAGTACCTTCCTAAGCAGTTGACCCAAGATGAAATTGCTGAAATAGTTCGTCAGACAATTAATGAGACAGGGGCAAGTAGTGCCAGAGATATGGGAAAAGTTATGACAGCTGTGATGGCTAAAACTAAAGGTCGTGCAGATGGAAAACTTGTAAGTGCCATTGTAAAACAAAACTTAAATTAAATGAAATAAAAGTTTGAAAAAACTTAATTTAAGATCCAGTGAAAACTGGGTCTTTTTATTTTATAGTAATTTATTAAAGAGAAAATTCATAAATTAGTATGAAAGAAATTTATAGGAGAGCGAAGAGTGAAAGAAAAGTTATATAGGACTAAGGAAAATTTAGCACAAAAGCTTGGACTGCCAAGGGATGTAGTACTAGATATACCTAAAATTATAGTAACTGGTGATAATGAAATAACTATTGAGAATCATAAAGGCATAATAATGTTTGGAGAAGAAGAAATTAAATTAAATTCGAATTCGGGGGTGATTTCTCTTAAAGGTAGGAATCTAGAAATATTGTTTATTGGTGGAAGTACTATAATTTTAGGGGGCAAATTCAAAGGTATAAGTTATGAGGGGAATGGGATATGAGTAAATTTAATTTTGAAAAGTATAGAAGAGGTATAATAACAGTTGAAATTCAGACTATGACACCTGAAAAATTTATAAATTTGCTTTGGAAAAGTGATGTAAGTCTTGGAAACGTAAAAAGAAAAAATATAACAACTATGTGCTTTAATACGAATTTGAAGTATTATGATAAAATAAGTGATATAGCGAAGAGAACAGATACCAAGATAAAGATAGTAAGCAGAAGGGGGTTATCTTTTTTTATTATTAAAAACAGAAAAAGGAAAACCTTGTTAGGTGGCATGATTATATTTGGCTTAATAATATACTATTTATCTACATTTATATGGAATATAAATATTATTACTGAGAATAACGTTACTCCTTATGAAATAAGGAGTCAATTAAAAGCTTTGGGCATTGGACCTGGGATTAGTAAAAGCAAGATAGATGTATATGATTTAGAAGAAAAAGTTATAAAGAATAATAGCGACATAATGTGGGTTAGAGCTAGAATAGAAGGAGCAAAACTGAACATAAGCATTGCAGAGAGGCAGGAACCTCCAGGTTTCATAATAGATAATTCTCCATGCAATGTAGTTGCGAAAAAGGATGGAGAGATTATAAGACTATATAGCGCAGCGGGAACTGCTATTGTAAAAGGCGGAGATGTTGTAAAAAAAGGAGATGTGCTTGTTAAAGGAGAACAGGGAAAAGAAGGTGGGACCTATCAAGTGCACGCAGAAGCAGAGGTAATAGCAAGAACTTTTTATGAAGAAAAGATTCAGGTGCCAATTAGATATGTAAGCAGGGAAAGAACAGGTAAAAAAGACGAAAATTTGTATGTAGAAATATTGGGTAAGAAACTTTATCTAAAAAAAGCCAAGAATAATTTTAAAGTATATGATAAAATGTTTATAGATAGATCTTTTATAAAAAAAGAAACATATTTTGAAGTAGAAGAGAAATTAAAGAAGAGAGATAAAAAGGAAGTTGAAGAAAAAAATGCTAATGAACTTTTCTCGAATATAATTGTAAAGTTAGATAAATCTGTTAAAATAATAGATAAGATAGTGGATAGCACGCAAAAAGATGATAAATTTGAGATAAGGGTTGTACTAGTAGTAGAGGAAAATATAGCAGAAACCCAATTAATACAGCCAAGTACTGATGAAAATATTGAAAAAAGTAAAATGTAGAATGACAGTGAGCTAAGTTGCAGAAGATAAAATATGAATATAAACAAGGGCGTGATTATGATAAATGATGAAGATCATAGGTAGGATAGAAAGTAATAATCTCAAAAAAATTGTAACCTTTATTTTGACTTTTGTTTTTATGTCAGCAATATTAATGACTTCCTTGGTAACGAAAAAGTACGATTTAAAAGTAGGAGAAATAGCTAAATCTGATATTAAGGCATCAAAAGAAGTTACAGATACGCTTAAAACCAAGGAAAAACAGCAGCAGAAGGAGGAATCCGTACCTCTTCAATACAATAAAAATTTAGAAATTAAAAAAGAGGCTTTAGATCAGATAGATAGTTTATTTTTTCAAGCTAATAAGTTATTGGAGAGCAGCTCAGATGAAAATGCTAAAATTCACGCCTTGAGAGAAAATGCACAAATAAATTTATCAGAAGAGGAGCTTAAGGTACTAGTTACATTAGATAAGGCTCAACTTAAAGTATTACAAGAAAACTTAACTTCTGTAATGAATAAGGTATTAGATATGGACATAAGGGAAGATAATGAAGAGGATATTAAAAAGGCCCAGGACGCTATTGCTGTAAAATTTAATGCCTCTAAGCTTTCTAGGAATTTAAGAGATTTAGGGATTAGAATAGGAACCTTAATGATAAAGCCAAATTTCTTTTATGATGAGGATAAAACAAATGAGTTGAAGATTGAAGCGAGAAAATCTGTTCAGCCTATCATAATCAAGAAAGGTCAAATCATTGTAAAAGAAGGAGAACCGGTAACGGAAAGAGATTTAATAATATTGAAGGATTTAGGACTTCTTGATAATGATGATAATAAATACATATATTTGAGCATAATTGCTTTAGTGCTGCTTGTGATGTTCCTTCAATGGTTCTATATATAAATATTACAGAGAAGTATACAATGATTATAGCAAATTAATATTGTTAAGCATATTGATGTGTATATCCGTGCTTTTAGCAAGGACTATAGCTATAATTTCTCCATTTTTAATACCTTTAGCTTGCATACCTATGCTTATCACACTTTTAATTAATTATAAAATTTCATTAACATCTAATATTATCAATTGTATTTTACTGAGTGCTGTTGTCCAATTTAATATTGAGATAACTCTACTTGCTATATTAAACAGTATATTAGGAGCAGTTGCTCTTAAACGGTTGCAACAAAGAAATGATATACTTTATGCTTCCCTATTTGTTGGAGCTATGAATGTTACTTTGACCTTTACTGTAGGATTTCTTTTAAGCAACAATGTATTAGAAGTATTAAAAAGATCAGGGTATTCTTTTGTAGGAAGTATTATGGCAGCTATATTGACTGTTGGATTCTTGCCTTTCTTTGAAAGTACTTTCGATATAGTTACAAATATTAAATTGCTAGAGTTGTCTAATCCTAATCACCCTGTTCAGAAAAAGCTGCTTTTGGAGGCACCAGGTACATATCATCATAGTATATTGGTTGCGAATCTAGCTGAAGTGGCAGCTGAACAAGTAGGAGGAAATCCAGTACTTGCTAGGGTTTGTGCTTATTATCATGATATAGGAAAAATCAAAAGGCCTATGTTTTTTAAAGAAAATCAAGTAGGAAAGGATAATCCTCATGATAAGATAAATCCTAATTTGAGTACTCTTATTATAACTTCTCATATAAAGGATGGACTAGAGATTGCAAAAGAATATAAACTTCCAAAGGTTATAAGAGATGCTATTGAACAACATCACGGAACATCCTTAGTAAAGTACTTTTATGTCACTGCTAAAAATAATAGTGATAAACCAGAGGAAATTAAAGAAGATGATTTTAAATATCCAGGTCCTATACCGGAGAGTAAAGAGAATGCTATTTTAATGCTAGCTGATGGAGTTGAAGCTGCTGTAAGGTCTATAAGCGAACCTACTAAGGGTAAAATAGAGGAAATGGTTAATAATATAATTAAGGCTAGGTTAAATGAAGGGCAGCTAGATAACTGTGATTTGACGTTAAAGGATCTAAATAAAATAAGAGCAGCCTTTTTAAAAGCCTTGTCAGGCATATACCATCAGAGGATTGAATATCCTTCTGAGAAATAAGGCGTGAGTACCAAAAGGAGAATAAACAATGATATATAGACGATAGACAAAATAAACTGAAGATTGATGATATCATTTTAGAAAGTGTAAGCTCTATAATAGAGTACGCTTTAAAAGAAGAAGAAGTAAATATTGATACAGAAGTAAGTGTAATATTTATTGACAATGATGAAATAAAGAGGATAAATAAGGAACAAAGGAATATCGATAAGGTAACAGATGTGTTATCTTTCCCTATGCTGGAATACCCTAGAGGAAAGGTATACAAAGAGGCTTACAAGGATAATAACTTTGCTATATCAGATTTAAATGAAGGAAAACTTGTATTAGGAGACATAGTATTGTCTTTGGAAAAAGCAAAAGAACAAAGTGAGGAATATGGACATTCTTACTTGAGGGAAGTATGCTATCTTACAGTTCATTCAGTACTTCATCTGTTGGGATATGACCATATGGAAGAAGAAGAAAAGAATATCATGAGAAAAAGAGAAGAGGAAATTTTGGAAAGATTCAACATTATAAGGGAAAAATAATTTGGTTTTGATAGAGTATATGACATGCAGAATAACATAAGGCTGCATGTCAAAATTTTATCCTAAGATCGGAAGTGATTTTTATAAAAAAAGTAAAAAAATTAGTAGATAGTTTTAATTATGCTATTGAAGGATTAATATATACAGTAAGAACTCAACGAAATATGAGAATACATATGATAGCAACTTTATTTGTTCTTAGCGGATGTTTTTTTTATGATTTAACTAAAATGGAGCTTTTAGTTATAACCATAACAATAACTATGGTTCTTGTAGGAGAGATGATAAATACAGCTATAGAATTTGCTATAGATGCCACTACAAACTATTATCATCCTTTAGCTAAACTAGCTAAAAATGTTGCTGCAGGAGCAGTTTTGGTAACTGCTATAAATTCTGTTTTAGTAGGGTATATTATATTCTGGGATAGATTAATGCCGTTTACTTTTGTAGTAATTAAAAAAATTAAAAATTCTGAGCCCTATATGATCTTTTTAAGTTTAGTTATTGTTTCTTTAGCCACAGTTATTGCTAAAGCTATATTTGGTGAAGGTACTCCACTGAAAGGAGGTATGCCGAGTGGACATAGTGCTATAGGATTTTCTATAGCTACTACTATAGCTTTACTCACAGAAGAACCTACTGTTATAATACTTAGCTATATTATGGCTTTTATAGTAGCACAAAGCAGAGTAGATTCTCAAGTTCATTCTATTTTAGAAGTAATTGCTGGAGGAATTTTTGGAACTCTTCTCACATTGCTAATTTTTAAAATCTTATAATAGAAATAAAGTTACAGGCAAAAATTTTGAAATATATAATACATGATATAATTATATTCTAAAAAATATTATACAAAATTAATCCTGAGGAGGAATAAATGTGGAATATAAAGAATTGATAAAAGAAGCTTTAAAATATAGAGAAAATGCATATGTGCCATATTCTGACTTTAAGGTAGGTGCTGCTGTACTTATGGATGATGGTAAAATATACGGTGGGTGTAATGTAGAAAATGCATCCTATGGTGCTACTAACTGCGCAGAAAGAACAGCTATATTTAGAGCAGTAGCAGAAGGAAATAAAAATTTAAAAGCAATAGCTATAGTCGGAGATATGGCTACTCATACTTCACCTTGTGGGATTTGTAGGCAGGTAATTAGTGAATTTGCTAATAGGGATACAGATATAATCCTTATTAAAAATGAAAATGATTATAAAGTGAAAAAATTAGAAGATATATTACCAGGTGCATTTACTAAAGAAGACTTAGCTAAATAAGGAGGAATTATGTTTAAATCAGGATTTGTAACAATAATAGGAAGACCCAATGTTGGTAAATCTACACTAACAAATAAGATAATAGGAGAAAAGTTATCTATAGTATCTTGTAGGCCTCAAACTACAAGAAATAATATACGTGCAGTATTAACTAAGGAAGATTATCAAATGGTCTTTGTAGATACTCCAGGTATTCATAAACCAAGGCACAAATTGGGAGAATATATGGTCAAAATTGCAGAAGAATCCACTTCTGAGGTCGATTTAGTAGTGTTTATTACAACTCCGCAAAGCGAAATAGGCAAAGGAGATGAAATGATATTAGAGAGTCTAAAAAACTCTAGAAAGCCAATATTTTTAGTTATAAATAAGATGGATGAAAATCCATCAGAATTAGTAGCTGAGACTCTTCAAAAATATTCTCAATATATGGACTTTGCTGAAATTATACCTATATCAGCAAAAAGTGGGAAAAATGTGGATGTTTTAATGGAACTAATGGTAAAGCATATGCCAGAAGGCCCTAAATATTATCCAGATGATATGATAACTGATGTTCAGGAAAGATTTATTATTTCGGAGATTATTAGAGAAAAGGCGTTAAAGTTACTATCTGAGGAAGTACCTCATGGTATTGCAGTGGAAATCATAGCAATGAAGAAAGACGACAGAAATAGATACCACATAGATGCTAATATATTATGCGAGAAGGATTCTCATAAAGGGATTATTATTGGCAAGGGTGGACAAATGATGAAAAGAATTTCTACCTATGCAAGGCAAGACATGGAAAAGTTTTTAGAAGCTAAAGTTAATCTCCAGATATGGGTTAAAGTAAAAAAAGAGTGGAGAGATAGCAGCTTCATATTAAAAGAATTAGGATATAAAGAGTAACCTTAGAATACAGTTTTTAATATACTAAGGCTAAAGTAAAATTTACTAAAAATTTATAAAACTTTTGAGAAAGTACTGTTATTTATTCTCAAAATTAGGTTATAATATAAATATAGGAGATGATTTTCTGTCAATTTTTAAAACTAAAGCTATGGTTCTAAAAACACAGGACTTCAAAGAAAATGATAAGCTTTTATGGCTTTTTACTGACAAGCTTGGAAAAGTCAGTGCCATAGCAAAAGGTGCTAAAAAAAACAAAAGCAAGTTTTTTGCATCAACTCAAAGCTTTTGTTTTGGAGAATATGTATTATATAGAGGTAAGAATTTATACACTATAAATGAAGTAGAGATTACAGACTCCTTTCAAAGTTTACTAAATGATTTAGATACAATAACTTATGGCTCTTATTTTTGTGAATTAATATTAATTGCTTTACAAGAAGAAGAGAGCAACAGAGAACTCTTTCAAGATTTTATTAAAAGCTTCTATCTTATGAAAAATAATGCTGCAGATTTAGAAATTTTAGCTAGAGCACTAGAACTTAAGCTTCTAAGGTCAACAGGATATGGGTTTGAGTTTGAAAATTGCAGCATATGTGGAAACAAAATAAATAAATCTAACTATTTAAGCATACAATATCATGGTGGAACTTGTAATGAATGTAATAAAGTTAATGGTATTAGCATAAGTTACGGCGCATACAATGTTCTGAAATTTCTAGATAGAAGTCTTATTGAGAACATTCCTAGGATTTCTTTAAGTGATGACTTAAAAAAAGAAGTATACAAGATTTTAAATATTTTTATCTCACAAAATTATTCGAGACAACCGAAAAGCTTAGAAATTTTTAATTATATAAAAAAGGAGTGAATGGAATGAGCGATATAACCTTAGAAAAGATCGATATACTTAGAGAAAGAACAGGAATTAGCTATACTGAAGCAAAGGAAGCTTTAGAAGAATGCGATGGTAATGTTGTAGATGCATTAATATTTATAGAAAACAAAAAGAACAACATTAAAGATGAATTATATACTACCAAAGATGAATTCATGAATTGGATGAGAGAAGTAATAAAAAAAGGAAATGTAAATAGGATAAGAATAAAAAAAGATGACAAAGTAATTACTGATATTCCCGTTAATGCAGGTGTAGCAGCTGGTGCAATAGCATTACTATGGCCGCCACTTATCGCAATTGGATTACTAAGTGCTGTATTTACAAAGATAACTGTTGAACTTGTTAAAAGCGATGGTTCAGTTGAAATTGTGAATAAGATAATAAAAAATAAGGCTAAAGATGTTAAAGAAAAAGTTGACGATATAACTTTTGATGTAAAGGAAAAGGTAGAAGATATAACATCTGAAGTAAAAGAAAAATTTGAAAAGAAGGATCCTTCAACTAAAGATGAAAATGTATATCAATATACTGTAACCTTTGAAGAAGTTGATGATGACAAAAATGAAAAAAATAAGGACGGCAGATAATACTGTCGTCTTTGCTTTAAAAATATTAGGTATTAACAACATAAAAGGCAAATTAAGTATACAATATAAATAAATAATAGCATTAGTATAGCTCATTTAAAATAAAATATATCACAAATAAAAGAAAATAAAAGAAAAAGTATACCGTTGACCAGATTAATTTGAATAAATCGCTTATCAGCAAGGAAAAGTGATATGCTATTTTTAATTGATTTATGATACAATGTGTTGGTAATGGTACGAAGGAGGTCGGCAACAATTAACTTATCATCTAGGCAAAAAGAAATTATTGAGTTAGTTAAGGAAAATCAACCTATAACAAGTGAACAGTTAGCAAGCAAAATTGGGGTCACTAGAGCAGCCTTAAGGCCAGACTTAGCTATACTCACCATGACAGGAATACTAGAAGCTAGACCTAAGGTTGGGTATATATATTCTCAGAAACCTTCCTCAAGTTTGGTCTTTGATTATATAAGAAAAATTAAGGTTAAGGATATTATGTCAAAACCTGTTACTGTAGATGAGCAAACTACCGTATATAATGCTATTGTAAATTTATTTTTAAATGATGTTGGGACTATATTTGTTGAAAATAATGGCTATTTAGTAGGTGCAATTTCTAGAAAGGATTTTCTGAAGAGTGCCATAGGAGGAACTGATATAAATAAAGTTCCAGTAGGAATTATTATGACAAGAATGCCTAATATAGTATTTGTTGAACCAGAAGATTCAGCTTACATAGCAGCAAAAAAAATAATAGAAAGAGAAGTTGATAGTCTACCTGTTATAGAAAGAGTATTAGAAGAAGATGGAGATAAGGTTAGGGTTATAGGTAAGCTTTCCAAAACAAACATAACACGTCTTTTTGTCAAATTAAGTGAAAATAGTTAGCCATCTAAGAGGAAACTCTTTAGATATATGTTAGACAAAGAAAAGGGGATGTTAATGTGGAAGTGAAGAAGTATGTTTATTTATTTAGTGAAGGTAATGCAGGAATGAAAAATCTTTTAGGCGGTAAAGGAGCCAACCTTGCAGAGATGACGAATTTAGGAATTCCTGTTCCGCAAGGATTTACAATAACTACAGAAGCCTGCACTAAATACTACGAAGATGGTGAAGTTATATCTGATGATATTATAAATCAGATTATGAAATCACTAGCTAAAACAGAAGAAATCACAGGTAAAAAATTTGGAGACAAAAACAATCCACTTCTTGTATCAGTAAGGTCTGGAGCAAGAGTTTCAATGCCAGGAATGATGGATACAATTCTAAACTTAGGTTTAAATGATGAAACCGTTCAAGGAATTGCCAAGCTTACTGGGAATGAAAGATTTGCTTATGATTCTTACAGAAGATTTATACAAATGTTCTCAGATGTAGCTATAGGAATTGAAAAGAGAAAGTTTGAGAACATATTAGATGAAGTTAAAGAAGAAAAAGGTGTGGAATATGACACAGATTTAACTGCAGAAGACTTAAAGAAAGTTGTGCTTAAATATAAAAAATTATACTTAGATGAAATGGGTGTAGAATTCCCACAAGATCCTAAAGAGCAACTAATGGACTCTGTACAAGCTGTATTTAAATCATGGAATAATCCAAGAGCCATAGTATATAGAAGATTAAATGATTATCCATCTAGCTGGGGTACAGCAGTAAACGTACAATCCATGGTGTTTGGTAATATGGGAGACAATTCAGGAACAGGGGTTGCCTTTACAAGAGACCCTGCTACAGGAGAAAAGAAGATATTTGGAGAATACTTAATAAATGCTCAAGGAGAAGACGTAGTTGCAGGTATTAGAACTCCTCAGCCAATTTCTAGATTAGAAGAAGATCTTCCAGAATGTTATAAAGAATTCATATCTATAGCTAATAGATTAGAAGCGCATTATAAAGACATGCAAGATATGGAGTTTACTATAGAACAAGGTAAGTTATATTTCTTACAAACTAGAAATGGTAAAAGAACAGCTCAATCAGCATTAATGATAGCAGTTAACCTAGTAGAAGAAGGCGTTTTAACTAAAGAAGAGGCATTATTAAAGGTAGAACCAAAGCAATTAGATTCATTATTACATCCAGCTTTTGATGCAGTGGAATTAAAGAAAGCTGCACCAATCGCTAAGGGGCTTCCGGCATCACCAGGGGCTGCTTGTGGAAAGATTTACTTTACTGCACAAGATGCTAAAAATAAACATGAAAAAGGAGAAAAAGTAATCTTAGTTAGATTAGAAACTTCTCCAGAAGATATAGAAGGTATGGTTGCTGCAGAAGGAATACTTACAATAAGAGGTGGAATGACTTCTCATGCAGCGGTTGTAGCTAGAGGAATGGGAACTTGTTGTGTTGCTGGGTGTGGTGAAATAAAGATTAATGAAGAAGATAAAACATTTGTAGCAGCAGGAAAGATTTATAAAGAAGGAGATTACATTTCTCTTGACGGAAGTACAGGAAATGTATATGGAACAGCTATAAAGACTGTGGCTCCAGAGATTTCAGGATATTTCAGTAAGTTTATGGAATGGGCTGATGAAATAAGAGCATTGAAAGTAAGAGCTAATGCAGATACTCCAAAAGATGCAAGGCAAGCAGTTGAATTTGGAGCACAAGGAATAGGGCTTTGCAGAACAGAGCATATGTTCTTTAATGAAGATAGAATACCAGCAGTTCGTGAAATGATAGTTTCTGAGAATGAAGAGCAAAGAAGAAAGGCGCTAGAAAAACTGCTTCCAATGCAGAGAGAAGATTTTATAGGAATTTATGAGGCCATGGAAGATAGAGCTGTTACAATAAGATTTTTAGATCCACCACTACATGAATTCTTACCAACTGAAGAACAAGATATAAGAGAATTATCTGAGGAAATGGGAATAAGCTATGAAGAATTGAAGTCTACTATTGAATCATTGCACGAATTTAATCCAATGATGGGACACAGAGGATGTCGTCTTACAGTTTCATATCCTGAAATAGCTGAAATGCAAACAAGAGCAATAATTGAGGCAGCCATTTACGTTAAGAAGGAAAAAGGATTTAATATAGTGCCAGAAATAATGATTCCTCTTGTTGGAGAGGTAAAAGAATTAAAATATATTAAGGATGTTGTTGTTAAAACAGCTGATGATATAATCGCAACTTCAGGAATAGATTTAAAATATTTAGTAGGTACAATGATAGAAATTCCAAGGGCAGCTCTTACAGCAGATGAAATAGCGAAAGAAGCAGAGTTCTTCTCTTTTGGAACAAATGATTTAACTCAAATGACCTTCGGATTTTCAAGAGATGATGCAGGCAAATTCTTAAGCAGTTATTATGAAAAGAATATATATGAATTTGACCCATTCCAAAGATTAGACCAGGATGGAGTAGGAAAGCTTGTAAAGATGGCAGTGGAGCTTGGAAGAAAAACAAGAGAGGATATTAAGCTAGGTATTTGTGGAGAACACGGTGGAGATCCATCTTCTGTTGAGTTCTTCCATAACACAGGACTTAACTATGTATCATGTTCACCATTTAGAGTTCCGATTGCAAGACTTGCAGCAGCACAAGCTCAGATTAGGAATCCTAGAAAGTAAACACTAAAATAAAGTCACCGATTTAGAAATCGGTGGCTTTTATTAATACTTCACGTTAAATTTCTTATTTATATATTCCATAAATGTCTCTGTAAATTCTATTTGAGAATTAAAGTTTTTTACAGATTTGCTGAGCATATTAACAAAGGTTTTTTTATTGCATTTATCTATGTTTCTATAGTAATCTCTTGAAATCTTCCAGTACTTTTGAGGGAAAGAAAGATAAGCTAAAAGGTATTTATATTCATCAATGTTTAAAGGATGTATCTTTTCATACTCTTCTAAACAACTTAGGACTATATCTATGTTCCAATTAGTTTTATCTCTTTTTAAAAGGCGCCTAAAAAAGTAAGATAAATCATGCACACAAAAGTCTATTCTACATTTATCAAAGTCGATAATCCATATTTCATCAGTATCATCAAAAATTAGATTTTTATTAACATAATCCATATGACAAAGAGAGGTACTTAAATTATTAAAGTTTGTTGTAGCAAGAATTTCGTTAGATACTTTAGCTAGATAGAGACCTTTATCAAAATAAGTGAGAAATATCTTTGAAAAGTAATCTCCGTATTTAAAGGCTAAGTTAGAGTTTAGAAGAAGTCTTTCAAAGTGTTTGTTAATGGATTCAAAAAAGTTATTACATCCTTTTCTCATTGTACTTCCCTTTATAGGGAAAAAATTAAAACAAGCTTTATGAATTTTGGATAAGTTTATGCAAGAACTTAATATATCATCTTTAGAATCGTAATCGCACTTACGGCCATCAATCCAAGGAGTTAAAATGAATAACATATTTTCATATTCAACAAATCTACCATTATTTTTGTTAGGAAGAATTCGCGGCGCATTTATACCGTTTCTATAAAGCCATTCTACTGCTGAGTAAACAAAGAGAAGTTCTCCCTTATCGAAATATACCTTTTTTAAACAATAATCTTTATCATTATCTGTTATTCGATATACGGCCCTTTGTTTTTCTGTATCCTTGAATTTTATTGATGTAACTTCCGAATTTTCAAGGTTGTAGTAAGGTAGTACAGAGTTTTTTATATTTTCTTCAGATAATAAATTTATATCATATAATTTAGCCAATTCAGGCATAATAACACTCCTTAAAAAGTTCTTAGTATAAACATATTAAATGATTTCAAATATTATACATTTAATTAAAGGATATGTTCTAAGAAATTGTTGATGCGGAACTTACAATTTAAAACATATTCTAATTAAAAAGGATTTTATACTAATTATATAGAAATACTATACATATAAACTCAGATTAAGAGCATAATTTAGAAAGGAGTTTATAAATGAATATAAGAGAAAAAATTGAAGATAATGAGAGAAAGACTTTAATATATTGTAGTGCTTTTTCTTGCAAGAGCAGAGGGAGAGATATAAAGGAGGAAAAAGATGAAATTAGAACTGACTTTATGCTAGACAGAGACAGGATAATTCACAGCAAATCTTTTAGAAGATTGAAACACAAAACTCAGGTATATATAAAGACTGGAGGAGACCATTATAGAACTCGGCTTACACACACCTTAGAGGTAGCTCAGATTTCTAAAACCATAGGAAAGGGTATAGGATTAAATGAAGATTTAATAGAAGCTATTGCCCTAGGTCATGACATAGGACATGTCCCTTTTGCTCATAATGGAGAAGATGTTTTAAATATGCTAAATCCAAATGGATTTAGGCATAATGAAAATAGTGTGAGAGTTTTAACTAAAATAGAAAAGCAGGGGAAAGGGTTAAATTTAACTAGAGAAGTAATTGATGGGATATTGCATCATAGTGGATTTTCTAATGGGTCCGCTAAAGCCTTTACATTAGAGGGTCAAGTGGTTAGATATAGCGATAAAATCGCCTATGTAAATCATGATATTGATGATTCTATTAGGGCTGGCTTACTTAAGGAAGAGGATATACCAAAGGAATATGTAGAAATCTTAGGTAGAAGTCATGGTAAAAGGATTGATACTCTTGTTAAGGATTGTATTTATGCAACTTTAAATAATATTGAAAAAGGTAGGATAGAAGTATCTCTGAGCAATGAAGTAGGGGATGCCTTATCCCAGCTTAGAAACTTTATGTTTGAAAATATATATAAGGGTGATGTATTGAAGCCAGAAAGAGAGAAGGCGAAGTTTGTTCTAGAACAAGTGTACAAATATTTTTTAAATAATCCACAAAAGATGCCGACATTATATATTGATATGACTAATAAAGATGGATTATATGAAGGAGTAACTGATTATATAGCTGGGATGAGTGATGATTATTGCTTATATTTATTTAATGAATTATATGTACCTAAATTTGTAATTTACTAATATATGAACCTAAGTTTCAAATTTATTAATGTATGAATAATATTTACAATTATATGGGAAAATATATATGTTGTATATAAATAAAAAATATAATGTTGAAGGATATTTGTATTTTATAAAGAATATATATAAGTGAATAAAAAAAATAAAAATTAAAGAAGGATATTAATGTTTTTTGTCGAATATATTTAGGGTTGATTCAAAAAATAGTTAATAGGTGGGAATACTTCATTGATTAGTGAAGAAATAATTCAAAAGGTTAAAGAGCAAAACGATATAGTAGATATTATTTCTGAAAGTGTTGTGCTGAAAAGAGCTGGAAGGAACTTTATAGGATTATGTCCGTTTCACAATGAAAAAACTCCTTCTTTCAGTGTGTCGCAGGATAAGCAGATATATAAGTGCTTTGGATGCGGCGAAGCAGGGAATGTATTAACTTTTGTTATGAAAAGTAAAAACATGACTTTTATTGATGCTCTAAAGTATTTGGGAGATAAAGCTAATATAGAGATAGAAGATAGTAGTTCTCAAAATATGCACAACAAAAATGAAAGACTGTATAAGGTGAATGTTGAGGCTGCAAGATACTATTTTAATGGCCTACAGAGTAATAAAAGTGTTATACAGTATTTTACAAGAAGAGGAATTATAAATAAAACCATAAGAAAATTTGGATTAGGATATGCCAAAGATGGTTGGCAAAATCTTATGAACTATTTAAAGAGTAAAGGATACACAGAGCTAGACTTATTAAATGCAGGACTAATAGTAAAAGGAAAAAATAATTCTTACTATGATAGATTTAGGAATAGGGTTATTTTTCCCGTTTTTGACTATAGGGGAAGGGTTATAGGCTTTGGAGGAAGGGTTTTGGATGATTCTAAACCCAAATATCTGAATTCTCCTGAGACGGATATATTTAAAAAAGGAACCAATTTATATGGATTAAACTTTGCCATAAAGGAGAATAAAGATAGAACAATAATAATTGTAGAGGGATATATGGACTGTATATCGTTGCATCAATATGGAATTACTAATGTTGTGGCATCACTAGGGACGGCTCTCACTTTAGAGCAAGCAAAGCTTTTAAAAAGGTATGCTGATAGAATAATAGTTGCCTATGATGCAGATTTAGCAGGACAAAGCGCTACTATTAGGGGGTTAAAAATATTAAAGAAGGAGGGGTTTGACCTTAGGGTATTAACTGTACCAGAAGGAAAGGACCCAGATGAATTTGTTAAAAATAATGGTAAAGAGGCTTTTATAAAGCTCATTAATAACTCTTTACCCCTTATTGACTATGAGATCAAAATGGCTAGTATGGGACTTGACATGAAAGAGGAAAATATGATTATCACATATATAGATAAAGCTTGCAATATTATTTTAGAGTTGCCTCCTATAGAGAAAGATGTTTATATAAGAAAACTATCAGAGGAGACTGGAGTGAAGGAGCAGGCGATTTACGACTTAATGAGTGAAAAAATAAATGTAAATAAAATGGAAAAAAGGTATACAAAACATAATTTTGGACAAAATTATATTTAGAGCCTGCTTATATGAAGGCTGAGAGAAACCTATTAAAAATTATGATGGAGAATACAAATATATATGAATACATCATTGAGATAATAAGTGAGGAAGAATTAATATTAGATAGTCATAAAAAGATATTTAATTTAATAAAAGAAGCTATTGAGGAAGAGACAGAGAATTTTGAAAAACATATAGAAGCAAAGTGTGATGATATAGAAAGCTCTAAAGAGTGGATAAAAGTGCAACAGGTCGAAGTTGGAGACACTGACAGTTATGAAGACCTAATAAGCGATTATATAAAAGAAATAAAAAAATTCAAGCTAGAGGAGTCGAAGAAGGAAATTATGAAAAAAATTAAGGACTATGAGACACAAGGACTATTTGAAGAGTCTTTAAAGCTTGTGAAGGAACTTGAGATAATCCAAAAAGATATAATGCAAATGAATAGTAGCGAAGGGAGGTAAGGAAATGACAGAGGATAACAAGAAGAAAAACAATGGTAAAAAGACAAATGTTAAAGATAATAATGAAAAAATGAAAATAATAAGAAATCTTATTGACAAGGGAAAGAAAAATGGAAGCTTAACATATAAAGAAATAATGGATGAATTGGATAACGTTGAACTAAACCCTGAGCAAATAGAAAAGATATACACAGTTCTTGAGTCAATGGATATTGAAGTAATTGGAGATATAAAAGAATTAGAGGTTGAAGAAGAAGAAGAATTAGATCTTTCCATACCAGAAGGAATATCTATAGATGACCCAGTTAGAATGTATTTAAAAGAAATTGGTAAGGTACCTTTATTGTCACCAGAAGAAGAAATAGAATTAGCAAATAGAATAGAGGCTGGAGATGTTGCAGCAAAAAAGAAGTTAGCTGAAGCAAACCTAAGATTAGTTGTTAGTATTGCAAAACGATATGTAGGACGTGGAATGTTATTTCTAGACCTTATACAAGAAGGAAACTTAGGACTTATAAAAGCAGTAGAAAAATTTGATTATAGAAAAGGCTTTAAGTTTAGTACCTATGCTACATGGTGGATAAGGCAGGCTATTACAAGAGCAATAGCTGATCAAGCAAGAACTATAAGAATACCTGTGCACATGGTAGAAACTATAAATAAGCTTATAAGGGTTTCGAGACAACTTCTTCAAGAATTAGGAAGAGAACCGCAGCCAGAAGAAATAGCCAAAGAAATGGAAATGCCTGTGGATAAGGTTAGAGAAATAATGAAAATAGCTCAGGAACCAGTTTCACTTGAAACGCCTATAGGAGAAGAAGAAGATAGTCATTTGGGTGACTTCATTCCAGATGATGAAGCTCCTGCACCAGCTGAAGCGGCAGCTTTTACTATGTTGAAAGAACAACTTATAAATGTATTAGACACCCTTACACCTAGAGAAGAAAAGGTATTAAGATTAAGATTTGGACTTGATGATGGTAGAGCTAGAACACTTGAAGAAGTGGGAAAAGAATTCAATGTAACAAGGGAAAGAATAAGACAGATTGAGGCAAAGGCATTAAGAAAGTTAAGACACCCAAGCAGAAGCAAGAAATTAAAAGATTACTTAGATTAATAGGGAAGTGAAGAGTAAAGTTTAACTTTACTCTTTTTTTATGGTATAATAGCTATTAAGAGGGTGATGATATGGATATTTATAAAGGTAAAAGAGGCAGTAGCTCAATCAATATAATTTTTTTTCTAATATTAGTCGATCTAAGCACAATATTCTTAATTTATTTTATTGATTTATATGTATTATTATCTTTGATAAGAATCTTTTTAGTATTAGTAAATATCTATGGAGTATATTATTTCTTGTTATCTATATCAGTAAAGTATATGATAGATGACGAAAATTTACATATTTCCGGTATATGGGGATTGAAGAAAATTAAGATTTCATTTAATGATATACAAGCCTATAAAGTCTCAAGGGAAAAGATGCATGGAGTTAAATTATATGGCATGGGAAATAGTAATTTTGCATTTGGAAAATATGCCATAGATAAAATAGGAACTACTCATATGTTTGTTACATGTAGAAAAAACCTTATATATTTAAGAACAGAAGGTATAAATTACGCTATTTCACCAGAAGAAATGGAAAGGTTTACAAGAGTTTTAGAAGAAAGAAGAGTGCCTCATTTAGAATGGAAAGGTATAAATAAGAGAGAAGTTTCTTTACATAAAGAAAAAAGTTTTATGATCCCTTTTATTATGGTTAGTATAATCATACTAATTTTCACGGTAACACCATTAACGTTATATCTAAAGGGCTTGATTCCAGCAGAAATGCCTTTAAGCTTTAATGAAAAGTTTGAACCAGTAAAAATGGGAAGTGGTAAGCAGTTTGCTTTTAAACAAATGATTTATGGAGTTTTAAATATGGCGATTCTTTTCTGCATGTATTATGCAGCTCATTTTTATGCAAAATATGATAGAAAGAGTGCTAATATATATATATTCTTCGCTGATAATATCTGTAGTATTTCTTTTAATGCAGATGAAAACAATATTCCAATTTATTATATAGGAGACATGATATGAACGTAAGCATAAGATTAAAAACTATAGCTTCTTTAATTGATGAGTGCAATAGGATTTGTGATATAGGAACGGATCACGGATATCTTCCTATTTATTTGATAAAGAAAGGCATATGTAAAGAAGCTATTGCTTCAGATATAAATAAAGGACCTGTAGAAAAGGCAGAAAATAACGTAAAAAGAGAAGGGTTAGAGAGTAAAATTACCTGCAGGCTAGGAGGAGGGCTTACTACTATTAGTCCACATGAGGCAGATTGTGCCATAATTGCAGGCATGGGAGGGAACTTAATAAGAGATATTATAGAGGAAAGCAAGGAGGTATTTAAAGGTCTTAAATACGCAGTATTACAGCCTGTGCAAAATCCAGACGTATTGAGAAAGTACTTATACGAAAGTGGATATGACATTCTTGATGAAGAACTTTGCATAGATGAAGGAAAGTATTATGAGATAATAAAAGTAAAATACGATAATAAGCCAAAAGTTTTAGAAGATATATATTACGAGATTGGTGAAAAGTTAATACATAAGAGGCACCCTCTTCTAAAAGAATATATTAATCATAAAGTTAATAAATATAAAAGTATTTTAAGCTATATAGATAATGAAACAGATTCAGCTAAATTAAGAAGAGCTGAACTGGAGAATAGTATAGAAAAATTGGAGGAAATAGATTCATGTCTTTAAAGGTAAAAGATATAAAGAAGGAAATGGAGGAATTTGCGCCAACAAAGCTTAAAGAAAGCTATGATAATGTAGGCCTTATGGTAGGAGATTTGAATAAAGAAGTGACCTCAATTCTCGTGGCTTTAGATTGTACCAAGGAGGTTATAGAGGAAGCAGTAGAAAAGAAATGTAATTTAATTCTTACCCATCATCCTTTGTTATTTAGAAAGCCATCTTCTATAACAGGAGAAACTTTAACAGGTAAAAAGATAATGGAACTTATAAAGAATGATATAAGTTTATATTCTGCTCATACTAATTTAGATGCTGTAGAAGGCGGAATAAATGATACCTTAATGGGCTTGCTTGGATTTAATGAATACATAACTATGGAATTATCTTCAGGAAAAGATTTAAAGGATAATAAAAGTGGTATAGGAAGATTATCTGTTTTAGACAAAGACATAACTTTAAGAGACCTGTGTGCTAAGGTGAAAAAGGTCTTAAAGGTACCCTATGTAAGATACGCTGGAGAAGAATCTATGACAATAAAAAAGGTAGCAGTAATAAACGGCAGCGGACAAGACTACTTCTCTTTAGCAAAAAAAATGGGAGCAGACTGTATAATAACAGGAGACACTAGCTATCACTATGTCAGTGATTTTAGTGAAGAAGACATAGGAATAATTGATGCTGGTCACTTTGGTACAGAATGGCCGGCTTTTAAGGTTTTAGCTTATATGCTGGAAATCAAACTTCAGCGTATGGGATTTAAAAATAAAGTTATAGTATCAGAAAGAGCCAGAGACCCGTATAAAATATGTTAGATAGTTAGCAGGTTAAAAGGTTAATTTATGGTGGAGAAACCTTGAAAGGCAGTTGAGGAGTGAAAAACGGATGATGAAAATCAGAAGAAGTTAGGAATTTAAGAATTTTAGAAACCAAGAATTTTGAAAGATAAAAATTTAAGAAATTAGAAATTTGAGAACGTACAAATATGAGGGGAATATGTTATGAAAAAAGTTTTATCATGTTTACTGTTTATAGTCATAGGAGCAGTTTGCTTTTATTTCGCATTTCAGAAGGACACAAATGGAGTAATTGGGATACCATTAACAATAATTGGTGTAATATCTTTCGGCATAGGCTTATATAAAAGTTGGCGCTGCGGAATTCTGTATTATATACTAGATCTATTTCACTTTTTTCCATAATATGAGGTATAATTAAAAATTTCCTCATATGTAAATAAATAAAATTTGCTTTTTGATGACTGATATGTTAAGATAGATTTTGCGAGTAAGCCAGATGGTCGCTGCTGCATTATATGCAGGAGAGGAAAGTCCGAGCTCCATAGGGCAGGGTGCTGGGTAATACCCAGTGGAGGCAACTCTAAGGAAAGTGCAACAGAGATATACCGCCTATTTTAATAGGTAAGGGTGGAAAGGCGAGGTAAGAGCTCACCAGCGCAATGGCGACTTTGCGGCTATGTAAACCCCACTTGGAGCAAGATCGAATAGGAAGACATATGGGGCTGCCCGTCCCGTCTTCGGGTAAGATCGCTTGAACCTATTGGTAACAATAGGTCTAGATAGATGACCGTCTAATACAGAACTCGGCTTATAGGCTTAGTCGCATATTGAAAATGCTACCTTTGTGGTAGTTTTTTTATTTTTTGCCACGATTTTGCAACCCTAAATAATACTGAATAGATTATTAGTAACCAGTAACCGGTAGCCAGTGGAAGTGCTTTTTTTATTTTCTTAATAAATATTCCATAAACGTATCATTCGATAAAGTTGCATTATTGGTGCTTCAACTCGGAATTTTTGCTCTAGGAGAAGTCATGGAAGGAAAAAAGGCCGCTTTTCAATCAATTGATGAATATATTTTAGGTGAGAATATAAAATAAGATAAGAGCAATTTTTTATAATAACTATGTTTTTATTTACAGAGATAAATAACTTAAGGAGCATATTTGATGAATAATAGAAATAGTAAGCGAGCTATTGGAATAGCTGTTTTGTTTGAAATAATTTTAATAACTGCATCCATAGGTAATATCATGTTAAGGCAATGGAGAAGCTTAGCTTTATTGCTATTAGCTATTGTATGTCTTATAATTCCTTTCGTTATCACTTATATTGCTAATAAAAAAAGAATATGGTTGCCTCATAATTTTCAATTAATAATGGTTATATTTATTTTTCTTGCACAATACTTAGGAGAAATAAAGAAATTTTACGCTATGTTTTGGTGGTGGGACCTATTTCTTCACGCTATATTTGGAAGTTACACAGTCATAATTGCACTATATTCATTAAAGGGAATTATCAAGAAGGACCAAGAAGCTACTGAACAGCTATTTACAATCTTTACTATAATATTTGCATTTAGCTTTTCAGTTGCAGTGGGTACTTTATGGGAAGTGTTTGAGTTTGTAGGAGATTACTTATTTAATTCAAACATGGTTAAAGGAGGACTCAAGGATACCTTAACAGATCTTATTGTAAAAATTTTGGCGGCCTTTATAACTTCAGTAAAATATTATTATGGCAATCTGAGAAGGTAAAATAAATAGCTGTCATATAGATGGCAGCTATTTAAAGATGTAACCTATCCAAGAAGTTTTTATAAACTAACATTAGTAGTTCTTTTAATCATCATCGTAATCATCATCATAGTCGTAATCATCGTCGTCATAATCGTATGGTAACATGTAATATGGATAGTATGGCCTTGGATAATAAGGTGGATAGTAAGGTCTTATGAAGAAGAAGGGTAAAAAATAATATGGGAATCTAGGTCTAGGTCTAGGCACCCTCTGCCTGTATCCTGGGTCAAAATCATCATACGCATCTGAATCATTGAATCCATACAAATTATTAAAATTATTATCATCTAAAGTATACATTAAATACCTCCGTAAAGTTTATTACAATAACATATATATGAATAGCTATATGAATTGTTGAATAAAATTGGATATTAAAATCAGAAGACATTTATGAGCAGTTTTCGTAATTTTTACTTGTAATAATACAAATTATAATCTATAATTTATATCAAAATTAATATTGCAATAAAAAGCAGAGTAGGTATTTGTGCGTTAAGTGCTAAAAGAACGGGAAGTTGTCTTTTAGACGAAAAATGAAATTTCATTTGCGATACATTTGCCGCATTCCGCTGCTAAAAAGAGATATAAATAACCCTCTTTTTTGGCAGGTTGCAAGTAGAAAGGGGGAGAGAAGATTGAAAAGGACAAATACTATAGTTTATATGGCTCTATTTATTGCACTAGACATTGTCTTTACTAGATTTCTATCTATTCAAACACCTATAATAAGAATAGGTTTTGGGTTTTTGCCAATTTCATTATGTGCTATAATGTTTGGACCCGTTATAGGTGGTGCAGCAGGAGCGATAGCAGACATACTCGGTATGGCAGTTTTTCCAAAGGGCGCATACTTTCCAGGTTTTACAGTAAGTGCTTTTGTGGCTGGTGCAATCTATGGAGTAGTAATGCATAAAAAGCAAATCTCCATTTTAAGGAGTTCACTAGCTGTAGCTTTAATTATAGTTATTGTGGATTCTATTTTAAACACTTACTGGCTTTCTATAATAACTGGAAAAGCTGCAGGAGCTTTGCTCATACCAAGACTAATAAAGAATTCCATTATGTTTCCAATACAAACTACGCTTATATACACAGTTTGGAAACTTTTTAGTAAACTAGAACTAACTATCAGGATAAAAAAAGCATAAAAGAAAAGTATTAAAAAATGTTTTTATATGAAAAGTGGAAAGCAGAGAACGAGTATTCGTTGCTGCTTTCCACTTTTGTTTTTAACTAAAAATTGAAGTCATACTATATTTGATTTTTTTAGTAAATAAGTAGAGCCAATGGGAAGTAGAACTCCTGTTGGCTCTACTTATTTATCCAATCCATAATAAAAGCTATTTAATTTAAAATATAAATTTATTAAAATAGGCATTAAAAAATTAGAATGTTATTTTTTTGGCAAGGATTTTGCTGATATATAAAAGTATGAAAAATAAAGGAGGTTGATTTTATGAAAAATATAAAATTAAAAGATCTGAACCTTGAAAACATTAAAGTTAGTATTGAAGGAGCTATTGCAGTCATTACCATGAATAGGCCAAAGGCTCTAAATGCACTAAACAACCAAACTTTAGATGAGCTAAATACCATTATTGATAGTATTAGTGGAGATGAAGAAATTTTAGGGGTCATTATAACTGGCGAAGGAAAAGCCTTTGTTGCAGGAGCTGATATCGCTCAAATGAAGCCTTATAAAGCAGAAGAAGGTAGAAATTATGCTGAATATGCCCAAAGCACATTTAACAAAATTGAAGCTCTTGGAAAGCCTATAATTGCAGCGGTAAATGGATATGCACTTGGTGGTGGCTGTGAATTATCAATGAGTTGCGATATAAGAATAGCTTCTCAAAAGGCCATTTTCGGACAACCAGAAGTGAATTTAGGTGTTATACCTTGTTTTGGAGGGACGCAAAGATTGCCTAGACTTATAGGTAGTGGACGGGCAAAAGAGCTTATTTTCACAGGTAGAATGGTAAAGGCTGAAGAAGCGTTATCTATAGGTCTTGTAAATAAAGTAGTTGCTGCTGATGAGCTCTTAGATGAGGCAAAGAGTATGATGGATGGAATAATGCTAAAGGCTCCAATGGCTGTTAGATATTCTAAGATAGCTATTAATAGAGGACTCAATTTAGACTTAAACAATGCTTTAGAACTTGAGAAAGATTTAGCAGCACTTACCTTTGCTTCAGAAGACAAAGATGAAGGCATGGAAGCATTCTTAGAAAAAAGGACTCCTAAATTTATCAATAAATAATTGATAAAAACTAAATTATCATTTTTGAGACAAAAAAATTACAAAATAAGGAAACGAATTAATTGAGATATGCTAGCACAATAGAAAAAATGGGTTTCTAATAAGAGGTTCGATGAAAAGAAGACATTATTATCAATTTTGAGACGAGTGACTAAAAAAAGAAACATAATTAGTATGAGAAAGCATATTTTTTATAACACGTTATTAGTCGAACAAAATGAATAAGTAATAAAAAGTGAAAGGAAGGTTAGTATATGTCAAGCTTAGAAATTATAAGTTTAATTGGTATTATAGGCGCACTGGCACTATTGATGGTTTTGGTAATGAAAGGCGTTAACATTTTCATCATAGCTATAACCTGTTCAGCTATTGTTGCTTTAACAGGAGGAATTAATTTATATGATGCTTTGAAATCAGATTATATGGGAGGATTTGTTGGCTTCTTTAAGAATAATTTCTTAATTTTCTTAACAGGTACTTTAATGGGTAAGATGTATGAGGTTACAAATGGTGCTAAGGCAATAGCAAAAATGATTGTTAAAATCTTTGGCAAAAACATGGCTTTAATTTCAATACCTTTAGCTTGCGGTATTATCTCTTACGGCGGAGTTAGTGTTTTCGTTGCAAGTTTTGCTGTTTTCCCTATTGCTATTGAAGTTTTCAAAGAAGCTGATTTACCTAGAAGGTTCATTCCAGCTGCCTTAACCTTTGGATGTTCTACCTTTGCTATGGTTGCCCCAGGCGCTCCACAGATTCAAAATGCTATTCCTGCTCAAGCATTAGGAACAGATTTAATGGCTGGTACAGTTGTTGGTTTTATTTCATGTGCTGTGATTCTTGTACTTGGAGCATTTCTCTTATACAGAATGGTAAACAAAGCAAAAGCCAATGGGGAACACTTTGTTGCAAAATCTGTAGATAGTTTTCATGATGAAGCAGAGCTTCCAAATGGAATTATGGCTTTGATTCCGCTAATTATTACAATTATATTAATTAATGTTAAAGTTGGAGGAAAAACAATACTTCCTCTTGAAGCAGGTGTATTTGTTGGTTCTGTAATAGTGTTTATCATTTTAAACAAGCATCAGGACAATAAAAAAATTTTAGATAATGTAGGAGAAGCTTGCAGAACATCTGTATTTGCTATTAGCAATACTTGCGCTGTTGTTGGTTTTGGTGCAGTAGTTAAAGCATCCTTAGCTTTTCCAGTTGTTGTAAGCGCAATGGTTAATATTCCAGGGCCAGAATTTGTAGGCGTAGCTGTAGGCACAACAGTTATAGCAGGTATTACTGGTTCTGCATCAGGTGGATTAGGAATTGCAGCTCCACTATTAGGACCTGTTTATTTAGCAAAAGGTGTTGCAGCTGCTGCGTTGCATAGAACAATGTCCATTTCATCTGCAGCCCTTGACTCACTGCCACATAATGGATACATCGTTACAGTTACAAACGGTTTATGTAATGAAACACATAAGGATGCATATGGTCCAGTATTCTGGCTTACAGTATTCACTCCAGCAGTTGGTACTATAGTTGCTGTAATCCTATTTTCAATATTTCCAACGCTTCCGTAACAGAGTAATCACAAAAAGATTATGAAATAAACTATTAATTTTATTTAATTCAGAGGGGGTTTTTAGTATGAGTAAAATAATTACACGCGAACAAGCAGCTCAAATGGTAAAAGACGGTATGACAATCGCTGTTGGTGGATTTGTTGGCTTTGGAATTCCAGAAGATTTATTAATAGGTTTACAGAATAGATACATTGAGACAAAGTCTCCTAAAGATCTTACTGTTTTCCACTGTGCAGCTGTAGGAGATGGGGGTGAAAGAGGAGCAAATCATCTTGGTGAAGAAGGACTAGTTAAAAAGCTTATATGTGCACATATTGGATTAGAGCCAAGACTTAATAAATTGGTTGTTGAAAATAAGTTAGCAGCTTATATGATCCCTCAAGGGGTTACAAGCCAGATGCTTAGGGCAATAGCGGGAAAGAAACCAGGAGTTTTAACTCATGTTGGATTGAAAACATTTGCAGATCCTAGACTTGAAGGATGTAAAGCAAATCAAGCAGCTGTTGATTCTGAAGAAGAGGTTGTTTCTTTAGTAAACATAGAAGGTAAGGACTATTTACTATATAAATCTTTCCCTATAGATATTTGTTTTATTAAAGGTTCAATTGGTGACGAAAGTGGAAATATTTCCTTATGTAAAGAGGCTGTTTTCTCAGATCAATTGGAAATGGCTGCTGCAGTTCATAATTCTGGAGGTATTGTAATCGCTCAAGTTGATCAAATTGTTGTAAAAGGAACTTTAAAAGCACACGACGTTAAAGTTCATGGCTTTATGGTTGATTATATTGTAGAAGGTAACAGAGAAAGTAGTCTTCAGTCCTTTATATGTGACTACTACAGGCCAGAGCTCTCTGGTGAGACTAAGATACCTCTAGCAGCTATTGAACCTATGAAATTAGACCAGAGAAAAGTGTGTGGAAGAAGGGGGGCTTTGGAATTACAACCTAATAGTCTTGTCAATTTAGGCATTGGTATTCCAGAAGCAGTCGGAGCAGTAGCAGGAGAAGAGGGACTTGCAGACCAGATTACCCTTTCCATCGAATCAGGAGCCCTTGGCGGTGTACCGACAGGTGGCCTTGGTATTGGAGGTACAGTAAATCCAGAATCCATATATAAGCAACCAGATATATTCGACATTTATGATGGCGGTGGAATAGATATGTCTTTCCTAGGAGCTGCTGAAATTGACCCTATGGGTAATGTTAATGTTTCTAAATTTGCAGGAAGGGTTGTAGGACCAGGCGGATTTATAAATATTTCCCAAAATGCTAAAAAGGTTTATTTCACAGGAACTTTTAAGGCAGGAAAAATGGAAATGGAAATTAAAGATGGAAAACTTAATATCATAAAAGATGGAAAAGGTATAAAGTTTAAGAAAGAATTAGAGCAAGTAACTTTTTCAGCTGAATATGCAAATGAAAGTGGACAACAAGTTTATTATATTACAGAAAGAGCTGTATTTAAATTAACTGAAAAAGGAATTTTGTTAGTTGAAATTGCTCCAGGAGTGGATTTAGAAAAAGATATACTTGCAAACATGGAGTTTAAACCATTAATAGCAGAAGACTTAAAGTTAATGGATGAAAGAATATTTAAAGATGAAAAAATGGGACTATCGTTTTAGATCTTTATTAGCTGAATAAAATTTGAGAGTGAAAATTTTTGTAAAATGAAGGGCTTCCATAGTCATGGGAACTCTTATATATAATTAGAAAACAAGGAGGATTTAATATGGATTTTAAATTTACAGATGCGCAGCTAATGCTGCAGAAGGTTGCAAGAGAATTCGCTGAGAATGAAGTTGGACCAATTGCAGCAGAAATTGATAAAACAGGAAGATTCCCAAGGGAAACATTTGATAAGATGACTAAGATAGGTTTTACCGGAATTGGCACACCTGTAGAATACGGCGGTTCTGGTGGGAATGATATTGATAAGGTTATAGTTGTTTCTGAAATTGCTAAAAAATGTGGAGCTACAGCAGCTATACTTTCTATACACACTATTTTTGCTCAAGTTCTTCAAAAGTTTGGAACTGAAGAACAGAAACAGAAGTATCTACCACAGGTAACAAGTGGAGGATGCCTTGGAGCTTTTGCGCTAACAGAGCCTAATGCAGGTTCAGATGCAGGTGCTGCTAAGACAACAGCTATTTTAGATGGAGATGAATATGTTCTTAATGGAACTAAATGCTTTATCTCTGGTGGAGGACAGGCGCAACATTTACTTATTTTTGCATTAACAGATCCTACTAAAGGACTTAAAGGCTTATCTTGTATTCTTGTGGAAAAAGGGACTCCAGGCTTTACTATAGGAAAGATTGAAGAAAAAATGGGTATCCATGGTTCAGAAACTGTAGAGCTTATCTTTGATAACTGCCGTGTTCCGAAGGAAAACCTTGTAGGTAAAGAAGGCAAGGGATTCATGATGGCTATGACTGCTCTTGACGGTGCAAGAATTGGAGTTGCTGCTCAAGCTCTTGGAATTGCTGAAGGTGCATTAGAGGAAAGTGTAAAATACATGAAGGAAAGAGTTCAGTTTGGAAAGCCACTTACAGCTCTTCAAGGTCTTACTTGGTATATATCTGATATGGCAACTAAGATTGAAGCAGCTAGATGGCTAGTTTACTATGCAGCACACTTAAAAGCAACAGGACAGCCTCATACTAAGGAAGCAGCTATGGCTAAAATAAATGCAGCAGAAACAGCTAGATTTGTTACAAACCTTGCATTACAGGTTCATGGAGGATATGGCTATATGAAGGACTATCCATTAGAAAGAATGTATCGTGATGCAAAGATTACTGAAATTTATGAAGGTACTTCTGAAATTCATAAGCTAGTAATTTCAAGAGCAGTATTAAGCTAGGAGGGAAAGAGATGAATATAATTGTATGCTTAAAGCAGGTTCCAGATACAAACGAAGTTAGAATTAATCAAGAGACAGGAACACTTATAAGAGATGGTGTGCCTAGTATTATAAATCCAGATGACAAAAATGCTCTTGAGGCAGCCCTTACAATAAAAGATGAAAAAGGCGGGAAGGTTACTGTGATAAGTATGGGACCTCCTCAAGCAAAAGAAGCCTTAAGAGAAGCTCTTGCAATGGGAGCTGATGAGGCAATTCTTGTTAGTGATAGAGCCTTTGGAGGTTCTGATACTTGGGCAACTGCTACAGTACTTACTGCAGCTATTGAAAAGGTCGGAAATTATGACATTATTCTTTGTGGAAGACAGGCCATTGATGGGGATACAGCGCAGGTTGGTCCTGAAATCGCTGAATTTTTAAATGTTCCACAAATAACTTATGCAAAAGAAGTTAGGGTAGGAGAAGATAAGGTAACAGTTACAAGATTTACAGAAACAGGAGACTATGTAATAGAATCTAAGTTACCTGTACTTTTGACAGCTATTAAAGAATTAAATGTTCCAAGATATCCAAGTGTAAAAGGTATTTTTAAGGCTTATGCACCTGATGCAGATGCGATAGTGGTTTGGGGTATAAATGATTTAGTAATTGACCTAACACAAATTGGACTTAAAGGTTCTCCCACTAATGTATACAAATCTTTTGTACCAACAAAGTCTAAAACAGCAGAAATCATTGATGGAATCGACGGAAAAGAAAAAGCAGCTGTTTTAATTAGCAAGCTTGCTGATCTGAAGCTTATATAGGAGGTAGGTGCAAATATGAATAGAGCAAAAGTAAATCAGAATATTAATTTAAATGATTATAATGATATATGGGTAATTGGGGAACAAAGAGAAGGGAAAATTCACCCTGTAACTATAGAATTAATTGGGGAAGCTAAAAAACTTGCTAGTGAAATTAATAAAAAGGTAATTGCAGTTGTGGCAGGACATGAAATTGATGAGGAAGTAAATAAGCTTCTTCATTACGGTGTAGATAAGGTTTTATATATTTCTAGTCCATTATTAAAGACTTTCTCAACAGATGGTTATTCAATTTCAATTGCTAACCTCATTCTTGAGAGAAAACCTGAAATAGTCCTAGTTGGAGCTACATCCATAGGAAGAGATATAGGACCTAGAATTGCAGCAAAAGTTGGTACAGGATTAGTTGCTGATTGTACAAAGCTTGAGATAGATTCTACAGATGGGAAAATACTTCAAACAAGACCAGCCTTTGGTGGGAATTTAATGGCTACCATAATATGTCCAATTAATAGACCTCAAATGGCTACAGTAAGACCTGGGGTTATGCAAAAGGCAGCTCACATAGATAATCCATCAGGGACTGTAGAAGTAATAACTCCTAGCCTTACTGAGGGAGATATTATAGCTAAGGTTGTTGAAATTATAAAGAGTTGTAAAAAGAGAGTTAACCTTACAGATGCAAAGATTATTGTATCTGGTGGACGTGGTGTAAAAGGACCTGAAGGCTTTGAACTAATCAGAGCCTT
Source organism: Clostridium bovifaecis (assembly GCA_009738435.1). GTDB lineage: Bacteria > Bacillota > Clostridia > Clostridiales > Clostridiaceae > Clostridium_H > Clostridium_H bovifaecis. Next base: position 2,161,307 of record CP046522.1, on the reverse strand, counting down.
TGCAGAAAAATTAGGTGGAGAAGTGGGCTCTTCTAGAGCATGTGTAGATGCAGGCTGGATTGATAGCATGCACCAGATAGGGCAGACAGGCACAACAGTAAGACCAGGGATTTATTTTGCTTGTGGTATTTCTGGAGCTATCCAGCATTTAGCAGGTATGAGTGAGTCAAAATATATTGTAGCAATAAATAGTGACCCAACAGCACCTATTTTCAAGGTTTGTGACTTTGGCATTGTAGGAGATTTAAAGGAAGTTATTCCAGCTATGATTGAAGAGATTGAAAAGAATAACTCTTTTGAAGTATAAGACTATATGCTGATGCTATTTACCTAGGAGAAATGGTTATTGAGGGAGAAGGAACTGTAATGGCTACAAAGTAAAACTAAATTTCGAAATATAATCACAATAATTTTTAATTTAGTACTTTAAAAATTAGCTATTATTGCTAATAATTTAGTTTAAAAGTATAATAAAATTAGATAGTAGCTTAGCGATAAGCAAATAGGCAGACAGCTACGTCTGCCTATTTAAATTTATTTCACAAACGGGTGAGGTGTAACGATTATGAAAAATGATTTAGATAGATATAAATACATATTCGATGAAATACTGACAATGACGGATGATGGATTTATAGTTGTTGACAAAGAAGGTATTGTTACAGATATTAATGACCAGTATTGTGATTTTTTAGGAACCAGCAAAGAAAAAGCAATAGGAAGAAGCATAAAAGAAATTATATCAAATACAAAAATGATTGATATTGTAAAAAATGCTTATAGAGAAGAAGGTGCTATACATAAGTTTGCAGATGGGGAAACTAAAGAGAGTGATAATAGCTTTCTTTTAGTTAGTAGATCTTGCGTTTTTAATGAAAAGCAGGAAGTAATTGCTGGTGTAGCTCAGGTAAAGTTTAGATTACAAACCCTTGATTGTGCACAAAAGTTAATGAGAGAATATTCAGAACTTGAATTTTATAAAGAAGAATATAATAGAATTACTACAAATCAGTATTCCTTTGACGGAATGATTGGAAGCAGCAAAAATTTCTTAGATATTAAGAAAACTGGAATGAGAGCTGCTAAAAATTTATTTCCAGTTTTATTAACGGGAGAGACAGGAACAGGAAAAGAAGTATTTGCTAGAGCAATCCATAATGGCAGTGATAGAAAGAATAAACCTATGGTTAGCATTAACTGTGGGGCAATACCTTCTGAACTTTTAGAGTCCGAGTTATTCGGATATGAAGAAGGTTCATTTACAGGTGCAAAGAAGGGTGGCAAAAAAGGTAAGTTTATTCAGGCAGATGGAGGAACTATATTTTTAGATGAAATTGGCGATATGCCGCTGGATATGCAGGTTAAACTTTTGAGAGTACTACAGGAAAAAGAAGTTGAAAAGATAGGAGGAACTACGCCAACTTCTGTAGACATTAGAGTTATAGCAGCTACGAGAAGAAATTTAAACGAAATGGTAAAAGAGGGAAGATTCAGAGAGGATTTATATTATAGACTCAATGTTATTAACATCGAGATGATTCCCCTTAGAGAACGAAAAGAGGATATACTGATATTTGCAAACTATTTCTTGAATAAAATTAATATTGAATATAGAACTTCTGTTACACTAAGCAATGAAGTCAAGAAATGCTTTCAAGATTACTCATGGCCAGGGAACATAAGAGAATTAGATAACGTGATTAAAAGTGCATACGCGTCCTGCGATGAGTTTATAATACAGTTAACGGATTTGCCTGCTAAAATGGCCTCTAGCCATAAGGTAAATAGCTTTTCTGGTTCAGATGAAAAGATGTTAAAGAACATGGTAGATAGTTACGAGTGTTCTATAGTAAAAGAAGTTTTGAGAAAATGCAATTGGAACTGCCAATTAGCAGCCAATGAGCTAGGTATTCACAGAAGTCTTTTATACAAAAAAATGGACAAATTCGGAATTAAAATAAAAAAATCAATTTAAAATTGTAAAAATTTTTTGTATAATTAACTTGAATTAACTATAATTTTGTAAGGGAGATAATATAATGAACTCAGGGATGAATGTTCTATTACTTGTTTTAGGAATAATAGAAATAGTTTTCGGAATCTTTATGGAAAAATTTACTCGGGCTAAATATGCTAATGAGAAGGTAAAAGATATAGAAGGATTAGTAAAGTGGGAGAGAATTACAACAATGCTTATAGGTATATTCATGTTGATTTTTTCCGTAATGGGATTCATGGGATATTATGAAAGGTACAGCAATATCATCATGATAATAATAGTAGTTTTGATGGTGGTAACATACACAGGAAGAAAAAGATATATAAGAGGATAATTAATATGCAAGAAATGGTCGTGAGGCCATTTTTCTTTTTTGCAAGTTTTTAATAATAATCTTGTATTATTGTTTGACTTTTATTATAATATAAACAATAATATAATATAATTAAATAGTGTTCGGATGAAGGTAGCGGGAGAGAGATGGTTTTCCATCCACCGAAGAGGTCAATCTTTCAGGTAGCTATAGTATAGCAGATGACCGTTACTGGACGAGCCTCTGGAGAGATCCATTTAATTGGACACCGAAGGAGAAAAATAGCTTGGCGCCACTATGCTATTGAAACTCTCAGGTAAAAGGACAGAGGAAAGGATTATTTTGCAATGTACAATTTTTTGCAATAATTCATATTCCTCCTCCAACTTTAAAACATATCTTAGGAGGATGATAACATGTCAAAAGTATTAGAAGTATTCAACAAAATCGACTCTATAGTATGGGGTCCACCATTATTAATCCTATTGGTTGGAACAGGTATTTATTTAACCATTAGGCTTGGTCTATTACAAATTCTTAAATTACCATTAGCCTTAAAATACGTATTTGGAAAAGATGATGAATTAGAAGAAGAAGGAGATGTATCCAGCTTTGCAGCGCTGTGCACAGCATTATCTGCTACTATTGGTACGGGTAATATAGTTGGGGTAGCAACAGCTATAAAGGTTGGAGGACCAGGAGCCTTATTTTGGATGTGGATGGCTGCATTTTTTGGTATGGCTACAAAGTATGCAGAGGGATTATTGGCTATAAAATTCAGAGTAGCTGATGAAAATGGACAAATGGCTGGAGGTCCTATGTACTATATAGAAAGAGGGCTTGGCAGCAAGTGGCTTGCTAAAGTATTTGCTGTATTTGGTGTTGGGGTAGCCTTCTTTGGAATAGGAACTTTCCCACAGGTCAACGCTATTACTGAAGCAGTAAAGATAACATTCAATCTACCAATAGCAGCAACTGCAGTAATAATAACTGTTTTAGTAGCCTTAGTAACTCTTGGGGGAATTAAGAGCATTGCAGCAGTTTCTGAAAAGGTCGTACCGTTTATGGCTGCTTTCTATATATTAGGATCCATAGTAATACTAATAGCTAACATAGGAATTTTACCTGAAACAGTAATGTTAGTAATAAAAGGAGCTTTTACTCCTACGGCAGCAGCAGGTGGTTTTGCTGGGGCAACAATGATGATGGCTATTAGAAATGGTGTAGCAAGAGGAGTTTTCTCAAATGAGTCAGGACTTGGTAGTGCACCAATAGCAGCGGCAGCAGCAAGAACAAAATCTTGTGTTCGTCAAGGGCTTATATCCATGACAGGAACTTTCTTTGATACTATAGTAATCTGCACCATGACAGGGCTTGTGTTAATATTGACAGGTGTTTGGAATTCAGATTTGCAGGGAGCTGCTATGACTAATGCTGCTTTTAAAGCAGGTTTATCAGTCCCTATTATAGGACAAATGATTGTAACCATAGGACTTATATTTTTCGCCTTTACAACTATACTTGGATGGAATTATTATGGTGAAAGATGTATGGTTTATTTAACTGGTGTTAAAGGGATAAAACCTTTTAGAATAATATATAGTTTTAGTTGCATCAGGAGCTTTCTTAAAGCTTGAACTAATCTGGATAGTTGCAGATATAGTAAATGGACTTATGGCAATACCAAATCTTATTGCTTTAGTTGGATTAAGCGGAATTATAGTAAGTGAAACTAAACAATACTTTAAAGAGTTAGAAAAAGAAAAGAGAAACGATGTATATGCTGTAGATAGGGCATAGAATATAAAGGCTGCATTTAAAAAGGTATTTTTTAAATGCAGCCTTATTTATTTGAGGAAAAGAAAGGTTAACAACTAAATACATACGAATGTTACTAAGATAAATCATATATAAAATATGTATTATAACGAATAATAATATAATTACATATGTTAATGTATTGACAAATTTATATGATAGTGTTACCATTGAGACATGATCAATAAAATAATTTCATTCATATAATCCTAATGATATGGTTTAGGAGTTTCTACGAAAGAACCGTAAATTCTTCGTCTATGAGTGAATCTTTGTGGAATAATAATTTCGAATTATTATTGCTCTTTTTGAGCTTTTTACTACCACCAGATTTACTCTTATTCTGGTGGTAGTATTTTTTATTCTAAAATAGCTTTTTATATAAAAATATATTTACTATGGAGGGAATTACTATGAAGGTAGCGATTATTTTTGGAAGCAAATCGGATATTAACCAAATGCAAGGAGCAGCAGAACTATTAAAGAAATTCAATGTAGAATATAAAGCTTATATACTATCAGCCCATAGAGTACCAGAAGAATTGTCTAAAAAAATACAAGAAATAGAAAATGAAGGTTATGAATGTATTATAGCAGGAGCTGGACTTGCAGCTCATCTTCCAGGAGTAATTTCATCTCAAACCATACTCCCTGTCATAGGAGTGCCAATAGATGCTGGGTTAAATGGACTTGATTCTCTTCTTTCTATAGTTCAGATGCCGAAACAAATTCCAGTAGCTACAGTAGGAATAAACAATAGTTTTAATGCTGGAATGTTATCAATTCAAATCTTATCTTTAAAGTATCCAGAATTAAAAGAAAAGTTAATTAAATATAGAAAAGATATGAAAGCACAATTTATAAAAGAAAATTCAGAAGGAGTGGAATTTTAATATGGAAAAGAAGATGTTATACGAAGGAAAAGCAAAAAAAATATTTCAAGGAGAAAAGGATAGTGAGGTAATTATATACTATAAAGATGATGCTACAGCTTTCAATGGTATAAAAAAATCACAAATAGACCATAAGGGAATTTTAAATAATAGCATAACTTCTGCAATATTTGAACTTCTTCATAAAAATGATATAGAAACTCACTTTATTAAAAAACTAAATGAGAGAGAACAATTATGCAAGAAGGTTGAAATAGTACCTCTTGAAGTGATAGTTAGAAATGTTGCTGCAGGAAGCATGGCAAAAAGGCTTGGTGTTGAAGAAGGGACAGAGTTAAAAACAACAATATTTGAAATTTGCTATAAGAATGATGAACTTGGAGATCCATTAATAAATGATTATCATGCAGTAGCTTTGGGACTTGCTACCTTTGAAGAATTAGATGTTATGTATGACACTACCAATAAAATAAATGAAATTCTTAAAGCTTTCTTCCTAAAACAAAATATAAAGCTTATTGATTTTAAAATAGAATTTGGAAGAGTTGATGGAAAGATTATTTTAGCTGATGAAATATCTCCAGATACATGCAGGTTCTGGGATGCAGTAACAAATGAGAAATTAGATAAGGATAGATTTAGAAGAGATTTAGGCAAGGTTGAAGAAGCTTATATTGAAATATTAAATAGAATATCCAAGGCTTAAAAGTAAAAATAATGGAGGATATTATGAAGAGCATAGAAATAGATAAGTTTAAAGAAGAATGCGGAGTCTTTGGAGTTTACTCTAAGTCTAAAATAGATGTGGCAACTATAAGTTATTATGGACTTTATGCCTTACAGCATAGGGGACAAGAGAGTGCAGGAATTGCAGTTTCTGATGGCAAAGACATTATATGCCATAAAGATATGGGACTTGTATCTGAGGTCTTCAATGAAGATATATTAGGAAACATGAAAGGTAAAGCTGCAATAGGCCATGTTAGATACTCAACAACAGGAGAGAGTAAGCTAGAAAATGCACAACCTTTGCTAAGCCAGTTTAAATTAGGTTCCATAGCTATTGCTCATAATGGAAATTTGATAAATGCAGGTATAGTAAGGGAGCTGCTAGAGGACTCGGGAGTGCTTTTTCAAACTTCCATAGATTCAGAGGTAATATTAAACCTTATTGCTAGAAAGGCCAAAAAAGGATTGGAACAAGCTATAGTGGATGCTATACAAGCAATAAAAGGCTCCTATGCTATGGTTATACTTACAGAAAACAAGCTAATAGGACTTAGAGACCCAAATGGCATAAGGCCTATGTGCATAGGAAAAATGGGAGAAGACTATATTCTGTGTTCCGAAAGCTGTGCTTTAGATTCTATTGGGGCTGAATTTATAAGGGACATGGCGCCAGGAGAAATTGTAATAATAGATGATAATGGACTTAGGTCTATAGAATTTGCTGAAAGAACAAGATGTATGACCTGTTCTTTTGAGTATATATTTTGCAAGACCTGATAGCACTATTGATGGAATTAATGTGTATACTTCAAGAGTAGCTGCAGGAGAAGAACTCTATAAGGAGGCGCCAATAGAGGCTGATATTATTGTAGGTGTGCCAGATTCAGGAATCCCAGCAGCAGTAGGATATGCAAAGGCTTCAGGTATACCTTATGGTATAGGGTTAATAAAGAACAAATATGTTGGGAGAACCTTCATATCACCTTCTCAGAAATTAAGAGAGCAAGCTGTATCAGTTAAGCTCAATGCTCTTAAGGTCAATGTAGAGGGTAAAAGAGTTGTATTAATTGATGATTCCATAGTCAGGGGAACAACAAGCAAAAGGTTAGTTGAAATCTTACGAAGAGCTGGAGCTAAGGAAATTCATTTTAGAGTGTCTTCTCCAGTAGTAAAATATCCTTGTTACTTTGGAATTGATACTCCATATAGAAAAGATTTAGTTGGTTCACAAATGACTATAGATGAAATAAAAGAGTTTATAGGGGCAGATAGCCTTGGTTATTTAAGTATGGAGGGGCTGCTTAATACTTTAAAGGAAAAAGATGGATTTTGCTTAGGGTGTTTTAACGGAGAGTATCCAATGTCAGCTCCAATTGAAAATTCCAAGGACTATTTAGAAAGGTAGGTACTGTTATGGCAACTTATAAGGAAGCCGGAGTTAATATAGAAGAAGGTTATAGAACAGTTAATCTAATAAAGGATCATGCATCAAAAACTTTTACTACTGGAGTTTTAAATAATCTTGGAAGTTTTGCAGGTATGTTTGAGTTACCTAAATATAACAATCCAGTTCTTGTATCTGGTACCGATGGAGTTGGGACAAAATTAAAGGTAGCTTTTGATATGAATAAGTATGATACCATAGGAATTGATTGTGTTGCTATGTGCGTAAATGATATTTTATGCCATGGGGCAAAGCCTTTATTTTTCTTAGACTATATTGCATGTGGAAAATTAGAAGGAGAAAAGGCAGCGGATATTGTTAAAGGAGTCAGCAATGGATGCATAGATGCAGAATGTGCTCTAATTGGTGGGGAAACTGCTGAAATGCCGGGCTTCTATAAAGAGGGAGAATACGATATCGCAGGTTTTTGTGTAGGCATTGTAGAAAAGGATGAAATCATAGACGGAAGTGAAATTGAAAGTGGAGATATGCTAATAGGAATAGAATCCTCTGGAATTCACAGCAATGGTTATTCACTGGTAAGAAAGCTTGTAACTGATTTAGATGAAGATTTTAATGGAGAGAAAATAGGCAATGTCATACTTACTCCTACAAAAATATATGTAAAGTTAGTTTTAGAGTTAATGAAGAAATATAAAATCAAAGGAATGGCTCATATAACTGGAGGAGGCTTTTATGAGAATGTTCCAAGAATGTTCAAAGGAGATTATAAAGCAGTTATAAATAAGGATAGCTTTAATGTAGCAGAAATATTTAAACATCTCATGTCTCTAGGCGTTGAAGAAGACCACATGTTCAATACCTTTAATATGGGAATAGGCTTTGTGCTTTGTGTTAATGCTGAAGATTCTAAAAATATCATTAAAGATATAGAAAAAATGGGAGACAGAGCTTATGAAATTGGATATGTAGAGGCTGGAGGAAAAGGTGTATGTTTAAGATAGCAGTTCTCATATCAGGAGGAGGGAGCAACCTTCAGGCTATTATGGATAGTATAGAGGATAAATATCTAAACTGCAGTATAGAATTTGTTATTAGTGATAGAGAGGGCGCTTTTGGAATAGAGCGAGCTAAAAGCCATAACATAAAATCCTTTGTACTTGATAGAAAAAGTTATGGCAATACTCTATCAGATAGAATTTTAGAAATCATAGATGGAAGAGTAGACTTGATAGTCCTTGCTGGGTATTTATCAATTTTAAATGGCAATATACTAGAAAGGTTTAAAAATAGAATCATAAACATCCACCCTTCATTGATTCCCGCATTTTGCGGTAAAGGCATGTATGGAATAAAGGTTCATGAAAAAGCCCTTGAATATGGGGTTAAAGTTGCTGGGTGTACAGTGCATTTTGTAGATGAAGGTACGGATACGGGAAGTATAGTCATTCAAAAATCAGTAAAGGTTGAAGATGATGATACACCAGAGACACTACAAAAAAGGGTACTTGTAGAAGAGCATAAGGCACTAGTAGAAGCTATAAAGCTTATATCAGAAGAAAAGATAGTTTTACAGGGAAGAAAAATTTGTAGTATAATTTAGTTATTTAAAGTGATGAATTAATAAAGGGAGGAAAGTATATGATACAGAGAGCATTAATAAGTGTTTTTAACAAAGAGGGTATATTAGAACTTGCACAATTTCTAACTAAGAGAGATGTGGAAGTTATATCAACAGGAGGAACATACAAGTACCTAAAAGAGAATGATATTAAGGTTACAGAAATTAACGAAGTTACAGGATTTGATGAAATATTAGATGGAAGAGTTAAAACCCTTCATCCTATTATACATGGTGGAATACTTGCCATAAGAGATAACGAAGAGCATATGAGGGTAATAAATGAAAAAAATATAAAACCTATAGACATGGTAGTGGTTAATTTATATCCATTCTTTGAAAAGGTTAAGGAAAACTTAGAATTTGATGAAAAGGTAGAGTTCATAGATATAGGTGGACCAACAATGATAAGAGCAGCTGCTAAGAATTTTAAAGATGTAGTAGTGCTTACAGATACAAAAGATTATAAAAATGTTATTGAACAGATTGAGAATACTGGCGATGTGGATTACAAAACTAGAAAGATCTTTGCAGGGAAAGTCTTTAACCTAATGTCAGCTTATGATGCTGCTATAAGTAATTTTCTTTTAGAGGATGAACAATATCCAGAGTATCTATCTCTTTCTTATAAAAAATCAATGGATTTAAGATATGGAGAAAACTCTCATCAAAGCGCTGCATATTATACTGCAACAAGCGGAAAAGGTGCAATAAATAATTTTGAAATACTTAATGGAAAACAACTTTCTTATAACAATATAAAGGACATGGATATAGCTTGGAGAACTGTCTCTGAATTTGATGAAATAGCTTGCTGTGGCCTTAAACATAATACACCTTGCGGAGTTGCTCTTGGGGAAGATGTTTGTGATGCCTATGTAAAAGCTTATTCTTGTGATCCTATTTCCATATTTGGAGGGATAGTTGCTTTAAATAGAAAGGTTGATAAGAATACAGCTGAAAAAATGGCTGCTATATTTTTAGAAATAGTAATTGCACCAGATTATGACGAGGATGCTTTAGAGGTGCTTCGAAGTAAGAAAAATCTAAGAGTAGTTAAATGCTCAGTGAAGCCAGAAGATAATTTTAATATAGCTAAAGTAGATGGAGGTATCCTAGTTCAAAGCGAAGATACACTATTTGCAGAAAAAATTGATGTAGTAACAAATAGAAAGCCAAGTGAAGAAGAGATGAAAAATTTAATCTTTGCTATGAAGATATGTAAATATGTAAAATCCAATGCTATTGTGGTAGCTAAAGATGGAATGGCGGTAGGTATTGGAGGAGGACAAGTTAATAGAATTTGGGCTGCTCAGGAGGCTTTAGAAAGAGGTAAAGGTGCTACAATTATGGCGTCTGATGCTTACTTCCCGTTTGATGATGTAGTAAAAACAGCTGCAGAACACGGAATTAAGGCTATAATCCAACCAGGTGGTTCTATTAGAGATGAAGATTCTATAAAAGCTTGTAATGAAAATGACATAACTATGATATTTACAGGAACTAGACACTTTAAACACTAGAAGAAAATTGCAGGGCGATTTTCTTAAATTACGGGTAAGGAGCTGAAAATATGAAAGTTTTAGTGGTTGGTTCTGGCGGTAGAGAACATGCTATAGCATGGAAAGCGGCACAAAGTCCTTTAGTGAGCAGGATTTACTGTGCGCCAGGTAATGGAGGAACAAAGAGTGAAGAAAGGTGTCAGAATATACAACTAGAAACCATAGAAAAATTTATAGAATTTGCAAAAAAAGAAAAAATAGATCTAACAATTGTAGGACCAGAGACACCTTTGGTAGACGGAATAGTGGATGAATTCAAGAAAAATAATCTGAAAATCTTTGGACCATCTAAAAGAGCTGCAGAATTAGAAGGAAGTAAGAGCTTTTCAAAGGATTTTATGAAGAAATATGGTATCAAAACAGCAGAGTATGAAGTATTTACTAATGCAAAAGATGCCTTAGAATACCTAAATACATGCAGTTATCCAACAGTAGTTAAGGCAGATGGACTAGCTGCTGGAAAAGGTGTTGTTATATGCCAAGATGAAGAAGAAGCAAGAAATGCTATAACAGAAATCATGATTGAAGATATATTTAGTGGTGCTGGCCGTAAGATAGTAGTTGAAGAATTTTTAGATGGAGTGGAAGCTTCAATTCTTTCAATTACTGATGGGAAAACAATAATTCCATTCATATCAAGTAAGGATCATAAGCAAATATTTGATGATGACAAGGGACCAAATACTGGAGGAATGGGAGTTGTAGTACCAAACTTTTATTGTACAGAAGAGATTATGGAAAGCTTTAAAAGAGATATTTTAGGTCCTACTTTAGTAGGAATTAGAGAAGAAAACATGGATTATGTGGGTACTATTTTCTTTGGAATTATGATAACTAAAAAAGGAGTTTACCTTTTAGAATATAATGTTAGAATGGGAGATCCAGAAACTCAAGGTGTTCTATCCCTTATGGAAAGTGATTATATAGATTTGATATTACAGGCTATAGATGGAAAGTTAGAAAATTATAATATAGAATGGAAGAGTGCTCACGCATGCTGTGTTACAGCAGTATCTAAAGGATATCCAGGTAAATATGAAAAGGGATATGAAATAAACGGTATAGAAAAAGTAAACTACAAAGTCTTTATAGCAGGAGCTGAGGATAAAGACGGGAAGTTAGTTACAGCTGGCGGAAGAGTATTAAATGTAGTTGCTATAGGTAAAAACTTAGAAGAAGCTAGAGAAAAAGCTTATAAAGGAATTGAAAATATCAGCTTTGAAGGCATTTATTATAGAAGAGATATAGGCAAGATGAGATAAAAAAATATCTTAAAAGGAGACAGGTACATGCAAACTGAAGTTAAAAGAATATTTGTAGAGAAGAAAACTCCTTATGATGTGGAAGCAAAGGCATTGCAAAAGGATATTAAAGAAAATCTAAATATAAGTACTATAGAAAATCTAAGAATTCTAAATCGTTATGATGTATCTGGAATATCAGAGGAAGAATATGAAAGAGCAAAGAATATAATTTTTTCAGAGCCTGTAGTTGATAAACTATACGATGAGGAAATTATTATAAATAATAATGAAAAAATATTTGCAGTAGAATATCTGCCAGGACAATATGATCAAAGGGCAGATTCAGCTTCTCAATGTATTCAAATATTAACTCAAAATGAAAAACCATTAATAAGATGTGCTAAGGTTATTATAATTACGGGAAGTTTAGATAATTCAGAACTTGAAAATATTAAGGAATATTATATAAACAAAGTCGATTCCATGGAAACAACTCTAGAAAAGCCGCAAAGTCTTGAGATGAAATGGGAAGTTCCAAAGGATGTAGAAATCCTAGAGGGTTTTATAAACAAAGATTCTGATAAACTAGAAGAATTTATGAAGGCTCAAGGACTTGCTATGAGCTTTGAAGACCTAAAGTTCTGTCAAAGTTATTTTAAGAATACTGAAAAGAGAAATCCTACCATAACAGAAATAAAAGTAATAGATACCTATTGGTCAGATCACTGCAGGCATACAACCTTTCAAACAGAAATCCAAGAAATAGAATTTGATGAAGGAAAATATACAAACATAATAAAAAAAGCTTATGAAGAATATAAGAATTCAAGAAGTTATGTTTATGAAGATAAAGAAAAAGACATATGTTTAATGGATATAGCTGTAATCGCTATGAAGGAGCTAAGAAAAAGAGGACTTTTAGAGGATTTGGAAGTATCTGATGAGATTAACGCGTGTAGTGTTGAATGTGATGTAGATGTAAATGGGAAAAATGAAAAGTATCTTATAATGTTTAAAAACGAAACTCACAACCATCCTACAGAAATAGAGCCTTTTGGAGGTGCTGCAACCTGTCTTGGAGGAGCTATACGTGATCCGCTATCTGGAAGAAGTTATGTATATGGAGCAATGAGAGTAACTGGATCTGGAGATCCGAGAAAATCGGTTAGAGAAACTTTAAAAGGAAAATTGCCTCAAAGACAAATTACTATAAAAGCAGCTCACGGGTATAGTTCCTACGGTAATCAAATAGGACTTACAACAGGACATGTAGCAGAGATTTATGATGAAGATTTTGTGGCTAAGAGAATGGAAATAGGAGCTGTAATAGCAGCAGCACCAAAAGAAAATGTTATTCGTGAAAAGCCACTAGAGGGAGACTCTATCATACTTCTAGGTGGAAGAACAGGTAGAGATGGCTGCGGAGGCGCAACAGGTTCTTCTAAAGAGCATGATGAGGACTCCATACTGAATTGTGGCGCAGAAGTTCAAAAGGGAAATGCTCCTACGGAAAGAAAGGTTCAGAGACTTTTTAGAAATCCAAAGGTAAGCAAAATGATTAAAAAGTGTAATGACTTTGGAGCGGGAGGTGTTTCTGTTGCTATAGGAGAGTTAAGTGAAGGGCTCTCAATAAATCTTGATTTGGTTACCAAAAAATATGAAGGATTAGACGGAACTGAGCTTGCTATTTCTGAATCACAGGAAAGAATGGCTGTTGTAGTAAGCAAAGAAAATGTAGAAAAGTTTATAGCATATGCGGATGAAGAGAACCTTGAAGCTGTTGAAGTAGCAAAAGTAACGAATGATAAAAGACTTAAAATGAGCTGGAGAGAAAAAGTAATAGTTAACATAAGTAGAGACTTTTTAGATACAAATGGAGTTAGGCAAAAGATAAACGTAAAGGTTAAAGAGCCTTCTCAAAACTGCTATTTTAGAAATAAAGCTGTAGAAGATGTAAAAAAGAAATGGATAGAGAATATTCAGGATTTAAATATATGCAGTCAAAAAGGATTAGTTGAGAGATTCGATAATACTATTGGCTCATCAACAGTGCTTATGCCATTTGGAGGAAAATATTCAAGTACTCCTGCAGAAGTTATGTGCCTTAAGGTACCTGTATTAGAGGGGGAAACTTCAACAGGAACTATAATGTCCTATGGATATAATCCTAAAATAGGAAAATGGAGTCCTTTTCATGGAGCACTGTATGCTGTAGTAGAAGCTGTAACAAAAATAGTTGCAGCAGGTGGAGATTATAAAAATATTAGACTTACCCTGCAAGAATATTTTGAAAAACTAGGAAGTGACCCTGAAAAATGGGGCAAGCCTTTTTCGGCATTACTTGGAGCCTTCTATGCACAAAAGGAGCTAGGAATACCAGCGATAGGAGGCAAGGATAGTATGTCTGGAACCTTTAAAGATATCAGTGTTCCACCAACCTTGGTAGCTTTTGGAGTAAGTGTAGTGAATATAGAAAAGGTCATATCTCCAGAGTTTAAAAAGAAAGGCAGTAAGATAGTCTTATTAAAAGCTTTAAAGGATGAATATGGTGTTCCGAATTTTGAAGAGCTAAAGAAAAATTATGAAGTGGTAACTAGGCTGATAAACAAAGGACTAGTTTTAGCAGCTCACAGCGTTAAAATAGGTGGCATTGCAGAAGCTGTATCAAAGATGAGTTTCGGAAATAAAATAGGAATGAATTTTTCACAGAATGTAAAAGTAGAAAGCTTATTTAAAGAAGATTATGGCTCTATTATTTTAGAACTTTGCAATAAAATAGAGCTGAAGGAAGAATTTAGAGATATAAGTTATACTCTAATCGGGTTTACTCAGGGTTCACCTAAAATAAAGATTAAGGATATTGAAATAAGTATAGAAGAATTACAAGAAGCATGGCAAAGTCCACTAGAAAAGGTTTTTCCAACAAAAGCTGAATTACAGGATAGCGAAATAGAATTAAAACTTTATAATAATGAATTTATTAAAGCACCTTCTATAAAGCTTCCAAAGCCTAAAATTTTTATCCCTGTATTTCCAGGAACTAATTGCGAATATGATGTAGAAAAGGCCTTTAAAAATGCTGGAGGAGAAACAAAGATAAGTGTATTTAGAAATTTATTCCCTAGAGACATAGAGGAATCCATAGAAGTCATGGTAAATAATATAAATGATTCTCAGATAATCATGCTCCCAGGAGGATTCAGTGCTGGGGATGAACCAGACGGTTCAGGGAAGTTTATAGCTACCGCATTTAGAAGCCCTAAGATTAAAGATGCAGTAATGGAATTGCTAAATAATAGAGATGGATTAATTTTAGGAATATGCAATGGCTTCCAAGCTTTAATAAAACTCGGTTTATTACCTTATGGAGAGATAAGAAATTTAGATGAAAAAGCTCCGACTTTGACTTACAACACAATAGGAAGGCATACATCTAAGATCATAAAAACTAAAGTAGTATCTAACTTGTCTCCTTGGTTTAGTAATGTAAATGTTGGAGATATTCACAGTATAGCTATATCCCATGGAGAAGGTAGGTTCGTGTGTACACCTGAAGTGGGAGAAGAACTATTTAGAAGAGGGCAGATAGCAACTCAATATGTAGATTTTAAAGGAGAACCAACTTATGATATAGAATTTAATCCAAATGGGTCTATGTATGCTGTTGAAGGAATTACAAGTCCAGATGGAAGAGTACTAGGTAAGATGGGACACTCAGAAAGAATTGGGAGAAACCTTTATAAAAATGTAATAGGTGAAAAAGATCAAAAGATATTTGAAGCTGGAGTAAATTATTTTAAGTAAAAGGCTGTTTATGGATCTAAAAAAGGTATGGAGATTTCATTAATGAAACTCCAGGCCTTTTTTAATTATTGAAAATATATGCGCGAAATATATCCTAATAAAGGGTAGCATTTCATCAGATTTTAAATAAAATACAATTTTTTTGCAGCAATACTTTTAATCATATATATTAAAAAGCAAGAAAAATATCAAAAAAGTGTTGACTATTGTAGAATAGGATGATAACATATAAAAAAACAAAATAGTTTCGTGCTAAACTCATATAAATCCGATAATATGGTTCGGAGGTTTCTACGGGAACACCTTAAATTTTCCTGCTATGAGTAAACTTAACTACAATTATGTGTATAATTCTAGTTATGGGTTTGCTTATGCCCATGACTAGAATTTTTTTTTACTTGAAGGGGGAAAAACAATGCAAATAACAAATGAAAGAAAAGTTTCAATTTTTGAAAGAATATTTAAACTTAGCGAGAATAAGACAGATGTAAAGACAGAGATATTAGCAGGAATTACAACCTTTGTAACTGTTGCCTATGTTCTCTTAGTAATACCAAACATACTAAAGTTCTCAGGCATGAATTCAGCAGGATTAAAGGGGGACGCAGCGGCTTCTCTTTCAATAGTAAATGATCCTGTTATAGGGTCAATTTTTGCTAGTACCTGTATAGCCTCTGCTGTGGGCACCTTGATAATGGCATTTTACGCAAATCTGCCTTTTGCACTAGCACCAGGAATAGGACTTACAGCTTTTTTCTCATACAGCGTTTGCTTAACATTAGGATATACATGGCAACAAGCGTTAACTGCAGTATTTGTATCAGGAATTATATTTATATTAATTACGTTAACATCTATAAGAGAAAAGATAGTAGATGCTCTTCCACATAATCTTAAACTAGCTATAACTGCTGGTATAGGTTTATTTATATCTCTTATAGGCTTAAAAAGTGGACAAATAGTAGTATCAAATCCAGGAACATTAATCAGCTTTGGAAGCTTTAATAATCCTAACACTCTGCTTACTATAATAGGAATAGTCATCATGGGAATATTAATGGCAAGAAAAGTGAAAGGCGCTATGTTAATTAGTATAATATTGACAACAATCATAGGTATTCCAATGGGAATAACTCAGATAGGACAAATGGACTTATTCTATGTTCCACCAGTAGGTAAAACCTTCTTTGCTTTTGATTTTCCAGGATTATTAGGGCATGGTGGTAGTGGAATTATAGGTGCTATAACAAGTATAGTTATGGTTGTTATAACTTTCAGCTTAGTAGATTTATTTGACTCAATAGGAACTTTAGTAGGAACGGCTCAGAAGTCATCAATGGTAGATGAAAATGGCAGAGTTAAAAATATGAGAAAAGCACTTTTATCAGATGCCGTAGCCACTACCCTAGGTGCTATGTTTGGAACTACAACTCTTGCTACTGTTGTTGAATCTACAGCTGGAATTGCAGAAGGAGGAAGAACAGGGCTTACGACTACTGTTGTTGGAATTTTGTTTGGAATATCTCTTTTCTTTGGAGGACTTGTCGGGATTGTACCGTCAGAAGCTACTGCACCAGCTTTAGTAATTGTCGGGGTTCTTATGATGGGAACTGTTAAAGAAATTGAGTTTGATGATTTTACTGAAGCACTTCCTGCTTTCTTTACAATTGCAATAATGCCTTTTAGCTATAGTATTGCAAATGGAATAGCAGCTGGAATAATATTTTATCCAATAATGAAATTAGCTACAGGAAGGCATAAAGAAGTTCATCCTATAATGTACATTTTAGCTGTGCTATTTATATTAAGATTTATATTGATACCGCAATAGAAAAAACAATAATCACAAAAAGGCTGTTGATAAAACATTTTATCAACAGCCTTTTTGGGCATATTACATAAAATTAATAATATATTTGAAATAACAAAGACTATAATATGCAGAAACATCTAATACTATACAATGTAATTATATTATTAAAAACTACATATAAGTATTAATATAAGCAGCAAAATAGTGTTGGAGGGTCTGATAAATCTTGGATAAGATTATTGTAAAGGGAGATTATTTACAGAAGATATACGAAAGAAATTCACAAACAGGCAATTACATTATTCCAGTATCTCTAGATAAATATACTGACATATTTAATGATTGGGATAACGCACCTTTTAGAAAGAGAGATATGGATCCAGACCTGGCACATTTTTTAGAAGACTGCTCTGAAGATATACCATTAAGATATAAGGTGGATGTAGTCTTCTATATATTAAAACAGGAAAGAGATGAAGCTAGAGAAAAGATGGTGATTTCAAGCTTTAGAACCTATTATTCTTTTTACCACGCAAGCGAAGAAAGAGTTTTGAATAAGACTTATAAAAAAGTTTTTAGATATATGACTGTATCCTTTACATTTCTATCGGCCTTGTTCTTTGCAAGAAGTATAGATAGGAGAAGTCTTTTCCTAAACACTTTCCTTCAAGGAATGGAGATAGGAGCATGGGTGTTTTTGTGGGAAGCAATTTCAATTTTCTTTTTCCAAAAAGGGAAAATTAATGATACAATAAAGAAGTATAAAAGATTTATTGATTGTAATATATATTTTAAATATGATGATAAGTTTTAGGGGGATAAAATGAGATTAGCATTAGGTCAAATAGATGTTTATTGGGAAGATAAAGAAAGAAATAAAGAAAAATGCGAACAGTTCATTTCTAAAGCTAAAGAAGAAAAAGCGGATATAGTTATTTTCCCTGAAATGACGCTTACAGGTTTTTCTCAAAATGTAGAAAAAATAGGAGAAGTAGATTTAGATACTGTGCAATGGTTTAGAAATCAGTCTATTAAACACAGCATATATACCTGTTTTGGATATGTTGAAAAGGATAATTTAAAGGGTAAAAATAAGCTAGCTGTAATATCACCAGAGGGAAAAGAAGTATGCAGTTATACAAAAATACATCCTTTTTCCTACGGGGGAGAAGATAAGTTTTATCATAAAGGAGAAGATATCAGTTTATTTAATATCATGGAAAACTATATTGCACCTCTTATTTGCTATGATTTAAGATTTCCAGAATTATTTCAGGCAGTTTCAAAAAAAGCTGAATTAGTAATCATAATTGCCAACTGGCCAAAGAGTAGGAGAGAGGCTTGGATGACTCTTCTAAAGGCAAGAGCAATAGAAAATCAGTGCTATATTGCAGGTGTTAATCGTGTAGGATATGGAGATGGACTTGAATACTCTGGAGATTCCATGATTATAAGTCCAAAAGGTGAGATCTTAGCAAGCTCCAATGAAAAAGAAGAGCTAATAATTTGTGATATAGATATGTCGCAGGTGGAAAAGGTCAGGAGAAGGTTCCCATTTAAAAGAGACAGAAGAGAAGAACTTTATAAAGAGATGTTTGATAAGTACAAACTATAAGAAAATTGCGTAACAATTTCTTCTTAATCCCTAATCCTAATCACTAGTCGCTATTGGATAAATCAATGATTCAAATGTTAGCGATTAGGGATTAGAGACTAGGGATTGCTTCTAGAGCTGCTTCGCAATTTATTTCTGCTGCTTCGCAAAATAATAAAGTTTTCCGTCTTCCAGGGAGCAGTCGATTAGGTCCTTGTCGTATAGATAAGATATAAAAGCAGAAACTGCTGAGAGGTTTATCATATATTTTCTCATATTAACAGCAATATCATTCAATACAATTATATTTTCT
The DNA here is from genome assembly GCA_009738435.1 of Clostridium bovifaecis. GTDB lineage: Bacteria > Bacillota > Clostridia > Clostridiales > Clostridiaceae > Clostridium_H > Clostridium_H bovifaecis. Next base: position 2,142,199 of record CP046522.1, on the reverse strand, counting down.
AAGATATCCTCTCTAGTATAAGGCTGTTCCAAGAGATCAAGTATTGTATTGATATGTTTATCTATATTCTCTAAATTTCTATCAGCTAAGACTGCAATCTCTTCTTTATTAAGTATTTCCTTTCCATGGCTGATTACAAAGTAATCTGCATCAATTTCTTTGATTTTGTTGAGAGTATTTATAGTTTCTCCAATATCAAATAAAAAAGGAAAGGCGTATTTATCTAAGGTATCAGAGCTAAAAATAGAATCACCAAGAAAACATATCTTTTCAGGAGTTATAATTCCTATATGTTCTTGAGAATGCCCTCCTAATTGTATTATTTCAAATTTTTCATCATTAATTTTATTTGTACCGTACTCTAAGGTAAAATCAACTTCTAAAGGTTTTTCACTTTGAGAAAGTTTTTTTATTGGACTAGAGGAAGCAGATATTATAGAAAGTATTTCTGGATTTTCCATGTACACCTTTTCTTTAGCTGAAGTATAAACAAGGGTTCCAGGATAGTTTTCTTTAAAGTATAGATTTCCACCGCAGTGGTCACGGTGAGCGTGGGTATTTATAATATATTTTGGATGAAGATTGTTAGCCTTTAACACATCATCAAATTTTTTAGCAGCGGAATTATTAAGTCCACTATCAATTAAAACGCAAAACTTATTTTTAAATGCATATATTCCTATATTAGTAGGAGAGTCTATATAATATGTATTACCTTTAACTTTATTAAGTTCCAATGTTAACACATCCTTTGTACTAAAACTTAAATAAAAATATATCATAGATGTAGAAAAATAACAAATATATTATATGCTTTTAGGCTTCATAAATATCAAATTAATAAAAAAACATTGGAATGACATGGAAACTTTATTTTTTGGGTTGACATGCCCTTATAAAAGTTGTATATTATTTGTGTAAATATTTACATCGTTAACATAACTGATGTATGGCAGTTGACCGGACAGGCAATTGACATATAAAAAATTATAAGCAGGCAGTTGACCGAATAGCAACTGACCTGCTTTTGATTTTTGTATATCTGGCGGTTATCTACCTCAAAATAAAGATTTTAATTTTCAGATGAAATTCTTACTTCACCTAAAGTCTAGAACCCTGTTTATAAAATAAAATGTAGGAGATACTATGGTTAAATGAGGAGGGTGAAGTATGAAGGTAATAAAAAGAGATGGAGAAGTTGAAAACTTTGAAATAAGCAAAATAAAAGTATCCATAATGAAAGCCTCAGATGATATAGATGAGCCTCTTAACAAAGGGGATATAAGCAGTATTGGGGATATTGTAGAGGAATTTATTAAGAAAAACTATAGAGACAGCATAAAGTCTTCAGAAATTCATGATATAGTGGTTAATATACTAGAGAAAAATGCTTTTAAAAACATAGCTAAGGCTTATGATAGAACCTATGATAAGGCTATTAGATAAGTTAAACCGCTGAAACATTCTTCAGGGGTTTTTTTATATTAAGACAGTAGGATAAATATACATATATTTACTTTACATATGAATGATACTAGTGCATAATAGTTTTGAAGTGTTATTAAATTGAATAAGGAGGAAAGAAAATGTCAGATATGAATAATGAACGAGAAGATATGACTGAAGAAATAGTTGAAGTAGATAATATGAATAAAACCGATGTAGAGGTCGAGGCAGTAGGCAAAGTAAGCCTTAAAGATGCCTTTATGTCAACAATTATAGATGTAATAATCACAGGTGCAATATCAATTGCAGGACTATATATATTTGATATCATACTTAAAGTTACTGCAGGGTATTATGTAAAAGAAAAAATTTCTGTTTTAGCAATAATATATTTAATAGTAACAATATTATATAGTAGTATAATGGAAAGCTCTAAAACTGCAAACACTATAGGAAAAAGAGCATCAAATTTAAAAGTAATTAAACTAAAATAACTTAGGAGAATACATATGAAAAAGAGGAAAGTATACGAGTTTGATATTGTGGATACTGAATTTCCAGGATTTGGAGTAGCTTACCATGAAGATGGAACTAAGGTACTCATAAAAAACGCTCTACCTGGACAAAAGGTTGAAGCCTTTGTAAATAAAAAGACCACGGAATATGCTAAAGCAAAGTTAAACAAGGTAATTCAAGATGTAGATTATAAGATAGAACCTAAATGCCCTATATTTGAAATGTGCGGAGGATGCAGTCATCAATTTATTTCTTATAAGAAACAATTAGATAATAAAAAAGAACAAGTGATTAAATTATTCAAGGAAGCTGAAATTGAAAACTTTGAATTTCTAGGAATAGAAGGCAGTCCAGAAGTTTATGGATATAGAAATAAGATGGAATTTACCTTTGGAGATATGGAAAAGGGCGGGGAGCTTACCCTTGGAATGCATGCTCATGGAAAGAGCTTTGGAATTATAACTGCAGATATATGTAAAATAGTAGACAGCGACTTTACTTTAATTTTAAAAGCTGTGTTAGACTACTTTAGAAAGCAAGAATTACCCCATTATAGAATAATGAGTCATAAGGGCTATCTTAGAAATCTTGTGATAAGAAAAGCTACAAATACAGAACAAATATTGATTAATTTAGTAACAACTTCACAAATAGATTTTGATATGAGTGAAATTACAGAATTATTAAAGGGACTTGATTACAAAGGTCAGCTAAAGGGCATAATTCATACGATAAATGATTCTCTATCCGATGTGGTTCAAGCTGACAGCATAAGGGTGTTGTTTGGGCAAGATTACATAATTGAGGACATTCTAGGATTGAAATTTAAAATATCTCCTTTTTCCTTTTTCCAAACAAATTCTAAAGGTGCAGAAAAGCTATACAGCATAGTTAGAGAATTTATGGGAGATGCAAAGTCAAAGGTGGTATTTGATCTATACTGCGGTACAGGTACTATAGGACAAATATCAGCTCACAATGCTAAAAAGGTTATAGGAATAGAGCTTATAGAAGAAGCGGCTAAGGCTGCTAACGAAAACGCAAGACTTAACGGTCTTGGTAACTGCGAATTTATAGCAGGAGACGTAGCAAAGGCGATTAAAGATATAAAGGAAAAACCAGACATAGTAATCCTAGACCCGCCAAGACCAGGGGTACATCCAGATGCATTAAAATATGTAGCCAAGTTTGATCCAGAGGAGATAATTTATGTTTCCTGTAATCCAAAGACTTTGGTGGAGGACTTAAAGATTTTAATGCATGAAGGATACAAAGTAGAGAAGGTTAAAGTAATGGATATGTTCCCTCATACGCCTCACGTGGAGACTATCGTGCGTCTATCTAAGTAAAATAGAGGGTTCATAGAGTTTTAGTATGAAAATATAATTAGGTTTTCCGCCATTTTTCCGACGTGAATTTAAACTTGGCGGAAAGCCTATTTTATTGAAGAAATAACAGATTCAAACTTATCTACGCTATCCATTTTTAGTTTGTTAGTAACATGGGAATATGTGTCCATAGTGGTAGCAAGTTTGCTATGGCCTAAACGCTGTTGAATATCTTTTATATTAGCTCCAGCTTCTAGGAGCATAGTTGCATGAGTATGTCTAAGTGAGTGGAAATTAAAGTTTATTCTAAGCTCGTAATTAACCACTCGACTTAGATATTTTAAACTATCTGTAGATAGCAATTCACCATTTTCTTTAGTGCATACAAAATCACTGTCAGTATAGTACTTGCCATACTTTAATCTGTTTTCCATTTGATTCTTCTTGTGATACTTAAGTATTTTTAATAATGTATCACCAATAAGAATAGTTCTATTTGAACTCTTAGTTTTTGGAGTTCCGAAGACCCATTCTTTATCTTTATATATTATTATTTTCTCAACAGTAATTGTTCTCTTCTCGAGATCTACGCAGTCCCAAGTAAGACCACAAACTTCTGCAGCTCTCATTCCTGTATTAAATGCTATTTGAAGGGGAATATAAAAGTTACTTCCTTTAGGAAATCTAGTTATAATCTTGTTAAAATCATCTAGGTTAATTATTTTTAAATCATTTTTATCAGTTACGGAGTTGTTATATTTTGGCATAGTTACATAAGTCATTGGATTCTCTTTTATAAGCTGATAAGGATATACAGCTTTTTTTAAAGCTCCTGAAAGAACACCGTAAAAGTTTCCTAAAGTATTTTTAGCAAAACCATTTCTGTATTTTTTATTTAAAAATTCTTGTAATACAGCAGGAGTCAGTGATTTGAGTTTATATATTCCGAGTGTAGGCTTTATATGGTGACTTATTACTCTAGCATAGTTTAGCTGAGTATTGTACTTGCAATTTATTGTTACATATTCCTTATACCAATAGTCAAAATAATCAGCTACACTAATACTGCTCTCATCTATAACGGAACCGCAATTATCGAATTCAGCTAATGCTTTTCTAAGGGCTTTTTCAGCTTCTTTTTTAGTAGAGCCTCCTTTCCTTTCAATACGTTTTCTCTTTCCATCAACTACTCCAACATCAAAGCAATAATACCAGTAATTACCCTTTTTTCTTACGCTACCTTTCATAATGTATCTCTCCTTATATATAAATTGGTGAAACAAGCGTAATAGTTGTAACACTATAAGTATAAGCTAAATTATTTTTTATATTTATAGCTGATAAGTTCTATTTGTCTTAACACTTCTTCTGAAAAGTCTTGGAAATCTTCATCCATCATTCTAGTTTCATCTAATTTACAGAAATCCATTATAGACTTCTGCATAAGCATATGTTTTACAATTTGTTGTGGGGTTATATATGGATTATCTTGATTTTCATGCAAATAATCATAAACATGATTTATTTTTGCAGAAGGGTCATTTTTGATTGCTTCTCTGATTTTATAAACTTCTTCTTTCTCTAAATTTTGGAGTTGAAGAGTAACAAACTTATCTATATTTTCATTGATTTTTTCATCAGTTTCAAAGAAGCCCATAGGAATACCACAAGCTTTAGCAATAGCATTTAATATTACAAAGCTAGGGTAGGTTCTGCCAGATTCAATATCACCGATATAACTTTGAGATTTACCAATATCATTAGCCAGCAGCTTTTGAGTGTATCTTTTGCCGATTTGCTTTGATTTTATTTCTCGGGCTGCTTTTATCAAGTTACCTAATTCCTTTTTAGTTAGCACCAAAATACTTTACCTCTTTTCTGTAAAAAATTAAAAACATAGTTATATACATACAGTATAACGTATAGAACGTTAAAATGTCAATAAAATAACGTAAATGAAGATAATATGAACGAAATGTGAATTAATTAACAAATATTGAGTATTATGAATAAAAACCAATTTGTTACAAGTGGAAAAAGATGTTATATTTATATTAACGTAAATAACGTTTTCATATTACAAAAGGAGGTTAGCTATGATAATCAATAAATTGATTGCTGATTTACCCTGGAATAAGAAGTTAGAGGTTTTAAGAGTAGCTAATAATTGGACCCAAGAAGAAGCAGCAGAGAAATGCAACACAACTCAGAAGATGTACTGGAGTTGGGAAAAAGGAAAAAACTATCCAAGAAAGAGAAGTCAAATATCAATAGCTAGAGTTTTCAATGTTAAAGTAGAAGACATATTTAGTCTTAAATAATCTTAGGATAAGGGGGAGAAGTTTATGGACGAGTATTTATATACTGTAGAAGAAGTCGCAGCAATTTTAAAGGTAAATAAAAATACTGTATATGATTTAATCCGAAAAAGACTTTTAGTGGCCCTAAAGTTAGATAGGCTTAAAATAACAAGAACAACATTATTAAAATTTTTGAAAGAATTTAATGGAAAAGATTTATCAGATTTAGATAATATAAGAGAACTAACCTTTTAACAAAGCTATAGATTTAAAATGAAGGTTAGTAAAATAGAAATACTTAATTTGTAAGCTTAAAATCGAGGAGGAGGGAAGATGGCAAAGTACAGACAACTACATACTGATTTTTGGAATGATGGCTTTGTCTTAGATCTTACGCCTGAAGAAAAGTATTTTTACCTATACCTTATGACTAATCCTCACACTGCTCAATGTGGAATTTATGAGCTGCCAAAGAGAATAATTGAAACTCAAACAGGCTACAATAGAGAAACAGTAGACAAACTATTAAGAAGATTTATAGATTATAAAAAATATATTATTGTGACGAAACAAAAGAGATAATGATAATAAATTGGATTAAGTTTAATGAGCCAAGCAGCCCAAATGCAATAAAGTGTGTAAATAGAGAAATTAAAGGTATTAAAAATAATGAATTTATAAATATTATGTATCATCAGTGTAATACCCTGGATTTAAAAGTAGATAAGTTATTTAGTGGTATGGAGGATGTGATTGTAAATTTTTCTAAAGAGAGTGATGTAGAAGAGGTAAACAATTCAAAAGCATCCTTAAATACTACAAGTGTTAATGAGAGAACTGGAATTTCTAGTATTAAAGGGTCTTTAGACGCTAATGTACAGGATATAAATCATGTAATTAATATATTCAAAAGTAATATACATCCTCTTACACCTATGGAGCATAAAAGAATTGTGAATTGGGGTAAAGACTATAATTGTAGTGTTATAGTCCTTGCCATAGAAGAAGCAGTTAACAGAAATGTGAAGAATATAAGATATATTGAAAAGATACTGGAGAGCTGGAAGGCAAAAGGTGTAAATACTCCAGATAAGGTTAAGGCCTATAGACAAGAGTGGGATAAGAAGAAGAGAAATAAAAAAGATAGCTTTAATTATGGGAGCCAAAGGGAGTATGATTATAATGAATTGGAAAAAAAGCTTTTAGGATGGGACAAGGAAGATTAAAGAAATAATAGGGGATATTGAAAATGAAGGGCATATTGCTCTTCATTTTTGTATTTTAGCCTATAAATTATTGAATTTAATGGTTTTATAGCCCCTTAAGAGGGGCTTATAAGGTGCTTGGAAACACCTTTCAAGGGGCTAGGGAGTAAATAAGTAATAAATAATAAGTAATAAATAATAATTAATGAGTAATAAGTAAGAAGTAAGGGATAGGTGGTATATCATAAACCTTGGGAGTAGCCCTTAATTTTCCTGAGATCTTTTAATCTGTCTGAATTTTAGAACTGCAAGTTTATACCTTATAATCTTATAATAAGTTAATCGAGTGTAATTCAGGAGTAAAATATTGATTAAATGCTGTAGATAAATGAAGTTAAAGTAATAATTTGGTATAATGAATATGTGTAATATATTGTTTATTAATTGTGAACTTAGGGTGTATGAATAATTATAGATATTTAAAAATTTATCAGGGGGATAGGATAAAATCATGAAAAAGACTTTAAGTTTAATTTTAGCGATTACTTTGATTGTAACCCTAATAGGATGTTCTGATACTACCCAAAATGCATTGACAAAGTCAGATTCTTCACTAAATCCACAAACATCAGTAGAAAAGAAATATACCAAAGATGATGCTATAGAAACCTTTAAGAAATATAAAGATTTTAACAACTGCGAAATCACTGATTATGTCTTAGTGAACGATAATAAAATACCAATGCTAAATGCGATTATCTCTTTTTACGATAAAAAGAAAAATAATAGTAGCAATTTGGCTTTTATTTTAGGAGATTTGAGCCAAGAAGTATGCTTTGCGGTAAATGAAGTAGAGGGTGTAAAAACTTATGAAATTGCTGATAACAGCCAGTTAACCTATGTTGGGGATGGAGCGGTAACAACATCTATTCGTAAAATTGATACTAACGAAGTAATTAATTATAAAATTATTTTTTTATATGAAGAATCTGCCTCAGCAACTAATTTTAAAATTGTAGCAGAGAAACCAGCAAAATAAGTATAATGGTGAATTATTTTAAGATGCAAGATAAGAATATGCTCCATTAAGCTCACTCATATTAAAAGAAAGGACGAGGGAATAAGACATAAAAAATACTGACTTTAAAAGTTATCAAGGTAGATATTCACATCCCTTTCTTCTTAAACTCATAAAAAAATCTAATAGCAGCATCCACAATATCATTGTATTTTATGTAGGGATCATCATAAATAAAAACTTTAAGCTCTTGAAGCATTTTAACCGTTGATGGCCTTAGAGTGTAGCTCCGCTTTACTGTAAGGCTTTCTTGCACTGCTTCTACTGAATTTATATTTAGCTTTACGAAGTCATCATCTTTTAGATTCACATTTAATACAGGCACTGACTGTGTATTAAAAGAAAACTGCTTTTCTACCTTCGCATTGGTAAAATTAATATCTTCACCAGTTAATATTTCGATTCCATTGGTATCAAAGCAAATATTGTCTTTTTCAGTTTCTACTTCAGATATAGATAATTCTTCTACGGAATCAAAATTCTTAAATTCTTTATTTCTAAAATTCTTAAAATTTTTATTTCCCAAATTCTTACCCCCTTAAAGAAAGATGGCTGCACATGCAGCCATCTGATTATATGTTGAGAACTTCTGTTGTTGTTTCTAATATCTCTGCGGAGTCCTTAATAGCTAAAGCACCAGCGGTAGTGACAAAGATATTTTTTTCTATTATAGTATCCATTACACTTACAACACTTAATTCATCTAAGGTATCTTTAACATCTTTAATTCTTAGAGAAGCTTTTTTTCCTTGATCAGTTAAAAAAGTCATAACAAGTACTTTCATTCATTACACCTCCTATGCATTTGTTATGAGAGAATCGTCCTTTTTATGGACTTCAGCACTTCCAGCAGCTAACACAGTTGATAAAGTAGTTCCAACAGCGAAAATATCTTCATCTAGTGCATTAGCTCTTAAATTACTAAAGGTCTGGGTTTTAAAAACATCTTTTCCGTTATCATCTTGTCCAGCTACATAGCGTAGAGTCATACTGCTTTTTAAAACTGTTGATTCAATCATGAAAATACCTCCCTTCATTTTGTTTTCAAATATATATATGAGATAAAACTTTGACTTGTAAAGTTTTATCTAAAAATGAAGAGTAATCTTTAATATATATGAATTTTTAAAAGGTACTGTCTAGTTTCTTACTATTAATTTATCCTTAATCTCTTCAACATCCTTTTTTACCTCTTCTACAATGTTGAATTTTTCCGTAAGCTTTTCTATTATGTTTTGATAGTTCTTTTCTCTTTCTTCCTGCTTAGCATCACGTTTTTCCTGGGCCTTCAATATATAAAATATAAGTGCTACTGCGAGAGTTGCCCATATACCTTGACTTGAAGCTAGTTTGAAAAGTTCTTCTTCCATGAGTTTCACCTTCCCTTAATTAAAATTCTTGTATTTAACCTTTATATATGAACTTTTTAGGCTATATGGAAAGAATTTTAGAATTTATATTATTCCAGCCCAATTTAGCTAAACAAAACTTTTGCGAAGTAGGAAAGCCCTGGTTTTAGGGCTTGTGTATTTCGCAAAAGGAGTGGGTTTGTTTGGCGAAGTTGGGCATACCCTAGAGGAATACCCTGAAGAGGACCCTATAGGAATGCTGTAGAGTTAAATTGTAGTAATACAGCTTTATACAAGCTTTGGGGTTTAAAGCTTGTATAAAGTGGACTCCCCAGGGGCTGTCCACCTGAAAGGCTGCACAGTGTAGTACTTACTGTATTTTGAGTAGGTGCTTCTTCTACTTTTAATCTTTTGTTTTGGGCTAGCTTATGATGGCCAGTAGGGCGTTTGTTTAGAAGGACTTTCTTAAAGACATTGATTTTTATGTATGAAGTAGTGTGGGTACCATGATAAGCTTGTACAAAACTTCCTTGCTCTCTGCTGGGTTTGGGGCGCAGCAGCCCATTAAGTTTAGCTGGCTGTGGACCTGCGATTCGTGTGAGGGACGAACAGGAATGAAAGAGACAGAGCTACAGAATAACAGTTGTAAGTACTAGAGAGGTAATATATGTAATGTGAGAAATATTATCTAGTTATGGCTCAGAGCAGTGAATTATGGTTTAATACTATTGAAAATGATGGTAAGATAACATATTATAACAGAAGGACTTATATCAACATTTTTTATTAGTGATATGAGTCCTTTTGTTTATATTATATATATTACTTTATTATTATCTTTTAATTAGAGGAAATGCGATAACGTCTTTTATGGTATAAGAACCAGTAAGGAACATTATCATTCTATCAATACCTATTCCTAATCCCCCAGTAGGTGGCATTGCAGTATCGATAGCAACAGCGAATTCTTCATCCATTGGACTACCTGTTTCAAGTCCTGCTCTTAGTTTTGACGCTTGTTCATGCAAAAGAATTCTTTGCTTCAATGGGTCATTGAGTTCTGAATAAGCGTTCCCAAGTTCAACACCATAAGCATAAGGTTCAAATCTTTCAATTAAATCTGGGTTATCCCTATGGCTTTTACAAAGTGGAGAAGATTCTTTTGGAAAGTCTATAACAAAGGTTGGTTGAATTAGCTTCTTTTCAGAATACTCTTCAAATAAATTAACTATTAGTTCGCCCTTAGAGCATTTATCGATAACTAATCCTTCGCTTTGGCTTTCTACTAAGAGATCATTATCTTTAATGCACTTAATAATTTCTTCCTTGGTAAGTGTATTAACATCAATTCCTGTATCCTTTTTTACAAGATCACACATCTTTTCTCTCTTCCATGGAGCTTTAAAATCAATTTCTACGTCTCCATACTGAATCTTTGTTGTTCCGTTAATTTTATTAAATACATATTCATATATATTCTCCATAAGTTCCATCATGTCATTATAGTCAGCATAAGACATATAGCATTCAAACAAGCTGAATTCTGGATAATGTGTTCTGTCAATTCCCTCATTTCTAAAAGCTCTTGCAAAGGTATAAACTCTTTCGATTCCTCCCACTATAAGTCTTTTCAAATATAATTCTGGAGAAACATTCATATATACATTGCAATCTAATGCGTTAACAAAGGTTGTAAATGGTTTTGCTTCTCCTCCGCCGTATTTGGTATCCAGAACAGGGGTATCCGCTTCAATAAAATTCAAATTGTTTAAATATTCCCTAACAGCCGTTATTGCTTTTGAACGTTTGATAAATCGTTCTTTAACACCCTCATTCATTATCATATCTAATGAACGATGTCTTTGCCTTAAGTCAGCATCTTGAATACCGTGATATTTTTCTGGAAGTGTTCTAATGGACTTTGATAATAGTACAAACTGATTTACCCTAATAGTGATTTCACCTGTCTTGGTCTTAAATACAGTTCCATCAACTCCAATAATATCTCCTATATCAATTAATTTTAAGATTTCATAACCTTCAGCGCCCAATAGCTTCTTACTGAAGAATATTTGTATGCTTCCTTTTTCATCTATAATATTGGCAAATGTAGCATTTCCCATCCTTCTTATTAGCATGACTCTTCCTGCCAATGTGAATTCTTGTTCTTTTTTTATATTTTCAAAGTTATCACAAATGTCCTTAGTATGCGTTATGTCTTTGTAGCTATAAGGATATGGGTTAACTCCCAATTCATAAAGCTTATTTAATTTTTTAATTTTTTCCACTACAAATTCATTTGAATCTGGCATTATCTTTTCTAAGTTTTCTATACTTTCAAATTCCTTATACATTTTAGCTATACCACCTTTAATTATTTATTTATGTTTAGACAAATAAAAAAACCTTCACCTCCAAGATTTTAATCTTGAGGACGAAAGTTATATCTTCGTGGTACCACCTCAGTTTATCCATATGTCACCATATAGACCTTTTCAAGTACATAGTTAATTGTATACTCTATAACTTATAACGGGTTATACCGTCACAGCCTACTCCTAAAACTAGTTTCGGTGTGCAACTCCGAGACCTTCTTCAATAAAAAAATCCTTACTCATTCTCACCTTCTAGAGCTCTCTGTAAATTCATATATCTATCTACTTTTCTCTTCATAGTCTTTAAAATATTATAACACAAAAAAAATTACATATGCAAATGCTTTAAATTACTGTCATTTATGTTAATCACCAGTAATAGACGCTACTAAGGTTAATTCACAATCTTCTTAAATTGTTCATCAACTTATAAAAACAGAAAATAAAAAGGTAAAATAATTAACTTTTAGATAGCTTAAAGCACTCTCTACGATTCATCAGTCGTAGATTGAAGTGCTTTTCTTATTTTCTTAATAAATATCCCATAAACCTTCCAAATGACGTAAAAACCATTCCTTATATTAGCTATAATAAAATTAAGTAAATATAAAGGTGGTGTTTACTATAGAAGAGCTTATTAAGAAGGCAAAGGAAGGAGACAGGGAAGCCGCAACAGCTATCATAGAAAAGTATAAAAAGTATGTGTTTAAGAAAGCTAATTATTATCATGTTCCAGGCTATGACTATGAGGATCTTGTTCAGCACGGATACCTTTCTATTATCAAGGCAATACACATGTACAAGTTAGGCAGCAACTCTTATAATGGTTATTTTATGAATGCCATAAAAATGAACTTTGCAGCACTTCTAAAAGGAGAAATAAACCACTACAGAGAAATTCCAGACGAAAATATACTCAACAAAGATGAAGAATATAACTTTACTATAGAGGATGAGGTTATAGCTTATGAAGAAGTTAAGGAGCTTTATGAGGCTTTAGATAAGCTGGAACTAAAGGAAAGAGAAATACTAGAGAGGCGTTACATAAAGGAAGAAAGCTTTACTGAAATTGCTGCAGATATGAATTTCAAGTATGATAGGACAACTTATTTGAGAAATAGGGCATTAAAAAATACTAAAAGCATATTAAATAGAAAATAACAACAAAAGTAGTGTAATTAGTTTAATTATTAAAGAGAGTTTTTATGATATACCCGACAGAGCCTGTAAAAATTTAATAGGAAGTAAAAAATACTCATGATGCATAATGAGTATTTTTTTACTTTATGTATTAAATTTTATTATTATGTAACATTATGGTATAATATATATTAAAACGGATTATATGTAAAATATTATATATATAGTACGTATATCAATTAATTATAAAATATCACATCATGGAGAGAAGGTAATTCCTCAACAAAGCATTATATACGGCGGGGGTGAGAGTCATGGAACTAAAGATGTTGGATAACAAAAAATACGGCAAAGTAGGAGATGAATTAAAAAATAATATAGAAAAGGGTTCTAAATTGTCTATAATATCAGCCTACTTTACCATCTATGCATATAAAGAACTTCAAAAGGAACTAAATAAAATCGATAGATTAAGATTCATTTTCACAGAACCAACTTTTGTAAAAAAGGAAAAAGAACTAGCGAGAGAATATTACATAGAAAAAAACTATGAAAAGAAATTTTCAGGAAATGAATTTGAAATCAAACTTAGAAATGAACTAAATCAAGCGAGTGTTGCCAAAGAGTGTGCTAAATGGCTTGAAGATAAAGTTGATATAAAATCCTTTAAACAACCAAATCCAGCTCAACAAAGGCTTATTTACTTAGAGAATAAGAATAACCACATGTCTATCAATGGAACAGTAGACTTTACCACAGACGGCCTTGGATTTTCCGCCTCTAACAGGGTAGACATGAATACTTGTGTACATGGAAAGGAAGCAACAGAACACTTCTTGCAGATGTTTGATTCAATTTGGGAAAATGAATCAATAGTTCAGGATATAAAAAAAGAAGTGCTTCAGCATATGCAGGTAATTTACAAAGAAAATACTCCGGAATTTATTTATTTTATTACTCTTTATAATATTTTTAAAGATTACCTTGATGAACTTACTGAGGATAATATCGTAAAGGTCAGAACTGGTTTTAAGGATACTGTAATATGGAACAAGCTTTACAAATTCCAAAAGGATGGAGTGCTTGGAGCCATAGATAAACTTGAAAAATATAATGGATGTATAATTGCAGATTCAGTAGGTCTTGGAAAGACCTTCTCCGCACTAGCAGTAATAAAATATTATGAATTACGAAATGATAGGGTATTAGTTCTAGCCCCTAAAAAGCTCAGGGAAAACTGGAGCATATATACTCAAAATGATAAGAGAAATATATTGCTGCAGGACAGATTTAACTATGATGTACTTAATCATACTGACTTAAATAGGTATGAGGGATATTCAGGGGAAATAAATTTAGAAACAGTAAACTGGAGTAATTATGACCTAATAGTAATTGATGAATCTCATAATTTTAGAAATAACAGTCCCCATAAGGATAAGGTAACGAGATATTCAAGACTTCTTAATGATGTAATTAAAGCTGGTGTAGAAACAAAAATACTTATGTTATCAGCTACTCCTGTAAACAACAAAATGAATGATCTTAAAAATCAAATATCTTTTATAACCGAAGGGGAAGATAAAGCCTTTAAAGACGATGGTATAGATAGCATAGAGCAAACCTTAAGAAAAGCTCAACTGGTATTTAATAAGTGGCTAAAGCTTTCAGACAAAGAGAGAACTGTAGATAATTTTATCGAAATGATGAACATGGATTACTTTAAACTCTTGGATATAGTTACAATAGCTAGATCAAGGAAGCATATTGAGAAATACTATAATTTAAATGAGATTGGAAGGTTTCCAAAGCGAAAAAAACCTCTAAATATATATGCAGATATAGACTCTGATTTTAAATTTCCACCGCTAGAGTATGTAAATAAAACAATTAAAAACCTAAACTTGAGTGCTTACTCTCCACTGAAGTATGTGTTACCAGAGAAAAGAAATGAGTATGGTAAAAAGTATGATATCTATGTAAAACAGGGAAAATCCGTATTCAAACAAACTGATCGTGAGCAATCTCTTGTAAATTTAATGAGAGTAAATATATTAAAAAGAATGGAAAGCTCAATTAACTCCTTTGGAATCACCCATGGTTTTCAGGAATTATTGTAAATGAGAGGTGTAATGAAATGAGTTTACAAAATGAAAAGAAATTTGCAATTCTAATGTCAATAATTGATATTGGTGGAAATGGTACAAAAAAAGAAGTTCTTGATAATATTAATAAAAATAATTATTTATATTTTACGCAAGAAGATTTAAAGCTAAAAGAAAATAGACCTGAAATTCATTGGAGAAATGATTTAGCGTTTATTAGGAAGAAATTAGTTGTTGATAAGTACATAGATGATAGTGAAAAGAACAATTGGAAAATAACTGACAAAGGAAAACAGTATTTAATAGCTTTAAGTAGTAAAATAATTAAAGACAATAAATCAAATTTTAAGAAACTTACAGAAAATTCTATAGAAAGAGCAGATAAATTTATTAATGAATATGTAAATGAAGAAATTAATATGTTAAGGAATATTGATAAATTAATTTCAGCAACAGTTGATGAGACTGAAAAGGAACAACTAATAAAAATTAGGATCGGACAAGGAATATTCAAGAGAAAACTTTTATCTATTGATTGCAAATGTAAGATATGTGGATTAGAAGAACAATCATTACTAATTGCTAGCCACATAAAGCCATGGAAGTATTCAGATAGTAATGAAAGATTGGATGTTAACAATGGGTTTCTTCTATGCCCTACACATGATGCTTTATTTGATAAAGGATATATAACATTTTATGGTGATGGTTTAATTATGATTTCAGATTTAATAAATGAAAGTCAATTAGGAATGCTTAATATAAATAATGATATTAGAATTAGTTTTAATGATTCAACTAGACAATATATTAAATGGCATAGAGAAAATGAATTCAATAAATTAAAAGCTGATTTCAGATAATAATTTGTTTCTGTGAAGAACAAAGGAGTGAAAGCAATATAACATTCACAGTTAACCGAGTTTGCATCATAAAAATCAAGATAAGAGTTATTTAAGTTTTGACGATGAATTCTATGCACAAGAATTGTTCGAAGAAAATGAGCTAACTGGATATTTATCAAAGAACATGATAAAGAGTGATAAGTCTGTATATGAGTATGTTGTTTATGACTCTGGAGTAGAAGAGAAGTTTGCAGAAAGATTCGAACAAAATGACAGTGTTAAAGTTTATGCAAAACTTCCAAACTGGTTTATAGTAGACACACCTCTTGGGGGATATAATCCAGACTGGGCTGTTCTCATTGATAAGAATGGAGAGCAGAAACTATATTTTGTTGTAGAAACAAAAGGAAATATATTGTCAGAGGAGTTAAGAGAAAGGGAAATTGATAAGATTGCTTGTGGACATAAGCATTTTGAGGCTTTAGACAGTGGAGTACAGTTTCAGGAGACGGATGACTTTGAGAGGTTTATGGAGTCTATGTAATGGGGGATGTTTTATGGGTCTATCTAATTTGCAAGGGACACATGCTTTTATAGAGTATTACGGGGAAAGAAAAACAAAAAAGTATAGTTGTAAGAACTGTAAAAATTACTTTGATGGAGTTTGCAAAGCAAAAAATATTACTATTGATTATGGCGATAATTCAGGTAAGTATTGCAGCTGGTTTGATCCAATAAATTCAATTAGTAAAAGTGAAAATACTGAAAAGAAAAAAAACAATACAAAGAGAGAAGCTAAAGGTACTTCTAGTAATGTTACAACTGCTCTTTATATAAATGGGAAAATACAAAAGGAACATAAAATCAAAAAAGATGTAGTTGAAATTGGTTGCAAGGTAACATTACAGGAGCTACAATCAGCAAATGATGAATATGAATTTGAAATTAGAGAGGACACAAGTAAAGAGCTTAAGGATCTTATTTTAAACCATGGCAAAGGGTATAAATTTAAGTATAGAAATATAATGTACAGAATTAAATCAATAAAATTTACTGAGGAGAAATAAGTATGACAGATATAAAATTTGAAATTAAAGAAGCTATAGGAATTATTTCAGAATCAGGTAAAGGATGGGGAAGGGAATAACCTTGACTGTAGAAGAGTTGAAGAAGCTTAGGGATATATTGAATGGAATTGCAGAAGTATATAAGAATAAAATTAAAAAGTGATGCTTAATTAGTGAATGTCGTGAATACCATAGTTATCTGAAAAGCCATGTTCTATAAGGAGATTTTGCCGTTACATAAATAGAAATATGGGCCGGATTGGTAGGATAATGTGAATTGTGAAAATGTAAGGCAACTCAATAAATAGTAATTTGTGAAGAGTATATAGGTGATATAAATGAATGATAATAGATGTGAATTGATAGGAAATTTAGATAAGTTGCACACAACCGAGTTGGGAATTGGACGAATTAAAAAGAATCTTTCTTTAGATGTGGATGATGTAGTTAAATGGTGCAGCGATAAAATACAAGAATCTAGTGCCCTTATAATTAGAAGAGGTAAGAACTGGTACATAGACATAGATTATTGCCAAATAACAGTTAATGCATATAGTTATACCATAATTACCGCTCATAAGATAAAAAGTAGAGTGTGACTCTCATCAAATATTAAATAAATTCCAATTTGTAGAGTTGAGGCAACAAAATTTTAGATTCAGTTCTCTCGTATCTTTCTTAGTGATGGATTAATAGAAGAACTGGGAGATATGGAGTATCGAATTAAGAAGGTGCTAAACATGGCTCATCAGATAACAATGTATTTCCGTAAGGCTATGGCCCTAATAGGGTCAAGCTCACGGGAATGAAAGATATAGCACATACACCAGCCAACCGAGTCGTCATCACAAAAGCTAAGATAAGAGATATCTAAGCTTTCATGATAACTGTAAGGCTGGTTAACGTCGGAAATACTAAACGCTAATGTGCCAAGCGAAGATTGTTGTTTCTTACAAGTGAAAGTCCTTGTTAGGTAATGTCTAGCCAACCAACTATATTGGATGTTGTATGGAGGTTGGTAACAATTGGGTGAAGCGTGCACAGAGAATCATATAGGGTATAGGAGAGACCGTAATACTTAAAACATATTCAGCCTCTTAAGCGTATGAAAGCAGATGGCGACATATTTAATGTTGTGGAAGCTTATACAAAGAAATCAATTTGGCGAGATTTCTAAGGATCTGCGGAGACATAAAGTAATTCATGTCTCTACCGTCACTCTGAAACATGGCTATAATACATATCGAAAAGAATGTTTTCTATTTTAATAAATTATATAAACATTAGATAAAAGAATACGCATGTATAGGAAACATTACTATTCAAACTTGGTAAACAACCAAGGACATTGTTTTATAGACAATAAATAGGACAATATACAACAATAATAACAAATTACGAAAGACTAACTACAGCAGTTCTGTAAATACATTAAAAAGTATTGTTGGGAGGATAAAATGAGTAGGAAATATCGTATAGTATTACTTCTATGTACCTTTGTTTTATTGCAAATTGTGGGAATAATAATTGAAGGCAGTTTCATAAGTCTATTAAGTAGTTTTTGGTATACATCTGGCTTTGTTTTACTGGTATTATTATCATTGGTTGACCAACCTTTCTTTTCAAAGGATTCCAATATATTTATAAATGCTATAACTGCTATGATATCATTACTCCTTGTTCCAACTGAGAATCACGATTTTATTTACTATTTCTTTGTTGGCTATGTATTTTATCTTGCAGTAACAAGCTATGGATTGATGATAATAAGAACCAATTCCCTTAAAGAAGAAGGGAAAACTATTCAGTTCCTATCAAGACTTAATAGAATAGTAGGGAAGCCAGATGTCATATTTTCTGCATTCTTTCTATGGGGGGCGATGATTCAATACAAATCAAACTCATCACAATTTAATGCATTATTACTCTTTTGGGTTTTTTTTATGTTACTAAATCTTCCAGAACTATCCCGAGCTATTGAAAAACTATTTGAAAAGAATAACTTTAAATCAATAGAAGGAATAGGTAGAATTTTTGGTGTACAATCTCAAAACACGTTTCTAGTTAAAATTGATAGTCATTGCAAAAATTTAGATTTATTCAGCTTTGTTGAAATGAAGTACTCAGTTGATAATAAGATTTATAGAGGTTTAGTTTATGAAGTGATGTTGTTGGATCAAGAGCAATGGATAAAAGTTATAACAAACAGAGAAATTAATAATTTGTTTTGTGGGAATAAGAATGAGTATATTAATGATGTCGTTTATAAAATAGCTCAACCTCCATGTGGAGATATTCTTGAAAGGCTTGTGGGAATAGTTACTGAAGGTTCAAGTATAAATAAAGTAAAGTTTTTATATAATTCTAAAATTGAAGTTTGGGAAGGAAATCTGCTTGAAATAACTATTAATAACAAAAAAGTTCTTTATCAGATAGTAGAAGGTAAAACGCAGGTTGAGCAACTTTCTAACAAAAACCAATCAGGATTCATAGCTGGAGAAGCTATTCAATTAGGTACTTGGGATAATAATAAGTGTCAGTTTAAAAAGTTTGGGTGGGTACCTGAAATTAATACTCCCTTATATCTGGCATCAGTTATAGATGAAGTATCATTGAAAGATAATGAGGTGATTATTGGGGAGCTTCCAGATACAAATTATCCAGTAATTATAAATAAAGAATTGGCAATTACACATCATATGGCCGTTATTGGTGTAACCGGAACAGGAAAATCAGTGTTTTCTAGAAATTTAATACGAGAATATTTAAAAAATGATAATGTTAAAGTAATTTGTATTGATTTTACAGGAGAATACAAAGATAAATTTAATGACTTAAAACCTATACCAATAATTGATGATGCTAAATCAAAAGAGTTATTTAGTGATATTGATTTTATAGAAGCAGAAATAGATAGGAATTACAATAAAGATACCAAAGAATCTAAGACAAGAAAAATAAAAGTCTTTAAAGATGTGATTGAGGCGGTAGATTGCTTTATAAGTTCACAAGAAAGTAATATATCCATATTTGAATTACCTGAAGTCCAAAACACTTCAGGGGTAATGAAATATACGCAGACATTCTTTAAAGCATTATTTAAAATAGCTAAAGAAAAAGGAAATCATAGCAAACGAGTTTGTTTAGTTTTAGAAGAAGCTCATACTATAATTCCTGAATGGAATTTTGCAGGGATTTCTGATAAAGTCTCACAACCATTAATAAATTCTATAGCACAAATCGCACTGCAAGGAAGAAAGTATAATATTGGGCTTCTTATAATCGCACAGAGAACAGCAAATGTATCAAAAACTATATTAACACAATGTAATTCAATAATATCCTTCCAAGAATTTGATAAAACAAGTAGTGATTTCTTAGCAAACTATTTTGGCAATGACATTGCATCATCTTTAATGAAACTAGGATTTAGACAAGCTATTGCTGCTGGTAAGGCGTTTAAATCAAGTGTTCCAATGATTTTTAATGTTCCTGAGATAACTGAAAAAAATCTCAATAATCTAACCAATGAAGAAGAAAATATTGATGTAAGAGAAAAAGAGATAGCTATTTCATCAAGTCAGTAAACTGTACTACTTACTCAGTAGCAAGCATAATTTTGTCTCACAAAGCACCCTAAGGGTTGTGAACACATAAGAAATTGGGCTCCTGACCATGAAAAGATGGGTAAGGGTATAAGCTTGACTGTAGAGGAGTTGAAGAAGTTTAGGAATATATTGAGTGGTAGTAAGTTTAACTTCGTCTCGCAACGGCCTCTAGGGGGTATAACAGCATTGATGAAAATTATCAAAGTTTATATTTGATCAACTTAATAACATAAATGACTTTTTAGGGAGAGTTGATAATTATGAAATTATTAGATCCATCAACAGTTCATGGAGCATTAATAATCGGAATAATAGGTGGATTAATTAGTGGAGCAATTCTTGGATTCTTTTCTGGAAGAACATATGAGAAAAAAGTAGCTAATAAAGCAAAAAATAAAACTAAAGGTAATGAAAATGTTGTAATTCAAAATTCAATTTTTAAAGGAAAGTGAGTATTATGGTGGGTTTTAAAAAGAATAACAGTATTGCGAAAAATAAAACTAAAGGTAATGGAAATGTTAATATACAAAATTCGAATATACAGATTAATAAGGGTATGGAGGAAGTATTAGAACTTGCTAGAAAAGGAGATAATATGGGAGCGTTAAGAAAAATGGGAATATTTCAGCGATGTTTTAGTGCAATGCATCCATTGTATCCTTATTTTAGATACAGTTTAAATATGCATGAAAAAGGAGTTGGAATTAAAATAATAGCTAATAATGAAGAAGCTATTAAAAAGTTTCCACCACATGGAAATATAAAGTTCATAATTTCAGATGAATATAAATGGGCAAAGAATATAAATGAATTAATAAGATATGGTTATGAAAAGCAAGTACCTGTTAAGCTAAAAGCAGAAAGCATTAAATTATGGCTTGGAGATTATTTAATTAAAGAAATTGAACATTTCAGTGAAGTGAGCATAATACCAGAAAAATTCCCAGAACCTATTGCTATGAAATTTGAATTTGAAAATACGTCATTTAGTTTGGATTACTTGGAAATGAGACTGACAAGAATTGAAGATAACTGTTTAATAATAAGTAATGAAAAACAAGAAGAAACTAAGCTGACTTTAACATTATATATAAGTAGATTTAATGTTGCTAATTGTAAGTTTAATATAAAATTAGCTGAAAAGTATACAGATAATGTAGAAGCTAATTTGAAAATAAATAAATTCTTATTTAATGTTAGTCAAGAAGGAGTAAAAAGATTAGTTATATTAAAAGATGATAGTGAATTTATGGCTTTTTCAGACTCAAATGTAAATTATCCAAATATCAATGTTCTTGAAGAAATAGAATTATTGGAAAGATTAAAAGTTTTAGAAAAGTATTATGGTGTGGTTTTTAAATTACCGCAGAATATAACTAATGATGATTATGAAAATTTATTAGTTTTAGAAAAGAGTATGAATAATGAGCCAATTACTGGAACATATAGCGAAATTACGATGGCAGTAACAGTATATTCAGGTGTTGATCAGATGAAAATCATAAACAAAGATAATGGACAAAGAATAGAATGGGTATCTAATAATGAAACAGTTGAACTTTTTGGACAAAGTATAATTTTCAAAGAGAAAAGATTAACTTTTAATAATGCGGTGCTAGATAATAAAGAAAAAACTTTAAAGAAATTTGAGTTTGCAGATGACTGTGATGTATTAAATGTTAAATTTAAACCTTTTGATAAGAGTGATAATAGTTTTGAGTTATACTATAAATTTAAATAGGATTGCATTAAACTTAATTGATAAAATTAGTAAAGAAATTTGATAAGTATATAGATATATTAAAATTAAGATATGAGAGATTTGGAGTGAATAACTAATGTCAGTATCTAATATTATGTCAAATATTAAAACTATAAATAATGAAATTGCAGGGCTACGTAAAAAATTATCAGATAACCATAAGAAAAAATCTGATAAATATTCTGAGATTGAAAGAATTAAGAGAGGAATAACTAAAAATACAAGCCCATCTATGTTAAAAAGCAAACAACAGCAAATTGATAAATGTATTAATAAAATACAAGAATGTGAGAAAAATGAAGCAGATCTTTTAAAGAAAATAAACAGTAAAGAAGCACAGCTGTCAAAGAAACAAGCAGAGTTACAAAAAGAACAAAAGAAAGAGCAGGATAAGGTAATAAAAATGTATGAAACTAACTTTAAACAACAGCAGGACTCTACAGAAAGATTAGAAGAGCAGCTAAGAGAAGTAAAAAATAATATAATTGATAATGATGATGCTACGGAACAAAAACAATATGATTTTTTCATTTCCCATGCAAGTGAGGATAAAGATGAAGTTGCAAGACCATTGTATGAAGCATTAACTGTTTTAGGAGCTAAAGTTTGGTATGATGAATTCTCAATGAAAATTGGAGATAGTCTTAGAAGGTCCATTGATAAGGGTTTAGCTAACTCTAGATATGGCGTTGTAATATTTTCAGATATATTTTTCAAAAAGCCATGGACAAATCACGAATTAGATGGATTAGTTCAAAGGCAAATGGTTGATGAAAAAGTAATTTTACCAATATGGCACAAGGTTTCTAAAAGTGAAGTTATGAAATATAGTCCTTCACTTGCAGATATTTTAGCTCTAGATACTATGAGGTATACAATTGATGATATAGCAAAGGAGCTTATTAATATAGTAAGTTAGGTTAGTTCATGTATATATCTTCTTAAGATTTTATAAGTGACGGGTATTATAGAAAGGAGGCCATTAATCATGCCAATAGCATGGAATTTCCCCAGCAATAACAATTCAACCATAACAGGAATAAGCGACGCTGGAATTGAAGCTTTTAAGGGAAGTCCTTACGATTCTTTAGCAAGAGAAATATGCCAGAACTCACTAGATGCTTGTAGGGATAAAAGTAAGGCAGTTAAAGTAGAATTTCATGAGTTTTCAATAAAGGTTAAAGATGTTCCGGATAGTTCAAATTTATATAATGCATTATCAAATTGCTTTCAGTATTGGAAAGAATATGATAATATAAAGGGTCAAAATTTTTTTAAAAAGGCATTAGGGTTGATGAACAAGGGACAAGTTCAAATTCTAAGAATCAGCGATTATAATACTACTGGCTTAGATGGAGCTGAAAAAGAAGTTAACTCTAATTGGAGTAATTTAATTAAAGGAAATGGGGTTTCCAATAAGGAAGGTAACGCAGGTGGCAGCTTTGGAATAGGAAAGTCAGCACCCTTTGCATGTTCAGATCTAAGAACTGTATTTTATAGCACCTTAGATATCGAAGGAAAAAGAGCAAGTCAAGGTGTCTCAAGGTTGACTTCCTTTAAGTATAAAGATTATACAACTTTAGGGGTAGGTTATTATGGGGAGACTGAAAAAAATACGCCTATTATGGAAATGATTAAATTAGATGAGGATTTTCTCAGAAATGAACCTGGAACTGATATTTATATTTTAGGATTTTCAAAAGAATTTAATTGGGATATAAAAATATTATGTGCAATTTTGGATGGGTTTTTAGTATCTATTTGGAGAGGGCTGCTGGAAGTAAAGGTAAATGATGTTTTATTATCTAAAGAAACCTTGGATAACATATTTAATACATATTATGACTATATAAATGAAAATACTAGAAATTATTATGAGGTACTAGTTAGCAGTAATAGTAATAAAACTCAATGGAATTTTAGTGGAGAAGGTAATGTAACTTTATATTTGCTTCAAAAAGAAGGCTTTTGTAGAAAAGTATACATGGCAAGAAAAACAGGCATGAAAATATTTGAACAAAATAGATTATCCTCATTCATTCAGTTTGCTGGAATATTAATATTAGAGGAGGATAATATAAATGCCATTTTTAAAGAAATGGAAACACCTCAACATGACAAGTGGGAGCCTAATAGAGCTAGTGATAAAGAGTTGGCAAATAGATATAAAAAAGATTTATATAGAGAAATTAAGCGATTAGTTAATGAACTACAGGTAATTAGCGAAGATGAGGCTTTAGACATAGAAGGACTAGGAGATTACTTAACAGATGACACTGTAGCTGCAGATGGAGATAGGGGTAAAAAAGAAGGTATTGAAAACAAGATTAATGAAGTTAGTATTAGTAAAGTTTCTATAGAAAAAATTAAGAATGGATCCTTTGGAACTTCAAAGAATTCAGGTGAAGATGGAATAATTGATATTATGGGAATAGAAGATGAGAATGGCGAAGGTCAAGGTGTGGTTAATGGAGGTGGAGAAAGTAATGATACAAGCGGTGGTGGTAAGGTAAGTGATGTTCGAGAGGATCCTAAAGGAAAAGATAATTTTCAAAAGGAAATTAAGATTCAGCCTATAAGCACAAGGATATTCTGTAGCAACAAAGCTTCTAATGAATATAAACTTATATTTAAATTAGATAGAAATGTTGAAAGTGGTTATATAAGATTTAATATTATTGGAGAGCAAGGAGAAATTGAAGCAGAAATAATTAAAGCAGTAAATAACAATCCACAGCAAAGCTTAAAGGTGAAAAGAAATAAGGTATTTGTTGAAAATCTTTTTAAAGGAATTAAAAATAGTATTACATTCAATATTCATCATGATGAATATTGCACATTGGGGGTGGGAATCTATGGATTTGAAAAATAGATTATTTCCTTACCCAGTTTTAGGAGAATACTATGATGACTATAAAGATTCCATATTTCATGATGATTTAAGTTACGAAATGAATGGAAATAAGTTATCTTTTAAGGTTTCTTTGGAAACTAATAATGAAGAAGTAATTCAGTTAATAGAAGAGGATAAGCTAGTTTATGTTATACATATAGAATGTGCACAGACTTCTTATAGAAAATTAATAGTATCTAAAGGCAATTATGTATGTTTTGATATTGAGGATTCTAAAGTAACAGAGAAACTTGATATTTCCACTTTTATTATTGTAAATAAGAATATAAGCAATTATAAAAATAAAGATTTTAATGAAGATTACATAGGGACAAACTTTGATTTAAAGAGGGGCAGCATTGTTGGAGTAGGAAGTCAGTGGAATATTCAAGTTGACAAAAGCAAAGATGAACTAGGAAAGTTACCTTCAATATTTTCCATTTTAATGAGCAAAGATAATGATAGGGAGTTTTCTATAAACTTATCAGATGATAAGATAAAGATTTTATTATCTGAAAAAGATTACTTTAATTATAAAAAGATAGCCAACAATAGGCAATTTGAAGGGGTTTTTCATAGCATGATAGTTCTTCCTAGCTTAATTTATGTATTTGAGGAATTATCTAAAGGCGACATAAGCGAATATGAAGATTATAGGTGGTTTAAAGGATTAAGTAAAAGTTTAGCAAGATATAGTATTGTTTTAAATGAGGAAATTATTAAAAAAGAAGGATCTGTAAAACTAGCACAAAAGGTATTGGATATGCCACTTGAAAGAGCTTTAGAAAGTTTATCAATAGAGAGATTTGAAGAGGGGGAATCATAGTGAATATCCGCTTTATTAAAGAAGAGGCTTTAGATAATTTAAAAGTTAATATTAAATCTAATATTGACCATTATGGGGAAGAAAATAATAAATGGATATATGATTTTTTCAATAATGAAAATCTCTTTTTAGATTTTAAATATAATATTAAAGATTTTGATTTGGATATGAGTGAAGAGATTCCATCAAAGACTGATTTGAATAACATAAAGCTTATATATGAAAATTTAAATTTCCTTACAGAAAGTCAAGCTAGTGATGAAAGATTTTGGGCCGGATTAACCCACGATAAATTTTGGAGCTATATGAAGTATAGATGGGGAAATAATATATTAAACAATTCAAAAGGCAATGAGGATAAGGTTCAACAAATTAAACAAAGTTACTTCTATGGTTTCGGCAAAAGAAGATCTATTGCATGGAATGGAATAGCAAAGTTATGGTGGATAGGCAAATTTACTTATAATAACACTCTTGATAATCCCTATGAAATAACTGAGTATGTAATAAATGATCTAGGAACTACTACATTATATTTAGTATCAAGTAATTTTACCAGCAATGATAATATTAGATTTGGAATGTTTAAAGCTATTTTAGAATTTGAAAGAAAAGGGGTAAAAGTATCAAGGACAAAGCTGAAAGAATTGATGAAGCATATAAATATTTTAGGTGGAAGTTATTTGCTAGACTTTTTTACAGAGGATGAAATAAAAAATAAGTGTATAGAATATCTAGACAAAATAATAGATAGAAAAACGGACATTCCTGAAAAAAATAAGCTGAAAGCATTTACAGAAAAAATAAAAACAAAACAGCATAATTTAACAGGAACCCAATTAAAAGTTAAGGAGTATATTATTGATAATATCCAAGAAATAAGTAATTATAAAAATTGCAATGAATTGGCTAAAAGACTTGGTGTAAGTGCAACTACAATAAACATTACATTGTTAAAAATGAATTTGGGGAGTTATGGTAGATTTATTGGAGATGTAAATAGATTAAAGAAACAAGCGTAGAAGAAAGTTTAAGGTTATATAAAATATGATAGAATCACATAGCATTTTAAAACGTTAAATTTAAAGTGGAAAAGCACATGACAAATAGAGAAAATTATTAAATTTAATGAGGAGAAATAAAAATGGCAGATATAAAATACGAAATAAAAGAAACTATAGGAATTATTTCAGAATTAGCTAAAGGTTGGTCTAAAGAACTAAACATAATTTCTTGGAACGGAAGAGATTCTAAGTTTGACTTAAGAGATTGGGCTCCAGAGCATGAGAAGATGGGGAAAGGAATAACTCTATCAGCTGAGGAATTAAAGAAGCTTAGGGATATATTGAACGAGATAGAGTTGTAGGAATTAGGGAATATAAGAATTTTAGAAGATAAGAAGTAAGTTTTGAATCCATGCTTAACCTCTCTTTTCATTTTATAATTTTTATTAATTTGAGGGAAGTAAGAAGTGTGAAAATATGAGAATAACTAAGGAAAAAGTAATGTCAGGGATGTGAAAGGTTGGTAAAAAGTTAAAAGTAAGAGTATTTACCCCAAGATATATAGAATAAATTAAAGGCCGTAGTTAATATAAGCACGAATATAGTGGAATTGAAAAGTATATTAGATAAACTAAAAGAGTAGCTTATGCTACTCTTAATCCGAGGTGATGATATTATTTTATAATTTATATTGATTCCTTTAAAGGATGCCCTGTATTTCAGGGCTTAATAATAGAATTCTATTTCTATTATTAAAGGAAAGAATACCAGTTTGATTTTCTTTATCCTTTTTCCTTTAAAGGAGGTTTTCATGACATCACCTTCACTATATTGTTGTTAAATTCTTAGGATACTATAAAAATTTATTTATTATATAATATATTCATTAGTTTGAAATATAGTATAACTATTTAAAAAATGAAGAGTTATAGGTTATAATAAACAATTCGTTAATTTATTCAAAGAGTTTCTTCAATACTGAGTGAACAGAAAATTAGTAATGATAGCAATTTAAAAAGCGGTGAGTTTAAAATGATTAATGTTAATTATAAGATTTCAAAAAATATATTAATAAAGGTTAATGAAAATATTTATTATATTATTGAATTTTTTAATGAATGTTGCAAAGGATTAGACTATGAAACTTTTTTGGTAGAGATATTTCCAGAGTTTCTTGTTAGAAAAAATAAAGAAAGATGTATAGAAGTCGTGCAAGAATTAGAGGAATATACAAAGGATTTTCATTATCATAACTTAACACCTATTCAAAAATATGCTTTATTTCATTTATTTGAATGGTGGTTAGAGGTTAGTGAATGTGATTTTGATCAAGTAATAGATGAAAAAGATATAAAAACTGAAGATGATAGAGATATGCCTGAGGATATTAACAATATAGAAGAATACAAAGGAGCTATGTTTTTTGATGATTGGGATTTCTTAGATGAAAATTTATCATATTTTATAGAGGCTTATAAGAAAGATCCTTTCTACGTTCGGGATTATCTAGATGTAGACCTAGATCAGTATGTAGAATTAATGCCTGATGATAAGAAAAAGGAATACTATTATGCAAAGGAAAAGATTGAATTAAGTAGTAGACAAGTACTAAGCACGGAAGAAGAATTAATTATAAAGTCTATATATAATGCTATAAAGTTAAAAGAAAAGGATCCAAGAAGATTACAGAATACATCCGAAACACAATTAAGTGATGATATAAGAGACATAATAATGGAAAAACTAAATGATCATGGTTTAATTGTGGCAAGAGAAATGCCAAGTGGCTTTTCTAAAAAGAGAATTGGTGAATGTGATTTGTATGTATATATTAAAAAACGGTATATTTAGGGCTGTGGCAGTTGGAGAAAATAAAGAATGGGGAAGTTTTGAAAATCAGTTAAAACAATTGATGGGATATATGACTTTAGATACATCCTTTGGATTTACTATTATTTTCAACAAGAGAGTGAGATTACAAACAGTATTAGATAAAAGAGAGGAAATTTTAAAAAATTTTTATGTTGAGTTAAATGGAAAAGAATGTTTTAGAGTTGTAGATAGAATAAAAGAAGTTGATGGAATAACTGATGTTTTAGTTACAACACACAGAAATCCTGAAAAAGATAATTCATACTTTAAAGTGTATCATTTTATTATTAATGCTAAATTGGATGAAAGAGAAGCTAGTGCTGTACAAGCAAGGGAATAGATTTGATAAAACTTTATAATGTTAACAGCTTTATTTTTAGATAAATTAAAGCTATAATTAGATAGAGAAAGCTATAACTAGGAAGTATAAATTAGCCAGTATTTTTCATATACAATAATTTTGACATAGAGATAAGAAGAATGTATAATACAATTAACAGATCCTACCGAGCCTCTGTATTATGTATATATTACATGCGTAACTTGGTAGGCCTTTTGTTTTTTTGGAGGAGGATTTTAAGGTGTCTGAAATTAAGCCTTTTAAGACATTTGAAGAACAAATAGAGATTTTAAAATATAGAGGACTTATTATTCATGATAGAGAAAGAGTAATTAAAACTTTACAGCATGTAAATTATTATAGAATTAGTGGGTATACCTTAACTTTACGTAAAAACGATGTTTTTTATAAAGGTATTACTTTTGATAATGTTATGGAATTATATAACTTTGACTGTGAGCTAAGAACTTTACTTTCATATCTTCTTGAAAATGTAGAGATATCATTTAGAACACATATAGCATATTATCACGCTGAAAAATACGGAGCTATAGGATATCTAAACTCAGATGGATTTGAGGACGCTAATTACTATAGTCAGTTTATTGATGAGCTAAATAATATTATAAAGAATGAAAATAGAAGTAATGAGGTTTTCATTAAACATTATAAAGATAAGTATGATAATAGGTTTCCGTTATGGGTTGTAGTAGAATTACTATCATTCGGAAGTTTGTCAAGATTATATAGAAACTCTTCATTTGAAATTAAGCAAAAAATTGCAGTTGAGAATTATGAAATTAAATATGACTATATTCAAAATTGGCTTCATGGGCTTGTAATATTAAGAAATATATGCGCCCATAGGGGAAGGTTGTATAATAGACCGATGTCTATAAAGCCTAAGATATCTAATAAAGATAAAAAGCTTGGAATTAGAAATGACTTAGTATTTATCTACATATTTATTCTTAAGAAACTTATTAAAGATGATAAAGTATGGACAAACTTTTTAAGTATGCTTAAAAATACAATAAAGAGATATCCTTTTGTGGAGCTAGCTAATCTAGGTTTTCCATCAAATTGGATTGATATATTATAATAAGTATAAATTCACTACATTTGAATATAATTATAATAACAGATCCTGCGAGCCTCTTAACAATGCGTAATACAGCAGGCCATTTGCACCCCCGGAGAAATCCGGGGGATTTATATCTTTATGAACAATAACAAGAGAAGCAGCCATGTTTTCATTGCTGCTTCTAAAACATATAAATCGGAAATTAAAAAATTCTCACCATGCAAAGTGCGCATCGTGAGAATTTTTTAATCCATATTCGGCTTGGGCCTAAAAGGTAAGCGTCAAAATTTTAGTATCTTTAATAATTTGAAAAATAGCATTAAAATATCCTAGTAAGGCAAAAATGTGCTTTACTAGGATTAATTTATTTCCTATCTTTAATTTTCATATTTTCAGGAATCTTATTAGACCAAGGCATAAGATCCTCTAAGCTTTCGCTATTAGATATATCTATTTTTAATAGATTATTAAATAGATGAACTAAGTACCTTTCCACAACAAGTTTATTAGCCTTGGCGGTTTCAACAATGCTATAAATATTAGCACTTGAGGCTGCGCCTTTAGCAGTATTGGCGAAAAGGAAGTTCTTACGACCTATAACAAAAGGTTTAATTGCTCTTTCAGCAGCATTATTGTCCACTTCTAAAGAACCATCTAATAGCACATTTTTTAATCCTGGTAAATGCTTTTAGCATAATCAAGTGCCTTACCTAAAGGACTTCTTGGAAGAGCATCTTTGATTTCTCTTTCAACATAGTCAATAAAGTTATCTATAAGCGGAGCTAGTTTCTCAGCTCTTACTTTAAATCTGATATCATAATAATTTTCATCACTTGAATAAGCTTCTCTAAGCTCTTTTTCAAGTTTATAAATTTGCTCACAATAATTAAACCCTATTACTCCTCTAGAACTTTTTAGGGCTTCTTCATTTAAGCCAACTATTATATTGTGGAAGTATCTTCTTATATGGGCTAAACAATATACACGCGTAGCGTTGCTAACGGAGTTATACCCATTATAACCATCCGTTTGGAGAAATCCTTTGAAATCTCCTAAGAAATTTTTAGGGCATGAGCTTGATCTAGTGCTTTGATAATCGTACAAAATTACTGGCTTTGAATTGATGTTACTCATATATAACCACATATACTTTTTAGATTTAGAATCCTTGCCATTATCATTAATTACTTTCAGAGCAGTTTCATCAGCATTAATATATTTCCTATTAAGTAATTCCTTTTTCATATGGTTGTATATTGGCTCTAAGGCTTCCGCCGCGGACATAGTCCAGTTACATAGAGTTTGCCTTGAAAGAGTAGCTCCCATCATATCAAAGTAAGTTTCCTGCCTATAAAGCGGCATAGCATGTTGATATTTAAGCACAAGAGTATGAGCAACTAATTCATTAGAAGCCATACTATTATAAAAAATAGTTTGTGGAGCTTCTGCTGAAATTATATTACTTTCGCCTGTTTCTTTTTCGCAAGATTTACAAGCGTAGCTGTAAATCACATGTTCTTCAACTATAAGTTTAGCTGGAACATATCTTATTATTTCTTTTTTAGATTTAACTCCAATTTCAACTAATTCTTCACCGCATTCTTTGCAGTTAAGATCATCACCTTCTAATTTATGCTCAATAACAACTCTTTCTAAGTTTGCTAGATTATCTTTTTTGCCTGTGTAATTACTTTTTTTAGCCCTTTTATATGTAATTTCCTCTAAAGTAGGTTCTTCCACTTTTGAATCACTAAATTTTTCAGCCTCGTTAAAAAGAGATAATTGGTTTGCATCTACTTGTTCACTAGATACCCCAAATATCTTTCTATTTTTACCTGATATAACACCTTTTAAGAACTCTAATTCATTTTTGAGCTTTCGTATTTCTTCATCTTTTTCATTAATTTCATTTTCCATCTTTTCAACTTTTTCAATTAATGACTTTGTTTTTTCATCAAGTTCATTTGTTAAAATTTCGTGATCCATAATTACCTCTTCAGCATTTATTTGATATATTAATTATATCAAATAAACCCTTGAAAATAAAGGACTTCCAAGGGTTTTGCTAATATATTTTAAAAACAATTACTTTGTTTTATAGGTTTAAACTTAGACTTTGTTCTTACTTCGTAGCCTTTTAAAAGCCAACGTAATTCTTCAATATTTACCTTTAAAGCTTCTTCCGTAGTAGCAGGCCATTTGAAGCGATTAGCTTCTAAACGATGATAATATAACCAAAATCCTTCATCAAAATGAAGGATTTTTAACTTATCCATTTGTTTGTTACAAAAAACAAATAGTGCTTTATCAAAAGGATCTAGCTTAAATTGATTCTCCACTATCATAACTAATCCATCAATACTTTTTCTCAAATCCGTGTAGCCGCAGGCAAGGTAGACTTTTTCTACCTTATCTATATTTAGCATCTGTTGGCTAACTCCCTAACTATTGATGTAATTAAGGTAGCTTCGCTAACAGGAATAGTTATATTGGCATTACCTACGGTAATTTTCACTTCTTTTGAAGCAGCAATATTCTCTTCTATATTATCTTGCTTAGTTAATGAAATGGAATGAAAAACTGTTGAGGAACTTCCTTTCTCTAACCTTCTTTTATGATAATAAAATTGGCCTTTGGAAATCTTGTTTTCTATACAAAAATCTTTCACAGTTAATTCACCTTTACAAGCTTCAAATTTATTGATATATCCTTCCCATGTTGCATTATCTAATTTCGTAGACATAATTATCCTCCCAATAATAATCTTATGAAATAAGTTTATCAATGAAAAGTCATGCTATCTAGGTACTTAATTTTTACGCTTACCCTAAAAGTGGAAGTCAAAAGCTGTTCTATTTTTTAGAAAACCACTAAAAAATAAACTAGCTTCACACTTCCACTTGGAATAAAATAGGATAGAAAATGTACAAACACTAAACCTGCATTAGCTTTTAGAGATGTTCCGTATACAAAAGCCTTTAGTGACTTATAAGTATTACCCTCTACTAAATAAAGCAG
This sequence comes from Clostridium bovifaecis, assembly GCA_009738435.1. GTDB lineage: Bacteria > Bacillota > Clostridia > Clostridiales > Clostridiaceae > Clostridium_H > Clostridium_H bovifaecis. The sequence continues at coordinate 2,109,038 of CP046522.1, read as the reverse complement.
GTCTAAGTTTGTCCATTTTCAATTAATCCATCATGAGCATAGTAAAGATTAATAGATGGCAAGCATGTCTATTAATTTATAATGATATTTTGGAGATTATAATAAATCGATTAGTATTAAAGGTAAGTAGATAATTGAAAAGATAGAATAGAAGAGGTAAATTTTAAAGTTAGTATTATTTATTGCAGGGGGCTTTTCAGGGTATTCCTCTGTGGCAGTGCCCAACTTCGCCAAACAATCTCACTCGTTTTGCAAATTACACAAGCCCTGAAGGGCATGCCTAATTCGCAAAACTAATGTTTAGCTAAGTTGGGCTGGAATGATTTAAAATGGGGCTCTACCCCAAACCCCAAAAGAATGAAATTGGCAATTATAGTTCTAAGCGTCCTTGGACAAACCATTACAAGCTCCAGTGATCCAAGGGCATGCAAGGTTTGTCCAAGGAAGAACTATAATAATTAAATTCTAATCCCACCCACCACCCTATAAAGATTAAATACACTCTAAATTACTAATATAGTATCATGTGTTATATTATGGTATATTATATATATGCAATAGTTTATATAAAATATATTTTTGGTAAAGATGTTTGGGGGGATAATATGTATTTAGCACAGCTAAATATTTGGAATTTTAGAAAGTATGGCACAGCTGATTTAGAAAATGAACCAGCTTTATCAGTAGATTTTAAAAATGGTTTAAACTTAATTGTCGGTGAAAATGATGGAGGAAAAACAACAATTATTGATGCTATAAAGTGTGTTTTGGGAACACAAGATTACGAAGCAATTAGATTAGACGAAAATGATTTTTGTAAATACTCTAAAAAGAAGGAGCTTAAAATAGAATGTATATTTAAAGATATGAACGATGAGGAAGCAGGAAAATTTATTGAATGGGTTACATTTGATAAAAACAACAATTGTGAGTTAAAAGTAAGGCTAGTAGCTAAGTTAAGAGATGATAATAAAATAGTTCAAACTATCAGTGCTGGTGAAGATGGGTTAGATACTTATTTTGAGGCAAGAGATTTGTTAAGAGTTACTTATTTGAAACCTTTAAGAGATGCAAAAAATGAACTTACACCTGGATATAGATCGAGATTCTCACAAATACTTAAAAACTATCCAATATTTTTTAAAAATAAAGAACAAGCTCATACTCTAGAAAAGTATTTAGAAGTAGCAAATGAAAAGATAGAAAATTATTTTAAAAAAGAGGAATTAGAAAAAGATGAGGTATTTAAAATAAACGATGGAGAAAAAGGTGCTAAAGATATTACAGAGTTTTTAAACCGTACTTTAAAAGAATTTATGGGTACAGACTATGATAACAATAATTATGAAGCTAAAGTTAATATATCTGGCGGGAATCTAAATTCTATATTATCAAAGCTAGGTTTAACTATAGATGAAAATAAAGTAGGGCTAGGTTCCTTAAATGAATTATACATAGCAATGGAGTTATTGCTCTTACAAATAAAAGATAACCTAAAAGTTGCATTAGTTGAAGAAATAGAGGCGCATTTGCATCCACAAGCTCAGTTGAGATTAATTAACTATCTACAAAACAGTGAAATAAGGTGCCAATATATTTTAACTACTCATAGCATAACTTTAGCGTCGAGCGTCAAGCTTGAAAGCTTGATTATATGTAAAAACAATGATGCATTTCCTATGGGTCAGAATTATACTAATATGAGGTTAAATGATTATGAGTTTTTAGAGAGATTCTTAGACGCTACAAAAGCAAATTTATTTTTTGCTAAAGGAGTTATACTTGTAGAAGGAGATGCGGAAAATTTGTTGTTACCGGTATTGGCTAAAATAGTAGATAAGCCTTTATATAAGTATGGAATTTCAATAGTTAATATAGGTAATACTGCTTTTTTAAGATATTCTAATATTTTATGAGAAAAGATAAAAAGAAAATGAATATTCCAGTAGCCGTAGTAACTGATTTAGATGTTAGACCAGAAGAATATTATGAAGATAATAAAGAAGAGAGTAAGAATATTATTTATTTTGCTGATGATATAAGTACGTTAAAGAAAAAGTGGGAAAAATATAATTTTGAATGTTTAAAAGATAAGATTTTTTTGTCAGAAGATGGTTTAAAAGATTTTTTTAAGTGTGAAAATAAATTAGCTAGCTTCCCAAAAGGATTAGGTAAAGAACTAGGTGATATGATTGTAAAGGAATCGGATATATCAAAATTAAAACAAATAATTAAAAAAAGTAAAGAACATAGATATAGTAAAGGTAGTATAAGATTATTTACAAATAACTGGACTATGGAATATGATATTGCTCTAAGTAAAATACGAGATAGATTATACGCAGCTATTAAAATTGCTAAAGAAATAAAAAATAATGGGGAATGTTTAAGTAAATTAGAATTCCAGGATTTTCGAAATGTAGCTATAAAAGAGATAAGTGCATTTGAGGAAAGTGGATATAGTGAAGAGCAGATTGCGTATGAAATATACAAGCCATTATTAAAATCACAGCTTCGAAAGCAGTTGCTGCACAGCATCTAGCTAAAAACTTATTAGAAAATAAAGAAGAAGTAAAAGGTATTATTGAAAATGATGAGTATCTAAAATACCTAATAAATGCAATTAAATATGTTACTTCAAATCAGGAAGAAGGTGGGAGTATTGAATAAAGAATGTTATGCTCCTATATCTGATGAGGAGATAGAGATGGTAGAGAAAATTCTGCTATCAGATGGAGAAAAGTTTGATGAAGAAGAAAGACGAAAAATTATTAGGTGCATGGATAAATCAATAGATGTGTAGCATGCCCAGGTAGTGGTAAAACTACTACACTTTTAGCCAAGCTAATCATATTAGCTAATAGAATGCCTTTTATGATGGGAAAGGAATTTGTGTTTTAACACATACTAATGTAGCAATCAATGAGATTAAAAATAGAATAGGTTCGAAAAGTGATGTTCTTTTTAAATATCCCAATTATTTTGGAACAATACATGGATTTGTGGATAAGTTTTTAGCAATTCCATATTATAAAAAGGCATTCAAAAAAAATGTAATTGTTATTGACGATAAAACTTATTATAAAGAAGTAGCTAAACAATATATTTACTTGAAAAAGAAGCTAAAGCATTCTGTAGAAAAAATTCTAAGAAATTCTATCCATATAATATTAAATTTTCGGATTTAGCAATAGAAAATAATCAATGTAGGTTGCTAAATCTAGATTTATGTAATGCTGAGGATAAAACTATATATAAAAGTATTTTTCAAATGAAGATGATGATTCTGAAAAGAGGAATTTTAAGTTATAGTGATATATTTATGTTAGGAAATGAATGTATAAAAAAGATACCTGAGCTAAAGAACTATTTTAATTATAGATTCAAATACGTATTTATGGATGAAGTACAAGATACTAAAAAAATATCAACAGAAATTACTTGATAAGGTTTTTGATAATGAAAAAATCATTATTCAAAAGTTTGGTGATCCTAATCAGGTATTTTTGATGGTAATGGGAATGATGATGTGGGTGGGATATAAATGGTATATATGGAGAAAATTATGCTAAATATATATGTTCATTAAGGAAGGTGAGAATAGAAAAACTTAAAGGAAATACTAATATAGCAACATATCCTCCACATTTATTAATTTTGATGATGAATGTATAGAGAATGGGGTGAAAAGTTTATAGAAATAATCAAAAGATATAGACTTAATGACAGTAAGTATAACACCCTATTAAAGCTGTTGGTTGGGTAGGAGATAAAGATGAAAAAGAAAAGGCATCTATAAAAAGATATTTTCCACACTATATAAAACAGAAAAAAATACAAATGATACTTATAACTTCAAATTAATGATAAGTAAGTCTGAAAATAAAGAAAATAGTATATACAAATTTATAATAGTTTTAGATTTCATAGTTGTTTTCCTTCATAAGATAGAATAAAGGATAAAAATGATAGATACTTTAGTAAAACGGAGTTTGTAAAGTTTTAAAAGAGAATTATGAAGACATAAATGAATTGAGAGTAGTGATGATAGAATGGACACGTAAGATAATAAATAATAACAGTGAAGTTTACAATGAAATAAATAACTACCTTAAAACTCGGCTAATAAAGGTTTTTATGGTGGTGAAACCTTAACCTGGAAGTATGGCAGCAAAACCTTAACCTGGAAGTATGGCAGCAAGACAATACGACATCTTATTAAAGAAGCAAAAAAAAATTGGCTTTTTAATCGTAAATATTGTTACAAATGGAACTATTGATTTAGATATACCTGAAGCTGATGTAATATTTCTCAGTCTTGATGGAATCAAAGAAATCATAATTTAATAAGAGGTGATACCTTTGATACCATCTTAAATAATGTTTCTAAAGCTAATTCCTCTAATATTTGTGTATACATGGCTATAAATAACATGAACTATAAGGATATTGAAGCTTTATGTAAGCTAGTAAAGGAAACTCCGAATTTAAAATCAATATCCTTTAACTTTCACTCCTTATAAAGGTACAGAACATCTATCTTTAACAAGTGAGCAGCGAATACAAGCTGTAAATTCAATTAAATCCATGATAAAAAGCGGCTACCCTGTATTTAATCTATACTCCGCCTTAGACTACTATCTTCAAAATAAATGGGAAAGACCCTGTTACCAATGTATTGTATCTGAAAATAAAAGAAGATTTGTTTGCGGCAGATGCGTTGAAATTGAAGGTCTTGTGAAAAATGTGGATATCTATTTGCCGTTGAATTCTCTCTTCTTTGCAGAGGAAAACATTAGAGTGATCTTTGATATGCTAAGAACCTATTTAAAATATGTATAGGAGTGTGACATAGTGATTACAAATTTTTGAGATTACTTTTTACTAGATCTTTTAAGCCCTTTGTTTTTTCAAAGGAAGAAACTCATGAACTTAATATGGACGTTCCCGAACTTGGTGTGTATGTTCATATTCCTTTTGCACCACAATATGTCCATTTTGTCCATATAATAAGATAGAGTATAGCAAAGCCCTAGCAGCGTATAAAGATGCTTTAATAAAGAAATAAATATGGTAGGCAGCATGAATGGGAAAAAAAACAAGATAACCAGTGTATATTTTGGCGGTGGTTCGCCTGCACTTATGCTTGAAGAACTTCCTGATATTTTGTCAGCCTTAAGAAACAACTTCCACATACATTGCAACATAGGCTTAGAACTGCACCCAAAAGATATTAATAATACTGATCTTTTGAAGCTAAAAAATTGGTTTTGACATGATAAGTATAGGTATCCAATCCTTCGATAAAAAATCCTTAAATAATTTAGGCAGAGAGTATTAATGGTGCTGAAAAGGTTAAAATGCTGCTTCTGCAGGCTTAAAACGATAGATGTTGATCTTATCTTTGGCATAGAAGGTCAGTGTGAAGAAACTTTAAAGAAAGACTTTAAGACAGCCTTTGAAGCAGGAGCAACTCAAGTTTCAACCTATCCCTTTATGATTTTCTTATGCTAATAATAAAAGTAAACCTCTTGGTAGGAAAGATAAAAAAAAGACTTCTTGAATATCTTGAAATATTAAGTGAGGAACTTAAATGCAAAAGAACCGCTGTATGGACCTTTGGCAAAAATGATGTTCCTAATATTCTCTAACAAGAGATAATTTATCGGTTTTGGGCCAAGTGCTACAACTCTTTTAAAGGATTTCTTTAAAATTAATACTTTTTCTGTAGAAGAATACATTAAGTGTGTGGATAACACAAAAATCCCCACTGCTCTTACTACTGAAATTTAACGAAAGACTCGAGCACTTATCTGGCTATTTTGGATATATGTTTAAAATGCTTTAGAAATCTTTTTAAAAAAAATTTAGAAGAATATATTAATTTGAGTTGAGACTTGGAAGGATTATGGGGTTGTTAAATTGATGAAGATAACCAGTATGTTTTCTAAGATAATGAAAGCATATTGGTTATTTTATATGTAAGCGTCAAAATTTTAGTATCTTTAATAATTTGAAAAATAGCATTAAAATATCCTAGTAAGGCAAAAATGTGCTTTACTAGGATTAATTTATTTCCTATCTTTAATTTTCATATTTTCAGGAATCTTATTAGACCAAGGCATAAGATCCTCTAAGCTTTCGCTATTAGATATATCTATTTTTAATAGATTATTAAATAGATGAACTAAGTACCTTTCCACAACAAGTTTATTAGCCTTGGCGGTTTCAACAATGCTATAAATATTAGCACTTGAGGCTGCGCCTTTAGCAGTATTGGCGAAAAGGAAGTTCTTACGACCTATAACAAAAGGTTTAATTGCTCTTTCAGCAGCATTATTGTCCACTTCTAAAGAACCATCTAATAGCACATTTTTTAATCCTGGTAAATGCTTTTTAGCATAATCAAGTGCCTTACCTAAAGGACTTCTTGGAAGAGCATCTTTGATTTCTCTTTCAACATAGTCAATAAAGTTATCTATAAGCGGAGCTAGTTTCTCAGCTCTTACTTTAAATCTGATATCATAATAATTTTCATCACTTGAATAAGCTTCTCTAAGCTCTTTTCAAGTTTATAAATTTGCTCACAATAATTAAACCCTATTACTCCTCTAGAACTTTTTAGGGCTTCTTCATTTAAGTCAACTATTATATTGTGGAAGTATCTTCTTATATGGGCTAAACAATATACACGCGTAGCGTTGCTAACGGAGTTATACCCATTATAACCATCCGTTTGGAGAAATCCTTTGAAATCTCCTAAGAAATTTTTAGGGCATGAGCTTGATCTAGTGCTTTGATAATCGTACAAAATTACTGGCTTTGAATTGATGTTACTCATATATAACCACATATACTTTTTAGATTTAGAATCCTTGCCATTATCATTAATTACTTTCAGAGCAGTTTCATCAGCATTAATATATTTCCTATTAAGTAATTCCTTTTTCATATGTTTGTATATTGGCTCTAAGGCTTCCGCCGCGGACATAGTCCAGTTACATAGAGTTTGCCTTGAAAGAGTAGCTCCCATCATATCAAAGTAAGTTTCCTGCCTATAAAGCGGCATAGCATGTTGATATTTAAGCACAAGAGTATGAGCAACTAATTCATTAGAAGCCATACTATTATAAAAATAGTTTGTGGAGCTTCTGCTGAAATTATATTACTTTCGCCTGTTTCTTTTTCGCAAGATTTACAAGCGTAGCTGTAAATCACATGTTCTTCAACTATAAGTTTAGCTGGAACATATCTTATTATTTCTTTTTTAGATTTAACTCCAATTTCAACTAATTCTTCACCGCATTCTTTGCAGTTAAGATCATCTCCTTCTAATTTATGCTCAATAACAACTCTTTCTAAGTTTGCTAGATTATCTTTTTTACCTGTGTAATTACTTTTTTTAGCCCTTTTATATGTAATTTCCTCTAAAGTAGGTTCTTCCACTTTTGAATCACTAAATTTTTCAGCCTCGTTAAAAAGAGATAATTGGTTTGCATCTACTTGTTCACTAGATACCCCAAATATCTTTCTATTTTTACCTGATATAACACCTTTTAAGAACTCTAATTCATCTTTGAGCTTTCGTATTTCTTCATCTTTTTCATTAATTTCATTTTCCATCTTTTCAACTTTTTCAATTAATGACTTTGTTTTTTCATCAAGTTCATTTGTTAAAATTTCGTGATCCATAATTACCTCTTCAGCATTTATTTGATATATTAATTATATCAAATAAACCCTTGAAAATAAAGGACTTCCAAGGGTTTTGCTAATATATTTTAAAAACAATTACTTTGTTTTATAGGTTTAAACTTAGACTTTGTTCTTACTTCGTAGCCTTTTAAAAGCCAACGTAATTCTTCAATATTTACCTTTAAAGCTTCTTCCGTAGTAGCAGGCCATTTGAAGCGATTAGCTTCTAAACGATGATAATATAACCAAAATCCTTCATCAAAATGAAGTATTTTTAACTTATCCATTTGTTTGTTACAAAAAACAAATAGTGCTTTATCAAAAGGATCTAGCTTAAATTGATTCTCCTCTATCATAACTAATCCATCAATACTTTTTCTCAAATCCGTGTAGCCGCAGGCAAGGTAGACCTTTTCTACCTTATCTATATTTAGCATCTGTTGGCTAACTCCCTAACTATTGATGTAATTAAGGTAGCTTCGCTAACAGGAATAGTTATATTGGCATTACCTACGGTAATTTTCACTTCTTTTGAAGCAGCAATATTCTCTTCTATATTATCTTGCTTAGTTAATGAAATGGAATGAAAAACTGTTGAGGAACTTCCTTTCTCTAACCTTCTTTTATGATAATAAAATTGGCCTTTGGAAATCCTGTTTTCTATACAAAAATCTTTCACAGTTAATTCACCTTTACATGCATCAAACTTATTAACATATTCCTCCCAGGTTGCATTATCTAATTTTCTAGACATAGTTTGTCCTCTCAATAATAGTCTTATGAAATAAGTTTATCAATGAAAAGATATGCTATCTAGGTACTTAATTTTTTACGCTTACGGGTAAAGTAAATGATCGCTTTCATTTATTAAAAAATCTAACTTCTTATTGTAGTGATTATTTAATCAAGGTGTTAAAAATAATAAATAGAATTATGTATGGTTGATGTGATTTTCAAACATTAAGAAAGAAAGTCCTTCGACTTGAATTTTTGCGAAAGTTCAACTAACTCTGGAAAGAACCCAGTTTTTATTGTAAATCAACGTGTCCATGACTTCATCCATAACTTTGACATGCGGCTCTAACCAGGGGCTGGCTATTGCACTTTCGTATACCTTCTCTAGTCAATTTCGCATACAAATGAATAGGCTCATTGGGTTCTTGTGTTGTAAGACTTCCAAGCCAGCTATCAAGATTGTCTATTTTGTTTCTTGTGTCAGATGGAAGATATGCATATAATTTTCTGGAAACAGATTTCATATCAATTTTAAAGGGCAACGATTTATAATATTTAAGGGATTGAAAAGCAAAAGATGACAAAGGCTTCATTTTCGTTAAAAATAATAGGTGGCAGTGCTCTGTTATCAAGCATACGATTGCCACCGTTACGACCGGATTCAGTATAGAGCGGAACACCCATCTCACTTAATTCCATCAGATATCTGTGGGATGTTCTTACAGAAACATGAAATTCATGGGCTGCATCTTCAACAGTAAAATTACGCATGGCATTAACATACATAATCAAATTAAATAATAATTTTGTCTTAGACATTTTTTCACTCCTTTTTAAAACCATGACAATATTTGTCATGGTTTTAGTGTATACTATTATTTATAAATTAGCAAGAGGAGGAAGAGTAATGAAAGCTGCAGTAATTGATAGATTTGGAGGCCCGAATGAACTGGTGATGAAAGATGTTCCGGTTCCCAGCATTGAAGATGATGAAGTGCTTATTAAAGTTGAATACGCAGGAGTTGGACAGTGGGATATTTTTGAGAGAGAAGGCGGATATGATGAAATGTTAGGATTGCATTCAGAATTTCCATATATTTTAGGTTCGGAGGGTTCCGGAACTATTTATGCTAAGGGGAAGAATGTAGGTAACTTTGCTATAGGAGATAAGGTTTACGCCTCAGGTTTTCTTAATCCCAAAGGTGGTTTTTATGCAGAATTTGTTTCTATAGATTCAAAATATGTATCCCTCATTCCCGACTCTATAACAGCCAAAGAAGCCAGCGTAATCTCAGGAGTTGGATTAACTGCCCTGCGCGGACTTGAAGATGTATTAAAACTTAAGAAAAATGAATCTATTATGGTTTTTGGTGCCGGGGGAGGAATTGGGCATTTGGCTGTGCAGCTTGCACAGAATTTAGGTGCCAGGGTATTTGCCGTAGCGTCAGGCGAAGATGGGGTTGCCATGCTAAGAAAACTTGGAGTCAAGGCTGTAGTGGATGGACGAAAAGACGATGTATTGCTTGCTACAATGAAATTTGCACCAGAGGGATTTGATACTGCACTGTTTACAGCTGGTGGTGAACTTGCAAATTCTTTGATTCAGTGTGTTCGTATTGATGGACGCATAGCATATCCCAATGGCATATATCCAATTCCAGATACAAGACCAGATATTAGTTTAACCGGCTATAATGGAGAACCCGAGCCGGAGATTTTACAAAGATTAAATAACTGGATCAGTTCAGGTAAATTAAAAGCTCATATCGATAAAGTGTATTTATTGGAAGATGCTTATAAAGCACATCTAGCTCTCAATAATCATTATGTGGGTAAGCTTTGCTTTAAAGTTAATGATTAGAAAGCCTAATCCCTTCCGTCAATTAGGAGATACTTTCTCCTGGTTGGCGGTTTTTTTAAATAAAAGCTATGTTGGACTTAATTATTGATATTAACATATAGAAATAGGCTTGTCCTAAGATAAGCCTATTTCTATATGTTAAGTATGTTATTAGAAAAAATTTGATATGAATTCAAATATAACTTTAAATGGATTATTACCTTTAAATATACTTACACCAATTAAAATTATACCAATTGATGTTAATAGCCATCCCAATATACCATTAATCATAAAATGGAATTCTAATGAAAGAATGATTACTCCCCAAATTAGAAATATCGTATTTGGTATTTTTTTCATTTAGCTCTACTCCTCATTGTATATTACATAACACCTTATAAATACATATTAGATTATAGATGGGTTATATACAAATTATAACATATATTTAAAATAAAAGTATATTATTACACAAAAATAGGCTTCCTGCCTTTATAGTTCTCTATTTTTGTGTCAACAAAAGTTGTAGTGCTGTGAACCAAAATATTTTTGCTTTTAATAATTTCTTTATCTTCACTGAAATATTGTAGTTATTTAAACCAGTGTAAATAATTGATAGTGAAAACTTAGAGAACCTTATGCCTTGGTCTAATAAGATTCCTGAAAATATGAAAATTAAAGATATGAAATAAATTAATCCTAGTAAAGCATATTTTTTGCCTTACTAGGATATTCTAATGGCATTTTTCAAATCATTAAAGGTGCTAAAACTTTGACGCTTACGATTAATTGAGCTTTCTTCAATTTTTATATTATTTGTTACAAATTCTTCAGGAAAAAAGGAATTAAAATTCATAGTACAGTCCTTTCTAAAATATAAACGTTGCCATTATTATAGCAAGTGCATGTGCTATATGTTACTGGTATATATCTCTAACTCTTTTTGCAATCAAAGTTTATAATTTTTCACCAAAACTTTGGGAAAATCCAATTTTACTTGACAATCTACACTCACCTATTTTCGTGAAATATTGACAATTAAATAATAGTAGAATATAATATGAACATAGTTCATCGGATGGTTGTATTAACACTGTTCTGTATTTTTTTTATAATCATATGAACAGTGTTCACGTGAAAGTGAAATATATTTGAGAACTATATAAATGGGCTAGAATTTAAACAAAAATATAGATATATTGGGGGGATGATAGAATGAATATGATGCAGTCACTTGTAAATTTATCTTTTACGCAAATTTCTAAAAGGTATTATAATAAGTTTCAAAGGGATCTAAAAAAAGCTGGTGAAATAAATAGAGATATTTTAAGAGAAATATTGAGTGCAAATAAAGATAGTGAATATGGGAGAAAATACAACTTTAAAAATGTAAATGGAATAGAAGATTACAAGAGATTAGTACCAATAACCGATTATAGTGACTATGAAAAATATATTGAGAGAAGTGCTAAAGGTGAGAAAAATATATTAACTAGCGATTCAGTAGAATTTTTTGCTTTAAGTTCAGGTACGACTGGCAGTCAAAAACTTATCCCAGTTACTTCAGCTTCAAGAGCTAATCTTAATGGATATATGAATTTTCTCAATCAAGGCTTAATTTATAATGCTATTCCAGAAGCTAAAAAAGGAGGCAGAGGATTATTTCTAATGAGCATGCCAAAATCAACAATGATAACGCCAGGGGGAATCCCTGCCGGAGCTGGAACTTCAGAAGGAATTAAAGCTGCAAAGCGTATTTTACCATATATGTGGGTTTCTCCCATTGAAGTGCTGGAAATTTCCAAGCAAGAAACAGCAAACTATCTTCATGCACTGTTTGCTCTTAAGGATAGTGACTTGTCTTATATTGCTTCTCCTTTTCCTTCAAATATAGTTCAGGTATTTGGAGTAATAGAAGAAAATTGGGAACAGCTTGTATTGGATATTGCCGTGGGAACTATCAGTAAAAAGCTTGATCTGGAACCAAACACTAGATTTATATTAGAGAGAAAGCTAAAGCCAAATGTAAAGAGAGCCACAGAACTTGAAAAAGAGTTTTCAAAGGGAATGGAGGGGGTAGTCAGCAGGATTTGGCCTAAAATTAATTATGTAAGCTGTGTAGCAGGCGGAGCTTTTAGTATTTATGTTAAAAAACTCAGATATTTTATAGGTAACCTTCCCATTTTCTCATCAGTGTATGCTGCGTCAGAGGCTCTAATTGGTATGGCTGTGAAGCCAGATGATGCAACATATGTAGTTACACCAAGAACAGCTTACTTTGAGTTTATTCCTTTATATAAAACGGATTCGCAGAATCCTGATACCTTATGTTTGGACGAGCTTAAAATTGGTGAAAGCTATGAGATTATAATAACCAACTTTTCAGGGCTTTACCGTTATCGTATAGGTGATGTAGTTAAGGTGGTTGACTATTATGGTAAGAGTCCGGTTATTGAGTTTTTGTATAGAAAAGGACAGCTCCTTAACTTAGTGGCAGAAAAGACAACAGAATCAGCAGTACATCATTCTATAATGGCATCTGCAGAAAAATGGGACGTAGAGCTTGTTGACTACACAGCAATACAAGATCTAAGTGAAACTGTAGGTTGTTATAAGTTTTATGTGGAAGTAAATAATCCTGGAGAGTTTATACAGAAAATAGAAATGAATAGAGCAATTTTGGAGGAAGCCATAAGAGAAGCAAATCCCACATACAAGGTAGCACAAAGGGCTGGACGTATTGCCCCTTTAAAGCTAGAGGCGGTAGCTGCTGAAACCTTCCTCAAATTAAAGAATGAGCTGGTTAAAAAGGGGGCTTCAATAAATCAGGTAAAAGTTCCTAGAGTGATAAATGGTGAAAGTCTAATTTCTATACTAGACGAGGGCAGTGAAGATTTAAGAAAAGCTTGTAAAAGGCAGCTTTCTATTGCATAAAAGATAGCCCATATCTATTTTGAGGAAGTTATATGATGAAAAAGCCAGCTCAGACTTGCCAGAGTATGAAATCTTCTCAGTAAATACATTTCTATGATAATATTTTTGATATGGTATGGGAGCCATGGCTCCCATAATGCATTTTTCAGTTTCTTTCTTACCACCTTCATTAATACCAAGAATGATATAGTGTCATTATGTCAAGGAGATTCCAGCAATATGATTAGAAAGCCGCTCATAAACCATTTCGGCCATCTTCTCATCGCTCTCTGTCATGCCATTTTTGCACCGTGTTATCAATACATTAAAAAATCCCCCTGCAAGGAATGCAATATTATATTTTTCAAATTCAGGAGAGCAGTTCATGGTGCAGTCAAGAGATTCATCGGATTGACCATTAATAAACTCCATCCATATCCTGAAGGTGTTGAATTTGAGAAAGATAAAAGCTATGTTACAATTGGTATCAGAAATTATTTAATGTGTAACGTGCCACGGCTTTTAACACGTAAATTTGTTGCTGCGGCAACAGAAGGATTTCTAAGAAGTTCAACACCGGCTAGTGCAGAAGCAAGACCATCATTGGGAAAATAACAATTTGAGATTACAAAGTTTACAAACTTTGTATTGAAGCAAACATTAGGAGTATAGATATGAAAGAAAATATTAAAACTAAAGACAATGATTTGTCTCAATTATTGCGCCAACTTATTGGTTCATTCCAAGGGAATTGTTATTGCCTCCAAGAAGACTGGCGAGATTTCACGTAGGAATTTGGCAGAGACATATGATTGTGTCAGAAAAGTTATTAGCAACGAGGATTAGGGATATGAGATTGAGATGAAAAATAAAACAATAAATGCAATGATTGGTGATGAGCATGCAAAAGGATACAATGGCTATCAGGGGAAGAATTGGTCCGTTCTAGTAAGATACAGCTTGGGCTAAAGGAAGTTTGTGTGTTACAAAACATGAGTCACTGAAATCGGCAAGTGGAGGAATAAATCATCTTTAGCTTTACTCCGCAAAAATATATTTGACAATTGGTCTAATTAGACTATAATAGTTAAGTGTTAGTAGTCTAATTAGACCAATGATAAATTTGGTAGGTTTTGATATCTAGGAAAATCTACTGAAGCAATGAATTAAATAAGCGATTATTTAATACTTACCGAGAACTAGAAACATCTATCCATAAATATTAAATGAACAAGGAGGATGAAAAAAGTGGTTAAATCATTTTTAATGTTAGGACAATCAAATATGGCTGGACGAGGATTTATTCAAGAAGTACCCCCGATTTACAATGAAAGAATACAAATGTTGCGTAATGGTAGATGGCAAATGATGACTGAGCCAATCAATTATGACCGTCCTGTTTCGGGAATAAGTCTAGCAGGTTCATTTGCAGATGCATGGTGTCGTCAAAATCGAGAAGATATTATTGGTTTAATTCCTTGTGCTGAAGGTGGAAGTTCACTGGATGAGTGGGCTGTAGATGAAGCGCTTTTTAGACATGCAATAACTGAAGCCAAATTTGCTATGCAAAGTAGTGAATTAACAGGAATTCTATGGCATCAAGGAGAAAGTGATGGTATGAATGGTAACTACAAAGTCTATTACAAGAAGTTACTTTTAATTATTGAGGCTCTTAGAAAGGAGTTGAACTCTCCAGATATTCCAATTATTATTGGTGGTTTAGGAGACTTTTTAGGCAAAGAAGGATTTGGAAAAAGCTGTACTGAATATAACTTTATCAATCAAGAATTACAAAGATTTGCTTTTGAACAAGATAATTGTTACTTTGTCACAGCCTCAGGTTTAACTTCTAATCCTGATGGTATTCATATTGATGCAATTTCTCAAAGAAAATTTGGTTTACGATACTTTGAAGCCTTTTCTAATAGGCAACATGTATTGAAGCCATTAATTAATGAAAATGAGTTGCTAAATCTAAATTATGCTAGAACACATACCAAAGCAGAAAAGATATATATAAAGAGTATGGATTTTGCATTAGGAAAAATATCATATGATGAATTCCTAGCCCAAGTCATGCAAATCAACAATGATTAAACTTTATAATTAGGAAATAATCATTAATATAATTTTAATGAAGAACATAAAGGAGGCGTTTTTTTGATACCATTATTAATTTTAGGTTTATTAAAACAAAACCCAGGTTCTTATGGATACGAATTATTAGCCTTAATGGAAGAGAGGCACTATAAATATATAGTAAATTTCACTAAAGGGTCATTCTATTATAATCTTCAACAATTAGAAGAAAAACAATATATTAAAAAAGTTGAGCAGTTAGATAATACTAGAGAAACGCATAACTATATCATCACTGAACTAGGGAATAAAGAATTTGAAAAATTGATGTATAAGTATGGCTCTAAGACAGAGTATATAAATTTATCTTTTTATGCAGCAATGCTATTTACTAATGAATATAAAAGCGAGGAGCTAACAAAACTAATAGAAATACAAATCGAACAAACTAAAAAGAAAATTTCTTTATTAGAACAATCTCTTGAGCATTATGAAACTACCCCTACCTATTTTAGAAAAATGTTGGAAAATTCACTTTCTCATCATTTAGTAAATGTTCAATGGTTTGAAGGACTGTTAAAGGATATAAGAAATGTTTGACTATAAATTTTTAAATAAAATGAGTAATGAAACACTTCATAAAGTATTTTTGAGTGCATTTTCTGATTACCAGGTTAAGATGGACTTGCCCATTTGGAAGTTTAAACTAATGCTTAAAAGAAGAGGCTATGTACCAGAATTGTCCATAGGAGCTTTTAAAGGTGAGATGTTAGTAGGTTTTGTTTTAAATGGACTTCGAAGTTGGAATGGGAAACCTACTGTATATGATCTAGGGACAGGTGTTATAGGTGAGTATAGAAAACAAGGTGTCACAAACGGCATGCTTCTGAATATGAAGGAAGTGCTTAAACAAAGACAAGTAAAGCAATATTTACTCGAAGTAATTAAGTCTAATACATCCGAAGTTGAGCATGTTAACAGAATGGACTGGGGACAATTAACAGATTTTTGGGACTGTAAGTCTTCATGGTAGAATTCTATTGACTCAATCAATGCTGTAGCAGAAGAATTAATATATTCTATTGTACGTTAAAGTCAGTGTTCTTAACGTGGATAGTGAATCTAAATCCAATAAAGATTTCTTACTCAAATTAGGGTTTGAATATAGCGTTAATCAGTATGAAATGATTTTAAAAATATAAATTACAACTTATAATCAAGTATCAAGCATAATAATTCAGAGATGAAGAGAGGATGGCACTAGTATGGAAAATGTATCAAATATAAGTAAACTAGAATCAATAAAATCCTTCCAATCCACAATCAGAAAATCTGAAAAGGCATTGGCTCAGATGACACAGAAGGGGGCAAATACTACATTAGTAAAGAAGCGACTCAAAGCTCTTCACATTGGTTTGGCCATGCTGGAAAACGTTTGGAATCAAGTGCCTCATGATTATAACCAGGAAGACTTGGCAGAAGCTCGCAATGTTCTTATAGGTTTACTCCCTTCAATTGAGAACAGTTATGCTAAATCAAAGGTAGGTAGTCCTCAAAGAACGCTTTTGGAAAGAAGAATTAAATCATTAGAACTATCTGTTCAAGCCATTGACGATCTTTTCGGTGAATAGCTTTATCTTACGTTTAAAAGGGACGGTTAGCAGATTTCAGTACTGGAACATAAAGTGCTGAAATCTGTTAACCGTCATTTATATAATCAGTGAATCATATAAGAAGATTGTTCACTAACCAAATATTATGCTCTTTTTACATTAGGCAAATTCGTTAAACTTCATTTTCTATAGTTCTCCTGATTTATTTTCTTCATTTTAAAACATACTAAGGTAGAGGAGTGATATTATGAGAGTAAAGTATTTTAGTATATTCCTATTACCCTTTATTATATTCTTTCAATCTGCTGGAACTGGACTTGCAAAAGATCAACATGTACCTATGACATGCGAGGAAAAATTAAAACTATTAGAACCCACAGAGCCAAAAACTATTTACGATTATGAGCTGCTACGTGATAGGGACATGAGTAATTTTCAAGAGGAAGTTCTTCCTATTTCATTAGTACAGAAAACTGGAATCAAAGTTCCTTTCTCAACAGTTTATAAAGATTTAAATTGGCAACGACCTGTTTATAGTCCTCTTTGGCATAGCTCCTCATGGAGATGGAGTTATGTTCCACTAAACATGGCTTATCAACGGCACATAGTTTTTGATTACCAGGGAGGCCTATCATGGTGGTATGACCTTTCTAGTTATTTAGCACTGCCAAATGGCATCGATACTGCTTCGCCTATCCATGAATATGCTTTTACTATTAAGTATCCTTATGTTGTAAGACTCATTGTTTTTAATTTCAATATTACATCTATAAAGCATTACAAAAACCAAATTCTTGTTTCTGGAGAGCCACTAAGAAAAGGTTTAACTTTAGTTGACTTTGACACAAAAAATCTTCCTGCATCTAAAAAGTTATTGCAGCTTGCAACACCTGATGGTCATGAAATAGATTATCTATACATGTATTTAGGCAACCATTAAAACCTCTAGGACTTGATTATAGAGATCCTAATGGTTGCTTAGTGTTACTACTAATCATTATTACAAAAAGAATTTGTTTATAATCATGAAAGTATTTACAGTTACGCTTCAAAGCCAATGGAGTCAACTATAAATATCAAGATGATAAAACCTTAAGATTGACCCTGTTTATTAGTACATCCTAATCTACAATGGTTCATGTATCGCAGTTTTACGATTAATGAACCCTTTAAGGTAATCTCTTTTTACATTTTGGACATCTCCAAAATATAACTTTCCTGTACATACAACTGCCTTATTTACACCACACTGAAGTTTTTGTATAAAGTTAATCAGTTTACCCGCAATACCTATTCTAAAAAAGTTGGGACTCTATTTTATATGAAGTTATTTGTAATTCCAGTACACTTCTTGCTATTTCTATATCTTTTAAATCAAGTTTCTCAATCATTTCTTTCATTCTCCTCTTGTTGCATACTATAACACCGCTGCCACTTAATTAACATTATACTAAAGTAATTATAATGAACAAATAACAGATAAATGTATTTTTATTGAATTATAAAAAAATAAAAAATTTTTATCATTTTTGGACAAACTGCATATTTAACATATGGAAAGGACTTTAAAATAAAAAAATTTAGAAGAGGTGTTAAGTATGAACATAAACATTGAATTAAAGATCAAAGCCCCAGAAGTTATGGCTGCCATTTTGGCTTTAGCTGAATCATTAACGCAAATGAAGTTAGAAGTTGAAGGGTTAGGGGTTAGAAATGAAAAAGAAGATAAGGAAATTAAAGAAAATAGGGAAATCACAGCCTTAAAAGATAAAACTATAACTTTAAAAGAACTGCGAGAAAAGCTTGTACCCTTAACACAGTCTGGAAAACGATTAGAAGTAAAGGCATTAATTGAAAGTTTTGGTGCTAGCAAGCTGACAGAAGTGAAAGAAGAGGACTATGAAGCATTGCTAAAGCAAGTTGAAAGTATTTAGCTAATATGAAATGTTAATGTTAGTGACAGGTACCAATAGTTAAAATAAGGGGGAAGATAAAATGAGAAACACGAAGGTAATCACTGGGAAAGTAAGGTTGAGTTATGTTAATGTTTTTAAACCAAGGGCTGCGGAAGAGGGACAGGAGCCTAGGTATAGCTTATGTATACTGATTCCAAAGAACGATAAAGAAACTATAAGTAAGATAAATTTAGCTATAGAAGATGCAAAGAGTGAAGGAATGTCCCTATGGGGAGCTATAACTGATGGGTTAAAGATACCTCTAAGAGACGGAGATGAAGAAAGAGGAGACAGAGAAGAGTATATCCATCACTATTTTTTAAACGCCACCTCTAAACAAAAGCCAGGAATTGTGGACAGAAATCTTAAGGAAATAACAGATGAATCAAAGGTTTATTCAGGCTGTTACGGCAGGGTTTCTATAAGATTCTATCCCTTTAACAAGAATGACAGCAAAGGCATAGGTTGCACAATCTTTAATGTGCAAAAGTTATCTGAAGGTGAAGCTTTAGGAAAATCTAGGGCTTGTGATGACTTTAGTATTATATATGATAATGACGATATTTTAGGATAGATAATTATGAGAACTTTAGCTATAGATGTGGAAACCTATTCAAAGGTAGACCTCACTAAATGTGGGGTCTATGCTTATACAGAAGATAAGGATTTTGAAATTTTACTATTTGCCTATGCCTTTGACGATGAAGAAGTAGAAATAATTGACTTAAAAAGTGGACAAAATCTGCCAAGAAAAGTTGAGGAAGCTTTGACTAATCCTTTAATTGTGAAAACTGCCTTTAATGCTAATTTTGAAAGAACCTGTATAGCCCGCTATTTTAAAATAGAAATGCCGCCAGAGCAATGGAGATGTACTCAGGTGTTAGCTTTAAGCCTAGGATTACCTTTAAGTTTAGAAGGAGTTTCTAGGTCTTTAGGCCTTTTAGAGGAAAAGATGGCAGAGGGAAAAGAACTAATAAAATATTTTTCGCTTCCTTGCAAAGCTACAAAAGGAAATGATTTTAAGGAAAGAAATTTACCTGAGGATAATGCGAATAAGTGGAGGACTTTCAAAAAGTATTGTGCACAAGATGTGGAAGTTGAAAGAAGTATAAGAAAAAGATTAGAAAAGTTCAACATCACTAAAGAAGAACAAAAGTTATGGTCTTTAGATCAAAGAGTAAATGACAGGGGTGTAATGATTGATAAAAATCTCATAAGTCACGCTTTAATTTGCGACTGGAAGTATCAAGAGAAGTTAAAGAAGGAATTTGTAAACTTAACTGGTATCAAAAATCCTAAAAGTGCAGCTATGATGAAAAAGTGGATTTTAGAAGTTGAAGGAATAGAAGTAGACAGTTTATCTAAAGAAAATGTAGATAAACTTTTAGATATGGTAAAGAGTAAGGATACAAAAAGGGCCTTAGAACTTAGAAAAGACCTTTCAAAAGCCTCTATAAAAAAGTATGAAGCTATGGATAGAGCTTTGTGCAAGGATAATCGTATAAGAGGGCTCCTTCAATTCTATGGTGCTAACAGGACGGGAAGATGGGCTGGAAGGTTGGTTCAGGTGCAAAATCTCCCACAGAATAAAATTAAGGATTTAGACCTTACAAGGAATCTTTTAAGGCAAGGGGAATATGAGGCTTTAGAGTTGCTTTTTAATAGTGTTCCAGAGGTTTTATCTCAGCTTATAAGGACAGCCTTTATCCCATGCTCTAATAGTAGGTTTATTGTATCAGATTTTTCAGCCATAGAAGCTAGAGTAATAGCCTATCTTGCAGGGGAAGTTTGGAGAATGGAGGTATTCAATTCTCACGGGAAGATATACGAAGCTTCTGCCTCAGAAATGTTTAAAGTACCAATAGATTCAATAACCAAGGGGAGTCCTCTTCGTCAAAAGGGGAAGATAGCAGAACTTGCACTAGGTTATCAAGGAAGCAAGGGAGCCCTAATTGCTATGGGTGCTTTAAATATGGGCTTAAAGGAAGAGGAGATTTTAAGTCTGGTATCTGCATGGAGAAGATCAAATTCTAAAATAGTTAAGTTTTGGTTTGATGTGGAGAGAGCTGCAATTACTGCGTTAAAAGATAAAAGAGTAATAACACTACAGCATGGCTTACAATTTATTTTTCAAGAGGGAATCCTTTTTATCAAGCTTCCCTCAGGAAGAAAACTTTCCTATGTTAGGCCCAGAATTGAAAAGGAGGAGAGATTTAATAAGGATACTCTTACCTATGAGGGTATAGAGCAGAATACAAAAAAGTGGGGAAGGCTAAAAACCTATGGTGGAAAATTGGTTGAAAATATAGTGCAGGCTGTGGCAAGGGATTGCTTAGCAGATGCAATGATAAGACTGGATGAGGCGGGATACAAAGTTGTAATGCATATTCATGATGAAGTGGTTTTAGATGTCCCTTATGGCTTTGGCTCCTTAAAGGAAGTAGAAAGAATAATGGAATCCCCTATATATTGGGCAAAGGGACTTCCCCTTAGGGCTGACAGCTTTGAAACTAACTATTATAAAAAGGATTAGGTACAGCAAGGGAAAAGGAGATGAATAAGATGGAACAAGGGAAAATAAAACTTCAGCATGACGGTGCTATTACCATTTCTACAGGAAAGGGTCGCAAAGAAACTAAGTGGAGCAACAGAGAAATTAAATGGTCACAGCTTGTTGAAAGACTCAGCAGAACTACATACACAAGTGAAACCTTTGAAGAATATAAAAGTCTTCCAAAGAGTGAACAGGACAACATAAAAGATATAGGGGGATTTGTTGGAGGTTTTTTAGAAGAAGGAAAAAGAAGAAGCAGCAAGGTAAAATATAGATCTATAATCACCTTAGATGCGGACTATGGTCAAGGGAGGCTCTGGGACACCATTGAGCTTCTCTTTGATTTTGCTTGCTGTATGCATTCAACTCATAAACATAGTAAAGGTAAGCCAAGACTTAGGCTTGTAATTCCTTTAGACAGACCTGTAAGCCCAGAGGAATATGAAGCTGTGGCAAGAAAGGTAGCTTATGAGATTGGCATAGATTACTTTGATGACACTACCTACGAAGCTTCAAGGCTTATGTACTGGCCATCCACCAGTAGAGACGGCATTTTTGAATTTAACTTTCAAGATACAACATGGTTAAACCCTGATGAGATACTAAGTAGATATGAGAATTGGAAGGATACATCCAAATGGCCTAAGTCTTCAAGAACTGCAAAGGAAAGAAGGAAACTAGCAGAAAGACAAGGAAGTCCTAGGGAGAAGGGTGGATTAATAGGTGCCTTTTGCCGCAGCTATAATATCCATAAGGCTATAGAGAAGTTTTTAAGTGATGTTTATACTCCCTGTATGGAGGAGAATAGATACACCTATGCTAAAGGTTCAACCTGGGGAGGATTAGTTCTATATGAAGATGGGGACTTTGCCTTTTCTCACCATGGAACAGACCCAGCTTCAGGTAAGCTCTGTAACGCCTTTGACTTAGTGAGAATTCATAAGTTTGGAGAACTAGATGAAGAAGTGGATATTAATACCCCTACAGTGAAGTTGCCTTCTTATGAAGCTATGATAGACTTTGTAATAAAGGATGAGGAGATTAGACTAAAGCTTGGTGAAGAAAGATTAAGGAGCGCAAAAGAGGACTTTTCTATAATGGATGAGGATGTGGAAATAGATACAGAGTGGTTAAAACTTCTTGAGGTTAATAAAAGAGGAGCCTACAAGCCTACCATAGAGAATATAGTTTTAATTTTGGAGAATGATCCTTACCTAAAGGGCAAAATAGCTCTTAATGAATTTTCACACAGAACCATGATAAGAGGGAATCTTCCTTGGCATCAGATTGAGAATAGTATTGAAGGAGACCCCTGGAAGGATAGTGATGATTCATCATTAAGGCACTACCTGGAGAGTGTATATGAAATAGTTGCTCCAAACAAGATTAATGATGGTTTTTTGATTGTAGCGGAGAGAAATAAATATCATCCCATTAGAGAATATCTAAATAGCTTAAAATGGGATGGGAATAAGAGAGTAGATAACCTTTTGATTGATTACTTAGGAGCTGAGGATAATCCTTACATAAGAACTGTTACAAGAAAGGCTCTATCTGCAGCAGTAGCAAGAGTATTTACTCCAGGGGTAAAGTTTGATTATATGCTTGTATTGCTAGGAAAGCAGGGAATAGGTAAAAGTCATATTATAAGCCTTTTAGGACAAGGCTGGTATTCTGATTCTTTAAGTACTGTACAGGGAAAAGATGCCTATGAGCAGCTTCAGGATGCTTGGATTATTGAAATGGCAGAACTATCAGCCACAAAGAAGGCAGAAGCTGAAGCGGTAAAACACTTCATATCAAAACGTGAGGATATTTATCGGGTTGCTTATGGAAGAAGAGTTACTAAATTTCCAAGACAATGTGTGTTTTTTGGTACCACTAATGACAATCAGTTTCTTAAGGATAAAACAGGAAACAGAAGATTTTGGCCTATTGAAGTTGGAGTATGCAGTAGAAAAAAGAATTTATGGACTGACCTTACTCAGCATGAAATAGATCAGATTTGGGCTGAGGCTTTAGAGCTTTGGAAAAAGGGTGAAAATCTATTTCTTGAAGCTGAGATTGAAAAGGAAGCAGTTAAAAAGCAAGAACAGCACACAGAACAAAGCTTGAAGGAAGGTTTAATTAGGGAATATCTTGATATGCTGCTGCCTGAAAATTGGAGCAGTTTAGACATTGGAGGAAGAAGGCGTTTTATCCACGGCAGCGAATTTGGCATGGCAGAAGAAGGTACAGTTAAAAGAGATAAGGTGTGCGCTATGGAGATTTGGGTAGAACTATTTCAGGGAGAGCCAAAACAAATGACACCTATGCAATCAAGGGAGATTAACGATATTCTTCGCATGATTGAAGGGTGGGAGAGTTATAGTAAGGGGACAGGAAAGTTAAGATTCGGAAAAACTTATGGTCTTCAAAAGGCCTTCGTAAAGGAAGAATTTATAGAAACTTAAGTGTATCCTTGAAAGAGAAATACTGTATCCATATGTATCCTTGATAGGTGTCATGGATACATATCTATCTATTTATGAAAATGCTTATTTTCTATAACTTATTGATTTACAGAGTTTACTGTATCCATGGATGTCCCTAAAAAATGCCAAGGATACACCTAAGGATACGGCTTAAAGCTTGTAATCTCAATGCCTTATACATAAGTGTATCCTTGCATCCTTGGTTTTCTATAGAGTCATATAAATTATAGAAAATATAGAAATATAAATATATATAAAATCTATAAATAGGGGTATATGTATAGGAAGAGGTATTTATGGACACGGAATATTGGATCACGGATGTATGGAATATAAGGTTTTAAATTGAGATAAACTCTTTAATTGGAAGTATAACTTCAATGATTTTGGGTATTGGTATCGAATACAGTGAAATAGGTATTTAAAGAGACCAAGTAATATAAATTCCAATTTGTCGAGTAGGTTTAATAAACAAATTTTATATTGTGTGCAGTAAAAAAGTAAAGGGAGAGGAATTGAGTAAATATGTCTAAGAAAAACAATATTAATAAAGATAATTCATATAATAATAAAAATCAAGAAAATGATAATAATCATTATGTAGGTTTTGGAGTTGGACTTGGATTAATAGGAGGCAGTTTATTTGCAACAGTTATTGGCATTGTGTTTGGGTTAATGGGAGATAGTTTATTTCCAATGGTTATAGGTATTGGAGCTGGATTTGGAATGCTTCTTGGAATAGTTATAGGTGCAGTAATGGATTACAATAAAAATAAAAATTAAATCAATATGATTATTTACATATCGATTAGACGCATTTTTTAATATAACGCCGCAATGGTATATCATAACCACCTGAACTTAATTTAATGAGTGGTGATTAAAATACAATGGGAAGCGGACTTGCTAGAAAATTTAACAGTCATGGATATAAATAAGCAACAGCAGGAAATAAAAAAATGTATTGAACAAAATTTTAAAACAATTACTGGCATAAAGATTGCATACAATCGTTTTGTTTTAGAATAGGTATATGTTAATTTTGAAAACGGAGCTACTACACTGGCAGCCTAAATCACTATGAAGAACTCCCTTAATGTTCGATTCTTTCGTTGGTGTTACTTATTCAGAAGCCATTTTTCAGCTTCTTCTTTACTTCCATACATTCTAAATTGACTACCTTTATTTGTTTCCATGGCCATTTCTTTAAATCTGCTATTTTGAGTAGTTTCCTGAGGAATAATTGCCACAACTTTTATACTATAGTTTATAAATTTTTGAATAAAGTTTCCTGCTACTTTGGTCTTAAGATTGAAAAATTCTTGAGATAAAGCAGAATAGTGGATCATAATCAAGTGCGCTTCATGTTCCCAGCATAAAGCTATGAGATCAAGTGCGTCATTCTCAGTACTTAAAGGTTTAGTAGTAGAAATCAGTTCTATATATTTTTTATTCTCTATTTCTCTAATTTGGTAGTTCATTTTATCTTTCTCCTCTATAGTTTGATTTTCAAACAACTTGTTACGGGTTTCTCGGACCCAATTTAATTCATTATTATAGGTTGAAATAATGTTTTCTGAAATCATCTCCCATATTAAGCTTTCTCTAGTGTTTCTATTAGGGGAGTGAAGAGCACGTCTGTTTTGCTCTTGCTGTATAACCAATCGTACTTTGAGTTCATTTTCATATTTTAAGAGAAGCTGGCTTAATTCCTGATTACTTAACATATCTGACCACGCAAGTTGTACCAAAAACGTTTTTTTAATTTCAGGAGCTTCTGGCGATGACATAGTCCATTCTTTCAGTTCTTTAAGTCCTTCATCTGTTATAGAATATATTTTTTTGAAGGAGAGCTATCCTGATGAATAACTTCACTGGTAACAAGATTTTCATCTTGCATTTTGATAAGGGCTTTATAAATTTGATTATTATTACCGGACCAATACATGAAGGTGGAATCTTCAAAAATCTTTTTTAATTCATATCCAGTAGAGGGTTTCCAACTTAGCATACCTAGTATTGCAAATTTAATTGACATTAATTACACCTCTCTTAACAATAACATATGTTAATGATAACATATGTTATTGTTATAATCAATTCAATTTTTCTGGTGGACAACATGTGTTATTTGGCAGTGGTATTGGATGGGCCAATAAAATAGCAGCTACAGTATTGATCAACAGTTACAGCCAATTGGATCAAAAGTTAGGATTAATTGAAAATGAGATTGAAGATATATTTATGGGAAATACGAAAAGATTATTTGCTCAGGATAAAGTATCAGTAAATAAAGAAAATCAGACACCTATCATTATTAAAGACTACAAACCAGCAGAACAATCTGAAAAAGCAAAGTACCACTATCACTGTGTTTCTGAAAAGGTAGTTGAAACAATAAACTCCATTAAACTATTATCCTTGTGAAACTGCGGATATTTTGATACGGACTGTTACTAGTGTGGTGCAAAGTGCATTCTATGATGAGTATTTGCATGATGAAAGAAAACATCGTCAATATTTAATTTCTTTGAGAAATTTAATAGCCAGAACTTTGGGTATCGCTCCTGAAGAATTCTCTATATAAAGGGCATCATAGCGTTATATGTATATTATATGAATCACACTATATCAAATAAATTAGATAAAACTTAAAATAAAGATGTCAAATTCAGCTGAATTTGTTAAAGAAACCATGAATTTAGCATTTTCTGAATCTATCCCATATTTCAAAGGTATTTCTAAGCAGACATATGAAGTGTTTTATTTTCCCTCAGATTAAGAGTTTGAGGGGATTTTTTATAAGTACATATGGTATAATGAATTTAAAAGGTAAAAATGTTTTTGTGTTCCCAACCAGTGGAGTTGGTATGAAGTTCTATAACAATAGTCTAATTAAGCTATTAAAGTCAAAGGGAGCAATAAACAAAGGAAGTTTTGCATGTAAGGGAAGCTTTATAGTAAAAGAATTTACAAACATAAAAATTTTTGATATTATGGGCAGATTATCACAGGGACATCCCAATAATAAAGATTTTAGTAAAGCAGAAAGGTTTATTGAGAAAGTAGTGCCCTAGTGGATTGGATAGTGGGTACGGGTCAGACCCTATAGGAATTTAAATCTATTTATACTTATTAATATAATATTATATTATATTAAGTATTTAAGAGCATGTTGAGAATCACTTTTATATGTGTTATACTGAAACAAATATTTAGAAAAGAGGTATAAGAATGTTTATTTACAGAATGAGACTCCGTTATTTAGTTTAATACAAATAACTAAATGAAAAATAAGGTGAAAATGCCTATAGCTTTAGGCTTATTTGTTGTACCTTATTTTAGGATTCTTATAATGAACATTCATACACTTTAAATTATATTTGATTATAGACATTGAGCGTAACTGGCTTAGTGCGTTTTTGATGTCTTGTATTTTCTATAAAGATATTAGGGTTGTAGATGAATCATGTTCATTTGCAACCCTTTTTTGACGTTGAATGGTCATTTTCAAGAATTCACACTAACTTAAAAATGAGGTGGATTTGAGAATATGAGTATAAAAAGTATTAAGAAAAAAGATAGAGCTGGAGAATTGATACAGAAAAATAAGAGGATTTTTAAATGTCCTGTATGTTGTGGGAAAATGTTTATGAATGACTTTGGTAGTTTAACTTGCAATTCTAAGCATAGCTTCGATTTATCTAGGAAAGGCTATTTAAACCTATTAACAGCGGGAAATACTCCTGTATATTCAAAGGAATTATTTGAAGCAAGACATTTGGTTTGTGAATCTGGCTTCTATGATCCTTTGATTGTTGAACTTTCAAAAATAATAAATGAATATAAAAAATTAAGAAATAATGAAGAAATAAGTATTCTAGATGCAGGATGCGGTGAAGGGTCTCATATCAATGGCATACTTAAAAAGGTTACTGAAAATCAGAATAAAACTTATGTAGGAGTGGACATTTCAAAAGATAGTATTAATATCGCTGCAAGAAACAATGCTGATATTATTTGGTGCGTAGCAGACTTAGCAAGACTACCTTTTCAAAATAAGAGCTTTGATGTAGCTTTGAATATACTATCTCCTGCAAATTACAGTGAATTTAATAGAATATTAAATGATAAAGGAATTATTATAAAAGTGGTTCCGGGATCTAATTACCTTAAAGAATTACGTGAAATAATTTATACTGATAAGGATGTCTCTGATTATTCCAATAATAAAGTAATTAATTATTTTGAACAAAAGCTAGATGTTGAAGAAATTCAAAATATCAACTATAAATTTCATGTTAGTAACGAGTTTTTACCTCACTTCATTAGAATGACACCATTAACTTGGGAAAAAAGTACTGAAAGATTAAATGATATATATGAAAAGAATATATCGTCTATAACTGTGGATTTAACATTAATAATTGGTACGAAGAAAAGGTAAGGAGAAACATTTATGTATTACATTTTCCTTGACCTGCGTATATAAGTAATCATTGAATTGTGACTTATGTTCCCTCAGACTGATAAGTTTGAGGGAATTTTTTAGTGGGTCATATCATTACTAAGAATTAGGGGCACTTAATAATTATTTATAGTTTACATGGTAAAAAATAGTGATAAGATGAAAAGAGGCTAATTACTGCGGTTAAATTAGGCTGATATATGAATTAATTTAGGTAGGTGTTAAAACATAATGAACAATAGAATTTCAATATTAGTTATAGAAGACGACAGCGACATAAGTAATATGATTTGTGACTTGCTAGAACAGAACGGATACAATGCAAAGCCAGCTTATTCAGGCACTGAAGCCTTAATGGCTTTTGATAATAAAATTAATCTAGTATTGCTTGATCTTATGCTTCCAGGTATTAATGGAGAGATGGTACTGCAAGAAATTAGAAAACACAGTAATGTTCCAGTTATAGGACTTTCAGCAAAGAGTGATAAAAACTCAACAATCAATCTGCTAAAGTCTGGTGCTGACGATTATATTGTAAAGCCTTTTAATAATGATGAGCTGTTAGCAAGAATTGAAGCACAGCTGCGAAGATATAACCAATTCTCAAGTTTTGAAAATGAAAATAATAAATTAACTTATAAAGACTTATCAATAGATGCAGAAACCTATTCAGTCCAGGTTGGAGATACCCCTGTAAGCCTTACTAAGCGAGAATTTTTAATTATTGAATTACTTATGAAATATCCTAAAAAGGTTTTTACCAAATCAAATCTTTATGAACATGTGTGGAATGATGAATTCTTGGGGGATGATAATACTGTGAATGTGCACATTAGCAATATTCGCTCAAAGCTTGCAAAGGCAAACCCATCAGAGGAATACATACAAACTGTTTGGGGAATAGGGTTTAAGATGAAGGAGTAAACTTAAGACTTTATTAAGACTTTTTTTATTGATTCTTAAAGCTTATGTTTCATAATGAGCACATAGACTAAAAGAAGGAGCGTGCTTAAAATGACTGAATATATACTACAAACCTTTGATCTTACAAAGCAGTATGGGAAAAATACTGCAGTTAATAATGTAAATATGAAGATAAAAAAAGGAGATATATATGGTTTTATTGGCAGGAATGGTGCTGGTAAAACAACAATGATCAGAATGATTACAGGTCTTGTTACACCAACAAGGGGTGAAATAGAATTATTCTCTCAAAAGAGTGGAAAAAATATTAATGCTGGATTGCCTAGAATAGGGAGCATAATCGAACATCCTGCTTTATATCCTGATTTTACTGCACTTGAGAATATGGAACTTCGAGGCAAACTACTGGGAATACCTGATAAAAAGGTAATTGAGGGCATATTGAAAACAGTAGAATTATCAGATGTGGGAAAGAAAAAGGTTAAGAATTTTTCCTTAGGAATGGGACAACGTCTTGGTTTAGCTCTTGCCCTACTTGGGAATCCGGATTTTCTCATACTTGACGAACCAACAAACGGACTTGACCCTGAGGGTATTGTGGAGATGAGAAAGCTTTTAAAAAGACTTAATGAAGAGCAAGGCATAACAATTTTAATTTCAAGCCATATATTAGGGGAGCTTTCTAAACTGGCAACACGTTACGGAGTAATCAACAATGGTACATTAGTAGAGGAATTTACATCTAAGGAATTGGAACTAAAATGTAGAAAGTACCTAAGCATTAAGGTTAGTGATAGCGCTACGGCTTCATTCCTTTTAGAAGACGTATTTAAAACAACAAACTATGAGGTGCTACAAGACAATATAATTAAGGTTTATGATTTATTGGATATGTCAGGTGAAATTTGCCTAGAGCTTGCAAAGAATAATGTAAAAGTATATTCCATTGAGTCTAAGGGCGATGATTTGGAAGAGTATTTTATGAAATTGATGGGAGGGAATAACTATGATTAACTTATTAAGAGCTGATTTTTATAAATTAAGAAGAAGCAAGTCCTTTTTTATTTGTTTAGGGATACTTGCAGTTATAGTAATCTATATTATGATAGACTTTAGCTCCTCCGCACATATTAAAGAACAGTTTAGTCCGAGTAACCTTCATTGGATATATATGTTCTTTAATGAAAAATCTTTCTTCCCATATTTTGTGCCTTTATTTCAAGCCATATTTACTACAATGCTTATAACAAGCGAGTATAACACAGGAACAATTAAAGATTCTGTTTCCTTAGGCTTTAGCCGCAGGAAAATTTATATGTCTAAACTAATCACAGTATCTATAGGTTCAATTTTAATGATGCTTGCTGCTATATTTTCTATAGTAATTACATCTATTTTTGTTTTTGGAATATATGGTTCTTTTTCAACGTATGATTTGCTTTTACTTCTTCGAATGTTTTTAATTCAAATCTTATTATATACAGCTTATGGATCTATATTTCTAATGATAGCATTTTTGATTAAAAATATAGGAGGTACAATGGCTTTTGGTATATTCTTCAGCTTAATAATAGGCTCTTTGGGGTCATTAATTGGAGATGGATATTTAGCAAGAATTCTGCTATTTAAGAATTTTTCGCCTACCGCTGTACCGCACCCACAAGCAGTAGATTTAAGAATAGCAATTGCAGTAGGTTTAGCCTACCTGATTTTGTGTTCAGGCATAGGAGGCATTACCTTTAAAAAGCAGGATATCAAATAGGTTTGGAGGCGGATTTTATGCTTTGGTTAATCATTATAATACTTATATTAGTCATAGGTGTACTATCTGCCTATATTTTTCTTTATAAAAGAGAAATTAGATATATCATTAAAAGACTTCAGTTTATTAGAGATAATGATACAAATAAGAAAATAAACCTCCAAATTAAGGTGAAGGAAATTGAGGAACTTGCAATTCAATTAAATCATTTAATTAACCACTATAAAGTTGAAAAAATAGCCATTTCAAAGGCTCAGCATGAATTCAAAGAGGAGATAACCAACATATCTCACGATTTGAGAACTCCACTTACATCTATTGCTGGATATGTGCAGATGTTAGAGTCGGAAAATACCCCAGCAGAAAAGAAGGCTGAATATTACAGCATAATTAGAAGGCGTATTGAAACATTAGTCAAAATGTTAGATGAGTTCTTCGAATTTACTAGAATCGAATCCGATGAATACCCACTGCAGATTGAAAAGATTAATGTAAACAATGTGCTTGCGGATGTGATTTCCATGTTTTATTATGATTTCCTATCAAAAGGGGAAGAACCGAACATCCAGATACCTTCAAAGCCAATTTATATCTATGCAGACAAAGATGCTTTAAAAAGGGTTTTTCAAAATCTAATTAAGAACTATTTAAATCACGGAACTGGAGATATATCTATTTCAGTAAAAGAAGAAGGAAGTCATGTATGTATTAGTTTTAAAAATTATGCACCTAATATAGATAGTGAAGGGGCTGAGAGATTATTTCAGCGTTTTTATACCGGTGATAAATCTAGAACTAAGAAAACTACAGGATTGGGATTAGCTATTGTAAAAAACTTGGTTATGAAAATGAATGGAGAAATTGAAGCCTATGTTAAGGATTCATTTCTTATTATTAATATAATATTTAGAGTTTAAGATGTTTATTATTTCATGTGTTATATGCAATAACACAGATGACTGTGCTGGATTCATAACTATAATAGACAGGAGATTATAAAATGAGAAAAAGATTATGTATTATTTTTATGCTAATAATATTTTTAATTCCATTAGTTTTTTATCCTTTACCAGTTAATGCTGATACTATCATTGAAAGAGAAGCTATCGATGAGTTTGTCACCAATTATATGGAGCGCAACGGATTACCTGGGGCTTCAATTGTAATCGTAAAAGATGGTAAACTAGTATATGAAAAAGGATATGGGCATGATTCTGAAGGGAAACCCTTAACAGAAAAGTCATTAATGAGAATAGCTTCTGTTTCCAAATCATTCACTGCATTTTCAGTTTTACAGCTGGTTGATGAAGGGAAAATTAACCTAGATGACCCTGTTGTAAAGTATTTGCCAGAACTTACAATGGATGATGCTAGATTGCAAAAAGTTACAATAAGGCATTTGTTAAGTCATACATCAGGGATTCCGAATCCAATAATTGTTCCAGAGGCTGATACATTAAAAAAAAGAGTAAACAGTTTATATGATTGGAAATTACAATGGAATCCCGGTGAGAAATACTCTTATAGCAATGTTAATTATTGGATACTTGCTCGTTTGGTAGAAGTGATAAGTAGTATGGAATTTCCGAAATATCTTGATGAAAAGATATTTTCTCCATTAGGAATGAATGATACACTATCTGCTATAAACTCTGGTGATCCTGTACAAGGACTATCTCGAGGATATATAACAGCATATGGAACTGCATTTCCCTGGTGGGAGCTTGAACAAATGTTTGCTGGTTCTGGGGGAGTAATTTCAACAGCAGCTGACATGGGGAAATGGCTTTCTATGCACACTAATGAGGGAAAGAATATGAATGGAGAAAGGTTACTATCAAAATCATTGCTAGAAGAATCCTATTCTCCTCAACCTGGAAGCCCTAAGTATGGTCTTGGCTGGTACTTAAGTTCTCCAAATATTAAACCAGCACGTATTTCCCATAGTGGAGCCTTATCTACTTTCCAAGCACAACAAGATATTGTACCTTCTAGTGGATATGCTGTAGCAGTGATGCTTAATAGCTTTACAACTACTTTAGAGCACTCATATGAAATTAGTTCAGGAATTATAAAACTAACCGAAGGACAGAAACCTGACATTAAAGCTCCTATGCCTAAAATAATAGATTTATCCTTTGGTTTTATTACATTAATATATTTATTTTTAGGTATCAAAGGTATTATACGAAGTAAGGAGTGGTCAAATAGACGTAAACAATATCCTGCTTGGAGATATTATCTTCGTTTAATGCCCCAAGTAACTCCAGTCTTGCTTATAGGATGGATATTTTTTATTGTTCCGAACCTACAAAATAATAGTGCTACAATCAAAGATGCCTTTGGTCTTTGGCCAGCTGCTATGTTATTTTTAATTGTAGTTTTCTTAATTGGGGTTATAGTTACAGTTAGGAGAGTATATTATAGAGGAATATTAAATAGAAATTGATAGATTTAGATATAAAGTCGTAAATAAAATAAGTTTGATTATTGTAATTAGAGCGGACGAATTAGATTTAAATGTACGAGTGCAGATATCCAAAATACCTCCATTCATTATACCAGCTGTAAGTACTAGATAGGTAATATATGTAGCGTGAGAAATATTATCTAATTATGGCTCAGAGCAGTGAATTATGGTTTAATACTATTGAAAATGATGGTAAGATAACATATTATAACAGAAGGACTTATATCAACATTTTTTATTAGTGATATAAGTCCTTTTGTTTATATTATGCGAATTCTTCATCCATTGGACTACCTGTTTCAAGTCCTGCTCTTAGTTTTGACGCTTGTTCATGCAAAAGAATTCTTTGCTTCAATGGGTCATTGAGTTCTGAATAAGCGTTCCCAAGTTCAACACCATAAGCATAAGGTTCAAATCTTTCAATTAAATCTGGGTTATCCCTATGGCTTTTACAAAGTGGAGAAGATTCTTTTGGAAAGTCTATAACAAAAGTTGGTTGAATTAGCTTTTTTTCAGAATACTCTTCAAATAAATTAACTATTAGTTCGCCCTTAGAGCATTTATCGATAACTAATCCTTCGCTTTGGCTTTCTACTAAGAGATCATTATCTTTAATGCACTTAATAATTTCTTCCTTGGTAAGTGTATTAACATCAATTCCTGTATCCTTTTTTACAAGGTCACACATTTTTTCTCTCTTCCATGGAGCTTTAAAATCAATTTCTACGTCTCCATACTGAATCTTTGTTGTTCCGTTAATTTTATTAAATACATATTCATAATATGCAAATGCTTTGAACTACTGTCATTTATGTTAATCACCAGTAATAGACGACACTAAGGTTAATTCACAATCTTCTTAAATTGTTCACCAACTTATAAAAGAAGAAAATAGAAAGGTAAAATAATTAACCTCTAGATAGTTTAAAACACTCTCTATGATTCATCATTCGTAGTGGGTATTAGAAATTGGGTGGGATTGAGCATACAGGATAGATAAATTCGTAGGATTGGGGAGATAGGATGGAGGACAACTAAACTAAATGTACTTGATTCTTTAAACATCCTATGCTAACATAAAAACAAATAAATATTTTGTTTTTATGTTTTGAAAATGTGGAGGTAGTTTAGGTTATGGCCAAATTTACAGAGTTAGAAAAAGAAAAAATTCGAGAAGAATTGCTTGAAGCCGCCTATGGTTTTTTTATAGATAAAGGCTTTAAGAGTACTTCTCTTGAGGATATTACTTCATCAGTTGGCATTGCAAAGAGTTCTTTTTATCTATTTTTCGAGTCAAAAGAAAAGCTATATATGGAATTGTTAGCACATGAGGGAGAGCAAATTGAAAAGCAGGTTTGGCCAAAAGTTATAGCGACTGAGGATATAAGTTCAGCTATAAAGATGTATTTAAATAAGATGACTTTGGAACTAGAATCTAAGATTTTAACTCAAAGGTTGGTTTATGATCTTAAGGAATACAAACTTGTATCTAGAAAGCTAAATCCAGAATATGTTGGCTCACAGAATCTTAGAAGCATCATCCCTCTTATGAAGTTTATAAAATCACGTCAAGACTCTAAGGAGATTATCGATGAAGACCCAGGTGTTATAGCTGGAGTTTTAAGATCAGCTTTATTAATTGGTTCTCAAAAGGGAGATTTACAGCAATATAATTATGAAAGGATTAGAGAGTTATTATTCGAGGCTGTTGCTAATCAAATTGCTCGGACTTAACTTGGTCTAAGTATTATCAAATGAGAGTAGAAAAGAGGTGATAATTTATGGCAGAAAAAATAATTCGTTTTAATGATGCTCATATCTGTACTGAGAGTTTTGGAGATATTAATAATCCAACTATCTTGTTAATTATGGGAGCTACTGCATCAATGATTTGGTGGGAAGAAGAGTTTTGTAAGAGACTAAGCGATCAAGGGTTTCATGTTATACGCTATGACAATAGGGATGTAGGTAAATCAATTACTTATGAGTATGGTCATCCAGAGTATACCTTTGAGGACCTAGCTGATGATGCAATTCAGGTACTAGACGCGTATAAGGTTGATAAGGCTCATATAGTCGGTATGTCTATGGGGGGAATTATTACGCAGATAGCAGCTCTTAAACACCCAAGCAGGGTGCTTACTATTTCACTGGTTATGACATCAAATTTTGATCCTAGTCTTCCTAAAAAAGATAGCAAAGTAACAGAAGCTTTAGATGAACTTAAAATCAAAAATTGGAAAAACAAAGATGAAGTGATAGAGTGCTTTATTAAAAAAAGCAAAGTTCTTATAGGCTCTAAACATATATTTGATGAAGAAAAAATAAGAAGACTGAATGAAGAAGAATTTGATAGAGCTAGTAATTTGCAGAGTATGGAGAATCACGGATTTATAAGAGGTTGGGGTTCGTATTTGTCAAGAACTGCTGAAATCAATGCTCCTGCATTGGTAATTCACGGAACAGAAGACCCTATTATTCCGTACGAGCATGGAGTGCATCTTTCTAAAATTATATCAAATTCTGTATTAGTTACCTTAGATGGTTCTGGGCATGAACTGCACTATAATGATTGGAATGAAATTATCAATGCCATATCGAAGCATGCAGCAAATTTATAACCGAAATTTAAAAATTTTAGATAGGAGTGATTTGAATGAGTAAAGATATGAAACAAGTTATGGAAATAGCTAAAAAACATAATCTTATTCTAAATGAAGAAACAATGCAGTTTAATGAATCTGGACTTGATTTTCAAGTTGTATTTGCACATGATGGAAGTGGAATTAATTGGGTTCTTAGATTACCGAGACGAGAAGATGTGATGCCAAGAACAAAGGTAGAAAAACAAGCATTAGATTTGATAAATAAATATGCTCAATCTTTTCAAGCACCAAACTGGATCATTTACACAGATGAGCTGATTGCTTACAAGAAGTTAGATGGCATACCAGCAGGAACTATAGATCATAATATAGGAAACTATGTTTGGGAGATAGATATTAACAATGTTCCAGAATCATTTCACAAGTCTCTTGGTAGAGTGTTAGCAGAGCTTCATAGCATACCTAGTGATAAAGCTGCTGATTTTGGCCTGGTAGTGCAAACACCTGAAGAAGCAAGAATGTCAATGAAGCAGCGTATGGATGATGTAAAAGCAAAGTTTGGTGTAGGTGAGAAACTATGGAACAGATGGCAGGCATGGATTAATGATGATGAGATGTGGCCTAAAAAAACTGGACTGATTCATGGAGATGTTCATGCAGGCCACACTATGATCGATAAAGGTGCTAATGTAACTGGATTAATCGACTGGACTGAAGCTAAAGTTACGGATACAGCAAATGACTTTGTTTTTCACTATAAGGCCTTTGGAGAAGAAGGGCTAGAAGCTCTGATTTTTGCTTATAAAGAAGCAGGTGGATATTTCTGGCCTAAGATGAAAGAGCATATTATTGAACTGGTTGCTGCGTATCCAGTTTCAATTGCTGAGTTTGCAATGGTTTCTGGTGTTGACGAATATGTTCAGATGGCGAAAAGAGCGTTGGAAGTGATAAAATCATAAATAGCAAGTAAATGAAAAATACATAAAAAGTAATATAGGAACGAAACAACAAAGACAGATAGTATGTGCTATACAAATGTTTAAACAATTGTATTTAAGTATAGAAAATTAGGCATGGACTTATATTATAAGGTGATTGTTCTCACCTTTGGTATTATTTTAGAGTTCATTGATAAGAATAAACGTAAAAAAATATATATCATATTGACACTACAACTACTCAGTGATACTATATAGTTGTAGTAAGTGATACTGAATACCAGTCATACAGAATAGCAAGGAGGGGTTACGTTGGAGAACCTTACGGAAATGCTCAAAGGCGTGCTGGAAGGCTGCGTTCTTGAAATTATTAGCCATGAGGAAACCTATGGTTACGAGATCACGCGGCGGCTGAATGCCCTTGGATTTTCGGACATTGTTGATGGGACAGTTTATACCATTTTGGTGAGGCTTGAGAAAAACAAGCTGGTGGAAATTACGAAAAAACCATCCGATATGGGACCGCCGCGAAAGTTTTTCGCGCTCAACGACGCAGGGCTTGAGGAGCTGAGGAAGTTTTGGGAAAAATGGGAGTTCGTATCATCAAAAATTAATGAGTTAAAGGAGAAAAAACAATGAATTTTTGGGATAAAGTTACAGGAAGCGACATGACTAAAGAATTCAAAGCTTTTGAATCGCGGGCCAAAAAGCTGCCGTCTGATTATCAGGCGGCATGGGAAAAAATTAAAGCTAATCTTTGGCAACATTCAGATTTCACCGGTCGCAACCTCATGCCAATTCTTGACGGTGTGCTTGAACTGCTGGAAGAAACGTCAGCGGAGGGTCAAAGTGTCCAAGAGGTTTTGGGTGATGATATCAAAGGCTTCTGTTCAGCTCTGGTAGGCATCGATGTGGCAAAGTCTTTTCGTGACAAGTGGCGCCAGCAACTCAACAATAATATCGCTAAAAAATTAGGTAAATAGGAGGATAAAATGAGAATACAAGATATCATCGAAGGCAAAAAAGAGTGGCGAGCGCACATGGCCCGTGTCAAAGCGCTCCCGAAAGATTATCAGATTGTTTATAAAGAGATTCAAAAATATCTCTTTAAGGTCGGCCCTGTTGAGCTAACCGATGGGATAGGTTTACTCTCAGGGATTATCGATCTTTTTGAAGAGGGCGCGGCCTTGGGGAAAGGCGTGCTCGAAGTGACAGGCAGTGACGTAGCGGCTTTCTGCGACGATTTAATCAAGGATTCAAAAACTTACGCTGACATCTATCAAGAATCTGTTAACCAAGAAGTTAACAAGGCCATGAACAAGGTTACGGATAAAACAAAGTAAAAGGCGGATAGGTGTAGGCACCTTTGCCGAAAACCAGCCAGCGACATCGATAGTAGTTAACAAAAACATCAAGTAAGGGGATGGTAGAGTGTATAAATACGATTGGATATTATGTCCGGTCTGTGGCAACAAAACACGGGTCAAGATAGGTGTTGATACGGTACTTGAAAACTTCCCGCTATTTTGTCCCAAGTGTAAGCAGGAAAGGATAATCAATGTAAAACAACTGAATATATCAGTTATCAAAGAGCCAGACGCTAAGACGCAGAGCCGATAATTGTGGGTGAAATCACAGTTGTCGGCTCTTTCTTTATCTGATGGCTACCTGCCGTAAGACTCCCACTTCTATCAAAGTGGGATATAACGGCAGCTACGTCCCTAGATAACGATTTCTAAGCTTAAGGTGGAGTCAAAACTCCATCTTAAGCCAAGAACTCTGTTTATGAAACTGATCAAGCTGCATTGAAAAGATTAGACTCAGATTTGAGTAAGGTTACTATAATGTAGAGGAGGAAAAGAAAATGAAAAAAAGTATCATACAAATTAAAGGGGTAAAGAAAGCTTACAAAGATGTAGAAGTACTCAAAGGAGTAGATTTTGAAGTAGAGCAGGGAGGTATCTTTGCATTACTAGGTTCCAATGGAGCAGGAAAAACAACGATGATTAGAATCATGGCTACTTTACTTAAAGCAGATGCTGGAAGTGTTGTAATCAATGGTTTTGATATTGAAAAAAGTCCAGGGGACATTAGAGGTTCTATCAGCCTTACTGGGCAGTTTGCTGCTATTGATGAAATTTTAACTGGTCGTGAAAATCTTCAAATGATAGCAAAACTTAGACATCTTAAAAATCCAAGTCAAGTAGCAGATGAGTTAATTAATCGTTTTGGCATGTCAGAGGCTGCAGACCGCAGAGTGAGTACTTACTCTGGAGGTATGAAAAGGAGAATTGATATAGCAATGAGTCTTGTGGGAAATCCAAAGATTATTTTTCTAGATGAGCCAACAACAGGTCTTGATCCAGAAGCACGTTTAGAAGTTTGGAAGATTGTAAAAGAGTTGTCAGCTGTAGGAACTACAGTATTCTTAACGACTCAATATTTAGATGAAGCAGAGCAACTTGCAGATAAAATCGCTATTCTTCATGGAGGAAAAATCATTGCTCTAGATACACTAGAGGGATTGAAAAAATTATTCCCACCTGCAAAGGTTGAATATGTTGAAAAACAACCTACATTAGAAGAAATATTCCTAACAATCATTGGTAAAAAGGAGGAGAAATAAATGGAATCTACAAATAAGTATTTTTTTAAAGATATGAGTGTTATGTTTGGACGTTCTATGCGTCATATTTTTAGAAGTATGGATACAATTATTACAGTTTGTATCACACCAATTGCGATGATGTTATTATTCGTTTATGTATTTGGTGGTGCAATCCAAACAGGTACAGAAAATTATGTTAATTATCTATTACCAGGTATAATGTTAATGGCTATTGGCAGTGGGATTGCATATGTAGCTTACCGTTTGTTTATAGATAAAGAACGTGGTATCTTTGAACGTTTTCACTCTATGCCTATAGCTCGCTCTACAGTATTATGGGGACATGTATTAACTTCATTAATTTCTAATGGAATTTCTGTAGTAGTGATTATACTTGTTGCATTATTAATGGGCTTCCGTTCTTCAGCAGGAATCTTAGTGTGGCTCGCGGTATTTGGAATTCTTGGGATCTTTACACTTGCTTTGACTTGGATTGCTGTAATTGCGGGACTTGCTGCTAAAACACCGGATGGTGCAGGGGCATTCTCTTACCCAATAATCTTCTTACCATTTATCAGTTCTGCCTTTGTACCAACAGATACTATGCCTTCAGTAGTACGTGCTTTTGCAGAAAATCAACCTGTAACGCCCATCGTAGAAGCTATTCGTAATTTATTAGCAAACCAACCAGTAGGAAATGAAATCTGGGTTGCCCTTGCTTGGTGTATAGCAATAATAGTTGTTGCTTATATTCTTGCAATGAGGATCTATAAGAAATTATAACCTCACTTGTAACAAGCTCTTCATCTTCCATACTAATAAGAGCTTTATAAATTTGATTATTATTACCAGACCAATACATTTTCATGAGGTGCTTTAATCTGTCTGAATTTTACAGCTGCAAGCTCGTACCTTATAATAAGTTAATCGAGTGCAATTCAGGAGTATAATATTGATTAAATGCTGTAGATAAGTGAATTTAAAGTAATAATTTGGTATAATGGATATATGTAAATAAATGCGAAACAATGATTATTTATATACTAGGAGGTTGCTATGCAAGAATATAGAAGCAAAGAGGAATTGATTCAGGAAATTGAGAAAACCTCAAAATTATTCATTGCAGAATTTGATGACATAACTGGAATTGATAAAGATAAATCGCTTGATGGTGTTGACCGTACACCAGCGCAGATGATTGCATATCAGCTGGGGTGGCTTAATTTGATTATGAATTGGGATAAAGATGAACTTTCTGGTAAAGAAGTTATAACTCCTGCTCCAAACCATAAGTGGAATAAGTTAGGAGGATTGTATGAGAGCTTCTATACACAGTATGAAGCTTATACCTTATGTGAACTGAAAAATTTGTATAATGATTTAGTAAGTACATTTATTGAGTGGACAAATAGTTTTTCAAATGATGAGTTATTTGGACAAGACATTAGAATGTGGGCGTCTTCTACACCATCTAAATGGGCAATATGGAAATGGATTCATATAAATTCAGTTGCTCCATTCAAGTCATTTCGTAGTAAAATAAGAAAATGGAAAAAATTAAATTTTAAGCAAATTAAGTAAAAAGTACAACAAATAAAAAAAGTTAAGGTGAAATAAATGGGAAGGGGTATTAGGTGGTAATAAAATTATAATTAACATAGATGGTTTGAGATGGAATGATATATCAATACATCTTCCAGGCGGATAATTTATATTAAGGGGGAATAAAATCTTGAAAAAGCTGTATGAAAGAAAAGCCGTTTTACATTCACTTGTTTGGTTAGGACTATATCTTGTACTTAACACCATTACAGACAATATAGCTGGAGCTATGAGTATTGACTTTAACTTAATAACTGCGATTCCTAATTTGGTGCTTGCAATTATATGTTTTTTTTATTTAAAAAGTACAGGAATTGCGGGGGATATAGGGCTTTTGGCAAAATCTGTGGAGAAGCCATCTGTTATGTTGTATTATATTCCTCTGCTCGTGCTGCCGTTTTTAAACTTATTTTACGGCATTAACACATCATTATCTGCAACTGAAGTTATTTTTCTTCTAATTATGTACATTAGCGTTGGATTTATGGAGGAAATAATCTTTCGTGGTCTCATGTTCAAAGCACTGGTAAAGAAGTGGAACCACTATGTAGTAGTGATTTTTATAAGTTTTACCTTTGCAATGGGGCATATTGTAAGTATGACAGCTATTGGGCAGTCTGGCATGGACACTGTGCTTCAAATAGCCAATGCTCTTGTGGTAGGCTTTATGTTTATGGTAGTTATTCTAGCTAGCGGAAATTTGACTATCTGCGTTATTGCCCATATTCTGTATAATTTTATCGGAAACATATCTATGGCTGATAGCAGTCATATAGAAATAATCGTTATTAATACTGTAATTACTGCATTGTATTTTGTATATTTGATTTTCCGTGGAAAAAATACCAAAGTATATTTTAATAGTGCAAATTCTTTACAAAATTTTTGAACATCTTTTGCTGCGAACAAACTGCCCAAACATTTTTCGAGGTTGGGCAGTTTTCGGAGTTTCAAAGTACAAAAATAGAATATGCAGCACTCTTAGCTAGTGTCTTATAATCTGATATTGCAGAGTATAATTCATATGAAAACACACGTTGAGAGTATAGTTCTGATGACGAATAGTGGTTCAAAGGGCAATTTGAGGCCCGATTTTATAAATGACATCTGGTGTTTTTGATAATGATAAGTCAAAGAGCAAAGATTAGATTGTTTTGTATTTGTAAGAACAAGATGAACTAATTATCAGACTGGGCACCCTCATGCTTATATAAATGTTATGTAGATGGGAGAGATATCCATTTGCAAAGTGCTAGTTGATTCGAAAAGATATATTTCCGAATTGAAAGCAAAAACTATACCATATCCAAAGAATTTAAAAAATGCAATACTTGGATGGTTTATGTTTGAAGCATCCTTTTCTTTAATGTTTGCTAAAGCCAATATAGATAAGGATGATATTTCATATGTCTGCGGCCATTGCTTTAGAAGTATTTCCTGTCTGAATCAAGTTGTATTTGCTTTGAACGAGGAGTATTGTATTAATGAGAAAAAGGCTGTTAAAATGATTGATGGATTTAAAATTAAACCACAGGATTACAAGATAAAAATAGATGAAATGGTTACCTTAATTTCTTCAAACAAGGACAACGCAACAAAAGCAGTAGATATACTTCAGGGACTTGTTAATTTGGCGACCCGCGCAAAACCGCGCTGGAGAAGCTGAAAATGGCGATCTGCCACCCTGTTGTGAAAGCATAACAGTCCCAAGTAAGGCTGCAGATTTCTGCAGCCTTCATTCCCGTATTAAATGAACTTAAATAAAGTAATGTTTTATAAATAAAAACTCTCGACAGCAATGTAGAGAGTTTTTATTGTTTAATTATATAAGCACAAAAAATATCATTGACTTAGAATAGAGGCAATGATACAATTATACAGAATTAAGTTCAATACAAAAATATATCAATTTTATTATACCATATTTAAATATAAAAGTCAATAGAAAAAATGGAAAAATGTTAGGGGGTTAATTTGTGAAAAATCATCTTATGTGCATTCCAGGTTCTATAATAACTAAGCAAGCTTTTATAGAAATTCAGCAGATTAACGAAGAGA
This sequence comes from Clostridium bovifaecis, assembly GCA_009738435.1. GTDB lineage: Bacteria > Bacillota > Clostridia > Clostridiales > Clostridiaceae > Clostridium_H > Clostridium_H bovifaecis. The sequence continues at coordinate 2,065,741 of CP046522.1, read as the reverse complement.
CTTTAGAATATGGGTTAAAACTTTCTGAGAAAGATATAAAGACAATTATAAAAACGAGAAATGAAGCTTTAAGCAGCAGTGGCAGAGTGGAATTTGGTGGAGGAATAATAACGAAAATTATTTCTAGCTTTTGCGATTCACCGTATATTTTGCAGCATAATTACATTGAAACTATAGATGATCTTATAGAAACTTTTTATTATTATAAAAATGAAACAATGGAGGAGGTAAGTGATGACGAGTTAATTAATTTTATGAAGGAGTATTTTGATAATAAATGCCAAGGGGATTTGGATCTCCTTAGATATAAATACTTAGATAAAATAGCACACAATATAAAATATGGAGCGATTGATTATTTAAATGTTGATGGAGATGAGGAGGGAGATGAAGAAGAATAATGGATAATTTTATTATTAATAAAGAATATGCTTTTAAAAATTTATTGAGTGAGGAACATTATTTTCAATCTCTACTGCAGGTACTTCATTCAAACGACTTATTAAGCATAGGGGAGATTGAAGGCATTCAACTTCAATTGGTAGATATTCTAACAGAAACAGTCGGTTATTACACAAAGAATAAAAGTTCTTCAGTTAGGGTGGAAGTTGCAGAGCAAATTATGTTATCTATTTATTATACACTAGGGCTATTTTTAAAGAACCAATCAACAATAAAGGAAAGCATAACCTTAATTGAAGAGAAGGGGATAAGGTATTTATTTGCTCGAGGGGAAAAAATATTAAAAGCTAAAGTAGATGAATGTCAAGGATTACTTGATATTGTGAAAGAAACTAGATTAGAAATAGAGAACTATGCCTATATAGATACCATTGATTATGGAATTCCATTATTTTTTAAGGAGTATGATATTAGATTTGCTAGCCATGAAACTCCAGGCTCTATAGACTATCCTCTATCAATTGATGAAATGAAATTAGCAGGAATTGAATATATGAATGATTATTTAAATAAAGTGATTCTTGAAAATAAGTTTTGTTCATACTTTGATATTGCAGAAATTGAAGCTTTATTAAAAGGCTTTAACAAGAATTTTAAGCATATGCTAATAAACATTTTCCAGTTAGTTCTTACCAACTACTTAGGATGTATTCTAACAGGAAAAGGAGGAAGATCTCTAGAGATAACTAAAGGGGATAGGGTATACCTTAAAAGTATCATGGAAAATCTATCTCAAGCAGGGCTTGAGAGGCTAATTTCTGAGGCTGCAGAAAAACTTTGCCAAGAACTCTTTATTGAGGATAAAAACCTTATTGAATATATAAATAGAACTGTATGTAATATTTTACCAGAAGTAAAAATATATATTGAAACTGATACTTTGAAAAACATATTCATTACTTTAAGCAAGTCAGAGAAAGATGTGCTTAAGTATGAGGATGGAAAAAGCTTAGATGATAGTAGTTTTAGGAGTATAACTGAGGAGATTAGGGACTGCAGCAAAGTAGAAGATAAAATAGAGATTATTACAGAGGAAATTCATAGCTTAAAAGATTTAGTAGATGTATTAAGTGCTGACTGTATATTTGATAATGAATTTATTGATATTTTTAAAGCTCTAGATGATTTTGAAATAGCTTTACTAGTCAAGAATACTTCCAATGACGAAGTTTTTAATACTGATTATGGCACTGAAAGCGAGAAAGAATGGCATGGAAAGCTTAAGGTATATTTGGAGGGCTTGGATGATATGAAAAAGAAAGAGATAATTAGCATATCTCAAGGTATTGATATATAAGATATATTAAGAGATAAACCTAGATCAACTACTGTGAAGGTAGTGCTTTAAATTAATTTTAATTTTAAGTATAATGTTTTAAGAAGTAATAAGGTAAAAATTAAGATAAAAATATTATTTAATAAATTTTAGATGGAGAGAAGAAATGACAGATTATTATAAAGTATTAGGTATAGAAAAAAATGCATCAAAAGAAGAAATAAAAGAAGCTTATGAAAAGCAAGTAGAAAAAAAAAAAAGGAAGTAGCTAATGAAAAACGACTTAATGAATTTTTGAAGTTGTTTGATCAGGCATATGAAGCTTTAAATAGTTTAGAAGAAAGTCAATTAATTGATAAAGATGCAGCATTAATTATGAATCCACAAGAAGTGAAAAAAGAATCAGAGATTAATAATAAAAGTAACAATTATATATCTAAAAATAATTCAAAAATCAAAAAGATAAGTGCTAGTACCCAAAAGAAAGATTTCACCGAAGAAGGAGTTTTAAAAGACAAAAATAAGAGAAATAAATTGAATGATAATAAAAAAGAAAAGGGTAGAAAACAAAAGTTGGCTGAAAAAAGTCCCAAAAGTAATGATAAACAAATATTTGATTTGCTTATGTTGCCATTTAAGATATTAGCTTTACCATTAATAGCGATATTATCAGTAATAATACTATTATGCCAAATCATAAATATAGTTTCATGGATAGCAACTAAATTATTAATCGTTGGGGCTATATCTGCAGGAGCTATACACTTATATCAGGTTAAATTAGGACAAACTATAAATTATAATATATTAATTCTGGCCGCTTCGGTGTTATTAGCATCATTCTTTTTGCCGTATATCTTAAAGTTTTTGTTGAAAATTTTTGGAAAATTAAATAATGTATTAAAAAATTTTGTTTTTTAAGGTATTTATAAAGTAGTTATTAAAATTTTAACAATCTATGCCAATCTTGGCAGTACCTTTTTATTGTTATTTACATTCCAAATGCATAATAATTATATTAAAGTAATTCGTATTTGTAGAATATTGGGAAGAAATAGTTTTATCTTGATTTGGGAGTTTTATTATGCTAAAATTCATTTGTACTGGTAAATTATAATAACATATAGTTCAGTTTTCTAGGGTTCCGCAATCTATTATTGGCAGGTCCGAGAGAAAACGCACAGTTGACTGTGTTCACGGAAGGATAAAAGCCTGGGAGATATTTTATAATATCGCCTTGGCTTTTTTATTTTTAAATACAATAAGGAGAGTGAAAGTTATGAAATGGTTAATGTTGCTTATCGCTGGTCTATTTGAAATGGGGTGGGCTATAGGGTTAAAGTATTCGGAGGGATTTACGAAACTTATACCAAGTATATTTACAATAGCGGGTATGATAGCAAGTTTCTATTTTTTATCGGTAGCATTAAAAAATCTTCCCTTGGGAACTGCATATGCAATTTGGACTGGAATTGGTACAGTTGGTACTGTGACTTTAGGAATAATATTATTTAAAGAGCCTATTGATATAATTAGACTAATTTGTATTGGGTTTATAGTAGTTGGAATAGTAGGTTTAAAGGTTGTATCCTCACATTAATTAGTCTTTTGTAATACCCAATATTCTTATAGAGTTAGCATTACTAAAATGCTCTAATATAACCCTATATTAAGTTATATAAGAAATATTCTTAAATACAATAGCTAGCCGAAGCACATTGAAATGACCGTGTGTCCCGTACTAATTATTTTCTAAAAATTTTCATGTTAAATTATATCTAAATACAGAGCACCCTAAGGTTTACCTCAGGGTGCTCTGTATTTTAAGATTAATTACTGATATATACTACTATTTTATCTCTTTAAACAATTCATGTGCTTTTGCTTTGGCTTCCTTAAGAATTTCTTCTCCAGATTGTGTAATTGAATAATATTTTCTTATTTTTCCATCAACATTTTTTTCTTCTACTAATAAGACCCCATTTTTTTCTAAATTATGTAGTATAGGATATAATGTGCCAGCACTGATTTCATATCCATGCTCTTTAAGCTCTTCTATCATCCATGCTCCATAAAAAGGCTCCTTCTTAGCATGGTGTAATATATGAATATGAATAAATCCTAAGAATAATTTCCTCATAATTTGCTCTTGCATTTAAATTCCTCCTATGGTATCTTTAATTCATAAGTTATTATCGGATTTCGATATCTAATCATTATATCAGTGTGCGATGTTAATTTTCATTATTCATTTTATTTTATCAATATGAATATAATACAGTCAAGGTAGGTTGTAGCTAAAAAAATATTTATTTTCAGTAAGGGGAGAGAAATGCAATGAATGAACCATTATTTCAAGTAAGGAATCTTATCTATAAAGGAAATTTGACTTATAATAATGTAAAAATTGAAAAGGGTAAAATAAATTTTATTGTTGGGGAGAGCGGCAGTGGGAAGAGTACTTTTTTAAAGCTGCTAAACCATTCTATAAGTCCAGCATCTGGGGAATTGCTATATAACGGTAAAGCGGTAGAAGAATATAACCCTATTACTTTACGACGTGAAGTAAGCTTGGTTTCCCAAGAACCTTATCTCTTCGATGAGAGTGTTATAGACAATTTTAAAACCTTTTATTCACTCAGACATGAATCTATGCCTAATAAAGATTATATTGAGTTTATTAATGAGCTTTGTTGTGTAAATGTTCCTTGGGATCAGAATGCAGCCACCCTTTCAGGTGGGGAACGTCAAAGAGTCTATATATCTATTTTTTTATCATTCTGTCCAAAAGTTATTTTGCTAGACGAGCCGACTTCAGCTCTTGATGAGAAAACAAGCTTTAAAATCATGAAAAATATAACAGAATTTTGCAAAGAAAAGAATATTGAAATGGTGATAGTAAGTCATGATAAAATATAGTTGATACATTTTCTGAAAATAGAATTGAAATCAGCAAGGAGGGTTAAAAATGGGGGGAATAGCCACACTGACTATTTTTCAGTTTTTACTTATATATTTACTGCTTATTATAGTTTTATTAATAATGAAAAAATCAAAAATAAATCAAACGAAATTACTTTTAGTAGCTAGTCTAAGAATGACTGTTCAACTTATCATTGTGGGTTATATACTTCAGTATATGTTTGATAATCCGAAACCTATCTTTACTGTAATTTTTCTGATAGCCATGATTGCTTTTTCTATTGACAGAGTAATTAGAAGCAGAAAAGATCTGAATAATAGTTTTAAAATTGCAATAGGAGCTTCTTTAACACTCTCAGGGTTGTTCGTTCTGATTTTCTTTGTATCCGTAGTGGTCAATAAATCAATATTCAATCCTCAATACACTATACCTTTAGCTGGCATGATAATTGGCAATGCTATGACCGGCATTAACATTGGAATAAAAACTTTTATGGATTCAGTAAATAAGGAAAAAAGCAAAATTAATACTTTACTCAATTTAGGGGTAGAACCTAAAGATATTTTGAGGCCCTTAGCTAATAATGCTTTAGAAACCGCACTGATTCCTACACTAAATTCCATGGTGGGGATGGGGATAGTTTTTTTACCTGGAATGATGACAGGACAAATATTATCTGGTACGCTGCCAACAACAGCAATCATGTATCAAATAGCTATTATGATTGCAATTTGTACTTCAGTTAGCTTAACAGTTTTTTTATCACTAAATTTAGGATATAAATCTTTATATAATAATAGAAAACAATTCTTAAAAAATTAATTATAATATTCTTTCAATATGCAAGATATATGCATGTTTTATGTTCTCTCAGACAGGTTTGGGGGAACTTTTGTTTTTGGAGTATAATTTTTGCGCAGAAATAAAAATATGCAAAATAGAAAATAGGAACATATCTTATGTGGCTAGCACCTAAGGGCATTATAGAGTTTCCATTAACAGTCCTAGTATAGAAGGGTTTTCTCTTTAAAATAAGCTTTAGCTGTTAAGTGAAATTTTATTTTTAAAAATTTAGAAAACCTATTGACCGGATTGGTCAATAGGTATAAAATCAGATTATGACCAATATGGTCATTAGATTGTTGATACTAAAGAAATGAGGTGGTTACTATATATCAGAAATTTTATAGCTTGGAACAGGAGAAACGGGAACGCATTATTAACGCAGCTCTTAAAGAGTTCGCACGAAATGGTTATGAAAAGGCTTCTACAAACGAAATTATAAAAGAAGCGAACATATCTAAAGGATCATTATTCAACTATTTTAAGAGTAAGAAGGAGTTATATTTATTTTTGTTTGAATACACAGCTGAGACTATAGATAAAATCTACGACGAAATTGATTATAGTGAAACAGATTTTTTTAAAAGAACAAGGGAAATAGGATTGATAAAGTTTAAAATTATGAAGAAATTTCCGCAGGCTTTTGATTTTCTTAAGGCTGTTGGTAATGAAAGCTTTGCAGAAGTGAAATCTGAAATTGAAAAAGTTCGCAAGCATACCATTGAAAGAGGTCTCGAAATGGGCTACAAAAATATTGATTGGACAAAATTTCGTGATGATATTGATTTTCAAAAAATGATGAATATTATTAATTGGACAATGCTAAGTTTTTCAGAGCAGCAAAGAAATAAAGTCAACTCTTTTAAAAATATCAGCATGGAAGTACTCGAGGAATGGGATGAGTATTTTGACATTTTAAAACTTTGTTTTTATAAAAAGGGGGAAGAATAGTATGTTTATTGAGGTTTCGAACTTGAAGAAAAGCTATACATCAGGTGTAATAAAAACTGAAGTTTTGAAGGGAATCGGGATGAAGCTGGGCAAAGGAGAAATAGGTGTAATCCTAGGGCCATCAGGCTCAGGAAAATCAACGTTGATGAATATAATCGGTGGAGTTGACAGGGGAGACAGCGGCTGTATCTTCGTTGATGGGATCGAAGTAAATAGTTTGAAAGACGACCAGCTGACCGAGTATAGACGTGAGCACATCGGTTTCGTATTCCAATTCTATAACCTTGTTCCCAACCTTACAGTGGCTGAAAACATAGAAGTTGTTTCTAACATAAGCAAATCACCTCTAAATGTTGACGAAGTTTTAGCAGCGGTAGGAATGCAGGATAAAAAACATCGCTTCCCAAGGGAGCTTAGCGGTGGTGAGCAGCAGAGGGTATCTATTGCCAGGGCAATTGTCAAGAATCCAAAGCTGCTGCTATGCGATGAACCAACAGGTGCCCTCGATTATCATACGTCCCGCAGTATACTGCAGCTTTTACAGCAGGTAAATCAAAAGTACGGAACAACTATTTTAATGATAACTCATAATGCTGCTATTGCTGCAATGGCAAATTGGGTATTTAAGCTCAGAAGTGGGGAAATCGTGGATGAAGCGTTTAATCAGACTATTGTTCCGGCGGAAAGGATTGAGTGGTAATGAGGTTGAATAAAAGAATTTTAAGGATATTGAAGGAAAATAAATTACGATACCTTAGCCTTCTTATACTAATCATGCTCGGGAGCTTTACGTTTATTGTTGCTGCGGGGATTTCGCAGAATCTCGCTGCTTTAGTTACTACATTTACAGAGGGATATAAACAGGAGGATTTGTCCTTTAGAGCAAACAATCCTATTACAGATATGGCAGAATTAGAGAAAGAGGCGGAGGCCATAATTGAAGAGTCTAAAAGCTTCGATGCTGAACTTTCCGACTCCCTCACACTGCGGCTGCTCAGTAAAACAGAAAAGCTGAATATCCCAGCCGTTATAGAGGGACAGCCTCTTTTTGGGCCAGAAGACATATTGCTTGATCCTGCTTTTGCAAAAGCAAATGGCTATGCTGTGGGGAGCAAAATAGAAGCGGCAGGCAAAACCTTTACTGTGGTGGGCTTTGTGTCCCTACCTCACTATATCTATCCATTAAAGAACGTAAATGATATCATGGTTTCACCCAACAATTTCGGTGTAGGTGTTATACAACGGGAGGGGTTTGCAGGTATAGATAATCCTACCAGCATTTATTCAGTGAGATTTAATGATAGAACGCAAAGCCTCAATAAGCAGGCAAGGCAGTTTCGCCAGCGTTTGCATGCAGAAGGCATAACGGAATCCGACTGGGTTGACATTATGAACAATAAACGTGCAAGGACAGCTTGGGCATCTATAACCGGACTAAAGGCCATGAGCGTACCACTACCGGCGATAATGTTTCTTCTTTGCTGTTTAATTATTGGTATTATGATATGGCGTATGATACGTCAAGAATCGGTGATTATCGGGGCACTCTACGCACAAGGCTACAGGCGGCGTGAGTTGATACGCCACTATATGGCCATTCCTCTGCTGCTCGCAATAGCGGGAGGAGTGATAGGAGGTTTTCTAGCGCTGCCATCTGTGGCACCATCGGTTATAGCTATGGTATCATACTATAATGTTCCTATCATTGATATCAAACTAAGCATTTTTAACTTCTTTATTGCAATATTAACTCCCGTGCTGTTTCTGGGTGTCAGCAGCTATTTAGTTATACGTTCGGAACTTAAACGTTCTCCAGCTGAACTTATGAAAGGCAGCAAAGAAAAAACCAGGGTTAATGCTTTGGAACGTGCGCTTAAGCTGGAGAGATTTAGATTTAGTACAAAGTTTAAGCTTCGGGAGCAGTTTAGAAGTATTTCAAGGCTTTTGTTCCTGTTTTTGGGAGTTACCAGCGCATCTGTATTCATGCTGTTTGATTTCACAATTATGAACTCTATGGACTATGCATTCAAGAGCAGTACCATGGACACTTATCGGTTTGAATATGAATACGCATTTAAGGATTTACAATACGGTAAAGCACCTAAAGGTGCGGAGATTTTTGGCGCAGGAAGATTTTATGCTGAAAACAACGAGGGAATTGAGTTTTACGTAACTGGTGTAGAGCCAAAGTCGACGATTTTGACACTTAAGGATAGCAAGGGTAACTCACTTCCAAATGGACAGACAAACATTACTAAGCCTTTGGCAGATCGATTGGGAATTAAGGCAGGCGATAGCGTAAGTTTTATGAATAAGCAGGATGGAAAGTCATATACCTTTCATATTGATGCTGTTGCCAACTCCTACGCTGGACAATTTATTTTTATGCCTATAGATAAGTTTAACGTAAAGCTGGGGCTTCCCCAAAGCAGCTATATGGGGCTTTGGAGCACGAAAAAGCTTGATATTCCTGACGGACAGCTTTCAGGAACAAAGTCACTGAGGGAGACTGCCAGTGCCATGGATGAACTGTTAGGGCCAATGGTTTCCATGGTGGCAGCGATGACCATTATCGCTTGTGTTATAGGATTGATTATTATCTATCTTGTAACTTCGCTTATTATTGAGGAAAGTAGAAACACCATCTCGCTTTTTAAGATATTTGGCTATAGGCGCCGTGAAATCCGGTCCTTGATACTAAACAGCTCTACCTTTATAATATTGGCTGGATTTATTATCAGCATTCCTGTTATGACGGCGTCAATGAGCGCAATGTACGGATACCTAGGATCTATGATTAATTTAGTGCTGCCAACCATTATTAGTCCGCTTTATGTGATTATTTGTTTTGTAGCCATTATGCTAACCTACCAGATAAGTAAACTCATGTGTGCAAAGAAGGTGAACGCAGTCTCTATGAGCGAGGCGCTAAAGGCTGGAACAGAATAGAAAAAGTCTGCAGAAAAATTTATTGAGAAAATAGTACTTTAGTGGATGGTACAAGTCGTTCCTATAGTGGATTATAAAATAGAGGTGGAAGATAAAATAGATTATAACTTAATAGTGAAAAACAATATTAAATATGCATTAATTACTACAAGTGAAGAAAAAACAAGTAACAGATTAGAAAAGTTTTCATATATTGACATATGGGAACTTAAGTAATATAATCTTATAATATAAAATTAAAAGCAATGAAAAGGAAGAGTAAATAATATGCTGCTCCCAGAGAGAAGAATTCATCGGCTGAAAGATTCTTCGTGCAAGGATTATTGAAAACCACCTTTGAGCTGTATACTGAATCATAGTAAGTAATATCGTTAACCTGCGTTAAAGGTCTAGAGATGATAGCAATTATTTATTAAATTGATTAGATAAGAAGCACAAAATATTTAGTATTTTTGTTTTGTCTATTAATTATAGTTTTATAGTTGATGTTAAATTTGGGTGGAACCGCGTTCAACACTCGTCCCATATATATGGGATGAGTGTTTTATTTTTTGAAAAAACAATTCATAAGAAATGGTGCAAAGGGAGGAAGAAATCATGGTAAAAATCACTTTGAAAGATGGAAGTTTTATTGAAGTGGAAAAAGGAATAAAAGTAATAGAGGTAGCTGGTAAATTGAGCACATCATTAGCTAAAAAAGCTTTAGGTGCTAAAATAAATGGTGTGTCAGCAGAAGTAATGACAGAAATTAATGATGATTGTAGTTTAGAAATCTTAACATTTGATAATGAAGATGGTAAAAAGACGCTAAGACATACAGCTTCACATATACTTGCTCAAGCAGTGAAAAGGCTTTATCCAAATGTTAAGCTAGCTATAGGACCAGCAATAGATACAGGATTCTATTATGACTTTGAAGCAGATTTTTCATTCACTCCAGAAATGCTAGATACGATAGAAGGAGAAATGAATAAAATAATAAAAGAAGATTTCAAGCTTGAAAGATTTGAACTTCCAAGGGCAGAGGCTGTAAAGCTAATGGAAGAGAAAGGGGAGTCTTATAAGGTTGAATTAATAAATGATCTACCAGAAGATTCAATAATATCTTTCTATAAAGAAGGTGAATTCACCGACTTATGTGCAGGACCTCACGTACCTTCAACTGGAAGAGTTAAGGCTGTAAAACTTCTATCAATAGCAGGAGCTTATTGGAGAGGCAACGAAAAAAATAAAATGCTCCAAAGAATTTATGGAACAGCATTTGAAAAAAAAGCTGATCTTGAGGATTATTTAAAGATGCTTGAAGAAGCTAAAAAGAGAGATCATAGAAAATTAGGAAAAGAATTAGATTTATTTAGTATTCAGGAAGAAGGTCCAGGATTCCCATTCTTCCATCCAAAGGGAATGGTAGTGAGAAATACACTTCAGAATTTCTGGAGAGAGATGCACAGAAAAGCTGACTATGATGAAATAATGACTCCTATAATTTTAAATGAATCATTATGGCATCAATCAGGACACTGGGATCACTATCATGAAAATATGTATTTCACTAAGATAGATGAGGGTGATTATGCTATAAAACCAATGAATTGTCCTGGATCAATACTTGTTTATAGGAATCAAATACATTCATATAGAGAACTTCCATTAAGATATGCGGAAATGGGAGTAGTGCATAGACATGAAAAATCAGGTGCATTACATGGGTTAATGAGAGTTAGATGCTTTACTCAAGATGATGCTCATATATTCATAACTAAGGAACAGATACAAGAAGAGTTATTAAAAGTTATAAAACTTATAGATGGTTTCTATAAAGTGTTTGGTTTTGAATATTTTGTTGAACTTTCAACAAGACCAGAGGATTCTATGGGAAGCGATGAAGATTGGGAAGCAGCAACTAATGGATTAAGAAGTGCATTGGAAGCAATAGGACTTGACTACAAAGTTAATGAAGGTGATGGTGCATTCTATGGACCTAAGATAGACTTCCATTTGCGAGACTGCATAGGTAGAACATGGCAGTGTGGAACTGTTCAGCTTGATTTCCAAATGCCAGGAAATTTTGGCTTAGCTTATATAGGTGCTGATGGAGAAAAACACACACCGGTTATGATTCATAGAGTTGTATTTGGTTCTATTGAAAGATTTATAGGAATACTTACTGAGCACTATGCTGGGGCATTCCCAACATGGCTTGCACCAGTACAGGTTAAGATCATGAATATATCAGATGCTCAAGCTGATTATGTAAAGAAAGTTGCTAGTGAATTAAAGAAAAATGATATAAGAGTTGAAATAGATTTAAGAAATGAAAAGATTGGATATAAGATAAGAGAAGCCCAACTTCAAAAGGTTCCGTACATGCTTGTAATAGGAGAAAAGGAAATGAACGAAGGAACTGCGGCTGTAAGAGATAGAAAACAAGGTGATATTGGAGTTATGGCTTTAGAAGGATTTATTTCAAAAATAAAAGAAGAAATAGAGAAGAAAGTTGGTTTGAAATAGAGTAGAGTATCTTTGGAAATTGAAAGGCTCAGGATTCAAAATGTATAGAGTTTTTTTCATCTGTAGGAAGCTGCATCCAGTGTAGTTCACTTTCCTATTAATGCTCCAATTATGTTTACTGAAAGATATCAGCCAGTTATAACTTTAAATGAAATATTAAGACTCAATCCAACTGGTGAAAAAGTATCTGCGAAAGTATTAATTATAGGACGAATTTCTCAAATGGTTGAGAATCAATTAAGAATGGCAGGATTAACTACCTATAGGATTACCAGTTCTGAGGATGTATATAAAGCATGTTAAGATATTGCTACGTTTAGATTAAAAGTGATTCCATCTACTTCCGAAGAGGGAAATAAAGATATTATAGTAATATCTGGCCAAGACTATAACGAAGGAATAACTTCAGCTTTTTATGCTGCTCATAAGGGAACACCAATTTTGTTCGTACAGCAGAATAAGATACCAAATTCTATTAAAAGTTTCATATCTAATAATACCAATAAAAATTATTATATATTTCAGTTAATTTTGCAAAATATGAAAGCCCAGTTGATACCTTTGGCTGGAAACATAATAAAAAAGATGGCTGGTCATTTACCTTTGGTTAACTTAGGAAGTGGTATCATATTACATCAGGGGTTTTACTTGCACACTTAGGTAAACATACCACTCTATTAATAGTAGATAAAAATAAGCTGCCCAATGTGGTTAGTGACTATGTAATAAGTGTAAATTCTCATAAACCTATGCCAGATATGCCTCCATATATGCATAGCTATATTCTAGGTAGTTTAAATGACATCGCGTACAATATCCAAGTGGAAATCGAAAAAATAATGGATTTGGAGTCAAAAATGGAACATTAAATAAGAATGAAACTTCTTAAGAAGTTTAGAACTTAAGGAGTTTTATTCCTTTATTTCACTGTGGCTCTTAGAGGAAGGGCTTTTCCGGCAGATGTTTATTATTTGGAAGGATTCTTTCAAATCTGGTAGATATCTATAAAGTTTTGATTTAAAGCTCACAGGTAAAGCCTGTGAGCTTTTTTAGTTATCCCAAAAGTAAGATATTTTTTAAGGAACAGTAGGGATAGTGGATTGGAGCTTTCCATGAATTTAGAAGTATTAAAATTAATAAATATAAAGTATATTCTATAAGGTTATCTTACCAGCCTGTTTGACATCTAAAGTTACCCCTGCTTCTTTAAAATGAATCTCATAAACATCTAACATATCTCCGGCCTGTGCTATTAACGTTTCGTAACTTGGCAATTTTTTAATAAATGCATCTTTTAAATCATATATTGTTAGATGACTCCTTTGAACTGTGGCATTAGTAACTCTAACATGTTCACTGCTTTCAGTTGGTACTGTAGTAAATGCTACCTTATCATTTTTAGAGAATTCTAATGTCTTAGGATTTCCTTTAAAAGATGCAAAATAAACAATACCTTTGTTTTGGGGGTTATAATAAAAATTTACAATCCTGACATTTGGTATATTCTCTACAGTGGTTGCTAAAGCAATATTATTAGTGTTTTCCATTATTCTATTAAACTCTTGTAAAAAATCCATTTCTATTCTCCTTTTTGAATTATTTTCAAATCAATATTAAGATTCCTTTCTTAATACAGTTCTATTCTACTATATAACCTTGACAACAGTATGTCAGGGTTATATGATGAAATAAATTAATAAAGGATTGATGAAATTTGAGAATAGATAGGCTAATCTCCATTATTATGGTATTGCTTCAACGTAAAAAAATTAGTGCAACTAAGCTTGCAGAGATGTTTGAAGTAACCCCTCGGACTATATATAGAGATATAGAAACAATAAACTCAGCAGGTATTCCTATAATTACTTATCCCGGAATTAACGGTGGTATTGGAATTATGGAAGAATATAAAATTGATAAGAAGCTTTTTACTAATTCGGATATTGCAGCACTTTTAATGGGACTAGGAAGTATCTCTTCGACAATGACTAATGATGAAATTATTAATGCTCTAGCGAAGGTAAAAGGATTAGTTCCAGAAGAACAGATTAGGGATATTGAATTAAAATCAAACCAAATTACTATAGATCTTTCTCCATGGGTTGGCAATAAGAATATGCAGCCTAACCTTGAAAAAATTAAAACAGCTCTGAATGAAAAAAACCTTTTGGCTTTTAAATATTCTGATCGTAATGGTAAAAAGAGTAATCGAAAAATTGAACCCTATCGACTTGTGTTAAAGGAATCAAATTGGTATTTACAAGGTTACTGCATTTCAAGGCAGGATTTTCGCGTGTTTAAACTTTCTCGCATTTCAGCCCTTGAGATTCTTGATGACACATTTAATCTTCGGGAGTTTGATGTCAAATCATTAGGTGCTTGGGATTATATAGAGAAAAGAATTATTACAATTAAACTTTTGGTTGATGAATCTCTAAGAGAGAGAATGGTAGAACATTGCGGAGAAGAAAGTATAGAAACTTGTGGGAATAATAAATTGATTGTCGACTTTCCGTTTGTAGAAGATGATCTTGGTTATAACCTTTTGCTTAGCTTTGGAAACAAATGTGAATGCCTTGAACCTTCAAATGTGCGAGATGAGCTTATCAGAAGAATTAAGAATATGTTAGACGTTTATAATTAGCAATCGCGCATATAATTTGATAATGTTATGAGTTAGTTGCAAACGGAGGTAATTTATGTATAAAGAATATATTATAAGACAAGAGACTGAAAAAGACTATAAGCTATCTGAGGCTGTGATAGAAAAAGCATTTAAAAGTGCAGAACTTAGTGGAAAATTAGAAAAGATTTAGAAAGTAGAAGGTGATATAGTGACAAAAACTAAAATACTTGAAGTGGGTGAAATTAATCGTAAAGATTTTGTGGAATATTTTCTCAAAATTGGAGGTGTAACAGAAGATAAGGAAACGTTCAAAGGGCCTTATTGGGAGGCTATAGTTGGTCCTCAAACCTGGACTAAGCTTGGTGTGTTAAATATCCAGCGCATTTTAATCACTTTTAATATCGAAGAGGACAAGTTTGATGATTTTATTGCTGCATTTCGTTTAAACTTCCTTAGGTGCGGCGGCTAAGTTTGAAGATTAGAAAAGATTATAATATTCAAAAGATATTTAAATGACGCCGTCTTTGCATAGAAGGGGTATAAATAAATTAGCGGAAGCAGAAACTAAAAGAGGTTGCATAGTGGTTATATAAAAAATAGATAGCTAAAAAATATCACAAAGTATCTATGGACTTGGTTATATGAAAAAAAGTTAAAACAGAAAAATATCAGAAGAAGGGAGATACAATGACAGAGAAAAAAGAAACAGAAAAAACAGGATGGAACTTTGACAACAGTTATGCTCGTTTGCCCAAATCATTTTTTACTGACCTCAATCCAACTCCAGTAAGTTTACCTAAGTTGATTACACTCAATTATCCCTTAGCAGCGGCCATAGGATTGAACGCTCAGGTGCTTCAAAGCAATAACGGGGCAGAGGTGTTTGCTGGCAACAAGATTCCTGTCGGTGCTTTGCCTATTGCTCAAGCATATGCAGGACATCAATT
This sequence comes from Clostridium bovifaecis, assembly GCA_009738435.1. GTDB lineage: Bacteria > Bacillota > Clostridia > Clostridiales > Clostridiaceae > Clostridium_H > Clostridium_H bovifaecis. The sequence continues at coordinate 2,050,253 of CP046522.1, read as the reverse complement.
TGGGCATTTTACAATGTTAGGAGATGGTCGGGCACTGCTGCTTGGCGAACAGATTACTCCTATAGGTAGTAGGGTTGATATTCAGCTTAAGGGTTCAGGTAAAACGCCATACTCACGCGGAGGCGATGGTAGAGCAGCACTTGGACCCATGCTTCGTGAATACATTATCAGCGAAGCAATGCATGCTCTTGGCATTCCTACTACCCGCAGCCTGGCAGTAGTGACAACTGGTGAATCAGTAATAAGAGAAACTGAGCAACCTGGTGCAATCCTAACACGAGTGGCTGCCAGCCATATCCGAGTAGGCACCTTTCAATACGCTGCAAAATGGGGTACTGTTGAAGAATTGCGAACCTTAGCCGATTATACATTGCAAAGGCATTTCCCAGAGAGTGATTCTAGTGGCAACCGATACCTTTTTCTACTTCAGGAAGTAATTAAACGTCAGGCAGCATTAATTTCCAAATGGCAGCTAGTTGGTTTTATTCATGGGGTGATGAATACGGACAACATGACCATTAGTGGAGAAACTATTGATTATGGCCCATGCGCTTTTATGGATGCTTATGACCCAGCAACAGTATTCAGTTCTATTGATACTCGAGGACGATATGCCTATGGTAACCAAGCACATATTGCTGCGTGGAATCTAGCCAGGTTTGCTGAAACCTTATTACCGCTGCTGCATGACAATCAGGAGCAGGCTCTCAAACTAGCTCAAGATGAGATTTCAAATTTTACTGAATTGTATCATCGTAATTGGATCATGGGAATGAGAGCAAAACTGGGAATATTTAATGAAGAGCCACAGGATGAATCGCTTATTGAGGATCTCCTAAGTATGATGCAGAAATATCATGCGGACTATACCAATACCTTTCGCGCACTAACCTTTGGCAAACTGTTGGATATAGACTTTTTCGCAACCACAGAATTTGACCAGTGGCACAAAGTGTGGCAATCTAGACTAGATAGGCAACAAGAAACTAAAGACTCTTCCTATAAGTTGATGCGTAACTCTAATCCTTCGATAATCCCTCGAAATCATCGGGTAGAAGAAGCGTTGGAAGCAGCAGTAGAACAAGGCGACTACAGCGTGATGGAGCGGCTTCTAGATGTTCTATCAAGACCCTACGCTCACTCAGTGGAACAGGAGGATTACTCTACGCTACCTATGCCGTCAAACCGTCCTTACCGAACCTTTTGCGGTACATAATATAAAAAAGTGACTTTAAAGATATTGACAATATTATCATAAGAAGTTATTATAATAAAAACGAACAAATATAAAGCTATGACTAAGAAAAAGTAAGAAAACCAAAATTTCCTGACAGAAAGTAACCGGTTGATGAGAGGTGCAAGGAATAGTTTTTCTGAATTCATCTTATGAGCTGCTCTTTGAACGGATTTTCCAAGTAGAAGGTGTCAGGAACTTCCGTTAAAAATGTAAAGTATTTATATAGATACTTATTGAGGTTAGCAGTGTAAGCTGTTAATAAACTTAGGTGGTAACACGGTTATTGACCCGTCCTTTGATATTTCAAAGGACGGGTTTTTTATACTTTTTTTCCTTTGGGATTAAATAATAAATTGAATGGGGGAGTAATTATGCTAAAAATTAAATTTTATAGTGGCTAACAAATTCTTATATTAATTAGGGGCAATTAATATAAACTATTAGAGTTAAGGGGGCATTAATATATGGGTATTATATTAACAATTATTATTCTTTATGTAGTAGCACTTTTTGCAATAAGCTTTTATGCAAATAAATTAGCAGGATCAGAAAATGAAGGGTTTGTACTAGCAGGAAGAAAACTCACTACTCCTCTTGTAGCTGTTACAATAACTGGACTTGCTATTGGAGGAGCCTCTACAATAGGGGTATCGGAACAAGCCTTCGGTGTAGGAATGTCGGCAGGATGGTATAACGTGGCCTGGGGAGGTGGAGCTATTTGTATGGGACTCCTAGCTGCTAAAAAGTATAGAAGCTTAAATATAACTACAATACCAGAGTTTTTTGAAAGGTTCTATGATAAAAAGAGTAGAATTGCATGTGTTATTGGACAAATTATAATTCAAATAGTAATAACCTCTCTTCAATATATTGCAGGAGGTGCAATGCTTACTTCTATGCTTCCAAGCATTTTTACCGTGAAAACAGGAATACTATTTAGTGCTTTTGTTTTTATTGGAATAACATGTGTTGGAGGTATGATGACAGCTGGACTAACTAATGTCCTCAATGTAATTTTAATATATGCTGGCATAATTATTTCAGCAGTCATTATCGTAATAAAAGGCGGTGGGATGGGAAACATTATAGCAAGTCTTCCTAAAGATATTCCTTATATGCATCCTATTGAAGGACTTGGTGGAGTCATGATTTTAAGTTGGTTTGCGGTAATGATTACACAATGTTTATCTTTGCAGGGGGTAGTGCAAATAGCATTTTCAGCTAAAGACGAAAATGCAGCTAGAAATGGATTCGTTATCGGCGGACTTCTAATGCTTCCTATTGGATTCATAGCAGCTCTTATTGGTATAGCTGCAAAAGCTATATATCCAGACATAAATGCTACAGTTGCCCTTCCTCAGATTATTATGTCCTTAAGCCCAGCCTTGGCAGGAGTAACACTAGCAGCTTTATGGGCTGCAGATGTATCAACGGCATGTGGTTTGCTTTTAGGTTCTGCAACTTTGGTCTCTCAGGACATATATAAAAGATTAATCAATCCGACTGTAGATGATAAAAAACTTGGAAAGATAAATAAAATGTTTGTAGCTGGATTAGGATTGGTTACCGTCTTTCTTGCCATGAATGTATCAGGAATTCTGAAAACAATAAGCATAGGATTGAGCCTTACCACTGCCTTTACTATAACATTATTGTTCACTATTTTTGCACCGAATCTTTGCAGAAAAAACTCTGCTTTTTATACTACAATTGCAGGTGTAATAGTGCTTGTATTATGGCAGCTTGTACCAGAAATAAGGGTTTTACCTCACGTAATTTATCTTGAATGGATAGTATGTGGAATCACCTTCCCTCTAATCTCAGTGTTTGATAGACAGGGAATAGTTGAAAAGGAGTTGGAAGTATGTTAAATAATTATTCTTTTAAATATGGAAGTGAAATCTTTAATTTAGAGCTCAATGATGAAAATATTCTTGCAGCGCTTCATTCAAAAGAGCTTAAGCCTATAGAGAATTTGGAAAAGAAACTCAATTATCTTCTTGACAATCCTATTGGAACAAAGCCTTTTGATGAAGTTTTTGAGAAAATGGATGAAGTGCTAATTGTGGTAAGCGATGTAACAAGATTGTGGATTAAGACTGCATCTTTTCTCTCTATAATAATAGATAGGCTAAATAGACTAGGGATAGAAGATAGGGATATTACAATTATAGTTGCTACTGGAACTCATAGAGGACAAACTGTAGAGGAACATAAGTTAATAGTAGGTGAAAAAATCTATGAAAGGATAACTGTACTCGATCATGATTGCGACGGAGAGATGGTGTATTGTGGAACAACTTCAAGAGGGACAGAGGTAGAAGTAAATAAAATTATTGAAGGAAAGAAAATAATACTAACTGGCGGAATCGTTCATCATCTAATGGCTGGTTTTGGGGGAGGAAGAAAGTCAATACTTCCTGGTATTGCTTCAAGAAGAACCATCAACCAAAATCATCTGCATGCTTTATCTCCAGATGAACCTTGCTCTAACCCACTTATCGGGGTTGGTGTGCTTGCAGATAATCCTCTTAATTACGATATGATTGAAGCTGCAGCCTTGGTAAAACCAGATTTTCTTGTAAATAGCATTGTTGATACATCTGGAAATATTGTTCACTTTGTAGCTGGTCACTTCCTTAAAGCATGGGAATCAGGTTGTAAGTGGACTGATGAAAACTTTGGGGTGAAAATCCAAGAAAAAGCAGATATTGTTATAGCAAGCTGTGGTGGTTACCCAAAAGATATAAATTTATATCAATCAACAAAATCTCTTTTTAATGCAGCTTTGGCCTTAAAAGATGGTGGAACTATGATTCTCTTAGCAGAATGCATAGATGGCGCAGGAGCAGATTCCTTCTTTAGCTGGATAGAGCCTCTTAAGAGAGGAGAACTTGATAATGCTCTTAGAGAAGGGTTTACTATACCAGGATATATTTTTTACGCATCGATAGAAAGCTCAAAGAATGCAAATGTAGTGTTGGTTACATCAATAGATGCGGAAATGATTAAACCAATGGGAATGAAGGCTGTAAGGACGCTTGAAGAAGCACTTAAACTTGCAGGAGTTGCAGATGGTTATGAGGATAAGAAAATAATTCTTATGCCTTATGCAGGAAGTACTGTTCCTTTGTACAATAAAAAGTAAATCCTTCCGTGAAATATAAAATAACATACATTAAAATGTGAGTAGGCAGGAAAACTTATTTAGTTTTCCTGCCTACTTGATTATAATTATTAAAATTTTGCACATTATACTATCTATATGATTTATCCATAGTAAAACCGCGTCCTTTTACCTCATTTACCTGGCTTATAATCATAAAAGCCTTTGGATCTATGGAAAGAACAAGCTTGTTCAACTTAGGAAGTTCACGATTTGTGACTATTGTAAGGACAACTAAGTTTTTATCATGTAAATATCCAGTTTCGGCATGAATTAAAGTGGAGCCTCTGTCCATATGATGTATAATCATCTGGTTAATTTCATCATATTTGTCACTTATGATTTTTACCTGTGTACGATATTGTCCAAGTATCAATACTTTGTCCAACACCACTGTATAAATTAGCACTAGCAAAATTCCATAAAGCACCTGTTCTTTACTTGCAAAAAGCATTTGTGATATCAAAATTGTGAAGTCAAATGCATACATTGCTAAAGAAACCGAAACACCAAATTTTTTATTCAGTACCAGTGGAGGTATATCCATGCCTCCAGTGGATGCTCCTGCTTTAATTACGATCCCAATACTAAAGCCAATCAAAATGCCAGCATAAATAGCGGAAAGCAGTTGGTCAGAAGTCATATCCTGCAATAAAGAGATCTTCTGAAAGATGCCAAGAATAAATGGATAATAAAAGGTACTAATTAATGTGGTAAGTGTAAATGCTTTACCAAGGACTAGTGCACCTAGGAGAAACATTGCAATATTGAAAACTGAAACAAATACCGCAATAGGGATACCAAACTGATTATGAAATAACAGTGCTAATCCGGTAGTTCCTCCAGTAATCAAACCGCTAGGAAGGATAAATGCGGTAACTGCTAAAGCATAAATAGTATTACCTACCAAAATCAATCCTATGTTCTTTAAAATTGCTGAGTATTTTTTAGGCATATAAATCTACTCCTTATTGAATTACCAACCATAGAACGTTACTTTTCTAAAGTAAAAATACATCTTGAACTACAAGATAAAACTTATATAGTTATGACTTGGTAATAATAAATTTTCTTTAATTAGTAATATGCGTTATAGCACACAACATTTTAACAGTTTTCTCTAGAAATGTAAAGTCAGAGATGGAGACTAATCGATTTAAACGAAGTATTGCTTTAAAGATAAATTAATGATATAATCAAATAAAATTCGATATGAATTGCAGGGGAACTAATATAGTTGAGAAGGATAAAACCTGACCCTTAGAACCTGTCAGTTAATACTGTCGTAGGGAGCAAAGCGCTGATTAAGATAAGATGAAGATGCTTTAATCTATACGATTGAAGCATCTTTTTAACGTTGGACTGGGTTTAAATGCTAGGAAATTTAGACTTTTAGTTGGGAAGGCAGACTTGAGAGAGAAAACTTAATATTAAGCAACACGTAACTTTTATGTAAATTTAAAAAAGCATAAAAAGGGGTGCACCACCGCGGGTGTATTTACTTTTTATGCTTTTTTTTATTATAAATAAAAATTAGGGAGGTATAGAAAATGAACGCAAGTGTAGCAATTCAAGTATTACCAAAAGTGGAGGGAGAAGAAACTATCCGTATTGTGGATGAGGTCATCGCTTATATTAGAAGCACAGGATTAAACATATTTGTTGGGCCTTTTGAGACAACCATTGAAGGTGATTATGATGAACTGATGGATATTGTAAAGAGGTGCCAAATTATCTGCATAGAGCAGGGAGCTCCGAGTGTTATGTCCTATGTAAAAATAAACTATAATCCACAAGGAGTATGGACCATTGATAAGAAAACAAAAAAGCATCATCTAGAAGAAAAGTAAAAGAGGAGGATAAATAAAATGAAGAAATCAACTTTTAAAAAACAGATATTTACTGCAGTGTTAGCAAGCATGGGGTACGTATTAAGTACTTTTATATCTTTTCCAAGAATGGCCCCATTTCAGCATTTTATTAATGTTATTGCTGCAGTTTTTCTGGGACCATTGTGGGGATTTGCTTGTGCGCTAATGACAGGACTTATGAGAATGATATTAAATGGCAGTACAATTTTGGCAGTTATTGGAGCTGTTGTGGGCGCATTTTTATCAGGATTGTTATATAAAATGTCTCAGAAGTTAATCTGGGCGGTTGTTGGTGAAGTCATTGGAACTGGAATCATAAGTGCAATAATCGCGTATCCATTTATGAGAATATTTTATGGTTTACCGGATACTTCTGTATTTACATATGTTCCGTTTTTTGTTCCATCTTCTTTAATGGGTGCATTATTAGGTTATATATTATTGAAGATATTAGATAAGTCAAAATTACTTCAGAATTTAAAAGCAACTGCGGATAGCTAAAATTTTCAAAAATAAAATAGGAGGAAGACAAAAATGTTCGAATCAATACTTGAAAATATTTTGAGAAGTAAGCCCATTGTTCATTGTATAACCAACTTCGTTACTGTAAACGACTGTGCAAATATTATACTTGCTGGTGGAGGCTCTCCTACCATGGCACATCATAGAGATGAGGTGGAGGAGATTACTGAAAAAAGCCAGAGTCTTGTACTTAATCTTGGAAACGTACATGAAGTGGATTCCATGATTTTAGCAGGGAAAAAGAGTAATGCATTAGAGCATCCCGTAGTCATAGATCCAGTAGGAATAGGAGTTTCAAAGCTTCGGAATGAAACATTCAAAAAGCTATCTCAAAGCATACATTTTTCTGTTATCAGGGGAAATATATCAGAAATTAAAGGAATAGCAAATGAAAAAGGTATCACAAAAGGAAAAAGTATGACAAAAGGAGTGGATGCTAATGAGACAGATAAGGTTACACAAGATAATCTTGAAGAAGTAGTAGCAATGGCAAAGAGATTGAGTGAAGCAATGGATAGTGTTATTGCTATTTCTGGTGCTATAGATATTGTAGCAGGCAAAGAAAAAGCATATGTAATTCGCAATGGACATCCTATTATGGCAAAAGTAACCGGAACAGGTTGTATGTCCACAGCATTAATAGGGGCCTTCTGTGGAGGCAATCCCAATAATATATTAGAAGCTACATCGGCAGCAGTGGCAGCAATGGGTGTCAGTGGAGATATAGCTTTCGAAAAAATGGAAAGATTTGAAGGAGGTACCATGATGTTTCGCATGTTCCTAATTGATAGTATAAGCAATATGACTTCAGAAATTATAAATGGAGGAATGAGTATTGAGGAAATGTAGACATGCTATTTTTGATATGGATGGAACTATCATTGATTCTATGCCAGAATGGAAGAATCTTGGAAAGCACTATCTCGCAAGAAAAGGAATTAAAGCTCCAGAAAACTTAAATGAAATCATAAGTGCAATGTCTATGACAGAATCAGCTGAGTTTTTCAGAAAAGGGTTCGGAATTAGGGACTCTAATGAAAAGATTATCTCTGATATAAACCAATTAATCGAAGATAAATATAGGCATGAGATACCATTGAAAGCATATGTAAGAGAATATCTATCAAAATTACAAAGCGATAACGTGATTATGTGTGTTGCCACAGCTACACCGGTAGAATTGGCAAAGGCGGCACTGAAGCGTTTGGAAGTGCTGCAATATTTCGCGTTTGTGATATGTTGTGACGAGGTTGGCGTTGGAAAAAGTAAACCAGATATTTATTATCTTGCTCTTAAGAGAATGGGAGCAAATATAACCGAAACCGTGGTTTATGAGGATGCTGACTATGCAATGAAAACGGCAAAAGGTGCAGGCTTTTATACTATTGGAGTATATGATGAGACTACAGATAAATCGAAAGAAGAAATGCAGTTATTTTGTGATAGATATATAGAGTCTTTTAGGTGCTTGTTAGGGTAATTTGATTTTATAATAAGTGACAAAGATATTATGAGATTTAGAAAACAAATTATTAAAAATCGTTAAGGAGTTTAAATGAAGAAAAACTTAAGTACTTGAGTTTATATATAAATTTTTAAAAGATATGATACTAGTAACACGAAGATCTAACTGAGTAGTATAAAAATATGCTATTAAGATAGGTCTTTTTTATTAACTCACATATTGAGACAACAAAATATTTTAATAGTGGTTTTAAATATATTTTGAAATGGAGCGATACTTTACATTTTTGGTGATAAAATTGACATATTTATTATTATAATATACAATATTTATATAATTATGTTGTACTACAACAAGAATGACTTTTAAGAAATAAATGTCAAAAAGAGAGGTTGTACTTGAATGTGTGTTGATTTGCTAATTAAAGAACTTTCTAAGGCTATTGAGAATAATACTTATAAAAATATTTCAGATGCATTATTTAACAAAATTCGTGAAATGATTTTGTCAGGTGAATTAAATGTTGGCTTTACCTTTCCAAATGAGGCTGCTCTTTGCAAAGAACTGAATATTGGGAGAGGTGCTTTGAGAGAGGCATATAAAGCTTTAGATATGATTGGTTTCATTAATCGTTCTAAATCAGGAACATCTGTTAATGATAAAGAAAAATTGACACAAGATGTTTCCTTTAACATGACTATAGAAAAGTCTGGTATTAAAGATCTATATGAATTTCGTATGATGTTAGAAGCTGAAACTGCTGCTTATGCAGCAAAACGAAGTACTAAAAAGGATATTCTAGATCTTACACGTGTGCAAAAAGATATTACTGAAAATAAAATGGATAAGAGGAAGATGGCGTATTATGATACTCTTTTTCACCTTTTAATTGCACAAGCTTCTCAAAATAAATTACTTACAGATATGATGAGAACTGCATCGACTACTTTTGAAAAAGGAAGTTATCATACCTTTTGTAAGGTAAATGAGGAAGAACTTGAGCGTGTTATTAATTGTCATGAACATATTATTGAGTCTATAGTAAGTGGAGATGTGGAATTGGCACGAAAAACTATGCGTGAGCACGTTATTTATGCTGCAAAAATCGCAGGGGTATATGAAGAATAGAAGTTTATAGAATTGTTATTTATAGATTTGCAAAGAATCTATTCTTAAAACAAGAATAATATATTGAGAAATATTTTTGTTATAAAAACACCTAGGTAATGGATAACTAATCCAATTATTTAGGTGTTTTTTCATGTACCATGAAGACAGGTTTTTAGAAGTTTATGAAGATTTAACTTGAAAAATATGTATAATATCTATACAAAAAAAGTAAATACACTATTGACTTGTAGTACAACAAGATATAATATGTAATTATAGCGCTGATGTTGTAATACAATAATAAGTTTTTATTTAGGACGCTAATGAATAATTAAAGTGGATAAATTAATTCAGCATTAGTATTTAACGGGCAACTGTTAAATATAAAAAAATTTTAAGAAGGTGAAAAATATGGCTAAGAAAAAGATTATAGTACAGGCTGCAATTACTGGTGCTATTCATACACCAACTATGACACCCTATCTACCAGTAGGAGTAGAAGGAATTGCACGGAACGCTATTGATGCTGCAAACGCAGGAGCTTCGATATTGCACATTCATACTCGTAAAGAGAATGGTGAACCATCATCAGATGTAGGGTTAACTAGGCAAATTTTATCAAAGATAAAAGGAGCATCAGATGTAATCATTGGAATTACTACAGGTGGTGCAATTGGCATGTCTGTAAAAGAACGTTTAGCACCAATATCAGAATTACAACCAGAAATTGCATCTTGTAATTCAGGTTCTATGAATTTTGTATTATCCGAGTTGTCAAAAAATTTGGAAAATCCAAAGTATGATTGGGAAAAGCCTTTTCTAGAAGGAACTTATGGAAAGGTATTTCTTAATACATTCGAAGACTTAGAGTATTGTATAAACATTATGAATGAAAACGGTACAAAACCAGAATTTGAAATTTTCGATGTTGGAATGATAAATAACCTTGCATATTTTCTGAAAAAAGGTATTATCAAGAAACCAATGTATTTACAATTTGTTCTAGGAGTTTTAGGAGGGATTCCTTTAACAATTCAGAATGTAATGTTTTTAATCGAAACAGCTAAGAAACAATTAGGTGATGACATAATGTTTTCAATGATAGCAGGAGGACGTCGTAATTTCCGTTATGAAACACTTTCAGCAATTTGCGGTGGGAATGTACGTGTAGGTCTAGAAGATAGTATTTACTTAAATCCAGCTGGTAAACTAGCAGAAAGTAATGCACAGCAGGTCGAAAAGATTATCGATATTCTGCATAAATTAGATTTTGAAGTTGCAACACCAGATGAAGCGCGTGAAATGCTGCAGCTTAAAGGAAAGAATAATACGAATTTTTAAAAAGTTGCCGATAATTATAGTGCTTTAATAACAAGAGATAATAAAAGTATAACTTAAGATAGTGGTAATAAATAGAAGAGGTTTATATAATCAGTAGGGAGAAGAAGTTGCTATGGAATTAAATAAAATAAACAAGATAGTTATTGCAGGTGCAGGAGTAATGGGTGCTTCTATTGCACAAATTTTTGCTGAAAACAATTACACAGTGGTTTTATATGACATTGCAGAGCAGTTTTTGCAAAAGGGAAGAGACTTAATAAGAATTAATCAGGAAATATTAATAAAGGAAGGTGCTGTTACAAAGGAACAATCGGAAAAGCTTATTGGCCTAATTTCTTATTCTTTGGATAAAGAATGTTTTAAAGATGCAGACTATGTTATTGAAGCCATAGTTGAAAAGATGGAGGTTAAGCATGAGTTTTGGAATATAGTTAGCAGCATTGTGTCAGAGGATGCAATATTAACAAGTAATACATCAGGACTTTCTCTAACAGAGATAGCAAAGGCTGTTAAAATACCTGAAAGATTCTCTGGCATGCATTGGGTAAATCCACCTCATCTTGTTCCACTTGTTGAGGTTATCAAAGGAGAAAAAACAAGCCATAAGGCGGCAGAGGTTGTTTTTAAACTGGCTGAAAAACTAGGTAAAAAACCTGTAATCGTTAAAGATGCTCCAGGCTTTGTTTTAAATCGTTTTCAATTTGCTGTTTTACGTGAGGCGATGCACATTGTAGAATCAGGTATTGCAAGCATGGAGGATGTGGACAAGGTATTCAAGTATGGTTTGGGAATGAGATATGCCTGTCTTGGGCCATTTGAAATTGCTGATTTAGGTGGATTGGATACATTCTATAATATTGCAAGTTATTTATTTAAGGATATTAGTGGTGCAAAAGAAGTTCATCATTTACTTGCAGATTTAATGCCTGAGAAAGCCTACGGAGTAAAAAGTTGCAAAGGTTTTTATGATTATCCTAATGGAAGAGACAAAGAAGTTATTGAAAAACGTGATGCTGACTTCATTAAAATTGCAAAATGTTTATATAAGTAATTAAATTAACTAAGCTATGAGCATTTATAAGAATTATTAAAACAGAAGACTTAGATTTTAATAAAATAATTTAATAAAAGGAGTGATTTAATGCGTAGCGATTTAATGAAAAAGGGTATAACTCGATTGCCGCACAGAGCTTTATTAAAGGCTACAGGCCTGACAGAAGAAGAAATAAAAAGACCTGCTATCGGTGTAGTTAACTCTCAAAACGAAGTTATACCAGGCCATATTCATCTTGATAAAATTGCGGAGGCTGTAAAAGCAGGAATACGCATGGCAGGAGGAACGCCAATAGAATTTCCTACAATTGGCGTTTGTGATGGTATTGCAATGAACCATGAAGGTATGAAATTCTCATTACCAAGCAGAGAACATATTGCGGATTCCGTTGAAATTATGGCAACAGCTCATCCTGTTGATGGTCTTGTATTCATTCCAAACTGCGATAAGATTGTCCCTGGTATGTTAATGGCTTCTCTTAGATTAAATATCCCATCCATATTTTGTAGCGGAGGTCCTATGCTGCCAGGTAAGGTAAGAGGCAAAAAGGTTGCACTTACAGACGCTTTTGAAGCAGTGGGTGCTATAGAAGTTGGGAAAATGGATGAAGAAACAGCTAATCTTATTGAGGAAAATTCATGTCCAGGTTGTGGAAGTTGTGCAGGGTTGTTCACCGCTAACTCAATGAATTGTATGACAGAGATTTTAGGGATGGCTTTACCTGGGAATGGAACGATTCCAGCTGTTTTTGCAGAACGTGTTCGTCTTGCAAAAGTGACAGGCATGAAGATTATGGAGTTAGTAAAAAACGATATTAAACCAAGGGATATTGTAACAGAAAAAAGTATTCATAACGGATTAGTTGCAGATATGGCTTTAGGTTGCTCAACAAACACAATTTTACATTTACCAGCTATTGCTCATGAAGCAAAACTTACTGTAGATCTTAAAGATATAAATAAGATTAGTGATATGGTTCCACATATTGTTAAAATAAATCCTGCAGGTTGCCATTTTATTGAAGACTTATATTATGCAGGTGGATTAAGTGCAGTATTAAAGAGATTAGACGAAATGAATCTAATAGATACATCAGTGATTACAGCAACAGGTAAAGTTCTTGCTGAAAACATTAAGGATACAAAAATACTCGATGATAACGTTATTCGTGCTCCTAAAAACGCTTACTCTCAAACAGGTGGACTTGCAGTTCTTTGGGGAAATATTTGTCCTGAGGGTGCTGTGGTAAAAAAAGGTGCAGTGCTTCCTGAAATGTTAGTTCATGAAGGTCCTGCAAAATGCTACGATAGTGAAGAAGATTGTATTGAAGGATTAATGAAGGGTGAGGTAGTTCCTGGTGATATAATCGTTGTAAGATATGAGGGACCAAAAGGAGGTCCGGGCATGAGAGAAATGCTTTCTCCAACATCCGTATTGGCAGGAATGGGCCTAGATAGTACAGTAGCATTAATTACAGATGGACGTTTTTCAGGTGTTTCAAGAGGTGCTTCCATTGGACATATTTCACCCGAAGCAGCTTCTGGAGGCTTGCTTCGTTTAATTGAAAATGGAGACATAATAAGCATCAATATTCCTGAACATACTATGGAGCTTAAAGTTGACGAAGTTGTGCTAAAGGAACGTGAAGAAAAGTTTGTACCTAAAAAGAAGAAAGAACTTTCTGGATATTTAGAACGTTACTGCAGTTGTGTTACTTCTGCTAGTAAAGGAGCAATTTTACAAATCAATAAATAGTTTAAATGAGCAGTTGCAATAAAACAAATTATTCAAGCACCTAAATTTCATTAAATTGTTAAAAAACAGTTATATAAACTGTTTTATAGATATTTATAATCAAATTATACGAGGAGGAATAGATGTGGAAAGAGAAATAATTAAAACAGATGGTCGTGGCATCATTGCTGGAGATTATGTAAACCAGAACCACGACATCGATCGTGATCAATGGATAAGAGACAGCTTCCCAGAATGGGGAACATTGTTAAACCAAGAGATTGAGAACAGACAAGTGCCAAAAGGAGAAGTAAGCCTTTGGTGGTGCGGAGGACCTTCATGGATTCTAAAGACTGATGAAGGAGGAATATTTTTCGTAGATCAATATTGTGGACCTTCAATGTATACGTCGTATTATTATTGCGGTGTTTGTAAGCAAGCAGGTGCTGACAGCATTAACTGGGTTAGACTAAATCCACAGGTTATAGATCCTTGGAAATTCAATCAATTAGATGGTGTTTTCTGCACACATGCACATCAAGATCATTGTGATATTTATGCAGTAAAAGCAGCTTTAAAGACAACCAATGCACCTTTTTATGCACCACCTGTTGCAGCAGAAAAATTAAGAAGATTTGAGGTTCCTGAAGACAGAATTGTTGTTGCAAAGGTTGGAGAATCAGTAAAGGTAAAAGGCGCTGAGGTAGAATTCCTTATTTGTTATGATCAAACAGCAATCAGAACTGGTGAAGGTGATGTAAATATTCCATTTGAAGAAGCGGCTTGCTGTTACTTATTTAAAACATCAGGAGGAAATATATTATTCATGGGTGATACTTGGTATCATGACGGATATGTTGCAATTAAAGAAAATTACGATATTGATGTAGCAATATTTGATATGGGCAGCAACGCACCAGGAGCAACGGATAAGATGACTCCTTATGATTGTGCTAGAGTTGGACAGACTATTGGGGCAAAACTTTTAATTCCAGACCACTATGACAATTGGGCTAATACTGCAGGAGATCCTGAGTTATTGGTTAATCAGTTTGTAAGAATAGTAGAAGAAAACACACCAGAAATCAAGACAATGATAATGCGCTGCGGTGGAAGATTTGATTATCCAAAGGATAAAGATAAGAAGAGATATAGATATCCGGATGGAAGTGAAAACTACGATTTTTCAAAATCATCTTTTGCAAAGAAAAAGTAATAAAAGAAAAGGAGGTTGGCTTTATGAGGAGCTATAGCTATGAATCCCCAAAGTCATTTGAAGAACTCTTTGCAATTATAAAAGATGCTTCAAATGAGGTGAAATTTTTAGCTGGAGGATCAGATTTTGTTCCTAGATTATCATTTGAATTGAACCAAATCCCTAAGGAAGGGCAAAAGAATTTAATGATAATTTCTTTAGCGAATTTGGATCTAAATTCAATTTCAGAGAATGATGCAGAGGTAAATATTGGTTCTACAGCTACTTTTACAGAGATTTTAGAAAATAAAATTATTAAGAGAGAATTTCCTGTATTAATCGAAACAATTAAAGAAATAGCAGGTTTGACAGTAAGAAATATTGCATCCATGGGCGGTAACATTATGAATGCTTCACCAGCAGCAGATAGTGTACCTACTCTAATGGCATTAGATGCCGTGTTTGTTTTAAAAGGTCCAAATGGAGAGAGAAAAGTTGAGGTAAAAGACTTTTTTAAGGGACCAGGAAAAACAGTGGCTGATACATTAGAGGTTTTAACTGAAATTGTATTAAAGAAAGGAAAAGGCAATGCTTCATTTAAAAAACTTGGCAGAAGAAAAGCTGAGACTCTTTCAGTGGTTAATGCTGCAGCCTATATAGAAAAAGAAAACAATATCTGTAAAGCTGCAAGAATTGCTGTTGGATCTGTAGCCCCTACAGTATTAAGATGCAAGGAAGTTGAAGATGCACTTATTGGCAAAGAGCTCACTGAAGAAAATATGAGGGTAGCAAGCGAAATGCTTATTAATGAGATAAGTCCAATAGACGATATTAGAGCAACGGCGTGGTACCGTAATAAGGTTGCTCCAGTAATGGTAAGACGAGCAATTGAAGCAGCAGTAAATGCTGAGTAAGGAGGGAAAGATCATGTCAAAGGTTGTACATTTTTACTTAAATGGTAATCCTGTAGAAGTAATAGCAAAACCACAGCAGACTTTGTTAGAGTTATTAAGAGACGAAGTAGGGCTTACAAGTCCAAAGTGTGGATGTAATCGTGGGGACTGCGGTTCATGTACAGTAATACTAGATGGAAAAGCAGTTAAATCTTGTTTAGTATTGGCTCTTACAGTAGAAGGCAAGAAAGTGGTAACAGCAGATGGACTTATCCAGGGGAATACTTTACATCCCGTTCAAAAAGCATTTTTAGACTATGGCGCACCACAATGTGGATATTGCACTCCAGGTATGGTTATGGCAGCAACAGCATTTCTTCTAGATAACCCTAGTCCAACAGAGGAAGAAGTTAAAGATGCATTAAGTGGAAACTTGTGTAGATGTGCTGGTTATCAAAAATACACCGATGCTGTTTTAGCAGTAGCTAAAGGTGAGTTTGGACCTATTCCGGAAGGAAGTGATATAAATGTATAAAAGCGTAGGTAAGAGAGTCACAAAATATGATGGTGAAGGTCTTGTAACAGGTAGAATGCAATATGTAAGCGATATTAAAATGCCAGGTATGCTTGTGTGTAAGACATTAAGAAGTCCTTATCATAGAGCAAAACTCAATAGTGTTGATGTTTCAGAAGCGTTGAAGGTTCCGGGTGTTTATGCTGTAATTACAAGTAAGGATGTTCCCCACAACCGATTTGCCATGGTGCCAGATCATCATGTTTTAGCAGAAGAGCTTATAAGATATAAGGGCCAAAATATTGCTGCCGTTGCAGCTGTGAGTAAAGAAGCAGCTTTAGAGGCTCTAGGGAAAATTAAGCTTGATATTGAGGAACTACCTTTTGTAATCGATCCTGTTGAAGCAACTAAGCCTAATGCGCCAAAGGTAAGACCAGAGGGAAATATGTATATGTTTGATGGTGTAAGCGAAGTTAGAAGAATTAGAAAAGGAGACATCGAAAAAGGTTTTGCAGAAGCAGATTATATAGTTGAGGGAACATACACTACTCCAAGCCAGGAACATGCACCTATTGAAACTTGTTCTTCAGTAGCTTACATTGATGAAGCAGGAAAACTTGTTATTTACTCAAAATCACAGGGAATTTACTTCACTCAGGGAGACCTTGCCAATGTATTCCAGCTACCTTTAAATAAATTAAAAATTATAGGTGCAACCATTGGAGGTGGATTTGGTGGTATGAATAGTATTCATACAGATCATATCGCAGGACTTCTAGCTTTAATCACAGGTAAACCCGTTAAATTTGAATTAACAAGGGAAGAAGAAATGCTTTACACTACGATAAGAAGTCCATGGATTTTCAAGTTTAAGGATGGCGTAAAGAAAGACGGAACTCTTACAGCTAGACAAATTGATGTGCTTCATGATTGTGGGGCATATACAGAACTTGGATTATATGCAGTTGAAAAAAATGCAAATATGATTGCAGGTGCAATAAAAGTGGAAAATCTTGAAGTTAATTCAAGAATGGTTTATACAAACAAGATGCCTAGTGGTTCAATGAGAGGTTTTGGTGTAAATGTTGGACAGTTCGCTGATCAGGTTCAGGTAGATAAACTTGCACGTATAGTTGGAATGAATCCTATTGAATTCAGATTAAAGAACGCATTTAAAGAAAACGATTCAAACCATGTTGGAAATCCGTTAGTTGCTGTTTCTGCCATTGAAACCTTAAAAATGGTTGCTGAAATGGCAGGTGAAAAGATTTCACCAGAATACGCAAATATGAGTTCTAAGTAAGGAGGGTAAGTTAGATGATTAGAAAAGGAAGAGGAGTTGCAAATGTTTATTACCCAACCGGATTTAATGGTGGTGGAGATCCTGACTTAGTGTCCCTTCGAATCAAAGTTGATGGAACTATTGATATGACAAATGCAACATGTGAAATGGGACAGGGCTTCAAAACCGTTGGAATTCAAATGGCAGCAGAAGCTTTGGGAGTAAGCGAAGAAATATTCACGATAGATAATTCAAATACTGATACAGCTGCATTCAGTATGGATACAGCAGGAAGCCGTTCAACGTATATTGTTGGCTTAGCCGCTATTTCAGCAGCAAAGGATTTAATTAAAAAGATTAAAGAGTTTGCTGCAGGAACAATGGGCTGCAAAATAGAAGAATTAGTTTACGAAAATGGCAAGGTTTCTAAAAAGGATGATGAAACAAAGGCAATGACACTTAAAGAAATAGGCGCTGCTTCTACTTATGGTGGTGTATTTTTAATGGGTGCCGGTGGATTTTTGCCTCCTCCTGGACCACCTAGAGATCCGGAAACAGGACATACAATTCCGAGTAGATCCTACGCATGGGGCTCAACAGTTGTTGATGTAGAAGTTGACGATGAAACTGGAGAAGTAACAGTAGTAAACCTATATGATTGTTATGATGTTGGTACTGTTATAAATCCACTGCAGGCAGAAGGTCAGGTAGATGGAGGTAATGTTCAAGGTATAAGTATGGCGCTATATGAAGATCTATCCCCATACTTCCCTCAAAGCATTGAAACTTATGCGTCGAATTTTACTGATTATATTATACCTACCTTTAAGGATATTCCTCAAAAGAGTGAAATCAAGTTCTATGAAAACTATGATCCATATGGTCCTTTCGGGGCAAAAGGAATGGGAGAGATGGTTACAAATACACAGCCTCCTGCAATTGCAAATGCAATCTATGATGCAGTAGGAGTTTACATTGATTCACTTCCAATAACTCCAGAAAAGATATTAAGGGCCTTAGAAGAAAAAAATAAAAAATAAAATAAGTTAAATAAAGGCAGGCGGCTTTTAAGCCTGCCTTCATATGCAATCCATTCTATATTATTAATGACTTTAAAGGAGATAGGTTCATTGAGAACTATATACTTAATTCGGCATGGTTTGCCATTTTTTCCTTTTAACAAAAGGAGTTGTATTGGTCAGACTGATTACCCTCTATCATGGGAAGGTGAACAGGAGATAAGAGGAATACAGGCTTATTTAATAGATAAAAATATAGAAAAGATTTTTTATAGTCCACTTATCCGTTGCAAAAGATCTGCTGAGATACTATCATGCGGAACAATTCCTTGTGTGAGTGTGGAGGACTTAAAGGAAATTGACATGGGGGACTGGGAGAAGATGACATTTGAAGAAATCAAGATAAGGTATCCAGAGGAATATAAACAGCGAGGATTAAATTTCAGCAGCTTTATACCACCAAATGGAGAAAGTTTTTCTATGTGTCTTCAGCGAGGAAAAAGAGCTTTTCTTGAAATTGTAGAACAAACAAAAGGAAACATTGCTATTATATCCCATGCAGGAATGAACAGAGCTTTGATTTGCTGGCTTCGAAATATCAATATTAATAATATATTTTCTATTTCACAGCCTTATGGTTGTATAAATATTATTATAGAAAATGATAGGAATTATTACGTAGATAAAGTAGGATTAATTCCTAGAATTGAGGTGGAGAAATGAAAAACGTGGTAATTTGGGGAACTGGCCAAGGTGGAAGAATGTTACTTAAGCTTTTACGTGCGAATATAAAAGTTGCGGCATTTTGTGATAATAATGAAAAATTGTGGGGAATTAATATAGATGGGATTCCTGTTATCGAGCCAAAACAGCTTTCAGATATAGGTCCAGATCTTATTTATATTGCAATCCTTAACAAGGAAGCTTGTACACTTGTAAAAAAGCAGATTGAAAAATTGGGAATTGATTGTAGAAGTATTAGTATTACCGAATTACGCGAGCAGTTTGATGTAAGACTTGCTACTTTAAAATTGCTTGCCAATGAAATAAAAAAAAGAAATATTGTTGGAGCTGTAGCTGAATTAGGAGTATATAAAGGTGAATTTGCAGCAGAAATAAGTCGAATATTTCCTGACAGAAGTCTATATTTATTTGATACATTTGAAGGGTTTGACCAACGTGATATAGAAATTGAAAAAGGATATTCTAATTCAAAAAAAGGAATGTTTAATGATACAAGTTTGGATGAAGTTTGCAGTTTAATGCCTTACCCAAATAAGATAATAATTAAAAAGGGCTATTTTCCCAATACTGCTTATGGATTAAAAGAAAAATTCGCGTTGGTAAGTATGGATGCCGACTTATATCAACCTATGTATGAGGGATTAAAAGTTTTTTTTCCGTGCATGAGCAAAGGTGGATATATTATTTTACACGATTATAATAATTCACAATTCTGTGGTGCTGGGGAAGCAGTAGATCAGTTTTGCAAAGAGAATAACGTTTATGTTGTTCCGCTTTGTGATTTGCATGGAAGTGCAGTAATTGTAAAAACATGAAGGAGATCAATTGTGATGAGTAAGAAGAAGGCAGCAGTTATTGTAGCGGCTGGGCGTTCGTCGAGAATGGGACTATTTAAACCATTATTAAGTATAGGATCATCCACTATAATTGAGACTGCAATAAATACATTTCGAAGTTTGAATATTAAAGATATTATTGTTATTACAGGAAAAAATGCAAATGAATTAGAAGCTCATATTAAATATACTGGAGCTACATGTATAAGATCTAACTATACCCAAAATAAGATGTTTGATTCAGCATGCATAGGGCTGGAATACGTTAAAGATAAATGCGATATGGTTTTTTTACACCAGCAGATTCTCCTCTTTTTACAAAATATAGTCTTAAAAAAATGATTTTACAAATGGAGCTCTACAATAATTCTGTAATATGTCCATGCTACCTTAAAGAAAAAGGACATCCATTGCTTATTAATAGTAATAGTATTGATGATATTTTATCCTATGAAGGGACGTGTGGAATTAGAGGTGCAATTATGACATTGAAAAATGTTGGATTTATGAATTTGCCTGATCCGGCGCTTATTATGGATGCAGATACTCCAGAGGATTATGAAGCTATGATACAATATGAGAAAAATAGAGCTGTGCCAACAAAAGAAGTTTGCGCTGAGCTTCACGAATATTTCTTAACACCGAAAAAAATACAAAAGCATTGTGAAAAAGTAGCAATTACGGCAGTAGAAATTTCAAAGTCTCTCATAGAAAAAGGCTACTATCTTGACATAGAAAAAGTTCAATCTGGGGCACTAGTGCATGATATTTTTAGGGATAAAAAAAATCATGCAGCTGAGGGAGCTAAATTACTTGAAGATTTAGGCTTTATTGGGATTGCACCTGTTGTTAAAGCTCATACTGAACTGGATGAGTATGACTCGCATCATATTAACGAAAAATCTGTTGTATATTTAGCTGATAAGTTGGTATATAGAGACTCAATGATTTCTTTGGAAGAGCGTTTTAAAAGGAAAATGGAACTTTATAAAAATGATGAATATACTTATAAGATTATAAAAAAAAGGTACAAGCAGGCACAGAAGGTGCAGAAAATGATAAAACAGGCGATCAAAGGGGAAGGTTCACGTGGATAGTATAAGATATTTAATACAGATTAAATTGTTAAAAGATACTGCCTTTTTTGGCTCAGGAGTAGCAGATTTAATGCAGTTGGTTAATGAAACTAATTCTCTGCGTAAAGCATGTGAGCGTATGCATATGTCCTACAGCAAAGGCTGGAAAATAATTAAGTTTGCAGAACTAAAGCTAGGATTTCCCTTATTGGAGAGCAAAGCAGGAGGAGCTTATGGAGGTGGATCAGAGATAACGGACAAAGGAAAAGATTTTCTGATGTGTTATTTGCAGTTTAAAAATGAACTATATATAAGTGGAAACATACTATTTAAAAAGCATTTCAAATA
The DNA here is from genome assembly GCA_009738435.1 of Clostridium bovifaecis. Classification (GTDB taxonomy): domain Bacteria; phylum Bacillota; class Clostridia; order Clostridiales; family Clostridiaceae; genus Clostridium_H; species Clostridium_H bovifaecis. The sequence goes on along the minus strand of CP046522.1, from coordinate 2,028,846 downwards.
TTATTTAGAAGGTGAGAAATTATGAAAGAATTATTTTCTAAGATTTACAAATTATTAAAAAATAACGAAGACGCAGTGCTAGTTTCTGTAATATCAGGTTCAGGGTCTACACCTCGGGGAGCCGGAGCAAGAATGGTAGTGGACAAAGATGGATATTCTATAGGTACAATTGGCGGAGGTGCTGTAGAATATAAATCAACTCAATTAGCAATGGAGATACTTAAGGAAAAAAAGTCATATGTACAGAAATTTAGACTAGCTCCAAATGATGTGGCAGATTTAGGTATGATATGTGGAGGAGATGTGGAGGTTTATTTTCAATATATTAAAAGTAATGATGAAAACATTTCTCTAATGGAAGACATAATAACTGCATTCGATAGAAATCAAAACTTATGGCTTGCTACAGAAATTACTGATGACATTGAATGGAACATGGAAATAATTGCAGAAAACTGTATTCAGTATAAAGTTAGTGATATATCTTCACATCTAAAGAGAAATAGTGTTCTATTAGAGCAAAATAACAAAAAATATTATATAGAACCATTAGTTACAGCAGAAAAAGTTTATATTTTTGGCGGTGGACATATAAGCCAAAAGTTAGTCCCGGTATTGAATTCAGTAAATTTTAAATGTACTGTAATTGATGATAAACCCGAGTTTACCGACAAAAATTTATTTCCATTAGCGGAAAATACAATATTAGCTGACTTTACAGGATTCAGAGACAGAATAAAGATCAATTCCTGTGATTATGTGGTTATCTTAACTCGGGGACATAATAATGATTATAATGTCTTAACCCAGGCATTACAAACAGATGCATGCTATATTGGATTGGTAGGCAGTAGGACAAAACTCGGGAAAACTAAAGAAAGATTGCTTTTGGATGGATTTAGCGAAGAAGATTTTAAACGAGTTTATGCTCCAATAGGAATTGCTATTAAAGCTGAAACTCCAGAGGAAATAGCTGTAAGTATTGCAGGCGAGCTGATTATGGTGAGGGCTGAAATTAAGGGTGATTATAAATAAAATAATATTTTTTTATTATTCGTTATCCTTACGTAAATATAACGAATTACAATTGGAGGAATAAAAATGAAATTGATTAATACTGAAGAAGCTGTAGGACATGTTTTATGTCATGATTTAACTCAAATTATAAAAGACGTTAAAAAAGTTACTGTTTTTAAAAAGGGACACATTGTTAAAGAGGAGGACATCCCTGTTTTGTTATCGATAGGTAAGGATCACCTTTATATTTGGGAAAAGCAGGAGGGAATGCTTCATGAAAATGAGGCAGCAGAAATTCTTTATGGAATATGTAAAGGTAAATATATTCGTCCATCCGATGTTAGAGAAGGGAAAATTGAACTTATTGCTAAAGAGGATGGATTACTTAAAATCGATGTAGAAAAGCTCCACATGATAAATTCTCTTGGGGAAATGATGATAGCTACCCGACACAGTAATTTCCCTGTTAAAAAGGGAGATGTATTAGCAGGCACCCGTATCATTCCTCTTGTAATCGAAAAAAAGAAAATGGATGAAGCAGTTAAGCTGGCAGAAAACAAGGCCCTGATAGAAATAATGCCTTTCAAGAAAAAGAAAGCAGGCATTGTGACTACAGGTAATGAAGTTTTCTATGGGAGAATAAAGGATGCCTTTGGGCCTGTTATTAGAAAAAAGCTAGAAGAATACGATGTTGAGATTTTGGGACAAAAAATATTGAACGATGATCCCGAAGCAATTTCGCAAGCTATTAGGAACTTCATAAGTGAAGGTGCGGAATTGATAATATGCACCGGGGGAATGAGCGTAGATCCCGATGATACAACCCCTACCGCTATTGGAAATGTTGGTGCAAGAATTGTTTCTTATGGGGCTCCGGTACTTCCGGGTGCAATGTTTTTGCTGGCATATTGTAATGATGAAATTCCAATTTTAGGACTGCCAGGTTGTGTAATGTATGCAAAGCGAACCATTTTTGATTTAGTGCTTCCTAGGATCATGGCTGACGACAAGATAACTCAAGAAGACCTTGCAAGTCTTGGACATGGAGGGCTGTGTTTATCTTGTAATATTTGTACTTTTCCGAATTGCGGCTTCGGAAAGTAGGCGATAAATATGAAAGTAACTGAAATATGCCTGGTAGGGAAATATAAGGTAAATGAGGAGAAGACATAAATGATAAACTGGGCAAAAGTGAGGAATAAAATGAAAAAAGTTATAGTTTTAGGAACATTAATTATAGTAATATTGTGCGCAAGTTTTGGAGTCAAAGAATCATCAGAGACAAAGTCTATTGAAGTTATAGTTTCTGCGGCCTCAAGTCTCAAGGATACTATGGAAGAGATTGGGGAGATGTACAAAAAAGCTGCTCCAAATGTAAAATTGACGTTCGTATATGGATCATCAGGTGCACTTCAAGTTCAGATTGAAGAAGGTGCACCTATAGATATTTTTATGTCTGCTTCTAAAAAGCAGATGACAGCCTTAGAAAAGGAAGGACTTATAAAACCTGGGACAAAGAAGGAGTTATTGGAAAACAAGATAGTTTTGATTACAGGAAAAGATAAAAATGTTGATATAAAAAGTTTTGAGGATTGTAAAACTGATAAAGTAAGAACAATATCACTCGGGCAGCCTGAAAGCGTCCCTGTGGGCCAATATTCAGAGGAAATATTTACAGCATTGGGCATATTGGATAGAGTAAAAGAAAAGGCTAAATATGGTACAGATGTTCGGCAGGTGTTAAGCTGGGTTGAGTCCGGAGAAAGCGACTGTGGAGTTGTTTATGCTACAGATGCAGCAATTTCTAAGAATGTAAATGTTATTTGCGAAGCTCCATCAAGCAGCTGCGAAAAGGTTATATATCCTGTGGCAGTTCTTGAACGCAGTGAAGTTCAAGATGAAGCAGAAGCGTTTCTTTCTTTTTTAGCTGAGGATAAAGTTGTAAAAGTATTTGAAAAGTATGGATTTGTCGTAAAATAGCCTACAGTCAGGAGGAATTTATATGGATTTTTCACCTTTATTCATATCACTAAAGGTAGCTTTTATAGCAACTTTATTTACATTCTTACTTGGTCTTGGGGCAGCGCGTCTTGTAGTGGAATTAAAACACGGAAAAGGTTTAATTGATGGAATTTTTACTTTGCCTTTGGTACTTCCTCCAACAATAGTAGGATTCTTTTTGTTGGTTGTTTTTGGGAAACGTGGATTTTTAGGTGAGTTTTTGAATCGATTTGGTATTTCCATTGTATTTTCATGGATCGGTGCAGTAATTGCTTCTATTGTGGTTTCTTTTCCTATCATGTACTGCACCTGTCGTGGAGCATTTGAGCAGATAGATATGAATCTTATATATGCTGCTAGAACGCTTGGCATGACAGAGAGACAGATTTTCTTTAAAATTACTTTACCAAATTCAATTCACAGTATTTTAGCTGGAACGGTTTTGGCTTTTGCGCGTGCTTTAGGTGAATTCGGTGCAACCATAATGATTGCAGGAAATATTCCAGGAAAAACAGAAACTATGGCTGTGGCTGTTTATATTGCTGTTCAATCAGGAAAACGAGAACTGGCTTATAAGTGGGTGGCTATAATATGTATAATTTCATTTGCTACAATTATTATAATGAATTGGTGGGCAAATCTGCGTGGAAAAAGGAGATGAAAAGGTGTCACTATATGTGGATATCGAAAAGAAACTAGGTGGATTTTATTTACAAAGCAAGTTTGAGATAGAAAATGAGATTTTAGGAATTTTAGGTGCTTCAGGGTGTGGAAAATCTATAACACTTAAATGTATTGCTGGTATAGAGAATCCAGACAGAGGTAAAATCATTCTTGATGGAGAAGTCATTTTTGATAGTGAAAACAATATTAACATCCACCCAAGATTGAGAAAGACAGGATACCTATTTCAAAATTATGCACTATTTCCTAATATGACTGTAGAAGAAAATATTGCCTGTGGTGTTAGTAAATCAAAAAGAGTAAATAAAATAGTAGAAGAAAATATAAGGAGATTTTGTCTGAATGGATTGGAAAAGTTATATCCAGGACAGCTTTCAGGTGGACAGCAGCAAAGGGTAGCAATAGCTAGAATGTTGGCTGCGGAGCCTAAAATATTGATGTTTGATGAACCTTTTTCTGCTCTTGATAGTTTTCTTAAGGTTCAGCTGGAATATGAACTTATTAACGTACTGGAAGAATTTAAAGGTACAACTTTATACGTTTCCCATGATAGAGATGAGGTGTATAGAATCTGCAAAAAGATTTTAGTATTGGATAGCGGAAGAACTGAAATGGTAAGAGGTAAAGAAGAGTTGTTAAGCCATCCTAAAACACTTTCCGAGACTTTGTTAACAGGTTGTGAAAATATTTCAAGCGCAGAGAAAATAAATAACCATAGTTTGAAAGCAGTTGATTGGGGTATCATTCTATACAGCAGCGAAATAATTCCTGATGATTTAAAATATGTAGGATTTCATGCTCATTCATTTAAAATGGTAGATAATTTGCAACAAGAAAATGTAATCGACTGTAACATTCTGAAGATAGTTGAAAATATATTTTATAATACTATTATATTTAGAAACAAGGAAAATAGCAGTACAAATAAATGGTCTTACCTAAGATTTAAAATTGATAAGAATAAGTGGAATGAAATGCAGAAAAAAAATAAGCTGTGTCTTAAGATGCCTAGCGACAAGCTTATTTTAATATGATACAAAGCAGTTAAGCGAATTAAAAGAAGAAATAAATGCTAACTTATTAGGAAAGATAAATGATTTAGTCGCTAATGGAAACAGTGAAGAGGACATTCATATAAATCAGGTGGCTGCAATTGGAACATTAATGCCATTTTTTATGATGTATGTTGTACTTTTTATGCATTTAGGTTTAACTGAGAAGAACAGAAGAAAAATGAATGAAGCTTGGCAAAACAATGAATACAATAATAAAAGGATTTACAGCAAAAAATATAAAACAGGAGGAACTACATATGAAAATCAAAGGTGAAAAAATATATATAAGATTCTTGGAGCTATCAGATGCTCAAGCAGTTCTTAATTTAAACTTGGTGAATAAGGGTTTTTTTGAAGGATATGTAAGTACCAGAAGCGATAGTTTCTATACATTAAAATCAAGAGAAGATTTTATAAGAGATAGTATAAAACAGAGAGAAGAAGATAAAGCTTATTCATTTGGAATTTTTGAAAAAGGCACTGATAAATTAATTGGTAATATAGCACTTACCGAGATTTTACGTGGCCCATTACAGAGTTGTTACATTGGGTATTACCTTGATTTAGATCAGAATGGAAAAGGATATATGATTGAGGCTACTAAATTAGCCGTAAGGTTTGCATTTGATGAACTTAATTTACACAGGATAGAAGCGGGAGTAATGCCTCATAATATTAGATCCATGCGAGTTTTAGAAAAGGCGGGTTTTCATAAGGAAGGCATAGCTAAAAAAAATGTTAAAATCAATGGGAAGTGGGAAGATCATCAGGTACTAGCTATAATATCTGACAAGAATTAATTTATTTTAGTTATGATTTTTTTAATTGCTGCTGAAGTAAATTTCCCTCATTAATAAGCAAAAGACCATATTCATAGGGAGTTTAAACAATGAATATTAAATATCATGACAAATATATACCCTATTCTTTCTCAAAGAGATAATCGAATTAGAACAAAGAGGATTTTGGACAGAATTGAGCTGTGAAATTGAATAATTATGGTATATATGATAAAATCAAATTAAAAATTTTTTCTATTGTGCTATGTGAGGTAAATGAATATGAAATATCCAGGTGAAAATAAAAGAGATGCAATACTATATTCTTCTGAGAAAAGTCATCATAATTTTCGAGCTGACTGCGAGAAATGCTTCGGTTTTTGTTGTGTTGCATTGTATTTTTCAGCTTCAGAAGGCTTTCCTGTGGACAAGGATGCGGGTAAGCCTTGTATTAACCTAGAATCAGATTTTCGCTGCAGCGTTCACAAAAACCTCAGTAAGCTAGGACTTAAAGGCTGTATTGCCTATGACTGTTTTGGTGCGGGGCAAAAGGTTGCGCAGGTTACCTATGGTGGACATAACTGGAGGCAGGTTCCGGAATCTGCCAATCAAATGTATGAAGTCTTCCTAATCATGAGACAGATCCATGAAATGCTTTGGTATCTAACGGAAGCACTTACGCTGCAACCAGCTAGTCATATCGAAGACGACATCAACTTCATGCTAAATGAGACTGAACGACTAACTTTCCTTAGTCCTGAAGCTCTCATGGAATTGGATATCACAGCACATCGAGCAAAGGTTAATGGTCTACTTTTTCAGACAAGCGAACTTGTGAGAAAAAAAGCCCGTCATGGGCAGAAGGCTCCTTCGAGACATCATAAGACTCTTGGCCGAGGGCTAGATTTCATTGGCGCAGACCTTAGAAGAACCGATCTGAGGGGTGGAAATTTAAGAGGGGCCTATCTTATTGCAGCTGATCTGAGAGGAGTGGATTTGAGTGGAGCTGACCTCATTGGAGCTGATTTACGAGATGCTGACCTTAGAGGAGCTAACCTAACCCATAGTATTTTTCTCACTCAAGCCCAGATTAACACAGCAAAAGGTGATTGTAATACAAAGTTACCAATATCGCTTGCTCGACCAATACACTGGTCAAAATAATTAACAAAGTAAAGGAGCATAATTTTGCTCCTTTTTTTAATTTATAGTAAAAACATCCTTTTCGTTCAGAAGAAGAGGAACCAACTATAGAATTTTAAAAGAGCTAACGGGAGCGATGTTCTAATAAATGAAATAACTGAAAAAAACTCCATAGTTGATAAAAAATACCGTACAATTCAGGATAATGATTATACTGTTAGTATAGTGAGTAAAGATTCCTTAGCTTGTTATGCGATACTCAGAGATAGGCCATCGCATGGCTCTTTCATCTGATGATTTACGGCCTATAGCAGAAGGAATTCTCTCACATAATAAGAAGTGGGATGGAACTGGCTATCCAAGAGGACTTATTTGAAAAATAGAATTTGAGAAATAAGACTTGCAATTCATAAATTTCCACTTTTATATTGAATTTACCTTTAATAGTGATATACTATATATAAAACAAATTAAATATGTGTCATATTTAATTTATTTTCATAATATTATATAGTATATACTAAAAATAAGGGAGGTATATCATGAATAATCATGCAGTTAAAATTTCTGACAGAATATTAAAGGAGTTTGATAGTTTAGTAAAAGAAGCCGGTGTATCTCAACAAGAATTCTTAAGTTATGTTGCTAAATTTTATAATATAAATAGCAACTTTGAAAAAGACAGCATTGATTATGGCGCTTATTACGACAGTTTTATTGCGTAAGTTAGTAGTATAAACTTAGAATAAATATTAGGCATATAAAATAAACTATAAAAATAGGTTTCATATAGGGTAGTTGCTCTATTTGAAGCCTATTTTATTTTCAAAACTTATTAATTGCCTAATTGTTATTAGTTGAGATATTACTCAAAAGGTATATTTACAGCATAACGAGTGATAAAGATACTGATGATAATAATTTGCATATCAAAATACGCAGCAAAAAATCTGAAACTCGATAAGAATTATAAAAAATAGTACTCAAACCATTTCAATGTCTGAGTACTACTTTTTTAGTAATTTTTAATTTCAGGATTTGTATGGCTATATTTTTTAATTGTATAATGAGCTATAATACCATATACCACGAATGCGATTATACTGGGAAACATAGTGCCAGTTCCTTGTGTCCATGGTGCTCTTATTTTCCCCAATGTAACATTAAGTGGTATTATAATGCTCCAGATTATAATACCCCAAAATGAACCAATAATAAGAGTGCTGAGTTTAGTAATTGACTCTATCAACTTTACTATAAATAATAACATGTATCCAGCGACTTGACCGGCTATAATATGCGTTAATAATTGCATAAAAGTTAAAGTAGCGCCTAATGAAGAAATTTCTAAAAGCTCGAATAACATTACGATTCCAGCCTGGACTAGAGAGGCAAGAAGAAATCCAAATGAATATTTTATAAACATACAAACAGCTCCTCATCAATACAGAATAAATATATAGACTAGCTACCAATCTTATTCAGATGAAAAAGTTTATATAAGCACAGGTTTGGAACTAGTACTAGCAAATAAATAGGAAAAGAATAATATATTTCATATCCATTTTTATAGTGAAATACCCCTAAATTATAACCGATGAACTCTATCATCATGGAGATTAAGGCCCATAATAAAATATAAATAGGAGCATGTGAAGATTTTATTTTAAAAAGGTCATAGAAATAGACATAAAAATACCCATAGGGTCCATACATTAAGTAAGTTAAAAGTCTGTTAATTCATATAAAGAACTATCATTTATATCATAAAAATCAAAAGGTGCTATGCCTATAATGTGGTCAAATACTGTTCCTATAAAAAAACCATACATAAAGTATACAATTAGTTCCTTTGCTGAAAATCTATTTCTAAACCGCCAAGCCAAAATCAATCCAGTTATTGATAAAATAATGACAAACCACTCGTTTAGATTAAACCCTCGGTCATAAACAATTGTCAATATTTGAGCTCCCTTCATTCTAATTTTTTTAGCATTTTTGCAAAAAAAGTAGAAAATATCATTAATCCTAATAGACTGATAACATCGTAATATGAATTCCATCCAGTATAAACTTTTACACCAGTCCATAAAGCTAACAATTTTACGAAAACTAAAATAAATAATGTGATAGCTTCTATACTGATTTTTTTAAAATTACTCTCAAGAGCATTTGTTAAATTAATAAAGATCAGAATCCATAGGGGAATAGTTATATTTCTATTTATTAAAAGGCTTATAAACATTTTTGGATCTTTGCTATTTTCAATAAGCCCTAGATTTAAGGTGGCTATGGTAGAAATATTTATCTCTATTATGGAAACAGAAAAAAACATAATGATATTTTCAATTAGATCTAATTTTTTGGGGACAATTGAAAATATAATAATAGTTACCCAAGCTATAAGAACAAATAATGGTAAAGGCAATATAGTTTTCTCCTTCCTATATAATCTTTTATAGTATTTGCTATTATTAATTTAGTATTCTTTAAATTAAATCATAGAAAAGCTCCTAAGGACTTTAAATATAAATGATGAAGTGTTAGAAAAATAAAATTTTTATATAGAAAATATAAAAGTTCATATTTTCTACATAAAAATTTGATATAATTTAAAATCATTAACTAAAAGTTACGGATTGAACATTTAGTTAATTTTAATAATATCAAAAGGAGGCGAGCAATTGGTAGAATAAATCTATAACTAAGGAGGAAGGCGATGAAAAGAATATTAAAGTATTTCATATTAATCTGTATAATAGTAGTTTCTGTACATAAGCCAGTTTTTGCTGAGCCTTCAGCTGAGCAGAGACAAAATCAAAGGTTGGAAATTGAGCAAAAGATAGAGAGTCTAGATATGCAAATTGAAGAGGTAATTGACAAGATAGAGGAGAATAAAAAGCAAAGAGCTAGAATACAAGAGGATATTAAATCTGCAGAGAAGGACTTAAGACAGGCAGAAGAAGATATTAAAAGAGAGCAAGAATTATATAATGATAGAATAAGAGTTATGTATATGAATGGCTCTATAGGGTATTTAGATGTAATTCTTGGAGCTAAAGATTTAAGCGACTTATTTCAAAAGGTTGAGGCAGTAAAAAAGATAACTGAGCTAGATAAAAAAATAGTTAAAGAGTTAAAAGAAAAACAACAGAATTTAAACAATAAAAAGCTACAATTAAGTAGACAAAATGATGAGCTAGTAGCGTTAAATAATGAAAATAATGAGAAATTAAATAAACTAAAAGTTGATAAAAATGATCAACGTAAATTAATTGAAGAAGCTGAAAGACATGAAAGATTGTATGCATCTTCAGTAGGAGTAGCACAGAGTCAAATTACCGAAGCTTTAGAGCAGATAGAATCGAAAAAAAAGGTGGCTCCAACTCAAGTTAGACCATCACGAGGAGCTGCATCAGTTTCAGGTGATGCAGTAATAGCTTATGCATCTAAATTTTTAGGCACACCTTATTTATGGGGAGGAACAACACCAGCAGGGTTTGACTGTTCCGGTTTTACCCAGTATGTGTACAAGCATTTTGGGATATATGTAGGAAGAACGACTAAAAATCAAATACATGATGGCATTGGAGTATCAAGAGATCAGCTTCAACCAGGAGACTTGGTCTTTTACGGAAAGGGAGGAATTCCAAGTCATATGGGTATTTATATTGGTGATGGTATGTATATACATGCTCCAAGAACAGGAGATGTTATTAAAATATCATCGTATAATAGAAAAGATTACATAACTGCTAGAAGAGTTATAAGATAAAGAATCAGACAAATAAACCAGGCCTATTTTCTAAACAGTTTAATAAAATAATCTCCTATGGTAGATGTTATCATAGGAGATTATTTTATTTTGAATTATGTTAGCAAGGTACAGTATTTTCAGCCTATCATCATAAATCTTCATATAATCTTTAAAAAAGTTTAGTATAATGTTGATAAGTTTAGAATAATTGAGGTAAATAGAAGATTGCTCCATAATTATAGTATTGTCTTTAGTATTTAAGTTAGTAAAATATAATAAGACTAATATCAAGTGAGATTTGGTATAAAATAAGCTCAATAAGAGGTGAATTTATATGAACAATATTTTGATAATTGAAGATGAAGAAAGAGTTTCTGAGGTTTTAAAAGCTTATTTAGAAAAGGAAGGATATCAAGTATACTGTACTACCAGGGGATTAGACGGTATAGAAATAGTTAAATCTAAGGATATTAAGTTGTTGATTCTCGATTTAATGCTGCCTGATATAAGTGGGGAAGAGGTTTGTAAAATAGTACGTCAAAGCTCTGATGTGCATATTTTTATGTTAACCGCAAAAGGAGCTTTAGCTGATAGGATAGAGGGGCTGAATATTGGTGCTGATGAATACTTAATCAAACCTTTTAGTCCTAGAGAGCTTACAGCAAGAGTTAATGCTCTCTTTAGAAGACTAAGTACAGATAATCTATCTTCAAACCTTGCTTTTAATGATGGAAGACTGATTATTGATTATGACAAAAGAGTTGTAAAAGTAAATGGAGAAGAAGTACCATTTACACCTAATGAGTTCGATATATTATATGCTCTTATAGTAAATAAGGGGAAAGTTTTATCAAGAGAACAACTTATAAACAAGGTTTTTGGAGTAGACTTTGATGGATATGACAGAACTATTGATGTGCATGTAAAAAATATTCGTAAAAAAATAGAACAAGATACAAGAAACCCAAAATATATTATAACCGTCACTAAAGTGGGCTATAAGTTTGGTGGTGAGAATTAATTGCAAACTATCAGAAAAAGGTTAAGTATTCTGTTTGTAGTATGTTCTTTTGCTGCAATATTGCTTATTACCCTGTTTGTAAATTTAACTATAAACAAGAAATTTAATGAGTATATGATAGATACTCAAAATAAGAGATATCAAAGAATAGTATCATATTTTGAACAAGTATACAAAAGAGAGGGAAAGTGGAGTGAGGATTCTGGCGTGGAACTAACTCATGAAGCCTATATGGGAAATTATTGCTTAACACTATTTGATAGTAAAAACAAGCCTATATGGGGGATGAATCCAAATGATATAAGAAGTAGTTATCATTTCAATAAAATGATAACTGAAAATAGAGGAATATACTACACAAAAATTTGAAATAAAGTCCAATAATAAGATAGTTGGCTATGTAGAAATTGGACAATATTCTCCAGTTCTATTAAGTGATGCAGATATAAGTTTCAAATCATCTATAAATAAAAGTATTATTATTAGCGGCATAGTAACTCTTATTATTATAGTAGCCGTAAGCCTTTATTTTTCAAGCCAGTTTTCTACCCCTATAAAAGAGGTAGCTAATATGTCTATAAGCCTATCAAAAGGTAATTTTGATACTAAATCAAATATAGGCAGTGATATAAAAGAATTAGAGGATTTAAGAGAAAGTGTAAATATTCTAGCTGAAAAGTTAAGATATCAGGACATGCTTAGAAAACGTTTGGTTTCTGATATATCCCATGAAATAAGAACACCGCTAAACGTGTTGCAAAATAATTTAGAGGCTATGATAGATGGAGTTTTTCCAGTTACAGCAGAAAGGCTAAATTACCTCAATGAAGAAGTAGTTAGATTTGGAAGACTATTAAATAATTTGAATGTACTAAAAGAGTTTGAATCTGAGGGCATAAAGCTTAATTTTGAAGTATTATCTTTAGAAGAATTAATTAAAGAAATATATATGGAATTTTATATGTTAGCAGAAAAGAAAAATATTAAGATAGAATGCAATATAGCTCCTAATGAAGAGTATTTTGTAACTGGAGATAAAGATAAGCTAAAACAAGTATTTATAAATTTAGTATCTAATGCTATTAAATTCAGTAAAGAATATGGGAAAATATACATTTCTATATACAATAATGATAAAAGTATTATTGTGGAAGTTAAAGATAATGGTATAGGAATTAAAAAAGAAGATTTACCTTTTATATTTGAACGACTTTATAGGGGAGATAGGAGTAGACATGAAATTGAAGGCAATGGCATAGGATTAACTATTGTTAAAAATACATTGCAGCTTCATTCTGCAAGCGTAGATGTAGAAAGTGAAGAGGGGGAAGGAACTACCTTTAGGGTTTATTTCAATAGGCATAGTAAATCTATATGATTATAAATATTATGAAGAAGTAGGCGATTTGTAAACTTTTTATTTCTTCATACAGTCTTCATAAAATTTAACTATTATATATTTGTAGCAAACAAATTAAATAAAGGAGTTGTAATTTTATGAATAAAACAGGTAAAGTGGCAGCCATACTCGCTTCTTCGATTTTGATGATATCATTTGCAGGATGCAGTAGAACATCGACCGGAAACAAAGAGGCAGATAATGGACTTAAAGCTTTTAATGAGATTGTAAAGGCTTACCCGGATAGTAAGGGTTTTCATAGTGCATTACAGCATTGGGGATTTCAGTTGCCAACAGGAGAAAAGTTTGAATGGAGCAAAGATATGTCAGCAAATAAGGCAGATTTTGCTGTAGTGATGCTAGCTGATCCACTTATCAAAGCTGGATTAGATGTTAGCAAACTTGATAAAAATGAATGGATATATGAGCCTGCTGGAAAAGATGATATGGGAGCAGATTTACCTAATAGATTAATTAAGCCTTATAATGTAAGTGACAAAAAACAAACTTCTAATGGTTCAGAGGATTCTATGAGAAGGCTGCTAAAAGAAGATAATAATATTATAAAATATCACAAGAGTCAGAAGCATTATGCATTAAGGCTGGGAGAAGGAAATGAAGTTCAGTGGACAGAAAAGCTAGGATTAAACGATGCAGATATGATATTTGCATTAAAGGCAGAACCTCTTGTAAAAGCTGGACTTGATTTAAATAAACTTGAGAGTAGTGGCTGGACATTTAAGCCAGCAAGTAGAGATGACATGGGCATGGGAGAAAATCCAGATCAGATAGTCAAGATATATGATATAAAGAAGTAGTAGGTAACCATCCTCGTTACTAGGCGAGGTATGATCTGCAGTACTATGTTTAAATGGAAAACTTATTCAGAGAAAATTATAAATAGAAAAAACTAACAAAGAAAAATCTGCATTCATGCAGATTTTTCTTTGTTGTGAAGATGAATGTAAATTTGGGGGGATTACATTCATAGAGAAGTAATTAATCAATTAAAGGATGGAGTATTGATTAACATACTACACATATAGTATATTGTCGAATTATGTAGAAAATATGAAGAAATTAGTCTATAGTAGAAAGTCCTAATTATAAGTAAAAGACTTATTTTTTCATAATTAAAATAAGTCTTATAGGTAAATATTGAATTTATTTTCGCTATCAACAATTTGTCAATAAATATATCTTGAAAACATACTAAAAAGCTGTATACGATACTAGTATCGTATACAGCTTTTTAGCTTTTTAAGGTACAATTGTGTCTATTTAAGATACTTATTTCTTACTTGCTCTAAATCTGCAGTTTCTAAATCATCAACTACTTCAATTATTCCAAGAACAAAGTCATCCTTAAGGATTGCATAAGCACCAGCCTTTTCAGGAATAAATTCTACTTCATTTATACCTTTCTTTGCAGTGAAGGAATAAACTTCAACCCCGGTAGCTGCGTCTAACAGGAGATACTTTCCTTCAGCATTATCAAAAGCACTTAAATCAAAGGTGAGTTTTGTTTTTTTACTGTTACCTGTAACTACTATTAGAGGCTGTAATTCATAGCCAATACCCTTAAATTTTGCACTTTGATATTTTTCTGAAACCGAAGCTTTGTTTATTAGAGTTTTTGTTGGAACTTTAGTTAAATCGCTGCCATAGATACTAGGCTGACTAGAATACTCAGAATCGTCATCTATAGGAGCTGCGCAGCAGCTAGGACCAGTACTTGCAGGAGGTAATGACGGATCAGATTTCGATGTGTCTACAGAGCTAAGATTATCGACAACCTTAATTACACCTCGTATCATACCCATCCAACAGCTAAAATTTATATCTTTGCCATCTGGAGTAAATTCTATAATATTTTCGCCACGCTTTAATTTTACTTCACGATTTAAAGCCTGCACCACAATAGCGTTATTACAAGAATTAAGTTCTTTTCCATCAATTATCCATTTTACAGGCATTCCTTTTTGAATATAAAATGCATTAGGAGTATAACCGTTGTTATCAGCAGTCATATTAATAACTTGAACTCCATCTTGAATAGTAGCTTTAGCTACATTTGCTCCACCTGCTGCTGAAGAATTATTACCAAGTAAAGCCTTAGAGGTGCTAGCAAGAGCTGTTAAAGGATTAATGTTTATTCCAGCAAGTGTAAATCCTCTGTTACCCATTATTAAACCAAGAGCTATAATAAGAATCCCGCTAAATTTAAGAATCTTCTTTGTATAGCCTTTGCTTAAAATTCCTGATATCGCACCGAAGGTTAACATTAGTGGTACAGTTCCTATAGCAAACACAAACATAGATAAAGCACCTTTTACAGCACTACCTGTACCAAGGGCAAATAACTGCATAGTTTGCAGAGGACCACAAGGCATAAGTCCATTTAACAATCCAACTATAAGTGGAGATCCTGACTTGCTCTTAACTTTACATGCAGCATGAGGCAGCTTGATATGGAATCTTCTAAAGAGACTAAAGCCTGCCATGTTAAAGCCCATCATAATCATAAAAGCACCAGCAAGTATTTGCATAACTGCTTTTGTTGTAATTGTAAGTGAGAATACAGAACCAAGAGCACCGATTAGCCCGCCGAGGAAGGTATAGGCTATAACTCTCCCTAAATTATATAAAAGCGCTGGTTTGATAGCTTCAAATTTACTCTTACTTTCGGTAGATAAGCTTTGTGAAAGCATAATTCCTCCGCACATACCTACACAGTGAATTGATGTAAGGATTCCTACAAGAAAAAGGACAGCATAAGAAGCATTAGTAAGCCTTGATTCCATATCGAAGCCGCTTGTATTTAAACCAAGCAATACTACAGCAGCCACTATTATAAGAATTCCCATAAACTTATGATCGTTAGAACTCTCTGTTGTATACCCGGCGCTTTTAATGGCAGATTTAACCTTATTTGAACTACACAATTCATCATCATACTCAACCTCTGCTAGTTGAGCACTATAGCTGGCTTTTACCATAGATACGCCATTTAATTTTCTAACAGCTTTTTCAACTCGATTCTCGCAGGATGTACAGGTCATATCGTACACCCTAAATTTTACTCTTTTAATACTCATAAAATCCTCCATTACAAATTGAATTTTCACCTTTCTTTATTAAAAAGTAAACTCTTTAATGGTAAGTAAAGTATATAAAATAGATATGTTGATTTTATGAAGATAAGAGATTAAATTAATTGTTTGAGAATGAATTATCAGGTAGCTGGAAATTCGATTGAAAAAGTAGTTCCTTCATTTAATTTGCTTTCAACATATATTTTGCCGCCGTGAGCTTCAACTAGTGATTTTGTGATTGTAAGACCTATACCTGATCCCCCTGTATGTTTAGTGCGAGATACATCACTTCTATAGAATCGCTCAAATATATAAGGCAAATCCTTTTCAGAAATACCTATGCCATTATCAATGACTTTAATTATAATACTTTGTTTTTCTTTCCTTAAAATTACTTCAACCTTACCATTTGGTTTTAAATACTTATAGGAGTTTAAAAGTAGATTATTCATTATTTGCTTAAACTTATCCTTATCTAATGTTGCGTTTACTTCTAGGGGTATATTTGAAGTCAATTCATAATTCTTTTTTATATATAAGGGCTTAAAGGCATCTATAATTTTATCTAATTCATTAGATAAATTAACATAGCTTTTATTTAAGTTAAGATTTGCCTGCTCAATTCTAGCTAAATTCCGAAGGTTATCTACAAGCTTTGTAAGTCTTTCTATTTCTTCATAAAAGTCTTCTAATCTTTCAACAGAGGGCTCCCATATGCCATCAATAAATGCTTCAACATGAGTTTTTAGCGTAGTTAGTGGAGTCCTCAATTCATGAGCCATATCTGATGTTAACCTTTTTCTGAGCATTTCTTGTTTGCTTAATGTTTCTGCCAAGTAATTTATTGAGCTAGAAAGCTCGGATATTTCTTTTGTGTTTGTATTAACTAAGGCTCGTACTGAAAGATTACCATCTCTCATTTCATTTGCAGTTTCTGTTATTTTGACAAGTGGCTTTGAGAGCTGTCTTGAAATAATTATGCTTATTATTAGCCCAAAAATTAAGGCTATAAAGGCAGATAAAATAAAAGAATGATTTAGAGTATTTATAAAAGTGACTGAGCCAGAAGATAAATATGAAGTACCAAAATAGCCAATGACTATCGTCCCCACATTTTTATTATCTATAATCAAAGGATATTTATTTTCCGTATATTCACCTATATTCATTTTAGAGAAATTGCTCATCATAGGACCCATCATATTTTCCATCATATTTTTATGCATTAGGTGAGAATTGCCAGAAGAATATATGGTATCATTAGATAAATCCCTTATTTCAACATACAACTCTTCCATCTCAGCATATCTTTGTATTTCATATTGATTAATATTGGAAAAGCTATTCTGCTCATTATATAAATCCTCAACTAGCTTTATCACATTATCTATTTTTAATTTATGCTCATCAAATAAATATTTTCTAAATTCTTTTCCTACTGTATAGTTAGATATAAGACTTGTTAAAACAATAGAGCCTAAGATTGTCAAAAGGAATCCCAAAGATAGTTTTTTCATTAGAGATATCTTCATTATTTCACCTCATTGGGATTAGGAATAAACTTATATCCCATACCATAGATAGTTGTTATATACTTTGGCTCTTTTGGATTATCTTCTATTTTATGACGAATATTTTTAATGTAGGTATCCACTGTTCTATCAAAACCTTCATAGTCTATTCCAAAGGCTTTCTCTACGAGCTGCTCCCTAGAAAGTACTTGCCCTGGGCTTGTAAGAAATATTGTTAATATCTTAAATTCATTTGCGGTTAAGGCTACTGTTCTACCTTGCTTTTTAGTGATTACCTTTTTTATATCGACTTCTAAATCACCATTATTAAAGCTTAAAACATCAGCAAGAGGGATTGTATTTCTATAGGACCTTCGAAGTAAGGCTCTTACTCTTACTACTAGTTCACGAGCACTAAAGGGTTTAGTTAAGTAATCATCTGCACCTATAGATATTCCGTCTATCCTTTCATCTTCCTCTGCCTTAGCTGTAAGCATTATGATAGGAACATTAGAAGTGGCTCTTACTCTGCGGCATACATCTTCCCCAGATAACTTAGGAAGCATTAAGTCTAATATTATAAGATGAATAGTTTCCTTACTAAGCGCATCCAACGCAGCCTCACCATCCACTGCAGTAACTACTTTAAAGTTATCTTTTTTTAGATAAGCTTCAATAACATCCAGTATTTTCTTTTCATCGTCAACTACTAATATTGTAAATTCATTATTCAAAAATACCACCTCAAATATTAATTATAGTGAGTATATTATAATTCACGCTTGTAAAAAAAACTAGAGAGCATGTCCTCTAGTTTTTTTGTGAAAGAATAGTTCTTATTTTTAGATATTCTTCTTCATTGATTTCTCCTTTTGCAAATCTTTCATCCAGCAATCTCATTGAATCTTTTGATTTATTAGTGTGATTTTTAAACAGTTTTATAGCAAGAACTATTAATCCAATAAATACAAGCAGTCTAAGACCCATTACAAGAAACATCCATCCAAATCCTATAGAGCTTGGAGAACCAAATCCGTATGGACCAAAACTATTACAAAACATACGTGAATCCCTCCAGATCGATTTATTTTTCTTTATGAATCAATTATATAAGCTAATTATGGAGGAATTGTGGAGATATATAAACAAGTTTTTATAGGATTGCTATATACTATGATACTTGAAGTTGATTACTAAAAAGAATTTTATATCTAAGTTTGGTAAAACAGCTTCTTAAATTAAATATATTTCTTGAAGTTCATCCTGTAGAACCATTGTTTTAGGAAGAACATTTTGATAGCGTATCAAATCACGTTTTACCATATTCCTAAAGCCTATAGCATCATCACTTTTAAAAGGAATATGATAAACAACAAGCTGAGACGGATTTATTCTAGTTATCACATTTCTACCTAAAGGGTTATTTATGTAAAGAGGATTTACAAGCAAAGTATCAACTTTTGATCCCATCAATACGTAGTCAAAATAATCGCTTTTATAATCAGCATCACCAATAATCAAGATACTATTGTTATCAAAAGCGATTAGATAACAATAGTTCTCAATATGAGCAAATTGATCACCGGCATGTACAGAGTTAAAGCAGGTTAATTTTATGCCTTTTTTGAGGGCAAAGGATTGCTTTTCATATAAAGGTATATTCAAATAATGAATAGGTATATTAAGACGTGAAGTCGCAGCACTTAGGTCATTATAATGTTTTGATTGATTTTGTGGAAGGAAAAGCCCATCTAAACTTCTATCAATTAAGTATTTTTTAAGAATACTTGAACTAAAATGGTCGCTGTGGCAGTGAGTAAAAAGGACATAATCTATATTATCAAAAGGTTTATGATCTAGTAGTAAATCTTCAAGAATAGAGCTGGGCACTGGGCTGAATCCAGCATTATTTTTGTCATGTAAAGCATCTACAAGGATTTTAGTATCATTTTGTTTTATAAGAATACCTTCATTTCCTAATAAGATAATTGAAATTTTATCACTAGTCATTAGAATACCACCTTTATCTATATTTATTTCTTGTTTACATAGATACTATGAGGGTGTTTATCTTATTTAACATCCCTACTATTTAATGCTTATATTATAAAAAGGAAATTCGCTCTCAATTGACACAATAATTATATCATTGCTGACAGTATATGGGTATAAAATAATAATAAATATTGTTTTTAGAGAATATATTTCATTTTTCTTTTGCAGAGTATTATAATCCGGTTTGTGAAGAATTTGGAATTTTAAGAGTTATAGATGATAACTTAGTTAAACCTACTACTGGATTTGATTTACATACACAGAGATATGAAGGCTATATCCCTTTAGCATTCGATGCAGGAAAGGAAATTAGTTTTCAAGTAAAACAATGGAAGCAGGCTTATTTAGTTCAGAACGAAATGATGAAATAGATTAGGTATATTTCAATGTGCTAATAATTATGGCTATGGTGATTATGGTAGTGTATAATATAGATACTATATTCAGAATGCTAGGCTATTTTTATAATAAATGGGATATACCATGGATATGAAAAAATCTGAGATAGTTACATGCTAAAATAAGGAGATTGTATAATGTCAGAAAAAAACATAGAACTGATGAAAAAAATACTTGAAGAGAAAAATAAAAAGAGCTCACAGCACTGCTCACTTGGAAGACCAAGTAAAAGCATAGGTAAAAGCCAAAAGGCTTTTAGAAACACTAAGAAAGGTGGATTTTTTGATAAGTAGACAGATGTAGTGTCTATGTAATGGATATATTAGGATGATATAAGATATTTAAAGATAGGAGGAAAATATATGGACACATTAATAAGATTTAAAGCTTTAATCATTGCTGCTGATAAAGTTGATGGAGCTTATGTAAAATTCCCCTATGATGTACAAGAAATCTTTGGTACTAGAGGAAGGGTAAAGGTTGCAGCTACTTTTGATGGATATGAGTATAGAGGTATTCTTGCTAATATGGGCGGTGATTGTCATATAATCGGTATAACTAAAGCAATTAGAGCTAAAATAGGAAAGAATCCAGGGGATGAAATAGAGGTTACGATAAGGAAAGACAATGATAGTAGATTAAAGGATATACCTGAAGATCTTAATTCAGCTTTTATTGAAAATAATGAGGCTAAACAATTTTTTGATACCTTAACGGACAGCCAAAAGAATAAATTTATAAATTATATAGCATCAGCAAAGAAAAAAGAAACTCTAGATTCAAGACTAGAACAAGTAATAGAAATGCTTATTAATAAAGAAAAAATGAAATAAAAACTATGTTTGAGGTGAGAAAATGATTAAAGAGTTAGTAGCAAAAAATAGATCTTATAGAAGATTTTACGAAAGTCATATCATTGAAATGGATACTCTAAAGGAATTAGTAGATCTTGCTAGACTATCATCCTCAGCAGCAAACCTACAGCCTTTAAGGTATATCTTATCAAATACAGAAGATAAAAATAAAAGTATTTTTGAAACTTTAGCATGGGCAGGATATCTAAAAGACTGGGAAGGACCTGAAAAGGGAGAGAGACCAAGTGCCTACATTATTATGCTAAATGATTTAGATGTTAGTAAAAGTCCTTCTATTGATTTAGGGATTGCGGCACAAAGCATCCTACTAGGGGCTGTTGAAAGAAATCTTGGTGGATGCATGATTGGAAACATAGATAAGAAGAAACTAAAGTTGAAACTTAATCTGGAAGATAATTACGAAATACTTTTAGTAGTAGCATTGGGAAAGCCGAAGGAAGAAGTAATTATTGAATCTATGGACTCAACTGGTGATGTTAAGTATTGGAGAGATGAAAACAGCGTCCACCACGTACCAAAACGATCCTTAGACAATATAATTTTATAGTGTGTAATATTTTAGAACTAAGGTTACCTTAAAATATTAAAAGTCCTTGATTTGTTCAAGGGCTTTTATTTGGATAAGACCAGATAGATTATACTATTTCAGTTCTTTTGAATTTAAGAAGAGA
The DNA here is from genome assembly GCA_009738435.1 of Clostridium bovifaecis. Classification (GTDB taxonomy): domain Bacteria; phylum Bacillota; class Clostridia; order Clostridiales; family Clostridiaceae; genus Clostridium_H; species Clostridium_H bovifaecis. The sequence goes on along the minus strand of CP046522.1, from coordinate 2,007,384 downwards.
TGCTGTTGCTGTCTCTTTATCTACCATCTAGTTACTGCACATTTGTTCTAGGAGTGATTGGCGGAAAAACATTTGCTGGACATTGCATATAGGACTGAAGCATCATATAAATTATAAAAAAGAAATAATCATCCCACCTTTGCCAGCGTAGGTTGCCATTGTTGCACCCATATAGTTTATTATTATATCTTTCGGATTATACCGTTTCATAATTTCATTCTTTAAGAATTCAGCATCTTTGAGATTATCTACATGAGTAATTCCAAAAGTTGTATCTGAAAAGTCCTGTTTCCTGTCACCGATCATATCTAGAACCCTTTGTAAAAACTTCTTCTTTCCACGGATTTTTTCTAGAATTTCTACTTTTCCTTCTACACCTTCAAGCAAAACCTTTATATCAAAGATTTTGGCTACAGAACCCTGAAATTTACTTAACCTGCCGCCCTTAACTATATTCTCAAGGGTATTTAGTAGAATGAGTATATTCATCTCGCTGCGATATTCTTTCAATTTTTCAATAATCTTATCCAAAGGTAGACCTTCAGCGGCCAATTGTGCGGCATTTAGTATTTGAATACCGTGACCTAAGGAGCCTCCTAAGGTATCGAAAATAGTAACATTTGAATTAGATAAATCTTTACCAAGACAAGCAGACTGATAGGTACCACTTAACCCTGAAGATATAGTAAAACATAATGCTTCATCATCTTTTGATATTTTACTAAAGATTTCTGAAAAGGAGGATGGAGAGGGTTGAGAAGTTTTAGGTAAATTAGTAGAAGTAAACATCTTTTGGAAAAATTTTTGAGGTGAAATATCTACACCTTCTAGATAATCTTCATTGTTAACACTTATATTTAATGGGACAACATGAATGTTGTATTGTTCTATAATCTCCTTAGGTAAATCAGCAGAGCTGTCTGTTATAAACTGAATCATATTATTCCTCCTTATCTATGTAATTTTCTACATAAAAGTTATTTGTTGTATTTAAGTAAATGATATCAATTCTTGAAACTATTGTAAAGACATACAAGGATATGTTACTAAAATGAATAGATTGTATAAATCTGTTTTATTATAAGAATTTTATATTATTGTATAACTAGAATTTAATCTGATTATGTAAAAAGTATGTATTACAAGGAATATTTAAGAAGGAATTTGAATTGAAATGTAGAATAATAAAATGTATACATTTAAAGAAACTAATTCAATTATTTCAATATTGTGTAAAAGATTGCGTAAAAGGTTCAAAATTCAAACTGTTTTATTAGTACGAGAGAGGAGATCTATATGTTAAAGATAGCGCCTATAGAGTTATTTATGAGGCTAATACCAGAGATGATGATATATATGTGGGGAGTTCATGTAGTTTCCAAGCATCCTTTTAATAAAAAGATATATTTGTGTTCCAGCGTTATATTAGCTGTGGTGATATTTTTTATAAGGATGCTTCCTATACATTTTGGAGTTCATATGGTTATTAATATTATTATAAATATATTTATTTCTAGATTAATTGGAATACCGTTGTTGCAAGCAATATACAGCACTTTTTTTAATACATTATTACTTTCTGTAAGTGAGTTTTTTAATATGTTGATACTTAATATATTTAATATAAACATAGATATTGTGTTTTCTAAACCAATAACTAAATGTTTAGCGGGCATTCCATCATTAGTAGTTTTTTCGTTATTAGTTTTATTGATTAAGTTTATATTTAAAAAGAAAGAAGGTATTAATATTGTCTCTAACTGAAAGAATGTCTTCAGCTATAGGTAGAAAGGCAAAACTTGCACTGAATATAGATGGCGATGCTGAAAAAATAATAGTATATGGCGCATTTAATCTACTTCAAACTATATGGTCAATAATTTGGATAATAATCATAGGTTTATTATTCAATGTACTATACGAGGCCTTATTATTTTCCATCATTATAAGTGTACTAAAAAAATATTCCGGGGGAGCTCATGCATCTTCGCCTAGCCGTTGTATAGTAATAGGGACAGCAATTTCTATAGGGGTTGGTATGCTAATTAACAGATATTTATGTTACTTAAACGAAACTGTTTTAATGGCTATTGGAGTATTTGCGTTAGGATTCGGCTTACTAATTGTCATAAATAGGGCGCCGGTAGATAGTGCAAAAAAGCCTATTGTAAATGCTAAGATGAAAAAGAGGCTTAAAAACTCTTCAATCATAGTAATACTTATTTATATATTGTTAGCTAGCGTTATGCTTATACTTTATAGCATATATCCTAAAATCATTTATTCTAGAACAATGCTATGCATTAGCCTCGGGGTATTGTGGCAATCAATCACTCTTACAATAACTGGAATAAGCTTTCTTAACAAAGTTGACTTTGTTTTGAAATATATAATTTAAGGAGGTAATTAATATGAAAAGTAAACTAGGAAAGATGTTTATTACTCTTGTAGCAGGGTTATGTACAATTATGGCTTTATCAATTTCAGCATCTGCTTGCATTTGGGGATTTTATCAACCAGAAGAACCTGATTGCTTAAGAGTAGAAGCAGAAGAAATTTAAAGGTAGACAATAATATGAAATGAGCAACTAGTGGGAAGTTTATAAAAAGTGATAATTATTTTTATAGTTGTCACTTTTTATAAACTAAGACTGCTATTTTGCATTGTAAGATTTGGCGGTGAAATTGTGAAACAAGTTAAATGTGTAGATGAAAGTAACATATATACAATGGTGTTAACAATAAAAATAGCAATAATTTTATTTGTAGATATAATATTATACAAAGACTTACCAAATCATTGGACATTTTTAAACGGTAAAGGCATAATTAATGGTTTAAGTATAGCAGTATTTTTTTATTGACTACTGCTTTAATATATATTGTATGGTTAGTAATAAATATGAAATATACTTTTAAAGCTAGCAGCTTAAAAGTATTTTGGGTAATTGAAACCTTACTATTTTCATTAATTATTTCTATACCAATATTTATATCAAAATCTTATGAGAATGAATTTAAGTATTTATTTTTATTACTGATTATTTCATCAGTTATTGAATATGGATCCAAGTATGGTTTGCTAGCATCTATTTTTTCTACAAGCATTATATTAACTTCAGATATGATGTTTGCGCCTATAGTCAATGGGGTTAATGTATATTTTGAAAAAGATTTAGTTATTTCGGGAATATTTGTTTTTGTTGCATTTATACTTGGATATTATGTCAATATTGAGAAGGAAAATAATAAACGAAAGGATTTAAAACTCAATCAGTTAAGTAGTGAATTAAAAGAGCAAGATAAAAAAAGAAGTCATATTGAAGAAATGTTATTAAATAATAAAATTTGTTATGATATGCTATTTGAAAATTCTCAAAATGCCATTATTGTACACGATGATGGAAGAATTATATATGTAAATGAAAGTGCTGTAAAGCTGCTTGGATATGATAATGCCTTGCAGCTAAGTGGAGAATACTTTTATGATTGCTATTATAAAGATGATAGAAGTATGTTAAAAAGTAAATATTTAAATATAATTAAGAACAAAATGTTAAAAAATATTCAAGAGGAAACTATAGTAAATAGGCTAGGAGAAAGTATTGTAGTACGTAACACATCTTCGTATTTTATTTATGAAGGTAAGCCAGCTTTCTTAACTTTTTTGCTTGATATTTCATCTGAAAAACAAATTGAAATATTAAAAAGAGATGTTGAAGATAACATAAGACTATTGAATGAAACAAAGGAATATAATAAGTTAATAACTGATTTCTTTATTAATATCTCTCATGAACTCAAAACGCCTATTAATGTAATCTATATCGCAATTCAAACTATGGCTATGTATTTAGATAATTATAATACTGATAATATATAAATGTAAGGGTTACTTAAAGATGATGAAGCAAAATTGTTTTAGATTAATGAGATTAATAAATAATCTTTTAGATATAACAAAGCTAGATTCTGGTTTTCTTAGTTTTAATGCTGAAAACGGTAATATTGTAGCAGTGGTAGAAGATATTGCCTTATCAGTAGCGCCTTATTTTCAAAGTAAGAACATTGAAATTATATTTGATACTGATGTTGAAGAAAAAATGACTGCCTTTGACCACGATAAAATGGAACGAATAATCTTAAATTTATTGTCAAATGCATATAAACACACACCTGCTGGTGGGAAAATAGAGATAACAATAAAAGATAGTATAGATAGTATTAATATATATTAAAGACAATGGGGAAGGTATTCCAAAGGATAAAATAGATATAATATTCGAGCGCTTTAGGCAAGCTAATACTTCTTTATCTCGGGAGAATGAAGGAAGTGGAATAGGGTTAAATCTCGTGAAGTCCTTTGTTGAAATGCATAGAGGAAAGATAAGTGTTAGTAGTTCAGAGGGAGAAGGAACTGAATTTATAATAGAGTTCCCTGTAATGGAGTTAAAAGAAAATGAATGTAAAATTAAAAAGTTCTACGAAAGTAATATTGAAAGAATAAACTTAGAATTCTCTGATATATATGATATGTATGATAACAATTAAGCGCATTAATCATTTTAGAGGGATTCATATTAGTAGACAGGATAAATCCCATGGAGTAAAATTTACTTAATGGGATTTTGTTTTTGTTATGTTATAGTATATAGATAAAATCAAGGTAAATATATTGCTTTGTGTTAAGGAGGGCTTATGAGAAGAGAATATATAACATTCACAGGTAACCTTCCTCTTACCGTAAATTTAGAGACAATAAAAGATTATCCTCTTCATTGGCATAATTGTCTTGAAATAATATTTGTTCTAAAGGGAACTGTATTTGTCCAAATAGAGTCTGAAACTTATGAACTGCGAGAAAGAGAGATCGAGATAATAAATGCTGATGAACCGCATAGGATACACTCATATGATGAGGGTAATAGGGTCCTATTATTTAAGATGGATTTGGATTTTTTTGAGAAATACTATAGTGATGTTAGAAATATTTATTTTTATACAAATTCTTCAGAAGAAGGAGTTCAAGAAAAGGAAAAATATCAGATACTTAGAAGATTTTTATCCATACTTGCCTGTGAGGCAATTCAGCAAGGTGAAGACTATGATGAGGAGATAGAAGGGCAGATGGTAAAATTGCTATTCCATTTGCTGAATAATTTTCATTATTTAATATATGACGAAGAAGATTTAAAGGAAAACGACACGCAGTTTGAAAGGTATCACAGAATATCAAAGTTCATATACAACAATTATATGAATAAGATAAGCCTTCAAGATATAGCAAAAAGGGAGTTTTTAAGTTCTTATTATCTATCTCATGAAATAAAAAATATGGCAGGCACAAATTTCATGGACTTTTTAAACTCAACAAGGGTTCATGAATCTGTAAAACTTCTATTAGATACTGAAAAAACTATATCGGAAGTTTCAGAAGAGGTTGGCTTTTCGCATACTAGATATTATAACAAATACTTTAAAATGTATTATAAAATGACACCACTTCAATATAGAAAAAAGAACTATATCTCTGAGAAGAAGTACGAAGTCTCAAAGAAGTATACTGAGTTAGATATAAAAGAAGCTATAGAGTATATTGCGACTTATCTTGAGGATTATGATAGATTTAACTACGAGAAGGAAATAATCAAAATTCAAGCTGACGTAGGAGAAAGCTTAGGAGAGTTAAATAGTTACTGGAAAGAGGTTATAAACCTTGGTGATGCCATAGAACTTCTAAAGGATAAGGAGCAGAGCTTTGTTAAAAACATTCAGCAAAATATAGGTTTTAAGTATGGTATAGTTCAATATCTATTTGATAAGGATATGAGAATATATTTTAATAAAAACGTAGACTTTCTTAATTGGAATGAAGTTGAAAAGCTTATGGAATTTTTAGTGGATATCCAGCTTATTCCTATAATTATTCTAGATAAGGTATTTGAAGAAATAGAATTGTTTTTAAGATTATTAGAAAGCTTTATATTGTATTTCTCAGATTTATATGGTATTGATGAAGTTCAGACTTGGAAATTTAGAGTGGCAAAAAATCTTCCAAAGGAGTATATAGAAGCTGCTCAAGAAATATTTGATAAGTATGAGTTAGAAGATATAATAGAGGAGCCCTTTGAGGAGGATAATAGGGTAAATTCTATTTTTGATACCTCTTATATGGTACCTTTTATTATCCATAACTTTATAAATGAAAAAAGCGATATGTTATTTTTAAAGGCTTATGATACTGTAGAAGAAAATTCAGTTATGAGCAATGAGTTGTTTTTTGGATCACAAGGAATTACAACACTACATGGTATTAGGAAAGCATCATACTATGCTTATTATTTTTTATCAAAACTAGGGGATAATTTAATAAAAAAGACGAAGGGTATATTATAACCTCTTGTGAAGATAATTATCAAATTCTTCTCTATAGTTTTAGTGAGGATCTCAATAATCTTATAAGCTTAGAATCTTTAATTAAAAAAAGAGGAGAAAAAAATGTAAAGGAAAGGGAGATATCTTTATCTCTAAAAAACTTACAGCATGACTACAAGGTAACTATATATGAGATTGGGGAAAAGATAGGCTCTGCCTTTAATAACTGGATTTCCATGGGAAGACCGCGAAGGCTTAGCGATGAAGAGATGAATGTTTTATATAGCATTTCTCAACCTAGGATGTCTTTAGATTTTGCAAAAAAGAAACCCGTGTATAACTTAATATCTAAGATAGAAGGGTATGGAGCAGTGCTAATTACCCTGCAAAAAGTACAAAAACACCTTTTTTAGGGTGTTTTTTTGTTATTTCATAAAATCACTATATATGAAGTTGGGCAACTTTGTACCTTTTGTTCCGCAAACCAGTGAATGCAGAAAGCCTCATAAAAACACTATAATGGATATAGAAAGAATAAGTTTTGAGGTGAAAATTATGTTATCCGGTGGAAATACCGTGGAAGAAAACAAAGAATTCGTAAGAGAGAATGTGGGAAAGTTATTATTTAAATTTGCAGTGCCTGCAATATTTTCTATGTTGGTAGCTGAAATGTACAATATGGTAGACTCCTTATTTGTAGGGCAAGTAATAGGAGCAAAGGGGATAGGAGCATTGACTATTGCCTTTCCAGTACAAAGATTGTTTTAGCCATAGCTATGCTAGTTGCTATTGGAACATCTACTGCAGTTTCTAGAAGTCTTGGTGAAAATGACTATTCAAGAATTAAAAGGATAATTCCAAATGCAATTGTAGTTCTGCTTTCAATGAGCATATTCTTTATATTTACTATACTAATCTTTAGAGAAGATGTACTTATGAAATTGGGGTCTAGCGAAACTATATTTCCATATGCTAAAACATATATATCTATTATATTGTTTGGAGTAGTGTTTCAAGGCCTAGGAGTTTTAATGTCATATATATTAACCTCTTTTGGAGAGGCAAAGGTTATTCTAGTCAGTACCTCTATAGGGGCTGTTTTCAATATCATAATAGATTATTTACTAGTAATAGTATTTAACTTTGGTATAGGAGGAGCTGCAGTTGCTACAGTTCTATCTCAAATAGTTGCTTTTATATATGCCCTTATAAAATTCTTACAAATTAAAAAGCAGATGAATCTAAAGCTTAATATGGAGTTAGATAAGAGCATATATAAGGGAATTATACTTACTGGTTTTTCAACTTTCATCATTGAAATTTCAGATGCAGTGGTTGCAGTATTTTTGAATAAGATTCTTGTAGAAATGGGTGGAGATAACGCTATAGTTGCTTTAGGGCTTATAACTAGGGTTTCTATGTTTTTATTTATAACTATTATAGGAATTAGTTCAGCCATGCAGCCTATAGCAGCTTATAATTATGGAGCAAGAAGATATGACAGAGTAAAGAAAATAATAAAGTTTTCAGTTAAGTCTGTTACAATAAGTTCAATTATCCTTTGGGCATTGATGATGATATTTACAAAGCAGATTATTGGAGTATTTGTCAATGATGCTGAAATAATTAATTACACTGCAAAGGCTTTTAGAATAGTGGTTTCGATGCTTCCATCTATAGGAATATACTATATTGCTATATATTATTATCAGGCTATGGGAATGGCAAAGCTATCGCTTTTACTCTCTATATTTAGACAGATTATAATCTTCATACCTGTGGTTTATATTATGGTTTACGGCTTTGGATTTGGAGTAGTATGGGCATGGGTATCCTACCCAATATCTGATATTATATCCTTGGGAATATCGTTGATTTATATTAGATACTATCAAGTAGAGGATATAGAAGAAGAGGTAGTAAAGGAAAGAAGAGTTGTTACAGCATGATGAGTTGTTAAAATTGGCTGCAGGCGGTAAATCCACAAAGGTAGAGAAGAATCCTGGTTCAAAATATCCAATTGAAATTTATGTTGGAAATGTTCATGAATAAAGGATCAAACTAAATTATTTTGTAAAAAAATTTTCATTGCATTTTGCTTAAAATCTGATATAATAATTTACGAAAGAGACAGTAAATTTATTCGATTTAAATAGTAAATTAGATGTCTGGAATATTTGTGGAGCTCTTATTTTGAACCTACATTACTACAGCGGGAGTTCAATATCTAAGTGTGGATGGAACTATAAGACCAGCTTAAGGCAAGTACTGAGAATCATTTGTGAGAACACCCACCTATCGGAGAGATAGGTGTCAAAATCAGAGCAGCGGTATTTTGGATGTATAATTAAAGATAATATTAAAAAGATATTCTTCGGGTTGTTGGCAAATCGCCAGCGACCTGTTTTGTTTTTTAAGTAAATAGCAATGCTTTATTATAAGCAATGGTTGTTAACACATAAATTGGGTTACAATTGAATGTACGATATGGAAAATGGTTTTATGTGGTATTTTGGTATTTAGGAGGAACTTTCATGAACAAACTTTATGAAACAAAAAGACTTAAATTGAAGGTGTTAGATAAGACTTATGCAGGATTAGTGCTAGATTACTACTATAGAAATAAGGAATTTTTAGAAGAATGGGAGCCTACCAAAGTTGACGAATTTTATACTAAGGAATATCAAGAAGTACAATTAAATAAAGAACTAATTAACATTGAGAGCAATAATTCTTTTAGAATTTGGATTTTTAAAAAGAATGATGACAGTAGGATAATAAGCTCAGTTGGATTTAACAATATTATAAGAGGTGCCTTTCTCTCCTGCCACCTTGGCTATAAACTAGATAAAGATGAAATAGATAAGGGATATATAACCGAGGCAGTTAGAAAGGGAATTGAAATTATGTTTAATGAACATGGATTACATAGAATTGAAGCTAATATTATGCCTAAGAATAAACGTTCTTTAAGAGTAGCTGAAAAATTAATATTTTTGTTATGTTAGTGCGATTTAATTCTGTGAGTTTTAGTTAACATTTTTTATAGCTATTTAATTAAAAACTCAGCAATATGTTATCGTGGAATAGTATATAAATACGTTCTATTACACAGCAGTTATTTAAGATAAAAGATTATAGAGATATTATATAATGAATACTTACAGTGAGATACGATTAACAACAGTTTATGGCAATTATGTAAGATAATCAGCATTTGTAAACGTATACCCTTCCAAAATGTATATTTGAAGATGTTATTGGCAAAAACTACAATAATTATATGGATAATTATGTATCATATTAGAATTTTTGTGAGAACATAGAAGGAGATGTACATATGGAAAAGAGTTTTGTAAGCCAGTTCTTAAAAATCTATTTTCTGATACCTGTGAGGTACAGTATTGGGATGGAAGTGTAGAAAAATACGGCGAAGGGGAAAGTAAATTTAAGATTCTTATAAATAGTGAATTGTCTAAAAAGGATATTATGAAAGATCCATTTTTAGCTCTGGGAGAAGCTTACATGGATAATGTAATAGATTTTCAGGGAAGCATACAGAAAATAATAGAATCTGTATATAAAAATAAGGACAGTTTTCTAAATAAAGCACATTTATTCGAGAAGCTATATAAAATAACTTCACACTCCATTAAAAAAAGCAAAAAAGACATAGAACATCACTATGATTTGGGAAATGACTTCTATGAACTATGGTTAGACAGAACCATGAGCTATTCTTGTGCATATTTTAAAAATGAGGAAGATTCTTTATATGAAGCCCAGCTTAATAAAATAGAACATATATTAAAAAAACTCAATTTAAGGCCAGGAGATAGATTGCTTGATATAGGGTGTGGTTGGGGAGAGTTGATAATAACTGCAGCTAAAAAATATGGTGTAAAGGCGCTGGGCATAACATTAAGTAATGAGCAAGTAAAAAAAGTAGAGGAAAGAATTGAAGAAAATAGTTTACAAAACCAAGTAGAGGTTAGATTGATAGACTATAGGGAACTATTAGACACTGGAGAAAAGTTCGATAGAATAGTCAGCGTAGGTATGCTGGAACATGTAGGAAGAAAAAACATTCCTACGTATATTAAAGATGTAAGTAAACTTCTAGAAGATGGCGGGGTGTCATTACTGCATTGCATTACAGCTCAAATTGAAAGTGAACCTAATCAATGGATTAAGAAATACATATTCCCAGGGGGATATATACCATCTATAAGGGAACTAGCGTACAATATGGGAGAAAACAATTTGCATCTAATAGACTTAGAAAGTCTAAGATTGCATTATAAGAGAACCCTGGAATGCTGGGCTAGCAATTTTGAAAATCAATTAGATGAAATTAAAGATATGAAAGACGAAACCTTTATTAGAATGTGGAGATTATATTTAAATGCTTGTGCAGCTTCATTCCATTATGGTGTAATAGACGTTCATCAATTTTTAGTAACAAAGGGACTTAACAATGATATTCCTATGACTAGGGAACATCTGTATAGATAGAGAATAAGAAATATTTTGCGGCGCAATTTTCTTATAGGTTGTACTAAATTTTATCGTAAAGGTGAATAAAAATGAATTGGATTGAGTCAATAAGAAACTATAGTCCTTATAATGAGCAAGAGAAAAAAGATAAGGAAATGATATTAAGTTGTATAGATAAATTTGATGATATTTTAACTAGAGACAATGGTCTAGTACATGTAACAAGTTCTGCATTTGTAGTAAATAAAAACAAAGATAAAGTTCTAATGGTACATCACAATATATACAATTCATGGTCTTGGACAGGAGGACATGCAGATGGTGAAGAGAATTTATTATCTGTTGCTCTTAGAGAAGCTAAAGAAGAGACAGGAATAAAAAATCTTCATCCAATTATTAAAGATATTTTCTCATTGGATATACTCCCAGTAGTTAGGCATGTAAGAAAAGGAGAATATATATCAGCCCATTTACACCTATCAGTTGCTTATTTAGTTGAAGGTGATGAAAACGAAGAACTTATAGTTAAGACGGATGAGAATAGTGGAGTTAAATGGATTTCGGTGGATGAAATAGACACATATTCCAATGAGGCTCACATGAAAAAGGTATATAGCAAAATAATATATAAAATGCAACAATTAGAATATTAAGTTTAGAAATTAACATTAAAAATTAGAAATAAATAACTCTACATTAAAATAGAGGCTTGATGAAGAAAAAGCGTTCTTTATTAAGATATTAAAGGTATAATCGAATTAAAAGACATATTTGATGTTGATAATGATTTTCATTTAAAATAAATTATGATATAATGAATATGTTATAAAATTAACTTACCGCGGCAAATAGTATATTCGGAGGTTAATATTAATATGGCAAAAATGATGGGACCACGTTTTAAGCTTGCTAGAAGATTAGGTTTGAATGTTATAGGACATCCTAAAGCAATGAAACGTGCTGGAAAAGGAACGAGCAGAGCAGATAAAAAATTATCTGACTACGGAATACAATTATTAGAAAAACAAAGGTTAAGAGCTTATTATGGAGTTTTAGAAAAGCAATTTGAAAAGTATGTGGATAAAGCTATGAAAGAAGCTAAGAAGCATAATGAAATTCCAGGTGAATATCTACTAAAAACTTTAGAATGTAGATTAGATAATTTAGTTTATAGAAGTGGATTTGCAAACTCTATTCGTCAAGCAAGACAAATGGTAAGTCATGGACACTTTACTATAAATGGAGAGAAGGTAGACATACCATCCTATGGCGTTAAAGTGGGAGACGAGATTACCTTAAAAGAAAAGTCAAGAAAAGTAGAAACATTTAGAGAAAATTTTGAAACTACAAGCATAAGCAATTTACCTTATATTGAAAAGAAACTAGATAATTATACTTCTAAGTTGGTTAAAATGCCTGAAAGAGAAGAATTACCTATAGAAATAAATGAGCAATTGATAATTGAATTTTACTCAAAATAAGATAATTATAAAGAGTGCCTTATGGTGCTCTTTTCTAATTACCGCAAAAACAAGCAATGTAAGTGCTTTGCAAATTAATAATATTTTGTTTTGTGGATATAATTGAAATGAGGTATAATAAATTAGCATGGAATATTTTACAGTCCATCATAATTAAAATAATGTCTTAATGGAGGTATACATATGAGCGTGCACATTGGAGCAAAAGAAAATCAAATAGCAGAAACAGTGCTGTTACCAGGAGACCCACTAAGGGCAAAGTTTATAGCAGAAACCTTCTTAGAAAACCCGGTTTGCTATAATGAAGTTCGCGGCATGTATGGATTTACAGGCACATATAAAGGTAAAAAAGTTTCAGTTCAAGGTTCAGGTATGGGTATACCATCAATATCTATTTATGCAAATGAACTTATTGTAAACTACGGAGTTAAGAACTTAATAAGAGTAGGAACTTGTGGTTCTATGCAAGAAGATGTTAAGGTAAGAGATATCATATTAGCAGCTGGAGCATCAACTAACTCTTCAGTTAATAGAATGCGATTTAATGGAATGGATTTTGCTCCTATAGCCAGTTTTGAGCTTTTAAGAAAAGCTTATGATATAGCAAAAAGCAAAGGAATTGAACCAAAGGTAGGGAATATTCTAAGCAGTGACTTATTCTATAATGATGACCCAGAAGCATGGAAGTTATGGGCAAAGTATGGAATACTAGGAGTGGAAATGGAAGCAGCAGGATTATATACTCTCGGAGCTAAATATAGAGTTAATACTCTTACTATACTAACAGTAAGCGATAGCTTAGTGACTGGAGAAGAAACAACATCAGAAGAACGTCAAACTACATTTACAAAGATGATGGAAATAGCCTTAGAACTTGCTTAGCAAGCTCTAAAATCACTCACTGGTCCATAATCTCTAATCGCTAAATTTATAGATTACATATTAATATATAGTGATTAGAAACTAGAGATCAGCGATTAAAAAGAAGGTGATTATGATTAACTACATATTCAAAAAGAATTGTGAAGATGTGGATTGGAATGGGGTTCATGGGCTTTTAAAAAGGGCAGGCATGGCACATCCTCCTGCTGAGCTTATTGAAAAAGCTTTTAAAAATAGTTATTCTGTAGTGTTTGTTTATGATGATAAAAGATTAATAGGTACTGGAAGAGCGCTATCAGATGGCGCATATCAAGCTGCTGTATATGATATAGCTGTAGAACCATCATATCAAGGAAAGGGCCTTGGAAGAGATATTATAGACAGACTATATGATGACATTAAAGAATGCAACATAATACTATACTCAAGACCAGGGGCAGAAAAATTTTACGAAAAATTTAACTTTAGAAGAATGCTTACGGGAATGGCATTATTTAAGAATAAGCAATCCATGATGGAAAGAGGATTTACTGAATAAACAATTGAAATATTTTGCGGCGCAACTCTAGAAGCAATCGCTAGTCTCTAATCCCTAATCACTAACATTTGAATCATTGATTTATCCAATAGCGACTAGTGATTAGTGATTAAGAAGAAAATTGCGTCGCATTTTTCTTAAAGGTTGGTGGTATTATGTTAAATAAAAAGTATAAGATAGATAACTTTAAGGTTATTGGAAAGATGTTTTATAAGGAACGGGCTATAGATAAGGCTCTAGACTTTTATAATAAGGCATATAATACGAAAACTGGTAAAAAGGATATAGAACTGCTCTTAGATATGGCATTGATATATGATGAGATAGGAGAGCAAGAATTAGCTAAAAAAAAGTACAGAGAAATATTGTCAATAGATCCTAAAGATGAGCGGGCTTATTATGGATTGGCTATCATATATGATAATAAACAAGAATATGAAGAGGCTATAAAATATTACGAAAAGGCTATTGAAATAAATTCAAACTACAATAGAGCATACTTTTTTCTTGCAGGCGCGTATGATGAGATTGGGCAGAAGGGAAAAGCCATACATTTCTATAAAAAAGTATTATCTATGAATAATAAGGACTTTTGGGCATGGAATAACTTAGGAGCTATATACGATGAATTAGGGCAATGTGAATTAGCACTTAAAGCGTTTGAAGAAAGTTTAAGGATTGATACTTATCATTATAAAGCATTATTCAATAAGGCTGTAGTATTAGTTAAGCTAGGAAGAATTGAAGAAGGCATAGAATATTATAAGCTATCCATAGAAGAAAATTCAAATTATCCTTATAGTTACTTAAACCTTGGAGTTATTTATATAGAAAAACAAGAATATAAAAAAGCTATTGATGTTATAAGTGAAGGAATTGAGAACAATCTAGATGCTGGTTTCCTATATTATAATAGGGCTTGCTGTTATGCAAAGATTCATGAGCTATCAAGAGCCTTAGAGGACTTACGTGAAGCAGTTAAGATATATCCTAGATTTATAGAATATATTGAGGAAGATGAAGAATTAGAAGATGTAGTAAAACAAAAAGAATACAAAGAATTAGTAAGATTATACCAAAAGCCAAATTAGGTGAGTACTTTATGTATTTATTTAATTTGGTTTTTGTTTGAAAAAATAATAAAATAACATGTCCCTTTTTAAAAGTATAATCATATATCATTAGTAGATAGGTATTTAGAAAGGGGGCTGAGACATGACAGAAATTGTTATACAATACGTTTTAGTTGTACTTTTAATCCTTGGATTAGCATACTTTGTATATTTGCTTAAAGATAAGGGAATAAGCTTAAAAGAAGATTACTATGGAATAACCTATACAATATTAAACTTCTTGAATAATGAAGAGGCTACTCCAGAGAATGTAAAAAAAATACTGAGGGTTGTATCAAAAGTAGTTAGCTATGTAGAGGTTAGCTCTAGAGATGAAGAAAACGATATAAAAGAAGAAAAGGCTTTGGTATTAGCAAAAGAAGCTATAGATGCCTTAGGCTTTGAAAACGAGGTGGATGATGAATCCTTGAGAAATATTATAAGGTTATGTACTAGCATAATGCCTCCAACAAATAAGGTTGCAAATAGTGACAGCTGAGAGTAAAATATTATATAAATTTCATTGAAATACAAGGTATACATTGAGTGTATACCTTTATTTAATGAGAAAAATTAGAAAAATTCCTTGTAATGAATTATGAAAAAAGCTACAATATAATATAGCTATGGCTAAGAACATATGTTTCTATGTTTATATACTCGAGAAAATATACATATGGAGGAAGATTATGCAGTTAAATGACAACAAAAACAATTCTTATGATGTTACGGATTTAACTTCCTTAGAAAAGTTAGAGCCAGTAAGGGTAAGACCAGGCATGTACATAGGTTCAACAGGAACAAAGGGATTGCATCATTGCATATGGGAAGTGTTGGACAATTCTATAGATGAAATAGCCAATGGATATGGTGGCAAGGTAAGCGTAATCTTAAATAATGATAAAAGCGTTACAGTTATAGATGATGGACGAGGAATTCCAACAGGAATTCACCCGATAAAGAAAAAGTCAGGGGTGGAAATGGTATTTACAGAGCTGCACACAGGAGGTAAATTCAATAATAGCAATTATAAAACTTCTGGTGGACTTCACGGGGTTGGAGCTGCGGTAGTAAATGCTCTATCGGAGTGGCTAGAGGTTGAAATCAGTCAAAAGGGACATATATATCGTCAAAGATTTGAATATGCAGAAGACATGGATTTAAAGAAGAAAATGCCAGGAACTCCTGTAACTCCTTTAGAGATAGTAGGAGCTACAGAGAGAACTGGAACAAAAGTAACCTTTAAACCTAGCAAAGAAGTATTTAGTACTACAGACTTTAAATTTGATATTATAGATGGAAGACTTCAGGAACTTGCTTTTCAAAATAAGGGCATAACTCTAACTTTAAAAGATGAAAGAAAAGAAGAAGTTGTAGAAAAGGAATATCATTCAGAAAGAGGACTATTAGATTTTATTGAATATCTAAATGAAAGTAAAACCCCTATACATAAGGAGCCCATAATCTTTGAGGGAGAAAAAGAAATTGAGGGCATTAAGGTTTACGGGGAAGTATGTATTCAGTTTACAGATTCCAGCACAGAAAATGTGGCAAGCTATGTAAACAACATACCAACTACAGAAGCTGGTACTCACGAAGCTGGCTTTAAAACTGGAATGACTAGAGCCTTTAAAGAATGGGCAAAAAAGCTGAACATTATAAAGGAAAAGGATAAAGGCTTTGAAGGAGACGATTTGAGAGAAGGAATGACTGCTATTTTAAGGGTTAAAATAAGCAATCCTATATTTGAAGGTCAAACTAAGACTAAGCTTGGAAACAATGAAGCGTATACTGTTATGAATGAAATAAGCTATACAAAAATAGGAGAATGGATTGAAGACCATAAGGAAACAGCAACCCAAATAATAAATAACGCAGTATATGCTGCGGCGAGAAGAGAAAAGATAAAAAAATAAATGAAGCAGAAAAAAAGAAAATAGGTAAGGGTACGGCACCTCTTGCAGGAAAAATAGCTATATGTACCTTAAGGAATCCAGAGCTATGTGAGTTTATAGTAGTGGAAGGTGATTCTGCTGGAGGAAGTGCAAAGCAAGCAAGAGATAGAAGGTTTCAAACTATAATGCCTTCAAAGGGAAAGATAATGAATACGGAGAAGCAGAAGCTTGAAAATGTTCTAGCAAGTGAGGAGTTGAAGCTCTTCAATGCAGCTATAGGTACAGGAGTCTTAGAAAATTATAACGAAGATGACTTAAAGTATGATAAGATAATAATCCTAAGCGATGCAGATGTGGATGGATACCATATTCGAACTTTATGGATTACCTATATTTATAGATACATGAGACATCTAATAACAAATGGACATTTATATATAGCACTCCCACCTTTGTACAAGGTGTATAAAAACGGAAAAAGTGGAGAAGTAAAGAAGTATGCTTATAGCGATGATGAG
This sequence comes from Clostridium bovifaecis, assembly GCA_009738435.1. Taxonomy (GTDB): domain Bacteria; phylum Bacillota; class Clostridia; order Clostridiales; family Clostridiaceae; genus Clostridium_H; species Clostridium_H bovifaecis. The sequence continues at coordinate 1,990,086 of CP046522.1, read as the reverse complement.
CTAGAAGCTGTTAAGAAGGAAATAGGAAAAGGAGCGTTGATTCAAAGATATAAAGGACTTGGGGAGATGAATCCTGACCAACTTTGGGACACAACTCTAAATCCGGAAACTAGAACATTGCAGCAAATAACCATTGAAGACGCTGCAAAATCAGAGAAAATGATATCCTTGCTCATGGGAGATGTGGTAGAGCCGAGAAGAAACTATATGTATAAGTATGCAGAGTTTTAATGCACCTCAGGCTGAAGAAAGGATTGAATCAGTATGGCAAAAAAGAATATAGAAATTCCAATAGATAATAACATAATAAAAGCTCCTTTATCAGAAGTCATGCCAGATAACTATCTTCCCTATGCTGTGGAAGTAGCAAAGGAGAGAGCGCTTCCTGATGTAAGAGATGGGTTAAAGCCTGTACACAGAAGGATTTTATACGGAGCATATAAATTAAAGGCGACTCCAGATAAGCCTTATTATAAATCGGCAAGAATTGTTGGAGATATATTAGGAAAATATCATCCCCATGGAGATACCTCTGTATATGATGCTATGGTTATACTAGCTCAGGATTTTACAACAAGAGTGCCGCTTATTGATGGACACGGTAACTGGGGAAGTTTAGACGGAGATAGCGCAGCAGCTATGCGTTATACAGAAGCTAGGCTCACAAATGCGGCTATGGAAATGCTACGAGACATAGATAAAGAAGTAGTAGATATGGTAAGCAATTATTCTGACACAGAGCTAGAGCCTAAGGTACTTCCAGCTAGGTTTCCTAATCTCCTTGTAAATGGAGTCTTCGGTATAGCAGTAGGCCTTGCAACTAATATACCTCCCCATAACCTTGGAGAAACTATTGATGCTGCTATAGCGTATATAGACAAAAATGATGTAACAACAGAAGAACTTATGAAGTATATAAAAGGACCAGATTTACCTACAGGAGGAATCGTGATTGGGCAAAAGGCATTATTAGCTGCATATGAGACTGGAGAAGGGAAGGTAACCCTAAGAGCTAAGACCAGCATAGAAAAATTAGAAAACGATAGGTATGGTATAATCATAAGCGAATTTCCTTACAGAAAGAATAAGGCAAAAATGTTACAGATTATCTCTGAAATGACTGCAGATAAAAAGCATTCAAAGGCATTAGAATTTATAACGGATATTAGAGACGAGTCAGACAGAAATGGAGTAAGGGCAGTTATAGAGTTTAGAAAGACAGCAGATAAGGATACTGTAGAAAAAGTATTGAAGTACTTATTTAAGAAAACAGAACTTCAATGCAATATAAGCTTTAATATGGTAGCTATAGCTGATGGTAAACCAGAAACCTTAAGCTTAAAAAATATACTAGGGCATTATGTAAAGCACCAAAAGGAAGTTATAACTAAAAGAAGCGAAAGAGAATTAGAAATAGCTAAAAATAGATTCCATATTATGGAAGGATTTATCAGAGCGATAGATATAATAGATGACATAATAGCCACTATAAGAACTTCAAAATCTAAAAAGGATTCAGAGCAAAATATAATAAGCAAATTTGGATTCACAGAGGCTCAAGCCCAAGCAATTGTGGAGCTTATGCTTTATAGACTATCTGGGCTTGAAATCAAGACTTTTGAAAAAGAGTATAAAGCGCTACAAAGGCAGATTAAAAGTCTTGAAAAAATATTAAGCAGTGAAAATGAACTATTTAAGGTAGTAAAAAAAGAGCTTATAGAAATAAAGGAGAAATATGGAGATAAAAGAAGGACAAAAATAGTACAGGATGATGAAGAAGCAAAAATCGATTTAGAAGATATTATCGTAGAAGAGGACATAATAATCACTTTTTCTAACGAAGGATATATAAAAAGGGTAGGAGATAAATATTATAATAGAATAAATCCAAGCGTAGAGGATATAGAATACAGAGAAGGAGATTTCAATAGATATCTTATAACTTCAAACACTAAGGAAACATTAATGATTTTCACAGATCATGGGAACTTATACCAATTAAAATGTATCAACCTTCCAGATATGAAATGGAAAGAGAAGGGTGAGAGGTTAGATAACTTAATTAAAACTTTAGAGCTTGAGAAGGAAAAAATTATTGAAATCTTTCCTATTTCACAGTTAGACGCAAATAAGAATTTTATTTTCTTTACAAATAGGGGTGTAATTAAAAAGTCATCTTTAGATAAGTTTGAAACAAGTTATTCTAAACTGTTGGCCATAAAATTAAAAGAGAATGAAAGACTTATAAATATTCAACTTGAAGACAAGGATAGAGTGGAAAAACATATTAAGGTAAAAACAAAGATAGGCTTAGAATTTACTGTAGAAGAGCCTAGAATTGAAAATTCAGATAGAAATATCACGGGAGTTCCAATCTTTAATGTTTCTAAAGAGGATGAAGTCGTAAGTATAAATTACGTAGACGAATTTAATACAAAAAGCATGGTAGTTAATATAGATAAAAATGGGCATATAAAGATATCTAATAGAAGAGCTTATAAAAGTTCTATGGGATGTTTTACTAATTCTCTAAGTAGATTACTCATATTCGGAAGCAGAGGAAATGTATATTCTATTCCGTCTTGTATGCTAGAGAATATAGATGGCAATGGTTTGAATTTAAATAAGGTTGTTGATGAATTTAGTGCAGATGAAGAAAAAATTATAAATATTTTTTCCATAATAAATTTTGATACTAACAGCAGTTTATACTTCTTCAGTAAATATGGTTATGTTAAGAAGACCCCTTTAAATGAATTTCAAGGCGATTATACCGTTGTGAAGGGATATAAGTTGAAAAATGAGGATGACAGCCTAGTAAATGTAAAACTAAGCGATGATAGCATTTCTAAAGATGTCCTGCTTATAACAAAAGAAGCTATGGGAATCAGATTTGAATCTGATAGCATAAATCCTATGGGCAAACTAGCAACAGGAGTTACAGGAATCAGCTTAAAAGAAAATGATGAAGTTATATTTAGTGAATTTATTGAGAGTAAGGACATTAAGGATGAAATAGCTTTAGATGGAGAAAATATAGATAGTATATACTTAGTTTCCAAGAATAAGTTAGAAGAAAATATAGTTCTTAAGGATATAAAGCTTCAAAATAGGGCGGGAAGAGGAAAAAAACTTTTAACTCTAGATATCAATGACTATATTATAGAAGTTAGATAAGAAAGACTGAAAGTCCAGTAGAGAAGCTTTAAGAGCAGTTTAGAAGTGGAGAAGTTTAGGGAGTTTAAGAAACGGAAAATGGAAAACGGAGAACGGAAAGTAGAAAGGCAAGTTAGGAAAACAAGTTAAAAGGTTAGAAGTTAGAGAGTTAGATTAAAGGTTAAAGTGGGAAAGAAGTAAAGAATTTAGGAAGTTAAGAATGCCGAATTAAGCGAAGCTTAATTCGGCATTCTTTATAGTAAGGACAGAATTAGTAGCAAATCAGTTAATGGAACTGAGAAGTTTAAGTATTCTTATGATGCCAGTGGTAATCTAGGAATTCTTGAAGATATAATAAATGGTGTAAACTATAGATACATCTATGATGCTGCAGGAGAAAAAGGTAAAAATGTTCTAACAACCACTGCAAGCACTAAAATTCTTTATGACTTAGGAATAAAGAAAGATGCAGGAACCATGGGAGCATGGTTTAACACGAAAGGTGGAACTACATCAAGATATATATTAGCATCAGAAGGAAATGGAGCCTTATTAAGCCTTTATTTAGACAGCAGCAATAAGCTTAACCTAGCCGTAAGAGATAGTGCCGGAGGCTGGTTAACTTTAATAACATCTACAGAAACTGTAACAGTAAATACATGGAACTACGGAGCCTTCACTTGGAGTTTATCAGGAACAACTTTAAATGCAAAACTATATTTGAATGATAAGGTTTATTCAGGAAGCACCGCAAGCTTCAAAGACTTTACAGGAGTAAAAACAGCAGTAGGAGGAACCATATCAGGAACTTACCAGCTAAATGGACAATTAGAAGGACTAAGCAGCTATAATACAGCATTAACTTCTGAAGAAGTAAACGTCATATACACAAATGGAAGAGGAAACTGGGTAAGCTATAAACAGAGTTCTTAGCTTCAGATGGAGTTTTTACTCCACCTGAGGCTTAGAAATCGTTATCTAGGGATGTAGCCGCTCTTTACTTCCATTTTGAAAAAGATGGAAGTATTAGAGCGGGTAATCATCAGATATATACGACAGCTTAGGAAGACTAACTGACAGGGCACTAAATACAGGGATATTTAATTACAATACAAAATATGCCTTTGAAGCGGGAGCTGCTGCAGGCACTACTACAACAAGAGTAAGTGAAATAGACAATAATGGAAAGATAAGCAGAAAACCAAAATCTACGATTTTGTGTGAATCGCTTAGTTCTATAGCTTGGATATAGAACTTCCTTAAAATATAAATATGCTAATGGTAATATTAAAAACAATTACTGAAGATGGAAAAGTAATAACATATTATTATGATGGATTGAATCAGCTTACAAGAGAAGATAATGAAGTATTAAACAAGACTATAACATACTCTTATGATGGTGGAGGAAATATTCTAAGTAAAACAGTAGCAAGTAGCTGACTTCCAGTCACCTCCTAGCCTCGTGGGATGTAAACACTAATTGTCAGGTGTTGGGACAGTAGCATTAGTCTTTATTACTCATTCTGTTGAATGCTAAAGAATAGCTTAGTATATATTTATTGTTATGGATTTTCTGAAGATAGTTTGGAATGTGAAAAGAAGTTAAGAATTTTAGAATTTAGAATTTCAAATTAAAAAATGCTAGTCAAGCTAAGCTTATTCCAGCATTTTTTAATAATTTTGTGGGTTTGTCTTAATGTTTTTATGGGTTTGGTTTAATATTTTTTGTATAAATCATTTTGTAGTTTTGTCTTAACTTAGTATTTCACTTAAACAATTTTGTGGGTTTGTCTTAGGTGAAGTACCATAAAAACTAGCTGATGGGTATTGATTATTTTCTATTTAACTCTTCTTAATATAGATACTACGTTTGTAGCGCCGCTGCCGCCAACGTTGATAGCAACAGCATTTTTAGCTCCTTCAACTTGAATACCGATAGCTTCTCCCATTAATTGCTTAGCAAGAAGAACATGCATTGAAACACCAGTAGCTCCAACTGGGTGTCCTTTAGCTTTTAATCCACCAGAAACATTTACTGGAAGTCTTCCACCTGGATATACAGAACCATCAAGTACAGCTTCTCTTCCTTTTCCTGGCTCAGTTAATCCTATAGCTTCATATATAACTAATTCATTGATTGTGAAGCAATCGTGAACTTCTGCTACGTTTATATCATCTAAAGTTAATCCTGTTTCTTCTAAGCACTTGTTGAAAGCACGTCTTATTGCTTCGTGTTCCCAATTGTGTCTCTTTCCTTCAACGATTGAAAGATAATCACAAGCCATGTTGATAGAAGAAATTTCAACAACCTTATCTTTTAATTCCATAGCTCTTTCAGTTGTTGTAATAACCATAGCGGCAGCACCGTCAGAAACTAGAGAACAATCTGATAACTTCAATGGCTCTGCAATCATAGGGTTTTTATCAGAAAGATTTAAAGCATATTCCATTGAGCTGCCTTTTTGCATTTGAGCTAATGGATTTTGCATAGCATTTGTATGCGCTTTAACAGATATACGAGCTAGTGTATCGTTAAGCTCTTCCTCGCTGATTCCAAAGTGAGCTTTATAACCTTTTGCAAGCTCAGCATATAGTCCAGGGAAGGTATATCCTTGTTCTCCTTCTATTGGCCATAAAGATGCCTTTGCAAGAGCATTTGTAACTCCATTTGTATTAAGAGAAGTCATTTTTTCAGCTCCAACAACTAAAACTGTCTTATATCTTCCAGATTCTATTCCTTTTACAGCTTCATAGACACCTACTGAACCAGATGCGCATGCAGCTTCAACTCTTATACAAGGCTTAAATCTTAAACTTGGGTCTATTTCTACCATATAAGGGCCTAAATGTGATTGACTATTAAAGTCGGTTGCGTTGTAGTTAGCAAATAGAACTGCATCTACTTCTTCGCCGGTAATACCAGCATCAGCTAGGGCTGATCTTCCAGCATCTACAATTAAGTCATAAACGGTCTTATCCTCAAGTTTTCCTACTTTAGAGTGTGACGTACCTATGATTGATATTCCCACAATAATTTCCTCCTTTTCATATGAAAATAATACTTTTCAAGCTATAAATACTAGCAACATACATGCCAATACTGTGTAATATCTTTTGGGATTTGAAATGTTTTTAAATTTCTTAAGAAAATAGATAGAAGACTAATAAATTACGAGAGAAAATTATCACATAATTAGGAATATTATGATAAATAAACATAATTATTCAGGTTTAGGTGAAGTTTGAATTATTATAACAAAGAAAATGTGTCCTATAACAGGACTGTTGTCCTACAATTGTACATAATCGTGAAAATGCATACTAAATTTGATTTTACTTATGCTTGAAAATGTAATATATTTATTCTAAGTAAGCATTTCCATAGGATTTTATTATTTTAATAAAGGATGTTTGATATATGAAATATTTAGGAAGTAAAAGCTTTTTGGATTTCTGTTATAAGATTTTTAATAATTTACCTATACCCATAGATATAGTTGACGAGAAGGGGATATTTTTATATGTAAATGAAAGCTTTGCTAACTTTTTTAAGCTGCCTCAGGATTATATAATCGGTAAAGATATTTTAGATGTGCATCCCTCATCTATTTTCAAAGAAGTTCTTAGAACAAAACAAGCGCAAATAGCAAGAAAGCATAAGTTTGACAATGGAAAAGAAGAGGCTATAGTTCATATCATACCAATATTTGATGATAATGGAGAAGTTTTAGGCGGAATAGGTATGATACTATTTGATGATTTAGAAAAAATGCAAAATGTACTATTAAAATATAAAAATTTAGACAAAGAATTAAAGCTATTGAAGAATGAAATAGCTAGAATCAATAAGGCTAAATACACTTTAGCATCAATTGGAGGAAGCTCTAGGGAGATAGAAGAATGTAAAAGTCAGGTAAGAAAGATTGTGAAGGTTAATTCTAATGTACTTATATGTGGAGAGAGTGGTGTAGGAAAAGAATTATTTGCACACTCTATACATAATGAAAGCGGAAGGAAAGACGAGCCGTTTGTAAGCATAAACTGCGCAGCTATGCCTGAAAGTCTTATAGAATCTGAGTTATTTGGATATGAAGAAGGTGCCTTTACTGGGGCTAAAAAGGGCGGCAACATAGGAAAATTTGAATTAGCTAATGGGGGTACTATATTTTTAGATGAAATAGGAGAAATGCCTGTCTATCTCCAGGCTAAACTTCTAAGAGTTCTTCAAGAAAAAGAGATTCAAAGGATAGGCGGTAAAAAAACTATCAATATAGATGTAAGAGTTATCAGTGCTACAAATAAGGATTTAAAGCAAATGATAAAGGAAGGCAAATTTAGAGAGGATTTATATTACAGGCTAAATGTTCTTTCATTAAAAATACCGCCCTTAAGAAAAAGACAAAAGGATATTCCGTTATTAGTGAAAGGCTTTGTGGATGAATTTCATAGAGAAACTGGTCTTTATAGAAAAATAGAAGAAGATGTAATGAATATACTTATAAATTACGAGTGGCCAGGGAATATTAGGGAACTTAAAAACGTTATTGAGAAAATATGTGTAATAGCAGATGACGTTAGTGTATCAATAAAGGACATACCTGGATATATTGTTCATAATTCTTCTAAGAGTAGGTATGAAAATACAACTAAAGGACTTAAAAATATTATGAGTTCTATAGAAAAAGATATAATATTAAATACTCTAAAAGAGTGTAAGGGAAATAAGAGAAAAACCGCAGAAGTCTTAGAAATACCAAGATCTACTTTATATAGAAAGCTAGAAGAATATAATATAATTAATGAAAATGAAGAAGAATATATTTTAGAATAAGCAATTGGCATAGTAGTTGCTATAATTTATAATGGGATTATATTTAATTATTAGGAGGTATATGATTATGGGAAAAGTATGTGTACTTGGTGCTGGAACAATGGGAGCAGGAATTGCTCAAGCATTTGCTGTAAAGGGATTTGAGGTAGTTTTAAGAGATATTAAGGATGAGTTTGTACAAAAGGGTCTTAATGGAATAAATAAGGCTCTTTCTAAGATGGTAGAAAAAGGTAAAATGGAAGAAGCTAAAAAAGAAGAGATTCTTTCAAGAATAACAGGAACAGTTGACCTCAATATGGCAGCTGATTGCGATTTAGTAGTAGAAGCAGCAGTAGAAAACATGAAAATTAAAAAAGAAATATTTGCTGAGTTAGATAAAATATGCAAGCCTGAAACAATACTTGCTTCAAATACATCTTCGTTATCAATAACTGAAGTTGCTTCAGCAACAAACAGACCAGACAAAGTTATAGGAATGCACTTTTTTAACCCAGCGCCAGTAATGAAGCTTGTTGAAATTATAAGAGGAATGGCAACATCTCAAGAGACTTTTGATGCTGTAAAAGAAGTTTCATTAGCAATAGGGAAAGAACCAGTTGAAGTTGCAGAAGCACCTGGATTTGTTGTAAATAAAATACTAGTTCCAATGATAAATGAAGCAGTCGGCATATTAGCAGAAGGAGTAGCTTCAGCTGAAGATATTGATAAAGCTATGATGTTAGGGGCTAACCATCCAATGGGCCCTTTAGCATTAGGAGATCTTATAGGACTTGATGTATGTCTTGCAATAATGGATGTATTATTTACTGAAACTGGAGATTCAAAATATAGAGCTCATACATTACTTAGAAAGTACGTAAGAGCTGGATGGTTAGGAAGAAAGAGCGGAAGAGGATTCCACAATTACGCTAAATAATAATTTTGCGGCGCAAAATTATTAAATGGAAAACGGGAAACAGAGATTAGTTCTCCGTTTCCTGTTTTCTTTATTATATTTCTTTATTTATGATTTTTTCAAGAATTTCACTAGGTATATCCAATTCTAAATTAAAGTCTTGCGCATAATGTATTCCCCAGGTGTAAATTGAGTAAAGAACAGGTATGATTTTTTCACCATACTCTGTTAAGCTATATTCAACTTTAGGTGGAATCTGAGGATATACTTGTCTATTGATAAGTCCATCATCCTCCAATTCCCGTAATTGTTGAGTTAGCATTTTTTGAGTTATGCTTCCGAGCCTCCTTTTAAGCTCACTAAATCTAAGAGTTCTATTTCTAAGGTGCCATAGTATAACTGTTTTCCATTTACCGCCTATTACGTCCATAGTTAATTCCATACCGCACGTATACAGCTTTGATTCTGTTTTTGACATAAAATCCCCCCTAATACATAATAGTATCATTTTAATACTAAATATATATAACACAGCTATGCTACATAAAAATACATATGATGTCTTTAATATTATAACATGATATGAAGCTTAAGGTAAACATAGTTTACTTTAAGGAACCATGTTTGATAAAGACCACTATAATACTTAAAAGTGCGTACTTGTAGTAATGGATGCAATCTAATACAATAAATTCATATTCAGATAAAGCTTAGTGCTTTAAAACAAATTCTAATATAATTTGGAGGGAATTTATATGGATTTTAATTTATCTAGGGAACATCAATTTATAAAACAGATGGTAAAGGAGTTTGCAGAAAATGAACTTAAACCTATAGTTGCTGAATGTGATGAAAAAGGGGAATTCCCTGCAGAAGCTTATAAAAAGCTAGGTAAACACGGAATAATTGGATTACCTTTTCCAACAGAATATGAAGGAGCTGGCGGAGACTATTTATCCTATATCTTAGCTGTTGAAGAAATTTCTAAGGTAGATGGAAGTATGGGTATCTCTTATTCTGTAAATACTTCTCTATGTGCAGGAGCCATTTATCAAAATGCAACAGAAGAGCAAAAGAAAAAGTATCTTCCAGATATAGCTACAGGAAGAAAAATAGGTTCTTTTGGATTAACTGAACCTAATGCAGGAACAGATGCAGCAGCAGGACAAACTGTGGCAGTTAAAGATGGAGATAAGTATATATTAAATGGACAAAAATTATTTATAACTAATAGCCCTATTGCTGAAACTTTTGTTATATTTGCAGCTACTGATAAGAGCAAAGGTCCTAAAGGTATGTCTGCTTTCATAGTTGAAAAATCTTTCCCAGGAATATCTATAGGTAAGGTTGAAAATAAGATGGGAATAAGATCAGCTCAAGTTGGCGAAGTTATTCTTGAGGATTGCGTTGTTCCAGCTGAAAACCTTTTAGGTGGAGTAGAAGGAAAAGGCTTTGGTGTTGCCATGAAGACTCTTGACGGAGGAAGAATTGGAGTAGGAGCTCAAGCACTAGGAATAGCAGAAGGTGCCTTTGAAGAAGCTAAAAAGTATATGAAAGAAAGAAAACAATTTGGAAAAGCTCTTTATAAAAATCAAGGACTAGCTTGGAGAATGGCAGAAATGGATTTAAGAATTGAACAAGCTAGATACCTTTTATATAAAGCAGCAATGGATAAAAATAATGGTAAGCCATATTCAGTTTCAGCAGCAAGAGCAAAATGGGCATGTTCAGATGCAGCTATGTATGTTACAACTGAAGCAGTTCAATTGTTTGGTGGATATGGATTCATGAAGGATTACCCAGTAGAAAGAATGATGAGAGATGCTAAGATAACTCAGATATATGAAGGAACTAATGAAGTTCAAAGAATGGTTATCTCAGGCGATATATTTAAATAAGAATTAATTAAGGAGGGAATTAAACGATGAAGATAGTAGTTTGTTTAAAACAAGTTCCAGATACAAACCAAGTTAAAATAGATCCAGTTACAGGAACACTTATAAGAGAAGGCGTTCCATCAATCATAAACCCAGAAGACAAACATGCTTTAGAAGAAGCATTAAGAATAAAAGATGAAAACGGAGCACACATCACTGTTATAACTATGGGACCTCCGCAAGCAGAAGCTGCTTTAAGAGAAGCTATGGCTATGGGAGCTGATGAAGCAATCCTTGTAACAGATAGAGCATTTGCAGGAGCAGATACATTAGCTACTTCACATGCGCTTGCAGGAGCATTAAAGAAATTAGAATATGATATTATATTCGCTGGAAGACAAGCAATCGATGGAGACACTGCACAAGTAGGACCAGAAATTGCTGAACACTTAGGACTTGCACAAGTTACTTATGTACAAAAAGTAGAAGTTAAAGATGGTGCTTTAACAGTAACTAAAGCTTTAGAAGATGGATATGAAGTATTAGATGTTAAAATGCCATGTCTTTTAACAGCTATAAAAGAATTGAACGAACCAAGATATATGAATGCAAGAAACATATTCCAAATCTTCAATAAAGAAGTTAAAGTATGGAGCGCTGACGACATCGATGTAAACAAGGAGCTTCTTGGATTAAAAGGCTCACCAACAAAGGTTAAGAGATCTTGGCCAAAAGAAAACAAAGGCAAAGGCGAAGTTGTTAACATGTCAGCTAAAGAAGCAGCAGCATTCGCAGCTTCAAAATTAAAAGAAAAGCACTATATTTAGTATATAAGTAGAAGTGGAGGGATAATCAATGAATATAGCAGATTACAAAGGCGTTTGGGTATATGCAGAACAAAGAGATGGAGAACTTCAAAAAGTTGCTCTAGAATTATTAGGAAAAGGAAGAGAAATTGCAGATAAATTAGGAACAGAATTAACTGCAGTATTACTTGGAAACAATGTAGATAACATAGCTAAAGAATTATTAGCATATGGAGCAGATAAAGTATTATATGTTGAAGATGAAAAATTAGCTCATTTCACAACTGATGCTTACACAAAAGCAATCTGTGATTTAGTAAATGAAAGAAAGCCAGAAGTTTTATTCATAGGAGCATCTTTCTTAGGAAGAGATTTAGGACCAAGAATAGCTGGAAGACTTGGAACAGGGTTAACAGCTGACTGTACAGGACTAGACGTTGAAGAAGGAACAAGTCAGCTTATGATGACAAGACCTGCATTCGGCGGAAACTTAATGGCTACAATCATGTGTACAGAACACAGACCACAAATGGCTACAGTAAGACCAGGAGTATTCGACAAATTAGCTAAAGATGAAGCTAAAGTAGATGCAGCTAAAATCGAAAAAGTATCAGCAACATTAGGAGCTGACGACTTAAGAGTAGCTGTTAAAGAAGTAGTTAAAATAGCTAAAGAAGTAGCAGATATCAGCGAAGCTGAAATTATAGTATCAGGAGGAAGAGGAGTAGGAAGCAAAGAAAACTTTGCATTACTACAAGAACTTGCTGATGTATTAGGTGGAACAGTAGCAGGATCAAGAGCAGCTGTTGAAAATGGTTGGATTGACCATGCACTACAAGTAGGTCAAACAGGAAAAACTGTAAGACCAAAAGTATACGTTGCAGTAGGTATTTCAGGAGCAATTCAACATTTAGCTGGAATGCAAGATAGTGACTACATAATCGCTATCAACAGAGATGCTGATGCGGCAATTATGCATGTTGCTGATTTAGGATTAGTTGGAGACTTCACTAAAGTTATTCCTGAATTAGTAGCTCAAATTAAAAGCTATAAGTAATTAATTTTACGATAATATTAACTATATCTACAGCAGTCTACGCCTAATAGGTAGCTGCTGTACTGATTTTAAAGTAAAAGTACCTTAAAGGGAATTAGGTATATTTTGGAACAATATGTATCCTTAGGAAACTATGGTACATAAAAGTGCGTACTTGAGATGTATTGTTTAATCTAATAAAATAAAAATATAATTACTAGAATATTGAAACTAATAAGGGGGAACCACAATGGAATTTAAAAATGTTTTATTAAAAAAAGAAAATGGAATAGGATATGTTACTATTAACAGACCAAAGGCATTAAATGCTTTAAATTCTGAAACTTTAACTGAAATCGATTTAGCATTTGATGAAGTAGCTAATGATGATGAAATTTTAGTTGTTATTTTAACAGGAGCTGGAGAGAAATCTTTTGTAGCTGGTGCAGATATATCTGAAATGAAAGATATGAATGTTATAGAAGGAAGAAAATTTGGTTTATTGGGAAATAAAGTATTTAGAAAGATCGAAACTATAGAAAAACCAGTTATAGCAGCTGTAAATGGTTTTGCTTTAGGTGGAGGATGCGAAATTTCTATGGCTTGTGACTTTAGAATCGCTTCTACTAAGGCTAAATTTGGACAACCAGAAGTAGGTCTTGGAATAACACCAGGCTTTGGGGGAACTCAAAGACTTGCAAGACACGTAGGATTAGGCATGGCTAAAGAATTAATTTATACAGCTAGAATTATAGATGCACAAGAAGCTTATAGAGTCGGTCTTGTAAATAAAGTAGTAGAACCAGAAGAATTATTACCAGAAGCTAACAAAATAGCTAATGAAATACTTAAAAATGCTCCAATTGCAGTTAGTTTATGTAAACAAGCTATAAATAGAGGAATGCAAGTAGATATGGATACAGCAATAGCTTTTGAAGCAGAAGTTTTTGGAGAATGCTTCTCAACAGAGGATCAAACAGAAGGTATGACAGCCTTTGTTGAAAAGAGAAAAGAAAAGGCATTTAAAAACAAATAAAGTATATTAAAGCAAAAACCAAGTAAAGGTACTGACTTTTACTTGGTTTTATCTTTAAAAACAAAATATTTATTGACTATAAAGGTTAGTATTCCAACGGCAATAGAAGAAAAAATTACTGAAAAATTTAGCCATAATACTTCTGATACGCTAAATATATTAAAAAAAGTAAGTATTGTGCATAAGGTTGAATTACAGAAGGCAGAAACAGCCAAAACCGAGGCATATTTAAAATAGGAACTACTTTTAGAGGTAAAAGTAAACTTTCTGTTCAAATAGTATCCATTAATTGAGTAAGCAACAAATGAGATTCCATAAAATATGTACATTGTAATGCCAGAATATATTCCGGTTATATGAGATAGAATGTTTATTATTATTAAATTTATAAGTACATTGCTGCCCCCGATCAATCCATACGTGATTAATTGAATCAGAGTTCTATTCTTTTCTGCATTATTTATATCCATCTAAATTCCTCCAGTCTCCTCATAAAAATTATAGCACAATTACTAAAGTACATAGAAATGTTTTTTTAGGATAAAAAATGTAGTAGAATACAGTGTGGAGGTAATTTATATGAAAAGACATAGTTTTGGCAATGGAATTAAGGTGAATTACATTAAAAGGGAAGGAACGCTATCTTCTTTCTGTATAGGTTTTGATGCGGGAGCCATAGTTGAAGAAAAAAATGAGATAGGGGTTGCTCATGCAGTTGAGCATATGATTTTTAAAGGAACTAAAAAAAGAAATGAGAATAAAATAAACTTGGCTTGTGATGAAGTCTTTGGTTTTCACAATGCTATGACCAATTATCCGTATGTTATATATTACGGAACCACCTTATCTTCGGACTTTGAAAAGGGATTTGAAATATATTCAGATATTATATTAAATCCTATTTTCCCAGAAGAAGGTTTCAAAGAGGAAATAGATATAATTTTAGAGGAGTTAAAAGAATGGAAGGATGATCCCTATCAAGATTGCGAGGACGAGCTTTATTTTAATTCTTTTAATAAAAGAAGAATCAAAGAACTTATCATAGGAACAGAGGAAAGTATAAAGAATATAAGATTGGAGGGAATAAAAGAATTTTATTATAAGCATTATGCTCCTTCAAATTGTATAATAACTATTGCCTCTTCTTTGGATTATGAAGAAGTTTTGAAAATTATAGAAAATTATTTTGGAAGTTGGGAAAAAGAATATCTTTGCGAAGAAAGAGACTTATACGAAATAAATAATAAGGGCATTTTTACTAAAGTAAGAAAAGGTTTGAATGGAGCTAAGATACAGTACTGTTTTCCTATACACTTCCTAGATGAGGAAGAGATAAGTTTACTTAAGATATTTAATGCAAGGTTTGGAGAAGGGACAAGCAGCGTTCTTTATGATGAAATAAGGACAAGGAATGGATTAGTATACGACATAGGGAGCAGTATAAAAAATGAAAATGGAATAAAGCTTTTTACTATTAAGCTTGGAACCTCGGAAAAAAATATAGATAAGGCAATAAAATTGATAGATAATAATATAGAAAATATAAAATTCTCAAAAGGAGTTTTTAAAGAAAATAATATAAGAAAAATAATAAAAAATATGCATCTTAAAGAAGAGCTGAAGGTGGAGCGGTCTATTGAGCTTTGTAAAAAGATTACTACAAATGAAATTATGTACGATTCAGTTTATGATGGTTTAAATGAATTTAAAGGTAATATAGGTGAATATAAAATACTAAAGGTAGTAAATAAGGTTTTAAAGAACCCTAGTATACAAGTTTTAAGACCAGAATAAATATATTTGTTTGCAGTAGGAAAATAATTAGTATATATAAAATTTTAAATGTAATAGGCTATGTTTGCAGAGTTGATTAATTTACAATCTTTCAAACATAGCTTTTATTATTTAGTGGAAAAATAAAATCAGTATTGACTTATTAAATAAAATATACTATTATGTTTATAACAACACACCCCCACAGGGGGAGGGAGGTACAAAATGAATATAGAAAGAAAAAAGGCGGAACAGTATTTAAAAACTGCCAAAGGACAAATAGATGGCATATTAAAAATGTTAGAAGAAGGAAGATATTGTATAGATATTTCAAATCAGATAATTGCGTCACAAGCGTTGTTAAAAAAGGCTAATTCAATGATTCTAAAGCAGCATCTAAATCATTGTGTCAAAGATGCGTTTTTGCATGATGAAGGTGAAGAAAAGGTTGATGAAATAATATCCGTATTAGATAAATTGATGAAGTAGCAAAGGAGTGATTTTAATGGAAAAAATCCTTAATATAAAGGGAATGACCTGTGCATCTTGTGCTAAGGCAGTAGAAAGAGCATCTAGAAAGACAGAAGGAGTAAATGAAGCAAATTTAAACTTTGCAACGGAAAAACTCTTTGTAAAGTATGACGAAAATATTACTTCTGTTGATAGAATAATAGATTCAATTGAAAAAGCTGGATATTCTGCAGAAGAAGAAAAAGAACTTAAAGAGATAAGCATTGGCGTTGGAGGGATGACCTGCTCAGCCTGTGCAAAAGCAATAGAAAGAGCCACTAAAAAGTTAGAAGGGGTAGATAAGTCAGAAGTGAATTTTGCATCAGAGAGGCTTTATATTCAATACGATCCTTCTAAAGTTAGATTAACAAAGATAAAAGAAGCTATAGAAAAGGCTGGATACAAAGCGTTAGAAGAAGAAGTTTCAATAGATTCTGATAAAGAGAGAAAAGAAAAAGAAATAAGGGATATTTGGATTAACTTTGTAGTATCTGCTATATTTACTGTGCCGCTTTTAATAATAACTATGGGGCACATGGCGGGAATGCCTTTACCAAGTATTATAGAACCTATGCATAATGCTTTAAACTTTGCTTTAGTTCAAATTGTTTTAGTTATACCATCCCTAATTGCAGGAAAAAGATTTTATAAGGTTGGATTTAAGACTTTATTCAAAGGAAGTCCTAATATGGATTCACTAATTGCCATAGGAACTAGTGCAGCTGTACTATATGGTATATTTGCAACTTATCAAATAAGTAGAGGACATCATGAGTATTCTATGGATTTATATTATGAATCTGCGGCTACTATAATAACATTAATATTGATGGGAAAATATTTAGAAGCTAAAACAAAGGGTAAAACTTCAGAGACTATAAAAAAACTTATGGGACTTGCACCTAAAAATGCTTTAATAATTCAAGATGGAAAAGAAATAGAAATATCTATAGAAGAAGTAGAAGTAGGAGATATAATTATAGTTAAACCTGGTGAGAGAATACCAGTAGATGGAATTGTAGTAGAGGGTACATCCTCTGTAGATGAATCTATGCTTACAGGAGAAAGCATTCCTGTTGATAAAAATATAAATGACCAAGTATTTGGAGCAACCATAAATAAAAATGGACTTATTAAATTTAAGGCTAATAAAGTAGGAAAAGATACGGCTCTTTCACAAATAATAAGAATGGTTGAAAATGCTCAAGGATCTAAAGCTCCTATAGCAAGGCTAGCGGATATTATCTCTGGATATTTTGTACCAGTGGTAATAGTTATAGCTATCATATCAGGCTTAAGCTGGTATATTGCAGGAAGAGGAGCTATCTTTTCTCTTACAATATTTATATCTGTTCTTGTAATAGCTTGCCCTTGTGCTTTAGGACTTGCAACACCAACAGCTATTATGGTTGGCTCAGGTAAAGGAGCAGAAAATGGAGTTCTAATAAAGGGAGGAGAAGCTTTAGAAACTGCTCATAAGGTAAAAACAATAGTTTTTGACAAGACAGGTACTATAACAGAAGGAAAACCACAGGTTACTGATATAATTACGCTAAATGGTATAGATGAAGATTATCTGCTTCAAATTGCAGCCTCAGCAGAAAAGGGCTCCGAACATCCATTAGGTGAGTCTATAGTAAAGTATGCAGAAGATAAAGGGTTAGGAGCTTTAGAGACTAGAAACTTTAAGGCAATACCAGGTAAAGGAATAGAAGTAACTGTAGATAATAGAAAGATTATAATAGGAAATAAAAAATTAATGCTAGAAGAAAATATATCCTTAGAAGGATTAGAAAAGGCTTCAATAGATTTAGCTAGTGAAGGAAAAACTCCAATGTATGTAACCATTGAAGCACAGATAGCAGGCTTGATTGCAGTAGCTGATGTGTTAAAAGAAAATAGCACAAGAGCTATCAAAAAGCTTCAAGAAATGGGAATTAGAACGGTGATGATTACAGGAGATAATAAAAGGACAGCAGAGGCTATTGCTAAAAAAGCTGGTATAGATGAAGTTTTAGCAGAGGTTATGCCTGAGGATAAAGCTGAAAATGTAAAGAAGCTTCAAGAAAGTGGAGATATAGTTGCAATGGTAGGAGATGGAATAAATGATGCGCCAGCCCTTGTTCAAGCCGATGTGGGAATAGCCATAGGTTCTGGTACAGATGTAGCTATAGAATCAGCAGATATAGTTCTTATGAAAAATGACATTCTTGATGTGGTAACTGGAATTCAGCTAAGCAAAGCGACTATAAGAAACATTAAACAAAATCTTTTCTGGGCATTTGGATATAATATACTTGGAATACCTGTGGCGGCTGGAGTGCTAATACTCTTTGGAGGACCACGATTAAATCCAATGATAGCAGCAGCAGCCATGAGTTTAAGTTCTGTATCTGTTCTTACAAATGCATTAAGGTTAAGAGGATTTAAACGTACTATATAGGCTTAAAATATATATTTAAATAGATTTAACAAAAATAGAGGAGGAATTTATTATGAAAAAGAAATTAAATATTGAAGGAATGTCTTGTAACCACTGTGTTATGCATGTTAAAAATGCTCTTATGGAAGTGGAAGGAGTAAAAAATGTTGAAGTAAATTTAGACGGTAAATATGCTCTAGTCGAAGGTGAAAGCTTAAATAATGAAAAGATGAAAGCTGAAGTAGAAGATGCAGGATACGATGTAGTAAGTATAGAAGAAGTATAGTAAAAAATGAGAAGAGAGGAGTTGTACTCCCTGTTCTCATTTTCTTTTTTTAGGGCTCTTCTTTTTTCTTACTGAATATCCGAAACTGCCTAAAGCATCTTTAGAAAGTCCGAAGTACTCTCCATGAGAGTAGCAAATAAGATTTGCTTTATCATAGTGTATTTTACCTTTTTCATCTATTAAACTTTCTTCTACATGAACAGATAAAACTTCTCCCAAAAATAAATCATGGGAACCTAAAGAAATAATATCTTTAACTTTGCATTCCAGTGTAATAGGACAATCATCTATATAAGGTACCGAAATATCTTCACTTTCTGCTAAGTTAAACTTAAGTTCTTTTACCTTATCTAAAGTTCTTCCAGACTTGACTCCACAGAAATCTACGGCTTTTACTAAGTTTTTTGAAGGAAGGTTAACCACAAATTCGCTGCTTTCTTTTATATATTCATAGGAAAGCCTCTCGGGTCTAATGGCTACACTTATAATAGGTGGTCTTGTGCAAGCAGTTCCTATCCAACCTACTGTAAATACATTAACTTTACCCTCATTATTTTTAGATGTAATGAGTACAGCAGGAACAGGATTTAGCATAGCACTTCCTTTAAAAGTCTTTTTTTTCATATGTATTTCTCCTATCTCTATAGTTAAAAAATTGTTTATTTAGAATGTTATATTCAATACTATACAATAATATAGTACCATAGAAAGGTGATTATAGGTAGTTATTGAATCTTGATTCTGACTTTATACTCATTTAGCCAAATATTAATTTGAATTAAATATGCCATTAACTGAGGGGCCTTCATCAGCTGTCCGAACAAGTAACCATTAAAAGATTCGCCTCTAGTTTCTACTAACTTTCTAACTTTATTGTAATCAATAAGTTGTAAAATTGGAGAAGTTTTATCTTCTAGAATTTCACTTAACCAATTTTGGACTAAATCAGTATATTCAGGATTAAAGGTTTTTGGATAAGGACTTTTTACTCTCCAGAGCACGTCATCAGGTAATATATCTTTCATTGCATTTCTTAATAATCCTTTTTCTCTGCCATTATAAAATTTCATTTCAATAGGAATATTGTATGCATATTCTACCAATTTATAATCAGCAAAAGGAACTCTAACTTCCAAACTGTTTCCCATACTCATTTTATCTTTACGTGTTAATAAGGTTACCATAAACCATTTCATATTAAGATAAGATATTTCTCTCATTCGGCTTTCAAATTTACTTTCACCATCCAATTTAGGAGTTTTCTTTATAGTATCCATATATTTAGATTGAACATACTCTTCTAGATTAATGTTTTTAAAATCAGAGGATAGCAATGATTTACGTGCATCTACAGATCGTGACCATGGAAAGGTAGTAGAATTAATAAGCTCTGGTCTTCTAAACCATGGATACCCTCCAAAAACTTCATCAGCACATTCGCCAGACAAGGCTACTGTTGCATTTTTTCTAACTTCATTACAAAATAAATACAAGGAGGAATCTATATCGGCCATGCCAGGAGCATCATTTGATTTTACAGCATCAATAAGTGCTTTGGAAAGGCTCAATGAGTCAATTATTATTTTTTTGTGGTTGCTATTAATATAGGTTGACATTTTATCTATCCAAGGATCATCAGAATCGGGCTGAAAGTCATTTTTTACAAAAAATCTATCATTATCTTTATAATCTATAGAGTAGGTTTCAAGTATGCTATTTCTTTCTCTAAAATACGAAGCTGCAATTGCTGATATTATGCTTGAATCTAGCCCTCCAGATAAGAAGGTACAAACAGGAACGTCAGCAAAAAGTTGTCTTTTAATAGCATCCGTTAAAAGCTCTCTTACATGTTCTGAAGTTGTATCTATATCTTCATCATGATGTTCACATTTTACATCCCAATACTTCTGAACTTTTAATCCATCTTTAGAATATAGAATGAAATTAGCTGGAGGTAATGCATAGATATCTTTAAAAATACCACTATTTAAAGAATGAGCAGGTCCAAGTCCAAAAATTTCGCAGATACCTTCCTCATCTATTATAGGTTCTACCGAAGGATGTGCTAATAAAGTTTTTAGTTCTGAGCCGAAAATAAAATTGTTATCTTTAACAGTATAATATAGGGGCTTTACTCCTAAGTGATCTCTGCAAAGAAACAGTCTATTTTCTTTTTCATCCCATATACCAAAAGCAAAGATACCGTTAATGTGATGAACACAATCTGGCCCCCAAGCTATATATGAAGTTAAAAGAACTTCTGTATCAGAATAAGAATTAAAACTAAAGCCAAAGTCTAAGAGCTCTTCTCTCACATTTTCAGTGTTATATAGCTCCCCATTATATACAATAATATACTTATTATTGTTATAGGTCTTAGTCATTGGTTGATCACCGCCACTAGGATCTACTACTATAAGCCTTCTATGACCTAAAAGTACATTCTGAGAGGTATAGAACCCATAAGAATCAGGGCCTCTTTTTTTTAATGTATCAGTCATATTTTCTATAATATACATTTCTTTGGTTAGGTTGGAGTTATAATTGATAACTCCTGCAATTCCACACATAACACCATCTCCTGAAAATTCATAGATATATATTCAAATTCCATATATTTTATGATAGAATCTAATAAATTGTGTATTAGCATCAAAAGTTGAAGTCGATATCAATAAATTGAATCTAAATTCCCTTAAAATGTACGTTTATTATACATAATTTTTACTCAATTCCCTACATGCCACTATGTAAAAAAAAGCGCTTTGATAATATAATTAGATTCATAAGGCATGTCACTAATGTAGGATGGGGGAGGGAGTTTACATGGAAAAGAAAGAATTAGAATTATTAGAAAAAATCTTGAGAGAAATCCAAGATATAAAAGTAATCGTGCAAGAGAACTTAGAGAATAATGAAGTAGAGATTGAAGAATAATAGGTTTTCCAAAGTACATAACAAGTAAAAGGACAAGTAGCTTACGTACTTGTCTTTTTACTTGTTTATAATTAATTAAGTAATAAAAGTAGCAGCACAACTTTATCTGCCGCTTTAAGTTTATAAACATTCGTAATAATTCTTAAGAAGCAAGGCATCTTTTTCCAATATAGGACTTTCGCATATAATACAACCTTTTATTTCAAATTTATGAAAGGCTTTAAGGCAGTCTTTATAATTAAAATCGCTTTCCTCAAAAGGAAGATGATTCTTTTCTCCTTTTTGTCCGTAGTTAATTCCGGATAGGTGTATGTGCATATCCTTTAAGGATTCTTCTCCAAGCTCATTTCCAACGTAGTCTAAAATTTTAGCAAAGTCATCATAATTTTTTAATAACCCATTATATCTTGCATGAAGATGAGAAAAGTCTATACATAACTTACAGGTTGAAACAGACTTGCACAGCTGAACATTTTCTTCTAAAGAGCCAAACTGAGTTCCCTTCCCAGTAGTTTCAAGCCTATAATCTATACCTAGGTCTGGTAATCTTAAGAGATTTTCTTTTATGGTATTAAAGGTTTCTTCCTTGCTGTCTTTAAGGTAAAAACCAGGGTGAAAAATCAAACTTTTTCCTTCTACTTTTTTTAATCCTTCAGCCCCATTTACTATTCTTTCTAAAGACTTATCTATCTTTTCATCCTCTTCCGCATTTAGATTTATAAAATAGGAGCCATGAGCAGAAAGGTAAAAGTCATTTTTGATTTTAGTATCAAGCACTTCATTTTTATTCTTGTCTGTGATATTTACCGAGCGAACAAAAGGAAGCTCCATAGCATCTAAGCCTAATTCTTTTAAATGTTGAATTCCAGACTTATAAGTAAATTTTTTTGTACCATCTGAACTAGGTAGACCAGATATTCCAAATAATAAAGTATCCATTATAAGCACCTCCAAAGAAGATTATACCACAAAATTTATTAAGATTATGTTATAATAGCCTTGAAGAAGGTGATAAAGGTGAAAACAGAATGGAGACTTAGAGTAACAAAATGTGATGTAGATAAAATAGCTAAAGAAGCTGGAATAAGTAGCATAGCTGCAAAAATACTAGCAGGTAGAAATATTCAAGATGTTGAAGAAGTAAAAAAATTTATGAATGCTTCTTTAGAGGATTTACATGATCCATTTCTTATGGCAGATATGGAGTTAGGTACAGATATAATATTAGATGCTATAGATGAGGGAAGGAAAATAGTTGTATACGGAGATTATGACGCTGATGGGGTTACAAGTACAACCATTTTGTATAAGGGCCTTTTAAATTTAGAAGCAAATGTGGAATATTATATCCCTGATAGAGAAGCAGAAGGATATGGAATGTCTAGTGATAGAATTAAAGCACTTAAGGAAGAAGGAGCAGAGGTTATACTTACTTGCGACAACGGAATCAGCGCTGTGGAGGAGATAAAGCTTGCTAAAGCCTTAGGAATGCAAGTGGTAGTTACTGACCATCATGAACTTCCTTTTACTGAAACTGAAAATGAGAGGAAGTATGTTTTACCTGAAGCAGATGCTGTAATAAACCCTAAAAGGCCAGATTGCACATACCCATTTAAGTTTTTATGTGGCGCAGGAATTGCTTTTAAATTTATACAAGCATTATATTTAAAGCTTGGCTTAGAAGAGATAGAAGCATACCAGTTTATAGAAATAGCAGGAATAGGTACAATATGTGATGTAGTAGATTTAATAGGTGAAAACAGAATTATAGCAAAAAATTCTTTAAGTATGATAAAAAATACCAAAAATTTAGGTTTAATATCTCTTATGAAGGTTCTAGGCATCAAAGGTAAAGAAATTAAATCCCACAATATAGGTTTTATGATTGGGCCATGTATTAACGCAACAGGAAGGCTGGATACAGCTGCATTGTCTGTAGAATTGCTTACCACAGAGGATGTAATGAGAGCTGAAGAGCTTGCAAACATATTATATGAGCTAAATAAGACAAGGCAAGACATGACAATGGAGAATGTAGAAGATATTGTACATATTATACAAAATTCTGATTTAAAGAATGACAAAGTATTGGTCATATATAAAGAGGATATTCATGAGAGCATTGCTGGGATAGTGGCAGGTAAGATTAAAGAGAAGTTTAATGTGCCAACTATAATATTGACAAGAGGAAAAGAGATGCCTAAAGGCTCTGGACGCTCAATAGAAGAATACAATTTATTTGAAGAACTTTTAAAGTGTAGAGACTTGATGGATAAGTTCGGAGGACACCCTATGGCAGCTGGCTTATCTATCAAAGAAGAGAATATACTCTTGCTTAGAAAGAGGCTAAATGAAAGCTGCAACCTCACAGAGGCAGATATAACTCCTAAGATTAAGATAGATAAAAGAATTTCCCTCAGCATGGTTAATGAGGATTTAATTAATGAGTTAGAAAGGTTAGAACCTTTTGGGAAAGGAAATTCTTCGCCTGTATTTGCTGAAAAAGGAATAGCCATTTCTGAAGTGAAATTTTTAGGGAAAAATCAAAATACATTAAAACTAAGCTGCTTAACTAATAATAGAGAAAGAATAGATGCTATAGCTTTCGATAAGGTAGAAGAATTCAAAGGAATGCTGAGAGAAAAGTATGGCAGCGGCTTTGAGAGAGTAATAAGCAATCCATCTGGATTGAAATTAGATATAGTCTTTTATCCTGTAATAAATGAATATAATGGGTACAAAAACAAACAGCTTAGAATGAAAGATTTTAGACTTTCTATATAAATAAAAACTCTTCATGGAAATTCCGTGAAGAGTTTTTATTTATATAGAAATTATATGGAAAAAGAAGGAAAAAAATTTTTCGTATAGAATATATTTAGATGTATCACATTAACTTTGGAGGTAAAGTAAGTATGTACGAAATATATGATCATTTACCCTTTGGTGTAGTAATTCTGAATGGAAGGGATCTCTCAGTTGAATATAGTAATCTTGCATTTTCAAAGATATTTAATGCTCAAATTAAAAGCTTAGAAAAAGATATAGAAAAGATTATAGGGTTAAATAATGTTAAAGATATTCTGAAAGGATGTTTTGAAGATAAAATAAATAAAAAGCTAAGAAGGATTAATATTATGACTGACAAGTATTTTGATTTTATAATAAATCCTAAAGAACAAGTTTTAGAAATATACATATATGATGTTACTGAGTACGTTAATGAAGAAAATAAAATAAAAAGAGGAAGAGATAGGTTCTTAAATATTTGGTCTGAGATGAAAACAAAATGCGATATTATGCAGCAATTAAGAATTAAGGAAAAAGAATATATACTGCATTTAAAAGATGTAGTACATAATATGTCGGAAGGATTGGTAGTACTAGATTGTTATGGTAAATTGGATTTTTGTAATAAACCAGCTATTGAGCTTGGAAACTTAACTCTAGAGCAGATAGCTACTGCTAAAGAATTTTTCACATACATGGATGAAAATAATTTTGCAGATAATAAAGAATCTTTGCAAAGGCTATATGCCAAATACATAGAAGAGTTAAAGCCTATACATAGTTTTATTGTTAAATTAAGAGACAAATCTAAAGATGACTTTAAATATATAGAGTTAAGCTGTAATCCAGTGATAGATAAGGATGACATTTTAATAAACACTATAATAACTATAAATGATGTAACGGAAATAAAGAATAATGAAATAAAGTTAGAAAGACAAGCCAAAGAGTTGGAAACAATATCTAAAACAAAAGATGAATTTTTTAATATGGTTTCTCATGAATTAAGAACACCTCTGACTATAATACAAGCATCTATTCAACTTGCTAATGATGTTTATAGAGATGAAATCAGTTCAAATATAGGAAAAATACTATTAAAAGTTAATCAAAGCTGCAGAATATTATTAAAGCTAATTAACAATATATTAGATATTTCTAAAGCAGAGGCTGGATTCTTAAAAGTAGATAATTCGCCTTTTGACATAGTTTCTGTAACCGAAAATATAGTAAGTTCAGCAAATTTTTATGCTAAAAGTAAAGGTATAAACTTAATATTTGATACTACAGAAGAGGAAGCTATAGTATATTTAGATAAAGATAAATATGAAAAGATAATATTAAACTTGTTATCTAATGCTATTAAATTCACTCCAGAAGGTAAAAACATAACAGTTGCTACAAATATGGGAAAAGGATATGCGGAGGTCAAGGTAGAAGATGAGGGTGTAGGGATTCCAGATGAGAAATTAGGAGAAATATTTAATAGATTTGTACAGATAACAAATCCTCTTTCAAATAACTCTCAGGGTACAGGACTTGGGCTTGCACTTGTAAAAAAACTTATAGATCTTATGGAT
The DNA here is from genome assembly GCA_009738435.1 of Clostridium bovifaecis. Classification (GTDB taxonomy): domain Bacteria; phylum Bacillota; class Clostridia; order Clostridiales; family Clostridiaceae; genus Clostridium_H; species Clostridium_H bovifaecis. The sequence continues at coordinate 1,964,148 of CP046522.1, read as the reverse complement.
GGAGAGATAGAAGTGAAAAGTAGATTAGGCATAGGAACTAAATTTATTATTAGATTTAAAATTCACAGTAACAATTATATACACACAAGTAGCTCTTTTCAATTAGATTCCAACATTGATAATAAAGTTATTCTGGAATTTTCAGATATTAATTAACTATGAAGGTATATATTATATAAAATATTTGGAAAGAAGATAGGATAGGCAGATATTCTGCCTATCCATGTTATTATATTTTATCTTTTTTTAATTAACTATTGTAGATTGTTTCTTTCATATTGTTCTATCATAGTTTTAACCATTTGTCCGCCAATTGATCCTGCCTGTCTTGCAGTTAAATCTCCATTATAACCATTCTTTAAAGGAACTCCTACTGCACTAGCAGCTTCCATTTTAAATCTGTTTAATCCTTCTCTAGCTTCAGGTACTAGAGCTCTATTATTTCTTGCCATTATAATTACCTCCTTTTTCTGTGGTTGATTTGTGTTACACTAGTATCTTAACCTTTTTTAAGAATAATATATTAGTATGTTATAGGTACAAGTTCAAGTTTGTACTTATAATAGAAAAATGGACATCTATTGTAATTTTTTATGTAAGAATTTAAGGTGTATATATTTTTTCGTTGACAACATATAATCTATAATAGAAAATTAGTTTGAAAGGTTATGTTTAAGAAGTTGTTTAAATTTATTTGAAATATAAATATTTGAAATAAATTATATATGTTGTATGTTATTTTTTATTGATAAGTTAGGAGATGGTTTTTTGGAAAAATATAAAATTATTATGACCGGTGGGGGATCTGCTGGTCATGTTACTCCTAATCTGGCTCTTATACCTAAGTTGTCAGACTTAGGATATGAAATCCAATATATAGGGACAGAGAAGGGTATAGAGCGAAAGATTATTGAAGGAGAAGGAATAAGGTACCACATTATTTCTAGTGGTAAGTTGAGAAGATATATAGACATAAAGAACCTTTCCGATCCTTTTAAGGTATTAAAAGGGGTTTTAGAAGCTGCTAGAATAATAAAACGTGAGAAGCCTAATATTGTGTTTTCAAAAGGTGGCTTTGTATCTGTTCCAGTAGTTATTGGAGCTTATTTAAACAGGATTCCCGTAATTATTCATGAATCAGATATTACACCTGGACTTGCCAATAAGATATCTATCCCTTTTTCTACTAAAGTATGTGTAACCTTTCCAGAATCAGTAAAGCATATTAAAGGCAATAAAGGAGTTCTTACGGGGACCCCAATAAGGGAAGATCTACTTAAGGGCAGCAAATTAAAAGGACGTCAAATATGCGGTTATGGCGATGAAAAGCCTATTCTTATGGTAATAGGAGGTAGTCTTGGATCCAAAGTTATTAACGATATTATAAGAAAAAAGATTGATACTCTACTTAAACAATATAATATAATTCATATCTGTGGAAAAGGGAATCTAGATAATAGCCTTTCTTCTAAGAAAGGTTATAAGCAGTTTGAATATGTAAGTGAAGAACTTACACATTTGATGGCTGCAGCAGATATGTTTATATCAAGAGCAGGTGCTAATGTAATTTTTGAATTGTTAGCTCTCAAAAAACCTAATATACTTATCCCTTTATCTGCAAAGGCAAGTAGAGGGGATCAAATACTAAATGCTAGGTCTTTTGAAAAAAGTGGCTACAGTATGGTACTCGAAGAGGAAAAGCTTACAGGAGAAGTGCTTATAGAGACCATGGACAGATTGTTTAAGCAAAAGGATACTTATATTCATAATATGAATAATAGTTCTGTAAAAAATGGAGTAGATGAGATAATAAAATTAATAAAAAAATATACACATTAAGTAATTGTAGGATAATGTACACATTAAGTAATTGTAAAATAATAGCTATATTATTATACACAAAACAGTCGAAAAGGCTGTTTTTTATTTACTAATAAAGATAATAAACTAATTAAAATAAGGAGTAAGACCAATGTGTAGGATAAAAAATCTTATTAGGATAAGAATATATTAAGAGAATCCTAGAGAAATATATAAGAATGAATTATAGACAAATATTAAAACTTATAGCACTTTTTTGAGCATAACGATAAGATAAAGAAAATGAGATTACTATGGAAGTATAAAAAAAGTGTAAATTTTGCATTGCAATATATAGGGAATGTGTTATAATATTATTAAAGAATAATAATTATTAAATAGATATAAATATTATTTAATAAACTTAAGGAGGATAATTATGAAGAAGATAGCAGTTATTTACTGGAGTAATGGTGGAAACGTAGAAATTTTAGCAGAGAGCATAGCTAAGGGAGCAAGAGAAGCTGGGGCTGAGGTAAGCATAAAGATGGTACAGGATGCAAAGGTTCAGGACATAATTGAAGCTGATGCAATAGCATTAGGCAGTCCATCATTAGATAACAATAAAATAGAACAAGATTACATGGCCCCATTTGTAAAGGAATTAAAACTTTTACCGTCACATAATAAAGCTTTAGTGTTATTTGGATCTTATGGATGGGACGAAGGTAAATTTCTAGAGAACTGGTCAGAGCTAATGATAGACTATGGATTTAATATAGTTGGAAAGTTAGCAGTTAAAGAAGCTCCAACAGAAAATGAAGTTGAAGAGGCTAAAAGTTTAGGGAAAACATTAGCAAAATAAAATATATAGCAAAAGGCTAAGAAGCGGGTATTTAATATTCTCTGCTTCTTAGCCTTTAAATTTTCTGCTTTAAACTGCTCTGTAAAATTATATTTTCAAACCACTTCATCATCTAAATCCATTATCTGCAAAAAAATCATCAATAATTTTTTCAGCCAGCCGTTTTAAGATATTTGCCTCATTTATTAAAGCTAGCACTGTGATAAGCATTTGCTCAGATTTCATAGTTTCTGGATTCAACCCTTGAGTATTTTTATGAATAAGGTCTATTTTTTCTGATAAGTCTTCAGAAATCTTATCAGCTTGAGCCTTCTTTATATGTAAAAATGATTCATATATCTTTTGAATTTCTACATGTTCTTTATCTGCAGAATTTAAAGCTTCAATCATATCTTTGAATAATAAGTATATATCATTAATAGACAAATTTTGTTTTAAATAATATATAAGAATAAGCAAAACAATGTGGTTTTTAGTATATTTCTTTTTATTAGGTGGAATAAGTATTTTTGCTTTAGCATAATTATTTATCATTGTTTTTGTCAATATCTTATCATCGTCACTTCTTTTTAAATGAGCTAACTTATCATTAAAGAGAGTTATAACTTGATCCATATATAAATCTAAATCCGGAATATCCGAAAGCTCTATATCTTCATATAAAAATAGCTTTTCTAATAATAAATTTAACTCTTCTATATCTAACTCCATATAAAACACTCCTAACCATATAATTAATTAAAATTCTAACATAAGTATATTGGTATTTCAACACGAAGTATTTAAGACTACATATGGAAACGTAAATGTGAATAATGTGAAAAGATAAATAGATAATGGAAGCAAAGTTAATGTTAACCCTTAAAATCCTAATAATATAATAAATAATCGTGGAAAATAATTATATATGGAAGTTATAATTTATAAAGTATTGTGGTAAAATAATAACATAACATCATATAGTAATCAAAACTACATGATGCGGTTAATAGGGTTAAATAATAGATATTAATATTATAAAAATGGAGTGATAAATAATGATGACTAAATTCAGAGAGCCTGTTAGCGGGTTAACACATTTATTTGGAGCATTAGTGTCTCTTTTAGGCATGATTCTGCTTATAAGATACGAAACTACAATTCCTAATGCTACTCCTTTATCCTATATAGCTATAACTATGTTTGGATTGAGCTTAATACTTCTTTATACGGCAAGCACGGTATATCATTTAATAAAATCTTCTGACAAAGTAATAAGAATCTTAAGAAAACTAGACCATTCTATGATTTATATTTTAATAGCAGGAACATATACTCCTATATGCTTAATATCTTTACAAGGACCTTTAAGGTGGGGAATGTTTATAGGTATATGGGTTTTTGCATTGATGGGGATAACATTTAAAATGGTATGGTTTAATGCCCCAAGATGGTTATCAACCTTGTTTTATGTATTATTAGGCTGGCTAGCAGTATTTATTATTTCGCCGCTTTCTAGAAGTATGCAGATGGGCGGCCTTATATATCTATTTCTAGGAGGAGTGTTTTATACTGTAGGTGCAGTTATATATGCAACAAAATGGCCTAAGATAAAGTCGAAAATTTTTGGTTTTCATGAAATATTTCATCTATTTGTGTTAGCAGGAAGTTTTTGTCACTACTTTATGGTTTTGAAGTATGTTCTTTAAAAGGCAATTTTATGTTGCCTTTTTTTTATATTATAATATATAATTTTAGACACAGTGACAATTAAATATGAAAAATTGAATGAAAGAATGTGAAGAAAATGGATAAGTTATATTCTCTAGGAGACGCAAAGAAATTTATAAAACAGAATAAATTAGTTATACTTTACATATCAACAAGTAATTGCTCAGTATGCCATGCCTTATTACCTAAAATAGAAGAAATGCTTCTAGATTATCCTGAAATATTAGCTAAGAAAATTGATGTAGGTGAAGTTACAGAAGCAGCAGGGGAATTTTCTATATTTACAGTTCCAGCAGTAATTTTCTATGTGGAAGGCAAGGAAATGATAAGAAAAGCTAGATTTATAAGCATGGATGAATTAGAGGGTAGCGTGTCAAGATACTATGAAATGATAAAGAAAAACTAAATGGAACAAGTTAGAGATGGTTAGGGAAGGTTAGAAATTAGAGAGTTAGAAAAAATATTTGGAGGATTTTGAAATTTAGGAAGATAAAAATTGAAAATTAAGAAAGCTAAGAATTTGTTAGGTCAAGTCAATATGTTTATGTTGATTTGACCTTTTGTTTTGAAAGCATTTATTTTACATATAATATTTCACATGAGGATAGAGAACTTAGAAAATGTAACAATAGATTAAATAAAAAATTACCTTATGGCGGTGAGTAGTTTGAGAAACTTTTATAAACCAGTTATTGTAGTAAGTAAATGTTTAGGATTTAATGCTTGTAGGTATAATGGACAGATGGCACAAGACAGCTTTGTGGAGAAATTAAAAGGCTATGTGGAGTTTAAAACAATATGTCCAGAAGTAGGTATTGGGCTTACAACTCCGAGAAATGCTATACGTATAGTTAAGAATAAGGATGAATTGATATTATGTGATCCTAAAAATAGTAGTGACTATACAAAGGCAATGTATGAATTTTCCTATGACTTTTTAGATGGCATAAAAGAGGTGGATGGATTTATATTAAAAAGCAGGTCACCCTCTTGTGGGATTAAGGATGTAAAGATATACACTAATATAGAAAAAGGAGGGCCTTCAAGTAAGGGCAGAGGAATCTTTGGTGGAGTAGCTACAGAAGTTTTTCCTAACATTCCAATTGAAGATGAAGGAAGACTAAAGGATTTTAAAATAAGAGAACATTTTTTAACTAGGCTTTATACTTTACTAACATTTAAAACAATAAAAAGATTATATTGTAAAAAAGAGCTTACAAGTTTCCACAATAGCAATATATTTCTTTTTACTATGTACAATAAAACTTATCTCAAAAGGTTAAATAGTATAATAAAAAACATAAATAATGAACCCCTAGATAAAACTTTAGAACAATATGAAACGTATTTAAATTTGGCTTTAGGAAGAATTCCAAGGAACGACTCAAAAGTCAAAGTTTTATTTCAATGTGTAGAGTGTTTTGAAGGTAGAATATCCAAGGAAGAAAAGGAGTTTGTTGTAGATACCATTAATCAATATAAGGAAGGGCATATACCTTATCCAGTACCTTTATATTTAATAAAATCCTATGCTGTAAGATTTGAGGATAAGGATATGTTAGAACAAAGCTTTTTTGAACCATATCCCAAAGGGTTAATTGAAGTAAGAGATTCAGGGAAGGCACTAAATTAAGGTGAATCATAGAAATAAATTGTGCAACAATTTATTTCTAGTGTAGGGGTGGAGACGCCCATAGGCGCAAGTGGAGAAGTTGAGGAAAACCATAATATGAAGTTCTCCACTTCTCCGCTTTGCACTTTAGCCCCTCCACTCCTACATTTAGAAAGATGCTGCACATTTTTTTAAGTATATTTTTAGTCTTGATAAATAACATTGCTTAAAAATAGTCCATGGGCAGGGGCAGTAGGAGGAGCCATAGAGCGGTCCTTCTGTTCCATTATAAGGCTTATATCATTTAAAGTGATCTTTCTAAGACCGACTTCTACTAGTGTTCCTACTAAAATTCTTACCATCTTATACAGGAATCCATTGCCTTTAAAGACTATATCTAAATTATTATTATTTTTTATAATGTCTATTGAATAAATTTCTCTAACAGTAGACTTTTTCTTTGACTTTAAGGCAGTGAAGCTCTTGAAGTCATGTTTGCCTATAAAGAGAAGAGCGGCTTCTCGCATCTTTTCGATATCTAATTCTTCCTTAATATGATATGAATATTTTCTTTTAAAAACATCGTGAGTAGTATTATTGTATTTTATAAGTATATACTTTCTCTATTGCATTATATCTAGAATGGAAGTTGTCCTTAACATCCTCGGCATTTTTCACAACAATATCTAAAGGTAAATATCTATAACAATGCTCTAAAATTTTTTCGTTAGATGTTTTGCAGTTAGTTTTAAAGTTTGCTATTTGGTTATACGCGTGAACACCAGCATCAGTCCTTCCAGAGCCTATAAGTTCTATTTCCTCTCCTGTAATTTCACTCAATACTTTTTCAATTTTTGATTGAATAGTATTAGTCTCATTTCCGAGCTTTTGCCATCCTTTATACTTAGTACCGTCATATTGTATAGTTAATTTTATATTTCTCATTTTTTTCTCCTTAAAATAAATTTTGCTGTATTTGACCATTTTAATCCATTATAGAAATATAATCAAATGGATTATGTTGGATTTTTCATATATCTCAATATTTATAAGCAGAGAGCACAAATCTGTGATTGGTTGCGGTCAATTCCTTATAGGTTGGTAAGAAGAGGAGTTTCATGGACATAGGTAACTTGATAAAAAGCATGTAATATTTTATAATTATTATCTATTGAGTCAATATAAAAAATATTGGGAGCTGATGTATTGAAGAAAGTTATAATCGCTGAAAAGCCTTCTGTTGCTAAGAATATTGCAGATGCTTTAAATATAAAGGTAAGAAGAGATGGATATTTTGAAGGAAGTGATTATTTAGTAACCTGGGCTTTTGGACACTTATTGCAGTTATTTGATGCAAAAGACTATGATGAGAATATGAGAAGTTGGAGACTTGATAGATTTCCTTTTATACCAAAAGAGTTTAAGTACAAGATAAAACAAGATAGCAGAAATAGAAGTGTTCCAGATAAAGGAGCAGAAAAGCAGATTAATATAATTAAGACCTTAATAGATAGGGAAGATGTTGACGGCGTCATTTCTGCAACTGACTATGATAGAGAGGGGCAAGTAATTGCAGATGAGCTATTCTTATATTTTGAAGAGAAAAAGCCTATTTATAGGTTGCTTTTAAATGAATGGACCTCAGAAGAAGTGACGAAAGGTATGAAGAATTTAAAGCCTAACGAGGATATGAAGCCATTGCAGGATGCAGGAATAGGAAGGCAGTGGGCCGATTGGGTTATAGGAATTAACCTTACTTCCGTTGCAACCGTAAAATATAAATTGAATGAAGATAATATACTTAATATTGGAAGGGTTTTGCTTCCAACCCTTAAAATAATCTACGATAGAGATAAGGAAATAGAAAATTTCCAAGCAACAACATATTATAAGTTAATAGCTAAATTTAAGACTAAAGACAATGATGAATTTGAAGGACTGTATTATGAGAATGATTCAGAGAAATTTGAGGATAAAGAATATCTTAATATAATAAGTAAAATACTAGATGGGAAAAGTGGGGAAATAGTTGCTAAGGAAACAGAGAAGAAGAAAGAATATGCACCACTTTTATTTAACCTATCAAATCTTCAAGGACATATTACCAGTAAATATAAAGGATGGACCTCAGATAAGGTGTTAAAAGTAGCACAATCTTTATATGAAAAGAAGTTTATAACCTATCCTAGAACAGGGAGCGTTGCATTAGAGGAAAGTTTAGAAGGAAGGGCAAGGAAGGTATTAGATACTTTAAAAAAGGGTTTGCCATATGAAAAGGATATTAAATTTGCTAAAAACAAGAGAATATTTGATAATTCTAAGGTAGAAAGCCACAGTGCCATAGTTCCTACATACATAAAGCCTACAGGGTTAAGTAAAGATGAGCAGATAGTCTATGATGCAGTAAAAAATAGATTTATAATGCAATTTATGCCTGTAGCAGAATTTGAGGAAACAAAGATTACTACCAAGATTTACGATGATAAAACAAAAGGGATATTTGTGTCAAAAGGTAAGGTTCAAATAATTGAAGGATGGCGAGTGGTAGAGAAAATCGATACTAAGGATACTATACTTCCTATGGTAAAAGAAAAAGACAGAGTTGGGGTAGTAGAAAGTAAGGTAAATACAGTAGTCAAAAAGCCTCCAAAGTTGCATACAGAAAAAACTTTATTAAGAGTAATGGAAACCTGCGGCAAGAGCTTTAAAGATGAAGAAGACTCAGATGAGATGATGGCATCTATATTAAGTGGTTTCAGCATAGGTACGCCAGCAACAAGAGCAGAGACTATTAAAAAATTGAAGGATGTAGGATACATAAAAGTTAAAGGGAAAAGCCTTACTTGTACAGAGCTTGGAAAAACTATAGTTGAAATATTTCCTGCAAAAGAACTATTGGACTTAGAATATACAGGAAGGCTAGAAAAAACCTTATCTGATATAGAAAAGGGAAAAGTCCAAAAGGAAGATTTTTTAAAGTTAATCATTAACTTTACTATTAGTGCTGTGGATTCTATAAAACATGATACATCTATGCTGAGCATTTTCAAAGTGCAACTGCCAGAAGGTGTAGAGAGTTTGGGGAATTGTCCTACCTGTGGGAATCCAGTAATAGAAGGCAAAAAAGCTTTTGGCTGCAGTAATTGGAAAAATGGGTGTAGATTCACTATATGGAAAGATGACAAGTACATAGAATCCTTTGGAAAAAAGGTGAGCAAAGATATGGTCAGGATTCTTTTAGAAAAGGGTAGAGTAGGTTTTAGAAATTTAAAGAGCAAAAAAGGAAATGTTTTTTCAGCATACTTTAGGTATGAAAGAGAAGAGGGAACGGGATATTATAGATGGAAAATGGAATTTATTCAGTAAATTCTGCTTTATTATAAAAAGACTTATGCTACTGTATATGTTAACATATACGTTAGCATAAGTCTTTTATTTTTTATAGTTTCGAAGCTATTTCTTTTAAAATTTCAGCAGTAGAATAAAGACTTTGTATAGCACCAGTTACTTCTTCAATCGAACCTGCCTGTTGTTCAAAAATCTCATTAGAACTATTTATTTTATCCCATATATCATTAACCGAGGTCCTTATACTTTTTAGAGTAGTGTCAATTTGCCTTATAGATTCATTGCTAGAATTAGAAAGCTTTCTTATCTCTTTAGCAACTACACTAAAACCTTTACCGTATTCCCCAGCTCTAGAAGATTCTATAGCGGCATTTAATCCAAGTAGGTTAGTTTGCCTAGCTACATTTCCTACGAACTTTAAGATTTCATCTGTGTTTTCTGTTTCTTTTTTGTTTGTTCCACATCTTGTTGCATTGTAGAGTTAGATTGTACAATACTCTGTATATTAGAAGAAATTTCATTTATTCCGGAGCTTATTTGAGACAGCGAATCATATAAGTCCTTTGAAAGATTTAATACAGTAGTCTGTTTTTCTAAACTTTTAGCAACAGATAGGGCTCCAACTACTTTACCATTTTCTTTTATTGGTATACCTATAGCTTTTGTCGGAACTCCAAAAACTTCTTTTGGAATAATACTAGATATAGTCTTTCCGCTAGTCACTGTCATATAAGCTACACTACCAACAGGAAGAGGATCTCCATCTTTTTTATTTAATTTTACAGTTTGTCCATCATAGAATTTTAAAAATCTTTCTGTATTAGCAATTGAAATAGCAGCATCATCTTCAATAAAAAGTTTTAAAAAAGGTATTATGTTATTAAATGAAGTCATAATTCTATTTTCGGAAATATCGTTAATCATATAACTCATCCTTTCATATGAAAAATTGGTTAATACGATTATACCATGAAATTCATACCATTTTAAGCTATTTAATGAGTATATATTAATTAAGTGAAATTTAAACTATAAATTAGAAGCTATATTTTTTAAGGTATCTGCAGTGGAACTTAGATTTTCGATAACGCTTGTTATCTCTTCAATAGAGCTTACCTGTTCATCAAAAATCTCGTTAGATCTATCTATTTTGTCAGCAATGTCGGCAACAGAAGATTGAATACTATTTAAAACGTTGTTGATTTGAGTTATAGAATCTCTACTCGAAGCTGACAACTTTCTTATCTCTTGAGCAACAACATTAAATCCTTTTCCAAATTCCCCAGCTCTTGCAGACTCAATAGCAGCATTTAAACCTAACAGATTGGTCTGTTGAGCTATATTTGCTACAAATTGTAATATCTCATCTGTATTTTTCGTTTCGTTCCTAGTTTTTTCTATATTGCTTTGAATTACCTGATTTGATGTTACTACATTTTGTACGTTAGAAGAAATTTCATTTATAGCTGAACCTATTTGATATAAAGAGGAAGAAAGTGTTTCAGAAAGATTTAAAATTTCAGTTTGTCTTTCTAAACTTTTAGCAATACAGAAACATCCTATTACTTCATTATTTTCCTTTATGGGAATTCCTATAACCTTTATATCCATACCAAAAACTTCTTTAGGAACTACATTAGAGACCACCTTTTTAGCTGCTATGCATTGATATGCTACGCTAGCTTTTGGAAGGGGGTCACCCTCCTTTATATTTAATTTTACCTTTTCTCCATTATCATATTTTAAGAAGTATTCAGTGTTTGAAATAGATATGGCTATATCTGTTTCCACTAAGTATTTAAAAAATGGTACTAGATTAAAAAAAGAATCCATTAACTTATTTTGTGTTATATCTGTTATCATTGTATCCCATCCTTTAAAAATTGATTATAGAAAAATTATACAAGTTATTCGCAAGTAATTCAAATGAATTTAATATTTATATCAATTCCTATTTGAACTATTAATTAAATTATGGTAAAATTCATGAAAACGGTTCAAAACTTTAGACACTTTATAATTTAAGGAGGAGAAGCATTGAAGAAGAGATGGAATCCTATTATCACTTTATTTTTTATAATAACTATATTAGTGAATTTCACTTTAGCTTACGGAGCAGAAAGTGCAGAAGAAAATGTTTCGGCTAATATTATGAATTTAGGCTATATTGCAAGAGATAGTGAATTTATATACTATTCCAATATAGCTGATGGAAGTAAGCTATATAAATCGAAATTAGATGGTTCGGGAGAAACTAAGTTAAGCGATCATATACCTAACTATATAAACGTAGTAGGTGACTGGATTTATTATTCAAATGTTAAAGATGGATTTAAAATTTATAAAATAAAAAAAGATGGTTCAGAGGGAAAAAGATTAAATTCAGAAAGTTCCTTTTGGATACATGTAGTAAATGATTGGATATATTATGGAAGATCAGATAATGCTGGACAAAAGCTATATAAAATAAAAACTGATGGTTCAGATAAGACAAGAATCATTAAAGATTTAATATATGGCTTTAGTGTGGTAGGAGATTGGATATATTATTCGAATGAATCAGAGGATCAAAAATATAAAGTTAAAACAAATGGAGAAAATGCAACAAAGTTAAACGAAGATCAATCTTTTAATATTAATGTGGTAGGAGGTTATATTTACTACCAGAATTACGGCGATGGACGTAAAATCTACAAGGTAGATGTGAATGGTAAAAATAGAACTAAATTAAATAATGACGACTCTCAGTATCTAAACACAGTAGGCGAGTGGATTTACTACTCTAACGCTTCAGATAATTTAAATCTTTATAAAATTAAAAATGATGGAAATAGCAGAACTAAATTAAGTAATGAAGGTACTGGAACTATGAATGTAATAGGAGATTATATCTATTATTGGAAGGCTATAAATGATCCGAATTCTGGCATAAAATTAGATTCTACAAAGTTGCTCAGAATAAAAAAAGATGGGACAGCCTCAGAAGTAGTTAAGATTGCCTCGGAAGGAAGCGAAACTAAAGAAGATAAAGGACCGGACTTAACTGGTATGATACTAATATATTTGTTTGTTGGAATAGCATTTATACTTGAAGTTTGGAAGTTGATTTCATTACATAGGATAAAAAAGTTTGTTGAAAATATAAATGGCGAAATGACAAATGAAGAAGCGGAAAGATTTATAAGAATACTATCACAATCAAGAATAATTAAAAGATCAGATATGTATAGATTACTTAAACAAGGACTTACCAGTGTTAATTCTTCACTAAAAGTTAATGAAGATACTAAAGAAAAGTTGCACAAACATTTAAGTAAAAGAGGAATACATATAAACCTAGGCAATAAAAATTAATAGATTTTAACTTATATAATTAAAACCAAGCTGTTTGTATATTAACAGCTTGGTTTTTTTAATCCAATGTTGAGGTCTCTTCAACTAATTCCTGTATTAATTCTTTAACTGAACAGATTTTATTTATTTTGTAAGCATTAGAACCTGAAAATATCAACCCATTGTCAACATCACCATTTACAGCATTTATTAATGCTTTAGATATGCAGTAAGGAGTTTCTGCAGGATTACAAGGTTTTAAGCAATTGTAGCATTTGGTTACTGGAATTTGAGATTCTTTTACAAAGTTTGCAAACTTATTGTTTATGGCTCTTCCAGGCATTCCTACAGGGCTTTTAATTAATACAATATCATCCTTTGATGCAGAAATATATGCTTTTTTAAAGTTAATGTGAGCATCACATTCTTCTGTGGCAACAAATCGCGTGGCCATTTGAACACCTTCAGCTCCTAACTTTATCATTTGCGCGATATCTTTTCCGTCGAAGATTCCCCCAGCTGCAATCACAGGAATATGTTTTCCGTGTTCTTTTTCCAAAGTACCAGTTACTTCTAGTACATCCTTTACTATAGAAGGTAGGTCTTGAAGTTCTCCTGAATTTAATTCTTCTTTTGAAAAACCAAGGTGACCTCCAGCTTTAGGACCTTCAACTATTATCAAGTCTGGTAGATAATCAAACTTTCTCATCCAAAGTCTAGAAATAACAGATGCTGCTTTACCAGAAGATACAATTGGTGCGATTTTTGTATTTGAATTTTTTGTAAATTTAGGTAAACTTGTAGGAAGACCAGCACCACATATAATTAAATCTATATTTTCTTCAACTGCAGTCTCAACTAAATTTTCATAGTCATTAGCAGCTACCATAATATTTACTCCTAAAATTCCATCAGGACTTAAAGTTCGCGCCTTTTGGATTTCCTTTTTTAAAGCTCTTACATTGGCTTCTTTAGAATTTAATTCAAAATCTTTTTCTCTAAAACCTATTTGAACTGCTGAAATAACTCCTATGCCACCCGCATTGGCCACAGCAGAAGCTAAACTTGAACCAGATACTCCTACACCCATGCCTCCCTGAATAATAGGGATTTTGGCTGTTAATCTACCTAGTTTTAAAGGTGGTAATTTCATATTATCGACTCCTTTAACTACATTTAGATGCTTTGATTAACAAAATGTTTGATAATCAAAGTATATTCTATATGATTTCTTCTGTCAATAAAAATGCAAGTGTAATGGAATAATTGTTAAAATATTATATATACAGAATAAATTTGATATAATATACTAGTAGATTTATATATTTTAGAGAGACATACTATGTTAAAAGGATGTGTTTATAACAATGGAAAGAGAGATTATTATAAAAAACATAATTGAAAATAAAAATTTAGAACTTAGGTTTGAGCCTGTGGTTTCTGTTATTAAGCAATCAGTTATTGGATTTCAAGTTTCTAGTACTGGCTGTAGCATAGATGGCAATATGATTTCTATGGAAAGGTTACTAGAGCTTGCAGAAAGTGAAGACTTAACCATTGAATTAGATAGACTCTATAGAGAAAAGGCAGTTGAAGAGTTTTCTAAAATATATTTTAAAAATAAAGAAATGCTATTATTTATAAATATAAGTGCATCTATAATAACAAGATTTATAGGTTCAGGGATAATAATGGAATTAGTTAAGATGTTTAAAATAAATCCTGAAAATGTAGTTTTGGAGATAATCGAGGACAGAATAGAAGATGTTGAAAGTATAAAGAAATTTATAAATTTTTATAGGAGTCATGGATTCCTTGTTTCTTTAAGCGATATAGGTTATGGGCTAGCTAACTTAGATAAGATTTCCTATGTAGAGCCAGACATTATAAAGATAAGTGGGGCCATAACAGAAAATATAGATTTAGATTATTATAAACAAGAAATATTTAAAGCCTTAGTAAATTTGTCTAAAAATATTGGAGCTCTAGTAATAGGAGATGGAATTAGAACTAAGGAAGAAGCGCTGACTATTGTTGAATTAGGTGCAGACATGATTGAAGGAAAGTTCTTTGGAGAATCTCTTAACATAGATGAAAGTTCTATAAGTGCAGTAAGAGAAAATGTAAAAAGACTATCTGAAGAATATAAAGTATATATGATAGACAAGACCAATCTGGAGAAAAGTAGACATAAGCTATATGAAAGTGTTATAAATGAAATTTTAAGCGAGTTATCTAAGGATAGTGTAAAGGAGTTTGACTGTAAACTAAAAAATGTTATGGATAGATGTGACGTGTTTGAATGCATATATGTTTTGAACGAAGATGGTATACAAATCACTGATACCTTTACTTATTGTAAAGATATGATTTCTCAAAAGGCACTGATATTTTATCCAGCCAAAAGGGGAACAGACCATTCCCTTAAAAAGTACTTTTATTTCTTAAAGAATATGGCTTTGAATAAGTACGTTACAGAGCCATATGTTTCTTTAGCTACAGGCAACTTATGCATAACCATATCCTCTATTTTCAAAGACATTAATGGAAAAGAATATATACTGTGTATAGATTTTAACCCCAATTATATAAATTTATAGCAATGCTTGAGGGATAATTTAGGTGTATAAATTATCCCTTGGATTTTGGTGGAAGTTGTTTTAATCATCATTATATAGTATAGTTGTTACATAAATTTTGCTATGAAAAAGGCTGATAGAAGGTAGGGATGAAGATGGATTTGTTTGATCTTGCACTTAGTAAAAACAATACTATTAGAAAGCCTTTAGCTGAAAAAATGCGACCAAGAAATTTAAATGAATTTTCTGGTCAAGATAATATAGTTGGGAAGGGCAGATTGCTAAGAAGACTTATAGAAACTGACAATTTAACCTCCATAGTTTTATATGGTCCACCAGGAGTAGGAAAGACAACATTAGCACATATTATATCTTTAGAGACTAAAAGCGAATTTATAAGGCTAAATGCTACTTCTATAGGGGTTAAAGAAATAAGGGAGTACATAAATAAAGCGGAAGAGCTTATAAAATTTTATGGTAAGAGAACGATATTTTTTATTGATGAAATTCATGCACTAAAAAAAGGCTCGCAGCAAGATGCACTTTTGGATGCAGTAGAAAAGGGAACTGTAATTTTAATTGGAGCAACCACTGAGAATCCTTATTTTGAAATCAATAGGGCTCTTCTCAGCAGGTCGAAAATATTTCAGTTAGAACTCCTTAAGAAAGAACAGATTGTCAATATACTGAAAAGTGCATTAAAAGATAAAGAAAGAGGATATGGAAATTTAAATGTAAAAGTGGATGAAGAGAGTCTTGGGATCATCGGAGAACTTTCAGGTGGAGATGCAAGAAGCAGTCTCAATACTCTGGAGCTTGCAGTATTATCTACTAATAAAAATAAAGATGGAGTTATTTTTATAAGCAAGGAGATAGTAAAAGAATGCATACAAAAACCCATAGTAAACTATGATTCAAGTGGAGATAACCATTATGATATTATATCGGCTTTTATAAAAAGTATCCGAGGCTCTGATGTGGATGCTGCTCTTTATTGGTTTGGAAGAATGGTTATAGGAGGAGAAGACCCTAGATTTATTGTAAGAAGGCTAATAGTTCATGCTTCTGAAGACATAGGAATGGCAGATCCACAGGCAATGCTAATTGCCCATGCTGCTTTTAATGCCCTTGAAACCGTGGGTATGCCAGAGGCTAGAATACCTATAGCTCAGGCTATTATATACCTAGCTAAAGCAAGAAAGTCTAATTCAGTACTTCTAGCTGTCGATAAGGCAATAGAAGAGGCTAAGGTTAATCAATATAGAGTGCCATCACATCTTCGCGATGCTCATTATAATGGAGCTGTAGATTTAGGGAATGCAGGATATAAATATCCTCACGACTATCCAGAACACTATGTTGAACAAGAATATTTTCCACAAGAGATGGGAAAAAGAACATATTATGAAGATAAATAAATAATTAATGTTGACAATTATACTCGGGTTTGTTATTATAATTATGAAATTAAAGGAAACCACTCGGGATTAAGGAGTGATTAAATGAAATTATCAACTAAAGGAAGATATGGAGTTAAAGCCATGGTTGATTTAGCTATAAGATATGGTGATAGTCCAGTTTCTATAAAAAGTATAGCAGAAAGACAGAACTTATCAGAATTTTATTTAGAGCAACTTTTTGCACCTCTTAGAAGAGCTAAGTT
Source organism: Clostridium bovifaecis (assembly GCA_009738435.1). Taxonomy (GTDB): domain Bacteria; phylum Bacillota; class Clostridia; order Clostridiales; family Clostridiaceae; genus Clostridium_H; species Clostridium_H bovifaecis. The sequence continues at coordinate 1,947,238 of CP046522.1, read as the reverse complement.
AATAAAAAGTATTAGAGGGGCGCAGGGAGGCTATGTTTTGAATAGATCGCCAAAGGATATTACCGTCGCTGATATAATAGAAGTTCTGGAAGGTCCTATAGAAATATCATCATGTTTAGATACGACTGAATGCGATAATATGGACATTTGTCCAACTAGGCTTCTTTGGGAAAAAAAAAAAAAGTATAGATGATGTGACCAGTTCTATTACCCTACAGGACATGGCAGATGACTATAATAATATGATAATGAATAGGAGTGAAAATCATGAGTAACAAGATTTATATGGATTATGCAGCAACTACATACACAAGACCAGAAGTGTTAGATGAAATGATTCCTTATTTCACTGAAAGTTTTGGAAATCCGTCTTCTTTTTATACTCTTGCTAATGCAAATAGAAAAGCAATTAATATAGCAAGAGAAAGAGTGGCAAAGGCTATAAGTGCTGATGCTAATGAAGTGTATTTTACAAGTGGTGGTTCTGAGGCTGATAACTGGGCTATTAAAGGAGCAGCTTTTGCTAAAAGAGACAAGGGCAATCATATAATTACTTCATCAATAGAACATCATGCTATTATTAATACATGCAAATTTTTAGAAAAGAATGGGTTTGAGGTAACTTATCTGCCAGTAGATGAGTTTGGATTTGTAAAGCCAGAGGATGTTAAAGCTGCTATTACAGATAAGACCATATTAGTTTCTATAATGTTTGCTAATAATGAAATCGGTGTAATTGAGCCAATAAAAGAAATAGGAGCTATTTGTAGAGAAAAGAAAGTGCTATTCCATACAGATGCTGTTCAAGCGGTAGGACATGTGCCTGTAGATGTTAAAGAAATGAATATAGACTTACTTTCTATGGCAGCTCATAAATTCCATGGACCTAAAGGCGTAGGGGTTCTTTATATAAGACGAGGAGTTAGAATTGAAAACCTAATACACGGCGGAGGACAAGAAAGAAGTAAAAGAGGAAGTACAGAAAATGTCGCTGGAATAGTTGGTATGGGTAAAGCTATTGAACTAGCAATTTTGGAGATGAATGAAGAAGGAAAGAGATTATCTATTCTTAGAGATAAATTAATAAAAGAACTTACAGAGAGAATACCATATGTAAAATTAAATGGACCAACTGGAGAAAAGAGACTTCCAAGTAATGTGAATATGAGCTTTATAGGCATAGAAGGAGAGACTTTACTATTAGATTTAGATGATAAAGGAGTATATGCTTCAACAGGAAGTGCCTGTGCATCAGGAGACTTAGAAGCTTCTCATGTACTGCTTGCTATAGGTTTAGATCATGGTGTAGCTCACGGTTCTTTAAGACTAAGTTTAGGTGCTAAAACAACTGAGGAAGAAGTAAATTATGTTATAAATGAACTTCCTAACATAATACAAAGAAGAAGAGAAATGTCACCATATTGGGAAGAATTTTTAAAAGAGAAGGGAGAAATATAGTATGTACAGCGAAAAGGTAATGGATCATTTTAGAAATCCAAGAAATGTTGGAGAGCTTGAAGATGCAAATGGAATTGGTGAAGTTGGAAATCCACAATGCGGAGATATTATGAAGATATATTTAAAGATTGAAGACAACATCGTTAAAGATATAAGATTTAAGACTTTTGGATGTGGTTCTGCTATAGCATCCTCCAGCATGGCAACAGAACTAGTAAAAGGAAAAACTGTTGAAGAAGCTTGGAATTTAACTAATAAGGCAGTAGCAGAAGCTTTAGAAGGACTTCCGCCAGTTAAAATGCACTGTTCAGTACTGGCTGAAGAAGCAATACACAAGGCAATAAATGATTATAGAATCAATCAAGGTCTTGAACCTTGGGAGATGAAGACTCATTCTGACCATGTTCATGAACATGTACACGGACACTAAATAAAACTTTAATGTTAAAGTGCTGGATAACATATAATACAAGTTATCCAGCACTTTTGAATATTTTTTGGAGGAATTGGGAAAGATATACGCATTGGATATATAAAGGGGTAATTAAAATGTATAGAAGCAAAGACTTTATATTGATGGATGTGATAGATATAAGCGGGAAAAAATTAGGGTTTATTAAAGATATACTGATTAATTTTCATGAAGGCTATATAACTGGATTTTCTATTTCATCAGCAAAATTATTTAAAAAAAAATATAGTGTGAAAAAAGAAAATATAATAACATTTAATAGTAATATGGTAGTTAGTGAAGTTACCGAAGTTGAGGAATTAATGCTTTCAGATTTCAAAGGTATGGATGTAGTGGATAATAAAGGAGATATAATAGGCAGAGTAGAGGATGTGATCTTTAACAATGAAGATTTTAAGATAAGTGGGGTAATAGTTTCAACTGGCTTTGTTCGAAATCTTATATATGGAAAGCAAATATATCTAATAAAAGAGTTGATTCTTGGAAATAAAAATATTTTGTATTTTAGAGAAAATGCTAACATGCATTTTAGCACTATGGCACATGAGTTATTGGAAGTAGATGGAGATGAATAGTATACTGAAAAACAAAGCCATAAGAACATTAATATTAAGCCTAATTGCTATAGTTAGCATAATTCTCATCTTGCAGGTAGAATTTATAAAAGAGATATTAGTTCTTATTATATTTTCATTTATATTAGCCTATACTTTAAAACCTGTACATCGGATGCTAATGGCAAAAGGAATAAGTTCCAAAAGCGCAGCTCTTATACTGATATTAGGCGTATTATTAGGAGTAATGCTAATTTTTACTATATTAGTACCGTCCATATTTAAGGAAAGTTTGAATTTGGGAAATTCTTTAGATGAATTTGAGCAGTATGCTAGCAATCTCAACAAAAAATTAAGGTTATTACGAAACAATAAAATAATATATGGAATTATAAATACCATATATACCAAAGGAAATAAATATCTTAGTAAAGCATTTGACAATATGCTGGAATCTACAGCAAATTTAGGGGAAAATGCTTTAGCTTTTGTGGTCATTCCTATAATAACATATTACTTCCTTTGTGACAGCGAATATATAGAAAATAAGCTTCTACTTTTAAGTCCCTTAAAAGGAAGAAAAATAATTAAAAGGGTAAATAAAGATATTGATAAAATATTAGGGAGGTATATCGCAAGTCAATTTATACTATGTTTTTTAGTAGGAATACTAACTTTTGTAGTATTGTTTATGCTAAAAGTAAAGTTTCCTTTAATCCTTTCTATTTTAAATGGTGCCTTCAATATAATACCTTATTTTGGTCCTATAATTGGCATGGTACCTGCTGTAGTCATTGCACTTATCGAATCGCCTAAATTAGGATTATACACATTGCTATGGTTATATCTTATCCAACTACTAGAAGGAAATATCTTATCTCCCAAGATAACTGGAGAAAGCGTTAGTATGCACCCTTTAGGTGTAATAATAATACTCCTTATAGGAGGAGAAATAGGAGGCTTTTTAGGAATGATGCTAGCTGTACCTATAGGCGTGATTATAAAGGTAATATATGAGGATTTAAATTACTACTTATTTTGACTAAGTAATTCATATTTTGTGATTATATTGACATAAATAGCATTTTTTCATATAATCTAAATATCTTTATTTTAAAAATTTTATATCACTATGCGATGATTTGAAGGAGTAAATACTGTAATATCATAAAGAGAGGAAGTGGATGGTGTAAACTTCTTGATATGGGTATTGAAGCTGTCTAGGAGCTATAGCTTTTAAGAGATATTTAATACATAGTTCAAATTACTTTGTATTTATATAATTAGGGTGGTACCGCGGAAAACTTTCGTCCCTTGGCATAGGGATTAAAGTTTTTTTTGTTTAAGAATTTATACATTGATATTAACTGGAGGTAAGTTGAAATGGAAAAAATGGGATTAAACCAAATCAGAGAGGCGTATTTAAAGTTTTTTGAAGGCAAAAGTCATTTAAGGCTTCCTAGCTTTTCGCTAGTACCTAAAAATGATAAGAGTCTTTTGCTCATAAATGCAGGTATGGCACCGTTAAAGCCGTACTTTACAGGACTACAAACACCACCAAATAAGAGAATTGCTACTTGCCAGAAATGTGTAAGAACAGGAGATATTGAGAATGTAGGAAAGACATCTAGGCATGCTACCTTCTTTGAAATGTTAGGAAACTTTTCTTTTGGTGATTATTTTAAAAATGAAATCATTCCTTGGGCTTGGGAGTTTGTAACTGAAATTTTGCAAATACCTAAAGATAGACTGTATGTAACTATATATTTAGATGATGATGAAGCTTATGAAATATGGACGTCTAAAACAGATGTTAATCCTAAGCATATCTTTAGATTAGGTAAAGAAGATAACTTCTGGGAACATGGAATAGGACCTTGTGGACCTTGTTCTGAAATACATTATTATAAGGATGCAGGGGAAATAGTATCTGCAGAGGATTTTGTAGAAAAGTCTGATAGCGATAGAGCAGTTGAGTTTTGGAACCTAGTATTTACCCAATTTGATAAAGATGAAGATGGAAACTACAATAGATTGGCATTTCCTAATATTGATACAGGTATGGGGCTTGAGAGAATGGCTACTATTATGCAAGGAGCAGATAGTATTTTTGAAGTAGATACAATAAAAAGCATACTTGATAAGGTTTCACAATTATGTGGAGTTAAATATGGTGAAGAAAAAGCAAAAGATGTATCTTTAAGGATAATAACAGACCACGCAAGAAGTGTAAGCTTTATGATAAGCGATGGAGTATTGCCAGCTAATGAAGGAAGAGGATATGTTTTAAGAAGGCTTCTAAGAAGAGCTGCAAGACATGGAAAATTGCTTGGAATAGAGGGTACATTCTTATATAAAATAGTGGATACAGTTGTTGAAAATTCAGGGGAAGCATACCCAGAATTAAAGGAAAAAATGGAATACATTAAAAAAGTTATTTCTATTGAAGAAGAAAGATTTAGTGAAACTATAGATGCAGGAATGGAAATATTAAAAGGCTATATAGAAGAAGTTGATAAAAATAATAAAAAGATATTATCTGGAGATAAAATATTTAAACTATACGATACTTATGGATTCCCAATAGAATTAACTCAAGAAATACTAGAAGAAAAAGAGATAGCTATTGATATTGATGGATTCAATGAAGAAATGAAAGTGCAAAGAGAAAGAGCTAGAGCTGCAAGGGAAGAAAGCACTTATATGGGAACAGATGTAAGAATTCTTGATACAATACCTTCCGAAATAGAAACAAGATTTGAAGGATACAAGACTTTAGAACTAAAATCTAAAATAAAAATCCTAATAAAAGATGATGAATTTGTAAATTCTATAGAAGAAGGAGCAAAGGCAATAATAGTTACAGAAGCTACTCCTTTTTATGCAGAAATGGGAGGTCAAGCAGGGGATAAAGGTATAATTTTCAACGATAACTTCACTGCAAAAGTAGAAGACTGCAAAAAGAATATAGGAGGAAAAACAGTTCATATTGTAGAAGTAATTAATGGTAGTGTAAGTTTAGACAGCGAAGTTACTTTACAAGTCGATAAGACAAGAAGAGCCAAGATTGCTAACAATCATAGTGCTACTCACTTACTACACGCAGCATTACGTACAATATTGGGGGAGCATGTACATCAATCAGGATCATTTGTAGATGACGAAAGATTAAGATTTGATTTTACTCATTTTACATCTGTAACTGAAGAAGAACTAAAAAAGGTAGAGGATTTAGTAAATAAAGAAATTTTACAGCTTCATGATGTTGAAACACAAGAGATGACTCTAAATGAAGCAAGAGAATCTGGTGCTATGGCACTATTTGACGAAAAGTATGGTGACAAGGTAAGAGTAGTTAAGATGAGTGACTTTAGTGTAGAACTTTGTGGTGGTACTCATACAACTAATATAGGTAAAATAGGATTATTTAAGATAGTATCAGAAAGTGGAATTGCTGCTGGTATTAGAAGAATTGAAGCTGTAGTTGGAACTAAGGCTTTAGAATTAGTAGATAGCAAAATAAAACTACTAAGAGAAGCTTCAGAACTTCTTAAATGCTCAGAAAAGGATATAATAGCTAAACTAAATCAACAATTCTCAGAGTTAAAGGAAAAAGAAAGAGAGATATCAACTCTAAAGTCAAAGCTTGCTAGTGGAGCTGAAGATGAAATATTAAATAATATGCAAGAAATAAAAGGAGTAAAATGTGCTGTTGGGGCATTAAAGGATATCGATGGAGAAGCTCTTAGAAATTTAGGAGATAAGATAAAAAATAAAATTGGCAGTGGAGTAGTTGTTCTTGGAAGTACAAGTAATGGTAAAGTACAGTTCTTAGCCATGGCTACAAAAGATGCAGTTTCTAGAGGAATTCATTGTGGAAATATAGTAAAAGAGATATCAGCAATAGCTGGCGGCGGTGGTGGTGGAAGACCAGACATGGCTCAAGCTGGAGGAAAACTCCCTGAAAAAATAGATGAGGCGATAAGTGCAGTAGAAAAAGTTGTGGAAAAATTAGTAAGATAGTATACTTTTTATTAAATTTGGTTTATAATAAGTTTAAATAAGATTACAAGTTGGTGCGGCATGTCTTAAAAGAAGGGGTGAGGCAAGTATGAGCATTAATGAAGATACTATGCAGTTTGATATACAAAAAAATAAGAAGGAACTTACAAGAAAAATATTAACTCAAGTTAATGATTCCTTGAAAGAAAAGGGTTATAATCCTATCAATCAATTGGTTGGATATTTAATTTCTGGAGATCCTACTTATATAACAAACTATAATGGTGCAAGAGCTTTATTAAGAAAATTAGAAAGAGACGAAATTCTTGAAGAAGTTCTAAAAGCTTATTTGTCAATTAAATAAAGATGCCCTCATGGGCATTTTTATTTTAGGATTACACATAATAGATTTGAGGAGAAGCTTATGAGAATATTAGGTTTAGATGTAGGAGATAAGACTATAGGTGTTGCAGTTAGTGATCCATTAGGTCTTACGGCTCAAGGGATTACAACAATTAATAGGAAAAATATAGATGCTGATATAATAGAGCTAAGCAGAATCTGCACAGAATATAGTGTAGAAACTATAATTTGTGGACTCCCTAAAAATATGAATGGTACAGTAGGAGAACAGGGAGAGAAGGTGCTGCAGTTCTGTGACATACTTAAGGATAAAATAAACATACCAATTAAAATGTGGGATGAAAGACTTACAACAGCTGCTGCACAGAGAGCTATGTTAGAGGCTAATTTGTCTAGGGCAAAAAGAAAAAAGATAGTTGACAAAATAGCAGCAACATATATACTACAAGGATATTTAGATAGCATATAAAAATTATATTAAAAGGAGATTTGAATTATGGAAAATGATTTTAACACAATAGTATTAAAGGATGAAGATGGTAGTGAGGTAGAATTTGAACTTATAATGAAATTTGATATTGAAGATAAAGAATATGTAATCGTTGCGCCTGTAGATGATGATGAAGCAGATGCTATAGCCTTCAGAATAGATAAGGATGAAAATGGAGAAAGCCTATTTGTGACTATAGAAGACGATAGCGAATTTGAGATGGTGTTAGAAGCCTATGAAACATTAAGTTCAGAAGATGAAACATTAAACTAATCATATTTTAATTAGCAGTAATGATTATCAATTGACAAAAACTGAATTTAGTATTAAACTTATTGTAAGCTAATAGGTTAGCAAATAAAAGAAGATATGTGTTTATTAGGGAAACGGGGTATTATAATGTCTAAAACATCTCCAATAGAAATTGAAAAACTAAAAGAGCAATTAAAACTAAAAGGCTATAAGTTAACTCCACAGCGAAGAGCAGTAGTAAATATGGTTATGGAAAATAAAGGAAACCACCTTACTGCAGAAGAATTATATGATCTTGTAAAAAAAGAATGCCCTGAGATTGGATTAGCTACAGTATATAGAACCATACAACTTTTAGAAGAAATTGGTTTATTAAGTAAATTAAATTTGGACGATGGATGCAATAGATATGAATTAATTGATGAAGATGAAGTGCATCAACATCACCACTTAATATGCAGAAAATGTGGCAAAGTAATCGAAGTTGAAGAAGACTTATTAGATGCAATAGAGAAGAATGTTGAGAAACAATACAAGTTTAAGATTGAAAATCATAGCGTTAAGTTTTTGGGAGTTTGTGAGGAATGCTTAAATAGCTAAAAGGATAATTATGTATACTTATATCATATTTATAATTATTTATCAAAAGGAGGGTAGACATTGAAAAAAGAAAAAGATAAAATTAAAATCATACCTTTGGGTGGATTAAATGAAGTTGGAATGAACATGACCGTATTCGAATATAAAAATGAAATTATAGTAATAGATTGTGGTCTTAAATTTCCAGATGACGAGATGTTAGGGATAGATGTTGTAATACCAGACACAGGATACCTAATAAAAAACAAAGATAAGGTTAAAGGAATATTCTTGACTCATGGGCATGAAGATCATATCGGTGCATTACCATATGTTCTTAGGGAGTTGAATGTACCTGTATACGGAACTAAACTTACGATTGGAATGGTAGAGGCTAGGCTAAAAGAAAGTGGGCTATTAAGTTCATCTACTCTATGTCGTGTACAACCTAAAGATGTAATTAAGCTTGATAATATTTCTGTAGAATTTATAAGAACTAGCCACAGCATAGCTGATTCTGCAGCAATAGCAATTCATACACCGATAGGAATAATATTACATACTGGCGATTTTAAAATCGATTATACACCTATAGATAGTCAAGTAGCGGATTTATCAAGATTTGCTGAGTTAGGTAAAAAAGGTGTTATAGCTATGTTAGCTGACAGTACAAATGTAGAAAGACCAGGATATACAATGTCAGAAAGAACAGTTGGTGAAACATTTGAGAATATTTTTGCAAAGGCACAAGGCAGAATAATTGTTGCAACTTTTGCATCTAATGTTCACAGAATTCAACAGATAATTACAGCTTCGTCTAAATTCGGAAGAAAAGTTGCTGTTTCTGGAAGAAGTATGGAAAACATCGTGGCTATAGCTTTAGAGTTAGGGTATTTAGAATATGAGGATGGTACTCTAATTAGTATAGATGATATTAAAAAATATCCTAATGATAAGATAACTATAATTACAACAGGAAGTCAGGGGGAGCCAATGTCAGCACTAGCTAGAATGGCGTCTTCAGATCATAAAAAGGTAAATATAGTTGAAGGAGATATGGTTATTATTTCGGCAAATCCTATACCAGGAAATGAAAAGCTAGTATCTAAAGTTATAAATCAATTATTTAAACAAGGTGCAAATGTTATATATGAAGCCTTGGCAGATATTCATGTTTCAGGTCACGCTTGCCAAGAAGAGCTAAAATTGATGCATACTTTAGTAAAACCTAAGTTTTTTATGCCAGTTCATGGAGAATATAGAATGCTAAAACAGCACACAGACCTTGCAATGAAGTTAGGAATGCCTAAAAGTAATATAGTTATATCCGAAAATGGAGAAGTTATAGAAGTAAGTAAGGATAGTATAAAAAAAGCTGGTAGCGTTGTTTCAGGGCAAGTGTTTGTAGATGGACTAGGTGTTGGAGATGTTGGAAATATAGTTTTAAGAGATAGAAGACACTTGTCTCAAGATGGAATTTTAACAGTTGTTGTAACCATTGCTAAAGAAAGTGGAAAGGTTATAGCAGGTCCAGACATAATCTCAAGAGGTTTTGTTTATGTAAGGGAATCCGAAGATTTGATGGAAGAGGCTAGAATTATAGTTAGAGATGCCTTAAGAGAATGTGAAGAAAAGCATACTACTGAATGGGCTGTCATAAAATCTAAAGTAAAAGAAGTTCTAAGAATGTTCTTATATGAAAAGACAAAGAGAAAGCCTATGATACTTCCAATAATTATGGAAGTGTAAGGGTAAAAAAGTTATATTAAAGTAGGGATAAAAATCTACAATTGTTGACTTTTTAAGCATATAGCATTAGAATAGATATGTTAAGTATAAGATTGGATACTAAATGAGTATCCAATTTTTTTGTAAGTTATAAATTGTACCAAGATATAAAGTTTGGAGGAAATAAAATGAGTTTATTTACAAGAAATGACATAAGAAACATAGCAATTATTGCCCACGTTGACCATGGGAAAACAACATTGGTAGATGCAATGCTTAAGCAAAGCCATGTGTTTAGGGATAATGAGAAGGTGGAAGAAAGAGTCATGGACTCTAACGACCTAGAAAAAGAAAGAGGTATTACAATACTTTCTAAAAATACTGCCGTACACTATAATGGCGTTAAAATAAATATAGTTGATACTCCAGGACATGCTGATTTTGGAGGAGAAGTTGAGCGTGTTCTTAAGATGGTAGATAGTGTTCTTCTAGTAGTAGATGCATATGAGGGAGCTATGCCGCAAACTAAATTTGTATTGAAAAAGGCTCTAGAATTAGAGTTAAAGCCTATAGTTGTAATAAATAAGATTGATAAACCAAATGCAAGACCAGAGGAAGTTATCGATGAAGTTTTTGATCTATTTGTAGAGCTTGGTGCTGATGATGAGCAATTAGATTTCCCTATAGTATATGCATCAGCTAGAAATGGCTTTGCTAAAAAAGAAATCGATGATCCAGATGAAAATATGGAGCCTCTATTTGATGTAATCATTAAAAATGTTAAAGCGCCTACAGGTTATGTAAATGAATCACTTCAGCTTTTAGCAACTACTATTGATTATAATGAATATGTAGGAAGAATAGCTATAGGAAAAATTGAAAGAGGAACCATAGCAAAAAATCAACAAGTGGCTATAATACAAAAAAACGGTAATAAGAGAAGCGCAAAAATCTCAAATCTATATGTTTATAACGGACTAAAAAGGGAAGAAGTAGAAGAAGCTAAACTTGGAGATATAGTTGCTATTGCAGGCTTAACTGATATTAACATTGGAGAAACTATTGCTGATTCAACCAATCCAGAAGCTTTACCATTTGTAGAAATAGATGAACCTACATTAAATATGTATTTTATGGTAAATGATTCGCCATTCGCAGGGCAAGATGGTGAATATGTAACATCAAGACATTTAAGAGATAGACTATTAAAGGAATTAGAAACTAATGTAAGCTTAAGAGTAGAAGAAACTGATTCCGCGGATTCATTTAAAGTAAGCGGTAGAGGAGAACTTCATCTATCAATTTTAATTGAAACAATGAGAAGAGAAGGTTATGAATTCCAAGTATCTAAGCCATCTGTAATATATCACGAGGAAAATGGCAAAAAGCTTGAACCAATAGAATTCTTAACTATTGATGTTCCAGAAGAGTTCATGGGAGTAGTTATGGAAAAATTAGGACCAAGAAAGGCAGAAATGATAAATATGACTTCTGCAGTTAACGGGTATTCAAGATTGGAGTTTAAAATACCTGCAAGAGGACTTATTGGTTTTAGAAATGAATTTATGACTGATACAAAAGGAAATGGAATAATGAACCATGTATTTGATAGTTATGAACCATATAAAGGAGATATTCCTGAGAGAACAAGGGGCTCACTTGTAGCTTTTGAAACAGGAGAAGCTATAACTTATGGGCTATTTAATGCTCAGGAAAGAGGTAAATTATTCATAACACCTGCTACTCCAGTGTATTCAGGCATGATAGTGGGAGAATGTTCTAGAGCTGAAGACATTGATGTAAATGTATGTAAGAAAAAACATTTAAGTAATACAAGATCTTCCGGATCAGATGATGCTTTAAAACTTGTTCCTGTTGTACAAATGACTTTAGAGCAATGTCTTGAATTTATTGCTTCTGATGAATTAGTTGAGGTAACTCCGAAGACTGTAAGAATGAGAAAGAAGCTTTTAGACAGTAACGATAGAAAGAGAGCCTCAAGAAATAAATAATTAATTTTATGGGGTGGAGGAATGAAAAGGTTAAAGGGGATTGTTATAGTATTAGTACTTTTTATAATAGTTCTGATAGGATTTAATATTAATAGCAATATTAAACATCCTTTTGTTACAACAACTGATAAGGTATCAGTTGTTGTAAATGAAGGGGAATCTTTGTTTAATGTTATAAGGAACTTAGAAAATAAGAAATTAATAAAAAACGCCTATATTATTAAATTATATATAAAAGGGAAAAAATTTGATACTAATATAAAGCCAGGAGAATACGACATAGATGGAAACATATCTGTAGAAAATCTTGTAAAGATACTAAATGGTGGAATTAAGAATAAAGGTATAGTTAAGGTAACTATACCAGAAGGATATGATATTGAAGCTATAGCGGATGTGCTAGACAAAAATGATATTATATCAAGAGAAGATTTTATAAAAAGTTGCAAGAATTATAAACTGCCAGAGTATATAAAAGCTAATTCTAAAGCTAAATATGCATTAGAAGGATTTTTATTTCCGGATACCTATGAATTGAAAAGAGATAGCTCAGGAAAGGATATAATTGACAAGATGTTATCTCGTTTTGAAACCATCTTTGAAGATATTAAAGATAAAAATAATGAAGAAATTGATGACGTTTCAAGGGTAATAACCTTGGCTTCTATCATAGAAAAAGAAGCAAGAATTGATGAAGACAGAACTAAAATAGCTTCTGTATTCAATAACAGATTAAAAAGAAATATGATGCTGCAGGTAGATGCTACAGTATTATATGCAATTGGAGAACACAAAGAAAAGTTATATTATAAGGATTTAAAGATAGACTCACCTTACAATACTTATAAAGTTAAGGGACTTCCACCAGGACCTATTTGTAGTCCAGGAAGATCATCAATAGAAGCTGCTTTGAATCCAGACAAAACCAATTATGTATTTTATGTTCTAGAAGATAATAAAAAGCATTATTTTACCGATAATTATAAAGACTTTTTAAAAGCTAAAGAACGATATAAAAATATAATTAAATAATTTATATTCTAAATCTCATGTGATTCGGAGGAAGTTAAATGAGCGGAATAACACATGATTATATGACAGATTATATAAGAAGTTTAATTAAATCAGAAGTTGGCATATTAAAAGAGCTTGAAGACTTTGCTGAAAAAGAACATGTTCCAATTGTTCAAAAGGAAGTAGGTAACTTTCTAAAGTTTATGGTAATGTCTAAAAAGCCGAAAAAGATTTTAGAGTTAGGAACAGCAATAGGCTATTCAGCTATTTTGATGAGCACAGCATCAAATAATAAATGCGATATTACTACTATCGAAAGAGATAAAGGAATGATAGATATCGCTAAAAACAATATAATCAAATATAATTTTCAGGATAAAATAAATATATTAGAGGGAGATTGTCTAGAAGTATTATCTACTCTAAATGAAAAGTACGATATGATTTTTATGGATGCAGGAAAGGGGCATTATAGTGAATTCTTTCCTCATTGTATGAGGCTATTAAATGATAATGGAATTATAATAGCTGATAATGTATTATTCAGAGGAATGGTTGCAGCTGATGAATTAGTTCAAAGAAGAAAGATTACAATAGTAAAAAGAATGAGAAACTATCTAGATATGGTATCTAGAGATGGGGACTTAATAACATCTGTAATACCTATGGGAGATGGTATCGCAATTACCACAAGGAGGGAGAATAATGCGTAAACCAGAAATACTTGCTCCTGCTGGAAACTTAGAAAAGTTGATTACTGCTATTGATTTTGGAGCAGATGCAGTTTATTTAGGAGGAAGCAAATTAAATTTAAGAGCTTTTTCAGATAATTTTGATATAGAAAAATTAAAGCAGGGTCTAAAATATGCACATGATAGAAACAGAAAGGTATATGTAACTATAAATGTATTTGCTCATAATGAAGATTTGGCTGGACTTGAGGATTATTTAAAGGAATTATATGAAATTGGAGTAGATGCTATAATAGTATCTGACCCAGGAATTATAATGACTGCTAGAGAAGTAGTACCGGATTTAGAGTTGCATTTAAGTACCCAAGCTAATAATGTAAATTATAAATCAGCAGAATTTTGGCATAAGAATGGAGTCAAAAGAATAGTTCTTGCAAGAGAACTATCCCTTGAAGAAATTAAAGAACTTAGAGGAAAACTATCTGATACTTGCGATTTAGAAGCATTTGTTCACGGTTCAATGTGCATGGCTTATTCAGGAAGATGTTTATTGTCAAATTATATGACAGGTAGGGATTCCAATAGAGGAGAATGTGCCCAACCTTGTAGATACAAGTATAACATAATGGAAGAAAAAAGACCAGGAGAGTTCTTCCCAATAGAAGAAGATGAAAGAGGAACGTATATATTTAATTCTAAAGATTTATGTATGGTAGAGCATATACCAGATCTTGTAGATGCAGGTATTAACTCCTTTAAAATAGAGGGAAGAATGAAAAGCACCTTTTATGTAGCTTCAGTAGTGAAAGCTTATAGGGAAGCAGTAGATACTTACTTCGAAAATCCGAAGGATTATAAAGTTAATCCAAAGTGGATAGATTATTTAAATAGACCTAGCCATAGACAATATTCTACAGGATTTTATTTTGGTGAAGAAAACAAGCAGATTTATGACTCTTCATCTTATATTAGAGAGTATGATATTGTAGGTGTAGTTAAAGAATATGATATGGAAAATTCTGTAGCAACAATAGAGCAAAAAAACAGAGTTTTTAGTGGAGAAACTGTTGAAGTGTTAAGACCTGTAGGAGATAGTTTTGAGGTTACTCTAAATAATATGAAAGATAAAAATGGTAAAGAAATAGATGCAGCGCGTACAGGGCAAATGATTTTTACTGCAAGTACAGATAAAGATTTAAAAGAAAATGATATACTTATAAAAGTTAAGGAGAAATAAGTATGAGAAGACCAATATTAATTGGAATTACTGGGGGCACAGGTTCAGGAAAGAGCACTGTAGCTAATGAAATCTACAGAAGCTTTAGTGAAGATTGTATTGCCATTATTGAACAAGATTCATACTATAAAGATCAAAGCCATCTAACTTTTACAGAAAGAATTAAAACCAATTATGATCATCCAAATGCTTTTGACACAACTCTTATGATAGAACATTTAAGGATGCTTCTTAATGATAAGGTAATATATAAGCCAATTTATGACTTCAAAGAGCACAATAGAGGAAAAGAGACAGTTAAGGTTGAACCTAAGGATATAATAATTGTTGAGGGCATTATGCTCCTTCAAGACCCAGAACTTAGGGATCTACTAGATATAAAAATTTATGTAGATACAGATGATGATGTTAGAATCATAAGAAGAATACTAAGAGATATCAGCGAGAGAGGTAGAACTATAGAATCTGTAGTAGAACAATATTTAAATGTAGTAAAACCTATGCATACTCAGTTTATTGAACCTACTAAGAAGTATGCGGATATTATAATACCTGAGGGTGGACAAAATAAAGTAGCAATTGATATTATGGTATCAAAAATTAAACAAGTTCTTTTTGAAAATAAATAATATATATTTATAGAATAAAACACCCCTATTTAGGCTAGAATTTAGCCAGAAGGGGTGTTTTTATGATTAATGAAACCATTAAGAAAAGATGTTGCATAATTTTTATGATATTCTTGTATCTATTTATAATATTGGCCTTAAGAATAGTGAACTATAAATACTTTAGTGGAAAAAATTTAGAAACAATAGCAGAAAATCAATATCAATACAAAGAAAAGATTACTGAGCTAAACTACCTATTATTAGATCATAAAGGTAGAGATCTATTAACTTATAGCTACGAGTACTATGCAGTTATAGACCCTTATACATATTTAGTTAATAATAACTATGCAAAAAAAGATGAATTGGAAGCATTAAAGATTATTCTTAAAAATTATAATGATAAATATAATATAGATAATGAATTAAGTAAAAGCAAAGATCAAAAAATAAGATGGAGGGTAGACAAAACTACATATAATAAGCTACAGAATATTAAAGGAGTTAATGGATTTTATGTATATAAATATTCAGCTATAAACAGAGATGGTGGATGGTGGAACGTAGAAAATCTTATAACCAACACTAATAAAAATGAAAATAATAAACTGCAAAACAAATCTGAAGATTCCATTGAAATGGCAATAGCAGATAAAACTAAAGATAACGAATCTACATATAAGGTTTTTACTAAGGATGTTAATGGAGATATTACTAATGAGTTTTTGACCAATCCTAAAAAAACATAAATGTGAGGTTGACTTTGGATAAAAATCTTCAAGCAAATATAAAAAGTATTCTCAATACAAAACCTTTTGATAAATATGAACAAGTAGGAGTAGTTTTAATGGAGGCAGATAGCGGAAAGATTAGAGCTATGGTGCAAAAGGATGATAGTAAGCCTAATATAAATTTAGGAGCAAGTACTCAAAATGGATTTTTCGCAGGATCTATATTCAAGGTTATTGTAGAAGAAGCAGGAATAGAAACTAACACTATATCATTAAATCATCAATATCAGCATAAAAACTTTGGAGGGATTTTTGAAGAACATGAAGACCATGAGAATAAAAATGCAAAGGAAGCTTTAGTCAAGTCATCCAATAATATCTTTGTGCAAATAGGTAAAGATGTAGGTATAAAAAATGTAGACTTATTTTCTGAAAAGCATGGTCTTTATGAAAAGGTTTTAGGATTCGACGCAGAACAAAAAGGAAACTTAGAATTAGACGTTAAAGGTAGCGCTGACGATAATGGAGATAGCCTTCAAGCCTATATAGGCCAAAAGACTAGAATTACTCCTATAGAGGCTATTAGTATCCCTAATACAGCAGCTAATAATGGTGTATATGTCAAACCATATATCATAGAGGGATATGTGGATGATAATAATAATCTTTTGGAAAAAGAAGATACTGAAAAGAAAAGAATAATCAGTGAGAATACGTCAAACATTATAAAAAAACAAATGATACAGGTTGTAAACAGCAAAGATGGCACTGGAAAAGGGGCTTATATCGATAATATAGAAATCGGTGGTAAGACTGGAACATCAACAAGAATTGAAAAGCAAGATAAAGTCATAGAATATTATGATGGATGGTTTGCTGGATTTTTTAAAGTTAATGAAAAGTATTACTCTATGATTGTATTCGTTCAAGATATAGGAAAGGACATAAATGCCTCAGGTTCAGCAGTACCCATATTTAAAAAATAATTGAAGAAAACTATGATTATTTAAAGAAATTTTAGGTGTACATGCAAATTTTTTGATGTCAATCATATTATAGTAATAAGCACTGTTAGGAGGATATCCCTGTGTTTCTTATTAACTATTTACTTAATATGATTGATAGTATGACGTTGCTCACTGCATATGTAAGCAACGGTACATCATTTCCACAACCTTTAGATGAAAAGGAAGAAAAATATTATTTAACCAAACTAAAGGAAGGAGATTCCTTAGCAAAAGGAATTCTGGTTGAAAGAAATCTCAGACTTGTAGCGCATATTGTTAAAAAGTATTCATACCCTCATAAGGACATTGACGATTTAATTTCTATAGGTACAGTTGGGCTTATAAAGGCTATTGATTCTTTCGATACATCTAAAGGAACTAGACTTGCAACATATGCTGCTAGGTGTATCGAAAATGAAATATTGATGCTTATTAGAAATACAAAAAAGATAAAAAGCGAGGTATACCTTCAAGACCCTATAGGGGTCGATAAAGAGGGAAATGAAATTTCGCTTATGGATGTTCTAAGTAGCGAAGAAGATTCAGTTATTGAGGTTGTTGAAAATAGAATGCAAGTCAAAAAACTTTATGATAAAATCAATAAATGCTTAACTGATAGAGAAAAAATAATTATAAAAATGAGATATGGACTTACAGATGGAAAGCCTAGAACTCAAAGAGAAATAGCAGCTCTTTTAGATATATCTAGGTCATATGTGTCTAGAATAGAAAAAAGAGCATTGAAAAAGATGTACAAAGAATTTAATGCTAATGGGAGCAAAGGTAAATAATCATGAAAGTCTGGTGTGAAATGCCAGGCTTTTATATATTATGTTATAATATATAATATAAAGTAGTTTTAGGTATAAAAGTTTATCAAATAGTTACGAAAAATAAATATATTCATAGTAATAGTTGGTTTTGTAAACTTTCAATAAAATAATTAGAGATGAAGTTACTTTAAAATTAGGAGGAAAAAGGTTTGATAGCTTTAAATGAACTATTATCAAAGACAATAAATGAAAATGCTTCAGACCTACACTTAACTGTAGGAACTGCACCAATATTAAGAATAAATGGAGAATTAATAAAGGTTGGAGGGGAAGCTTTAACTGCTAATGATACTAAAGCCTATGTAAAAGAAATTTTGGGGGACTTTTTTAATGAATATGATAAAAATGGTGAAGTGGATACTTCATTATCACTACCTGGAGTTGGTAGATTTAGAGTTAATGCGTATAAACAAAGGGGAAGTGATGCCATTGCGATAAGAGCTGTTGCTTTAAAGGTGCCGAACTTAAATGAATTAAAAATGCCACCTATAATAAAAGAATTAACTAGTAAGCAAAGAGGGCTTGTGCTAGTTACTGGTCCTACTGGAAGTGGTAAGAGCACCACTCTTGCAGCAATGATAAATGAAATAAATACCTCAAGATCTGCACACATAATAACCCTAGAAGATCCAGTAGAATTTCTTCATAAGCATAATAAATCTATAATTAATCAACGAGAAATTGGAAGAGATACAGCTTCGTATAAAGCAGCACTAAAAGCAGTATTAAGAGAGGATCCAGATGTAATTCTTGTAGGAGAGATGAGAGATCTTGAGACCATTTCAATTGCTATCACAGCTGCTGAAACTGGACATCTAGTACTATCTACATTGCATACAATAGGTGCAGCAAAGACAATAGATAGGATAATAGATGTATTTCCTCCTTATCAGCAACAGCAAATAAGAATTCAATTATCTGCGGTGCTGCAAGGAATTGTTTCTCAACAATTACTGCCTAGATGCGATGAGAAGAAAAGAACAGCCGCACTTGAGATAATGGTTTCAAACTCTGCTATACAAAATTTAATAAGGGAGGGCAAGACCCATCAGATTCAATCTTCAATTCAAACAGGAAGTAAGTATGGTATGAAAACTATGGATATGAGCATAGTTGAATTATACAAAAATAGATTAATATCTTATGAAGATGCGTTGATTTATTCTATAGATAAGGATATGGTAAAAAGAATGATAGAGTTATAGCATAAAAATATAGTATAAAAAAATATTTATGCTAAAATATTATTAAACTGCGGAAAATAATTGGAATTAAATTGAATAATATGAATTTTATTATTTATTTTATAAAAAAGTTTTAGGATATGTATAAAAAATTATTAAAATTAAAAGGGAAAAAGTATTTTGTGTTGAATATATACATAAAAGGAACTTCTACAAGGGAGGGAAATCCAGATGCACGAATATATAGTGGGACTTGATATTGGATCATCAAATGTATATGGTGCTGTTGGGAAAGTGGATAGTAGTGGAGAGATCCGCATAGTCGGAATTACTTCTGTAAAATGCAAAGGATTAAAAAAGTCCGTTGTAGTGGATATAGATAGTACCTCTCAATCAATTAAAGAGTGTATTAATAATTTAGAGAGAATGGTAGATATAAGTATTTCTGATGTTTATGTAACTTTACCGGCAGGAGTAAGTGAGCTAATTTGGAACAAGGGAATAGTAGCAGTATCATCTGATGATAAGGAAATAAAAGAAAATGATGTAATGAGAGTCATTGAGGCAGCTAAATTGATTCCAATACCTTCTGATAAAGAAATTATTGGAGTAGTACCTCAGCAATACATAGTTGATGGATATGATAATATAATTGAGCCTATCGGAATGAGTGGTATGCGACTAGAGGTAGATGCTCAAGTAGTTATGGCACAAAGCACTATAATAAACAATCTTAGAAAAAGTATTAATAAGGCAGGAATAGGTATTTTAGGAGAAGTGCTCCAGCAACAGGCAATTGCTCAAGCTGTTTGTAAAAAAGAAGAAATGAATATGGGAATAGCATTTATTGATGTAGGAGCACAGACAACTGATATATCTATCTATAAAAGAGGGAATCTTTGTTATACTAGCATGATACCTCTTGGTGGAGACAATATCACAAACGACATATCAGTATGTCTAAAAATTCCATTTATAGAAGCAGAAAAATTGAAAGTAAAATTTGGCGATTTAACTAATAACAAAGAAGGCAATGATGTTAGAATTAAAGTAAATGCAGGATATGATAATTCTGTAGAGATAGAAGCTACTTTGTTAAGAGATATAATAGAAGCTAGATCTGAAGAAATATTATATTATGCGAAGAAAAAGCTAGAACAGAGTAATTATTTCAATGAAATATCTGGAGTAGTTATTGTTGGAGGTGGATTGGCACAAATTAAAGGTATTAATGGATTTGCTTCCATGATTTTGGACAAGTCCATAAGGGTTGGTTCTCCTATGTATACTGGTGCTGCAAGTCCGGTATATGCTACTGTAGTTGGGATTATCAAAGATGTAATAAGCACGTTAAAGATAGACAAGAATATTGAAGAAGTTGAAAAATATGCAGTTAAAAACATGAAGCCTAAAAATAATAGCATTAAAAAGAAAGAGAATGGGGATAATTTTGTATCAAAAATAAGAGAATTTTTTACAGAGTTTTTTTAGCAGGGAGGTAAATATTGTGCTAGATTTTGATGTTGAGGTTCAACAATTTGCTCAAATAAAGGTAATTGGATGTGGCGGCGGTGGTAATAACGCTGTTAATAGAATGATAAAAGAAGGTCTTAAAAATGTGGAGTTCATTGGTATAAATACTGATAAACAAGCACTTGCTGTTTCACAAGCTTCACTAAAGATTCAAATAGGAGATAAATTGACTAAGGGATTAGGAGCAGGTGCTAATCCAGAAGTAGGAAGAAAGGCTGCAGAAGAAAGTAAAGATGAAATTAGCCAAGCAATAAAAGGTGCTGATATGGTATTTATAACAGCTGGTATGGGAGGCGGTACTGGAACTGGTGCAGCTCCAGTAGTTGCTGAAATCGCAAAATCCATGGGAATATTAACAGTGGGAGTTGTAACTAAGCCTTTTCCTTTTGAAGGTAGAAAAAGGATGCTTCATGCAGAGATGGGAATTAAAGAATTAAAAAGTACCGTTGATACTTTAGTTACTATCCCTAATGAAAGATTATTGAGTATGGTTGATAAAAAAACTTCTCTAGTAGAAGCTTTTAAGTACGCAGATGATGTGTTGAAACAAGGTGTTCAAGGTATATCAGACTTGATAACAATTCCTGGTCTTGTAAACTTAGACTTTGCCGATGTGAGAACGATAATGCTTGATAAAGGATTAGCTCATATGGGTGTAGGTAGAGGTTCAGGAGATAGTAGAGCTCAAGAAGCAGCAAAACAAGCAATATCTAGTCCGCTTCTAGAAACATCAATTGTAGGAGCTACTGGCGTTTTGTTAAATGTAACCGGGGGGCCAGACTTAGGATTGCTAGAAATAAATGAAGCAGCTGAAATAGTCCAAGAGGCTGCAGACCCAGATGCTAACATTATATTTGGCGCTGTAATTGATGAAAGCCTAAAGGATGAAATAAGAATAACTGTTATTGCTACAGGCTTTGAGGAAAAAATTATGGAAGAAAGCAAGAAGATAGCTACACCAATTAAGCAAAAAGATGAAAATTATAATAGATATGAAGAGAGAGAGAGAGTTAAGATTCCATTTGAAGAAGCTGCGGCTACAAAAGAATATGATCAAAATGATTTAGAAGTTCCAGCTTTCTTAAGAAGGCACCACAGATAAGATTTTAAAAGGTACTCAGTGAGTACCTTTTATTTTTTTATTTTTTTGAAAGTTGGAGTAAATTGCAATTAAATGGAAAATAAAAGAGATATTTTATTATAGAAAATGACAAAATTTTAAAATAATTAGTTATATAATATTTCTTAAAGGGGGAAGGGAGTTGATAATATATTTAGATGTATTTATTGTCCAAAATTTTATAGTTAACTTTTTCTTACTCTATATTACATCGCAGACAATGAAAATGAGAACAAAAACAATTTGTTTAGTTATATCAGCAGTATTTGGGGCCTTATATGCTGTGCTTGCAATATACACTAAATCTAAGTATCTATTTTATGTACCTTTAAAGTGTATTACAGCCATGATCATGATATTAATAGTTTTTAGAAAAAAAAAGCTATTAGTTTTAATTAAGGCAGTACTGCTGTTTATGCTATATTCTATGTTACTAGCGGGTTTATGTATTTTTATAGAAATAAATAATAGTATGAACATAAACATAACTCTTAATAAAACTTCGTATAAGACTTTACTTTCAGCAGTCATGCTAATCTATATTTTTATACATAGAATAGTTACCTATGTCCAGGATAGAAAAGAAATTAGCAGATTAATATATGAAGTTGATATTGTTACTGAAAATGAAACTAGAAAAGTAAGAGCTTTTCTGGACACTGGAAATGAATTAAGAGAACCTGCTACTAATTTGCCGGTTATGATTGTAGAAGAAAGAGCTTTACAAAGTTTAAAAATAAAATCTGAGGATAAGTTCTTTATACCATATAAAGTTATCAATGGATTTAGTGGAAAATTGGAAGGCTTTAAACCAAAATATATCAACGTACATGGTATTAATGGAGTTGAACAAAAGGAAGTAATTGTGGCATTATGCAGTAATCTTGTTAGTGAAGTAAGTGATTATAATGCATTACTGTCTAGAGGTATTGTTTAAGGAGGGGTGATTTTTGCTTAAATTAAATGTGTTTTTAAATAGAATACTTACAAAATTTAAGAGTTTTTTTAAAACTGTATATTTTATAGGTGGGAATGATGCACTACCACCTCCACTTTCTAAGGAAGAAGAAGAAAACCTAGTAGCACAAATAATGGCTGGTAATGATAGTGTTAGAACAATACTTATTGAGAGAAATTTGAGATTGGTGGTATATATAGCTAGAAAATTTGAAAATTCGGGAGTCCTTGTAGAAGATTTAATATCTGTTGGTACAATTGGATTGATTAAGGCAGTTAACACTTTTGACCCAGAAAAAAAGATTAAATTAGCTACATATGCATCAAGATGTATAGAAAATGAAATATTAATGTATTTAAGGAGGAATAATAAGGTTAAAGCAGAGATATCTTTTTATGAACCTTTGAATACAGATTGGGATGGAAATAAGTTGCTTTTATCTGATATTTTAGGAACTGATAATGATATGGTATATAACTTAATCGAAGATGAAGTAGATAAGCAACTTTTGTTTATTGCCATGAAGAAATTAAGTGACAGAGAAAAGGAAATAATAAAGCTAAGATTCGGGTTAACTGGCAAGGGAGAAAAAACACAAAAACAAGTTGCGGACTTACTAGGAATATCCCAATCATATATTTCACGATTGGAAAAGAGAATTATAAGAAGATTAAAAAAAGAAATTAATAAAATGGTATGATTGTCCGTAGTATAAAAAGCACTCCTAAGGAGATACTTTAAATGCGACTACTCTGAGGGAGCTGATATTTATGATGATAAACAAAGTGGAGATATGTGGGGTAAATACTTCAAAGTTGCCAGTTTTAAAGGAAAAGGAAATGAAAGAACTATTATTAAGAATGAAGGACGGTGACAATACTTCAAGAGAAAAATTTATAAGAGGAAATTTGAGGCTTGTTTTAAGTGTAATTCAGAGATTTAATAATAGAGGAGAGAATGTAGATGATTTGTTTCAAGTAGGATGTATAGGTCTTATAAAGGCAATCGATAATTTTGATTTAAGTCAAAACGTTAAGTTTTCTACTTATGCAGTTCCTATGATAATAGGAGAAATAAGAAGATATCTAAGAGACAACAATTCTATTAGAGTAAGCAGATCATTAAGAGATATAGCATATAAGGCCTTGCAGGTGAGAGATAAATTAATAAATAAAGAAAACAAGGAACCTACAGTATCACAGATAGCTAAGGAGCTAAATATACCAAGAGAAGAGGTTGTATTTGCATTAGATGCAATACAAGATCCAGTATCTTTGTTTGAACCTATATATCATGATGGCGGAGATGCACTTTATGTAATGGATCAAATAAGTGATAGTAAAAGTGTTGATGATAGTTGGATAGAAAATATATCAATTAAAGAGGCGATGAAGAGATTAAACGATAGAGAAAAATTAATATTGAATATGAGATTTTTTCAAGGCAGAACTCAAATGGAGGTAGCTGATGAAATAGGAATTTCCCAAGCTCAAGTTTCTAGGCTTGAAAAAACTGCCCTAAAACACATGAGGAAATATGTGTAAGAACCCAAAGTGAACTGACCCCAAAAGGTTAGACAATACTTAATTAAGCAACTTTCATGGACTGAAGCCTATATTGAATAGGGCTCAGTCCTTTTAGTTTGCTCTTAATACGCTTATTGTTATAGTAATCTATATAAGTTTCTAATT
Source organism: Clostridium bovifaecis (assembly GCA_009738435.1). GTDB lineage: Bacteria > Bacillota > Clostridia > Clostridiales > Clostridiaceae > Clostridium_H > Clostridium_H bovifaecis. The sequence continues at coordinate 1,922,717 of CP046522.1, read as the reverse complement.
CCTCGACGAATTGTTCTATAGTGTCGAATTCTTGTAAATACAACAACTCTGTTTTTAACAGATATTGATAGCGACGCATTTGATATTGCCATCCTTGATCTGAGTGGAGTATTAAATTCGTACCATCAGGAATCTTTTCAAATGCCTTTTCAAGCATTTCGGTTGTTTGATGAAAAGTTGGTCTTTCAGATAAATTATAACTGATGATTTCACCATTAAAAAGGTCAAGTATTGGGGAAAGGTATAACTTTTTTCCAAGAAGTGAGAATTTCGTTACATCAGTTACCCACTTCTGATTAGGCTTATCTGCCTTGAAATTGCGCTCTAGCAAATTTGGCGCAATCTTGCCAATATCTCCACGACAAGATTTATATTTTTTAATACGAACCATACATTTTAATCCTAGCTCTTTCATCAGCCTCTGAACGGTTTTATGATTAATAATATATTTTCTATTACGCAGTTCCATTGTAATCCTTCGATAGCCATATCTTCCTTTGTTTTCTCGATAAATATGAGTGATAATAGACTTGATTTTTTTGTATTTATCAGGCTTGCCCATCTTCTTTAAATGATAGTAAAATGTACTACGTGGAATACCTGCTAGTTTCAATAAGTTAGCTAATTTATAGTTATGCCTTAATTCAGTGACAACAACTATTTTGTATTCTTCTCTAATTTTTCCTTGGCTTGAACTAAGGCATTCAATTTTTTTAAATATTCATTTTCCATTCGAAGACGCTGAACCTCAGCAATCAAATCTTCTTCTACTTGTTCATCCATTTTAGGCTTATTAATTTTATCTTTCATTATTTTATTTTTTCTCCCTCTGTTACCTTTATACAGAGCTTGGGGGACTTCTTCCCAATATATACGTTCCCATTTACCTACGGTTGCATCACTTGGAATTCCAAAATCCCCATAAAGTACTACCCACCTTTGAACAACAGCTTTTGCTGTATGAAGTGATTTTGCCACAGAACCTGATGAGATACCTCGTTTTCTCACATCATTTACTGCTTTAAGTTTAGCTTCTAAAGAATATTTAGCCATAAAAAAGTGGCTCTTAATTTTTAGCTCAAAGTAGGAAATATAATAATATAAAAGAATGCTTGTACATATAATTTAAGTAACAATAAATATTAAGGAGATGATTTTATGCCTTTATATTCTATAAATAATCTGAAGTTAATGGAGGTTATAGATATAAATACAGGTTCAAAGCTAGGATACATAAAGGATCTAGTAATTGATTGCGTAGATTACAAAGTTCTTTCTTTAATAATTCCAAGAGAAAAAGGTTCATGGTTTACTAAAAATAATAATCTAGAAGTACAATGGGACAAGATAGTAAAAGTAGGTGTGGATGTAATATTAGTAGATGTAGATAATGTTGTTTTAGATGATAAATAGTAGTAATGTGTACAAAATAATAGTATAATATATAATTAGATACTAAACTAAGAAGGGCGTGATAACTTGAAATGTCCATTTTGTGGATTTGAAGAAAGTAAAGTTGTTGACTCTAGATCCACAGAGGATCATAAGGCAATTCGGAGAAGAAGAGAGTGTCTAAAATGCAATAAAAGATATACTACATATGAAAAAATTGAGGACATACCTGTCTTAGTAATCAAAAGAGATTTGAATAGAGAGTATTTTGATAAGTCAAAAATAATAAATGGATTACTAAAGGCCTGCCAAAAGAGACCGGTTTCAAGAATGCAAATTGATGCTATTGCAGATGAAATTGAAAAGAAAATGAGCAATGATATGGCAACTGAAGTTAGATCGGAGCTTATTGGAGAAATGATTATGGAAAGGCTAAAAGGAATTGATGAAGTTTCATATGTTAGATTTGCATCGGTATACAGGCAATTCAAAGATATTAATACCTTTATCGAAGAGATTAAAAATCTTATGTCAGATAAAAAAATGCCCTAAGCTATTTAGGGCATTTTTAATATGTTAAATTCAAGTTAATAAGGTTAAATTATAAGAAATATTTTAAACAACATTGGAATTGATGTTAAAATGTAATAAAGAGGTGGCATTATGGGCAATAAAATTATAAATGGATACAAGTTTATAGGATTTGAAGATGAGAAATTTCACATTTACTTTTCTACAGCGGAAAAAAATTTAAATTTTAATAAGAATACTAGTGAGGGTATAAGTAATTTAGAAAACTTAAGAATATGGTTTGGTTTAGATAGTATAGGATATTTAAATCAAACTCATAGTGATATAGTTTATGCATATGATGAAGAAGTTCATGATGGTGATGCAATTATTACTGATAAAAAGAATATTGGTATAGGAGTATTTACTGCGGATTGTATTCCTATACTAATATATGACAAGGACAAAGAAGTCATTGCGGCTATACATAGTGGATGGAAAGGAACTTTAAAATGTATAGTACAGAAAGCTATAGATAAGATGATTTTAAAATATAACACGGATGCAAGAGATTTAGTAGTATACATAGGACCTCATAATATGCAATGCTGCTATGAAGTTAGTGATGATCTAATTGAAGAGTTTAAGAAACAAGAAATATACCAAAATATAAATATAGCTAAGAACAGAAATTTAAGTTTGCAAAGCTGCATAATAAGTCAGTTACTTGAAAAAGAAGTGAATCTAGAACAAATTAATCCATTAAATATATGCACTTATTGCAGCAATGAATATTCTCTACATTCATATAGAAAAGACAAAGAGGAAAGTGGAAGAATGTTTTCTTTTATTTTTATAAAATAAGTTTTGGGGGTAATTATATGGCTGATGAAAAGATTCTAATTGTAGATGACGAAGAGCATATACGAGAACTTATTAAGTTTAACTTGGAAAGTAACGGCTATAAGGTTATATGTGCTGGGGATGGAATTGAAGCGCTTAAGCTTGCTAGAAAAGAACTTCCTCAGTTAGTTTTACTGGATGTTATGCTTCCAGGAATGGATGGATATGATGTATGCAAAGAAATGCGTAAGGATAATTCTATATCTAATATTCCTATTATAATGATAACTGCTAAAGGAGAGGAATTAGATAAAATCTTAGGGTTGGAGTTAGGAGCTGACGATTATATTACCAAACCCTTTTCTGTTCGAGAGTTAGTAGCTAGAACCAAAGCTGTGCTTAGAAGAACTAAGTCCCAAGAGATTGAAAGTGTATATAAATTTGGAAATGTATCTATTGATCTTCAAAAACATGAAGTGCTGAAAAATGAAGAAAGAATAGACTTAACCTTAAAGGAATTTGAACTTTTTGAAGTCCTAATAAAGAATAAGGGCAGAGTTATGACAAGAGATTTTTTATTGGATAAGATTTGGGGCTATGAATATATAGGAGAAACAAGAACTGTAGATGTACATATTAGGCACCTAAGAAAAAAAGTTGAGGATGACGATAAGAACCCTAAATTTATTGAGACAATAAGAGGAATAGGATACAGATTTAATTCAGGTGAATAGAATGAAAATGAAGAATAAACTTATGTTGTCAGTTTTAAGCAATATAATATTGAGCTTGTCCTTAATTACTGCTCTTTATATGACTATAATAAATTATCAGCATGAGGAAGCTATAAAGAAAAATCTCAAAGATAATAACGAACTAGCTATTAGACTAATAAAATCAGGCATAATTTCTGACATTGATGGATATTTTAAAACCTTTGATAAGTCCAGCCTTAGAATGACTCTTATAGATAAAAACGGAGTAGTGCTAAAAGACTCTGAGGCTTTGACTGATGAGATGGATAATCACAACCTAAGAAAAGAGGTAGTAGATGCTAGGAAGCATGGCAATGGTTACAGTGTTAGATACAGTAAATCTTTACAAAAGGCTATGTTGTATTATGCAACCTCTTTTGACAATGGACATATAATTCGCAGTTCAATGCCTATGGAGGTGGTCATAGGATTTGAGGGGAGATATTTAAAATATTATTTAGTTGTTTTAGGAATAGTATTTTTAATTTCTGTCCTATTCTCGTCTAAATTATCATACGTAATTGTGAAGCCTCTAAAGGATCTAGAATTTATAACTTCTAGGATTGCCAAAGGAGAGTATGATAGAAGGATTAATATACGGTCTCAAGATGAGATAGGCCACTTGGCTAATACTTTTAACCATATGGCCGACCAACTACAATATACATTAAAAGATTCTTTAGAGAAACAAAATAAATTAGAGTCAATTTTAAAAAGCATGGACAGTGGAGTAATAGCTGTAGATAAAAACTATAGAGTAATTATGATAAATCCATATGCTCAGAAAATTTTCGGAATAAAAAAAGATATCATAGGAAAAAACTTAATGAATTCAGTACGGGACTATGAGCTGGAAGGAATATTTAAAAATAACGAAGAGAATAAAGAGATAAGGATATTATGGCCAGAGAGAAAAGATCTTAAAGTTAAAACTGCTGATATAATAAGTGATAAACAACATATTGGAACAGTTGCCGTAGTTCAGGATATCACAGATATTAAAAGACTTGAGAATATGAGAAGTCAGTTTGTAGCTAATGTGTCTCATGAACTAAAAACCCCCTTAACTTCTATAAAGGGGTTTGCAGAAACCTTAAGGTATGTAGAGGATAAAATTACACGAGAAAAATTTTTGTCAATAATTGATGATGAAACTGATAGATTAACAAGGCTAATAAGTGATATTTTGACACTATCTGATATTGAGCAGCATAAAGAGTTTAAGGTTCAAGAAACTATTGATGTTAAAGCGTCTATAAATAATATATATAACCTTATGAAAAATACCGCTGATAAGAAAGATGTAAAGCTAGGGGTAATATGTGATGAAGACATTGAAATAGTAGGAGATGAAGATAAGTTTAAGCAAATGTTAATAAACCTTATCGATAATGCAATAAAATATTCTGAGGCGGGAGATTCCGTATTTATCAGAGCAAAAAGTGAAGACAGTATATGTATTATTTCTGTAGAAGATACTGGAGTAGGCATTCCAGAAGAACATATTCCTAGACTATTTGAAAGATTTTATAGAGTAGATAAGGCGAGATCAAGAGCAAGAGGAGGTACAGGCCTAGGACTTGCTATTGTAAAGCATGTAGTTTTAAGCTTTAAAGGAGAAATACTTGTAGAAAGCGAAGTTGGAAAAGGAACAAAATTTATTGTTAAGATACCACTAAAATAGATAGTATAGGCTATCTATTTTTATTTTAATTAAAATCAATACATACTGAATTATGTAATAGGAAAAGATAGTATAAAGGTATTATGTTAAATTTAATTAACAATAGTATAATACTCGGTTAACTTTCGGCATGTAACATATAAATTGTAGAAGCTAATTAGAATGCAAAGTTAAAAACTTGAATGGAGGGTTTTTATAATGAAAAAGAAATCATTAAAAATGATAGTTGCGGCATTAGCGATCGCAGTTGTTGGAGGTGTGCTTGCAGGTTGTGGAAACAATACTGCAAATAATGGAGCTGATAAGACTGGAGAGGGCACAAAGGTAGAAGAAGTAAGCGGTTCAATTACAGCTGCAGGATCAACAGCGCTTCAACCATTAGCAAAAGCTGGTGCAGATATGTTTATGCAAAAGAATAATAAAGTTCAAATAAATGTTCAAGGTGGAGGAAGTGGAACTGGACTTTCTCAAGTAGCATCAGGTGCAGTTCAAATAGGTAACTCAGATGTAACCGCAGAATCAAAAATTAAGGATGCGAATTTAGTAAAACAATTAGTGGATCATAAAGTTGCTGCTATTGGATTTGCAATGGTAGTTAACAAAGAGACAAAAGTAGATTCTCTAACAAAGCAACAAATCCAAGATATATTTACAGGTAAAATTACTAATTGGAATCAAGTTGGCGGAGATGACGTTAAAATCGAAGTAATAAATAGAGGAAAATCTTCTGGAACAAGAGCTGCATTTGTAGACACTGTAATGGGTGGAAAAACAGAAGCAGAAGGATTAGGAACAACTCAAGATTCAAGTGGAGCAGTACAACAAGCAATTCAAGCTACAAATGGATCTATATCTTATTTAGCATTATCATACTTTATAAGTGATGAAGCAAAGCAGGGAATAAAATTATTAAAAATAGAAGGTGTTGACCCTACTTACGAAAATATAGCCGCAGGCAAATATCCTTTCTGGTCTTATGAACATATGTACACTAAAGGTGAGCCTACTGGAGCAACTAAAGCTTATCTTGATTATATGACTTCGGATGAAGTTAAGTCTGTAATAAAGAGCAAGGGATATCTTCCAGCCGATGAAATAAAGGCTCAAAAGTAAATCAATAAGGTAACTAAGACTAGTTGTATAGTTATGCACAACTGGTCTTAGTTTTCTTCAAAAATTAGAAGGATATGGAGTAGATACAATGAGTAAGAGAGGTAATTTAGATAAACTCAAAAATGAATATTTAGGAAGAAGCTTTTCTATAGTATGTGGATATTTAATTGTAGTTTTAACAATAGCTATAATTGTATTTATAGCGTCTAAGGGACTAGCTATATTTATAAAAGAGGGGTATCCGCTAAGCAAGTTTTTATTTAGTACTCAATGGAAACCAGATGCTGAGACGCCGGAATTTGGGGCATTGATATTTATTTTGGGTTCAACGTTGGTATCTATAGGAGCTGTGATAATAAGTGCTCCTATAGGTATAGCATTAGCTATATTTATGAATTTAATTTCTCCTAAATTAGGCTCTAAAGTGCTTCAACCAGCTATGGAGTTATTTGTTGGTATTCCTTCTGTTATATATGGGTGGATTGGCATAACCATGTTAATTCCTTTATTAAAAGGCAGCTTTGGAGGGGTAGGTTTCAGCTTGATAGCAGGAACTTTAGTTCTAAGCATAATGATATTACCAACTATTACAAGTATATCTTCTGATGCAATAAGAACTATACCAAGACAATTTATAGAAGCATCCTATGGGCTAGGAGCTACAAGATGGCAAACTATAGTTAAAGTTGTAGTTCCAGCAGCTAAAAATGGAATTTTAACTGGTGTAGTTTTAGGAATAGCTAGAGCTTTTGGAGAAGCATTAGCAGTTCAAATGGTTATAGGTAATTCAATAAAGCTGCCCGGAGGACTATATGATACTACTTCTACATTAACCAGCGTAATAACTATGGATATGGCTAATACTATCTTTGGAAGTACGTGGAATAATGCCTTGTGGTCCTTAGCCCTAGTGCTTTTGGTAATTTCCTTTATTATTATACTAATATTAAGAGCTATAGGAAAAAGAGGTGAATTATAGTGAATGCTAAGAAGAAAGATACAATCGCTACGGTGATATTATATATAATTTCAGCACTAGTAGTATTACTTTTAGTTTGGTTAATTGGTTATATATTATATCGAGGAAGGCATTGGATAGATCCACGTTTTCTATTTGGAAAACCATCCATTGAGGCTGGTGGTGGCATAGGACTTCACTTATTTAATTCCTTCTACATGCTTGTAATATCTCTGATAATAACAGTACCTCTTGGGGTAGGAGCAGGTATATATCTATCACAATATGCAAGACCAGGAAAGTTATTAGACATTATACGTTTATGTATTGAGACTATGGCTTCACTTCCGTCTATAGTAGTAGGATTATTTGGACTTTTAGTTTTTGTAAATATGACAGGGTGGGGATACTCAATAATAGCTGGAGCCCTTGCTATTACAATATTAAATCTTCCGTCTATGACAAGAGTGAGTGAGAATGCTATTACAGCTTCGTCTAAAAAAGTGAAAGAAGCAAGCTTAGGATTAGGGGCTACTCAATGGCAAACTATTAAAAAAGTAATTTTACCTTCTGCTATTCCTCAGATTTTAACAGGTATAATTTTGGCTGCTGGAAGAATATTTGGTGAAGCTGCTGCCTTATTATACACGGCAGGTATGAGTGCACCTTTGGTGAAAGTTAGTGACGGTTCAGCTTTTAATTTATTTAGACCAGCAGAGACTCTTTCGGTTTATATTTGGCAGCTAAATTCAGAGGGAATAGTTCCTGACGCCTCAAAATAGCAAATGGAGCATCTGCAGTCTTAATTGTAATGGTTCTTTTATTTAATATCTTAGCAAGAGTAATAGGGAAAAAAATATATGAAAGATATGCAGGAACTAAGTAAGGGGGAAAACACATGGATAATATAATAGAAGTAAATAAATTAAATCTATTCTATGGAACTAAGCAAGCTCTAGAGAATATTAATCTTAATATACAAAAGAATGCTGTAACGGCACTTATAGGACCTTCAGGATGTGGCAAGTCAACATTTTTAAGATGCTTAAATAGAATGAATGATTTGATTGAAGGGGTAAAAATGGAAGGTGAAATAGTTTATGAGGGAAACAATGTATTAGATCCTAATTACGATGTAATTGAACTTAGAAAAAAGGTTGGTATGGTTTTCCAAAGCCCTAATCCATTCCCTATGAGCATATATGATAATGTAGCCTACGGACCAAGAATTCATGGAATTAAAAATAAAAGCAGATTAGATGAAATAGTTGAAAAAAGTCTAAAAGGAGCTGCTATATGGGATGAAGTAAAGGATAGATTAAAAAAGAGTGGTTTAGGACTTTCTGGAGGACAACAGCAAAGACTGTGCATTGCGAGAACTCTTGCTGTAGAACCGGAAGTTATACTGATGGATGAACCTACATCTGCATTAGACCCTATATCTACTTTGAAAATTGAAGAAATGATGGATACTTTAAAACAAAAATACACTGTAGTTATTGTAACTCATAATATGCAGCAAGCAGGAAGAATATCAGATAATACTGCTTTCTTCTATAATGGAATAATAGTAGAGGATGGTAAAACAGAAGATATTTTCTACAAACCTAAGGATAAAAGAACAGAAGATTATATTACAGGAAGATTTGGATGATGCTTTATAAAAAGATGAAGAGGTGAGATTATGGCTCTAAGAAAAGCTTTTGAAATGGAACTAAGTGAATTGCATAATGATTTATTAAGAATGGGGAGCATTGTTGAAAAACAAATACATCTTTGCATTAAATCTTTAGCAGAAAAGGATGAAGAATTAGCTGATGAAGTTATAAAAAATGATGACATTGTAGATGACTTAATGAGAGAAATAGAAACCAAAAGTATTAAGCTTATAGCTAAACAGCAGCCTATTGCTACGGATTTAAGATTTATTTTTACATGTATTAATATAGTAACTGATTTAGAAAGAATGGCAGATCATGCTGTGGATATCGCTAAGGTTACAAAAAGATTAAAAATCAAGAGTATATTAAAGAATTAATAGATATACCAAGAATGGGTGAAATAGTAAGTACAATGATAAAGGATGGCCTAGATGCTTATGTGGAAAGAAATCTAGATAAGGCTTATGAAGTATCTAAAAGAGATGATGTAATTGATAAAATATATAAGAACGTATTTGGCGAAATGTTAGAGTTTATGCGTAAAGATAATACTAAGGTTGAACAAGCGGCTCAATTCCTATTTGTTTGCAAGTTTTTAGAGAGAATAGCTGATCATGTAACAAACATATGTGAATGGACAATTTATATAGTAACAGGGAATCAAGTTGATTTGAATGAGTAAAAACAGCCGATAGGCTGTTTTTGTTTATAGTGAAATGTTATCATAGTAAAATTTAATGAGCTTGTCAAACCTTGACGCAGCAATTAAATTAATGATAAGATATCTTAATGAACTAACAAATGGTAAAGATATATGGAGGTAAAAATGCTAAATGAAATTTCAAAGATACTAGCTGGAAGTATTGCTGAAGAAGTAGGCATAGAGGTAGGAGATAAATTACTAAGTATTAATGATAATAAAGTAAAAGATATTATAGATTATAAGTATTTAATAGTAGATGAATATGTAGTTTTAGAGGTAGAAAAAAAAGAAGATGAAATCTGGGAAATAGAAATAGAAAAGGATTACGGAGAAGATATAGGTATAGAATTTAAGGATCCTATGATGGATAAGCCACGAAGCTGTCATAATAAATGCGTATTTTGTTTTATAGATCAGCTTCCAAAAGGGCTGAGAAATACACTTTATTTTAAGGATGATGATTCAAGATTGTCCTTCTTACAAGGGAATTTTATAACTATGACTAATATGAGCGATGAGGACATAGATAGGATTATTAAGTATAGAATTAGTCCAGTAAATGTATCAGTTCATACTACAAATCCTGAGTTAAGACGCAAAATGATGAATAATAGGTTTGCTGGAAATATATATGAAAGACTTAAAAAATTAGCAGATTCAAAGATAAAGATGAATAGTCAGATAGTGCTTTGTCCAGGATATAATGATGGAGAAGAGCTTGAAAGAACCATAGAAGATTTATATAAATTATATCCTTATATAAACAATATAGCAGTAGTACCAGTGGGTGTAACAAGGTTTAGAAAAGAAAATAACTTGATAAATCTAGAGCTTTTTAACGAAAAAAGTGCATCCGAGCAAATAGCTAGAATTGGAAAACTTCAAGAAAAATACGTGTCAAAAGTTGGCGAACCTTTTGTTAGGTTATCTGATGAATTCTATGTATTAGCTAAAAAGGAAATCCCTGATGAAAGGTTTTACAGTGGATTTGAACAATTAGAGGATGGGGTAGGTGTAGTTAGATCTTTTAGAGACAATATTGATAGAAGTTTAAAAGAGCTGAAAAAGGATATTGAAGGTAGATATACTATTATAACAGGTACCCTTGCTTATGATGAAATCTTAAATGCTTCTAAAAAAATAATGGATGTAAACAAAAATTTAATCATAGATGTAAAAAAATAATAAATAATTTCTTCGGAGATACTATAACTGTAGCTGGTCTTTTAACTGGAAAAGATATATTAGAACAATTAGCCGATGGTGAAGTTCAGGAATACGTTATAATGGCAGATAACATGTTTAGAAAAGGATACGAATTAGGTGAAGATAAAGAACTAATCATGTTAGATGATATAACAGTAGGCGAATTGGAAGAAAAGTTAAACAGGAAAGTTTTAGTTTGTGATTACACTGGGGAAAATTTAATAGACATAATAAATAAAAATAGTATGGAGGAATAAAAATGGCTAAACCGATAGTTGCAATAGTTGGTAGACCTAATGTAGGGAAATCGACTTTATTTAATAAATTAGCAGGAAAGAGGATTGCTATAGTAGAAGATACACCAGGAGTTACAAGAGATAGAATATATGCTGACGCAGAATGGTTAAATAAGAATTTTACTATAATCGATACGGGTGGGATAGAACCAGAAAGTGAGGATATTATTATTTCTCAAATGAGAAGGCAAGCACAAATCGCGATAGAAATGGCCGATGTTGTAATTTTTGTTGTAGATGGAAAACAGGGTTTAACTGATAGTGATAATGAAGTTGCTCAAATGTTGAGGAAAGCACAAAAGGCCGTGATTTTAGCTGTAAACAAAATAGATAGAAAGCAACTAGACGATAATATTTATGAATTTTATAACTTAGGATTAGGAGACCCTATAGCTATTTCTGCATCGCAAGCCTTAGGACTTGGTGACTTACTAGATGAGGTTGTTGCAAGATTTCCTAAGTATGATGAAGATGATGAGAATGATGAATACATAAGAATAGCTATGGTTGGAAGGCCTAATGTAGGAAAGTCTTCTCTAATAAATAGAATGTTGGGAGAAGAGAAACATATAGTTAGTGATATTCCGGGAACAACTAGGGACGCCGTCGATAGTTATTTAGAGAGCCAAGAAGGTAAGTTTATTTTAGTGGACACTGCAGGACTTAGGAAGAAGAGCAAGATTAAAGAACAGATTGAAAGATATAGTGCAGTAAGAACCTTAGCTGCTATTGAAAATGCAGATGTATGTATTTTGATGATTGATGCGGAAAAAGGTATAGCAGAACAAGATGAGAAAATAATAGGATATGCACATGAGCTAAATAAAGCTATAATGGTAATTGTAAATAAGTGGGATTTGATAGAAAAAGATGATAAAACTATGAATAGATTTAAAAATGATCTAAGAGAAAAACTTGGATTTTTGCCTTATGCACAATATTTATTTATATCTGCTAAAACTGGTCAAAGAGTAAATAAGGTATTGGGGATAGCAAAAGAATGTTACAATAACTACTCTAAGCGTATTAAGACAGGAATATTAAACGATGTAATAAGCAAAGCGGTTATGATGAAAGAACCGCCTGTTGTAGGAATAAATAGATTGAAAATCTACTATGTAACTCAAGTTGGAACAAAACCTCCTACATTTGTGTTTTTTGTAAATAACCCAGCTTTACTACACTTTTCATATGAAAGATACTTAGAAAATCAGTTGAGAAACAATTTTGACTTTGGGGGGACTGGAATCAAATTAGAATTTAGGGAAAGGAAGGAATAGTATGGGGGATATAGCTTTTATAGGAGGAGGAAGCTTTGGAACAGCATTAAGCATAATGCTCTCAAAGCATGGTCATAAAGTTAGTATTTGGGCTAGAGATGGAAATACTGTTCATGATATAAATATAAAAAGAGAAAATATTAGATATCTTCCTAATATCACTATACCAGCAAATGTAGCAGCTTTTTCCGAATTGAAAGAAGCAGTAGAAGGAAGTAAAGTTGTAGCACTGTCTGTTCCTTCTCATGCTATAAGAGAGATAAGCAAAAGAGTAAATGAGGTTATTGATAAGGATGCCATAATAGTAAGTATAGCAAAAGGGATTGAGGAAAATTCCCTTAAGAGACTTTCAGAAGTTATTGAAGAAGAAATCCCTAATAATCCTGTTGTGGTTTTATCAGGACCAAGCCATGCAGAAGAGGTAGCTTTAGATATACCTACAACAGTTGTAGTTACGTCTAAAAATATGGAATATGCAAAACAAGTTCAAGATATCTTTATGACTAATAAATTTAGGGTATATACTAACGATGATATAATAGGAGTAGAAATTGGCGGGGCTGTAAAAAATATAATTGCACTTGCTGCTGGAATTTCAGATGGGGCAGGGTATGGAGATAATACCAAAGCAGCACTAATGACTAGAGGAATGAGTGAGATTGTAAGGATAGGGGTTCAACTTGGTGCAAAGAAAGAGACCTTCTTTGGATTAACGGGTATAGGAGATTTAATTGTTACATGTACTAGCATGCACAGTAGGAATAGGAAGGCAGGTATATTAATAGGCAAAGGAAGTACCCTTGAAAAGGCTTGTGGAGAAATAGGTATGGTTGTTGAAGGGGTTAAAGCCTGCAGTGCTTTTTATAAGTTAAAAGAGAATTTAGGAGTACCTATGCCTATTACTGATATTCTACATGGAGTTCTTTTTGAAAAAAAAGATCCTAAATATGGAGTATATGAGTTAATGTCTAGAGATAAAAAGGACGAGATTTATTAATAACATATAAATAAGTAAAAATCAGTTCATAAAAAAGTGAACTGATTTTTATTTTTTTTGTAATATTTCCTGTATTAAGTAATATATATGTACTGTTAAAGCTAAGTAAGTAGTGGGAGGGTAAGGTTTTGGAAAATTTCAACATATACAAAGATATTGCAGATAGAACACAAGGGGACATATATGTTGGTGTAGTAGGTCCTGTAAGAACCGGTAAATCTACATTTATAAAAAGGTTTATGGAACTTATGGTAATTCCCAATATAGAAAATACTTATAAAAAACAGAGAGCGCAGGATGAGCTTCCTCAAAGTGCATCAGGGAAGTCAATTCATACTACGGAACCTAAGTTTGTTCCTAATGAAGCCATTGAAATTGACTTAAATGGAGGTACGAAATTTAAAGTTCGTATGGTAGATTGTGTAGGTTATATTGTTAAAGCTGCACTAGGGTATAGCGAAGGGGAACAGCCTAAAATGGTAACCACACCTTGGTATGATTATGAAATACCATTTGAAGAAGCAGCTGAAATTGGGACAAAGAAGGTTATAAATGAGCATTCTACAATAGGATTGCTTGTAACTACTGATGGAAGTATAACTGGTATAGATAGAAATGATTATATTGAAGCTGAGGAAAGAGTAGTAAGTGAATTAAAAGCTATTAATAAACCATTTATAATGATTCTAAATTCAAGAAATGTAAATGCTGAAGAAACTTTAGAACTTGGAAAAGAGATGCAGGAAAAATATGATGTCCCAGTACAAGTAATGGATGTAGCTAATATGAGAGAAAAGGACATAACGAATGTATTTGAAAGAGTATTGAAGGAATTCCCAATAAAAGAAATAAACATAGATATGCCTGAATGGATAGAAAAATTAGAGGTTAGCCATTGGTTAAAAGACAATTTTATATCATTAGTAAAGAATATGTGCAAAAATATTTACAAGGTAAGAGACATTAAGAAATTTACAGAAGAATTTAGTGATGTTGATTTTCTTCAAAATTCTAAGTTAAACGAAATAGATATGGGCGAAGGAACTGCTAGAATAGAATTACATCCAAGGCATGAACTATTCTATAAAGTATTAAGTGAGGTATGTGAAAGAAGCATTAGTGGAGAAAATGAACTTTTAGGTATAATAAAAGAATTAAGCGAAGCTAAAACAGAATATGATAAGATATCAAATGCATTAAAAGATGTGAAGGAAAGAGGATATGGTCTTGTATCTCCGCAGCTTAGTGAAATGAGACTTGAGGAACCTGAAATTGTAAGACAAGGTACTAGGTATGGAGTTAAACTTAAAGCAAGTGCACCATCCCTTCATTTAATTAGAGCAGATATACAAGCAGAGATATCTCCAATAATGGGAACAGAAAGAGAAAGTGAAGAATTAGTTAAATCACTTCTCGAACAGTTTGAAAGTGATCCTTCGAAGATTTGGGAAAGCAATATGTTTGGAAAATCTCTAGAAGTCTTAGTTAAAGACGGATTGCAGAATAAACTATACAAGATGCCAGAAGATGTTCAAGTAAAGATACAAAAAACTTTAGAAAAGATAATCAATGAAGGCAATGGTGGTTTGATTTGTATTATTTTATAATAACTATGAGTACCGATATATAGTACATACTATATATCGGTTATTTTTTACAAAAAAATCTTTATATAGATTTTTTGAGTGCATAATCTAGTTTTTTTGTGTAAAATAGGAGAGTATAGGAATTTAATAATTTATTATGAATAAGACTATATTTTATGAATAGAAATTTAAATTAAGAAGGGGATGTATTTATGCCAAAGGTTGCAGTTATTTTCAATGGGGGAACCATATCTATGAAAGTAGATCCAAGAATACATGCTGCAGTACCAAAACTAAGTGGGGAAGAGATTATGGCTATGGTAACAGGAATAGAGAGGCATGCAGAAATAGAGTGCCTTACTTTTTCTAATTTACCTGGTCCACATATTACACCAGAGAAGATGATGGAATTATCTATATATGTCCAGAAGGTTTTAATGAGAGAAGATATTGATGGAGTTGTAGTAACTCATGGCACTGATACTCTTGAAGAAACAGCCTATCTTTTAGACTTAACTATAAAAAATGAGAAGCCTGTAATAGTTACAGGTTCTATGAGAAACAGTTCAGAGCTTGGATACGATGGTCCGGCAAATCTTTCAGCTTCTATTTGTACGGCTATTTCAGAAGGTGCTAAAGGAAGAGGAGTAATGGTTTGCTTAAATGACGAGCTAAATTGCGCTAGTGAGGTTACTAAAACTCATTCGATGAAACTGGATACATTTCAAAGTCCTGAATTTGGCCCTATTGGAATCATAGATAATAATCAGGTCTTGTTTTACAGAAATATCATAGATAAAATTTATATTCCCACAGTGAAAATAGAAACAAGAGTTGATTTAATCAAATGCACAGCAGGAATAGATTCAAAAATGATAAATTTTCTTGTAGAAAGTGGATCTAAAGGCATAGTGATTGAAGCTTTAGGAAGAGGAAATGTACCGCCAGAGATGGTACCGGGGATAAGAAATGCTATAGAGAAAGGGGTCATTGTAGTAATTGTGTCTAGATGTTTTAGAGGTAGAGTCTTGGATACATATGGATACGAAGGAGGAGGAAGAATATTAAGAGAGATGGGAGCTATATTTGGGGATACTCTTCCAGGGCAAAAGGCAAGAATTAAACTTATGCTTGCTTTAGGGAAAACAAGTAATCAATTAAAAATTAGAGAAATATTTGAAGGTAAGGAATATAAAAATACGAATTATGATATATAATTATACAATTAATTTTCGATACGGGTTGACAAATGACTTCTGATTTGATAATATTATTTTGTAGTTAACAGAAGAATAATGACCACTAACTCATATAAGCCTAAAAATAAGGTTTAGGCGTTTCTACCAAATACCGTAAATATTTGACTATGAGTAGTCTGAGTGTATATAAATGGACCACTTTAGATTACTCATATCTAGGTGGTTTATTTATATTATATTTCAGGAGGAAGAAACACATGGAAAACTTATTTAAGTTAAGGGAAAATGGTACAGATGTAAAAAGAGAAATTATTGCAGGGGTAACAACATTTTTAGCTATGGCGTATATAATAGCTGTAAATCCAGATATCCTATCAGTTTCAGGCATGCCAAAAGGAGCTGTACTAACTGCTACATGCTTAGCAGCAGGTTTAGTGACTATATTTATGGGGCTATATGCTAATTTACCTTTTGCTTTAGCTTCAGGAATGGGACTTAATGCTTTCTTTACTTTTGGCGTTGTTAAGCAGATGGGAGTCGACTGGAGAGTAGCTCTTACTGCAGTATTTGTTGAAGGTATTATATTCATTATTTTATCAGTTACTAATGTAAGAGAAGCTGTAGTAAATGCTATACCTAATACTTTAAAGTTAGCTGTAACAGCAGGTATTGGTCTTTTCATTGCTTTTATAGGATTTGTAAATTCTGGTATAGTAATTAAGGATCCTGATACTTTAGTTAAAATGGGTAATTTTACGACTCCACCAGTTATAATAGCAGTTATTGGAATAGTAGTAATTGTTGTTCTATCTAAAAAGAATATTAAAGGTGCTTTGCTTTGGGGTATAGTTATAAGTACTATGATAGCTTGGATATATGCATTAAGTAATCCGAAGTTAGCAGCCGAAGCTTATAAGATATATCTTCCAAATGGGATCTTTAAGTTTGAATCATTAAAACCTATAGCTTTTCAATTAGATTTTTCATATATCATGAGTTCGGAAAAAATATGGTCCTTTATTACTGTAACCCTTACTTTCTTATTTGTAGATTTCTTTGATACAGTGGGAACCTTAGTAGGAGTAGCAACAAAGGTTGGGATGATAGATGAAAAAGGAAGAGTAAAAAATGCAGGAAAAGCATTGCTTGTAGATGCAGTTGGGACAACCTTTGGAGCTTTAATTGGAACATCAACAGTAACAACTTATGTAGAAAGTTCTGCTGGAGTTGCAGAAGGTGGAAGAACTGGATTAGCTTCTGTGGTAACAGGAATATTATTTTTGTTAGCTATGTTCTTATCACCATTATTTATAGCTATACCAGCTTGTGCTACTGCCCCCGCATTGATTATAGTTGGATTCTTCATGATGGAGAATGTAGTTAAAATTGACTTTACGGACTTTACAGAAGGAGTTCCAGCTTTCTTAACAATAGCTTTAATGCCTTTAACATACAGTATTGGGGATGGATTGACTATAGGAATTTTATCGTATGCTGTACTAAATTTTGCGAACAATATATTCACAAAAGACGAAACTAAGAAGAAAAAAGTATCTATAGTAATATATACTTGCCATATTATTTATTGTAAAGTTAATAATGACAGGAATTAAGTAAAAAAATGAAAGTTTAAATATGCACTTAACCTCTAAAACTTCGTAAGAATGCGAAGTTCTAGAGGTTTTTTAGTTTATACACGTAAAATCTTTGAGTTTCAAGAAACTTAAAAAAGTTATTACGCAAACTCTCCATTTGAAAGTTTGCGTATTCGGAAGCTTTCACACAAGAAACGATTAGTAACACTGGGATAAGCTTAAGAATATTATAAACTAATAATCATAGTATGGAGGAAATATAATGAAAATAAATAACAGGCTTTCTAGTATAAGAGAATATCATTTTAAAGGAATTGATGATATTAAAAACAAGTTGATAGCTGAAGGCAAAGAAATCACTGATCTAGGTATAGGTGATCCTGATATAGAGGTTCATAAAGATATAATCAAAGGATTGATAGAGAGCTTACGATATGATGATTTTAATAGGTACCCTCCTTACGATGGTATAAATGGCTTAAAAAAGGCAATTATAAAGTACTACAGAGAAATTTTTCAAGTTTCCTTAGATATGGATGAGGTGCTTATATTAATAGGTTCTAAAGAGGGAATTAGTAACATAATACCAGCAGTATGTGATATAGGAGATTATGTTATTGTACCTAATCCTAGGTATCCAGTTTATGAGATGTGTTCTTATATTTGGGGCTGTAAACCTTATAAGGTCCCTTTAAAAGAAAAGAACAATTACCTTATAGATTTATCAAACGTACCAGATGTTATAAGAAAGAGAAGTAAGCTCATGATAGTAAACTATCCTAATAATCCAACAGGAGCTACAGCTGATAAGAAGTTTTATGATGAAATATTAAAATATTGTGTTGAAAATGGTATTGTACTATGCAATGATAGTGCTTATAATGAAATAATTAGAGAGGGAAAAGAACCTATAAGTTTATTGCAAGTTGACTTAAAAAAGCAAGCTGTTGAATTTGGGACTTTTTCTAAAACCTTCAATATGACCGGTTTTAGAATCGGGTATGCCGTTGGAAACAGAGAAGTTTTAAAAGCACTTTTAAATGTGAAAAGCAACTTGGATTCCAGTCAGTTCAAGCCTATTCAATATTCAGCCATTAGAGCTCTAAGCATTGATAGAGATTATGTAAATAGTATTAGAAAGATATATGATGATAGAAGAAAGATAGCAGAATCTATTTTGAATGAAAAGGGAATAAGCTTTTATAAGGGTGATGGCACATTCTATATCTGGTGTAAAGTACCTAACAACTATACCACAGATGAATGGTGTCAAGAGTTATTATCTTTATATGGAATTATTGTGACTCCAGGGTATGCTTTTGGAGACTTGGGGCATGGCTGCTTTAGAATCGCACTTACAAAAGGTAAGGGTGTTATATATAAATCCTTAAACAAATTAAAGGTATACAATTAATATATTTTATTATAATAAAAAATATGATATTATGATAATTATGTAATGAACTTAATTTCAACTTGAAATTTTAATCCTTATTTATGTATAATGAGTATAAACTTATAATGTGCTGCGGAAGGATGGTAAAAATGGTAAGAAGTATGACAGGCTTTGGTAGGGCAATGACTAGTGAAGGAATCAGTCGCAGTTTTACTATTGAGATTAAAAGTGTAAACCATAGGTACTTTGATTTAAGTGTTAAAATGCCAAGAAACCTATTATCTCTGGAGACTAGAATAAGAGAAACTATTAAAGAAAGGGTTAGCAGAGGGAAAATAGATATTTTTATTAATCAAAGTGTTTATGAAAATGATGACATAGAAGTAAACTTTAATGAAAAGTTAGGGGATAGTTATTTTAAGTGTCTAGAAAAAGTAAAAAGCAGATATGAAGTTATTGATGATATATCTGTATCTTTAATTGCTAAATTTCCGGAAGTAATTACTACAGAAAAAAAAGAAGAAGATTTAGAGGAAATTTGGAGTAGTTTACGACAACCACTACTTGAAGCTGTTGATTCTTTAATAAACATGAGAGAAAATGAAGGAATAAAGCTTAAGGAAGATATTATTGAAAAATGTGATATTATTACAACCTTAGTGTCTCGAATTGAAACAAAATCTCCGTTAGTAGTTGAAGACTATAGAAGCAAACTTAACAATAGAATAAAAGAATTATTAAACACTTCAGATATTGATGAGAATAGAATAGCAATGGAAGTAGCTTTGTTTGCAGATAAAGCCGCAATAGATGAAGAAATAGTAAGACTTAAAAGCCATATTGCTCAATTAAAGCAAGCTTTAAATAAAAATGAGCCTATTGGTAGAAAGCTTGACTTTATAATCCAAGAAATGAATAGAGAAGCTAATACTATATCTTCAAAGTCTAATGATTTAGAAATTCTAAATTTAACTATAAATATAAAAAACTATATAGAAAAAATTAGAGAACAAACACAAAATATAGAATAGAAACTAGGAGGACCATCATGAGTATTAAATTAATAAATATAGGGTTTGGAAATATTGTTTCTGCTAATAGGCTTGTAGCTATTGTAAGTCCTGAATCTGCTCCTATTAAAAGAATTATACAAGAGGCTAGAGACAGGGGAATGCTGATTGATGCTACATATGGAAGAAGAACAAGAGCTGTAATAATCACTGATAGTGACCATGTTATATTGTCAGCTGTTCAACCAGAAACTGTAGCACATAGACTATCATCTAAAGGTGAAGTAAGTATTGATGAGGTTGATGAATAATGAAAGATACTAAAAATAATAGTCTTGAAAAAAATAGTAAAGGTCTCCTGCTTGTTATATCAGGGCCATCAGGTGCAGGCAAGGGAACTATTTGTAAAGAACTATTAAAGAAAAATGATTTTTGGCTATCAGTTTCAGCTACAACAAGATCTCCAAGAGAAGGAGAAGTGGAAGGTCTTAATTATTATTTTTTAGATAAATCTAATTTTGTAGATAAGATTAAAGAGGAAGATTTCCTTGAGTATGCAGAAGTTTATGGCAACTATTATGGTACTCCTAAATCAAAAGTTATAGAAAAGCTTAAAGAAGGAAAAGATGTTATACTGGAGATAGATATTCAAGGAGCTTTAAGAGTTAAAGAAGCTTATCCAGAAGGCGTGTTTATTTTTATTTTGCCACCTTCTATGGAAGAGCTTAAAAATAGAATAATTAAAAGAGGGAGCGAGACTCCAGAATCATTGATGACAAGATTCAAGGCTGCTTACAAAGAAATCAATTATGTATCAAAATATAATTATGCTATAGTTAATGATAGAATTGATGAAGCTGTTCATAAGATAGAAAGTATAATTACAGCTGAAAAGTGTAGCGTTGAAAGAATACAACAAAATATTTTTTCAAAGGAGGGACTTATACATGAACAATTATATGATTAATCCATCTATTGTAGATTTACTAACTAAGGTTGACAACAGATATTCTTTAGTTATTGTAACGTCTAAAAGAGCTAGACAGTTAATTGATGGGGATGAGGCTTTAGTTAAAATACAAGATACAATTAAGCCTCTAACAGTGGCAATTAATGAAGTAAATGAAGAAAAGGTTTCTTATGAATCAGTAATGAAAGGAATAAAATAGCATGGGGGAAAGAAAAACTGTAGTAGTAGGAGTAACAGGGGGAGTAGCTGCCTACAAAGCCCTAGATGTAATAAGCAAGTTAAAAAAAGCAGATTTGGATGTTCATGTTATAATGACAGAGCACTCTACAAAGTTTGTTAACCCACTTTCTTTTCAATCATTAAGTCAAAATATGGTTGTAACTGATATGTTTGCTGAACCTAAAGCATGGGAAATTCAGCATATCTCTTTAGCAAAAAAGGCGGATTTAATGCTAATAGTGCCTGCTACAGTAAATATTATAGGTAAGGTTGCTAATGGTATTGCAGATGATATGCTTTCAACTACCATTATGGCTACAAAGGCTCCTGTAGTCTTTGCACCAGCAGCAAATACAAATATGTTTTTAAATCCAATAGTTCAGAACAACATAAGAAAATTAAGAGAATATGGATATAAATTTATTGATCCAGATGAAGGAAGGCTTGCTTGCGGAGATACAGGTTCAGGAAAGCTAGCAGATACGAAATTAATTAGTGATATAGCTATTAGTATGCTTTATGATGTTAAAGACTTAAAGGGAAAAAAAGTTTTAGTAACAGCAGGACCAACTATTGCAGCTATTGACCCTGTAAGATATATTACCAACAGATCAAGTGGTAAGATGGGATATGCAATTGCTGAAGAAGCAAGGGATAGAGGTGCTGATGTAATTTTAGTGTCTGGACCATGTAAGCTAGAAAAGCCTTTTGATGTTGATGTAGTTAATATTAGTACTAATGAAGAAATGCTCAAAGCTGTTGAAAAACATTTTGAAGAGTCTGATATAGTAATAAAGGCAGCTGCAGTAGCTGATTATAAACCTAAAACTTATTCTAATGAAAAAATTAAAAAAGGTGAAAATGGGTTGAACTTAGAGCTAGAAAGAGATAACGATATTTTAAAGAAACTAGGTTCCATGAAGAAGAATCAAGTTTTAGTAGGCTTTGCAGCAGAAAGTCATGATTTAATTAACAATGCGGTTGCCAAATTACATAACAAAAATTTAGATTTTATTATAGCTAATGATATAACTTGTAGTGACACAGGATTTGCATCATCAGATAATAAGGTTACTATATTGTGTAGAGATGGGAAAAATATATCCCTACCTAAAATGAGTAAAAGAATGGTAGCAAGGGAATTGTTTAATTTGATTAATGAAAAGCGCTAATGCGCTTTTTTCTTGTAATTATGAAAATTACATTTTAAAGAAATAAAGGGTGAAGCTCGTGAATCGATATGCAGGAATTATAGTAAATAATGAATCAGTTCAAGTTGATAAAATTTTTACCTATAAAATACCTGAAGATTTAATTAATAAATTAAAGGTTGGGCATAGAGTAAAGGTTCCTTTTGGAAAAGGGAATAGAAGCATCGATGGGTTTATACTAGAGTTATACGAAAACTGTGAGAACGTTAAGGGTATAAAGTATATATCAGACATATGCGATGATTTTACGGTACTAAGGGAAGAAGATGTTAGACTCATAAAAAATATGAGGGAAAGGTACTTGTGCACTTATTTAGAATGTATAAAAGTAATTATACCTACGGGCATAACAAAAGGAATTAGAAACAAAGTAAAAGAAGTTATATCTATTGGAAATAATCTAAAAGATAAGTTTAGTAAAAATCCTTATCTCCAGATATATGAAATCGTTAAGGAGAATAATGGTGTATATTCTAAAACTGAAATCAGTAATAAGTTCAATGTATCTTTATCATCTATAAATACAATGATAAAGCATGAATTTCTCCTTAAAGGTGAAGAAATAGTTGAAAGGTTTAATAATAGAAGTTACTCTAATTATGCAGAAAAAAGGTTAAACACAGAACAAGAAATGGTGGTAAACTCTATTTTAAAATCTAATAGAAGTATGTTCTTAATCCATGGAATTACTGGAAGTGGTAAAACTGAAGTTTATATGAATATGGTAAAGCATATGATTAATGAAAATAAAGAGTCTATAATATTAGTTCCAGAAATTTCTCTAACGCCTCAGATGGTAGAAAGATTTAAAGGTAGATTTGGAAATGATATTGCAGTTTTTCACAGTAAGCTTTCTGATGGCGAAAGATATGATGAGTGGCTTAGAGTAAAAAACAAAAGGGTTAAGGTTGCTATAGGAGCACGCTCTGCTATATTTTTACCTTTTGATAATTTAGGCATGATAGTAATAGATGAAGAACATGAAGCAAGCTATAAATCCGATAGTGATCCCAAATATAACGCTAGAGAAGTTGGGGAGTTAAAGTGCAAGATTGAAAACTGTAAATTGATTTTAGGCTCTGCTACTCCATCGATTGAAACTTACTATAGGTGCATAAAAGGGGAAATAGAATTATTAACTCTAAAAAAACGGGCAGATGGGGCACTATTACCAGATATACAAATTGTTGATATGAGGGAAGAACTGCTGAGAAACAATAAATCCATATTTAGCAAAGAGTTATATAATGGTATAGATAGAGCCTTAAACAATAAAGAGCAAATAATGTTGTTTTTAAATAGAAGAGGGTTTTCTACTTTTATATCCTGCAGACAATGTGGATATGTTTTTCAGTGCGACAATTGCGATATATCGTTAACTCACCACAGCAGTGGAAATTATTTAAGTTGTCATTATTGTGGACGCAAATATCCTGTAAGGAAAGTATGTCCAAAGTGTGGCAGTAAGTATGTAAAACATTTTGGAGTTGGAACAGAAAAAATTGAGGAAGAAATAAAGGCTAACTTTCCTAGTGCTAGGGTATTAAGAATGGACTTTGACACAACAAGGAAGAAAAATTCTTATGAATATATATACAATACTTTTAAAAATGGAGAGGCTGACATATTAGTTGGAACTCAAATGATAACTAAGGGCCTAGACTTTAAGAATGTTACCTTGGTTGGAGTTATTGCAGCAGATTTATCTTTGAACCTACCAGACTTTAGAGCTGGAGAAAAAACCTTTCAGCTAATAACACAGGTTTCAGGTAGAGCTGGTCGAGGCAAAAAAAATGGAAATGTGGTAGTGCAAACTTATAATCCAGATAACTATAGCATAAAATACTCATCTTTGAATGATTATGAAAACTTTTTTAAAGAAGAGATAGGAATAAGATACAATATGAATTATCCTCCCTTTTCAAAGATATTATCAATTAATATTAGCAGTAAAAATGAAAACTTGTTAATAAAAAATATACAAAAAGTTGGTATAATTTTAAAGAATAAATTGGAAAAAAATAATAAAATAAATATATTAGGTCCATGTCCGTGTATGCTATCTAAAATTAAAGAGTATTACAGATGGCAGATATTGATAAAAGGAGAATTTGATATGTACGTAGCTAGTGCTATTAAAGATATAGTTTATACAAATTTGCAGGATAGCTATAGTGATATAAGAATAAGTCTAGACATTAATTCAAACAATCTGCTGTAAAATTAAGTAAAATATTAATTTCAAGAGGAGAGATATAAATGGCATTAAGAAACATAAGAGTTGAAGGAGACGAAATTTTAAGAAAAAGATCTAGAAAAGTTGAAGAGATAAATGAAAGAATTTTAACATTAATAGAAGATATGAAAGAAACTATGTATGATGCAGACGGAGTAGGCCTTGCTGCCCCACAAATAGGAATCTTAAAAAGAATAGTTGTTATAGATGTGGGAAATGGACCTATAGCATTGATTAATCCAGAAGTCATTAAAGAAGAAGGAAACCAAGTGGACTATGAAGGATGTTTAAGTATACCAGGAGAACAAGGAAAAGTTGAGAGACCTTATAAGGTTATGGTAAGAGCTTTAAATGAAAATGGAGAAGAAATAGAATTAGAAGGAGAAGAACTTCTAGCAAGGGCCATTTGTCATGAAGTTGACCACTTAAATGGTGTGTTATTTATAGACAAAGTGATAGAAGAAGGGGAGGAATAATCTTATGAAAATAGTATTTATGGGAACTCCTGAATTTGCAGTTCCGTCACTTCAAGCTATTATTGATAATTTTGAAGTAGAAGCCGTATTTACACAACCAGATAAACCTAAGGGGAGAGGGAAAAAACTTTCTATGTCACCTGTAAAGGAACTAGCTTTAAAGCATAATATAAAGGTTTATCAACCAGAAAAGCTGAAAAAAGAGCCAGAAATCATACAAGAACTAAAAGATATGCATCCTGACTTTATAATAGTTGTAGCTTATGGTCAAATATTATCTAGGGAAGTTATAGATATACCAAAGTATGCATGTATTAACCTTCATGCTTCTTTGCTGCCTAAGTATAGAGGAGCAGCTCCTATTAACTGGGCAATCATAAAAGGAGAAGTAGTAAGTGGCAATACTACAATGCTTATGGACGTAGGACTAGATACAGGTGATATGTTATTAAAACAGGAAGTTCCAATAACTGAGGATATGACAGCAGGCGAACTTCATGATATTTTAATGGAGGATGGATCAGAGCTTTTAGTTGAGACTATAAAGAGAGTGTCTAAAGGAGAAATCAAGCCTGAAAAACAGCAAGATTCTGAAACATGCTATGCTTCTATGTTAAATAAAGAAATAGCTAAGATAGATTGGAATTCATCTTCGATGGAAATCCACAATTTAATAAGAGGTTTAAATCCTTGGCCAGTAGCTTATACTAGTTACAAAGACCAGATTATGAAAATATATAAATCAGAGATTTTAGATAAGGAAAGTGGAAAAACTGTAGGAACAATACTTTCAGTTTCTGATAAAGGAATAGAGGTTGCCTGCAAGGAAGGTGCTCTATTAATAAAAGAAATTCAATTTCCAGGTAAAAAAGTATTAAAAGTGGAACAATATATAAAGGGAAATGATATTGAAGAAGGTGTCATTTTAAATTAGCTTAAAATATGATGTCAGATTTATATTTAGGAGGGGTATGAGTGTTTTTATTTTATGATTGGACATTTATTATTCTTATTCCGGCTTTAGTAATATCAGCATGGGCACAAATGAAGGTTAGTTCTACATTTAACAAGTATTCTAGAGTAAGCAGTATAAATGGATATACTGGAGCTCAGGTTGCAAGAATGCTGTTAGATGCAGAAGGACTTTATGATGTTCCAGTTGAAGAGATACATGGAAAATTGACAGATCATTATGATCCAAGGAACAGAGTTATGAGATTGTCAAGAGATGTATATTATGGTACTTCTGTAGCATCAATAGGAGTTGCAGCGCATGAAACTGGCCATGCAATTCAACATCAAAGACATTATGCTCCACTACAAATAAGAAGTTCAATAGTCCCTGTAGTTAATTTTAGCTCTAATGCGTCTTGGCTGATTTTTCTATTAGGAATGTTTATGGGATCAAGTTACCTCATTAATATAGGAATATTTTTATTTACAGCTGTAGTAATTTTTCAATTAGTTACACTACCTGTAGAATTCAATGCATCTAGCAGAGCTTTGAATGTATTAGAGCAAAGAAATGTATTGTATGGTGATGAGGTAAGAGGAGCAAAAGCTGTATTGTCAGCTGCAGCAATGACTTACGTAGCTGCTGCGCTTACAGCTATATTGCAGTTAGTAAGACTTATAGCGTTAAGCAGAGATGAATAATAAAGATTGGAGTAAAGGCATGGAGAAAAGTAGAAAAGTATGCGTTGATATAGTGGAACAGATTTTAACCCAAAATGCTTACTCAAATATTGTTTTAAGAAATGTATTAAATAAATCTAATTTTGAAGATAAAGATAAATCTTTGATAACTGAAATTGTATATGGAACTATCAAGTATAAGTATACGATAGACACTATATTAAGCAGCTACTTAAAGAACGGCATAAAAGGAATAGATACTTATGTTTTAAATATACTAAGAACTGCTATTTATCAAATTAGATTTTTAGATAAGGTACCTAATTTTGCAGCAGTAAATGAAGCAGTAGAAATAGCTAAGAAATATAAGTCCGTAGGAGCATCTAAACTAGTGAATGGAGTGCTTAGAAACTATCTTAGAAACCTAGATAAAGTTTACTATAATAAAGGGAGTATAGTTGAGGCTTTATGCTTCAACTATTCCTTTGATAAATGGTTAGTAAAAATGTTTATTGACCAATATGGTATGCAAAGGTCTGAAGAGATACTAAAGGGGCTGAATGAAAAACCAGCAGTTACTGTAAGAGTAAATAATTTAAAAGGTACTTATGATGAAGCTTTTAAAACACTTTGTGAATATGGTTATAATATTGAAGAAGGATATGTGTGTCCAGAAGCTATTATAATAAATAAAGGAAAAAGCATAGAAAATAATCCTCTATTTAGAGAAGGAAAAATAACTGTTCAAGATGAAAGCGCTATGTTAGTAGCGCCTTCAATTGGGGTTAAGGAAGGATTTCAAGTATTAGACCTATGCAGCGCACCAGGTGGAAAAACTACTCATATTTCTGAATTGATGAATGATAACGGCATGGTAAGAGCTTTTGATATACATGAAAATAAACTTTCACTAGTAAAGAATAATGCGAAAAGACTTGGAATAAAGAACATAACTTATAATAAGATGGATGCAGCTATATTTAATAAGGATTTAGAAGATATTGCAGATGCAGTTTTAATTGATGTTCCATGTTCAGGATTGGGCATTATAAGAAAAAAGCCAGAAATAAAATACACTAAAGAAATAAAAGGTGTTAAAGATATAATAAAAATACAAAGAGATATAATGAGCAATGCATCAAGGTATGTGAAAGTTGGAGGAGTTTTATTGTATTCAACGTGTACAATAAATAAAAAAGAAAATGAAGACAATATAGAATGGTTTCTAAAAGAATTTCCCCAGTTTTCTATAGAAAAGTTGTATTATGGGAATATGAAAAACTTCATATATAATGATAATGGTTCTGTAACTATTTTACCTAATAAGTATATGGATGGCTTTTTTATTTCAAGACTTAGGAGAATTAGGTAGGTGTAAATATGAAAAATATTCTAGATTTCAACTTAGAAGATTTAAAGTTATGGATGGAAGAGAATGGTGAAGGTAAGTTTAGAGCAAAACAGATATTTGAATGGATATATAAAAAGGTGTATTCAATTTTGATGATATGACCAATATATCAAAGAATACAAAAGATAAGCTAAGAAGTTATTTTTATATAGGAGTCCCTGAAATAGCAGATAAGTATATATCTAACATAGACGGAACGCAAAAGTTTCTTTTTCAATATAAAGATGGAAATATAATTGAATCTGTTATTATGAAATATAAACATGGGAACTCTATTTGTGTCTCCACTCAAGTAGGCTGCAAAATGGGATGTAAATTTTGTGCATCTACAATCGGAGGAATAGTAAGAAATTTAACTTATGGAGAAATAGCAGGGCAGATATTAAAAGCTCAGTATGAGATTGGAGAAAGAATATCTAATGTAGTTCTTATGGGGAGTGGAGAACCTCTTGACAATTACGATAATGTAGTTCGGTTTATTGAACTTATTAATTCTGATGAAGGATTAAACATTGGACAGAGACATATTACGTTATCGACCTGCGGAATAGTACCTAAAATAAAAGAACTTGCGGATAAAAAGATGCAGATAACTTTAGCTATATCCTTACACGCTCCTAATGATGATATAAGAAAAAATATGATGCCTATAGCAAACAAGTATCCGCTAAGTGAATTAATGGATGCATGTAGATACTATTACATGAAAACAAATAGAAGGATAACCTTTGAATATGCTCTTGTAAAAGGTGTTAATGATAAAAGAGAAAATGCACAAGAACTGTGCATTTTATTAAAAGGATTATTAAGCCATGTAAATCTTATTCCTATAAATGAGATAAAAGAAAATAATTATAAAAAATCTAATATGGAAGACATAAATATATTTAAAGATACTTTGACAAGATGTGGGATTGAAACTACAATAAGAAGAGAAATGGGTTCAGATATTAATGCAGCATGTGGTCAATTAAGAAAAAATTATATTGAAAGCAAGTAGATTATTTATAGCGTGTGATGGAGGGTATATTTTATGGGTGGTAATAAAACTTGCTCAGATGAATATTTGGTTGGATATTTGTCTGATAAAGGAAATATAAGAGAGGTAAATGAAGATTATATTGGATGCTACGAAGATAATAAAATTAGGCTTTATATTGTAGCTGATGGTATGGGAGGTCATAATGCTGGAGATGTAGCAAGTAAAACTGCAGTTGAGTCTTGCATAGAGTATATAAGGAGGGAAAATGATTCTGAGGACAAGGAATTCTTGTTAAAATCCGCGATTAATTATGCAAATACAAAGATATATAGCAAGGCATTGGAAAGCAAGGGGCTAAATGGTATGGGGACAACCATTACAGCATGCTTGGTTTATGAAGAAAATGCAATTATTGCAAATGTAGGTGACAGCAGTTGTTACGCTATAGAAAAAGGTGGCATAAAGAAAATTACTAAAGATCATTCTTTAGTGCAAGAATTAGTAGATGAAGGAAGTATTACAGAACAAGAAGCTTTAATTCACCCCAATAAAAACATAATAACAAGAGCCTTAGGCACTAAGGAAAAGGTAGAGATAGATACATTTAAAATGAAAATAAACAATGTTTTAAAATTTTTGTTATGTACAGATGGTTTATCAAATGAAGTTAGTCCAAAAGAGATGTTTGATACAATATTAAGCAATAATAACAAGGAAGCATGCAGATTATTGGTGGATATGTGTAAAAATAAAGGTGGAAGAGATAACATTTCAGTTATTGTATTTGAAGGAGAGTGCAAAAATGACGGGGACCATTCTAGGTAATAGATATGAACTAATAGAGAAAATCGGTGAAGGGGGTATGGCAGAGGTATATAAGGCCAAATGTCATCTGTTAAATAGGTTTGTAGCGGTAAAGATATTAAAGGCTCAGTATTCAGATAACATAGAGTTTGTTAATAAGTTTGAGCAAGAAGCTGCATCAGCAGCAAGTTTGTCTCATAGTAATATTGTTAGTATTTACGATGTTGGATCTGAAAATGGCATTAATTATATTGTAATGGAGTATATAGATGGCAAGACTTTAAAGCAAATTATAAACGAACAAAAGGTGTTAAGATATAGTGATGCAATTGTACTTTCTATTCAAATTGCCAAAGCTTTAGAATGTGCCCACAACAATAATATTATACATAGGGATGTTAAACCGCATAATATTTTGGTAACAAAAGAAGGCGTTGTAAAGGTAACTGATTTTGGAATCGCAAAAGCCACATCTTCAGTAACTATAACAAATTCTGACAGAATAATAGGATCAGCTCACTACTTTTCACCAGAGCAAGCTAAGGGAAATTTTGTGGATTGTAAAACCGATATATATTCTTTAGGAATTATATTATATGAAATGGTTACAGGAAAACTTCCTTATGATGGAGAGAGCCCAGTTTCTGTTGCTCTAAAACATATACAAGAACAAGTTATACCGCCAATTGAGGTGAATCCTAATATCCCTCAAAGTTTAAATAAAATAATACTTAAGGCAATAGAGAAGGAACAGTACAAAAGATATCAAAGCGCTCATGATATATTAATAGACTTACAAAAAATTAAACAAGATCCAAATGCAGATATTATCATGAATACTTCTGAAAATGAGTATACTAAAATCATGAAGCCTATCACTGGATACAACGAAGTGCCAAAAGAAGATATTTATGATTATGAGGAAGAGGACGAAAATGATAAAGGTAAAAGTAGAAATAAGATAAAAAGTAAAAAGATTATAATTGGAAGTTTAATTGCGTTAGCGGTTATTATTGTTGGATTTGTATCAGCTTTTGTGGTTTTAAATAAGCAATTTGGTGGAAACGGTATAGGAAAAAAGACCGGAAAAGCTATAGTACCGAACATAATTGGATTGAGTAAAGAAAAAGCAGAAACATTAGTAGAAGAGCAAGGATTAAAATTTGTAACTACTACAGAGAGTAGTGATAAGCCAGCGGGGGTTGTAATTGAATGTTACCCTTACCCAGGCACAGAAATGGATTTAAGCGAAAAAGACGAAGTTAGGGCTATAATAAGTTCTGGACCTAAGGTAGCAACAATACCTAATCTTATGGAAATTGAACTGGAAGCTGCAAAGGAATATTTGAAGACTTATAATTTAAAGCTTGGAAATGTGTCTTATGCATTTAGTGATACTGTTGATGAAGGAAAAGTTTGTGATCAATCCCCTAAACCAGAAACGGAAATAGGCAATAATACAACTGTTGATTTAGTTATAAGCAAAGGACCAGAAAAAAAGGTTACAACTGTACCTAACTTAGTAAATAAAAACTTAGATGAGGCTCAAGCATTATTGGAAAATGCAAAGCTAAAGTTAGGAACTGTTACTAAAATTAGTACATCAGATGAATCTTTAGATGGTATTGTTACGGTCCAAAGCATTCAAGCTAATAAGAAAGTACCAGAAAATACATCAGTTGATATAAGTTATTATGTATATGGTGATAAATCTATGGTAATAGTACCGAATTTCGTTAACAAGACTGTAAGAGAAGCTAGAGAATTAGCTGCACAATATAATTTAATAATAAAGGTTAAAGGAAAAGATGAATTTATAATAACGTCACAAGACAAGGCGCCAGGAAAAGAAGTAGCAGAAGAAACAGTTATTAGCTTGACTAGTGAGCCAAATCCATAACCATTTAATAGGAGGAAACATGGAAGGAACAATTATTAAAGGAATAGGCGGATTTTATTATGTTAAAACAGATAATGGAATATGTGAGTGTAAAGCTAGAGGAAAGTTTAGAAATAAGGGATTAACTCCAATGGTGGGAGACTCTGTAATAATTAGTGCTAAGGACGGTAATGGTGCAATTGAGGAGATAAAAGAAAGAAAAAATGAACTAATAAGGCCGCCAGTATCTAATATTTCTCAGGCTTTTATAGTGTTTGCACTTAAAAACCCAGATATAAACCTAGAGCTTTTAAATAAGTTTTTGGTACAATGCGAATTGAAAAATATAAAATCCGTGGTTTGTTTTAATAAAGTTGACCTAGTAGATAATTATGAACAACATGAGGCGGTAAAAATGATAATTAATGCCGGATATAACTGCCTATTCTTAAATGCTAAGAAAGAAATAGGATTGGATGGGCTTAAAGAAAAATTAAAAGACAATGTTACTGTTTTTTGTGGCCCTTCAGGAGTGGGGAAATCCACAATTTTAAATAGGATAGTAGGCAGGACAGTCATGGAGACTGGCAGCGTAAGTGATAAGCTCAAAAGGGGTAAGCATACAACAAGACATAGTGAGCTAGTAGAAGTACATGGTGGATTCGTAGTGGATACACCTGGTTTCTCTACGTTAGATCTAAATTTTGAGAGCAAGGAAGAACTACAAGATTATTTTCCAGAGTTCTCTCAATATAAACATGAGTGCAAGTTTAGTGGTTGTCTGCACTATAAAGAACCAGGATGTGAAGTGAAAAAAGCAGTAGATGAAGGTGACATTGATTTAAATAGATATCAGTTTTATATAAAAAATTTAGAAGAAGTTATTAAAGGGGGAAAAAACAAATGGTAAAGTTATCACCATCAATATTATCAGCAGATTTTGCAAAGTTAGGAGAAGAGGTAAAAGGCTTAGAAAAATATGGTGCAGATTTAGTACATATAGATGTTATGGACGGCATGTTTGTTCCTAACATATCTTTTGGTATGCCTATAATGAAAAGCATAAGACCGCTTACAACTTTACCTTTTGATGTGCATTTAATGATTGAAAATCCAGCAAGATATATAGAGGATTTTGTAAATGCAGGAGCGGATATAATAACAATACATTATGAAGCGGATAAACATTTAGATAGAACTGTAAACTATATAAAGAGCTTTGGGATAAAAGCAGGTATATCACTTAATCCAGCTACCCCTGTTAGCAGTATAAAGCATCTAATAAGTGAAGTTGATATGGTATTAATAATGTCTGTTAATCCAGGTTTTGGAGGACAGAAGTATATAAAGTATTCAGCAGAAAAAATAAGAGAAACTAAGGAACTAGCAAATATATACAATAAGGAGCTTTTGATAGAGGTTGACGGTGGGATTGGAACAGATAATATTAGAGAAGTAGTACAATGTGGTGCTAATGTAATTGTTGCAGGTTCTGCAGTATTTAAAAATGGAGACATAGAAAAAAATATAAAAAACCTAAAAGAAGGTTTCTAATATGAAGGCAGTAATAGTATCAGGTGGAACACCACCTTCATATGAACTCATTAAACAAGAACTACAGGATAGTTCTTGTTTAATATGTGCTGATAGCGGAGCGAATTGTTTATATAAATATAACATTTCGCCTGATATTATTGTAGGAGACTTAGATTCAATCCATGAGGATGCTTTAAACTGTTTTAGAAATAAAAATACTAACATATTAAAATATCCAAGAGAAAAAGATTGTACTGACACAGAAATTGCATTAGATAAAGCTATTGAACTAGGAGCTAATGAAATAGTTCTGTTAGGGAGCACTGGAAGCAGAATTGATCATTTACTTGGTAATATAGGAATGCTATTGAAATGCTTAAAGCTAGATGTTAGTGCTACTATAAAGGATGAACATAACAGTATAAGGGTAATTAACAAGCCTATAAAAGTAAAAGGTAACATAGGAAACACCTTTTCCTTAATTTCGTATTATGAAGATGTTGAAAATCTAAGTATAAGTGGAGCTAAATACCCTCTAAATAATCATTATTTAGAGGTAGGAAGTGCCCTTGGAATATCTAACGAATTTTTAGAAAAAGAAGTAAATATAACTTTTACCAAAGGAGTTTTAATGGTTATATTCTCAAAAGATTAATTAAAACGTGCAAGCTTTGCATGTTTTTTTGTAACCAATAACAATAATTTGCATATAATGAATATGAAGCCGCATAGTTGCCAGCTATTAATCAAGGAGGTTACTATGAAGATAATAGCAATCAAAGTACCTAGATTATTATCAAAAGTTATAAGAATTTTTAAAAGAGGCTAAAAATAAAAAAATGCAATTGATTTTTCAATTGCATTTTTTTATTTACTTAAGTGCTTATATAGCACGTTGAACTTTTCCAGAACGAAGACATCTAGTACAAACACTTATTTTTTAGGTGCTCCGCTAACTATAGCTTTAACACTTTTTATATTTGGAGCCCACTTTCTCTTTGATTGACGATGAGAGTGGCTGTATTGAACACCAGATATAACGCCTTTTCCACATATTTCACATCTTTTTGCCATCTAATAACACCTCCTAAAATTGAAGATAATAATTCCATACAATAGAACGTATTATATTTTAGCATAAATAATATAATCTTGGCAAGTAAAATATAATGTTAATAGTAAGAATTAGCATTTATATCATTAATTTTCTTGATTATATCGTTTATATATTATAAAATAAATATTATGTATAGGTATTAAGGAGGAATAAGTATGCTAGCAATTACCAACGAATGTGGTAGTGTAAATTACTCTGAAGAGGCTTTAGCTAATATAGTTGGTGTTTCAACTATGGAATGCTATGGAGTGGTGGGAATGGCTTCAAGAAATGCTAAAGATGGACTCTGGGAGCTAATAAAAGGAGAAAGCTTAAGCAAAGGAGTTAAAATAAACAATAAAAATAATAAATTAAGTATAGAATTATATATTATAGTTCAGTATGGTACTAAGATTTCTGTTATAGCAAATAATGTAATACAGAAAATAAAATATAATGTAGAAAATTATACAGAATTAAACGTAGCTAGTGTAACAGTAAATGTTCAAGGCGTGAGAATCTAAGGAGGTACGTAAATTGGAACGTTTTAAGATAGATGGGTATGATATGCGAAATATGGTTATTACTGCATCAAATAATCTTCAGGAGAAGAAGGAGTTTGTAAACTCCTTAAATGTATTTCCAGTACCTGATGGTGATACTGGTACGAATATGTCTATGACTTTTAAAAGTGCAGTATCAGAAATAGAAGCTTTACAAGAACAATCTATTTCTGAAATAGCTAAACGCATAGCAAGAGGTGCCCTAATGGGAGCCAGAGGTAATTCAGGAGTAATTCTCTCTCAGATTTTTAGAGGAATAGCTAAAGGCTTAGAAGGAAAAGATGAAGTTGATGCTGCAGATTTTGCCAAAAGTATAGCTGAAGGCTCAAAATTTGCTTATAAAGCAGTCATGCGTCCAACTGAAGGAACCATATTAACTATAATAAGAGCTGCTGGCGAAAGCGCAATAAGTTCAAGTGAAACTAACATTGTAAAATTGTTAGAAAAAGTATGTAAGTATAGTGAAAATGTACTTAATAAAACACCAGATATGCTTCCAGCTTTAAAAGAAGCTAAAGTAGTTGATGCGGGTGGTATGGGCTTGTTAATCATTTTACAAGGAATGTACGAAGCTTTAAGTGAGAATATTGAAGCTAAAGTAGAAGTTATAAAAGAGACAGGAGAAGTAATTAATAAGTCTGCACAGGCTAGCATCAATGCAGAGGACATTAAATATGGGTATTGCACAGAATTCTTTGTTTTAACAAAGGATGCTTCAGATAAGGCTCAAGACTTAAAGCGCTTATTCGATCCTGTGGGTGACTCCATGATAGTTGTAGGAGTAGATGATATCATAAAAGTTCATATTCATACTAATGATCCAGGCTGGGTATTGTCAGAGGCTGTAAAGATAGGTGAGTTATCAAAAATTAAGATAGATAATATGAGAGAGCAGCATAGACAAATACTAGAGTTAGAATATGCATCAACAGAAAATAGTAGTGAAAAGTTAGTTGAAGTTAGTAATAGTGAAGATGAAAAGGAATATGCATTTGTCTCTGTGTCAATGGGAGATGGGTTAAAGAGAATTTTCGAGGACTTAGGTGTAGATTCTGTCATTGAAGGCGGTCAGACTATGAACCCAAGTACTCAAGATATATTAGAACGTATAAACAAATTGAATGCTAAAAATATATTTGTTTTACCAAATAATAAAAATATTATTATGGCTGCAGAACAGGCTGCGGAGCTTTCAGATAAAAATGTTATAGTTATACCAACAAAGACAATACCGCAAGGAATAACAGCAGTGACTTTGTTCGACGGAGATAATGATGTTGAACAAAACATAGAAGTTATGAAGGAAGCTATATCAAATGTTATTTCAGGATCTGTAACTTATGCTGTAAGAGATACAGAAATAGAAGGTAAAGCTATAAAAGAAGGAAACATACTAGGTTTAATAGAAAGCAAGATAAGCGAAGTTGGAAAAGATATTTATGAAGTTTGTGAAAAACTTCTTTCTAATATGGTTAATGAAGAAAGTGAACTCATAACGATTTTTTATGGAAAAGATTGTGATGAGGAAAAGGTTGAAGAGTTCGTGAATGAACTAGAAGACAAGTATCCTGATATTGATATACAATTCTATAGTGGGGATCAGCCTTTATACTATTTTATTGTATCTGTTGAATAAAAAAGCCTCAGGGCTTTTTTTATTACGATGCTTTAGGGGAGAGTGTAAATGTATATTAATGATGATATAAGTACTTTAAAAGGAGTAGGACCTAAAACTAAAGAACTACTGAATAAATGTGGTATATATACTATATTAGATTTTCTATTATACTTCCCTAGAGATTATGAACAGCGAGTATATTGTAGCGATATAGGGAAGATTATAGAAAACAAAAAAATCATAGTTAAGGCTATTGTGCAGGAAATTAAAAGAGACATCCCTGTTAAGAAAAATATGGTGATTTCCACTGTAGTTTTTAAAAGTGGTAATTCAACTTTTGAAGGTAAGTGGTTTAACCAAACATATATGAAAAACAAATTTAGACTTAATGGAGAATACATTTTATCTGGAAATCTTGAGTTACAAAAAAACAAAAAGGTTTTAATAAATCCGATAATAGTAGATGGCAAGAGTACTATTTCATCAATTAATCCTAAGTATTCTTTAAGCGGTAGTCTTACTAATTCTTTCTTTATAAAGACTCTATCTAATGTACTATCTAATATAAAGATAGCTGAAAACCTTCCTAAGGAAATTTTAAAAAAATATAATCTATGTTCACTAGATGAAGCTATTAGAAATATACATAATCCTGAAAGAGGGCAATCTTTAAAAGAAGCCATAAAGAGATTGAAGTTTCAAGAACTTTTTACATACTCTTTAAAGTTATTAATGCTAAAGAAATATAGCTTTAACAAAGGAATTAATTTTAGCATAGCGCCAGAATTGAAATTACTAAAAGAAAAGCTTCCGTTCCCTTTGACTTCAGCTCAAAATAGAGTTATTAGAGAAATTCTTCTCGATGAAAAAAAGGATAAACCGATGAATAGGTTAGTTCAAGGAGATGTGGGCAGTGGTAAAACTATAATTGCTTTTATAGCACTTTTTAATGTAATTAAAAACGGGTATCAAGGAGTTTTAATGGCCCCTACAGAAATATTAGCGAATCAACACTATGAAGAGGCGAAAAAAATATTTAAAGAGTTTAATTTGAATATTCAATTATTATGTGGAAGCACTACTAATAAAAATAAGAAGATAATAAAGGAAGATTTAAAACTAGGGGAAATTGATATAATAATAGGGACACATGCGTTATTAGAAGAAGATGTAGAATTTTATAATTTAGGTATGGTGGTTACAGATGAGCAGCATAGATTTGGGGTAAGACAAAGAACCACCTTATATCATAAAAATAATAATATAGATGTATTGGTTATGTCAGCAACTCCTATACCCAGAACATTGGCTCTATCAATCTATGGTGACTTGGAAATATCAACTATAGATGAATTGCCTCCAGGCAGGAAGAAGGTAGATACATTTTGTATAGATAAAAAGCAGAAGAAGAGAGTATATAATTTTGCACTTAAAGAAATACAAAATGGAACTCAAGTTTATATAGTTTGTCCTTTAGTTGAAGAAAATGAAGATATGAAAGTTACCTCTGTGGAAAGACTGTATCAAGAATTGAAAGAGAGTTATTTTAAGAACATAGATATAGAGATATTGCATGGAAAGATGGCATCTAAATTAAAAGATGAGGTTATGGAAAAGTTTAAAAATGGCCAAATAAAAGTTTTAATATCTA
Organism: Clostridium bovifaecis; assembly: GCA_009738435.1. Taxonomy (GTDB): domain Bacteria; phylum Bacillota; class Clostridia; order Clostridiales; family Clostridiaceae; genus Clostridium_H; species Clostridium_H bovifaecis. The sequence goes on along the minus strand of CP046522.1, from coordinate 1,884,246 downwards.
CTACTGTTATAGAGGTTGGAGTAAATGTGCCTAATGCAACACTTATGATAATTGAAAATGCAGAAAGATTTGGACTTTCTCAGCTTCACCAATTAAGAGGAAGGGTAGGAAGAGGAAGTAAAAAATCTTATTGTATTTTGGTAAGTGATCTAAAAAGCGAGGTTTCAAAGAAGAGAATGGAAATCATGACTAGCAGTAATGATGGTTTCTTTATAGCTGAGGAAGATTTAAAATTGCGCGGCAGCGGAGAAATATTTGGAGTGAATCAACATGGTGATGATGGATTAATTATAGCTAACCTAGTAGAAGATTTTAATTTGTTTAAATATGCTAATCAAGAGGCAAAGTTATTGATTAATAGTGATAGAAAGGAAGATATAATAATAAAAAACGAAATTTTAGAGAATCTTCAAAAAACTTCCAAATACATTTGTTTTAATTGACATTTCTAGTGATTAAAAATGTTTTTGTATAATGAGTTGATATATGTTAAAATATGAAATAAGATAGGATGTACGCATTTACAAAGGAGGATAAAAATGAGAATTATTGCGGGAATCGCCAGAGGTAAAAAAATTTTGGCGCCAGATGGAATGCAAACAAGACCCACTTTAGATAGAGTTAAAGAAAATATATTTAATATAATCCAAAATAGAATAGATGATGCAGTTGCTATAGATGTATTTGCAGGAACAGGAAGTTTAGGACTTGAGGCTGTAAGCAGGGGAGCTAAAGAATGTTATTTAGTTGATAAGCATCCTACTACATTTAAAAATTTAAAAGAAAATGTAAAAAATTTAAAATTTGAAGATAAATGCATATGCTTAAATATGGATTCTTATATGGCATTAAAGGATTTAGGAAAGAAGAAAAAAGTTTTTGACTTGGTATTTATAGATCCACCTTATGCTAAAGAAATGATTCCACCCGCAATAGAAATAGTTTATGAAGAATCACTTCTACATAAAGATGGATTAATAGTAACTAAAATAGATTCTTCAGAAAGTATATATCCTGGTAACGGAGAAATTAATTTAGTAGATCACAGAAAGTACGGAAATACGACAGTTTGTTTCTATAAGCATAAGGGGGATTAATATGAGAATAGCAGTATACCCAGGAAGTTTTGATCCTGTTACTAAAGGGCATCTGGATATAATCGAAAGATCTGCTAAAATATTTGATGAGGTAATTGTGGCAGTATTGATAAATCCTGATAAAAAGGGGCTTTTTAGTATTGAAGAGAGAGTAGAATTAATAAAGAAGGTTACCCAAAATATAAAAAATGTAAAAGTTGAAAGTTTTTATGGGCTTCTTGTAAACTATATGAAGCAAAAAAATGCTCAAGTTATAATCAAAGGATTAAGGGCAGTTTCCGATTTTGAATATGAATTTCAAATGGCACTTATGAATAAAAAATTAGATTCCTCTATAGAAACTTGTTTTATGATGACTAATGCTAAATATTCATATTTAAGTTCATCTTCTATAAAACAAGTAGTAATGTTTGGAGGATGTATAGAAGACTTAGTTCCAGATGAAATAGTAAATGATATAATGAATAAAATTAATAAAAAGTAGGGTGATGAGCTATATGGAGGTTATGAAATTACTAGAATATCTTCAAGAGATAATAGGAACATCACACAGTTTACCTATTGTAGGTAAAGTTATGGTAAATAGAAAAGAAGTTATAGATATTATTGAACAGGTTATAAATTATCTTCCTGATGAATTTAAAAAGGCTCAGTGGATATGTGAAGAAAAGGAGAGAATTCTGAAAGACGCACATAAACAAGCAGAGCAGATAAAAATAGAGAGCTACGAGATTTTAAGAAGAGAAATAGAAAAGCATAGTATAACAAAAGAAGCAGAGATAAAGGCTGAAGAAATAATTGCTTCAGCCAAAAGAGATTCCAAGACTATAAGGATAGGCGCAAAAGAATATGCAGATGAAATACTGTGTCAATTAGAGAAAGAAATAAATATAAAAAGGGAGCAAATGCTTCTAAGTGTCAAGCAAGAAACAGAAGAATATTTAAAAAACTTAGAAGCTAATATGTCTTCTATAACATGTACCATAAGGGAAAATATAAAAGAATTAAGAGGTACGGTTAAATAATCTTAGTAATTTAGCTAAAAAAATTGGAGTTATTAATATTACAACTTGGATAATAAATATGTTACTATTTAGATTGAAGTTTGAATACTTAAAGCTTTCCAGTGTAGAAGTTGACATTGATGTTTTAAATATATCCAAGCTATATAATATGGAAGCTATAATACTGCAAATGATTCCTTGTATAAATTTTCTTCTAATATATCTTTCTAATGGAAGATTAATTTTATAAGTAATAGAACAGGTTTGAGAAATTATAGACAAACCACTAAAACCTAATAAAAAGCTTATAATAATAGTTTTATACATATTACTTATGTTCAAGCTTGAGACTAAATTGCAGCCATTAGTCATCTCTAACAATCCAAGAAAGAAGCTTTGAAAAGCTATTTTTTCAAAATTTAAAATTGAAGAAAGTTTTTGAAAAACAATATCAAATAAGATATTGTTTTTTATTATAGCTGTTAAAACAGAAAAGAAAACAATAAATCCACCAATAGAAAATGAAGTTTTAAAAGCGTTATCTATACTGTCTTTAAGAATATCTCCTAAAGTACTGGTGTTATGTACTGAACTTTGCTGTATTTGATTATTTTTATATGTAGAGTATAAAGAATTATTAGGAGGTATGATAAAACCCATTATAATGCAAGATAAGTAACAAGATAGCAAAAGTAAAAATCCAATTGAAGGACTATTAAGCATAGATGTACCTACGGCTCCAAGAACAAATATGGGGCTAGGATTAGATGCTATGCTGATAAGTCGTTCACAGGTTTTAAAGTCTATAAGTTTTTTTTCATATAGGTCAGATGCATATTTAGCCCCCAAAGGATAACCACATAAAATACTTATAATTAAAACAACAGAACAATTTTTAGGCAATTTAAAGGGCTTACATAGTATACTACCAAGTAATTTAGAATAAATATTCACACCATCATAAGATAACATTATGTTGATTAGTACCAAAAATGGAAATATGGAAACAAATACTGAGCTTAGGAATAATTTTCCGCCATCCAAAGCCGAGCTTAAACTTACTTTAGGATTAAAAACAATATTCAGTATAAAAACTGTACAAATAAAAGTTACCAGCAGATTTTTGCTAAAGCCTATATTTTTACTTTTAATAAGGCTAAAAGTTAAGAATACTATTAATGACAAGATAAGTAATAAAGAAAAAATTATAATCATATAAATCCCCTCAAAATTAATAATTACTTTAAAAGATCTAATATTAAAGACTAGTATAATTATATTTAAAGGGGTGCTATTAATATTACTCTAAAATAACCGAATAGGTGAGATTAAAAAATCACTATCAGGGGATATATTTTATTTACTGTGCTATAAGCTCGAGTTCCCTGCAAGTCTAATTGAAGCATAGGAGATAAAGTTTTTGGCAATTTAGTATATATGGGGATAGAGCTTGTATTCTTAATTTCTCTTAATATCTCTCTCCCTCGACTATTAAATCCGAGGACTCTAGCATATTCAGAAGGAGTTCTTCTCAATTCTTCTGTGTTATAATTTTCAAAACCTATAAAGTATTGACATAATATTCTGCTAATGCGAGTATATGTATACCTTTTGCTTTTTACTGTATTAATAAGTTCTTCATAAGAATTAGAGGTATATAATGCTTTGTATAGCTTATTGTGAAGCCCTTCCGAAACGTCTGGTAAATTTTCGAAGTTATTTTTAGAGGTAAGGGCCTTATGTTTGATATATCTAAAAATAGAGTCCTCGAAAGTTAAGGTTTTATCATTATAGTGCTTAGAAAGCATGCTATATGAAGAGAGCGGTACAGTGTTTTTAAGTGGCTCAAGAGTTTTTGCATACCTAAGATAGCTGCGTATAGATGTAGCGCTTGAAAAGTCTTTTTTTAAGTCAATACTATTATAGGAGGAGCCAACTCTTGTAATTGTAGAAGGAGTTATAGAGCTATTTAGCTTTACTAAGCTTTTGCAATACTCTATGGCTAAGATATTATTAGAGTGCTTTATAATTTCGATAACATCCAAATCATTGCTAAAGATATGAGCTAAAGCTTTGCCTCTAGCAATCGGGTAAGACAATCCGCTGCTTAAATATAATTTTAAATAATGTTTAAATTCTTCAGGTTCTTTGGACAATATCTCTGCTAATTTGTATATGAGATTTATATCTCCGCTCTCACTTCCAAAACACAGATTATTTACACTTCCTAAATTATTTAATAGGCTTACTGAACCAAAAGCAAAAAATTCCGCTGAAGATAAACTATATACAAGTGGAAGTTCTATAACAATATCTACACCAGATTCTAAGGCTGTTTTTGCTCTGTCCCATTTTGAAATGAGTGCAGGAGCACCTCTTTGGACAAAATTTCCACTCATTATACAAATGACTCCATCACATTTTGTTATTTTTTTAGCTGATTCTATATGGTAAATGTGACCTTTATGGAGAGGATTATACTCAGTTATTATTCCTGTTAAATTCATTTGATCACCTCTTAATATTTATGAACGTTTACATAAAATTATATACGAATTAGTGTAAAATGCTACAAAATAAAACAAAATTAATAGATAATAATAAAAAATCTTTATTTTTTATTGAAAATTATATCAAAAACGGTGTATATTATTATGTAGGGTATATTATACATCATAAATATATTATTGTTTATGCAAATTGAAAGGAGAAATTAGAAATGGGATTTATGGAAAGAATGTGGGATTTAGCAAAGCAAGATCTAAAGACAATTGTGCTTCCAGAGGGAGAAGAAGATAGAAATCTTGTTGCAGCTGGAATGATAAATGATAATTCACTTGCTAAATTAATTTTAGTAGGAAATGAAGAAAAAATAAAGAATAGAGCTAAAGAGCTAAATTCAAACATTGAAGGAGTACAAATTATTGATCCAGAAACATCTGATAAAACATCAATATATGCTAAAGAACTTTATGAAATAAGAAAACATAAAGGTATGACAGAAGAGAAGGCATTAAAGATCGTTAAAGATCCTCTATATTTTGGAACTGTTATGGTTAAAATAGGGGATGCTGATGGAATGGTATCAGGTGCTATACATACGACAGGAGATTTATTAAGACCAGGATTACAAATAGTAAAAACAACTCCAGGGATATCAATAGTATCTGGAACATTTATAATGCAGGTTCCTAATTGTGAATATGGTGAAAATGGACTGTTACTATTCGCTGATTGTGCAGTTAATCCTAACCCAAGTGCAGAAGAATTAGCTTCGATTGCTATTTCAACAGCCGAGACAGCTAAAAAACTATGTGGGATAGAGCCAAAAGTTGCAATGCTTTCATTCTCAACTATGGGAAGCGCTGATCACGAACTTGTTGATAAAGTGAGAAAAGCAACAGAAATCGCTAAAGCAGAAAGACCAGATTTAGCAATAGATGGTGAATTACAATTAGATGCTGCTTTAGTTAAAGAAGTAGCGGAGTTAAAAGCACCAAATAGCCCAGTAGCAGGAAAAGCAAATGTATTGGTATTCCCAGATCTACAAGCTGGAAACATAGGATACAAATTAGTTCAAAGATTTGCAAAAGCAGATGCTACAGGTCCAGTTTGTCAAGGATTTGCAAAACCTATAAATGATTTGTCAAGAGGATGTAGTGCTGAAGATATAGTAAACGTTGTAGCTATAACAGCAGTGCAAGCTCAATAATCTATAAATTATTAACTTTTAAATTAGAATAAAAAATAAATTTAAAATAAATATAAGAGAATTTATATTAGGAGGAAATCACATGAAGATACTAGTAATAAACTGTGGAAGTTCATCATTAAAATATCAACTTATTGATATGACTACTGAACAACCTTTAGCACAAGGGTTAGTTGAAAGAATAGGTCTAGAAGGAGCCGTTTTAACACATAAGGTTGACGGAAATAAATATGTTATCGAAGAACCAATGAAAGATCATAAGAAAGCAATTGAATTAGTACTTAATGCTTTAGTTGATAAAGAACATGGAGTAATAAGCGATATGTCTGAAATATCTGCTGTAGGACATAGAGTAGTTCATGGTGGAGAAAAGTATGCAGGATCTGTTCTTATAGATGAAGATGTTATGAAAGCTTTAGATGATTTTATAAAGCTTGCTCCACTTCATAACCCACCAAACATTATAGGAATTAATGCATGCAAAGAATTAATGCCAAGCACTCCTATGGTTGGAGTATTTGATACAGCATTCCATCAAACATTACCTACACACGCTTATATGTATTCATTACCATATGAATTATATAAGGAACATGGAGTAAGAAAATATGGATTCCATGGAACATCTCATAAGTATGTATCTTCAGTTGCTGCAGAGATGCTAGAAAAGGATGTTAAAGATTTAAAGATTATAACTTGTCATTTAGGGAATGGAGCAAGTTTAGCCGCTGTTAAAAATGGTCAATGTATAGATACTACTATGGGATTTACTCCGCTTGCAGGATTAGCAATGGGAACTAGATGTGGAAACGTTGACCCAGCAATAGTTACATTCTTGATGAAAGAATTAAATCTTTCAGTAGAAGAAGTAGATAATTTAATGAATAAGAAATCAGGAGTTTTTGGAATATCAGGAGTAAGCAGTGACTTTAGAGATATTGAATCTGCTGCAGCAGAAGGAAATGAAAGAGCACAATTAGCTCTAGATATGTTTAAATATAGAGTTATACAATACGTTGGAGCATACACTGCTGTAATGGGTGGAGTTGACGCTATAGTATTTACTGCTGGACTTGGTGAAAATGGAATAGAAATTAGAGAAGAAATTGGTAATGCATTAGAATTCGTAGGTGCTAAAATAGATAAGGAAAAGAATAATGTAAGAGGAAAAGCTAGAATAATAAGTACTGATGATTCTAAAGTTAAGTTAATGGTTATACCAACAAATGAAGAATTGATGATAGCTAGGGATACAAAGAAATAGTTGAAAAATAAAGCATAAAATAGCAAAGATATAACAAAACACTTGACTTTTTATTAGCATGTTTATATAATAGGTTGTGGCTAATGAATTCCGCAAATTTGTGGTGTTTATTAGCCCATTTATAATAATAGAGGTGTATATATGCTGTTAGATATCTCTGATTTGATAGGTAGAAAAAGGGCGCAGAAAGAAATCGATGTATCTTTTAAAAGCAATAATATTACATTTGAAGGTGAAGAAATTGTTTTTGTAGAACCTGTTAATATAAAAGGAAACTTTACATTATCGGGTGATATAATAAATTTTGATGGAACAGTGAGGACAACACTTAATCTTGCGTGTTCCAGATGTCTTGAGAATTTTAATAAGTCTATAGAAATTGAAATTCACGAGAAATTCTCTAAATTTGATCATGATGAGGATAATGATCTTATCATTATAAATAATGATAAGATAGATTTTTCACCAGTCATTGAGACTAATATCATTTTGTCACTACCAATGAAAAAGCTTTGCAGTGAAGAGTGTAAGGGACTATGTTCGGTATGTGGCACAAATTTAAATCATTCTGAATGCAATTGTAAGGAGAATGATATTGACCCTAGACTTGCAAAGTTGAGAGATTTTTTCTCAAATAACTAAGGAGGTGAAAATAGATGGCACATCCAAAAAGAAAAACATCAAAGGCTAGAAGAGATTCAAGAAGAGCTCAAACTTTTAAGTTAAGCTTACCTGGAATTGTTGAATGTCCACAATGCCATGAAATGAAGCTTGCTCATAGAGTATGTAAAGAATGTGGATATTATGATGGAAAAGAAATAGTTTCAAATGAAAAATAAGAAAAGAAAGTCATATGACTTTCTTTTTTTGAATTTTAATATATCAAATGCATTATTATATAATTAAAAGGGAGGGGAAGCAATGAAGATAGCTGTAGATGGAATGGGAGGAGACTATTCACCGCATGCAGTCATAGAGGGATGCGTAGAAGCGGTTAAGGAATATGAAGATATAGAGATAATAATTACAGGTCCTGAAGATTTAATAAGCAAAGAATTGTCTAAATATGCATACAATAAGGATAAAATAACTATACTAGATGCTAGAGAGATAATTAACAACAATGAGCATCCTGTAATGGCTATTAGGCGTAAGAAAAATTCTAGCATATACAAAGCTTTAGAATTAGTTAAAAATGATGAAGCTCATGCTGTTATATCAGCAGGAAGTACAGGAGCATTTTTAGCAGGAGCAACACTTGTTATAGGAAGAATAAAGGGAGTAAATAGACCTGCGTTAGCCCCTATAATGCCAGGGAAAAATGGTCCATTTATGATAATCGACTGTGGTGCTAATGCTGAATGTAAACCTATTAATTTAGTGCAATTTGCTCAAATGGGCGAAGTATACTTTCAAAGTGTTTTAAATATTAATAATCCCAGCATTGGGCTTATTAATATAGGAAGTGAAGAAGAAAAAGGAAATGAACTTACTAAAGAAGCACATAAGTTATTAAAAGAATGTAACTTTAACTTCGTAGGCAATGTAGAACCAAGAGAAATTCCAGAGGGGAAAGTGAATGTTTTAGTATGTGATGGGTTTGTTGGAAATACCGTCTTGAAGATGTACGAAGGAGTGGCAGACACTATATTCACTACACTCAAAGAAGAAATAATGTCATCTTTCACAACTAAGCTGGGTGGAGTTCTTCTTAAGCCAGTTTTTAATAAATTTAAGAAGGATTTTGATTACAAAGAATATGGAGGGGCGGCTTTTCTTGGTGTAGATGGGATATGTATAAAAGCTCATGGAAGCTCCGATGGTAAAGCATTTAAAAATGCTATAAAACAAGCAGTAACATTCTATGATAATAAAATAATTGAAAAAATAAAGGGTCACATTGAAGAAAAAATGGCATAATGAAGTTGGGAAAATAGTATTATCTTATTGACGATGTATAAGTTATGTAATATTATCATATTGTAGAATTTTTATGGGAGGTGAAACAAGTGATTTTTGAAAGAGTAAAAAAAATTATAGCAGACCAGCTTGGTATTGATGAAAATACAATTGCAATGGATTCATTATTTGTAGACGATTTAGGAGCAGATTCATTAGATGTAGTTGAACTTATAATGGCTTTAGAAGAAGAGTTTGATATTGAAATACCAGATGAAGATGCTGAAAGAGCAACAAAAGTTGGAGATGTAGTAGATTATATAAGTTCTCATATAGAAGAATAATATTAAACAAAGGTCCCGTTACTACGGGACTTTAAGTTTATGTAATCATAGGAGATGTTTTGATGAAAGAAGCTAGAAAAGTTATTCTCAATAAATTAGAAATCAAACTTAATATTAAGTTTAATAATATAGAACTTTTAGATACAGCATTAACTCATAGTTCTTTTGTAAACGAAAATAAAAGCATTATGTCAAATGAGAGATTAGAGTTTTTAGGGGATTCTATTCTTCAATTATGTATATCTGAATTTTTATATAATAATATAAAGATAAACCAGAAGGATTTTTAACAAAAAAAAGAGCTTTAATCGTTTGTGGAAATTCTTTACACCATGTAGCTATGAGATGGGAAATAGGCAAATATATAAATATGAGTAAGGGAGAAGAAATGACTGGAGGTAGAACCAGGATTTCCATATTATCAGATTGTGTAGAAGCTATAATTGCATCTATATACTTAGATCAAGGATATGATAGTGCGAAAAAATTTATTATTTATAATTTCCAAGAAGTTATCGATAAAGCAGATAGTAATGAAATAGTTTTAGATTATAAAACTAAGCTACAAGAAACTATTCAAAGATTTGGAGAATATAATATAGAATATAACTTATCAGGATTTGAAGGGCCACCACATAGAAGAAAGTTTTTTACCGAAGTTGTAGTGCCTCCTCTAGTTAAAGGAATGGGTGAAGGATACAGTAAAAAAGAGGCTGAGCAAAATGCTGCTAAAGAGGCCTTGGAGAATTTAGGTGAAAAAAATGAGTAATTCACACTATATTATACCTATTTTTGTACCTCATGAAGGATGTCCTCATGACTGTGTATTTTGCAATCAAAATAGTATAACGGGCATATCTAACAATATGGTTAATGCTGTAACTGTGAAAAATACTATAGAAGAATATTTAAGTACTATTAAAAGAGAAGATTCTACTGTAGAAGTGTCATTTTATGGTGGAACATTTACAGCTATAAATATGGATAAGCAGAAAGAATTATTAAAGGTTGCAAAGCATTACAAAGATAGAGGTATGGTAGATTTTATACATTTATCCACTAGACCAGATTATATAAATCATGAGATACTTATAAATCTAAGGGAATATTCAGCAGATATAATTGAACTAGGAGTTCAATCTATGGATGATGAAGTGCTTAAAAGGTCTGGAAGAGGTCATACATACGAAGAAGTAGTTGAAGCTTCGAAGCTAATAAAAGAATATGGATTTACGTTAGGTCATCAGATTATGTTAGGATTACCAGGGGATACATTTGAGAAGGATATAATTACAACACAAAAGAGTATAGATTTAAAACCAGATATAGCTAGAATTTATCCAGCACTTGTAGTTAAAAACACTCCGATGGAGAAAATGTATAATTACGGTAAATACAAACCTTATAGCTTAGATGAAGCTATAAAGATAAGCAAAACGATATATTCTATGTTTATAGCTAATGATATAAGGGTAATAAGAATTGGATTGCAACCCACTGAGGAAATCAATTACGGTAAAGATTTAGTTGCTGGTCCTTTCCACCCAGCTTTTAGAGAGTTAGTTGAGGGAAGCATTTATAATAATATTATATTTGAACAAATAAAAGATCATTATGACAAAGAAATCTGTATTTTCATCAATAATAGAGATATATCTAAACTGTATGCGAATAAAAAGATATTTTTTAACGACATAAAACTTCGCAATAAAACAAATAGGTTAAAAGTTCTACAAGATAATTCATTAGAAAGAGATAACTTATTGTTGAAAATTGATGGAAAGTGCAATAAAATATCCATAAAAGAATATTTAAAAGCAAAGTATAAAGAAGGAAAATTAAATGTTTTATAGAATATATTCCCTATGAAGGATGTAGTAATATGTAATAATAACTTTTGTAGGGAGGATTTAAAATGGAAGTATTAAAAGTGTCAGCTCAATCTCAACCAAAATCAGTAGCAGGTGCACTTGCAGCAGTACTAAGAGAATGCGGAAGCGTAGAAGTTCAAGCTGTAGGCGCAGGAGCAGTAAATCAAGCAGTTAAAGCGCTAGCAATTACAAGAGGATTTGTAGCACCTAATGGAATTGATTTAGTAGTTATTCCTGCATTTTCTCAAATATCAATTGATGGAGAAGAAAGAACAGCGATAAAATTTATAGTAGAGCCTAGATAAAATAAATTAAACCGTGCAAAACACGGTTTTTTTATTTTTTTTCTCTAATAGCAGTAGTAATTGATATTTATAAAAATATGCTTTAAAATTATAAAGTACTACCGTCAAATTAAAATAAATTATATAGAGTCATGCCTTGTATTTCTTCATTGATATATAATTAGCTAAATTATTTTATTAGATATAAAGGACAAGGATTATTCATTATTATTTAAAAGTAGGAGAGATACATATGTTTTTAAAATCACTTGAAATAAGAGGATTTAAATCTTTTGCAGATAAAACAGAATTAGTTTTAAAGAATGGAATTACCGCAATAGTAGGTCCAAATGGAAGTGGTAAAAGCAATATATTAGATGCGGTAAAATGGGTTCTAGGAGAACAGAGTATAAAAAATCTAAGAGGAGGGAAAATGCAGGATGTAATTTTTTCTGGAACAGAATTTAGGAAGCCTGTTGGACTAGCTCAAGTAACTCTTGTATTAGATAATAGTGATTCTCAATTACCTATAGAGTATACTGATGTAACAATAATGCGAAGGCTTTTTAGGTCTGGAGAAAGTGAATACTATATAAATAACACTAAGTGCAGACTTAAGGATATTCAGGAGCTATTCATGGATACTGGTATCGGAAAAGAAGGTTATTCGATAATAGGACAAGGCAAAATAGAAGCGGTTTTAAGTGGAAGACCTGAGGAACGAAGAGGACTTTTAGAGGAAGCAGCAGGAATTGTAAAGTTTAAAACTAGAAAAGAGGAAGCCGAGAAGAAACTAGATAATACTGAACAAAACCTTCAAAGAATAAATGATATATTTATGACCTATGAGGAGCGGCTAGAGCCTTTAAAAAAAGAAAGTGAGAAAGCTAAGACATTCCTAGAAATATCAGAGAAGTTGAAAGCCAAAGAAGTAACTCTAATTTTACATAACATTGATGATATTGAAAGCAAAATCAATGCATTGAAAGTTGAATTAAACAATAATGAACTTAAGTTAAATGAATTCGCAATAGAAAAGGGTAGATATAAACAAAACCTTGAGTTGTTAGATGATGAGTTGGAGAAATTTGAGCTGGAAAATAATGAGGAAAGAAAAAATATTACAGCAATAAAACATTAGGTCAAAAGTTGTCATCAGAAATTGATTTATTGAACGAACGAATTAAAAATTTAGAGAATGCAATCAATAAATCTTTAAAAAGCTTAAGTCAACTTGAAGAAAAATTTAGTTTAAGTAAAGAACAGAAGCTCTCACAGGAATTAAAAAAGAAAGAACTATTAAATGTACAGGAGAGTTTAGTAGAAAACATCTCAAAGTATGAATTGAGTATTGCTGAAAAAAGCGCTAATATCGAGAAAAATTCCAGTTTGTTAAAAAAGGCAAAATCTTATCAAGTAGAATTGATAAGTGAAATCACACAAAATAAAAATGAAGTATCCATATTAAGGAATGATATAACAACTTTAGAAAACAAACTAGAGGAACTTAAAGCTTCAAGTGAAGCTTACATAAACTCAATTAAGATAAATCATACAACTAAAGATGTACTTAAAAATGAAATATTGAAAATAGATGAGAAAATCAATCAACATGAGGAAAAGATAAAGGAACATAAAAAACAGATATCGCTAGAGAATAAGAATTTGTTAGGTAATGAAAATAAATTTAAGGAAGCTTCTATAAATCATAATAAGAGTGAAGCCAATTGCAATGCTTTAATTAATTTAGAAAAGCAGTATGAAGGATATAATAAGTCTGTAAAAACATTAATGCAGCACATTGATCAAGGTAGAGTTAAAGAAGCTGCAAACAATGTGTGCATATTAGGAGAAGTAATAAAAGTAGATAAGAAACTTGAAACAGCTATGGAGATTGCTTTAGGCTCAGCTATATCAAATCTTATAACTAAAGATGAAATAATCGCAAAAAAATTAATTTCATATTTAAAAAGTCATAGTTTAGGAAGAGCCACATTTCTTCCGCTAACTATAATAAAAAGTAAAAAAATAAACTTAGTCAATGGCACAAAAAGTTTAAGTGGGTATATAGGTATAGCAAGCGAACTCATAAGCTTCGATAAAAAGTACATAAATGTTATAGAGTATACATTAGGAAGGACTATTATAGCTGAAGATATGGATAGTGCTCTAAACATAGCTAAAAAGACAGACTACAGCTTTAAAATTGTTACCTTGAGTGGAGAAATTATAAATCCAGGAGGAGCTCTAACAGGAGGAAGTTTATATCATAAAGCTTCAAATATTATAGGTAGAAAAAGAGAAATACAGGAATTACAGGAGCAGTTAATAAGTTACAATAATCAAATAAAAAATCTAAGTGAAGCTATAAATACAAATAAAATTAGAATTAAGGAGTTAGACGATAGCTGCTTGAATCTAAAAGACGAAATTCATTATCAAAATATAGAAAAGACCAAGATTAATGGGAAAATAAGTGCCATCGATAATGACACAGAAAAATTAAAAAGAGATTTAAACATAGCTAATAATGAAGTGTTTATAATTAAAGAGAGTTTAAGTAGCAACTTAAAGGATTTAAATATTAAAGATCAAAAGATTGATGAGCTAAATGAATTAGAGAGGGAAAATTTAATACAGATTGAAAAATTAGAAAAACTTTTGGAAAAAGATAAGGAAAAAATAGATAGCATCAATGCTGTGGTTACTTCTTTAAGAATAAAAAAGGCTCAAATTGATGAGAATATTTTAAATAGAAGCAAGGAACTAAAACGCTTAGAGAATGATGTAAGGGAACTAGAATCACAAATAGGATCTCTAAAAGATGAAGTAGATGATTCCAGTAAAGAAGTACTTTTAGCGAAGCATAAGATAGAACAAAATACAAGAGAAATTGAAAATATAAACTTTATAGTAGCCGAATTTGAAGAAAAATTTAAAGAAATTGAAATAAAAAGAATAAAAATTAAAGAAAATATTAAGCTGAATACAGAGGAATTAGAAAAGCTCGTAACTTTATATGATAGAAATGAAAAAATTAAGAACAATATACAAATATCTCTTGCGCGGCATGAAACTGAGAGAGAGTCAATTTATTTAAAATTGAATGAGGAAATGGAATTAACATATGCTGAAGCATTGGAAATTAGTATAAATGATGAAGATATAGAGCAATGTAAAAAAGACATAGCACTATATAAATTGGAAATATCCAATTTGGGAACAGTAAATTTAGCAGCTATTGAAGAGTATAAAGAGTTGTTGACAAAGTATACATTTATGAATGCTCAAAAAGAAGACTTAATTAATGCAAAAGAAGAACTATTGAATGTAGTTAGAGAAATGACAGATAAAATGAAAAGTGTATTTCATGAAAACTTTAGTAAACTTAGAGAAAATTTCAATGAGACCTTTAGGGAATTATTTAAAGGAGGCAATGCCGACCTAATATTAGACGATGGAGATGAATTAACCGCAAATATAGAGATAAATGTCCAACCGCCAGGTAAAAAACTTCAAAATATAAACCTAATGTCTGGTGGAGAAAAGGGATTAGCTGCTATAGCACTTTTATTTGCTATTTTAAAAATGAAGCCAACTCCATTCTGTATATTAGATGAAATTGAAGCTGCATTGGATGATTCCAATGTAGCAAGATATTCAGAGTTTTTAAGGAAGTTTTCTAATAACACTCAATTTATAATAATTACACATAGAAAAGGTAGTATGGAAGCTGGGGATGTCCTATATGGTGTTACTATGGAGGAAAAAGGAATTTCTAAAATAGTATCTGTAGATCTAACTAAATAATATAAACATGAAAGAGGAGATAGTATGTTAGGAAATTTATTTGATAAGTTAAAAAGTGGATTAACAAAGACTAAAAATAACTTTACTGAAAGAGTTGCTGAAGTTTTAAATTTAGCAGTAAAAATCGATGAAGAATTATATGAAGAGTTAGAAGAGATTTTAATAACCGCCGACATAGGTGTTGATACATCTATAGATGTTATTGATAAAGTAAGAGAAAAGGTAAAAGAAAAAAAGGTAAAGGATCCAAAAGAAGTATATACTTGCCTTAAGGAAGTTTTAACTGAAATTTTAGGAGAAGACAATAATGGATTAAACATTGAAGTTTCTCCAAAAGTATTTTTAGTTATTGGGGTTAATGGTGCTGGGAAAACAACTTCTATAGGAAAAATCTCATATACATTAAAAAATAAGGGATACAAAGTTATCATGGCAGCCGCAGATACATTTAGGGCAGCAGCTATTGACCAATTAGAGATTTGGAGTGATAGAGCAGGAGTAGATATCATAAGGCATCAAGAAGGGGCAGACCCAGGCTCAGTAGTATTTGACGCTATACAAGCATCAAAGGCAAGAAAAGCAGACGTTTTAATATGTGATACTGCTGGGCGACTTCATAACAAAAAAAACTTAATGAATGAATTAGAAAAAATCAATAGAATAATTGAGAGAGAGTATAATGAAGCATCTAAAGAAACTCTGCTAGTATTAGATGCCACAACAGGGCAAAATGCATTACAGCAAGCAAAACAATTTACAGAAGTTTGTCCTATTGATGGAATTGTACTAACTAAGTTAGATGGAACTGCAAAAGGTGGTGTAATTATAGCAATAAAGCATCAGCTAAATATCCCAGTTAAACTTATTGGTGTTGGGGAAGGTATAGAAGATTTGCAGGAATTTAATGCAAAGGATTTTGTTGAAGCACTATTTTAAAATGTGTTAAGTAAAAATACTTGACACTTGTAAAAAATTTTGATAATATTTTTTGTCGATAGTTGGTGATTATATGGAAGATAGAATAAAGATGTCCATATTAATGGATTATTACAAAGAGCTTCTAACAGATAAACAGAAGGATATAATGGAACTTTATTATAATGAAGATCTGTCATTAGCAGAAATAGGAGAGCTTACAAATACAAGCAGACAGGCAATACATGATCTTATTAGAAGATGTAATAAATTGTTGGTTGGGTATGAATATAAGCTAAGGCTTGTAGAAAAGAACAATAAACTAAGAGTAACTAAAGAGTTAATTATTAAGAAAATTAGTAAGCTTGAAGAAGGAAGTAGTAAAAAAGAGTTTAAAGATTGCCTACATGAGATAAAGAATATTATAGTCGAAGATATTTAGGAGGATTAAGATGGCATTTGAAGGATTAGCGTCAAAACTTCAAGATACCTTGAAAAAGTTAAAAGGTAAAGGTAAGCTATCCGAAAAAGATATAAAAGAAGCTATGAGAGAAGTTAAGTTAGCTTTGCTTGAGGCTGACGTTAACTATAAAATAGTTAGAGATTTTGTAAAAATTACAGGAGAAAAATGTCTTGGTAAAGAGGTAATGGAAAGCTTAACGCCGGGACAACAAGTTATTAAAATAGTTAATGACGAATTAAAGGAATTAATGGGTAATACCGAAAGTAGAATTGAATTTTCTACTAAAGGGCTAACGGTTATTATGTTAGTCGGACTACAAGGTGCTGGTAAAACCACAATGGGCGGTAAGTTGGCACTTGAATTAAGAAAAAAGAATAAAAAACCGCTACTGGTGGCATGTGATATTTACAGACCTGCTGCTATAAAACAGCTTCAAGTAGTAGGAAAACAGATTGATGTGCCTGTTTTTTCTATGGGAGATAAAGTTAGTCCTGTAGATATTGCCAAAGCTTCTATAGAACATGCTAAAAATAATGATTTGAATGTCGTTATTATAGATACAGCAGGAAGACTTCATATAGATGAAGAATTAATGGCTGAACTTGAAAATATAAAAAGCAGCGTAGAGCCAAATGAGATATTGCTAGTAGTAGATTCGATGACTGGTCAAGATGCTGTTAATGTTGCTGAAAGCTTCAACAACACATTAGATATTACAGGAGTTGTGCTTACAAAGCTAGATGGAGACACTAGAGGAGGAGCCGCCTTATCTATAAAAGCTATTACAGGTAAACCTATTAAATTTGTTGGACTAGGCGAAAAGATGAATGACCTTGAGGTGTTTCATCCAGACAGAATGGCATCTAGAATTTTGGGGATGGGAGATATCTTATCTCTAATAGAAAAAGCGCAAGAAGCCATTGATGAAGATAAGGCAAAAGAGCTAGGAGATAAAATGATGAATCTAGAGTTTAATCTAGAAGACTTCAAGGAATCTATGGCTCAGCTAAAAAAGATGGGACCTATGACAAAGTTGATTGAAATGGTTCCGGGGGTAAATACCAAGCAATTAGAAGGTATTGACTTGAATCAAAGTGAGAAGGAACTAAAGAAAATAGAAGCAATAATTGATTCTATGACTGCAAAAGAAAGAAAAGATCCTACTTTGGTAAGCAATTCTCCTTCAAGGAAAAGAAGAATTGCTAAAGGCTCTGGAACTACTGTACAGCAAGTAAATAAATTACTTAAGGATTTTCAGATGATGAAAAAAATGATGAAGCAAATGAAAAATCAACAGAAGTCGTTCAAAAAAGGAATGTTTGGAAAATTTCCATTCATGAAATAGATATATTTTTAAGGAGGTGAAATTAATGGCAGTTAAAATAAGATTAAGAAGAATGGGTGCAAAAAAAGCTCCATTTTATAGAGTTGTTGTTGCTGATTCAAGATCTCCAAGAGATGGAAGATTTATTGAAGAAATAGGTTACTATAACCCAGTATCAGAACCAAAGGCTATAAAGATAGATGAAGAAAAGGCTGTTCAATGGATAAAGAATGGTGCACAGCCAACAGATGTTGTAAAGAGACTTTTCACACAAGCTGGAATAACTGAAAAGCTTTCTAAGTAGTAACCAGGGGGTGTAGTAGATGAAAAATTTACTAGAAGTAATAGCTAAAGCTTTAGTTGATAACCCGGATATGGTTAGTGTAAATGAAATTGTTGGTGAGCAATCAATAATTCTTGAATTGAAAGTTGCCCCAGATGACATGGGGAAAGTAATTGGAAAACAGGGAAGAATAGCTAAGTCTATCAGAACTGTGATTAAGGCAGCAGCTGTAAAAGAAGATAAAAGAGTTGTTGTAGAAATCATCTAATTATAAAAATAATTATAAAAAGAGTTAGGGAACCTCCTAACTCTTTTTAAAATATTTTGAAGAAGGAGTATAAAGTATTATGGAACAGTTTTTAACTGTAGGCAAAATAATAAATACTCACGGGGTAAAAGGTGAAGTAAAAGTGTTACCTTCAACTAATGATATTAAAAGATTTAATGAGCTAGAAACAGCTTATATAGATGATAAGTTAATACATATTGAAGGATGTAAGTTTCAGCCAGGAAAGGTTATTTTAAAATAGAAGGAATAGATTCTATAGAAGAAGCTCAAAAGCTTAAAAATAAATATATTAAAGTGAAAAGAGAAAATGCAGTAAAACTTCCTAAGGACACTTATTATGAAGCTGATATTATAGGATGTATTGTGTATGATGAAAATGGAGAAGAACTTGGAAGTATAGATGAGGTTATTTATACAGGGAGCAATGAAGTATATTGGATTAAAGGCGATAAGGAACTTCTAATTCCAGCCTTAAAGGACATTATATTAAAAATTGATATAAAAAACAAAAAGATAATCATCAAACCTTTGGATGTGTGGCAATGAGAATAGATATTTTGACACTATTCCCTCAAATGTTTCAAGTTCTTAGTCACAGCATTATAGGAAGGGCTATAAACGGTAATATAATTGAGATTAATACTCATAATATAAGAGAATATTCCAATAATAAGCATAAAAAAGTTGATGACTATCCTTATGGAGGTGGTGCTGGAATGGTTATGACACCACAACCTATAGTAGATGCTATTGAAAATATAAAAAAGAAAATAGCGGTAAAGTTATATTTTTAGGGCCAAGAGGAAGAACATTTAACCAGGATATAGCAAAAGAACTTGCGAAAGAAAGTGAAATCGTTTTTTTATGCGGTCATTATGAAGGAATAGATGAGAGAGTCTATAATTATATAGATGAAGAAATATCATTAGGCGATTTTGTACTTACTGGGGGAGAAATGGCCTGTATACCTATTGTAGATAGCATTTGTAGATTAGTGCCGGGGGTTTTAGCTTCAAGTGAAAGCTTTATTGAAGAATCTTTTTATAATGGATTGCTAGAATATCCCCAATATACTAGGCCTGAATGCTTTCAAGGAGAAAAGGTACCAGAAGTGTTATTATCAGGACATCATGAAAATATAAGAAGATGGAGAAGAAGACAATCTCTTATTCTTACTAAAGAAAAAAGACCAGATTTATTTGATAAAATTAGCCTGTCTAAAGAAGATAAGAAACTTCTTTCTGAGAAATTATAAATTTAGCTAAGAATCTATTGGCAATCTGTTAAATAAATATTGATATATATTTTTTTATGGTAAAATATCCTTTGTGCTAGTACGGGCGGTCCTCTATCTATAATATACATAGAATACGAACGTCAAAAAAATATTAAAGGAGGGAATGCACATGTTAGATATTATAAGATCAATTGAAGCTGAGCAAATTAAGAAAGAATTACCACAATTCAATGTAGGAGATACTGTTAGAGTTGATGTAAGAATTAAAGAAGGTAACAAAGAAAGAATTCAAGCATTTGAAGGAACAGTAATTAAAAAGCAAAATGGTGGAATAAGAGAAACATTTACTGTAAGAAGAGTTGCTTATGGTACTGGTGTTGAAAGAACATTCCCAGTAAACTCTCCATTAGTTGAAGGTATAAAGGTAGTAAGAAGAGGTAAGACTAGAAGAGCTAAACTTTACTATTTAAGAGATAGAGTAGGTAAGGCTGCAAAAGTTAAGGAAATAATCAGATAGGAAAATTGGGACTGAATAGTCCCTTTTTTTTATATTATGGACATAATAATTAAATATGAAAATGTTTTAATAAAAGGAGGAGCGAATACTGTGCCAATAAATTGGTTTCCTGGTCATATGGCTAAGACCAGAAGAGAAATAAAAGAAAATTTAAAATTTGTAGATATAGTTATAGAAATCAGAGATGCTAGGATTGTAAAGTCTAGTTCTAACCCTGATATTGATGATATATGTAAAAATAAGCCTAGAATTATTCTATTAAATAAAAGTGACCTTGCAGAGGAAAAGGTCACTAAGGAATGGATAAGTAAATTATCCAATGAGTTAGTAAAAGTTACAAGCGTTAACAGTCTTAGCGGTAAAGGTTTAAATAACATAAAGCCTATTATAAATAACCTACTGAAAGATAAACATGATAAATTAAGAGAAAAGGGACTAGTAAATATAACAACTCGTGCTATGGTTGTAGGTATACCTAATGTAGGAAAATCTTCTTTTATAAATAGAATGGCAAATAATAATAGGGCTAAAGTAGGAGATAAACCAGGAGTAACACGAAGCAAACAATGGATTAAAACTAATATAGGCATAGAGCTTTTAGATACACCTGGAGTCCTATGGCCTAAATTTGAAGATGAAGAAGTAGGATTGAATTTGGCGTTTACTGGCGCAATAAAAGACGAAATAATGGATATTGAAACTTTAGCTTTCAAGCTTATAGAGAAACTTCAAAAAAGCTATCCAGATAGGTTAAAAGAAAGGTACAAATTAGAATCTCTAAGTGAAGAAACTTTAGAAAATATGGATAGCATAGCAAAAAAAAGAGGAGCAGTTATATCTGGAGGGAATATAGATTATAACAGAGTAGCTGTTATGATCTTAGATGAATTTAGAGGTGGAAAATTGGGAGACATATCTCTAGAAAGGCCGTGATATAGATGCTCAATATTGAAGAGTTAAAAATAAGTGAGATGAAAGCAGGAGAAATAAAAGAATATGTTTCTTCCATTTTAAAGCAAGAAATTGAATATTTTGATTACGTAGAGCTTATGAATAAATTAAGAAAAGACAATAGGAAGACTATTCAAAATTTAAGCAGTACCGTTTGCAGATTTCTTGAAAATAAAGAGAAAGAAGTTCAAAGAGTAAAAAATATGTATGACTTTGATAAAGCTTTTCAAGTTCAAGGTTATATAGCTGGAGTTGATGAGGTTGGCAGAGGACCTTTAGCAGGACCGATAGTTGCTGCTTCAGTTATATTAGATTTAGATTATAATAAAGACAAGGATTTAATATTAAAAATCAATGACTCTAAAAAGTTATCTCCTGAAACTAGAAAGGAACTTTCTTACATAATTAAAGAAAAAGCTATCAGCTATTGCATTGCGGAATTGAGCAACTTAGAAATAGACAGCAAAGGTATTGCTTGGTGTAATAATGAAGTGCTAAGAAAAGCGGCAATGGAATTGAGAATAAAGCCAATGTTAGTGTTATCAGATGGATACGGTATAAAAAATTGCGGCTTTGAAAATGAATTTATCATAAAAGGCGATGCTAAAAGTGCTACTATAGCTTGTGCATCCATAATAGCAAAAGTTTATAGGGATGATCTAATGAAGGAATATGCAAATATTTATCCTGAATATGGGTTTGATAAAAATGCAGGATATGGTACAAAAGGACATATAGAAGCTATAAAAAGATATGGACATACACCTATACATCGAATTAGCTTTTTAAAAAATATACTAAATATGCTTTAAAATAAAAATCACTATAGGGATTAAAAGATCTATAGTGATTTTTATTTTAAAGTTTTTTAAAAAGCATTTTCTGTTAATTTTAAAGAATAAGTATCATTAACATTGTTGAAGAATACTTCTATAACATCAAATCTAAAATCCAAGTCTTTTAAATTATTCTTTATTATGTAGAACTCAGCTACAGCCTTAATTTTTTTTATTTTTCTATATGTTATAGCTTCTAAAGGAGCACCATATAGATTATTATATCTGCTTTTAACTTCAGTAAAACAGATGCAGTTGTTATTTTCGCACTTACTTATTATGTCAATTTCACCAAGCTTACACTTAAAGTTCCTATGAATAATCTCATGACCAAGATTCGACAAGTATTCTACTGACAGGTTTTCACCGTAATTACCTATGTCCTTATTATAATTACTCATAACTTAATTCTCCTAAATTTGAAAGTATTTTTATTATAACCATAAACTTAATATTTATAATAAATTTATTTGAAAATATTAGATTACATAATAAATATTATGTAATCTAATTTAAAATGTAAACCAATAAAAAATTTTATTACTAATTATATAAATGTAAAATATGTCAATAATCTGAGAAGAGGTGATTATATGGCGATTAAAATAAATTCAGCTACTTTTACAGGGGTTAATGGGATCATAATTAATGTGGAAATAGATATATTAAATGGACTTCCTTCATTTAATATAGTGGGTTTAGCAGATACATCTGTAAAGGAATCTAAAGAAAGAGTAAGATCTGCAATAATGAATTCTGGGTTTGATTTTCCAATGAAAAGAATAACAGTTAATTTAGCACCTGCAGACTTGAAAAAGGAGGGAGCTTTATTAGATTTACCTATAGCCCTAGCTATATTAATAGCAACTAATCAAATATATGTTGATGCGATGGAAAATTTTTTGTTTATAGGGGAGCTTTCTCTTCTAGGTGAATTAAAAAGAATAAAAGGAGCACTTCCTATCGTTATTGATGGTATAAATAACGATATTTCAAAATATATCGTTCCTCTAGAAAATGCTGAGGAATGTGCAATTGTTAAAGGTGCCCAAGTGTATCCATTTGAGAATTTAAAGCAGGTTACAGAGTTTCTAAAATATCAAGATTTGATGCCTTATAAACAACAAAGTCACGTTACAGCTACCAAGAATAGTTATGACTTTAGTGATGTTTTAGGCCAAGAAAGCTGTAAACGAGCTATTGAAGTAGCTGCGGCTGGAGGACATAATATTGTAATGTTTGGACCTCCAGGATGCGGCAAAACTATGATAGCTAAGAGAATACCTACAATACTTCCTAAATTGAGTTATAAAGAAGCGCTAGAAGTAACAAAAATATAGTATATCTAATAATTTAGATAAATTAGGAGGACTTATAAAAGATAGACCCTTTAGAAGTCCTCACCATACTTCTTCGCAAATTTCATTAGTTGGAGGGGGAAATAATCTTATTCCAGGAGAAATTTCCTTAGCTCATAATGGAGTCTTATTTTTGGATGAAATATTAGAATTTAATAAGAAAACATTAGAAGTTTTACGGCAACCATTAGAGGATAAATTTATTAGAATATCAAGAGCTAGTGGAAATGTTAAATATCCTGCTAATTTTATGCTGGTCGGTGCTATGAATCCATGTCCGTGTGGATTTCACGGTAGTAATGCAAAAGATTGTACTTGCAGCGAATATGAGAGAAAAAGGTATATAAATAAATTATCTAAACCGTTGTTGGATAGGATAGATTTATTTATTGGTGTTAACCCTGTTCCTTATGAAAATCTAAGAGGAGACAAAATTAGTGAAACTTCTCAAGCTATTCGAGAAAGAATTGAAATAGCGAGTAAAATCCAAAAAAGAAGATTTAATAATGAAGGGATTTACTGTAACGCTCAAATGAATGAGAGATTATTGAAAAAGTATTGCAATCTTGACTCTAAGGCTAACTCAGTAATAGAAAAAATTTATGCAAAATTCAATATAAGTACTAGAGGTTATAGTAGAATACTGAAAGTATCAAGAACTATAGCCGATCTAAAAACCAAAAATAATGTCAGTCAGGAAGATATAATAGAAGCTTTACAATATAGAAAATTTATAGATGAAAATGTAATATAATCTATTGAGGAGAAAAAATATGAATGATTATGAGATTTGGTATGCTATATCTAATTTATCGTATACAACTAAAAATAAATTGTTAAACAATTTTAAAAGCATACAGAACATATGGTATTATAGTATGCATGATGAAAAAAATGATTATCTTGGTAAAGAGATTAAAAGTGTTTTGAGAGAAGCTTGGGATAAAGAAAAAATCAGTTTTATAAAAGGTAGCATAACTAGGAACGATATAAGTACTGTTGTTATTACGGATGAAATGTATCCTAGAAGACTAAAAGTGTATGAAGATTCTCCATATATGCTATTCTATAAAGGTGATATAGGAAGATTAAATGAAGAACGTAACGTAGCTATAGTTGGGTCGAGGAATTGTACTAATTATGGCATAAATGTTACAAATATAGTGACTGAGTATATGTGTAAGAGTAATGTAGGTATAATTAGTGGCATGGCTAGAGGAATAGATACTATAGCCCATAAAAAATGTATAGAAAGAAATTCTTATACTTGCGCTGTTTTAGGTGCTGGAATTGATATTATTTATCCAAAAGAAAATTCAACTTTATTTAATAATATACTTAATTATGGATGTGTACTATCTCAATTTATTCCAGGTACAAAGCCTTTTTCCTTTAATTTTCCTATAAGAAATAAAATCATAAGCGCTTTAAGTGATGCTGTAATTGTGGTAGAGGCTGGTGAAAAGAGTGGATCACTAATAACAGCAGGAGCAGCTTTAGATCAAGGGAAAGATGTTATTGCAGTACCAGGAGATATCTTTGCAAGCCAAAGCAAAGGAACAAATAAGTTAATAAGAGATGGGGCATTTGTTCTAACATCTATAGAAGATGTTTATGAAATTTTAAAAATAAATAAGGTAGATTTGCACAGAGAAAATAGTAATGAAATGAACAAAAGAGAAAGGATAGTGTATGATAATATTAAAACTTCCCCAATACATTTTGATGAGGTTTTAAGGATAACTAAGATTGACATAAAACAATTATATGAGGTATTATTTGAATTGCAGCTAAAAGATGAAATAATGTGTTTAAGTGGAAACTATTATGTAAGGAATAATAAAAAAATTTAAAGCTAATATATTAATGTAAAACATTTTAAATCACGTCTTGTAAAGAACCTGAATTAACGGAGGGGATAGTATGGGTCAGAAACTAGTTATAGTAGAATCTCCAGCAAAAGCTAAGACAATAGGGAAATATTTAGGAAAAAACTATGTTGTCAAAGCTTCCATGGGACATATTAGGGATCTGCCTAAGAGTCAATTAGGTGTAGATATAGAGGATAATTATAACCCTAAATATATAACAATAAGAGGTAAAGGTGAATTATTAAACACCTTAAAAAAAGAAGCTAAAAAAAGCGAAAAGGTTTTTCTTGCAACAGACCCTGACAGAGAGGGTGAAGCTATTTCATGGCATCTTGCTGAAGCTTTAAAAATAAGCGAAAGTGAAAAGTGTAGAATTGAGTTTAATGAAATAACTAAAAATGCCATAAAAGCTGCTATAAAAAAGCCACGACAAATTAACTTAAATTTAGTGGATGCACAACAGGCCAGAAGAGTTTTAGATCGTTTAGTAGGATACCAAATAAGCCCAATACTTTGGAGAAAGGTTAAATGGGGTTTAAGTGCTGGAAGAGTACAATCTGTAGCTTTAAGGATGATATGTGATAGGGAGGCTGAAATTAGTAAATTTCAGCCTAAAGAATATTGGACTATTGAATGCGAGCTTCAAAGTGAACATTGTGAAAAATCATTTACTGTTAAATTGCATTCTAAGGATAATAAAAAGTTAGAGATAAATAACAAAGGTGAAAGTAAGGAGATTATAAAAGAACTTAATAAAGGTAAATACATCGTAAAAGATATAAAAAAATCATTAAAAAATAGAAAACCTTTGCCGCCTTTTACAACGAGTACTTTCCAGCAAGATTCCTATAAAAAATTAAATTTTTCAACCAAAAAATCTATGTCTGTGGCACAGCAGTTATATGAAGGCATAGATGTTAAAGGTATTGGAACAATAGGATTAATAACATATATGAGAACAGATTCTGTTCGTATATCTGAAGAAGCACAAAAAAGTGCAAAAGAATATATTATAAGCAGTTTTGGTGAGAAATATACTCCTAAAGCTACTAGAAATTATAAAGGTAAAAAAAATATACAGGATGCTCATGAGGCTATTAGACCAACTTACATAGAACTAGATCCTGAAAAAGTTAAAGATAGCTTAAAACCAGAACAGTATAAAGTATATAGTCTTATTTGGAAAAGATTCATAGCGAGTCAAATGGCAGATTGTATTATGAATACTATGTCAGTCGGCATTGAAAATGGACCATACATTTTAAAAGCTAGTGGTTCAAATATAAAGTTTGATGGGTTTATTAAAGTTTATAAGTATGAAGGCGATGAAGAAGAGGAAAACATAAAGTTACCAGAATTAAAAGAAGAGGAAGTACTTATAAAAAATAATGTTGAAGGTAAGCAACATTTTACACAACCACCAGCAAGATTTTCCGAAGCAACTCTAGTAAAAACCTTAGAGGAAAATGGAATAGGAAGACCGAGCACGTATGCCCCTATTGTTTCAACTTTAATAGAAAGAAAATATGTTGAAAGAGAGAAAAAGACTTTAGTGCCTACAGAGTTAGGCTTTATTGTAAATAATATTGTTAGTGAGTATTTTAAACAAATAGTAGATGCTGAATTTACAGCCGAAATGGAAAACAAGCTGGATAGTATAGAGGAAGGAAAAGAAAATTGGAAACAAGTAGTTGATAAATTTTATATTCCATTAAGTGAGTGTATAGAGATAGCAGAAAAAGAGATAGCTAAAATTACAATAGAAGACAAGGTTACTGATATTAAGTGTGACAAGTGTGGTAAAAACATGGTAATAAAGCATGGCAGGTTTGGGGACTTTTTAGCCTGTCCTGGATATCCGGAGTGTAAAAACACAAAACCAATAGTAGAGGAATTAGATGTAAGTTGTCCTTTATGTAGCAGCAAAATTGTATTGAGGAAAAGTAAGAAAGGTAAGAAGTTTTATGGATGTAGCAACTATCCTAATTGTAAGTTTGTGAGTTGGACTGAACCAGTTGATAAGAAATGTCCAACATGTGGAAGCTTCATGACTAAAAAACAAAGCAAATCCAAAGGAGACTATATTGAATGCTCAAATAAGGAATGCAAACTTAAAATAAAGGAATAAAATACTAAGATTGTAATATACTAAATTCAATAAATATTTTAATAGGTCTCTTATAAATATAAAAAAAATAAAACTTATGTCGAATTTAACAAAGATAATGTTGAAATGTACTTAACACTATGATATTATATTTTAAGTAGTTGGAATAATTCAAAATATTTAAAAAATAATAAAAATTAAATTCTTATAATTAAGAATTTTAAAAACGTATCAAAAAAGGAGAGGTACAAATGGCTTCAGAATTATTAAATAAAATACGAAGACTGAATAAAATACTGCAAAAAACAGGAGCTGAACCAGTTGTATTCGATGATATATGTGCTTCACTTAGCGAAGTTCTAGAATGCAATGTTTATATAATAAGTAGGAAGGGAAAAATACTAGGTTACGAATTTTTTAATGATGTAGAGTGTGAAAGCGTCAAAGAAAAAGTATTAAATGAGAAAAAGTTTCCTGAGAACTTTAATTCTAAGTTGTTAAGTATTCATGAAACTATAGCAAATGTAGAAAATGAAGGAAAATCCTCATTCGATGAAACAAAGCCAGCAGAAATGGAAGGTAAACTCTCTACAATCGTGCCTATTGCTGGAAATAGAGAACGATTGGGAACTTTATTTCTTACAAGATTTGAAGGGGAATTTACTGACGAAGATTTAGTATTAGCCGAATATAGTTCAACCATAGTTGGACTAGAAATCTTAAGATCAAAAAGTGATGAAGTTGAAGAAGAGGCAAGAAAAAAGGCAGTTGTACAACTTGCTATAGGAACTTTATCTTACTCAGAGCTTGAAGCTGTTGAACATGTATTCAATGAATTAGATGGTAATGAGGGATTATTAGTAGCATCTAAAATAGCTGATAAGGTTGGTATCACTAGATCAGTAATAGTAAATGCCCTAAGAAAATTTGAAAGTGCAGGAGTAATTGAATCAAGGTCGTTGGGAATGAAAGGTACTCATATTAAAATATTAAATGATAAGTTGCTAGATGAATTAAAAAAGATAAGATAGTAAACTATATAAGATAAAGAATGGAGAAAATACTCTATTCTTTATTTATATTATACTAATATAACAAAAATTAAACTTTTTTATAATTTTTGTTGAACCCTATTATTTCATGTGATATACTACATAAGGATGAAAAACACACATTGCTTAGTTTATAGAATGGTGCCTTTCCAGAGGTTTTCTATAAGAGAGTAATGGAGGTAAAAACCAATAGGAGGTAATATTAATGGCAGTAATTTCAATGAAACAATTATTAGAAGCAGGTGTTCACTTTGGACATCAAACAAGAAGATGGAATCCTAAGATGGCTCCATACATATTTACAGAAAGAAATGGTATCTATATCATCGACCTACAAAAAACTGTAAAAAAGGTTGAAGAAGCTTATGACTTCATCAAGAATGTTGTTGCAGATGGAAAAGAAGTTCTTTTTGTAGGAACTAAAAAACAAGCTCAAGAAGCTATACAAGATGAAAGCATAAGAGCTGGAATGTATTTTGTTAACAGCAGATGGTTAGGCGGAATGCTTACAAACTTTAATACTATTAAGACAAGAATAAATAAATTAGAAGAACTAGAAAGAATGGAACAAGACGGAACATTTGAAGTTCTTCCTAAAAAAGAAGTTATAAAGTTAAGAAATGAAAAAGAAAAGTTAGAAAGAAACCTTGGTGGAATTAAAAACATGGATTCAAACAATATCGGTGCTATGTTTGTAGTTGATCCAAGAAAAGAAAAGAATGCTATAGCTGAAGCTAAAACTCTTGGAATTCCAGTAGTAGCAATAGTTGATACAAACTGTGATCCAGATGAAGTTGATTATGTAATACCAGGAAACGATGATGCTATAAGAGCTGTAAGATTAATAACTGCTAAATTAGCAGATGCTATAATTGAAGGAAAACAAGGTGAACAATTAGCTGAATAATTAAAATTTAACTTGTTAGGAGTGATATACATGATTACTGCAGGAATGGTTAAGGAATTAAGAGAAAGAACTGGCGCAGGAATGATGGACTGTAAAAAAGCTTTAACAGAAACTAATGGTGATATGGAAAAAGCCATAGAGTTCTTAAGAGAAAAAGGATTATCTGCAGCAGCAAAAAAGGCAGGTAGAGTAGCTGCTGAAGGGTTAGTTGCAACTTATGCAACTGATGATAACAAGACTGCTGTTATCTTAGAAGTTAATTGCGAAACAGACTTTGTTGCGGTTAATGAAGAATTTATCAGCTTTACAAACTCAGTTGCAAAACAAATAGCTTCTTCAAATGTTACTACTGTAGAAGAATTACTTGAATCAAGTTTTATAAACGATTCAAATATGACAGTTAGGGAAGCATTAACTGCTTTAATTGCTAAAATTGGCGAAAATATGAACATAAGAAGATTTGAGAAGTTAACAGTAGAAAATGGAGTGATTAATGGCTATATACATGGTGATGGAAGAATAGCTGTATTAGTAAAACTTAACTGTGAAAAAGAAGATGCTTCTTTACTTGAACTTGCAAGAGATTTAGCTATGCAAGTTGCAGCAGCTAATCCATTATTCTTAGATGAAAATAGCGTTGACCATGAAGTGCTTGACAAAGAAAGAGAAATATATAGAGTTCAAGCGTTAAATGAAGGAAAACCTGAAAAGATAGTTGACAAAATGGTTGAAGGTAGAGTACAAAAGTACCTTAAAGAAGTATGCTTAGTTGATCAAGTGTGGGTTAAAAACTCAGACTATACTATAAAGAAATTACTTGAAGAAAGATCTAAACAATTAGGATCAACTATATCAATAGACTCATTCGTTAGATACGAAAGAGGAGAAGGTATAGAAAAGAAGGAAGAAAACTTCGCAGAAGAAGTACAAAGACAAATTGGCAAACAATAATGAATAAAAGTTAATAAAGAGAACACATAGTGTTCTCTTTTTTTAGAGCTATAATGAATACAATAACATAAAAAACTGTAATTTTTGGAAGGTTGGAGGTATAATAATATTATGAGCTCATCTAAATATCAAAGAATAATGCTTAAGCTTTCAGGGGAAGCATTAAGTGGAGAAAAGGGTTTTGGAATTGACTTTAATGTAACAAAAAGAATTGCTGAAGAAATAAAAGAAATAGTAGATATGGGTATAGAAGTTGGTGCTGTAGTAGGTGGGGGCAACATCTGGCGAGGTAGAAATGGCGAAGAAATGGATAGGACAACTGCAGACTACATGGGGATGTTAGCAACATGTATAAATGCCCTTGCATTGCAAGATTCTCTTGAAAATATTGGTGTTAACACAAGAGTTCAAACAGCTATTGAAATGCATGAAGTTGCCGAACCTTTTATAAGAAGAAGAGCTATGAGACATTTAGAGAAGAAACGAGTAGTAATATTTGCAGCTGGAACAGGAAATCCTTATTTTTCTACAGATACTACAGCTGCATTAAGAGCAGCTGAAATTGAGGCAGATGCTATCTTACTTGCGAAGAAGGTAGATGGAGTATATGACAAGGATCCTAACAAATTTAATGACGCAAAAAAATTTGATAAACTTACATACATAGAAGTTTTAGAAAAGGGATTACAAGTCATGGATTCTACAGCAACTTCTCTATGTATGGATAATGATATACCTATCGTGGTTTTCGGACTTGATGAACCAAACAATATTAAAAGAGTAGTATTAGGTGAAAAAATTGGTACTATAGTATCAAAATAATAAAAGGAGGTAATATAATGACAAAAGATATAATAAATAAATCTCAAGAAAAGATGGATAAAACTATTTCAGTTCTAAAAAAGGATCTTGCTTCTATGAAGGCGGGAAAAGCTAATCCCTCTATGCTTGATAGAATTGTTGTGGAATATTATGGATCAGAAACACCTATTAATCAAGTAGCTAATGTATCTGCTCCAGAACCAAGAGTATTATTAATTCAACCTTGGGACAAAAATTCTATTAAAAATATTGAAAAAGCTATACTTCAATCAGATTTAGGACTAAATCCTTCAAATGATGGGTCAGTTATTAGGTTGATTATTCCAGAACTTACTGAAGAAACGAGAAAGCAAATTGTAAAAAAAGTAAAGAAAACTGGAGAAGATGCTAAAATTGCTATTAGATCTATAAGAAGAGAAGCTAATGATAAAATTAAGAATCTAAAGAAAGAGAATCAAATTCCAGAAGATGAAGCTACAGCTGCTGAGGATTCTGTTCAAAAAACTACTGATAAATATATCAAAAAAATTGATGAAATTGTTGTAATCAAAGAAAAAGAAATAATGGCTGTTTAAATTATGCATGAAATTTAAAAAGTTTTAAAATACCTGCGTTTTCGCAGGTATTTTAAAACTTTGATAAATAACTTGAATGGAGTAATTAAAATGAGAAGTTTTTTTAATTTTAAAAATAAAGAAAAAGATTTCTTTAATATAAATCTTGATTTAGATTGTATTCCCAGACATATTGCGATAATAATGGATGGTAATGGTAGATGGGCTAAGGAAAAAAGGTTACCCAGAACTTTAGGACATAAAGCTGGAGTGGAAACTATAAGAGAAATAGTTAAAGAGTGCGGTAATTTAAAAGTGAAATATCTCACTCTATATGCATTTTCCACGGAAAATTGGAAAAGGCCAAAAGAAGAAGTTACTGCGCTTATGAAGCTTCTAATAGAATATCTAAAAAGTGAAATTGAAGAATTGCATATGCAAAATGTTGTAGTAAGATATATAGGAGATATCTCTAGGCTTCCTTCAATTTGTCAAAAGGAACTAGAAAAGGCATGCTATAAAACACAAAACAACAATGGATTAGTATTAAACCTTGCCCTTAATTATGGTGGAAGAGACGAACTAACACATGCAGTAAAAGAAATAGCAAGAGATATAAAGAATAATAATTTAACAGTAGAATGTATAAATGAAACCATAATATCTAACTATTTATATACTAAAGACATGCCTGACCCAGATATAATAATAAGAACAGCAGGTGAACAGCGTCTAAGCAATTTTTTACTATGGCAATGCGCTTATTCGGAATTTTGGTATACAGATATAAAATGGCCTGACTTTAAAAAGTATCATTTGAGAAAAGCTATATATGATTATCAAAATAGAGATAGACGCTTTGGCGGACTAAAACAGGAGTGAATAAATATGGATAAACGATACCTAGGTGCATTAATTTTATCTCCCTTAGTTGTAGTATTGTTTTTAGGAGGAATATATCTTAAACTTCTCATTATGATTCTTTCTTTATTCGGAATGTACGAGTTTTTTAGCATAGTAAAAAAGAGTAATATTAGACCATTAAGTATGGTTGCCTATGTTTTATGCGTAATCTATTATATTTTTTAATTAACAATAAAATAAACTACAGTATGGTATTTTTCATTATAATTGTATCCATATTTATAATGCTCTGTATACCTGTTGTTAATGAAAAGTATAATTTTGTAGATGTAGCTGTTACTCTACTAGGTTTTTTATATGTGTCTATATTTTTTAGCTTTATAGTGCTTATTAGTGAAAAAGATTATGGAAAATACTTAGTTTGGATTGTTTTTATATCGTCATGGATGTGTGATACAACTGCATATTATGTTGGTAAATATTTGGGCAAAAATAAATTATGTCCTAAAGTTAGTCCGAAGAAAACAATTGAGGGTTCTATAGGAGGATTGCTTGGAAGTACACTTGCCTGCGGTCTATATGGTATTTTTCTTGATAGACTAGGAATTAATTTGCCTATCTTCAACTTTTTTTAGTGGGAATTTTTTCTGGAGTCTTTTGCCAGTTCGGTGACTTAGCAGCATCTTCCATAAAGAGACATGTCAATGTTAAAGATTATAGTAATTTAATTCCAGGACATGGTGGGATTTTAGACAGATTTGATAGCATACTTTTTGCATCTGTTGTAGTATATTATTATATATCAATTATAATGGGGATGTAGTTAGTGACAAGAGTACAAGAAGGTATATAATAAATTATTATATTACACATGAATTGCTGTGTAAAAGTAGAATTTTAAACAAAGATATTAAATGATTTCTTCATTATTCCAATTATAAATAGGATAAGTTTTTTATATTATTCTATACAGATAAAAAACTTTCAATACGAAATGATAACTTTATCATTTAATAATAATCATTCATAAATACTCTAGTTGCATGGTTTTTAAGCAATATATCTGTTTGCTTTATTTTAATAGATAAATGTGTTATAGTTAAGACTATAAAAAATATTTCCGAGATAATTAATACTTTTAATAGTATTTATAAAATTTTAAAGTGGAATTAACTTTAGTATTAACTATCACAAATGTACATAATTCAGTATTTATAGCACAGCTATGTAGAATATTTGATTTTATATGGTATATAGGTATTGTAGACCGGCTTTATATATTAGCAATTAAGGAAACAATAGTTTCTATTTAGAATAGGAGTTATATGTATGAAAAACATAAGTATATTAGGAGCTACTGGTTCCGTAGGCACTCAAGCTCTAGATGTAATAAAAAATCAAGATGATAAATTCAAGTTAGTAGCTTTTTCTTCAAATAAAAATTTTAAAAAAACTATTGAAATAATAGAAGGATTTAAGCCTGAATATGTTGCAATAAATGATAAAAATACTTTTAATAAAGTGAAAGATTATTGCAGGAATAATCATATTAAAATTATCGTGTTAGAGGGAATGGATGGATTAATAGAGATATCTACATTAAATGAAGTTGATATGGTGATCACATCAATTGTTGGTATGATAGGACTTGTACCCACACTAGAAGCTATAAAATCAGGCAAAGATATAGCCTTAGCTAATAAAGAAACACTGGTTACCGGCGGAGAGTTGGTAATAGGTGCTGCTAAAAGCTATGGTGTCAATATACTTCCAGTAGATTCAGAACATTCAGCAATTTTTCAATGTCTCCAGGGAAATCCTTTAAATTCCTTGAATAAAATTTTACTTACAGCTTCTGGTGGACCATTTAGAGGGAAAAGTAGAAAAGAATTAGTAGACATAACGCCTGAGCAAGCAATTAAGCACCCAAAGTGGAATATGGGAAAAAAGATATCTATAGATTCCTCAACATTAATGAACAAAGGATTAGAGGTTATAGAAGCTCATTGGCTATTTAATGTGGATTACGATTCTATAAAAGTTTTAGTGCATCCTGAGAGTATAATTCACTCTATGGTTGAATATAAAGATGGAAGCATAATAGCTCAATTAGCTAGCACAGATATGAGACTGCCTATTCAATACGCTCTTAATTATCCTAATAGAGAAAAATGTATTGTAGATAGGTTAGATTTTTATAGAATTAAAAATTTGACTTTTGATGAACCAGATTTAACAAATTTTAAGGGCTTAAAACTATCTTATGAAGCTGGAAAAGCTGGTGGAATAATGCCTACGATTTTAAACTCAGCAAATGAGGCCGCTGTAGATTTATTTTTGAATAGAAAGATAAGCTATCTGCAAATAATAGACCTAATAGAGGAATGTATGAATAAATTTAAAAATGAAAAGCTTTCAGACTTACAAGTTATTTTAGTTACTGAAAATAAGGTAAAGTCGTTTATAAATAGTAAATATAATATTTAATTTAAAAGGAGGGGAATCGTTTTTGCAAATTATATTAAATATTTTGTTAGTTATTTTAGCTTTTAGTATTTTAATAATAATTCATGAATTAGGCCATTTTGCTTTAGCAAAGCTGAATGGAGTTAAGGTAGAAGAGTTTGCTATAGGTATGGGCCCTAAAATATTTGGAGTTCAAGGAAAAGAAACATTATATGCAATAAGAGCAATACCAATAGGCGGCTATGTAAAAATGTTAGGTGAAGAAGGCGACAGTTTAGATGAGAGGGCATTTTCTAATAAGTCACCTCTTAGAAGGCTGAGTATTGTAGCGGCAGGTCCTATTATGAATTTACTCTTAGCTATTGTTTTATTTTCATTTGTAAGCAATTTAAAAGGATTTTTAATTCCAGTAGTAAGCGAAGTAATTCCAGAAAGTCCTGCAATGAAAGCGGGAATAGTAGCGGGAGATAAAATAATTAAAGTTAATGACTACAATATATCTACCTGGGAGGACTTTGTAACTCAAGTTAATATTTCAAAAGGGAATACTATAAATGTGACATTAATAAGAAATTCCGAAGAAAAATCTCTTAAATTAAGTCCTATAAAGAACACTAAAGATGGTAGTTACATGGTAGGAGTTTATTCTACTGCCGTAGAAAGGCCAACTATATTACAATCTATAAGTTATGGGTTTAAGGAAACAGGCTCTACAGTAAAGCAAACCTTTCAATCTTTAGGAATGATTTTTAAAGGAAAAGCCTCAAAAAATGATGTTGGAGGTCCTGTAACTATATTGAGAGTTACTTGGGCTGTCTCAAAAGCAGGATTAATAAACTTAATTCTATTCTCTGCATTTATTAGTATTCAATTAGGTATTTTTAACCTCTTACCATTTCCTGCATTAGATGGTTTCTGGATATTTGTATCTATATACCAGATTATAACTCGAAAAGAAATAGATAAAGACAAGATAGGATTAATAAATACCGTTGGATTCGCATTGCTGCTTCTGCTTATGATTTTAGTAACAATAAAAGATGTACTATATCCAATCAAACTATAAAATATAGGTGATGATTTTATGAATAGAAAAAAGACTAAAAAAGTCAAGGTCGGTAACATATACATTGGTGGAGATGCTCCTATAAGTGTTCAAAGTATGAATAATACTGATACCCGCGATGTCGCCTCTACTATAAAGCAAATTAAGGATTTAGAGGATGTTGGTTGCGATATAACAAGATGTGCAGTACCTGATATGGAAGCTGCCGAAGCTCTAAAAGAGATAATAAAGAATGTAAAAATTCCTGTAGTAGCTGATATACATTTTGACTATAAATTAGCACTCAAATCAATAGAGAGTGGAGTGGCAGCCTTAAGAATAAACCCAGGTAACATAGGAAGTATTGATAAAGTCAAAACTGTAGCTGAAGCTGCAAAAGGTAGAGGAATTCCAATTAGAGTAGGTGTAAATTCTGGATCTTTAGAAAAAGATTTATTGAATAAATATGGTAAAGTGTGTCCAGAAGCGTTAGTAGAAAGTGCGTTAAAACATATTAATATACTAGAGAGCGTAAACTTTGATGATATAGTCATATCCTTAAAGTCTTCGAATGTCATGCAGATGATAGAGAGTTATAGAATAATTTCCTCAAAAGTAAATTATCCATTACATATTGGAGTCACAGAGTCAGGAACCATATGGAGAGGAACCATTAAATCAAGTGTTGGCTTAGGGGCACTACTTGCAGAGGGGATAGGAGATACTATAAGAGTGTCACTTACTGGTGATCCTATTGAGGAAATAAGGGTTGGCAAAGAAATATTAAAAGCTTTAGGATATAAAAAAGAAGGGATAGAATTTATATCTTGTCCTACGTGTGGAAGAACAAATATTGATCTAATAAAATTAGCAAATGAGGTTGAAGAAAAACTTTCCTCTTATAATAAGAACATAAAGATTGCTATAATGGGTTGTGCTGTCAATGGACCAGGAGAAGCACGTGAAGCAGACATAGGAATAGCTGGAGGAAATGGAGAAGGCTTAATCTTTAAAAAAGGAAAAATCCTAAGAAAAGTTAAAGAAAAGGACTTAATTGAGGAGTTAATAAATGAAATAAACAATATGTAGGCTTAAGCTTGAGTAAAATTAGACTAGTTATATTTAGAAGGGAATTCGAAGTATCAAAGACTGTTATAGAAACTTTGGATGAACATAGGATGCTTAGATGAGCTTCCTAAAACAAATCAGTTATCTTTGTTTTAGTTTGAATTTTCTAGTACTGGTTAAGATTATAAAATGATTTAGCTTTATCCCTTGAAATAGAGTTTTTAGTATGTTAAAATGAAATAGAGATAGTTAGCAGATAAATTTTAGCATATGAGTGGGTAAAAACCCACTCTTTATATTTGTAAAAACGCAACGATTTTGTTGCGTTTTTCATTAATGTTTGTTTATTTATGATTAAATTAGGAAAACTAAGATTAAGGAGGGTTGGAAATGAAAAATGATGCATTACTTGAGGTATTAAATGAATTAATAGAACCAATAGTATTAGGACTAAATTATGAATTGTATTATATAGAATACGTAAAGGAAAATAATGAAAACTACCTTAGAATATATATAGACAATGAAGAAAGTATAACCTTAGAAGATTGTGAAAATGTTAGTAGGGAAGTTAGCACTATGCTTGATGAGAAGGATCCTATAGAAGATAGCTATTATCTAGAAGTATCTTCTCCTGGTATTGAGAGGACTTTATACAATGATAAACATCTACATAAGTACATTGGTCACGATGTAGATATAAAACTATCAAAACCATACGAAGGCAAGAAAATTTATAATGGCAAACTACTGAATTTTGATAGTGATGTAATTTTAATTGAATTTGAAAATTCGGAACTTAATATTCCAAGGGAAAAAATCAAAAATGTAACTTTAAAAGGGGAGTTTTAGGAGGGTTGAAAGATGAATGGCGAATTTATTGAAGCCTTAAAAGAAATTGTAAAAGAAAAAGGAGTTAGTGAAGATTTGCTATTTGAAACTGTTGAAGATGCTTTAGTATCAGCATATAAAAAAATTATGCTAAGGTAGGAGGCAACTCACAGAATGTAAAAGTAACTATAGATAGAGATAATGGAGAAATACACGTATACACTCCTAAAGAAGTTAAAGAAGAACCTTTAACAGTAAATGATATCTCGTTAGAAGGTGCTAGAGAAATTGACCCACGATACCAATTAGGAGATATTGTAGAGATTGAAGTTACACCAAAAAGTTTTGGAAGAATAGCAGCTCAAACAGCTAAACAGGTAGTGATTCAGAGAATAAAAGAAGCTGAAAGAAAAGTTATCTATAATGAATTTATTGCTAAAGAGTATGATATAATTACAGGTACTGTTATAAGAAAGGATAAAGGTAACGTATTTGTTGATTTAGAAAAAATAGAAGCTGTACTAGGGCCGAATGAACAAATGCCGGGTGAAGAATATAATTTTAATGACAGATTGAAATTATACATAGTAGAAGTAAAAAATACTACTAAAGGGCCTCAAGTAGTAGTTTCCAGAACTCATCCTGGATTAGTAAAAAGATTATTTGAACTAGAGGTTCCAGAGATCTATACTGGAATTGTAGAGGTCAAAAGTATAGCAAGAGAAGCAGGTTCAAGAACAAAAATAGCAGTTTATTCTAATGACGAGAGTATCGATGCTACTGGTGCATGTGTTGGACCAAAAGGTATGAGAGTTCAAAATATAGTTAATGAATTAAAAAATGAAAAAATAGATATAATTAGATGGGATAAGTTACCAGAAAAATATATTGCAAATGCTCTTAGCCCTGCTAAAGTGTTAGATGTTGAAATTGATGAAGAAAATAAATCAGCAAAAATAATAGTTGAAGATAATCAACTTTCTCTAGCTATAGGTAAAGAAGGGCAAAACGTTAGATTAGCAGCAAAGCTAACAGGCTGGAAAATAGATATTAAAAGTGAATCTCAAGTTTTAAAGTAATTTTCTTGAGAAAGGCGGTAGAACTAATTTATGAAGGTAAAAAAAATACCTGAAAGAATGTGCACTGGTTGTTCAGTAATGAAGCCTAAAAAAGAACTTATAAGAATCGTAAAAGGTAAAGATGAAGATATATCTGTAGATTTAACAGGGAAAAAACCTGGAAGAGGAGCATATATATGCAGAGATCTTAAATGCTTAGAACAAGCATTTAAGACAAAACGGTTAGAGCGAAATCTTGGTTTAAAGGTAAATGAAGATGTTTATAATAGACTAAAGAATGAAATTTTAGGTGATAATCCAGAAGCCTAAATAGTGGTGCGCTAAAAATAGGCTCCATGTAAAATAAACTTTTAAATACTAATTGGGGGTGAATGTTTTGGCTAAAACAAGAGTTTACGAATTAGCGAAGGAATTAAATGTAACTAGCAGAGAGTTAATAGATATCCTTTTAAGTGAGTTCGATATAAAGGTCAAAAATCATATGAGCGTCTTAGATGAAGAAGACGCAGAATTAATTAAAGAAATTTTCAGTGATACTGAAAATAGTGGTAGAGAACTTGTTGCTAAAGCAACAAAAAGCATAGTAGATGAATACGAAGAAGAAATAGATAATTCTGTTCAAATAAAAAGCAAGAAAAAAATTACTAAAAAGCTAAATGATAAAAATAAGGCGACTGAAAAAGAAGAAATCAATGAATCTACTTTAACAGAAGAAATAGTCATAGAAATCGAAGATACTATTACAGTTAAAGAGCTTGCAGATAAATTAAAAAAGCCTATTACAGAAGTTATAAAACAATTAATGTTTATGGGAGTAATGGCTGCTATAAATCAAGAATTAGATTTTAATACTACTGAAAAATTAGCAGAAAAGTTCGATGCTTTAGTTGTAAAAAAAGAGGAACCTTCTCCGGTTGACAAAGATGAAGAAGATAATGAAGACGAGATTTTTGAGGATAATTATGAAAAAAGACCACCAGTTGTAACAGTAATGGGGCATGTTGACCATGGTAAGACTTCAATACTTGATGCCATAAAGAAGTCAAAAGTTACAGAAACTGAAGCAGGTGGAATAACTCAGCATATTGGTGCTTATACTGTAGAAGTTAATAATGAAAAAATAACTTTCTTGGATACTCCTGGGCATGAGGCATTTACTACAATGAGAGCAAGAGGAGCACAAATTACTGATATAGTAATTCTTGTAGTTGCTGCAGATGACGGAATAATGCCACAAACTGTAGAAGCAATCAACCACTGTAAAGCAGCTAATGTGCCTATAATTGTCGCTATCAATAAAATTGATAAACCAGGCGCAAATATTGATAGAGTTAAACAGGAGTTAACTGAATATAATTTAATCCCAGAAGATTGGGGTGGAGATATCGTAACTGTACCAGTTTCAGCTCATACCAAAGAAGGACTTGACACATTACTTGAAATGATATTACTAACAGCAGAAATGGAAGAGGTAATAGCTGATTCAAATAGAAAAGCTAAAGGTACAGTAATAGAAGCAAAACTTGATAAAGGTAGAGGTCCAGTAGCATCTTTATTAGTTCAAAACGGTACTCTTAAAGTAGGAGATTCAATATTGGTTGGAACTACATATGGAAGAATAAGAGCTATGTTTGATGATAAAGGGCGTAAGATATCATCAGCAGGTCCATCAATACCTGTAGAAATACTTGGGCTTTCAGAAGTTCCTGATGCTGGAGATAGATTTAATGTAGTAAAAGATGAGAAAACAGCTAGAAATATGGCCGAAAGCAGAAAAGAAAAACTAAGACAAGAACGTATAATATCAACTAATAAGGTTTCTCTTGAAGACTTATATAGTCAAATTCAAGAAGGTAAAGTTAAAGAACTCGATGTTATAGTTAAAGCTGATGTTCAAGGGTCTGTTGAGGCAGTTACACAGTCACTTGAAAAACTATCAACAGAATCAGTTAAGGTTAGAGTCATACATGGTGCAGTTGGAGCTATTAGTGAAACAGATGTAACCTTAGCAGCTGCTTCAAATGCAATTATCATAGGTTTCAATGTTAGACCTTCTAATAACGCAACAGCCTTAGCAGAAAAAGAAGGCGTTAATGTTAGAACGTATAGAATTATATATGATGCTCTAGAAGATATAAAATCAGCTATGCTAGGTATGCTAGAACCGGAATATAAGGAAGTTGTTTTAGGGAATGCTGAAGTTAGAGCTGTATATAAAATATCAAGCGTTGGAACTATAGCTGGCTGTTATGTGCTAAATGGAAAGATAACGAGAAATAGTAAAATAAGAATAATAAGAGATGGTATTGTTATATTTGAATCAGAAATTTCATCTTTAAAGAGATTTAAAGATGACGTAAAAGAAGTATCAACTGGATATGAATGTGGATTGTCAGTTGAAAAATTTAATGACCTTAAAGAAGGAGATATAATCGAAGCCTTTACTATGGAAGAAATAAAGCCTAAGAGCCTATAATTTGTATAGTGTAGAGGAGGGAGTTATATGGCCAAATACAGATTAGGTAGAATAAATGAAGAGATAAAAAAAGAAGTTAGTAATATAATTCAATATGATATAAATGATCCTAGGCTTACTGCAATGGTAAGTGTAACAAGGGTAGAAGTAACGAATGATTTAAGGTATGCAAAAGCCTTTGTAAGTATCTTTGGTACAGATGAGGCAAAACAAGAAAGTCTTGAGGCATTAAGAAATTCATCCGGCTTTATTAGGCGTGAGGTAGGTCATAGAGTTAAATTAAGATATACTCCAGAGATAATAATAGAGTTAGATAAGAGCATAGAACACGGTATGCATATTAATGATCTTTTAAGTGATTTAAAGGAGCAAGACGGAAATGATAATAAATAGTATTATCGAAAGATTGAAAGAAAGTAAAAAATAGGTATTACCTGCCATATATCTCCTGATGGAGACTCTCTAGGAAGTTCCCTTGCATTAATGCAGGGACTTCTTAGTATGGGTAAAAATGCGTATATAATTTCAAAAGAACCATTGCCAGAGACTTTCGATTATTTACCGTATTCTAATAGGATAAATAAAGAATTAAGCCATATCTTGGATAGCACAGATACTGTAATTGTATTAGACTGTGGCAATGCTGAGAGGATAAATGCTAATATTGATATAGATAAGCGAAACTATACTCTAATTAACATTGATCATCATATATCCAATGATAATTATGGCGATTTGAACTATATAGATACTAACGCAGCCGCAGTTGCTGAAATTGTTTATGAGTTATTAAATATTTTAAATGTACCTATAGATAAAAATATTGCTTCCTGCCTTTATACATCAATAGTTACAGATACAGGTTCCTTTAGACATTCTAATACAACTAGATTGACACATAAGATAGCTGGAGATTTAGTTGCTACAGGAATAGACTTTTCAGAAATTCATAGAAAGATATTTGAAAATATGAGTTTTGAAAGACTAAAGCTTCACGGAAAAATTATTGAAAATATGCATCTAAAATTGAATAGAAAACTATGTATTATGGAACTTACAAAAGAAATGTTAAAGGAATTTGATATTGAAAAATCTGATACATCAGATATAGTTAATATAGGAACTCAAATAGGTACCGTCGAAGTTGCAGTCTTACTCAAAGCATCAGATGACATGACTAAGGTTAGTTTAAGATCCAAACATAAAGTTGATGTTAGAAAAATTGCAGAAATGTTCAATGGTGGTGGTCACATAAAAGCTGCTGGCTTTTCAACTAGCAAATCATTGGAAGAAATCAAAACTATACTAATTAATGAAATAGAAAAAGAGTTGATAAAATGAATGGGGTATTAAACATTTATAAGCCTGTCGGAATGACCTCCTTTGATGTTGTAAGGGTTATAAAAAAATTAACAGGTATAAAAAAAGTAGGGCATACTGGAACTCTAGATCCATTGGCTAGCGGAGTTTTACCAATTTGCATAGGCAAAGGTACAAAAATTGTCGATTATATTATGAGCGATTTTAAAATATATAAGTCAGAATTGAAATTAGGAATTACAACGGATACTTATGATAGGGAAGGGAAAACCGTTACAACCAAAGGAGTAGTTGCCTCTAACGAGAATATAATATCATCTATAAATTCTTTCAAAGGCAACATACTTCAAGTTCCTCCTATGTATTCGGCTATTAAAGTTAAGGGTAAAAAGCTTTATGAGCTTGCACGTAATGGTTTAGAAATAGAAAGAGCTGCAAGACCAGTCACAATATATGATATTGATATTTTGGAAATAAATGTTCCATATGTTTCCTTCAGTGTCAAATGTTCTAAGGGAACATATATAAGAAGTTTGTGCTATGATATAGGTGAAAAACTCAATTGTGGTGCTACTATGTGGAAGTTAGAGAGGATACAAAGTGGAAGATTTCATAAAGATAGTGCATTAAAATTGGAAGATCTAAATGAATCTACTATTGAAAGTCATCTAATACCTATAGATGAGGCTTTAAGTACTTACGACAAAATAGCAGTAAATGAAGGTGCTGAAAAATTATTATGTAACGGGGTTAGAGTAGGCGATAGAAAATTATTAAATGAAATACAGTTAAATAAACTATATAGAATCTATGCTTATGACGGAAAGTTTTTAGGATTAGGATTAAGAAATAATGCTGGATTAAAATTAGAGAAATTATTGCTTTAGGAGAGAAAAGATGATAGTGTATGAAGATAACTTTAACATAAAGTTAAATGAAAAAACATATGTAGCATTAGGTAGTTTTGATGGATTACATCTAGGCCACATGAGCCTTATAAATAAAACAATAGAATTAGCTAAAGCTAATAATGCCAGAAGTATGGTATTCACTTTTAAAAATCATCCTTTAACTGTTATTAATGAAGAAATGGCTCCTAAATTAATTATGAATAATGGCACTAAAACAAAGCTTCTAGAAGATATAGG
This sequence comes from Clostridium bovifaecis, assembly GCA_009738435.1. Lineage (GTDB taxonomy): Bacteria > Bacillota > Clostridia > Clostridiales > Clostridiaceae > Clostridium_H > Clostridium_H bovifaecis. Next base: position 1,840,227 of record CP046522.1, on the reverse strand, counting down.
GGTAGACATTGTAAACTATGCAGAATTTAATGAAGAATTCATGAAAATTAACCCAGAAAAATTTATAGATAATATACTTAAAGCTTATAATGCACAGGGATTTGTTGTAGGCTTTAATTATAGATTTGGGTATAAAAATTTAGGTGATATAGAATTATTGCAAAACCTGAGTACTACCTTAGGCTTTGAATTAAATGTCATAACGCCAGTAAAAATTAATGGTGAAGTTGTTAGTAGCTCAAAAGTAAGACATCTTATTTCAGAGGGAGATATAACTAAAGCAAATTATTTTTTAACTCGTCCATTTATGCTGCAAGGAAAAGTAGTTCACGGCAAACAGTTAGGACGAAAAATAAGCTTCCCAACTATAAATTTAGATTATGATAAAAAATTCGTATTACCTCGTGGTGGAGTATACTATACTGTGGTAGAATACAATGGCAAGAAATATAGAGGAATAACTAATATAGGATACAATCCTACAGTAAAGGATAAAAAACTAAGTATAGAAACACACATTCTTAATTTTAATGAGGATATTTATGATGAATATGTAAAGATATACTTCTATAAAAGAATACGAGATGAAAAAAAATTTGAATCTGTAGAACATTTATCAAAACAATTAGAAATTGATAAGCTTTATGCCGAAAAACAAAATCTTTAGATATAAATAGACTAAATATAAAAAATAATTTACTTTTTACCAATTATCTGCTATAATACTTCTTGAACCTTATCCTATGAGTATTGACTGGCCGGCGGTATTCATGGAATAATGGGGATTACAAATATGGAGGTGCTTTTCGATGGAAAAGGCTAGAAAGTTAGAAATAATTACACAATACGCAACACATGAAGGAGATACTGGTTCTCCAGAAGTTCAAATTGCTTTATTAACAGAAAGAATTAATCATTTAAACAATCACTTAAAGGAACATAAAAAGGATTATCATTCAAGAAGAGGTCTTTTAATGATGGTTGGTAAAAGAAGAGGTCTTTTAAACTACTTGAAAGATCAAGACATTGAAAGATATCGTTCTTTAATTAAAAAATTAGAATTAAGAAAATAGTTTAGAGCGGGCTAGTTCCGCTCTATTATTTTAGGAATAATCTACATATTTCATTAAATTAATATAAATAGGTAATAATACTAATGTGTATGGATATTGAAAGGAGGTACATTATGAATCAAGTTTTTGATACAACGATTTCTGGAAGAAAATTAAGAGGTGAATTTGGCAAACTCGGAATGTTGTCAGATTGCGCTTTGAAAATAAGTTATGGTGATACAGTAATACTTGTAAACGTTAATGCTTCAGAAGCTCCAAGGGAGGGCGTAGACTTTTTTCCGTTAAGCATAGAATATCAAGAAAGATTATATGCTGTTGGTAAAATACCAGGAGGTTTTATTAAAAGAGAAGGAAGACCTTCAGATAAAGCTATACTTAATGCTAGGGCTATTGATAGGCCGTTAAGACCATTATTCCCAAAAGGATATAGAAATGATGTTCAGGTTGTTTGTACAGTTCTATCTGTTGAGCAGGATAATTTGCCAAATATATTAGCCATGAATGGAGCTTCACTAGCACTATGCTTATCAAGTATTCCATTTACAAATCCTGTTGCTACCGTATCAGTAGGATTAGTGAATGATGAATTTATAATAAATCCTACATCGAAGCAAAGGGAAGAAAGTATTCTGGATTTAACAGTTTGTGCTACTCAAGAGAGAGTTATGATGATAGAAGCTGGTGGACAGGAAATACCAGAAAGCACAATGTATGATGCTATAATGTTTGGATTTGAAGAATGTAAAAAGATAGCTAAGTTTCAAGAAGAAGTTATGAAACAATATGGTAAAACTAAAGCTGAATTTATACCTTATGAAATAAATAAGGATATTGAAAAAGAAGTCAGAGATTTTGCCTTTGAAATGATAAAAGAAGCTATGTACAATACAGATAAAGATTCAAGAAACAAAGCAATGGATGAAGTTAAAGAAAAAGTAGATGAACAATTTAAAGAAAAGTATGCAGATAACATACTTGATTTAGGTGAAGCAGTGTACAATATGCAAAAAGAAGTAGTAAGAAACATGATTTTAAATGAGAAAAGAAGACCAGATGGTAGAGGATTTAAGGATATTAGGCCTATTTCATCTGAAGTTTCAATTTTACCAAGAACTCACGGAAGCGGGTTATTTACAAGAGGATTAACTCAAGTATTAAGTGTGGCAACTTTAGGGTCTATAAGCGAAGTGCAAATATTAGATGGTATAGAAGAAGAAACATCAAAAAGATATATGCATCATTATAATTTTCCATCATATAGTGTAGGAGAAGTTAAACCTTTAAGAGGGCCAAATAGAAGAGAGATTGGTCATGGTGCTTTAGCTGAAAAAGCGCTTGAACCATTAATTCCAACTGAACAAGAGTTTCCTTATGCTATTAGATTAGTTTCAGAAGTATTAAGTTCTAATGGATCTACATCTCAAGCCAGTGTATGTGGAAGTACTCTTGCTTTATTAGATGCAGGTGTACCTATAAAAAGACCAGCTGCAGGTATAGCAATGGGATTAGTTACTAGCAAAGACTTAAAAGACGAGGAAATTTTGACAGACATACAAGGGCTAGAAGATTTCTTCGGAGATATGGACTTTAAAGTAGCTGGTACTGAAAAAGGGATAACAGCTATACAAGTTGACACTAAGATAGAAGGTCTATCTAATAACTGCATAAAAACTGCAATGGCTGATGCTAGAGAAGCAAGGCTATCTATACTAGAAGTTATGAATAAGTGCATAAGTGCTCCAAGACAAGAAGTATCTATATACGCTCCTAAGGTATTTACAATGAGCATAAATCCTGCTAAGATTAAAGATGTAATAGGGGCTGGCGGAAAAACAATAAACAAAATTATTGATGAAACTGGAGTTAAAATTGATATCAAAGATGATGGAACAGTGTTTGTTACTGCTGAAAGTTATGAATCAGGTAATAAAGCATTACAAATGATAGACGGGTATACTAGAGAAATAAAAGAAGGCGAAATATACTTAGGTAGAGTTACTAAGATATCTAATTTTGGCGCATTTGTAGAAATATTACCTGGTAAAGAAGGTCTAGTACACATATCTAAACTTGATGTTAAGCGTGTAAACAAAGTAGAAGATATTGTTTCAATCGGAGATGAAATACTAGTTAAAGTAACAGAAATTGATTCTATGGGAAGAGTAAACCTTTCAAGAAAAGATGCTATCAAAGACTCAGAAGAAGACCAAAATAAAGATAACGTTGAATAAGAGTAGAAGGGCAGAGATGCCTTTTTATTTTTTAAAGCATAAATATAAAAGTATAAATATATAAGAATATATCCTTAACATATATCATAAATATATTTATGATATATGTTAAGGAGGAATAATAGTGGATGATAGAGTAAAGTTGTATAGTGACATTGAAAAATACGAGATAATTAACATTAATAACGGTGAAAAATATAATTATCTTTATAATAATGATGTTATAATCGATGAAGAAGGAAACTTGAAGTCTTTAGTAATTAATAACCATAGGTCTCACTTTAATCTTTTTAAGAATAATGACTTATTAGAATTGCCTTGGGAATATGTAAATAAAATCGGTACAAAAACAATAATTATTGATGTGGAAGAATCTCAATTTAATAAAGGTTATAAATAATGTATTTTGGAGGCTAATATGAAAATCTTAGTTCAAAAGTTTGGCGGTACTTCAGTATCTACTCGTGAAAAGCGAAAATTAGCAGTTAATAAAATACTTAAAGCTAAAAGTGATGGTTATTTTCCTGTGGTTGTAGTGTCAGCTATGGGAAGAGTAGGCGAACCATATGCAACAGATTCTTTGCTGTCGCTTTTAACGGAAGACTTCAAAAGTAGTAATCCTCTAGCTGTAGACTTGATAATGAATTGTGGAGAGATCATAAGTACTGTAGTCATGTGCAATGAATTGCATTTAGAAAATGTATCAGCTATCCCATTGACTGGTGGACAAGCTGGTATAAAAACTGATAATACATTTAATAATGCTACAGTTAAAGACGTTGATACAAAACAGTTAGTTAAATTATTAGAAGATAATAAAATACCAGTAGTAGCTGGTTTTCAAGGTGTTAGTGAAAAAGGATTTATGACCACTTTAGGAAGAGGTGGAAGTGACGTTACAGCAGCTCTTTTAGGCGTTGCTTTAAAAGCAACAGAAGTTGAAATATATACAGATGTTGATGGTATTATGACGGCTGATCCGAGAATAGTTGAAGATGCAGCACTTATTGAAGAGATAAGTTATAATGAAGTATTTCAATTTGCAGATCAAGGTGCTAAAGTAATTCATCCTAGAGCTGTAGAAGTTGCAATGAAAGGCAATATACCACTAGTAATTAAAAATACTATGAGTGATTGCAGTGGCACAATTATTGATAATACAGGTACCTTAAATAATACTAATGTAATTACAGGAATTACTCATATGGATAATAGAGTACAAGTTAAAATAGAATTAGCTGAGAACATGGATAATGAAAATTACTATGATTTATTTCCAGTGCTTGCAGAGAATCTAATAAGTATAGATTTAATAAACGTATTTCCGAATCAAAAAATATTTACGATAGATAAAAAAGATATTATAAGATTTAAGGGAATTATGAACTTACTAAACTTAAAGTATTCTTCTGTGGATAATTGCAGTAAAATTGCTATAATAGGTTCAAGAATGAGAGGCATTCCGGGAATAATGGCTAAAATATTAAAATCTCTCATAAAGAATAAAATAGAAGTACTGCAAACTGCAGACTCGCATACAACTATCTGGTGCTTAGTTGAATCAGAGTATACTGAATTAGCTATTAATGCTTTACACAAGGAATTTAATTTAGATAATAAATAGTATGTATAGTCATTACCTCTTAAGCAAAAACTAAACTTGAAAATAGGAGGTATGATTATGACTGAAAAAGATACTAACAAAGAAAATCAAAAGGATAAACTTGATTCCATAAAGGAGCTTGGAATCCCGAACACAAACCAGAGTGCTCAAAGGTTTCAAATCTTACCAATAATAGGTCAGATTGAAGGCCACTCCGTATTACCTCCACAATCTAAAGCTACAAAGTATGAGCATGTAATTCCTCAACTAGTAGCTATAGAAACTAATAACTCAGTGGAAGGCGTTTTAATTATTTTAAATACTGTAGGTGGAGATGTTGAAGCAGGCCTTGCTATTGCTGAAATGATTAATAGTTTAAGTAAGCCTACTGTATCTTTAGTTATAGGAGGTGGGCACTCTATTGGAGTACCTCTTGCTACATGTGCTAATTACTCTTTTATATCTCCTTCTGCAACCATGATAATTCATCCAATTAGAATGAATGGCCTAGTATTAGGTGTACCTCAAACTTTTGAATATTTTAATAAAATGCAAGAACGTATTGTAGATTTTATTACTCGTACTTCGGAAATAGAAAAGGACACCCTAAGGAAACTGATGCTGCAAACAGATGAACTATTAAATGATATGGGCACAATTTTAATTGGAAAACAGGCTGTAGATTATAAATTAATTAACGAGGTAGGAGGATTAAGTAGTGCAATAAAGAAACTAGAAGAAATGATTGATAGCAAAAATAAAGAAACTAGCTAAGGGTTTTTCTCTAGCTAGTTTTGTTTTATAATATAAAAGGATAATTCATTAAAATGTAGAACTTAGAAATAGAGGTGATAAGATGGGTAAGAAAAATACTTCTGATAAATCAAAGACTTCAAATGATATAAAGGGTATCATATTTATTACCACTGGTATACTAATAATATTGAGTGTTTTTGTAACAAATTCTTCGGGCTTAATAGGTAAAACGGTGAAGAAACTGCTTCTTTCTCTTCTAGGAATGGGCGCATATTTTTTCCCTTTATTATTAATCTTTGTTGGGGTAAGTTTTATAGTTAAAAATGGTAAAATTATTTTTAATACAAGGTTTTATGGCATAGTAATTCTTTTGGTGAATTCACTTTTGTTTATACAGATGTTATATATAGATCAGTATTACACGAAGGGTAATTTAATTTTAGGTATACATAAAATATATGATGAAATAAGCCCTATGCACGGAGGCATACTCAGTTATTTAATTGACATTCCATTATATAATTTATTCGGAAGCATAGGAGCTTATATAATATTCATAGCCATATATATATATCTGTAATTCTAATAATGCAAGTACCAGTAAGTGAGTTATTAAGTATATTTAAGTTCGAGGGATTCAGAAATAAGAACCCTAGGAGCAAAAAAGCTACTCATAATAATTTACTCGAAACCGAACCTAGCAATCAGACATCTTTTATAAAGGATTTAAATAATAAAATGAAAGTTGTCAATTTTTTAAAATCGGCAGATGAAATAGAAGATTTAAAGTCGGATAAAAAACTTGATAGAGAAATCAAAGTTTTGGAGCCTAAGATAGTTGAAAATAAAATAGAAGATAATATTATAAAAAAGGCTAATAAAAACATTGATAATGATAGGGAAGTTTATGAACAAATTAATAAAGAATTAAATAGCGAATTAAATCAAAAATATGATAACTACAAAAGGGACTATCTTTTTCCTCCTCTTCAATTATTAAATTATAATCCAAACGATAACTATAAAAAATAGTAAAAAAGAGTTAATAAATAGTGCAGCAAAGCTCGAAGAAACTTTAGGCAGTTTTGGGGTAGATGCAAAGGTCATCCAGGTAACTAAGGGCCCATCAGTAACTAGATTTGAGCTGCAGCCTAGCGCGGGAGTGAAAGTAAGCAAGATAACCCATTTATCTGATGATATAGCGTTAAGTTTAGCAGCTTCTTCTGTTAGAATTGAAGCTCCAATTCCAGGAAAGAGTGCTGTCGGAATAGAAGTACCTAACAAAATAGTATCTTCCGTATCTCTAAGAGAAGTAATAGATTCGCAAGAGTTTAAAAACTTCACTAAAAATATAGCCTTCGCTGTTGGAAAAGATATCGGAGGAAATTGTATTGTATCAGATTTATCTAAGATGCCTCATTTATTAATTGCTGGTGCAACGGGTTCTGGTAAAAGTGTATGCATTAATACATTAATAATAAGTCTATTATATAAATATTCCCCTGATGACGTTAAGCTTTTATTGGTAGATCCCAAAGTGGTTGAATTAAATGTATACAATGATATACCTCACTTGTTAATACCTGTAGTTACTAATCCTAAGAAGGCTGCTGGAGCATTAAATTGGGCTGTTACTGAAATGACAAGAAGGTATAATTTATTTGCAGAGAATAATGTGAGAAATATAGAAGGATTTAATGAACTCTTTAATAAGGGGAAAATAGAAGAAAAGCTACCTTGGATTGTAATCATAATCGACGAATTAGCTGACTTGATGATGGTTTCTCCAGGTGAAGTAGAAGAATATATTGCCAGATTAGCACAAATGGCAAGGGCTGCTGGAATGCATCTAGTTATAGCAACTCAGCGCCCTTCAGTAGATGTAATAACTGGAGTTATTAAGGCAAATATACCTTCTAGAATATCCTTTGCTGTATCTAGTCAAATTGATTCTAGGACTATCATAGATTCTGCTGGTGCTGAAAAATTACTTGGTAAGGGAGATATGCTATTTTATCCTGTAGGAGAATCTAAACCGATTAGAATACAAGGAGCATTTATTTCAGAGGAAGAGGTAGAAAAGGTAGTGAATTTTATAAAGTCTCAAAAAAACGAGGTGAAATACGAGGAAAGTATTATTAATGAAATAAATACCGGTATTTATAAAAAAGAGAATGAAGATGATGAGCTTATAGATGAAGCAATACAAATTGTTATGGAAACCGGACAAGCATCTACATCTCTTTTACAAAGAAAGCTTAGAATCGGATATAATAGGGCAGCTAGATTAATAGATGAAATGGAAACAAAGGGAATAATATCTGGAAGAAACGGAAGCAAACCTAGACAAATACTAGTTGATAGTAATGTGCAAAGCGACAATTAAAAATTTTATTTAAAATAATACTTGTTAAATTTATTTAATAGCTTTAAAATAAATTTTATGATAAAAAACATTGTTACATATTAAGGAGGAAATTTAGTGACTAATTACAAAGTTGGACTTATAAGTTTAGGTTGTGATAAAAACAGGATAGATTCAGAACTTCTCTTAGGAAAGCTAAATGAAAATAATGAAATAGTGAATGACCCTAATGAAGCTGATATACTAATAGTAAATACATGTGGATTTATAGAAAGTGCAAAGCAAGAATCTATAAATACAATTATTGAAATGGCTGATTATAAAAAGAAAAATTGTAAAATGGTTATTGCTACTGGCTGTCTTACTCAAAGGTATTCTGATGAGCTTCATAAGTTAATACCAGAAATTGATATTATGCTTGGAGTTAATGAATATGCCAACATACAAAGCCATATAGATAATTTCTTTAATGATAGTGATAAAATTTGTACATGTAATTATAGCGATGTATCTATAAACGAAGGTAAAAGAATATTAACAACAAAAGGTCATACTGCCTATATAAGAATATCTGAAGGGTGCGATAACCTTTGCACTTATTGTATTATTCCTAAAATAAGAGGAAAGTATAGAAGTAGGAGTATAGAAAGCATAGTTAAAGAGGCAAAGGAGTTAGCTTCAATGGGAGTTAAAGAGTTAATTCTTGTTGGTCAAGATACTTCAGTATATGGCATAGATTTATACAAAGAGAATAAGCTACATGAATTAATAAAAGCTATTTCCAAAATAAAAGGTTTAGAATGGATTAGAGTGTTGTATACTTATCCTGAAGAGATAACGGAGGAATTTATAAAGGAAATGGCAAGTAATAAAAAGGTATGTAGGTATCTGGATATCCCAATTCAACATATAAGTACTTCTGTCTTAAAAAGAATGAATAGAAAAAGTAGTAAAGAACTTATTATAAATAATATAAAAAAGATGAAAGACTCAGTAGATGGTCTAGTACTTCGTACTTCTATAATAGTAGGTTTTCCAGGAGAAACTGAAGAAGAGTTTAATGAATTAAAAGAGTTTGTAAAAGAAATTAAGTTTGATAAGCTAGGAGTTTTTAAATACTCTCAAGAAGAAGACACTCCTGCTGCAAAAATGAAAGATCAAATTGATGAGAAAACAAAAGACAACAGATTAGAAGAAATAATGTTAATTCAGCAGGATATATCTAAAGAGAAAAATAAGTCCAAAATTGGTGAAAAGTTTAAAGTGATTGTAGAAGGAAAAGATAATAATGAATATTGGTTCGGAAGAAGTTATGAAATGGCTCCTGAAATAGATGGTGCAATTTTCTTTAAATATGATAAAATATTAAATATAGGAGACTTTATTGAGGTGTTGATAACTGATGCCTTAGAATATGATTTAATAGGAGTTGTTTATCATGAATCTTGCTAATAAACTCACGATAATTAGAATTATTCTAGTACCGATTTTCTTACTTTTCATGGCTTTAAATAAGCCTTACTCTATTTTAGTTGCTATTCTTATTTTTGTAATTGCGGCCTTAACAGATAAGCTGGATGGATATGTTGCTAGAAGTAGAAATGAGATAACAAACTTCGGGAAGTTTATGGATCCATTAGCGGATAAGTTGCTTGTGACCTCAGCACTAGTATCATTGGTAGAGTATAATATTATTCCTACGTGGGCAGCTATGATAATCATAGGAAGAGAATTTGCAGTTACAGGCTTGAGAGCAGTTGCAGCTTCAGAGGGAGTAGTTATAGCTGCTAGCTGGTGGGGTAAGATTAAAACAGTTATACAGATAATTGCAATAATCTTCGGTCTAATAACTTTAGTATATAATCCAGTATATATAAGATATATTACATACATAAGCATAGCAGCAGCTGTTATTATAACAGTGATTTCAGGAGTTGACTACTTTGTAAAAAACAAAAAAGCAATCAGTACTACTCATTGATTAATTTAAATTTAAATGGATATAATTATAATAAAAGTTCCTATAAATACAAAAATAGGAACTTTTATATATACTTGACCTAATTGTAAATATCATGTATAATCATAATAAGAACACACGTTCGAATTTGAAAGGAGTGTGACCCCATTAGGGATAATATGAATAACGAGAAAATGAAGGCTTTACAAGCCGCTATAAGTCAAATTGAAAAACAATTCGGAAAAGGTTCGGTAATGAAGCTTGGAGAAGAACATGTACTTAATGTAGAAGCAATATCTACTGGAAGTTTATCCTTAGATATAGCTTTAGGAATAGGTGGAGTTCCAAGAGGTAGAATCATTGAGATATATGGACCGGAATCCTCTGGTAAAACTACTGTAGCATTGCATATTATTGCAGAAGCTCAAAAGGCTGGTGGAACTGCAGCATTTATAGATGCTGAGCATGCATTAGATCCAGTTTATGCAAGAGCATTAGGCGTAGATATAGATAATTTGATAGTATCTCAGCCTGATACGGGAGAACAAGCTTTAGAAATATGTGAAGCATTAGTAAGATCCGGTGCTATAGATATTATAGTTGTAGACTCAGTTGCTGCATTAGTTCCAAAAGCGGAGATTGAGGGTGAAATGGGTGATTCACACGTTGGACTTCAAGCAAGACTTATGTCCCAAGCTCTTAGAAAACTAACTGGATCTATCAATAAATCAAAATGTGCTACAGTATTTATAAACCAATTGAGAGAAAAAGTAGGGATAATGTTTGGAAATCCAGAAACTACTCCAGGCGGTAGAGCTCTAAAATTTTATGCATCTGTAAGATTAGATGTTAGAAAAATAGATACGATTAAACAAGGTGATGAATTTTTAGGCAGCAGGACTAGGGTAAAGGTAGTAAAGAATAAAGTAGCTCCACCATTTAAACAGGCAGAATTTGATATAATGTATGGTAGTGGAATATCCTATGAAGGCAATGTACTTGATGTAGGAGTTGATAATGAAATAGTTCAAAAGAGTGGAGCATGGTTTTCCTATAAAGATATTAGATTAGGGCAAGGAAGAGAAAATGCTAAACAGTTTTTAAGGGAAAATGCCAACCTGCTTTTTGAAATAGAAAATGAGATAAGAAGTAAGCAAGGTCTTCCTCCAAGGGTTAATAATCAGGTTACTGAAAAGGTTGCCGTTGAAAAAGAAGATACAACTAACTAATATGTAGCATTTCTTTATATATTAGGTTCTGAATCTAATATAAATTAAAGAAATGCTACTTTTATAATGCTAAAATTTACATAAAAAACTTTAGCATTTTTTTCATAAACTTGACATGAATTTAAAAATAATATAAAATGAATACAAATACTGGTTTAACATGTATAAATGATTTATATATAAACAAACATAACACCTTTTCTAAACTTCGATGACGCTTAATTTTTTTATTCTAAATTAGATAAAGTCAGGAGGTGTTGTTTTGGGAATATACGTTTTAATAGTTATTGCAATATTAATTTCTGTATTTGTGATAATATATGTTAGAAAAAATATATCACAAGCTAAAATTGCAGAAGCAGAGGTTAACGCAAAGAAAATTATTGAAGATGCTGAAAAAGAAGCGGAATCAGTAAAAAAAGAAGCAATTTTAGAAGCAAAAGAAGAAGTGCATAAACTAAGAAGTGATTTCGAAAAGGAATCAAGAGAGAGACGTAATGAAATTCAGAGATTAGAAAGAAGAATCATCCAAAGAGAAGAATTACTGGATAAGAAAAGTGAAGCTATTGAAAAGAAAGAAGAAGCCCTTAATAAGAAACAACAGGAAATTATTGAAAAAGAATCTAGTGTGGATGAGCTTTACGAAAAGCAAAGACAAGAATTAGAAAGATTGTCTAACCTTTCATCAGAAGAAGCTCGTCAATTATTGTTGGAAGAAACCAGAAAAGAAATCAAACATGATCTTGCAGTTATGATTAAGGATATGGAAAACAAGGCAAAAGAAGAAGCAGATAAAAAAGCAAAAGAGATAATTTCAACAGCCATCCAAAGGTGTGCTGCTGATCATGTAGCCGAAAGTACTGTACATGTGGTTTCTTTACCTAATGATGAAATGAAAGGTAGGATTATAGGTAGAGAGGGAAGAAATATAAGAGCTTTAGAAACCTTAACTGGAGTAGATCTTATAATAGACGATACCCCTGAAGCTGTAATTTTATCAGGGTTCGACCCAATTAGAAGGCAAGTAGCTAGAATTGCTCTTGAAAAACTTATAATTGATGGTAGAATTCATCCTGCAAGAATTGAAGAAATGGTAGAAAAAGCTAAGAAGGAAGTAGAAAATGAAATAAAAGAGGAAGGCGAACAAGCTACTTTTGAAACTGGAATACATGGTCTTCATCAAGAGTTGATTAGACTCCTAGGAAGATTAAAGTACCGTACTAGTTATGGTCAAAATGTTCTAAAACATTCTATAGAAGTTGCTTATCTAGCTGGACTTATGGCTTCTGAGCTTGGCATAGACCCTACCTTAGCTAAACGAGCAGGTTTACTTCATGATATAGGAAAAGCAGTAGATCATGAAATCGAAGGGCCTCACGCTTTGATAGGTGCAGAAATAGCTAAAAAGTATCATGAATCACCTATTGTAGTAAACGCTATAGCAGCGCATCATGGCGATGTTGAATATGATTCAATTGAAGCTATACTCGTTCAGGCGGCAGATGCTATATCAGCAGCTCGACCTGGAGCAAGAAGAGAAACTTTAGAAGCGTACATTAAAAGATTAGAAAAACTCGAAGAAATAGCTAACTCATACGAAGGTGTAGAAAAATCTTATGCTATACAAGCAGGAAGAGAAGTCAGGATTATGGTTAAACCAGAGGAAATTGATGATTATGGATGTATAGAAATGGCAAGAAGTATTGTTAAAAGAATTGAAAATGAATTGGAATATCCTGGTCAGATTAAAGTTAACATTATAAGAGAAACTAGATCAGTTGACTATGCAAGATAGCTTATAAAGCAAAAACCCTTTTATATTTGCAATTTATAATAGCAAAATAAAGGGTTTTTTTATTTTTTGTAGAATATACTGGTATGCGTATATCTACAAAATAACGATTGTAATTACAGGAGGTTAATTATGGAGACATTAAAAGTATCAGCGAAATCTAATCCAAACTCTGTAGCCGGTGCCTTATCTGGTGTATTGCGGGAAGTTGGTTCTGCGGAAATCCAAGTAATTGGTGCAGGAGCCTTAAACCAAGCTATTAAAGCTGTAGCCATCGCAAGAGGATTTGTCGCTCCAAGTGGAATGGATTTGATTTTTATTCCAGCATTTACAGATGTAAAAATAGACGAGGAAACTAGAACGGCTATAAAATTAATTGTTCAGCCTAGGTGATAGCATTTGCTTTTTAGAGGACTTGAGAAATAACAAATATTTATAAAAATATTATATTAAATAGTATTTAACATAAAGTTGTGTATATGATATTATAATAAGAAGACTGGAGGGAAATACAATGATACTATCAGAAAAAGCAAAAAATATATGCCCATCATTGACGTTAGCTATAACAGCTAAGGCAAAGCAAATGGCTAAAGAAGGACTTGACGTGATTAGTTTTGGGGCTGGAGAACCGGACTTTAATACACCAAAAAATATTAGAGAAGCTGCTGTAAAAGCAATAGACTTAGGCTTAACTAGGTACACTCCTGCTTCTGGTATAACTGAACTAAAACAAGCTATTATTGATAAATTTAAAAGAGATAATAATTTATCATATACACCTAATCAAATAATAATTTCTACTGGTGCAAAGCAGTGTTTGGCGAACGTATTCCAAGCGATTTTAAATCCGGGTGATGAGGTTCTTATTCCTACTCCATATTGGGTAAGTTATCCAGAGTTAGTAAGACTTTCAGACGGTGTTCCGGTTTTTGTAGAGTGTGAAGCTGAAGAAAATTTTAAGTACACATTAAAAGCTTTAGAAAAAGCCATAACTCCTAAAACTAAGTCTATCGTTATAAATAGTCCCAATAATCCTACAGGAGCTATTTATAATAAAGAGGAGCTATTAGCTATATCTGAATTTGCAAAAAAATATAATTTATTAATAATTTCTGATGAAATATATGAAAAATTGACATATGGGCATAATATTCATATAAGCATCTCAAGTTTAAGTGAAGATGCTTATAAAAGAACTATTGTCATTAATGGAGTTTCAAAATCTTATGCTATGACAGGCTGGAGAATTGGATATGCCGCTGGAGATGAAGATATAATTAAACTAATGTCTAGTGTTCAAAGTCATACTACATCTAATCCAACATCTATAGCTCAGTATGCTGCACTTGAAGCTTTAACCGGTCCTCAGGATGAACTATGCACTATGGTAAAAGAATTTGAAAAAAGAAGAAACTATATGGTTTCTAGAATTAATTCAATTAAGAACCTATCTTGTATAAATGCCCAAGGAGCATTTTATATTATGCTTAATATATCAGCTTTTTATGGCAAAGAAATCGGTGGTAGTATAATTAATAACTCTACAGAATTTGCAGATGCATTACTATCTAAAGAAAAAGTAGCTGTTATTCCTGGAATAGCTTTTGGTTTAGATGAATATGTACGGCTTTCTTATGCTACTTCAATGACACAAATTGAAGTTGGCTTAAACAGAATTGAAAGTTTTGTATCCAATATGTAATTTAAAGTTGAGAAATATTTATATAATGATATAATAGTATTGATTAAAATATTTAAATAGAGGTGACATTCATGGTAAAAAAAGAAGCAATAGTTAAAAGTTCAACTGGTTTACACGCACGCCCTGCTACTTTATTAGTAAAAAAGGCATCTTCATTTAAATCCGAAATATATTTAGAATATAATGATAAAAAAGCTAATGTGAAAAGCTTAATAGGAGTTTTATCATTAGGTGTTACTAAAGATTCTAAAGTTACAGTTACAGCATCAGGAGATGATGAAACATTAGCTGCTGAAGAAATGTCAAAATTAATTGAATCTCTTGAATAATAAATAAAAGGCTAGTACTAGCCTTTTATTTATTTTAACTTACGCTTCTACTCTTTTTTATAAATAGCAACGTATTAACACCCGATAACCCTACTGCTATATAGATTAGTCTTTCGAGTAAAGGAATCATTCCAAAGATAAATTTTACAAGATTAAAATTGAATAAACCTATTAATCCCCAGTTAATAGAACCAAATATAACTATGAGCAAAGAAATTTTGTCTATTAAGCTTAGCTTATACATAGATATGTACCCCCTAATAAATCAAATTATGTAGTTCTTAGTAGATTATATTAATCCAATTAAAGAAATAGAACAGATTTTATGCAAGCGTAATAACGAATAAAACACTTACTTTAACGATTAATATATGCTATAATATGAATAAACGAAGTTTTTATTTATATAATATATGTATATGGAGGTTTCTATATGAAAAAAAATATTTATAGTTCGCCGTTAAATAGTAGGTATGCATCTTCTGAAATGTCTTATTTATTTTCGGAAGATATGAAATATAAAACTTGGAGAAAACTTTGGGTAGCTCTAGCTGAAAGCGAAAAAGAATTAGGATTAAATATTTCACAGGAGCAAATAGAAGAATTGAAGTTTAATGTAGAAAACATAAATTACGATGTAGCAGAGAAAAAAGAAAAAGAAATAAGGCATGATGTAATGAGTCATGTATATGCTTATGGACTGCAATGTCCTAAAGCTAAAGGTATAATACATTTAGGAGCTACAAGTTGTTATGTGGGGGATAATACAGATTTAATAATTATGAGAGATGGACTTGTACTTATAAGAAATAAAATACTTAAGGTTATAGATAATCTATCTAAATTTGCAATAAAATATAAAAGTCTTCCCACATTAGGTTTTACGCATTTACAACCAGCTCAATTAACTACAGTAGGGAAGAGAGCTACATTATGGATGCAGGATTTAATTTTAGATCTGGAAAACCTTGAATTTGTTATAGATAGATTAAAATTAAGAGGCGTAAAGGGAACTACAGGAACTCAAGCAAGTTTCATGAACTTATTTAATAATGATGAGGAACTGGTAAAGAAATTGGATGCTTTAGTTGCTCATAAGATAGGATTCGATTCAACTTATGAAGTTACCGGTCAAACTTATCCTAGAAAAGTAGACTCTATTATTTTAAATACATTATCTGAAATAGCACAAAGTGCCTATAAATTTAGTAATGACTTAAGAATACTTCAAAGCATGAAAGAAATGGAGGAACCCTTCGAAAAAAGCCAAGTGGGTTCTTCAGCTATGGCGTATAAAAGGAATCCTATGAGATCCGAAAGAATTAGCGCATTAAGCAGATTTGTAATTACAAATTCTCTAAACCCTGCAATAACAGCAGCAACTCAATGGTTCGAAAGAACACTAGATGATTCAGCGAATAAACGTTTAGCTGTTTCCGAATGTTTTTTAGCATTGGATGGAGTTTTAAATTTATATATTAATATAACAGAAAATATGGTTGTTTATGAAAAAGTAATTCAATCGCATATAAATAACGAACTTCCTTTTATGGCTACAGAAAATATATTGATGGAAGCTGTCAAAAGAGGAGGGGATAGGCAGGAATTGCATGAGAAAATAAGAGTTCTTTCTATGCAGACTGCTAAAAGAATCAAAGAGGAAGGACTTAACAATGATTTGATAGAAAGAATTATAAATGATAATTCTTTCTACATGAATGAAGATGAAATACGTTCTATAGTAAATCCTGAAAATTTCATTGGCAGAGCCCCAGGTCAAGTTGAAGAATTTGTAGTAAATGTAGCAAAACCAGCTATTGAAAAATATGAAAATCAATTAGAGATTAACGTAACCATAAATGTATAAGGATTTTTAGTAGATTTTAAATAAATCGATATGTATTTTTACATATCGATTTATTTAATTATTTAAATTTTAAAATCATTATAAGCTTAAAAATATACATCTATTTAAATTTTAAAAAAAATTTTTTGCGTATTTTCAATAGTATATGCTATTTCTATTAATACATTTGTTATATAATAAATGTATTAATAGAAATTAATGAAATTCACTTTTTAGAGCAACTAATCCAACTTCGCTAAATGTATATTTAGTGAAGTTGGATAGTGGAAATAGGAGGCTATAATGAATTATAAACTATTAAATGTATTTGACCCAACATTACCAGGATGCCTAAATGATTTTTTGACTTATCTAAGCACTATTAAAGGAAAGTCTCAAAATACAATCACCGGATATAAATGGGATCTGTCTATGTTCTTTAGATTTTTAAAATTATATAAGGGTTATATCAAAGAAGATATAAATTTCGAAGAAATCCCTATTGATGATATAGATGATGAATTTATAAAGAAAATTAAACTGTCAGACCTTTATGCTTTTATATCCTTCGCTGAAAACTATAGAAATAACGGTAATTATGCTCGTGCTCGTAAAGTTGCTTCCTTAAAATCCTTCTTCAAATACTTGCACGGTAAAACAAAACTCATTGAAGATAATCCGGCTTCAGAATTAGAAGCTCCAAAAATAAATAAAAGAAACCCTGTATATTTAACTTTAGAAGAGAGCAAACTCCTCTTATCGTCTATCGATGGAGAAAATAAAGAAAGAGATTGTTGCATAATAACCTTATTCTTAAATTGCGGATTAAGACTTTCTGAATTATGCAGCATAAATATTTCGAAAATTAAAGAAGATACTTTAACTATTATTGGGAAAGGAAATAAAGAAAGAACAGTATATTTGAACAGCGCCTGCCTCAAAACTATACATAGTTATCTACCCTTTCGTTTATCTAAAAATGATAAAGTATATGAAAAAGATAGAGATGCTCTATTTATAAGCAGAAATAACAGAAGGATAAATAAAAGAAGTGTCGAATTGCTTGTGAAAAAATATATAAGCAAAGCTGGCCTTGATTATCAAAAGTATTCCCCCACAAATTAAGGCACACCGCCGCTACCCTTATGTACAAATATGGAAATGTAGATATTAGAAGCCTTCAAAAGATATTAGGCCACGAAAATATTTCTACAACTCAAATATATACTCACGTAGATGATGAAACTTTAAGGCAAGCTGTGAGTCTAAATCCTTTAAGCGGGGAATAAAAAAAGGATTTTTCTTTCCGAGAGACCACTCTCAAAAGAAAAATCTTTTTTAACACTTTTACTTATTACTTTTTATTTTTGTTTACTATTATTAATCCCGGAAAAGCTTCTTTCATAAAACCTTCGGCTTTATGAATATCTTCCAGCAAGTCACTAAGACCATCTATATCTTCTATGTATTCTACTCTAATATCCGAATCTTTTAGATCTTTATTAAGCAATGCCAAATTATCAATATCTATATTCTCATCTTCATTTCTATCTTTTCTATTTTCATCTATATCATTGCTAACTTCTGATATATCATCTATTATCTCATCAATATCTATAGCTCTAGCATCATAACCCTCCAATTGTAGACATTTACCACAGTTATTACATAGCTTTTTAGAATCTAAATCGCATTTATTACATTCTCCGCAATCATTACATGGTTCGTTAGTTTTAAATATGCAAGTTTTAGCCATTACTATCACCTCTCCTATCTCATTGTATTATATCAAAAGATTTTGTTACAAGCAACGTCTATAGAACATTTGTTTGATATTACTGAAAATCTATGATATAATTCAAAATATAGGATAAGGAGTGTTTGAAATGGATGAAATAAAAAAAGACAAACAAACCGAGATATATGAATTTATTAAAAGGCAAATACTCGAAAAAGGTTATCCGCCTTCAGTTAGAGAAATATGTAAAGGTGTTGGATTGAGTTCAACCTCAACTGTTCATGGTCATCTTTCAAGATTAGAAAAGAAAGGACTTATTAGAAGAGATTCTACAAAACCCAGAACTATAGAATTACTTAAGGAATCTATGGCAAAAAAAGAGATGTTAGATATCCCTATAATTGGCAAAGTAACTGCAGGTGCACCTATATTAGCTGTAGAAAACATCGAAGATACTTTCCCTATTTCTTTAAACTTTATGCCAAGCAACAAAGAACTATTTATGCTTTCTATCACGGGCGAAAGTATGATTGAAGCCGGAATTTTAGATGGAGATTTAGCTATTATAGAAAAAGTTGATTACGCAGAAAATGGAGATATAGTAGTTGCCTTGATAGATAACGAAGCTACATTGAAGAGATTTTTTAAAGAAAAAGATTACATTAGACTTCAGCCAGAAAATAAAAGTATGGAACCTATAATCGTTGAGGATTGTAAAATCATAGGCAAATTAGCAGGTTTATTCAGAAAGTATTAAAATAACCGCAAGCAGAGAAAAAACTTCTTTGCTTGCGGTTATTTTAATTAATTATTCTGCTTAAAGCTATAAGAATACCTATTTTCGCGTGGTCAAAAGTAAGACCTCCTTGAAGATACGCTATATAAGGTTCTCTGATTGGGGCATCCGCTGATAATTCGATTGACGAACCTTGAATAAACGCTCCTGCTGCCATTATAACTTGGTCTGTATATCCTGGCATATCCCATGGTTCACATTCTACAAAAGAATCTATAGGAGAACCAACTTGAATCCCTTTGCAAAACTGAATTAGCTTTTCTTTATTATTAAATTTTATAGCTTGAATTATATCACTTCTTTTATCGTTAAATTTAGGTAATACCTCAAATCCCGCAAGTTCCATCAAGCGCGAACAAAAGATAGCCCCTTTTAAAGCTTCTATAGTTATATGCGGTGCAAGAAACAGTCCTTGGTACATAGATCTTATAACGCCAAAGGTAGACCCGCACTCTCCTCCTATCCCAGGAACCGTTAATCTATACGAAGCTTTTTCTACACATTCTTTTGTACCTGCAATATAACCTCCCGTTGGAGCTATGCCTCCTCCTATATTTTTAATTAGAGAGCCAGCTACTAAGTCTGCTCCTACATCTGTAGGTTCTAAGATATCTATGAATTCACCATAGCAATTGTCAACAAAACATATTGTATTACTTCTAATTTGTCTTACACAATCTATTATTGTCTTTATATCTTCTATCACTAAAGCTTTTCTCCAACCATACCCTGTAGATCTTTGAATGTGAACTAATCTTATACTGTCGTCCTCTAACAATGCTTTTTTTATGCTTTCCAAATTAGGCTTACCATAGCTAGTTAACTCTAGTTGCTTGTATTTCACTCCGAATTCTTTTAAGGAGCCCATACCGCTTTCTTCGTTTATGCCTATTATTCCATGAAGAGTATCATATGGCTTACCACAGACTGATAACATTGTATCATTAGGCCTTAAGTTACCAAATAAAGCTGCTCCTAGTGCATGAGTTCCATTTACAAAATGAGGCCTTACAAGAGCACTTTCGCAGTTAAAAACCCTAGCATATACTTTATCTAAAGAGTCTCTCCCTATATCTCCATATCCGTAACCACTAGAATTTGTAAAATGGGATTCACTAATTCTTTCTTCTTGAAGTGCATTTAGCACTTTAGCTTGATTGAACTCTCTTATATCATCTAATAGATCAAACTCGCCTTTTACATCTTCTATTGTCTTTTCGTATAACTCTAATACTTTATTAGTTATATTGTATTTACTAGCTAAAAATTCCTTCATTTCTTTAATCATATGTAAACCCTCGCTTTTATACTATAATAGCTAAAGTTAATAGCCATTAAATATATTAGCATATATAAAAAAAATAGGCAAACTTTTGCCTACTTTTTTCTAATTGTTATCTTCCTGTGCAAATAATATCGGCTTTGCAGGTAATATTGTAGAAACAGCATGTTTATATATCATCATCTGTTTTCCTTCATTATCTAAAATCACTGTAAAGTTATCGAATCCTTTCACGTTCCCTTTAAGTTGAAATCCATTAGTTAAATATATAACAACAGGTATCTTATTTTTTCTAGCATTGTTTAAAAACAAATCTTGTAGATTGCTTACTTGCCTACTCATAAATACCACCTCCAACTTTTATAGTTTATATTCTATTTAAACAAATAAAGGTCCTCTTATTCATTAAAGGTTAATTGTAGTAAACTTTTTAATTATATCTCTGGCTACTTCTATATCATTACCATAATTGTCTTTATCAATCCAGATTACCCTTTTATCTTTTCTAAACCAAGTTAATTGACGCTTTGCATAGTTTCTACTGCCTTTTTTTATAGCTTCTATAGCCTCGTCTAATGTCATTTTGCCCTCAAGGTGATAAAGGATCTCTTTATAGCCTATTCCTTTCATAGACTGCATGTCAGAAGTGCATCCCATATATTTAAGCTTCTTAACTTCTTCAATTAGTCCTTCTTTAATCATGCCGTCTACTCTTTTGTTAATTCTTTCATACAGCTTATTCCTATTCATTGTCAGTACAAAATAATACACATCATAAGGAATATTATATATATCTTGCTCAAGATTATACTGAGAGATTGTTTTCCCTGTAAGCTTATAGACTTCAAGCGCTCTAATTACCCTTTTAAGGTCATTCGGGTATAGTCTTTTATAGGAATCTTCATCAATTTCTTTAAGAAGACTATGTACGTATCCTTTCCCTTTCTCTTCTGCGAGAATTTTTAAGTGTTCTCTATAAGATTCATCCTTGCAAGTATTAGCAAAATCATAATTAAATATCAGTGAATCAATATAAAAACCAGTCCCCCCAACTACCATAGGAAGTTTTCCTTTTTTATAGACCTTACTTATAACTCCTGTAGCTTTTTCTTTAAATTCAGCAACACTAAATTCCTTCTGTGGTTCAAGAAAATCTATTAAATGATGCTCTACTCCTTGCTTTTCAGTTTCTTTAATTTTAGCCGAACCTATATCCATATACTTATAAATTTGCATAGAATCCGCGGAAATAATTTCTCCATTTAACTCTTTTGCTAATTCTATAGAGATAGCTGTTTTGCCAACAGCTGTAGGTCCTGCTAGAATAAATAACTTCTTTTTCATTTAACCGCTCCTTTAATTAGTATCAGTCTTGTTCTTTACTGTATTCTCTTAAACCTCTTTTCTATATCCATTAATGACATTTTTATAATTGTAGGTCTCCCATGCGGACAATTAAAAGGTTCATTTATATATCTTAAATCATCAATTAGCACGGCCATTTCTCTACCCGTTAATTGATGGTTTGCTTTAATAGCAGCCTTACATGCAAGGGAAGCAATCATACTATATTTAACTTCGGTAATTTTACCAGAGCCCATACTTTTTATATTATCTAAAATCTCTAAGAAAAACTCTTTTGCGCTTACCTTACCTAGGAGCATAGGCGCTTCTCTTATACTTAATGTATTATCACCAAAAGTTTCAACTAAAAATCCACTTTCTTTAAATATTTGCATGTTTTCTGTATAATATACATAATCATCACTGCTCAATTCTATAATTACAGGAGTCATCAAAACTTGGGATATGACTTCTCTATCTTCAATTTGTTTCTTAAATCTTTCGAATAAAATCTTCTCATGGGCAGCATGCTGGTCTATCATATAGAACACATCTAATCCTTGTGCCAGAATATAAGTATTATTAAATTGTCCTATTATATTCAATTGTGGAAATTTAGGTTCATTAGCTTTAGTATCTTCATTATTTTCAACTTTGTTATCGAATCTAGAAATACTCTTTGGAGCTTTGTCATCAACAGAAGCATCCTTACGCCGCAGATCATCATGAATATTAAGCCGTTTAGGATACATCTCACTTAATTTTAATGAATCTTTATCTGATTGATACAATGTAGAAAAAGTTTCTTCTTTTAAGTCTATAGGAACTTGTACGAGAGGAGTACTATAAGTTTCATAGGTTAAAACATCGCTGGCATCAATTTCAAAAGAGTTTCTCATGCTATTAGCAAGCGCTTCGTGAACTCCTTCAAAAACTATTTTATATATTGTTCTCTCATCCTGAAACTTTATTTCTGATTTAGTAGGATGAACATTTACATCTACTAGCTCTGGATAAATTTCCAAAAATAAAACAAAAAACGGGAACTTGTTTATTGTTAAAAAGGATTTAAATGCATTTTCTACAGCTGAAGTAATTAAACCACTTTTTATATATCTTTTATTCACAAAAATACTTTGATTGTTTCTACTGCCTCTACTTATTTCAGAATTGCCTATATATCCGTGAACAGATGCAATATCTGAGTGCTTTTCAAAGCTTATTATGTTATCATATACACTCTTTCCATAAACTGCCCTTATAGTATCTTTAATATCCTTTGAAGCGAATGTCATAAGAGATTTCTTATCATTATTATAATACTTAAATGATATATCATGATTAGCTAATGCAAGCCTATTTACTATATTGGATATTAAACTAGATTCTCTTTGCTCACTTTTTAAAAACTTTTGCCTGGCAGGCACATTAAAAAATAAATCTCTTACTTCAATAGTAGTTCCTACATTGCATCCAACGTCCTTTATATATTCGTTTTTTCCACCAAATATATAAATTTCTCTTCCAAATTCTTTTCCATCAGTTCTACTCTTTAAACTTACCTTTGAAACTGCTGCAATGCTCGGTAATGCCTCTCCCCTAAAACCAAAGGTATTAATTGAATATAAGTCTTCTATTTTAGAGATTTTACTTGTTCCATGTGGAAGAAAGGCTTTTTCTATATCATCATAATGAATACCGCTTCCATCATCAGATATTTTTTTTTTTTTTCACCACCATTATTAATCTCTATAATTATATTCTTTGCTCCTGCATCAATACTATTTTCAATTAGTTCCTTCACCACTGAAGATGGTCTTTCTACAACCTCTCCTGCTGCTATTTTATTAGAAGTATCATCATTCAGTAAGTTAATTCTCTTCAATATATCACCTTCTACTAATTTATAAGGATTTTGCCTTATTAATTATGTTATATAGTTTGTTAAAGCCTTCCATAGGAGTCATATTCAATATGTTAATTGACGAAATTTCCTTTAATAAGCTCTCTTTTTCTATATCAGTAAATTCCATTTGCTTTGTTTGATTCTTAGGAATCTTTGTTTTACTTTCCTTTTGATTAGAAATAGCAACTTCCTTTAATATTTCAGTTTCTCTATTAACGTCTTCTTTATAGTTATTTTCATTTTTCTCTAAACTAGAAAGTATAGATTTAGCTCTAGATATAACTTCTTCAGGAATACCAGCTAGTTTTGCAACCTCAATCCCATAGGACTCATCTGCTCCACCAGCAATAATTTTACGAAGGAAAACTATATCATTATCAAGCTTTTTTACTGCTATTGAATAATTTTTTACACCCTTAATTTTTCCTTCTAAAGATGTAAGTTCGTGATAATGAGTTGCAAATAGAGTCTTGCTTTTTAATTTACTATTAGTGCAGATATGCTCTATTACTGACCAAGCAATACTAAGGCCATCATAGGTACTAGTGCCACGTCCTACTTCATCTAATAAAATAAGACTTCTACTAGTAGCATTGTTTAATATATTAGCAACCTCCCACATTTCAACCATGAATGTACTTTTACCACGTGCTAGGTCGTCTGAAGCTCCTATTCTTGTAAAGATTTTATCACAAATAGCTACTGAGGCCTTCTTAGCAGGAACAAAACTGCCAATCTGAGCTAGTATATTTATTAAAGCCACCTGTCTCATATATGTAGACTTTCCAGCCATATTAGGTCCGGTTATTAGAATTAATTGCTGACCTTCATTATCTATATACGTATCATTAGCTACAAAAGCATTTCTAGAGATCATTTTTTCTACTACAGGATGCCTACCATCTTCTATATGTAGGGCTCCCCTTTCCACTATTTGAGGTCTACAGTAGTTATTTTCAAGAGAAACTATAGCGAGAGAGCATAAACAATCAACTTCCGAAATCATTTTAGCGCTTTTTTTCATTCTATCTATATGTTTTTCTACTGTTTCTCTTACTATAACAAACGCATTATATTCTAACTCAATTAATTTATCTTGAGCTCCTAATATCTTATCTTCAACTTCCTTTAATTCTGGTGTAATATATCTTTCACAATTAGCTAAGGTTTGTTTTCTTATATACCTATTTTCTGGAACTAAATTTAAATTGGATTTAGTTATTTCTATATAATAGCCAAATACTTTATTATATCCTACCTTTAAAGACTTAACCCCTGTTATATTTCTCTCTTGTTCTTCAAGAGATGCTATCCACTGTTTGCCATGAGACTTTGCATCTCTTAGCTCATCGATAGTTCTGCTATATCCATCTTTTATTATTCCACCTTCTTTTAAAGACAAAGCAGGGTTTTCTAATATAGCATTATCTAAAAGAGCATATATGTCTTCAAGACAATCTAGATTAGCATATATATTTTTTAATATAAAGCTATCAGTATCTGATAGTATATTCTTTATATAAGGCAGCTTCTCAATGGAATTTTTTAAGGATAAGAGTTCTTTTGCATTAACATTTTTTGAAGAAATTTTACCTACTAACCTCTCAATGTCATATACATCCTTTAAGTAGCTTTTAAGTTCCTCATATAAATGTTGATTATACATTATCTCACTTACTGCATCTAATCTATCCTCTATCTGCTCCTTATTAATTAAGGGCTGTTCTAACCATTTTCTTAAGTGTCTTGCCCCCATAGCAGTAACAGTTTTATCAATAACCCATAGTAATGAGCCTTTTTTAGATTTATCTCTTAAGGTTTCAGTAAGCTCCAGGTTTCTTCTTGAGTTTATATCTATAGCTAAAAAGTCAATTGAACTATAGTATTCAATATTATTTATGTGAAGTAAAATTATCTTTTGAGTTTCAATTATGTAATTTAATAGACCATTACATCCTTTAATAACAATATCTTCATAATCTTCAGGATTAAAATTAGGAAATTGTTTCTTCAAATTTTCAACTGAATTCTCGCTAAAGTATTCATCAGTCTTTATAGTCAGCGCAACTTCAAATCGTTCATTTATAGAATCTATTAAATTACTATCAATGCTATTTGCAATAACAATTTCGCTTGGTATAAATTTAGATACTTCATCAAGGATTGCAGAAATATTGTAATTAAAAAATGTGCATTGAAAATCACCAGTTGATATATCTGCAAAAGTCATTGAAACTAGCCCTTGCTCCACATATAAACCCATAATATAATTGTTTTTTGATTCTTCTAAAAACGCAGAATCTGAGTATGTTCCTGGAGTTATTATTTTGATAACATCTCTCTTTACAATCCCCTTAGCTTCAGAAGGGTTTTCTAATTGCTCGCATATAGCTACTTTATATCCTTTGCTTACAAGTTTGCTTATATATGAATTTGCAGCATGATATGGAATTCCACACATAGGAGCTCTTTTTTCAAGACCACAATCTCTACCTGTTAAGACTAGTTCAAGTTCTCTTGCTGCAACTTCTGCATCTTCAAAAAACATTTCATAGAAATCTCCTAGTCTAAAAAATAAGATACAGTCTTTATTTTTTTCTTTAACTTCTAAATATTGTTGCATCATCGGAGTAAGAGACATATAAATATTCCTCCTTCTTTTATAATATAAAAAGCTCTTTAAAGAGCTTTTTATATTATTTCACCTATTAATGAAAATGACTGTGCTTTAGTAATTTTAGCTTTAACTAGCTTTCCAACAATATCTGGACTACCTTGGAAGTTTACAAGTTTGCTGGTTCTAGTTCTACCCATAAGTTTAGTTTCGTCATTTTTACTTGGTCCCTCTACTAAAACCTCCACAATTTTACCTTCATATTCTTTATTCTTTTTAGCAAGAATTTCATTAACTGCTTCAACTAGTCTATTAAATCTTTCATGCTTTATATTCTCTGGAACTTGTTCTTCGTGTTTTGCTGCTGGAGTTCCTTCTCTTTGAGAATATATAAAAGTAAAGGCTGAATCAAACTCAACTTCTTTAACAATACTTAATGTTTCTTCAAAATCTTCCTCGGTTTCTCCTGGAAAACCTATAATAATATCAGTAGTAATAGCTATATTTGGCATAGCCATTCTTAATTTTTTAACTAACTCTAAATATTGCTCCCTTGTATATTTTCTATTCATTTTCTCTAAAATTCTGCTTGAACCAGATTGTAGTGCAAAATGGCCATGTTCACATACCTTTTCACACTCGGCCATAGCACTTATTAGTTCATCTGATACATCCTTTGGATGGGAAGTCATAAATCTTATTCTCTCAAGTCCTTCTATTTTATTAACTCTTCTTAAAAGTCCTGCAAAGTTGATTTCTGGTTCTAATCCTTTGCCATAGGAGTTAACATTTTGGCCTAGTAAGGTAATTTCTTTATATCCTTTAGACACCAAGTCTTTTATCTCATTAATAATATTCTCTGGTTCTCTGCTTCTTTCTCTTCCTCTTACATATGGAACTATACAATATGAGCAAAAGTTGTTGCATCCATACATAATCGTCACGAATGCTTTTACATCACTCATTCTATCTACAGGCAACCCTTCTACAATACCTTTCTCTTTATTCCATACTTCAATAATAGAATTCCCCTCTGTTTTTACTCTCTCGATATATTCAGGAAGCTTGTAGGAGTTATAACTTCCAGCGATAATATCGATATGAGGAAACTTTTTCATAACTTTGTCTGGCATGCCATCTTGCTGCATCATACATCCAGTAACTACTATTATAAGGTTCGGCTTCTTTCTTTTTAAAGCTTTTAAAGCACCTAAATGTCCGTATACCTTTTGTTCTGCATTTTCCCTAACACAACATGTGTTAAATATAATTATATCTGATTCTTCTTTAATTTTTGTTCTTTCGTATCCTATACCTTTTAATAGTCCTGATATCTTTTCAGAATCCTCCTCATTCATTTGGCAGCCCCAAGTATCTATAATATTTTTGATTTAAGTTACTCATATATTTAATCCTTCCTTTTCTATGAACTTTGCTTTAGTTTATAACCTAATGTTATACATCTATTAATATATAATTTAACTCTATTTTTAAAGAACTTTTCTATTCTTTTTAAGATTTTATGGATAATTATATAAAACTTAATTTATGTAAATAATAATTTTAAGGAGGGATTTTATGTATGATATAAAGAGAAAAATCAACTAGAAGAAAATAGCTCTATTACTAAAACAAACTGTATTTCCGATAGAAGCTATTTCGCTAAAGTGCAAACAGAGAATATAATTAATCTTAGATCTAGCTATATTCCTAAGGAAACTTTATTTAAAATTGAATAACCTTAAAACAAAACTAAAAAGAATTTTTGCTCTTTTTAGTTTTGTTTTAAGGTTATATTATTTTATTTAACTGCCATTGAGACTGTTCTGTCTCCTCTATAAATCCAACACTTTTATATAATTTTATTGCTGACTCATTCTTTGAGTCAACTTTTATTTTTATAGATTTTTTTCCTTTTTTATATAGAATATTTAACATATATGTTAAAAGCATTTTTCCATAACCTTTACTACGATAATCTTTTAGTATGCCAAAGTTCACTATATAAGGTGTATTATCCTTAATAATAATTTGCCCATACCCTATATAAGTATTGTTTACTTTCATAAGCATTGCTCCATCCTCGCAATAGTAATCCTGCATTTCATCATAATAAATATCTTCAACCTTTAATGGAATTCTATCTTCACTACAAAATATACTATTTTGTATAATGCAACGTAGTTTCTCATCTTTTCCTCTAACAACCTTATGAAAGTTGATGCGATCTAATATTTGAAGCTGAAACATGGAATCTAAATTTACTTTCATTTCTAATAAAGCTTTGACTTTATTAAATCCTAATCTTATAAGTAAATCATAATTCATCTCATTTTTCTCACAGTTATAGGTTATAATCGAATATGGCTTCATGGAATTTAGCAATAAACCGTACCCTTTGAAAACATCTGTGTCTTTTGTTATATACATAGAATTAATTAAACAAATAGAATTCCCTTTAATCTCCGTCCACAAATACCCTATATACCTAGAGTCTTCTGCCAATAACCTTAGTCGCTTTTTAAGCAATAATTGTTGAAATTGATTTGAATTATGATATACGTGAAAAAAATCTTTATTTAACTTATTAAATTCAGTTCTAAAATCATTAAGACTCTTAAACTCATTTATATTACTTTTATTAAGAGTATAGAATTTATACATTATTTCAACCTTCTTTAGAAAAATTTTTATCATATCTATCTAAATATTGAATATAATCTTCTAAAAATTTTTGCTGCAATTCTCCGTACTTAATAATCTTATTCAACTTATGAACGTACTTTTTTTCGTTCCAGTTTTTAAAATCAAAGTACCTTTTCTTCCCTAGCTTCCAGAACTTATGTGGAAACATAATTAAAGCTAACATTACTTCAAGCTCATCTTTTGATAACTTATTTACTGTATTATATGATTCAATTATTTCCTCAGCTTTTTTAAATTCCCATTTATAACTACTCTTATACATTAATCTACGTATGAACTTACCTAAATCATTAACTTGAAGATCTATAATTATGCTATCTAAATCAATTATATAATATCTATCCTCTTTTTTAATTATATTTTGGTAATAAAAACTATCATGACATATAGTATGTTCCTTATTTGCTATTTCTGATAACTTATAGTATTTTGAGTTATTTAGTATTGTTAAAGTTATTAATCCAATATTATAAAACTTTTGTATATTATCTCTATATACTATATCGAAGGTGTTTTTTATCATTTTACTAGCAATGATCTTTTCATATTTATTGAAATCATATAGTTTGTTTTTATAAACTTCAGGCCAGTTTCTCAAGTTATTTCTTATTTTTAGTTTTTCACAATCTATTTTGTGAGTAGCTAAATGAAATCTAGCTAAAAGTTTGGCACAGTTTTTAGTCTCATTAATTTCGCTTAGATCACATTCTATACCGTCGACCCATTCCGTTACATAAAAAAATAGGCTTTTATACTTAACAAATAAGTTTTTGTTTTTAGTACATATATAGTTTGGAGTATTAAAAAAATCGTTCTTATAAAGTTCCTGAACTAAAAAACTTCCATTAGAAGCCTTGTATTTGCCGTGTTTAAACTTTTTTAAGCATATAGTACCTTTATTTGTTTTAACTTTATATACACTTCTTATTTTTCCATAAGAGAGAACCTTAAAACCATACTTATCTAAGACTCTAGTTACTAATTCGCCTTCTTTCAATTATATTCCTCCTATGACTCTATTATTAAATTATATACTAAGTTCATGGAGAAATATTACAAAAATAAGTCCAAAAGAAAACAATAATTGTTTTCTCATGGACTTATGTTATCATTTATTCAGCTTCTTTTATGCTTAAACTAACTTTCTTTTCTTCTTTATTTACATTTAATATTTTAGCTTTAACTTCTTCCCCTATCTTTAATACATCTCCTGGCTTATTGATTCTTTTATAGCTTATTTCTGAAACATGAACTAACCCATCCACTCCTGGCTCTAATTCTATAAAAGCACCAAAGTCAGCAAAGCGAACAACCTTCCCTAATACTATACTACCTACAGGATATTTTTCCTCTACATCATTCCATGGGTTAGATATTAATTTTTTTATACTTAAGGATAACTTCTTATTTTCCTTATCTGCTTCTAGCACATATACTGTTACTTTTTCTCCTACTTTCAATACATCTCCTGGCTTTTCAATTCTTCCCCAAGAAATTTCGGATACATGCAGTAAGCCATCTATTCCCTTTATATCTATAAAGGCTCCAAATTTAGTTATTCTTTTAACTTCACCTTCTATAATTTGACCTTTATCTAATTCATTCCATGCTTTAGACTCTTTTTCAAATTGCTGAGCCATTAGCAACTCTCTTCTGGAAGCAACTATTTTAGTACCTCTTCTTTGGAACTTGTACTCTATTATATTTACATCTAGTTCTTTTCCTACATATAATTCCAATTTATCTACATGGAAAAGTTCAATATGCGATGCAGGAATAAAAACTCTAACACCTTTATATCTTCCTATAACTCCACCATTAACTGCTTCTTTAATAGAAAGTTTTAAAACAGTTTTATTTTCAAAAGCATCTTTTAATTCTTCATAAGCTGTTTCTCTTTCAATTTCAATCTTTGACAATATTACATATCCATCATCATTTCTAAGGCTTATTACCTTAGCTTCCACCTCATCTCCTATGTTAAAAATATCCTTAATACTTACATTTTCTTCTCTTGTAGCTTCTTTTAAAGGAATGATCCCATCCTTTTTATAGCCAATGTTAATAAATGCTTCCTTCTCGTTTAACGAGATGATATTTCCTTTTACAATGTCTCCAACAGCAATTTGGACATCATTTTCCTCCATAAAAGCCAACTGCTCATTAAGTTCTAAATCCCTATTTTCACTCATTTTTAATATAGCCTCCTTTATAATCCAATCAGGTGTCGAAGCCCCAGCTGTAACACCTATATTCTTACCATTTTTGATCATATCATCTGGTATTTGACTTGCGTTCTCTACATGTATAGTGTTATTACAATTTTTTTTACAAATTTCATACAACTTTGCTGTATTTGAACTATGATGTCCACCTATAACAACCATAGTGTCTACTTGCTTTGATAATTCATATACAGCCTTTTGCCTTATTTGAGTGGCACTGCAGATAGTATTAAACGCAACGAATTCCTTACACTTTTTCGCAATGATACCAATTACATTTTCCCAGTTTTCCTGTTTCTCGGTAGTTTGTGACACCACGCATACTTTTGAAGGAATTTCTATAATGTTTAAACCATCTTTTGATACAATAGCTTTATCGTCACAACAGCCATTGATACCGACTACTTCTGGATGAGTAGAGTCTCCAACTATAACTATACCATATCCTAATTCATAATATTTTTGAACCTTTTGTTGTATATGAGCAACATAAGGACACGTAGCATCTGCTATTATTAACCTTTTTTTATTTAAAGCTTCAACTATCTTAGGGGATATACCATGAGATCTTATTATTATAATGTCCCCTTCATTTAAGGAATTTAATTCGCCTATCTCTATAGAATGTATATCTTTTGATTTTAAAAACTCAACAACATCATTATTATGAATTAAAGGGCCTAAAGTATATATTGGTCTATTATATTTTTCTCTATAATTTAAGGCTGTATCAACGGCTCTTTTAACTCCAAAACAAAAGCCAGCTTTATCTGCTAATGTTATTTTCTTCATTGTATATCATTACCTCGCTTAATTATTATCCTATCTAAATTACTGCTTATATGTTTAGATATTACATTAACAACCTCATCAACAGTCATGGATGTTGTGTCAATCTCTATTGCATCTTCAGCTTTAGTCAATGGATTTATCTCTCTATGAGAATCTATGTAATCTCTCTTTTTTATTTCCTCTAATATTTTATCGTAATTTACATCTATATTTTTTCTTTGTAATTCATTATATCTTCTGTTAGCTCTCTCCTCTGGAGAAGCAGTTAGATAAAACTTAAAAGGTGCATCTTTTAATACAACCGTTCCAATATCTCTTCCATCCATTATAACATTATATTTTTCGGACATTTTTCTCTGCAAATGTACTAGTTTTTCCCGCACTTCAAGCACTGCCGCGTAATTTGAAACATTAGCACTTATATCTGGAAGAGTAAGTTTATTATTAATATTCTCTCCATTTAATATTAGCTCATCATTCTGAAATTCCATATCCAAATCATTCATTAACTCACATAGTCCGTCTACATCCTCATAAGAGATACTTTTTTCTAGAGCACTTAATGTAATAGCTCTATACATGGAACCAGTATTTATATACATAAGATTAAATCTATCTCCCACCATTTTAGCAATAGTACTCTTTCCTGCTCCTGCTGGGCCATCAATTGCTACACTTAATTTCAAATCAATACCGCCTTTCTTAAATACAACCCCTTATTATATTCTAGGAAAAATATAAAAATCCTCCAAAATAAATTAATATTTAATCTGTACCTACACTTGTACCAGCTAGATATCCTGTAGATAAAGCTATTTGAATATTAAATCCCCCTGTATAGCCATCTACATCTATCATTTCACCAGCAAAGTACAAGTTGTCAACTAGTTTAGACTTCATTGTAGAAGGATCTATTTCTTTTACATCTATGCCACCAGATGTAACTATGGCTTCCGATATAGGCCTTAACCCTTTAATTTTAAGTTCAAAATTTTGAAGTAGATAAACTAACTTTTTTCTTTCTTCTTTAGTTATAGAATTTACTTTTTATTCTCATCAATCTTACTTAGCTGTATTATAGTGTCAATAATTTTACTAGGGAGCAAATCACTGAGGGCATTTTTAAAATCTCTATTCAAATGCTTAATGAAATCCTTCTGTATCCTTTTATCCAATTCTTCTACACTTAAAGCCGGTTTTAAGTTAATTATAGCTTTAAGGTTAGGCTTTAAGTTAACAATTCTGCTTCCACTAAGAACTATAGGTCCTGAAAGTCCAAAATGAGTAAAGAGCATCTCTCCAAACTCTTCATAAAGAACTTTATTTTTTTCATCTTTAATTGAAAACTTTACATTTTTTAAAGACAGTCCTTGAAGACTTTTTATCCAGTCTTCTTCTACTTCTATAGGTACCAACGATGGTTTAGGTTTCACTATATTATGTCCAAGTCTTTTAGCAAGCAGTAATCCCTCGCCTGTGGAGCCAGTTTTAGGGTAAGATAACCCACCTGTAGCAAATATAAAATAATCTGCTGATAACTTCCGCCCATCTTCAAGAGTTATGTTTTTTATTTTTTTATCTTCAGAATCTATTCTATCCACCTTTGAATTAAATAATATTTCTACATTTTTTCTATCTAACTCATTTTCAAAAGCTTTTATAATATCTGATGATTTATCTGATTTTGGGAACACCCTGTCTCCACGCTCAGTTTTTAGTTCTACACCTAATTTATGAAAAAAATTCATTGTATCTTCATTTGTAAAAGAATAGAGACTGCTATACATGAAGTTAGAATTTACAGGGATATTTTCAAAAAACTCGCCTATATCTTTTGCATTTGTTATATTACATCTACCTTTACCAGTAATAAACAGCTTTTTACCTAACTTTTCATTTTTTTCAACTATTGTAACCTTGTATTTATCAGCAGCAGAAATTGCTGCCATCATGCCAGCAGGTCCTCCGCCTATGACTATAACTTTTTTCATTTGCACACCTCATTAAAGTTAATAATTCACTTATAGTATATATAAAACCATTACTATTATAATTTAATACAATGGAATACTTTATTCAAGTATATAAAAAGTCTCAAACAAATTACTAGCTATCAAAAAATAAAAAAGCAAGAAATTACATACAACTTCTTACTTTGATAATATGCTTACTCTTCTTTTTTATAGGAATATACTTGATATTCCTGCCAAATATCTTCTAATTCCTTAAATAAATTTGAGATATGTTCCTTTTCCCGTAATCCAACAGCTACAACTAGAGCATTAATTACACTTAACGGAGCAACTAAGGAGTCTACAAAAGAAGCCATATTGCTTTGAGCTATTAATGTGTATTCAGCCCTAGTTGCTAGAGGAGATAAAAGACTATCTGTTATAGCAACAACCTTTGTTCCTTTGCTTTGCGCAAAAGCCAAGGCTTCAACAGTTCTTGCTGCATAACGAGGAAATCCAATTCCAATAACTAAATCATCTTCTGTTATGTTTATCATTTGATCAAAAACATCACTGATACCATGCTTTATTACCTTTACATTATCTAAAATCATATTTAAATAAAATCCAAGGAATTCTGCCAAAACTGTAGAACTTCTTAATCCGATAATATATATTCTTCTAGATTTAAAAATGCTATCCACTACCTCTTCAAAATCCTTATGATTAATTTTTTCTAAAGTAGATCTTATATTTTCCATATCCGCTTTTAAAACACCCTTTAAGGCGTTTTCTTGATTAATTAGACTATTCGAGATTTCAATTCTTTGCACTGTAGTTAATTTATTCTTTATTAAATCATGTAAAGCCTTTTGTAATTTTGGATACCCACTAAAACCAAGCTCATTTGCAAATCTAACTACGGTAGATTCGCTTACCCCTACACTAGTACCAAGTTTAGCTGCAGTCATAAACGCCGCTTTATCATAATGCTTCAATATGTATTCAGCTATAAGCTTTTGTCCCTTACTTAACCTTGGAAATTTTATTTGTATTGTTCTCATCAAATCCTGATTGTTGTCATCCATATTTATCCAATCCCTTCTTGCCATGCAACAAAATGAAAGTTTTATTTCATTTTAACACCAATTAAATTATTTAGCAACATATAATGCATAGTTATTAAAATGTAAATATACATTATAAGTTTTTTAAATAATTTATTTCATCATCATTTAAATATCTCCATTCTCCTCTTCTTAATTTTCCTAGAGATATCTTGCCAACAGATACCCTTTTTAAAGCTATAACTGGATGGCCAATTTCTTCACACATACGCCTTACTTGCCTATTTTTTCCTTCGTGTATTATTATCTCTACCTGACAATTGCAAGTAATCTTTTTTAAAATCCTAAATTTTGATTTCGCCGTAACATATCCTCCTATATCCACTCCACTACGAAAACGATCCATCTTACTTTCACTAGGTACACCTTTTATAATAGCTATATATACTTTATTAATTTGCTGACGTGGATGAATCACCCTATTATATATATCGCCATCATTTGTAAGTAATAGCAGTCCTGATGTATTATAATCAAGTCTTCCAATTGGAAAAATTCTTTCATCTACTTTAACTATATCTAATATAGTTTTTCTTCCTCTTTCATCTTTAACTGTAGAAACATATCCTTCAGGTTTATTTAAAGCAATATATACCCTTTTTTCTTCTAAGCAAATAAGCTTTGAATCTATATAAACCTTATCCTTTAAAGGATCAATTTTATACCCTAACTCTGTAATAATTTCTCCATTAACTTTTACTCTTCCGTTCTGAATTATTTCTTCGCACTTTCTTCTTGATGCTACTCCACAAGCAGCCATGTATTTTTGTAGTCTCTCTTCCACTTATTATCACCTTCAATATGTTATTATTTGCTATCTAGTAACCAAATCACATTATACTTAAATTTAATATAATTTTCCACCCATAATTCGTTTTATTATGTCCATCTTTTTGTATCCTAGTTTGTATTTCTTTATTTCATTTGATAAAATTCTTGCTTGCATTGGATTAATTTCTAATATCTTTGCCACTTCCTTCATGTCATAAAAATCATTTTTTAGTATGCTTATAAGCTTATTTTGAACTAGTTTTTTATATTTTATATCTATTTCTCTATTTTTATGGGGACCTTCTAAGCTCCGATGATGGTAAGCGCATAGGAATATATAATTCACTGGAATATCTAATCCACCTTGACTTTTATATACTATATGATGTTTCTCCCCTTGCTTTCCACATATAACGCATTCGCTCACAAAAACATCTCCAATCCCTTATTAACAAATAGCAGATAAATTTCATTAATTTAACATACTGTATAATAAAAATATCCTAATAAAAATCCAATACCACCAAATACTAATATAAACATGATAACTTTAAACGTCTTCTTCACAATTTCATCCCCCCACCACATTTTAACAAATTTTCGATGATTTATGAAATGATATTTGTTCTATAATAATTATATTATGTTTCTTTGCCTTATATTAAACTAATTGTTTTTTATATTATATAATGTTATATTAAAGAAAATATACTATTACAAGGAGAGGCGGAAATTTACATGACAAACTACGAATTAATAGCCACCGCTGCATTTGGTTTAGAATCACTAGTTGCAAAGGAATTAAAAAGATTAGGTTATAAAGACTTAAAGGTTGAAAATGGAAAAGTTACCTATCATGGCGACGAAGAATGTATTTGCAAGTCTAATCTTTGGTTAAGATGTGCAGACAGAGTATATATAAAATTATCAGAATTCAAAGCTACTACCTTTGAAGAACTATTTCAGGGCATAAAAAAATTTTCCTGGGCTGACTATTTACCAGAAGATGCAAGTTTTATAGTTAACGCTAAATCTGTTAAATCTCAACTCTTCAGTTTATCGGATATACAGTCAATTACTAAAAAAGCAATCGTAGAAAAATTAAAGGAAGCTTATTCTATAGATTGGTTTAGTGAAAGTGGAAGTCAATACCCTATAGTAGTATCTATACTAAATGATACTGCTACCGTGCTATTAGATACAAGTGGAGATGCTCTTCATAGAAGAGGCTATAGAGAAAAAGGAAGTGCTGCACCTCTAAAAGAAACCTTAGCTGCAGCTTTAATAATATTAAGCAATTGGAGATATGATAGAAACTTTATAGACCCATTTTGTGGCTCTGGAACTATCCCTATTGAAGCTGCTTTAATTGCTAGAAATATAGCCCCTGGCCTTAATAGGAAATTTATTTGTGAAGACTGGGATTTTATTATTTCTGATTTAACCTGGAAAAAAGTAAGGAAAGATGCTTATGAAGCCATAATGTATGACAAAGAATTTAATATATTTGGTTATGATATTGATGATAGAGTCATAGAGATTGCCAGAGAAAATGCAGAAAAAGCTGGTGTAGATGATTGTATACACTTTCAAACACAGCCAGTTACAGCATTAAGTTCTAAGAAGCATTACGGAACTATAGTATGTAATCCTCCTTACGGTGAAAGATTAAGTGAGAAAAGAGATGTTGAACTTTTATATTCAGATATGGGAAAGACCTTCAAAAAACTAGATACATGGTCCTATTTCGTAATTACTTCTTATGAAGAATTCGAAAAATTTTTTGGAAAAAAGTCTGATAAAAATAGAAAATTGTATAATGGTAGAATACAATGCTACTATTATCAATATATAGGACCTAAGCCACCTAGAAGAATGAATAATGCAGAGTAATTTTGCATCATTCATTACCAGGATTAGATAAAATGACTTTAGATATGTTTAGTTTATAAAATAGATAAGGACTTAGACTGCAGTCTAAGTCCTTATCTATTTTATGTCATCATCTTACCAGTAAAATCTTCTATTGTAGTTTTTTCATCATTGCCAATATAGTCTTCCCTAATTCTATGATTGATAATGTTCTTCCTTTTTTCTTTATTTATTTTCTTTTCTACCTTTTTAATTTTCATATTAATCCCGCCTTTCTAGTATTATTTTTCCGAATTAAATAGTTTTATGTACAAACTAAAAGCTACGGTATATTCTATACAAAACTTACTTTCTGTATTTTATGATGCTTATATTCCTATATTTACCTATCAAAATTGACAAAAGAATTGGTATTGAAATAATGCTTAATAGATATGAAGTTATCATCTCTAATAAAACTATACTACAAAAGAATATTCCTTTTGGAATCATATCTCCATATCCGACTGTGAAAAAAGTAACTCCACTAAAATAAACACACTCACTGAACTTTTTTCTCCTACCATCATCCATAAAATTACCGCTTAAGTCTGATGCAATACTTGAAGGTAAATTGTTAATTATAAAATAAATAAATCCGTATGCGCACACTACTATAGATACTATTAATATTATGCTAATAATAAAGAATAAAAATCTATTATTATACATTAATCTTTGCCACTTTATATAGGTACCTTTTAAAGAATTTATTTCCTTCCATATATAATACATATTATATAACATTAAGATGAGCAAAATAGATATGAAAAGTAAGCTGAAAATTATAGGTTGTTTAA
The DNA here is from genome assembly GCA_009738435.1 of Clostridium bovifaecis. Lineage (GTDB taxonomy): Bacteria > Bacillota > Clostridia > Clostridiales > Clostridiaceae > Clostridium_H > Clostridium_H bovifaecis. Next base: position 1,801,374 of record CP046522.1, on the reverse strand, counting down.
GATAAATACGTTGTCCTTTAGGAAAGTTTACAGCTAAATACAATTCTCCAAGAGCCATTATAGTTCCAATCATTAAAAATAGAAGATTCATAAGAAACTTTTCTACAACATTATTTTGTTTATGTATAATTAATGTTGCTGTAATAATCATAAAAATATAGGCTGTTATCTGTAATATTATATTAATCTTATTCATTGTTTCCTCCAAGTATTTTAACTCTTTATAAATATATAATTACTATATGCCTATACTTTTCGCTTCTATTACTTATAAAAGAAGTAAATATTGAAAATTTTAGTTTACATTTTGGGCAAGGTATACATAATATTTATTATGTATACCTTGCCCAAATACAGATTTTAAAAAGTCACATTTATTCTTTTATTACTTAATTCTAGCCAAAATAAAAAAGAGAGTTAAACTCTCTCAGGCTGTTAATAAACATGTTTTGTCAACAGCCTTTTTACATTTTCTACAAAAATGATTTTCTATCTTTGCGTCGAATTAATAAGTATAAAGATTTTTAGACCAGCTAGTAATAGTCAATAGTTTTTAAGAAAATCTTTTTTTCTTAAAAATGGGCATGACAAAAAGGTATTGCTCAAGTAACGAACAATACAAAATTTGGTAAAGTTTTTTTAGCCGATTAGGCTGCTGAGATGCTTCTATTTTCTAGGTACATCTTTTGGTGAACTTGAGGCAATCTTAGCTTGTATTCCTGTTTGTCGCGAAAAACTGCAAAGATATAGTTTATAAGCTTGTGCATTATAGCTACAAGAGCAACCTTTTTCTTTTTACCGTTTAGGTTGTTTTTATAGTAGTCTAAAAGAACTTTATTTATTGCTTCACCGTTTCGATTGGTTCTTATAGAAGCTAATGCAACAGCATACAGGGCTCTCCGTCCAATACGAGTACCTCTTTTAGACATCTTCTGCTTATCGCTTTTAAACTTGCCAGATTCATTAACGGATGGATCAATACCAAAATAAGCAACAAGCTGTTTAGGCTTCATAAAGCTATTGATATCACCAATCTCAGTTAATATAGTTACAGCAGTAATAAAGCCTACTCCAGGTATAGACATTAGCAACTGGATATTTTTCTTTGTTTGGGTCATGGTATCATCGCTATTTATAAGGTTTTTTATTTCAGCTAAGAGTAACTCAATTTGTTCATTTAGATTTTCAATGATAGATATGCTGTTTAATAGCTTTATAGATAATCCATTTGATGATATTCCAATAGTTCTAGAAGCTGCCTTGATAAGCTTGTCATAAGCGTTATTACACCAAGTTAAATTCTTCTTAGATGACTTAAGCAAAAGATCTATAATATCTTCTTTTGATGCATCTAAAACAGCTTTTGGAGTTTGATATTGCTTTAAAACAGCTATTGAGCTTGGACCTGTTATGTCGCTAAAAACTACCTTATACCCTGGAAAAACAATATATAGATCAGCAGATAGCCTTTTCTTGAATGTAGACCTAATATCCGCAAGTTTATAGTAGTCTCTACAAAGACATTTTAATGTAAAAGTAGGTATATCAAAGAAACTGTAAGCTTTAATATCTTGAAATTTACCTATTTTAGCAATAGATAAGGCGTCCTTCTTATCATTTTTCACTTTTCTTATATCTTGATTTTTGTTAGAATTAGTAATTAGAGGATTTATAACATAAGCCTCTAATTGTTTGGATTGAAGAAAGTGGAGAAGAGGTAAGTGGTACACGCCAGTGGACTCCATGAAGAGTAAGGTCTTCATGTTAAACTCTTGCTCCGCTTTCTTTATTTCTTTGAGCAAGAATTCAAAACCGTCCATATCATGTCGAATCTTAAAAGACTTTCTATAAACATCACCGTTAGGTGCTAGTATTGCTACCATTGAAAATTCTGCTGAAACATCGATTCCTATTACAATATTATTATAAAACTTAGGCATTTAAATATCTCCTTTACATTAGTTAGTTCGAGATAGAATAGAGCATCCACTGAATCAGTGAGTCTATAACCTTGTTAGTGACACGGGTAATTCCACCCTACAGGAAACCCAACCAGCTAAATCATAGAGCTCTCACTGATGGAATGATACGCTAATCTACAGGTATAACCTCTCTACGAGATTCCCTGGGGGATTCCATCTAACCTCTATTCAGGAGATATTATACAATGATTTAATTTAAAGGTTAAGTTTCCTGTCAGGTATGTTGATAGAAAACATTAAAATGAAATGTCATATACTGATGGGTAAGTTATAAGTTAAGAATATTTTAAGGAAATGAGTTGTTAATGTCCGGTTGAAAATCTATGTGTTTTCTATCAAATGTTACAACTACATTATACAAGGGGGATTTTATATGCTAAGGGAAAGTAATTCTGCACAACAAGGTTTAGAAGTTGTTTACATAGAAAATTTGGTTCCACAAGACCATATACTTAGAAAAATTGATAAATACATAGATTTTTCATTTATAAGAGATTTAGTAAAAGATCTTTATTGCGCCGATAATGGGCGTCCAGCCGTCGATCCTATAGTTCTATTTAAAATGCTGTTCATAGGATACCTATTCGGTATAAGATCAGAGCGACAGCTCGTAAAAGAAATCGAGGTAAACATAGCTTATCGTTGGTTCCTAGGATTTTCTCTAACAGATAAAATTCCAAGCCATTCAACTATAAGTCAAAACAGAATAACCAGATTTAAAGATACAAACATATATCAAGAGATCTTCGATAACATTGTATTTCAAGCAATTAATAAAAAGTTAGTTGATGGTAAAATACTTTATACAGACTCTACACATCTAAAAGCTAACGCTAATAAACATAAGTATACTAAGGAAGAAGTTAGTCAATCTACTAAAGACTACTTTGAAGAACTAGAAAAAGATATAAATGAAGATAGAATAGCTCATGGAAAGAAACCTCTTAAAAAAAAGAAGAAATAGCTGAAACTAAAATAATAAAAGTGAGTACTACTGACCCGGATAGTGGATATATGGTTAGGGATGGCAAGCCGAAAGGCTTCTTCTATCTGGACCATAGAACAGTTGATGGAAAGTGTAATATAATAACTGATGTTCATGTGACTCCGGGTAATGTAAATGACGTAGATCCGTATATTGATAGAATAGAGACTCAAATTAAAAAGTTTAATTTTAAAACTAAATACATCGTTGCTGATGCCGGCTATTCTACTAACCCGATTTGCAAGAAAATATCTCGTAAAAGTTATAAAGGTATTTTTGCGTTCCGTTTAGGGCCTCATGTTAAAGGAAAATATACTAAATACAGATTTCAATACGTAAAGGAATTAGATGGTTATGTTTGTGAAAATAAATGCTTTTTAAGTTATAAAACAACTACACGTCAAGGTTATAGAGAATACGGTAGTAATCCGAAGGATTGTGAAGATTGCAAGTATAGATTTAATTGCTTAACATCTGACAAAGCAAATTACAGAACTATTAGACGCCATGTATTGGAAGATTACAAGGATGAAGTATTTAGATTTGCTAAGACAGATAAAAGAACAAGTATATATAAAAGAAGAAAAGAAAAAATTGAGCGAAGCTTTGCTGATTCAAAAGAACTGCACGGGCTTCGTTATTGCCGCATGCGCGGAATTAGAAAAGTTTCTGAACAATGCCTACTTACGGCAGCAGTTCAGAACATGAAAAAGATAGCCAGAGTGCTATCGCACTATTTTTTGCTTACTTCGCGAATGCTTTTTACCTATAATTGTAAAAATGTACCGCTTCTCGAAATGCTATCGCATAAAAAATTCAGGCATTATAAAACCCCATGCATTTGCATGGGGTTTCTGAACAAGCTGAGAGAGTTAAACTTTCTCTTTTTTACTATTCTGCGCTTAATCCAACTTGATTTAATAAGTTCCATGGCTTGTTATAGTGTGGTTGGAAGAAAAAGTCTATAAATGCCAATTCATCTATAGTCATTTTATTTTGGATGCATATAGATATTGTATTTATAGTTTGAGTTAAATCTATCTTTGATATTATTTGAGCACCTAAAATTATTCTTGAATCTTTTTCATATACTACTTTTAATTTTGCTTTATCATAGGTAGGCATAAATTCTGGACGATAGCTATCTTCAACTGTAACTGTTTTTACTTCCTTGCCTTTAATTCCAGCTGAATATTCTGTTAAACCTGTTGAAGCCATATTATAATCATATATCTTGATTCCAGAAGTTCCTTGGGTTCCCATATACTTAGTAGTGGGTTTAACCAGATTTCTAGCAACCAATGTTCCCATGCGAACAGCATTTGTAGCTAAAGGAATATATTCATGAGTCCCTGTAGGATTATATATTACAGCACAACTATCTCCTGCTGCGAATACATCTTTGCTGCTAGTACGCATGTATTCATCAACCACAATAGCCCCATTATCTAACATATCAATTTGTCCTTTGAGTAGATCAGTATTTGGTCTAAATCCAATACATAATATAACTAAATCAGTTTCATACTCTCCTTTGTTTGTAATTACTCTTGAAACTTTTCCACTTGTACCTTCAAACCTTTCAACTATTTCTCCTAGTGCTAGTTTTATTGAATGTTCTTTAAAGGCATCTTCAGCCATGTCTGTAAATTCCTTATCTAAGTATCTGCTTAAAATTCTATCTTGCGCATCTATTAATGTTACATTTTTCCCATTCATCTCAAAAGCCTCTACTAACTCAACTCCAATATATCCTGCCCCTACTACTACAATATTCTTTGCATTTTTGGCTTTTTCAATGATAGTATTTGAGTGATAGAAATTTTTTGAAAGAAGAACATTTCCCAAATCAATTCCTTCAATTTTAGGAACTATCGGCCATGAGCCTGTTGTTACAATGAGCTTATCAAAAGTGTCTTCAAATATTTCATTATTGTTTAAGTTTTTAACTTTTATCTTTTTATTAGGTATATTTATATCTAGTACCTCATGCATCATTTTAGTTTCTACACCTAATTCTTCTAGTTTCTCTGGTGAGCAGTAAAATAACCCTTGTGGGTCTTTAACTATCCCAGCTACGTATAGTGCAATTCCACAAGATAAAAATGATATATTATCATTTTTTTCATAAACGGTTATTTTAGCATTTGGATATAAATTTGCTGCATTCAATATTGCTGCAGTTCCAGCATGTGTGCAACCTATAACAGCTATCTTCAATGTATTTTCCTCCTGTTATGATAAATTTTTAACTATCTCTATAGTATTATACCTTGTTTGATAATGAATTTCAATATCAATTTTGTTTTAAAGCTTTCTTTTAGAATTTATAATTTATATTGACATTGTTACATAAGAAAACGCACAATATTATTATTTATTGTGCGTATCAACTATATTTTTATACTATTTTATTTCTGAAGGTATCTGTTAGCCCTAGTTTATTAATTCTATTTTTAATTTCATCTTTATCTATGGTGTATAATCCTAATTTTTTCATCCTATCAAAGTATATTGAGCCTGCAAAAGTAAATCTACTTTTTTTATCATTTTCTTCTAAAAATCTCTTATTTGAAAAATCAATAATATCGCCTATTACTGTTTCATTTGGTAAACTTAATAATTCTTTTCCAGCTGCATATCTAACTGCATTATGCCCAGCAAGGGAGCCAGTACAGATTGCCTCCGTATGTCCTACAAAAAGTCCTGCTTTCTCTCCGCCACAGAATAAATTGTCTATGCCTTTTACTTTCATAGTGTTGTCTCTTGGAGTAATTGCAAGATATCTTATAGAATTTCCTTTTCCACCTGCATAAGGATCAATATATTTTACATGCTCTAAACCCTTAATTTTTCTTAACTTTTCTAATGGATAGTAAGATGTCATTAATTTGACATGTCCTGTATCCAGTAAAACTACATTCTCGGCAAATTCTTTTAGGGCATATTGCTGGCAAACTTTTATTTTTAATTTCTCTAAATTGACGTCTTCTTCTGGAACCTTTAACACTACTACTCCTTTTTCTTCTAATTCCTTAATTATTTCTTCATCTATACTCTCTTTACACAACTTACAGGATCCACTAAAAGCTCCATATACTTCGTCTGCTCTTTCTCCTCTCAAGTCTTCGACTCCAGCTCTTTGACTTATACTTATTCTCGGACCAAAAGCAGGACATCTTAAAACACACATAGAACATCCATTTCCGTATCTTAAGCAGTTTCCCATTGGTCCAGTTGTTCCTGTAGTCTCTATGAATACATCTCCTTGTTCATAGCTTCCATCACTAAGATATATACCCTTAATTGTATTATTTTCTTTTTTTACATTTACAATTCTAGATACAAACTTCAGTTCTACATCCATATTTTCTAGATATTTCTTAACTTCGGCTTCAATTCTATTTACATCATAAAGCCATGCATGCTCATGCCCTGGAAAATTTATGCCTTTATGTCTACTATTTTTATCCGTTATATTTATTAAATCACCAGCTCCAAGTGCTATTAATTCCTCACTTGCTGTATATCTTCCATTGTTTCTCATTATTCCTCCAACATTGCCAAGACCTAAAAGCATATCAGTTTTCTCATATAATACCACTTCGGCTCCTGCTTTTTTAGCCGTTATTGCTGCTGCACATCCTGCCCATCCACCACCTATTATAATAACTTTCATATTAGTCTCCTCCCTTCAAAAATATACTTAGGGTCTACTTGTAGCTTACATAATCTCTTAACTATATGCCCTTTAAATCTGACTGTGCATGCTCCACATATTCCTTCACCACAGCACATTTTTACGTTGTTACAGCACGAATAATTAAAATCTTCTCCCAAGTACTCCATAACCTTATATATTAGAATATCAGCTCCTGCGCAATGTATTAAGTTAACTTTCTTTTCATTCAGAATTTTTGATAATATATTCTTTAAACTATCAGTTAATTCCCCACAACTAAAAGCGCAGCATTCTATAATTTCTACATTATATAACTTAAGATATTCTTCTACAAAGTTTTCTTTATACTCAGCCTTGTCTAAAATAATAGTAACCTTGTTTCCATTAGCACATAACTTTTTCATGATTGGTATCATTGGTGCTAATCCTATGGCTCTTGCTATAATTACTGAATTTCCGTTTTTGGCATTTAACACATGCCGTAACCCTAAAACTCCATTCCAATAAGGCCCCTTTACTACTATGTCTTCATCTTTATTTAGTTCATCTATTTTTTTAGTTTTAGCTCCTACAATTTCTATAGCTACTGTTATGTTGTTATTAAAAGTATCTATATCCATAATTGAAATTGGAGCATCATAATATTCTTTACAAGAAGGATTTCTTAAAAATATAAAACTTCCTGGGTGCACTAAAGATTGAACTAACTCATATGACAATTTGATAGTAAGTATTATTAATCCATTATCTACTTTTTTCTTATCAATTATCTTACCTAATTGATGCTTCCTTCCTTCTTTAGCCTTATTCCCATTCCATATATACTCTTGATATATACAAGTTCCTTTCCAATTTATACAGTCACAAAAGGTCTTGTTGCAAAGTTCTGAACACAAAATGCAATCCCCGGTTTCAGCCAAATGGCAAGGACAATATTCAGTTCCTGCATCTATACAGTCAACAATCTCATATTTCATTCTCATGCCCCCCTTAACCACTATACTAATAAAATATTTTATTAATCCCCCTTTTGTTACACACTTAACAACAAAAAATAAATGGTCATATAATAAATTGAAGACTAAAAAAGTATAAGCCTCAAATTAGCTAAGGCTTATACTTTTTTAATTACTATTAATTAATCATAATAGCACTTCAATAGACTTAAGTTCATCAATTTTTACTTCTTTATCTAATATTTTTACGCTAGTAACTTCTAACTTTTTGGAACCCATTAAATACTTTATGAGCTTCAAATAGTTAATACTCCCAATTACTTTTTTGTATTTTCTTCATTTAGCACCTCTCTCCTATTGTCTTTATAATTTAGTGCTAATTTCATTGAATTACCTCCAACAAATATAATACATTATAATTTATATTATTTTTTTATCAAAAAATACATTTTATAGTAGTTTTTTTAATTAAGTATATGTCTACAAATATTCATGTTATAATAATATTAATAATTAAAGTGGGGTGATTGGAGTGCTGTACTATCTAGTTGCATTGTTAGATAAATACTCCTATAGTTCTATAGAAAAAATTCAAAAAAACATTTCCCTTAAATATAACCTATATGATGAATTACCTATGCTTCACATAACTTTAGAAGTTATAAACAATCCCGATGATTTAAAGAATTTATGTAATGTAATAAATAATGTCCTGCTTAACTATGGTAAATTTTCTATTAAAATAAATGGAGCTATTTGTTTTGACCCTCCATTTAAATCAGTCAATCTAAAGGTTGAGGATAGTGGTACTATTCATGACTTGAGCCGTAAACTAAACTTTAAATTAAAAAGAATGGGTTCAGAGTAAGAGAAAATATAGAGAATTGGGATTTGCACATATCTCTTGCCAATATCAATTTTTCTAAAAGAGATTGGTCGAATGAAGAATTTGCTGAGGCATGTAGAGCTATTTCAGAAGCCAAGTTTCACAGCAAAGCAGAAATAATCCAAATCCAACTTTGGCAACCTATTAACGATAAAACAAAAATGGTAATAAGAGATTTTAATCTAACAGGTAATTAAAAAAAGAAGCTTCAGCTTCTTTTTAATTCATCAATTGATAAAAAGATTTTTCAGTATCTCCTTAATGTTTCTACGTTCCTTTACAGCAATGTTATCTTTACTTGTCAAAACAATTGATTTAATTAAATTTCCATCCTTATATATACAAAGTCTTCCTATCGGAGTTTTAGGATTGATTTTCGAAGGTATTTTAACTGTTTTAACAATTTTTGTTTCTAGGGTTTCTTCTTTGCCTACCGGAATTACCACATCTTCACTAGAAATTAAATCTATCTTCTTATCTTTGCCATAAACTATACTATCTATAACTTCTCCTTTTGCTATAACTTGCTTAAACTGATAGTTATCCTTAATATAATCATAAATTTTTTAGTTTCATTCCATCGTTTTGTGCAATTTAAAACTACTATAATTATATCATCTTTTTCTTCATGTATAGATGAGACTAAACATTTTCCAGCGCCACCCGTATACCCTGTCTTCACCCCATTAGCATTAGAAATTTGATACAATATTTTATTAATATTATGATAATTCCTTGTAAAACCATACTCATTTGCATCTACATCTTTAGCGCTAACAATTTTATTAAAGAGTTCATTCTCTTTAGCTTTTGATGTAATTAGAGCTAAATCATAGGCAGTAGAATAATGATATTGACTATCTAGTCCATGAGGAGATTCAAAATGTGTATTAAAAGCTCCTATTTGTAGTGCATATTCATTCATTAACTCCAAAAATTCATCTACGCTCCCACTTAATCCTTCGGCTATTGCTATTGCAGCATCATTTCCAGACCTTAGCATAAGTCCATATAATAATTCTCTTAAGGTTATGAATTCCCCTTTTTTATATCCTACTTCTGAACCACGAATGTTGGATGCTTTTTCTGATATTTCTATCTTCCTGTCTAAATCACCATATTTTAATGCTACGAGAGAAGTCATAATTTTTGTAGTACTAGCTATCGGTATTAGCATATCTGAGTTCTTTTCATAGAGTATAGCTTTAGATTTACTATCTATAGCTATAGCACTTCTAGCATCTACATATAAGGTTTTAGTTTTAGCTTCCGCTTTATAAAAAAACTATATTAAATATCATAAATACAGAAAGCGCCAAAGATATTATGCATTTCTTTTTCATATTAAAACCCACCTACCTTTATATTTATTTTTTTCATATTTAAAATTAATAATCAAGAAACTTTTTCCGGTTTACAATTCTTATAGTTTACATAATGAAAAATATGTAAACTATAAGAATTAATTTATATTTAATTATAAAAAACTTATATTATTAATAAATATTGGTGATACTAATAGTTATCAAGAAACTTGGAGGAATCTTCGTGATTTGGCTATTTATTTTAGTTTTAATTTTTTTCATTCCATTTCCTATACATACAACCTTTGAATATAAAAATAGTAATCTTTCTATATACCTATATAAACAAAGAATATACCCTTCTAGGAAACTAAAGAGAAAAATAAAGAAAAAAATAAAGAAAGTTAATTGTAATATTCCTTACCCTAAAACATTTTATCTAGATGTTATAAAAAAGATCTATAATAAACTTGTAAATATAATATTTAAGTCTACTTTATATTTAGATATAGATTTAAACTACGGGTTTGAAGATGCTTATATAACAGGTGTTTTATATGGAATACTTCAAAGTATTTTTAGTATTATATATAGTTTAATTTCTTATGTATTTAAACTAAAAAAATTTAGACTTAATATTAATCCAATTTTCAATAAATCAATTTTAAATTTTACAATAAAAAGTATAATTTTTATAAACTTAGCTAAGATTATCTATATAGCTTTATCAGCGTTTATATATGTAAAAAATGAAGCTAAGCTTTATTTAAATCCTAAGGAGGTAAGTTAAATTGGAATCACATCCCATTGAAAGCTTGATGAAAAGTACATTAGAAAACTTAAAAGATATGATAGATGTTAATACGGTTGTTGGTGACCCTATAAAATCACATGACGGAACTACTATCATTCCTATATCTAAAGTATCATTAGGATTTGCATCTGGTGGTAGCGAATTTTATCCAATAAAATCTAAAGATGACTACGAAAATTATCCTTTTGGTGGAGGATCTGGTTCAGGAATTTCTGTGAAACCTGTAGCTTTTTTAATTATAAAGGATGATTTAATACGACTACTTCCTGTTGATCAAAACAATATAAACATTTTTGATAGGGTGTTAGATCAAATTCCTCAGATTATTGATATGTTTAAAAAACAAACCAAAACTGACAAAGACCATAAAGATAACGAGGAAGAAGAATAAACCTTTTATTCTTCTTCCTCGTTATCTTTAATAAAATCATCTAATGATGGCATTTGCTTTAAATCTTGTAATCCAAAGTACCTCAAAAACTCATCTGTTGTTCCATACATTATCGGTCTGCCTAAAACATGTTTTCTTCCTGATTCTTTTATTAAGTTTTTTTCCATTAGTGTTTGAATTGCTTTATCACTTTTAACGCCTCTAATTTCATCAATTTCTACCCTAGTAATAGGTTGTCTGTAAACTATTATAGCTAAAGTTTCTAACGCAGCTCTTGACAAGGATTGTCTACTATTAGTCTTTAATAACTTTTGAATATAATCGCTATTTTCTGATTTAGTAACAAGCATATATTCATCATTCATACTGATTAATAGTATCCCTCTTTCCTCTTCCTCGTATCTCTCTCTAAGCTCCTGAAGTAATTTATGTGTACGTTCTATATCACATTCCAATACGGATGCTATTTCTTTAATATCCATAGCTTCTCCGCTTACAAACAATATTGATTCTATTATTGAAAAATATCTATTCTTTACAGATACCTCATTTATCTCTAATTGATTTATGTTACTATTCTTCACTTTCATTTACTCCTTCTATATATATTTCTTTAAAGTTTTCTTCCTGAATTACTGATACTACTCTCAGCTTTATTAATTCTAATAACGCTAAAAATGATACTACAACTTCAATTTTACTCTCGCATTCATTTATTATCTTTGAGAAGATTACTCTTTTTTCATTAAAAACTCTTTTGCTTAGTTCCATAACTTTATCTTCAATTTTAAACTTATCTAAAGGAATCTCTCTCTCTATCATATTTTCTGTGTTCATCTTGTTATTATAACTACTTATTAAATCATTATATATTAAATAATTTGAGTATAGTGATGTCCTGTAATATATCTATATTGCTCTGCTTTATTTTCTTATCCTCGATTATTTCAGGCTTTTTTGAAAACATAATGCCCACAGTCTCTTCTTTTATTTTTAAAAAATCTGCAACTAATTTAAACTTCTTATATTCTATAAGTTTAATTATTAAGTCTTTTCTCGGATCTTCTTCTTCAGCTTCTTCCTTATCCATATCTCCTTTAGGTAAAAGCATTTTTGATTTTATCTCTAAAAGAGTAGCTGCTATAACTATAAACTCTGAAGTTACCTCTAAATCCATTTCTTTCATGTTATTTATATAATCTAAATATTGAGTTGTAATATCATATATTTTATATCATATACATCCATTTCATTCTTCTTTATTAGATGCAGTAACAAATCAAAAGGTCCTTCAAAATTTTCAATTTTTATATTTAGTGACATCTATATATCTCTCCTAGTTTTTATGTAGATAATTTTTTTCATCGAATATGCCAGTGTTTAATTTTAAGGTTAGTAAATATCTAAGTATTTTCTTATATTGTTTACCATTGTTAAGCCCTAATTCCGCTAAGTATTTTCCGTTTATTTCCAAGGAAATATTTGAAAGGTTTTTGAAATAATTTATTATTATGTACTTATATATTCTATTAAAGCTAATAAGTTTTATTTCAAATTCATTCAGCTTACTCAATATATTATAAATATCAAAGTTAGTTAATTCATTGAAAATCAGCCTATTTAATCTGTAGTTTAAGTCTTCATAGTTTTTAAAGGCACTTTTTAACTCTCTTTTTAAAATAGAATTATTTATAAATAATTCTCTATGTTTTTTATTTCTTATAGATATAAACAGACCTATAATCTTATCATTTATAGATGAATAGCTGCATAATTTACTTTTATTAAGCCAATTAATATCAATGTCAAGCATTTGCAATTCATTACATAAAGCTAAGCAATTTATCCAGTTATCTTCGCTGCATATCATTACAATTTCCCTTATTATTCTGTCTATGCTAATAGTTTTAAAAACTTGCCCTTTTATACATTTACTTATCTCTTGAATATCATTAATACGAAAATTATATCTACTAGCATACCTTATTGCTCTATATATACGGGTTGGATCCTCGGAATAACTCTCCATATGTACCTTTTTAACGATCTTATTTTTCAAGTCTTCATTCCCATTGTAAGGATCTATGATTTTATTATCTATAATGTCATATGCTATAGCATTGATAGTAAAATCTCTTCTGTATAAATCATCATAGATATCTGATGGTATTATGTTAGGCAGAGCTCCTGGAAAGTCATACTTTTCTTTTCTACACCTTATCAAATCTACTATGATTCCATTTTTAAATAATATAGTACTAGTGTGAAATTTTTCATGATATTTATATTCTTTTATATAGCTCATTCTTTCAATAATATTTATAGGATTACATTCTACACTGATATCTATATCTCTTGGCTTCTTATTTAGTAAAAAGTCCCTCATTATTCCCCCTACCAGATAAACTTTTATATTACAATCTATGCATTCCTTTTTTATTAAATTTATTACATACAATTCTTCACTATTAAATTGAGATAATATGTTCATATATTTTACCTCTATAACTATAATATAAATTAATATTATAATACTCAAAACAAAAAGTCCACATCATTAGAACTGTGGACTTTTAATCTTTAGATTGCATTATCAAATAAATTCATAAGATTATATCTTACATTATCAAGTACTCCATAGGTCTTAATATCCCTATCACTATAAACGGGTATCTTACTATAAAGCTTATTATTTACATATACTTCACAGTATCCTACAACTTCATACTTTTTATATTCCTTTTTATTATTATTTAGCACAAACTTGGTTGTTACTTTATTTTCTACTCCTCTTTCTAGAACTAATACTAAATCGTCCTTTGCCTTAGCAAAAAAGAATTTACTGCCTTTTTTATTTAGATTTACCTTCTGTATATCACTATCTTTAGTAACTACTTTTTTAGCTTCAAACTTAGAAAATCCATAATTCATAAGCATGCTCGCATCACGATTTCTTATTTTATAGGTAGGTGCGCCCATAATTACAGATAGCATCCGTATATTATTTCTTGTTGCTGTAGCTGAAATGCAATATTTTGCTTCACTTGTAAATCCAGTTTTCAAGCCATCGCATCCCTTATAAAATCTTACTAATTTATTGTGATTTACTAATTCAATGGGCTGCTTTCTTCCTTCTGATATAGTTTCCATATAGGTTCCTGTATATTTTAGGACATTATCATGCTTTAATAATTCTCTAGACATTGTTGCTATGTCATAAGCACTACTCAAATGCCCTTCAGCAGAAAGCCCATGGCAATTTTTAAAAGTTGTATCATTCATACCTAATTCCTTTGCTCTGTTATTCATTAGATTTACGAATGCTGTTTCACTTCCGCCTATATATTCTGCTAGTGCTACCGCAGCGTCATTTCCTGAAGCTATTGCAACACCTTTTATAAGTTCTTCAACTGTTCTAATTTCTCCTGTATCTAAAAGCATGCTGCTACTTCCGTTCCCGCCCATTCTTTTTGCATTTTCACTTATTATTACTTTATCAGATATCTTTATTTTTCCAGAATCAATAGCTTCCATGGTTAAAAGCATAGTCATGATTTTAGTTACAGACGCTGGTGCAAACTTTTCATGTATATTTTTCTCAAATATGATCTTACCTGTAGAGGGCTCCATTAAAAGTCCTGCTTTCGCCTGTACATCAAGCCCCGTTTCTATGGCTTTTACATTTATAGTGAAAATTTGACCAATAAGAGATATTAATAAAATTATACATATTAATGCCTTATTCTTAATCTTCATATTTATCCCCTTTCTAGTATCTATAGATTTATAATTTTAGTTTTACCAATTTAAATAAGATTATCACAATATTTATTATTTGAACTCTTAGCAAAAAAAGACACATCCTAAGCCTTTAAGCTCTTGGATGCGCCTTCTTATAAATATCAGCTATTTTATTTTGTCTAGATACATTAGAATAAATTTGGGTAGTAGCTATTGTATTATGTCCTAAAAGTTCCTGAACTGCTTTTATATCAGCACCATTTTGAAGAAGGTGTACTGCAAAAGAATGTCTTAGTGTATGAGAATCAATTTTTTTATCTATATTAGCTTTCTTTGCATACGACTTGACTAACTTCCAAAATCCTTGCCTAGTCATTTTTTCTCCTCTAAGATTAGAAAATAACAATCCTGAATTGTCAGTATAAAGCTTATCTCTAATCTTTATATACTCCCTTAGACAATTCACTGCATAATTTCCTATTGGAATAATGCGTTCTTTATTATTGTTTCCCTTACACCTAATGTAAGATAATTTTAGATTTACATCAAATATGGTTAAGCTTAGCAGCTCTGATACCTTTATGCCCGTAGCATACATAAGTTCTAGCATTGCCTTATCTCTTATTCCTTTATTGTCATTACAATCTGGAATAGATAAAAATCTATCTACCTCACTTATAGTAAGTATTTGAGGAAAACTTCTTTTATTTTTAGGAACCTTATAGTTAAAAAATGGATTTTCATTAACCTTTCCTACTCTAATTAAATGCTTATAGAAACTTCTTACTGCTACTAAATTTCTTATGATTGAACTATTAGCCCTACCTTGTTTTTTTAGAGCTTGAACATAGGCCATTATAGATACCATATCTATATTTAAAATATCCTCATCTCTTTCATTTAAAAACGTAATAAACTTTGAAGCATCTCTTCTATATGCGTCAATAGTATTCTTACTTAATTCATTCTTTTTCATTCTCTCAATGAATTCTTCTAAATACTTATCCTTGTCCATATTTTATCTCCAATTTATTTTTAATTCTATGCATAAGTAGCTATCTTATAAATTAAAAAACTTATATTATATACCTATATCTATATAATAGGATTTCATATTTGCTTAAGGCATTAAATACCAAGGTGCTATTTTTATATTCATTAAAGTTTATGATAAATTTTAACAATATAAAGTCTATAATCTTAGGCAACATTATGCCAAAAGCTAGAATTATAAGATAGCATTTTAATAGCAGCAGAATAAACTTATAGCTTGCCCTATTAATATTCATAGTATAACGTTTCCTCCACTATATGCTATAAACTTTAATATGCTTGGTGATATATAACCCTCAAGGATAAAGCCTACAAACATAAATCCAGTTATAAATATAAATACTGTAGAATACGCTGCTATCTGAATTAAATTTCCATTTTTATTTATAGATTTAATCGAAATACTTTTTAGAAGTATCAAAGAAAATTCTATGGCAATTACTGAAGAAATAACAATACACGGTATATAAATTATATTTTGGGGAAAAATAATAAGTAAATCAATTAAAATCCCTTTAGTTCCTAGTCCATTTATAACTAAGCTTGATGTAAATCCTATTGTAAATCCTTTAAATAGATCAATAATTAATATTATAGGAATACCTAAAATAGTAAGTCCTAAAAACCATACAGCTACAATAATAGCTATATTATTTTTAATAGCCTCAATAAATATATATTTTCTATTTACTTGTTCTTGACTAATAGTTTCACAAAGGTTTCTAAGGTAACTTATAAGATTTGACTTTTCTACATCGCTCATATATTTAACTGAGTACATCCCTACTACTATACCTATACATAAAAATAATACAGTAATTAAATATAAGATTAAATTTTGGTGTATATGGCCTATTAATTTATATGAAACCTTATTGTCTTTCACTCTCTATTCCTCCTTTTGTTAATCATCTTTTTTATATTTATGACTACAAAAGAAGTTATATGCATAAATAGTTTATAAATAAGAGTATATTAGCTGACTTTATTTTTTAATCTTAATTTATCAGCAACCATAGCTATAAATTCTGAGTTTGTTGGTTTTCCTTTACCATTGTGTATTGTATATCCAAATATTCTATTTATTGTTTCTACTTGACCTCTTGACCATGCAACTTCAATAGCATGTCTTATAGCTCTTTCTACACGACTTGCAGTAGTATTATATTTTTTAGCTATAGATGGATATAATTCTTTTGTTACAGCCGATAAAAGTTCTACATCATTTACAACCATGCTAATAGCCTCTCTAAGATACATATACCCTTTTATATGAGCTGGAACACCTATTTCATGTATTATACTTGTTATTTCAGACTCTAAATCTAAAGGTTCATTTCTTCTAACATTAACCTCTTCTGATTCTATTAAAGAAACTGTCTTCTTGACTTGATCGCTTGATATTGTATTATTAAACATTTGCCTAATTCTTTTTGTAAAAACATCCATATCAAATGGCTTTACAACATAGTAATCCGCACCAAGCGTAATTGCTCTTTGAGTAATCTTATCTTGCCCTACTGCAGATAATACAATTATTCTTGGTAAAGGATCAATATTCATAGTATTTAACTTTTCTAAAACGCCAAGACCATCCAAGTGAGGCATAATTATATCTAAAACAACTAAATCTGGCTTTTTTTCTTGTATTAATTTTAAGGCCTCAATACCATCTTTTGCAACTCCAGTAACAACGATATCTCTTTGATTTAGTAGGTAATCGTTAAGAATATTACAAAATTCTTTATTGTCATCTGCGATTACCACGCTTATTTTATTATTTTCCATATATATCTCTCCCTTTCACAATTTCGTTCCATTTCCTAACAATTATTTATTCGACAAAAGAATAACATTTCCTTCTCATTTAGAAATTTTTTCTAAAATTAGGATAAAATAATAAAATAAAAGATAGCTTATGCTATCTTTTATTGTACTATCATTTACAATTAATTACTAGCTTATTTTATTAAAATATCAGCGTCTTTAAGCATCCACTCTATATATACCCCGTAACCGACATCTGGTCTATTAATTAAAACATGCGTAACAGCCCCTACTAATTTATTGTCTTGAATTATTGGACTTCCACTCATTCCTTGCACTATTCCTCCAGTTTTACTCAAAAGTTCTTCATCTATTACTTTTATTACCATGCTCTTAGGACCTGGATTATCTTGAGATAATAATTTTTCTATCTTGATATCATATAATTTAGGTTCTGACCCATCTATTGTGGTTAGTATTTTAGCAGGTCCTTCTTTTATTTCATTCCTTAATGCTATCTTTATAGGCTTATTATACTTGCTAGAGATTAACCTCTCATTTCCACTACCATATATTCCACATAAAGTATTTTTATTTACGCTTCCTAAATCTTTTTCCTCATTTATAAATATCCCTCTAAGTTCTCCTGGATTTCCTTTTTCACCTTTTCTTATAGAAATAATTGAGGATTCAACAATTTCTCCATTGTTAACTTTTAATATCGTACCTGTATCAACATCTGTTATAGGATGACCAAGAGCTGCAAACATCTTACTTTTGCTATCATAAAATGTTAGTGTACCAACTCCAGAAGTAGAATCTCTTACCCATAAGCCAATTTTATATACGTCATCAACCTTATCTTTTACAGGTCTTACTACCTTTTCTAAAGTATTATTATTTCTTTCTATTATAATATTTAACTTTTTACTTTTATTTGCATTTATTTCCCTAATCAGTTCCTCTGAACTATTTATAAATACGTTATTAACTTTTATTATTATATCTCCTACTTGTATCCCGCTTTCTGCTGATGGACTCATTACTTTTCCTTTGGAACCTTCAACATCTGAAAGGGCTACAACCAAAACTCCTTTAGTGCTTAATCGTACTCCAACAGGAGTTCCACCAGGATAAACATAAATCTCTGGCACGGACTTAACCGAAACAGATTTAATTGGAACTACACCTAATAAACTAACATTTACTACCTCATCCCTAACCTTTGATTTTTGAAGATTATAATTATTTTTATTTAATTTTATAATATAATTGGATTTTAATTCCTGGCCTTCTCTTAGAAAAATTGTACTCGGTATGCTTTGAGTTTTAAAATATAGGATCGTAACTAAAATCATCATAGGAATTAAACTCCAGCATATTATGCATCTTTTTCTGTTTTTCATTTTTATACCTCCTGCATAACATACTTTATTCAAGTTTAATTTACCCTTTTAGAATTTAATTATGCTAATGTATACTTGTATATAGAGTAATACTTTAATAGAGAAACAAATATATGAAATTAATTTTAAAAAAACGAAAAAAAATTCATAATCATATACTGATTATGAATTTTTTTTATGTAGAATTAAATCATTTTTACGATTAAAGGCAAGATTAACCATTTCCTTAGAATTTTTTAGTGTAAGTTCAGTAATTTCTGAACCTCCTATCATTCTTGCTATTTCATATTCCTTTTGTAAACTGTTTATTTTCTTTATATTAGTAAAAGTTTTTCCGTCTATAACATCTTTAGCAACTAGAAAATGATTA
The DNA here is from genome assembly GCA_009738435.1 of Clostridium bovifaecis. Classification (GTDB taxonomy): domain Bacteria; phylum Bacillota; class Clostridia; order Clostridiales; family Clostridiaceae; genus Clostridium_H; species Clostridium_H bovifaecis. The sequence goes on along the minus strand of CP046522.1, from coordinate 1,782,037 downwards.
TCTGACATACTTGCTATTTGAGGTAAGTGAGTCACACAAAATACTTGATGAGCATTAGAGATCAAGTACATTTTTTCAGCAACTCTTTGAGCTATTCTTCCACTTATTCCAGTATCTATTTCATCAAAAATAACAGATGGAATTTCATCTTTATCTACGAAAACTGTCTTTAAACTTAGCATTATTCTTGATAGCTCGCCTCCAGACACTACCTTATCTAAAGCTTTTAATGGTTCTCCTGGATTAGTTGATATCAAGAATTGGACCTTATCACATCCATTGATATAAAACTCATTTTGAAAAGAAATATTAATCTTTAATACACTTTTTTCTAATCCAACATAATCAAGCTCTTCTTTTATTTTACGTTCTAACTTTTCACCAATATCTACCCTAATATCGTGTATTATTTTTCCATCTTTCATAAGTTGTTCAATAACATTAGAACGTTCCTTTTTTAATTCTTCGACGATTTTACTACTATTTATTATTTCATCATACTGATTTTCTATTTTTTCTTTATACTTTAAAATATCGTCTATTGTTTTACCATATTTTCTTTTTAATGAGTCAATTTGAAATATCCTACTATTTACAAATTCTAACTCCTCTTTATCATAAGATATTGATTCCTGAATATCTCTGATTTCAGATATATTTTGTTCTATATTAAAATAGGCTTCTTCTATAGAATCTGTTACACTCTTTAGTTTGTCCATATGTTTATCAATAATTCTAAGTTCACGAATAACTTTATTTAAACAGTCATAAACAGATATAAAGCTATCATCGCTATTATATAAAATATTATAGCTATTTGCTAATGCATTACTTATTTTTTCGGCGTTATTTAGTATAGAATATTTTTCGTCTAGTTCTTTGTCTTCATTTATTTTTAATTTAGCACTATTTATTTCTTCTATTTGATATTTAAGAAAATCACTTAATTTTTCTTTTTCTCCATCTTCTACTCCAAATTGCTGTATTTTTCTATCTATATCTAATAGTCTTTTATATTTTAAGTTGTAATTATATAGTGCATCATTTAACTTATCTTCTCCAAACTTATCTAGATAATTTATATGAGTAGCAGAGTCTAACAGTTCTTGATTTTCATGTTGGCCATGAATATTGATAAGAGTATTAGATATCTTTTTTATGTCTGATAGCAATAGTGCTTTGCCATTAACCTTCACCACACTTTTGCCCGACTTAAAAGTTTCCCTACTTATAATCAGTAAGTCACAACATTCTATCTCCATTTTTTTCATAGCTTTTATTGTATTCATGTTATCAACATCAAAAATAGCCTCTACAAATGTTCTGTTTTCGCCTGTTCTTATTAAGCCTTTATTAAATTTGTCTCCAAGTACATAATTTATTGCATCTATCAAAATAGACTTACCAGCACCTGTTTCTCCAGTTAAAATGTTGAATCCTTTTTCAAAATTAATAGTTAGATCTTCGATTAATGCAAAATTTTTAATATTTAGTTGAAGAAGCATATCACCCCTCCTATTTTTCACTGAGCATTTTTTTTAGCTTCTTTACTATATCTTGAGCTTTATCATCATTTATAGTTAGGATAAAGATAGTATTATCTCCTGCAATAGTTCCTGAAATTCCTTCAAAGTTCATAGAATCAATAGCTTCTGCTGCTGCTGAACCTGAACCTGATAGCGTCTTTACCACTACAAAGTTTTGAACATTCTCTACATTTACTACTGTATTAGCAAACACATTTACTAATTTGTCAGACAGAAATCCATCATTCTGCGATATAGTAGCATATTTGTAGCTGCCACTACTTGATAAGACTTTAATAAGCTTTAGTTCTTTTATATCTCTTGATACAGTTGCCTGTGTCACATCCATACCGCTCTTTTTCAATTCTTCAGCTAATTCTTCTTGAGTTTCTATATCCTTTGTATTTATAATCTCCAAAATTCTTGCGTGTCGTTGAATCTTCATTTTTCATCTCCTTAATCCATTAAAGTAATTAAAATATCTTCTTTCTTAGCACCTCAAAGTAATTATAACCATTTATTCGAACTAATTTACACTTAAAATCACATTTCTTGACTGTTACCTTTTTACATTTTTCTAAATCTATAGATTCCTGTCCATCTACAGTTAAAAAAACTCGTTCATTTTTACTATTTATTATGATGCTTATTTCACTATTGCTCTCTAATATAATACTTCTCATCTGCATAGAATGAGGGCATATAGGGATTAATGATATAACATCTAAAGTAGGATAAACTATAGGGCCTCCTGCTGACAGGGCATATGCTGTTGATCCTGTTGGTGTAGAAATTATTACACCATCTGAATTAAAGGATGTGTAAAATTTGTTATCTATATATATTTCATAGTTTAATATTCTTGATAAAGTTCCTTTTGAAATTACTACGTCATTAAGAGAATTATATGCTTTTATGTGTCCTTCATTATTAACTTTACATTGAAGCATCATTCTATCCTCTATAGTGAATTTCCCTTTACTTATACTTTCAATAGCTTTCTCAAGCTCTAGGATTTCCACTGCGGTCAAAAAACCTAGATGCCCCATATTTATTCCTAAAATAGGCACTTCAAATTCAGCTATGGTTCTAGCTGTTCTCAAAATAGTTCCATCCCCGCCTAAAACCACTATCATGTCCAGACCTTCAAATTTAATCTTCTCAAGACCGATAGAATCCCTATATACTTTTACTTCGGAATCTTTAATGTATTGAGTTATTTTACTTATAATCTCCTCAACGACTTTTTCATCAATAAACTTGCTGCTATTTATATTTAACCCTATCTTTTTCATTGTTCCTCCAATTACAAGTTTTCATGTGAAGAGTTAACAACAGAATCTACTATGTTAAAATCAAATTCGTTTAAGTAATCTTGACCTTTTGTAAAGTATACTAAGTACTCTATATTTCCTTCTGGCCCTTTAATTGGAGAATGCTGAAGTCCTATTATTCTTTGATTGTTTTCTAAAAGAAATTTTAGTATATCATTAATAACCTCTTTATGGGTACTAGCTTCTCTTACTACTCCCTTTTTACCTATTTTATCTTTGCCAGCCTCGAATTGTGGCTTAATTAAAGCTACTATTTCTCCTCTATCTGTTAATAAGTTGATAATAGCTGGAATTATTTTTTTTAGGGATATAAACGATACGTCTATACTAGCAAAGTTTACATATTCTCCAATATCCTCAGTAGTTAAGTACCTTGCATTAGTTCTTTCCATACATATAACTCTAGGATCTGTTCTCAACTTCCATGCAAATTGTCCATAACCCACATCTATAGAAAAAACCTTTTTTGCTCCATTTTGGAGCATACAATCAGTAAATCCACCAGTGGATGCTCCTATATCCATACATACCTTATCTTTTAAATTTATATTGAAGCTTTTTATTGCTTTTTCTAGCTTTAATCCCCCTCTACTAACATACGGCAGTATATCTCCTTTAAATTCTATATGCGCATTTTCTCTAACCTTCTGGCCGCACTTATCCACCCTTTGCCCATCTACAAATATGTCTCCTGCCATTATACTAGCTCTAGCTTTTTCTCTAGATTCAAAAAAGCCCTTTTCTACTAAAACTATATCTAGTCTGTTACTTTTTGCTGCATTCATACTCTAACTCCTTTAATTACTATGATTATCTATATAATTTTTACAATGCTTTTTATGATACCATCGAAATCTAGGTAATTTAATTTATATAGAACATCTACATCCCCATGAGGCACAAATTTATCTTCAAATCCTAGATTTAACACTTTAATCTCATTATCTTTTTCTATCGTGTTTATATACTCTAGTATAAGACTTCCTAACCCACCATGAATCACATTATCCTCTAACGTTACTATCTTATATTCCCTTTTAACTAGCTCTAGAATCAACTTTTTATCAATAGGTTTAATAAAACAAGCATTTATAACAGTTAAATCAATCCCCATAGCTTTCATCTTATCAGCAACTTCAATAGCTGTTCCAACCATTTTTCCAGTAGCTATCAAAGCTATATTTCCCTCTGACCTTAAAACTTCCCATTTCCCTTTAATATAATCTTTTTGTTCTTTTAAATTTATATGGTCTCCTCCGCGTGGATATCTTATAGCCACAGGAAAATTTTGCTCTATAGCCCAACTAAACATATATTCAATTTCTCCCATAGATTTTGGGCTCATTATTGTCATATTAGGCATATGAGATAAGTAGGATAGGTCAAAAAGCCCCTGATGAGTTTCTCCATCGTTTCCAACTATTCCTGCCCTATCTATAGCAAAAATAACTGGAAGATTTTGTTGGCACACATCATGTAGTACCTGATCATAGGCTCTTTGAAGGAAAGTTGAATATACTGCGAAAATAGGCTTTAATCCTGCTTGAGCCATTCCTGCAGCAAGAGTTACGGCATGCTGCTCAGCAATTCCTACATCAAAAAACCTATTTGGAAACACTTGGCTAAATTTACTTAATCCAGTTCCATCTCTCATAGCAGCAGTAATACCTACTATTCTCTCATCTCTAGAAGCTAATTTAACCATAGAATTTCCAAATGCATTAGAATAGGTTTCTCCACCTATTTTAGACACTTTTCCTGTCTCTAGGTTAAACTCTGAAATGCTATGAAACTTATCTGGATTTTCTTCTGCAAACTTATATCCTTTTCCCTTTTGAGTAACAGCATGTATTAGTACAGGTCCTTTTATTTCTTTAGCTAAAGACATAACCTTAGTTAGTTCTTTAATATCATGCCCATCAATAGGTCCTAAATACTTAATTCCCATATCCTCAAAAAACATCCCTGGTACTAATATCTGCTTTATTCCTGATTTTACTTTTCTTATAGAATCTGCTAATCCATTCCCGATACTAGTTTTTCTTAAAGCATCATTAAAATCTTCTTTAAATTTATTATATTTAGGGTCAATTCTTATTCTACTTAAATAAGTAGATAATCCTCCCACATTTTTACCAATAGACATTTGGTTATCATTCAATATAATGATTAAATCTGTCTTTCTATCTCCAACATCATTGAGTGCCTCTAAAGCCATGCCTCCAGTAAGAGCACCATCGCCAATTATAGAAACAACATGATATTTCTCTTTGCTTAAATCCCTAGCTCTAGCCATACCTAACGAAGCAGAAATAGACGTACTGCTATGTCCTGTCTCAAAAATGTCATATTTACTTTCACATCTTTTAGGAAATCCACTTATGCCACCAAACTGTCTAAGTTTATCAAACTTATCTTTTCTTCCTGTTAATATCTTATGAACATAAGTTTGATGCCCAACATCCCATAATATTTTATCTTGTTCTAAATCGAATACCTTATATAAGCTTAATGTTAATTCTACAACTCCTAAGTTAGAGGCTAAATGACCTCCAGTTTTAGATACCTTGTCAATCAATAGCTTTCTTATATCCTCTGCAAATCTTTCTAACTGATTAAATGACATCTTTTTTAAGTCATTAATATTATTATAGGAATCAAGTATATTTTTCATATTATCATCTTTCCTTTGTATTCACATATATTACCTTTTTTATACTGAAATTATATCATATGCCTTAAAACATTTCAAAGTTCCCTATAATGTTTCATTATTTCTAATTCTTTGAGGTCTTTTAAGGTTATCTAATTAATATTCTCTTTCTAAAAGAAATACAGTTATATTTCTTAAATTCTCAATGTTGCCATGGATTTTATCCAACAATTGTAGACATTCATCTGTTAGAGATCTACACATTTCTTTACATTGTTCTAAACCAAACTTTGAAATGAATGTAGTTTTACTATTATTCTTATCGCTATTTACATTTTTGCCCAACAAACTTGCATTGCCTATTACATCTAATATATCATCTTTGATTTGAAAAGCTAACCCTAATTTCTCTCCAAATAAACTTAATATTTTTATATCCTGTTCACTAGCCTCAGCTAAAATTGCCCCTGAAACTACTGCACTTTTAATCAACTCTCCAGTTTTGCATTTATGCATATAGCTTAATTGTTCATTGCTTATTTCCTTTCCTTCGCTAATAATATCTACTACTTGACCGCCTATCATTCCATCTACTCCAGCAGACTTTGAAATCATTGCACAAGCTTTCAATTCTTTTTTTGAACCTTGTAAACAACAATCAAACATTACGTTCATAGCCTCATTTAAAAGTCCATCTCCTGCTAAAACCGCTATAGCTTCACCATAAACCTTATGGTTTGTTGGCTTTCCTCGCCTCAAGTCATCATTATCCATGCACGGTAGATCATCGTGTATTAGTGAATAGGTATGGATCATTTCTAAAGCACAAGCCATAGGTATAAGCCCTTTATAATTATCCTTATAAATATTAGCTGTGCATAGCATCAATATAGGCCTTATTCTTTTTCCTCCAACCTTAATGCTGTATTCCATAGATTCGTATATTAATTTATTATAGCTCCCTTTTTCTTTAAAATAATTTTCTAACCAATCATTTATCTCATTTTCAATTTATCAATATTAATATTCATATTCATACTATTCATCAGCCTCTATAAAATTCTTTTCTCCACTTTCAGTTAAAATCTTCACTCTTCCTTCAGCTTCATTTAGCATCTTATATATTTTATTACAAAGATTAATTCCCTCTTCATAGCTTTTCATAGAGTTTTCTAAAGATATTTCATCACTTTCCATTTGTCTAATAATTTCTTCTAATTTAACTACTAAGTCCTCATAAGATTCTTTCTTTTTTGCCATTATGAAACCTCCAAAGTTTTTAAGTGCTATTCTGTTTTTTCAACACTACTCAGATACACTTTAGCTTTATCCTTTTTTAAAGTAATATTAATATACTTACTGTTAGACAATTGATTTACTTCAGTAATTATACTGCCCTTTTCATCTTGAATAACTGAAAACCCTCTATTCAAGATATTTAAAGGATTATGCGCTTGTAGTAAAGAATTTAGCTTTACTAAATTTCCTTTTTCATATTGTATCTTTGATTCTATTCTATATAAAAGCTCATTTTTAATGCTATCCACTCTGATGTATTCATTGGCAATATATCCCATAGGACTATTAATCTTTAGATTATTCATTAAAATATTCAAATTATCATATTTTGAGTTTATACTATTTTTCATCGCATTAAATACTTTGCTTTTATATATTTCTATTTTTTCATTTAGCTCATTTAAATTAAACACAGCTATCTCAGCAGCTGCTGAAGGAGTAGAAGCTCTTCTATCACTAACAAAGTCACAAATTGTGAAATCTGTTTCATGTCCAACGCCACTTATAATAGGTTTATTGCAGTTATATATTGCATAAGCTAAGTTCTCCTCATTAAAAGCCCATAACTCTTCTAAAGAGCCTCCTCCTCTTGCTAAGATAATTAAATCTACGTCACCCCTACTATCAAAATATTTTATTCCTTTGACTAGTTCATAGCTCGCTTTATTACCTTGGACAAGTGATGGGTAAATTACAAGCTCAACAGTAGGGTTTCTTCTCTTAGTCACATTAATTATGTCACGTATAGCAGCTCCTGTAGAAGAAGTAATAACACCTATTCTTCTTGCATATTTTGGTATATCTTTTTTATGTTTCTCATCAAATAAACCTTCTTTATGCAGTTTGTTCTTGAGTTTTTCAAAGGCTAAATACAAGTTTCCTATACCTTCTTTTTCTAGCTCTTCACAATAAAACTGATATACCCCATCTTTTTGATATACTGAAACTCTCCCTTTCAGTATAACATTGTCTCCATCCTGCGGTACTACAATCATACTTTCCACATAAGGCTTAAACATAATACAATTTATTTTACTGTACTCATCTTTTAGTGAGAAATAAATATGCCCGCTATTATGTAATTTAAGATTAGATATCTCGCCTTTAACATAAGAGTTCTTTAAAATAAAATCATTATCTATTATCTTTTTTATGTAACTATTTAATTGAGAAACACTCACTGTCTTTATATGCATACTATTCTAATCCCTCACAAAGATTTTTAATAAGCATAGTAGTAGTCATAGCACCAACTCCACCTGGTACTGGTGTTACAAAGGCTGCCTTTTCTAGGGCCTCATGAAAACATACATCACCTACAAGCTTTCCTTCAATAGCAGTAGTGCCCACATCAATTACAATAGCACCATCCTTTATGTAATCTTTTGTAATATATTTAGGTTTCCCGAGGGCTACTACTAAAATATCTGCTTTAGAAGAAACTTCTTTTAAATCATTGGTTTTAGAATGGCATATAGTAACTGTAGCATTTTCATTTAAAAGCAGTTGGGCTACAGGTTTTCCTACAATATTGCTTCTTCCAATAACTACTGCATTTTTACCTGCTATTTCAACACCTGTGCTTTTTATTAATTCTATTATTCCTTTTGGTGTGCAAGGAACAAAGCATTTCTCTCCTTTATATAATTTCCCTGTACTTATACTACTTAGAGCATCAATATCTTTCTCATAAGGTATAGCTGCCGTTATTCTAGCCTCATCTAGATGCTTAGGAAGTGGAAGTTGAAGTATTATTCCATCCACATCATTATCTTCACTTAAATTATCTATAGCCTTTAGTAAATCTTTTTCTGAAACTTTTTCTTCTAAATGAACACTTTTTACCTTCACACCTAGCTTATCACACAATTTGTTTTGATTATTTACGTAATAGATTGAACCACCATCATTCCCTACTAAAATATTGGCTAAACATGGAACCTTTTCGCCTTTAAATTTTTTATGTTCAACAATTTTCTTTATATCTTCTCTAAACCTTTCGGAAACTGCTTTTCCATCTAATAACATTCCCATGCCTTACCTCCTAATGGCGTTTTTACTCCTGTACCATACTGCCAAGAACTCCATTGATAAATGCTGGAGAATTATCAGTGGAATATCTTTTAGCAAGTTCTATTCCTTCATTTACAGCAACTTTATTTGGTATATCTTCAATAAAAGTAATCTCATATGTAGAAATTCTCAATATAGAGAGATCTATTTTTGATAATCTACTTAATTTCCAATTTTTCAAATTGCTTGCTATCTTGCTATCTAGAAATTCAACATTTTCCTGTATGCCTTTTATAATCTTTTCTACATATAAAAAATCTACATCCTCTAAATTCATTTCTGTATTTTCCTTAAAATTATCCAATATTTCTTCGTAAGACTCCTTATTGATAGTCATTTCAAATAATAATCTCATAGCTATTTCTCTTGATTTTCTTCTGTTCATGTCTTCCTCCTATAATTCACGTAATATAATTAAAATAAAGCATATTTTAATTATTATCAACTTATTTATTCTTATACATCCTTAAACATGGAAACACCCTCTGTTTTCAGAGGGTGTAAAAATCAATCTTCTTTTTCTTTAATCTTCTCTTCCACTTTCGGAAGTACCACGTTTTGAATGTAAATATTAACTGCTGTTACATTTAAACCTGTCATTAATTCTACAGATTTTCTAACATTTTCTTGAACCTTCTTAGCCACATCAGCAATCTTAATACCATACTTTACTACTACATACAAATCTATTGTAGCGTTATCTTCTCCTACATTAACCTTAATTCCTTTAGAGACATTCTTTTTGCCACTAAGTATTTGAGTTATACCTCCAGCTAATGTAGTACTCATTCCTTCTATTCCATCTATTTCTGAAGCGGCTAGACCAGCAATAACTTCCACTACTTCATCTGATATTTTTACAATACCTACTTCTATTTCTTTATTTAAATTTTCGTCCATTTATGTACCCCCTTGTTTTGATTATTCCAAAACAAATTATTCTTAAGATTATTATATCAAATATAGTATGTTTTTACAAATACAATTATTCTTTTAATTGAATTTCTACATCTTTTATTTGAGTAACATCCATAACTACATCTTGAATTTGCTTTTGTTGATTTTCACTTAACTTTGTTGATGATTTTATGATTACTGTGACTTTATTGTCTTGAACATAGCATAACGCATCTTCATAACCTTTACTCTTTAAAATAGTTTCAATTTGTGATTGATTGGTGCTCGCTAAAGCCAAATTAGTATATTTTTTAGATAAGTCAGCTCTGTCTTCTTTTGAAGTATGTTCATCATCGATTAATGCCTTTAAGGTTTGTAAAGCTTGAGACATATTATTATCTCTTATTATTTGAGACTCTTGAAAATAATTAGAACTGCTCGTATTTTTGCTTGTCTCATTAAGCGAAATGGCATCCTTTCCCTTTGTCATATCATTTCCTGCAACATAGTCTAGGTCAGCATTAAGCTTAGTAGCTAGTACACCAGCACATACGATAAGTGCTAATAGGACAACAATAATAACTCCCTGTTTCTTGTTCATTTAAATACCTCCTAATTACTTTTTATTTTTATCTTTCTTAAAAATTTATATGCCTTTAAATTTAAATATATGTTACTTTTTCATAGAGTACACGTTTACCTGACTTTCCTTTAAGCCGAATAAATTTATAACAGCTTTGTGGATTTGAAGCTTTATTAAACTATCTTCAGCTCCCTCTGCTACCACGCAAACTCCAGTAACTTCTGGCTTATATTTTTTTACTACAAAAGGTTTTGTCCCATTTTCAGTATTCATCATAACTATTGTTCTTCCATCATTCTTTTGAGTTATTTTCCTAGTGCCTCCATCTGTGTCCTTTTCTTCAGTAAGGCTAGTAGAATCATTTATGTTTATTGCTGGTATCTGTTCTTCACCTCCTTTAAAATAGACCATTACCTTTACCTTTCCAACTCCCTCAATGTTTTCTAATGTATCCTTCAATTTTCTTTCTATTTCTGCTTCCTCTTTAGCTATCACTTCTTCTTGTTCTTCACTTGATACAGTTGTCAGGGTATTTTCCTCTATATTTTTACCATTCTGCGGCTTGCTATTAAAGGTAGTTGCGCTTTTATCCTTAAAAGTATTACTGACCATTGCTAATAATACACCTATTAAAAGCAATATGAATAAATTAGTAATATAGTTTTTTCCAATTTTACCCTTACCTTTATCTGCTAATTTGTCTGGATTAAATATCTTTTTTATATCCATATGTTCACCCTCTCTTTTTACTTAGATTATATTAATTATTTGACTATAATTTATAAACTTTAATTTTCTCTTTAGGTATACTAATGGTTTCACTTAGGTATTCTACAATGTCTTTATTCTTTTTCTCATTTATTGCTTCTTGTCCATTCACTTCTTTTACTTCTTTGCTGTTCTTCACCTCTACTTTTTTACTTTTTTTATGTTTCCTTCGCTGACTCCTACCTTTACTTGGTCTATTACAAACTTCTCTTCTTTATCGTCGTATTTAACCTCTACAAGGATTTCATAATTATCCTTTGGATACTTTTCTTTAAGCTTTTGAGTACACATAGTTTTTAGATTGCTTGCAAATACTTCCGTTGTATTGTCAATACTGCTGCTCTTATATTTTTCATAATCCTTTTCGTACCTTTTTTCTTCAAAATATTGAGATGCTGTGTTTATATAGCTATCCATATTAAATTGATTATCAAATATTTTTATTATAGGATTAATCAGTACAGTTATCAGAATCAATCCTAAAACGAATTTAGTATACTTTTTCATAGAATTACCTGGGAGTATCATTTCTACTGCTGTTATAAAAAATATAGCAGTACAAATATTTATAACCCATCCTTTAAGACCCTCCAGCATATTCTTCCTCCTCTATCCCCCTAAAATACTTTTACCCGCCGATGCAATTATTGATAATTATAAAAAACATAACTGAAACACTAATAAGACATGAATTAATAAGTATAAGGGAATCTCCTGCTGCAGCTATACATTTAACTAACCTACTGTCGCTAATAGGCTCTATTAGGGCCGCAGTCAACTTATAGATAAATGCCATAACTACGATTTTAATTACTGGAAATATTAATATAACAACTAAAATTATTAATCCAACACTGCTTAAAGCGCCTTTTAATAGCAACGAGTATCCTGCTACAGTTGAAATAGCATCTGATAGGCTTTTACCAACTATTGGAATAAAACTATCTACAGCAAATTTTGCAGTTTTTTCTGCTACTGCATCTATAGTAGCTGTAGTCATACTTCTTATAGTTACAGTGCCTATAAAAATAGTCATTACAATTCCTTGTATCCAAAGTACCGTTTTATTTAGCAATTTTGCTAAATTGTCTACCTTATATTCCTGGGATATGTTATTCACAAATTGAATGACAAAGGATACTCCAACAATGGGTATTATTAAGTCTACAAATACCCTTGCGCTTATATTTATAACTCCAATTATTATTGGATCCATAACAGCCGCCTCTGTGAATCCTCCTACTGTAGCTAATAACATTAGAAGAACTGGCATCAGCGCTGCCATAAAATCAGTCATAGCTTTAATTGCTTCTCTTGCTGTAGATACACCTATATAAAAGGTTCTAGATATGAGTATAATTAACAGTACATAACAAGCAAAATATGCTATATTGGATAAATTTCCGTTGCTAAAAGCGCTTTCAAGATTGCTTATAAGTGCACAGATAATGCATATTATTATAATCATAGACATGAGTTTTCCGCATGCTACAACTTCTCTAAATCCATAACTTAAAAGAGCCTTGGAAATCTTTTTAGTAGAAAACTTACCATCTCCGCTTTTCATATATTCTTTAACATAAGCTTTCATATCTACATCATTCAATATTTCATACTTCGTCTTCATATTTGTCATATAATCATACAATTGTTCAACCTGTTGAGTTTCCTCTTGATTTATCATTACCTTCGGCTCATATGCTTGTACATCAAGGGGGATCAGTAAAAATAGAATGAATATAAGTATTAATCTTCTCATAATATTTACTCCTATGTCCCTTTACATAATTTTTACAATAGATTGTAACACTGCCATTAATATAGGAATTGCTAATACTAAAATTAATATTTTACCCGCAAATTCTACCTTAGAAGCTAGTGTGCTTTGTCCAGCATCCTTGCATATTTCACTGCAGAAGGAAGCTAAGTATGCAATTCCAAGTATTTTAAACACTATGTTTAAATAAACAAAGTCTATGTTTGCCTTCAGTGCAAGTTCCTGAAGTAGATGTAATACTGAGGTAATCTTATCTAGCATAAATAAAAAAATTGCTATTCCTGCTGCTATACTGATATGTACAGCCAAATCATCTCTTCTATTTTTAAATACTAGCACTACAAAAAGTGCAATAAATGCAAATGCGACAACCTTTACTATTTCCATATATTCCTCCTAAAACTGGAACATAGTTCTTACAGTACTAAATAGTTTATTAATTAAATTTATCACCATCATTAGTACAATGATTATTCCAGCTAAATTTGCTATTATTGCGTAATCCTTTTTGCCAGTAGTCTCAAGAATCTTATCAAGAATAATAATTAATATACTAACAGCAGCTATCTTAAAAATTAAACTCACATCTAACATCCTTTATACCCCCTTATAAAATCATAATTATCAGTATAGCTCCAAAAGAAAATCCTAAATATCTATACACCTTAATATTTTTATTCATTTCCATTTCTGCTCCGCTAATTTGCTTTTTTATATTTTCTAATGTCAATAATAATATTTTTTTGTCCCTCTATGTCTGATTCCCCTAAAGATTTTGATAAATTTAATATTATGTCAATATCATATTGTTTTAAACTTAACATATCTTTGTTTTGTTTAAATACTTTCTTGAAGCCCTCATTCACGCTATCGACTTCATTGTTATACAATAGTCTAGAGACCTCTATAAAAATGCCTCCTATAGGTCTATTACACTTATATCCCACGTTTTCAAAAGCTTCTGGAAGAGATGCATGGGTATAAATTATTTCGCTTTTAAGTTGAAGTAAGGCTTGTTCAATTTCTTTTAACTGAAAAACTCTTTTTTTTAAATTCTCACCATACAAAAACCCTATAAGTGAGGAACAAACAAGAATTAGAATGCATCCAATTATTTTCAAGTACATATTATCTCCTCCATAGTTTATCTTTTTTGCTAAAATCATATATATACTCGATTGTCCCTATACCATTTAATCCACTTAGCACTATTGCTCTTTGAAACACTTGATTTTCTAATATATCTTTAAAAATAGGTCTTTTATATAGATCTTCCACTCCATAGCCATGAATAGTAGTAATCAAGTTTACTCCAGAACTCATAGCCATTAATATGCTGTCTACATCCTTATATGTTCCTATCTCATCACAAACAATAACATCTGGAGCCATACTCCTTATAGCCATCATTATGCCTTCACTTTTTAGACAATTATCAAGAATATCTGTTCTTAAACCAACGTTCATTTGTGCTACTCCATCATAGCATCCTCCTATTTCACTTCTTTCATCAATTACGCATACCTTTCTACCACTAAATTCTAAATTCACTGTTTTTATTCCATCTGATATGTTTCTGCTTATATCCCTTATTAAAGTGGTTTTTCCACACTTAGGAGGGGATATTAGTATCGTATTCAACACCCTATTATTTTCAATTATGTAAGGCATTATTTTCTTTGAGCATCCTATAACTTCTCTACAAATTCTTATGTTTAAAGAAGCTACATTTTTGATTGTTCTAACTTTCTGATTATCCACAACACAGGAACCACATAAACCCACTCTATGTCCACCTTTTATAGTAATATAGCCTTGCTTTATCTCTTCTTCAAAAGCATAAATAGAGTAATTACTAATCCGTTGCAGAATTGTTTTTACATCCTCTTTTGCAACTATATAATTAGTTACAACTTCTTTGTTATCAGCATAGATTAATAAAGGCTTGTTTGTTCTTATTCTTATCTCCTGGAGTTTTTCCAACTCTTTTATTTTTTCAATAATGTTTCCTATAGTTTGAGGTAAAATATAAAAGATATCTTTAGTGTTCATAATTTTCATCCCCCTTTCTTATTAAATTCTTATTTCTATATCTCCATAATTATTCCACTTAATAAAAAAAATTTTAAAACTACCATCATTTTACTTTTAGCCGCTTCTACTTAAGATTATGTTTTACAAATAAAAAGAGCATATATAAATCATAACCATTATCGGTTATAACTATATATGCTCAATTATTTAATACTATTTTATTATTTTAAATATATCGAATTGTGGCAATTAGGACAGTCTATTTTATCTTCTTCATTAAGAAAATCTTTCTCAACAGCTAAAATTTCATGGCATTTATTACATTCTATATCCATATAATCATAACTATTAAACTCATCCTCTTCTTCCTCAAATCCATATATTTCTTCTTCTATATTTCCTAGGTTCTCATCAAGGACAGTTACATACTCATTAATTTCACTTATACTATCCTCAGTTTTATCTACTTTTTCCACAATATCCTTCAAGATATCGCTTATATCAGATAAAACTTTATATTCTTTGGTATTACTCTCAAACTCAAGTTCTTTAATTGCTTCTTTTAAAGAACTTAGTCTTGATATAAGAGAACTCATTCTACCACTCCTTTAGAGTAGTTATACTCTCTCCATGTATTCACCACTTCTAGTATCTACTCTTATTGTTTCTCCTTCATTTACAAACAATGGAACTTGAACTACTGCTCCAGTTTCAAGTTTTGCTGGTTTCATTACATTTGATGTAGTATTTCCTCTAACTCCTGGCTCGCATTCAACAATTTGCAATTCTACAAAATTAGGTGCTTCAACTGAAAAAGCTTCTCCTTTATAGAACTTAATTATTGCAAACATGTTTTCCTTCAAAAATTTAATAGCTTCTTCTACTTGGCTAAAGTTTAAAGGAACTTGTTCGAAAGTTTCTTGATCCATAAAATAGTATAATTCCCCATCACTATATAGATATTGCATTTCTTTTCTCTCAATAACTGCTTCTTGAAGTTTAGCAGTTGGGTTAAAAGTTGTTTCAGTAACCCCACCATTCTTAACATTTCTAAGCTTTGTTCTTACAAAGGCTGCTCCTTTACCTGGTTTAACATGTAAGAAATCAATTACATTATAAACTTGTCCATCTAGTTCAAAAGTAGTTCCTTTTCTTAAATCTCCAGCTGAAATCATTATGTATCCCTCCACTAATCTATTATAATTTTTATTATAACCCTAAAATTCATATTAATACCAACTCTATCTTTTCTTAAAACATATAAATACATTTATACTTTTCATATCTTTATAGAATTTAATCTGTTAAGTAGTATTGCTTTGTTATATATTTTAAGATGTGGCTTAATTGTTTTTAGAGCTTTTGATTTAATAAATTAAACATATAAATTGAAGTTTTACAAAACAACAGCTTATATATTCAATTTTTGCAGCTCCTGATTGTAGCCAATGATATTTTATCAAAACTTGCGAATATTTGCAAATACATTTATTTTATGTATAAATCTTTGATGTATTATTTTTTAATCACCTTGCACAAAGTCTACATCTAAGTCTCCAATATAATCCTTATTGTTTCTACATTTTAGCTTTATCGAATTTATGCTATATAAACAATCTTTATTTTTATATTTTCAATAAAACCATCTAGTAAATACAATTCACCTTTAAATTGAAGTTTCATATTAACTATATTATTATCCATATTATTAACTATCTTCTCAATCTTTATGTATTCTCTTCCTTCTATATCTTTGATTATACTAGAATATTGTATACTATTAGGTTGTATTTTTTCAACATTTATATAAGGAATTTTTTCTAATTTATCTCTTTGCGAAAGGATTTTTCTATATGTAATAAAATTCAAAGTGTTAATAACCAAAATTATAACGAACATTATAATTACTATATAATCATGCCTATAATTTCTTTTCATCATCTTTTACCTCTAGCCTCATCTTAACTACTACTTTATTTTCTTTTACATCTTCTATATCTATACTTTTAATCTTATAATCTTTATTTTTCTCCACATATTCTAGCATTTCTCTCGCAGTCTTTATATTCATAAAACTGCTCTCCAGGTAAACCTCTTTGCCGCTTATTTCCAAGCAATCAAAAAATATCTTGCCGCTTTCATATTCTTTAAAATATCCAAAAGTATTTGCAGTGATATGCTTCTTAGCCTCACTTTTTTCCTTATTACTTCTTTCTTTCATAACCTTATCACTATTAAATTCAGCTATGATTTTCAAACTATCTATTTCCTTTTCATACTTAAAATATTTTATTCCACTAGTTATTATTATTGCTAACATTATAAAAATGCATATTTTAAATTTAAATTTTTCTTTTTTTTCCATCTTATTTCTATACCACAAAGGCAAAAAATTATAGTTTTGCATACTTATTTCCTCGTTATAGTCAAATATTCTATTATCTTATCACTGCTTAAATTTCCTAAATTCACATACTCATGTTCAGTTGAATTATTGATATATTTTATAAATTTCTCGTCTTTAAAATTGGCACTATATATCTTAACTGCTCCTATGTTATATATTTAATTTATCTAAAATATAGTTTAATCCATCAATTAATTCATTATAACTATATTCTGTTACCTCTATTACTTTATTTGCTACCATCTTTTTCTTAGCTATACCTAGTAAATATAAACTTTTGTTAAATTTAAATATAAACATATAATCTTTTTCATTTATAAAGCTTTCATAATAATTCAAAAAGCAAAACTGTATTAAATTTACTTTTTTACTTTATTATTGTTAATATACTGTTCTAAACAATCTAATTTATCACAGTATATACAGAAAACTAGTACTTCTAGTTCTTTCTCTCCTTGATCTAAAATAGTATAAGTATAAAATATCTTTTCTGATTTTTTACCATATAAGAAAATCAATTCATTTTTAATAATAGAATTCAAGTTCCATTTGCTTTTTATATTTGGTAATTTTAGGTGCTTTATATGCACTTCTTCATCTTCAATGATTATATATATTTTTCTATTTTTTAGATTTATATTAAACTTTTCAACATCAACAAAAGATTTATAATTTAATCTTTCATCAATTGGTACCTTATTGCTAAATTCCAAACTTTTAACATAGTCGTGAGATACCTTTAATACCATACTTTTCCTCATACTATCATTGTCTCCTCATTTAGTTTTTCATCTTAACGAGATAAAATATTACTCTATTCTTTTCCTTCTGATCAACTTTATATTTGTAATACTCCATCCTCCCTGGACCCTCCTTAGTATATAAAGATAAAAGTATTTCCTTATCCTTTAAATTATACTGTACAAAAGAGTTACCATAATATACTTTATCAGCCTTCAGGTTAAGTAACAGATTATGTACATCCTCATCATTCCAAGCTTTTATATTTTCTCTTATATGTTTATTTAATTTAGTTAATAAGTGTACTCTGTATTCTTCATAGGGATCAATTCTAAGTTGGCTTTTCATCGTACTTATGATATATTCTTTTCTCATGATCTCGAGTTTAAAACAGCATAATAGCACTCCAATAATCATGCTGCTAATTATCAAAGTAATTATCATTATAAAGCCCTTTTGTCTTTTCCTATTCCGAAACATCTTTCATACTCTTTTCCTCCCAATGTATTTATAGAAATAAACATGAGATTTTCTTTCTCTTTAACTTGAAAATCTCCTATATCTTCTACGATGGTGTCGGTAACTCTGCTACTATTCTTTACCTTATTATAGGTTATAACAATTTTTAATCTTCCATTAAACTTTCTCATCTCCCTTATTGTATTCTCATCCCCGTTTGCCTTTTTTATTACTAATGTATCTCCAGTTACTCTGATAGACTTATTATTTAAATCATAGATTTCACCTTCTATAAATCTTAAAGCTTCTCTACAATAACTTTCCTCTCTATCACTTTTTATAAAATTTTTATATTTTGAAGCCTGTCTTGATAGCATATTTACTTGTAATGTCAACATAATTGCTATAACTCCCATAGCAATTATAAGTTCTATTAATGTAAATCCCTTCTTCATTTTCAGTAGTCCCCTTTATAAAAGGAAGTGCCTATCTTTTTAGTTTGATTCATCATTTTGAATATAAGATTTAAATCAATCTTCATAATACCGTCAGCTTTATCTTCAATGTCCATTTCTAAGTAAGGTAAATCGTTGGATTTTTCCAAAGTAAATACTTCTGCAAGTTCCTTGTTTTTTAAGCTTTCTAGATTTAAATTCTCACTATTTATAAATAATTTTGTATTGAAACTATATTGAGAATCCAGATTTCCCTTTGCATTAACTATAGCTCTTATATCTTCATATTCATTATTAAAAACCAATGTATTTTTTAATACTTCTAAAAATTCACTATACTTGCCTATCTCTAAGCTATATCTTTTAAAATTCAAATTTCTTATCTCCATACTAAGAATAAAACTTAGTAAAATAAAGAATATAGCCAAGCTCCAGACTACTTCTATTAAGCTATAACCCTTATTTTTATTTAATTTGTGCATATCTTGTTCCTACTCTTATTGTTATAATATGAACCTTTCCTTTTATATCCTCATAATTTATAGTACATGCTTTTAAAATTTCCCCTAAATTGTTTACACCTATTCTTTGATTAAAGCTTTCTATATTTATAAATCTAAATCCCATTGGTATTTTATATTCCTTTATTTTCTTATTGTCACAGTAGAATTTAACCTTATTTTCTCCTATAAAAAGCAGGTATCCGCTTTTATTTTCATTCTCACAATACACAGCAGAGTTTTTTAACATATGAAGTATATAGTTATTACAGAAATCTATGTTAGTACTATTAGCCCAATTATCATAAAGCTTAAAATAATTAGTAATACAAAAACCCATTAATATAACTAGCACACTCAGTACAAGTATAAGTTCGATTAGAGTTGTACCTTTATGCATTTTAGTAAAATATCTTTTAACTCTCTGCATCATCTGCTCCTTCACTATGAGCTGATGCTTGCTTGCTATTTATTGGAGGATATATTTGATTATACGAACTATCTTTAATTTTAAATCCAGTATTAGTCTCATCGAATTCAAGATAATACTGTTTTTTATCAACCTCATAGCTAATACTCATATTCTCTTTTGAATCATTAATAACTTGTATACTCTTTAGTCCAAGTAATTCCTGAGTTGTTTGGGAAAGCTCTTCTTGATTAAAATTTTCATTTCCTTCAATATAACTCTCTACTACTGCTAAATATATCTGCCTTCCAGTATCTACTATTTTTAATTTTTGAGCTTTAGCTCTATATCCATTAAACTTAGGTATTAGAAAACTAGCCATAATTAATATTATTGCCATAACAACTATAAGCTCAATTAATGTAAATCCCTTTTTTCTAGACATTCTTTTATTTATCAAATCTATTCCTCCTAAAGTCCATTAATTTAGTATATGGACCCAACTGAATCTATCAAATTCATTATTGGAATTAAAATATTTATAATAATGCAGGCAATTATTCCACCTAATATTAGGATAGTAATAGGCTCAATTAGCTTAGAAATTTTGCTTGCTGTCTCATTAATGTCAAATTCATGAATTGTTACTGCGTTATCTATCATCTCTTCTAAGTTACCAGTTTCTTCACCTATTGATATCATAGATATAAATAAGTCATCAAATAAACTTTCTTTTTTTAAAGCCTTTGATAAATCCATCCCCTCTTTTATATTACAGATTACTCTAAATACTTTATCTTTAATTGATTCATCATTTAAGCTATCCCTTATAATTTCAAGAGCAGAAATAATTGGTATTCCACTGTTTATTAAAATGCTTAAACATTTTGCAATATTTACTTCATCTATATCTGTATGAATCTTTCCCATTATCGGAATTTTGGGCTTGATATAATTTAATGCTTTATTTAAATATCCTTTCCAATATAGAAATCCTACTGTAATTAATATAGTTAGCATAATTACTTTAAAATGGCTTCCTGAAATAGCTCTATTAATATTCATCAATTTATTCATATTTTCTGCAGACATTTCATCAATCTTGACAATATCTTCAATAAAACTTGGTAGTATCTTTAAAACAAGAAATAGCACAATTGCTATGGTAATAATAAGTACTGATGCAGGATATACTAATGCAGTCTTAATCTTCTTTTGCATGTTATATCTTTCAATATAGTATTTTGAAAGATTATATAGAATTCTGTCTAAATTTCCACTATGTTCCCCTATTTGTACCATCTGAATCATAAACTTAGGATAAACTTTAGAAAAGTTGCTCATGCTAATGGAAATGCTCTTACCATTCTCAACGTCACTCTTTATAATGTTTAGACTATCTTTAATTGATGGATTAATTTTCTGCCTACAGAGTATATCTAACCCTTTTGATAAATTTATCCCACATCTTAATATTTCTGAAAATTGCTTACAGAACGTAGATATATCTTTTAGATTAACTTTATTAAAACACTCTTTATTTCTGGTTAGTTTATATTCCAATAGAAAAAGGCCTTTTTTATGTATCATATAAAGAAGCTGTCTATCATCTTCTAATGTAAATTTTCCATCAACACACTTTCCCTCTATATCTAATGCTTTATACTTATATGTTTTCATAACATACCCTCATCATTTCATCAATAGTTGTAATTCCATTCTTGACTAGCTCTTTACATTTACTATTTAATGTTGACATCCCACCTTTTACACTAAACTCATTTATCTCCATTGAAGAGCACTTTTGTCTTATTAATTCTCTGTGATTGTTACTAATATACATAACCTCAAATAAGGCACTCCTCCCCTTATACCCGCTTCCATTGCACATCCTACATCCTTTCCCCTTGAAAACCTTAAATTTATCGTCTACGCACAAGATCCTTCTTTCCCCCTCTGTAGGATAGTACTCAGATTTACAATTATCACATATCTTTCTTAAAAGTCTCTGTGCTATTATCGCAACTAATGAATCTGCTATTAAATAATTAGGGACATTCATATCTGCAAGCCTTACTATTGCGCTAGATGCATTATTGGTATGAAGAGTTGATAAGACTAAATGACCAGTTATAGCTGCCTTTATTGCAATTTCAGCTGTTTCTTCATCCCTTATTTCGCCCACCATTATTATGTCAGGATCTTGTCTAAGTATGCTCCTAAGACCCTTTGAAAAAGTAAGCCCAGCCTTGCTATTTACATTCATCTGGTTGATTCCTGATATAGCGTATTCTACTGGATCTTCGATTGTAATTATGTTTTTTTCCCTTGAATTTAAATGATTTAGCATCGCACATAGGGTAGTAGTCTTTCCACTGCCTGTAGGTCCTGTTACTAATATAATTCCATTAGGATGATTCAAAATGCTTTTTATTTTTTCTCTTTGCCTTGCATCAGTTACTAAACTATCTAGATATATTGCTCTATTTAGTTTATATAAAATTCTTATTACAATTTTTTCTCCATACAAAATTGGAATAGATGATATTCTTAAATCAAAATCTTCATTTTTAAACTTGTATTCCATTTTACCATCCTGTGGAAGCATCTTTTGGGAGATATCCATACCTGATTTTATTTTTATTCTAGTACATATCAATGGATAGATTTCTTTTGGAATTACCATTTCCTCTCTTAATAATCCGTCAATGCGAAATCTTACTATTGAGCCTTTTTCTGAAGGCTCAATATGAATGTCACTAGCCTTTCCTATAATAGCCTCATTAATTATTGAATTGGTTAATTTAACTATTGATGCACTTTCAACCATTTTTTCATCAGTTTCTTCTTTTAAAGCATAGGATGTAGTGTCCAGTACATGGCTTTCATAATAGGTTTCCATAGCACAGAGTATCTTACTTTTTTTCTCTATATACGGAATAACCTGTTTGTTAGTAATAAATCTTATATCTTCAATTGCTGAACTATTTAATGGATTATACATGGCAACATGCAACGAGTTCCCTTTTATATCAAATGGAATAACGTGGTACTTTTTTACTATTTCCTTTGGCAGTGTTTTTATAATCTTTGATGGAATAAGAATTTTATCTAATGTTATATTTTTTATGTTAAATTCTTTACTAATAATTTCATAAAACATATTTTCATCAATAAATCTATTTTTTATAAGTACTTCATCTATTTCTTCCCCGGTAGTGTTTTGAATATTTATTATCTTTTCGTAATCTTGTTTACTTATAATCTTGTTTTCTATAAGAGCTCTAATTAATCTATTTAACATATCTATCTCCATAATAAAATTATTTAATTTCTTAAATTATTTAGGTATTTTTACCAAGTTAATCTTTTTTAATCAATTCCTTCAAAAAAAATTAGAATCCTACTCAAAAGAATAGGATTCTAAAAATAATTTAATAATTTATAAGATTGTTTCTCCCTCAAAAACTGTTACAGCCGGTCCTGTCATAAACACATCTTTGCCAAGAAGCTTAATTATAAGCTCTCCTCCAGGCACTAGTACTCTTACTTCATCATCTGTATACCCTAGTAATTTTGTAGCTACCACTGAAGCGCAGCTGCCTGTTCCACAAGCTAAGGTTGGACCTGCACCTCTTTCCCAAGTCTTTACCTTAACGACATTTCTGCTTATTACCTCACAAAAGTTAACATTAGTTCCTTTATGAAACATGTTATGCTTTTCTATATATTTTCCTTCTTCAATATCTATGTCATCTAGTTTACACATAATAATTGTATGAGGAACCCCCATAAGCATAGAAGTAATATTATATTCTTTATGATTTGCAATTATAGTCTTATTTATAATTTCTTTGTTGGCTTCTGCAGGTATATCTTTAGGATCTAAAGAGTAGTTTCCCATATTGATAGTAACTCCAGAAACCTTTCCATCTTCTAAGGTTAAATCTGCTATTTTAATGCCATCTCCAGTTTTAATTTTAATCCTATTGTCCTCTACAATCCTTTTATCAAATACATATTTTGCAAAACACCTTATGCCATTACCGCACATAGCTGCATAAGAGCCATCAGCATTTATAATCTCCATCTCAATATCCGCAATATCACTTTTCCTAACTAATAGTATTCCATCAGCACCAATTGCGAATCTTCTATGACATAATTTTTGTGCTACATAATTTTCTTTTCCTTTTAGGCTTCCATCTAAATCTTCAATAACAATAAAATCATTACCTGTTCCATGCATTTTAGTAAATTTCAATTGCATCACCCCAATTATATTATTTAAATGATAAAATTAAATCCATAAGCTTAGTGTAATTACTCTCTAAATTATTCCTTATTGATTATTATCTATGTAAATAATATACTATAAAGAGTGACTACTTGTGAAGTACCTAAACTCCTTCCCTTTCAACTATGTAGTTTTTACCTAAGAAAGGATGATAATATGGCATTAGATGGAATATTTTTGTTTAGCTTAATTGGGGAATTAAAAGATACAATTGTTAATGGAAAAGTTGATAAGATTAACCAACCTGAAAAAGATGAAATAGTTTTAAATATACGAAAAGGAAAAATACATTATAAACTGCTTATAAGTTCTAGTTCCACTTATCCTAGGATAAATTTAACTGAATTAAATAAACCGAATCCTATGCAAGCACCTATGTTCTGCATGGTTCTTAGAAAATATCTAAGCAACGCTAAAATATTAGATATAAAACAAATTGATAGTGATAGAATTGCTGTAATTCATTTTGAAAGCACTGACGAGTTAGGGTTTGACAGCACATATTCCCTCATTGTAGAAATCATGGGAAGGCATAGTAATATAACTCTTATAAGGGATCGCGATGGTATTGTTATGGACAGTATAAAACATATTACACCTGACATAAATAGCTATAGAAGTATTTTCCCAGGCGTTAAATATATTTATCCACCAAAATCTAATAAGCTTAATCCATTTAATTTTACCTATACTGAAGTCTATAACTATATTAAAGATAATAACTTAGATTTTAATAATAGCATTTTTTCTAGCATTTTTACTGGTATAAGCAAAACATTATCTACAGAAATATGTTTTAATTTAAAAATGAATGATATAACTTTAGAAATAGATAATTTAGATAGAATACTAGATTTCAGTAAAAATACTTTTGATAAAATTTCCTTAAAAGACTTTAAACATATTTTATATAAGAGTAATGAAAAAAATCTTATAGACTTCTACTGCATAGAACTTAATACGCTGAGCGAATATATTAAAGTTACCTATTTATCACCTTCTGCACTAATAGAAAATTTTTATTCTGCTAAAGATAAGTCAGATAGGTTGAAATCAAAAAGTTCGGATCTTCAAAAGGTTATTATTAACAATATAAATAGATGTGTTAAAAAAGAAAGAATATTAACTAGCACTTTAAAGCAATGTGAAGAAAAAGAAACCTATAAATTATTTGGTGAACTACTAACTTCAAATATATATGAGCTAAAGAAGGGTATGAAGGAAGCCAAGGTTAATAACTACTATAGTGAAGACTATGCTGCAGTTAGAATACCTTTAAATGAAAATAAAACACCTTCAGAAAATATTCAAGTTTATTATAAAAAATATAATAAGTTGAAAAAATCTGAAGAATCAGCCTATAGACAGCTTGAACAAAATGCGGATGAATTAAATTATCTACAATCTGTTTTAACCAATATACAAAATGTTGACAATTATGATGAAATTGAAGAAATAAAAAAGGAATTAATTGAAACAGGATATATTAAATTTAGGAAATCATATAAATCTAATAAATCAAAAGTGTCAAAGCCTATGCATTTTATATCTACAGATGGATTCCACATCTATGTAGGTAAAAATAATATTCAAAATGATTATCTTACACTAAAGTTTGCAAATAAAAATGACATTTGGCTTCATACTAAAAACATTCCTGGATCCCATGTTATTATAAAAAACACGAATACTATACCTGAAAGCACCTTAAAAGAAGCTGCAAACTTAGCAGCATATTATAGTAAATCTCAGAATTCTTCTAATGTGCCTATAGACTATACGGAAGTAAGAAATGTAAAAAAACCCAGTGGTTCAAAACCTGGAATGGTTATTTATTATACCAATCAAACCATATATGTGACTCCTGAGTCTCCTACCTTAAATTTATTAAAAGATTAAACCTGTTATTATGAAAAAAAGGTTTTCGTTTATAATGCTAAAAACGAAAACCTTTTTTATACTACTGTATCTCAAATATTTTCACTGAATCTTCATCATCAATTTCAGAAACCATTACAGAAATTATCTCTTTTCTCGAAGTCGGCACATTTTTCCCGACATAGTCTGCTCTTATTGGGAGCTCCCTATGTCCCCTATCTATAAGTACTGCAAGTTGAATGCTGGCAGGTCTTCCGTTTTTAATAATCGCTTCCATAGCCGCCCTTGCTGTTCTTCCCGTATAAAGAACATCATCAACTAAAATAACATTCTTGTTTTTAACTTGAATATCTAATATGCTTTCTTTAACTACAGGTTGCTCTCCTAGCTCTGTTAAATCATCTCTATAAAGGGTTATATCCACGTGACCTACTTCTACCTTTTCATCCTCAAATTCTTCTATAAGACTTGCTATTCTTTCCGCTATAGGAACTCCTCTTCTTTCTATTCCTATAAGTAGTACGTTATCTACTCCTTTATTCTTTTCAATTATCTCATGTGCTATTCTTGTCAGTGTTCTTTTCATTGCCTTTTCATCTAAAAGTACTGATTTAAACTCCATACTTACTCCTCCCTGCATATATAATTAATATCTTAATCAAATTAAAGGACCATTTTTAATAAAGCTTTTTTAGAACTTCATTAAAATAATTTGGTAAATCCGATTCAAATTCTATATACTTTTCTAATGAAGGATGTATAAATCCTAATTTTTTAGCGTGAAGCATTTGTCCATTTAAAGTAAACTTTGACTTTTTAAATCCGTATACAGGATCTCCTACTAGCGGGTGGCCAATACTAGCCATATGTACTCGTATTTGATGAGTTCTTCCTGTTTCTAAAACACACTTTACTAATGTATTTCTTTCATATCTTTCTAAAACCTCATAATGAGTTACTGCTTTTTTCCCACCTTGAACTACATCCATCTTTAGCCTATCCTTGGGGTTTCTTCCTATGGGCTTATCAATTGTTCCCTTATCATTTTTTAATCTACCTTCTAGCAATGCTATGTATTCTCTCTTCATAGTATGCTCTTTTAATTGATTTGCTAGCTTCTTATGAGCATTATCATTCTTAGCTATAACCAGTATACCTGATGTATCCTTGTCTATCCTATGAACAATGCCAGGTCTTGCAACACCATTTATACCAGATAAATCCTTACAATGATATAATAATGCATTTACAAGTGTACCACTATAATTACCAGGTGCAGGATGAACAACCATTCCCTGTGGTTTATTTATTACTATTACATCCTGATCTTCATATAAAATATCTAAAGGTATGTCTTCGGCTTTTACTACCAATTCCTCAACTTCAGGAATATCTATACTAACAATATCCTTTAGCTTTAATTTATAATTACTTTTTTTTGATTTACCATTTACTTTTATGTTCTCTTCCTCTATAAGCTTTTGTATGTATGATCTTGATTTATCTTCAAAGTTCTTAGCCAAAAAGACATCTAATCTAGAATTAACGTCCTCTTCAGCTATAATTAGTTGTTGTATATCCATTACTTACCTTCCCTCAATATCGAAATTGCTAATGCTATAGTTCCTACAACTACTAGCATATCGGCTACATTAAAAGTAGGAAAATAATATATATCCTTATAATGTACCAATATAAAATCCACTACATATTTATATATAATCCTGTCATATAAGTTTCCTAAAGCACCACTTATTATCAAAGCTAAACTAACTCTAGTAAATTTAGAGCTTGGTTTATACTTTATTAGGTAGTAGATCATTCCTAAAAGAACTATTAAAGTTACTAAAGATAATAAAAAAGTTTTACCTTGAAATATTCCAAAAGCAGCTCCTCTATTTTCTAAGTATTGAAAAGAAAAAGTATCTTTTATAATAATAATATCTCTTTCTCCTGTTAGGCTTCTTAAAGCCCATGCTTTTGTAATCCTGTCTATTATTATTCCAATTATAACAATTGCAACCTCCAAAATATCCCCCCTAAATCCAAATAATAGCTTGCAGTCTATACCTGTGAAAACATTACATTTTTGTAAGTCTAGATATAAACTGCAAGGTTGCTACTAAGGTAAATCCCTAATCTGGTAGTTGGTTTTTATATTGTCTATTACTTATTTTTTCCACGTCCTCAACATATCCTATATCATCATCCTCATAATAATCACCATAGTCGTATACTTTTCTCATTCTATTAAAGTTATCAACGCTTTGATAACTATCTTCCGCATCAAATCCAACCGCATCGGAGTCATCATTATGTCCATATCCAAAAGGTTCTTCTATAACTTCTTCTTCTGGTGGTCTATTATGGTTTTCTGGAGGCATAGATTCATACTGAGCCTTTTTACATTTGATGCAATACTGAGTATAAGGAATAAATTCTAATCTTCCTTCTGAAATATCTTTTCCACATGCCTTACATTGACCATATGTGCCCATATCTATATCTTTTAATGAATCATTTATAGAATTTAGTATCTCTATTTCATTTTTTTGAAGAGCGGCGCCCTTTGCCTTATCGTAAAACTGCTGCGCATTGTCAGCAGGATGATTATCATAGAGAGATAATTCTGATGATAGTTCACTATCAGATTTTATATTTTCAAACTCTTTTATTTTCTCTATAAGGCTTTCTACCCTTGCCTTTTCATCTAATAACCGTTCTTTAAAATATTCCATTTTAGCCTTATCCATAATAACAGCCCCTTCAAATAAAATTTAGAATCTGTTACTTATTTTTTTCAAAGAAAATTATTTTATTACATCAGCTAAAATCTATATTTAATTTTTTCACATTCTGAATTATAGTTTTTAATGTTTCCATAGAAATAGTTTGTGCAGCATCTGACATCGCTTCATCAGGTACTATATGACTTTCAATCTCTAATCCATCTGCTCCAGCAGTTATAGCTGCTAAAGACATTCTTGTAACTAATTCTCTTATCCCTGTACCATGGCTGGGATCTACAATTACAGGTAACCTGTATCGTTCCTTTATTAATGCAACCGCATTTAAGTCTAAGGTATTCCTTGTATAAGTTTCAAATGTGCGTATACCTCTTTCGCATAATACTACACTTTTGTTACCTTCTGCCATTATATATTCTGCTGCATAAAGCCATTCTTCTATTGTTGCACTCATCCCTCTTTTAAGCAAAATTGGCATATTTGTCTTTCCAACTTCCTTTAGCAAACTATAGTTATACATATTTCTAGAACCAATTTGAATCATATCTATATAGTTATAGCATCCCTCTACATCTCTAGTATCCATTATTTCACTAATTACAGGCATACCTACTTCTTCACCAATTTTTTTTAATATCTTGAGTCCTTCGTTTTCTAATCCTTGAAAACTATATGGAGATGTTCTAGGTTTAAAAGCTCCCCCACGTATAATATCTACGCCAAGCTTTTTTAACTTTCTTGCAATAGAAATCATAATATCATAATCTTCTACTGCACATGGTCCAGAAATTACAACTTTTTCTTTTCCTCCGATAATTACATTTTTAACATGTACTGCAACTGAGCCTCCATCAGTATTTTCAACAAGAAGTTTATTCATTTATCATCACCTACATCGCCTGCAACATATTCTTTAATATATTAGTAGAATTCTTTACACCGATTGGAATGAACTTTTCATAATCTATATGCGCTCCATTATTAGCATTATCCGAAATGGACCTTATTATTACAAAAGGAACTGAATTTAAATAACACACTTGAGCTATGCTGGCACCTTCCATTTCACATGCAATAGCATCAAATTCTTCATTTAGCCACTTAATCTTTTCCACACTTGCAATAAATTGATCTCCTGAAACTATCCTTCCAATAAAGCTTTTATGTTCTGATGAGTTATCACAAGCTTCTTTAGCTAATTTAACTAAAGTTGAATCGCATTTAAAGTCATATGCTTCTAGCCTTGGAATTTGTCCAAGTTTATCTCCAAATACTGATGTGTCTACATCATGTTGTACTAAATTTTCTCCAATAACTACATCTCCTGGTAATATTTCCTTTCCTATTCCTCCAGCAACTCCTACATTAATAACCTTATTTACTTTATAATCATCTATTAGAATCTGAGTGCATACTGCTGCATTTACTTTACCTATGCCACTTCTTACCACAACAACACTTTTACCCCAGAGCTCTCCTATGTTAAATTCCATATTAGCTTTTTTATCCTTTTTTGTAAGTTCAATATTTTTTAATAGTATCTCAACTTCTTCATCCATGGCACCAATAATTCCAATAATCATAATATCTCTCCTTTTCATTATATAGCTATATGTCTATAATAGAATACAGTAATACTTTTTTATTGTCAACAATACCCTTTTTAACTAAAAATAAAAAGCCTCAATATGAGACTTTTAGTTCTCTTTAACAAAGAAGCTTTTTATAACATCCAGGTCAACATCATTAAATTCTTCGGTATCTTCTAAGAGCTTTTCATCTATTTCTTTAGGCTTGATATCTGAAATATCAACCGCATTTCCTACATTATAGTTTTTCATAAACTCCTTCTCTAAACTAGAAAATGTATCCAGTTGTGCATTCATAAAACTTTTGAATTGGGCTCTAAACTTCAAAAATTCTTGTCTTATAGTTTCATAATTATCATGTATTTTTACAACATCATTATGAGCTTTGTCTATTATCTTTTGGGCCGATTCATTTGCTTGTCTAACTAATAATTCAGATTCACTTTGTGCTGTAGCTCTTGCCTGTTCTGCAGCTGTTTGAGCTAATAATAAGGTCTTTTGGATGTTTTCTTCTATTTGAGCATAGTGTCTTAATCTCTCTTCTAATATCTCAACCTTTTCCTTAAGTGATGAATTTTCTTTATAGATAACCTCGTAGTCTTCTGCGATTTTATCTAAGAACTCATCTACTTCATCACAATCGTAACCTCTAAGTGATTTTTTAAACTCTTTATTATTAATATCCATTGATGTAATTACCATGTTACCCACCCCATACTCATATGTATTTTTTAATAATTATCTTTTCCCTGTCCTTTTGTGTTTTTCCAATATGCTCATGGATTTTAAATTTTCCATATCCTCTAGCAGTTATAATAGATTCAACATCTACATATGTATCTTTTTGTAATGCCTTTTCATAATCTAACAAAATTAGGCCTTTTTTAATCATCTCCGCAGAAGTATTTCTAGAAATACCACATATGCTTGCTACTACAGAATCAAGCCTCATAGATGTAACCACTATATTCCTCTTTTCGAACTTATATGTAGGAACTTTAGTATTTTTTGTATCTATGCTTACAATTTCACAAGGGTTCTTTCCTATCCTTACTAAGTTTTCTTTTACAAATTCTGAAATATCCTTGCACACAGGAACATAGCAATTTTGGTCCTCTAATATTAGGTCTCCGAATTTTTCTCTTTTTATACCTTGATTCATTAAAGCACCTAAAAAATCAGCATGTTTTAGATCAACAAAATTGGACTTGTTTTTGATTTTTATTAAATCTACTGGATAATCATTAATATTATCAGTTTCATCTTTTGATAAAATAGAAATAAGTCTTCTATCACTTTCCTCAAAGACACCATAGGTATGGATTTTACAGTTTAATCCCTCACTAATATTAACTAAGCTCTTCCACACGATAGGTGGATAAAATTCACATACATACACAGCCTTTCCTGTCTTTTCACGAAGCAAAATTTTATCGTATATATTTGACAAGATGACTTTGTCTTCATATTTTATTCTATTTAAAAACTCTTTTTTGTTCATTTTAAAAGATTCCTAGTACAGTATTAATTAAAGCTTCAAGTATCCACAATATAAATAACCCAATTATAGGAGATAAATCCACTGGAAGCCCTGGCATTAACCTATCTTGTATTCTTCTTCCTGGGTATAAAAAAGGATCTGTAAAGGTATGTACTAATCTCGTAAGAGAATTTTCTCCCCTATATACCCAAGACAGCATTACATCAACAAATATCAATAACTCTATTATTTGAAATAATAAACCAAAAGCTTTTTCTAATACTAATATCATTTTGTCCTCCAATTACTATTTAGTCCAATTCAATAAGCCTTTACTGGATAATTCATTTTTTAATTCGTTTGAAATCTCTACATTAGACGGAGATATTATGTATACTCCTTTTTCAACCTCTTCTAAGGATCCACCTAATGCATAACTAGCTCCAGCCATAAAATCTAAGAGTCTTTGGGCCACTTTACCTTCGAGATTAGTCATGTTTACTACTATTATCTTTCTACTTTTCAAATTATCACATATTTCTAATGCCTCATCATAATCTGTAGGCTTGAGTATTAATATTTTTGCACTTGCTGCAGTATGAATACTTACAACCTTATTGCCTTTTGCTTTCTTAGAGTTAGATGCATTGAATATATTTTCTATTTGCTCTTCTTCTTGTTCTATATTTTCATCTTCCACTTCTTCTATTTCTTCCATCTCTTCTTCCAAACCTAGAAAATCCATAACCTTATTAATCATTTTACCTGCCATTTTATACCCTCCTAAATATTATTATATGCTCTTTTTCCAAATATTCCTTCACCGATTCTAATAATATTTGCATCTTCCTCAATGGCTATTTTATAATCTCCACTCATGCCCATAGAAAGATATTCCATTGTTATATTATTATACCTCTTTTTTGACAAAGAATCATATATTTTTTTCATCTCATTAAAATATCTTCTGTTACTTTCTTCAGTTCCCTTAGGGATCACAGTCATGAGCCCCTTAACTTTAACGTTATTACACTTTTCGCACGTCTCAATAAGCCCTTCCAGGTCTTCTATCAAAATTCCTGATTTATTAGGATCTTTTCCAATATTAATTTGAATTAATACATTTGCTGTTTCACCACTCTCAAAATATCTCTTTTCTATTTCTTCTAGTAACCTAACATTATCCAAAGAATGTATTAAATGAACCTTACCTACAATGTATTTTACTTTGTTTCTTTGTAAGTGCCCAATCAAATGCCACCTAACATCCTTATAAAATTTCTCTTCCTTTTCTATGAGTTCTTGTACCTTATTTTCACCATAATCTCTAATCCCAGTTTTATATGCTTCTTCCATTTCTTCCAAAGTCCTTGTTTTTGAAACAGCAATTAAAGTAACTCCTTTTGGGATTTCATTAATAATCTTATTAATTCTTTCTTCTATGGACACTCAGATCGTCTCCTTATAACATTATTTTTTATTACTGATTTTTACCTCTTTCATATATTTATAATTATAACTTTTATCATTCGCTAAAATTTTAATTTTATCATATTTATTCATATTAACTTTAATTCCCCTAATCTTTAAGAAGGATATATATCCTCCCTCTCCTGCCATATAACTATATAACTTATCTTTATTTCCTATAGCTTTTATATTAAAAGGTCCTGGAATTTTGATTCCATCTAATTCTACAAAAACCCCCCAACAGAGTATACTAGACCTATCAGTTATTCTTTGGCCGTTAAGAGAGATAGTTTCAGCTCCTGCTATTTTCAGTTCATTAATTACATTGACAATGTCAGTATCATGTACTGTTCTAGCCCACCAGTCATTTGGATCTACTACTTTCTCTTGAAATTCATCACTAGCATCACTGAGATTGATTATTATTCCTTCTCCTTCAACGTCTACATTTCCCAATATAACTTGATTATCGTATATCTCCTTATTCACCTGTCCAAGTACATCCTCTTTACTATTTTTATTCTCTTTATAGTTTTGGAGCTTAGTATAATATTCATAATACTTCTCATTTAAATTATCAATATCTTTATTTAATTTGCTGTTATAATCATACGCTTCTTGATACTCTGCTGGCGTCAAAAACACCTTATTGTTCACTTTACTAAAGTTCATATTAGATGATATCAACACACCTATAATTATTGAAGCTATAAAAATAAATATGTTAGCTTCATTAGTTTTCATTTAATCACCTCATTGATGTGACTTTGCTCTTTCTAGCAATAATCTTCTTACAGAAGAGAAATTATTAAATATTCTCTCTCCGAATACTATTATTGCAGCTAAATATATAGGCATACCCAATCTATCTCCTAGATAAGTCAGCGCAGCCGCCAAAACAGCATTACCAAAGAAACCAGAAATAAATATATCAGCCCTAAACTTTTTGTCTATAGATGCTTTAATTGCTCCAAAAACTGAATCTAAGCATGCAAAAATTGCAACAGAAATATAAGGTGAAAACCTCATAGGAATACTTATGTTCCAAAACATTCCTATTATAGTACCTAATATAAGTCCGATTAATATAATCATAATAACACCTCTATTTATCTTTTATAGGTTTAGCATATTCTAATTTTAAACTCTTATCATATTTATTAATTTGTACCTTATCTACTACTTCATATTTTACTTCACATCCATCAAAACCTACATCCAGCACTCCTGGAAACTCTAAAGTTTTCTTTAGATTTATCTTATTACCTATAGCTTTAATGGTAATTCTTTTATATGGAGAAATTCGCTCCTCATTTATTGTAATATAATTGCTGGCACTTCTTATGCCTGTCCTTGACGTAACCCTTATATCATTTATAGAAATTGCTTCTGCATCTGCAGCATTTAGTTCATTCACAATCTTAATCAAATCTGTATCAATAATAGTAGGTCCTTCTGTACCGCCTCCAAAAAACTCACTTTGAGGCGTTAAATATATTATAACACCCTCTCCTTCTACATCAACGTTTCCCGTAAGTATTCTTGTGTCCTCTAACTTTTTAACTATCTCTTTCGCCATCTCATTATTACTCGAAGCTGCATTTTCATAGTTTTTAATCTGAGCTTGAAGCTCATTTACCTTATCCTCTAAATTTTGCTTTTGTTTTTTAAGCTGTTCTATCTCTATTGTAATCTGTGCTACATTTCTTTTTTCATCAGATTCCTTCTTCTGCTGCATTACGGATTTTAACTGATATGTTATCATAAATCCTAATAGCACGCATACAACGCCTACAGATATTTGTGAACGTAATCTATTCATAACAGATCCTCCTAGTCTTCTACTAAAAATACTGGGTCTCCTTTATAACTTACATCTATATACCCCTTTTTATCTACTAATTTATTATACATTAAAATATTAATTGCTCTATTATATTTTTTATCTATATCATCGCTTGTCCCTAACTTAATTACCATATTCCCATAGCATACTTTTATATCAGTTAAATCGCTCAAGTCCACTATAGAAGGTTCTGGTATATCTTCATTCAAATTTTTAATAAGCTCGGTAATTTGACCTATAGTCTTTATTTTCTTACCATCCTTTTCATTAATTACTTCTCCTACTTTGTAGTTATTCTTATCAAATCCATCAAGTTTAATAAGCTTCATTCCACTTATTAATTCTTTTTCTTCTAATATAACTCCATTTTTATCAACTACAAAATATTTTTCTCCTTTTTTAATATAAAAAACTGCTGTTCTTTCTTCCACATGGATTTTAATTATATTAGGAAGCTTTCTTCTTATCTTTACACTTAATATATACGAATTTTTAGTTATATTAGTCTTACTACGCTGCAAATCTAAGTAAAAAATATTTTTTCCTGTTCCTATATCTGAAAGCTTTATAATTTCGTCAGAACTTATATTTCTATTGTTTTCAACTTCTATACTTTTAATATTAAAATAAGGCAATTTCAAACACAAAGTAATGCTTATAGATATAAATAATATAAATAATAACATATACCTTTTTATTTTTTTTCTTTTTCTTCTCTTTTCAATCAATTCATTCTTATCCAATGTTGAACTACTTTTCATAATAGATTCCTCTCAGAACTTTCAAAATTTCTATCTATATAATACCACATAATATATTAAGATTAAACTTGTTTAATTCTTTTTTTAATTAAATTAATTACTTTATAATCAAAATAAAAAGCATTGCAATGCAATGCTTTTTATTTAAAGTTAATTAGTTTGTCTTGATATGTTGAGAAGTATTCCCATAGCAGTTAAATTGAATACTAGAGAAGATCCTCCATAACTGATAAACGGTAATGGTACCCCTGTTACAGGCATTGATCCTGTAACAACAGCTATATTTATTATCGCTTGAATAGCTATTACCCCTGTTATTCCAATAGCTAACAAAGTGCCAAATACATCTCTAGCTCTTATGGCTGTCTTAATTCCTCTCCAAATAAACACCAAGAATAAGCATATAATAACAACGCATCCTATAAGCCCTAGTTCTTCCCCAATAATTGAAAAAATAAAGTCATTATGAGGTTCAGGTATGTAGTAGCACTTTTGTCTCGATTGTCCAATACCCATACCTAATATTCCTCCTGAACCTAAAGCTAGCAAAGACTGTATTAGCTGATACCCATCTCCCTTGGGATCCTCCCATGGATTAAGAAAACTTACAAGCCTCTTCATTCTATATGGTTCAAGTACTGTAAAAGCTACTCCTGCTGCAAATACAAGCAAGAATAGAATAGCCATATGCTTTTTCTTACATCCTGAAGAAAATAAAACAATTAAAGTAACTATCATTACAACAGATGCAATACTCAGGTTTTTTTCCAGTAGAATAAGTCCTGCAAAGAAACCTGATACGAGCAAATAAGGCATAATCCCATATTTAAATGTTCTTATTTTTTCTCCCTTTTGCTCTATACTTTTAGCCATATATAGCACCACTACATATTTAGCAATTTCAGATGGTTGGATAGAAGCCCCCCCTGGGAGGTAAATCCATCTTCTAGCCCCATGATTATCTGGGAAAGCAAAAACGGCAAGAAGTAAAATTACTGTTATTATTATAAAAAATCCTGCATTTTTTTTCAATTTATGATAATCTCTTTTTTCTGCTATAATCATAAAAGTGATACCAATGATTGCCCATAAACCTTGCTTCTTTAAAAAAACATATCGTCATAATTATAGTATTTACTATGTAAGGAAGCATATGAACTAGCACTATATACCATGATTATACCAACAGAAACTAAAATCAATATGGTTGCAAATAAAATAAAATCAACCTGACCCATTTTGTTTTTGGGTTTTTCCATAACATATCCTCCTATTTAAAATACTTATAAGGATAAACTATTCATTTGCATTAGAGATAAAAATCCAATTAAACATAAAATTACTGTGACTATAGAAAATATTGAAACAATCTTAGTCTCATGCCATCCACTTAGCTCAAAATGATGATGCAATGGACTCATCTTAAAAATTCTCTTTCCAAAAAGCTTAAATGAGGTAACTTGAAGTATTACCGATAAGGTTTCTGCCAAGTAAATTCCTCCAACAATTATAACTATTAGAGGAAGTTTTAGTATCATAGCCACTACTCCAACTGCCCCTCCTAATGCTAATGAACCAGTGTCTCCCATAAAAATTTGTGCTGGATGTGCATTATACCTTAAAAATCCCAAAAGTGCTCCTCCTACTGTAGCACAAAATATGGAGAGCGTATAATGACCTGTTGCATAGCTTACTACAGCAAAGAAAGTCATTACAAGCAGA
This sequence comes from Clostridium bovifaecis, assembly GCA_009738435.1. Lineage (GTDB taxonomy): Bacteria > Bacillota > Clostridia > Clostridiales > Clostridiaceae > Clostridium_H > Clostridium_H bovifaecis. Next base: position 1,744,332 of record CP046522.1, on the reverse strand, counting down.
GTAATACTTGTAGCTAACCCATCTAATCCATCTGTCAAATTTACAGCATTAGTAGTAGCTGCAAAATATAATATTATAAAAGGTACATAAAAGATTCCTAGATTCCAAGTCTTGTGTATAAAAGGAATTATAATACTGCTACCTATCTTAGGATCGTTATATCCATAGAAAGTAATTACTGATGAAACAATAAGTAATAGTAACATTTTTTGATAAGCTTTTAATCCTTCATTCTTTTTATGTACTATTTTTAATAAATCATCGATTAAACCTATTATCCCAAAAGATACAAAAGCAAACATTGCAAGCATCGTCTCAAAACCTGGCTTTTTCAGCACGATAAATACAGTTATTATACTTGAAAGGATAAATATAATTCCTCCCATAGTAGGTGTTCCAGACTTTTTCTTATGGCTTTGTGGCCCTTCATTTCTTATATTTTGCCCAAACTTTAGTTTATGCAATAGAGGTATTAGTATAGGCCCCTGAAGTATAGATATAATAAATGCCACTAATACTGAATAAATCATTAAACTCATAACTCTATCTCCTTTAGCAGTTTTTAGCCTTAAGCTTGTTTACTATAGTTTCAAATTTCATACTTCTTGAAGCTTTTACTAATATACCATCATTGTTTTTAATGTTATTCTCTAAAAAATTGCAAGCATCATCTATGTTATGAAATTCTTTAAATCTATTGTTATTATCAAATCCTTCTTTATATGCTTCATTAAACTCTCCTACAGTAACAAGTAAATCTATACCTTTAACTTTAGCATATTGTGCAACTTCCTTATGAAATTTATAGGATTCTACTCCTAGCTCTTTCATTGTTCCAAGTACTGCTATTTTTCTATCTGCCTTTATTGTAGTCATTACATCAAGAGCTGCTTTCATAGAGTCAGGACTTGCATTATAGCAATCATCAATTATAGTAAACCTTTTTCCTTTTATTATATCTAATCTCATGGATGTAACACTTAAATTTCTAATCCCATTTTTTAATTTGTCATATTCAACTTTAAGAATTCTGCCAGCTGCAATGGCCAACAAAGAGTTTAGAATGTTGTGCTTACCTGGAACTGGTATATTAAATCTTTCTTTTTCCACCCCATCATCAACAGTAAATTCAATATGGCCTTCATCCGTAAGTACATTAATTGCTCTAAAATCTTCTTCTCCAAACCCGATTTTAATTATCTTACAATCCTTAGCAGAAATAGTAGATAACAAATCATTTTCCCCATTTACTATCAAGACATTATCTTTTTTAAAGAAGTCGGTAATTTCCATCTTAGCTTTTAATATATTTTCTCTTGTTTTTAAATTTTCAATGTGAGATATTCCTATATTAGTTATTATAGCAATATCTGGCCTAGCCACTTTTGCTAGTCTGTGTATCTCTCCTAAATTACTCATTCCCATTTCTAAAACTGCTACATCATAACTATTATCTAGTTCAAAAATCATGAGTGGAAGTCCTATTTCATTATTGAAGTTACCTTTTGTCTTAAAAACCTTAATCTCAGAGCTTAAAGCTGCGGCTGTTAAATCTTTCGTAGAAGTTTTGCCTGTTGATCCTGTTATTCCTATTATCTTCACCTTTAGCTTACTTCTATAATATTCAGCTAAATCTAATAAAGCTTTTTTTGTATCTTCTACTAATATAACAGAGGTATTCTTTTTTAGGTCTTCATCCTTAAAGTTTATCTCTTCAACTATGCATAAATTAGCACCTTTCTCACTAGCTTCTTTTATATAATCATTTCCATTAAAATTCTGTCCCTTTAGGGCCACAAATATACTATGATTACATATTTTTCTTGTATCTGTGCTTAAATTATTATATTTATGATTATTAGCATTTATGTGTACTTTTCCATTTACTGCTCCAATAATTTCTTCAAAGCTTAACAGTTCCACTTAAAACAACTCCTTTATAATGTCTGCTATTACTTCTCTTTCATCAAAATGTATAACTCTGTCCCTTAATATTTGATAGTCCTCATGTCCCTTTCCTGCTACAACTATGACATCGTCATCTTTGGCTATCTCCATAGACTTCTTTATAGCTTCTTTTCTATTCTCAACTACTATATAATTATCTTTTTCTATGCCATCTACAATATCTTTTAATATTAGCATTGGATCTTCAGTTCTAGGGTTATCAGAAGTAATAACTGCAATATCAGATAAGTCTGAACCTATTCTTCCCATTATAGGTCTTTTAGTTTTGTCTCTATCTCCTCCACATCCAAATACGCTTATTAATCTTCCTTTTGTAAACTCTCTTGCTGTTTTCAATATGTTTTCTAATCCATCTGGCGTGTGGGCATAATCAATAATAACATCGAAACCTAAATTATACTCCTTTGTTACTATTTCACACCTTCCTGGAACCACTACCTTTTCAAGTCCTTCCTTTATTTTTTCTAAAGGAATCCCTTCTTCGAGGCACGCCCCAGCACTGCATAAAGCATTATAAACATTGTATCTCCCTGGAATGCTTAACTCTATATGTATACTTTCACCTTTACAGTGTAAATCAAACTCCGCTCCCCTTGAATGGTTAACAATATTTTTTGCAACTATATCTCCTTCTTCAGTGGAGTAAGTCATTTTTTCACTACTCTGTGGTATATCCTGAAGCATTTTTTTGCCATATAAATCATCAATATTGATTATAGAGTTCTTTGCACTTTTAAATAACTTAAGCTTGGCTTCATAGTAATTCTCAAAGTTCTTATGGAAGTCTAAGTGATCCTGCGTTAGGTTGGTGAAAATTCCCTGAGAAAAATTCAGACCATAGACTCTATTTAAACTTAAAGAGTGAGAAGAAACCTCCATTACGCAGTAATCAACATCTCTCTCCTTCATTTTATAAAGTAATTCATGAAGTTCTAATGACTCTGGAGTAGTCCTTTCTGCCTTTATCTTTTCATCTCCAATATAGTTTGCTATGGTTCCTATAAGTCCTACATTATATCCAGCATGCTCCAAAATTGATTTAATCATATATGTAGAAGTTGTTTTTCCATTTGTACCTGTAATTCCTATTAATTTTATACTCTCAGAAGGCTTTCTATAAAAATTACTTGCTATTATGGCGAGAGCTTCCCTTGTATCTTTAACCTTTACTATGGCGCACTTTAAGTTCAAAGCTACATCTTTGCTACAAATTATAACTGCAGCGCCGTTTTTTATGGCACTCTCCACATAATCGTGGCCATCAACATTAAATCCCTCAATGCAAACAAATAAGTCTCCCTTGTTAACTTTTCTTGAATCATATTGTACTGCACTTACCTCTAAATTCACTTCTCCTTGCATAACATTGTATTCTATTCCTTGTAACATTTCTAAAAGCTTCACATTAATCACCTCTTAATTGAACAAATTAATGTGATTAGCATAACCATGCTAATCACATATTCCCTTTAAATATCAAAGCTTTTTCTCTAGTCTCCTAATTCCTTAAGAGTTAAAACTATAGTAGCAGTACCTCTGTTTACCTTGCTTCCTGGAGCTATACTTTGCTCAGAAATTACACCTTCTCCAATAATCTTAGTTTCAATTCCTAAGCTCTTAAGCAATTCTATAGCTTTATCTTTATCATATCCTCTAAGACTTGGAACTACTACTTCCTTATTATAATTTTGTGTATCTCCGCTGTAAAGTAGTATTTTACCTCCTTCACTAACAGCGTAGCCTGGTTTAGGTGTCATATCTACTATATATTCACCTTCTTGAGCTATTTCATAGCTTAATTTCGTATCTTTTAGCACTTTTATTGCTTCATCTTTTTTAAGTCCTCTTACTTCTGGAACTGTTATATTTCTTACTAAAATTTTCTCTGTATTATTGCTGCTTAAAGCCATATAATTAAATATATCAGTGAACACTTGTTTTGCAACTGGCGCAGCAATTTGTCCAGCATAATATTTAGATGGGTCTGGTTCATCGATGGAAATGAATACAGTAACTTTAGGATCCTCAGCTGGAGCCATTCCTCCAAAGGATGCAATATATTTGCCTGGAGCATATCTACCATCTACAACCTTTTGTGCTGTTCCAGTTTTACCAGCTATTCTATACCCTTCTACAAAGGCGTTTTGTCCTCCACCTTCTGAAACCACCTTTTCTAGGTATCCTCTAAGTCTTTCCATTACTTCTTTGTCTTCAATCTGTTTCTTTTCTTTTTCTATATTGTCAAAGCTTACATCAACTATCCTTGTATTATTTTCATCATAATGAACTATTTCTTTTACCACATGAGGCTTTATTAAATATCCTCCATTAGCTATAGCATTTAAAGCTCTCATATACTGTATAGCTGTTAATGTATTTGTTTGACCAAAAGAGATTGTAGCTAAGTCTGTTTCACTTATATTGTCAGTTTTTTTGATTATTCCCTTCGCTTCTCCTGGAAGATCTATTCCAGTCTTTTGTCCTAATCCAAACAGTTGTATATGCTTGTTTAGTTTTTCTGCTCCTAGTCTTCTTCCTAAATCCATAAAGCCTACATTACAAGAGTTTTTAAGTATATCTGCAAAGGTTTCTGTTCCATGTCCAGTTCTTTTCCAACAGTGAATTGTTCTTTTTCCGATGGTTATACTACCTCCACAGGTAATTTTATAACTTTCTTCATCCACCACTTTCTCTTCCATAGCAGCAGCTGCTGTTATAACCTTAAAAACAGAACCTGGTTCAAAGGTATCACTTACTGCTCTGTTTCTCCAATTTTTTTGAAGCTCTTCAAATGTCTTACCTTCTTCCCAAGGAGAATTAGGATTGTAATCTGGCTTATTAGCCATAGCAAGCACTTCTCCATTTTGAGGGTTCATAACCATTATAGTAACAGCTTTAGCTTTATTGTCAATCAAAGCCTGATCTGCGGCTTTCTCAGCAAAATGCTGTATCATTTCATCAATAGTGAGCATTACGTCTTTTCCTGGCACAGGCTTTGTATATTCTGAAATAGTATAGGGAAGATCCTGACTTTTATTATCCGTTTCTGCAATTTTCACTCCTGGAATCCCAGCTAGATACTTATCGTAAGTCAATTCTACCCCCGTTAATCCTTCTCCATCCGCTCTTGTATGACCTAGAACATGAGCTAAAAAATTATTATTAGGATAATATCTTTTTGTATCTGGAGAAACTATAACTCCTCTCAATTTATGCTCTTTAATTTCTATATTTCGAACCTTATCTGCTTCTTCTTTTTCAATTCTTCTTTTTAAAGTAGCTGAACCAAGAGGTAATCCGCTCGGCAATGTCTTTTTTAAGGTTTTTAATACTTCTTCCTTATCCATATTAAGGGAATTCGCTAGCTCTGATGCTATTTCCTCATCTGACATGCTATATTTAGCTTTAGTTTGTCTTAGTGTATTCATGTCTAAATCAACTCTATATACATTCGCACTTACTGCTAATTCCTGTCCGTTTCTATCTATGATTTTACCTCTTCTTGCCTCAATTTTAACTTCGCTTGTCCATTGGTCTGTAGCAATATTTTTATACTTTCCAGATTTAATAACCATGAGATAAGATAATCTAATCGCTAGTCCAAAAAACAAAAGCAAAAGTATGCTAAAAACAGCTAGCATCCTTCGCTTCATTATAACCTTGTCTCTATATTCCTTTTTAGTCACACTAGTTTACCTCCGTTAATACAAAATCTTCTTCAATCTTTCAACTATCCCCTCATTCTTTTTAACCTCTTCTTTTGAAAAACCTTTGAAGTTACTTTTCTCCAAGTTTATGTATACAATATTTGCTCCGCTTTTAGGGATCATACTTAAGTCTTTTACTGCGCTGTTCTCTATTTCTTTAATATTGTTGTACTTTAGTAAACCAATTTTTAAATTTTCATTTTCCGCATTGACTGCAGAAATTCTACTTTTTACATCTAAAATATCTTTTTCCATATTGTATATCACTGAATATCTGTAAATTAAAGTAATTCCAATGATAAAGCAAAAGATAATGTTTCTTAAAATCTTTGCTTTGTTATTTACTGACTTTTGTTTATTGATTCTAAGATGTTCCTTCTTTAACTTCTCTAGATCTCTTTGTTTGTTATGGTCTATTTGCCTAGACGGTACTTGTTGGGGTGCTAAAGCATTGTTACCATTTATATTACCTTTATTATTTGTTACTATCACTTTATTCCCTCCATCCTCATTTTAGAACTAGATTTTCTCAGCAACTCTTAATTTTGAGCTTTTACTTCTTGAATTAAATTCCTTTTCTTCCTCTGAAGGCTCAATTGGTTTTCTTGTAATTATATCTATTACAGGCTTTTTACCACATATACACATAGGAAATTCTTTCGGGCAGGTACATGGATCTTGAAGTTCTTTAAACTTAGTTTTTATTATCCTATCCTCTAAAGAATGGAAGGTTATTATAGCAATCCTTCCGCCTGAATTTAAGTTATTTATACTATCTTCTACAGCTTTATTTAGTATTTCAAGTTCTTTATTTACTTCTATCCTTATAGCTTGAAAGGTCTTTTTAGCTGGATGTCCCCCTTGCTGAAATTTAATTGGAATTGTCTTTCTTATAATCTCTACTAATTCTAAAGTAGTCTCAATGGGTTTAATATTTCTTTCATTAACTATTGAATTAGCTATCTTTTTTGCAAATCTATCTTCTCCGTAATTCTTTATGATTTTATAAAGGTCCTCTTCACTATATTCGTTTATAATCTCATAAGCTGAAATACTATCTTCTCTGTTCATTCTCATATCTAGCGGTGCATCCTTCATATAGCTAAATCCTCTTTCAGCAGTATCCAATTGATGTGAGGAAACCCCTAAGTCCATCAATATGCCATCAACACCTTCTATGTTAAGCTCTTTTAAAATGCTATCTATATTATAGAAGTTGTTATGTACATAAGTTACATTACTAAACTCTGCTAGTTTTTCTTTAGCTGCTTTTAATGCATTTATATCTTGATCTATTCCTATAAGTCTTCCTTTTTTTGATAATCTTTTAAGTATTTCTTTAGAATGTCCTGCGCCTCCTAGGGTGCAATCTACATAAATTCCATCTTCCTTTATGTTTAAAGCCTGAATTACTTCATTTAATAATACTGATACATGCTTGAATTCCATATTATTCTCCTTTTCTATATTCCAAGTTCGCTCATTTTCTCTGCTATCTCATTAAAATCAATGTTTGAAGAATTGTATTCTTCCCATTTTTCTTTGCCCCATATCTCAATTCTAGTCATTACCCCAATACTTACTATTTCCTTATTTATTTGCCCATATTCTAAAAGATTTTGAGGCATCAATGCTCTTCCCTGCTTATCTATGACTATTTCATTAGCTCCAGAAAAGAAAAACCTTACAAAGGCTCTAGCATCTTTGCTTGTTAGTGGTAACTTTTTTAGCTTTTCTTCTAGAGCTTTCCATTCTTCCATAGGGTAAATATATAAACATCCATCAAGCCCTTTAGTTAATACAAACCTATCTCCTAAGTCTTCTCTGAATTTTGACGGGATTATCATTCTGTTTTTGCTATCCAAAGAATGTTTGTATTCACCAATGAACATATTACACCCCTATTAATCATTTTCGCTCCACTTTGCTCCACTTTTAACCACTACTTCTTATTATTCTATAAATAATAGAAAATTCCTTCTTAAAATAAGTTTTTTTAATATAATTTTAATACTTATTAAACTTTAAATTAATCATCATAAAATTGGCTTTCTTGCATTGAATGTCAATCTAGAGTATAATTTACTAGAATATTATAATAAACGAGAAGAAAGGAATGTACATAGATGAAATTAGGAATCGTCGGTCTACCTAATGTTGGAAAAAGCACTTTATTTAATGCCATTACTAAAGCTGGAGCAGAATCTGCAAACTATCCATTTTGTACTATAGAGCCTAATGTTGGAGTTGTAGCTGTTCCAGATGAAAGATTAGACGTGCTTGAAAAGATGTATGATACTAAGAAAAAAGTATATGCTACCGTAGAATTTTACGATATTGCTGGACTTGTAAAGGGAGCTAGCAAAGGCGAAGGACTTGGAAATAAATTTTTATCTCACATAAGAGAAGTTGAAGCAATAGTCCATGTTGTAAGATGTTTTCAAGATGATAATATTGTTCATGTTGAAGGTTCTATAGATCCTATTCGTGACATAGAAACAATTAATCTTGAACTTATATTAGCTGACCTTGAGATCCTTGATAGAAGAATAGAAAAAGGTGTTAAAGCAGTTCGTAGTGGAATTAAAGAGGCAAAAGCTGAGCTTGAAGTAATGGAAAAGATAAAAGCTCATCTTGAAGCTGAAAAGCCAGTTAGAACTCTTGAATTTACCGAAGAGGAAGAAGCAATTGTAAAGGGCTTATTTTTAATCACTTCAAAGCCTATATTATATGTAGCTAATATATCTGAAGAGGATCTTCTATCTGGAAATACAGAAAATGATTTTGTGAAAAAAGTTCAAGAATATGCTAAAATAGAAAATTCTGAAGTAATAACTATATGTGCAAGAATAGAAGAAGAATTGTCTACCCTTGAAGATGAAGAAAGAGATGAATTATTATCTGAATACGGCCTTACAGAGCCAGGTCTTAGTAAACTTATACGTTCAAGTTACTCTCTTCTAGGTCTTATGAGCTTCTTAACGGCTGGTAAAGTTGAAGTAAGAGCATGGACTATTAAAATAGGAACTAAGGCTCCAAAAGCTGCTGGTAAAATTCATACGGATATTGAAAGAGGATTTATAAGAGCAGAAATAGTGTCTTATGATAAACTTGTAGAATGCGGCTCTGAAGCTGCAGCAAAAGAAAAAGGCTTCTATAGACTAGAAGGCAAAGAATATGTTATGCAAGATGGAGACATTGTAAACTTCAGATTCAACGTTTAAAAAGGAAATTGCACAGCAATTTCCTTTTTAGTGGATAAAGTGGATAAGTTTAGAAATTGAGTTTAATCCTCTCCACTTCTAAACTTCTCCACTAAATTTCTAACTTTCTAACTCCCTAACTGATTTAGTTGTTCTTCTCTCCCTTTTTAGTGTACTTCTTAAGTTCTTTTTTCACATTGTCAAGGACATCATCGTAGTTTCCCATTAAAGTATTTACAGCATCTTTTACTGTTTTCATAGTATATATGTGAAACTTACCATCTTTAATAGCCTTTTCTACTTCATTATTTAAAATCAAATCATTTCTATTGGAATGTGGAATTAAAACTCCTTTATTATCAATGCAATCTATAACCTTGCATACCTTAAAGAAGCCTTCAATCTTCTCATTTACTCCACCTATCGGTTGAACATCTCCAAATTGATTTATAGACCCTGTAACTGCAATATTCTGATTTATCGGCGTATTGCTCAAAGCTGAAATTATAGTAACTAGCTCAGCTACAGAAGCACTATCACCATCTATTTTCCCATATATCTGTTCAAAGCTTAAATGGAAGTTTACCGGTAACTTATTGTATTTACCAAGTAATTCGCTTATATAACCTTTTAAAATATTAACTGCCTTGCTATGGATATTTCCACTTAAATCGCTTTGCTTTTGAACGTCTATTATTTCTCCTTCTCCTTTATAACAAGAACAAGTTATTTTTATAGGCTTCCCGAAGCTTAAATACCCTGTACTAACTACAGAAAGTCCATTAATTTGCCCTACCTTTTTTTCTTTTACATCTAGAAGTATCTTTTCTTCCCCATAATATTCTCTTATTTCCTTTTCTAACAAATCCTCTTTATATATAACTTCAATTACATCATTTCTAGTAATAACATCTCTTCCCTCTCGCTGCACCTTACTACTTGAGAGAGTAAGCATCTTATTTATCTCATCGCTATCTATATATAGTTTATTCCGGTTTTCAGCCTTACGAGATAAAAATTTAGCAATTTCTTTTACAGCTCCTTTATCTAATGGCTTTAATTTCTTATCACTACATAATTTATTAATATTATTTAGAAGTGAAATCTTTGTATTATCATTAATATCAACCATAGGGTTGTATTGAGCTTTAATCCTAAAAATTTTTTTAAAATCCTCATCATAATTATATAAAATATCATAGGTTTCATAGTCTCCAATTATAATTACCTTTTGTTTCAATTTTATAGGTTCTGGGTCCAAGCTACTCAAGGATATTAACTCTGCATATCCTCTATTATAGTTAAAATTTAACTTTCCGCTCATAATAGTCTTTTTTAGATTATAGTATGCTGTTGGGTTAGCTAAAAGGCTATTAGCTCTGATTACAAGGCATCCTTCATTAGCTTTAAGAAGGGTTCCGCCTTTTATCAAAGATAAGTCTGTAACATAGGTTCCATTTTGGTTTTTATATTCTATACTTCCTAATAAATTTATTACATTAGGATCTTCTTCAAATATAACCTGCGGTGAATCATATTTACTATTATCAACTAAAATATTTATATCATATCTCATAATTATCTCATTAATTTTATCCTCATCATCTTCATATATCATAGAATAATTTTCGCATATATCGCTTTCTATTTCTTCGCACATTTCATTTAAAAAGTTTGTTGCTTCTATATCCTCACTAAACTCCTCTTTACACTTTTCTTTTAATGCTTTTAACTCTTCCTCAAAAAAACTACTCATTAATTTTTTTATTTTATCTACTTCTACTACCTCAATATTTTTCAATGAATCTAAAATCTCTGCTGATTTCATCTTAAGGTCATTAACTTTATTTAATATTTCCTCTTTTCTTTTTGGTTCAAGAGCATCATACTCTTTCTCTGTCATAATTTCTCCATCTGTTACTGGAATAAATGTAAACCCTTTACTTGTTGATCTTAAATCAAACCCCTGATTGTGAGCATTATCCATAAGCTCTGTTATAAGTTCATTTCTCTTTTTTTGAATAACTTCTATTATTTCTTCTTTTTCTTTATTTGTAGACCCGTTATAGAATTCATATATAGTCTTAAAATAAGTATCTTGAAGTTCTTCAATTATTGTCTTAAATAAATGGCCTTTTCCATTAGATATATAATGGATAAGGCTTTTCTGCATCTTCCTTTATCACATAGCATATATCTTTAGGTCTGCCTCTATCTTTAAGAATTTCTTCTATATAATCTTTAAGATTTTTTAACTTTACTTTAGAAAAATCATCTATTAAATAAACATTATATCCTTCTTCTTCTATTTCTAGAGCTGTTTTAATATTTTCATAAACTTCCCATTTATATTCAGGTAAATTAAACTTATCTTCTCTTAAATCAATATCTTTAAAGTCAAAATTATATATGATATCATGGGATGATAACTCCATCATAATTCTATCCCTCCCTTTCCCTACACTTATTATATTAATATTCTAAATTTGCTAATTTAGGAACAAATTTTGATATAAATATTTATGAATTATTCTTTCTCCATTTACTAGATAAAGCTGTATGTATTTGTTCATATTAGCCGAAACTATAATTAATTGTTTTAAAAAAAATAATACTATGATATAATAAATCCTAGCTATAATAGTATTTTATTAAATTTGTTCATAGAAATTATTTGTAAAGGAGTTATTTATATGGGTTTTAGAGAAAAATTAACTGAAAGTTATACTAAAAATTATTTAAGAAAATACGGTGATAGAATTACTCAAGCTCAAGGTAAGGTTATGTCAATAAAGATTCAAGAAAAATCTATATTATGGATTTTTCATAAATTAATCGTTTCTGTAGTAATAAAACCTGATAGAAGTAAAAATATAATTAAATGTTATTATAAGAAAAATAGATGGTTTAAAAAACCTGAATTTATGACATTAGCTCAAGGTCACTCTTTAATCATTCAAGGATTAAAAGGTGAGAAAGGCAAAAGCGATAGAGAAAGCATACAAGTACTTAATATCATTAATCTTACTACTAAAGACCAGTTAGTGCCTCTTGAAGGGGATGCAGTGAAAAAAATCCAACAATCTCAAAAAATAAAATATAGATAAAAACGTTGACTAAGGTCAACGTTTTTATCTTTTCCTCATAAATAAATACAAACTGTTTATAAAGGAAATAAACCCTGAGAAAAACAATATTATAGCCCATTGTCCCAAATTTAAAGTCACTGTATGAAATACAGTTCTTAAGAATGGTACATATATTATAGATAAAAGCATAGAAATGGACACTAAAACAGCTCCTACAAGGTATATATTTGTAAATAACTTAATCTCGAAAATAGAGTGCTTTTCAGATCTACATTCAAATACGTGGATTAGTTGCGACATTATTAAGGTTCCCAAGGCCAAAGTCCTGCAAGCATCTAAATTCATTCCATAATATCTTCCTGTTAAAAAGGCCAGTACAGTACATACTCCAATCAAGCTTCCTCTTAGTAATATTTTTTCTCTAAGTCCTCTTGCAAATACACTTTCATCTTTTCCTCTAGGTCTTTGAAGCATTATGTCTTTATCTGCCGGATCTACCCCAAGAGCTATAGCTGGAAGTCCATCAGTAGCCAAATTCACAAATAGTATCTGTATTGGAAGCAATGGTGTTTCCAAGTAAAATAAAGATGCTAAAAACATAGTGAGTACTTCACCTAGATTACACGAAAGCAAGTATCTTATAAACTTTCTTATATTATCATATATAATCCTTCCTTCTTCCACAGCTGAAACTATGGTAGCGAAATTGTCATCTAATAATATCATTGATGAAGCTTCCTTAGTAACATCTGTTCCTGATATACCCATAGATATACCTATGTCTGCTTCTTTCACCGCTGGAGCATCATTCACTCCGTCGCCAGTCATGGCAACTATGTTATTTTTATTTTTAAAAGCCTTCACGATCTGCAATTTATGTTTTGGGCTAACTCTTGCAAACACAGAAAGTTCATTGACTCTATTAGATAACTCTTTTTCAGATAACTTATCTAACTCTTCTCCTGTAACTACTTCTTCTTCCTTCTTACATATACCTAATTCCTTCGCTATAGCATAGGCAGTATTTTTATGATCTCCTGTAATCATTACTGGTCTTATCCCAGCCATTTTACACTTCAATACAGCATCTTTTGCTTCTCTTCTTGGTGGGTCTTTCATACCTGCTACTCCTACGAATATTAAGTTTTTTTCAAGAGCATTGCCTTTAGCTGTATCATTATCCTTATAAGCAGCAGCTATACATCTTAAAGCATTATAGGACATTCCCTCCACTTGCTTTATTACTCTACCTTTATATTCCCCTTTAAAAGGGACTACCTCATTGTTTATTAAAATATAAGTACACCTTTCTATTATTCTCTCCGGAGCTCCTTTAACGTAGCATCTTTTCTTATTTCCTTCCTCCATTATTACAGACATCATTTTCCTATTAGAGTCAAAAGGAATATCATATTCTTCTGCTTTTTGCTAAAAACTCTTTTATTTCACTACTCTTATTGAAAAAGGCTTTAATCAAAGCTGTCTCTGTCGGGTCACCTAATAAGGATTTCTCAAAATCCTTCTGTTTGAAATCATATCCACAATCATTACAATATACGAAAGCTTTTTTTAGAATTTCAAGGTTCACATTACCCTTTTCTTTGATATCATAAATTTTATTGTTATAATACAATTTCTCTACAGTCATATTGTTCTGAGTTAGAGTTCCCGTTTTATCGCTACATATTATAGAAGTGCAGCCTAAAGTCTCTACAGCAGGGAGCTTTCTTACAAGGGCATTTCTTTTTAGCATCCTAGATACACCTAAAGCTAAAGCTACGGTAACGATAGCTGCCATCCCCTCTGGAATTGCAGCAACAGCTAAACTTACACCTAATAAGAACATTTGGTATTTATCCTGTCCTCTTACAATTCCAAGTAAGGTTACTAGAATGCAAATAGCTATACATACCACAACCATTACCTTTCCTAGAGATGCTAACTTTTTCTTTAATGGAGACTTCTCAGCTTCTATACTATCAAGCATATTAGCTATTTTGCCCATCTCAGTTTTCATTCCCGTCTTCAATACTTTGGCTGTTCCTTTTCCTCTAAGAATTATAGTCCCCATATAAATGTCATTATTTCTATTTTCTAAGCTTTTTTCTACCCCTACAGACTCTCCAGTAAGTAGTGATTCATCTACAAGAATATTATTTCCTTCAAGAAGTATACAGTCTGCTGGAACTCTATCTCCGCTTTCAAGGATTACTAAATCACCTGGCACTAGGAATTCTGCATTGATTACCTTTATTTCGTCATTCCTAATAATTTTTGCTGTAGGTGCTGCAAGACTTTTTAATGCTTCTAATGACTTTTCTGTTTTAAATTCTTGAATAAAACCTAAAATAGCGTTCATAATAACTATAATAATTATAGTTATAGCATCCGCTCTTTCTCCTATAAAAGCTGATAAAATCGTAGCTGCTAGTAGAACCCAAATTATAAAATCATTAAATTGCTCTAAAAATATCTTTATCGGTGAAACTTTCTTTTTTTTCTGTAGTGCGTTTAGTCCATATTCTTTTAGTCTTTTTTCAGCTTCTGCATTAGTAAGGCCTCTCATCATATTTTTTTCACTAACCATGTTCTTCCCCCTATCATTTTAAGCCACCATTTAATTATCCAATTCTTTGCACCCCTAGAATAATATATGAGTATTACATAGTAACTTATGAAAAAAATATATTTTTAAAAAATTATAAAATATCCTGGTTTTATGGTAAAATAGTAAAGTAAATTTTTTATTATTATGTAGGAGGAACATTAGATGAAAGATGTAATTTACATTACAGGACATAAGAACCCAGATACAGACTCAATATGTTCTGCTCTTGCTTACGCAGAATTTAAGAATAAATCTGCTGGTTTAGATGCAATACCTATTAGAATAGGTGATGTGAGCAGAGAAACTCAATTTGTACTAGATTATTTTGGAGTTAAGAAACCACGATTTGTTGAAAGTCTGAAAGCTCAAGTAAAGGATTTGGATATGGACAAAGTAGCTCCTGTATATCCAGAAACCTCATTAAAGACTGCTTGGACTTTAATGAAAAAAAATAATGTGAAAACTTTACCTGTAGTAGATAATAATGATGCTTTTATAGGTATTGTCAGCCTTTCAAATCTGACAGCAGCCTATATGGATATATGGGATAATTATATTTTAGCTAAAAGCAATACTCCTTTTGAAAATATAGTTGATACTTTATCCGGTAATTCAATACATGAACATAAAGGTTTAGAAAATTATACTGGAAAGATTTTAGTCGCTGCTATGGGACCTGACAGCTTAAAAAAGATTATGGAACCAGGCGATATAATTATATGTGGAAATAGAGAAGATACTCAGGAAGCTATAATAGAAGATAAAGCTTCCCTAATGATTGTTACAGGTAATCATGACATAAGTTCTGCAATATTAGAAAAGGCTCAAAAGGCTGGATGTTCTATCATAACCACTCCTTACGACTCTTTTACAGCAGCTAGAATGATAATTCAAAGCATTCCCGTAAGATATGTTATGACTAAGGAAGAAATTGTACACTTTAAAAACATAGATTATGTAGAAGATGTAAAGAATGTTATGGCTAAAACTAGATTTAGAAGCTATCCTGTTCTTGATAATAATAATAAAGTGCTTGGTACTATTTCAAGGTACCACTTAATCTCTCAGGTTAATAAAAAAGTTATTTTAGTAGATCACAATGAATTATCACAATCAGTAGAAGGACTTGAAGACGCTGAAATAATAGAAGTTATAGATCATCATAGAATTGCAGATTTACAAACTGGCAATCCTATATATTTTAGAAATGAGCCTGTTGGATGCACAGCTTCAATAATAGCTTCTATATTTTTTGAAAATGGCATTAGACCTTCAAGACAGGCAGCTGGGCTTTTATCTAGTGCTATAATATCTGACACCCTATTATTCAAATCACCAACTGCTACTAATTTTGATAAGTTAATGTTGAATAGACTTGCAAAAATAGCTGATATCGATGTTGAAGAATACGCAAAAGAAATGTTTAAAGCCGGAACTTCTTTTGCTGGCAGAAGTGTAGACGAAATTTTCAATACAGACTTCAAAGCCTTTACTCTTCTAGATAATAAAATAGGGGTTGCTCAAGTGAGCACAATGGATCTTGAAGGATTTGCTCCTATGAAAGATGAAATGACCGCTTATATGAAGGGAAAATGCGAAGCTGAAAAATTTGATCTTCTTGTTTTACTTCTAACTGACATAATTCAAAATGGCTCAGAGGTAATAGCTGTAGGCGATAAAACAGAGTATATAACAAAAGCATTTAATGTTACTTTAGAAAATAACTCTGCTTATGTTCCAAATCTATTGTCAAGAAAGAAACAGGTAATTCCACCACTTACAGCAGCCATTGAAGCAATCAAATAAAATTAAGGGTTTATGAAGCAAACGCTGCTCCATAAACCCTTAATTAATATGCTCTCAGAAATAACCAATAAACAAATCCCATAAAATTTATCATGCATACTATATATGCGATTCCTAAATAATCTTTAATATCTACATATTCTATACTCTTTTTATATCTTCCATAGCTTTTAATATAATCTGTCTCACCATCAGCTTCAAAATAATAATAAAAGTTAACGGATTCTATGTAAGCTGCTAAAATATTGACATTTAAAAGAGGTTCTTTAAATGCGCTAGTTAAGTAGTCTCCTTTAAAATCTATTCTTAGCTCTTTATGTCTTATAAGGTATACAATATACAAAAAAACTTGTACCAAAAAAGCAGGAATTATAGTAAATATCCTCCAAGCCTCTATAAATATTTTGTTATCCTTATTAAAGCTTAAGTTGTAGACATCATATATATAATTGCGGCATAATTGCCTAATACTGCTATATAGAATAGAGGTGCAGTAAAACCACAAACAATAGCTCTTGTTATCCTAGATATAGTATTATAGAAATCCGTTCTTTCTTTCAAAGATAGATTTTCTCGTTCAGAATTACTTATATCTAAAACTAAAAAAGTAGTTATGCCATTATATATTTGTCCTTTTAAAGTTGTTTCTAGTGCTAAACATATTAATATCATAAGTATAAAGTATAACACCTGAAGAAGCTGTGGACTTTTTATACTCTTTCTTAGCCTTAAATCCACCTTTTGAAATAATGCTTGTCTATTAAATCTCCAAAACAAAATACTCAGCAAACATCCCATTACATACCCTATCCCAAATTACCCACTCCTTTAAATTTCTAGTGCATATCTCCATTATAATAATATGTAGGAAGGCTAGTGAATAATTCTACTTTTATAAATTTTTATCTACCCTTTAGATTGTTTGCCATTTGCCACATTTCATCTGCTGTTCTAAGAGCGCTTGAATTTAATTGAAAAGCTCTTTGCGTTATAATCATATCAGACATTTCTTTTCCTAAATCTACATTTGAATTTTCAATAAAGCCTTGAAGTATATCTCCATCTCTGCTCTCTGTTACTTCAGCCTCCTGCATTAGTCCATTTTCCTCAATGATAACTTCAGGAGAATATAGGTTTTTTCCTATGCTTTTCATAGAATTGTCTCCTATAGTTTTATATATTGGAATTCTAAATCCCACATAGTTATCTCCTTGTAAATTTCCTTTCTCATCAAATATAAAGGATTCCTTTGTAAAGCCTACTCCTTTAACATTTATATTCTCATCATTTTGATTTAATATTACTAACCTGTTACCGTTGCTATCAACAATAGTTCCGTCTCTATCAACACCAAAGGAACCACCTCTTGTATATGCTTTATTCCCATTAGCGTCTATTACCATAAACATCCCTTTTCCATCTATGGCTAAGTCCATATTGCTACCCGTCTGTATTAGACTTCCCTGAGAATTATCCATCTGTAATTCAGAAGCTTTAACACCTGTTCCAGTGAAAGATAGATTACCATCTTTATTTTCATCTACAGGATATCCTTTTCTATTTAAAGTCTCCTGCATCAAATTGCTGAAATTGACATCTACTCTTTTATATCCTGTAGTATTAACATTTGCTATATTATTTGAAACAGCGTTTAGTTTTTCCATTTGAGCTGACATACCGCTTCTCGAGTTCCATATGCTTCTTATCATAAGTCTGCACCCCTTATATAGTTTCTTATCCTGCGATTACCTTCTTGGATAAGGATTACTAAGCTTAATTGAGACAAAATAACTTTCTTCAAAGCCTAGAGTTTATCATACCCTACCAACTTCATTTACTGTTTTCCCTAAAGTTTCATCTAAAGATTGAACAACCTTTTGGCTGCTTTCAAAAGTTCGCATAGTCATCATCATATCAGCCATCTCGCTCATAACATCTACATTGGACCTTTCTAAAGAACCTTGATCTATTTTTGCATTAGTAACTTCAATAGGGCTTTCTCCTCTATAAAGATTGTCTTCCATCTTTTTTAGGGAACTATAGTCCTCAAAATCCATTATCTGAATTTGGTAAGTTGGAACATTATCTAAACTTATATCCCCATTTTCGCCACACTTAATTTTAGTAAGCCTTCCATTTACTACAGCGTTAATAGGTTCCACTGCACCTGAGTTGATTTTTCTAGCTAATACCATATCCCCCATATCATTTACTAAATAACCATCATTATTTATGTGAAAATGTCCATTTCTTGTATAATAATTTTGTACCTCTAGTCCATTATCACGTGCTACAGTGAAAAAACCATTTCCACGTATTGCAAAATCAGTATCCTTATCTGTAGCTTCAATTACTCCCTGGTTGAAATTCACATAGGTTCCATCTATTTTACTTCCCATAGAAAGGCTTCCTATAACATTTCTAAAATTTTCTCCATTTACAATCTTGTCATAATTTTGTATTAAAACATCATCAAATTTTTTAGTCATTAAATTATCTTTTTTGTAACCTACAGTATTAGCATTTGCTAAATTATTACTAATTACATCTTGCTTTGCTTCTTGAGTAATTAAACCTGAAACAGCAGTATATATTCCTCTAATCATTTTTTCACACCCTCACTTTTTGAATTAGAAGAAGGTATTTCTTCTATGACTTTATGTTCACTCTTATATTCCATGCCATATTCTCTTGCCTTCATTTCAATTTCATATCTAGATAAGTTTACTTGTATTTTTGCATTTATCATAAGTAAGGTGGAAATAATAATTCCTATTCCTATTCCTATAAGCAATTTTCTATCACATAAAAAGTCTATTATATTTTTTATTTTAAGTATAATTCCTTTATTAATAGTATTTCCCCCTTACCTATTTTAAGCATGTTTGATATTTCTTCGATGCTGAAGTCTTGATCTAAAAGTCTTTCAACTTCTTTTATCCTTATGCTATTATTTCCTGATTCCTTATTTTCACTTTCCTGAACTGTTTCATTTTTATCCAATTCTTCTATAATAATATCTTCATCATTAGTTTCTTGTTTTAAACTTTTAATTTTGTTAAAATCAATATCTACAATGTCATTTATTATATCGTTATAATTTATGCTATCTTTATAATTTTTTATATGTACCTCGTCCAACCTGTCTTTGGTATGATTTTTATTGTTTATTATACCTTTTTCCAGATTTACTATTTGAGTTTGAATTTCTAATAAGGTTTCTGCAAATTCCTTGCGAAGCTTACCTATTTCAACCTCGACTTCTTCCATATCTACCTCTGCCCTATTGAGCATCCCTTGAAAAGAGTTTTTCTCCTTCACTATAGCCCTAAAGTTTAAAAGTATTAAAGACACCCCTATAATGAACAAGGTTATAGCTGTCCCCATAATTCCACCTCATAATCTTTAAACTTCATATTTAAGCTTGTTCATCATTTTTCTAAGATGTAATATAGCTCTACTATGTAACTGACATACTCTGGATTCTGAAACTCCCAATACCTTACCAATTTCTTTTAAAGTCATTCCTTCATAATAATATAATGACAGTACAGTTTTGTCTTTTTCGTTTAACATGTCTAAAGCCTTAGTCAAATATTCAACTCTCTCCTGATCTTCTAGTGTTCTTTCTGGATTCGGACTTTTTTCATCCTCAATGGTTCCCATTAAAGACATATCATCGTCTTCTGAAAATATTAAGTCCTCAAGGGATACAACTGATATATAATTTATAAAATTCTCTATTTCTCCTACTTCTCCTATAGTTACCCCAAGCTCTTCAGCTATTTCAATATTATTTGGTTCCTTTAGATTTTTCTTTTGAAGAAGCTCTATTGCTGCATTGTATCTGTTCAGTTTGTCCATAGCGCCTTTTGAAATAGGACTATTCTTTCTAATCTCATCAATCATGGATCCTCTTATTCGTATTGAAGCATAAGTCGAAAATTTCATGCCCTTACTTTCATCAAACTTATTTAAAGCATCCATGAGTCCTACCATACCATAACCAAGCAAGTCCTCAAATTCTATATATTTGCTCTTACCAATAATCACTCTAGAAGCAATATACTTTACCAATGGAATGTATTTCTTTACTATTTGTTCTCTTACATCTACACTGCTAGCTATGGACATTTTTATTCCTCCCTTAATCCCTTCTTCATTTGCTCTCTCATAATTTGAAATACAGATCTTATTATTTTTTCTTGTTCCATCATTTTTAGGTTTATGAAATTTAATCCGTAAATCCTTTCTCCTAACTCATCTAGTGCTGCTCTTTTTACTTCTCCCTTCACAATTAGGAAACTTTCTTCAACAGGTAAAACTAAGATAAATACGTCATCTTTTTTCGCTGATAACTCAGTCTTAAGCCTAGCCCCGCCTCCGCTTAAATCCAATATAGTTCCTTTGTGAAATCTTATATTAGATAAATTCTCCTTATTCAATTCCAAATCTCTATCAATTAGAGCACATCTTGCTTCATAGAGTACAGAAACCCGAACAAATTTTCTTCTTTGAATCTTTTCAAACCTATCTGGTATCTTAATCCAAAGCAACGGTATATTTGATTTATCTCTTTTGATTACTGACGAAGCAAACTTATATATATTATTCCCCTCATAATACAAAACTTGGATTCTTTCATCTTTTCTTAAGGGTAAATATTGAAAATCCTTTATGGGGATACTTATAGCTAAATGTTTATCTTGGATATCTTGAATATCACAAGCAAACACCCCTTCCTCAGATATTATCTCAACTTTATTATTTACTTTAAACTTTAGTCCAGCCATTTGCGCCCCTCCTTATGAAAAGATATTAAATATCTTTTTAAATAATCCTTGTAATCCTTCACCTTTTTATTACTTTTCTCTCCACATAGCTTTAATGCTATCTCGTTAATGTCTAAAGCTGCACTACAATTTGGATAGTTTACCGCAAAAGGTTTTTGTTCTCTTACAGCTTGTATAAGTTTTCTATCCTCTGATATACTTCCAAGATGCTCTAGATTCATACCTAAAAATTTACCTACTACACCATTGAATTTATCAAAGGTATGCTGTCCTTCTTTATAATCTACTACCCTATTTATTACAACTTTCGCTGTGGGCTTTATCTTAAAATGATTTACTACCTTTACTAAACTATACGCATCTGTTAATGAGGTTGGCTCCGGAGTTGTAACTACAATAAGTTCTTCACAACATTTTATAAAGCCTAGTACAGTCCTATTGATTCCTGCGCCTGTATCCATTAGGATAAAATCAAAGCCTTTAAGAGAGCCTAACTTATTCAAAAACATATTTCTTCTATGTTCATCTATCTCATCTATTCTACTAATTCCTGTACCTCCTGGTAAAAGTTTAATTCCAAAAGGTCCCTCTACCATTACTTCATCTATTTGTTTATCTTTGAACATTACATCATATACATTATACTTAGGTAAAAAACCCATTAGAACATCATCATTTCCCATGCCGACATCGGCATCAAAGATTAAAACAGATTTGCCCATCTTTTGAAGAGTAATTCCTAAGTTAACAACAAAGTTACTTTTACCTACTCCACCTTTTCCAGATGTAACTGTAATAACTTTGGCTTCATCACCAGTTTTCTCAGCATATGTAAATTCTCTATTTTCAATGTGACTCTCTTTTTCACTAACTAATTGTCTAAGTCTTTGAGCTTGGTCTAGCATATAAGATCCTCTCCTAGTATAAGTTTACTAACATCTTCAACACTCAATTTCTTAAAATCATCCGGGACATTTTGTCCAGTAGTTACAAAGCTTAAAGGTTTTTTTGCACTGTCTAAAATATTGAGTATAGAACCATAAGTAGTTGTTTCATCTAATTTAGTTATTATAACGCTGTTAAAGTTAAGAGTCTTATATCCTTCTAAAATAGCGTCTATATCTTTGTTTTTTGTAGTACTGCTTATTACCATATGTATGTTTTTTGTATTAGCCTTTTGTACAAAAGAATTTAGTTCTGCGATTTGCATAGCATTCTTGCTGCTTCTTCCTGTAGTGTCTATTAGAATTACGTCACAGTTTTTCATGCTTTCTAAGGCGCTCTCCATTTCCTTTACAGAAAATACGATTTCAAAAGGTATGCACATTATATCAGCATAAGTGCTCAACTGTTCTACAGCACCAATTCTATATGTATCAACTGTTATAAGCCCAACCTTCTTCTTCTCCACAAGAGCAAGCCTTCCTGCAATTTTTGCTATAGTAGTTGTCTTTCCAACTCCAGTAGGCCCAACTAGAACTACTATTCCTTCCATTTCCAAATCAGATATGTCTATCATATCTTTAATTGCAGCTTTAACTCTTTCAAATTCGCTAATATTTTCATCCATTTCACTAATCTTTTCTAATATCTTTTTATTACTTCTTCAGTTAAATCGTTTTGTTCTAATACTTGTTGGAGCTTGTTTTTATTCGAATCCGATGTTGTAGCTGCTGTTTGGCTTATTTTAGCTATCATTTCCTTCATCTGGTGCATCTCTTTTAGAATCTCATTCTTTGAAAAATTATCTATCTGTACGGCTTTTTTATCTTGATTTTTTCCTTCCATAACCTTTTTAATAGCATCAATACTACTTTTCATATTCTCATCAATACTGCTTTTTTTATTATCAACAGCTGCTGTAACCTCTAACACCTTTGAAGAAAATAGTCCTTTTAGCCCAGGTTTCTTTATTCTCCTTTGACTTATTATTATTGCATCTTGACCTAGTTCATATCTTATCCTATTCATAGCTTCATTCATGTTGTTTACAACATATTTTTTAACTATCATTAGTAAGTCACAACTCCTTCAGTTCTAATTTCTACATCATTTGGTATTTCATTTAAAGATATAATATTTAAATGAGGAAATACCATTTCAGTAAGCTTCTTAAAGGCTGGTCTTATTTTAGGGGAAACTAAAATTACAGGTTGGTTCTCATAAAAATGCACAGTATCCATAACATTTTTTATGGATTCAAATATTTTTCCTGTAGTTTCTGGGTCGACTGCTGGGAAAGAGCCCTGCATAGACTTTTGAATATTGTTTCCTATTAAATCCTCAAGTTCTGGTGCAAGTATAGCTACTGTAATTGCTCCATTTTCATCAACTAAAGGGTTGCAAATGTTTCTAGCAAGAGCAAACCTTACATACTCTGTCAATACTTCTATATCCTTTGTGTTTCTTGAATTATCAGCTAAAGACTCCAATATTGTTACCATATCCTTTATGGATACTTTTTCTCTTAAAAGATTTTGAAGTACTTTTTGAATCTCGCCTATAGTCATTAAGTCTGGTATAAGTTCTTCTACAACAGTGCTGTATTTTTCTTTTACTGTATCTACGATGAGCTTTGTTTCTTGTCTTCCAAGTAATTCATAAGAGTGAGCTTTTATGGTTTCTGTTAAATGTGTAACCATAACAGTAGTAGGGTCTACCACTGTTAAACCTTTAATCTCTGCCTCTTCTCTTTGATCATTATTAATCCATAAAGCAGGTAAATTAAATGTTGGCTCAATAGTCCTAATTCCTTGAAGTCCTATTTCATCACCGCTAGGATCCATACAAAGAAGCATGCTTGGCATAAGGTCTCCCTTTGCTATCACAGTACCTCTTATTTTTATTATATATTCATTAGTTTTCAATTGAAGATTATCTCTTATCCTTATAGGTTGAACAATTATGCCCATTTCAATAGCACATTGACGTCGTACAGAAGCAATTCTTTGCAGAAGGTCTCCTCCTGATGCTTCATCAGCAAGTGGAATTAATCCATAACCTATTTCTATATCCATAGGTTCCACAGAAATCAAGCTAGTTACATTCTCAGGCTCTCTTCTTTCTGTTTCAATAAGTTCTTCCTCTTCTGTTTGAATTTGCTGAATAACCTGCTCCTTTTCCTCCTTATATAAGAAGTAGGCACTTGCCCCTGTAGCAATCGCCAGTATAAAGAAAGCAATTTTAGGAAGTCCTGGTATAAACCCTAAGAATAAAAGCACTGCAGAAGCAACAGCTAAAACCTTAGGAAAGCCTGTTAACTGTTTGACAAGTAAGTTACCAAAATTTTCGCTAGATGCAGAACGAGTAACCAATATACCTGATCCTGTTGATATTAAAAGAGCTGGTATTTGGGATACAAGTCCATCACCAATCGTTAATTTTACATAGGCAGTGGCAGCATCTCCTGCTGACATTCCTTTCATTATTACACCAATTATAATCCCTGCTATAACATTTATAATCGTAATAACTATACCAGCTATGGCATCACCTTTTACAAACTTGGATGCACCGTCCATAGCTCCATAGAAGTTTGCTTCATCTTGGATTTTTTCACGCCTTTGCCTTGCTTCAACTTCTGATATGAGACCAGCATTTAAATCTGCATCTATACTCATCTGCTTTCCTGGCATTGCATCAAGAGTAAATCTTGCTGATACTTCTGATACTCTTCCCGCACCATTAGTTATTACCATAAACTGTATAATAATTATAATTAAAAATATAATCACTCCAACTACATAATTATCTCCTGTAACAAAGCTGCCGAAGGTCTCTATTATTTTTCCTGCATATCCATCCCTTAGTATAAGCCTTGTAGATGATACATTAAGACCTAATCTAAATAAAGTAGTAATGAGCAGTAAGGTAGGAAATACAGAAAACTGTAAAACTTCCGTAGTAAACATGGTCATTAACATAACCACTGTTGATATGGTGATATTTAAAGCTAATAATATATCTAGCAGCATTGTCGGCATAGGAATAATTATCATCATAACTATTCCCATAACTCCAAAGGCTACTGCCATATCCAAATAATTTTTAGCATTTAGTTTTAATTTTCTATTACTTTCCAAAGCATTCACCCTCTATTTTCGTCTTTTTAGTCTATATACAAGTGCTAAAATCTCAGCTACAGCTTGATACATTTCTGAAGGAATTTCTTTCTCTAAGTCAACTTGATTAAATATCAGTCTAGCCAACGGCTTATTTTCTATGATTGGTATATCATTTCCATTTGCAATTTCTTTAATTTTTATGGCTACATACCCGCTTCCCTTTGCTACAAGTATAGGAGCATTGCCCTTTCCCTCTTCATATTTTAAGGCCACAGCAATATGGGTAGGGTTTGTAATTACAACAGATGCATCTGGAACATTTTGCATCATTCTTCTTGTGGCCATTTCCCTTTGCTTTTGCTTTATTTTGCCTTTTACCTGAGGATCTCCCTCCATCTGCTTGAATTCTTCTTTTATCTCTTGTTTTGTCATCCTCATATCCTTTTTAAACTGAAGCTTTTGGTAAATAAAGTCTATTAAAGCTATAGCCGCCATTACTAAAGCTACCCTAAAAAATACATTTGTAGATAACTTTAAAAAAGTACTTATAATCGCTGGAAATTTTAAATTGCTCATAGCCAAAACTTTTCTAAAGTTGCTTTTTAAAAATCCATAACCTACAAATCCTACTATCAAAATAACCGCAATATCCTTAAAAAGTTCCATTACAGTCCTCATCGAAAACATTTTCTTAAATCCATTCATAGGATTTATCTTGGAAAACTGTGGCTTTAATGGCTCTGTTGTATTTATATATCCTGTTTGAAGTAAATTTGCCCCTATGCCCATAACCATAATAGGCACTACCATAGGGAGAAAAACTACTGCAAATCTCCAAATAACAGTAATAATAATGGATTGCAAACTATCTGGATTTAACTCTAGGTTTAAATAGCCTGTAAAAAATTGAATAATATCTTCTTTAAAGGAATTTACCATGTATTCCCCTAAAGTTATTAAAATAATGGTCGAAGTTACTAATGTAATAGCAGAAGCAACTTCTTTACTCTTTGCAACTTGACCTTTTTTCTTAGCTTCACTCATCTTATGTGGTGTAGCTTCTTCTGTTTTATCATCAGATGCAAAAATCATAACTAGTGGTATAAGCTTATATAGCTGCCTTATGGTACTTGGTATATTATCAAAGGCAGTAACCAAAATGTTATAAAACATTGGAAGTGACAAAGATAAAACGCTTAAACCTAATAGAATTTTTACTGGAAGACCTAAAATCATTATGTTTAACTGCGGAACGGTTTTAGCCATAAGTCCCATAGTTAAATCTGTCAATATAATAATCAATACTATAGGTATTGCTATTCTCAATCCTAATTCAAAATACTTGGTAAAAACTTCAATAACAAGCATAGCGCTTTTTTGAGACAAAATAAATTTTCCTAGATGTATAATACTAAAACTCTCTACTAATGTTTTAATAAGCATATGATGACCATCAATTACTAGAAAAGTTATTAAACTAAACCAATAGAGGATCCTCTCGATTAAAGTTACATTGCCTTCGGAAGTTGGATCAAACATAGAGATCATTGCAAAACCGACCTGCATGTCCATTATTGATCCAGCTAATCTTATACAGTAAAAGCACAAACTTGTAATAAATCCAAAGGTGAGGCCTGTTGCTACTTCGCTTAAGCAGTATACTATTAATTGAAAGTTATTATTTATCTGATTCAAATATGTATAATCTATCATAGGTAATAAAATAAAAGCTATAATCCCACTAAACATAACTTTTACTATCTGAGGCGTTCCCTTGGGAAAAAATATAGGAACTACCACTGTAAATGAAGATATTCTAATAAATACCAGTAAATAAGCAGTAAAAAAGGTTACACTAATCAAAATTCACCCCACCTAATTAGCTATGTTTGCTATAATTGCGAATATTCTTTCAGTAAAACTTACAATTGTTTGATTCATAAATTTTGCTGTAATAAGGCCTACTAAGGCAACTCCAATAAGCTTTGGTACAAAGGTTAAAGTTTGCTCCTGAATTTGAGTAGTCGCTTGAAATATACTTATTATAAGACCTATGACTATAGATACAATTAAAATTGGAGCTGCTGCTAAAATTCCCGTTGAAATTGCATCCTTTAATATACCTATTACCATATCTTCGCTCATTTATATCACCTCACGCATATCCCATAACTAAGGATTTTACAAGAAGATACCATCCATCTACCATTACAAATAGCAATATTTTAAATGGCAGTGATATCATAACTGGTGGCAGCATAAACATTCCCATAGACATTAGAACACTTGCCACAACAATGTCTATTATTAAAAATGGTATATAAATTAAAAATCCGATAGTAAACGCAGTTTTGAGTTCACTTATTATAAAGGAAGGAATAGCTATTTGAAGAGGAACGTTATCTTTAGTTATTTTTGTTTTATCAGCTTTTGAAATATCTAAAAATAGTTCCAAATCCTTATCCCTTGTTTCCTTCAGCATAAATTTTCGGATTGGATTTGAAGCCTTTTCTAAAGCTTGCTGTTGATTTATTTTATTTTCTAAAAAAGGCTTAACTGCTTCATTATTAATGGTATTATAAGTTGGAGCCATAATAAATATAGTAAGGAAAAGAGCAAGTCCAACTAATACCTGGTTTGGAGGAGCTTGTTGAGTTCCTAAAGCATTCCTCATGAACCCTAAAACTACAATTATTCTAGTAAAGCTAGTCATCATTACTAAAAATGACGGTAGAAGAGAAACTATAGTAAGAACTATAAGCAGTTTTATGTTATCTACATAATCCTTTGGAGAGCCTGTTTTATTTATTGAAATATCGACATTTGGAACTGGTAGAGTCTCTGGAGCTGCATATGCTTTTACTCCTAGCAAAAATATGATTGTAAATATTATTAAACTCATTAATACAAACTTGTTTCTTTTCATTCTTTATCTTCCTTTTTCATTGTAAGTTTAGAAATTGATTCTTTAAAGTTCCCGCATTGTTGAATGCTGTTGTTCTCCTCAAGCTTTTTGAGTTCAGAATCACTCAACTCCATCAATATTTCAATTCTGCTTTGGGCTGAGGAAATTACGTAGCCCTTTTCTCCAATTTTCACTATTAAAAGGTTGTTTTCCTTAGTCAAAGGCATTCTATCTAATATTTTCATATACTTACCATTTTGTATTTCCTGAAGCTTTGCACCTCCATATTTAAAAAACAAATATATTAAAAATATTATGAAGGGTAAAAATACTATAACTCTTATAAACATTTCTATAGTTTCTTTTGTTCCCATGCTAAAACATCCTTACTGAACAATTATTTCATAAAAATAAACATCTACTATCTGTCCTTTTTTTAAAACAGGGTTAACTCTAGTCTTGATTTCTTCTTTAAGCTTTTGAACTCCTGTTTCTGAAAAGTCCTCCGGCTTTTTAGACCTTAATACGGTATTAATTGCATCTCTTATAATCGCTTTATTAGCATCCAACTCTGCTTCTAATTCTTTATTTTCTTTAGTATCAGCATATCCTACATATATTTTTGCCTTTAGATATCTTGAAGAGCTATCTGATTTCAAATTAACTAAAAATTCATCTAAAGAGAAGGTTTTTTGATTTAAGCCTGTGTTTACAGCATTTATATTAGTAGGTGCAGTTTTGGTTCTAGCAGCCATAAAATATCCGGCAAAGGTACCTCCACCTAAAAGAACTGCCGCCAATAAAACTACTATAATTATTTTTAGTATATTTCCTTTTGAACCTGATTTTTTTTCTACTTCAGCCATATTACTTGCTCTCCTTTTCGCCTGCTACAATTAATATATTAACTCTTCTGTTTTTTGTCTTATTCGCATAGGTATCATTTGGAGCTATAGGCCTATACTCTCCATATCCTGCTGCCTGAAATCTCTTAGGGTTTAAACCCTTATTTTCAACAAAATACTTCAAAACATTAACAGCTCTTTGAGTAGATAACTCCCAGTTACTTGCAAATTCATAATTGTGAATTGGTACGTTATCAGTATGTCCTTCAACAATAATTTCATTAGGAAAAGATCCTATAAGCTTACTTATCTTATCTAAGATGCCTCTACTAGGCTCTTTTATTTCTGCTTTTGCCGTATCAAATAGTACATTATCTTTTAATTCAATAATAATTCCTTTGGTATCTTTTTTTATTTCCACAACATCTTTTAAATTGTTTGTATCAACAAAGCTTTTTACCTTGCTGTACATACCTTGGCTTTCTCCCCCTTGTTGTGGGCCTAAATCTTGAGGAGGCCCTACAATAGGCACTTCTCCATTATAGTTAAATTCTAGTACACTTGTGCTATTTTGGCCTGTTAAAACAGATTGAAGAGAGGTACTCAATTGTTTAAATTTTACAGCGTCTATATTTGAATAAGAGTATAATAAAACGAAAAATGTTAGTACCAGTGTGATTGTATCAGCATAGGTTGCTAGCCATGCCTCAGTATTAACCTCACTTCCCTCAGGCTTTTTTCGTTTAGACATCCGCTTCCACCTCACTAGTTGCTTGTACTTCATAGTATTTCTTCTTATCTAAAGGATTTAAATACGATACTAGCTTTTCTTCTACAATTCTTGGGTTGACTCCAGATTGTATTGCAAGTACACCTTCTAACATCATTTCCCTTGAAGTTGCTTCCTGTCCACTTTTATAGCTAAGGTTAGCTGCCATAGGATTTGCAATAAGGTTTGCAATAAGAGAACCATAATAAGTAGTTATAAGAGCTTTACCCATTCCAGGACCAAGAGCTGATGGATCATTAAGATTTGCAAGCATTTGAATAAGTCCTATAAGAGTACCAAGCATACCAAAAGCTGGTGCATATGCTGCCCAAGACCTTAGCATGTCTGAGCCATCTTTATGCCTTTTTTCCATCTCTCCTATTTCCAATTCTAAGATTTCTCTTATAGTTTCAGGCTCTATTCCATCTACTACCATTTGAAGTCCCTTCTTTAAGAAAGTATCTTCTATCTTATCAATATCATCTTCGAGAGATAATAAACCCTCTCTTCTTGCCTTTTTAGACAGCTCTCCAAATTCATTAATTATAGATAAACCGTTCATACTACTATCTTTGAAACTTTGAATCATTACCTTAATTAATCTCTTAAACTCGTTTAAAGGATAATTAATCAGTAAAGCACTTATGGAACCTCCTACAGTAATTGCTATTGATGCGGGATCAAAAAACATTTTAAAAGTACCGCCCCCGCTTAACATACCGTAAATCATAAGTCCTGTTCCTGCTAACAATCCTATAAGGGTTAGCATGTCTTGTCTTTTCATTGTAAATTGCCTCCTATAAACCCAGCGTAAAAATCTTTCTCTTATATTCTATAACTCTATTTATAACTTCTTCCGGTGTCTCAAGTACGATATACTTTTTACCATTAGTAAGGGTTATTATAGTTTCTGGAACTTGCTCTATTTTTTCAATGTGGTCCGCATTTAAATATAGTTGCTTATTATTTAATCCAGTTAAATTTATCATAACAAACCCCCTTTTTATTAGTAACAAATCGCTAATCACCAATCTCTAGCCACCAGTTTGCGCCTAAGAATTTCCTTTTAGCGACTAGTGACTAGTGACTGACTAATTTTTATAAGTTATCTTTTTAAATTAATAATATCTTGAAGAATTTCATCTCCTGTAGAAATCATTTTGCCAGCTGCTTGGAAGGCTCTTGTAGTTACTATCATATCAGTAAATTGTTCTGCAAGGTCAACATTTGACATTTCAAGCATACCTTGAAGGATGTCACCGTAGCCATCACTATTATCTAAATTTCTCTCTCCACCTATTCCACTTCTAACTATTGGCTCTCCAGAGTTAGATGTGTTTTGATAGAGGTTTTTGCCTAGCTTTTTAAGGCCTTCTGGATTCTTAAATGAGGTTAAGGCTAT
Source organism: Clostridium bovifaecis (assembly GCA_009738435.1). Taxonomy (GTDB): domain Bacteria; phylum Bacillota; class Clostridia; order Clostridiales; family Clostridiaceae; genus Clostridium_H; species Clostridium_H bovifaecis. Next base: position 1,713,173 of record CP046522.1, on the reverse strand, counting down.
TTGTCCTAAAGCACTAACGCTGCCGTCATCTAAAACAGCTTTAATTACTCCATCTTTCTCAAAGGAGAAACTTCTAATTTTTTTACTTCCTTCAGCATTTATGGTATATGACCAGCTGTAACTACTCATTTCATCCTCAGTATCAATATCAGTTCCTGGAGTTGGTTCAGCAACAGTTACTACAGTGCCATTTAATAGCTCTATCATTTTATTTTTATCCTCTGTTGACAAAAGAGTATCATCTACTGCATTTATTGCATCTGCATCAATTGTGCCCGTTGAAGCTGTCATATAAGTATTTTCTCCATTTATAAATACCATCCAGCCCTTATCAGTGGTAGCAGCATCTTTATCTGTGTCAGCACGCTTTATTTCTATTTTTATATCTTGATTCCCTTTAAAAGGTCCGTTGGTTGCAATTGTAGGATACCCTTGAATTCCATCAGTTGCAGTATCATTATCAAACAATGCTTTATTCCCTTGAGCCATGTTCATATCTACTGCTGCAGTTAAGTCTGTTGCTCTTTTATAAACACTATCTGGTATTCTAAGTGGAACTAGCGTCTCTGAGGCCTTCAACCCATATTTCGCATCAGAATCTACAAAATTCACCAAACCATTATCGTCATAGTCTATGCTCTTAACATCTTTAACATTGCCATTGTCATCTGTTTTTTCGCTTAAATTATATCCCATAACTCTATATCCATCAGAAGTCAAAAGGTTTCCTTCATAATCTAAAGTAAATGCTCCATCCCTTGTATAGCTTATCTCAAAGTTGCTGCCGCTCATTGTATGATTGGCAGAATCAACAGAAATTCCACCTATATTGCTTTGTGGAAGATCCCCTCTAGCAACTACGAAGTATCCACTTCCATCTACTGCTGCGTCTAAGTTTCTACTTGTTGGCTGCATCATACCTTGAGTTACTACTGTGTCTATACCTGCAACTTGAACTCCAAGACCAACTTGTCTAGCATTAACTCCACCAGTATTTCTTCCTGGTCCTAAAGCTTCTGATACATTTTGACTAAGCATATCTTGAAATCTAACCCTTGAACTTTTAAACCCTGTAGTTCCAACGTTAGCTATGTTGTTACCAGTTACATCAAGCTTTGTTTGATTAACCTTCATTCCACTGATTCCAGAATACATTGCTCTAATCATATTTATACCCCCATCTTTTAATCTTTTAGTTAGTAGTAACCAGTTACATGATTAATTTCTAGTCTCTAATTGCTAATCCCTAACACCCTTTTTTATCTAGCTAATTGCTAATTTTGGCTATATATTCATTACTGATTCATGTTTCTAGTGACTAGAGACTAGTGATTAGCGATTTTCTGCTAAATTCCCGTCTCTTTCATTCAACGGGTGTTTCGGCTTCCTTTCGGTCCAGCCTATAATATCACTACACTATCTATATTTGTAAAAACATTTCCCTTTGCTTCACTCTTATTTACTGCTGTTATTATAGTTCTATTTTTTATGCTTGTAACTAAAGCTACATCTTTATAAAGGATTAGTGAATCCTTTGAACCTTTCTCGTCTGCCATATTTATACCTTCATTAATATGGCTTATATCCGCTTCAGTAAGCTTTATATTTCTATCTTCTAATCTTTTTGCAGCATGATTTGATATAGTAAAATTATCTTTTTTATTTATTTCACTTTTTAGTATTTCTTCAAACTTGCTAAAAGTGTCTTTGCTTGACTTCTGATTTAAATCATTGCTCTGTGGAAAATTCCCTATAGGATATACCTTACCATTTACTACTCTGTAGCCCATATATATCACCTAAAACCTATTATTTTACCTTTACTACATCACTATATAAAAATTCTTTCTCTTCTCCAGTCTCATCCAGCTTAACCTTTACTTTAATGCCATCTGATGTTTTAAAAGTTTCAGTTACAGTACCTGAATAATTTTTAACTTGTTCCCCTGTTCCAGTAGTTATGTCTACATGTTTATTAATTAAAGATGAAGCTGCCATAAAGTTCATATTGGTATTTAAATAGCCTATTGTATTGGTCAAATAAGAAAGCATCTGTGATTTATCATCAGGAAGGTCTAGTATAGCTGAAACATCCTTATATGAAAATTCCTTATCTTCATATCCAACTATAGTATCTCCCTTATATTTAGCTACATTTACAGTGACCTTTATATTATCTCCTTCTTTGGTTACATCTCTTACTATTCCACCATACTGTTTATTATTTTCATCATATACATTGAGAGCTACAGTTCTTCCAACTAGATCACTTGCTGAATTAAAGGTCATAGTACCGTTTAAATTTGCCATTTGTTCGAGGCTAGAAAACTGAGCCAATTGTGAAATATAAGCTGTAGAATCCTTTGCATTCATAGGGTCTTGATTAGTCAATTCTGTTGTAAGAATTCTCAAAAAAGCATTCTTATCCATTTCCTGACCTTTTTTTACTATCCTTGTTCCTCTTTGAGTAGCACTTTGACTACTTAAAACTGGATCTATCATATCTTATCCTCCTAAACAAAAGCATTTACACTATTGTTTTCTTCAATTACAGATGAAGTTGCTGCATCCTCTGATTCAAGTTTTACTCCTGAAACACTAGTCTTGTTTCTTTTATTGCTAGATTGTCTATTTTGTTCTTCTCTATTTTCTTTACTGAAAAATGTAGTGTCCCCATTATAAATGTCAATTGTAAAGTTTTGTATTTTAATTTCTCCATTGTTTAGCTTATTGTTTAATTCTTGAATATTAGAATTTAGCAGATTATAAGCATCTTTATTACTAGCAGTAATGCTTGCCTTCATTAATCCATTTTCTAGTGTAAGCTTTATTACTATCTCTCCAAGTTCTTTAGGCATTACTTTAACCGTCATTTCTTTCATGTTATTTTCATTCATAAACTTCACAGATTTGATAATATCATTGACAAAGCTATTTCTGTTGATTGTAATATTTTCTGGAGCATTACTTATATAGTTTGCAGCATCAATTTTTTCAAATCCACTCATGAAATTTAGAGCCTTGTCTAGTTTTGTATCTGAGTCTTTTTTATTTCCTAAAGCCAAGTCTCTTAAAAATCTATCTTCACTACTGTCTTTTTTCATAGAATCTTTGCTAGGATCTTGTCCAATTTTATTAATAGACTTAAGCTGAAAACTAGCGCTAGAAAAGTTATTATTTAATTCTTCATCTGATTTATTCACTGTCAAATCCCCTTTAGAATAGTTCTCAGATAGTTTGTTCTTAATTGCATTTATAATTTGCTCTTTTAATTCTAAGCTATTGCCATTAATTGAGTTTGATGTTTCTAGATCACTTAAAACTCTGCCATTTAATTTGTTTAGTATATCTTGCCAAGATCGATTTTCTAGATTTTTTTCCTTTGCTGCATTTGCAAGAATCTCTTGAATAGCATCTTTTAAACTTGACTTTATATCTCCTATATTATTAACATCAAGCTGTTCTACAGTATTAGTTCGGTGCTGCAATAGCTCTATAATGCTGCTGCTTATACTCTCAGAAAGCTCATCTAAAGCTCCAGGCTCTTCTGTTACCCTGTTTAAAAACTCCTTTAAGGTCATTTCACCTTTTGTAAGCTGTTGAAGCAAAGACATAAGTACACTTAATGAGTTGTTATCTGCTTTTTCGTTTCTTTCCTCTACTGTCTCTTCGCTGCGGAAGCTACCAACTTCTTCTACCTCAGTATTTGCTGACTTTTCATTAGTCTTATAATAGTTGGTGTATTTGTCTAGGGTTCTATCCTTACCAGCTAAATTATCTAGCATCATTTTAAAATCTTTATTTTTATCATTTCTTGTGTTATAGCCGCAGCTTTTCTCTTTCTGTCTAGTATTATCTACCTTAAGTTCTGCTTTTAAGCTTATTGGAATGTTAACTGCACTGTTCACCTTATCCCCCCTTTCCTATTTATATTTTAAATTTCTTATATATCCATAAAGAGCAAATTCATCATTAGCTTTTTGTTCTATTAAATTTTGCTCTTTAATATAAGCCTTTTCTTGGTTATCTCTTAAAATTTCAACAGTTTTTCTTTCAACTTGTCTACTTTTCAGTGTTTCCCTTTTAGTCTCTAAGATTTCAGTTTTCTTCTCCAGCTCAGCACTTGTCTCATTTATATTGAATTGAATTACATTGCAGTAATTTTGCTTTATTCTTCTCTCAACTACACTGCTGCTCAAATCAATTTTCGAATATTTATTATAGCTTTCTTCCAGCTTTTTCAGCCTTTTTTGTACTGAATCTTTTGCATCCTGTGCTGCTTTAAAGTCTCTTTTGCTTTCTTCTTCTTTTTCATAACGAATATCAAGAATCTTCTGAAGTCTAAAATTAAAACCCGACATATTCATTCCTCTATTCTATAGCAAAAATTAATTATCAAATCTATGTAAAAGTTTTTATTGTTTATATTATTTAAACATGTTAGCTAGCTTATTTATACTTTCATGAAATTCACTATGTTCATTTATCCCCTGTTTCAAATAATTGTTTATTTCATCATGATATTTTATCGACAGGTCAACTTTTTTATTGCTTCCTTTAACATAAGCTCCGATATTTATGAGATCTTCAGAGTTATTATAGGTAGCTAAAAGATCTCTTGCAAAAGAAGCCGCTTTTTTATGATTCTCTTCAGCTATCTCTGACATAAGTCGACTTACACTGCTTAAAATATCAATAGCTGGATAATGATTTTTAGCTGCCAGAGCTCTCGAAAGAACTATGTGCCCATCAAGTATACCTCTTACAGCATCGGCAATAGGCTCGTTAAAATCGTCTCCATCAACTAAAACTGTATAAAATGCTGTTATAGATCCCTTATCCGACATTCCTGACCTCTCCATTAGCCTCGGGAGCATAGCAAATACTGAAGGGGTATATCCCTTGGTAGCTGGCGGTTCTCCTATAGCAAGTCCAATTTCTCTTTGTGCCATAGCAAATCGTGTAACAGAATCCATCATTAATATAACTTTTTTCCCTTTATCTCTAAAATATTCAGCTATAGCCGTAGCTGTAAAAGCTCCTTTTAATCTTACTAAGGCAGATTGATCAGAGGTAGCACAAACTATAATAGACTTCTTAAGTCCTTCTTCTCCTAAGTCTTTTTCTATAAAATCTAAAACTTCTCTTCCTCTTTCCCCTATTAAAGCTATTACGTTTACATCAGCTTTAGCTTCTCTTGCTATCATCCCTAAGGTTGTACTTTTACCAACACCACTTCCAGCAAATATACCAATTCTCTGCCCTTCTCCACAGGTCAAGAATCCATCTATAGCTCTTACTCCAGTTGCGATAGCTTCCTTTATTCTTCGTCTTTTAAGCGGATCTGGCGGCGATGTATCTAAAGAATAATCTGCTCCTATTTTAATTGCTTCTCCATTTAAAGGTCTTCCAAGCCCATCAAGAACCTTCCCGAATAGCTCTTCAGAGCATTTTACGGTTAGAGGCTGCTTTGATGGTACAACCCTACAGCCTGGTGCAATACCATTTAGCTCTCCAAGAGGCATTAAAATAACATTATCTTCTTTAAATCCAACAACTTCACAAATTATAGGTTTATTTTTCTCATTATATATTGTACAAACTTCACCAACAAAAGCTTTTATTCCTTCGACCTCAATAGTCAAACCAATAACCTGCTTAACTATACCCTCTACATATTTGAAATCTGTTTCTTCAATTTTTTTCTGTATCCCCAAAAAGTCTATTGAAATTGCCAAACTATCACTCCCATTAAACCGATGGTTAGATGCTAAAGCCGTTATGTGCTGAAGCACTAGTTAAAAGTTAGTAAATGACTTGAACCAACTCTCTAACTCCTAACTTTCTAACCTCGAACTTCTAACTTGTGTTCCCTAACCTGCTCTTCTAGCTTGTTTCTATGATTTCTCTGACCTTTTGAAGCGCTTCTGAAACACTTACTATAACTTTGCCATTTTCTCTTTGAATTTCTGCAGTTCCTTCTTCTAGATTATCATCTGTTACTACGAAGATCTCTCCTCTAAAAACACTTCGATTTTTCCATGCTTCTAACTTGGATTTTATATCTTCTATATAGCTGTTATTACACTTTACTATTAGGGTTTTAGACTTTTGCGCTATTTCTATAGCATCCAAAATCATACTGCTTATTCCTTCTTTGCAATCAACTTCCTTCTTTAAAATGCTTTCTAATATATAAAATCAGTTTTTTTGCTTCTCCCTGCTTTTCTTCCATATATCTTAAATATTCCTGTTTTGCGCCATATAAAAGCGCCTCAGCATTTTTCCCTAGAGTTTCAGCTTCATATTTTGCTCTATTTTTCATTTCTTCATAGTATTCATTTGCTTTAGCAATTCCGGCTTCATAGCCTGCCTTCTTTCCTTCTTCATATCCCTTTTTATATGCCTCTTGCTCAATATCTTGAGCTTCACTATAGGCGGCAGCTAAAATTTTATCACTTTGCCTTCTTGCATTTTCTAGCATGGTTCTTGCTAAGACTTCATAGCTTTCTATGAAATCTTTAGCATTTTTTTCTCCTAATTCCTTATTTTTTTCGGCAGCATATTCTGTATTTATCTCTTTTTTACCTTCTTCTACAACACTATTATTTTTTATGACTTTATACGATGATAGCATCTTCTCCACCTCTTGATAGGATTATTTCTCCTGCATCTTCAAGCCTTCTTATGATGCTAACAATCTTCTGTTGAGCTTTTTCAACATCCATAAGTCTTACAGGTCCTAAGAATTCTATATCCTCTTTCAATGAAGCTGCAGCTCTCTTAGATTGATTTTTGAATATAGCATTGGCAACTTCTTCTGAACATCCTTTTAATGCAAGAGCAAGATCTTTTGATTCTATTTCTCTTAAAACTCTCTGTATTGAAACGTCGTCCAAAGTAATAATGTCCTCGAATACAAACATAGATTGTTTGATTTTTTCTGCCAAGTCTGGATCTTCTCTTTCCAAGCCTTCTGTAATATTTTTCTCAGTGGTTCTATCAACTTGATTTAATATGTCAACAAGAGTGTCTACTCCGCCTAAAGTTGTCATATCTGTTCTAACTACAGAAGATAATTTACTATTTAATACCTTTTCTATTTCTTTTATAACCATAGGAGAGGTATTATCCATAGAAGCTATTCTAAAAGCTACTTCTGTCTGTACATCTTCAGGCAATTCAGCAATAATCTGTGCCGCCTTATCTGGCTGCAAATAGCATAGTATCAGTGCAATAGTCTGAGGATGTTCATTAGATATTACATTTAAAAGCTGGTGAGCATCTGCCTTTCTTGCAATGGCAAAAGGCCTGTATTGCTGGGTAGCTTCAGTTACCTTTTCTAAAATTTCCCTTGCCCTTTGACTTCCAAGAGCCTTGCCTAGAAGATTTCTAGCATATTCAAATCCACCTTCTAATATATAATCCTTTGCTTTATTCATTTCCACGAATTCCTGCAGTATCTCGGATCTTTGCTCCTGTTTTACTGCCGTAGTATTAGCTATTTCGTAGGTTATTTTCTGTATTTCCGAATCTGACATCCTTTTTACAATAGCTGAAGCCACTTCTGGTCCTAGAGTTATAAATAGAATGGCCGCTTTTTGTACACCTGTTAGTTTATTTTCCTTTGCCATTCCTGTCATCACCTCTCATCCTCTGCCATCCATGCCTTGATAATTTCTACAACCTGCTCTGGTTTTTCAGTTGCATACTTTTTGATTTCTTTTTCTATATGGGTTTTTTCATTTTCAGTTTCAAAATTAATTGGTGGAAGAGCCTCCTTTGGAGTAATATTATCATCTATGAGCATATCAATACCTTCTACCTCTTCTTCTTTTATCTTTGCTTTTTTCAACTTTCTTAAAGATATCAATATTATTAGAAGCAATACTACTGCTCCCACTCCAGCTCCAATATATTTATACATAAGTGCTTTTTTATTAGCTTCTTCTGAAGCTAGTTTTTCAGCCTCTTCTTGAGCACTTGCCTCAGCACCATTATTAAACTTCATTCCCTCAATACTTATAATATCTCCCCTTGTTTGATCATAAGATATAGCAGCTGAAACCAAGCTATTTATTTTAGCTCTTTCCTCTTCGCTTAAATTCTCATCATCAACAGTTACAGAGGCTGCGACCTTTTTTACCTTTCCTGGTGCAGAGATAACCTTATGCTCTACTTTTCCTACTTCATAATTTTTAGTTGCTTTTTCATGGTTAGACTGTACAGTATTCCCATTTGCATCTGTATATGTATTAGACATATTATTATCTACAGGTCCAGAACTATTGTTACCACCAGTTGTACTACTTGTATCTTTTTCAGTTTCTTCACTTCTTACAACATTTTTAGGATCATATACAGTTGAAGTCTTCTCAGATGCATCAAAATCTGCATCTACATCCACAGTAGCTTTAACACCTTCTCCATACTTAGGTGATAAAAGTGTAAGTATTTTCTTTTCATACTCTTTTTCTAAATTCTTCTCATATTGCTGCTGCTTATCTGTGGCAGAGCCGATGTCATTGTTTTCATTGTTAAATAAACCATCACTTAAATCAGAAGTTTTACCGTTAATTACACCAATAACCTTTACATCTTCTTTTTTTAAGTTCTTTACGCTTCCAGTTAATAGAGAAACTATCGCTTGAATTTGATCCTTTGTTATGTTTTTTCCCGGCTGAAATTCAAGTCTTACAGAAGCTTGTGAAGGTTCTGGCTCTTTAAAAAAATTACTATCCTCCTGCATAACTATAAACACAGTAGCTTGCTTAACTTCTGGAAGAGATTTAATAGTTTTAGCAAGTTCTCCTTCAATAGCCATCTTATACTTTAGATTTCTTTCCTTATCGGTCATTCCAAAAGCACTGCTGTCCTCTAAAAGCTCATATCCCTTACTCCCCTCAGTAAGTTGTGGCGCCAGCTCAAGTCTAAGTTCTGAAACATTTTCTTCTGGAACCTTTATTGTATTATTATCTACCGCATACTGAATCTTCTTCTCATTTAACTTTGCAAGCACCATTTGTGCATCATTGGGATCCATATCACTATACAAAACACCATATTTAGTTGTATTTAAAAATACAATTATGTATATAACAGCTGAAATCAAACCTATAGAAAGGATACTAAATGCTATCTTTTTACCTCTGCTTAAACTCTTAAATTTGCCAACAAGTTTATTTAAATTATCCTTAATTCTGCCCATTTATTTAGCACTCCTAACTATACCTGCATTCTGTTAATTTCTTGGTATGCCTCCAATAATTTATTTCTGACTTGTACTGCAAGTTGGAGAGAAAGTTTAGCTTCTTCCGTTTTCACCATAACTTCGTGTATATCTACATTATCACCTTTGATAAATTGTTCTGTGGTTTTTTCTGCCTCTAATTGCTTTTCGTTTACTTCTTCTAATTTATTTTTTAATGTTTCTCCAAAGCTCACATTTCCATTTTCATTTATAGTTTCCTTTTTATCTTCTATAGAATTAAATTTCGAATAAATTTGAGTATTCGGTATAAAATCATTAATCTTCATATACATTCCCCTATCTACCTATTTCTAAAGCTTTCATAAACATACTTTTCCCCGAATTAATAGCAGTTACATTTGCTTCATAAGCACGAGTAGCTGCTATCATATCTGCCATCTCATTTAAAATGTTCACATTAGGCATTAAAACATATCCTTCATTATCCGCATCTGGGTGTGAAGGATCATATACCCTTCTTAATTCAGAATTGTCTTCTACAATTCCCACAGCTTTTACTCCGTTTAATTTACTATCATATGTATTTGTATTTTTATTCAATTCTTGGGTTAAGTTCTCCTGAAAAACTGCTATTTTTCTTTTATAAGGTTGTCCATTTTCTCCTCTTGTTGTAGAAACATTAGCAATATTAGAAGCTATAGTGTCCATTCTAAGCCTTTCAGCTGAAAGACCACTTGAGCTTATTCTAATAGAATTAAAAGCACTCATATTACTTTCCTCCATTTACAATGTATCTTTTAAGTGATAATCTAGAGTTTAATTCTGTAATTAACGCATTATATTTCAAAGTATTAGCTGCCAAATTAGTCATTTCATTATCTATATCAACATTATTTCCATCCATTCTCATTCCAGTTGATTCATCACGTTTGATATCAATTTCACCATATTTTTCACTATGAGTAATGTGATTTTTATTTGTAATATCAAGACCTAAATTTTTTTTACTTTGTTCTAAGGATTCTTCAAAGGTTACATAATGTCTTTTATATCCCTTTGTATTTACATTTGCTATATTATTAGCTATTACTTGTCCTCTATTAACCGAGGCATCAAGAGACTTTTTTATTAAGCTATAAGTTTTTTCACTTTCTGACATATTGCCTATATTCATCCTACCATCTCCTAAACTTCCTTTTATGTTATATTTCAACACATATTATACAACATTTTCTAAAAAATTGCATATTATATTAACTTATTCATTAAGTTTTTACTTTTACCTCTCTTTTTTAAGGGGGTGCATTTACTTTTTTAATAATAAGTTATTAAACTTAATACTTTATTTACATTTATTATATACTATTTTTTCCTTATTTAAAAGAACTTTAATGTAATTTTTATATAAAATTAAAAATAAAATTAAAATCCAATTTTATCTCTATTTAATTAACCTAAAATCTATTAATTATTTTCAAAATATTCTAAATCATGAGATATTAATATAACAATATAAGATTTTATGTAGATAGATAAATTTATAATTGTAATATGTAGTAAATACTCATTTATTGATTTAATTATTAACCTTTATTTTTTTCAACGTCTTATTAACTCCATATTTTGTCGATTATTATAAAGTAAAAAAAGCTATGTTCTAAATCTTGAATCTCGTTATAGTGAGATCCAAAATTTAAAACATAGCTCATAATAAAATCAAAATTATGTTACATAAATTCAATACTTTTTAAAATCAAACTAAATCTATCCATAGCTTGATTTATAGTTATTCTATCATTTTTTAATTCCTGATATATATATAAACTTGCATCAATTTCTTCATTTGTTGCTTTCATGTCAAGCATTTTACTATGTATTTGATTTAACAACCTTTCTTTTATATCCTCATTGCTTAAAATATCTGTGTTTATAAATTCTAAAATTTTCTCAATACCATCGATTATACTGTCATCATAACATAATGATTTTATTCTTATGAGTTGATTAATTAAGCTGTGCATATTTTTTAAAGATACTTCGATTTTTTTCTCTATCACTAGCCTTGCCCCCCCATATTAAATTCGCTATACATATTGTACCATATCATGAATCTTAAGTTAACGTCTTGCTAACCATTATAAATTATAGCAAAAATACAATAGAAATTTTAAGTACGGCATATATATTTATTTTTTGTAATGTAATCCATATAAAAAAGTACCTGTTTTACAGATACTTTATCCCTTCTTTATTAATTTTTATCTTGATCTAACATTTTCTAAAATTCTAAGAATTTCTTGTGGCATTTTATTAGTTTGAACCATCATAGCGTGACCTGCATCTATTAATAGATTATCTCTTGTATAATTCATCATTTCTTCTGCTATATCTGCATCTCTTATATTACTCTCCGCACCAACTATAGTATCATGAATTTCACCTATTTTATTATACGTACTCTCAAACCTGTTTTCTAGAGCACCATACTTACTTCGTGCTAATATAACCGCATTTAATGCTGCATCTATTATTTTAAGAGCCCCCCCCAATTTAGCCGAATCCGTTATATCGACATTTGACAAAGTCTCTCCATTTATAATATCTCCATTTGGATTAGTAACTCCAATATTGTTAGAGTTTAGATTGAACAAAGGAATATCAACAGTCTCTCCTACATTGGCTCCGACAGACATTTTTAATGTTTTCGATGGGCTGTCATTATTATATACACCTGATAGATTTTTTTCTGCATTCAATAAGCTAACCCCGTTAAATTCTGTATTTTTTATAATATCATCGATTCCTTTAATCATTTGGCTTATTTCCTGTTGTATAGTTTCTCTGTCTGCCTTAGTAGTAGCACCACCAGACTGAACAGTAAGTTCTCTTATCCTCTGAAGCATAGAAGTAACGTTATCTAGTGCTCCATCAGCAGTTTGAAGCATGCTCACTCCATCTTGGGTGTTTCTCTGAGCCATTTGAAGCCCTCTTATTTGAATCCTCATCTTTTCACTATTGGCAATAGCGTTGGGATTTTCTTTAGCACTGTTGATTTTATAACCTGAAGATATTCTATTTGAAGCCTCACTTTGCCTTGATATTACCTTGGTATGTTCTCTATATATATTTAAAGACTCTAAGTTATGCATTAATCTCATATTATCAACTCCGTAATCATAATAATCCTTATTATTATCGGATATTAAAAACTTTTCTTTATGTTATGTTTTTTAATTTTAGCTCTTAACCTATATAAGTAGAAAGCATTAGAATATCCAATTCCATAATAGGCATAATTAGTATGATGAAATCCGTATTTACGGAGGTAGAAATTATGTCTAAACTTTTTATATCTATTAAAATTGGAAACTTAGAGTTAAAAAATAGATTTATGATGGCTCCCATTGAATAAAAAACTATCAATAGCCTTAAGGGAGTGTGTCATACACTCTCTTACTTTTTTAACAGCTCTCTTGGAATATGGCAGTATCCGTTTGGATTTTTGTCTAAATATTTTTGATGATACTCTTCAGCATCATAAAAGTTTTTCAAAGGTTCTATTTCTGTTACAATAGATTCAGTATATTTTTCTTGTTCTCTTTCTTTTGATTCTAGTACTATTTTTAAATCTTCTTCATCTAAGTAATAAACTCCTGTTCTATATTGTGCTCCAATATCATGTCCCTGTCTATCTTTTATTGTTGGGTCAACTACTTTCCAGTATGCATCAAGTATCTTGTCTAAGCTTACAACCTTCTCGTCATACTCTATGTAGCATGCCTCTGCAAAGCCAGTAGTATTTTTACATACTTCTTCGTAGGTTGGGTTTTGAATGTTTCCATTAGCATATCCAACCTTAGTGGAAGTGACTCCTTTTATTGTATTAAAATAGGCTTCTACTCCCCAAAAGCATCCGCCTGCTAAAACTATTTTCTTCATAATATTGCCTCCGATTTTTAGCTATTTCAGAAACTCCTCATAAATTATTTTTATCTTATTTTCCAATCTACTTATATTATATATTTCATGACATTATCTATACTATATTTAATGATGTTTTAAACCATTTCTATGTACTATTAAATTATGCCAAAACAACCAAGGAAACTCTCTGCTTCTTTTTAGTTGTAAACAATTGATTAAATTTTATACTCCCTTAATACTCACTAATCAGAATTACTAAGCTTATTTCAACTTGTAAAATAAGAATGTCTGTATCGTGATTTTATTAGTTCATTAATTCTATTTGCTAATTTTAATGCACCATTTTTATTTATAAAACTTTGCTGAGCTTGAGACATATTCTCTCTAAGTGTCTTATTCTTTAACAACAAATTAAATCTTTTAATAAACTTTTTTCTATTTAAATTATCATACCATCCTAAATCTAAAATAAGATTATTTTTTTTCATGCTATTATTTATCCCTAATTGATTATCAGCCATAACTATTCCTAGTGTAGGTACTCCACATGCTGACAATTCATACAATGTACTACCACATGCAGATATAGCAATATCACATCTTTCCATAAGTTCAATCATATTAGCATTAAAGTATAATTTTATATTTTCATTTTCTGCTTCAAAAATCTTTAATGTATTGACACTCCCAAAAGAAGGTCCTACTACCACATGATATGTATATTTTAATCCATGAATATAATTTAAAATTAACTCTGTTACATTAAAAGGATCTGCTCCACCTAAAGTAATTAGTATGTCTTTTACCTCTTCCTTAATATTTTTTTTAAAGCATGCCTAAATTCTTCTCTTAGCATTATATAATCAGTTCCTAAAAGTAACTTTGTATTCTTATTAACTCTATAAACTAAATCCTTAGCATTAATGTTTTGATTTATTAGGAAATCAACATTAAAGTAGTACATATTCATATCATCTATATATCCAGTCTTATTAAATAACTGTTTTGTTTCATTAAAGTAATATTCATCAACATCATAACTATCTGTTATCAAACAGTCTGCAGTTACTCTTTTTAATTCTTCTATAATACTATCTTCATCAACACCTATTACATTAAACCCCTCTAATTTAATTTTCTTAATACCTGGACTATATTTTCCTGTTAATGGTTTATCTACTCTACAAATATAAAAAACCTCGTTAGTTTTAGCTAATTCTTTAGCTAAAACTAACGTCCTCATTATATGCCCCATTCCTATTTTACTTCCGCCATCTGCTCTTATTGCTATCTTCATAAGTTTTCATCCTTTAAAATTATTCTACTAAATCCCACGTTAATGGTGTTCCCTCTTCTATGTCTACTTTTGCCTTTTTCCCTAAAATATCATTATAATATCTAGTATGCATGCCTAAGCCCGGTCTTATAGATTTAACGTTACCCTCAGTGAATATTTCTCCCTTTTTTACTTCTTTTATTATAAATAATGAACGAGAAAACAACCGTCTACTTTTTTTTGTCTTTTCGCTTAAATCATATTTAACCGTTCCTAGCGCTTTCTCTACATTTCTTATAGAATTAACCATATTTTTAAATTCTTCCGGTTCCATAGAAAAAGCTGAGTCCGGACCACCTTCTGATCTGTCTAATATAAAATGTTTCTCTATCACCTTAGCACCTAAGGCTACAGAGGCTATAGCAACTTCTTGCCCTAAAGTATGATCAGATAACCCTACTAAAGTTTCAAAAGTTTCCCTCATGTTTGGTATAGTATTTAAATTTACTTCCTCCATAGGTGCTGGATATGAACTTGTGCACTTAAGCAGAATTACTTGATTATTCCCCATCCTTTTACAAGCATTAATGGCTTCCTCAATATCAGCTAAAGTAGCTATTCCAGTGGAGATTATTATAGGCTTACCTTTAGATGCTACATATTCTATAAGAGGTATGTCTGTAATTTCAAAAGAAGCTATTTTATACGCTTGAATATTCATTTTCTCTAGAAAATCTACAGATGTCTTATCAAAAGGAGACGAAAAACAAACCAATCCCTCCTCTTCTGCAACCTTTTTTAATTTAGGTTGCCATTCCCAAGGCGTGTATGCCTTTTGGTATAGCTTATGCAAAGTTGTGCCGTCCCAAATTGTACCTTGCTTAATTTGAAAATATTCGTTATTGCAATCTAAGGTTATCGTATTTGCTGTATAAGTTTGAAGCTTTATAGCATCTGCGCCTGCCTTTTTAGCTTCTTTTATAATTTTAACTGCATTTTCAAAGCTTCCATTATGATTTGCTGAAATTTCAGCTATAACAAATACTGGACTATCATTATCTATTACTCGACCTTCTATAATAAATTTATTTCTCACTATTTTCTACTCCTCAATTTATAGTCTTATATTTCTTATATTTATTCTTAAGTTTTATAATATTTATGTTCCAATCGTTATTTAGCCCTAACTTTTCGCTTACATTTTCAAATTCTTTAGCAAAATGCTTAGTTCCATTTTGGGGCTGTGATATAGGACTTATATTCCAATCCTTAATATTTTCCCAGTTTTCAGTAAATAGTTTTTGTATTTCACTATGCAGTTTTTCGTAAGAGGAAGCTAACGTTTCCTCGTGTTCATCAAAATATACCTGCTTTTGGTACAAAATATCTCCAGTATCTAGTCCTTCATCTAAAACATGTATTGTAACTCCTTTAGGTGTTTCTTCTAAGAATGCCCAAACATTAGGGTGGGCACCTCTGTTCCATGGCAATAATGATATATGTAAATTTATAATTCTATTATTCATAAAATGGATAATATCCTTTTTAACTATATATCTATAATTATAGCTTATAATAAAATCAGGATTGATTTCCTTAACTTTGTCCAATTCAAGCTTTTCTTCAAAAATAAGTACATCCTCACCTTTCTCTCTAAGCCAATTATATAGACCATGTGATATTCTATTGTTAGTTAAAAAAAGTATTTTCATGTCTATTTTCTACCTACCTCTTTTTGCTTAACATCCTTATTAATCTCTCCTAATTTAGGGTATTTTTTATATAAATCTAAAACATCTTCCATATTGAATTTGTTTCCGCTATTTAAATACAAATGATTATAAATTACAGATATTAAATTAAAGTCTTCGTCTGTGTCTAAAGTCCATCTATATTGAGAATAATCCTTACTATTCTTATAATGAAATAATTTATAAGTTTTAGGATTGTCCCATATATAAGGGGTAACATGTTCTCTATCTCTGTCACTTTTAGCTTCAAAAAAAGCCTTTTCAAGTGCTTTAAAGCTAAAAATTTCTGTATCTAATCCTCTTGGATAAGTTCTTTCAATTGTATTACTTACATAATCATATAATTCTCTATTATCTAAATAATATTGTATTATATTTTCACTAACTTCACTATCTATTAAAGGACAATCGCTTGTAACTCTCACTACTACATCTGCATTATTTTCTTTCGCAGCATAATAGTATCTAGAAAGCACATCTTCTTCCGAACCTCTATAATAGGTTATTCCAAGTCTTTTTGCTTCTTCTACTATAGCATCATCTTTTTCTAAAATTGTAGTTGCTATTACAATTTTATCTATTTTTTACTCTTCTTAATCTATCAATATCGTGTTCTAATACTGTTTTTCCGCAAATCTTTTTTAGCACTTTCCCTGGAAGTCTAGTTGATCCCACTCTAGCTTGTACAATACAAACTACCTTCACATTAATCACTACCTTTTATAATTTATAATTTTTTCAATGCTTCGGTAACATCATTAATATCTTCACTACTCATTTTTATTTAACTTTATCTTCACTTCCTAAAGCATGATCTAAATCTTTTCTTACAAGTTTTCTACCTTTTAACACTAATTCTTTTATAATTTATCTTTCTTATTTAGTAATAGCAACTTCAGCAAAATCTATTCCATTAACTCTATATGCGTCATATAAACCTAATTTAAACATTTCTCTCCTCAAATCATCAATTGTAAGCCATTCTGTATTATTTCCAGAATTATATTCAAAGCCTCTTTTAATTAACTTTCCACCAGCAGTAAAATGCTTATCAAAATTCCACCATTCAAAGTTTGGATATACTATATAATGCTTTTCATATTCATAAGTGGTTCTTGAATCATCACTAGTTACCATAACCTCATGAAGCTTCTCACCTTCTCTGATTCCAATTTCTTTCATCTCAACATTATCTATCATAGCTTTAGCTAAATCTGTTATTTTGAAGGATGGTATTTTAGATATATAGGTTTCTCCACCCCTTGATTCTCCTAAAGCCTTAAAGACTAATTCTACACCTTGTTCTAAGGTTATCCAGAATCTAGTCATTTCAAAATCAGTTATAGGAAGTTCTTTTATATTATTATCAATCAAATCTTTAAAAAATGGTATAACTGACCCTCTGCTGCCTGCAACATTTCCGTATCTAACTACCGAGAAAATAGTTCCTTTATCTGCACTGTAAGCATTTGCTGCAATAAATAACTTATCCGATACTAATTTAGTACCACCATACAAGTTTATTGGGTTAACTGCCTTATCAGTAGATAAAGCAACTACCTTTTTTACTCCTCTATCTATAGCTGCATCAACAATATTCTTAGCACCATGTATATTAGTTAAAATAGCCTCAAATGGATTATACTCGCATGCTGGTACCTGCTTCATGGCAGCAGCATGTACTACATAATCTACGCCGTCAAAAGCCCTATACAATCTATCTTTATCTCTTACATCACCAATAAAAAATCTTAGCTTTCCTACCTTATCTAAGTATTTTATTGAAAACTCTTTCTTCATTACATCTTGCTTAAATTCATCCCTTGAATAAATTATTATTTTTTTAGGGTTGTATTGATTTAAAACCATTTCTGTAAATTTTTTACCAAAAGAACCTGTCCCTCCAGTTACTAGTATTGTTTTATTATTTAACATATTAAATTCTCCTCGTAATCATTAAATTTTTTTGTAACTTATACAATAAGTATTATTTAATTACTAGCTTAAGTAATATCTTTAAAACATCGTTACAAAGTTTCGCTACTTTTCTTATTTTCCTTTTCATATTCTGATACTATAGTATTCGATTAAATTTGTAAATAATTTATATACTTTTGTAAGCGTCAAAATTTTAGTATCTTTAATAATTTGAAAAATAGCATTAAAATATCCTAGTAAGGCAAAAATGTGCTTTACTAGGATTAATTTATTTCCTATCTTTAATTTTCATATTTTCAGGAATCTTATTAGACCAAGGCATAAGATCCTCTAAGCTTTCGCTATTAGATATATCTATTTTTAATAGATTATTAAATAGATGAACTAAGTACCTTTCCACAACAAGTTTATTAGCCTTGGCGGTTTCAACAATGCTATAAATATTAGCACTTGAGGCTGCGCCTTTAGCAGTATTGGCGAAAAGGAAGTTCTTACGACCTATAACAAAAGGTTTAATTGCTCTTTCAGCAGCATTATTGTCCACTTCTAAAGAACCATCTAATAGCACATTTTTTAATCCTGGTAAATGCTTTTTAGCATAATCAAGTGCCTTACCTAAAGGACTTCTTGGAAGAGCATATTTGATTTCTCTTTCAACATAGTCAATAAAGTTATCTATAAGCGGAGCTAGTTTCTCAGCTCTTACTTTAAATCTGATATCATAATAATTTTCATCACTT
Organism: Clostridium bovifaecis; assembly: GCA_009738435.1. GTDB lineage: Bacteria > Bacillota > Clostridia > Clostridiales > Clostridiaceae > Clostridium_H > Clostridium_H bovifaecis. The sequence continues at coordinate 1,694,333 of CP046522.1, read as the reverse complement.
GAATAAGCTTCTCTAAGCTCTTTTTCAAGTTTATAAATTTGCTCACAATAATTAAACCCTATTACTCCTCTAGAACTTTTTAGGGCTTCTTCATTTAAGCCAACTATTATATTGTGGAAGTATCTTCTTATATGGGCTAAACAATATACACGCGTAGCGTTGCTAACGGAGTTATACCCATTATAACCATCCGTTTGGAGAAATCCTTTGAAATCTCCTAAGAAATTTTTAGGGCATGAGCTTGATCTAGTGCTTTGATAATCGTACAAAATTACTGGCTTTGAATTGATGTTACTCATATATAACCACATATACTTTTTAGATTTAGAATCCTTGCCATTATCATTAATTACTTTCAGAGTAGTTTCATCAGCATTAATATATTTCCTATTAAGTAATTCCTTTTTCATATGTTTGTATATTGGCTCTAAGGCTTCCGCCGCGGACATAGTCCAGTTACATAGAGTTTGCCTTGAAAGAGTAGCTCCCATCATATCAAAGTAAGTTTCCTGCCTATAAAGCGGCATAGCATGTTGATATTTAAGCACAAGAGTATGAGCAACTAATTCATTAGAAGCCATACTATTATAAAAAATAGTTTGTGGAGCTTCTGCTGAAATTATATTACTTTCGCCTGTTTCTTTTTCGCAAGATTTACAAGCGTAGCTGTAAATCACATGTTCTTCAACTATAAGTTTAGCTGGAACATATCTTATTATTTCTTTTTTAGATTTAACTCCAATTTCAACTAATTCTTCACCGCATTCTTTGCAGTTAAGATCATCACCTTCTAATTTATGCTCAATAACAACTCTTTCTAAGTTTGCTAGATTATCTTTTTTGCCTGTGTAATTACTTTTTTTAGCCCTTTTATATGTAATTTCCTCTAAAGTAGGTTCTTCCACTTTTGAATCACTAAATTTTTCAGCCTCGTTAAAAAGAGATAATTGGTTTGCATCTACTTGTTCACTAGATACCCCAAATATCTTTCTATTTTTACCTGATATAACACCTTTTAAGAACTCTAATTCATTTTTGAGCTTTCGTATTTCTTCATCTTTTTCATTAATTTCATTTTCCATCTTTTCAACTTTTTCAATTAATGACTTTGTTTTTTCATCAAGTTCATTTGTTAAAATTTCGTGATCCATAATTACCTCTTCAGCATTTATTTGATATATTAATTATATCAAATAAACCCTTGAAAATAAAGGACTTCCAAGGGTTTTGCTAATATATTTTAAAAACAATTACTTTGTTTTATAGGTTTAAACTTAGACTTTGTTCTTACTTCGTAGCCTTTTAAAAGCCAACGTAATTCTTCAATATTTACCTTTAAAGCTTCTTCCGTAGTAGCAGGCCATTTGAAGCGATTAGCTTCTAAACGATGATAATATAACCAAAATCCTTCATCAAAATGAAGTATTTTTAACTTATCCATTTGTTTGTTACAAAAAACAAATAGTGCTTTATCAAAAGGATCTAGCTTAAATTGATTCTCCACTATCATAACTAATCCATCAATACTTTTTCTCAAATCCGTGTAGCCGCAGGCAAGGTAGACTTTTTCTACCTTATCTATATTTAGCATCTGTTGGCTAGCTCCCTAACTATTGATGTAATTAAGGTAGCTTCGCTAACAGGAATAGTTATATTGGCATTACCTACGGTAATTTTCACTTCTTTTGAAGCAGCAATATTCTCTTCTATATTATCTTGCTTAGTTAATGAAATGGAATGAAAAACTGTTGAGGAACTTCCTTTCTCTAACCTTCTTTTATGATAATAAAATTGGCCTTTGGAAAGCTTGTTTTCTATACAAAAATCTTTCACAGTTAATTCACCTTTACATGCATCAAACTTATTAACATATTCCTCCCAGGTTGCATTATCTAATTTCGTAGACATAATTTATCCTCCCAATAATAATCTTATGAAATAAGTTTATCAATGAAAAGTCATGCTATCTAGGTACTTAATTTTTTACGCTTACGTACAAAACTTAGGTAATTAGATATTCTAATTCTAAATAAATTTAATTTGCTATAGTAATTGGACATCTAATAGTATACCCCAAATACTGTATTGTAATGATTACACTACCCTCTGTTGCATTTGCTGGTATTGTTACTAATCCATCAGCATTTACTGTTGCCCTTGAACCATATCCACTTGTATATCTTGTCCCATTGCTACTATTTGTTATATCTTTTGCACTTCCATCCCCCATGGTTGCTATTACGGTTAGCTGCTCTGTTTCTCCTGCCTTTAGTGTTGCGCTTACAGGCGTTACTGCTATACTTTTTATTACATTTGATTGATCCTTTTGTACTGTAAGCACTGCCTTCGCTGTAAATCCATTGCTCTGTACTGTAATGGCTACGCCGCCCTCTGTTGCATTTGCTGGTATTGTTACTAATCCATCAGCATTTACTGTTGCCCTTGAACCATATCCACTTGTATATCTTGTCCCATTGCTACTATTTGTTATATCTTTTGTACTTCCATCCCCCATGGTTGCTATTACGGTTAGCTGCTCTGTTTCTCCTGCCTTTAGTGTTGCGCTTACAGGCGTTACTGCTATACTTTTTATTACATTTGATTGATCCTTTTGTACTGTAAGCACTGCCTTCGCTGTAAATCCATTGCTCTGTACTGTAATGGCTACGCCGCCCTCTGTTGCATTTGCTGGTATTGTTACTAATCCATCAGCATTTACTGTTGCCCTTGAACCATATCCACTTGTATATCTTGTCCCATTGCTACTATTTGTTATATCTTTTGTACTTCCATCCCCCATGGTTGCTATTACGGTTAGCTGCTCTGTTTCTCCTGCCTTTAGTGTTGCGCTTACAGGCGTTACTGCTATACTTTTTATTACATTTGATTGATCCTTTTGTACTGTAAGCACTGCCTTCGCTGTAAATCCATTGCTCTGTACTGTAATGGCTACGCCGCCCTCTGTTGCATTTGCTGGTATTGTTACTAATCCATCAGCATTTACTGTTGCCCTTGAACCATATCCACTTGTATATCTTGTCCCATTGCTACTATTTGTTATATCTTTTGTACTTCCATCCCCCATGGTTGCTATTACGGTTAGCTGCTCTGTTTCTCCTGCCTTTAGTGTTGCGCTTACAGGCGTTACTGCTATACTTTTTATTACATTTGATTGATCCTTTTGTACTGTAAGCACTGCCTTCGCTGTAAATCCATTGCTCTGTACTGTAATGGCTACGCCGCCCTCTGTTGCATTTGCTGGTATTGTTACTAATCCATCAGCATTTACTGTTGCCCTTGAACCATATCCACTTGTATATCTTGTCCCATTGCTACTATTTGTTATATCTTTTGTACTTCCATCCCCCATGGTTGCTATTACGGTTAGCTGCTCTGTTTCTCCTGCCTTTAGTGTTGCGCTTACAGGCGTTACTGCTATACTTTTTATTACATTTGATTGATCCTTTTGTACTGTAAGCACTGCCTTCGCTGTAAATCCATTGCTCTGTACTGTAATGGCTACGCCGCCCTCTGTTGCATTTGCTGGTATTGTTACTAATCCATCAGCATTTACTGTTGCCCTTGAACCATATCCACTTGTATATCTTGTCCCATTGCTACTATTTGTTATATCTTTTGTACTTCCATCCCCCATGGTTGCTATTACGGTTAGCTGCTCTGTTTCTCCTGCCTTTAGTGTTGCGCTTACAGGCGTTACTGCTATACTTTTTATTACATTTGATTGATCCTTTTGTACTGTAAGCACTGCCTTCGCTGTAAATCCATTGCTCTGTACTGTAATGGCTACGCCGCCCTCTGTTGCATTTGCTGGTATTGTTACTAATCCATCAGCATTTACTGTTGCCCTTGAACCATATCCACTTGTATATCTTGTCCCATTACTACTATTTGTTATATCCTTTGTACTTCCATCAGAATATACTCCCATAACTTTAAGATTTTCACTAGCCCCTGGTTTCATTGTTAATGTATCAGGGATAACTTGAATACCTGTCAACACTGGAATACCGTTTATTGTAATTACTGATTGCGCTATTTGGTTATTGTTAATTGCTTTTATCGTTACTTTTCCACTAATCGCTTCCTCACCAATACTGACTAATCCATCTGCATCTACTGTTGCTCTTTTGGAATCTGATGTTGTATAAGTTGTGCCAGTTGAACCATTAGTCACATCTTTTGTGGTGCCATCCGACATTGTTGCCCACACACTCAATTGGAACCGTCTTCCAAAGTTAATATCTGCTATTGCAGGTGTCATAGAAATAGCTTTAATAGTCGGTGGTCCTGTAACTGTAACCGTAGTTTCAGCTGTTATCCCCTTATAATTTATTAAAATTTTAGTAGAACCCGATTTAGCCTCTGCAGGAATAGAAATTACTCCTTTATTCGTTACATTAACTAGAGAGGTATTATCACTTGTATAAGTTGTTTCTACATCATCAGTTACATCATTTGTAATTACATTATTTGTCGTATCATTTACTAGTTTTGCCACAATATTAAGCTTTGTATTTTGTCCAGGAGAAAGAGTGACACTTAAAGGATTAACAATAATATAACTTTCTTTTTCAGCACCTGGAATAGTTATTTTACAATCATCATACAAATTTCTATTACGTACTCCTATAGTAATTGTTCCAGGTTTTGCATTTGGACTTACAGTAACTTGTCCATTTGCATCTATGCTAATCTCCTCACTAGAGCTAGTGTATTCTGTTCCACTTGAAATCACCGTAACGTCTTTTGATGTACCATCCGACATGTTCAATTTTACTTTTAACGGCTGAGTTTCCCCAGGGTTCATGGTAATAGCTTTAGGAGATAACTCAACACTCGATGGAACAGCAGGAGGTACTACAATAACTCCCATTACATTGAAATAATATGGCCTAAAATTCCATTCAGTTGATGTATTTTGCCATGTTTCGATCAGGCTACCATTAATTGTTCTAGAATTACCTTTTTTGTCCTCGGCATGTATATAAAGCAATTTCCATTCGCCAAGTTCATCATATCTATCAATAGGGATAGATGATTCATATTTCCCTGTAGTTCCATTCAAATTAAATCTTACGGTCATAGTTTTGCCACTAGGTTTTGCATAAATACCATATACATAGCTTGTACTTACACCAGACAAATCATCACTAATTGTTGCAGTAAGTTTAATTGTGGCAGTGTTGTTAGTACTTTGAAACAAATTTATACTAAGATCCTTAAGTAATGGAGCAATTGAATCTGGAGTTATACCTTTTACATAAATTTTACAATTGCTAAAATCTTGCTTTTCTGAACTACTTGGATTGAGAGTAGAATCATATATATACTTGTAGTTTCCAGCCCTATCCTTTAAATATATAGAATTAAGCTTCCAATCTCCTATTTCATCATATTGATCAATTGTAATATTTCCTTCATATTTACCAGTACTACTATTAAAATATAAACTTAAAGAATAAAATCTGCCACTTAGTTTTGAATAATTTGCCGAAACGCTATATACTCCGGTGTCATCGTCGCTGACATCTGCTATCAGCTTTACTGTGTCAGGACCACTAACTTGAGAAGTACTTATAGTAATACTATTTAGAACAGGAGGAATCTTATCAGTTGGCTCTGGTGTTATTGGTGGAATTGAAACTCCTGAAACGGTAAACTTATAAGGCGAAAAATCAAATTTTTGCCCTGAATAAGTGCTATTGACATCATATACATACCCACTGTTATCCTTTTTATCAGTTAAAGTTAGATAACTTAATACCCATTCACCCGCTTCATCATAATTACCGATATTAATAGTTCCTTCATATTTTTGGGTAGTCTGATTTAAATAAAGAAAGGTTCCTGTACTATTCCCACTAGGTTTTCTATAACATATATAAACACTGTTCACTCCCGATAATTCATCACTAACTTCTACAGTAACTTTAACAGGATTTCCTGGTGATGCTTGATCTGAGGATATGCTTAAACTTGTTAACACAGGAGGAGTTGTATCCGGTGTTGGATCAATAATAATAACATCAATTGCTAAAGCAATTGATGGAGTAAATATTAATGCAAGTACCATTAACTGTATCAATAATCTATTAAATAACTTTTTCTTATTATACATAAATTTTCCCTTCTTTCCGATTGTTTTGCATCGAAAAATAGCAAAACATTAGATATTCCTTAAGACAACTGTCGTAGAACATTACTTTAGGCTCACGTCTCTATACTCTTATCCTTTTGTCATAATCATTTTGTAACTGTTTAGTATAACCCTTACTCATTAAACAGGATATTAATTAACTCAACTAAATACTTGCTAAAAAATACTAAACCATTGACATTTTACATAGTATCTTCTGAAATATAGTACTTATATCATTGGAAAATCAACATAAAGTTACTGTGTTTCCGATAGTAGATTTATAAAGATATGTTGTAATGATTGCTCAAATCCAAAACTTTTTTCATAATACACCCTACCTTTCTTTTGCGAAAAAGGACGATTATAAAGAAATACGCTCTAGATAGACCATAGATAATACAACTATGATTTTCTGTGGCAACCGGCTACCATCTACAAAAATCTCAATCGTTGTGGTTCAGACCCTTGGCTTTGCGTCTCACAGCTTCCCGTAATTTGCCCTTTTCACTTATCATATTTTCATTACAAGTTTATCAATTAAAATATTTAATTAATAAGCTATATATATATAATATTTTAAATATAGCATAAATCTAACTTACTACTTAGATTAAACCATAAATTCACACATCTATACTAAAATTCCATCATATTAGATATAAACAAACAATCACAATACATTAAACTTTGTGTAAATATTTTACATTTCAATTTAAACTAGGCTTAATTGAATGTACGAGGAAAACGTACAATAAATAATCCATTCCGTCCTCAAGTACCTTGTTTTAATAACTTCTAATGCTTGTATTGATGACTTACTTAGTCTATATGTGTAATAATTTTCGTAAGATATTAGTCGAACAACACCTCAAAATCTTTTTCTAAAGTTCCTTCTATCCTTGCACCTTTACTACAATTAATAAACTCTATATCCGAATTATTACTTATTATATTTTCAATATTCCTTTTAAATTCTAAAAGTCCCATAGTAGTATCTAGCATATTACCATCCACACCTTCTACTTTTTTTATTCCCTTTGATATTGAACTAACTTTTTCTTCTACCCTATCGCCAGCATGGAACTTATTATTTAAATATGCTAAATCTTGTCCTACGAAAATAATTTGTTTTGAACCAGATTTTACTGCTATATCTAATGCAGCTACTGCTACTGATTTTCCAGTATTAATAATAATTTTATCCTTATTTTTTTCGTCGAAATCATTAAAAAATATGTACTTAGGTCCCTTATAGTTTTTTACTGCCACACTACATGCTGTACTTAAAAAACATAAAGGTATGTCTAGTTCTAAATAGTCCTTCATTTGTTCATATACTATATTTTGTGGATCAATTATTGTAATTATATCCGGTAGTATATTATTCTTCATTAAAATATCAATTGTTCTACCCAAGGCAAAAATATATACCTTATTTCTATATTTTTTTAAGTTTAATAAATCATATTCTAAAGAAGGACCTCCTGAAACTATTACAATTGGTCTATCACTAAAATTCATTATATTTAAGAAATCCTTAATACTTTCACTTTGTTCATTTATATTAGCATAGTAATTATCCTTTGCTATATCCCCGAATCTTTCTATAGCTATTTTAGATAACTCATAGGAATTTAATAGATTCTTCAATTCCTTATATTTTGATGGCAAAATTCTTAGTGAAGGCTTATATATTATAATATCTTTTACTAAAGTCATTTTTTCAGATAATTCTCTAAAAAATTCTTTATTATACTTGTAGAATAACTTTATTCTTTTATCCTTTTTTAGCTCATCTAGCATACCTAACTCTTCACTTTTCTTAATTATTTCTATATCTGCATCAAAAGCAAAAACCTTACAATCGTTAGCTATTATCTTCATTATTTTTTTCAAGTGGTATCCTAGCCCAATTCCATAAATTAGAATAAATTTTTTATCTTTAATTTTATCTAAATTATTCTCTACAAATATTTCGACTTCTTTAAAAGGATAATATTTGCTATGCAAAAGAACATTATTAATAGCTAATGTATAATTTTCTTCCTTAGTTTGCAAAACCTCAATACTTCTTTCCATAAACGTTTCCTCCATATTTTCTATATACTAAGCATAAATCTTTTCTTGTATTCTTTTAACTATTTTTAAAGCCTCTACAGCATCCTTTCCAGTTACTTTCAATTTATCTAGTCCTAATATAGCATTTATAAAATTTTTCTGTTCTTCATATAGCGAATCTCTACTATTAGTAAAAATTTTTTGAATAAGTGACTCTTCTTGATATTTTGTATCCTTATTACAAATCGAACTTTCCCCTAACATAGCTGTAAAATTCTTATACGTAGTCAAGCCTTTATCTAAATAATTTACTTCTATAAATCTATCTAATTCATTTATATATAGTTTTCTTATCTTTTTTTCTGTGACTCTACTAGCAGTTAAATCTGCTATAGCTCCATTTTCAAATTCTAACTGAGCCACACAATAATCTGCATGATTTCTTTCTTTAGAATCGGACTTAACTATGCTTTTCATAGCCATAACATTAATAACCTTATACGGCTTCATTAAACTTAATATTATATCTATATCATGTATCATTAAATCTGAAACTACATCTATATCTTTAACTCTATAATCCATTGGACTCATTCTTTTAACACTTATCGATATAATATTATTGATATTAATAATATCGTTAAGAGCTATTACTGCTGAATTAAATCTCTCCACATGACCACAAGATAAAACTATTTCTTTTTTCTGTGCAAGTTCAATTAAGTTTTCTGCTTCAATAACATTTATTGTTATTGGCTTTTCAATTAGAACATGCTTTCTATTCTCTATAAAAAATCGAGCTATTTCATAATGAATCTCTGTTTGAACACATACAATTACTGCATCAACACAATCTACCATCTCTTTGTAATCATAGTAGACCTTAACTCCATATTTACTTCCTGCATAATTTGCCTTTTCTTTAATTATATCACAATAACCTACTAAATCTATATTGTCTAATGTTGTAGCTATTCTAGCATGATTTATTCCAATTCTACCTATTCCTATAATTCCGAGCCTAACTTTATTCAAACTTACACCCCCTCTAATAAAATACTTTCTGATATCTCTTCATTAATTATAATCAAAGATTCCTTCTCCTATCTCGGCTTATTCACTTACTTCCGCCGTTAAATGTTTAAAATACATATTTATTTCACTTCTTTCTAAATAATTAAGATTTTCATTGACTTTTTTGTAATAATATACTTTATATTATTTATCGTAAAAAAATAAAAAAGCTTAGAATAAAAAATATTCTAAGCAAATTTTTAAATAACTTTATTCTAATTTAAAATAACTGTTAGAAATATTCATCATTTCTTTTAGCCTTTTTTCATAAGTATGATATTTCTTGACTTTATCATAACCATTTAGAATTATTGTTTGTCTTTCTTTTTCATTATTTAGATAATAATTGATGATTTCTACTAAATCTTTAGCATCTCTGTATACCACCAAATCTTTTCCATCAACAAAATATTTAGAGACATCTTCTTTGTAATTAGTTGCTAAAAAACCTTTGCTTCCTAAGATATCAAAAACTCTCATAGGTAATCCTGCTTCAACATAAATTCTTGTATAATTTATATTAACTTTCGAACACTTAAATACTTTTGGCATCTCCACAAAGTGCTCAGCATAACCTCTATACTGAATGTATTTAGAATCTATTTCACTCCAGTTTTCATCTCCATAAACATAAAAATTATATATTTCTGACAACTTTTTAACCATATTTATTCTTTGAATTTCATTTAATTTTCTGCCAAGCAGAAAAGCAAGCTTTGCCTTTTTAGAAAGATATGTTTCAGAAGCTATTTTATATCCCGTTTCTAGTTGAATTCTATCAATTAATTCATTATCAATCATGTCTTTTATTATGAACTGACTTTGATTTAATAATTGTTTATAAAAAATTTCATCAATTTTTTCAATGGTTTCTTTACTTAATAAATTACTCATATACTTATTAAACTCATTTTCTATGCCTGTTGTACCTAAAAAACTTACATCGCAACAATATTTTTGTAAATCATCTGATTCAAGCTTTATATTATCTAACCTATTAGTATTCACAGCAACAGGCATATAATGAATATTTTTAAATCCTTTATCCTTAAGTTCTCTAGCCATGCTGCTATCACAAGTAAAAGCAAGTATATTTTTTCTCTCTAACAAATCACTATACAAGGAATACGCAGGTACATCCACAACCCATGCTATATAAGGTATTGATAGTATATTACTAATTTCTGAGACTTTTTCACTTAAATTAATTGTAAAGATATAGTCAGGACACTCTTGCATTACATTTTCAATCATTTTATCCTTAGTTGAAAACTTCATTTTTACTACTTCATATCCTATATTTTTTAATGCTTCAATACAATCATCTGCAATGGTTATATGTTCGTAAAAGCTGATTTTATGTTTGCTACTTTTCTTTATACTAAAAAACTTAATAACTTTAAAAAAATAAGTAACGTCTATCTGAGTTAAATTTTCATTATTAAATATTTTGTAACTATTAATTTCTTTTAAATCAATATTTTTATATTCATCTCCAAATAAAAACTTAACTCTAGGGTTATTTATAATTTCAGTTAAATGTTTTAACTCAATTATTAAATTATAATAGGTTTTATCTCTATCAATGACGTAAACTATGCCCTCTGTATTTTCAATAACTTGCTTAAGCTCATATCCTAACCCTATACCAAGAATTATATAATTATAACTTTTAGAAATATTTTCTATTATTTTTATAGGATTATACTTAGAGTATATATTTCCATTTGCCGTTAACATTTACTTTACATGTCCAATTTTCATCTTTTGCTTTCTCTAAGATAATATTTTTTTCCATTACTACCATTCCTTCAAGTAACAAATCTAATTGCTCTATATTTGTTTTATATTAGCTTGGATTTCATCTAAGATAGACATAATCTCATACTCTAATAAATCACTTATTAATATATAATCTTCATTTTCAAAAGCTTCTACTATTTCCTCAAGCTTTCTATTTAGTTGGTTTAGATCTTCTTCTGAATTAATTACATCATGTGTCAATGTTAAAGCTTTCGCTAACCATTCAATTCCATCACATATCTTAATAATAAAATCTGAAGCCTTACTTTCCTCCCCATTCTGGTAATAATTAACCGTTTGTATTATACCTCCTTTTAAAGAGTTAATATATTCCTGAGCAGTATTTAATATCTCTATTTTATTATTCATTTATTTACCTCCGTTATTTTTTAATAAACTTATATAATCTTCATCTTTAATAATTTTATTTACTAGTTCTGAAATTAAAGTGATCATTTTTTTACACCCTAACATAATATTCTTATTCATTCTCATCTGTATTTTCATATTTTTCTCTATTATCTCTGGAGTTATATTAAAGCTAAGTTTTCTCACCTCTACAACAGCTGATGTTATAACTGGCTGAAATAATCCAACAAATAAAGGATTATTGAATATAGCATGTTCTACTATAAAGTTTGATTTGGCGAGTTTCAGACCTTTGTCAATATAATCTGAATTTAGCCCTTCAGCATTAAAATTTCCTTTCTTTAGAAATCTATCTAGCTTTCTATTATGTTTCTTAGCTTTTTTCATCAATTTATTAATATCTTTTTTTAAATTTCTTAATTCTATAACTGAATTAATATATCTTTCATCTAGCTTGTCTTTTTCAGGAATTAATTCACTTAATCTTGTTATGCCTTCAGTGCAATAGCTATTAATTGCCTCTTGTAGTTTCATTATTATTGTACCTTTTTTATATGCTCCCCCTTCAGTACAATCTATATATTCTCTTCCACTTTTATCTTTAGCAATTACTTTTTCGAACCAAATAAGAAAATTTTTCAGTGCCAAATTAGTAGGAAGCTTTTCACCATTTACCCCATCTACCCAAAGTCTATTATTTTTCAATTCAGTTTTTTGTTTTATCTCTACATCTTTTCCATGTGTTATTCCTTCTTTAGTGTATGCTAAATCTTGCCCTATAAATATTATAGGATCAGCTCCTATATATTTAGAAAATGAAAGAGCTGTGTGTGCACAAGAAGCACCTGTTGTTAAGTATTTATCTTCTTTCATTATATTTTTACCAATCCACATGCTAGGACCTTCCCCATGTTTTAAAAACAGCAACTTTTTATTTTTCTTCAAAACTGTTAATATTTCACTCCTTATAACTGCTGGTCCTACAAAAACTATTCTTTCATCAAATTCCTTATTTTTATAGAAGGCCTCGTAGGTTTTCCATATTCTTTCGACCGTAAAGACAGCATCTGGTATAATATTATGTCTTTTTAGAGTACCTAACACCGCATCAGTAGCTAATATTACAGCTTTCCCTTCTGCTTCTTTTAGTAAATGTATATTTTTATCTAACGAAGGACCTGCACTAACAATAACTGCTGGCCTATTTTTATATTTATCCTTGACACAATCTAAACTAGGGCTTTTTAGTAACTCCTTAATATTCTTAACATAATTTTCAACTCCATCAATAGTGTCCTGGACATCATTTCCTATTAGAAAAAAAGCATGTTTTATTATTTCAATTATCTCTTTATTTAAATTATATATATCTCATCCCATAAATTTGTTTATAGGCAGAAGGTATTATACTTACGCTGTTTACAGCAGCCCCCATAATGTTTATTCTCGTTATATTAGTATGTATGTTTTCTATAATCTCTTCTTCACTACCAAAGAAAAATAAAATATTAGGATTTATAAGTTCCGAAAAATCATTATGCTCCATATATGTTGATAAGATATCTTTGTCTTTTTCAATTACTAGAATATAACTAAACTTAGTCATTCTATTATATATTTCTTTTATGTGATATCCCATTCCTATTCCATAAACTATAAATAAGTTATCCTTATCAAAATCTATGTCTTTTAACAAGTTATCTATTTCTTTATGAGTATTGTATATACTATTTATGTATATTTCTTTACTATCATTACATTTATATTGAAATGTTTTCATATTATCTCTACTAAACTCTAACTTAAAAGTTTTTCCGTCAATCTGTTCTTTACCGTATCCTATTCTATTTAAAATTTCTACATTGTTATTAACCATGAAAATCACTCCTAAATTTATATTCATACAATAACGTATTTTTATTATCGTATAAAAAATAAGACACTTGATAATAATCCAGTTTAATAGGTCATTAATGGTATAAAAAAAGACCAGTTTTCTCTGGCCTTTTTATAATTACTATCTTAATAATTGAAGTACTCCTTGAGGTGCTTGATTTGCTTGAGCAAGCATAGCTTGAGCGGCTTGTTGAAGTATATTGTTCTTTGAGAAACTCATCATTTCTTTTGCCATATCTACATCTCTTATTCTTGACTCTGAAGCTTGTAAGTTTTCGCTTGATGTATTTAAGTTATTTATAGTATGCTCTAATCTGTTTTGAACTGAACCTAAGTTAGCTCTCTCAGTTGAAACAGCTGTTATTGCATCATTAACTGCTGTAATCGCAGCTTGAGCATTAGTTATTGAAGTACCATCAATTTTAACATCAGCTGTAGCAATTGATAATGATGTTAGTCTCATATCATTTATTTCTAATGATATAACTTGTGATTGGTTTGCACCAACTTGAAATTTTAAACTCGCTCCACCAGAACCTATTAACTTTTTAGTGTTAAATTCTGTTTGATCTCCTATTCTTGTTATCTCTGTTTGTAATTGTTGGAATTCCTTTTGAAGAGCAGCTCTATCAACTGTAGTATTAGTATCTGTTCCGGATTGTACTGCAAGTTCTCTCATTCTTTGAAGAATTGAGTGAGTTTCATTTAATGCACCTTCTGCTGTTTGAATAAGAGATATGGCATCTTGAGCATTTCTTGAGCCTTGATCTAATCCTCTTATTTGTCCTCTCATTTTTTCAGAGATAGCTAGTCCAGCTGCGTCATCTCCAGCTCTGTTTATTCTTAAACCTGAGCTTAATTTCTCCATTGATTTTCCTGCTGCATTGATATTATTTCCCATTTGTCTATGAGCGTTCATAGCATTAAGATTGTGATTAATTATCATTTTTTATTCCTCCTTGATTTTTGTAGGCTTCCTTGCCTTGACATTATTTATTATATAAGATTAATTTCTACATGAATTTAAAATTGTAACTTATTCAAGTAATCTTAAAAATCACCTGAAATTAGCTTTCTAATTATCTTAATAGTTGAAGAACTCCTTGTGGTGATTGGTTTGCTTGAGCAAGCATAGCTTGAGCAGCTTGCTGAAGTATATTATTCTTAGAAAAACTCATCATTTCTTTTGCCATATCTACATCTCTTATTCTTGACTCAGAAGCTTGTAGGTTTTCGCTTGCTGTACTTAAATTGTTTATAGTATGTTCTAGTCTATTTTGCACTGAACCTAAGTTAGCTCTCTCAGTTGAAACAGCTGTTATTGCTGTTTCTACAGTAGTTATCGCTGCTTGAGCATTAGTAATTGATGTACCATCAATTCGAGCATTTCCACTTGCAACTGCTAATGTAGTACCACTTGCAGTCATATCATTAATTGATATTGCAATAACTTGCGTTTGATTTGCTCCTACTTGGAATTCAAGTGTTACCCCAGTAGCTATTAGTTTCTTAGTATTAAATTCTGTTTGCTTTCCTATTCTTGTTATTTCTGTTTGTAATTGTTGGAATTCTTTTTGTAGAGCAGCTCTATCAACTGTAGTATTAGTATCTGTTCCAGATTGAACTGCAAGCTCTCTCATTCTTTGAAGAATTGAGTGAGTTTCATTTAATGCACCTTCTGCTGTTTGAATAAGAGATATGGCATCTTGAGCATTTCTTGAGCCTTGATCTAATCCTCTTATTTGTCCTCTCATTTTTTCAGAGATAGCTAGTCCAGCTGCGTCATCTCCAGCTCTGTTTATTCTTAAACCTGAGCTTAATTTCTCCATTGATTTTCCTGCTGCATTGATATTATTTCCCATTTGTCTATGGGCGTTCATAGCATTAAGATTGTGATTAATTATCATTTTTTATTCCTCCTTGAATTTTAATTTAGACATCCTTGCCTAATATTTTATTTTTTTATCTTACACTAATATTAATCGTTAGTGAGCTTTCATGCTTTACACTTTTTTAGAAAATTTTTTTATACTCTCATAAAAATTACTATCATAACTTTTTCTAGCAGCTTTTCCTTTAGCTATAGAATTCATCTTATTTCTTAACTCTAATCTATTCTTACTAATTAAGTTTACAGCCTTTTTATTTAATTCTAACAAATTAATATCTCTAACTACTTCTTTAAATTCTTCACTTGAGTAACTTAAAGAAGCTAATTCATTAATTATTTCTTGTCTTTTATTTAACAATTTCTCAACATTATCATACTCTATTTTTCTAAACTTGAAATAATATTAATAGTTATATCTTTATATTGGGAAATCAAATTTTTTAGATCCATAATTTTATTAACCTTGTCCTAGCTGTTGCGTTAACCAAGATGACTGAGCGTTATATTGATTCATAATAGTTTCTAACTTTGAAAATTGAGTATAATAATTATTCTCTTTAGTGATTAGCTGTTCTGTTAATTTATTTATCATTTCACTCTTTTGTTTAATTTGCTCACTTAAGAGGTTTTGAAATTCAGTAATTCTTCCTTTAACTCCAGCCTTCTCAACAAGTATTCCTCTATGCCCACTTGGACTAATAGAATTGCTTGTATAGTCTTGAATTATATCGTCAAGTCTTCTAAATATTCCCTCTTCATTATACCTGTCAGCATTCTTGCCACCAAACACATAATCTTTATCAGATTTTGCAACAAATAAATCCATGACTTTATTAGGGTCATCTTTTAATGCTTTTTTTAATTTTGTTTCATCTATCTTAATTACCCCTTTTTCACTTATATCACTTGATGTTCCAAGACCAACTTCCCACAGGTTTGTTCCAGCTTGTGACACTTTATCATAAAAGGCACTTCTAAGCCTACTTAGCATAGTCTGAAGAACAGAATCGTTACGTAACAATCCCTCTTGTGCTTTTCCTTCCCATTTTTCTATTTGAGATTCTGACATTTCTTCCTTTTCAGCCTCTGTTAAAGGCTTATAGTCATATTGCTTCTTTTCTGATAGTTTCGCATTTATTCCCGTTATTAAATTATTGTAATCATCAATAAAGGTTTTAATTTTATCAAAGGCTTTATCTACATCCCCTGATACTGTAAATGTAGTATATTCTCCAACAGCATTTTCTGATTGAAGTTTATAAACAACTCCATCTATCGTAAAGCTATTAGAAGATTTGTATACTGTTTGTTCAGCAGTACCTGGTTCTGTTATTTTAACAATAGCGTCCTTTCCTGCGACTTCTCCTGCTGCTATTGTGCCATCACCTTCTCCAAATATAGTTCCTATAAATGATCCGCTAACATCACTTGCAGTTATTTGCTCATTAGCTCCTTCTTTTTTTGATGTCATTGTAAATACCTTACTTAATGAACTGTATTGTACATCAACATTAGCTTTACTTGATATATCTTTCAAAACTTCTGAAATAGTCTTATCTTTATCTGCTCCATTAGACGAAAAATCATAGTTAAAATCTACATTATTTATTTTAAAGCTCACAGATGTATTTATAAGATCAGACATTTTTTGAGATGTACTTTGTGTTAATTCATAATTTTCAGTTACTCCAAGTAGAGATAAAGCACTTCCTGACGCTGGGTCATTATCAGATTTTATTCTTATTTGATTTCCCGTTGTAGATTTAAACACTAACTTTCCATCTACAATTTTATCTACAAATAAATCTCCACTTCCTGCACCATCATAAAGACCATTTGCCTGTAACGCATTATTTATTGAGTTCTTTAATGCATTATTTTCAAGGTCCATTGGATCTATAGTAACTGGAGCTATAGTAATTTTTACAGCTTCATTACCATTTACTTGAACAGCAAAAGTATCATTAAAATCTTTAATAATTTTTTCATCGTATGCTAGTATATTGCTACCTGTAGTTGCTGTTGTAGGATTACTATTGTTACCACTAAATGTGTTTACAGAGTAATCAATACTTACTGCTCCTATATCTGAAAATACTCCAGAATACGATTGATTGTCTGTAACTGTTTCACCATTTAATTTATAATTTATTACAGGATTAGTTCCAACTTTAGCTCCATTTTGGTCTTGAATTTCAAAAGAATTGTTGTTTTCATTATAAACAAGCTTTTTATTCGGATTATCTACACTAAACTTGTTTCCACTTCCATCTGCTAAAGCACTCTGAATCTTAGAATTTATCTTATCAGCTAACTCAAAGGGGTTATATTTTCCTGCATCAATCTGAAGCTTGTATATATTGCCACCATATTCAACAGATATTTCATTATTATCCACTGATAGATCACTATCATTATTTACTATATTTGTTTTATTAACAAAATAAACTTTCTCATTCTTTACTACTGCTTGTTTAGTATCACTTAATTTAGTATTTATATTTGTGGCTAGCTCAGATAGAGAATTATATCTTCCAGTGTCAATTGTAATTGTTTCACTGCCTACTTTTAAGTTTTTATTGTTATCATCAATTTTAATTCCATAGACGGATTTACTTGATGTTGCAACATTAAAATTTGCACTACCTGTATACATAGCCTTACTAGCCAACTGCTGTACATTAACTTTATAATCTCCTGTTTTTGCATCTGTTCCAGGTGTCACTACTGCTGATGTTCCTAATATATTTTGTACACTAGATGCTGAAAAGTTTGTGCTTGAGAAAATAGAATTTGAAGATAAAACATCAAAATATTTATTTTTAAAGTCTAAAATACCATTAATAATATTTCTATATGCTTCTTGCTGCCATTGTAGCAACTGCTTTTGTTGATTAACTCTATCCACTTTTATCTGCTCAACTTGCATAAGCTGTTTTATCATGCTATCCGTGTCAAGTCCAGTTGCCATCCCCGTAATTCTAAGGCTATTACCCGTTACACTGCTCATAAATTTTCACCTCTTATATCAATTTACTTTCCACCTTTTGATATCTTATAAGCTTCATACCACACATCCCTTATCTCTTCAATCAGAGGGATAATCTCATCCATTATTTCAACACTTTTTTTTATATTTCCATCTCCAAGTCTTCTTACTATGAATTCATATATGCTAAATAACTGCTGTCCCCATTCACCAGCTTGCTTAACATCAAGAGTTGCCATTAATTCATAAAATATATCTTGAGTTCTTACTATGTTTGTATGTGATTTTTGAATATCTTTATCTAAAATAGCTTGTCTACCTATCTTAGAAAATTTAATAGCCCCATCTAAAAGCATTAATAACAACTGCTCTTTTGAAGCATAATTGACACTATTATTTTTATAAGCATTGTAAGCATTATTTGCGTACATCTTAAGAAACCTCCCATTGCTTAGGTTATTATTTATTACAATTTTTATCGTTATTACTTGGAAAAACTTTATAAATATAAAAGAAAGTTTAAGGTGCATAGCATAGTTTATACTCTTGAGAAGTTTAGAAAACATATTTTTAGCATGCAGATATTATGCTGCATGCTCCCTTATCTTTTCGTATCCAAAAATCTTCCTTGAGTTAGATTTATTCCTTCTTTAGATGCTTCTACATCTATATTTTTCACTTTAATTGCGTCTACTGATATCTTTTTCTTTACTTTGTACTTAGCTAATTCCTTTTTAAAGTTTTTGTTAGACTGTTGCCCTTTTTTATCTTCTCTATCCTTATTAACTCTTGCCAGCTCCTTATTTCCATGAACCTTTCCTTCTTTTATAGAATCATTTACTATTTGTCGAAGTTCAGTGTCTATTTTGTTAAGTCTATACTCCATAAGAAACACCCCCACTCTTAATCGCTAATCACTAGTCACTAGTCACTAGTCACTACGAATTATTCTAGAGATTAGTGATTAGCAACTAGTGATTGTTTTTGGTTAGGCCTTTTCATCAACTATAATTCCTGCAAGTTTGCACATTTCTGCAACCATATCTAATATTTTTTTCGGGGGTATTTCTTTAACCACTTCTCTAGTATTGTTATCAACTATTCTTATTACAAATTCATTTTTAAGTTTATCATGTCTTTCGTATTCTACATGAGTTGCTTCTCCTTGTAGAAATTTATTTAGTTTATTTACTGCCTTTTTTATATCGTCTTCACTTGCATTTTTATATCTTTCTCTTCCATGTTCCATTTCATTTGAAGACTTTTCATTTTCAGCAACAGGTAGCTTTACTTGTTGATTTTCATTATTGTTTAAGGTATTTGAATTACTTGATATTGTGCTTGCATTTATTTGTCTTCCCTGACTCAATACATTAACACCCATTCTTACCACTCCTTTGAGAATGTAATTAAACCTTACTATTAATTTTATATTAATGTGTATATCTTAGTTTTACTTCTTTTTAAGTGATTTTAATATTGATGTATCTAAATTAGCAGCACTTTTATTTTCTTCTCCAATTTCTTTATATAGCTCTTTTCTTAAAATAGTTATATTTTTAGGGGCATCTATTGCTATTTTTACAGAACCATTTTCTGCACTGATTATAGTTATTTCTATATCCTCACCTATAAGCAGTGATTCTCCCTGCTTTCTTTTAATAACTAGCATTAAACTTCCTCCTTGAATAATGGATGTTTTACTAAATATTTCTCATTATTCAATATTATTTGTTCCCCTAATTTTTCTTTTATATTTATGATAATTGGAGCACGTAAATTCGTGGTTATGTTCTCAACTTTAGAGCTAAGAGTAACTGTATTCATTACTAGAATGTCCTCTGATTTTTCTATTTTTAATCTTTCGATTAGTTCATCATTAAGCTTAAATTCATAATCACTTATAACAGCAAAAGGAGAAGTAACTATAAATCCAACAGCGCTATCCTCTATGGAATGTAATATACTAAAACACTCATTTTCTTCTACAGGAAACATTATAAACTTGTTTAAATTCTCAAACCCTGGCATTCCTTTTTTTAATATTATAATATCACTTTCTTTATACTCACGAATTCCATGATATTTTGTTTCTAGCTTCAAACTTATCACCCCGTTATTCTAGTCACTAATCTCTAGTCGCTAGAAAGAATTTTAGAGATTAGCAATTAGTGACTAGTGATTATGTTTTAATTGTTATTATAGGTAGTCCATCAATGACGGCTGCAATACTTTTGCACTTGTTTGAAGTGCCGCAATGTATACCGTTTGCATTGTAGCATACTCCATAGTTTTTTCTGTTATATCTATATCTTCTGTTTTAGATAATATTTCTGTCATATTAAAAGTTGCATCTACATTTTTCTCTTTGGCACTATCCATTCTATTTTGTTTTGCTCCAACTTCAGAACGAATTTTTAGCAAATTATTTATAGTGTCAGTGATATTTTGTAAATCCTCTCCCACAAGTTTTTGCACTGAATCCTTATCAACTACTGTACCACTTAAATCTTTTCCATCAAGGTGATTTATAATAGATGAAAATATTTCTCTTAAGTCTAAATCTTCACCTTTTTCATTTTTAAATTGCAGTACTTCCGTTGCAGTTACATTATAATCCATAACAACTCCTTGAGAGATTTGCACTTTAAGTTTGCTGCCTATTTGATTATATTCATTGCCATCAACAATCTCTCCACCAGCTTTTTTATAATAAATTAGCCTAGTATTTGAAACATTGCTTGGATCATATTTTGCATCTACTGCTGTATCCATGCCTAGAGAAGCAGACGTTACCTTGAATATATTATTTGTTACGCTAGAATCGTCATTAATATTAACAAATTTTATAGTTTTATTCGCTATGTCTGGCATAGCCTTTATCTTTCCTTGTAACCATGATTCTGAAGCTTCATTTATTTTATCATTTATCTTATTAGCTAAATCACTAAGACTATTGACTTCAGTATTAGCAGGAATAGTAATAGTTTTCTCATTAACGTCAAAACCTAACTTAATTTGTATATCAGAACTTAGTTTACCACTTGTTGTTATAGCTGATAAATCTATAACTCCTGATTCTGCTGATTCTAGCCCAGTTCCACCTAAGGTATCTACTGGTTTTGTAGTTCCTCGAGTGCCCCCAAATATATAAGATCCATCAAAATTAGTATTAAGTATCTGTGACACTTCACCTACTTTTTCATTTATTTCATTTTTTATAGCACGTCTTTCGCTGTCACTATACCCTGCATTACCCGCTGATACTAAAAGTTCTCTAACCCTTTGAAGAACATCTCCTATTTGGCCTAGTGCAGTATCTGTCGTGTCTAGCCAGTTTATAGTATCGCTTATATTTTCATTGTATTGCTTATTTGTACTAATATCCGTATGAAGCTGCATAGCACGAGCAACCTTAAAAGGATCATCTGATGGCCTTCTAATTTCTTTACCTGAAGTCATCTGTTGTTGAAGCTTTCTCATGTTTTCAAGATTACTTCTCATGTCAGTCAAGAAACTATTTGATAACATTTTATTTGTAACACGCACTTTTTTACCTCCTTTTCCATTGGTTATAATGCTTTTTATAGTGTTGTGGTTTAAACCCTATTTTTTAATCTCTAACCACTAGTCTCTATTCTTTAACTGTTTTTTTAAAGATTTTAGGGATTAGGGATTAGGGATTTTTTTATCTCTTAAGTCCATTAACTACAACATCCAAAAGTTCATCTACGGTAGCTATAATTTTGCTGTTAGCTTGATAAGCATGTTGAAATTGAATTAGGTTGGCCATTTCCTCATCTAGAGATACTCCTGAAATAGAATCTCTTCTTTCTTGGAAGCCTTGAAGAAGAACTCCTTGATTTTTACGATTCTTTGCGCTTCTTGTCCATGTATACCAAGTTTGTCAATCGTGTCTTTAAAGTAGCTGTCAATTTTCATACCTTTAATGTCACTTTTTATAGTCTCAAGACCAAGGTCACTATCTGCTTGTAATCCTCCCATCATATCCATAAATGTTTTTCTGCTAGTAGAAGTAATATCAATGTTCTGAATTTGAAGTAAGGTATTACGAAGGGAAGCAATAGCTAAAGCTCTTTTACCATCCTTTTCACCATCTTCTTCATTCTCTGATGCAAGTCCATAACTATCATCATTTACTCTCGTCTTTATTTGCATTACATCATCTAAAATTTGTTTATTTATCGATATGTTTCCTGCTGTTATTTCAACTTCAGAATTTAATACTTTTTCTAAAGCATATTTTACGTCACTTGAAGCATCCGGATCAGTATATGTAACTCCATCATAAAGTATGTGCTTAGAATCTTTAAGTACGTATAACCCATTAGCTATCTCAGAATTTACAAAGAAAGGCATGTAATCCTTATCTACATTTCCATTGCCCGCTGCAGCATCAGTAACACCACTATGAATAGCATTAACTGAAAAAGCTAACGCCTTTGCAAGCTTATTAAGCTGATCTATATACTGATCTACATCCTTTTGAACTGACATAAAGCCTTTAAACTCTCCTCTATTGTTATCACTTGCTAGTTCGAAAAGAGCTAAATCTTTAAAGTTTACTACTTCTCCCTCGGATATTTCTCCGCCATTTACATCAATAGCCAATCCATCTTTTGAATCATTATTCTTATTGCTTTGTGACCATATGACTCTGCATTGTTCTAATCTCTTATATTCTTCACTACTTCCTATTTGCACTTTAAAAGTAGCTTCCTTATCCTTATCTCCATTTTTTAGATATGTAATCGTATATGTTCCGGCTTGGCCTTCTACTGTTGGCTCTTCCGGCTTTATACTTTTAACATAAGAAAACCTTCTCACATCATCATTTGGATTTTTTCTAACAAGCAGAGGATTCTGTATTTCTCTTCCACTTTGTTCTGGGGTAAGTGTGTAATCTGGCTTTAAATTTATGGAGTAAAACTTATCATCTTCTACAGTTATATTAAACTTTTGACTCAATTCATCCAAAAGTAAATCTCTTTGGTCCATTAAATCATTAGGTTCCATACCTGATACTTTAACACTTATAATTTGCTGATTTAACTTATCTATTCTGTTAAGCATTGCATTAGCATCAAAAACAGATTGTTTTATTGAATCTTGTGCATTCTTTTTTACCTCTGTAAGTTGATTATAAGTATGATTTAATGCATCAGCTAATGCTGCTGACTGCTGCGCCACAACCGTTCTTGCGTTTGAGGTTTCTGCCTGCTTTGATAACTGCTCCCAAGAATCAAAAAACTTCCCGATGAGTGTAGATAATCCTGTGTCAGAAGGCTCATTAAATATACTTTCTATTTCACTTATAAATTTATCTCTAGCTTCATATTGGCCGAGAGTACTTGTCTCTCTTCTAACTTGAAAATCCATAAAACTATCTCTAACTCTTTGGATAGATGCTACATCTACCCCTGTCCCAATTTGTCCTGGCCCTACTTGATTGTTCATAGAAGGCATACCAAAAGGTCTCGTAGTCTCCATTATAGCTCTTTGTCTTGAATATCCTTCTGTATTCGCATTAGCTATATTATGTGAAGTAACGTCTATGGCTCTTTGCTGGGCAAATAGTCCTCTTTTTCCTACATTAAAGGTTGCAAATAAACCTGACACTCATTACACCTCTTTCCTAATATTTAGTCATATACCTCTGGCAGATATCATTCCTTAATAATTGCTTATGAAATCTCTAACCACTAGTCCCTAATCACTATTTTTTAATCGCTAAATTAACTAATTTATATCTATAAATAACACTATACTAATTTTAAATCACTAATTACTAATGCCTAACTGCTACCCCCAATAGACTAGAGATTAGCGACTAGTGACTTGTTTCACCTTGTAATTTTCCCGTACCCATTATAAGTCTTTGCTTGTCTATCTGGATTTAATATCATCAGCATCCTGTTAGTAAAGCTAAGGCCCTGCTTTATTAAAACTTCATTTGTATCCTTTTGAATTCTTACTTCTTCCAACATCTTTCTAATATTTGTAAAGTTCTTTTCCAATTCTTTATCGTCCAATTCTTCAATTAATTTACTAAAAGTTTTATCTTCCAACAAACCTTTTGTAATTTCCCTTCTCTTAATTTCCATAGCTGCTACTTGTTGATTGCAGCTTTGTATTTTTCCTACCACCGCTTCCATGCTAAATACATCGTTTTTTACTATATATAAATGCTGCTCTTCTAATAATTGGAGCAAAGTCCCTAAGGCTTGCAGCTGTAACGTCATCAATTCATTTAGCTGTAATTTTATTTGGCTATTGTACATCAATATCACCTCCGTTAATTCAAGTTAGTAGTTAGATAGTTAATGGTTAGACTTAGTTGTACTTTCTAACTTGTTTTCCCTAACTTCTAACTATCTAACTTGCCCTTTCATAGCTTCCATCATCTTCTCTGCAATGAGCCTAGGGTTTACCTTATATGTCCCATTTGAAATTTCATTTCTTATCTTCTCAAGTTTTTCAGGAGACATTGAAGTTATTCCACCTTCGGCAAATGAACTTAAGGTTTTCCCAAGCTTAGATATTTCCAAAGTATCATTTTTTGTTACCTCTTTTGTCTTTCCAACTTGCTTTTTATTTATTTCATACATACTTATGACTTTATTTACTGACGTTCCCGTAACTTTCATTTTTTCTCTCCTCAATTCCATTCTTATTTATCTAACTTTATTATCGAATTGCACTTATATAAGTTTATACTAAAACTATAAAAAATCAATGAAAATGCAAGAATTAATTCATGTTTAATTTATAATTTGACCACATTAAAATTTTATATAAAACCTTGCAATTTCTTTATTCCACTAAAGTAGACAAATGTATGCACTTTAAGAACATATGCAAATAAATAAACACAATTGAAATTTTCTATGAACAAAAATTCATATTTTCAAAGTATCCCTGCTTTATTTTCCGCATAAAAATAAAGCATACAACCTCAGATACTTTTGTATTAAGGTTATATGCTTTATTTTCATCTAAATAATAATTGAAAATTAAACTTCTAAATTTCTAAACTATCTAAACTTCCTCGACTGCTTTTGGGAGCTCCACTGCTCTTTTTATCCTTTAAGAGATTTTAATCTTTCTTCATTGCTTACTATATTTACAATTCTAACACCGAAGTTTTCATCAACAACAACTACTTCCCCATAAGCAACTTTTTTGCCATTAACATATATCTCTACTGGTTCTTCTGCAAGCTTATCAAGCTCTATAAGAGAACCTGTGCCAAGTGCTAAAACTTCTTTTATAGTTTTTTTAGTTTTTCCAAGGACCACCGAAATCTCAAGAGGTACATCTAATATTAAATCAATATTTTTAGGCGCTGCATTTACAGCTACCTCTTGAAGTGGTTGGAAATTTGCCTGCTGAATATTTACAGGCTGCTGAGGCATAGTATATTGAGGCTGATAATAAGTCTCTGCTGGTTTCGGCTCTACAACTTGTTGTGGCTCTGGTTGAGGTTGTGGTTGGTATTGTATTTGAGGCGATGCCGCTTGCTGCTCCGCAGCTGGCTTTTCCTCATCTTCTTGTCCCATCATAATTGATACAATCTTTTTAGCTGTTTGTATCGGAAGAATCTGCATGATGTTGCTATCAACCAACTCCCCAATAGTAAGCCTAAAAGAAACCTTAATTATCTCCTCATCATCACCTATGCTTTCTGATAATGGCATAGTATTAGCATCAGCCCATATTTTAGAAACAGGTGGCGATATATTTACTTCTCTTGCAAACATAGTTGCCATGGAAGTAGCTGCGGAACCTATCATTTGGTTCATTGCTTCTGAAACAGCGCTCTCTTCAATTTCTGTAAGCTCTGAGCTAGATTCTACTATACCATTTCCACCCATCATTAAATTTGCAATTACCGCTGCATCTGGAATTTTCATTACAAGCAGGTTTCCACCCACAATACCACTTGTAAACTTTACTTCTAGAGCTATATTAGGAACTGCAAAAGTTTCTCTTAGTTCCCTTAGGCTAGTAACAGTTACTTCGGGTGTGGTTATATTAACCGGATTATTTAATATAGTAGAGAGGGCAGTTGATGCTGAACCCATAGATATATTCCCTATTTCCCCTAATAAATCTATTTCTATATCTGAAATAGAGCTGTGTTTACTAGGTTCTTGCTTGATTTCTGGTACATTTTCTGGAGTGGAATCTCCAGAAGATGAATTATCCGATGGATAACTTCCGCCCCCATTTAGCAGAGCATCTATTTCATCCTGAGAAAGGAATCCATTATCGCTACTCATAGTTTTCCACATCCTTATCAATAATATCTAGTATCTGAATGCCTCTATTTTTCTTTATATTACCTGGCTTAGCCCATAGATATGGTTCATCTCCAACTACCACCTTAACAGGGTCAGTAGTTTTACAGTCTAAAGTAACTACATCCCCTATAGAGAGGCTTAAGAAATCGCCAACTGTAATATTAGTACTCCCTAGTATGGCCGTAACAGGCAATTCAATAACATCCATTCTCTTTCTAAGTCTTTGTTTAGATTCCTCTAAAATTTCTGTATCGCTTTCTCTAAACCAGTATTGAACTACAAGCTTGTCTAAAACCTTTTCTATGCTCAGATAAGGAATACAAATGTTAATAAACGTATTATTCCCGCCCATTTCTGCTGAAAAGGTAATTAATGCAACTGGCTCACTAGGAGCCAAAGTTTGATTTAACGCTGGATTTGTTTCCAAGCCTTCTATTTCTGGTTCAACTTCAAGTACATCTTCCCATGCTAACTTAAGGTTAGAAATTAGACCCTTGTTCACTTGCCTTATGATATTTTTATCTATATCAGTAAATTCTCTCATCTTATATTGACCCACACCAGGACCTCCAAGCAGTACGTCTATAATTTGATAAACAAACTGAGGGTTTGTTTCAAATAATATAGAGCCGCTTAGAGGTGGCATCTTAAATATGGTCAATATTGTGGGATTTGGTACTGAATGAATGAACTCTTCATAAGTTATCTGCTGAACAGTTTCTATCTTAATTTTAACATTAGTTCTAACTTGCGCCGTTAGATAATTGGAAATTATTCTAGCAAAGTTATCATGAATCAGTTCCAATGTTCTTATATGATCCTTTGAAAACTTCTGAGGACTTCTAAAATCATAGGGCTTGACCTTTTGTTTTTCTTCTTCCTTTTCCAGTTCCTCAGGATTCAGTTCACCAGAGTCCAAGGCAGATAAAAGGGCATCTATTTCACCTTGCGTTAGAACGTCTGCCATGTTTGTCCCTCATTTCTATACTAATTTAGAAACAGTTTATCTATATCTATAAGGGTTACTACCCTATCTTTAAAATTAATTACACCTTTTATATAGGCCTTTCTGTAATCCTCAATTTTTTCTATAATATTTTCTTCTATTTCTAAAACTTCATCTACTTGATCTACTGTTATTCCTACTTGCTCATCTTCCATCTTTAGAATAATTATATTGCTCTGACCCTCATCTTGCCTTTTAGGAATACTTAACAATAAATTTATATCTAAAAGTGAAATCACATTTCCTCTTAAATTTATTAGCCCTTTTATATGATTTTGAGCCTTTGGAACCTTTGTTATCTCCATCATATCATTTATTCCCTGAACCTTGGAGGTTTCAACTGCGAATTGCTCATCTCCAAGTTTAAATATAACAACTTGCATATTTTATTCCTCCTATTAGCCTACAGCTTTTCTAATAGCTTCAAGTACCCTCTCTGCTTGGAAAGGCTTTACTATAAAATCCCTTGCTCCCGATCTTATAGCATCCATTACCATTGTTTGTTGTCCCATAGCACTACACATAATAATTTTAGCAGCAGGGTCAAAAGCCTTTATGGCCTTAACTGCTTCTATCCCATCCATATCTGGCATAGTTATATCCATTGTAACTACATCTGGTCTTTCTGATTTGTATAGTTCTACGGCTTTAATACCATTACTAGCTTCTCCAACTATTTGGTATCCGTTTTTCTCTAATATATCCTTTATCATCATTCTCATAAAAGCAGCATCATCAACAATTAATACTTTAGCCATGTGTTTATAACCTCCATTAATTTACTCCCAATGTATTTAGTATTTTCTCCAATGAGCCAGGCATTGGAATGTAATAAAAATGTCCACTGATTTCTTCGTGTTTGTTTTGCAAAAATCTAGTTTCCAAATCAAGAACCTGTTCATCAAATTGTCCTGATTCAATAAAAGTAGTAGATAATATAGCTCCTAACATATCATAACTTACAGCAGGCACTGAAGGAGTTATGACTAAGTTAGTAAATTTAGCAATAGAATTCATATATGAAGAAGCTATTATATTCCCAATTTCGCAGAGGACAGAGCTTCCCATCTCCGTCATTTGTTCTGACTCTTCTCCTATTAAAGCTTTTATAATTTCATCTGCTGTATCTTTTTCAAGGACAAATAGTATATTACCTGGTGTATCACCAAGCACTCTTACAATGATACCTATAACAACTCTTTCTGCCCCTTCTCCAGAAAAAACTTCATCAAAGGGTACAATATTAACTGCAGGCACTGTCATGTCAATTTTTTGTTTAACAACTGAGACATAGCAGTTGCTGCGTTACCAGCTCCAATATTCCCAACTTCCCTTAGTGCATCTAGCTGCATAGGTGTCATATCTAGGTAACCCATATAAACTCCTCCTTATATTAGAGCCGCAACATCCAATATTAAAGTTACAAGCCCATCTCCATAGATTGTTGCACCTATATATTCTTTTAAACTCTTAAGTGTTTTACCTAAAGGTTTAATTACTGTTTCTTGCTGTCCTAATAATCCATCAACTAAAAGTCCTACTGTTTTTTCTCCTACCTTGACAATTACAATATAATTTTTTGTGCTATTTGATTTTGGAAGTTCTAGTTTTTCATATACCCTTATTAGCGGGATAACATTTTCATTATATATTATAACTTCCTTATTGTCAGTTTTCATTACTTTATTTTCATTATAATCTATAACCCTATCTATATATCCTAAAGATATAGCCATAGTTTCTTCTCCCACTTTAACCAATAAAGCCTGAATAATTTGAAGAGTTAAAGGAAGCTTTATAATAAATGTTGATCCTTTTCCTTCTTCACTTATAACATCTACTGTGCCGCCAAGCGAGCTTATCTTAGTTTTAACTACATCCATGCCAACGCCTCTGCCAGATATATCTGTAACTACTTCATTAGTACTGAAGCCTTGAGCAAAAATTAAGTTCTTAATATCACTTTCACTCATACCATCAGTATTTATTCCTATTTTATGAGCTTTAGCACGAACTTTCTCAACATTTATACCAGCACCATCATCTTCTACTTTAATGATAGCTTTTGTTCCTTCTTGATAAGCTATAAGCTTAATAGTTCCTGTAGGATTCTTTCCTTTTGCAATTCTTTCTTCTCGATTCTCAATGCCGTGGTCTGCTGCATTTCTTATTAAATGAATTAAAGGTTCTCCTATTTCATCTATAACTGTTCTATCTAATTCTGTATCTTGTCCCTTAATTATAAAATCGATATCTTTATCTAATTCTACAGATAAATCTCTTACCATTCTTGGAAATCTATTGAAAACTGTTTCAAGTGGCAGCATTCTTATTTTCATAACAAGGTCTTGCAAATCAGAAGTAGTTCTTGCTACTTGCTCTAATGTCTCATTTAATTCTGTTAATCTATAGTTTGTACTTATTTGTTCCAATCTTGTTCTATGAATAACAAGCTCTGAAACCATATTCATAAACTTGTCCAATCTTTCTAAATCAACTCTTACAGATTGGTGAACTTTTTTCTGCTTTTTAACATCTACATCCTTATCTGCCTCTTTTGGCTTAATGTTATTTTTAGAAATTGTGCTTTCCACCTTATCTATCTTTTCTATTTTAACTTCTTCGGGCTTACTTTCTATCTGATTTTTCAATAAATCTTTAGAAATTTCTACATCTGTAACTTGTACTTCTGCTACTTCAGAAATATTTATTAAAATTTCTTTGATTTCTTCTTTAGTCTTATGGGTTAGATAAATCATTTCTATTTCAAAATCAAAGTTTTCATTTTCCAAATCATCAGCTGAAGGTATGCATTTAATGATTTCTCCAAATTCCTCTAGACTCTTAAATATCAAAAATGCTCTTGCTGATTTTAAGAGAGTATTTTCATCTAAAACTATTTTAATTTGATGAGCGCTAAATCCCTTATCTGATGCCTGTTTTATGACATTCATATCATATTCATTCATTTGTGACACTAGTTCACTTTCTTCTGATAACTTTTCCTTAATACTAACCGCCTCTTCTTTTTCTTCTTCTTTACCTTGAACAATAGCTTCTAAGCTTGAAATTATCTCATCTATAGGGGTGCTTTCATCTAACCCTTCTGATATATTGTTTACCATCTGCTCCAAGGTATCAAGGCATCTGAATAAAACAGTTACCACCTGCTGTGTTACCTTTAGCTTGCCTTCTCTAAATTGAGAAAGTACATCTTCCATTTTATGAGTAAGTTCAGACATCTCATTAAATCCCATAGTAGCTGCCATTCCTTTAATTGTATGCGCAACTCTAAAGATTTCATTTAATTTATCTATATTGTCTGGTTCCTGCTCTAATTGTAATAATGATTCATTTAAGGTTTGAAGATTATCAATTGATTCTTCAAGAAACATTGATAGATATTGCGAAGTATCCATACTTTTCCCTCCTTATAGTTTCTTGTATATAAACGTAGAAGCCTTTTCAAAACCATATTCCTTATAGTTATATATGCTTTCTGTAGCACCTACAAATAACAAACCACCCTTTTTTAAAGAAGCACTAAATTTTTTATAAATTTCATTTTTAACATCTTGATTGAAGTAGATTACCACGTTTCTACATACTATTAAATCAAAACCTTTATCATAATTATCTAATATTAAATCATGTTTCTTAAATGTAACCATATTTTTTATTTTACTGTCAATGATAAACTTATCATCTACTTTTGCAAAATATTTTTGTATATACTTAGATTTTACATTTTTTATTTCACCTGATATAAATTCTCCTTTTTTTGCTCTCTCTAAAATACTGCTATCAATATCTGTAGCCAAAATGCTGTGATTCCCTTTTACTTTTAAATTGTCTAATATCATCGCAATAGAGTATGGTTCTGCTCCTATAGAACATGCAGCGCTCCATATTTTTAAATTTTTTTCTCTTAATATTAGGTCATTTTCTATTTTATTTTTTAAATCATCAAAAATTTCTGGATTCCTAAAAAACTCTGTTACATTTATAGTTATAAAATCTAAAAACTTTTGTCTTTGACCTTGATCCTTCTTTAATAGTGCTATATATTCTTCTACAGAGTTTACTCCAACCCTTGCCATTAGGCTTAAAATTCTTCTATGAAGCTGATTAGATTTATATGCTGATAAGTCAATATTAAATTCTCTGAATACCCATTTCTTAAAATCTTCTAAATCCATATGTTACCTCCCAGCTCCCTTTGTATTTCTAACTATAGCTTGTGCAATCTCATCGATAGGAAGTACTTCGTCTACCTTACCTGTTTCAAAGGCAGCTCTTGGCATGCCATATATAGTGCAAGTAGATTTGTCTTCTGATATTGTGATTCCGCCTTTGTCCTTCACCTCTATAGTGCCTTGAGCTCCATCCTTACCCATTCCCGTTAATACAACACTTAAAAGATTAGAGCCATAAATCTTTGCTGCAGATATGAATAACTTATCCACTGCTGGTCTAACTCCCCATATAGGCGGGTCTGTAGTTAATCGGATCTTTTTATCTGCTCCAACTTCCATATGAAAGCCACCCGGTGCTATATAAACTACATTTTTTTCTATAGCTTCCCCTTGAGTTGCCTCTACCACTTTTATTCTACTATTAGAATTTAATCTCTCTGCAAAGGCTTTAGTGAATCCTACAGGCATATGCTGAACCACAAACACAGGAACTTCTAAAATCTCGGGCAATTCAGTTATTACCTTGTGAAGAGCTTTAGGTCCTCCTGTAGATGCGCCTATTACAACTGCATTTACCTTTTGATTTCTTTTCTCTATTTTAGGACTTAATCTATTTTTGGGAACTTCAATTTTAGCTTTAGTGGAATTTTTCTCTTCTTGACCTATTTTTTCATAAGCAAGTCTTATTTTACTTATTAATTCTTCTCCAACCTTTTCTATATCTAAAGATATGGCTCCTGATGGTTTTGCTATAAAATCAAAGGCTCCATTTTCTAGACACTCCATGGTAAGTGTGGTTCCTGTTTTGGATATGCTGCTTAACATAATTACAGGCACAGCACAATTTCTCATTTTCATCTCTTTTAAAGTAGTTATACCATCCATCTTTGGCATCTCAACATCTAAAGTTATTACATCTGGTATATCCTTACTCAATTTTAAGAGCAAATCTTCACCATTTCTAGCTGTGTTTATAACTTCAATATCCTCTTGAGAGTTCAATATATCTGATACAATTTTTCTCATTAAAGCTGAATCATCTACAACTATAACTCTAATTCTTTTCAAGATAATATCACTCCATTATATTTCTTTTATTCCAACGCCTACAGTTTTTATCTGAACAACACCATTTGCCGTATCAAAAATCATGGTTCTTCCTTTATTTCCTCCAGTGTCTTCACTTAGAACTGGAATTCCTAATTCTTTTAAAACCTTTTTTACCGAAATGCTGTTTCTATTGCCAATATCCATGATCATACTTTTATCTGAAAAGTTAAACATAGAGGCTCCTCCTGCAATTTTAGCTTTTAAATTTCTCTTTATAGCCCCTTGTTTCTGCATTTTATCTAGGAGCATCGGAATAGCAAGATCGGCAAATTTCATAGGATTACTTATATTGCTAAACTGAGTGCTATCAGGAAGCATTATATGGGCAAGTCCTCCTATTTTACTGTTTGGATCGTAAATAGCTATACCAATGCAAGAACCTAACCCTACAGTTATTAATTTTCTAGGAGGAGCTGCAGTATTAAGGTCTGCGATCCCCACTCTTATTTCTTCGTTATTCATATAATACACCTTACTTTAAAATAAATTCTTTTTCTTCTTGGGTTAAAACCGTAGCCAGATTTAAAAAAATGATTATTTTTTATTTAACTTTATAAGACCCTTTATATAGCGTTTTGATATTCCTGCTACTATTTCTGGAGCTTCCTCTATATTGCTTGCTTTTACATCACAAACCTCTGAAACAACGTCTACAATTATACCTATTTTACTACCTTCTTGTTTTGCTACAATAATTTTAGCCTCTTCCTTTGCTTTATTATATGGAATATTAAACCTTTTTGCTAAACTCATTATAGGTAAATATTTCCTTCGTAATTAATCACACCTTCTATAAATTCTGGTGAATCAGGTAGTTTCGTTGGAACCTCATATCCTAGAATTCTTTCTACTTCCATAATATCTGTAGCATAATACTGATCATTTATACTAAATATTAGTACCTTAATATCCTTTTCGTTCATTTTTCTCATCCTCCTATAATACAAACTTATCTACTATTAATTCTCCTTCATCATTTAAAAACACATGAACATCTCGACTTGCAACTTCTAAGGTGTATTCCTTTTTTCCTATAACAAAGCAGGTATTTTGATAAGCAGTATCTACCCATATATGACCTTTTTCCTCTACAATAAGCTTAGTCGATACTCCGCCTTCGCTACCTACCTTCTTACACTTTATTTCATCTTTTGCCTTTATAACTCCACCTCTTGCTAAACTTCCTGGTGTCTCAAACTCTACACTTCCATGGGCAGTTATCTTGGACACGTACTCTCCTTTACCAGTAATTATTATATTCCCTGAACTACTTATAATTGAATCTTGACAATAACTTATCTTTGCATTTACTGGTACTTCTAAAGAGCCTTTAACTAATTGCACAACCTTTTCTATTTTTTTATTAAAATATTAAGCTCAGAAGCATCTTTAATTTGCAGAGGAGCAAGTCCTATTAAACTTTCTCTTAATGCACTAGCTAACCTTTTCTCCTCATTATTGGCATCTATAGATACCTTTTTTATAAAATCATCACATAAGGGTGTTATAAATTTAAATTTATTTTCAACAAGAACTTTTATAATCTCTCCATCTTGAACTGCTTTACCTAAGAGATTGAATTTCTTTATATGATCAACTGTACCAATTAACTCTAAAACAGCTGCGTTTAAGCTATCTAAAATTTTTAATTTATTGAGCTTAGCTATATCTTCTCCACCAGCACTAAGATTTGAATTTATTACATTCCCAAATACCGTCATATTCTCTCTTGAATATAGCTTTGCATGCTCCACGTTCTTATTTATAATAAGGTCATGCCCAGCTTTTACTTCCATTCCTTCTTTTACATTTCCATAAACTACAACATCTCCTACAAAATCGATATTGCCAGTCTTGATATCTACATCATTGTCCACTTTATGAATTTCATACACACTAACTATATTTCCTTTAATAGAAGGCTTCCCTTCTCTTGAGGCAATTACAGTATTTTCATCTTTAAGTTCGCAGCCTTCTCCAGCTTCGGTTATAATCCTTTTAGCTGTTTTGTGCCTTTTTATACCACCTTTTACATCTATCCCATCTTTTCCTTCTCGTCCTTCTATTCTTACGGCTAAGACATCACCTTTTTTTACTGTTTTAACATGTCCTATGCTCTTATAATCTATCCTACCTTTCTTATCCTCTACTAGTTTCTTATCATCCTCTAAGTCAAATCCTAAGTCCATTAGATCATCTATGCCATCAACCGCTTCTTCTCCTTTTGCAATTAATAGGTTGTCTACATCCTTCAATTCAGTTAAGTCTTTTAAAGCGTCTTCCAGTATGCCAAATTTAACTCCACTCAAATTTAATTGTTCCTTTATTTCTTCCACAGTATATGTTTTAGGAAATATCTGTTCTTTTATTTTTATCTCTGGAATCAATTCAGCGCTTTCTTCTGCGTCCTTTATTGTATAAACATTTTGCGGAATATACTGAACGCTTACGTACACTCCCATTTTATCAGGACTTATATTTATATTTAATCTTCTTTCGGCAGTATTTTCATTAAATATTAGCTCAATAGTAGTATCTTCAAACACTTCTTTCTTACTTTCGATTTCGACTCCATCAACCAAGACTTTCATTTGATTACATGGCTTTATGTAAGCTTCTCTTCCACCTTCTTTAGGATTTTTAACTATGATTTTCCCATCTTGTACTTTTATACTTCCATTTTTATTTTCTTTAAGTTTCTCTTCTACTTCGACAGAAATAGTAACCTTTCTTTTGAAAAGTCCATGTTTCTCTTCTATTACTTCATATTTTATCTTTTCTTTATTTACCTTTAGTTGGGAGGCTGCCAATTTTAAACATTCTTCTAAGGTTTTTGATGTAAATACCTTTTTAATCAAAAAAATCAACTCCCTATATTTTTTATCCTAAGAAAAGTATACCATATTTTGATAAATTATTTTAGTTATTTTATCGGCATTTTATGTTTATACTTTATAATCAAAATTTTTAGTTCATATTCAAAAGCTTATTATATAAAGATAAATCAAAAAATAAAATACGAGCTAAAAATTCAATTTAGAATTTTTGGTTCGCATTTTTATCTTTATCTGTTCCTATTTATATACTCTTCGAGAATTTTATCATACTCGTTCATTATTTCCATAATAATTTTATTCTTACAATCAAAATTAATGTTTCCTACCCTAGATATAGGAAGTACCTTTGGAGAGGTACCAGATATAAACAAACCTTGAAGCTTTTCTATATCCTTATAATTTATTCTCTCTTCTATAACATCATATCCCAGATTTATGCAAGCTTTTATTATGTAATCCCTTGTTATGCCAGGAAGTACTTCTTGAATAGGTGCAGTATATACCTTATAATCTTTTATCATAAATATATTAGATCTACTGCCCTCTGTTATATATCCATCTCTATTAACTAAAATAACTTCATATACACCTGTTTCTTTTATTATTTTGTTTGTTGCTTCTCTAAGACTAATATTTATTACCTTGGCAGTAGGATTTTGTCTTTCTGCATGGTATAGTGAGGTTTTAACGCCTTTATCATACATTTCTTCTGAAGGGTAACTAGCTTTAAGAAAATAGCATAAAAACGTTTCTATGTCCTCGTTGTAATTGAAAACAATCTTCACATTACCATTTTCTACATTATTTACTTTAGAAAGTTCTCTAATATTCTTTTGTATCTCTTCTTTTTGCATCCATATCTCTAACCCTGTAGCCTTTGCAGATTTGTATAATCTCTTAAGATGATCCTCTAAAAACAAAGGAACTCCTTTTACTATTCTTATAACTTCATATAACGACTTTCCTATATATAAGTTTTTTTCATCAAACTCTGAATTATCCTTTATATATTCATTGAAAATAAACTTTTCACTATAACATTCACTCATATCAATACCTCTTTAACTCCATTTTAAATTCTTTACATTATTATATTTTTTTCGAGAGTTTATTAAGTAGGCATTTCCTACTAATTTAAACAATGGAAGATCAGCAAGAGAGTCCGAAAACATGTAGGAATTCTTAAAATCAACTTCTAAGTTCTCTTTTTTTAAAACCTCTTTAAGCCTCCTGATTTTTTCTTCTCCCTTATTATTTTCCCCTTCAAAAGTACTTTTATATATCCCATCTTCAATTTTAAGCCTTGTACCTATTATCATATCAACTTCTTTTATATTGTATAACTCATTTAGATATACTTCTGGAGATGCAGAAATCAAATAGACTTTACATCCTTCTCCCTTTAATTCCTTCATGGTATCTATGGCATCTTTATATAGTATCTTACTTAACCTTTCTTCATAAAACTCTTTTACTAAAGACTTCATTTTTTTTTCATGAATCCCTTCTAAAAACCTGATAAAAGTTCGCTTTGCCCTTCCAGCATCGTATATCTTAAGCGCATATAGAATTCCAGACATTATTATCTTTGGCATGTGCATTAATAATTTAGGATTCTTTTTTACCATGAACAAATATAATTCTATTAAAGTTTCACGTTTTGTAAGAGTGTAATCCACATCAAATATAGCTAACCTCTCCAAAATATCACTCCTATAAATAATATATGAAACTCCTCTTCCTGTTGTCAGAGGAGTAAGTGATTCACTACAAATCATAGATTTGTGTTCTCTGCTTATGTTTAACAAAAAAGCCGATGCAATTGCAGCGACTTTTTTATTTCTATTCTTCTTCGTTTTCTAGTAAACTTTCATAGTATGCTGTAGCTTCGTTGAATTCCTCATCTTCTGGTACAACAAGTTCTCCATCTTCGCCTTCTCCAACAACTTTAAATAAATATACTGAACCATCCTCTGGATTTTGTACTAGAGCATATTCGTTGTCTTTATATTCAAAGCCATCTACCACTTCACATGGAACTACATTACCATTTTCATCTTCTAATTCAACAATTAAACCTTCATGATTATGGTCGTCACAGCCACATCCACATCCACAGCTTTCTTCTGTTGTGCCGCATCCGCAACCTTCATCCTCACATCCACAGTCATGTAATTTTTCGTTATCCATTTTATACCTCCTATAGTTACACTTTTTATATCTTATAAATATTATAACAATATTTCTATTGTAACCTTTATTTTATAATATTAAAAGTGTTTTTTGCATTTTTTTATAAATAGAAAAAGATTATACCAATATATAATAATATTGTATAAGAAATCTCTTGCCATATCTATTTTATGAATATAATAATTTTATATACTAATACCTTTTTAACGAAAAAGAGCACCACCCATTTTGGGGTGAGTACTCTTTTTATACGATGTTTAACTTTTAAATAGCCAACTTTATAACAAATTAGAAATTTCCTTAGCTAGTAGGTTAGGAGTTAGATAAATCATGCTAACATCTAACTTATTTTATCTAACATTCCCTCCCTAACTGGCTATTTTATTGTTGGTTAGCAAGTCTCTTATAGTTATCTAATCTCTCAAATGCATCTCTTTGAGTCTTTTCGAATAATGCATCTGCTGCTTCTGGGAATTGCTTAGCAAGTGAAGCGTATCTTACTTCTCCCATTAAGAATTCTCTGAAGTCTCCTGTTGGTTCTTTTGAATCTAAGCTGAATGGATTCTTTCCTTGCTCTTTTAATGTTGGGTTGTATCTGTATAGAGCCCAGTATCCTGTTTCAACAGCTCTCTTAGCTTCATCTTGAACCTTAGCCATACCGCATTTTAATCCATGGTTGATACATGGTGAGTATGCGATTATTAATGATGGTCCTGGATAAGCTTCAGCTTCAGCTATAGCTTTTAATGTTTGGTTTTTGTCAGCACCCATTGATATTTGTGCTACGTAAACATATCCATAACTCATAGCCATCATGCCAAGGTCCTTCTTCTTAGTTTGCTTACCTGCTGCTGCAAACTTAGCTATAGCAGCTGTTGGAGTAGCTTTTGAAGATTGTCCACCTGTATTTGAGTAAACTTCTGTATCAAATACAAGAACATTTACATCTTCTCCTGATGCAAGAACGTGGTCTAATCCGCCGTATCCGATGTCATAAGCCCAACCGTCTCCACCAAAGATCCAATTTGATCTCTTAGCTAAGAAATCTCTATTTTCGTATATTTCATTTAATAATGAATTATTCTCTTTTTCTGCTTCAAGTAAAGCTATTACTTTATCAGCTCTTTCTCTTGTTCCTTCTCCAACATTGAAGCTATTTTTCCAATCTTGAAGAGCACTTCTTAATTCATCACTGATACCACCGTTTATAGCTTCTGCTACAGTCATTGCTAATCTTTCTCTTACTTGTTTTGTTCCAAGATACATTCCAAGACCAAATTCAGCATTGTCTTCAAATAATGAGTTAGCCCATGATGGTCCATGTCCTCTATGGTTTGTAGTATATGGAGTTGCTGGTGCTGATGCCCCCCAGATTGATGAACATCCAGTAGCATTAGCTATCATCATTCTATCTCCAAACAATTGAGTTACAAGCTTAGCGTATGAAGTTTCCATACATCCCGCACAAGCTCCTGAGAACTCAAGTAAAGGCTTCTCAAATTGGCTTCCTTTTACTGTGAACTTGTTCATTGGGTTCTTCTTAGGAGATACTGTCATAGCAAAATCCCAAGCTTCTGTCTTTTCTAATTGAGTATCAAGCGGCTTCATTATAAGTGCCTTTTCCTTAGCTGGACAGATATTAGCGCAGCTTCCACATCCTGTACAATCAAGTTGTGATACAGCTATTGTAAACTTAAGTCCTTTAGCTCCAACAGCATCTTTAGCTTCGAATGTAACTGGTGCTTTAGCAACTTCTTCTTCATTTGAAAGAATTGGTCTTATAGCAGCGTGTGGACATACATATGCGCATTGGTTACATTGGATACATTTATCCATTTGCCATTCAGGAACACTTATAGCTACTCCTCTTTTTTCATAAGCAGCAGTTCCGTGTGGGAATGTACCATCTTCCATGCCTATGAATGCACTTACAGGAAGTTTATCTCCTTCTTGTCTATTCATTGGGTTAACTATTTTGCTTATGAATTCTGGAACTTCAACAGTTGCAGCAGCTTCTTCTACAGCATCAGCCCATGAAGCTGGAACTTCTATTTTAACTATTGATTCAACACCCTTATCGATAGCAGTATTGTTCATATCAACAACTGCTTGACCCTTCTTACCGTAAGAAGTTACAACCGCTTCTTTTAAGTACTTAATAGCGTCATCAACTGGTATAACTTCAGAAATCTTAAAGAATGCTGATTGCATTATCATGTTGATTCTTCCACCAAGACCTATTTCTTGAGCTATCTTAACAGCATTTAATGTGTAGAATTCAATGTTGTTTTCAGCTATAAATTTCTTATATGATGCAGGTAAATTAGCATCTAATTCTTCTGGAGTCCATATAGTGTTTAATAAGAATTTGCCGCCTTTTTTCAAACCTTCTAATACATTGTATTTATAAACGTAAGATTGGTTATGACAAGCAACAAAATCAGCTTTATTTATTAAATATGGTGACTTAATTGGACTCTTACCAAATCTTAAGTGAGAAACTGTTATACCACCAGATTTCTTTGAATCATATGCAAAGTATCCTTGTGCATACATGTCTGTGTGGTCTCCTATAATCTTTATAGCACTCTTGTTTGCTCCAACAGTACCATCTGATCCAAGACCCCAGAACTTACAAGCTTTAGTTCCTGCTGGTGTTGTATCTATGTCTTCTCCAACTGGTAATGAAGTATTAGTTACATCATCAACTATAGCTATTGTAAATCCATCTTTTGGTGTTTCTTTCTTTAAGTTTTCGAATACTGGTAAAATATGAGCTGGAACTGTATCTTTTGAACCTAGTCCATATCTTCCACCAACTATTACTGGTTGATGTTCTCTTCCATAGAACGCATTTTTAACATCTAGGTATAGAGGCTCTCCAATTGATCCTGGTTCTTTAGTTCTATCAAGAACAGCTATACTCTTAACTGTCTTTGGTATATATTTAAAGAAGTGTTCAAGTGAGAATGGTCTATATAAGTGAACGTTTAATAAACCAACTTTTTCACCTTTAGCCATTAAGTAGTCTATTGTTTCTTCAATAGCATCGCAGATAGATCCCATAGCTATGATTATTCTTTCAGCATCTGGTGCTCCATAGTAGTTAAATAGATGATATTCTCTTCCTGTTAACTTAGTTACCTCTTGCATATACTCTTCAACTATTTCAGGAAGTGCTTCGTAGTATTTGTTTGAAACTTCTCTTTCTTGGAAGTATATATCTGGGTTTTGAGCAGTACCACGAGTTACTGGATGGTCTGGATTTAATGCGTTTCTTCTAAATGCATTAACAGCGTCCATATCAACTAATTTTGCTAAATCCTCGTATTCTAGAACTTCAATTTTTTGTACCTCATGTGAAGTTCTGAATCCGTCAAAAAAGTTTACAAATGGAACTTTTCCTTTTATAGCTGCTAAGTGAGCAACTGCGCCTAAGTCCATAACTTGTTGTACTGAACTTTCTGCTAACATTGCAAATCCTGTTTGTCTTGCAGCCATAACGTCTTGATGATCTCCAAAAATATTAAGTGAATTTGCAGCTAAAGCTCTTGCTGATACGTGAAGTACCCCTGGTAAAAGTTCCCCAGCAATTTTGTACATATTTGGTATCATTAATAAAAGACCTTGTGATGCAGTGTATGTAGTAGTCAAAGCACCAGCTTGTAACGAACCATGCACAGCACCAGCTGCCCCTGCTTCAGATTGCATTTCCATAACCTTTACAGTTTGTCCAAAAATATTTTTTCTTCCTTGAGCTACCCACTCATCAACGTGTTCAGCCATAGGGGATGAAGGAGTGATTGGATAAATAGCTGCTACGTCAGTAAATGCATATGACACGTGTGCTGCAGCAGTATTTCCATCCATTGTTTTCATCTTAACCATTAAAATACCTTCTTTCTATAATAATCTTTAACTCATAATGTTTAGCTAACTACAATTTATGCCTTTAAACATAATAAGTTAATTTGCTAGTGGTTACTGCCTTCTTCTTATAAAAGAAAGCTTATATATTATTTAATATTAAAACAAAATACTAAACACATAGTTGAAATTTATAAAACACTTTATATATTTCTTCCATATGCTTACTTGTATTATGCAATATTAATCAAACCTACATTATGTGATATAGAGTATTGCTTCTGCCAGTTAATATTATTGTATCAATCTGTTACATATATTATATTAATCTGTTGCATTCCTTGTCAAACATTTTATATGCCATGTAGAGACTAAAATTCTATGAATTTCTAAGAAATCCATAGAATTTCTTACTCATATTATAAATGAAAGTAACCTACCTTTGAAATACCACTATTATCTCTATTCATACAGAGGATACTTATTACATATTTCTCTAACTTTATGCTTTATTTCACTCAAATCTTTATCTCTATTCTCTATTACATAATTTATTAAATACGCAATTTCCTTCATTTCTTCTTCCTTAAATCCTCTAGTGGTTACTGCTGGTGTTCCTATTCTTATTCCGCTAGTTATAAAAGGACTCTTGGTTTCAAAAGGAATAGTATTTTTATTTACAGTAATACCTACACTATCTAAAAGTTTTTCTGCATCTTTACCTGTTATATTTTTGTTATTTAAATCTATTAAAAGCAAGTGATTGTCAGTTCCTCCTGAAACTATTCTAAAGTCATGTTTTTTTAATTCTTCCTCCAATACCTTTGCATTTACTACCACTTGTTTTATGTAATCCTTATATTCTGTTTTTAGTGCTTCTCCAAAGCATACTGCTTTAGCTGCAATTACATGCATTAAAGGACCGCCTTGTATTCCTGGGAAAATAGCCTTATCTACAGCCTTTGAATATTCTTCCTTACAAAGTATAGCGCCTCCCCTTGGACCTCTTAGGGTTTTGTGAGTTGTTGTTGTTACAAAGTCTGCATAAGGAACCGGCGAAGGATGGTACCCAGCAGCTATTAGCCCTGCAATATGTGCCATGTCAACCATAAAA
The DNA here is from genome assembly GCA_009738435.1 of Clostridium bovifaecis. Classification (GTDB taxonomy): domain Bacteria; phylum Bacillota; class Clostridia; order Clostridiales; family Clostridiaceae; genus Clostridium_H; species Clostridium_H bovifaecis. Next base: position 1,651,446 of record CP046522.1, on the reverse strand, counting down.
TAAGCACCAATTTCATCACATATAGATCTTATCCTCTCGAAATCAATTATCCTTGAATAAGCACTTGCTCCAGCCACTATCATTTTAGGCTTGTGCTCTAGCGCCAGGCTTCTTAGCTCATCATAATCTATAAGTTCTGTTTCTTTATCCACCCCATAAGATATAAAATTAAATAATTTTCCCGAAAAATTCACAGGACTTCCATGAGTCAGATGTCCACCATGACTTAGGTTCATTCCTAGTATTGTATCCCCTGGATCTAAGACTGAAAGATACACAGCCATATTAGCTTGAGATCCAGCATGAGGTTGAACATTAGCATATTCAGCACCAAACAACTCTCTAAGTCTTTCTATGGCTAATTTTTCTACTTTATCTACTTCTTCACAGCCACCATAATATCTCTTATCTGGATATCCTTCAGCATACTTATTTGTAAGACCTGATCCCATAGCTTCCATTACTGCTTTGCTAGTAAAGTTTTCTGATGCAATAAGCTCAATATTGTTGTTTTGGCGGCTATTTTCCATTTGTATAATGTTAAAAACATCTTTATCACTTATCTTTAGGTTATTGAAATTCATTTTGTTTCCTCCCTTACATATTAAGAATTTTGCGAAGCAAAATTCTTAGTGGAGAAGCCTTAAAAGGCAGTGGAGGAATGGAGAAGTGGAGAACTTTATAACAAAGTATTTCTCCACTTCTCCACTCAGCGCTTTAGCGACTCCACTACTCCACTAGAAATAAATTGCATCGCAAAATATTTCTATTTGTATTATTTATTAAATTATAAGGTTTTATTACCACAATTTCAACAAAATAAGAACTATTTTCTTTAACAATATTTATAAAAAAACTTATAGAAATTATGATATAATAACTTTGTAATTTTCATAGAAAGGACTAATAACTTATGAAGGAAAATGACAGAATAATTCATTTAGCTGCAGAAGCTGGGAGAATAATCTTACAAAATGGTGGTGAAACCTATAGGGTAGAAGAAACTATACTTAGAATTTGCTATGCATTTGAAGTTAAAAAGGCAGATAGTTTTGTAACTCCAACAGGAATTATGATTTCATTAACAGCCAAAAATGGTGAGACTCTTTCTCTTGTAAGAAGAATTAGCAGTAGAACTGTAAATCTTGAGAAAATTTCACAAGTAAACGATTTATCAAGGACTTTAGTCAAAAAATCTCTTTCCTTAGATTATGTTGAACAAAGATTAAAAGAAATTGATACTTCTTCAGGCTATAGTGACAAAATTTTAATAGCAGCTTCTGCCTTAAGTGCTGGTTTCTTTACCTTGGTCTTTGGTGGAAGTTTTAGAGACTTTTTTATATCATTATTAATAGGCATGGTTATTAAGCTATTATCAATAGCACTTAATAATATAGGCATAAATGAATTTTTCATAAATTCTCTTGGTGGGGCTGTTGCTTCTTTAATTGCACTGATTAGTGTATATTTAAAAATTGGTCAGAATGTAGATAAAATTATAATTGGGTCTATAATGCTTCTAGTTCCTGGGCTTATAATTACTAACGCTATCAGAGACACCATAGCTGGAGATCTGGTTTCAGGCATATCAAGAGCTATTGAAGCAATTTTTATAGCTATTGCTATTGCTGTTGGCTCGGGTATTATTATTAGGCTTTGGTTGATTTATTTTGGAGGGTCAAATATATGATTATAAATTCAATATATGCTCTATTATCTAGCTTAGGGTTTGGCTTTTTATTTAATATTAGAGGGCGGAATCTGATTTTTGCTTCCTTTGGCGGAGCACTTGGATGGTTTTTCTACCTTTTATTCACTAACTATTCTTTTTCAAAAGTATTTGCTTTATTTATGGCTTCTATCTCAGTAAGCGTTTATTCAGAGATTATGGCAAGAGTCTTGAAGGCTCCAGTTACTATATTTATGATTTGTGCTATAATACCTTTAGTTCCTGGAGCTGGCATGTATTATACTATGTACGAAATTACTCGCGGTAATCTTAATGCTTCTCTATCCATAGGCCTTGAAACCATAATTAGCGCTGGCGCAATTGCTGTTGCTACAGTCTTAGTGGCCTCAACTACTAAAGTTATAACTACATTAAGAAAAAGCACATAATGTTCGCAAACATTATGTGCTTTTTTATTTCATAAACATTGTCAAAGTAGCTACTAGTTCATCTATTTTAGCTTCGTAAGCGCTGTGATCTTCATCATCAATCATACATTCCTTAGCATAATTCTGAAGTATTAATGCCCCTACTTTATTTATAGCCGCTCTAACTGCCGCTACCTGAACTAGTACATCTTTACAGCAAGTATTGCTCTCCATCATCTTCTCTATTCCTTTTACTTGGCCTTCTATTCTTCTTAGTCTTACTTGTATATCTTTTTTACTGCTCTTCTTATTTTCCATAACTATTATACCTACCTTTATAACTACAGGTTAAGAGTTAATAAAAGTTAGAAATTTAAATTACTGTTACTAACCTCTAGCCTTTAACTTCTAACCTGCATTTCTTATACCTATACCCCGTACTTAATAAACAATATTATTATATCATTTTCCTTTTACAATTTCAACAAAAAATCCTGCGATACCGTAAAACAAGTAATAGTTGAACCTGTTCCCAAACAGGTGGGTATCTCCTTTTTGTATCTTGTCCTTTAAAGTTAATATTAAAGTTTCATTCCACAAAAAGAGTTCGATTCCCTTTTTAAAAAGTGTTGGGTCAATATATACTTGCGTTACCAATATAGCAGGAATTTTTATTTCAATTATATTATACTACATTTTCTTTAAATTATAACAAGTTCTATCCAATGAGCTAATTATTTTCTTGTAAGTTTATGCCTAATTCATTCAGCTGATTCTTATCTACCACATTTGGAGCTTCTGTTAAAGGACAATATGCATTTTGATTTTTAGGGAAAGCAATAACATCCTTTATATTATCTGTTCCTGATAAGAACATAATCATTCTATCAAATCCATATGCTAATCCGCCGTGTGGAGGAGGCCCAAATCTAAAGGCATCTAATAAGAATCCAAATCTTTCCCATGCACTTTCTTTTGTAAATCCAAGTACAGTAAACATTTTTTCTTGAAGGTTAGTATCGTGTATTCTTATACTTCCTCCGCCAAGCTCTTCTCCATTTAATACTATATCGTAAGCCTTTGCTCTTACTTTTCCCGGATCAGATTCTAAGTATGGAATATCTTCTTCCATAGGCATTGTAAATGGATGGTGTTCTGCTTGATACCTTCCTTCTTCTTCGTTATATGATACTAATGGGAATTCAGTAACCCATACAAATTTAAATTCTTTATTGTCCTTTAAGATTTCTAACTTTTTAGCCATTTCTAGCCTTAATGCTCCAAGAGCCTGTAATACTACGCTATCCTTGTCTGCAACTATTAAAATTAGATCCCCTGGGACAGCATCTAACTTACTTAATATTCCACTAACTTCTTCTTCTTTTAGGAATTTTGAAATAGGAGATTTTATCTCCCCTTCTTTATATGATATCCATGCGAGCCCTTTCGCCTTATATGCCTTTACAAACTCAGTAAGCTTATCTATTTGCTTTCTTCCCATATCAGCGCTATTAGGTACTTTTATAGCTCTTACGCTTCCTCCTATTTCTAAAGCATCTTTAAATACTTTAAACTCAGCATTTTTAACTACCTCACTGATATCATTGATTTCCATGCCAAATCTTAAATCCGGCTTGTCGGAACCATATTTATCCATGGCTTCTTTATAAGCTATTCTTTGTATAGGAAGTTGAACTTCTACATTTGTCACTTCTTTAAATATTTTTTGAATTAACTTTTCATTTAAAGCAATAATGTCTTCCATATCTACAAATGAAAGTTCCATATCGATTTGAGTGAACTCTGGCTGTCTGTTAGCTCTTAAGTCTTCATCTCTAAAGCACTTTGTTATTTGGAAATACTTATCGTACCCTGATACCATTAGTAACTGTTTAAATAATTGTGGTGATTGAGGTAATGCATAAAACATACCCGGATAGTTTCTACTTGGAACCAGATAATCTCTAGCGCCTTCCGGTGTGCTCTTAGTAAGCATAGGAGTTTCTATTTCTAAAAATCCGTTCTCGTCCATAAAGTCTCTTACTACTTTAGCAGTTTTATGTCTAATCTTAAATACTCTTTGAATATCTGGTCTTCTAAGATCTAAAAATCTATATTTTAACCTTATTGCTTCATCTGTATCTAAGTTTTCTTTTATGTATATAGGTGGAGTTTCTGATTCAGATAATATTTTTATGTTCTGTCCCTTTAGCTCTACCATTCCTGTAGGCATACTATCATTAGGAGATTCTCTTTTAACTAGATCACCTTCTACAGCTATACAATATTCTGATTTAACTAGGTCAGCTTTTTCAAAAGCATCCTTGTTTATTTCTTCTCCAAACACGACTTGAAGCAGACCTTCTCTATCTCTAAGGTCAATAAAAACAAGTCCTCCTAAATTTCTCTTTCTTTGTACCCATCCCATAACAACATGTTTTTGTCCTATATGGCTTTCTCTAAATTCCCCACACATTAAGGTTCTCTTAAGTCCACCCAACGATTCTCCCATTTTCTCTTCCTCCAATTCTTATTAGTAACCAGTAACCATCGTAATTTTAGATTACTTAGTTTAAAGTATAAAGTTTAAAATTGCTAATTCCTAGTCGCTAATCACTATTTTTGAGTAGAGAAGTTGAATAGTAGAGAAATTCACCCAAAATTTACTTAAAAGCCAATCTTCTCTTCTTCTTTTCTCCACTTTGCGCTTTAGCGCCTCCACTTCTCCACTAAGCACTTTAGTGCCTCCATTTTAAACCTTACACTAATTTTCTAACATCTAACACTTAACTCGCTGACGACTCTTCTAATGACTAGCGACTAGCGATTATATTAACTATTCCATCTAAATCATTTAGTGCTACTTCAGTTTGCTCTCCGTCTTCCATCCTCTTAAGATTTGCTTTGCCCTCAGCTATTTCTGTATCTCCTACAATCATACTGTAAGTTGAAGCTACCTTATTAGCATACTTCATTTGAGCCTTAACCGACTTATCCATATGATCACAATCTGCTTTTATTCCTTTTTCTCTTAAGGCATTAGCTATTTTAAAACTTTCTATTCTTCCAGCTTCACCCATGGCTCCAACGAATATATCAATATGATTTGGCTTTGGAATTTCAATGTTATTTTCTTCTAAGGTTAGAAGAAGTCTTTCCAATCCCATGCCAAAGCCTACTGCTGGTGTTGGCTTTCCACCTATTTGTTCAATAAGCCCATTATATCTTCCGCCACCGCATACAGTTATATCATTATTGATTATTTCAAATACTGTTTTAGTATAGTAGTCAAGTCCTCTTACTATATATGGATTAACCTTGTATGCAATGCCAAGAACTTCTAGATAAGCTTTTAGCTTTTCAAAATGTTCTTTACAATCATCGCAAACATAATCTAATATTATTGGAGCTTCTTTTCCTATTTCTTTACATCTTTTATTTTTGCAATCCAAGATTCTCATAGGGTTTCTATCATATCTGCTCTTACATGTGTCGCAAAGTTCCTCATGCTTTTCGCTAAAGTAGTCTTTTAAAGCTTGATTGTACTTGCTTCTGCAAGTTGGACATCCTATATTATTTATGTTTAATTCTAAATTATTTATGCCAAACTTCTTAAAGGCTGTCATTGCTAAGTTTATAACCTCAGCATCTACAGAAGCTTCTGTAGATCCAAAAACCTCTATACCAAATTGATGATGCTGTCTTAACCTTCCCTTTTGAACATTTTCATATCTAAACACAGGAGTAAAATAGTACATTTTTATAGGTAAAGCTTCATTAAACAATCCATGTTCAATAAAAGCTCGTGCAGCAGGAGCTGTCCCTTCTGGCTTTAGTGTAACACTTCTATTTCCTTTGTCTAAAAATGTGTACATCTCTTTTTGAACTACATCTGTAGTTTCTCCTACACCTCTTTCAAAAAGCTCTGTATGCTCAAATATAGGAGTTCTGATTTCTCTACATGCATATACGTCTGCTATACTTCTTAACTTCTTTTCTATATACTGCCATTTATATGAATCCATAGGAAGCAAATCCTTGGTACCCTTCGGTGCTTGAATAGGCATTTATTTCACTCTCCTTTTAGGGTTATATAGTGCCAACCCAAATATTGTGCACTAAGTATAAATTATAAAACCAAAATTCAGAACTGTAAACTATTACTCATAAAGAGTTTCTAAAAATTTTATCTTACCCTCTACTTTCTCCTGTATTCTAATGGTGTATTCTCTAACATCTTTTAGGTTTCCAAACCTTTCTATCCTATTGTTTTCTAAGAATACAGCTTTTGTAACAGCATCTGCTCCCAGTGCTATTATGGTCTGTTTATCTTCAATCATCTCTATATTGTATAATCCTTCTTTATAAGGTTTGCAATATCCTACATTTTCCATATTTCCCACCATATTTTTTTGTCTGTACATATAGTAAGGCTTCATACCTAATCTTTCAGCTAGTTCTGCAGTCCTTCTATACATTTCATTTAATTCATCTTGCTGCTTTATCTTTACTTTATCATTAAAAATTTGTTCATGTAATATAGAGGCTCTCTTTAGCGACATTCCATGTACCGTCAAACTATCTGGATTTAGTCTTAGAATCTCTAAGCATGTATTCTCAATATGATCTAAACCTTCATTTGGGAGTCCAACTATGATATCCATATTTATGTTTTCAAAACCTAATTTTCTTGCTAGATTGAATTTATCTATTACATCTTGAACAGTATGGTTCCTTCCAATAGATTTTAACGTATCATCGTTCATAGTCTGAGGATTAATGCTTATTCTATTTACATTGAGATCTTTCATAGACTTTAGTTTAGCCTCTGTAATACTATCGGGCCTTCCGCATTCTACATTAAACTCTTTTACATTTCTTCCCTCTACGAAGCTATTATGAACCTTATATAAAATATCTCGAAATTCTTCATCATTTATCGATGTAGGAGTTCCTCCTCCAAAGTAAACACATTCTATACTAAGCCCTTTACTCTCGATAAATTTCTTCATTTCTTCAATTTCATAGCTTAATGCCTCAAGATAAGGGTGAACTAAATTTTTGCAGCTTTTTATTGGATTTGAGGCAAAGGAGCAGTACAAGCATCTTGTAGGACAAAATGGCATGCCTATATATATGCTTATAGTTTTAGTGTCTTTGTTCACCATTTCTCTTTCAACTTTTGCAACATCTATGCAAAGTCTTGCCTTATCTTCTCTTACAAAACCTTTTTCTTTAAACGCTCGGATTATTTCTTCATCTTCTAAACCCTGCTCCATCATATCCAATGCTATTTTTGTAGGTCTTATGCCTATAAGTATTCCCCAAGGGAGCTCTTTACCAGTCCTATCTTTTAAGTACTTAAACACAGCTTCTTTAACCTGATCTCTAATCTTTCTATCATCATTTATTTTAAAGGTTTTTAAATCACTATCATTGCTGCTTATTAAAAGTTGATTTTTAGTTATATTAACTTCATAGTCGTAATTTTCTTCTACAAAGTCAATGTTTACAAAGCTATAGAAAAGGTTAAACATATGATATACATCATACCTATAGGCTTCGTCGTTTAATTTTATTTTTATCATAATCTTTCATTTCACCTCTTTTTATCAGGTTAGGAGTTAGATGTTAGAAATGAATTGTAACTTTTCTCCACTTACTAACTTCTAACTACATTGAAAGTGCCCTAACAAAGCGCCTCAAGCGCTTTAACTCCGTTTCTAAAGAAACGGATTATGTTCTCTTTCAAATTTGATATTGCTCTCGCTTTCATGGCCTGGGAGAACGATAATATCATCTTGCAGAACCATAAGTTTAGTCTTGATGTTATGTATTAGCTCCTTATAGTTACCACCTGGAAAATCTGTTCTTCCAATAGACCCGTGGAACAAAGTATCTCCTGTAAATACTACATTATTTACTAAAAAACACATTCCTCCCGGAGTGTGTCCTGGAGTTGATATGCACTTAATATTAAGGTTTCCAAGAGTTATTACATCTCCATCTTCTATGTCTTTGTCTTCTAAATCACTATTCCACAAGGAGCCGAATACGCCTCCCCCTTGTTTCATGAATTCTTTGTCTCTTTTATCTATGTATACAGGAATCTCATATTCATCTTTAATAGCTTCAACTGCTCCAACATGATCAATATGTCCATGAGTCAATAGTATAAATTTTAGCTCTATGTTAGTTTTATCTATCTCTTTTATAAGTATATCTTCATCTCCACCTGGATCGATTACGCATCCTACTCTAGTATCTTCTTCAAACAATATATAGCAATTTGCACCATAAATCCCTGCCGGAATTCTTTTAATTTTCATTGAACTATCCCCTTTATAAATTAAGTTAAAAAACTTTTTTACTATCAATTATAAGTGTTACAGGGCCATCATTTCTTATGTCTACATCCATTTCCGCCCCAAATACACCAGTTTCAAGCTTTTTTACTTCTTCCTTGCATAAAGCTACAAACTCTAAGTAAAGCTTCTCAGCTTCTGCGCCTCCAAGTGCTTCCATGAAATTAGGTCTTCTTCCCTTTCTGCAGTCTCCATATAATGTAAATTGAGAAACAATTAAAAGTTCGCCATCTACATCTTTTAATGACCTGTTAAGTTTACCTTCTTCGTCCTCAAATACCCTTAAATTCACAATTTTATCTTTTAAATATTTTGCATCCTCTATATTATCATCCTTTGATATACCTAATAATACATTAAACCCTTTTTTTATTTCTCCAACCATTTTTCCTTCAACGGTTACACTAGAGTATTTGACTCTTTGGACCACAGCTCTCATACCATACACCCCACTTATAAAGTTTGAAAAATTTCTATAATTAAAAATGAAGTATATAGAACTAAAAAATTAATTCTTAGTTCTATATACTGCAATAATCCCCTTTATTCTTCTCATTTTCCTCATAACTTCTTTTAGCTTTTCGATGTCAGCTATTCTCAGTTTAATTGTTATTATAGCTACGTTTGCTTTTGAAGTTTTAGCATTTACTGCATATAGAACGATTTTGGTCTGAATAATAGCTTCCATTATCTCTGCTAGAAGCCCATGTCTATCCTCTGCTCTAACCTCAATTTCTGTAATATATTCTGATTTTCTTGAGTTTTCATCTTCCCACTCTACATCAATAATTCTGCTTCCATCATTTAATATAAGGGCTTTTGCATTTTCACAATCTTCTCTGTGAACTGATACTCCTCTGCCTTTAGTTATATAACCTGTTATAGCATCTCCTGGAACTGGATTACAGCACTTTGCAAATCTAACTAATACATTATCAATACCTCTAACCTTAACACCAGGAGAATTTGACTTTCTTCTATTGTTGTTTGCTGAGTGTTCAAGTTGTTCCTTTATCTGTTCTAAACTTTCTTCTTCCTTTTCTTGACTCTTTATAAAGCCTATTAGCCTATTTATAACAGAAGATGGACTTAGAGCTCCTATACTAACTGCTACATATAAATCATCTAATCCATTAAAATTATATTTTTTTAATAAGCTCTCTAAAGAATCTCCTTTTGCTAGCTTCCCAAAGTTGAGTCCCTGCCTTTTGCACTCCTTCTCCATAAGCTCTTTGCCTTTTTCAATATTCTCTAGCCTTTTTTCCTTCTTAAACCAAGCCTTAATTTTCGATTTTGCTTGATTACTTTTGGTTATATTTAGCCAGTCTATGTTAGGCCCCTTCGGTAAGGAGGAAGTTAGCACTTCAACTATTTCTCCCGTTTTTAAATGGTAATCTAGAGGCACAATCTTACTATTTACTTTTGCGCCTACGCATCTATGCCCTATATCAGTATGAATTCTGTATGCAAAATCTATAGGAGTAGAATCATATGGAAGATTTATAACTGCTCCCTTTGGAGTAAACACAAAAACTTCATCAGAAAACATGTCAATTTTAAAGTCTTCCATAAACTCCTCAGGATTTGAAGTCTCTCTTTGCCATTCTAATACTTCCCTAAGCCAAGCTAATTTAGTTTCAAAATCCTTATCCCCACTTTTAGGAGCACCTTCTTTGTATTTCCAATGTGCAGCAATACCATATTCCGATGTATGATGCATATCATAGGTTCTTATTTGTATTTCAAAAGGCTTCCCTTGGGGTCCTATAACTGTAGAATGAAGAGACTGATACATATTAGGCTTCGGCATTGCTATATAATCTTTAAATCTCCCTGGTATGGGCTTATACATTGTATGAACCATACCTAAAGCCGCATAACAATCCTTCACATCATTTACAAGTATTCTAACGGCTGTTAAATCAAAGATTTGATCGATTGTTTTATTTTTTATGACCATTTTTCTATATATACTATAAAAATGCTTAGGCCTTCCTGCGATTTCTGATTCTATATCAGCGGAAGCAAGCTTAGCTTTCAGTTCTCTTATTATCTTACTTATATACTCTTCTCTTTCTTTTCTTTTTTCTGCGACCTTTCTAACTAAATCATAATATTCGTTTGGATGCATATATCTTAAAGACAAATCTTCAAGTTCCCATTTTATTTTAGATATACCCAACCTATGAGCTAAAGGTGCATAAATGTCTAAAGTTTCCTTAGCTTTTTCCTTTTGTTTTTCAACAGGCATGTATTTTAAAGTTCTCATATTGTGCAGTCTATCCGCTAGCTTTATCAATATTACCCTTATGTCCTTTGTCATAGCAAAAAGCATTTTTCTTACATTCTCTGCCTGCTGTTCTTCTTTTGTTTTATATTTTATCTTTCCAAGCTTAGTTACTCCTTCTACTAAATTAGCTACTTCAATATTGAATTCATCTTCTAAGTCTTTATAAGTGAATTCAGTATCTTCTATAACGTCATGAAGTAAACTTGCTGCAATTGTATTTTCATCTAGTCCCATTTCGGCTAAAATGCATGCAACTTCAACTGGATGTACAATATAAGGCTCTCCTGAAACTCTTTTTTGCTCCTTATGGGCACCTTCAGCATAATTATAAGCTTTAATAATTATTTTCTTATCTATATTATTACAATTTTTATCAATTATTTGTAATAAATCATCCAGCATACAAATTCTCTCCTAAAATCAAAAGCTGGTTTATATAACCAGCCGACATTTTTTTATAATAATTATATAATATCATGTAGAACTTTGCAATAATAAACCTTGCAATATTCCTACTAGATATCGTATTTTACTAAAGACATTACATCATAACTCTTTAACTTTTCTCTTCCTTTTAGCTCTGTTAATTCAACTATAAAATCGGCACTTACTACCTCTCCACCAAGCTCTTCAATCAACTTGATTACAGACTCTATAGTTCCTCCAGTAGCAAGTAAGTCATCTACTATTGCTACCCTTTGACCAGGTTTTATAGCATCTTTATGCATTTGCAAAGTGTCAGCGCCATATTCCAAATCATAATTGACACTTACTGTTTCACATGGAAGCTTACCCTTTTTTCTTACAGGAACAAACCCTGCGCCTAAAGCATATGCAACAGGAGTACCAAATAAGAATCCTCTTGCTTCTGGTCCAACAACTACATCTATATTTTTATCTTTTAGATAATTTACTACTTCATCTACAGCATTTTTAAAAGCTTCTCCATCATTTAATAATGTTGTTACATCTTTAAAACTTATACCTTCCTTTGGAAATCCTTCAATTATTCTTATATTTTCTCTTAAATCCAACTTATATTCCCCCTATATCTATATACAAATGCATGTTTATTTTTAATTCACCTGTACTCATAAATTATATATTAAAGCTACCCATTTATTCAAGGGTAATCAATAACTTAAGTTAGTTTTTTCATATTTTACTTTTCCAATTTTAGATTTTCTAGTTTTATTCATATATTTTGCTATTTGTTCTGCCCTTTCTTTATCTAAAGTCGTAAATAGTTCTACTGCTATTCTAGCATCATCCATTCTTCCTACTGCATTTACTTTAGGCATAACTATACTACTTAAAGATATTAGGGCATTATAATCTATATTGTTTATATTATTAATTTTCCTTATAGCATTTATACCATAATTATTTGTATTAGATAAATAATTCATACCTTTTTCAATCATAATAAGGTTTTCGCCAGTTAAAGGTATAGATGTAGATGCTATACCTATAGCAACTAAATCTAAATATTTTTCTATACACTTCATATGATACTGTTCTGCTATAGCATACGCTAGTTTATAAGCGACACCAACCGCATTCAAGTCTTTAAAAGGATAGGCACATCCTTGCTGATTAGGATTAATGAGTATTGTATTAGGAATTGAATTACTCGGAACATGATAATCCGTAATAATCACATCCATTTCCAAGCTCCTGCATAATTCAACTTCATTTACAGAATTTATGCCGCAGCCTACCGTAATTATTAAATCTGCACCTAATAATTTCATATGGTTCTCTATTACATTAGAATTAAATATATTTCCTTTTTCTATAGTATCTGGTATATAGTATTCCACATCCGCATTTAAATACTTTAAAATCAGCATAAGCAGTGAAACGCTTGTAATTCCATCTACATCATAGGAACCATAAATGACTATTTTTTCTCTATGGTTAACGGCTTTAGTAATTCTATTTAATCCCTCGCCTAATCCCTTTAATAAAAATGAGTCATATAAACCTATTAAATTTAATAAATCATCATGAGAGTCACCATAAGAATAATACTTTTTCATATATATAATCCCCCAAAGTTTATAGGAAGCAAATAATATTATAATTTAAATTCTCCATTATTACAAATACTTTTTTATAAATCGACAACATATTTAAACGAAAATAAAGCTAACTCCTCTTTGGAATTAGCTTTATTTCATAAAGTTGTTTTATTAAGCTTGCGCTTTCTTATCATTTCTTTTTAATAGTACCCAAATAGGACTAGCAACAAAAATAGAAGAGTAAGCTCCTGATATAATACCAATTATTAGTGGAAATGCAAAGTCTCTAACTGATGGCACAAATATATAAACAGCTACAATTGTAACTAAAGTTGTTAAACTTGTGTTTATAGATCTTGACATAGTTTGAGTTACACTTGTATTAACAATCTCAACTACATCTCTTCCTCTCATTTTTCTTCTATTTTCTCTTATTCTATCGAATATTACTATGGTGTCATTAATAGAGTATCCTATTATAGTAAGCATAGCCGCTATAAAAGGGGAATTCACTGGTATTTGAAAAATTGCATATACACCTAACGTTACTAGAACGTCATGTATTAGAGCAAGTATAGCTGCTATTCCAAACTTTATTTCAAATCTAAATCCTACATATATAAGCATAGCAACTGTTGCAATCAGCAAAGCATTTACTGTCTTTTTCTTTAACTCATTCCCTACAGAAGGCCCAACATTGTTTTGTGAAAGCAATGATGTTTCTTCAAGCTTATATTTGTCTTTTAACTCTTTAAACATATTATTTATGCTATCGCTAGTTAAGCTATTACTTTTAATCTCTATTTGAGTTTCATTTGATATATAAGTTGACGCTTGAGGATCATACTTTTTAATTATTGTATCTGCTTCTTCTTTTATCTGCTGATTGAAGCTTTTTCCCATTTCTATAGTAACTACAGTACCGCCTTGAAAGTCTATTCCATAATTCAGACCCTTCATTCCTAAAGCTACCATACCTGTCATTATTACAATTATTGATATTGCAAACCATAATTTTGTTCTTTCAATAATCTTTAGCATGCTTCTTACCCCCTCTTAATGCCAAAATGAGAAGCATTGTTTAAAATTCCCATTTCCATACCTAATTTAATCAGTGTTTTTGTAACTGTAAGGGCAGTAAAAATACTTAGTATTATACCTATCATAAGAGTAAGAGCAAAACCTTTTACAGCACCAGATCCTAAATAATATAAAACTATAGCTGCTATTATAGTTGTTATATTAGAATCCAAAATAGATGATAGTGCTCTACTAAATCCTGCATCTATAGATGACTTTACACTCTTTCCCGTTCTTAATTCTTCCTTTATTCTTTCAAATATAAGAACATTAGCATCAACGGCCATACCTACAGTAAGTAAAAATCCAGCGATACCAGACAATGTTAATGTAACCTTAACTGCTGAGAAAGTTCCTAAAACTAATAGAACATAAATTATTAATGCAATGCTTGCCATAAAACCTGGTCTTCTATAGTAAACTATCATAAATACTATTATTAAACTTATTCCTACTGCACCAGCCTTCATGCTTAAAGGAAGTGCATTTGAACCTAAAGTAGCTCCAACTGTTTTAAATTCCACAGCTTCTAATGTTACTGGAAGTGCTCCTGATTTTATGATGTTAGCTTGACGTTTAGCTTCATCTAAAGATTTACTTCCTGTTATAGTAGCCTTACCATTTGTTATAACGGATTGGACTGTAGGACTAGTAAGAACTTCTTCATCCATATATATTGTTATTGGCTGATTAAGAAACTTTTGAGTCGCTTCTGCAAATTTTTTAGCTCCATCAGCTTTAAGTTCAAGCCCTATAGTCGGACTTCCCATATCATCTAAATAGGCTGTTGCATTTTCAACATCGGTACCCGTTAAAATCACTTTGTTATCTGGCCCCTTAAACTCCAGCTTACCAGTCTTTCCTATACTATCCAAAACCTTTTTAGAATCAAATTCTCCAGGGATTTCAATTCTGATTCTGTTTTTTCCTTCTCTTTGTACTGAAGTTTCCTTTACACCTTCTGGATTAACTCTCATAGATAACATTTCTATAGTTCTTTCTATAGTTTCATTATCTACCTCATTACCTTTAATTTCTTCTAATACAGATATACCACCTTGTAGATCCAGTCCTCTATTTATAGATTGACTAAAGGGCTTTACCCTGTATCCAAAGACATTTTTAAATCCATTAAACCCAGAATAAGC
This sequence comes from Clostridium bovifaecis, assembly GCA_009738435.1. GTDB lineage: Bacteria > Bacillota > Clostridia > Clostridiales > Clostridiaceae > Clostridium_H > Clostridium_H bovifaecis. Next base: position 1,636,442 of record CP046522.1, on the reverse strand, counting down.
TAACAGTCCAACAATGCAAACTAAAACCACAAAAATCACTGTACTTTTAGTCTTCTTAGACTTACCGCTTCTTGCGTTCCTCATGTTTATCCCCCTTTGCACCATCTTTTAAGCGTAATTATAACTTATTATATTACTTTTGATTATAATAGTCAATAACAGGTAATTATTGAACTATTCTTCCAGTTTCTTCGCTTTTAGGGCTATAGCACACTCTATTCTCTTTTTCTGCATTTCACATCCTATTTCATATGGTATATGGATATCTCCATTAAAATTGTAGTTATTGGCTTGACATCCTCCACTGCAATAGAATCTTGCCCAGCACTCTTTGCAAGCTGGTTTGTTATATATGAGCTGATTTAAATTGCTTTCCAATGTTCCAATTTAATTCTTCATCATCATCAAATATTGTTCCAACTTTAAAGTCTTCATTTCCTACAAATTGATGACATGGATATATTTCTCCATCTGGGGTTACAGCTATGTATTCATGACCTGCCCCGCAACCTGATATTCTCTTATATACGCAAGGCCCGCCTTGAAGGTCTATATTAAAGTGATAAAATTTAAACTCATTACCTTCTCTCTGTCTTTGAAGCATATCTTTATATAACATATCATAATTTTCAAATATAATTTTAAGGTCTTCTTTTCTTAAAGATAATGGATGTTCATCTGGAAGTACCACTGGCTCTACTGATATTTCTTTAAATCCTAAATCTGCAAAGTGCTTTATGTCCTTATAAAAATCTGTATTATCTCTTGTAAAGGTTCCTCTTACATAGTAAGACTTTGATTTATCCCTTTTTTCTACCATTCTTTCTATCTTAGGTAAAATATCTTCATAAGTTCCTTTACCATCTACTCTAATTCTAGTATTATCATTTACGCTCTTTCTTCCATCGATACTTAAAACTATGTTACCCATTTCTTTATCCATATACTCCATAATTTCCTCATTTAATAGGGTAGCATTGGTAGTCATAGTAAATCTTATTACCTTATTATGAAGCTTTTCTTGTTCCCTTGCATATTCTATTATTTCTTTTATCTCCCTTAAAGCTATTAGTGGCTCTCCTCCAAAAAGATCCACTTCTATATTTCTTCTTGGTCCACTGTGAGCAATTACAAAATCAATTGCTTTTTTACCCACCTCAGGGGACATTACCTTTCTTGTTCCATGATATTTTCCCTCATCTGCAAAGCAGTACTTACATCTTAGATTACAATCATGAGTTATATTAAGGCATAATGCCTTTATGTAATCCTTAGAATCTTCGCTTTTTAATGCTATTTCCTCATAATTATCTTCTGAATAAAGGTACCCTTCTTTTTTAAGTTCACTTATTTCTTCATAGACTTCTTCTATGTCTTCAACAGAGTACTTGTCCTTAAATTCTTCAATAAGTTCTTCCTTTGTTCTAAGTATATTATCATCTAACAAGTCATAAACTAATTCATCTACTATATGTACTGCACCTGTATTTACATCTAATATATAAAATTCACCATCTTGAATAAACTTATGAATTAATGCCAATTTTTCTTCCTCCTTATATAAACGCAAAGCAGTAACTCTGCGTTACTGCTCATTTTTTAATATTAGTTTTCACAAGCTAAGTTAGCAACTGTACAAGATGTTTTGCATGCTGATTGACATGAATTAGCACATTCTTTGCATCCTGGTTTATTTAAACTCTCTTTTATGTTTTGTTTGTTTACTGTTTTAATATGTTTCATTATAAATTCCTCCATTTTCACTATAAAATTGTACTGTCAAATTATATCACAGATTTTTCATTAAATAAAGCAATTTTATATATTTATGCCTAGCATACCAGAAAGTGTACCTACAAAAAGCGCTAAAGCTATCCTTAGTATTCCGTAACTTGAAATATCAAAACCTCTTCCGTTGACTGCTGATACTAAAAAAACAACTAGCATGTACACAATCGCAACTGTAAGACCTATGAGCCACCCCCTTTTCTGTATCTTCTTTACAGAGTATATAGAACCATACATTACACTGAAGGCTGTTATGACTACAAAGTATATGGAATCTATTTTAGGGTTGGACTTTAGAAAGTATGTTACTATAGCATAAATAATAAGTAATGCTAATGTAAGAAAGAATCCCCTGACCACTCCTTGTCCAATGCAGATAATACTGCCCTTTTCCTCCACCTTAAACACCTCCTATCTACTAATATCTATGTAGTTAGAAGGTATTTTATAACTGGAGTCTTACTTTTTTTCTTCTATTACTTCATTTAAAAGAGTAGCAATACCATTCTTTTTTATTTTAAATTTAACTCTATCAGGTCCTGATTCTATTATAGCAAAATCATCTTGAAGCTCTATGACTTTCCCTACAATTCCGCCTCTTGTCATAACTTCATCATTTATTCTCAATCCTTCTAACATAGCATTATATTTGTTTTTTCTTTTTCTTTCGGGAACTAATATAACTACGTAGAACAAACCCAACATAACTATGAATGGCAGAATAACAGTCAAAATACCACTGCCTTGCCCCATAACTTCACCTCCCCTCTTCAAAATAGAACTCCTTCGTTGAAGTAATACGCGATTACCATTAAATCAAAGATTTAGGCTCCCTGCTTATGTCTACTTATGCTCTTCCTCCCCATTCTTCTAACCTCTGAGCTTTAAAATCCTCAAAATATCCTCCATCAATAGCATCTCTTATATCTTGCATAAGCTTATTATAAAAATATAGATTATGAAGTACACAAAGTCGCATAGCTAACATTTCTTTTGCCTTAAAAAGATGCCTAATATATGCTCTGCTGTAATGTTGACAAGCAGGGCAGTCACAGCCCTCATCAATCGGTCTACTATCAAGTTCAAATTTAGCATTCATTAAGTTGATTTTACCATATTTAGTAAACACATGTCCATGTCTCCCATTTCTAGCAGGTAATACACAGTCAAAAAAGTCTACTCCTCTTGATACAGCCTCAAGAATGTTGCTCGGAATACCTACCCCCATCAAATATCTTGGCTTATCTTCTGGCAAGTACGGTTCTACAGCCTCTATTGTTCTATACATTTCTTCATGGGTTTCACCTACTGCAAGACCACCTATTGCATAACCATCTAAATTCATCTTGGAGATCTCTTTAGCATGAGCTATTCTTATATCTTCATAGATTCCACCTTGATTTATTCCAAAAAGCATTTGTTTTTTATTTATAGTATTAGATAGTGAATTCAGCCTATCTATTTCCACTTTACATCTTTCAAGCCATCTTGTAGTCCTAGCTACAGATCGTTCCACGTAATCTCTTGGAGATGGGTTCTCTATGCATTCATCAAAAGCCATAGCTATGGTAGACGCTAGATTGCTTTGAATTTGCATACTTTCTTCTGGACCCATAAATATTTTTCTTCCATCTATGTGTGAGCGGAAGGTTACCCCTCTTTCTTCTATTTCTCTAATTTTAGACAAAGAGAACACCTGAAATCCACCTGAATCTGTAAGAATTGGTCTATCCCAGTTCATAAATTTATGAAGTCCTCCTAGTTTGTTTATAACTTCATCTCCTGGTCTTAAATGGAGGTGATATGTATTAGATAATTCTACTTGACATCCTATTTCCTTTAAATCCATTGTGGACACTGCACCTTTTATAGCAGCTAAAGTTCCTACATTCATAAATACAGGAGTTTGTATAACTCCATGTGGAGTTATGAACTCCCCTCTTCTTGCGTTTTTTTCTTTCTTATGTAATTTAAACACTATACTTTCTCCTTCCATAGCTATTTTAAAAACATTGCATCTCCAAAGCTAAAAAATCTATATCTTTCTCTAACTGCTTCCTCATATGCCCTCATAATAATCTCTCTGCTTGAAAAAGCACTTACAAGCATAAGCAAGGTAGATTGCGGTAGATGAAAATTGGTTATCAAAGCATCTACTAATTTAAACTTATATCCTGGATACATAAAGATATCAGTCCATCCCGATTCTTCTCTGACTTTACCCTCTTCACTTGCTATAGTCTCTAAGGTTCTACAGGAAGTAGTTCCTACCGCAATTACTCTTCCACCCATTTCTTTGGTTTCGTTTATAAGTTTTGCAGTTTCCTTTGACATAATATAATACTCTGAGTGCATGTGATGTTCTTCTATAGTTTCAGCTTTAACAGGTCTGAAGGTTCCAAGTCCTACATGAAGAGTTATAAAAACAACTTTTATTCCTTTATCCTTTATCTTAGCTAGAAGTTCTTCTGTAAAATGAAGTCCTGCAGTTGGCGCAGCTGCTGAACCTATTTCCTTTGAGTACACTGTCTGATATCTTTCTTTATCCTCTAGAGTTTCTGTTATATATGGAGGCAATGGCATTTGCCCAAGCCTGTCTAGTACTTCTTCAAAAATACCCTTATATTCAAACTCAACTATTCTGCTTCCTTCTTCTCCGATACCTTTAACCTCTGCTTTCAGCTCTCCGCCACCAAAGACAAATCTTGATCCAAGCTTTGCTCTCTTCCCTGGCTTCACTAGAGTTTCCCAAGAATTAGAATCAATTCTCTTCAGAAGAAGAAATTCCATTTTCCCCCCTGTACCTTCCTTTTCTCCTATAAGCCTCGCTGGCAATACTCTTGTGTTATTTAATACAAGACAATCTCCTTCTTTTAGGTAATCTATCATGTCTTTAAATACCTTATGTTCTATACTTCCACTATTTCTATCTACCACCATCAGTCTTGATTCGTCCCTTTTTTCCAAAGGATGTTGTGCTATTAATTCTTCAGGTAGGTAAAAATCAAAATCTTTAACCTTCAAAGCCTTCACTCCTCTTATGTTAACTTAATTTGTTCTCCAAAATTTTTTCCAATATGCCTATAAGCTTTTTCAGTAGCTTTCCTTCCTCTTGGCATTCTTACTATAAAACCTTTTTGCAAAAGATAGGGTTCATAAACATCCTGTATAGTGTCTAATTCTTCTCCTATAAAATAAGATAATGTCTCAATTCCAACAGGTCCGCCATCAAAGTTATCTATTATAGCTTCTAGTATTTTATTATCTATTTTATCAAAACCCTCTCCATCAATTTCCAAAAGCTCTAAGGCACCTTTTGCAATCCCCAGGTCAATTGTACCATTTCCTTTTACTTCACAATAATCTCTAACTCTTTTTAAGATTCTGTTTGCTATTCTTGGTGTTCCTCTTGATCTTCTAGCTATCTCAAAGGCTGCCTTTTCAGTTATTGCTATGCCTAATATACCTGAGGATCTTATTATAATCTCTTTTAACTCATCCTCTTCATAAAATTCCATGGCACTTAAAACTCCAAATCTATCTCTAAGAGGTGAGGTTAAAAGACCTACTCTTGTTGTAGCTCCAATCAATGTGAATTTGGGTAAATCTAATCTTATAGACTTTGCTGCTGCTCCCTTACCTATAACTATATCCAGTGCATTATCCTCCATAGCAGGATATAGTATTTCTTCTACTGTTCTATTAAGTCTGTGAATTTCATCTATGAATAATACATCATAATCATTTAAACCTGTAAGTATAGCTGCTAAATCTCCTGCTCTTTCTATTGCTGGCCCTGACGTTACCTTTAATGTTCCTCCCATCTCTTTTGCTATAATATTAGCTAAGGTGGTTTTCCCAAGCCCGGGAGGACCATATAATAACACATGATCTAAAGCTTCTTTTCTCATTTTTGCTGCCTTTATAAAAATACCCAGCATTTCCTTAACTTTTTTTTGTCCTATATATTCTCTAAGATTTTGAGGTCTTAAAGAATACTCTACCTCAGTATCCTCCCTTTTATAAGAAGCGGAAATAATCCTATCTTCCATAGTTACTCCCCCTAACTCATTAAATATCTTAAGCTATTTTTAATTATCTCTTCTAAGCTATCATTAATATTAACAGTCTTTAGAGCCTTTTCAGCTTCCTTTTGTGAGAATCCAAGAGAAACTAAAGCCTCAATAGCTTCATTATAATTTTTAGTAGTATTTTCTGATAAACCTAATGCAGTTTCTAGTTCTCTTCCATCTTCATCAGCCATCTTTCCTATTTTGTCTCTAAGCTCTAAAATTATCCTTTGGGCTATCTTTTTGCCTATACCGGGTGCCTTAATTAGTGTATTATGGTCTCCTGATAGAATCGCAAATCTTAGGTTATTTACAGTACTGATAGAAAGTAGTGATAATGCAGCTTTACTTCCAACTCCATTAATGGTTAAGAGCAAATTAAACATCTCTCTTTCTTCTTCAGTTAAAAATCCATATAGCCCTATGAAGTCTTCTCTAACTATTTGTTCTATGTATATCTTAACATCTTCATTTGTGTTGGGCATCTTAGCCATTGTGCTACCTGAAGTATATATCTTATACCCAATATTATTGTTTTCTACAATTATGTAATCTTTATTTAATCCTATGTAAATACCCTTAATATAATCAAACAAGTTAAGTACCTCCAGAAAATTCTTTGTGCAATATATAATACTTTACCATTTTAAATATAAATTATCAAGAAATCTAAGGGGTACTTACACAGCTAAAATATGTAGCTATAATATATAAACTATTCGCTCAATAAAAAAATATAAAATACCTTATTCAGGCATTTCATATTTTATATCAAAATCCTTTATACCATCATTAAGTTTTTCGATACTTTCAAACTGCATAGATATATCTCCCTTTATTATATTAGATATATCTTTCTCCCTTAAACTATTGATATTTGTCCCTGTACCTTCTTTGTTTATAATATTCCCATCCTTATCAAATATGCTTCCGTTAGCATCACTTTTAGCTATTACTATTTCATTGTTTTCTGATAAGAGCACATACATATTAGGCTTATAACTTACAGGCTGTCTAATCATTTCTATTTTTGCATCATCAATACTCTTAAGTTTGTATCCATGTTTTTTATACATTTCCTCTAAATCGATTCCTTTTTTACCTACAACCCCTTCTTCTTCAGCGGCCTTACTTCTCTCTACAATAAATTTACCATCCTTATTACACTCAACTTCAAATAGAACTTCAGCACCTTTATTAACTTGTTCTTTTAAAGCTTCTTTATCATATATTTTTTCACCGTTTACGTCAACAGTTAATCCTTCATACTTGTTCTCAGAAATATTTGTTGAGCTCTTCCCATTATTTTTTCCTATATAATATCCTACTGTGAAAGTAAGTATTAGTAAAATGATAAATCCTAAAGAAAATAATTTCTTGTTTTCCATAATATCACTCCTTTATTGGATATTATGGCCAAACTTTAAAGTGTTTATTCACACTAGGAATATTTTGCGACACAAAATATTTCAGGTTAGAGCGCGTAGCACTAGTTAGATGGCGAAGCCGTAGTTAGGAATGTTAGAAGGCATAGTCTAGTTTAAAATTGAAAGTGTAAAGAGTAAAGTGAAGGAAATAATTAAGCAGAGCTTAATTATAAATCCAATCTTAACATTCGGTGCCTGGCACCAAATGTTAAGAGATTTTACACTTTCAACTATATACTTTCCGCTTATTTTCTACCTCTCTAACTTCTAACCTAACGCTTTAGCGCCTAACGGCTTTAGCCTCTAACATAAGAAAAATGCGTCGCATTTTTCTTATGTTATTCTGTTTCTATAAGTTGCGGAATCACGTACTGCTGAACAAGTCCTTCTATATCTACTTTTTCTTTAAGCTTTTTTAAAGCCATTTCAGTAAGTTCTCCTAAATAGTTTACTAGTACGTCCTCTTTAATATTCACTCTATCTCTAGTTCCTTCTTCATCATTCTTTACTAAATAAGTATTTTTTATGCCTAACATTATTCCAGGAATAATTACTTCTTCTAATATATTTTCTTCTTTAAATTTCTCTTTTGCTCGGTTTAGAGCATTTCCGCTTACTTCAGTAATAGATGTGCTTATATTATTTACTTTTTCTGAAATTCTCTTTTTCATGTGTTCTTTGTGTTCTTTGTGCTCTTTATTATCTTTGCAATGTGCATATTTTTTAGGTAGGGAATTTAAGTAAAGTATATAGTTGTATTTTATGCCATGTTTTATTTCATCTGTTATAATCTCAAATAACATATCTCTATATAGGGTATATGGAAGTCCTTGTCTTATTTTTCTATAGGTTTCTACTGCTTTTAATTCTCCAAACAAAGCTTTTTTAATGCCCTCAATATAGGATTTAGGCTTTTCAAATTCTTCTAGATCCTCTGTAGGAATATCCCTTCCCGTAAAGTCCTTATATATCCTTCTAAACATAGTATTATGTTTTCTTTCATCATCTCTTATTGATCTAATTATTTCCTTTTCCTCTTTTGTTGGCGCCATGCCAATTAAATAGTCGTAAAACATTTCATCTTCTTTTTCTCCTGATACAGCTTTTTTAACTAGTTCTAGAGCGTCCCTTAAGGCTTCCTTATGAAAATCCATCATAGCGTGTTGTCCCATATTGTTTTCCATGTAGTTTCTTACATATGCCATTGAAAAATTACCTCCTAAAGTATACTACTCTTATATACTATGAATTTACTTTTAAACTTGTAACACCTATTATTTTTTTAATAAAAATTCTAATTTTTTAGCTACAAAAATATAAATATTATGTATATAATCATTTATTATACAGGAGGTCTTTCAATGAAAAATGACGGATTATCAATAGCCTCAATGATTTTAGGAATAATCGGCTTAGTTTTTACCTTCGTCCCCGGTTTAAATTTTCTTGGAATACTTTGTGGAATATTAGCTATTATTTTCGGAATCATAGGAAAAAATAAGATTGCAAATTCAAATGGTGAATTATCTGGTACCGGCATGGCTAAAGCTGGATTAATCCTAGGCGTAATAATCGTTGCTCTGTTTGTGCTTACACTTATTGCCTGTGGCGCACTAATTAGTACCATAAGCTAAATAAAAGTCACCAAAAGGTGACTTTTATTTATAAGCAACAAATCCAAATGGCGGAACTACTGGCGTTTGCACTTCTCTTAATTTTGTTTCATCAGATTCGGATATATCTTTAATTTCTTCCAGTCTATATCAACATTATTTTATTTTTGCTTTGATTAGACTCCACCTTCACTACCTTTTTCCTTAATATATAGTATTTGTTTAGAAAATAAATGCATTATAAGAAGACTATATTTTAAGAACACTATATTTTAAGCTAATAATTCCTTATTTCCTAAATTTATATTACAAAAACTTGAGTTAAAATTATTGTAAAACTAAAAGTTTTGTATTAATATAAATATCGCTGTATAAATATAGCGCTAACTTATAAATTATTATACGAATTTAAACTAAGGAGGAAACCATGGTAGAAATAACAAAAGATAAAGGAATAAAAAAATATTCTCTTAAAAATTACCTCAAATTTTTTATACCATCTTTAATAGGTATATTGCTTTTTATGACACCAATCTCACTTGGTGGAGAAATCACCATACCTGTTGCATTTTTTTCTAAAAAAGTTCAAAGTTTATTAGAAGGATACTTACCACTAATAATGACAATTCTGATAACAGCTTCATCTTTTATTACTATAGTAACAAAATTATTGAAGCCTAAATTTATAATAAACAGTGACTATCTTAAAAGGCTTTTTGATGTAACTCCTATTTGGTTTTTAACTAGAATAATAGGTATGCTCATAGTAATATCTACTTTCTTTAAGATAGGAACTGAAACTATATATTCTGAAAATACCGGAGGTCTTTTATTATATAATTTACTTCCCATATTGTTTGCAGTATTCTTATTTGCAGGTTTGCTTCTACCTTTAATATTAGACTTTGGCTTACTTGAATTTTTCGGCACATTGCTTACCAAGATTATGAGGCCTGTTTTCAATTTACCTGGCCGTTCATCAGTAGACTGTATTGCCTCTTGGCTTGGAGATGGAACTATAGGGGTGCTTTTAACAAGTAAACAATATGAAGATGGCTATTATTCAGCTAGAGAAGCCTCTATAATAGGTACTTCTTTTTCAGCAGTATCTATAACTTTTTCTTTAGTAGTTATTTCTCAAGTTGGGCTTGGACATATGTTTGTACCGTTTTATCTTACAGTAACTCTATCAGGCATAATAGCTGCATTTATTATTCCAAGAATACCGCCTCTTTCTAAGAAACCTGATACCTATTATAATAATGATAAAAAAGCTACAAGTGAAATAATACCTGAGGGACACTCTTCTCTAAGTTGGGGACTTACACAAGCTATAGATAGAGCTGAACAAAATACTGATATAAATAATTTTTTTATGGATGGATTAAAGAACGTTTTTGATATGTGGCTTGGAGTTACTCCAATAGTTATGGCTTTAGGCACATTAGCTTTAATGGTAGCAGAATATACTCCTTTATTTAACTTGCTTGGAATGCCTTTTATTCCATTGCTTAAGGCTTTAAGACTTCCTGAAGCTTCTGCTGCTGCCTCCACGCTAGTAGTTGGCTTTGCAGATATGTTCCTTCCTTCTGTAATTGCTGCTGGCAGCATTAAAAGTGAACTTACTCGTTTTGTAATAGCAGCTGTATCAGTAACTCAGCTTATTTATATGTCTGAAGTAGGTGGTCTTTTAATTGGATCCAAAATACCTGTTAATTTTAAAGAGTTGTTCATACTTTTCATAGAAAGAACCTTAATAACTCTTCCAATTATAACTTTAATTGCTCATTTGTTATTTTAATATAAAAAATGCCACGAAAACAAAGGTTTGTTTTCGTGGCATTTTTTATAGCCATATGATAAGAGCACTTTTTATCCTTCCCACTCTTCTGGGAATTCAGCGTTGTGATAAACGTCTTGAACATCGTCATCATCTTCAAGCATATCTAAAAGCTTTTGAGTTTGTGGTGCTGTTTCCATGTCTACTGCTGTCATAACATCTGGTATCATTGTTAAATCTGCTTCTATAAAGCTATAGCCCAGTCTTTCAAGTTCCTCACGAACAGATGAAAAGTCTGCAGGGTCTGTTACAATTTCAAACACTTCTTCTTCAGCATTGAAATCCTCTGCTCCCGCTTCTAAAGCTTGCATCATTAATTCATCTTCATCAATTTCCTCAGTTCTTTCAATCACTATTTGACCTTTTCTTTGGAACATATACGATACACAGCCATTTGCTCCTAAGTTTCCACCGTATTTATCAAAAATATGTCTTGCACTTGCAGCACTTCTATTTCTGTTATCCGTTAGAAACTTAACCATAACTGCTACTCCGCCAGGTGCGTATCCTTCATAAACTATTTCCTCATAATTTATTCCCTCAAGTTCTCCTGCACCTTTTTTAATAGCTCTTTCAACTGTATCATTCGGCATATTAGCAGCTTTTGCCTTTGCAATGACATCTCTTAGCTTAGAGTTCGTTTCTGGATTAGACCCACCATCTCTTGCTGCCAATATAATTTCTCTACCTATTTTAGTAAATATCTTACCTTTTTTAGCATCATTTTTGCCTTTTTTAGCTTGTATATTATGCCACTTTGAATGTCCTGACATAAAAATTCCCCCTAACTGGTTATATAATATTTTCAATAAAAATATATGTATTATAATAAATCTATCGTTTGACAGCCGCTTAATATTATATCACAAACAATAATTTCATTTCAAATCTTTGTTTTGTATTATTCCTCATACAGCCTATTGCCCATTTTAAAATAATATTTTTTCTTTTCTTCTTTAAATTCTCCTTTTCCTGAAGTTGCCTCAGTGATTGTAGCTTTTACTTTCTCTATATTATCAATTTCAGTTAAAATAGTTAAGTTTACTTTATCTGTATAATCTACATTTTCAATATGCCATAGGTTTTGAGTACATACATATTGAATCTTGCCTAATAGATCGTAATCTAATTTTATATTAAGCGGCACCCCTTCTACTTTTTCTACTATACCGGCCCTATCTATAGCTAGTGCTGCTCCTTTTGAATATGCGCGAACCAAGCCTCCAGCTCCTAATAGAATCCCACCAAAATATCTTGTTACAACTACTGCAATATCAGTGACCTCATTCTTCTTTATAACCTCTAATACAGGAACTCCTGCAGTACCCTGCGGCTCTCCATCATCACTATACCTTTGAATCCCCATATTCTCGCCAACTATATATGCATATACGTTATGAGTCGCATCTTTATGCTGAGCTTTTATTTTGTATACGAATTCTTTCGCTTCATCTTCACTATGAACCCTTTTTGCATATCCTATAAAAATAGATTTTCTCTCTTCAAACTCTTCCCTAGCTTCATCTTTTATTGTAAAATAGCTCATATAGTTTCCCCCCTTCAAATTATGTATTTTTTATAATGCTCAACTATTTGCTATATTCTCTAAGTACTTTTCAGAAGCTACTTTTAAGTATTCTTTTTTAGTGGTGTTTTTTATATGCTCTATTTTCATTTTCGCCTTTACGCTTTTGATTTTTTCTAGCGCTTTAATAGCATACATCACTACCTGATAATTGTCATCTTCCAAAGCCCTTATTAAAGCCACTTCACATTTTTCACTTTCTATTTTTCCCATAGCGGATACTGCCATTCTTCTTATATTTACAAACTTATGAACAGATGCTTTGATTAGAATGTCCAAACTCCCAATGTCTCTTAATTCTCCCAATATCCAAACCATTACTTCTTTATCTTTAGGATACATATCAGTGTAATTATCCCTAATGAATTGTATTAACTTTTTTTTATTAGTTTCGTCTAGAGAGTTTAGCACTTCAATCTTATCTCTTTTACCAGCACTCTTTATAGCCTCAAAAAATTCTTGGGAGTTTTTACTTTTGGCTAAAAACCTATATTTAATTTTCCCCTCTATTATATGGTTTTGCACAGTCGTCCTGTCAATATTTCTTATTTTACATATACTTTCTATATTTTTACCTTCCATAAATAAAAAATAGGTGATATCCTCGTCACTATAATCCTCTATTTCATTCCAATCAAATTTCACAAGTCCCTTTTTCATGCCATTGTTCATCCTTTTATTGTAACAATTTATTTATTATTTGTATCCCCTTCTCAATTTCAGGAATATTAGCTACAGAAAATCCCAGTCTGAAATACCTGTCTCCATCCATACTGTTTTTATAAAATAGCACTCCTGGAGTTATAATTACTTTATATTTCTTACATTTATTAAACAATTCAATAGAATCCATAGCTATTTTATCTGATATTCTTAAATAAAAGTTCAGACCTCCCCTAGGACTGTAAAAGTCAACCTTTGTTTCCAGTATACTCTTTATAAACTTTTCCATAACCAGATATCTACTTTTATAGGCCTCGTTTAATAGTTTTATATGCTTTCTCCAATATCCCTCATTGATATATAGGTCTAATGCTCTCTGCATTAAGCTCGAAGTAGTAATATCAGTATTCACCTTGGAATTTTGCATAGCTTCACTGAACTTTATAGGTGGAACTAAGTACCCAATTCTTATACCCGGGAGAAAAATCTTTGAGAAGCTCTTAATGTAGATAACTCTATCATATATATCCAGACTTTTAAAACTTTTATATTCAATATTTTCATCATATATTAGTTCAGATAAATAGTCATCCTCTATAATGTAAAAATCATATTCCTCTGCAAGATTTAATATTTCCTTTTTCTTTTCTATACTATATGTGCTTCCTGTTGGGTTTTGAAAATAGCTCATTACATAAAAGCATTTGACTTTGTTTTTCTTAAGTAGCTTTTTTAACATATTTACATCTACACCATCTTGAAGCATATCCACTTCTAAAATATTTGCTCTTCTACTTTTAAAAACATTTAAAGCTCCACTATATGTAGGCTTTTCTACTAACACATTGTCATTAACATTGATTATTGCCTTTGCTGCTATATCTATACCTTGCTGAGCTCCAGAAACAATAAGTATGTTCTCACTATCCAGCTTGCCTCCCCAAAAATGGTTATTGATGCTTTTTCTTAAACCATCATATCCTAGAGAATCTTGATATGTAAAAGCTTCAGCTCCATCCCTATCTAAAACCTTGTTTAAAGCTTCTTTAAAATTTTCTACTGGAAAGAATTCACTGCAGGTTGTCTCCCCAGTGAAATCTATGTAGTCTTTTAAAGTTCCACCATTTATTTTTTTGTAGATATTGGAATATTCTTTTAATAAATTTCTGTTCTCTTCTTTTTCTTTTGCATAGGTTCCACTTCCTATTTTCCTAATCGCTACACCTTCATGCTCTAATCTATTATAGGCATTAACTATAGTTACAGTATTTACACCCAGCATTCTAGATAATTCTCTAATAGATGGTAGTTTTTCCCCTTCTGCAACTTTTTTAATATAAATTAATTTTTTTATATGATTTGCAATCTGTAGATATTTAGGTGTATCTTCATTAAATACAATATTATACTTCTCCATAAACTCATCCCTCTATAGTTAAAATAAATTTGGCATACTTATTTCTAAATTGGGAAATATGCATGCCAAATACATCCTAAATAAAGTATACCTTTTCTCTAAATAGTAGATTGTTAAGCTCATCCTTATATTCTCTACTTTCTTTTTTAACAATGCCTTTTTCCCATAGTTTACTTAAAATTCCTTCAAAATCTATTTTGAATCCTTTGAAAAAATCATCCTTTTTCATATCCTCTGAGCTTAAAAAACAATCCTTTTCTTTCATATAACCTAGTAATAAGCTTACATACTTTTTTAAGTTTTTTTCTATTGTTTCTTCAATAAAAACTAAGATGTTTTGGATAACTCCGTAGGTTTCTTCTTTTGATGCAAAGAACAAATCATCTGTAAGCTTTTTTAACTCATCATTTAAATTTATAGCCATAGTCATAACATCTTTACTTATCATATATCCAGAAGAATTTATGTATACCTTAGAAAAGTCTTCAATGCACCTTACTGCATAACTGTATGCCATATAAATGCCATTGTTATATAAATATTTTTTACACACGCTAATACTTTTTATTAAGTCCCCTAAATAAACCATATTCCATTTTTCCCTGTCTATATCTGGATAGTATCTTCCTAAGTCATATCGCGCTGTAACTTCCTCATCTTTAGAAAACACCAGCCTAGATGATACAAATACTCTATGAATAAATCCCCCAATTACTTCTCCCTTGTGCAGCTCCAATAAGCTTTCTTTACTCATAAGTTTTATGTGTACCGGCACACCTTTTTCTTCAGTATATATATTTCTTATATCTTTTATATTATCTTTTGATATAACAAATAAATCTATATCTGACCCTTCCCAAAGATCTCCTGTTACAATACTCCCAAATACCATAGCGGCAAGAACAGAATCATTGGCCTTAAGCCTATCAACTAATGAATTAAAAGCTTTTTGATATTTTGCAATAGTACTAAGCACTAAAATCCCCCCTATTATTATTTTTATTATAAACACAGGATAAATCAAATACAACTCTATTTTTTACATCATTACTTTTCTTATTAGAGTATCCTCCATAAAATCACACTTAGTGCATTTAAAAAGATGAAGACAATAGTCTCCAATATCATAAATAGGATCATCTGCACTATAATCATTGAAATACTCTTGCTTTCTTCCCTTATCTATCATTTCGCTTCCACATTCCCTGCACTTGTATCTTATATCATTTATTTCATTACATACCGGGCATACTTTTTCCATAGCATTACCTCCTTCCTAACCAATAGGAAAACTTTTATCTTATAATATTATCCTCTAAAATTTAAAAATTAATAATAAAAATTGTAATCTCTCTTTTGTCTAGATAGATTACAATTCTATATCCCGGCTGTCTTGTAACATATGATATTTATCAGTTTCTTAAATTTGCATCTTAGTATTTCCTAATAACTATACTCTAATATATTGTTTACATTTGTTGTACACTTCTTCATCTACCATAGCTACAATACTAGTACCTTCTTCCTCATACTCTTCTTCTAATACCTTAGAACTTCTATGAAGCAGCGCCACTGCCGCACTATCAGTATAAGGGATCAAATATTCTACTTTTCTTAAAGGGTTAGGAAGAGATTTAGATATATCCTCCAAAAGCTTATCTAAATTTAAATCTTCTTTAGCTGAAATCTCCAGTATGTTCATATTATTGTATTCATCTTTTAAGGATTTTATATCTTCTTCCAATGCTTTATCAACTTTATTTAGCAATAATAATAAAGGCTTATCTTTGGCTCCTAGATCCTCTAAAACTTCATTAACCGCTTCTATTTGCTCTTTTGCCTTATTAGAGGATGAGTCTACTACGTGAAGAAGCAAATCTGAATTAACAACTTCTTCTAAAGTAGATTTGAAAGCTTCCACTAAGTCATGAGGTAATTTTCTTATAAAGCCTACTGTATCTGTTAGCGTTATTAATCTATTATCAGGTAAAACTAAAGCTCTAGTTGTTACATCTAAGGTAGCAAATAACATATCAGCTTCAAATACCTGTTCCTTCTGAACCACATCTCTTGGCGATGCTATTTCGCATAACTTATTTCTCAAAGTTGATTTTCCCGCATTAGTATACCCAACTAAAGAAACCTTCGGAATATTTTCTCTACTTCTCTTATCCCTTTGAACTTCTCTATTTTTCTTAATCTTACTAAGCTCTTTATTAAGATCGTAAATTCTTTCTCTTATATGTCTTTTATCAACTTCTAATTTCTTTTCTCCTGGACCTCTAGTTCCAATTCCTCCACCAGTTCTCGATAATACAACTCCCATACCAGTAAGTCTTGGAAGCCTATATTTCAGCTGAGCAAGTTCCACTTGAATTTTCGCTTCCTTGCTTCTTGCCCTACGTGCGAATATTTCAAGAATTAATGTAGTTCTATCTATTACTTTTGTGCCAGTAGCATCTTCTAAATTTCTAATCTGGGCTACAGATAGCTCATCATCAAAGATAATTACATTAGCGTTTTTTGACTGTCTTGCCAAAGCTACTTCGTCAACTTTGCCTTCTCCTATATAAAAGGCTGTATCTATTCTACTTCTTCTTTGCAGCACTTTACCAACAGTAGATACATTGCAAGCCTTTGCTAATTCTTCTAATTCCTCAAGACTTTCTTCATCTTCTACTCCAACTAAAATAGCTCTTTCTCCTTCATCCTCATGAATTTCATTGTCTATCAAATTTTCTTCTATATTACCAATTATATGAAGGATATTAATTCTCAAAACATCTTCAATTTTTAATGGCTCCGTTACCTCAGCTATTAGCCTATTGTCTTTAACTCCACAAAAGCCTAAGGTTATCTCCTTAGCTTCCCCTTCCTCTACTCCAATAGCTGCCATGCAATCCAACTTTAATTTTACCATAGCTGAAATATCTAAACTTGATAGAGCTGAATATCCATTTGGATGAGTATGTAATATTCTAACTCCAGATAGCTTCTTCTCCTTTAAATCTACCATAGGCATTTCAACGGTAGAGCTATCACCTATGGCTACGGCGGTTACATTTCCTTTCCGATCTATTGCTACACTTATTTCTTTATTTATATCTTGCGTAACACTGCAAATAATCTCTATGATCTCTGAGTTACTGAGCATATCTTTATCCACCTTGAAATCATATAATGAGTCAAGCTTTTTTAAAGTTGTTTTCCTTATACCTTCTATATTTCCATATATCATTCTTTTCCCTCTTTTCTAGAGTTTTTTCTTCACATTATATTCCCCTTGACAACTTTCATATAATTTTATACTATAAGAACAACATTGTAAATATCTAAGTGCGGAGGATTCCAATGGAAAATGGAAAAAGAAACATTCTAATAACTGAAGAACAAATTAAAAGCAGAATTAAAGAGTTAGGAGCTTTAATTTCAGAAGAATATGAAGATAAAAATCTTTATGTACTTTCATTGCTTAGAGGAAGCTTTATATATACAGCTGACTTAGTTAGACAAATAACAGCTCCTACCAAAATTGGTTTTATGACAACTTCAAGCTATGGTCATAATGAAAGCTCTTCTGGCCAAGTAAGGGTAGTAAATGATGTTCCAGATGATATTAATGGATATGATGTCCTTGTAGTAGATGATATCGTGGATACAGGCATAACAATGAAATTCGTAATAGAACACGTTAAATCTTTAGGTGCAAATAGCGTAAAAAGCTGTGTTCTTTTAGATAAACCCGACAGAAGAAAGGTCGAAATTAAACCTGATTACTGCTGTTTCCAAATACCTGATGTGTTTGTAGTTGGATATGGCTTAAACTACGGTGATTATTTTAGAAATGTGCCTTATGTATTTAATTGGGAGCAATAAAAATAAAAATTACTATGTAACTAACTACATAGTAATTTTTATTTTTATTTATTTTTGTCGAAATAAGTTACATCTTGCCACATTATATATATAATCATATTACCAAAACCATAAAAATAGTGTATAATTTCATTATATGCTATTTTTATAATTTATCCATTAGTTGTTTAAGGAGGAACTTATATGGCTGAAAATAAAAAGAGTACTAGTACTCAACCCAAAAAAATAAAGAAGAAAAAAAGAGGTCTAAAGCTCTTAAAATCATATTATTATCATTTTTGATTCTATGCGTACTACTTGGAGTAGCTGCTGGAGGATTAGCACTCGCAGTTATAAAAACTGCCCCTGATTTAGATATAAATGAAATTATAACTGCTAACGAAGCTTCCAAAATCTATGACGATAAAGGTAATTATGTGGACAGTATTATTACTACTCATAAAAAGACAGTAATAAAGCATGAGGAAATGCCTAAGAATCTTACTAATGCTTTTGTAAGCATTGAAGATGAAAGATTCTTTGATCATAACGGTATAGACCCAAAAAGAATTGCAGGTGTAATAATTGCCGATGTAAAAAATAAAATTCAAGGCAAGTCTGGCCTTCAAGGTGCTTCAACTATCACACAACAATTACTAAAAACTACTCTTTATGATTTTCACAAAGAGACTTTGGGTGATAAATTTAAAAGAAAAATTCAAGAGTGGTATTTAGCGCCTAAGCTTGAGAAGAAGGTAGGAAAAGAAGTTATTTTAGAAGCTTACTTAAACACTGTATTTTTAGGTGGTAGAGCAACAGGAGTAGAGGCTGCTGCTCAACAATATTTTGGTACTTCTGCTAAGAACTTAAATCTTATACAATGTGCTTTCATTGCTGGATTAACACAAAGTCCATCAGTGTATTATCCGTATTCTAAAACTTCAACAAAGGACCCTTCTAAATATATAAATAGAACTAAAACAGTTCTCAGCAAAATGAAAGAAAATGGATATATTTCTGATAAAGAATATGGAGATGCAATAGCTGAATTAAATATAGACAAAAGTTTAGTAACAAAAGATAAAGCAGTACAAACCTTGGGCAAATCAGTTATCGGGAAAGCATCCGCTAATGATGATAGATACAACTTTGAATGGTTTTCAAGATCAGTCGTTGATGACGTAAAAAAAGATTTAAAAACTACTTACAATTATAGTGATGATGAAATTGAAAACTTACTGATGAATGGTAACTTAAAAATATATAGTACCATGAATAAAGATTTGCAGATCAAAGCACAGAAAATTTTAGATGAAGATACTAAATTAAAGAATTTTTCTCGTGATGACAATGGTTCACTTCAACCCCAAGCCTCTGCTGTAATTGTAGATTATCATACTGGTGAGACTAAAGTAATTATAGGCGGCAGAGGAAAACAACCTGCTATGTCTTTTAATAGAGCAATGGATGCTAAAGTACCACCTGGTTCTAGTATAAAGCCATTAACAGTTTATGCGCCTGCTATTGATACAAAGCTTGCAACTGCTGCTACTGTATTGGAAGATTCACCTCTTCCATCAGAGATGGCAAATAAATATGTCTCTGGCGGAAAACCTTGGCAGCCCAAGAACTCTAGTGGCAGCTATTCTGGATACCTAAATATGAGGAATGCTATAAAAGATTCTGTAAATGTGTACGCAGTAAAATTAGAGGATATGATAGGACTAGATACTGGACTTAGATACGGAGAAAAATTCGGTATAAAATTTGATGATGTGGATAAACATAGCATGGCCGCTTTAGCTCTAGGGCAATTAAATTATGGCACAAATACCTTCACTATGGCTAATGCATATGGAGTTTTTGGAAATAATGGCTTATATACGACACCTAGACTTTACACAAGGGTTGTAGATAGAACAGGTAAGACTATACTTGAAACTAAAATAGAAACTCAAAAGGTAATTTCCCCTCAAGCAGCCTATATCATGTATGATTTGTTAAAAGAGCCTGTAAGGGGTGGTACTGCTTATAATGCTAATAATAGCTACAACAGTGATATCCCATTAGCTGGAAAAACCGGTTCGTCTACTAACTTTAAAAACTTGTGGTTTTCTGGACTTACTCCTTACTATTCAGGTTCTGTATGGATAGAAAACAAGTACGAACAAGCCATTTATAGTAGTCATGCAGCCTTTTTATTAGGTAAAATAATGAATGAAGCAGTTAAAGACCTTCCTATGAAGGATCTTGCTCCACCTTCTGGTATAACAAGCTCAGCAGTTGATAGAGTTTCCGGACTTCTTCCTTCTGAATTGTCCTACAGGGATCCAAGAGGAAGCCAAGTTTATACTGAGTTATTTATAAAAGGAACCGTTCCATCCACTATAGATAACATTCATGTAGCAGCTAATGTAAATAAATTAAATGGTAAGTTAGCTACTCCATCAACTCCAGCTGCTTTAATCGAATCTAGGGTGTTTATAAGAAGAGATTACACCCCTAGTGTATTCTTAAGAGACCAAGCATATGTATTGCCTAAAGAGCAGGATAATACAATAATGCCTCCTATTGATACTACAAATACTGGAACAAAAACAGACGAAAATGACAACTTAATAGATGAGGATTCTCAAGGCATAGAAAATGGCAATCCTTCAGAAAATGAAAATACCGATGGACCTCAAGATAATCCTGCTAATACCGACGACTCAGATAATACGGGCAAGAATATTGATACAAACACTAATAATACCATTATCAATAATAGATCTTCTAAAAAAGATCGTAACTAAATATAGTATAAAACAGTAAAAGGAAACCTAAACTTAGGTTTCCTTTTACTGTTTTATGTCTTTGATTTAGGATTAAAAATTAATGCCATTAGATATCCAAAAAGAATTGCTGCACTTATTCCAGCTGCCGTACCCTTTATTCCTCCAGTAAAAGCTCCTAGAAATCCCTTTTCATCAACTTCCTTCATTACAGATTTTGCAAGATTATACCCAAATCCAGGAAGTGGGATACTAGCTCCCGCCTTTCCATACTTTATTAAAGGATCATATATTTTTAATGCTCCGAGTATTACACCGCTTGTCACAAATACTACTAATATTCTGCCAGGAGTTAATTTTGTTTTATCCATAAGAATTTGTGCAATAACGCAAATTATTCCACCAACTAAAAATGCCATAATATAGTCATTCATATTATTCTCCTCCAAACTCTATGGATATTGCATGAGCAATACCTGGTATGCTCTCACCTTGAAGTGATGTTGTGGGACTCATTAATGCTCCTGTGGATACTAATAATATCTTTTTAAAAGCTCCTTTTAGCATATTCTTATATATGTATCCACAGCTTACTACTGCGGAACATCCGCACCCACTTCCTCCACACTGAACTTTTTGTCTTTCCTTATCAAAGATTTCGTCTCCACAATCAATATAATTGTTTGATAAATTATATCCGTACTCTTTTATTAATTCTATAGTAATTTTCTTTCCTAACATTCCTAAATCACCAGTAGCTATTAAATCGTAATCCTCTGGTTTCCTTCCTGTATCCTCAAAATGCTGTTTAAGTGTATCTACTGCAGCAGGTGCCATTGCAGATCCCATATCATTTGCATCTGTTTGGCCGTAATCCTTTATCTTTCCTATGGTTATATAGGTTGTATATGGATAGTTTCCTTCCTTAGATAATAGCATAGCGCCCGAACCAGTTACAGTCCATTGAGCTGTTGGTGTTCTTTGGCTACCCATTTCTAATGGAAATCTAAACTGTCTTTCTGCTGAAGAGAAATGTGATGATGTAGCTGCAATTACATTGTCTGCATAATCACCATCGATTAGTAATGATGCAACGCATAAAGACTCTGACATAGTGGAGCATGCCCCATAAAGGCCTAAAAATGGTATATCAACATCTCTAGCTGCAAAATTTGATGCTGCAGTTTGATTCAATAAATCACCTGCTACTAAGTAGTGAATGTCTTGTTCTTTTAAATTTCCCTTCTTCAATGTTTCTTGCACTGCTTTATACATCATACTACTTTCAGCCTTTTCAAAACTATCCTTTCCATTTAAATCATCCTCTAGTATAATATCAAAATAATCTTTTAAGGGTCCATCGCCTTCTTTGGGTCCTACAATACTTGTTGTAGTAATTATTCTAGGCCTATTTTCTAGTTTTATTGTCTGCTTTCCTACTCTTTTCGTCATATGAACACCCCTCTTTTATACTTTAGTAAACAATTTAAGAAAATTGCGGCGCAATTTTCTTATGTTAGAGGCTAAAGCCGTTAGGTTAGAAGTTAGATAGGTAGAAAATAAGCGGAAAGTATATAGTTGAAAGTGTAAAATCTCTTAACATTTGGTGCCAGGCACCGAATGTTAAGATTGGATTTATAATTAAGCTCTGCTTAATTATTTCCTTCACTTTACTCTTTACACTTTCAACTTTAAACTAGACTATGCCTTCTAACATTCCTAACTACGGCTTCGCCATCTAACTAGTCTAGTGCTACGCGCTCTAACCTGAAATATTTTGCGTCGCAAAATATTTCTATAGTGTTATAAAATAATAAATAATTCCTACAATTATTGAAGACCCAATACCATACACTAATACTGGCCCTGCTATAGTAAACATTTTTGCTGCCACGCCAAAAACAAATCCCTCTTTTTAAACTCCATAGCTGGAGCTACAATAGAATTTGCGAACCCTGTTATTGGTACTACGGAACCTGCTCCTGCAAAATCCCCAATCTTATCATAAATACCAACTCCAGTCAACAATGCACCTAAAAAAATCATAGTCATTGATACAAAAGCTCCAGTTTCTTCAACTCCCAAACCAAGATTGCCGTAAATTTCGCTAAATACTTGACCTATATCGCAAATAAGCCCCCCAACAATAAAAGCCTTTATACAATCTTTTACTAGATTTGATTTAGGCGTTTCTTGATTTGCTATATCTTTAAACTTTTTCATCAAGTGTTCTTCTTTAACTTTCATATCTATACCTTCCTATATGTTTTTTTGTTTATACTTATTTTTCGCAATAATTTATTTTTTAAACAAAAAATTATAATGTAAGGTTATGTTTTAAGAAGCTATTGATTTTATGTACTAAAAAAAATAGGATACACATTCATGTATCCTATCCACTAAGTTTTTCTTTCATACTTTTAAGTACTTTCTTTTCTATTCGTGAAACTTGTACTTGACTTATGCCTAACATTTTAGCTACTTTAACTTGAGTTATGTCTTTAAAATACCTAAGCACTATGATTTGTCTTGACCTTGCATCTAATTTATTTAATGCTTCTTTTAAAGCTATTTTATCTAAAGTTTCCGCCCCTTCATTCTCGCTTTCCTTTATTTTATCAATAAGATAAATTGGAGAACCGTCATCTTGATGAATAGTATCATATAGATATTTAGGTTCATTAACAGCCTCTATTGAAAATATAACCTCCTCTGTAGTCATACCAGAAAACTTTGCTAATTCTTCGACAGTAGGCTCTCTATTCAACTCCTTTGTTAGCTTTTCTTTATCATAATGAAGCTTTCTTGCAGCATATTTTACGCTTCTACTCACTTTTATTAGCCCATCATCCCTTAAAAAACGTTTTATCTCTCCCATAATCATGGGCACTGCATAAGTTGAAAATTGTACATTATAATTTTCATCAAAGTTATTAACTGCTTTTACCAAACCTATG
Source organism: Clostridium bovifaecis (assembly GCA_009738435.1). Taxonomy (GTDB): domain Bacteria; phylum Bacillota; class Clostridia; order Clostridiales; family Clostridiaceae; genus Clostridium_H; species Clostridium_H bovifaecis. The sequence continues at coordinate 1,612,453 of CP046522.1, read as the reverse complement.
CATCCAATTTGAAAGATATCATCATACTCATATCCTCTATTCAAAAACTTTTTACTTATAGAAGAAACTAGAGGGAGATTATTTTCAACGAGCTTATCTAATGCCCCTTTATCTCCGGATTTAGCCCTTTGAATTAAATCTAAGTTTTCCTCATATTTACATGTAATATTCTTAGTTATATCTTCATTCATAATATATGCAAACCAAATTCAAGGTTTTTCCTCCTTCCTTTGAAGACCTTTAACCTAGGGATCTGAACCTTTTTTTCATAATTACTCTAGTTCCATTTTCTCCATTTGACTCTACTTGAAGGTTATCCATAAATGTCTCCATTACAGTAAACCCCATTCCAGATCTTTCCAAGTCTGGTCTTGACGTATATAAAGGCTGCATGGCAAGTTCTAGATTTTCTATCCCTATTCCTTTATCTTCTACCGCTATATTGATTTCACCATCATTTATTTCTGTTTCAATTGTAACTATGCCTTGTTCATGTCCATAACCATGGATTATTGCATTAGTAACAGCCTCTGATACTGCAGTTTTTACATCTGAAATTTCCTCTATTGTAGGGTCCAGCTGAGATACAAAAGCTGCTACTGCTACTCTGGCAAAACTTTCATTTTCCGACTTACTCAAAAATTCAATTTTCATTTTGTTATGACTCATTGTTTTTCCCCCCACTACATATTCTCTAAAGCTTGCTCTATGCTATCATATAAAGGAATAATCTTAAACATCCCTGATAATTCAAATACCCTTTTGACTGAACCAGTTACTCTAGTTATATAGACTTTACCCTTTTTTAACGACAGCTTCCTATACCTTCCTATTACAACTCCTATCCCTGAACTATCCATAAAGGTTACTCCTGAAAAATCCATTATGAGCTTGTTACATTTTTCTCTTTCTAGTCTATCATCTACTTTATTTCTTACTTCTTCTGCACTATGATGATCTAGTTCGCCCATCATATGCACAACTAGCTTATCCCCTTTATTCTCAAAAATAAGATTCATTTTACCCCTCCTGTAATTATCAAAATAAATGTCTCTATAATTAATTCTATAATATTGATTAATTTCCTTCTTTTGGATAAATATTTTTTCGCTTATTTCAATTATTTCCGTTTTTCTTAGTATTTATACATATAAAAAAGATATTTGCAAAAATTTTGCTAAATATCTTTACTTAGTATATTCTTTAATTATTTCTATCTCTTCTTCACTTAAATTGAATAATGCCTGTATATCTTCCTCCAATAGAGCTTCTTTCTCTCCCATAGTCGGTATACAAAGTTTCATGAGATTATTAGGATAATATTCATACAAATCGTCTCCTAATTTTTTAGCGAAGCTTTGAAAATAGAATTCATATATTCTACTATTTAGTAAGGAAATCAAGTACTTGTATGTAAATGGAACATTTTCTTGTAATACTAAGGCGTACACGTCTGCACTAAAATAATTTCCTTTATCTAAAGCAAATCTATTAGAACTCGCTTTATATGGAAATATTATTTTTTCTCCATCAAATATCTCCTTTTTTCTTCCCCATTGAAGTTCATACCATTTACGAGCCCCTCGTTTACATTCTCTTCTCTCTATGAGCTTATGCTTTTCTCTACTAATATATTTTATCGCATTAGGATAGTCTTCTGGGTTCTCAATTATATCAGAATAAATTAAGTACGTGTCTCCTTTTTGTATATCATCTTTATTTATATAACTACTTTTTATCCAAGGCTTTATAATGTTTTGTTCTAGTTCTTTATCTTCTATTGTTTGTTTATTTACCACAAAGGCCTTATCACATCCTGTAATAATTCCTTGATAACTATCACATATATTATATAGATGAGTAAAGCTCCGCTCTTCTATCTTTGATATTATATTTCTTTCTTTTTCATCCCTTATTATCCAGCCCTTATTATTTAATAAATTCTTATTCATAAAAAATCTTCTATAGTGATTTCCCTCATTTAAGAACAAGGATCTATAAAAATTGTCTTTATTCTTTTTTGTACTGCCTATAGGTTTTATTATTTCTATACAATCTTCCCTTTCCTGTTCATTGATCAAAAATACAATAACAGGATCTATCCCAGCTTTCTTAAAAGGTCTAATACCGTAAAAATCAACTATTTTATAAAGGGAGCACAGCTCTTTTAATACCTTTCTAAGTTCTTCCCCGCTTGGGGATTCCATAAAATATCTTGAAGTTATAAAACATAACCTTCCTTTTTTATCAAGACTGTTTAAAGCTCCTTGAAAAAAGCAGTAAGATATATCTCCCTTATCTTTATATATTTCTTTGAACTTTGTCTTTAGCCTTTTACTATATTCTTTATCCATAGCTTTATGCCCTATGTACGGTGGGTTACCTATTATAATTTGATATTTTCCCTCTGTTTCATCTGTTAAAAAATCTGTTTTCTTAAAATTATTACTGTTATAATATCCACAAATTGAAAATAAATCTATGGCTAAAATCTTAAGTGCTCTTTCATCTATGTCAAATCCGAATAGATTATTATCAATAATGTGTTTTGGTATATCCTCTTTATTCAGAACAATATTATTACTTTTATTTATTTCTTCTATATTATTCTCATATATATTTTTTAGTTTTTTATAGCAAGAAATCAAAATGTCTCCGCACCCACAGGCAGGATCCAAAATTTTAATAAAAGCGTTATTTATCAAGTTTTCTTTTTCTATTAATCCATCTATCATATAGTTTGCTATTTCTTCTGGAGTGTAGACGATCCCGCCTGTTCTTGCCTTTTCCTTCTCCATAAGCTTAATATAAGTACTTGAAAATGTCCCCTTATCTATATTCAAAACCTTTCTATGCTTTTCTATAGCCATTATTTTAAATACACTATCTATGGGCGCATTAATTATGTTATATAGTTCATTTACTTCTTCTAAAAAAAAGCTAAACATTATTTATCTCTCCAATTACAATAATGGCCTGCAATAAAATACAGTACAAATATTATTTGATTTTTGAATATACAAGCTCTAATATCTTTGATTTATAATCTAAAGCTTCCTTGATCATTTCATCGCATTTATTTAATATATTTTCTTTATACTTTTCATCTTTAATTCCGCTTAGATTTATATTTACATTTAAAATAGAGCTTTCTATAGTACTATACAACAATATTGCTCCTACTCCTGCATCAGATATTACACTAGCGTTGCCATATTGTGCTGCGATATATACATACTTATAAAGCTCAAGACCTGATTTTGCTAAAGTAAACGGAACCTCTAAGGCATTTTCGTATCCTTTTGTTAACTCCTTATTTCTTAGTATCTTTTCTTCCTCTGTGGACTTGGACAATTTAAAAGCCTTCATAAGACTTAAGAAGGCTTCTTCATCCCTCTTCATAAACTCTACCATTAATTGATTATATTCTTCACATGCCTTTAATGCATCATCGATTTTATTTTTTATTTCTTCATTATAGCTTTCATATACCTTTTTTCCTATGGTTAAATTAAACACCATAGCTGTTAATGCACTTGACAAAGCTCCTGTTAGAGCTGCAGCACTTCCTCCCCCTGGAGTAGGTTTACTTGAGGACAAATCACAAATATAACTTTCTATAGAAACTTTTTTCTCCATATATTATCTCCTTTATGTTTTCATATAAATTTATTCTAAATATACATATTCCCTCTGTCAAGAAAAAAAGCCATGTTAGAGTAATTCTTCCATGGCCTTGCTATATGATATTAGTGATGTACTAGGACTTTCACATTTTGGTCCATGTAAGATTCATTCCACTTGTTTACATAGAAATAATCCCTTACATCCTTTTTAGGCTGATGAGGCTTCTCTTCTTCTCCTTCTGCACTTTCTCCTATTGGAGTTAAAGCTACTACTTTATAATTATCAGGTATTCCTAAAACTTCTTTTACCTTTTTTTCATTAAAAGCCCCTATCCAGCAAGTTCCATAACCTTCTTCTGTCGCTGCAAGTATTAAGTGTTCCATAGCTATAGCACTATCCACTAAATAGTAATCTTTCTCTTCCATTGTACCTGATGCGTTAGGATCTGCAACTACTACTATTGTAGCAGGAGCATTTGTTACAGCTTCAGCTGTGTCAGTAGCTTTATTAAGTATAGTGCCTGCTATACTTTGCTTTAAATTGTCTCTATCTACAAGAACAAATTTATATGGAGTTGAATTTCTCCATGATGGGGCCCTCATAGCTGCATCTATTATCTTTAATAATTTTTCTCTATCTAACTCACCACTTTTAAATTTTTTATACTTTTTCTTTTTTTTACAACATCATAAAATTCCATAGTATCACTCTCCTTCTACCTTATTATCCCTATGAGGAGAGTTTATTATACGAAATCTAATCCTACATTTTATTGATAAATAGCTGTTTTAAGTTATCATGTAAACTAAGTATTATCTTATCCCAGTCAAAGTTTTCTTTACATACATTGTAAGTACATAAAGAATATTTCTCTAACTCCTCGGTAAGCATAAATTTTTCTAATTTCCTTGATAGAGCTTTTGTATCGTCTATACCTACTACTGCTCCATTGCTATCTCTTATGATTTCACTTGCAATACCCACATCTGTAGATACAATAACATCTCCTAAGGCTGCTGCCTCAATGAAAGCTATTCCAAAACTCTCAAACTTTGAAGTCAAAGAAAATATTTTAGCTTTCTCATACTCTTTGAATAGCTCTTGCCTATTATTTATTTCTCCTGTAAATTCTATTATATTTTTCATATCAGGATGTTCTTTAAAAAACTTGTCTATATATCCTCTAAATCCTTCTTCTATAGGACCTACTATTCTAAGCTTCCAACCTAAAGTTTCTACATTCTTTATGCTCGCATATGCATCCATAAGCATTTCAATATTCTTTTCCTCTGCGCCTATCCTAGCTACGCTTAAAATTATATTTTCTTTTTTGTTATAATCATAAGCTATATTTTTGCTCTTTAAATACTTGTAATCTACTCCATTAGGTATATTGATAATTTTATTCTTTTGTTTAGGCAAGAGCTCCTTTAGCTTTTTTACTAATTCCTTCTGTTCAGCGCTTATCAAGTCTACTTTATCTAGATATTTATTCAAAAGCCAATATTGTATTTTATTTAAAGCTGAGATTCTTTCTACTAGCTTATGGCTACAATCCAGCTTAAGATAAATTTTACCTCTATTGTTTAGCCTTTTAAACATGAAAGCATATAAAAGCGAATATAAAGTTACATGAAAAATTTGCAAGATGTCTATATTTTTTGACTCTTTTTTTAAATACCTAAGCCCATCTAGGCTATAGCTATTATAATTTCTATCAATAAAGTCTATTTTAAGCCCTTTAACCTCTTCCTGCAAATATGTATAATCATCAAGATTATAACAAGCAATTTTAGAATCATACCCGAAATTTTTATGTAGCTTGTATGGAATCATCCCCATTTCTTTTACCAAATTTACATTTCTTGTATTAGGATATAACACACAATATCTCATATTATCACCTACTTTTACTTCTTCACGAAACTTCTAAGTTCCTTTAAAGTAACATATTTAAAAAACACTACAGCTATAAAGTATTATTATTGCAAACAGAATATTTACTAGTACATGAACTTGAAGATACCTTAGCATCAAAATGCACAAGCACATAATACCTAAAGGCAATGATATCTTTATAAAGTTCATAGCATAATCTGTTTTTACAACCTTTATGAAGGATCTCCTCATAATTATGAAATTGATAATTTCTGATATAAGAGTTGTAAATGCAGCTGCTATGATTCCATACTTAGGGATAAAAATTAAATTTAGTACTAAGTTCATTACTGCTGATACTGTAACACTCTTTAAATATTTATCCTCCATATTCCAAGCATTTAAACTATATCCATAAGTTTCTCTCATAAAAAGAACTAATATGTAAACCATTAGGACTATAAATGGTAAATAAGCCTCTATATACTTTTCACCAAATAGCAAAATTATTATCTCTTTAGATAATATTACCCCTCCTACTGTCATTGGAAGCCCTATCAAAACTACTATCTTACATAGATTTTTTATTGTCCTTTCTAGCCCCTTCTCGTCATCTTTGTGATAACAACTTATTAAAAGAGGAAAAAAAGGAGTAAATATCACTGCTATCAGGTTAGTTAAAAAAAAGACTACCTTATAAGCTGAGGAATATATTCCAAGTTCATATTCACTTCTCATAAACCCTATTATTACAGAATCTACATTACAATTTATCATAGAAAGCAATCCTGAAAGTAAAAAGGGAGCACTAAGACGGATATACTTAGCAGCCTGTTCTCTACTAATTTTTAAGCTAAAGCTTAAGTTAATATTTTTTCTATAAATGAGCATATGGTATAATGCTGCAAAAATAAGACCGCCCAAAGTAAATATAGGTATAAAATATATATCTTCCTCCCTTTTAAAAAAGGAGAACAATAGTAGAAACGGAACTGCATTTTTTATTATATTAAAAACTGCATTGTGCTGCATTTGCTCTATCCCTGCATAAAGCCAATCTATATTAAATGCAAGGGGGAACAAAGTTAATCCATAGATTATGAGTATATTTCTAAACTCAGACCCTTTTCCCGAAGTATAGGCAATAATCATCACTATTAAGAAACAGATACCTGCTGTAAAGAGTCTTAATGATATAATGCTACCTACCAATTCTCCATAATTATTTTTATCTTTTGCAATTTCCCTTGTTCCTAAAGTTTGAAACCCCAATAAGGTTATCATAGTAAAATATATCATTATAGATTGAGCAAGACTAATTCTACCAAAACCTTCGATGCTTAAAATTCTAGCATAGTAGGCTATCATAAAAAATGTGAATAATTGTGACAGTAAGCTGGATACTCCTACTGAAAATAGGTTTTTAGCTACCTTATTTATTTTAAACACCACCTGTTTTACAGCCTATTTATAATTTTTTCTCGATTTATTGAGTATTACAAAAAGTAAAAATTTAGGAATAATCGCTAATCTCCTAATTCTAAAAGGCTCTTTAATAACTCTATAAAGCCATTCCATCCCAAAGTCAATCATCCATTTTGGTGCTCTGTTTACCTTCCCTGAAAAAACATCAAAACTTCCGCCAACTCCCATAAATATACTACATGGAAGAGCATTAAAATGCTTGTATATAAACATTTCTTGTTTTGGGCAGCCCATAGCTACAAATAATGCATAAGGTTTTTTCTCTTGTATATCTTGAATTATATCGTCGCAATGTTCTAAATCAAAATAACCATTATGACTTCCTGCAATTTTTAATTTAGGATATTTAGAAATTAGATTTATGGTACATTCCTTTAGAACCTCTTCCTTTGCTCCCAATAAATATATACTTTTACCGTTTTTTTCGCATTCTTGAATTACTGCCTCCATAACTTCAATACCTGCTATTTTCTCTTTTACCGGATCTTTAACTATTTTAGAGGCTATAACCGTACCAATGCCATCAGGTATTATTACTGAATATGGATCAGTATATACCTGGAATAACAAATCATCTTTAAGCCCTCTGTATAAAATTTCAGGATTACCTGATACGATGTTTACCTTATTAAAGTTACTTATATAATTCATAAGCTCCGATTTTGATTTACTAAATACATTATACTTTAGTATTTTTGCAAACATATATTCACCTACTTTTAAATTAGAAAGCTCCTTCTCTTTTGAATACACTTAGTACTGTTTTAAATAATATTTTTATATCATATAATACAGAAAAGTTTTTAATGTAAGTTAAATCATGGTATATGGTCTTTCCAAGTTCTATTTCTCCTCTTCCACTAATCTGAGCAAGCCCTGTAATTCCTGGTAAAACTAATAATCTCTGTTTATATTCTTCTGGATAGAATTTTACCACATCAGGAATTTCGGGTCTTGGACCTACAAGACTCATATTGCCCATAAGAACATTAAATAGCTGAGGTATTTCATCTAGGCTTGTTTTTCTAAGGAAGTCTCCAACCTTTGTTATTCTGTTGTCACTTTTGCTTTGAAATACAAAATTCTCAATGTTTTCGCAATCAATGGCAAGTTCTCTTTTTTTCTCAGCATCAGGAATCATAGTTCTAAACTTATATATTTTAAAGTTTACATTATCTTTTCCTACTCTCACTTGCTTAAATATAGCAGGTCCTTTAGAATCTAATTTAATAGCTATAATAATACCTATATAAAATGGAATTAGGATAGTTATTCCAATGAGAGATAAAACTATATCCATTAATCTTTTTATAATAAAATGTATTTTCTTCTTTTTAATATCTTTATCCACGTCTATTTTTATAGCTTTAGCATCCACAAAAATCATCTCCCATTCTTCTTTTATTAGGTTAGAGGCTAAAGCCTTTAGGCGCTAAAGCGCTAAGTTAGAGAGTTAGAAAAAAAGTGTAAAGTTTAAAATGTAAACTTTACACTTTAAACTAAATTATAAGTTCTAACATCCTAACTGGAGCTTCACCATCTAACTAGCTCTTTTCACTCTAACCTGAAATAAATTGCTTCGCAATTTATTTCTAGTACGAATTGAATTCATAACTATTATTATAAATAATTGCTTCAGAAATAGCTACTAAAATCCAAAAATACATACTTACTTTAGGTACGAAAAATAAGTTATCAGAAATATTCATTATAAAGAATACTATTACAGATACGAAGAATCCTCTGTAAAACCCTTTATAGAATTTGTCATTTGTAACATTTATCATTTCTTTTATTCTAATTAAAATTGATAACAGCATTAATATAAAAACACTTATTCCTGGTATACCAAGTTCACTCTGTATTTTTAAATAAGAATTATGACTTGGAAATTCAGTATATATACCATATTTTAATTGTGGATACTTTTTTATATAATCTCCATATAGCACAGTGTAATTACCATTGCCAACGCCTAAAACCGGATGATCTTTAATCATTTTCACAGCTATTTTCCACATCTTTATTCTTGGATCCTCTAGTATTGAGCTAAAATCTTTAATTCTATGTCTTACTTGAGGTATTATTAAAGAAATTCCTCCTCCTAAAATTAACAATATTATACCTTTCCAATTATACATTATAACTATAAGTACGAGACCTATTAAAATCCCAAGCCACGTATTACGTGACATACTTAGAATTATATTTGATAATATTATTAATGTTGATCCTGCATACAGCAATTTTTTAATTCTTGCCTCTTCATAAATAGTTAAAGCTATAAGAGGAAATACTGTTAATGCTAGAAATGCTCCCAAACTATTAGGATTGTCCATAGTTGATGTTATTCTAAAATCTACAGATAAGCCTTTCCCATAGTATATAAATTTCTTGTCAAGTCCAATCTTTGTAAAATATTGTAGTATTCCAAAAGCACTTACCATAACACAAGCACTGATATACAATTTTAACATATTATCTATAACCTTTTTTGAATTCACTTCATATTTAATTATAAAATATATTATTATGTATAAAGTAAATCTTATAGTCTCACTTATTGATAGCATCTTATCAGCGGCGTAAGCAGTAGATATTCCCATTATAACAGCTAATAGAACCATGGCTATACTCCAATAGCTTGTAAAAAAGTCTCCAAGTCCAACCATAAATCTTTTTCTTGTATCACTAGAAATAAAAATGCTGATTAAATATACAAGAATTATTGTAAACAAAACAATATCTCCATAGAATATAGTTTCATTTAATTTGAATTTCGTAGGCACTAATGCTTGGCATATTAAATATAAATACAGCAGATAGCATAAAAGTTTATTTTTCATAGTGAACCCATCACCTTCTTATATAAGATAATTCCTGATTAGAATACAATATAAAATTAGCACGCACTGCGTGCTAATTTTATATTGTATTATTTAATACTATTTAACATAGACAAATTACTTGTAAAGTATTTTTATCTATCTTGATGTCCTAGTGTTTTTATCTATCATCTTATTTGACTTTAGTAAATAAAAGCCCCAGATACCATTTATAAAACCTAAGCCATAACTTATATGTAATATTGGGAAAATCAAAGGTAAATACTTTAACAGCCTAACATCCTCTTTTCCTAATTTGAAAGAATAGACTAAATCGCATGCTAAATATAATCCTAATTGTATAAGCCATAGTACTAATATAGGCTTAAAAAATATACTAAGTATAATACCAAATATATTAGCAAGAACAAAGGCCATAGGTACTAAATGCCTTATAGACGCAGTTTTACCATGTTTTTGCATAACTCTTACTTTCCAAAACCCATATTGATAGTATTGTCTCCATAGCTTTCCTAGTGAACCTCTACTATAGTAAGTAGATTTTATTTTAGGAGAAAGTAATATCTTATATCCTCCTTTAATCACTCTATAATTTAATTCATCATCTTGATTTCTAACAAGTTCTTCATCAAAATATCCTACTGAATCTAGTACATCTTTTCTATAAGCACCAAAGGCAACAGTATCAACAAACATTTCTTCTTTAGCAAATCTAAAGAGTGCATTTCCTACTCCAAAAGGTGAGCTCATTGCAAGCGCTATAGCTTTGCCAGTATCATTTTCGCTGATAGTAGTAATCGGTCCTCCTACACACCCTGCTTCCCCATTTTCTAAAGCTTTTATGTTATTTTCTATGAATTCTTTATCTGGATAAGCATGAGCTCCAAATATTATTATTACATCTGCCTTACTGCTTCTTATTCCTAAATTCATACCTTTGGGCGCTGATAAGCCTTTATTATCTAAAAGTTTTATATTATTATGCTTTCTATTATAACTTTTTACTATGTCTCGAGTTTTATCAGTAGACAATCCATCGCATACAAGAACTTCAAAATATTCCTGTGGGTAAGTCTGATTTATAAAAGCATCTAAACATTCACCAATATATTTTTCCTCATTTCTACAGGGAATTACAACAGAAACAGTCTTTTTTATATCATTAGTACTCATTTTTACCTTCCATCTTAATAATTTTAGCTTAAACTTTTTTCTATTTCCTTATAAGTTGATATTAAATTCTCTTTTATTATATTCCAATTATATTCTTTTTCAACCTGAAAATATCCTCTCTCACCCATTTTTTCGCCATTTCAACATCCTTACCAAGCTTTATTATGGATTCAGCTATAGATTCTGGCTCATCTGCTTTTGCAAGCACTCCGCATTGTTTCTTGTCTACAATATTTCTTATCATTGGATAATCTGCACCTATAACTGCAGTTTTGCTCATCATATATTCAAATAACTTTATAGGTTCTGCATTTACATATCTCCAATTATTAGGTTGAAGTAGAACAAAACCAGCTAGAGCTTTCTCTAAATACTTAAATACTTCTGTATGAGGAATTTTTCCTGTAAAGACTATATCTTTCTTACTTAAATTTGAATCCACATAATCTTTAATCTGTTTTTCGAAACTCTCCTCTGAAAAGCCGCCGATGAATACATATTTGTAATCCTCATTTACTAGATTTATTGCCTTTAAAGTCTCTAATATTCCTCTATCTTTAGTAAGTCCACCCACATAAACAAACATAGGTTTCATATCATATTGTTTATGCATTTCTACTTTGTCTAGCACAGGGTAATTAGGTAACAAAACTACGTTATTATTGTATCTTTTAAATTTACTTACCAGTAAATCATTTACAGTTATTATGTAGTCTGCTTGTTTTGCTAATCTTTTCTCATACAAATATACTGACTTTGTGACTAAGCTCTTACCATACTTAAAATGTTCCGCAAATCCTTCAGGATGATATTCATGCGAATCATAAATCACTTTACAGTTTAATGCCTTTTTTAGTTTAATGGCAACTTGAAGAGAGTCTGGCTCATGAGCATGATAGAGATCTGCATTTATACTCTTTGCTATAGAATATATATCGTTCATTACTCGAAACCTGTCCATTTGAGACTTTCTCTTTTTAAAACACTTTACCTTTATTCCTTCTTTAGTGATAAAATCTTCTTCTCCTGGAGCTACCATATAGATTTCATTATATATCTCTTTTAGAGATAATATTTCTTTATAATATATTCTGCTATCATAAACATCATGTCCAGAAGTTATAATACATACTTTCATTAGTTTCACCTCTAAATATATACTTTTATATGTTAGGTTCTTTTGAATTTTCCTTGCTGTTTACTGCTTTCATAAATATGTACGACATAATTATTGAAAAAGCTAACCCATGATTTGATAAAGTAGTAAGTAACGCTGAATTAGTCAAAACAAATACTGCGCTAAATGAAATTAAAATTATGTATTCTTTATATTTTTTATTTAAACTAAAGTATTCTATAAATAGGAATACTAAAGCTAAAATTATAGAGAATACTACTATTCCTAAAAGGCTAAAATTAGCATAAGCATTTGCTATATAGTTTGCATTAGAAGACATATCTGGCAGCCTATATATATCTAGATATTATAAATGATGGATCTAGTTTATAAGGATCCTCAAAGAATGCTCTAAATACACTGTTAGCTAGCTTCATTTTAGGATTTATACTAAAAAAATCATAATATGCATTACTAGTAGACGCAGGCACAAAAAATGTTCTTCTTATTACAATCGCCATTATAAATTTATTATTTATAATCAATGATGCTGCAATTATAAAATTTAAAAAAGTTGTAAAAAAATACATAAATTTGTTTTTAAACAAAATAAATATGAAGATAGTTAATGCTAATCCAAATAGGTGACTTTTATTTCCTCCAATAGTGAATAGAAGAATTTGTATTATTATAGGAACTGCTATAAAAAAGTACTTTTTATGCTTTACACACCATGCTATGCATGATGGTATTATAACCAAGGCTGACCATGAGATAACATAACTCATTTTTGCAGGGACCTTTGCTCTTGCTTCAAGTCTTATAGAGTAAACTTCTTTCATGTGAAACAGGTAATAAATTGAATTTCCATATAGTTTATACGCTGCTATATCCGCAACTATAAACAATCCAATAATGCCCAAAAATATTATATTGAAAACTTTATTTGAGTTAAACATACTATAAAACTTATTATTTTTCATCTTTAAAAGATTAATCTTAGAGGAAATATTCCCCAAACCTTTATATCCCCTATGTACAAAAATATAGTAAAAAAGGTTTAATATTAAAAAAGATATAAATTGCATATAAAAATATGCTCTTGACGAATTTGACATCCAATAAAAAGCTCCCATTGGAACAAATACAAATATATGCAATATATGGCTAAAGGTTAATATATACTCTCATTTATGTCATAAATAGCATAAAAAGAAGTGACTATCCCTATCAAAACTATACTTTCTATCAATTTTACTCCATTTAGGTGAAGCGGAAACCCAGTCTTATTACTGAAGTTTTGTATAAAATGAAAAAAATAGTAATAAGAATAGCTTAACAGCGTAAATAATATTGATATATTTATAAAATATTTTTTTTTCATGAATACTATTTTCCTTCCTAAATTTAATTATCATTTCCCCAATATAGCAACTTTTTAGATTTCAGATTCATACCTTTTATAGGACTTAAATCCTTTATTTTATTACGAGAAACATCTAAAAAAGTAAGTTTCTTAAGTTGACTTAGAACTTCTATATTTTCTATATTGTTACTATATAAATCTAGCTCTTGGAGATTTGTGAGACTACCTAAGGGAGTTACATCTTTAATTCTATTTTTAGCTAAATCCACTTTCTTCAATTTTGACAGATTGCTTAAAGCACTTATATCTTCTATATTATTATTAAATAAGTTTATCTCTTCTAGCTTCTCCAAATTCTCAAGGTTATCAATATTGTTTATTTTGTTATATGATAAATTTATTCTTTTTAAATTAACACAATATTGTATGCCTTCTAAATCTTCAACATTGTTATGGTTTAAATCCATTGAAGTTATCTTTTTTAGGTCTTTATCTAATATGTCTCTATCAAATACCCCTAGAATACTCCTAATTTTATATTCAAAATTATCATCTTTAAATCTAACCGTTTTGAAGATTTCTTCTTCAGAATCACTGTCTTCTTCTAATACATTATTGGCATTTACATTTTTGACCAACAAATATGGCTTAGGAGATGATAAGATTATAGCTGTTCTTACTGTAAACACTGATATAAAGATTATTAAAAAAATATTGTAAGCTTTTTTATATTTCCCATTTTGAATATTAGCTATCAAATTGTTTATTATATGGCTCATATCACTTTTCTCTCCTAACTTATTTTTCTTTTGATTCTATTGATTAATCCGCGTTTTAAAACTGCATATTCTTCTACCTTAAATATATTAAGCAGTATAGCATAAACTATAACTCCTAAGACAACTGAAACGGATAATGCTAGAAAATCTCCCCTAAAACCTATAAAATTATTTATGAAATATCTATTCGTAAAGTAGACTCCTATCCCCATTAAAATAGACGCTAGTGTTATTTTCAGGGTTGATATTGTCAAACTTCTTCCTTCAATATTTCCTATTCTTTTCTTTAAGTTAACAATTAACAAAATTGTACAAACTACTATGGAACTTGTAGTAGCCAAAGTAAGTCCCTTTATGCCTAAATACTTTGTTAACAATATGTTTAGAATTATATTAACTCCAACCCCGATTGCAGTATTTCGCATAGGTGTTTTTGTATCTTGCATAGAATAAAATGCTCTATTATAGATATCTCTTATACCTAAAACGCCTATCCCAATAGACAAGAATAAGAGTGCATCTGATGTCATATATACTGATTTCTCATCAAAAGCTCCGTGTTTGAACAAAACACTAATAATAGTAGTTCTTAATATCATAATTCCAACTGTAGATGGAATCATAATTATATTAATATTATTTATTGCTTTGCTCATGTATTTTTTAAATTGAGTAAAATCATTCTTGTCAATGCTTTTAGATAAGGTTGGATACATTACCGTAACTATTGCAGCTGCAAATATACTATATACAATGGAATTAATTCTGTTAGCATATTGAAGTGCAGAAATGCTGCCATCTGGAAGTCCTGATGCCATAACACGATCTACAAAGGTGTTAATTTGATTAATCCCAACTCCCATTATAACAGGTAAAATTAGCATTAGCATTTCTTTTAGTCTTGGGTCCTTAAAGTTAATTTTAAAACTATATTTATATCTATTTTTAATTAACCAAGGTATCTGTATTAAAATCTGTGCTCCACATCCTATGATGGTAACAATAGTCAACCCCATTATTGTATGATTTTTTTCTATAAGCAAATATATTATTATAGGTAAATCCATGGCAATTCCGACTGCAGATGGTGCAGCAAAATCATCTAAGGTTTGAAGTATTGCCATATATCCGCTATTTAAAGACATGAATAATATATTGATTATGCTTAATCTAGTTAATTCTACTGTAAGGCTAAACTTTGCTCCATCAAACTTAGGTGCAATGAATCTTACTAAATCCCCAGTAAATATCCATCCTAACACACATAAAGCGATAGATATCAACATAATTATATTGATAACTGAATTTGCAAAGTTGAACATATCTTCTTTGCCATTTTTTTTCAAACTATCGCTTAAAAAAGGTATAAATGTAGTTGAAATTGCCATACCAAATAATCCAAACAGCATAGTAGGTATAATTAATGCTGTCATATATGCATCTGACTCAATATTAGCGCCAAAAGCACCAGCGGTCATTGTATCTCTTAAAAAGCCTAATATTTTACTGATTATAGTTATAAACATAATTTGACCTGCTGCTCTAGCAAGCTTTACTTTACTCATGTATTCCTCCTAATTGTACCATTCACACTATAGATTTTAAGTGTTTATAATTTTATATATTGCTCTGACCTATAAGTATTGCTTATTATGTCTAGATTAGCCTTGTAAAAAGTGCTTATTTATGTTAGAAATCTTCTTACCAATGTTAATTGTATTTAGTTCACTATTTTCGATATTAAAGAAGTCCTTTTTAAACTTATTAAATAAGATACCGCATTTTTCCTTATTTAAATAATTAATTAATTCCAAGGGGCTATCTACAAACTTAACCCCATACTTCTTTAAGACATTAACATGCTCCCAGCCTGGGAACATAACAACTATAGTATCTATATTGCAACAAATAGCCTCATAATGGCATGTTGAAAAACTTGATAAATGAATTTCACTAAGTTTTAGACATTCATATACATTTTTGTCTGTAGTAAATTCAACTCTGTTATTATTCAATAGATTGCTATAATAATCTTTATACTGATTTATCTCATTTGGATGGAGTTTTACTAAAATCCTTGCATTCTTATCTTCTTCTAGTAAGTCCTTTATAAACCTTCTCCAGTATCTGTAATTCACAGTTCCTTGTGTGGTAACTAGGTACTTATATCTCTTATTT
Source organism: Clostridium bovifaecis (assembly GCA_009738435.1). Classification (GTDB taxonomy): domain Bacteria; phylum Bacillota; class Clostridia; order Clostridiales; family Clostridiaceae; genus Clostridium_H; species Clostridium_H bovifaecis. Next base: position 1,596,004 of record CP046522.1, on the reverse strand, counting down.
CTGCTGTTATTTTGAACCTCTATACTCTTTTCATTTAGATATGGGTAACCATATTCTATTAGTTCTATGTTTAAATTAGAATTCATATCTTCCAATAGCTTTCTTGCATAACTTCCATATACGCATATATAGTCAGGTATAGGGTCTTTTTTTGGAGTTGTATCATTGAATAAGTAACCTAAATGCTTATTGCTTATAACTCCGTGTTGAAATTCTACAACCTTTATACCTATACTTTTAGCTCCATATATAAAAGGCAAATGCAAATTACTGTAAGCACATTCTACATATAACACTTTTGGCTTTGTTTTTTTTAATACCGAATGGGCATATTTATAGCTCTTAATTAATGCAGCTGTATTTCTTAAAACAGTTTCTGTTATATTTATATCTAACTTATACTTTTCAAGAATGTATTTCTCTACATCATGAAAGAATTCTCTAATATACTGTACTTCTTCTTTTCTAAGAACAATATTATAGTAACTTTTATATAGGTATATATTTAAACAATAGTTAGTTAAATTATAGCATTTTTCAGTATAGAAATTCTTTGTGAACTGTTTACCACTAAAGGTGTTTAATATAGAATAACTCGTTCCTTTTAAGTACTTTCCTATATAGTCAAATATGATATCGAATTCTTTACCATCTTCAATTTCTCTTCTCATATTATTATTTGACAAACATAAAATATCTGTCTCTTCATAATCATTAGTTCCCCATCTTAAACTTTTTAGATATAGCAAGGTCTTTTTAAGATTATTCTTAATGCTTGCTTTAAATTGCCTTTCACCTTTTTTAATTTTCTTGGAGCTGTTCACAGAAGAATTTATAGAAGAATTTATCCTATAGTTAACCTCTTGCCTACAGAAATACCAAATTTTTAAATCCCTAACTTTTATATCAAATAAGTTAAATTCCTTTTCTAAATCTATCATTATATTTATTGGATCTTCTATTTTCAAAACTAATACTCCTTTTATCATAAAAGTATAAAATTATAATCTCGTATTACTTAATTCTAATTATATACTAAAGCTTAATATTAACTTGTAACAGTTCTTTGTCTATAAACTCTTTATTATAGAACATATATAATCTATATTTTCTTTAGTAAGTGACACAGAGCTTGGTAGATTTAATCCCTTAGCTGCTACCTCCTCTGTTACACTCATATCTCCATGTTTACAATTTACATATGGAGGCATTTTGTGTACTGGCATAAAAAATGGTCTTGATTCTATTCCAGCTTCAGATAGCTTTTGTATTAGCTCATCTCTACTAATACTATAAGCACTCTCAATAAGAATAGAATATAACCAATAGCAGTTTTCAGTGCCTTCCTTTTCCTCGGAAAGAGTTATTCCTCTTACGTCCTTTAATAAATCATTGTAATAAGCTGCATTTTCCTTTTTTACTTTTAAATAGCTCTCTATATTTTCAAGCTGAGCAACTCCAAATGCTGCTAATAAATTAGGCATCCTAAAATTATATCCAATTTCTGAATGATAAAAAGCTTTATTATCTAATACGACTTTGGTTTGAGTTGATAAATATTTTGCTCTTGTGCCATGTTTCTCATCATTTGTAACCAGCATTCCACCAGCACCTGTAGTTATAAGCTTATTTCCATTAAAACTAAAAGCACCTATATGCCCTATATTTCCAACCATTTTTCCCTTGTACTTTGAACCTAATGCTTCCGTTGCATCCTCTATTACATAGAGATTATACTTTTTAGCAAACATCATTACTTTGTCCATATCTACAGGATTGCCATAAATATGTACTGGCATTATAGCTTTAGTTCTAGGGGTTATGAGTTCTTCTATTTTATTTGTATCCATAACAAAAGTATCTCTACATATATCACAAAATACTGGAGTAGCTCCTACATATTTATAGCATTTACAGGAGAGATAAAGGTCATAGAAGGAACAATGACTTCATCGCCTTCTCCAATACCTAAAGTTAAAAGGGCAAGTTGAATGGCAGCTGTCCCATTTACTGTTACAACAGCACTACTTGCCTTTAAGTATCTGGCAAAGTTTTCCTCAAAAAGATTAACATAACTTCCTACAGAAGAAACCCAATTTGTATCAATGCATTCTTTAACATACTTCCACTCGTTACCTTTTATTTCAGGTATACATAAAGGTATCATCTTACTCACTCCCACCATTTTTTTACATAATAGAAATATTTTACGACGCTGCTCTAGAAGCAATCGCTAGTCTCTAATCCCTAATCGCTAACATTTGAATCATTGATTTATCCAATAGCGACTAGTGATTAGTAGTTAGTGATTAAGAAGAAAATTGCGCCGCAATTTTCTTATAGTGTTAAACATTATAAATGTCTGTTTTAAAGTATTGCATATTATTTTTAATCCATTCTATGGTTTCTTTTAGCCCTTCATCAAGCGTATATTTAGGACTCCAATCCGTCAATTCCTTTATTTTTGTATTATCTGCCCACAGCCTATTAACTTCACTCTTTTCCGGTCTCATTCTTTCTTCATCGCTAATTATATTAGCATCTGCTCCTATAATATTTATTATTTTTTAACTGTGTCTCCTATAGATATTTCATAATTTGAACCTGCATTTATTACTTCTCCTATAGTCTTATAACTTTCGGCAACCTTAATAAAGGCTTCTGCTGTATCTTTAACATAGTTAAAATCTCTTGTTGGAGTTAAACTTCCTAATTTAATCTCCTTTTTTCCAGTAAGTAGCTGAGAAACTATCGTTGGAATTACCGCTCTTGCAGATTGTCTTGGTCCATAAGTATTGAAAGGTCTTAATGTAACTACTGGCAAATTAAAGGATCTATAGAAACTTTCCGCCATTTTGTCAGCACCTATTTTTGATGCAGAATAAGGTGACTGTCCTTGCATTGGATGTTTTTCATCTATAGGCACATATAGAGCCGTTCCGTAAGTTTCACTTGTAGAAGTATGAACTATTTTTTCAATATTATCTTCCTCTCTACATGCCTCTAAGATATTAGTAGTTCCCTCTATATTTGTTCTTACATAAGCCATAGGAGATAGGTATGAATACGGTATAGCTATAAGCGCAGCAAGATGCATTATCACTTGTTGGTCCTTAACCATTCTTTTCACATTGTCATACTCTCTTACATCTCCAGTTATAACATTTATGCTATTCTTTATATTTTTATCAAAAGTGTCAATCCAACCCCAATTATTGAAAGAATTATATTGTACTAAAGCTGTAACATCAGCCCCTAGCTCAACTAACCTTTCAGTTAAATGGCTTCCAATAAATCCTTCCGCTCCTGTTACTAAAACTTTTTTTCCATTCCAGTTCATCTTACACACCCTTTATAATTTATATTTTTTATCAAAAAAACTTCTTTACATCCTCATTTGCCTTTTTAAAATCTTCTATATGACCTATGTCCGACCAATACTCTGTTATACTGTATGTTCCGCATTTCCCTTTATCCTTTATTACATCTTCTATTAAATCAGTCATGTTATATTCTTTATTAGAAGGTATGTAATCAACTACCTCTTTATTTAAAACATATACTCCACTATTGATATAGAAAGTATATGTTGGCTTTTCTTCTAGTGACTTTATCAATTCATTTTCCATTACCATTACTCCATACGGGACCCTCATTTCATAATTTCTTACACCTACAGTAATGTCATACTGATTTTCTTTATGGTAATTTAAAAACGAATCGAAATCTATTCCTGTTAATATATCTCCGTTTATTACAATAAATGGCTTATTTAACTCTTTTTCTGCTAATTTTATAGAACCAGCTGTTCCAAGTTTTTTTTCTTCTTTTACATATTGTATATTTACATTAAAATCTCTACCATCTTTAAAATATTCTTCTATTACTTCCCCCATATAATTTATGGAGATTATAAAATTGATAAATCCATACTCTTTAAACTGTTCAATAATCCTCTCTAATATAGGTTTTTCTCCGACCTCTAACATAGGCTTTGGCGTCTTTTCTGTGAGAGGCCTAAGTCTAGTTCCTAGTCCTCCTGCTAAAATAAATACATAGTTGTCCTTTTTTTCATATGATATAATATCATCCAAAAAATATTTTAGATAATCTTCCATGGTCATCCAGCAATGGTAACTGTCTGATTTTAAAAGTTAACATTATTTCTTTAACTTTTTGTTTGCTTACAAGTTTATTAACATATTTAAAGTTTGTAGTATATATTTCCTTAATTCCATCATAAATACTATGGCCGTTTAGGATAGCTCTTCTAATATTACCATCCGTTACTACCCCAATAACTCGCTTATTTTCATCTACTATAAAAACTCCTCCAGTTAGATTTCTGTCAATAGCCTCCATAGCATCTTTTATAGTCGCACTTACCTGCACGCAGTATTCATCAATTAAAAATTTCACCGAATCACCTACACTTAATTATTTTTGCAGGAACTCCAACTACCGTACTATTGTCTTGTATATCATTTAATACTACAGCTCCTGCTCCTATAACTACGTTATTTCCAATTTTGACCTTTTGAAGAATGGCACTTCCTATTCCAACATGACAATTATAACCTACTATACTTCCCCCAGCTATAGCACTCTTAGGTGAAATGTGAGTATTTCTGCCTATATTACAATCATGTTCTATCACACACGAAGTATTAATTATACAATTTTCTCCTATACATGCTCCTGGATTTATTACTGCTCCTGGCATCACACAGGTGCCAGAAAGAATTTCTGAATAGGGAGACACTACCGCTCTATTATGTACTAACTTTGGTATTTTAAATCCTATTCTTTTAAGCTTATAGTAAATTTCATCTCTTAAAGGCATATTGTTTAGAGCTCCTATACAAACAAATGCATTTTCTACCCCTTTATTGTATAATTCTGAAAGTACATCATCGTTTCCTATAATAGGTACATCTGATATCTTTTCTCCTATCCCTTTTTTATCTACAATACCCACTATTTCATATTTCATTGTACTTTTAATAATATCTATTATAACTTTACAATGCCCTCCGCCGCCTACTAATATAATTTTCTCCATGAAAACACCTTCTTTTTAATAGGTTATTCTCTTTTGCACAAGACTTCTATTTATCTCAACTCTACTTAAGATTTCACTTATTTTTTCACCTGCATTACCATCTCCATATGGATTCATACAGCTTTTTAGTTTCTCTCTAAAATCCTCATCAAATAAAGCTTTCTTAATTCCCTTTAATATTTCTTCTTTTTCGTATCCAACATCTATTACATTAATAGCTCTAAGTCTTCCTTCTTGCCTAGTACCTATGTTTATGACTGGAAGATTAAAACTAGGAGCTTCTATTATGCCTGATGATGAGTTACCAATCATAGCATCTGCAGTGTTTAAAATGCTTAAATACTCAACTTGACTTAGATTTTTAAATATCTTAATGAAATCGTATTTATTTCTATACTCTTCTATAACCTTAATTATCTCTCTTCCACCATTATCGCTGTTAGGGTAGGAAATAATGGTTTGTATTTTCATTTCTATTATAGCCTCTAGCGTCTGTCGCACTTGCCACTCTACTAGCTCTCTTTCTGTGGTTACAGGGTGCTGAGTCATTATGAAAATCTTATCATTTTTCAAATTGAATCTGCTTAATACTTCTTCTCTTGATAAATAGTTCGTATTCTTTATGTAGTCAATTCCTGGTGCTCCTACTACATATATATTTTCTTCTCTTTCACCCATTTTTATTATTCTATTTTTACTGTCCTCTGTAGCTGGTAGATGGATGTGAGAAAGCTTCGTTATAGCATGTCTTATAGACTCATCAACTGTTCCAGTAACTTCTCCTCCATGAATGTGGGCCACAGGAATATTCATATGAATAGCTGCAAGAGCGCCTGCCATCATTTCTCCCCTGTCTCCAAGGATTAACAATATATCTGGTTTTACTCTCTCTAAACTCTGAGTTAAGCTCATAAGTGTTATCCCTATAGACTTTGCCATAGATGCTCCCGTATCTGAAGCTAATATTGTATCTATTCTATCTACAATATGGAATCCATCTTTTTCAATTTCATTAACTGTCATTCCAAATTCGGGGCAAAGGTGCATACCACAAACTATTAAATTTAATTCCAACCTCTTATGATTTTCTATTGCCTTAAGTACTGAATAATATATACCATAATCCGCTCTTGTTCCTGTAATTATAGCAATTTTTCTCTTCAAAGCTATTCAACCCTTCCATACAATTAGTTTTCTACTAAGTTTAGAGTAATTTGTTGATCCATCTTTATATCAGCTTTTGCCCTTTTACCTAAAAGTTCTTTATAGTACTTTGAAGCTAATCCATTCCCAGGTCTTTTATAATCTAAGTCTTTAAACCTAATTATTTCACCCTGTTTTATATCCCTAGAAGCTACTATACTTTTTCTTGCTACTTTCATAGTATCTATTTCACTTTTACTTAAAGTTTTAATCCCATTACCTAAAGACATTTCAACCTTTCTAACCTCTTCTACCATCTTTTTTAATTCCTCTGGATCTAAAGAGGCCTTGTGGTCTGGTCCTTCCATATTTTTATCTAAAGTAAAATGTTTTTCAATAATATCTGCTCCTAAAGCTGCCGCAGCTATTGGAATAGTTATTCCTTCTGTATGATCCGAATATCCCCCAACTATCTTAAAAGTATTTTTAATAGTATTCATAGCCTTTAAATTAACGGATTCTAAAGCTGCTGGATAGTTGGATGTGCAATGAAGTACAGCAATACTATCCATCCCTATACTTCTTAAGGCTATAATTGCATCCTCTATTTCCCCTAACACAGCCATTCCAGAAGATAGTATCATGGGCTTATTAAATTTAGCTATATATTCTAACATAGGTATATTAGTTAGGTCTCCAGAGCTTATTTTAAAGGCCTCCACACCTATAGAGTGCAAAAAGTCAGCGCTTTCAAAATCGAAAGGAGTTGACATGAACATTATTTCTCTATTGTCACAGTAATTTTTAAGCTCTATAAACTCTTCATAAGATAGCTCAAGCCTCTTTAACATATTAAATTGACTATCTTCCTTACCTATATTGTCCTTTTGATATTTAGCCATATTCGCATATCCAGTCACTAATCTTTCGGTTTTAAAAGTTTGAAATTTAACAGCATCTACTCCAGCCTCTACAGCTTTATCTACCAGTTCTTTTGCAAGCTTTATATTACCGTTATGATTAACTCCAGCCTCTGCTATTATAAAACATGGAAAATTATCGCCAATAAAGCTATTTCTTATTTTAATCATTGATATTCTCCTTTAAAACCAACTCTGCTAATTTAACATCTATCATACTATCTATATCAACTGATTTATGTTTCTCCATAACAAATGGGATAGTATCTTCATTAACAAATGATTTTTTCTTCAGTAGAGTATTTATTGCATTTATGTATAAGGCTCCGTTAAATATATAAACCTTAGGTAAGTTTTGTCTTCTTAAATCTTCTTCTTTAAAATTCATAATAGGTTTTAGTCTATTATCATCTATAGTTCTCATAAGCACAGGGTTTTCATCAACCTTACACACACTCACAAGAGAATCTCCCTCTATATCAATAAGACTTTCTACTGCCGAATCTATATCTTGACAGGTTCTCAAAGGAGAGGTAGGTTGAAGTAATACCACATAATCAAAACTTTCGCCTTGCTCTCTTAAATATTCAAGTCCATGAAGTACCACGTCTATAGACTTCGCAGTATCATTTGCTATATTTTCTGGTCTTAAAAATGGCACTTTTGCGCCAAAGGTCAAAGAAATCTCTCTTATTTCTTCATCATCTGTAGAAACTAATACATAATCTGTATATTTAGATTTCTTGCAGCTTCAATAGAATATGCTATTAATGGCTTTCCACAAAAGTCTATTATATTTTTACGAGGTATACCTTTTGAACCACCACGGGCAGGAATCACTGCTAAAATTCTTTTATTTTTGTACATATGTATCACCACACCCCTTGTAAGTGGAGTAGTGGAGAAAGTGCAGAAGTGGAGTATTCTTATCTAAACTTCTCCACTCTGCGCTTTAGCGCCTCCACTTCTAAACTCTGTAAACTTTAAACTTATTTTTTCACTATTGGTTTTCTAAAAGCTGGTCTTCTGGCACTTCCCTAAACTTTTTCGCTGGATTGCCCGCAACTATAGTTGCTTTTCTACATCCTTAGTTACTACGCTGCCTGCTGCTGCAAAGCCATCTTCATTAATAGTTTTACCAGGTAAAACTACAACTCCTGCTCCAAGCCTTCCTCCTTTTTTTATGGTTATGCCCTTGAACTTATTGAAACGTTCTTTAGATCGTGCTGCATAATTATCATTAGAAGTAACAACACAAGGAGCTATAAACACGTTATCTTCTACCTCTGAGTATGCTGTAAGATATACATTAGTTTGAATCTTACAGTTAGAGCCTATTTTACAAAAGTTTTCAATAGTAGCGCCTCTTCCAATTATAGTTTTGCTTCCTATGGTAACATCTTCTCTTATAGTTGCAAGATCAGCAATAAGAGTCTTTTCTCCTATTTCACATCCACAATATACAATTGCGCCTGCCCCTATTAAGCATTCATCAGCTATGCTGCAAGGTGTATATTTTTTATCATCTTTAAATATGCTGTTTACAGCTCTCATAGGAGTCTTACCTACTACGGTATTATCATCTATTCTTACGTTGTTTCCAATTATACTTCCTTCATGTATAACTACGTTGTGACCTATTATACAGTTATCTCCTATTTGCACTTTATCTTCTACAACTGCAAAATGGCCTATCTTTACATTGCCACCTAAACTTGCACTCTCTGAAATATAATTCATAAGTTTATCCTCTTTTCTCACTATTTAACTAAGTTTTGAGCGAAACTAGTTTTTCATTATTTAGAATAAGCTTTTTCCATTTCTAAAGTAGAGAAATCTTCCATAGGGAATTTTACAGGCATTCCTGTCAATCTTGACTTGTATGCTGCAAGAATTATAGACATTGCCTTTTTACCTTCCTCACCATTTATTAATGGCTCATTACCATTATTTATAGCATCTATAACATTTTTGAATAAAGGAGTATGCCCTTTACCATATACTGAGTCTGGGTCATCTTCTTGAGCTTTTAGTATTTCATCCTCATTATCCTTGTTATCTTCAAATCTCCATGTTTCAATTCTATTTACAGCAAGTCCGCCTATGCATGCAGTTCCGTTTTGTCCGAAAATGCTTAAAGTTTCTTCTAGGTTCTTAGGATATACACAAGCACTTCCTTCAATTATTCCTATAGCACCATTTTTAAATCTTACTAATATAGCTCCAAAGTCTTCTGCCTCTATATCTCTTAAGAAGGTGTCACACTGCGCATATACAGTATCTATTTCTCCACCCATCATCCATTGAAGTAAATCTATATTATGAATACATTGATTCATTAAAGTCCCACCATCTTGTCTCCAAGTTCCTCTCCATGGTGCTTGCTCATAATACCCCATATTCCTGTTCCACAATATTCTAGCTGTACCATTTACAAGTTTTCCAAATCTATTTTCTTCTATGGCTTTTCTTAATTGTTGAATAGGTTTATTAAATCTGTTTTGATGGCATATTGACAACTTCACATTGTTTTCTTTAGAAACTCTTATCATCTCATCAGCATCCTCAACCGATAAAGCCATAGGTTTTTCAACTACTGCATGTTTTCCTTTTTTCATGCAATATATTGCTATCTCTGGGTGATACCCGCTTTCTGTAGCTATTGTTATTACATCTATATCTTCTTTTTCAAGCATTTCTTTGTAATCGCTATATGTATTTACTACAAAACCTTCTCCCATCTTTTCTATGTATTCCTTCTTCTTTTCAGCTGCCTTATTTATATCAACATCACAAGTAGCAACTAGAACAGCTTCTTCTCTATTATTTACTAGCCCTTCAACATGTTTATAGGATATTCTTCCGCATCCTATTATAGCAAATTTTAATTTTTTCATATTTTACCACTCCTTAATCATAATAAAGGATAAACCCTAAAGCTTCATTTTAGGGTCTATCCTGCTAATTCTTATAATTTGTGTATTTTTTCTCTATTGTTCTTAACTTCTTTTGAAGCATTTCTTGTATCATAGAATATTTTAGCTCTTTCAACTATTGCATCATAATCATAGCAACTATGATCTGTTGTTATTATAACAATATCAGCTTCGTTTATAGCTTTTTCCCATTCTACAGAAACGTATTCTTTTCCATTATGCTTCATATTTGGAACATAAGGATCATTATACATTACCTCTGCTCCATTCTTTTCTAAGTGCTCAATAACCTTTAATGCTGGAGATTCTCTCATATCATCAATATCTTTTTTGTAAGCTACCCCCATTAAAAGAACTTTAGCACCATTTAATGATTTTTTGTCTTTATTTAAAAGCTTCATAGCATTATCAACTACAAATTCAGGCATAAAATCATTGATTTCTCCTGCTGTTTCTATAAGTCTTGTATGATAATCAAATTCTCTAGCCTTATATGTTAAATAGAAAGGATCTAGAGGTATGCAGTGTCCTCCAAGACCTGGACCTGGATAAAAAGCCATATATCCATATGGTTTTGTTCTAGCTGCATCTATTACTTCCCAAATATCTATCCCCATTTTTTTACACAATATAGCCATTTCGTTTACAAGTCCTATATTTATGTGTCTGAACGTATTTTCAAGTATTTTTTCCATTTCTGCTACAGCTGGCGATGAAACCTTATGAATATCACCTTCTAATACGCTGCTGTATAGTGCAGCTGCAACGTCTGCACAGTCAGGAGTTACTCCGCCTACAACCTTCGGAGTATTTTTTGTCTTGAATTGCTTATTGCCTGGGTCAACTCTTTCTGGTGAGAAAGCTAAGAAGAAATCCTCTCCACATTTCAAACCTGATTCTTCTAAAATAGGCTTTACTATTTCTTCTGTTGTTCCAGGGTAAGTTGTGCTTTCAAGCACTACAAGCATTCCTCTGTGAAGATACTTGGCAACGTCCTTAGTTGAATTAACAACATAAGATACATCTGGTTGCTTAAACTTATCAAGTGGAGTTGGAACAGCGATTGCAACTGCATCAACATCCTTTACAAATGAGAAGTCTGTAGTTGCCTTTAACTTACCTTCTCTTACTAAATTAGCTAAGTCCTCGTCTAGGATATCACCAATATAGTTATGTCCTTCATTAACCAATTGTACTTTTTTCTCTTGAACATCGAATCCAATTACATTATATCCTGCTTTAGCTTTTTCAACTGCAAGAGGTAATCCTACATATCCCAAGCCTACAACTCCTAATTTTGCAGTTTTGTTTTTTAATTTTAATAAAATTTCTTCTTTTAATGTTGCCATTATAATTCCTCCTAATAATTAAGGTTTGCTAAATTTACTTTTGTAATGTATATCTTTTGCTACTATATATTTCATCTCTATTATGAGATTAAAACTTACATGGTTTTCTATTGCATATCCAACATTTTAACTTCTTAAGAATCCACACCTTCATAGTATTACTTTACTCTTTTAAGCTATAGTCTTTTCTATCCTCTATAGGTCTATACATAATCCATATTTTCCTTATAGACTTATTGTTTCCTTGTATACGTAGGAACCTTTTCTTGAAGGAGATTAATCATCTCTTCTTTATCTTTGTATATGGCTTCCCTAAACTCATCTATAGACTTTTCAACGTAGCTTACATCGCATTCTTTAGGTTGTTCTACAAATATTTTTTCATGCTCAGTAGAAGTTAACGCTATTTCATCCATTAAAAGTTCTTCATATAGTTTTTCACCTGGTCTTAAACCAGTATATTCGATTTTTATATCTTCATCTGGCTTTAATCCTGATAATCTTATTAAATCTCTAGCTAAATCTACTATTTTAACTGGCTCTCCCATATCAAGGACAAATATTTCTCCTCCCTTTGCCATAGCACCTGCCTGAATTACAAGCTGCGCAGCTTCGGGAATAGTCATAAAGAATCTATTTATTTCTGGATGAGTAACTGTTACCGGCCCACCTTGCCTAATTTGTTTTTTAAACAAAGGTATTACAGAACCATTACTTCCAAGAACATTTCCAAACCTAACTGCTACATATTCTGTTTCGCTTTCCTTGTCGAACGCCTGAATAATTTTTTCACAAAATCTTTTTGTAGCACCCATAACATTTGTAGGATTAACAGCTTTATCTGTACTTATTTGAACAAATCTCTTAACCTTGTATATATGGCTGCATTTTACTACATTATAAGTTCCAATTATATTGTTTTTTATTGCTTCAGCTGGATTTGCCTCCATAAGAGGTACATGCTTATGAGCTGCAGCATGAAAAACTACATAAGGCTTATATTTCTCAAATATGCTCTTTAATCTATCAAGATCTCTAATAGATGCTATTGCTACTTCCAAGTCTAACCCTGGATACTTAGATCTTAATTCCATCTCAAGTTCATAGGCATTGTTTTCGTATATGTCTAGTATTATTAATTTTCTTGGATTAAATTTAACTATTTGTCTACAAAGTTCAGAGCCTATAGACCCTCCTCCCCCTGTTACCAAAACAACTTTATCATTTATATACTTGTTTATATTTTCATTATTTAGCCTTATAGGATCTCTTCCTAACAAATCATTAATATCTACATCTCTTAACTGACTAATGTTTACATCTCCATTGATTATCTCATAAATACCTGGTAGAGTCTTTAGTTTACATCCAGTTTTTTTACATATATTATATATCTTTTCTCTCTTGAAATGGAGCAGACGGAAGAGCTATAAATATTTCTTCAACTTTTCTTTCTTTGCATATATTTACTATATCATTTCTTGTTCCAATAATTTTAATTCCATTTATTACTTGACCCATTTTTGATAAATCATCATCTACAAATCCAATTATGTCGTAGTTTAAAGTCCTATGCTTTTTCATTTCTTTAATAAGCATAGCTCCTGCATCCCCTGCACCAACTATCAAAACCTTAGACTTTGCATCATCACCATCTACAACATTATCATTTCTTCCAATGATCCTGTATATAAACCTAGTTCCTCCTAAAGCCCCTATAGATAAAAGCCAGAAAATAATGTGTACAGTGGCTGGAAACCTATAATGTACATATCTTAACAGCTTATAACTAATCAAATAGCTATATAATAAAAATTACGTTTGAAAGAGATACTGAATATATAATAGAGATAAGTTCATCCACTGAAGCATATTTCCATATATAATCGTATAAATGAAATATTCTATTACACAACAAAATTATTAGAATAACAGGAATAATTGATACTTTAAAGAAAGTAATATATTCCTTGGGTATATTAAAGTCAAATCTCAATAACAAAGCAAAATATAAAAATACAGTTACTAGCACAATATCATAAACTAGAAATTTCTTATTGTCTTTCAACTTACCACTTCCTTAATGATTGTTATTTTATCTACCCTAAATCATTTTACATCATTTTTAAAATTATTCAATGTTTTTTGCATAATATTTAATATGCGTATACTAAATAGACATGTTTTACGCATAAATAACATTATACGTAAGACATGTCTATTATATCACAAATAAGGTTTTAAAATATCTTATTTTTTATCTATTTCCCTATATAATTGCTCAAATTTAGGATTATCTTTAATTGACAACAAATATTTCATAAATTCACTTCTTAATTCTTCTCTTTTTAACGCAAATTCTACAGTGGCTTCTAAAAATCCAAGCTTATCTCCTACATCGTATCTTCTTCCTTCAAATTTAAAAGCGTACATAGCCTCCTGCTTAATTAGAGTTTTTAGTGCATCAGTAAGCTGTATTTCTCCAGACTTACCAGGCTGAGTCTCGCTTAGTATGTTAAAAATTTGAGGTGTTATTATATATCTTCCTAAAATAGCTACATTAGAAGGAGCTTCTTCCGTTTTAGGTTTTTCAACTAAATCCTTTACCTTATACACTCTGTCTTCTATATGCATTCCTTGAACTATTCCATATTTGCTTACGTCTTTCTTTGGTACTTCCTGTACTCCTAAAATAGTTGTTTTATATTCATTATAACAATCAATGAGCTGCTTTAGGCATGGAATCTGACTATCCACCACATCATCTCCAAGCATTACTGCAAAAGGTTCATCCCCAACAAATGTTCTTGCACAATTTATAGCATGCCCAAGTCCTTTTGGTTCTTTTTGTCGTATATAGTATATATCCACCATATTAGAAATGTTGTTTACCATATTTAAAAGCTCTTTGTTTCCCTTAGCCTCTAATTGATTTTCAAGTTCTATAGATTTATCAAAGTGATCTTCAATTGCTCTTTTATTTCTGCCAGTTATTATAAGTATTTCTTCAATACCCGAGGCTACTGCCTCTTCGATAATATATTGAATAGTAGGCTTATCTACAATAGGAAGCATTTCCTTTGGTTGAGCTTTAGTTGCCGGCAAGAACCTTGTACCAAGGCCGGCCGCAGGAATTATAGCCTTTTTTACCTTCATACAGAATAACCCCCTTTAAAAACATATATCTATAAATCTTTTAACATAGCTTCTAGCTGTTTAACTACTTCATCTTCCTTGTCAATCTTTTTTGCAATCTCAAGATGAAGTTTTGCTTGCTTGTAATCTCCCATATTTACATAGCACATTATTAAATTAGTACATACTTCAACAGATTTAGTTGCTTCAAATACCTTTCTTAAATATACAACTGCAGTCCCAAAGTCTTCAAGGCAAGCATAATTTATTCCCATTTCATTAAACACTTCAGGATAGGAACTATCTATTTCCATAGAACTCTCAAGATAATAAATAGCTTTTTCATGATTTTCTAAAATTCTATACGCAACACCTATATGATAATAAATCTCTGCATTATCTCCTAATTGATTTAGCATTGGTATTAGTATTTCTAAAGCCTTTTCTGGCTCCTCGTATACTAACTCCTTAGCTTTGTCATAATTATTAATTATGTCTAGAGAATTTCTAAACTCTAGAATTTCTGGTGTCTCTTCTCCCCCCTTAGAAATATAGTTATTTATTGAGAATAAAGCTCCATAATAATCCCCTTTATCTCTCTTAATCATACTTTCGTATAAATAAGGTAGAGCATACCCTTCCAGACACTTAGCCTTACCGATTATCTCCAGCTCTTCCTCTGCATACATCTCATTTGAAGCTCTTAAGTTCTCTGAAATCATTATCAGTTTATCGAAAATTTCCTTACTTTTCTCGATTTGCAGAAATCCTTTTAGCATAATATACGCATCTTCATATTTTTTACTTTTTACATGTTCTGCTATCCTTCCCTTTATAAATTCAGAAGCTCTTGGAACATCGTTTATCAATCTTTTATAAACATTATTGAATTTAAAATCCTCATCAGCCCCTAAGACATATATCATACCTTCAATAAAAAATGCTACTGGTATGCTGTCTATGTCTTTTCCATCTTTCACCTTGCCTATTATATCTTCTGTGGCTATAGGCATATAAATTTCATCATTTTCTTTAATTTTGCTATTAAATATAGCTTCAGCTCTTTCTTTTTTCATTTGCAAAAATAGCAAATTTGAAAGTTTATTTTTAAAGTGGGCTTTTGTGTTCATTATTTTTTCACCAACCTCATCTAGTTTATGTACATTCTATCAGTTTTATTATAATCGTAAATCACTCTCTTTGCAAAACATGATAAAAAGCAAATTAACTGCGAAAAACAACGCAGTTAATTTATCTTATGCATTACAAGCATCATTAATTATACTCATAACGGATTTTTTTAAATTTTCTACCTTTTCTTCGGCATTTTTTAAACTGTTACCCTTTACAGATAAGTATATTTTCATCTTTGGCTCAGTTCCTGACGGTCTTACTACAAAAGAGGATTCATCCTCTAGAATAAATTTAAGAACATTGGACTCTGGTAGATTTATTACTTCTTCAGTTAATGTTACCAAATTCTTTTCTATACCTATTTTATAATCAAGCTTTTTTATAATCTTTATTCCATTTAGTTCTACTTTCATAGAATGTCTTAAATATTCTAAAGTCCTCGACATCTTTTCCTGACCATCTTTGCCCTCTAGATTCATAGATATTAAACTTTCTTTGAAAAATCCATACTTTTCATATAAGTTTATAAGAGCATCGTAAAGATTCATTCCCTTTTCTTTATAATATAACGCCATTTCACATATAAGCATTGCTGCTATCACTGCATCTTTATCCCTTACAAAAGTTCCTGCTAGATAACCATAACTTTCCTCAAACCCAAATAGATAGCTTTTTTCTCCACTTTCTTCAAACTCTTTTATCTTTTCTCCTATATACTTAAATCCAGTTAGAACATCTATAATTTCTGTATTAAATTCTTTTGCGATTTCTGCTGCCATCTCTGTAGTAACAATGGTCTTTATTATGATACCATCTTTAGGAAGTCTATTCTTTTCTTTTAGAGATGACAAAATATATTCCGTTAATAAGGCTCCCATCATATTCCCAGTTAAAACTTTATATTCTCCATCATTGTCTTTAACAACTGTCCCTATTCTATCACAATCTGGATCAGTTCCAAAAATAATATCTGGTTCAATTTTTTCTGCCATTTCTAAAGCTAAATTAAATACCTTTGGCTCTTCTGGGTTAGGATAATCTGCTGTAGGAAAATTTCCGTCAGGCATTTCCTGATCCTTGACAATGTTTACATTCTCGTATCCTAGTTCTTTTAATACTCTTCTAACAGGTATGTTTCCACTACCATGAATAGGCGTATATATTATCTTTAAATCCTTAGCTTTTTCCTTAATTAAATCTTCTCTTATAGTCAAAGCTTTTACCTTTTCGATATACGTCTTGTCAACTTCTTCTCCAATAAGACGTAAAAGTCCTTTTTCTAAAGCCTGACTCATATTTATAGATTTAATTTTCGAAAAATCATCTACATTATTTATAAAGTATAGAATTTCTTTGGCAGCATTATCAGTTACTTGTCCGCCATCTTCTCCGTACACTTTATACCCATTATATTGCTTTGGATTATGAGATGCTGTTATAACAATCCCCGCTTTGCTTTCTAAATATCCCACTGTGTAGGATAGAACAGGAGTTGGTCTTAAAGACTCAAACAAATTAACCTTTATTCCATTGGCGCATAAAGTTAGGGCTGCAGATGTTGCAAATTCCTTAGACATATTTCTTGAATCATATGCAATGCTTACTGATATATCCTCATCCTTATATTTATTTAATAAGTACTCTGATAAACCCTGAGTTGCTTTTTCTACAGTATAAACGTTCATTCTATTAGAGCCTGCTCCAATAATTCCCCTGAGACCCCCTGTACCAAACTCTAAATCTTTATAAAATCTATCTTCTAATTCCTTTTCATCATTTATAGCTTTTAGCTCTTCTTTGGTTTT
This sequence comes from Clostridium bovifaecis, assembly GCA_009738435.1. GTDB lineage: Bacteria > Bacillota > Clostridia > Clostridiales > Clostridiaceae > Clostridium_H > Clostridium_H bovifaecis. Next base: position 1,578,520 of record CP046522.1, on the reverse strand, counting down.
TTCATCGATTACTTCTGACTCTAACCACCCACTATATTTTTCTAAGTAATTCATTTTATACCTCCTTGTCCCAATCACTAAAGTAATTATACAATAAAATAAGGAATTAGCAAAACATTTTTGACAAAAAAAGTAAAAGGACTGATTTATCAGTCCTAGAAAGGATTATTTTTTTTCTACAGGCGGTTTTTTATCTGTAGTTGAATTAATACTGCTATTTAAATTATTATCACTAGCATCTCCAGTTGTACTAGCACGACTAACTACAGCTACTACAGTACTTGGGTCTTCAATAAAGGATATTTCATTTGAAATTTCTAGGTCAGATATTCTATAGACATCTCCTATGCGCATATTTGAAACATCTACAGTAATAGACTTAGGAATTTTATTATATTTTCCTTGAACTCTTATATTATTCTTTTCTTTTTGAACAATTCCACCGCCGTTTGAAGAAGATATTTCCCCAGAAAATATTAGTGGAACCTCCGTTTGAATTATTTTATTCTCGTTTATTTCTTGTAAATCGATATGAACTATCTTTTGTGTCACAGGATCCTTTTGAATTTCTTTTATTAAGGCTTTATGGCTCTCATTATTAATTTCTAGATTAACTGCGCCATGTTCTCCTAACCTTGAAATTTCCTTATTTAATTCTAGCTCTCCTATTTCAAATAACATATTTCCTATTTCTGATCCATAAAGTATTCCTGGAACTAAACCTTTTCTTCTTTCTCTTTTTGCAGAATGCAGCGAGTCTTTTACTCTTTTTTCACATCTTAAAATTTCCATTACTATCCCTCCTATCTTTTTCTATTATTAGCAGAAGGAATAATATTATACATATACCAGCAAAAATACTACAATTTCACTTTCCTTATAAGTTGCATTCTTTTTTCCATATAACTACTTTCACTTTCTTTTATATAAGCTAAATATTGCTGTCTAGTCATTCCTAGTATATTTTCATGCTTACTAAGCAGTCTTTTATAATATTCCATAGTATATACTATTTTTGTAAGGGCTAAAACTTTTTTTCTATTAAAAAAGCTAGCAGCTTTTTTCTTACTTGCAAAGCTTTTTATTGAATCGTATTCTTCTCTGGATTTAGATAAAAGTTTTATCTTTTCGTAATTTAATAATAGCCCTTCTTCGTATATTGTATAAAGTTTAGCTAAAATTTCCTCATTAAACCTTTCACCTCCATTTCTGTATTCACCGGCTTTTAAGTTTATTTCGTAAATTTTAGCATTGTATCTTTCCATAATATCTTGAATTTTGTCAGTAATACCTTTTACTGTGCCTGCTTCCTTTAACCCTTGATCCTGCAGAACTTTTAGACTTTCGCTTACATCCTTTAGATCCCCTATCTCTCTTTCTCTAACTTCATCACTCTTTAGTGCCTTTTTTATACTTGTTTCACTATCAGCGTTAAAGAATACATTTAGATAATAAGACAGTCTTGAAAGCTCCCTTTGGAGATTTTTATTATCCACTATATTCTCATTTTTATCTATATATAAAAATCCAGTCTCTATTTTTTTTAAGGTCTTTTTTGCAATCAAAACTTGCCTATAACTTTTACCTTTCCATAAAAACTCTTCTGATACACTAACAGATTCCCCTTTATCTATATAATCTTTTATCTTTTCTAAAACGCTTGGAGACGCTGACTTATATATACTCATTTTTCCCTCCTACATATGTACATTTTTCCAAAGCAAAGGTGTAAAACCAATTGCCGATTTTACACCCTCCTCTATGCTAATATATTACCCTTTTATCTATACTTTTAATATCTTTGCAGCCTGTAAGTACCATAGCTGATTTTAACTCTCCCTTTAGTGCTTCTACATAAGCTTTAACCCCTTCTCTTTCTCCACCAAAAGAAGCTGTTACAAATGGTCTTCCTATTAAGACTGCATCTGCCCCTAAACCTATCATTTTTAATACATCCACACCACTTCTAACTCCACCATCGGCTAGAATTGTAATTTTGCCTTTAACTCTTGATGCAATCTCTGGAAGTACCTCTGCAACTCCTGGAGTTTGGTCCAGCACTCTTCCGCCATGATTTGAAACTACTATGGCATCCACTCCTGCTTCAACAGCTAGTTCTGCTTCATCTGGAGTCATTATCCCTTTTAATATAAATGGAAGCTTTGTACTTTCTGCTATTTCTCTTATTTCTTCCACATTCTTAGGCATTACAGGTTTTCCATGAAGAGCTAAAGTAATTAGTCCGCAGGCATCTATATCCATTCCTACTGCAAAAGCCCCAGCCTCTTCTGCCAATTTTATTTTTTTCATTACATTTGCATTTTCCCAAGGTTTAATGAATGCGATACCTTCTCCTCCAAATTTCTTTAACTGCTCAAGATTTGTTATTAAAAAAGAGTCTACAGCCGTATCTCCCACCATAGGATATATTCCTGCATCTAGACATCCACCTATTACCCAAGATATGTATTCTTCTTCTGTAAATTTTCCACCCATATTTAATGTAGTACCAGATACAGGAGCCGCAAATACAGGTATATCCATTTTCTTCCCAAAGAGCTCAATTGAAGTATCTGGATTCTTAGCATCATGTATAACTCTCATATTTAATTTATAATCACTTAAAGAATCATAATTTGCTTTGAAAGCTTGTCCAGTACCTTTTCCACCCATGCCTGGCACTTCTCCTGAACACGCAACTCCATTGCAGGAAGGACATACTCTACAGCTGCCATTGAGATTTAATCTAGCATTTTTAAGCATTTCTTTATAATCCATATAAACTACTTCCTTTCTAAAATAAACTATTATCTAAATTTGCATACATAGTTTAGATATAAATCATAAATTTTACTACACAAATAATTATACTATAAAATAAGGTAATAAAAATAGCTTATATGACCATTTGTATAAATCTTTTTTATATTTATTTATGTAAATCTTCTTCTGTAGTAACCTCTATTCCATTTCTAAGAAATAGCTCTGCTGTAACCCCGTTTCCTTTCCTTGTAACTCCTCCAAAGCCTCCATCATAAATTAACCCACAGCCGCAGGAAGGACTTTTACCTTTTAAAATAGCCTTCTTAGCACCTACAGACTTTGCAATTTTCAAAGCTTCATGGGCTCCCTTTATAAATTTATCTGTGGAATCTTCTCCTTCTTTGCTTACCACTCTTGCCTTTCCATCTAATACCTCAGAACCAGTTCCCTTGGAAATTTCATGAGGAACTCTTGGGGTTGTAAGCCCCCCAAGTTGTTCTGGACATACTAATATAGCTTTTCCTTCCTTAAAAAGCTTCATAGCCTCTTCATTTAGATTGTTTCCACCATTGTATTTGCAATCAATACCACAAAGACACGCACTAATTACTATCATTTTTATTTCCTCTCTTTTAGCTCTTCAAGGATATGAAACTCCTCTTTATTTCTTCAGAGGAGTAAGCGATTCACACCAAATCAAAGATTTGGGTTCACTGCTTAAGTTCTGCTACTGTAACTCCATTTCCACCTTCGCCATATTCTCCAAGTCTATAGCTTTTAACATGCGGATGCCTTTTTAACATATCGTTGATGGCCTTTCTCAGAATTCCTGAGCCCTTTCCATGAATTATAGTTACTTCTCCAAGACCGGCTAAATAAGCATCATCCAGATATTTATCAGCTGTGTATAAAGCTTCTTCTGAATCCATACCTCTTAAATCAACGGAAGAAGCTATTTGTCTTAAATTTAACCTTATTTCTTTTTTTTGCTTCTTTTTCTTCTCTTCTTTGCCGCCCTTCGATAAACGTAAATCTTTTATATTTACGTTTATTTTCATAATTCCAGCTTGAACTTGAACATCCCCTTTATTATCTGGGGTAGTAAGAACTATAACCTTTGTATCAAACTTAGGAAGATACACCTCTTGTCCTTCATAAACTTCCTTTAGTTCTTCCCCTTGATCTTTGGGCTTGAGCATAGCCTCCTCTACATTGTCTAATTTTTCTTTTAACTTTCTTCTATTTTCCTCAAGTTGCTGACGTACTTCAGAGGAATACCCCATTCTCTCAAGCTCTCTAATATCCTTTAAAATTCTATCCGCTTCTTCTTTAGCTTCTTTAACTATTTTTTTAGCCTCTCTCTGAGCTTCTAAAGTTGCTTTTTCTCTTATATTTTGGAATCTATCTAGCTTTTCTTCATACTTCTCTTTAAGCTTTACTGCTTCCTCTTTTGCCCCTTCTGCTTCTCTTTCATATCTTTGTGCCTTTATATTTTTATCTTGAAGAGATTGGATTAAATCTTCAAATTTCAGTGTTTCTTCTGAAATCCCTTCTTTTGCATCATCTATGATGTAATCTGGAAGGCCAAGTCGCTTTGATATCTCAAAAGCATTTGATTTTCCAGGAACTCCAATTAATAACCTATAGGTTGGCCTTAGAGTTTCTACGTCAAACTCCACAGAGGCGTTTTCAACACCTTCTGTTTTCAAGGCATAGGCTTTAAGCTCACTATAATGGGTTGTAGCTATAATCTTAGCTCCTCTACTCCTTAGGTTTTCTAATATAGAAACCGCAAGAGCTGCTCCTTCTGTAGGGTCTGTTCCTGCTCCTAACTCATCAAATAAGGCAAGTGAATTTTCATCAGCATTATTTATAATTTTTACTATGTTCGTCATATGTGAGGAAAAGGTAGATAAACTTTGTTCAATGCTTTGCTCATCTCCAATATCTGCAAAAACCTCTTTAAAAAAGCTTATTTCAGAGCCTTCTCCTGCTGGAATCATAATCCCACTCATGGCCATTATATGAAGAAGACCAACAGTCTTTAGGGTGACAGTCTTTCCTCCTGTGTTTGGACCAGTAATAACTAAAGAATTTATCCCCTCTCTTAAATAGGTGTCATTAGCAACTACTACTTTAGGGTCAATTAGAGGATGTTTTGCTCTTATAATATTAAAATGTCCATTTTCATTTATATCAGGGCATATTCCATTTATGCTTCCAGCATATTTTGCTTTAGTAAATATAAAATCCAATTCCCAAAGTATATTAGCATTGTTTTTTACTAAATCTATATTATCGTAAATTTTACCTGATAATTCTTGTAAAATTCTTTCTATTTCCGCCTTTTCTTTTAGCTTCAATTCCTTAATTTCATTATTTAAATCTACTAGACTCATAGGTTCTATATAAAGAGTGGCTCCAGAGGAACTCTGATCATGTACAAGTCCTGGAACAGCTCCTTTATATTCAACCTTTACAGGAAGTACATATCTTTCTCCTCTTACAGTATATATACTTTCTTGAAGATATTGAGCATAGCTTCTAACTAGAGAATTCACTTTTGATTTTATGGATGTACTCTTATCCCTTAATGCTTTTCTTATATTATAAAGAGTAGTACTTGCTCTATCTGAAATTTCTTCTTCTCCTAATATAGCAGTAAATATCTCATCCTCTAGTTTTTTAATCGGAACTAACCCTTCTGCAATATCTTCTATGACTCTAAAGGATTCTTCCTCTTCTTTATGCCCTATATATCCCTTAAATCTTCTAGCACATCTAAGCAGATTAGCAATTCTAAGGAGCTGTACAGGAAGTAGCAAGAAGCCTTTTTCAGCCTTTCCAATACCTTCTCTAACATCATACATTCCTTCAAAAGGAGGGTCTCCTTTTTTTATTAACAGCTGAAATGCTTCTCTTGTTTCCTCTAGATGTTCTCTAACTTCAAAAGCGCTGTCATAGGGCTTAAGCTCATCTATTATATCCTTTGATGCCGAAGTTGCAGTATATTTTTTTAATTGTTCTTTTATTTTATCAAATTCTAAAACCCTTAAAGCTTTATCATTCATTTATTCTACTCCCCTTTTAAAATGCCCTCTTGTGTAATTATTAAAGTCTTTTTCAAACTTTCCTTCTTTAAAACTTCTAATTATATTTATAACTTCCTCATAACTTTCATCTATAAAATCTAACCTAAATGAAGAAATGTTTATCTTTTTAATTTCTTCCAAGTTAGGTATCAAGTTAATTGGAGAAGAATTATATATGTGGCTTCTACAAAACTTATCCGTATTTACTGCCATCTCTTCTCCTTTTCTATCTCTTAGCACAAAACTTCCTTTGTTACATTCTCCTTTGCAGGCATTTTTACTATCTTGCCCTCCAAAGACACTTCCTATAGGACAATATTCACTAACCATAAGTTCGGGTTTTCCATACACAAAAAGAGTGCAAGGTAGGTTCACTTTCTTTATAAATTCTTGTATCTCTTTTTTATTTAATTCTAAGCTTATTGTTGCTCCCTGTAGATTGCGATTATAAAACCTTAAGCTATAGCTGTTAAAGAGGTTTAGCTTGTAATCTCCAATTATTTGGGTTTTTCCTTTAAATCTGTTTATCAGTCCTAAATTTGAAGTTATTATGCCCTTTATTTTAAGTAGATTTTTTTCTATAATCTTACATACAGCTTCGAATTCCCCCTTTACTATACTTGGCGTTTTTATATATATCTCCTTAGAACTTACTCTTTCTAGATCTATATCGCAGTTCCTCATAAATAATTCTACTGCAATATTTTCAATTCCACATTCTTCTACTGCTTTAAGCTGTTCTTTTGTGGTAACTACAACCATGGTACTTTCTGTGTTGACTGTTGCATTTTCATGTTTATTTATATTAAAATCTAAATCTTTTTCAAAACTTTTCTTTTCACTATTCTTTAAATCTACTATTATTCTTTCTACTAATTCTCTACGAACTGCATTTATAGATGATACCGGCAAAAATCCTTCCTCAAATTCACTAAAATGTATTCTAGCAAACTGAAAAACTGTATCTCCTGTTTTATTCAAATTTTTAGCTAACTTTTCTTTATCCATAGGCTTATTTAAAGCCGTTTGTACTTCATCTCCGATAGCTTCATATTCTTTATTATTATAGTTAGTGGATAGAACTATAGGTTTACCCACCTTAAATTTTACGGTTAGCTCCAGCAAATTTTTTCTTCCATACACATTTTCGTAAGATTTAGCTAGCGCACTGAAGAGTTTAGTGTCAGAAGTTTTATAAAGCATATCTCCTGCCTTGTATTTAGTAGGTTTTAATTTAACAAGGTCTCCCCTGTACGCTTCTTCTACATTTTTAGAACCTTTTACTATTTTAAAAACAGTAAAACCATCATTATCAAATCTCACTCCGTCTTGAAGGCTTATATTTTCTTCTAATTTTATAGTTAAATCTTTATTAACCTTCCCCAGAAGAATTCCCGTATTCTTAGGAAAATTATAGGCCATCATATCTTTTCCTACATTCCCAAACATATATGCCTTCGAAAAACCTTCTCTATTAAACAGTTGAAGAAGTTTTTTCTTTTCATCTTTTATTGAAGTCCTATTTATTTTTTCAGTTTCAACTCCAAGTTCTTCATAAGCTGCATCTATAGCTTTTCTATAGGCCGAAACAACCCCTGCTACATATTCCGGTCTTTTCATTCTTCCTTCAATCTTTAAGGAACTTGTGCCGCTTTCTATTAATTCCTTTACGTTTTCTATAGTACATATATCTTTAGGACTTAAAATATAACCCTTGTTTGATTGCCCCGTTTTTTTATTAATTATATTATAAGGTAATCTACATGGCTGAGCGCACCTTCCTCTGTTTCCACTTCTTCCCCCAATTAAACTGCTCATAAGACACTGCCCTGAATAACAAATGCATAGGGCTCCATGGACAAAAATCTCTGTTTCTACTTCCAAATCTTTTGATATGTATTTTATTTCCTCTAAAGATAATTCTCTTGATAGCACTATTCTTGAAAATCCTGAATTTTTTAGAAAAAGAGCTCCTTCTCCATTATGTACAGTCATCTGAGTAGATGCGTGGATTTCAAAATTAGGAAAATTCCTTCTCACAAGTTCAGCAAGTCCTGTGTCTTGAATTATTAATGCATCCACTCCGATTTCATATAAAAACTTTGTATATTCTAAAGCTTCTATAATCTCACTTTCCTTCAATAAGGTATTAACAGTAACATAAATTTTAATATTATATAAATGACAGTATTCTACTGCCTTAATCATATTTTCTTCATCAAAGTTTGAAGCATAAGCTCTCGCTGAAAACTTAGCTCCTCCAAGGTATACTGCATCTGCTCCATTTTGAACTGCAGCATGAAGACTATCCATGCTTCCTGCTGGGGCTAGTAGCTCAATCTTATTCATATGTTTACATCTCCTCGACCTATTTTTGCATCTAAATATACATTATAACAAAAGATTAGTCTTTTAAACAATGCCTGATCGTTAACATTTATATGTTTTTCATATGTATTATTCTCTAAAAGTGATTGCTACCATACTAAAAATTTATAACTATATAAAAGATGAATGATAAAAATATCAGTATTATATCAAGTTATGATGGGATAAATTCCGATGGAGGCAATGATTCTTTAGGGTTGGAAATGAAATTGGAAGCTTCACAATTTCGAGCACTGCAAATGCGGTAACTCAAGAAAGCATAACAGTTATAAATAGAGAAAGAGATCAAGGTGGACGCAGATAGTTCTTATATAGCTAGCACCTATATATTGAATAAAACATAAGATATTGTAGTCATAAATTTAGATGGAGGGAAAACAATGTATTATAACTATGAAATGTCCCCTTACTACCCTTATGGTCAAGCTGCCACTTATTATGATGATTTTTATTTTAGGAATTCCCAAGGCACTGCCTTAAAAGAGAACTGGGCAGCTGCTACTGTAAAAGGGGGGCCTCTTGCTCCTAATCTTAATGGAGTTGTTTACTTTAGAGAAGTTCATGACGGAATAGAGGTTTATGTTTATGTTACTGGGCTTCCAGAATACAAACCTGGGAAAGGTGATAAGCCTCCAGTTGGACCTCATGGATTTCACATCCACCAAAACGGCTCTTGTGAAGTAGGTGATCCTAAAGAACCTTTTAAAGCAGCTGGCGAACACTGGAATCCTACAAATCAACCTCACGGTAACCATGCTGGAGACTTTCCAGTTTTATTTTCTAATAACGGAATAGCTAGAATGAGTTTTTTCACTAATAAGTTTAAGGTAGGAGATATAATAGGAAAATCAGTTATTATCCATGAAAATCCAGATGATTACAGAACTCAGCCTGCTGGAAATTCAGGAAAAAGACTTGCTTGTGGGGTAATAAGAGCAGTGTAAAAGACAAGTTAGAATGTTAGTAGGTTAGAATGTTAGGGGATTAAGGGACTAGTTTCAATGGCTAATCGATAAAAATCTTATTACTTAGAATCTTAATAACAAATAGTAGCTAGAGATCAGTGATTAATTCTATTAAAACTGTACTCTCTAACTTTTAACTTCCACTAACAATATCTAATCTTCACTTTAAGTGCCTAGCTTCTAGCATTTAACTTGAATTAATAGTGCCTAATATCATAAAATAATAAAACTGTTGGGAAACAGTTTTATTATTTTATGATTAGTACTACAGGACAATGATCAGAGCCAGTGACTTCATTTAATATCTCCGCTCCTTCGACATCGTCAATCATATTACCTGATATAAAGTGGTAGTCTATTCTCCATCCTGCATTATTTCTTCTTGCATTAAATCTATAACTCCACCAAGAGTATTTAACTTCATCTGGATGAAGCTGCCTAAATATATCTATATACCCTCTTTCTATGATATCGTCTATCCATTCTCTTTCAATAGGTAAAAATCCTGAAGTGTTGCTATTAGCTTTTGGGTTTTTTAAGTCTATTTCATTATGAGCAGTATTGTAATCTCCACATATTATAAGTTTTTTGCCATTATTTTTTAATTCATCGCAATATTTAAATAGTGCATCATAGAATTCTAATTTATAATTAAGCCTCTCCTCACTACTTTGTCCATTAGGAAAGTAGACATTAAAGAGTATAAAGTTATCATATTCACATATTAATATTCTGCCTTCACTGTCAAATTTATTTATGCCTATCCCATAAGAAACGGATATAGGTTCCTCCTTACTATACGTTGCTACTCCGCTATAACCTTTTCTCTCTGCGCAGGAAAAATATGATTTATATCCTTCTATATTTTTTATTTTATCTTCTATTTGATCATATTGAATTTTAGTCTCCTGTATACATAAAATATCTGGCTGTTCTTCTTTAATCCAATCTGTAAATCCCTTCTTCTCTATAGCTCTCAGCCCATTAACGTTCCATGAATAAACCTTCACCTTACTCTCCCCTTTACTTTTACTTTTGTTAATTATATTGTACCCTTTTATAATATTTATTCAATCCTTCTCTACACAATAAATGTTAGACGCTTCGCTTGTTAAGATGTTATAAGTTAGATGTACCATTCCCTAAACTTATTTCATTTAAACCCTCACCTTATCACCATAAACTGGCCTACTAGCCTCTTAACTAATCTAACTTGTTCTAAAGTAGGTTCTTATAGCATTCATACAATTTGCTAACATAGTTGTCCCAAGAGTAATTTTCCTTTACAAAGTTCTTTAACTCCTCATTTTTAGGTTTTTTAAGCCCTTCCTCAACCGCTTTATATATGCTCTCTTCGTCATATGGATCACAGTAGATCGCCATATCCTTAAAGTATTCCTTGGCACTTCCTTCTATAGTGGATATAATATTGCATCCACTGGCTGCTGCTTCTAAAGAAGAAAAACCTGGAGTTTCCACATAGCTTGGAAGTACATGAAGCTTTGCAAATCTATAAGCATTATATATTATAACTGTCCATAAATCCTAAGTATAAAACCTTCCATTGCTTCATACATTCCTTATAATACTCCTCATTTTTAATCTTTCCAATGAGAAGCAATTGAATTCCAAGCTTATTACAAACTTTTGCTAAAGCTAATTGATTTTTTTTAGGATATATCTTTCCTACACAAAGAATATAAGAATTCAGATTATATCTTTCCCTAATACCATATAGTGGAACGTTTTCATCCTCTACCTCAACTCCATTATAAATAACTTCGCATTTTCTATTTATATTAAAATCTCTTTTTATACTTTCACTTTCACTGTAACTATTGGTTACAATAGCAGTGCTTCCACGAAGTATTTCTTTTCTATATGCATTGCTTCTTTCCCATAACTTTAGTTTTTCAGTATTATTCTTATGTTTGAAATACTTTGATAAATTGTAATATACAGGAGACACTACTATCTTCTTTTTATATCTATGAGCTGCTCTATAGTAATTATATATATCCCAAACCTTATTTATATTAAATAGATGAACTATATCGTATTTGGAATAGTCACATATACTGCCATCATTGATATGCACTTCTGCTCCAAACTTTTCTAAATACTTAGCGGTATTTAAAATTTGTGTAGAATCTCCACCGTAATTTCTATAGTAGTCTTGCCTTATACATAAAAGTATTTTCATATCTAGATTATCCCCCTAAAATATTTTATAAACAGTACTTTTTACTTTAAACAGAACACACGCTCCAACTAAATCTTAAGGTAAGTTACTTAGGTTAAACAAATTTCTATGTCTTAAGATATCTCTATGCTTGTATATTAAAATTTATCCATATAAAAATGAAGTGATTGCACTTTCTCTATTAAAGTACAACCACTTGCTATACTAACTTTTTAGTTTAACATAATCCTTTTTCCCATTATTTACTGTTACGTGATATATTCCTTTTATAATTATTTTATTTTCTTTTATAACCTTTTTAATTAACTCTATATCTTCAATCTCTATTTTAATAGATTTAGAGCATCCTGAAGAAATTCTAGCTGGTGTCCCTATGAGTTCTATACCATTAACTACATGCTTTATTAAGTTATATAGAATCATACGATAGCTCCCGGATGGGAGAACAATTATATAGTATTGATTATTTTCCATAAAAACTACTTCCTTTTATAAAAATATTCCGCCCTAGTATATTAGTATGCAAAATATCACGAATAGTGTATACAATAAAACTAAAGCCCCTGCAGAAGCAGAGACCTTAGTTTTATTTTAATAGATTACTATACTGGTTGATTACAAGTAACTGTAAACGTTCCTGTAAATCTTACAGTTTGGGAGTTAGCTCCAGAAGAACATGGAGTAACTGTCACTGTAACAGCACCAGCATCTACATCTGGTATTCCTGCGAATCCACTACATTCTGATGTTCCGCTATCAAAACAAGAACACCCGTTATCTTCTATTGGGAAACAAGCAACGCATTCGTCTACGCACACACATCCTTGACAGCATATAGCGCTTGTTGAACCTTCATCTCCATTAACAAAAGCCCCTGCAATAAATGGGATACAGCCAGTTACTCTTATTGTGCATACCTCTACTTCTCCACATGGAGCTGAGCTTGGTATTCCCTCACAGTAAACTGGTAATGTTTCTATTGTTTTTATGCAGCGCAAACAGTCTTCTACAAAAGCAACCCTTTGAGTTCCAGCAACTACGCTAAACCCTCCTGGAATTGTTGTAGTACAGCAGAATGAAACTGTTCTTCCTTCAGATGGTGGGCATCTGTCTAGTTTTGAATCACTATTTGGTTTTATTTTAACTTTCTTTTCTTCTAATTGTTTTTTCCCTTCTTCACTAGTTTCTTCTAATTCGTTGATTATATCATCTACAGCTATTTCTCTCCAATCCTTCATTTTACAATTGCCTCCCTATCCAAAATTTATAAATACTTGAAGTAAGTAATACCTTTCACTATCATGATATGATGTGTATTAAAAAGTGTGATATATTCTCAATTCTTTTGCATATTTATATAGTAATTACTCTGCGGGGAGGATTATTTAATGTCATTAAATAAAAGTTATAATAGCAATATATTTTGCTCTAATAATTATTTGAACTCTATCAGCAAAAAAATGATGATATATGAAGATGAGCTAGAAAAAAAGGATGAGCTCATTAAAAAGCTAACACAGAACCTCAATGAAGAAAAAAATAAATGCCACTACTACGAAATCAAACTTATGGATATTAAAAGACAATATACCAAATTTCAGGAAGGAAAAAGCAAGTTAAACAGTGCAGTAAGTCTTTTGAAAGAAAGCTTAATAACTTATGAAAATCAAATTAAAGAACTAGAAGAAATCAAACTAGTTAGAGAAAAAGAAATATATACTTAAGGATAAAGTCTTGAAACTACAAAATGCTGAAGAAGAACTTAAAAAGCTTGATAAGATAAACTTGAACAAAGAAAGTGAAATTATGAATCTGAAAGATCAAATCTTAGAATTAGCAGCTGTCAATGCTGAAAAAGAGGCTCAGATTTCTCAATTAATAACAGAAATAAGTGAATATGAAAATAATATTGTTTCTCTTAATGAGGAAATTAGAGATTTACAAGGTCAAATAGAGAATTTAACCTCTGAGCTCCATATAGCTAATACAAAATTGAACGCCTCGATTATTAGTAGAATATTTAGTTCTAAGTAAGACCAGCTGCTAGTTAGTAAAAAATTTGCGGCTTATCGTTCTTATCTAGTTCGTAATTAAAACCTTAACGCAGAAAGTAGCTAAATTTTTTACAGAGCCAATTTTAACTAAATAATTGTACTAATTAGAGTTAGTACAATTATTTTTGCCTTCTCTTGAATTAAGTTTTCCCTAGTATATTTCCTTGATAGCTGTTATTAGCTTTTCTACTTCTTCTATAGTATTAAAATATCCTGGACTTATTCTAACAGTTCCTTTATAGTTTGTGTTGATTATCCCATGAATTAGAGGAGCACAATGATATCCGGTTCTTACCGCAATTCCCTTTTCATTTAACATACATCCTACATCTGAGCTATCAATACCATCTACATTAATTGATACTACAGCAGTTCTATTTTCGTAGGAGGTACCACCATATATAATTACATAAGAAAGCTTCTTTAGCTCTTCTACCAAATATTCTACTAACAGTTTTTTGTGTTTTGATATCTTTTCTATCCCAACTTTTTCTATAAACCTTACACCTTCACATAGTCCGGCTACACCGGGAGTATTTAGTGTGCCGCTCTCAAATTTATCAGGGAGATACTCTGGCTGCAGCATAGATTCTGACTCACTACCAGTTCCCCCTTGACTATATTCCTTTAAATCAATTCCTTCTTTTACATATAAAATTCCTGTTCCTTGAGGCCCTAATAATCCCTTATGACCTGGTAATGCCATAATATCAATATTATCCCTAACTACATCAATAGGTATACTTCCAGCACTTTGTGATGCATCTACCATAAAAATTATCCCTTCTTCTTTTGCTATTCTTCCAATCGTCTTGATATCCTGTACTGTTCCCAGCACGTTGGAAGAATGATTTATAACTATTAGCTTTGTACTCTTTTTTATTTCTTTTCTTAAAGCTTTAATATTTACATACCCATTCTCATTTACTCCAACTAAAGTTATATCTATATTTTCCTTGCTTAAAGCATGTAGGGGCCTTAGTACAGAATTATGCTCTATAACAGTGCTTATGACATGATCCTTTTTTTCAGAACTCCTTTTATTCCTATGTTCAATGCCTCTGTAGCATTTTTTGTAAAAACCACATTTAATGTATTTGAAATGTTAAATAACTTGCTTATCCTTGTTCGTGTCTCCATTATTTTAGAATCAGCACTTATTGCCATATTATGTGAACTTCTTCCTGGATTTGCAGCATAAGTTTTCATGCAGTTTGACACCTCTTCATAAACTTCGGGTGGTTTTGGAAAACTGGTTGCAGCATTATCAAAATATATCATTGCTATCCCCCTTACAAGGTTCCTTACTCCTTAATAAATATATTAATCATAAAAAAAAATAGACCTCATGTATTAACATGAAATCTATTTTATATTCAGTAAGGGATTTTCCTTCTTTTTAATTTTTACTAAGTCAATTTGATTTTCGATTAATCTATTTTGAAGGTCCATTATCTTATATTTAGAGGATTGAACTTGAAACTTCAATTCTTTATTTTCTGACTTTAAATCATTTTTTTCCTTTAAATGCTTTTTAACAGTTTCTCTTAGAATTTCTAGCTCATCTCTTAGAGATGAATTTTCTTCTTCAACCTCTTTTATATATTCCCCGCTTTTACTGCTTTCTAGCTTATTTTGTAGTTCAGCATTATATTCTTCTAAATTTTTTATATGTTTTTTTAAATCTTCTATCTGAGCTTGAAGAGTCTTTTCCCCTTTTTTTACTTCTTCAACTTCTCTTTGAAAAGCCTCACAGCATTCATCACTTTTAAACTTTTCGTCAACTATGTTTATAGCTGCTAAAACAGAGGCGTCTGATATGCTAAGTATGCTATTCTTTTTTAATACTTCTGCAATTTTTTTATCTACATAACCTGCTACTTTATGTAGATATTCTTCTCTTTCTTCCCCTTTAAGATTATACTCTGAACCATTTATCTTAACAGTTACTATATTCATTTGAACACCCTCTTAGATAAATTCGTTTATTCATTCACATACATTTTAACACATTTTCTCAATATATGAAATATGAATTTACCTAATTGCAGAAGGAAACTCCTCTTCCTATCGTCAGAGGAGTTATCACACAGTAAGGGATTCACACCAAATCGTAGACTTGGGTTTTCTATTTAAAATTTAGGATGTATGTTTATCTAAGTTCTGCTCCCAACTTTTGCTCAAGTGTTCTTACTATTTTGTCATGGACCTTGTTTACATCATTATCAGTTAGAGTTCTGTTTTCTCCTCTATACACCAAGGCATAGGCTATGCTCTTTTGGCCTTGTGGAATTTGTTTTCCTTGATATATATCAAATAGTTTTACACTCTCTAAAAGCTTTCCACCTTGGTTTTTAATTGCATCTTCTATTTCTTGAACTAGTATATTTTCATCAACTAAAATAGCTATATCTCTTGTTACAGCTGGGAACTTTGGAAGAGGCGTATACCTCTTTTCCATAGTAGCATTTCTATATAGAATATCAAGGTTAAGCTCTGCTATATAACATCTTTCCTCAACTCCATATTTTTCTGCTACATCTGGGTGAATCTCTCCAACTGCACCTACATATTCTTTCTTTATATAGAGAGCAGCAGTTTTTCCTGGATGGAAGCTTGGATTTTCGCTTTCCCTTTGGAATTTAACCTTTTCTACTCCTAAAACATCTATTATATTTTCTACTACTCCCTTTAAATCCAAATAATCAGCCTTACCATACATACCTATAGTAACTATATTTCTCTCCTCTGGAAGGTCATTTTCGTCTTCTTTGGGTAAATATACCTTACCTATTTCAAACAGTCTAGCTAATTCGTTATTCCTTGAATAATTTCTAGCTAAGGCCTCCATCATTGAAGGTATAGATGTAGTCCTCATTATACTGTAATCTTCTCCAAGAGGATTTCTTATTGCTACTGCTTTTCTTAAAATACTATCCTCTGGTATCAAAACTCTGTCAAAGACTTTAGGACTTACAAAAGAATAAGTTATTGCTTGGTTAAGGCCACTAGATATTAAAGTTTCTAAAACCTTATCATCTAGAATTTGTTTTGCACTTTTTCCACCCTTCAAAGTTTCTACACTTGGAGTTGTAGATGGAACATTATTATATCCATATATTCTTGCAATTTCTTCTGCCACATCTTCTCTTATATTTATATCGCTTCTAAAAGTAGGCACACTTATAACTAATGTATCCCCTTCAATATCACTCTTTAACTCTAATCTATCCAAATACTTTTTCATATCTTCTTTTGGTATATATATTCCTAGGAATTTATTTATCCAGTTTGAATCTATTTTTAGTATATGTGATTCTGATTTTTCTGGATATATATCAATAGTACCTTCCATAACTTCCCCAGCACCTAGTTCTTCAACTAAATGACAAGCTCTATTCATGGCAATTTCCACAAGATTAGGGTCCAAGTCTTTTTCAAACTTACCTGAAGCATCTGTTCTTAGCCCTAATTTTTTAGAAGATACTCTGATATTAGTTCCATCAAAATTAGCCCCTTCAAAAACTATTGCTATAGTATCATCTTTAACTTCTGAGTTTAATCCTCCCATAATACCCGCAAGGCCAATAGTTCTATCTCCATCTTTGATATTCAATACTGCTGAATCTAGTGTTCTTTCGACCCCATCTAAAGTCGTAAACTTCTCGCCCTCTTTAGCTCTTTCAACTACTATTGTATTAGTAGTTATTTCTCTTCTATCAAAAGCATGCATTGGTTGACCAAGCTCTATCATTACAAAGTTTGTTATATCAACAATATTGTTTATTGGTCTAACTCCAGCTTCTATAAGTCTTTCTTGCATCCATTGAGGTGAAGGAGCAATTTTTATATTCTTAACTCCTCTAGCCATATATCTTCTGCATAAGCTATCCTTTATTTCTACCTTTATATCATCTACTATATTGTCGCTGCACTTTGCACTGTATTCAAGCTTTGGCATTCTATATTCTGTTCCTAATGTAGCTGCTGTTTCTCTAGCAATACCAACTATACTTAAGCAGTCTGGTCTATTTGAAGTGATCTCGAAATCTATAGTAGCCTTCTGCAAATCTATAGCTTCTTTTATATCTTTTCCTAGCGGAGTATTCCCTGGAAGTATCATAAGACCATGTACTGGTTCATCTCCAGCAATTCCAAGTTCTTCTTCAGAACAGAACATTCCGTTTGATACTGCTCCTCTTAGCTTGCTCTTTTTAATTTTAGTTCCATCAGCCAATGTAGAGCCATGTAATGCAGTAGGAACCACATCTCCTTCTTTCATATTTGTTGCCGCTGTAACTATTTGAATAGGCTCTGCCTCTCCTATATCCACCTGACATATGGATAGTCTCTCTGCTTCTGGATTTGGTTCAAGCTTTATTATTTTTCCTGTAACTACTTTATCAACTACATCTCCAGTTACTATAACCTCTTCCACCTTCGAACCTGAAAGAGTTAATGCATCTCCTAGTTCTTTAGGAGTTATATCTATCTCTACATAATCTTTAAGCCAATTTACTGGTACCTTCATTAAAATTACCTCCTGCTACCTTATATAATTAGAATTGATTTAAAAATCTCATATCACTTTCATATAATAATCTTATATCATCTAATTCATACTTTTGCATAACCATTCTATCTAATCCAAAGCCAAAAGCAAAACCGCTGTATACTTCTGGATCTATTCCACAATTTCTTAAAACATCAGGGTGAACCATTCCACATCCTAAAAGCTCAATCCATCCACTATTCTTACAAACATTACATCCACTTCCTCCACATACAAAACAAGTTGCATCCATTTCAGCAGAAGGCTCTGTAAATGGAAAATGATGAGGTCTAAATTTAGTCTGCATCTTCTCTCCAAACATTTTCTTTGTAAATAACTCAAGGGTTCCCTTTAGGTCTGCAAAAGTTATTCCCTTATCTACAACTAGCCCTTCAATTTGGTAGAATATAGGTGAATGAGTAGCATCAACTGCATCAGAACGGTATACTTTTCCTGGTGCTATCATCTTTATTGGAGGTTTTTGATTTTCCATTGTTCTTACTTGTATTGGTGAAGTCTGGGTTCTTAATACCACATTTTCATTTATATAAAAAGTATCTTGTTCTCCTCTTG
This sequence comes from Clostridium bovifaecis, assembly GCA_009738435.1. Taxonomy (GTDB): domain Bacteria; phylum Bacillota; class Clostridia; order Clostridiales; family Clostridiaceae; genus Clostridium_H; species Clostridium_H bovifaecis. Next base: position 1,559,930 of record CP046522.1, on the reverse strand, counting down.
CAGGGTGATTTTTAGGAATGTTTAAAGCTTCAAAATTGTAATAATCTTTTTCCACCTCTGGCCCTTCCTCTATTGAAAATCCCATAGAAATAAATATATCTGTTATACTTTCTAAAGTAAGTTGAAGAGGATTTTTCTTTCCTACTATTTGCTTTTTTCCTGGCATAGAGATATCTATTATTTCACTCTTTAATCTTGCTTCTTTTTCTTTGTTTTTAATGTTATTTGATGTACTATCAATTAGATTCTCTATGCTTTCTCTTACCTCATTAGCAAGTTTTCCAATTATAGGTCTTTCTTCTGCAGAAAGCTGCCCCATTCCTCTTAAAATTTGAGTTAATTCTCCTTTTTTTCCTAGGTACTTAACTCTAATATTTTCAAGCTCTGATTTGCTTGAAATTTTTTGTAATTCATCTAAAGCAATGTTTTTGATTTGCTCTAATTTTTCTCTCATTTTTCTTCTCCTTTCATAACTTATGTAAATAAAAAAACTCCATCCCCTAGACTTAGGGACGAAGTTATTCCGCGTTACCACCCTTATTAGCTATAAAATCATAGCCCTCTCGTGAAAAAGTTATCGGTTATACCGCTAATTGCTACTGAATTCACAATTAGAACTCCAGAGTGAACTTCAATATATTCCTTCTTAAAAAAGCTTTCAGTCTATGGCTTTCTCTCTCTGTAAGAACTCCTATATTTACTCTCTCCATCATAGTTTAGAATATACACTTGTAAAGTCTAAGTTCAATTCACTTTTAAAATTTAAGTTCGTTTCGCTTACTAGAGTATAAATTCAAGTTGCTTATCAAACCCAAACTTAAGTACTATTATAACTATATCAAATCAAAAATTCAAATACTTTTTAACTAACATCACAAAATCAGAGATTTTGATATCTGTTTAAACTTTCTTTTTGTCTTACTGCTTCATACATCATAACACTAGCTGCCACAGCTGCATTTAGAGACTCTGCACCGCCTGGCATAGGAATCTTCACTTTCTCATCATTTAATTCGTATAGCTCTTCGCTTATGCCATTTCCTTCATTGCCTATAGAAATTATAACTTTACTAGTTAAATCCACATCATAGAAGTTATTTTCCGCGTCCAATGAGCTTACTAAAAGCTTAAAACCACTTTCCTTTAGACTCTTTATTACTTGGAAATTTTCATCTTCAATAACAGGAATATTAAATATTGAGCCCATGGTAGATCTTAAAGTTTTATCATTATATACATCAACCGTTCCTTTAGTTATTATGACTCCAAGTGCTCCAGCAGCATGAGCGCTTCTAATAATAGTACCCATATTTCCTGGGTCCTGAACCCTATCAGCTAGAACATAAAATCCTTCTTTACTTTCTATTTCAACTCTTTTGTTATTTACAACAGCTAAAATTCCCTGAGGATTCTCCGTATTGCATAATTCCTTTAACAAAGATTCCTTTACGCAGTTCACCTTAGTATCACAATTAATCAGCCTTTCCATACCAAAACTTCTAAACTTTTCTAAAGAAGTTTCACTTATAAAAATATAAGGTATTTTAAATGTAGATTTTAATGCTTCTTCTACAAATCTAAAACCTTCTACAAGAAACTGTCCATATTCTACTCTATACTTTTTTTTATTTAGCTTTTTGATATCCTTAATTAATGAATTGTCCTTACTTTCAATAATATTCAACAAGGCCACCTTCTAACGGTCTATTTTGTTTTCAAGTTCATTTAATTCTTCTATTCCACCTATAGCCACAATAATATCCCCTTTTTCAATAACATCTTCTGCTGAAGGAGAAACATTTACTTCATTATTTCTCTTAAGAGCCATAACATTTATACCATATTGTGACCTCATATTTAATTCCTTTAAGGTTTTTCCATGCCATTCCGCTGGACTCGCAATTTCAGCTATACTGTAATCTGGTGACAACTCAATATAATCTAAAATACTTGATGACACTAAGTTATGAGCAACTCTCACTCCCATATCCCTTTCTGGGAATATTACCCTGTCTGCTCCTATCTTTTTAAGAACCCTTCCATGTAATTCATTATGAGCTTTAGCAATTACATGTTTGACACCTAGCTCTCTTGCTAGAAGTGTTGCCATAATGCTGGCTTGAACATCCGAACCTATGCTCACTACTGCTACATCAAAATTACTTATTCCAAGAGTTCTAAGACTATTTTCATCTGTTGCGTCCACTTGTACTGCATGAGTTACACTATCTGCTATATCTTGAATAGTTTCCTCATCTGAATCAATAGCTAATACGTCATTTCCTAAAGAATACAGAGTTTTTGCTATAGAACTTCCAAATCTTCCAAGTCCAATTACCACAAATTGTTTTCTTCTCAATGAAATCACCTCTACCCAACTAATATTTTGCCCTCAGGATATTTTATAGAACTTCCATTCTTTTTACTTGACAACGCTAAAAATAAAGTAAGCGGTCCTACCCTACCTATATACATAGTCAATGCTATAAGCAATTTTCCTACTACGGTAAGTTTAGGAGTAAGCCCTAAAGTAAGTCCCACTGTCCCGAAAGCGGATACTATCTCATATAGTATATACTCTAAAGATGCACCAACCTCTGTAATCGATAATATCATTGTATCAACTATAACAACTCCCATAGCTATAGTAGATATAACAAATGCTTTATATACTAAACCTTTAGTTATTGTTCTATTAAATACTGTCGTGTCTTCCCTATTTTTTATCATGCATATTATTGTCATAAGAAGTATTCCAGTAGTGGTGGTCTTTATTCCTCCTGCTGTTCCCCCTGGTGAACCTCCTATAAACATTAATATTATAGTTAAGGTTATCCCTCCCAATGTCATACCAGAAGTAGATATAGAGTTAAAGCCTGCTGTTCTTGGAGATACAGAAGCAAACAATGAACTTAATAGTTTTCCCTTAAGTGACATAGGTTTAAGTGTTTCAGGATTACCTGCCTCAAGAATAAACATTAAAATCCATCCACCTATTAGTAAAATCAAAGTCATAGTTATTACAAGCTTTGAGTGTACGGAAAGCTTCTTCAATCCTTTATAGTTATATATCTCAGCCCACACTGCGAATCCTAACCCACCTATAATTATTAAAGCAGATATGGTAAGTATTATTACAGTATTATCTGCATAGGGTACTAAGCTATTTCCCGTAAGATCAAATCCAGCATTACAAAATGCGGAGACAGAATGAAATATAGCGAAATAAGTTCCTTTTTCTAAGCCATACTCTGGAATAAACTTTGTAGCTAAAAATAATGCACCTACTCCTTCAACGGAAAAGGTGAATATCAAAATATACTTTGCTAATTTTACAAGTCCTTGAAGTGAGAATGAGTTCATTGCCTCTTGCATTATAAGTCTTTCTTTTAATGTTATCTTTTTGCCTAAAAGCAGAGCAAATAACGTTGCAAAGGACATAAACCCTAGTCCACCTATTTGTATTAAAAACATTATAACAGTGCTTCCAAAATAACTCCAATGCTCCCCTGTATTTAGAGTGACCAATCCGGTTACACAAACCGCAGAAGTTGATGTGAAGAAGGCATCGATAAAGGGAGTTACAGTTCCGACTTTAGATGATATGGGAAGCATAAGCAAAAAACTTCCTATCATTATAACCGAAAAAAAACCTAGTGCTAATATTTGAACAGGAGTTAACCTTTTTTTATACCTTTTTTGCACATTCAACACCCCTATGCTATTGCTTCAAAATATATTATTTAAATTAGTTTTTCCAATGTAAATAAATAAAATGCAGCTCTAAGGCCGCATTTTATATTAAGCGTTTAATTGTTTTTTTGCAACTTCAACTAAGTCTGCAAACGCTTTTGGGTCATTTATAGCAATCTCTGAAAGCATTTTTCTGTTCATGTTTATTCCAGCAAGTTTAATTCCATTCATGAATTTTGAATAAGAAAGACCACTCATTCTTGTAGCTGCATTTATTCTAGCTATCCAAAGTCTTCTAAATTCCCTCTTCTTTAACTTTCTACCAACATATGCAAATGCCATTGCTCTCATTACAGTTTCGTTGGCAACTCTGAAAGTCTTACTTCTTCTTCCATAATATCCTTTTGCAAGCTTTAATACTTTTTTATGTTTTTTACGAGCGTGCATAGCTCTTTTTACTCTAGCCATTAAACAAACCTCCTTCTGTTACGATTTCTATTATAGATATGGTAATAATTTTTTCATTACTTTTTCTTGAGTCTCAGATACAAGACCACCTTTTCTAAGATTTCTCTTTGTTTTAGAAGATTTCTTAGTTAATATGTGGCTCTTAAAAGCTTTAGCTCTCTTAAGCTTTCCGCTTCCTGTTTTCTTGAATCTCTTTGCTGCACCTTTATGTGTTTTCATTTTTGGCATAGTAAGTTCCTCCTTTCAATTAAGCCCTTTTAGGAGCTAATATCAGTATCATATTTCTCCCTTCAAGTTTAGCGGGTTTTTCAATGATACCAACATCTCCTACCTTTGATACAAATAAATCTAATATTGCATTCCCTTTATAGGAATAATCAGCTTCTCTTCCTCTAAATCTTACTGTAACCTTAACCTTATCTTCCTCTTGTAAGAATTGTTTAGCTCTATTAGCTTTAATTTCGATATCATGTTCTTCAATCGTTGGACTTAGTCTAATTTCTTTAATATTTACAACTTTTTGATTCTTCTTAGCTTCTTTAACCTTCTTAGTTTGTTCGTATAAATATTTGCCATAGTCCATTACCTTACAAACAGGTGGAACGGCATTTGGAGATATCATTACTAAGTCAAGTTCTTTTTCTTCAGCTATATCCATAGCTTCCTTAGTACTTACAATTCCAAGCGCTTCTCCATCATCGCCTATAAGCCTTATTTCTTTTTCTCTGATTTGTTCATTGATAAGACAATCTTTTTTATATTCTTTCACCTCCGAAATAACTTTAAAGCTTCTACATATACATTTCTATATTTCTATATTTCTATATTGAGAATTATAGACTTTATTATAAAATCAATATTTAAAATAAAAAAGGGACAGCTGAAAGCTGTCCCATACATTTCATAACTTAAATAAAGTTTAACATAGCATAATGAATGTATAACCTTACTAGCAATGCTGTAAGGTGAGAAACAGCTTAGTTTCTTCTTAACAAATAGTATTTTACTATTATCTATATCTTATGTCAATACATTTTTATAAATTATTAGCTTTTTCTTGTATTTCTTTCATAACTTTGTCTATAAAAGCTTCTAAGTTCATTGAACCTAAATCTCCGTCTTCTCTTGACCTTACTGATAGATTATTTTCATTTACTTCTTTTTCTCCGATAATTAACATGTAAGGCACCTTCTCAAGTTGAGCTTCTCTAATTTTGTATCCAATCTTTTCTGCTCTGCCATCAAGCTCTACGTCAATTCCTTTTTCAAATAAAATATGTCTTATATTTGATGCGTATTCTATATACTTATCTGAAATAGGAAGTACCTTTACTTGAACTGGAGCTAACCATACTGGGAACTTACCTGCATAGTGCTCAATTAATATACCTATAAATCTTTCTATGCTTCCAAAAGCAACTCTATGAATCATTACAGGTCTATGCTTTTCTCCATCCTTACCTATATAAGTTAAATCAAATCTTTGAGGCATTTGCATATCTAATTGGATAGTTCCACACTGCCATGTTCTTCCTATGCAGTCTTCTAAGTGGAAATCTATCTTAGGACCGTAGAATGCCCCATCTCCTTCATTTATTATATATTTAAGCCCTAATTCCTCTAGAGCTTCTCTTAATCCATCTTCGGCTATCTTCCATTCTTCATCAGTACCCATTGAATCCTCTGGTCTTGTAGATAGTTCAACATGATACTTAAATCCAAACGTGCTATAAACTTCGTCTATTAGCTTTGCAACGCCCCTTATTTCCTCCTTTATTTGTTCTGGAAGCATGAATATATGTGCATCATCTTGTGTGAAAGCTCTTACTCTCATTAAACCATGTAAAGCTCCTGAAAGCTCATGTCTATGAACTCTTCCTAATTCTGCATAACGCATTGGAAATTCTTTATATGAGTGAATTGCTGTTTTATAAGCAAGCATTCCTCCTGGACAGTTCATAGGTTTTATAGCAAAGTCTTGTTCATCAATCTTTACTGAATACATATTGTCTTTATAGTGATCCCAATGTCCTGAGTTCTCCCAAAGATGTCTACTTAATATAATAGGAGTTTCTATTTCAACATATCCTGCTTTTCTATGAAGTTCTCTCCAGTATTCTAAAAGCTTATTCTTAAGTCGAACTCCTCTAGGTAAAAATAAAGGGAAGCCTGGGCCTTCTTCTGGAATTACGAATAACCCTAATTCTTTTCCTAATTTTCTATGATCTCTTTTCTTAGCCTCTTCCATCATATGGATATATTCGTCAAGATCACTCTTTTTTGTAAAGGATGTTCCGTATATTCTTTGAAGCATCTTATTCTTTTCATTACCTCTCCAGTATGCTCCTGCTACTGAAAGCAATTTTACCGCCTTAACTTCCTTTGTTGAAGGTACATGAGGTCCAGCACAAAGGTCTATAAACTCTCCCTGCTCATAGAAAGATATAACTGAGTCTTCTGGTAAATCTTCTATTAACTCAACCTTATATTCCTCATTTCTTTCCTTCATAAATTTTATAGCTTCTTCTCTTGGAAGCGTAAATTTCTTCAATTCAAGATTTTCCTTAACTATCTTCTCCATTTCTTTTTCTATTTTTTCTAGAATCTCTGGAGTAAAAGAAAAATCAGCATCAAAGTCATAGTAAAATCCATTCTCTATTGAAGGTCCAATTGCAAGTTTAACATTAGGATATAATCTTTTTACTGCTTGCGCTAGTATATGAGAAGATGTATGTCTTAGTGCAGCTCTACCGTCCTCGTCTTCAAATGTAAGTATTTCTAAAGTACAATCTTCATTTATTTTGTCCATCAATTCTGCTTTGTTACCATTAATTTTTGCACCTAACGCTTTTTTTCTTAAAGAAGGGCTTATTTTAAAAGCTATTTCTCCAACGCTTAGACCTTCTTCAAATTCTAGTACCTTTCCATCTTTCAATGTAATCTTAACCATGGTTTTTCCTCCCCTGTTTAAATATATAAGTTTTATTTTTACAAAAAATTAAAAACTCATCCCAAAAAAGGGACGAGTAATATCGCGGTTCCACCCAAATTAACAGCAGAATAAATTTCTAGTGTCATCTCATTAACCTTAACGCCAGTAAAGCGGATAATATCTACTATTACATTCGATATTCAACTCAAAGGTGGTTTTCCATAGAACTTGAACAGAAAACCTTACAGCCTGTGGATTCTCCTCTCTTAGATCAGTAATCTATCTACTCTTCCTTATCATAGTCTTTATTATATAATGTGTATATCTTTTTTATAAATTATATTATTAATATTTACCACTGTCAACCTATTTATTTTTATACTTTTATCGTATTCTTTATCTCCATGCAGATCTCACACTCATTACATACTTTAACTCTACTTTCAAACACCTTTTTAATAGTATCTATTAATTCCTTATTTCTACAATTGCTTTCACAATGAATTATTATTTTTTCAGGACAATATGTTATAAGTCCGCTTATAATTAAGTCTTCAACTCCTACGGTTCCTATATATTTAGCATCGGACAAATCGTTTAGTATTTCATTCATTATATCATTACCTTTTTTATCTTGTATGCTATAGCTGCCATCTTCTTTAATCGCTAAATTGATTTCATCAATTTTACTTTCTTGAACTTCTACAAAATACTTCAATAATTTTATAAATTCATTATACTCCTTTTCAGCCATATACTTCTCTACTACTTTGTTCACTATATCCTCTAAGTCTCCACGCAGCTCCTTAACTCTAAAGGTAACGAATCCCTGTACATTTAGTTCATTATTTTCTTCAATACAAGCTTTTATTTTATCAATTATATCATTTTTTTTGTTCATACAATACACTATATCTTCATCAGTAATTTTTTCTTCATCATTTAGTATCCTAAAACTTCTATTCGCAACTTCTTTCATTTCATCATATCTGAGAAAAAAATAAGTATCCGTTAAATAATGATACATTTCGTCTTCATAATATTCTTTTATTACAACTTTATATAATATATTAGCTATATACAAATGAAATCTGTTTCTTAATTTACTGTTAAAGTCAGCGTCATTACAGAATATTTTAACAAAATTGAATCCAGAATTTATGCTCTCAGAAATCCCCAGGAATATACTTTTCTGTTCAAAGTATTCCTTCATATCACTTAAATAATCCATAATGTCTTCTTTCTCATTATTGTAGATAATTGTAAAAAATAACACATTACACACCCCTTCCTTGGATTAGTATGTGTTTAAATCAAATGTCTATGCAGACCATTATGAGATTTATATATAATTTAATATGGACGTATGTTTAATATTGATGTTATATTGTATTTAAACTTAATATTATGTCATGTAGGTGATAAATGTGAAAAAAATAATTGTTGATTATAGAATTACAGACGAAGAAATATCTAACTTGCTAAAATTTAGATATGAAATTTTAGCATGTCCTCCTTGTGAAAGTTTATACGCTGCTGTTTGTGGTCATCCTGATATGCTTTTACATATTATAGATAATGCTAGCATTATGGTTCATAAAGACATGCCAAAAGAATTTATAGAAGTTTTAAAAAAATCAAATATTAACGTATTTTTATCTAATTCCTCTTTATCCTCTTTTTATCCTTATGATATTATACTAAACGCCGTAAGCATCTCTAACTTATTTGTTCATTATATAGATTATACTGACGAGAACCTTTTAGACATAATGAGTAAAACAAAAAATCTTATCAAAGTGAAGCAAGGATATACTAAGTGCTCTACGGCTATAGTCAACGCGAAAGCTGTAATAACTAGCGATATAGGAATTGCAAAAGCTTTAAATAAAGAAAATATAGATATATTGCTTTTGCCGCCTGGAGATATTGAACTTCCTGGATTAAACTACGGATTTATAGGTGGAACTTGTGGACTAATTGAAGAAAAAACTATGGCATTTTATGGTAATTTAGATTGTTATACTTACGGAAAAGATGTGATTAATTTCTTAAAAAAGCATAAAGTAGAACCTTTCTATTTGCGAAAAGGAAAACTTATTGATCGTGGAAGCATACTGACAGTAACCAGTAACCAGTAACCAGTAACCAGAGCAATTATAAATTATTGAATTTAGGTTGCCAATTACAGAATATTCACTGATCTGTAATTACTAGCGATTAACCTTAGTTTGTGTACACAAATTCCAAATAGTGGCATAACGTTGTATAAACCATTATCTAGCTCTTGGAGATATTATATTTTTTATAGGACTTGGCATTACTGTTATTGGAGTTCTTACAATGATGAAAGAAAATCCATCTGGAGCTGATATATCTAAAATAGGATCCAATACAATGCATTTTATAATCTAGAATCCTTTAACATTTAAACTAAAACTTTGTGTAAGCTGAGTCTTATGCATATAGCATTATTAATTCACTAAAGCATAACCCTATTCTAACCCATAACAAAAAACCTTAACGTATGTTAAGGTTTTTTAATTGGAGGCGCCACCCAGATTTGAACTGGGGGATCAGAGTTTTGCAGACTCGTGCCTTACCACTTGGCTATAGCGCCGCATATTTAATTCTTTAGATTAAAGTTAGCATATTATGCGTTAGAAATTAAATTTTCATTCTCAATCCTTAGCTTCTAATCTCTAACATTTAAACTAAAACTATTTAAAAGTATAAAATTCACAACAATAACACAATTAAAATATTAGAACTGAAATATATATTCTAACTCCTAACTGAAAAATTCTTAACTGTATTAAGAATTTTAATTGGAGGCGCCACCCGGATTTGAACCGGGGGATCAGAGTTTTGCAGACTCGTGCCTTACCACTTGGCTATAGCGCCTTATTGGAGCGGAAGACGAGATTCGAACTCGCGACGTTCACCTTGGCAAGGTGACACTCTACCACTGAGCCACTCCCGCTTGCTGGTGGCTGGACCAGGAATCGAACCAGGGACACGAGGATTTTCAGTCCTCTGCTCTACCGACTGAGCTATCCAGCCTTAATTAAAGTTATAATGGCGACCCAGAAGGGACTCGAACCCTCGACCTCCGGCGTGACAGGCCGGCACTCTAACCAACTGAGCCACTGGGCCATGTTTATAACTTTGCTTTTATTAGTGGTGGGCACAACAGGGTTCGAACCTGTGACCCCCTGCTTGTAAGGCAGGTGCTCTCCCAGCTGAGCTATGCGCCCACGTCATTCAGCAACAATATCTATTATATATGGCTTTTGAAACTCTGTCAAGAAGTTTTTTATTTCTTACTTCCTAACTTTTTTATTTCTTTGCTCTCATTCCCGAGCGCATTACTATAATATAAAATATCTTCTTAAATGTCAATACCTTTAAAGCTTATTATGGAAACATAACTATATATTTCTCCAACATATTCTATTTATCTCTTTTTTTCTCATAGTAATCCAACCCTTTAAAAAGTTAGTCGATTCGCTGGTTAGTATGTTAGAAGTTAGTAATTAATCTACTAACTTTCTAACCTTTAACCTGCTTCTTTCTACTGATTTGATAGCCTTATTTCTTAGAGTTGTTTCAAAAGTTCCCCTATCTCTTCGTGAGTAAATTTATAATCCCTATTACAAAAGTGACATTTTATCTCTTCAGTTTTTCCTTCCTCATATATTTCTTGTAAATCCTTTTTCCCTATGCTTATAAGGGCTCTCTCTATTTTTTCTTTAGAGCAATCACATTCATACTTAGGATTAATCTCCTCTAATATCTTTAACCCCATGTCATCAAATAAAAAATTCAACATATCATATATAGTTTTTCCTTCACTTAAAAACTTAGTAATATGCCCTAAATCCTGTAGCCTGTATGTTATTAAATCTGCAAGCATATCATCAGCTCCAGGCATCATTTGAATTATTATCCCTCCAGCCTCTTTTATACTTAAATCTTTATCTACTAGCACACCTAATCCAACTGCAGTAGGCGTCTGTTCAGAAACTGTAAAATAATAAGCTATATCCTCTCCTACTTCCCCTGTATATATAGGTACTTGGCCAATGTAAGGTTCTCTAAGACCTAGATCTCTTATTATTACTAATCCTCCATTTTTCCCAATAACTCCACCTACATCTAATTTTCCTAAAGCATTAGCTGGTAAGTCTGCAGATGGATTCCCTATATATCCTTTAACATGTGCATCAGCATAACTTGTAACTACAATTCCTCTTGCTGGACCGCCACCATCAATTTTTATGGTAAGCACATCTCTTTCCGACTTAAGCATTGATCCCATTAAACTTCCAGCCGTCAGCATTCTCCCAAAGGCTGCTGCTGCAGTTGGGGCACACTTATGCAATTTAACTCCCTCATTTACCAGCTCTTTTGTCACCGCTGCTATTATCCTAACCTGTCCATCTTTAGCTATTGCCTTAATCAATTTGTCTTTCATCAATTAATTACCTCCTGTTTTTTTCTAAGAATATACACAATTCTCTCTGTATCCTCTTTTATATCCTCACTTTCATAGTTATCTAATTTTTTTAGCACCTTAAATCCTACCTTATTCAACATTTCATCAAGGAAATCCATCTTATAGGCTCTTTCTCTGTGTTCTTCATCAAATCTTCTATATAGTTCTCCTTCTCTTATAAAAAAGGTAAGATACATATCTACAATATCCTGCTCTAATACATTTTCCCATATATAAACTACATCTTCATCATCATAATTGTAAAGATTGTTTCCTAAAACTTCAGTTAATTTATAATATGAGTTTATATCAAATATAAAGATACCGTCTTCTTTTAAATGCTCATATACTGAATAAAAATACTTGCTCAAATCCTTATCATTTAATATGTAATTTGTCGAATCTAAGACACAGGTAATTAAATCAAATTGCTTGTTTAGTTTTAGTTCAGCTATATTTTGACATACAAACTTAGCTTTTAATTTTTCATTTCTCATTTTATCTTCAGCTTCGGTGAGCATTTCGTGAGACATATCTACTGCCCATATATGTTTAAATGTTCTTCCCAATTCCTTCGTCATATTCCCAGTTCCGCAGGCCAAATCTAAATAATCTTCTTTTTTATATTATAATCATTACAGATATTAAGCAAAACCTCTGCCCATTTTTTATAGTCTATATCACCATAGATAAGCCTATCATAAATATGCGCAAATTCTTTATAACATTTCAAATTTACTCCCCCCGATTTTAAGTAGCTCCAACACTTGTAAAACTTTAAATTTAGTATAATACTTGATTAATATAATATTTTTCATATTAAAAATCAACACAATTTAAGCACTATAAGTTAAATTATATATTTACTCCATATTTTGTATTATATCATTTTTGGGTATCTTTAATTCCCTTTTTCTTTTGGCCATTATTCCTCCTACTCTTCCAGTCTCTTCAGCTGTAAGCCCCCCCCATCCATATTTATCTACTTTATCTTTTAATCCTAGTTCATCAGCTATTTCGTATTTTATTTTTTCTCTCAGGGTTTCTAGTTCGCTTAATTCTCTATTAGATTTTAATTTAGATTTTATTACTTTTTTTAAAGGTGTTTTCCCCATTTATATTCCTCCCATTTAACTCTAGCTAATAATATTATTTTCCACTTATCCGAAATTTTTATACTCTAAAGAGGAATTGTTAATATATTAATTTTTATCATATTACAAATAAAGTGCATATTATAGATAGTGTAGCACCTATAATTAGAAACTTAATATTAAAATCTTAATAAAAATTAAACAAATTCCGTTATATTTCGCACAAATGATAAAAATAATTGTCTTTTATGCAACCTACGTTGTATAATTATAATTAATATATTTTAAATTGAAATTGAAGTAATTTATAAATTGAGTCTAGGAGGATTTATTATGCAATACAACGTTGCTGTAGTAGGGGCTACCGGCATGGTAGGAAACAAATTTATCGAAGTCCTAGCTGAAAGAAACTTTCCAGTAAATAATTTATATTTATTTGCTTCTAAAAGATCAGCTGGCAAAACACTTAAGTTTATGGATAAGGATTTTTTAGTAGAAGAACTTAAGGAAGAAAACATAAAAGACAAGAAGATAGATTTTGCGCTATTTTCTGCGGGAGGAAGTGTAAGCCTTGAGTATGCTCCAATTTTCGCTAGATATGGAGCAGTAGTTATCGATAATAGTAGTGCATGGAGAATGGACCCTGAGGTTCCTTTAGTTGTGCCTGAAGTAAATCCAGAGGACATTAAGCTTCATAAAGGTATAATAGCTAATCCTAACTGTTCTACAATACAGGCTGTTGTAGCTTTAAAACCTTTATATGAAAAGTATGGTATAAAAAGAATAGTATATTCCACTTACCAAGCGGTTTCTGGAGCTGGTGTTGGTGGTTTTACAGACTTGAAGGAGGGATATAACGGAAATCCTCCTAAGAAATTTCCATATGCTATAGCAGGAAATGTACTTCCTCATATAGATGCATTCTTGGATAATGGATATACTAAGGAAGAGATGAAAATGATAGAAGAAACTAGAAAGATTCTTCATAACAATGAATTAAAAATCACTGCTACTACTGTAAGAGTTCCTGTATTCTATGGACATAGTGAAAGTATTAACGTAGAACTAGAAAGACCTTTTGAGATTGAAGATATTTTCTCATTATATGAGAATGCTGAGGGAGTAACTTTAAAAGATGACGTCAAAAATTTACAATACCCTCTTCCTATTGATGCCGAAGGTCATGATGAAGTTTATGTTGGAAGAATACGTCGAGACTTTAGCTTAGAAAATGGATTGAATCTTTGGGTAGTTGCTGATAATATAAGAAAAGGTGCTGCATCAAACGCTATTCAAATTGCAGAACAAATGATTAACAATGACTAATAATTACTTTTAAGGGGGATTTAAAATGAGTTTATTTAAAGGTTCTGGAGTTGCTATAGTTACTCCTTTTAAAAATGGAAGAGTTGATTTTGAAAAATTAGAAGAACTTTTAAACTGGCATGTTGAATCTAAAACTGATGCTATTATTATTTGTGGCACCACTGGCGAAGCTTCAACTATGACTGAAAGTGAAAAGAAAGAAACTATCAAATTTACAGTTGATGTTATTAACAAAAGAATTCCTGTAATAGCTGGTACTGGATCCAATAACACAGCAGCCTCTATAAGTATGAGCAGATGGGCTGAAAGTATAGGAGTAGATGGCCTGCTAGTTATAACACCTTATTATAATAAAACAACTCAGAAGGGAATATTGGAACATTTTAAAGCAATTAATGATAACGTTAATACTCCTATAATAGTATATAATGTTCCTTCAAGAACAGGGCTTAATATAGCTCCGAAAACTCTTTTAAAGTTATGTGATTTAAAAAATATTACAGCTATAAAAGAAGCTAGCGGAAATATTAGCCAAATTGCAGAAATGAAAGCTTTATGCAGAGATAAAATTGATATATATTCAGGAAATGACGATCAAATAATTCCTATATTATCTCTTGGCGGAATTGGTGTAATATCTGTAGTTGCTAATCTTTATCCAAAAGAAACTCACGATATATGTGAATTATACATGAATGGAAAACACGGTGAAGCTCTTAAACTTCAACTTGATATGCTGCCTGTTATTAATGCCATATTTATTGAAACAAATCCTATTCCAGTAAAAACTGCTATGAACTTAAAAGGAATGGTAGTTGGAGACTTAAGACTTCCTTTGTGCAGCATGGAAGAGAATAACTTAAAAGTATTACAGTCAGCATTAGATAGTTATGATAAGCTAATAAAGGAGGAATAGATCCCGTGACAAGAGTTATATTAAGTGGATGCTGTGGTAAAATGGGTAAGGTAATTTCTCAGAGTGTATCAAGCTTTCCAAACTTGCAAATTGTAGCTGGCATAGACAAATTCAGCGATAATTCAGTACAATATCCTGTATTTAAAACCATTGCTGAGTGTACTATAGAAGCTGATGTTGTTTTAGACTTTTCAAGGCCAGAGGCATTAGATGCTCTTCTTTGCTACTGCAAAAATAAAAATTTACCTTTAGTTCTTTGTACTACTGGGTATAGTGCAGAACAACTAAATCAAATCCAAGCAGCAAGCAAAGAAATACCTGTATTTCGTTCAGCTAATATGTCTATAGGCATAAACTTAATAAATAATATATTGAAAGATATAAGCGCTATGCTATATGAAAACTACGATATAGAAATAGTGGAAAAACATCACAACCAAAAGGTTGACGCTCCAAGCGGAACAGCTCTTCTTTTAGCTAACACAATAAAAAACGCTATTCCTGAGGAAACAGTGTTTAATCAAGGTAGAGATGGAATAGCAAAAAGAGCGCATAATGAAATAGGTATACATGCAGTTCGCGGTGGTAGTATTGTTGGAGATCACGAAATTATTTTCGCAGGGGCTGGAGAAATTATAGAGCTAAAACATTCTGCTCTATCTAGAGAAGTATTTGCTATAGGTGCTCTTAAGGCATGTGAGTATATGGGTGGAAAAGGGATAGGAATGTACTCTATGGACAATGTCATTAAGGGCAGTGGAGAAGCCTAGAAAGGCAGTTTAGGAGCGGAGTAATGGAGAGAGCTTAGAGAGTAATTAGTAAATTAAGTTTAAAGTTTGCAGTTTAAAACCGAAAATGAAAGATATGAAGTTCAGAAACTCAATTAAGTAAAGCTTAATTGAGTTTCTGTTTTTTCTAAACTGAGGCAAAGCCGCATTCCACTACTCCACTGATGCCCTAGCCCCACTAAACTGTAGAATAATAAAAAGACAACCAGCATTTTATGCTGGTTGTCTTTTTATTATTCTACGATGTGGCATGCCACAAAGTGTCCTGGTTTCATTTCTTTTAATTCTGGTCTTTCTGTTTTACATCTTTCTGTAGCATGTTGACAACGTTCAACGAACTTACATCCTGGTGGAGGGTTTATAGGACTTGGAACCTCTCCTTCTAACGGAATACGATTTTTGCTTTTCTGCATATCTGGGTCAGGTATCGGAATAGCAGATAGCAACGCTTTTGTATATGGGTGCATTGGATTTTCATATAATTCATCACTTTCAGCGAGTTCTGCCACTGCCCCAAGATACATAACTGCGACACGGTCTGATATATATCTAACCATTGATAAGTCATGAGCTATAAACAAGTAAGTTAACCCATATTGTTTTTGTAAATCTTGAAGTAAATTTACAACCTGAGCTTGTACGGACACATCTAACGCTGAAATTGGTTCATCACAGACAATAAAATCTGGATTTAAAGCTAGTGCTCTAGCAATACCAATTCTTTGTCTTTGACCACCACTAAATTCATGTGGAAATCGATTGGCATGTTCTCTATTTAGCCCTACTAACTCTAGAAGCTCATAAATGCGCTTTTGTCTTTGTTCACCTTTTAAAATACCGTGGATATCTAATCCCTCACCTATTATGTTTCCCACGAGCATTCTTGGATTTAGGGAAGCATAAGGGTCTTGGAAAATCATTTGAGCCTTCTTATTGAATTCTTTTTTTTCTTTAGCATTCATTTTATGAACGTCTCTACCATTAAATTCAACTGTACCATCTGTTGCTTTGTAAATATTCAAAAGAGTTCTTCCAGTAGTAGACTTACCGCAACCGGACTCCCCTACAAGTCCTAAAGTTTCTCCTTTATATATATCAAAACTTACATCATCAATAGCTTTTAGATAAACACCTTTATCTACTTCAAAGTATTTTTTTAAGTTCTGTACTTTAACTAATACTTCCTTTTCATTCTTATTGATATCCATTAGTCCCTTGTACCTCCTTTCTCTTTAGTTATATCACGCTGAGGCTTATTAATTGGTGCTTCCACCTTAGGTGCATCTGGATGATTCAACCAACATGCTGACTCATGTCCTTCTTTAATATCAAACATAGGAGGCATTTGTTCTCTACATATCTTCATTGCATGCTCACACCTATCCGCAAACGGGCATCCTTTTGGCGGAGCAAATAAATCTGGCGGAGTACCCTCTATAGATGCTAATCTTTCATCTTCCTTATCTATATCTAATCTTGGAACTGATTTTAAAAGCCCCCAAGTATATGGATGTCTTGACTTATAAAATATGTCATTTACAGTTCCCTTTTCTACAATCTTACCTCCATACATAACCATGATTCTTTGAGCTATGTCGGCAACAACTCCTAAATCATGAGTAATCATGATTATAGAAGTGTTAATCTTCTTCTGTAAGTCCTTCATAACATCTAAAATCTGAGCTTGTATAGTAACGTCTAAAGCTGTTGTCGGTTCGTCAGCTATAAGTAGCTTTGGATTACATACTAAAGCTACCGCAATCATAGCACGCTGACGCATACCACCTGAGAATTGATGAGGATATTCTTCAAATCTCTTTTCTGGGTTAGGAATTTGAACTAGCTTTAGCATTTCTATGGCTCTTTTTTTAGCTTCCTCATCTGAAATATCCTGGTGCTTTTTAAGCCCTTCTACTATTTGCTTTCCAATAGTCATAGTTGGATTTAATGAGGTCATTGGATCTTGGAAGATCATGCTGATCTTCTTACCTCTTATTTTAGTCATTTCTTTTTCTGACTTTTTAACGATATCTTCTCCATCGAATATTATCTCTCCACCTTTAAATCTTGCTGGTGGCTCTGGGTTTAGTCTCATTATGGCTTTTGATGTAACCGACTTACCACAACCAGACTCTCCTACTATAGCAATAGTCTCTCCTTCATACAAATCAAAGGATACTCCACGTACTGATTGTACTTCTCCAGCATAAGTATCAAAGGAAACCTCTAAATTCTTTACGTCTAGTATCTTATTCACTCTAATTCACTCCCTACGTTCTTAGTTTAGGATCTAGTGCATCTCTTAATCCGTCTCCAAGTATATTGAATGCTAACATTGTTAAACTAAGCGCCAACGCTGGTACTAAGAGCTGTTGTGGATATTGAGTAAATATGCTAGCTCCAGCATTAACTAGTGATCCCCAGGATGCCATAGGTGCTGGTATACCTAATCCTATAAAGCTTAAAAATGCTTCTGAAAATATCATTCTTGGAATCATCATTGTCATATTAACTATAATTGGTCCCATTGTATTCGGGATTAAATGCTTGAATATAATTCTTTTAGAGTCTGCTCCTAAAACTTCAGCAGCTATAACATATTCTGAATTCTTTAACCTTAGAACTTCTCCACGAACAATCATAGCAGTCTGCATCCATCCTGTAGCTGCAAGAACTATTATTATCGGTCCAAGACCTGGCTTCATAACTGTTAAAAGCAAAATAATATATAATAAGTCTGGTACAACCATTATTATCTCTACAAACCGCATCATTAGAGTGTCTACAGTTCCGCCTAAATATCCAGCAACTCCTCCATAAACGATACCTATAAATACAGTTATAATCACTGCAACAAAGGCTATCAGGAAGGATGTTCTTCCGCCTTTCCAAAGACGAGTAAATAAGTCTCTACCAAATTCATCTGTTCCAAACCAATATTGTTTGTTAAACCACTTGTCTCCTTTAGTTTCAACAATTAAATTGCTTCCACTCCTTTTAAATTTAATTCCTCTAAAGTCTGAGTCTTGCTGAAGCATTTTGTCTGATTCAGCGTTTAATTTTTCTACAACACTCTTCCAGTTGTCATCTGAATCTACTGTTATTGCCAAAGAATATTCTTTCTTATCCCCTTGATAAGAAGCTTCTGACTTATTTCCTACTTTAAATTCTAAGGTACCAGTACCCTTGAATTGTACACCTTTAAATACAGTTTTTGTTTTTCTTAAGTTAGGCTTATAAGTATCATATTTAAATACTTGATTTTTTACCACTGATACACTTCTTTGGTTAGTCATTACTGAAGTTTGGTTTTGATTTGCTAAGTTTTGTTGGCGATAATCATGTCCCTGCACCTTAGCTGAAATAATTGGTCCAATTAAAGACATCAAAATTAGAACTAATAAAACCCAGAAGGAAATCATGGCAGGTTTGTTTTTCTTTAATCTTCTCATAGCATCTTCCAAATAAGACATACTTGGACGTTTAATTGCTTGAGCTTCTTCTAAATTTTTACCTACATGTTCAAACAGTGATCTATCTATTTTTTCCATACTGCCTATTTTCCTCCTTTTCCCGAAATTCTAAGTCTTGGATCTATAAATCCATATGCTATATCTACTATCAATACTGCAACAATTATTAACACAGCATAGAAAATTGTAATACCCATAATCATTGAATAATCTTGTTCTAATATTGAACTAACAAAAGCATCTCCAAGTCCTGCTACTGCAAATACCTTTTCTATAACAATAGAACCTGTGATTATTCCTGCAAATAACGGTCCAAGAACCGTTACAACTGGCATAATAGCATTTCTAACTACGTGTTTCCATACTATTTGTACTTTATTAAGGCCTTTTGACTTTGCAGTTTGAATATAGTCTTGTCCCAAAACTTCTAATGTTGTTGTACGCATAAGTCGTGCAATAAACGCCAAAGTTCCTAGTCCTAACGTAAGAGCTGGTAGTAGCATAGATATCTGTGTCTTGTCCACCGTTACAGGAAGCCAACCTAAGTTAACTCCAAAGGTATAAGCAAGAAATGGACCCATTACTATGCTCGGCACTGATACACCAATAATTGCTACAAATATTACAAAGTAATCCAATACCTTTTCGTGATTTAAGGCTGCAATTACACCGAATATCAATCCAAATGCTGTAGCGAATAACATTGCCCTCCAACCTAATGCTAATGACTTTGGAAAGCCATCTTTTATAATTTGGTTAACAGATCTTCCTGGATACTTAATTGATGTTCCTAGATCTCCTTTAACTAAATTGCTTATGTATATACCATATTGTTCAATTACTGGTCTATCTAAAGCATATTTATGTGTTAAAGCTTCTTTTACTGCTGGCGACATTTTAGGGTTATGGAAAGGATCACCTGGAAGTGCTTTCATAAGCCCAAAAGTTAAAGTTGCTATTACCCAAAGCGTTATAATGGCGTATACTATTCGTTTTAAAATATATTTTAGCACATTAACTTCCTCCTATCTTTTATTTATATTAGATTTATTATTAAGCTATATGATATACAATAGTATGAATTTTCTAATATGTATATACGATAAGTAAAAAGGTATACGCGAAACATATACCTTTTCACTTATCTTTTATGTGTTTACACTTTTTGACTACTTAGCTTGTGCTTCCTTAGCATCCATGTCTATGTCTGCCCAGTAGAAGTCAGTTGTTGGGCCTGCACCTCTGTTAACTACACCTGTTAGATAATCTTTAAATACCCAGTGAGCAACTCTGAAGTATTGTGGTCCTACAACAGCATCATCTATTAGCATTTTTTCAGCTTTGTAGAATATACCCATACGTTTTGCCGCATCTTTTTCTACTCTAGCAGCTGCTATCAATTTATCATACTCAGGGTTATTATATTTACCATAGTTGTTTCCGTTTGTTGATTCAAATAAATCTAAGAATGTCATTGGATCCATATAGTCTGGGCCCCAACCATCAGCACACATCGCAAATTGACCAACTTTTAATCTTCTTAATTTTTCACCCCAAGGCACTGGTACAAGATTAACTGTTACGCCAATTTCTTTCCAGTCTTGTTGGAACTTAACTGCTACCTTTTGATCAATGTCGCCATCCACTATAACCATATCTATTGTTGGTAATTGTTTTAATCCTAATTCCTTAAGACCTTCAGCTAAATATTTCTTAGCTTCTTCTTTGTTATTATCCTTTATTAGCTCCATTCCATTTTCTTCTCTGAAAGATTTGTTTAGTCCTGGGAAGCTCTCAGGAACTATACCTAATGCTGGTCTGTCACCTAGGTTAATTTTTTCTACGAAGCTCTTACGGTCCATTGCTAAAGTTAAAGCTTTTCTAATATTTTTATTCATTGTATACTTGTTGCTGAATTGGTTAAAATCTACATAGAATATGCTGTAATCTGGCATATCAACCATGTCTTGAAGCTTAAGTTGTTCACGTGTTGCAAGATCTTGGAATTCTGGAAGGTCTTTTGCTTGGATTGCAGAACCATCAAGTTTTCCAGTCTTTAACAAGTTGGTTCTTGTTTCAACCTTATCAACTATCTTTAAGTTTAATTGATCTATTTTTATATTAGCCTTATTCCAGTAATTCTCGTTTTTAACTAATGTAAAGCTATCTTTATGCTTCCATTCTTTTACTACCCATGGACCATTTGCATATAATCCAGCTGATTCTAATCCATAAGTATTGTCTGCTTTATGCTTTTCATAGAATGCTTTGTTCATTGGGAAAAATACTGGGAAAGCTGTTAAGCCAACAAAGTATGGAGTAGGACCTACTAATTCAATTTTTAAGTTTTCTCCTTCAGCCTTTGCACCAACTTTTGCCCATAAGTCATCTTTTATTTTTTGGTACTCAGATTTTTCTGCATCTGTCATAGCTTCTAAACGTTTTGCTATTTGGCTGTTAAGCTCTTGTTTTTTAGCATCATCTTTTTCATTCTTAGCCTTTTCAACTAAAGCTTTAAATGCAGCATCTTTTTCACTTATAAAAGATTTTTTAGTCACAGCTGCATATGCATCTGCACCTTTGATGTACTGGCTAATCATAAAGCTGTAAACTGTTTGTTCATCTAGTGCCAATCTCCAAGCGAAGAAAAAGTCATCAGCAGTAACTTGTGTTCCATCGCTCCATTTAGCATCTTTTCTTAATTTGAAAGTGTAAGTATTAGTTGCTTCATCGAAAGTATATGATTCAGCTACACCTGGCTCATATTTCCCTTCTTCTTTTCCAAAACGCATCAATCCTTCAATGAACATGTTAGCAATTTGCATATCTGGTTGTCCTGAAATTTGTTGTGCGTCTAGGATTTCTGGCTCAGCACTTGAGTAATAGTCAAGTACTTTTTTCTTTCCACTTGATGCTGAACCCTTTGTTTCAGTTTGTTGCTTTGCGCCTCCTGCTGTGTCGCTACCGCTATCTTTGCCGCATCCAGTAAGCGCAGCGCCGAACAACATTGCCCCAGCAAGAATCAAAGCTGTTAATCTTTGTTTCTTCATTAATATTCCCCCTTATATTAATAGTCATATAATTGAATAAGATTTTCTCCCTAAAAATATGTTATGTATAAATATAGAGTAGGTTGAAAACCTAATTGCAAGCTACATCTGTAATAAATTCATATTCTAGTATCTCTTCAAAAAAAGAACTAATTTTATCACATAAATTTACTATTTATTTTCTAAAAATGATATCATATTTTTAACACTTAGTCAATATTTTTAATACTTAGTCAATATTTTTAACACCTAGTTAAATATTTAACTTTCTATAATAAAGACTTCATATTAGTATATAGTAATAACTTACCGAATCTAAAATTAGATATACTGCAATATGAAATTAATAAAACTTAAAGTTTCTAGTTTCTAAATTCATAAATATATTTATTAGTTATATTTATGAATTTAACAATAAGCATATGACGCTTTTCTAAAATTATACCTTTCTAATCCAATCTCCTAATCTATTTACTGCCTTCTCTAGATCCTCTATGCTGTAGCAATAAGAAATTCTGATATACCCTTCTCCACCTGAACCAAAAGCAGAGCCTGGCACCATAGCAACCTTAGCTTCATTTAAAGCTCTTTCACAAAACTTATCACTGCTCATATTAAAAGCCTTTATGCTTGGAAATATATAAAATGCTCCTTTAGGAAGATTAACTTCAAACCCCATAGAAATTAGTTTTTCATATAGATAATCTCTTCTCTTAATAAATTCATCCTTCATAAATTCTACTTCTGAAAGACAAGATTTAATACCTTCATAAGCCCCCCACTGCGCAACAGAAGGAGCACAGGATACAGCATATTGATGCACCTTTACTATACTATCTATTACTTCTCTATGAGCACAAACATATCCTAATCTAAGTCCTGTCATTGAAAACATCTTCGAAAATCCGCTAACAAGAATCACTTTCTCTTTTACATCTTCATACTGAGCTAAAGAGTAATATTCACCCTCATATGAAAGAGAACTATATATCTCATCGGTTATAACTAGAATATTCTTATTCTTAATTAGCTTATACAATTTTTCTTTATCTTCCTTAGTTAGGACTGCACCTGTCGGATTACAAGGGTATGATAATACCATTACTTTAGGACTTTCCATGTTTATGATTTTCTCAAGCTTTTCATGATTTATGGAAAAATCACTATTTAATTCATAATTAATAACCTTTCCACCTAAAAGCTTTACGCAGCTCTCATAGGCTGGATATGCTGGTGTTGGTATTAAAACTTTATCTCCCTTATTTATAAATGTGGTAAAAGTAGATAGAAGTCCTTCACTGCCACCTACTGTTATACAAATTTCTTCCTTATCGTAATTAATATTAAAGTACTCCTTTAGATAACTTGATATCTCATCTCTTAATTCCTCTATACCTGCATTAGAAGTATATGCAGTCTTATCATCATTAATAGCTTTTATCATAGCATCCTTTATACTGTCTGGCACTTTAAAATCCGGCTGGCCTACTGTAAGTGAAACAGCATCCGGAATTTTAACTACCTTATTAAAAAATTTTCTTATACCTGATATTTCTATATTTTTAACATTTTCTGAAACGAAATTTTCCATATTTAGTCGCTCCAATTCTGTATTAATTAGTTTATACTAGATAGTATAAATTCTACTTCATTCATCGTCAAATGTCTATATAAAAACATAATATAACTTATCCAAATCTAATTTATATATCTAAATTATTGTATCTTACATATTTTTACTTTGAATTGCAATTAATATTTATTATAATATAGATTAATGTTTAGATATTAAAAGGAGGCTATGTAATGCATTATGATTTAACAGATCCATATGAAATTGCAAGGTACATAAAAGAAGCTCAGAAATCAACTCCACTCAAAGTATATGTAGATGGAAGTCTTGAAAATTGTGATTTTAATAATATTGAATGTTATGGGGATAAAAATTTTATATTTTGTTTGGAGAAAGCTCCGAAATACTTAACTTTTTAGAAAAAAATAAAGAAAATATAAAGAAATATAAGATTGAACAAGATAGAAGAAATTCTGCTATTCCTATGCTAGACACCAAAAACATTGATGCAAGAATAGAACCTGGTGCAATAATCAGAGATATGGTATCCATAGGTAAAAATGCTGTTATTATGATGGGAGCTGTTATAAACATAGGCTCTGAAATTGGGGAAGGTACCATGGTAGATATGAATGCAGTCCTAGGTGCTCGTGCAAAACTAGGTAAAAATGTTCATCTAGGAGCTGGTGCAGTAGTTGCAGGTGTACTGGAACCGCCAAGCAAATCTCCTTGCGAAATTGGAGATAATGTTTTGATAGGTGCAAACGCTGTTATTTTAGAAGGGGTAAAGGTCGGTGCAAATTCTGTAGTTGCTGCTGGTTCGGTAGTAGTAGAAGATGTGCCTGAAAATGTAGTTGTAGCCGGAAGTCCTGCAAAAATAATTAAGCATGTAGATGATAAGACTAAAGATAAGACTAAATTAATGGAAGATTTAAGAAAATAGACACTTGGCAAATTTGCCAAGTGTCTTTTTTATCCGGTAATCAGATGGAGGTTTCTAAGGTTTAGATAATAAAGGCTTCATTGAATCTTAGAAACATGCTTATTCTGCTAAATCCTCTGAGGATTCACTTTCATCATCACTAAATCCTTCTCCATCAGCATACTCTAGTTTAGAAATAGAAACTTCATAAGCTGTCTTGCCTACTAATTCATCTCCTACCTTTTTTTGGTACTGTCTACTCTGCAGTCTCCCCCACACTTTTATGTTATCCCCAACACTTAAAGTCTTGCAAAATCTTGAATTTCTTCCCCAAGATATTGTAGGTATATAGTCAGATTTATTATATGGCCTATTGACTGCTAATAATATATCCGATATTTCTCTTCCGAATGGAGTAGTTCTATAAACAGGTTCCTTACATATATATCCATTTAGGAAAATTTGATTTGGATTTTTACTTCTCTCGATACAAGGTTGTATATCCCTTGCAAATACGGTAAGTATTAATCTATTAGAACCGTCTATAAATTTGTTATAAGATCTAAGCTGTCCCTCTACTACTAGGTCTAACCCTTCCTTTATTTCTATTTCAGTAAGCAACCTTTCTGAAACAGTTATAGGTAAAATGTCTTTTGCATCACTAAGCCTATTTACAGCAATCTTAAATGTGTAAAATCCTTCCCCATACATTTCATGGCTGAATTCAAGCCCCGCTACGCAAGTGCCTTCCAAATAGATTTTGTTGTTTAACATTAAATTGTCCATCTTAACCCCTCTCTCCCTTAGTTTTCTTTTTTACTTATCTTACTGAAATATAATTATTCAAATAACTTTAAAAATATAACAAATATTTAGAAAATTATTTTGGTTACCACTCATTTTTTGTCTTTTGAAGATTTTATAAAACTTTCCATTTAATTACTTCCATTATAATACAATTCAGAGTTATATTTCAATATCTTTTTTATTTTGATATTTGTTTTCCTGAATAATCTATATAGTAATTTTTTTATATATTAATTGAGATACCTTTACAAATTCATATCCTTGAGATTTTAAATCTTTTATTATTCTCGGCAAGGTTTCTGGAGTGTATTTGGCGGCGTTATGAAATAGCAATATGGAACCAGGTTTTACTTTTTTATAACTCTGTTATATTCTATATCAGCCCCATGCTCCTTCCAATCAACACTATCTACGTCCCACTGGATACAAAAGTGATTTGTGCTCTCTACTATTTTTACAGCTTCCTCATTATATGAACCTGATGGGAATCTAAATATGTTTGTATTTATTCCTAACAGCTTGGTCAACTTTGCATCAGTAACTGCTACTTCTTGTACAATTCTCTCCTTTGATATATGTGAAAAATCCGGATGATTATTTGAATGATTCCCTATCTCATGCCCTCTATTATAAATTTCCTTAGTTTCTTCTGGATATTTATCTATCCAAACACCAAGCATGAAAAAAGTTGCCTTAACATTGTTTTTATCCAATATATCTAATATCTCAGTTATGTTATCTGACCCCCAGTTTGTATCAAAGGTAAGTGCTATCTTTTTTTCCTTTGTGTCTACACAATATATAGGTAGATTTTTCCCATTTTTTGCAAATACTCCATAGGTTCTAAAAAACGTCATAACTAATAAAAGTCCAATAAAAATGCAAGCAGCTGACATCAAAAATATATTTTGTCTTTTAGATCTCTTAGAAATTATTATTATTTTCATATCTCCTCCTAGTTATATATAATTACTCTATTGCATTTATATATTTATAGTAGGATAAATATTACTTAAACTGCAGTTTTTCTCATACTTGTTTTCCATATTATAGCACAAATAGCATAGGAAAAAAATTAAAATTTTAAGCACCGATTTATTTCGGTGCTTTTTATGATATAATAATTTATAAAATACATTTAAAGGAGTGAGAGATTGGTGTTTAGCAGCACATCTGACTTAGCTGAAGATAAACTTCTTTTACTTTACTTATTAGAAAAGATAAAGCTTCCTATTTCTAATAATCAGATTACTCAAATTATACTAGAAAATAACTTTATTAATTATTTCGCGTTACAGCAATATCTAGCAGAGCTTATAAATTCTAATTTTGTAGATTATATAGAGCAAGGTGATAAGCATAGAATAGTGATATCATCAGACGGCTTAAAAGTACTATCCCTATTTAGAAATAGAATTTCTAAAAACAAAATGCGGGCCATAGATGATTACCTTCTAAAACAGATAGAAAATATAAAAAAGGAAATTACAATCTCAGCAGATTACACCATAGAAGGCAGCAATTACATAGTTAATTTGAAAGCTATCGAAAATAATTCTATTCTTATAGATTTAAAGCTAAATGTTGCTTCAAATAATCAAGCAAAAGCTCTATGTTCTAAATGGAAAAAAAATTCTGCTGATATTTATGATAAGCTAATTAAAGCACTCATAGATGATTAAATATATGTCATACCAGTAGGTTCCCCCCCTATGGATATGACTTTTTTATTTTCATTTGTTACATGTGCACATATTAATAAATTATTATAATTATCCCCTACATATATACTCTCCAACGTTTATAATTCCTCTTGGCATACCTCCTACGTTAATTTTTTTTACCTCTTTATAATTATTAATATCAACCTGACTTACGCTTCCATCTCCAAAATTTGATACGAAACAATGTGAGGTATTTAAATACATGTCCACAGGATACTTACCTACTAAAATCTTATTAAGTAATTTGAAGCCCTTTAAAGACAAAATGTTTATATCTCCTCTCATATCAGTACCTATGTTGCTTTCACAAACAATAATATGCTCACCATCTACTGTAAATAAGGCTTTAGTAGGATATGCTCCTACTCTTATTTGAGTAATATTCCTTTTATCCTCTAAATCCACTATAGTTAAACTATCACTTTCAAAATTAGATATAAGTATTAACTTCTTTTGCTTATTAATTGCTATACTATGAGGCAAATTTCCGCATGGAATTTCTTCCTCTACTCTGCCATGTATTAAATCAAATACCATCACATAATTCGTCTCTCCACATATAACATATGCTTTATCTTCATAGACCACTGCATCATTACAGTGCATACCTATAAAATGACTTTCTATTTCCCTACCTTCATCTATATCAACTATAGAAATAGTATTACTGTAATTATTTGAAATAAGCAATTTGTTATTATAGGTACATATTCCATGAGGTCCTACCCTATCCATATTGGATAATTTTAAAGAGATTTTATTTTCCTCTTTAAATTCGCTTAAATCTACCACAGATATATTATCTGAAGATGTATTACATACAAATAAGCGACCCATATTCTCACCCCCTCACAGTATAATATGTAAATTCTTATAAATGTGAGATTAAACTCTTGAGTTTTGCAAAAAACTTCGAATGAATTTTCTTGTGATTATGTGCTTGTTCTTTTATAATATAAAGGTCATATTCTATTGTTGAGGGGGAAAGAGATCTATGTATACATATACTACCAAGGGAGTCTGTTCTAGAAAAATAAATTTTGATATAGAAGATAATATAATAAAAAACATATCCTTCATAGGAGGATGCGATGGTAATTTAAAAGCTATTTGTAGTTTAGCAGAAGGCATGGAAGTAGAAACTATTATTAAAAAATTAAAAGGAATAAGTTGTGATGGAAAGCCTACATCTTGTCCTGACCAACTGGCAAAAGCATTAGAAGAATTGCTAAATGAGTAAATTGCACAATTAAAATTTTAAGATTGCGAATGAATTTTGCCTAACTTTCATAAAAAAGCTATAACAAAGCTAGGTACTATCGTACCTGTGGATAACTTTTTGATTTTTATTTTATATTACGCTGCGTTTTTTAAGTCGTTAGACTTACGGTTAAGTGCAATAGTACCTCCAACTAAAGCCATGCAATTTAAAAGAGCAATCACTTTAGCTTTACGTATTCCTGCTGAACGCAGATTATCTGTATTTAGAAGCTCTTTTAGTCTAGAATTGCATCTTTCAACAGAAGTTCTTTGGTTATAAAGTTCTTGCCAAGCCTTAGTACTTCTATGAGGATAGGAAAAATACCTATTGTTCTTTTTATAATTTACTTTATGGCAGTATCCGTAATTAGACCTACTGCACCATATTGACCCGTAGGGGCAATTAGTTTTTCCAGTGCTATGAGGGCATCTAAACTTTAAGTAGTTTCCATCTTTCCCCCAATAAGTTAGCTCATAGCCCATAGAACATACTGGGTTAAAGTTTTCATTCAGACCTTCTGGTGGTGCATATTGACCTCTAGGATTATATGCTATTATGGCTTGACTTTTAACTTCATTAGTTATATAGTCATAGATCTTTTGAAAATCATAACCTGAATCCATAATGTAATATTTAGGACTAAAAACTCCTGAGTATTTTGTTATAAACTTTTTTATTAATGGCATAGCTAGGTCTCCATCGCTATAACTTGCTGGAGACATTAGTATACTTAGAGGAAGTTCACTTTTACAATCTACTAATATGTGGAGCTTATATCCAAACCAACGTATTTTATTGCCGTCTGTATCGCGTTTAGCCCCCCAATTAGCTGATTTGCCATCGTTTTTTAATTTTGATTTAGGCTTAGATTTTTCATAAGCATCTACTTTCGTAGAGTCAATAGCAACATTAGTACCATCTATAAGACCTAATGCTTTTGCCCTTTTAACTAAACTTTCAAAATCCTTTTCTAACGAAGGATTATTAGCAATTTTAGTTAAAAACCTGCTAAAAGTTGATGCGGAAGGTGTTTTTGATAAAATATTAAATCCACATGTATATCTAAATACAGGATCAGTTTTAAGTCTACCGACTAACTTCTTAAATGTTGTAATTTGTTCAATTTGCATAGCAATTAAAGAATAAAGCAAAGCAAGTTCGTCATGCCCTTTCGGGCCACGCGTAGCGTGTAGTTTAGATAAATCTTTTAATATATTAGTAAAGTCTAACTCTGCTAATATTAGTTCTAATCTAGTTTTAGGTTGATATTTTATAATTTCATCAAAGGATAATAGGCATTCTTGTCGAATATACATTAAGTGTTCACTCCTCTATGTTGAGATGTTTTGTTTGGTCACTTAATATATTCAACATTCTGGGGTGAATTTCCTTTTTGAATCTTTAAAATATCAGCAAATTCAATAATTATAAAATATGAAATTTACTCAAATAATAATTTAAAAAATCCAAGCTTGAAATAAAGTTAAGCTTGGATCTTTTTAGCATTCTGTATTTTTTTCGATAAAATAGTACTATATGAACCTATAAGAATGCATACTATACCTAAAGTTGTATTCATGTGGACTTTTTCCTTTAATATTATAAGTGCTAAAATCGGTGCTAATGCTGGTTTTATAAAGAAGACGGTAGACGCTAATATAGCTGATGTCTCCTCCATTGCTTTAAAGTATAAAACGTATCCTAAGCCTGTTACAAAAACTCCCATATATAAAATTTGCATCATATTAGAACTGGACACGTTTTGTATAATAGGTATTTTATAAATTATTATAAAAACCAGCAAAATTAAATCTCCAATTAAAAATGTCCAGCAGTTAAAAGCTAATCCTCCATACTTTTCTATCTTTTTCTTTCCAAGTATGCTGTATAAAGAAAACATTAATGCTGCTAGAAAAGCTAAAACAATTCCCTTCACGCCATTATCAATATGCATATGCAATGGATTTAGTATAAATAACATCCCCACTAAGCTTAAAGCTATTGATAGAATTGTAAGCTTATCCACCTTTTCTTTTAAAATAAAATAAGCAAGAGGTACAGTGAAAATAGGATTTGTACTAAATACTACAGCTACTATTGAAGCTTTCGTATAAAGAACTGCGAATTGAAAGAAGGACATACTTACAACTACAAATAGCAATCCCATAATTGTAAAGTAAATAAGGTCTTCTTTAGCAAATTTAATTTCCCTTTTTCTCATCTCTTTTATAGCAAAAGGTAACAATACTATTCCTCCAATTAGAAATCTTAAAAAGGTAAGCTGAAAAGGATTAATATCCTGAGCTATGCTTTTACCCACTATTTCCATAGTACTGAATATAAATGCTGTAATTGCTATGTATACATATCCAATTTTCATAAATATCTCTCCCCTATATTTTTATAACTTTATAATTGTATATTCGATGCTATTTCCAATAATCCTCTTCTGAATATGTATACATATTTGTACGATATTCTTACATATATTGTAATATTAATATGTTATTTTTTTGATATATATTTATTATCTTTTATATAAAATCTCCACGGGTAATCCTTTGCTTCTTCAGCATAATCTATGTTGATTCGTTTCGAAGTAATGATATCAAACTTCTCTTTATTATCTAGTATATATAATTTCTCTTTGCATAAATCTTCTCCATTTAATTCTTTATCTATATTCATAGCTATACATAGCTTTCCTGGTCCATTTGTTAAGTTCTTTTTTTGGTAATTAGTAAGTTCTTCATACTCCTTGTTATATCTATTCTCACTCATTGCATCTAAGCCTTCTACGGGCTCTAATGCCCTTATAAGTACCGCTTGTGGTATCTCCTTCTCTGAAGTTACCACATTTACACAGTAATACATTCCGTATATCTGAAATACATATGCATACCCGCCTTCTTTATACATAACCGCAGTTCTTTCAGTTCTCCTTCCTCCATAAGAATGAGCCGCCTTATCTTCTACTCCCATATAGGCTTCCACCTCTACTATCTTACCAATAAGCTTATTTCCTTCATGCTCATGAATAAGGTACTTTCCAAGGAGTTCTCTTGCAACTTCCAATGTATTTCTTTTATAGAATTCTTTCCCTAATTTTTTCATATGTTATTACCCTCCAATATATAAGGTGAATAATTTTACTAATAAAAAGTTTAAAAAATTTCCTGATTTTCTTTAACACTTAAAGACTACCTTTCATATGATATAGTGATAGGACAAGCCGAGTGTACTATCTCCATAATTATCTCCTAAAAGAAAGGAGGTCTCTATATGGCTGAATTACGCCCATACCCATACCACGATGACAATTTATGGTTAATAATTTTAATAATTTTAATATTCTGTTGCTGTGGTGGCTTCGGTCTAGGTTTTGGTGGCTTTGGTGCATTTGCTCCAATCTTCTGTTGCTGCTGCTAACAAACTAATTCACTTTTAAGCGGTATATTTTATAATATACCGCTTTAACATTAAAATTTCCTGTAAAATAGTTGAAACTTAGTATATCTTAATCTCAATCTGTTATATTTAATCTCAAAATACTAGAATATCAACTGCTTTGGTGATATAATCAATTCAACTAATGATTAGTTAAGGGGTGATGTATTTCTTGTTCAAAAATAAAAAAATACCTTATTTAAGTCTAATACCTATAATTTTAATTACGGCTTTAATTTTTAAATCCATCAACAATATAGAACTTTTAGCTCAAGGCTTCTGGTTTGTTATTTCTATCCTAAGCCCTTTCTTTTGGGCCTTTGGTATAGCGTACATATTAAATCCGTTAATGACTTACATTGAAAAAAAGTTTAAAGCCAAAAGGGGCTTAAGTATATTGTTAGTATATTTAATAGTTATAGGTTTTATAACTCTAATCGTAACTATTGTTTCCCCTGCTGTAGCAAACAACCTAGGTGAGTTAGCTACAAATATGCCAAACTACGTAAGAAAAACTCAAACATGGTTTGATGATAACATCCTAAGATTAAATATATCAAATAATGCCAATATAGTAGCGTATGCTCACAAAGCTTTAGAAGATATAACGGATAAACTAACTACCTCTTTAAATTTCATATTAAATTTAGCTTTAAATAAAGCAATAGACTTTACCTCCTCATTTCTTAAAATGGTATTTGGATTTATAATATCAATATACATTTTAAAAGATAAGGAATCCTTTAAAAATAATGCAAAAAAGTTTTTATATGCTATGTTCAACGAAACTTCTGTTAACTCTTTCTTAATTTTCGTTAACGAAGTAAACAGTATTTTTTCTAAATATATTATTGGAAAGTTTATAGACTCATTGATAATAGGCATTCTATGTGCTATCGGTCTTAGCATATTAAGAATTCCGTATGCATTATTAATCAGCTTGATAGTTGGAGTAACAAATATGATTCCATACTTTGGACCTTTTATAGGCATGATACCTGGTGTCTTAATAACCTTATTCTATAGTCCTATAAAGGCATTATGGGTTCTTATATTTATCTTCGTTCTTCAACAGTTCGACGGATGGTACCTTGGTCCAAAAATTTTAGGAGAAAAGGTTGGGGTAAGTCCCTTTTGGATTATACTTGCTATCACCCTTGGTGGAGGAACGTTTGGCGTTCTTGGAATGTTCTTAGGGGTTCCATTCATAGCTATAATTAAAACTATGCTTGAGAGATTTGTTTCCAAACGTCTAGATAGTAGGAATATAAAAGACAAGTTAGATAGTTAGTGGTTTATGAAAGTCTGTTTCTAGCTAGATAAGTAAATTAGGCGAGCTGGGTGTTATTCCTCTAGCTTCCAATCGCTAATCACAAAAGATTAATTAACAATTATAGATATTTTGTTAATATAAAACTATAATAAATTATAACAAATGCTGAATTTAGCCTAAGCTAAATTCAGCATTTCTATCCTAAAATTCTTGTCTTGTATTTAAGCTATTTCCAACCTTAAACGCCCAACTTGCTTCTTTAGCTTGCGGCTCTGCCGTCTAACCTGAAATTATTATCTTTCTCATGTCTCCTATCATATAAAGTGAGCCTGATATCAAAAGTAGATCTTTCTTACTGCAATAATTAAGCCCTAGTTTATAAGCTTCTTCATACCCCTCTACAATCTCGCAATTTTTATTGTACTTTTGTACAATCTCCTTAAGCTCCGAGGCAAGTTCTGCTCTATCACTATGCGGGGTTATACATATAACTCTTTTAGCCATAGGCACAATAGTTTTTACCATATCTCCTACCTGTTTATCTGCTAATATCCCTAAAATCAATATCAAGTCTTTATATTGCAAATAAACTTCTACGCTTTCCTTTAACCTTCTTATTCCATCTATATTGTGAGCTCCATCTATAACCACCAGAGGAGCTTGGTTTAGAATTTCAAATCTTCCTTTCCATTTAACTTTAGCTAAAGCTTTTAATACTGCCTCTTTTTCTATATCTAATCCTATCCTTATTAACTCTTCAACCGCATAAAGTGCAGTAGCACAATTTAATATTTGGTGCTTACCTAAGAGTGCAAGATCTACATTATATCCACACTTTTCAGTATTTATTATTATATTCTGTGCTATGCTCACCTTATCTTCAATACATATTTCATCAAAAGACATAAATTTTACACTTTCTTTGCATACCTTTATGAGCTTTGTTTCCTTTTCTATACAGACCTTTTCTACCATTTCTTCTGCTTCTTTTTCCTGAGGGTATAAAACTACAGGAACTCCATTTTTTATTATACCTGCCTTTTCATAGGCTATTTTAGAAATAGTATCCCCTAAAATATCCATATGATCATAGCTAATAGAAGTTATAATACTTAATACAGGAGTTACTACGTTTGTGGAATCTAGCCTTCCTCCAAGCCCTACCTCAATAACTGCAAAATCTACATTTTGTTCGTAAAAATACAAAAGCCCTGCACAGGTTATTATTTCAAACTGAGTAGGATTGTCATATCCAAATTTTATAACTGTATCTACAGCTTCTGAAACCTTTGTAACTACTCTTGCTAAATCTTCCTTTGGTATATTGGCGCCATTTATTTGTATTCTCTCTTCAAACTCTTCGATATATGGAGATGTATACATGCCAACCTTATATCCAGCTTCCCCTAGTATAGCTGAAATCATAGCTGTAGTAGAACCTTTCCCATTAGTTCCAGCGATATGTATGCATTTTAGCTTATTATGAGGATTTCCCAAGAGTTCAAGTATCTTTTCTGTTCTAGAAAGTCCTAATTTCATGCTGAACTTAGCCGAATTTTCAATATAGTCCATAGCTTGTTTATAATTCACTTTTCTTCATCCTTTTCATACAATTCTTTGACTTATCTTATCAGTTTCCAGCTTCATTGTTTTAAGTTGCTTATGTTACCTATTAATTATTTTATCTTACCATAAAAAAAATAATAGAATCAAGTTTATTTCACTGCTTTATTCCTATATCGATATTACTGAATTCATAACCTTGCGCTAGGTGCATAAGCTTGTTTAATATAATTAATAGTTACTTTAATACACAAGAAATAAGGATAGAGGCCTTAGCCTCTACTCTTATTTCTCGTATACACTTAAAAATATACCTTTTAATTCTTCTGCTTTTTTACTGGGTTTACATTTAGATAAAACATTTATCATTGGAAAAATATATTCTTGAACATCTCCAAGAGATGCTTTGCCTTCTAAATAATATCTAACTATAGATCTTAACAATTCATCTTCGCATCCATATTCACATAGATAGCATTTTTTTGTATTGAAACTTTTATCCTTAGAGCACAGAGCAAAAAAAGCCCTATTTGCAAATTCCAGAGCTACTTGAAACTCAGAGTAAGTTATACCTTCGTATAACTCAGATAGCAATTCATTGGCTCTACTAAATTTTTCTGTTTCAACCATAAAACACATCTCCTAATTATTTATCATATTTCTGCATTACACAGACTTAAAAACTTTTAATATTAATAATATGCGAATAGTATCATGGAATGAGTGATTGTACATTTTGTACAGCTACTCTGGTGTATCTATTTATATAAATCGAAAAAGATTCTTTTAAGCTTTTCTACATCTAAATCATTTTTACAACCATGAAGTGCATTAATTATTGGAAGTATGTCTTCAACAAAGTTTTCTTTTGATCCCTTGCCATCTAGGTAATACTGCACAATTGACCTTAATATCTTGTCAGTTTTATATTCAGTTTCTATATTTGTTAGATATATATTGTTTTCATAAAATTCTTTATCTTTATAGCATATATTGCTAAAGGCCCTATTCACAAACTCTATGGCTACTTCATATTCTTGAATAGGAATTTTATTATATGAAGAAGTAAATAATTTGTAAATTCTATTCACTATTTCTTCACTCATGCCTTTTCGCCTCCCCATTTCATTGCTATAGGCACAATATATACTATGCATATATTCAACAAATTGCTACAACAAAAAACGCCAACAATCTGTGCTGGCGCTAAATTTTATTTAATACTTTTTAAACTACTTTTTAAGACTTGATATTCTTTCTATAACAGCTTCATACATTTCTTTGTACTTCTTGCCTTTTTCTTTTTCTTCGTTAACAACAGCTTCTGGTGCTTTGCTTATGAATTTCTCATTTGCAAGCTTTTTCTCAACTCTATCAATTTCTTTTTCTAACTTCTCTTTTTCCTTATTTAATCTTTCTAATTCTTTTTCTATATCTACTAAATCAAGAAGAGGCATAAAAATTTCTGCTCCCTTTGTTACTGTAGAAACTGAGTTTTCTGGAACTTCATCCTTAGAATTTGCAAAGGCAACTTCTGAAGCTGAAGCTAACTTTTCAAAATAAGTTTTTCCCTCTTCAAAAGCTTCTCTTCCTTCTGATGCATAGATTGTAACCTTAGCCTTTCTTGAAGGCGGAACATTCATCTCTGCCCTTACATTTCTTAAAGACTTTATTGCTTCTATGATGTAGTTCATCTGCTCTTCTGTCTTATCATCCTTCAACTCTTCCTCATAAGAAGGCCAAGAAGCAGTTACTATTGTCTTTTCTGCATTTGGTAGATTCGTATATATTTCTTCTGTTATATAAGGCATTACAGGATGTAATAATTTTAATCCTGTAATCAAGACTTCATTTAATACATTTAAAACTATTCCCTTAGACTTTTCATCATCTCCGTATAAAGCAGGTTTTACAAGCTCAATATACCAATCGCAGAATTCATTCCACATAAAATCGTATATCTTCTGAGCTGCTATACCAATCTCAAACTTATCTATGTTTTCTGTTACTTCCTTAACCACTGTATTAATTCTTGATAATATCCATTTATCTGCTATAGTGTATTCCTTACACTCACTATACTTATCCATTAAATCTTTGTCTAAATTCATCATAACAAATCTTGATGCATTCCAAATTTTATTTGCAAAGTTTCTAGCGGCCTCTACTTTTTCTTCATAATATCTAATATCATTTCCTGGAGCATTTCCTGTAATAAGCATAAATCTTAATGCATCAGCACCATACTTCTCAATAACTTCTAGCGGATCAACTCCATTTCCTAAAGACTTAGACATCTTTCTTCCTTCACTATCTCTTACTATACCATGAATCAATACAGTATCGAATGGTATCTCCTTCATGCTATGAAGCCCTGAGAATATCATTCTAGCTACCCAGAAAAATATAATATCATATCCGGTAACTAAGGTACTTGTTGGATAAAAGTAGCTTAAATCCTCTGTCTTTTCTGGATAACCTAGAGTTGAAAACGGCCATAATGCTGAACTAAACCAAGTATCCAAAACATCCTCATCTTGTTTTAATTTTGAACTGTTACACTTATTACACTCTGACGGTTCATCAACGGATACTATTACCTCACCGCAATCTTCACAGTACCAAACCGGAATTCTATGTCCCCACCAAAGCTGTCTTGAAATACACCAATCCTGAATGTTTTCCATCCAGTTAAAATATGTTTTTGAGAATCTTTCTGGAACAAATTTTATTTCTTTATCACGCACAACCTTTATCGCTGGTTCTGCAAGAGGAGCCATTTTTACATACCATTGTTGTGAAGTTACAGGTTCAATTACTACTCCACACCTATCATGAGTTCCAACATTGTGAGTATGCTCTTTTATCTTTACTAAGTATCCTTGTTCTTCTAAATCCTTTACCATGATTTTTCTTGCTTCATATCTATCAAGCCCTGAATACCTTCCATATCCCTCAGCAACAGTTCCATCTTGATTCATCATTACTATCTGTGTAAGGTCATGTCTCTTACCAACTTCATAATCGTTAGGATCATGGGCTGGCGTTATCTTAACTGCCCCTGTTCCGAATTCCATATCTACATACTCATCTGCAATTATAGGTAATTCTCTTCCCACAAGAGGTAGTATTAGCTTTTTACCTATTAAGTGAGCATATCTCTTATCATTAGGGTTAACTGCGACTGCTGTATCCCCAAGCATTGTTTCTGGCCTTGTTGTTGCAATTTCTAAATACTCATCACTATCTTTAACAGGATATTTTATGTGCCAAAAGTGTCCATTTTTCTCTTCGTATTCTATTTCAGCATCTGAAATAGCTGTTTGACAGTTAGGACACCAATTAACTATTCTGTTTCCTCTATAAATTAATCCTTCGTTATACAAATCAACAAAGACCTGTCTTACTGCTCTGCTTAATCCTTCATCCATAGTAAATCTTTCTCTAGTATAGTCAGCAGATATACCAAGCTTTTGGTATTGTGTTTTTATTCTTTCTCTATATTCATCTGACCATTCCCATACCTTCTCTAAGAAAGCATCTCTTCCCAGCTGCTTTTTATAAAGACCTTGCTTTAAAAGCTCCTTCTCAACCCTAACTTCTGTTGCAATACTTGCATGGTCTTCACCTGGAAGCCATAGAGTGCTATATCCTTGCATCCTTTTTGTCCTTATTAAAAAGTCTTGAAGAGTGCCGTCTAAAGCATGCCCTAGGTGAAGCTGACCTGTTATATTTGGTGGCGGCATCATTATCGTGTAAGGCTTTTTATTTTTATCCACTTCTGGAGTAAAATACTTATTCTCTTCCCATGTTTTATAAATTCTCTCTTCAAAATCTTTAGGATCGTAGGTTTTTGCAATATTTACTTCTCCCATAGTTTATTATCCTCCTTATAATTCTTTTGCGGTATAAAATCCTTCTATTATCTGTTTTTCGCTTAAGAATTTTATCTCATAAAATTCTTATAAAATAAAAAGCGCCATCAATCCAAAAGGACGACAGCGCGCGTTACCACCTTAATTCCTGAAATACTCAGGCGCTCATTAAATTAACGATGTGACCACCGTCTTTATCTACTGATATTTCGATAAAGAAGCTCCAAAGCTACCTTCAAGATAATTTGCATAGAAAACCTTTCAGCCTATGAGTTTTCCTCTCTTAATACTCTTATATCTTTACTCCTCTTTTTCTTTGCTTTTCATATACATTTAATTATTTTTTATTATACCTTTATTTTAAAAACTGTCAAGACTTTTCCTTATCTTTCACTTAATCAACCTAAGGAGAATATTGTAATAATAGGAGAAAATTTTTTATAAATATATACTATCTCAATACGACCTTTTGAAATAACTTTAAAAATGGGGTTATTAATATGAAAGATATTGATATCTTAGGAATAGACCTTACAACTTGCAAATTAATCCATCGTGGTAAAAAGGAATTAATATATCTAACTCCTAGCAAAACCATAGTGAAGTTTTGTAAAAATATTGATGAATGCAGGCGAGAATACCTTATATTGAAATACTGCGAAGGTAATAAATATTTTCCCAAAGTATATTCATACAGAACGGGTTATATAATAAGAGAATATGTCGATGGAGCATGCTTAATTGACTATATAAAGAAAAATGGATTAGATGAAACTTTAGCTCTCTCCTTAATAGATCTTATCGAAAATTTTCAGCTTCTTGGCTTTTCGAGGCTAGACACAGGTATTTCACATATATTTATAAATAAAGGCAGAGAATTAAAAGTTATTGGATTAAAGAATAGCTACAGCAGAAAAGAAAAATATCCTAAACATATGATTTCAGGACTTAGAAAACTTAAAGCTTCAAAAAAATTTTTTAAGATATTAAAGCAACTTAGACCTGAGTTATATGAAAAGTGGAAAAAGTAATATGCCTACTCACCCATTTAGAAATACTGACATATACTATTTTATGACATAAAGTATTTCTATTGGGGGGTAATAAAAATGAGAAAAAAATTGCTCGGTACATTCCTAACTATAGTGCTTATTGTAACTTCAATAGCCTTAGCAGGCTGTAATAACAAGGACAGCAGCAATACCTTACAAAAGATCAAGTTAAACGAAGTTGTTCGTTCAGTTTTCTATGCTCCTATGTATGTAGCACTAAACGAGGGCTTCTTTAAAGAAGAGGGTTTAGACATTGAGCTTTCCACAGGTCAAGGGGCAGATAAAACTATGCAACAAGTTTTGAGCGGAAGCGTTGACATTGGTTTTTGCGGACCAGAGCAAGTAATTTATATTTACAACCAGAAGCGACAAGACTTACCTATTCTATTTGCGCAGTTAACTCAAACTGATGGCTCTTTCCTAGTTGGAAGAAATCCTGAAAAAAACTTTGATTGGAAGTCTCTAAAAGGCAAAACCATAATAGGCGGAAGACCAGGCGGAGTTCCTCAAATGACTCTTGAATATGTTTTAAAGAAATCTGGTTTAGAACCTGGAAAAGATGTAACTTTTATAACCAACTTAGACTTCACTGCTACCGCTGGAGCATTTAAGGCAGGAACTGGAGAGTATGTTGCTCTATTTGAGCCTACAGGAAGTATGCTTGAAAAGGATAAATCAGGCTATATAGTAGACTCCATAGGAAAAGAAGCAGGAAATATTGCTTATACCTGTTTCTTTGCTACAAAATCATATATGGAAAAGAATCCCGAAGTTATAGAAAAATTCACTAATGCAATTTACAAGGGCCAACTTTGGGTAGCTAACCATAGTGATGAAGAAGTCGCAAAATCTATCCTATCCTTTTTCCCTGGAAGTGACTTAGACATTATAATTAATGTTATTAAGAACTACAGAAGTATAAATGCTTTTGCTTCAGATCCAACATTGAAAGAAGCTGATTTAAATAAGCTAATGGATATAATTCAAGGCTATAAACAAGATTTAATTAAAGAAAGACCTGCTTTTGATACAATAGTAAACAACTCCTATGCTGAAAAAGTTTTAAAGAAATAGATAGTATAGAACCCTATGCCATAAGGCATAGGGTTCTTAATTTTAAGATTGCTTTCCGCTAGCAATTTCGTTTATAGCAGTTGATACACTCTCCACCTTATAATCTTCTTCCAAGTTCTT
Organism: Clostridium bovifaecis; assembly: GCA_009738435.1. Taxonomy (GTDB): domain Bacteria; phylum Bacillota; class Clostridia; order Clostridiales; family Clostridiaceae; genus Clostridium_H; species Clostridium_H bovifaecis. Next base: position 1,519,001 of record CP046522.1, on the reverse strand, counting down.
ATCAGCTACAGCTAACATTAATTTAATTCTATTTATCTGGTTTACTTCACTAGCACCTGGATCATAATCAATTGCAACTACATTTGCGCCTTTATATCTTCTTTTAAGTTCTTTTATAACACCTTTTCCTGTTACATGATTTGGAAGGCAAGCAAAAGGCTGAAGACATACTATATTTTTCACACCGCTATTTATAAGCTCAACCATTTCACCAGTTAGGAACCAGCCTTCTCCTGTTTGGTTTCCTATAGAAAGAATAGGTTCTGCCCCTTCTGCAAGCTCTTTTATAGTTGCAGGTGCATGGAATCTTTTGCTTTTCTCTAATGCTTTCTTCATATCTTTTCTAAAATACTCGATTGCCCAGATAACAGCATCACTTATAATCTTAGATTTAAAGTTTCCTGACAAATATTTATACTTAAAGGTTTCATCATACGCGCAGTATAAGAAAAAGTCAGTAAGATCTGGAACTACAGCCTCAGCTCCTTCACTTTCCAAAACTCCAACAATATCATTGTTTGCAGTAGGATGATATTTTACAAGAATTTCCCCAACCACTCCCACTCTTGGTTTTTTAATATCTAGAATTTCTAAGTTGTCAAAATCCTCAACTATTTCATATACATATCTCTTGGCAAGCTTAAAGTTCCCTTCTTTTATAACCTTTTTACACTTTTCTACCCAATTTTCATAAAGAAGATTGGCAGAACCTGTTATCTTCTCATAAGGCCTAACCCTATAGAGAACTCTCATGAATAAATCTCCAAACAGCAATGCTACTAAAGCCTTCTTTATCATTGAATAAGAAATTGTAAATCCTGGATTACTTTCAAGTCCTACATAGTTTAAGGATATAACAGGTATTTGTTCAAAACCAGCCTCTTTTAAAGCCTTTCTTAAAAATCCTACATAGTTACTTGCCCTACACCCTCCACCAGTTTGAGTGATCATAAGTGAAGTATTGTTCGGATCATACTTTCCTGACTTTAAAGCCTCTATCATCTGTCCTACAACTATAATAGATGGATAGCAAGCATCATTGTTTACATACTTCAATCCTTCTTCTACAGCTCCCTTGTCAACAGACGGAAGAACTTCCATATTGTACCCTGAAGAAGAAAAGGCTTCTTGCACAAATTGGAAATGAATCGGCGACATTTGTGGAGCTAATATCGTATGCTTTTGTCTCATTTCCGACGTAAAAGGTATTTTTTCGATTGGCCTATACTCGTTCTTAGGCTTAATTCCCATTCTGTCTCTTTCCTCTATAGCTGCCTTTAAAGAGCGCATTCTTATTCTTACTGCACCTAAATTACTTACCTCATCAATTTTAATTAAAGTATATATTTATTATGTCCTTTTAATATTTCCTCCACTTGGTCTGCAGTTACTGCGTCTAATCCGCATCCAAAGGAAGTCAGCTGTACAAGCTCTAAATTCTCCTTAGTTGCTACAAAATGGGCCGCTGCGTATAATCTTGAGTGGTACACCCATTGATCTACAACCCTTAAAGGTCTTTCTACAGCCCCTAGATGAGCTATCGAATCTTCTGTTAGCACCGCCATATCATATTCTGTTATTAGGCTAGCTATTCCGTGCTGTATTTCAGGGTCCACATGGTAAGGTCTACCTGCAAGAACTATACCTTTTTTACCAGTTCTCTCTAGATAAGCTAGTACTTCTTCACCTTTTATCCTTATATCATTTCTACAGTTTTCTCTCTCTACCCAAGCCTTATTTGCAGCTTCTAACACCTCTTTTTTTGAAATCCCCAATCCCTTTAACTCTTCATAAAGTCTTCTAGCGAGCCTTTTTTCCTCATCCATAGGAAGAAAAGGAGTCATAAGGTGTATATTTTTTTCTCTTAAGATATCTACATTGTTTTTTATAACCTCTGGGTAAGATGTTACTATAGGACAGCTATACTTATTGTCTGCCCCTTCCTGCTCTTTCTTGTCAACAGGTATACAGGGGTAAAATATAATATCAACTTTCTTTTCAACTAAATCTATAATATGCCCATGGACTAACTTAGCCGGATAACATGCAGACTCTGAAGGTATAGTTTCCATTCCCATTTCATAAACTTCCTTTGATGACCTTCTAGATAATTCTACTCTAAATCCAAGCTCATTAAAGAAAGTAAACCAGAAAGGATAATTTTCATACATATTTAAAACTCGGGGGATTCCTATGGTTCCCCTTTTAGCTTCTTCTTTACTTAAAGGGATATAGTTAAACATTCTATTATATTTATAATCATAAAGGTTTGGAATTTCCTTGCTTTTCTTACCCTTATTAACTCCTCTTTCGCATCTATTCCCTGATACAAATATTCCTCCATCAGAAAATTTATTTATAGTTAAAAGGCAGTTATTCCCACAGAGTCCACACCTAGCCATATTGGATTTTATTTTAAGATTATTCAATCCTTCCAACCCTATTAATGTAGTTTTATAGTTTTTATCGTACCTTTCTCTTGCTATTAGCGCTACTCCAAAAGCACCCATTATTCCTGATATATCTGGCCTAACTACCTCTCTTTCAGATATCAGTTCAAAGCTCCTAAGAACTGAGTCATTATAAAAGGTTCCACCTTGTACAATAATTCGTTCTCCCATATCTTCGGGATTTCTAAGCTTTATAACTTTATATAGAGCATTTTTTATTACAGAATAAGATAATCCAGAAGAAATATCTCCTACAGTTGCTCCTTCCTTTTGGGCTTGTTTAACTCTTGAATTCATAAATACAGTGCATCTTGAGCCAAGATCTACTGGTTCTTTTGAAAGTACAGCTGCCTTTGCAAAGTCTTGGACGCTCATATTTAGAGACTTTGCAAAAGTTTCTATAAAGGAGCCACAGCCTGAAGAGCATGCTTCATTTAGCATTATACTATCTATTACTCCATCCTTTACCTTCATACACTTCATATCTTGTCCACCAATGTCTAAAATAAAATCTACACCTGGCAGAAAGAAATCAGCAGCTTTGTAGTGAGCTATAGTCTCAATTTCACCTATATCTATCTTTAAAGCACTCTTTATAAGTCCTTCTCCATATCCAGTTACTGCACTACTTGCTATCTTGGCTTTTGGCGGGAGCTTCCCATAAATTTCCTTCAAGATTTCTATAGTAAGAGCCAATGGTTTGCCTTGATTACTTCCATAATAGGAGTAAAGTAAAGAACCATCCTCTCCTATTAGAGCTGCTTTAGTAGTTGTAGACCCTGCATCTACCCCTAAAAAACAATCTCCTTCATATTGTGAAAGATTAGTTCTTTTGACTTTGTACTTCGAATGTCTTTCATTAAATTCATTTAACTCTTCTTCATTAGCAAAAAGAGCTCTTAATCTGTTTACCTCATATTCTGAAGCGCCTTTAAGCCCAGGAAGCTTATTGTGAAGAGCCAAAAATGAAATCTCATTACTTTCTTTAGATGCTAAAGCTGCCCCCATAGCCACAAAAAGCTGTGAATTTTCTGGAAAAATCACTTCATTATCCTTGAGTTTTAAGGTCTCTGTAAATCTGCTTCTAAGTTCTGATAGAAAATATAATGGTCCTCCTAGAAAAGCTACATTCCCTCTTATAGGTTTCCCGCATGCAAGTCCACTAATGGTTTGATTAACCACTGCTTGAAATATAGAAGCTGCTAAATCTTCCTTCGCTGCTCCCTCATTTAAAAGAGGCTGAATGTCAGTTTTTGCAAAAACTCCGCATCGAGAAGCAATAGGATAAATCACTTTATGGTTTTTTGCCATATCGTTTAATCCTTGTGCATCCGTTTGAAGCAGTACTGCCATTTGATCTATAAAGGCGCCTGTCCCTCCTGCACATGTACCATTCATCCTCTGCTCTATACCATCCTTAAAGTAAATTATCTTGGCATCTTCTCCTCCTAGTTCTATTACCACATCTGTTTGAGGTATAAATCTTTCAACAGTCTTAGTAGATGCAATCACCTCTTGAATGAAAGGCACGTCTAACCATTTGGATACCGCAAGTCCACCTGATCCTGTTATCATTATTGTTATTCTGCAATCATTAAATTTTGTATATGCTTCTTCAATTAAATTAACAATAGTGCTTTTAATATCTGAAAAATGACGTTTGTAATTGCCATAGACCAAACCGTCATTTTCATCTAGAACTACCAATTTAACTGTTGTTGAACCTACATCCAATCCCAAATGCAATTTTTTCTTCATATTTTCCTTCCTACTCTTTTTAATTTTTTATATAGATAACATTTCTTAAATTATACCATTTCTTACAAATTCTTTTAATGAGACTTTTCGATTAATTAATTATAAGGTTTTTGTCCACATTTTTCAATCTCAGGTTTTATCTCTTTTTCTCACGTTTTTTCTATTTATCTTTAATTTAAGAGCATTAATGTGAACTATCTGTTCCAATCTATGATTTTATTTTTATTATCTATTAATATTATCTCTCCATTTTAACATTATTTCTTTTAATTCATATAATGAACTATAACGTCTTAGGAGTTGATGCTATGAAAGATTTAAAAATCTCCCATGTTTATATGAATTATCATACTCTACAGGGTGAAACTAAGGCATTAGAGGATATTTCCTTTTCAGTATCTGATGGCGAATTTATCAGTATTGTAGGCCCTTCAGGTTGTGGTAAGTCTACCATTTTAAATATTATTGCAAAAATTTTAATTCCATCAAAAGGCGAAGTCTTAGTAGATAATAAGAGCCTTGAGGAAACCTCACTAAAAATAGGCTATATGTTTCAAAAGGATCAGCTCTTTGAATGGTTAACAGTATGGGATAATGTTCTCTTAGGCCTTAAAATACAACATAAGGTAAATGAGGAAAATAAGTCTAAAATAATAAAACTTCTTACGGATTATAATCTTTGGGACTTTAAAAACCATTATCCAAATCAATTATCTGGAGGAATGCGGCAAAGAGTAGCACTAATAAGGACTCTTGCCTTAGACCCTAGTATACTTCTTCTGGATGAACCTTTTTCTGCCCTTGACTATCAAAGCAGATTAAATGCAAGCGATGAGATATTTAAAATTATAAAGCACGAAAATAAAACTGCCATAATTGTGACTCATGATATAGCAGAAGCTATGTCTATTTAAATACTACCAAATAAAAAATCCCTACATTATTATATATACTACTTTATCATTACAGAAATTACTCTATAATTAAGTAAGAAATACTTTATAAAATAGGAGCCTTAATTGTTTGTTGTATTATATAAAATTACATCAAAAGGATATCTCCGCGTTATCCAATCTAATTCATCCATTTGTTCATACTATCAACTAATTGCGGTATGTTTAGACGTATGCCATAATGTGGAAAATGTATATTTATACATTCTATCAATTTATACAAAGACAACTATTTTATTTATTTTTCAAGTTCATATTTTTGTTGTAACTTTTGTTTGCTGTATATCAATTTTTACTGCAAAGTAGTTTTTTATGAAAGACTTTTAAGACTAGCTGTTACTTTACTGCTAAGTTACTTACAACTATTGGTTCTCTCATCACTAACATGCCATTCTTTACCTAAGGCAATAACTTTCCTTTGTTTCTCCCACCAAATGTCAAATATGGTGTTAGTAAAGTTTATGCTTGCTTGCTCAAGCGCTTCAGGATTAATAATCTCAACTATGATTTGCCTTTTAGCTATAATAACTCCCTCCATATTTATTGCCTTGATATGATTTATGTCTTAAAATGCTTGTCCTATGCCACTTTCATAAGATTTTACTAATCTGCCCTTTATGTTACTATTTTGATTTCATTTGTCCTTTTATATTTATTTCATGCTACCTCTATATTTTTATTACTTAAATCAAAATGAAACAAGTTTGTATTTGCCTATATTCCCAGTAGATATATAATATATATGGTACGTCTATATTGAACTATGAAATATGATATTATAATTCTAAAAGATTTACGATTTAGCCAATATAATAAATCTGAGGTGATCAAAATGAAGGCTGCTATATATAGCCGTAAAAGTAAATTTACAGGTAAAGGCGAATCCATAGAAAATCAAGTGCAGTTATGTAAGGAATATGCCGAAAAAATGGGTATAACTGAACACATAGTATATGAGGATGAAGGCTTTAGTGGTGGAAACGTAGATAGACCACAGTTCAAAAAAATGCTTAGGGATGCCAAATGTAAAAATTTTGATATCCTTATATGCTATAGATTAGATAGAATTAGCAGAAATATAGCAGATTTCTCTACGCTTATTAATGAACTACAAACCTTAAATATAGGGTTCATTTCTATTAAAGAACAGTTTGATACATCTACTCCTATGGGAAGAGCTATGATGTATATAGCAAGTGTTTTTGCACAATTAGAAAGGGAAACAATAGCTGAACGCGTAAAAGATAATATGCATCAATTAGCACGAACTGGAAGGTGGCTTGGGGGTAAAACCCCTCTAGGATTTAATAGTCAAGCTGTAAAATATTTTGATAGTAAAATGAAAGCTAGAAAAATGTATAAGCTCACTCCAGTTCCTGAAGAATTGCAAATAGTTAAACTACTATTTGCAAAATATATAGAGTTAGGCGGAATTAATAAACTAGAGGGATACTGTATCAAAAACAATATAAGGTCTAAAAAAGATAGCAACTTTGACAAAACAGCTCTCGTATTTATCTTAACTAATCCAGTTTATGTTATAGCTGACCAGCTTTTCTATGAATACTGTAGTTCAAAAAACATGGACATAGCCTCAAGTTACGAGGACTTTAACGGTAACAATGGAGTTATGGTGTACAATAAGAGAGTTGTCAAGCCTAATAAGAGTGTGAAAAAACGTGATATGTCAGAGTGGATTGTCGCTATTGGTAAGCATAAAGGGATTATATCTTCTAATGACTGGATAAAAGTTCAAAATTTATTACATGAAAATAGTTTAAAAGCGCCACGTGAAGGAACTAGCCGAATAGCTTTATTAACGCCATTGCTTGTATGTGCCAATTGCGGTAATAAATTGAGAGTTTCTTATAAGTACGAGAATGGCGAAATTAAGCACCACTATTACAAGTGTAAGCTTAAAGAAAGGTCAAGGAAAACACAATGTGATATGACCAATCTTAATGGAATCGAAGCAGAAATGCTAGTGATGGAGGAGCTTAAGAGATTAGCTGTTAACAAAGGGGCATTAGCTAAAAAACTTGGTAAAGTAAAAAAGAAATTAGATGCTGATTCTAAAAATGCTGATAATGAACAGATTAAACTAGGAAAAAATATAAAAGACTTAGAATCGTCTATAGAAAACCTAACCTTGCAGCTTGCACAAAATACTTCTTCTACTGCTGCAGCTCATATAATTAAGCAAATAGAAAAACTAGATAAAGAACTAAATAATCTTAAATTTGAACTTAATGATGTTGAAAGAAAAAAAGATAATAGCTTGGTTAAACAGATAAATTTTGATATGCTACAGGAACACTTAAGCAAACTTAGTGCTAATATAGATACTATGGATTTTGAAAACAAGAAAAAAATCCTTAAGAGCATTATTAAAGAGATTGTTTGGGACGGAGAAAAGCTAAAAATAAGACTATTAGGAACTGATTAAGCCTTCTTTTATGTAATTAGCAGCATTTTTATAGATATAGCAGAAGCTATATCTATGTCTAACCGAGTAATAGTTCTTTCTAAACGACCTGCTAGGATAAAAAAAATAATTGACATTGAATTATGTAAAGAGAATGAGTCACCACTAAAATGCAGAGAATCTCCTGACTTTAGAATATATTTTAATACTATCTGGAAGGAGATGGATCTTAATGAATAATTATAGCTTAGAACACCAAAATTATATAAAACAAGTAAATAGAAACAAAAGAAAAGTCATATTTACAAGAATGTTTATTTTAGTAACATTATTTGTATTTTGGGAAGTAGCAGGTAATATAGGATTGATAGATCCTTTTCTAACCAGCACACCGTCTAGAATGTGGAAAAGTCTTATAAAAGTATATAGCGAAGGAACTTTATTCAAGCATATTCTAGTCACCTGCGGAGAGACTATATTAGGTTTTGTACTAAGTACAATACTAGGTACTATTATAGCTATTCTCTTGTGGTGGTCAAAGTTTGCTTCTGAAGTGCTCGATCCTTATCTTGTAGTGCTCAATGCTCTTCCTAAGGTTGCTCTAGCACCTATCATTATATTCTGGGTAGGAAACGGAGTCAAGGCAATAATATTAATTACTCTCTTGATCTCCATAGTTGTAACTATAATAGGAATTTTAAATGGTTTTAGGGAAGTAGATAAGGATAAAATTAAATTACTAGAAACCTTTGGAGCTACAAAAATTCAGATTTTATATCACTTAATTATACCAGCTACCTTTCCTACTATTATTTCAGCATTAAAGATAAATGTTGGCCTTTCCTGGGTAGGTGTTATCATGGGAGAGTTTTTAGTAGCTAAGAACGGTCTTGGCTTCTTGATAATATTTGGAGGGCAAATCTCCCAACTTGATATGGTTATGATGAGTATAATAATTCTTTCTCTCCTAGCTTTTTTAATGTATCAGGTAGTTGCCATACTCGAAAAACGGTTGACGCAAGGCAATAAAAACAAAAATTAAAAAACTATCCAATATTTGTGAATATTTTCTTTAAAATCCGATAATAATTAAACATGAGCACAAGATGCTCATGTTTAATTACTTTTACGTGAATTTAAGGAGAAAAATATGAGTTACTTTGAAAAGGCTAATGATTTATATAATAAAAGAGAATATGAAAGAGCTATTGATATATAAAAAGGCTGTGGAATTTAGCGAAAATACCCCGGCCTCACTATACAATATTGCCGTTTGTCTTATAAAACTTAATAACTATGAGAAAGCTATTCCTTTATTAAAATCCGCTATAAAAGAGAAGGAAGATAGTAGATACTTCTTTAATTTAGGCTACTGTTATGCTATGCTTAAAAATCCTAAAAAGGCTCTTGTCTGCTTTAATACCGCTTGGGCTTTAAATCACGAGGATTATGAATGTGAAAAAGCTATAAATCTAATCATAAGCAGCTACAAAAAAAGCTAATATATTATTATTTTCTTTTATTAAAATAATAACCTAAAGGAAGTGTAGCACTTTCTATAAACACTGAAGCTAAAATAGTATTCCCTAGTTTTCCTCCAAGAAAAATACCAATTAATACTAATAAGATAAATATGCCTATTGAGGTAAACTTCAGATTATTCCGTCTGTCTTTGCTTATAATAGGCTTATTGTAGTGATCAACAGGTGCATAAATAATAATAAAAGCAAGAGATAATAGTATAAATATACCCTTTAAGTACATGGGCAATCCGGTTTTAATACCAATTAGTACAATAGTAAACATTAGAATAAAACTATTTATGAGACATTTTAAATACGTCTTTTCATGATATCCACCTGCTGCAGCCCTTAATGTCATAAAAGGAAACAAAGCTAAAAGAAAATATTTTGTGAGGGAAAATATCCTAAATATCGTAAAATAAATTAATATTTTGGATATTTCACTTAGAAAACATTCTAATCCAAATTTAATTTTCTTTAATTCTAAATCTGTCAAAGCTGGATTATTCTTATATATAGAATCTGTCAATTTACTAGCTATTTTCTCCACAGTATCCCTTCTTTACTTTTAAAATAAATAAAAATTCTGTTTCCTCTTCTGAACTAGAAAACATAATTTCTCCTTCATTTTTCCTAATAAGTTGTTCTACAATAAACAACCCAAATCCATGTTCCTTTTTATTGTATACTTTCGTAGAAAATCCTTTCTTAAATATTTTCCCTTTTGCTTCTTCCGATATCATTGGTCCATTATTTGCTATAGATAAATAGTATTTATTACTCTCTATATATCCATATACTGAAACTATCTTCTTTTTTTCTTTTGGTTCACTCAATACGGCATGAAAAGCATTATCCAGAATATTAGATAAAATAGCTACTAAATCGTTATCATTAATTTCTAATGCTTCTAGAGAAGTTTCAAAATCTACATCTAGATAAATGTTGTTTTCAAAAGCGTAGTTACTTTTAACTGCAATTAATCCATCTACATACGTATTTCCCGTGTTATAAAATTTATAAGAAGATTGCAAATTGTCAGTGATGCTCTTTAAATAGTCCTTTATTCTCTCTGTAGAATTCTCCCTATTCAAAATACAAATCGCATAAACTGTATTTATGTGATTTGCAAAATCATGCTTTTCTTTTCTAATTATATCCACAACGGCTTCTAAGTTATTTATATACTCTTCTCTAACATGAAACTTATTTTTTATATTAATTAATTCTACTTTTTTTCTATAATCAATAATTCCTATTACTATAAAAAATAAAAAAATTAGAAATAACAAAATATTATATAATAGCATATCTACTTTATTAGAATTTATAAAATTAACGCTCAAAACAACTAGTCCCATAAGAAACATACCTAAAAACCAGTAAACAAAGTTTCCCTCTTCAATATCTCTATAAGATAATTTCAAAATGTGATTTTTTCGCTTGTACATTATAAGTATTACAAATATCATCTCCAGAATCTTTACTATAACCGTAAATATATACCTTACCCTCTGGAATTCTTCAGCATTAAAAAAGTTAATTCCAGTGATACCAGATGCTAAAAGCATAATAGTTATTTCAACAATTAGAAAATAAATAGCGGAGGCAAGTACCCCTATTGATGATATTGTCATTCTAGTTGAAGTAAGTATGGATAAAACTATTATAGATAGAAGAATAATTAAAACAGAATGGTATCCATTTGGGATTCCAATTGAAGCCCACGCAGAAAATATAGAATAAAGAATTATAAATAGTGCAATTTTTAACTTTTCTTCTTTAAAATAATGTACCTTTTGAACTACTCCTAAATAAATCAAAGCTATGTTTAATGCTTCCATTATAGAAAGGGAACTTTCCAGTATAAAATTTCTCGCTGTCATATATAATCCTCCTAAATAAATAAGAGATATTTAATAAGTACTTATTTAATATCTCTTATTTAGTAGCCGCCCTATTAGTAAGGTTTTGCTCCCTACTTAATAAGTTCCTTTGGGCATTCTGGTTGATGCATTAAAAACATAGTAGCTGTTGAAGCTGTTGTAGCACCTAATACTAGAGCTAAACATCCTACCACTCTTAAGGTCTTACTTTGTAGAATTTTTAATACTTTTACCATAATAAACCCCCTAAAATTTACTTTTATATATTTTTCATCTTAAGTTTTAATTTTTAGACATTATTATATACAATTATGTAACTGTATATAATAATATGATACATCACCAAAAAAATATGTCAATATTGTTTTAATTATGCAACCATTGATTTTTACAATTATTCAACAAACCTTAGTTTTCTATAGTTCTTTAATCTATATAGATGATTAAAGCCTATAATTTAAAATAGTTAAGGTTTTGCCAAAGGCAAAACCTTAACTCATTGTTTTTTTGTTTATTCACCTATTTTGTTTTCCATTTTAAATTATTCTATCCTGCTATTTTCCCATTTCTATGGTCGAGTTTAAATATTGTACTATCAAAGTAATTACCACCCTTGTAGAATGTAGTATCTATGTTTATCCACCTTTCTTCTTCTTCAATATAAACTTGATTCCATGCATGGCTAACCCAGCTTACGCCATTAAATCCTTCTCCTGTAACAATTCTTACCTTAATTCCACTTGCTTGGGCCATGGCAGAGTAAAGGCAGGAATAATCGAAGCAAATCCCTTTTTTTGTATAGTAAGTGTTTATAGCTCCAGACTTTACACTAAAATCATTATTTAGTATCTTTTCAACCTTATCATAATCATACTCAACATTTTTTCCAACCCAATCGTAAATTGCTTTTGCTTTTGCTTTAGAAGTTTTTTTATTTTGCACTAGTTTTCTAGCAAAATTGTCTATCTCTTCATTTGATTTTAGACCTTCGTCTAAAGTTATGCCATTATAATAAACAATGGTTCTACTTGAGCTGTTTGCTGGTTTATCTAAATCATCTTTTACAACTATTTTAAAAGAATCATTGATTATATTAGGAAGCTCTTTAGCAAAATTAGAATTTGTTATTGGGCTTACTATTTCATTGCTCACAAAACCATATACTATTGACCTTTCTAGCTTCTCATTGTAATTCTCACTTATTCCTACCATTGCAAATAAATTTAAGACAAAAGTAATTAGAAAAAGAAAGCATACTGCCTTTGGAAGTTGAAATAAAGCGCCAAGTATTCTCTTTGTAAAGTTGCTTTTCTCTCTTAACAAGTTTTCAATTCCATCTAACAGTGGGTATAATGTAAACTTATTTATAAGTCCTATAAATATTTCTATTATCTTATATATTATAAATATAATAATAGGCATACATACTACATAAATAAATATAGGCTTATTTTGTATTAGAGATATAATTTTATCTGGAATATAATCATATACTTTCTTATATACTCCTCTATCATGATTAACGAAAATTCCCTTTGATATATACCCCTATTATCGACCCTATTATAAAAGCACTATAACTACCTGCATCTTCTATATCATTTTTTAAATTTTTTGAGGAAAACTTAAATAGAAATCCTTTTATAATGGGATATAAAAATATCAACATCAAACCTACATCTATTGGATTTTGTGTTATAAATTCCATTATTTTATTCATTATCTGATATTTCCTTTAATATTTTATTAATATACTCCCACCTGTATCCTTTTCTTGCAAGATATTGACTTAGTTTTCTATATAACTTAAGTAAATCCTTCTCAGATTTACTTAATATTCTATATCTTTTTTCTGCTAACTTTTTTAGTTCTTCCAAGTTATCTTCATCCGCAGAATATATTTCTTGTTGTGAGTTACAAAAGTCCTCATCTTCATTCTTTACTACTTTATTTAGTATAGTCTTTACCATATCAAAATCATAGCCTCTAGCTACCAAATACTCTCCAAGCTTTTTGTATGATTTATTCCAGTTCTTTTCTGACTTGATTAAAGAAGCATACTTTTTTTCTGCTATCATCAAGGCATGAGCTTCTTCATCCTCTTTCTTAACATCATTGAGCTTATCTTGTATAACATCTTCACTTATGCCTTTTTTTAAAAGGAGATACTTTATCTTATTCTTGCCGTTAGAGGAAATCTTTTCTCTTATAAACATTTCTGCATACTTTTCATCATTTACAAAATTATATTCTACTAAAAAATCTAATATTCTAGCTACAGCCTTTTCTTCATATCCTTTATTCAACAACTTATCTTGAATCTCTTTTTCGCTTTTAAAGCTTTTTTCAATTATTTTAAGAGCCTGATTTTTTCCTTTTAAATAATTGTCTTCTTCAATTATTTCTTTTAATAAGTCAAGGTTGATTTTCCTTCCCTTTTCTAAGTTATAATAATAGACTAAGTCTGCGCTACATGCAAATGCAAATTCTTCATCTATAAAATATTAACTCTATTTTTGTTGCTTTTTTGAATTTCTACCTTGCTTATAATTTTTTCCACTATCTATCACTCTTTTCCCGAAGTAATATGTGTATTGTAGGATTTTTTAATACCTTTCTTGCTACGTTATATATGTCTTCACTTTTTATATTCTCCATATTATTAATATCATCTACAAACTCGTATATATCCTCTCCATCCATAACCTGATGAAGAACATAGTTGGAGAGTTGAGTAGAGTCCTCTAATGTTCCTGCTACTGCAGTTTTTAATACTTTTTTCATTAAGGATATATTTTTATCATCTAAAATTACCTTCTCATTATTTATATCATAAATAGCGTTGTTTATTATATTTAAAGCTTGATCGACATCCTCTTCATTAACCGCAGTATACATAGTTAAAAGCTTTACGTCCTTTGTAGCGTTTAAATCAGAATAAACATCATAAGCTAGTCCTTTTTCTTCTCGGAGCTTCCTAAATAGTATAGAATTAGCACTTTCACCTAGTTTATAGTTGAGTATTCTAAGAGTAAGTTCTTCTTGCTTAGTTAAATTATGAAAAGTGTATAGATATACTATTGTGCTCTGTTCAATATCCTTTTATATGAAACCTTTTCTATAGGTATATTATCTTCTACTACCACATCTTCTCTAATAAATTCATTTGGCTTCCAATCAGCAAAGTATTTATTAACCAGCTCAAAAACCTCTTCATGTTCTTTTGGAGATACTATAGTTATGTACCCATTGTTAGGTACATAATAGGTTTTGTAAAAGTTACATAGTTGTTCCCTTGTAAACTTTTTAACTGTACTTTGCTTTCCTATAGTATCTATCTTTATAGAACTATTTTTAAAAGCAATCTCCATAATCTTACCATAGCTGTAGTCTTCAACATCGTCTTTACTTGTTCTTATTTCCGCTAAAATAACACCTCTTTCTTTTTCAATTTCTTCCTTTGGAAAAGTCGAATTTTGAATCATATCTGAAAGTAATTCTAAAGAACTTTCCAGCTCCTCATTTAAAGCCGTTATACTATATACTGTGCAATTATGATCAGTATAAGCATTATATTCCCCTGCTCTTTGTTCTAGACCTTCGTTTAACTCTTCATTACTTCTATTTTTAGTACCTTTAAAAAGCATGTGTTCAACAAAATGCGCTATCCCTTTTTCTTCCTTTTTCTCATATATTGCTCCAATCTTAACTCCTAAATGAATAGCTGCTAGTTGAGTATCCTTTTTTATAGTTACTAAGTTAAGACCATTATCTAAAATATATGTTTTTAAATCAAAAATACCTTTCTCCATATAATCTCCTTTGAAATTTATTTATACTGATTATTATAATTTATATTCAAATAAATAAAAAGCATTTATGGAATTTTTATTTATCTTGAATACATTTCCATATAAATAACCCTCTGTAAAATAGACTACAGAGGGTTATTTACTGCTTATTAATTATATATCATCGCTTTTGAATTCACTAGCTTAATTATACCCTAGAGAGTTTTTGAATTATGAAATATGTTATTAAACTTACATCAAATCAAAGCTCCTGCTTCTATTACATCCACTTTCAATAGTTCAAGTTGTTTTGCAATTTGGAGCTTTTCTACAAAATTAAGGCTTATTCCTGGAGTTTGTTCTCCGTCTCTTAAGGTAATATCAAAGATATAAATTTGTTTACACATATGGGGAATTTACTTACCCTCTGCCCATGACATCATCTTTCTCAGTTCACTTCCTACCTTTTCAATCTTATGTTCTTTCTCTTTTCTCCTGATAGCATTAAAACTTGGACGATTGGCTTGATTTTCCAATATCCAGTTCCTAGCAAAAACTCCTTCTTGAATTTCCGTAAGTACCTTTTTCATTTCTTTTCTAGTTTCATTTGTTATTATTCTTCTGCCTACAGAGTAGTCACCATATTCTGCTGTATCACTTATAGAATATCTCATATATTCTAAACCACCTTGGTTCATTAAATCTACTATCAACTTCATTTCATGCATACATTCAAAATAAGCACTTTCTGGTTGATATCCAGCTTCCACAAGAGTTTCAAAACCAGCCTTGATAAGTTCACTAACTCCTCCACAAAGAACTGCTTGTTCCCCAAAAAGATCTGTCTCTGTTTCTTCTTTAAATGTTGTCTCAAGTACACCTGCTCTCGTTCCACCAATTCCTTTCGCATATGCTAGAGCTAGATCTTTAGCATTTCCAGTAGCATCTTGATGGATAGCTATAAGGCATGGTACTCCCCTTCCTTCTTCATATTGGCTTCTAACCGTATGTCCTGGCCCTTTTGGTGCAATCATAAAAATATCTACATTTTCTGGTGGAACAATTTGTCCAAAATGTATGTTAAAACCGTGAGCGAATAAAAGTGCTTTTCCTTCAGTTAGATTGGCTTCTATGCTATCCTTATATAGCTTTCCTTGCTTTTCATCAGGAATTAAGATCATAATTAAGTCTGATTCTTTTACTGCATCAGCTACTTCTAAAACTCGAAGTCCAGCTTCCTCTGCAATCACCCAAGACTTACTCCCCTTATAAAGTCCAACACAAACATTCACTCCACTATCCTTTAGATTTAGAGCATGTGCATGTCCTTGGCTTCCATAGCCTATAACTGCTATCTTTTTCCCTTTCAATTGTTGAAGATTTGCATCCTTGTCATAATATAGTTTAGCCATAATATAGTCCCCCTTTAGTATTTTAAAAATAATCACTTAGCCTTGAACAATCTACATAAATATACATACCCCAAATTCAGTATCACTTACCCATGCTCTTTTGACTAAGTTTTTACTATTCTAGCAATGCTTTGTAACATTGTCAACATGCTTTTAATTATTACAAAAAATGAATTTTTTTCGCCAAAAAAATATAACTTAGAATATTATTCCCCATTCTATATTAATCATCTACTAAGTGTCTTTTAAATTTGCAAGTTATTTCTTGCAAATTTAAAAAGCATAAAGCAAAACTTCAATAATTTTATTTGCCTTATGCTTCTATATTCAACTTATTTTTTAAGTCCTATTTATAATTTAACCGTTAACTATTAATTTCTGCAGCTTATTTGGGCCATATATTCGGTAATCTATATTGGGAAATATATTGTCTAGCTTTTCTACATTAGAAAGCCATTTTATATCTATTGAATTCTTTGTTATATCTTCATATAATTTATTAAATCTGTCTATGTGAATGTTTATTCTTTTTACTGCATACTCTACAGTAGTTTTGTTCTTTATTATGAAGGGCCAATCTGAGGCTTCACCCAACATGAGTTCTCTAGCAGCTTGATTTAAACTCCTTTTTTGAAGTTCTGTTGGATCTAAATAAGTATTTGCAAGCCTTATCATTTTTTGCTGACATCTATGAAGATCTCTATATACCCAATGATTTGATTGGTTTAGCCATACCGAATAATCTCCATTTTCTCCCCAGCTAGACGGAGATGGACTGCAGCATTGAACTCTAGGATATTTTTTTAAATATTCTCCTGGAGTAGTCAGCTCGTAATATGTCCAATTTTCTGAGCTATTTCTTATAAACTCATTTATAAAATCTGGACCTTCAAACCACCAGTGTCCATATAGCTCTGTATCATAGGGGCAAACTATTATAGGTGGATTCTCCATATGCTGATAAGCAGAAATTATCTGATAATTCCTTCCCTCTGCAAAATGCCTTGCATGTTTTTTAACCTTTTCCATAGCATTTTTTCTATTATAGTATTTTTTATTATCTGTACTTCCAGTAATTCTATAATACTTAAGTCCTGTATCAACTCGTATGCCCCCTCTATTAATGTAAGGAGCTATATATTCCATAGGTGCATCGTAGCCTAAATCTCTATAAAATTCTCTATAATCAAAGTCTCCTGGATATCCCATAAAACTGCTCCAAACTTGCTTTGAAGACTCCATGTCTCTACCAAAAGCACATAATTCGTTTGATGTTGCAACAGGTGCATAGGTTCCATGTTTAGGCCTTGGTGAAGCATTTAATACTGCTTTACTTTCTGATATAAAATACTTTATTCCATATTTCTTAAGTATATGATCTAGTGAATAATCATAGGCGCATTCTGGAAGCCATATTCCTTTTGGTGCATGTCCTATACAATCTATATAAGATTGTATAGCTGTTGCAATTTGTGCTTCTATAGCTTCTGGATTTATATTCATAAGAGGGAGCAGCGCATGGGTTGCAGAACAAGTTATTATTTCTAGATATCCTAGTTTGTCGAACTTTTTAAATGCATTCATAAGTCTATAGTCATATTCTTTATATATCTCTAAAAGCTTATTAAACCTATCATTATAGAAAATAGCTATACCTTGTAATTCGTCATCTCCGCTAGCTCGGGCAATTTCTTTTTCTGTTAACTCTATGGATTGCTTTAAATATTCAAGATATCTATTATTTAAGTATTCGTCCTCAAGCATGGACATAAGTGGTGGAGTTATGGACATAGTAATTTTAAACTTTATATTATCTTTTATTAAGTTATCGTATACTTCAATTAATGGTATATAGCATTCATTCATAGCTTCAAATAGCCATCTTTCTTCAAGCGCATCTTCAACCTCTGGGTGTCTTATAAATGGCATATGACTGTGCAATATTAACGAAACGTATCCTTTAGTCAAAATTATCTCCTCCTAGATTTATATAATGTACTTCTGTATTTTCAGCTTCTGCATCTCTTGGAGTAGTAACCGTATTTGAAATAGCAATAGATACATACCTTTCTGAAGGCAGCATTCTTCCAAGCTTCACAAATACCTGTGAATTAGCTTTATTTAGATTAATATACCAGTTGTCTGCAAGTCTATCTAAATATATTGTTTCTATTTCTTTAGTTGTCTCATTCCTTCTTTCATAAACCTTTAAAACAGGCTTAGAATTTTTCCAAGAGTCTTGTCCATAAGTATCCTCAAATTCTTTTATGGTCATAGGAGAAATATTATAATAACAAAATACTACATGTGCACTTTGAACCATAAGTATTATGTAAGACTTTTCATATTGTAGCATAGCCATCACCTCGCTAAGTAATTTATTTAATTATACCTTATTTTGGAATATATGTCACTTATTAATATATCCTATAACTTCTATTTTCAGCATAAAATAATATATAATAATTTTTAGGAGTTTTTTATGCTAAAAAATAAGTCCCCATGCATATTTTACAAGTTAGCCATTGTACTTATCTTCATAATTATAATAGAAGTTATTTTAATATATAAAGGTTATAAAATTTCCTTAGACTTCCTGACCACTAACTTCATTATTAATCCTTTTATATAAAAAAAAGCTAGCAAGAATTAAATTCTTGTTAGCTCCTTTTTTCTTCCTTTGCCCCACCTACAATCCCACATAGCTTTGAAGGAACATCACCCCAATAACCATCCTTTGGAATTTCAATTCCTAACTCTTTAGCAAGTTCAGTTCGTGATTTTATATCTACATCCCTTGATTTAGTATTTATCTTAGCACTTATGGCCCTCATTTTCTAATCTTTCTCCTTTTGAGCTTATATTTATTTATAATAATATCCATTTTATATATAGTAATATTTTAAGCAAAAAAATAATCTCTATACTATATGTTTAAATAAAAACATGTATAGAGATAGAATTGCAGCACTGAAACAATAAGTTTGTTATTTAATAAATACCTTTTGTTCTTGAATTAAACTAATTCCTAAGGTTACTATCATTTTCTTAGTCATCTTTTCAAAAGTCTGTGATTCACCTAGTGTATTTTTTAGTAATTTTATATCTTCTTTATTATCTATTTCCGCAATTTCTGTACTATCTATTTTGCATAAAATCTTCTCATTAAAAAATTCAAAGTATTCATAGTTTTTTTCTTCTATACCTATATCATTTGTATTAGGGTTAATAACTTCTAATTCTAAAATAGAAGAATGCTTAGTGACTAGCGGCTGAGTTCTAAAACAAACCTTTGTAGAGCATTGAAATGGTATGCTAAAAGTGGACTTTTTTATGTCTCCGCTAATTATATTCTCTTTTATAGTTCTTGCAGTAGCATATTCAATCTCTTCCCTTATTAATCCATTTATAAATAACTTGTTAGCATCGAAAATCAGCTTACATTTATTTAAGAAAATAGTTTTTTCTAAATCTTTAACTTGAAATACAGGCTCCGGGAAATTTACAGATGTTTCTATAAAAACTTGCATATCAAACTGTGATAATATAATTGGTATTTTAGTCACTCCTAATTTAAATGGAAAATAAGATTCTAAAGTCTCGCTTGGCTTACATTGTAGTACAGTCGCTTTACAAGATGTTACTTTTGAACGAGGCATAACTTCGCAGGCTGTGTCTTCTAGCCTATTTATATTTTCTTCTATCACAATTTCTTTATAGTCTTCTGCTGCATCTTTATCATCTATCGTGCTTATGTTGTATATGCCTTCTATATCTTTTATATCTTTTATATCTTCTAAGTCTTCTATACCTTCTATACCATCAACATCGCAACTCTTATCTTTGCTTTCATATGTATCTGACGTTTTATGCTGTTTCTCTGAATCAACATTAACCAATGGCACTTCTATTAAATCATTTTTTATTTCCATATTGTTTGTTTTAATCTTCTTAAGCAATGCGTTGAGTATTAACATAATTGCAAGTAAACGTTGCTCTGGTCCTAAATTCTGTATTGTATCTTCCTGTTTCTCCTCATATTTATGGTCACAATTATGTTTATGTTTTTTTGACATATAATACTCCCCTTAATATTGATATTAAATTTAAGCTAGAATGGGAAACCCCAAATCAGAGGTTTCCCTATATTCAACATTCAGTTATAGTCTGTACTCTAACTGAATAGAATTTATCTCGATTAGCAAGCTGACTTAGCAATAGCTGAAAGTGTAGTGTTGTATACATCTAGAGTATTGTCAAGTCCTACATTTGTAGCTGCTATTATTCTAACAGAGTAAGTGCAGCATCCTGGGCAACTATTACATTCACAGTGACTGAAACTATAAGAAGTAGTAATCTGTTCTGTTACATCATCAAAGTCAAGTGCAAAATCCCAAGTTCCGCAGAGTATTTCGTCTCCGTCATTACATTTCTTGAATAATGCAAAAGTTAATCTGGTTGGTGTATCTGTTCCTGTAGTATTTAGAAATCTTATAATACCAGTGAAATCAAATTTTACTACGGGATTTTTTAAGCAAGTTGTATCAATTGTAAGACATCCTAAAGATCTAGGAGCAAAAGGTGCTGCTTCTGCAGCTGTTGCAGTCCCTGGTATTACAGCTCCTGTACCGCAAGCACATTCAAAAATCATTGGATAAGGACATGGGTTTTTAGGATAGCATTTTTGATATTTGTGCTCGTCACAGCATTTTTTTTCATAGTAATCACATTTATCATAATCATGATCACGTTTATAATATTTCTTTTCTTCACGACAATCACATTTTTCATAATCGCGTTTATCTTCGTAATCGTAATAAACTTTCATATTTAAAATCCCCCTCTATTATCTTAGCGTGTCTAATTTTCTAACCTTTGGAGGAGTTATACCTTCTGAAATGAAACCTATAGAAGCTAGTACACTTTTTGATGTTTCTAATTTTTTAAAGGCGCTAACCCCTCTAATATACTATATGATGGATTTACATAAAGGTTACAATAGCCTATTAAATTTTTCCTCTAACATTCTTCTACCTTTCACATTCCTTTTCAGGTACATACGGATAACCTTTATTCTAGTCATCATATCTTTCATATTTATCGTGTTTATCATGTTCATCACATTTGTTATATTCGTCGTACTTATCATATTTCTCATACTTATCACATTTGTCATATTCATCATATTCATCGTATTCATCATATTTGTCATGATCTTTCATTTTATATTTTTTACAAACTGGTTTAGGAATGCATACTTGTTGATTTTGTAATACTTTAATTCCCAAGTAAATTACCATTTTTTCAGTAAATCTACGGAAACAATTCTCTTCTGTAAATCCCTCAGCACAAGCTCTATTACGATTATATATATCTGATTCTAGAACTTTTACCCATTCTAACTCACAGAAAATAGGTTCATGATATTTGTTAAAGTGTACCCATGAATCCTCTTCATTATCTGGGCAAACCATATTGTCATCTAAAGCAGTTAATCTTTCTTTAAAAGATTTTCCAAACATAGGCAATTTGTCAAACTTAACAGCTGTAACGCAATGGAAAGGTACATTAACTGTGGTGTGTTGTACATTACCACTTACGCTGTCCTCACTAACACATTCTACAGTAGAGTATTGTATATTTTTTTGAATATACCCTCTAAGGAATAATTTATTTGTATGAGGTACTAGATGGCACTGAGTTAAGCATACTTTTTTATCTATTGTCTTTATATCAAAAGCACGTTGCTCTAATCTAATATCTGCCTCAACATCTATTTGTACTTTACACTCTGTTAGTACAACTGGAACTTTAACTACCACTGGACCTTTACGTCCCATGGGTTCAGAGCATTCGCTATCGCACTCTGACAAGGTAACCGGATTAATAATCCCAGAATTGCATTCTTCCTGTTGAGGACTAACAGCATCACAATCATTAGTAAAACGATTATTTAACATACTTCCATCTCCCTTTATACTCTTTGGTATATGAAACTTTAGAATTAACAAAGCTAATCCTAAAGTTTCATACCTAGTAATATATTATTCTAGTTAAAAAGATTTGCTACTCCATACAATTCAATATTTTCAACTAAATTAACTTTCATTGAGATCATAAGTAGAAATTTCCCTTCCAATCATCCCTTTTTCAGGATCAAAGCCTACTTCTATATTTGTATATTTTCTGCCCTTACTATCATTGGAATCTTCCTTTAGATCTGAAACACACTTCTCTACTATAACCACGTCCCCATCTGGTTCTGGAATGTATACCTGTTGATTTTGTAATACCTTTAATCTGATAAATACAACCATCTTCTCAACTATTTCACGAATAACCTTCTCACGAGGTGGTGTACCTGGAATAGGACATGAATCATTTAGAAAATCTGTTTCTAATATTTTTGCATATTCTAATTCACAATAAATTGGTTCATATAGCCTACTATAATGAATCCATGAATCTTCTTGCTGGTCTTTGCCAAGCATATCTTTATCTAAAGTATTAACCCTCTTTTTATACTCCTTTCCATAAATCGGATCTTGTGAGAACTTAATTTTTGTTACACATTTTAAAGGAATATTCACCGTGGTATGTTGTATATTACCACTTACGCTTGTTTCATTAGAACAATCAATAGTTGAGAATTGTATGTTTTTTTGAATATATCCTGCTATGAAAAGTTTATTTGTATAAGGAATAAGCTTGCATTGGGTAAGATAAACATGTTTATCTATAGTTTTAATATCTAAAGCAGCTTCTTGCAGCTTTATTTCTGATTCCACATCGATTTGCACTTCAACATCGGATAAAACCACTGGGATCTTAGCTATTAACGGCCCAGTACGTCCCATGGAAATATAATGCTTATTATTGCACTCATTTAAAGTTGTAGAATCTAATACTTGAGATTCGCATCTTGCAGCACACTTAGTAATTTCACTGCAGTTATTTATTGTACCCATAGGGTTTATAGGATTTTCATTTGACATACTCTTTGCCTCCTTATCTTCTTCAAAAATAAAACTATATAATACAGTAATATAATATTCTTGAAAGATAGAAGTGCAACTAGTTAATTTTATCCTTTTAATAAAAAACAAGCTTCAGTAGAGTAAAATTCCCCTCTGAAGCTTAAATCCCTGTTTATAATATTAGTCTGTTGGTTCAAATTGATCTTTCCCTACCCCACAAAGTGGACATACCCAATCTTCCGGTATATCTTCAAAAGCTGTGCCTGGATCGACTCCATTATCTGGATCTCCTTCTTCAGGGTCATATATGTATCCACATGGTATACACACATATTTTTGCATAGTTCTCTCCTCCTTAATGACTTTGAAAGCTTAATAGAATCATAATAGTATTCTTACCAATCTTTCTTATATAATTCATACATCATACTAATTACACATACATGATAATATTGTAATTTATACCACATAGTTAAATATTTAACCTTTATTCTAAGCTATACTTCTAATTCACTTTAGAAATCCCCAATAATTTAATCTGTTTTTCTTCATACTTACAAAATTTTTAAATTATGCTACCTTATAATGAAGGATATCTCGGCTTTATGTTGAATACAATATATAAAATATTGTTATTTAAATAACAAATTCTATTTTTGAGAGGAGGATAACAGTTATGTGCTCAAATATTTTAAATGAAGAAAAATTTAAAGAGTTAGAAGAATTTATCGACTCTCTTCATTCGAAGGAAGGAGCTTTAATAGAAGTTTTGCATAAAGCTCAAGGAATATTTGGATATCTTTCTAAAGAAGTTCAAATTTTTATAGGTGAAAAGCTTAATATACCTATATCAAAGGTATACGGGGTGATTACCTTTTACTCCTATTTTACTACAGAACCACGAGGAAAATATGTGATAAACGTATGTATGGGGACAGCTTGCTTTGTTAGAGGGTCCGGAGCTATCCTTAAGGAGTTCGAAGATGTATTAAACATAAAGTCTGGCGAAACTACTCCTGATGGAAAGTTTACTCTAGAAATACTAAGATGCGTTGGAGCCTGTGGCTTAGCTCCTGTAGTAACAATAAATAATAAAGTTTATGGTCACTTTAAAAAAGAGCAGGTAGAGGAGATATTATCGAAGTATAGCGATGAGGAGGTGCTTTCTCTTGACTAAGATTAAGTCTATCGAAGATATAAAAAAGCTCCATATACAATGTAAAAGCCTCTTAAACCTCAGAAATATGTCCCACGATATAGAGGTATCTTTTGAAAACAAAAGATGTAAAAGAGAAGTGCTAATATGCGCTGGGACAGGCTGCAAATCTTCTAATAGCCAATTGATTGTAGACAATTTGAAGAAAGAAATAGAACTCGCTGGATTATCTGATGATGTAACTGTATCGATAACAGGATGTTTTGGTTTCTGCGAAAAAGGTCCTATTGTAAAGATAACTCCAGACAATGTATTTTACATTCAAGTTAAGCCTGAGGATGCTAAAGAAATAGTAGATAGTCATCTTCTTAAAGGAGTTATTATAAAGGAGCTTTTATATGAAGAACCTACCCTTGCGGAGCAAGTAAAACGCCAAGATGAAATGTCATTTTATAAAAAGCAATATAGAATCGCCCTTAGAAATTGTGGACTTATCAATCCTGAAAAAATAGAAGAAGCTATTGGTGCTGATGGATATATGGCTCTTGCAAAGGTGTTAACAACTATGAGTAGTGAAGACGTTATCAAGCTTATATCTGACTCAGGACTTAGAGGAAGAGGTGGTGGCGGTTTCCCTACTGGAAGAAAATGGTCTTTTGCTAGTCAGTATAATGCCTCTCAAAAATATATTATTTGTAATGCTGACGAAGGAGATCCAGGTGCATTTATGGATCGGTCTATTTTAGAAGGCGATCCTCATAGCATTATTGAAGCTATGGCCATTGCTGGTTATGCTATAGGTGCATCCATAGGATACATTTATATTAGAGCAGAATATCCTCTTGCTATACATCGTCTTAGAGTAGCTATTGAACAGGCTCGAGAATACGGTCTTTTAGGAAAAGATATTTTAAGCACAGGTTTTGACTTTGATGTAGACTTGAAATACGGCGCTGGAGCCTTTGTATGTGGCGAGGAAACAGCATTAATTCACTCTATAGAAGGAAATCGTGGTGAGCCTTCAAATAAACCTCCTTTCCCTGCTGAAAATGGTTTATGGAACAGACCTACCTGTGTTAATAACGTTGAAACTCTAGCCAATATCCCTGCAATTATAAATAAAGGTTATGAAAGGTATTTGCCTTAGCAGGTAAGGTTAACAATGTAGGCCTTGTAGAAGTGCCTATGGGTACAACTCTTAGAGAAATTATATATGATATAGGTGGAGGAATTAAGAATAATAGAAAATTCAAAGCTGTACAAACTGGTGGGCCTTCTGGTGGATGTATACCATCATCACTTTTAGATACACCTATAGATTACGATTCATTAAGTAAAATAGGCTCCATGATGGGATCTGGCGGCATGATAGTTATGGATGAAGATAATTGCATGGTGGATATAGCTAAATTCTACTTAGATTTTACGGTGGAAGAATCTTGTGGGAAATGTACTCCTTGTAGAGTCGGCAATAGACGCTTATATGAAATCTTAGATAAAATAACTTGTGGAAAAGGCACTGAAGAGGATTTAGTAAGCCTAAAGGAACTTGGAGAAACTATTAAAGATACTTCTCTTTGTGGACTTGGTCAAACTGCTCCAAATCCAGTTTTAAGCAGCATGAATTATTTTATGGATGAATATTTATCTCATGTGAGAGATAAACACTGCCCTGCTGGTGTATGTAGGTCATTATTAAACTTTGAAATTACTGATAAGTGCATAGGATGCACAAAATGTTCAAGGAATTGTCCGGTACTATGTATTTCTGGAAAACTTAAAGAAAAGCATTTTATTGATCCTGATAAATGTATTAAATGTGGAACCTGTATTGATATATGCCCTATTGGCGCCATTATAAAAAAGTAAAGGAAGGTGATTACTTTGGGTCTAATTACTTTAGCTATAAATAATAGAGAAGTCCAAGTGGAGGAAGGAACAACCATTTTAGAATCAGCTAAGAAGCTTAATGTAAAAATTCCTACTTTATGTCATGTAAAGCTTCAAGATGACATTACCATAAACCATCCTGGTTCTTGTAGGGTATGCATGGTTGAGGTAGAAGGAAGACAGAGATTAGCTCCCGCTTGCTCTACTCCTGTAGAAAACGGAATGAAAGTAAATACTAATTCTATAAAAGCTATAAAAGCTCGCAGAACTATAGTAGAGCTTTTGTTATCAGATCATCCTAAGGATTGCTTGCTATGCGAAAAAAACATGCATTGCGAACTTCAAAAAATAGCCTCTGAACTTGGAATTAGAGAAATAAAATACACTGGCGAAATGTCTTCTTATCCTAAAGACGATTCTAGCTGTGCTATAATAAGAGATCCTGATAAGTGCATTTTATGTAGGAGATGCGAGACTATATGCAATAAGGTCCAAACTGTAGAAGTATTATCTGCTGTAAACAGGGGTTTTAAAACTAATATTGGTACAGCTTTTAATCTTCCTATGACAGAAACTAAATGCACGTTTTGTGGGCAATGCGTGTCTATATGCCCAACAGGTGCTCTAACAGAGGTTAATTATACCTCTAAGGTATGGAATTCTATAAATAATGACAAAAAGATAGTTATCGCCCAAATTGCTCCTGCTGTAAGAGCTACTATTGGAGAAGAATTTGGACTTGAACCTGGAACTATAGCTACTGGAAAATTAATAGCTGCCCTTAGAGCTTTAGGATTCGATAAAGTATTTGATACTAACTTTGCTGCTGATTTAACTATAGTTGAGGAAGCTACAGAATTTATGCATAGGTTGGAAAACAACGGAAGACTTCCTATGTTAACTAGCTGCTGTCCTGGTTGGATAAACTTTTTCGAGCATGACTTCAATGAACTTATTGACATTCCTTCCTCCTGCAAGTCTCCTCAGCAGATGTTTGGAGCTATAGCTAAAACCTACTTTGCTGCAAAGATGAATCTAAACCCTGAAGATATTGTAGTCGTCTCCATAATGCCTTGCCTTGCAAAGAAATATGAAGCTGCTAGACCTGAAATGCAAACAAGCGGAGTTAAAGATGTTGATATAGTTATTAGCACAAGAGAGCTTGCCAAGATGATTAAAGAAGCTGGTATTAATTTCACTTCTCTAAAAGATGAAGATTTCGACTCGCCCCTTGGTGAATCTACAGGGGCAGGAACAATCTTCGGTGCTTCGGGAGGAGTTATGGAAGCTGCTCTTAGAACGGTTTATGAATGGATGACTAAGGAATCTATTCCTGATTTAGAATTTAAGTCTGTACGGGGCATAGATGGAATAAAAGAGGCCTCCGTTAAAATAAATGATATAAATGTTAATGTAGCAATTGCAAATGGTCTTGGGAATGCACGCAAGCTTTTAAATATGATACGCAATAATACTGCAAATTATCACATTATTGAGATAATGGCATGCCCTGGAGGATGTATAGGTGGTGGAGGTCAGCCTTATATACAAGGTCATACAGATATCCTTAAAAAAAGAGCTGAAGCTCTCTATAAAGAAGATAAAGATAAAGCTATAAGAAAATCCCATGATAATCCTTATGTTTTAAAATTATACCAAGAATTTTTAGGAGAACCTTATGGTAAAAAAGCACATAGACTCCTCCATACTCATTATACAAAAAAATAAGCGGGTACTCATATAATTGTAGAAAGGAGGATTTTATATAATGCACAGTCATATAGTTGCTGTGCATTATATTTATTATAACGCTCTCTACTTACAACAACTCTTTCCATTATTAGCTTTGCTATTATTAGCTTTATTGTTATTTGTATTAGTATTTAATCCGCAGCAATCTAATTTCCCACTATTTCCAAAAGCTTTACTATTTTCTTCTGCGATCTTTTTAATAAAATTATTAAACCACTTTTTCATTTATTAGCCCTCCCAGTGAATTCATATAATAACATAAAGTTGTGAAGATTTTATGTTTACTTTTCCAGCTGTCTTAGATAATGTTGCTGCTGTATAGCTGATCATTCCTACTATCTTAGTGATAATAAAAGCTCAAGATGATAAAAAGTAAAGCTATTAGGCATTTTAGCGGTCCAATAGCTTTACTAACATCTTTATTTCTTTATTATATACTGCATTTTCGCTACTTGTGTAGGCTTTTAATACAATAGATTGAGTATTCCAATTAGGATTTTCAAAAACTACCTTAAAACTGTTTACTTTCTTAGCAGAGGAGTTATTCGAACTAGATATTCTTATTATTTCCTCCTCTTTTATTGACTCACCTTTATCATTAAGCAAGTATAAATTTTCTTCAGTGTCTATTACAGTGCTTTTTCCTGTATTATCTTCAGTAATAATATACTACTAATTTATCTTCCATGAATTGTACATATTCTATTCTGCAAGTAAACTTGTTATAATATTTACTTGTTGAAGCAGCAGGACTCAATTTATATACTAGATTATTAGTATAGTTATCCTCATCATCTTCATCCTTATCTTTATCTTTTTTCTTGTATTTTCCCTTAGCCTTTCCGTTAGCCTTGTTCTCTTTATCTTCTTCATCCGAACTTTTCTCTGAAACTATAGGACTGTTCTTATATAAAATACCTTGAATAATGTTATCTTTGTCCTCAGGTATATTCTCTGCTTTTGTGTTATTCTTTGCATTATCTTGTTTATCATCTGCTTTTGTAATATCTGTCTCATACTTGATGTTGTCTTTACCTATAGGCTTAGAATTCCTACTACTTTTGTTAATAATGCTAATACATATAAGTAATATAGCCAAGCATGTTGTTATTACAAATATATTTTTATACTTCTTACCTTTTTTAGGCAAATCTCTAGTCTTTGCTTTTCTGCTCAATATTTTAGTTTTTTCGTCTTCTCTCTTGGTATTCTGCTTCAAAATTACGGTTTTATCTTGATGTTTGTAGAGAAAATCCTCTAACTTCTCTTTTATATTCTTAATATTAAGGTACCTTTTAGATTTTTCTATTTCCATGGCTTTTTTTATGATTTCTCTTAGATCACTTTCTACTCTTTTTTCATAACTTTCATCTTTTAAAGCCTCCATTAAATTTAAAGGCGCCCTTCCGTTAACCATGAAATAAATAATAGCTCCAAGGCCATATATATCTGTTTGAATATCTGATTGCTCACTTCCATACTGTTCTGGAGCTGCATATCCCTTTGAACCCATATATATAGTATCATGGGCTTCATTTTCTTTATACAATCTAGATATCCCAAAATCAATCAATATAACATCTTTGTTTTGCTTAATTACATTAGACGGCTTCAAATCTCTATATATTATGGGTGGATTAAAGCTGTGCAAATACCCTAAAACTTCACATAGTTTTAAAGCTATAGAAACAGCTTCTTCACTAGATATACCTCCCTTTCTTTCTATTAGTTTCTCAAGAGTTTCTCCCTCTATATAGTCTTCCACCATATATAAACTATCATCTTTATAGAATATATCAACTATTCTAGGTATACTAGGATGTCCTAAATCCTTCAGTATATTAGGCTCAGTTAGGAAATCCACTTGCTCTCTCATATCATTTTTTATCTTTTATAGCCCATAAATTTCCTAGACGAATATTCTTACAAAGATAGACTGTACCCATACCACCTTTTCCTAATACATCGATTACTTCATATTTATCATCTAATATATGTCCCTTAGTCAGCATAAAATTCACCTCTTATTTACTACATCTAAAAATACTTATTTTAATTCCATGAATAAGCAAAGTTCTAATCTTAGCACGAAATTTCTATTTCGTGCTAAGATTAGAACTCATTATCTAGCATCCATCCGCCTTAAAGCCTCATCTAAAAAGGATAGAAATTCTAGGGCGTGAAGTCATCAGATAAAAGTACATATACAAATATACCATATATCATCCGATAATTGTACCTAATTTAATTAAAAAGAGTTAGGCTTTATTTTAAAATCCTAACTCTATTCTTGCTTTGTCATCTTTTTTAATTATCTGAAACTCTCCTTCCTTATAATTAGAGGAGTACTCACAGAGTAAGCAGCCATCACCAAATAGCAGATTGGGGGTGGCTGCTCAACTGACTCTTAACAAATTACAGATTTGTGCTCTCTATTACCTCTTTAATAAAAGAGCTTTTATAAATACTTCTGCAGAACCTACATTTGTTGCAAGTGGTATAGCATGAACATCACAGATTCTTAGAAGTGCAGAAACATCTGGCTCGTGTGGTTGAGCTGTCAAAGGGTCTCTTAAAAAAATAACCATATCCATCTCACCTGTAGCAACCCTTGCTCCAATTTGTTGATCTCCCCCTAAAGGTCCAGATAAAAATCTACTAACTTCTAAGCCAGTCTTTTCATTAATACGCATTCCTGTGGTGCCTGTACCATATAGTTCATGGTTTCTAAAAACCTCTTTATATCTTCCCACTAGATCAACCATTTCCTCTTTCATATTGTCATGTGCTATTAATGCTATTTTCATCAAAACTCCCCCTAAAAATTAATTTTTTTCCTTCGCATACCTATATTTAAAACTAACCCTATAGACATGAAATTCGATAGGATAGAACTACCCCCATAACTCATAAGTGGTAGAGTTATTCCTGTAATTGGCATAAGTCCAATAGTCATACCAATATTTTGAAATATTGAAAATAAAAACGTTGATATAACCCCTACTGCTACTATGGTACCGAATAAATCCTTTGAGCTTTTTGCAATTTTTATAAACTTATAGAGCAGCAATCCATATAAGAATAATAACACTAAAGCACCTAGTAATCCCCATTCTTCTCCAACAACTGCGAATATAAAGTCAGTATGAGCTTCTGGTACGTTATTCCCTGCAATTTGAAGTCCTTTCGTAAAACCTTCTCCCAATATTTTTCCAGATCCTATTCCCATAAGCGATTGCCCAAGCTGAAATCCTAATCCCTGACCATATGCTTCAGGATTTATAAAAGACAAAAGCCTTCCTTTCCAGTAATCTTTCATAAGTGGAGAATTCCATATTACAACAATAAGAGCTGTAATTCCAGCAATTCCACCAAAAATCACCTTAAATCCAATCCTGCTATAAAAAATATACCTAAAGCTATAAAGAATGTAACCATGGTCATACCCATATCTGGTTGTATTACTATAAGTGTCATAGGCAATATAGCGTAAAAAGCTAATTTAAAAAAGTTTTTCGGTTCATTTACCTTTCCTTCCATGTCATCTAAAAGCTTAGCAAGCATTACTATCATGCCTAGCTTAGCGAATTCTGAAGGTTGTATTGCACGGGAACCTATTCCAATCCAGCCTTTTGCCCCTTTATGGACACTTCCTAAAACAAAGTTATTTAATACTAATAATACTATCCCAGCCCAATATATAATACTTGCATAATTTCCTATTACAGCATAGTCAACTAATAATATTACATACACAACAAGGAGCCCCATAAACAGCCATATAAATTGAAGCTTAGCATAATAAATTCCTACATTTCTAAAGGTTGCACTATATATGTTTATACAACTAAATAAAACTATAAGTACTGATATAACTATTATACTATAATCCAGCTGTCTCAAAAGCTTTTTACTTATTTTGAATTTTTCTAGCACTACAATCCCTCCATTACAAAAAAATTATATCATATAAATAACAAAAAGCTATGCATAACTTTCATTTTATGCATTGCTTTTATTAAATTTATGATATAGCTTTTTATTATGAGAAACTCCCCTTCCTTTAATCAGAGGAATACTCACAGAGTAAGCACCCATCATCAAATCATAGATTTTGGATGTCTGCTTATCTTTCTCTCATTTTCTTTATTGGTATGCTGGCAATAAGTGCTGGAGAACTACTTTCTACTTCTTCTGCTCTTGTAAGCCTTACATCAACTTCACTATCATCAATTATCACATACTTTGAAATTACGTTTAATATATCGCTCTTCATCATCTCCAGAAGTTCTGGTGATACGTTCGCTCTATCATGAATTAGTATCAATTTTAGCCTATCTTTAGCTACTTCTTTAGAGGGAGGTTTACTTGAAAATAATTTAAACAAATCCATTTGCTTTCCTCCTATTTGCGCTTAAATATTTTTTTTAATGAAGCCATAAAACCAGTTTCACTTGTGGTTAAAGTTATAAAAGGTACTTCTTCACCTAAGATTCTTCGGGCTATATTGTTAAATGCTTGTCCAGCTATAGCCTTATCATTCAGTACTACTGGTTCCCCTTTATTTGTAGCCACAGTTATTTCTTCATCTCTTGGAACTATTCCTATAAGCTTGATCGCTAAACTATCCAAAATATCATTTACGTCAAGCATATCTCCTCTTTTCACCATATCATAGCTTAAACGATTTACAATTAACTGATGATTTTCAAGACCCCTAGCATCTAACTTACCAATTACCCTATCTGCATCTCTAACAGATGTAACCTCTGGATTAACAACTACAAGAGCCATATCTGCTCCTATAATTGCATTTTCAAATCCCTGTTCAATTCCTGCTGGACAATCAATAAGTATGTAATCAAATTCTTCTTTTAATTCTTTTATTAAATTCAGCATTTGCTCCGGGCTTACATCATTCTTATCCCTTGTTTGTGCAGTAGGTAATAAGAATAAATTAGGAAATCTTTTATCTTTTATAAGTGCTTGTTTAATTCTGCATTTTTCTTCTACTGCATCAAGAAGAGTAAATACAATTCTATTTTCAAGCCCCATAAGTACATCTAGATTTCTAAGCCCTGTATCTCCATCTACTACAACTACCTTCTTACCAAGTGATGCAAGGGCAGTACCAATATTGGCAGTAGTAGTGGTTTTTCCTACTCCACCTTTTCCCGATGTTATTACTATAGCTTCACTCATACTTTTTTCCTCCATTATACAAATTTATTAGGTAAATAAGGTTCTACTATTATGGTTCCATCCTTGATTCTTGCAACTTCAGGATAATAAGGTTTTTCATCATCCTCTGGAGCCCTGGTCATGACATTAGCTATCTGCAAAATCCTAGGTTGTAACCTAAAAGCAGATATAATCGCCTTTATATTTCCCGAATCCCCAGCATGAACGTTCCCCATTAAGTTCCCTAAAACAATCACATTTCCTCCAGCATATATTTCAGAGCCTGGATTTACGTCTCCAATTATAACTATATTTCCTGGATATCTAATAACTTGACCGCTCCTTAGGGTTTTGCGATAGAACTTCGTGCGACCTTCATAAACTCCCGAAAAAGTTTTGCCTTTTGACTCTTCTCTATCTTCAAAAATACAATCCTTAATGAGAAATTCCTCAAATAAAACATCCTTTAGTATAATTATCTGCTTTTCATTAAATTCCTTTAGCTGTGTTGTAATTTTTATTGTTGCATTTTTATAAAATTTTTTGCCAAGGGTTAACCTCTGCACAAATTCCTCTATCATCTCATCAAAGTTTTCAAACTTGTTCATGTCAATTAATACATTTAAGCCATCTTTATTTCCTTTTAAAACTATACCGTCTTTCAACATATTGACCCTCCATAAATGCCTTATGGTTATATTTCAACATTTTTTTTATAATTCCTTCTTTAATGCAAAACAAATTTCAAAAAACCAGATAGTATTATCTGGTTTTATTGTACTGGCGTATTTACTTCAACCTGTGATTGAGTTTGTTCTTGCACTTTATTACTTGTATCTATGTGGTAATTATACATAGGTACATACCCTGGGTATTCTTTCTGTAGTTTATCCTTAAAATACTCCTCATAAATAGCTCTTGCAACCGGTGCAATATATCCACCATGACCTCCGTCGAATATTACTACACAAACCGCTATTTCGGGATTATCAAAAGGAGCAAATCCTACATATAAACCATAAGATGTTCTTCCATATTCATCTTGGCTATTTGAGAAGGTTGCTGAACCAGTTTTACCACCATTTGGTATAGGAAAACCTGCAAAAGCATTACTTGCAGTACCATCACTTGTAACGTCTTTCATTCCTGCTTTTACTGCATCTATAGTACTTGGTTTTAAATTAACCTTTTCAATAACTTCTGGTTTAAATTCCTTAACTACCTTTCCATCTTGGTCTAATATTTTATCTACTAAGTGTACATTGTATCTGTTGCCTCCGTTTACAAGAGTTGCAATGTAGTTTGCAAGCTGTACTGGAGTAAATTGGTTAGTACCTTGACCAATAGATGCATCATATACATTGTTTTGATTGTTTATATTGAAATTAGCATCATCAATAGAATATACAATAGCTAGCCATACCTGTTCAATTTGATTCTGAATATACTTCTCATAGCTCATCTTTTTATTTATATCACCAGTATAGCTTTTAGAATAACCACTGTATCCATTCTTATAGTTGTTTTTGATAACCTGATCCTTTTCAGCTAGTTCAGATATCATGGTCTTTATATCCTGAGTACCCTTCTTCTTATACTGCATTTCTTCTAGTATTCTGCTTCTTAAGTTTTCTTTAAGCTTTTTTACATCCTCTTTGTCGTTTTCATTGCCATAAATGTTTACTCCTATATAATGTGTTCTATATCCTGGAGTACGTGTATCTGTTCCTCTAGTTAGCAAATTTAACAAAGAGCTCATGTACATTGAAGAGAATATCCTTCGACCTGATTCAAGATTATATACCTGACCAAATCTTTCTGGAATTTCAATACCTGTTGCA
This sequence comes from Clostridium bovifaecis, assembly GCA_009738435.1. Classification (GTDB taxonomy): domain Bacteria; phylum Bacillota; class Clostridia; order Clostridiales; family Clostridiaceae; genus Clostridium_H; species Clostridium_H bovifaecis. The sequence continues at coordinate 1,484,006 of CP046522.1, read as the reverse complement.
GGTTTTACTTCTTGAGGTGCACCTAATCCAAACATCCATGCATAATGTGCTATAGCATCAAAACCATTATTATATTTCTTTTGCTGGTATAATCTATCTCCTAATTCAAAGAAGTAGTAATTAATTGATTTTTCCAAAGCCCTTGCTAAATTGACACTTCCATAGTTGATTTCATTCAAGTTTCTACCCTTATAACCATGCTTTGTAAATATGCCTTCTGTCCTCATCATCTCATCTGCTGTAACTACACCCTCCTCTAAAGCTGCGGCAGCTGTTAGAGGCTTAAAAGTAGAGCCAGGTGGTATAAGACTTTTAGTTGCATAGTTGTATAAAGGCTTAGGATATATGTCGTAGTAATCTTGTCTTATCGTTGTATTATTTTTTATGGTTTTATCTAAAGGGAATAGTTTATCTACTACATCCTGTACAGACTGTCCTCTATAAACATCTTTTGCTATATAGTTTGCTTTTAGTAAGTTCTGGACATAGTTTGTTCCAAAGGTTCCTAAATCTGGACTAAAGTATTGCTGCTGCAATTCTGGAGTGAGTTTACCTGGCACTGCAAAGAGATTAGGGTCATATCCTGGCTTACTAACCATAGATAAAACCTTACCACTCTTTACATCTAATACTATAGCCGCCGCTCTTGTTGCATTAGATGTATCTACATCTCCTGACCTACCTGCCGCTTGAAGCTGCTTCATTACATCATCAAGTGATTTTTCCGTCACATATTGTAGATCTCTATCTACTGTAAGCTGTATGGTTTTCCCCGGATAGGGTTCTTTTCTTCCTAACTCTCTCATTATTCTTCCATGTTTATTTATCTGAACTATTTTAGTCCCCTTAGATCCTCTTAATGTGCTTTCAAACGCACTTTCTATGCCAGCTGCCCCTATATAATCTGAACTGGTATCATACCCTTTTTCTTCATACTGCTCCTTTTGCCAAGAATTTATTTTTGATAAATATCCTAAAAATGAAGAGCCTAAATCCTTGTATGGGTAAACTCTTACAGGATCCATTGTTATCTCTATTCCTGGAAGTCCTTCATATTCTTGCATAGCTACAAAAGCCGTATTTTTCTTGATATTTGACGCAATCACTACCGGCTTAAATCCATAGAAGCTCTGTAATTTTATTGCATCCTTAACCAACATAAATCTTCTCTTCATGTCTAAAGAGTATTTACTTTTGTTTATATTATATTTAGCTATTAAACTCTCGAAAACTTCCCTCGGCATATTCTTATACAACTGAGTGAATTGTTTATCCTCTTCTTTATCCTTTACGTCATACTGTTTTAAATAATATTGTAGATTTCCCTTCACATTTGAATCATTTTTTAAAGCTGTAAAGAGTTCCGTATATATCAATTTATTCTCTTCAGAATTTATTCCGTATAGCTCTAAAAGATAGTTAAAGGTTTCTTCAGGAGTCTTCTTTAAAAGCTCTCCATCTATTTTCTCTTTTTCTTTTTCATCTAGTTCGTCTCTTTTTTTATCAGGGAATAGTTCCTGCCTTATTTTATCATCCATTCCTCTATCTTTTTTAAATCTCAATTCCATATTCTTTCTAGTATCAGGATTATCGCTGTCAAATTCAAAACGAAATGGATTTATTTTCAATTCAAAATCATCCTTTTGAAATTCTCCATTTTCATCTAAAATTTTAAAAACCTTAGGCATGGTAGTAAAAAATTGCTTTTTACTTTCGTCTGTTTCTGTAAAAACTAAAGTATATCCTTGTCTGCTTTCAGCAAGAATATTACCATTAGCATCAATTATATTGCCTCTTGGTGCAGTAATAGGTATATTTCTAATTGACTTATTATTTGTCATCTCCTTATATTCATCTGCTTTTACTATTTGAAGATAAACGAGTTTTGATGTAATTAAAGAGAATATAAAAAGCATAATTATAAATAAGGCTGTATATCTGTTAAACTTTTTATCTTTTTTCTTTTTCATTAGTCTAATCTGTTTTCTTGATTTATTTATCATATTAAATCACCACTTCTAAAATTTCCAATTTTTCATCATAAAGTTTACCTTCGAGAGAGTATATACCTTTTTATACATAAAAATGGCCACTATCATATTATAAATACTTATATATAATATAAGTTTAACATCAATAAATTGTCTTACCACATATAGTATTGCAAACATTAGAACGCCTTTTAAAAGGCTTAGAAAAAAACAAGCTATAATTGGTACAACAGATTTATCTTTAAATATAGTTTTGCCTATCTCAGCGGCAATTAAGCAAATTAGCATATTTAATAACATGTTAATCCCAAGCCCATTGATTAAGTATACATCTTGCAGTAACCCAGATAAAACCCCAATATAGATGGAACTCCAGCTACCAGAAATGATAGAATAACATACTGCAAAAACAAATAATAGGCTAGGATAAGCCCCTTTTATAGAGAAAAACGGCATCAGCGCATTATCTAGCACCAAAAATAATATCGACAAAAGTAATACAGTAATTATTTTTTTCATATTATCTCACCTTAATATTTAACTTCCCTTTGATTTTTTGGAATTACCACAAACATTTCTTCTAGCTTATTGAAATCTACGCTTGGCTCAATCAAGGCATTTTTTACAAGCTTTCCTTTATCTTCTTCTATGCTAATAATAGTTCCTATCTTTATTCCCTTTGGATATAATCCTCCGAGTCCAGAAGTTAAAACTGCATCTCCTTTTTTAGCTTGAGAATCTAAAGGAAGATAATATAACTTTGCTAAAAGCTTATCATTATAATCTCTATATCCTTTTATAACACCATCATTCTCTCTAGTACTATTTACCATTCCTGCGACTGCTATGTTTTCGTTTATTAAGGACTGAACTATTGCCCAATTACTTCCTACTGCAGTTACCTGTCCAACTAATCCTCTACCAGTAACTACAACCATTTTTTCTTTAACCCGTCATCTGATCCTCTATTGATTATAAACCCATCAAGCCAATTATCTCCACTTTTTCCGATTATGTCGCATCCTATATATTTGTATTCATCCTTTTGATTTTTAAAATTAAGCATCTCTCTTAATCTATCATTTTCATTAGATAATGCATCATATTTTAATGCTTTATCTTTAAGCTGAAGGTTTTCTTCTTTTAACTTTTCATTTTCTTCTTTTACTTCACTAAAGTTAACAATAAAGCTTACGCTACCTTTGATTTTGCTATTCAAACTATATACAGTACCTTGCACTGTATTCAAAACAACACCTATACCATTTTCCGCAGTAGACATATTTTCTCTTTTTACAGTATATCCGATTAATATTAAAAAGCTAACTGACAGCACAACAACAGTTACTGTCAGTTTATTTTTAAAAAAGTTCATGTCTAATTTTATTTCCTAGCCATCTTGTCTAAATTGTCTAAAGCCTTGCCTGCGCCTACTGCAACACAGTCAAGTGGTGATTCAGCTATGTGTACTGGCATATGCGTCTCTTTATGAATAAGCTTATCAAGTCCTCTCAATAAGGCTCCTCCTCCAGTAAGCATTATTCCTTTATCCATTATATCTGCTGCAAGCTCTGGTGGAGTTTTTTCTAAATTAGTTTTAATAGCTTCAATGATTGCAGCTACAGGTTCACTTAATGCCTCTCTAACCTCATTTTCACCTACTTGAACAACCTTTGGAAGACCTGTGATGAGGTCTCTACCCCTTATCTCCATTGTTCTTTCTCCATCAGCACTTGTAGTTACCTTTTGTAAACTTACTACCTCTTCACCTTCTACAGCTTCCTCTTCCTCTTTTACTGGGTATGCTGAACCTATTTCCATTTTAATATTTTCAGCAGTCCTTTCACCTATCATAAGATTATATTCTTTTTTGATATAGGCTATAATTGCCTGATCCAGTTCATCTCCTGCTATTCTCAAAGACTTACTTGTTACAATACCTCCTAGTGATACTACCGCAACTTCAGTAGTACCTCCTCCTATGTCCACAATCATACTTCCAGTAGGTTCTTGCACTGGCAATCCTGCTCCAATTGCCGCTGCCATAGGTTCTTCCATTAAGAAAACCTCTCTAGCACCAGCCCTTTTACTAGCTTCTTCAATAGCTCTTCTTTCAACGGCTGTTATTCCTGACGGAAAACATACAACCATTCTTGGGCTAGTGAAAGCTGATTTTGAACAAACTTTAGTTATAAAGTTTCTAAGCATTTCTTCAGTAACATCAAAATCTGCAATTACACCATCTTTTAAAGGCCTTATTGCTACTATGTTACCAGGCGTTCTACCTATCATTTGCTTTGCTTCATTTCCAACTGCTAAAACCTTATTTGTAACCTTATTTATAGCTACAACAGAAGGCTCTCTTAAAACTATCCCTTTTCCTTTAACATAAACTAGCGTATTAGCTGTACCTAAATCTATTCCAATGTCCTTGGTCATTCCAAATAATCCCACAGCAAATTCTCCTTTCAATTTGTAACCTATACAATGCATTTTTCTTTTAAGCTTACATATTTACCATTTCCAATTATTAAATGGTCTAATAAATCAATTCCTAAAAGTTTGCCACATTCCTTTAATCTCTCAGTAACATTTATATCCTCTTTGCTTGGAGTAGGATCTCCTGAGGGATGATTGTGGCATATTATAATTGAAGCACTATTTCTTCTTATAGCTTCACTAAAAACTTCCCTTGGGTGAACTATAGAAGAGTTCAAACTTCCTATCGAAACATCTTTAATGGATATAACCATATTTTTAGTATTCATCATTATAACTCTCAAGTGTTCCTCTTTAAAATATCTCATCTCTTCCATAACCAGGCTCACAGCATCTTTAGGCTGTTTTATTATGTATATATCTCCTGACTTATAGGCTTTAAATCGTTTTGCGAGTTCACCTATAGCTATGATTTGTGAAGCCTTAGCTTTACCAATTCCTTTTAAACTCATAATTTCTTCTGGTAATAGGCCTAAAAGTCCGTTTAATCCTCCACTTTGATTCAATATTCTGCTGCTTAAGTTTATTGCATTTTCCTTAGGCGTACCAGTTCTTAAAATAATGGCTAAAAGCTCGTTGTTTGACAAAACATCTGCTCCATATTTTAAAAGCCTTTCCCTTGGTCTTTCACTTTCTGGTAAATCCATAATTTTAAGCATACTTTTCATAATATGTACTCCTTTTATAGATTTACCCCCATCTCCTTTAGCATCTTATTTAACTTATTTAATGGAAGTCCTACTACATTATAATAGTCTCCAGTTATTTCTTCCACAAATACTCCTCCAAAGCCCTGTATTCCATAAGCTCCAGCTTTATCCATAGGTTCTCCTGTAGCTATATAACTTTTTATTTCTTCATCACTTATAGAAGAAAACTTAACGTCAGTACACACATAATCTATTTTAACGTTTTTAGTTTTTGTGTCAATGACAGCAACTCCAGAATACACTTGGTGAATACTTCCACTTAGTAATCTTAACATACTAAAAGCTTCTAATTCATTTCTAGGCTTTCCCAACACATGTTCCTTAAAAGAAACTATTGTATCACATCCTATTACAATAGCATCGTTACCAATCCTATTGGCAACATTCTCAGCTTTTCCCTTTGCAAGTTTCGTCACATACTCGCCACAACTGCCTTGAAAGCTTACTTTTTCTTCATCAAAATCACTCACGATTATATCAAAATCACTAGTGATTCTTTTTAGAAGCTCCTGTCTTCTTTCAGAAGCTGATGCTAAAATTAATTTCATATTATCACTCCTAATACTTTCTATATAATAATATAGCCAAAATCACTCCAACTATAGCCATTATATTCAAGTAGAAATTAACTCCAAAGGTAAGCTCTATCACCTTTAAGTTCAACACAAAAGGATTTGAAGTTCCAATATGATGTGAAGCTTTTAAAAAACTTAATGCTTTTACACTATTGCCTAATACCTCCCCGAGGAAGCTTCCGCATATAGCTCCTAATATTACTATAAAAACCAAAAAATTATTTTTATTACTGCCCCTCACTACATATACCCCTTTAACTTTTTTATCTTATATAGTTTAACACTTAACAAAGTTCTAAACAAGACATTAAATATATAATTTTTTATGAATTTATTTTAAATCAAAAGCATTCAAAAATGCCATTTGAATGCTTTTAGTGCTATATTTTCAACTCTTTTAGCTTTTTATATAAATGTATATTATATTCTTCCAACTTATCCTTAGACACTTCATCAGGTAGATTTTTTATGTATTCTTTAAGCTCTTTTAGTATGTTATAATTCTTCTCATTCTTATCGATTGCGTTCAAGCTAACACTCCATTCTTTCAGCTGTTTGGTTTGTACCGATTTTACTTTACTATCAGATAACTTTCCTGTAATCTGTAGCTGTGCATCTATAATCTCCACTATTTGTAGATCACAAGGGCTATTTAAATCATATTTAAAGCTTACCTTTGAAAACTCTATACCATTATCCTTTAACTTTTTTATAATCTTCTCTACTTCACTTTCGGTGTATATCCCAAGTATTACCTTATTTTTGCCGTCTTCACTTGCTATAAAAGGGCTTCCCATAGAATATAAGTTCGCCTTCACCTTTTCCGCATTATCTTTACTAGAAAAAACTCCACATTGAATGGCTATAAAGTTTTTACTTAATATAGGTTGTACAATTTGTTGTGGAACCTTAGTTGTATTAGAATCAACTTTATTGATATCCTTTATAAATAATTTTGATATTATGCTCCCAGAAATAAACGCTAACACCAGTATTCCACATATTAAAAACACAAAGATAAAATTACTTTTATTTTTTTTCTTTAAATCGTATCTCGTATACCCCATAGTCATCCTCCTAATTTTTTTATACTACTCTATTACTATTTATGAAATCTAATTTTTATACTAAAAAACCCAATCAAATTTGATTGGGTTTTTTAGTTATAGCGTTCATCATATATTTCTATTTTATTATTCTTCTTGCCTCTGAATATCTTGATTTATAATATGACTCATTTAAATCGCTTATCATGACCTTCTTCTTACCTGAAGACGCATGAATAAATTTATCATTTCCTATGTATATTCCCACGTGGCTATTAGATCCCGATGTATCGAAAAATACAAGATCACCAGTTTTTAAATCTTTTTTAGCTACAGCCTTGCCCATTTCAACTTGATCTCCTGTATAATGCGGCAAAGAATACCCGAACTTTTTATAAACATATGAAGTAAATCCTGAACAGTCGAAGGAATTTGGTCCTGAAGACGCCCATACATAAGGCTTCCCTAAGAATTTGTATGAATACTCAACTAAGCTACTAGACACGCTACTGCTTCCTCTTGATATTTTTTCTTTTTCAGATTTGCTTTGTGGAACTTTTATGATTTTATTGCTTTCTATTTTTGTGGAACGAATATTTGTATTCTTAGTTTTTTGAACTCCAATATCTGCTTTAGCCTCACAAGTATTAGTATACATTACAGCGCTAAATACCAGCAGAAACGTGACTTTAGCCGCAACTTTTCCCAATGGACTCTTCATTTTATTTCCTCCTAATCTATTTAATAGTATTAACGTTATCATTAGGTGTATGAATTATTTTTCTAATTAATTAGGTTATATACTTACATTATATTGCATAAAATGAATATTTGTCAACAATTTAGACAATTCACACAATATCAAGTGCTATATCCTATTTATGGAACTGATCAATATTACATTCTTATCGCCAATCCCTTGTGATAGTTTTATTGGTGAAAAATTGTTCTTCCTCAAAAAAACCAAAGATTTAAAATTATTCTCCTTAACTTTTACATAAAATTTAACTATTCCACAATCTTTAAAAAAGTAATTTATAATACCGTTTAATATTTCACTACCTATTCCTTGATTTCTCATTCTACTTTCTAATATGAAATATGATAGCCAAACTTCATTTGGATTTTTGAATTCTACCTTTCCCTTAATTATTCCTATTAAATTGCTATTTTTATTTATTTTTAAGAAGAACTCACACTCACTAAGATAGTACTCTAAAAACCTTTCATAAAATTGTCTATACTCAATAAAGCTATCTTCACAACTAAGCCATTGGTATACTTTTTCTAAGTCTTCTTTCTCTATGCTTGAAATCTTTATATCCTGAATTTCTAAATTAATATAGAACATAAACTACACCTCTATATTTTATTTCTACACGAAAATGAATTTTCCTTTAAAAAAATAGCCTTTAAGCTTATTTACTTAAAGGCTATTTTTAAACATTCATTTTTAATCTTCGTAATACATGAGAGTAAGTCTTACAATTCTCCTTATAAATCTTTTTGCCATAGGATATGAAAGACCGCATCTTCTTAGAAAAGCAAATACTCCTGGATTATACCTTTCAATCTTTGTAAGTATTCTATTTATATCATTTGGACCATACTCTCTTATTCTCGAATTATTTTCAAGGTCATTTTCTTCCTCAGAATACTCCTCATCTTCCATCTCCATCATATTCATACCGTGCATATTTTCTTCCATCATTTTTGGCATCATTCCTGACATATTTTGAGGCATCATCTTTGGCATCATTTCTGGCATTCCTTGTGGCATCATCCCCATCATAGGATATAACCCTTGATTTCCTTGTGTCATGCCCATCATTCCTTGCATACATGGCGGTGGCGGGGTCATTCCTAGGGTCATTCCCTGCATATACATAGGCATAGGTACCATATCGTAGTCCATGTCCATATCTAAGTCCATGTCCATATTTTCGTTCATCTCTTCATTCTCAACTTTATAAGCATCATTGTCTACTCTATCATCTGTATTAAAATCCATATACATACCCCCATAATAATATAACTACATTATTAGGTTATGCATATAAATCTATTTTGAGCACAATTTTTTATGAGAATTTACTCCATAGCTATCAGTCTTACTCTAACTACATCATTCATTCCTTTTACTTCATTGATAAAACTATCTAGGTCTATCTCCATATTAGATATATCAAAAGTTATGCTTACACTTGCGGCGTTATTTACTGGTATATCTTGATTTATAGTTAGAATGTTTCCATTTACTTGGGCAATTCTATCTAATATTCTAGATAAAGTTCCAGCCTTGTGAGATAACAAAAATCCTATGGTCGCTTTTTGTACATGAGTACCTTCTGATACAGAAAAAACAAAATCCTTGTACTTGTAATAAGAACTCCTACTAATCCCCACTACCTTTACCACTTCTGTTATATCCTTACATTTTCCTGTTCTCAAAAGCTCTTTTGCTTGAACTACCTTTTCAAAAACTTCAGGTAAAATCTTTGTATTTATTATTAAATATTTATCCATTTTCCCTCCTATACAATAGAACACACCCTATACAATTTATCTTGAATTATTATACTATTTTCTAATAATAAAATTCAAGTTTTCATATACTAATTATAAGGTAAGTAATGCAAGCTATATTTAAAAACTTAATTTTAAGTATAATAAAAAGTGACTAAGCACTTACGCTTAGTCACTTTTTATGGTGCAGAAGATGGGACTTGAACCCATACACCTCTCGGTATGCGCCCCTTAAACGCACGCGTCTGCCGATTCCACCACTCCTGCATAACGATTATCATAATTTCTAATACTATTATACTACCATAATAATCGTTGTCAATATTATTATGAAAAATAATTCAAAATAACTTGCTTTATAAGCGAAACATAATCATTGTCATCTGTATATAAAAACTTATATATTATAGTTCACTTGCACTTTTTTTACGTATTTATCTGTCTCTTCAAACGGTATATAATGTAAATCTACTCCATTTTTTGAGTTCTCATAGTTGTTTAGCCATTTTTTTACATTGCCGCGGCCACCATTATAAGCAGCTAATACTATTTCCATATCAGATCCAAATTCTTCTTTTAGATTATTTAAATACCAGCATCCCATTCTTATATTCAGCATAGGCTCATGAAGCATATCCACATTAAAATCTTCAAGTTTCATCTGTTCTGAAGCCCATTTAGCAGTGGATGGAGTTAACTGCATTAATCCTCGTGCATTTTTTACAGACACAGCATCTTTCTCAAAATTACTTTCCACTTTTATTACTGATGCTACCAAAAAAGGACTTAAGTTATATTCCTTTGAATATTTAACTATGTAATCGTAATACTTTAACGGAAACATCATTCTCCCTATAGGCTTTAAATTGATAACAAAAATCATTAGTGCAATTAGTATTATAAAAATTGCTGTCTTTTTCTTTTTTCTCATTATTCCTCCTAATATTTCATTATACTTGCTAAAATCTTCTCTAATTGTTGTCTTGTGTGCTCTACACTTCCGCTATTGTCTATTATAAAATTCACTTCACCTTTTTTCTTTTCTAGAGGCATCTGAGATTTTATCCTATCTAAAACTTGTTCTTCGCTAAGATTATCCCTGCTTTTTACTCTATAAATTTGTACGTCTTTGTCTACCCAAACTAAAATATTAACATCCATATCTTTATGAATGGAATGTTCAATCAGAGTTGGCGCATCAATTACGCACAGACTCTCTCCTAGTTTATCGCAATTAGTTATTCTTTCAAATATCTCTTTCTTTATGTATGGCATGATTATACCTTCGAGCTTTTTCCTTTGTTCTTCACTTTTAAAAACGTAGTTTCCAAGCTCTCGTCTTTTCAACTGTCCTTTGCAATCTATAAATTCACTCCCAAAAGCACTTTTAATCTTTTCTAATATTTCTGGGTATATATCGAGTACCTCTCTAGAAATAACATCTGCATCTATAATCGGTATATCTTTTTCTCTAAGGATATTAGATACTGTGCTTTTTCCACTTCCAATACCGCCAGTTAAACCAACCCTTATCATTATAATTCAATCCCCTTCTTCTAAATGCTAATTTTTATTCTGTATTCCTTATCTAAATAAATACTCTTACAAAGGTTAGAAGCTTCGCTATTTAACCTTGTTTATTTTGCTTCGTACCAACTGTTTCCTACATTAACGTCTGCCTCTAGCGGAACTGAAAGTTCCATCACATTTTCCATTTCGTTGACTACAAGCTTTTTTACTTCTTCAAGTTCATCTTTATAAACATTTAGTATAAGTTCGTCATGAACTTGAAGTATAAGTGTGCTTTTTAGCCTTCTCTTATTAAGTTCTTTATACACATTTACCATAGCAAGCTTTATAATATCTGCTGCGCTTCCCTGTATAGGAGTGTTCATAGCAAGTCGTTCACCAAGTGCTCTTATCACCTTATTTTTAGATTGTATCTCCTGTATATGTCTTATTCTATTCATTATTGTAGTTACAAAGCCGTCTTTTTCAGCTTGCTTTATGGTATTATCTATATACTTCTTTATGTTAGGATATCTATCAAAATAAGTGTTAATAAACTCCTGAGCTTCCTTCCTTGATACGTGTATATCTTCCGATAAACTAAATGCTCCTATGCCATATACTATGCCAAAATTTACTGCTTTAGCATTGCTTCTCATAAGGGAAGTTACTTCTTCTGCAGGTACCTTGAAAACTTCTGAGGCTGTCATAGTGTGAATATCCTTATGACTTTTAAAGGCGCCAATTAATTTTTCATCCTCTGCAATATGTGCAAGAACTCTTAGCTCAATTTGAGAGTAATCTGCAGATAGTATAACGGAATCTTCATTATTTGGTACAAAGACTTTTCTTATTTCTCTTCCCATTTCATGTTTTATAGGGATGTTTTGAAGATTTGGCTCTGTACTTGATAACCTTCCTGTTGTTGTTACAGTTTGATTAAAACTCGAGTGTATCTTACCATCTTCATCTATTACATTCTTTAAACCTTCTACATAAGTTGAATCTAGCTTAGTTATTTGCCTATACTCTAAAATTTTTGATATTATAGGGTGCTTATCTTTTAACTTTTCTAAAACTTCAGCATTGGTAGAATATCCTGTTTTTGTTTTCTTTACTGCTGGCAAATCTAATTTTTCAAACAGAATTTTTCCAAGCTGTTTTGGAGATTTTATATTAAACTCCTCATCAGCAAGGGAATAGATTTCCTTTTCTAAAGCTTCAATCTCTATCTTAAATCTCTTTCCTATCTCATTTAGATTTTCTTCATCAACCTTAAAGCCTTCACATTCCATAAAAGCTAGAACCTCTACAAGAGGAAGCTCTACATTATATAAAAGCTTATCCATATTAAGCTTGTTTACCTCTTCCTTTAAACTATCATATAAGTTTTTTATATAATACGTCTCATTAATCCTAACAGATTCCTCTTCTCCTAAAATGTTTACCTTAAGTCTTTCTTCTACCATTTCCTTTAATATGTAGTCTTTACTTGAAGGTTCTATTAAATATGCAGCTATTTTAGTATCAAAAATAACTCCTTTTAATTCTACTTTGTTCTTCCTTAAGACTACATAAGCCATCTTGGAATCATGGCATATCTTTTCTATTTTCTCATCTTCAAAGATTTCTCTTAAAACTGATAGAAGTGCATTACTATTCTCTTCTTTTATATCTTTAACGTGAATTATGTATACCTTATTCTCATACATTAAATAGATTTTATCAAATTCAGCTTTAGAGTAAACCGCAGCATCTATAAAACTAAACTGAAGATACACTGTACTATTAATATTTCTAACTAACTCAGAAAATTCCTTTATAGTTTTTATTTCCTCATATTCTGCTTTAACACTATAGTTATCTTTAGCTTCATAGATTTCCTCTTTAGAATCTGCTCTATCCTTCTCTTCTAATTTCTCTAAAAGAGATTTAAATTCTAGTTTTTTGAATAGTTCTTTAACCCCATTAACATCATAAGCTTCTTTGGACTTTATATCCTCTAGGCTTATATATATAGGAACATCTGTAACTATCGTTGCAAGCCTTTTACTAAAAATTGCTTGTTCCCTATTTTCCATAAGGTTTTCTTTCATTTTCTTGCCACTTATATTATCTAGGTTTTCTAGCAGTTTCTCTACACTTCCATATTCTTTTATAAGCTTAAAAGCTGTCTTAGTACCTATTCCAGGAACTCCTGGTATATTGTCAGATTTATCTCCCATAAGACCTTTTACATCTATAAATTGGGTTGGAGTAACCCCGTATTCCTCTATCATTCTATTTTTATCATAAATTTCTTTTTCGCTCATTCCCTTTTTGTTTATAACCACTTTCACGTTATCCGTAGCCAGCTGAAGAGCATCTCTATCTCCTGTTACAATATAAACTTCGATGCCCCTTTCTTCTGCAAACCTAGATAAAGTACCAATCAAATCATCTGCTTCAAAACCATCTATTTCAAATATATTTATTGCTAACTTCTCTAGCAGCTGCTTTAGTACAGAAAACTGCTCTTTAAGCTCTGGAGGCATCTTCTCTCTTCCTGCTTTATATTCATCATATTCCTTATGCCTAAAGGTAGGAGCTTTTCTATCAAAAGAGGTCACTATGTAATCCGGATTTATTTCTTCCTTCATCTTTAAGAGCATTTTTATAAACCCGTATATAGCATTAGTGTGCATACCTTCAGAATTAGTTAAATCAGGTAAAGCAAAAAAAGCTCTATACATAAGGCTATGTCCATCAAGTATCAATAATCGTTCCTTTTTCATAATAATAAACCTCCATTATCTAATTACATATTGCAGCCATTTCTTCGTATACTTGCTATAAATAGTTTACTCATTTTCTGTATTTATATCAACCAAAATGGGAAAATATTAAGTGTTATTTAACAAAGTCTTTAAATAAGTTTTAAATGAATGTTGATTTTTGCATTCATTTAAAACTTTCCCTCAGTTATTTAAGGCTATGCCTCAATACAAAACCAAAAATTTCTTAGAATACAGCCTAATCTTTTTATTTATATAATAAAAAGTTAATTATCAATAGATTCTTCTAATGTATTACCATCTAATGAATAAAACTCTTCTCCCATTTTCATTTCACCGTTGTATAATGGTACTGAAATTCCACCTATAATTTTATTATCAGAAATAAAAACTGAGATTAGGACGGAAGTGGGCTTTTCTTTTTTTAACTTCTTTTCAAGTGGATGATTACTTATTGGAAATATATAGACATCTATGTTTGCATCAACATATTTTTTATGTCAGGATTTTGTAATTTCATTAATTTATCATACTCATTTTTATTACATATAGGTTCTACATTTTGAGAGTTTAATTTGATAGAAATATGATTAGCATTTTTATTTCTCAAAAATGTTGGATAATTCTCATCACTTTCGGATAGTAATTTATATCCTTTACTTATTAGGAAAATTTCAGATTTGATTTTAGGATTGCTAGTAATAATTAATAAAGATCATATCATTAATGCAATTAAAATTAAAATAAAAAAGTTTTTTTTCATTAAATCACCTTGTATACTGAATACATAGTAAATTCATTACACTTTTCCTTTCTTTAAAATAATTTATTATAATAACATAAGATGTTGTACCTATAGCTAGGCTATTTTCATTGAGGATATAACCACAGCTCTATGCTTATTTGTTAATTAGTTAGATAACGCATGACGTTTTATATAGAGCAAGGATACATTTAGCATAAAGTGAGTGGAACATAGCGGACTAAAAACTAAAAGGAGCTGTTCTTATGCTTTATATTGGTATTGATGTAGCGAAGGATAAGCATGATTGCTGCATCGTTGATTCAGATGGTGTTATTATTAATGATTCTTTACGTATATCCAATTCTCGTGAAGGCTTTGAATTACTTTACTCTTCAATTCTTTCTGTTCTGCCTGACAAGGATATTTCTAACGTAAAAATAGGACTTGAATCAACAGGTCATTATAGCACTAATCTGTAGAATTTCTTGTATGCTAAAGGCTTCAAGCTCTTTATTCTTAACCCTTTAGCTACAAATCTTTTTCGTAAAGCTCAAACTCTTAGGAAAACTAAGACTGATAAAACGGATGCATTAGTTATTGCTAAAATGCTCTTTTCTGATGATACAAAATCCTATTCACCAGTATCATATCAGATTCAAGAGCTATCTAAAGCATCGTACTTTTTTTAATTGTGTTTTCTGATAGAACATGTATTTTCCTGGAATCATCAATCTCATATATACTATCTTCAAAATTAACTGAAGAATATACATTATCTGTATTTGGAGGTTTTCTAAGTAATAGTAGAATATCTTTTCCTCTCTTTACCTTAGTTTCAGTGTCATCACTATCAGCTGGCCCTAATTGTACTAGAGTTATTTCTTTATCATTGCAATCTCCACTTATAACTTCTTTAACTTTAATTTTAGTACTAGTAGTATCATAGGTTAAAATTTTTGATATCTAAAATTATAGTGCTTTTTAGATAATCATGCTTCATAAAATAAAAAAGAACTTACAATAATTCGCAAGTTCTTTTTTATTTTAATATATTATAGATGTAAATACTAAAATATTACTTAGTTGTTTTATATCTGTATCTTGCAATAAAGATTGTACCTAATGTAGCTAATACTAATATTAAAGAATAATTTGTTTTATTAGAGTTACTAATATTAGAGGATGTATTCCCATCCATTACATTGTAATTATTACCTTTTTCAATATCTCTTAAATACTTTACTACACTACTTGATGATACTATTTTATAGTCATTATTTTGTAATTCAGGCATAGATATTGTTATTTATAATCAACCAATTTTCATTACCCATTTTTATAATTTGTGGTTCTAGATTCTTATCGTCAGTGTTATTATATTTCTTAAATGAATTATAAAATTTCTCAGGATTTCCTCCAAATTGTATTAATTTATATTCTCCATTTATCTTTCCAATTGTAATAAATGATTTTGGTTTTCCATCAACAAGCGCAATAAATTCCCAACAATTAGTATCATCTACTAATTCGCTTAAACTTTCATTATCAGATTTCTTAAGTTTATTGGGATTAACATATTTAATTTTAAATCCGTCACCCAAGACAGTTTTATTTACTTCATCTAAATTTAAGTATCCATAATTATTAGGATTTTCAGAAACCATGTTTTTAAATATTACTAATCCACTTTCTGCTGCTAATTTTACTTCATTAGGTACGTTAACTGCATATACTGTATTTCCATTTAATGTACAAAATGAAAAAGCTATAAATATCAATAGGAAAATATATTTACTTATTTTTCTCATAATTTACCCAATCCTTCAATCATTTTACCAACTATCTTAGTTTTAGCCTCTTCACATTTTTAGCCATAGCTGAATATTAGCATTTTAAATGGTTATATAGTTTTAGACATTTATTATATTTAAGATTTGTAACAGGTCCTGGATCCGTTTGGGTTCAATCTCTTCCTTTTAGCAGACTTGCAGATAGAACTTTTACTGCTGCCCCTCAAACACCAGGCAATAAACGTGTAGGCGAAGGAAGCGTTCTCGGAATGTTTGGAGATATGTTTGATGGAGACTAAAGAGCAAATCAAGATGAGCTAAGTGGATAAAGCAGTAGTTAGTAATTATCATAGAAATTAGGAAGTTAAATGGTGAATTGATCTATGTTTAATTCACCATTTCTAAACTTCTGAACTATTAGGATTAATTGATAGATTTATTTCTACATATTACGTATGTTCCCACTGTTATAGGTATGGATACTATAACACCTATAGCCCCACATAAAATTCTTACTATAACTGATGCTATTATACTTTGATTTATAAGCTCCATAAAGGAAATTTTATAAGTAAATGCAGATGCTATAAAATCAAAAGATACAGCTATATTTGCTAAAATCAAGATAATAATGCTAGTTCCAAGCACCTTCCTTCCTGCACGCATACCCCTCATCATGAGCTTTAAGGTATCTATATTAGGATTTAAATTTTCAGTTTCTCTCATAGCTGAAGATATAACTATAGTAATATTCATCAAGACTCCTATAATTCCTATTAGCATATTTAAAGATAGAAGCTCCTTATAATTGATGTTTATATCCCTTAAAGAATATGTAAATGTCTGATTTTCTAAATTATTATACTCTGAAAGCCGAGCTATATTGCTCATTACTCTAAAGGTAATTCCAGCAACAGTTCCTCCAAAAATTATACCGATTATTGAGGCATATGCTCCTCTATTTATTCCTCTAATTATTATTATTGCCATAATCACAAGCAATAGAATACATATACATACTATTTTAGAACTGTAACCTTTTATTATAACCGCTGGCAACAAACCTAGGGTGAAAATAAGAATTAAAACTATTGTAAATAGCGATTTTATTCCTTCTAATCTTCCTATTATACTCATCAACACTATACAACAAGCTAGCAGATATACAAGGTAGTTGTCCCTTTGGAATTCGTACAAATATCCTTTTATTATCTTCCCATCCCTCTCTTGAATGGATATTAATATCTTGTCTCCTTTATGTAGCAAAAATTCTTTTGCTTCTGAATAGTCTACTATGTTTTCTATAACTATTATCTCCCCTTTATGAGCACCAGTTTTAATTAGTACTTCTACTTGTTGTTCTATGTTACTGCCGTCCTTATTATCTTTAATAATCCTTTTGTCTTCCTTAGTACTTAATACATCTATAACTATTGCTTTTGTTTTTCCTAGAAACTTATCCATATTTGTTTCTTCACCATAAATAACTTTTATACTTATCATATTTAGAATTAGTATAAAGATTATAGCCTTTTTATATGCTTTCCCATGCATCATCCCCCCATAAATCTTCTTAAATAATTTTATCTTAAAAAGCATTTTTTGTAAATATTTTACATATATCGTAAGAAATACTTTTTTAAATTAAAATACTTGACTTAAAAATTCCAATGTGATATTATATTTCTTGTGCGATAGGCCGCTGTGGCGGAATGGCAGACGCATTCGACTCAAAATCGAACGGGAAACCATGTGAGTTCGAATCTCACCAGCGGCACCAAAAGACTTTAGAAAATTTTCTAAAGTCTTTTATTTTTTATTAAAAAATAAAAATAAATAACCTTAGATATTTATCTAAGGTTATTTGCAAATTCAAATTAATATTAATAATAATTGTTCTTTATTATAATTTTTAATATAGTAATATCTTCTACACATTATTATATTATATGTTATTTTTCATATACAGGAGTACAGAAATGAGCATATTTAGGATTTTTGCCAGTAGTAATTCCAAAAAAGAGTTCTTTAATCTTAGTTGAAATCTCTCCGTGTTCCCCACTTCCTATAACTCTATCGTCGACTTCTATAATAGGAGTAACTTCCATAGCCGTACCACTAAAAAATAGCTCCTCTGCTGCATAAAGTTCTGTTCTTGCAACACTTCTTTCAACTACTTCTAGTCCAAGTTCATTCTTTGCAAGAAGTATTACAGTATCCCTTGTAATACCTTCTAATATATTATCGGATGGTGGTGGTGTTATAAGTTTACCTTTTCTAACCATAAAAATATTTTCACCTGGTCCTTCACAAACATGACCATTTCGTGTTAAGAATATAGCCTCATCGTATCCTTTTCTAAGAACCTCTAGTGAAGCTAATCCTGAATTAAGATAAGCAGCTGTAGCTTTTGTTCTTGGAGGCAGCATATTATCTTCAATTCTCGCCCATGAGGTCACTGCAACTTTAAGCTCAGTTTTTCCTGTATAACTTCCCATAGGCTGACAATATATAACTATGCGATCATCATCATCAAATAATGTTGGACCTATTTTATCAGCGCCTTTATATGCAATAGGTCTTATATATGTTGTAGTTTTAAAGTTATTTTTTCTTAAAAGTTCAATTGTAGCTTCTATAAGCTCATCTACAGTGTAAGGTAAATTGATGTATAGTGTCTTACAAGACTGAAGAAATCTTTCATAGTGTTCTCTTAATCTGAAAGTATATAACTGCTCATTTTCCTCATCCCAGTAAGCTCTGATTCCCTCAAAGCAAGCAAGTCCATAATTAAAGGCTTTACATCTTATGCTAATACTTACCTCTTTTTCTTCTACTATTTTTCCTTGATAAAATACATATGATTCATTCATTGAAATAACCCCCTATTACTGTCTTAAATATTGATAATAATTGCCCCCAACTATTATCATACAGTTTTAAATTATGAATATTTAAAATTTAGTATAACATTTTTATACTATTACTGCAATTAATTTTTGTTTAACTTTTAGTAATATTTGTTTCCTACTTACTATCCAATAATCAGGATTTCCATCTATGCCCAACTCATAATTATAGAATTAGCAATTAAAGCGGCGTGCTCAGATTGTTCAAAAACCTTTTTAATGCCTCGCATACGGCAATAGCGAAGCCCGTGCAGTTCTTTTGAATCAGCAAAGCTTCGCCTAATTCTTTCCTTTCTTCTTTTATATATACTTTTCCTTTTCCTTAGTATACTTATGTTTATTAGCGTTAGCTTTTAGATGTGTAGAGTCTGTATAATGTATTTTACCATCAACTAACTTTTTATTAATTGCTTGAAATACAATGTTATCGAAGATCTCCTGATATATGATGACAAAACCTATGACAACCGCTATGCTTAGTAACAGGATTACCTTTATAATCAACAACAATCATTGCTATTTTAGTAACTATTGCAAGGGATTCTTGTAAATTGATCCATTTTTCTAAATCTAGTACTTTATTTAAATTCAAATTTTCTTTCACCGACTTCCATTACTCCCTTACTACTTATATTTATGTCTTATTTTATCATATTACTTAAACTATTAGCATGGATACTTTACTTATCCATTTCTATATAAACCAGAATTGCCTTTCTCAAAAAACTGTTATATTTTTCTTCTATCATTTCTTTTACATTTTCATAATATGCATTATCTATAATATCCAATTATGCCGATATTGAATTTAACCTAATCTGTTGCTATTATATAATAAGTTAAAAGTATTGGGGGGTAAAATATGAATTCTAGTTTTAAAGTAGTAATTGCTATGATAATTTGGGGAAGTCTAGGTCTTTTTGTTAAAAATATAAACTTACCATCTATGGAAACTGCCTTTTTAAGAGCAGTAATTGCTAGCGGTATCTTTATTATCTATAACTTATTAACTAAAAAGGCTAATTTTAAACAATATTCTAAGAAAAACTTAATTCTCCTGCTTATATCTGGTATAGCTATAGGTTTTAACTGGGTGCTTCTTTTTCAAGCTTATAAATTTACTACAGTTTCTAATGCCACTTTAAGTTATTACTTTGCACCTGTATTTGTGGTATTACTATCACCAGTTATATTAAAAGAAAAGCTTACACCTCGGAAATTACTTGCAGTAACAATTTCCATGCTTGGTCTATTTTTAATATTAAACAATCAAAGTATTGCTTCAACTATTGAGCACAACCACATTATAGGAATAGGCTACGGCCTTGCTGCTGCTGCTCTTTATGCTTCTGTTGTGCTACTTAATAACTATATTGAGGATTTATCTGGCTTTGAGAGGACTATTATTCAGCTTTCAACTTCAGCCCTCGTACTTCTTCCTTTTGTGCTATCTCGAGGACAACTCTATATAGATAGTTCCAAAAGCTTGATTTTTATATTGGTTTTAGGCGTAGCTCACACTGCCGCAGCTTATCTTCTATATTTCTCTGCATTGAAGGACATTAACGTGCAAAATGCCGCTGTACTTAGCTACTTAGATCCGATTTCAGCTTTAGTCTTCAGCACATTATTCTTGCACGAATCTATGGGAATATGGCAAATTGCTGGTGGCGCTCTTATACTGATTTCCACCTTTATAGCCGAGAATAATAAATTGGAAGAAAAAGATGTAACACATAATATTAGTTGAGGTGATCTATAATGCCAAAGCATATGAAAAGCAGAAAAAGCAAAATAGGTTCAGCGCCGGGCACCTTAGTGCATGTAGGAGATCGTCTAAGCGAAAACATAAAGGTAACCCTTATTAAATATGATAAAGAAAACTTTTCAAAAAGTTTATTAGATAAAATTGAGGACTGTTTTTCATCTGAAGGTAATGTCATCAACTGGGTAGATGTTGATGGACTTCATGAGATAGAAGTCATTGAAAAAATAGGACAGGAATTCAATCTTCATCCCCTCATATTAGAAGATATTTTAAATACTACCCAACGGCCTAAGATAGACTTCAATGAGAACTACATATATATAGTTTTAAAAATGCTATATTATGATAAAAAAATAAAACGAATTAAATCTGAACAGATAAGCTTTATAATCTTAAAGAATCATGTTTTCTCATTTCAAGAATTTGAAGGTGATGTCTTTGACAATCTTAGAAAAAGATTAGAACAAAATAAATCTAATATTAGAAATAAGAGAACAGATTATCTTGCTTATTCTTTAATAGATGCTATTGTAGATAGTTATTTCGATATCCTAGAGAGCATTGGAGACACTATAGATGATATTGAAGATACTCTCATGCGCAATCCTAGTGAAAAACTTCTTTCTAATATATATGAATTAAAAAGAGAAATGATTTTTTTAAGGAATTCTATTTGGCCCCTTAGAGACGTACTAAATGGATTAATTAAATCTGATTATCCTCTAATTGAAGATAAGACTACTATATTTTTAAGAGATATTTATGATCATACCGTCCAAATCATGGACATAGTGGAAACCTATAGAGATATCTTATCCGGTATGCTAGACACCTATCTTTCAAGTATGAGCAATAAAACTAATGAAGTAATGAAAGTTCTTACTGTATTTTCAACTATTTTTATTCCACTATCTTTCTTTACAGGCATTTATGGAATGAACTTCGAATACATGCCTGAACTTCATTTTAAATATGGATACTTAATATTCTGGGTAATAACCGTTATAAGTATTCTAATTATGATAAGATATTTTAGAAAAAAAAATTGGTTTTAAGAAGTAATTGCCTATAATTATTTCTTTCTTACTTATGTATTCATAATTTTAAATTATATTAATATTATTTAATGGTACCCCCTAAGAAAGGAGGTGTAACATTGAATAAAAAATTCTTAATTTTGATATATTTATTGATGGCATTATTGAGTTATAACTTTTTTAGCAAAGGACTTAGTCTTAATGAAGTTCTTCTATCCTCATTTAATAAAGAAATTCCTACAGAAATCGACCTTATGAGAAGCTATGAAAATGGTCTTGGTAATATATCTAATAATGGATTTGCTTCATATTCTGAAAATTGGATTTACTATTGCAACCCTTTAGACTACTATTCTATCTATAAAGTAAATGTAATTACAAATGAAGAATACAAATTAAATAAAATTCCTTCATCGTACTTAAATATTTATGAGGGATGGATTTACTATATTTCTGATGACGGAATCTATAAGATGGCAATTGACGGAAGCACTAATATAAAAATTAGAGACTTAGAAGACGAGAAGATTTTTAATGATGTAATTAATTTAATGGGTGGAACTGAATGTATAGGCTTTCATTCTCTTAATGTAACTAGCAATAGCATATACTATAGCGCTACTACCAATGCCCATGTAGATGATGGGATTAATTACATCGTAAAAGCAGATCTAGATGGTAAAAACGCAAAAGTTTTAACTTGTCCACAAGAGTCCGGAGTAGGAAACGCATCTAAATTGCTTATAGATAACGATTGGATTTACTTTATAGGTTCATACCATACCGGCGGTGTTTACAAGATCAAAACTGATGGAAGTAACTTTACTACCCTCAGTAGTGATTTTGCTCAATCCATTGCTGTTGGTAATACTAAAATATATTATCTTACCGAAGGCTTTGGAGAGGGCAATCAGGTATATTCTATAAACAAAAATAGCGGGGTAAAAAATAAGCTTAATATAGATACAAATGACATTTACACTTTTAATATCAAAAATGATGAAATTTACCTAATTGCGCCTAATGATGACTCTGCTTCCATGTGTAGTCTTTTTAAAGTAAAAAAAGATAATTTAAATCTGGTGAAAATATTAAATAACTGCGGTACTGGTGAAATCATCGTTTTAAAAGACTTTATTTACTTTTATTCATCAAATAAACCTTTGCATAAAATACGCCTTTAGATACAGTTAGGAGTTAGATGTTAATAACCTAAAAAACATATTTTTCAGTTTAAAATGAAAAACACTTAAGATGCTGTGGATTTATTCTTGCATCTTAAGTATTTTTTTAAGATTTTATAACATAGATTTTTAGAAGGATGGGATTATTGATCCTTTATAATTCTCTTCTATAAACTTCTTAATTTCTGGAGAATTTATAGCTTCTGCTAAAGCTTTGATATATGGCTTATCCTTATTCTCTTCCTTTACTGCAATAACATTTGCATATGGTGAATCTTTTTCTTCAATTGCTAAAGCATCTTTAGTAGGGTTTAGTCCTGCTGGTAAAGCATAGTTTGTGTTAATTACAGCTGCATCAACATCTTTTAATGTTGTTGGCAATTGTGCTGCTTCTAGCTCTTCTATCTTTATATTTTTAGGATTTTCAGTAATATCTAATTTAGTTATTAACTCACCTTCTTTAAATTTAGCAATCCCCTCTTTTTCAAGAAGTCTTAAAGCTCTAGCTTCATTAGTTGGATCGTTCGGAACTGCTATTGTAGTTCCATCCTTCAATTCCTTTAGATCTTTGATTTTATCAGAATAGACTCCCATTGGTTCTAAATGTACTTTTGCAACATAAGCTAAATGAGTTCCTTTTTCCTTATTAAACTGCTCAAGATACGGAACATGTTGGAAAAAGTTTGCATCCAAATCCCCTTCTTCAACTGCTGTATTTGGAATTACATAATCGTTAAATATTTTAACTTCTAAGTCATACCCCTTCTCCTTAAGAATAGGTTTTACCTTTTCTAATATTTCAGAGTGTGGTTGTGGAGTTGCTCCAATTACTATTTTCTTCTTATCCTGTGATTGAGCTGCGTCCTTATTTCCGCATGCTGTTAATCCAAATGCCCCTAAAGCTACTGTGCTTGCAAGTACAATTGATAAAAATCTTTTCTTCATATAAAAAACCCCCTTAAATATTTTATAATATAATTTATTTACTAAAAATCACTTTATTTATTTACTTTCTTATATATGAGTGTTCCTATAGTTTGAAGTCCTTGAACTAGGACCACTAGCACTATTACTGTTGCTATTAGAACATCTGTTTTAAACATTTGATGTCCATAGGTTATGGCTGCATTTCCTAATCCACCGCCCCCAATTGCACCTGCCATGGCAGAAAGCCCGACTACGCTTATAACTGTAAGTGTTAATCCAGAAACAATGGCAGGAAGAGCTTCTGGCAGCATAACCTTGAATATGATCTGCGAAGTGCTTGCCCCAAAGGACTTTGCAGCCTCAATCACACCTTTATCTACCTCTTTTAAAGAAGATTCTATTATTCTTGTTACAAAAGGAGCAGATCCAATAGTCAAAGGCACCAGTGCTGCAATAGGTCCTATGGTGGTGCTTACGATTAACCTTGTAAATGGTTTAAGTATAACAATTAGGACAATGAAAGGAAAAGATCTTAAAATATTTACAACTACATCAAAAATTTTGTACATCCCTTCATTAGGCTTCAATCCATCCTTTGCAGTAATTGTCATAATAATAGCTGGCAAAAATCCAACTAACACTGCTAAAACTGTAGATATCAAAACCATAAATAGTGTTTGCCATAAGGCTGGAAATATTATTTTACCTATCATACTTTATAGCACCTCCCAGTGTACGTTTCTGCTATCTAGATATGAACATACTTCATCTCTTTGCTCACTTGATATATTTATTACTAAACTTCCTAGTACACCTTCACTAAACTTTTCAAGCTTTCCCCATACTATTGAAAAATCCATATTCAATTCCCTAGCCATAGCTGTTATTACAGCACTTTGACTCAGATCTTTTGGAAAGAATATTTTTATGTTTACTCCTTCTTCTGGAAGTACCTCTTCTTCTCCTAAAAGATTTTCTAATTCCTTACTCGGATTTAGAAAAAGCTCTTCAACTTTTCCTGATCGAATAAGTTTTCCGTCTTCCATTAAAGCAACCTTAGTGCAGACTTCCTTGATAACCTCCATCTGATGAGTTACTATTACCACCGTTATACCTAAATTTTTGTTTATTTCCTTTAAAAGCTCCAATATAGACTTTGTTGTTTTAGGATCTAAGGCTGATGTGGCCTCATCGCAAAGAAGAATTTCTGGTTGAAGAGTTAATGCTCTTGCAATGGCTACTCTTTGTTTTTGCCCTCCACTAAGCTCCTTTGGCATGCTATAAGCTTTATCTTCTAAACCTACAAGAGCTAGGAGTTCTTTTACTCTTTTATTTATATCTTCTTTCCCATAACCCCAAGTTTCCATAGGAAGGGCTATATTCTGCCATACACTTTTTCTATTTAATAGACTAAAGTTTTGGAATATCATTCCTATATTTTTTCTAAATTCTCTTAACTCTTTTTCTTTAAGTTCCTTTACTTCTCTATTATTTACTACTACATTTCCTGAATTATAATCTTCAAGCCCATTAATACATCTTAAAAGTGTAGATTTCCCAGCTCCACTATGTCCTACAATTCCGTATATTTCCCCCTTTTCTATCTGAAGACTTGCATCGTGTAAAACCTGATCTTCACCAAAAAACTTTGCAACATTTTTTATTTCTATCATTCCTATCCCCCCAATGATCGCTTGAAAAAAAATAAAGACCTAAGGATAACCTTAGGTCTTATAAGTCCCGTTCATCCTCATCTCCCAGCATACGCTGCAGGATTTAGCACCATTGTATGAATTATGAGCCATTCATAATACATACCGGTTGCCGGGCTTCATCGGGCCAGTCCCTCCACCACTCTTGATAAGTTATATTTACTTTTATTGTTTATGATTATATTCTTATTTTTATATTATGTCAATGCTTTTTAACCAGAAATTTTGAATTTTCCATTTGTAAGTTGAACATTTTATACATCATATCCCACTAAAGATTTTATTTATTCTTTATTTTACGCAACACTTATGCTAGTATATTCTTGTACTAGTACTTTTTTACAGTAGTACAAATAATAAATTTTAAGGGGGGAACTCTGCTCATATAGAGCAAAATTACTATGGAAAAATTTAATATTAAAAGTCTAGTAGGTTTTATGTGCACATTTTTATTTATTACATTTATTAATTTTTCACAAGCCTTTGCCCAAGAACCTTTAAACAGTTATAAGATTAATGGAATATTTGATGATACTAAAAAGATACTTACTGCTAATGAAGTAGTATCATTTAATAACAATTACGGTGAGTATCTAAAAGAAATAGTTTTTCACTTATATCCTGATTCCTATAACAGTCCAGAGACCATCCCTTCCATAGGTGATGGAAAACCTCTAAAACTTACAGAAGAAGAAATAGGAGACATTCAAATAAATAATGTCTTGGTTAACAATGAAAAAATCCCATTTTCACAAGAGAATCAAATTCTTAAAATTAATCTTAAAGAAAGTCTAAACCCAAATGAAAATCTGCAAATAAGCTTAGATTTTACATTAAAACTCCCTCACAATACTCAGAGACTCGGGTATTTTGAAGATGTATACTCTTTCACAAATTGGTATCCAATATTGTCAATATACAATCCTGTAAGTAATACTTGGGACGAGACCCCCTTTTATCCTATAGGTGAATCCAATTATTCGCAATCATCAAACTATGATGTTACTCTTGAGATGCCAAAAGCCATGTTAGTTGCTTCTACTGGAATTGATAAAAAAGTAACTTTAAAGAACGAAAAAAAATAATTGATATAAGCGCCGAAAATGTTAGAGATTTCGTATTTATTGCTAGCTCCAAATTTAAGCGTGTATCCCAAAAGGTAGATGGTATTAGAGTAAATAGCTTTTACTTCGACAATGGCGATGCTATTCAATCCAAGAAGCAAGCGTTGACAGTATTATCTCACTGCTCTGATGCTATAAGCTTTTTCAGTAAGGAATTTGGACAATATCCTTTTGAAGAATTTGATATAGTGGAAACTTATCTTACTGGTGGCGCTATGGAATATCCTCAGCTTATTCAAATGGGTGTTTATGGTTTTAATCCTGATGAAAATTACTCTGGTATTAATAGCTATATGCCTTTTGAAATTGAAGGAGCAGTTCATGAAGTTGGCCATCAATGGTGGTTTTCCGTTGTAGGAAATAATGAATTTAAAGAATCCTTCCTTGATGAATCCTTGACTAGTTACTCTACTGCTTATTATTTTGAAAAAAAATACGGAAAATACTGCAGCCAAGGAACATTTACTCAATTTAGACTTCATCTTTATCCCGATGAAAATCAATCACTCCCGATTAATTCAAGTGTAGATAAATTTACTTCTTGGTCAGATTATTCAATGATAATCTACAGAAAAGGTGCTTTAGTTTTTGAGGATTTAAGACAAAGGGTTGGCGAAGAAAAATTTTTGCAGATACTTAAAACTTACTTTGATAGATATAAATTTAAAAATGCTAGTATAGATGACTTTTTAAGTGTAATAGAGGAAATAGATGAAGAAAATGTAGAAAATTCTATAAGAGAAGCTTTAAATTCCAAGAATTACTTCCCAGAAAACTTAATAATCCCTGATGATGAAAAACAAGTTTTTTATCGTGAAATGGAAAAGCAAAGGCTCTTAGAGCAAGCTAAAAAGTATGGTTTAAGCCTTGACAGTCTTGCTGCTAAAGGATTAATTGGAGATAAAATTTACCTAATCAAACCTTCAAGCTTGTCACAGCATGATAAAACTCAGTTGGAGCAACTCATTTCATCTTTAAAGGATTCCTACAAGATGCAGTACAATATTGACCTTATAGTTAAAGATGATAAAGACTTTTCTGGGGAAGAAGTTAAAATAATAATATAATACTTTTA
The DNA here is from genome assembly GCA_009738435.1 of Clostridium bovifaecis. Classification (GTDB taxonomy): domain Bacteria; phylum Bacillota; class Clostridia; order Clostridiales; family Clostridiaceae; genus Clostridium_H; species Clostridium_H bovifaecis. The sequence continues at coordinate 1,456,105 of CP046522.1, read as the reverse complement.
GGCAATCCTTGGAACAACTTAATCTTAAATACCTTAAATAGTGAACTTCCTATTACCTTAACTAAGTACTCCTTGAGTATGAGCGATTTAACGATATACAACAATAATATACAAGGCCAATTTGCAGCTGAAAATCCTTACAATAAAGATAAAGCTTTGCTAATATTATTCTGGACTAAAGAATTGGATATGAATAGCTTCTATACTTATGGAGGATATTATGATGGAGTGCCGTCTCAGTTTATAATAAATATAAATAATAAAAAACAAGTCTCTGGAAGATACTAACATAACAAGTTAGAAGATGCTATGAATTATTAGTTAGAGCAGCATAGCTGCAATTAGAATTGATAAGCCACAGTTAGCAATACCAGGTTAGAGGTAGGAAGTTAGACTTCACGTTCTAACTTTAAGCTTTAGCTCCTAACTCTCTAACCTGTTTTATTTATTGTGTTATCATATTATTTATAAGTTCCCCCGGTGGAACTATTGGAAATACATTTTCCCTAGTATTTATTTCACACTCAATGATAATGGGCTCATTTAACTCTAAGGCATACTTTAGTATTTCCTCAACCTCATCATTTCTTGTAATTTTCACTGCTTTAATTCCGTAAGCTTCCCCAAGCTTTACAAAATCAACATCTTTTTCAAATAAAGTATAAGAAAACCTGCCTTTATAAAACAATTCCTGCCACTGCCTAACCATCCCAAGACAACTGTTATTTAATACTATTTGAATTATAGGAATTTTATATCTAGATACTGTAGCAAGCTCTGTAGAATTCATCTTAAAACTCCCATCCCCTGCTATGTTTATAACTTTTTTACCTGTACCTCCAAAATAAGCTCCAATAGCTGCCCCCAGCCCAAAGCCCATGGTTCCAAGTCCTCCTGAAGAAATAAAAGTTCTTGGTTCTAGATATTTAAAATACTGAGCAGCCCAGATTTGATTTTGCCCAACTTCTGTACATAGAATACATTTTCCCTTTGTAATTTCATGAAGCTTTTCTATAACATACTCCCCACTTAAAACTTCATTTTTGTCATATGTAAGAGGATATTTTTCTTTCCATTCTTGAACTTGCAAGTTCCATTCTCCTTCAAATTTTTCTTCTACAGCTTCAGTTAGTAATTGCAATACTTCTTTTAAATCTCCTTTTATTGGAACATCTACTCTTACATTTTTACCGATTTCATTTTCATCTATATCAATATGAATTATTTTAGCCCCCGGTGCAAAGCCTTCCACTTTGCTTGTTACCCTATCACTAAATCTTGCCCCTATTGCTATTAATAAATCGCATTTCGTAATTGCATAGTTTGAGCATCTTGTACCATGCATTCCACTCATGCCTGTAAAGTATTTATGATTCCCTGGAAACCCCCCTAATGCCATTAATGTACATGTTACCGGTGATTTTATTTTTTGAGAAAAATCAAGTATTTCTCTATTTGCCCCAGAACTTATTATTCCTCCTCCTGCATATATAATTGGTTTTTTTGAAGCATTTATAAGTTCAACAGCTTTATCAATATCCTTTTCAAATTTATCGCAATAAAACGGATCTCCCCCTAGACTTTTCCCTATATTCGGATTATGATTTTCATATTCTATTTGAGTTATTTGAACATCTTTTGGAATATCTATAACAACTGGTCCTTTTCTACCTTCATTGGCTATCTTAAAAGCTTCATTAACCACCAAAGGTATTTCTTTTGCATTTTTAATCATGAAGTTCTTCTTAGTTATTGTACTTGTGATCCCCAATATGTCTACTTCTTGAAATGCTGCAGTCCCTATTTGAGTTTGAGAAACTTGCCCTGTAACAACCACTATTGGTACTGAATCTCTAAAAGCTGTAGCAATGCCTGTGACTGTGTTAGTAGCCCCTGGTCCTGAAGTTACAAGAACCACTCCCACTTTTCCTGTAACTCTAGCATATCCATCAGCTGCATGAGCTGCCCCTTGCTCATGAGCAGTTAGAACATGATTAATTTCTTTTTCGTCATATAATGCATCATAAATTGGAAGTACAGCCCCACCAGGATATCCAAATATGGTATCGACACCTAAGCTTTTTAAGGATTCTAATAAAATCTTAGCCCCACTTAATTTCATTTTTTAACCCCCTTTTAAGAAAATTGTGAAACAATTTTCTTAGTGGAGGAGTGGAGATAGTGGAGGTAAGTTCTAGGTTATAGGAAAGAACATCTTACTAATGTAAACCTACAATATAACTTATGAGCATATCTAATTTAGCTCATTGTAGCAGGCCTCAACGGCATATTTCAATAATTAAGCTCTGCTCATTATCTCAATAGCTAGTACCTAGTATCTTAGATTATTTCTCAACTTCTCCACTCAGCGCTTTAGCGCCTCCATTCCTCCACTAGAAATAATTTGCGTCGCTATTTATTTCTCCCCTATCCACGGCATCATCTTTCTAAGCTCTTTGCCAACAACTTCAACTTCATGCTCTCTTTCAGCTCTTCTCATAGCATTAAAACTTGGTCTGTTCACCTTATTTTCAAGAAGCCAATCTTTAGCAAAAGTTCCATCCTGAATTTCTGAAAGTACCTTCTTCATCTCTTTTTTGGTGTCATCAGTTATGATTCTGTTTCCTATCCTATAGTCCCCATATTCAGCTGTATCACTCACAGAATATCTCATATAATTAAAGCCACCCTCATAAATTAAATCTACAATTAGCTTCATCTCATGAACACATTCAAAGTATGCATTCTCTGGTGCGTAGCCAGCTTCAACGAGAGTTTCAAATCCTGCTTTCATAAGAGCCGTAACTCCTCCACATAATACTGCTTGTTCCCCAAACAAGTCTGTTTCTGTCTCATCTTTAAACGTTGTTTCTAAGACTCCTCCACGAGTTCCCCCTATTCCTTTTGCATAGGCCAAAGCAACTTCCTTCGCTATTCCTGTATAATCTTGCTCTACAGCCACAAGGCAAGGCACCCCTCTTCCCTCAGTATATTGTCTTCTAACTATATGCCCTGGCCCTTTTGGCGCTATCATAAAAACATCCACATCCTTAGGAGGAACTATTTGTCCAAAATGAATGTTAAATCCATGAGCAAAAACTAATGCAGCCCCGCTTTTTAAATTTGACTCTACTTTGTCCTTATAAATTTCTGCTTGTTTTTCATCTGGTATCAACATCATAACTATGTCAGCTTCTTTCACCGCTTCCCCTGTCTCTAGAACCCTAAGTCCTGCCGCTTCAGCTCTATGTTTTGACTTGCTCCCCTCATAAAGCCCAACAATCACATCTACCCCACTTTCCTTTAGGTTAAGTGCGTGTGCATGCCCCTGGCTGCCATAGCCTATTACAGCTACTTTTCTGTCCTTTAATAATTCTAAATTTGCATCTCCATCATAATAAACCTTTGCCATTTTAATGCCCCCTTTAATCAATTTTTAGTAATAAAAAAAGACTTCTTTGCCATGAGGCGAAGAAATCTATATCGCGGTACCACTCAATTTTATATCTCATAATTCTAACGGCAATGCCGGCACAGCTTACTTTATTTCAGCCTGCAGCTCCAGGGTGATATTCAATGAAAACATCGCCTATGGGCTCTCACCTAATCCCATTCTCTGTAAGGTTATTTTCACCTACTCTTCCCTTTCTCAGCTATAACTTATTAAATTTTTCCTGTTAAATTTTTATTTTACGCCCCTGTAAAAATAAAAAGGATTTCTTTGCCATGAGGCGAAGAAATCCCGTAATCGCGGTACCACTCAATTTTTTATCTCTTATTTTTAACGGCAATGCCGGCACAGCTTACTCCTAAAAAAGTAAAATCACTCTTTTTATTTTAGCCTGCAACTCCGGGGTGATATTCAATAAAACATCGCCTATGGGTTTTCACCTAATCCCACTCTCTTTAAGACTATTCCTATTTACTCGTCCCCTTCTTCGTTTTTGAATTACATATGGAAAATTTTATAACTTGTTCATGAGTATACTATGTTTAAAATCCATTGTCAATAAAAAATCCAAGAAATTTTTATTTTTTGTTTTCATGCCTTGTAATACTCGTCTTCCATTTAATGTTGACACTCCTTTATTTTTACTGTATATTAAAATGCAAATAATTTAAGCTATTTTACGTAAAATGTAAAATGCTCATATATTATACTTTTTTAATATAAACAACAAAAGGGGGCTTAAAAATGAATAGCAACGAAGTTACATGTGGAGCAGCAAGAGCTCCTCATAGATCATTATTTTATGCTATGGGATATCTGCCTGAGGACTTAAAGAAACCTTTAATCGGTATAGTAAATGCCCATAATGAAATAATTCCTGGTCATTTTCATTTAAATGAAATTGTTCAAGCTGTAAAGTTAGGGGTAGCTGCAGCTGGTGGAACTCCAATTGAATTTCCTTCAATAGGAATATGTGATGGAATCTCTATGAACCACAGTGGGATGAAATACCCTCTTGCAAGCCGCGAGCTTATTGCAGACTCTATTGAGGCTATGACCATGGGGCATAAATTCGATGGACTAGTTCTTGTAGGAAATTGTGATAAAATAGTACCTGGCATGCTTATGGGAGCTGCAAGGCTTAACATTCCTGCAATATATGTAAGTGGTGGTCCTATGCTTCCCGGAAGATACGGTGACAAAAAAATCGACCTTATTCATGGTGCATTTGAAGGAGTAGGTGCTCATGCTGAAGGAAAACTTTCAGATGAAGAATTAGAAAAAATAGAACACCGCTCCTGCCCTACTTGTGGAAGCTGTGCTGGCCTTTTTACAGCAAACAGCATGAATAGCTTAGCAGAAGCCTTAGGCATATCACTCCCGGGAAATGGAACAATCCCTGCACCTTATGGAGCCCGAAAGCAGTTAGCCAAACGTGCTGGTATACAAATTATGAAATTAGTTGATGAAGACATAAAACCTAGAGATATTCTTACTGCAAACGCCTTCAAAAATGCAATTGCTTTAGATATGGCAATAGGAGGTTCTAGTAATACAACCTTACATTTATTGGCTATTGCTCATGAAGCGAAAGTAAACTTAATGCTAGAGGACTTTGACAAAATAAGTAAAAAAGTCCCTCACATTACTAAGTTGAGTCCTGCTGGTGCTCATCACATGGTGGATCTCGAAGAAGCTGGTGGAATCTCTGCCGTATTAAATGTACTTATAGAAGCTGGCTTAGTCTCTCCTGATGAACTAACAGTTACCGGACAAACATTGGGAGAAAATGTAATGAATTCTAAAGTTCTTAATGCTTCTGTTATAAGACCTTTAGATAACCCTTACTCTAAAGAAGGCGGAATCGCAATTCTTCGTGGAAATTTAGCACCAGATGGAGCCGTTGTAAAGCAGTCTGCTGTTGAACCAGAAATGCTTAAACATAAGGGACCAGCTAGAGTCTTTAATGGGGAAGAAGATGCCTTTGAAGCAATTATGAGCAAAAACATTAAAGCTGGTGATGTAGTAGTTATTAGATATGAAGGTCCAAAGGGATGTCCTGGCATGAGGGAAATGTTAAGCCCTACCGCTGCAATAATCGGTCTTGGCCTTGAAAAAAGCACTGCCCTTATTACTGATGGAAGATTCTCTGGTGGTACAAGAGGCCCTTGTATAGGTCACATTTCTCCTGAGGCTTCTGAAGGTGGTCCTATTGCTATAATCGAAGAAGGAGATATTATAGAAATAGATATTCCTAACAGAAGTATAGAGCTTCATCTTCCGCAAGAAGAAATCGAAAGAAGACTTGCAAACTGGACTCAACCTCCTTGCAAAGCACCAGAAGGTACTTATCTTAGAAGATATAGTAGACTAGTTACTTCCGCGAGCACTGGTGCAGTGTTAGAATAGCAAGCTATAACGCAGAACGCTGGTTAGCTAGATAGCCAAGCTACAGTTATGATGTTAAAAAGTTAGTATTGAAGCGAGAAATGGAAAACGAATAGAGACACTCATTGCAGAAAGCTGCCAAAAGTGTCTCTACTCGTTTTGTATTTTAAATTCTCTGTCTTCCCTTTAGAAGCATTTTTCATTGCATAATACTTCTAAAACGCCTTATATATTGCCTGTATAGCTTTTTCAAAGTCTTTTGTTTCTACTCCAATAATTATATTAATTTCACTAGAGCCCTGGTCTATCATTCTTATGTTTATATCATTCTTAGCTAAGGCTGAGAATATTTTTTGCGAGGTACCTACTGTCTTAGCCATTCCTCTTCCTACTGTAGCTATAAGAGCCATACTAGGAATAACGTGTATAGAATCTGGATTGCATTGTCTTTTTATTTCTTCTAAAATTTTGTCAAGCTTATGATCTAACTGAGAGTCGTCTATTACTATGGAGAGAGTATCAATTCCTGAAGGCATATGCTCAAAAGATACTCCATAAGCCTCCAAAACAGAAAGTATTCTTCTTCCAAAACCTATTTCGGCATTCATGAAGGCCTTTTCAATTGCAATAACCGTAAAATCTTTTCTTCCAGCTATACCTGTAATTGTTCCTAGATTCTCTTCTCCCTCTAAATTGTCCATAATTATAGTTCCTTTATCCTGTGGTGCATTAGTATTTTTTATATTTATTGGTATTCCACCTTCTCTTGCAGGGAAAATTGCTTCCTCATGAAGAACTGTAGCACCCATGTACGCAAGTTCTCTTAATTCATTATATGTAATTCGCTCTATCGGCTTAGGATTATCTACGATTCTTGGATCAGCCATTAAAAATCCTGAAACATCTGTCCAATTCTCATATAACCCCGCTTCTGTATCTCTTGCTACAATTGCTCCTGATATGTCAGAACCTCCTCTTGAAAAAGTCTTTATATTTCCATCTGGCATAGCGCCATAAAAACCTGGAATAACTGCTTTTTCAATATGTCCAAGCTTTGAACTTACTGCCTTTTTTGTAGCTTCTGAATCAAAGCATCCATATTTGTCAAATAAAATTATGTCCGCAGCATCAATAAAATCATAGTTTAAAAAATCTGCAAGTATTAATCCATTTAAGTATTCTCCTCTACTCGCAGTATAATCTGCACTAGCTCCCTGTGAAATTTGCTTTCTGACTTCTTTTAAATGTGCATCTATATCTATAGATAATTCTAATTCCTTTACTATTTCCTTATATCTCTCTTCTATGATTTTAAAGACATCGTCAAAGGAGATCTTATGCTGTACATGTGCATGACATAGATAAAAAAGATCCGTTATTTTATAATCATCCTTACATCTTTTCCCCGGAGCCGAAGGAACTACATACCTTCTTCTTTTATCATCCAATACAATACTTTTAACCTTTCTGAATTGTTCTGCATTAGCTAAAGAACTGCCCCCGAACTTAGCTACAACTAAATTATTCATTTTAAATCACCCCAATTGAAATTATTTAATACCATGTATATTCATAAATAGTATCACATTTACAAAATATTTCAATACATTTCACAATATTTCATATCTTATTCAACCCTTTTAGAGGTACATAATATTTACTATACTTATTTCCGTACTTATCTATGTAGTTTCCTCCTTTATCTAATACCATCACAGTAGCTCTTTTATTTATTCTATTTATTATTCCATTTTTAATTTTTCCTTCATATGAAAACTCTACTTTATCGCCAATTTTAATTCCTAAACTCTTATCAATTATTTCTCTATTGGTTGGAAGAGAATGCGAAACATCTTTATGAGAAAAAGTACTCATTGCAGTCTCTTTAAATCTTTTATTCTTACAGCTAGAGTCGCCAAATACATAAAATTCAATAAAATGAATTAATTCATGCTCAAAAACCATAAACAGTGCATGAAGAGGATCCTCAGTCTTAGCTCCAGCTACCAACTTTTCTCTATCTAATTCATAATATTGAAAGAAAAAATTTATCCCTATTCTAATTTCATATTTTTGCTTATCTTCTTCTAAAGAAGCATTAATCCTTGGAACTATAGTCTTTCCAGCACTCCTGGTCATTCTTTTAGATAAAGAAAATGTAATTTTCCCTCTAAAATTTTCTTTGAAATAGTTTTTAAAAAAATATTTATCATATAGGTTAAATAACAGCTGTAAATCACCTATAGATATTTTCTTAATTTCTCCATCACTAATATTTTTAGACTTAGCTATAAATTCATTCCTAAGAAAAGCTCTTTTATTCTTTACTTCATTTTCAAAATATCTTATTCGAATCAATTCCTCTTTTTTCATATAATGCTCCTAATTCAAATTTATGTTTTCTACTTTTAGCAAAATTTTTTAAAATTAAAATATTTTATAGTCTACACTCATATAAAGTAATAAGGTAAGATTTTATAAACATATATTTTCAAGACTTCTCACTCTATCCATAAAAAATATACATAAATCTTAAAAGGAGGTTGTGTATGCCTGAGTGTCCAATTTTAAAAACTTGCCCATTTTTTAATGATAAGCTCCTCAATGTACCCATCTGCCTAGATGTATATAAGAAAAGCTGCTGTTTAGATGAAAATTTACGCTGTGCTAGATTTGTAGTTGCTAGATTTCTCGGAATAAGTTCCGTACCCTATGAATTGCTTCCAAATGAAATGGATAAAGCTGAAGAAATAATAAATAATCATGGAAAATAAACCTAGAAGGATATCCTTCTAGGTCAAAATTTCAACTCCATCTTCTGTAACTAAAACTGTATGTTCCCATTGAGCTGTTAACTTTCCATCAGCAGTAACTGCTGTCCATCCATCTTCAAGGACCTTGCATCTATAAGTTCCTTCATTTATCATTGGTTCAATTGTAAAAGTCATGCCTGGAACCAAAATCATACCAGTATGCTGAACTCCACAATGGTCTACAAAAGGTTCTTCATGAAATTCCAATCCAATTCCATGTCCTCCAAATTCGCGAACTACAGAATATCCCTTTTCTTCTGCATACTTTTGAATTGCATATCCTATATCACCTATAGTTGCGAAAGGTTTAACTTGCTTAATTCCTATGTCTAAACACTCCTTAGCAGTCTCTACTAATTTAATTGCTTTCGCTGAAGCATCTCCAATTATAAACATTCTGCTAGCATCACCATAATATCCATCTAATATGCTGGTTACATCTACATTTACTATATCCCCATTTTTTAAAGTTCTATTACTAGGTATTCCATGACATACAACTTCATTTATAGAAATACAAACACTCTTAGGATATCCCATATAATTTAGAGGGGCTGGTATTGCCCCAAGTTCTAAAGTATAATTATGAACCCATGTATTTATCTCCTCAGTGGTTACACCTTCTTTTATTTTTTCTGATACCATATCTAATATTTTTTTTGTTACCTGACAACTCTTTTTAATTCCTTCGATTTGCTCAGGCGTTTTTATAATTTCTTTTGGTGGGGCAATAAGGCCTTCATCTTCCATAAGACTTAGCTTTTCATCCATATGAAGATGGCAGCTCTTATACTTTTTACCACTTCCACACCAACACAAATCGTTTCTTGATAGTTTTCCCATTAAGTCACCTTCTATATAAATTTTAGTCTACTGTATATATTATATCATTTTATTGTGCTTTAGTTTTCTCAAATTCATCACAATTAACATAAATTTTAATCAAAGTTTTTGTATATTATAAATTCATAAGATAAGATAATACCTCACTCTAACAATGCAACCCCATTTGCTCAAGAAATAGTTTTAAGACGTATAACTAGGTAAGAGAATATGATTTTGTTACTTAAATATTAAAAGATGGGTTAAATCCTAGCTGCGAAGAAATAGATAATGCTCAACTTGAAAAAAACTATGTATGATATAGTAGAGAAAAAGGGGTTAAATAAATGTTGGTTTTTACATTCATTTAACCCTTTCCTTTAATATTTTGAAGATACGGTTTAAATTGTAACTCTTATTATAATAAGAGTTACAATTTTTAAAGCATGCTCTACTTTTTAAATATTCCAAACGGTTTGCCAACAGGTAAAAATTCTCTTCCAAAATGAGGATTTAATACAGTTGCCGCTGACCCATAAAAACCCACCATTGATATAACAATTTCTGAAGTTCCAGCAAGCATACGCGAAAACTCCGGTGCTATTCCAAAGGTGAATAATACTAGTCCCGCAAATAAAAAGTCAATTAAAAAGAATATTATAAATAATACCTTATTTGCTTCTGCTGCTCCTATTGTCATAAACACACTAAAAATTAAATATCCTATAAAGGCAAATCCTAATTGTTTTGGATCCACTGTCTTTGCTAAAGCTTCTCCAAATACTCCTTGTTGAATCATCCAGCCAAAAGCCATTGCAATCCAAAAAAAACCATAGGCTCCAAATGCAGTAGTTCCAAAAGTATTCCCACGCTTTGAATCGTTTACACAAGCAAATAACTGAGCTAGTCCACCTAAAAATAATGCCCAAGGGATTATAAAAGATACCCCTTCCGTGATTCCAAGTTTTTGACTAGAAGCTACAAGTGTTACCATAGCAAGTCCAAATAATCCAAGTGACGAAGGATCCGAGTTAAAAATTTTTACGCAGCTGTTAGTATTGTTGCTCATAAAAAACCTCCTAAATGTTCAAATAATAATTCACATCACATTCATACTTTATTAAAATATCAGAAAAATCATTATTTGTCAAAGGTTTTTGAATATTGTCGATATTTATATTTTTTTCACTATTTATTTGATGATTTTGGGTTTCTTTTCTATATTATAGTATTAATTTATGTATTTTAAAGTTTTATTAAACAAACCTTAGAAAATAATTTTCTAAGGTTTCTCAAAACTTATTACTTCAATTAGCCCCTTGTAGGTACCTTATCAAGCTCTTCCCTAATTTGTTCTCTTGTCATTCCCTCAGCATTTATTATTGAAGTTGAAGTTAAAGTATCCTGGAATCCCATTACATCTTCGCTTAATCCACTTAAAACTACAGCATCAAATTTGTCAAGTTCTGAAGTATTGTATTTCATATTTGTGCTTAACTCTTGTACACTATATCCTGCATTCTTAAGGAAGTCTCCTATATTGCTTAATTCTCTTTCAATTGCTATCTTCTTCATTTCGCACCACCTCTTAAGTTATTTTGTATCTAAGTATTTCACAGTTTATTTTCTCCCTTTTTCATAAATTTATTATTTATCAGATTTTTTTATTTTATATGGAAACCTGAAGCTTAGATTAGTTCATATCCTATTAGTTAAAATCTGTATTTATCCTATAGGCTTTATTGGAAAAAGAGTGTTTTTAAACACTCCCTTAAAATTCTCATTTAAATTTATTTTATTAATTTACTATCTTAAATTCCTTAATCATATTATCAAATCTTACTCCATGCCCTTCTGAAGCTTCGAAAAATAATTGCTGTTTGACTATAAAAGTTCCTCCCTTGGTATTGTCAATAAAATAATATTTTTCCACTACATCATTCCAATTAGAGCCGCTGTTTGCATAAATAAAAATACTGTCAATAGGATTTTTCACTTTTTCCATATTATTAACCTTTGTATACTTACCTTTGAGACTCTTTTCTATTTCAGAAGCTACAATTTCTGGCCTTTTATTTTTAACTTGGTAAATTTCCATAGATACATTTGGATAACCTTCGGCTTTAACCTTCGGAGTGATTATGTCTTTTCCATTTAAATTTTGCATAGTGTATCTTTCCTCATCGATATAGATTATATATTGAGATGAGCCTTCTTTTAGTAAAACATTGCTTTTTTCGTTCATTCCTTCTATTTCTTCGCTTACAATTTTATTAGGTTCAAACAATTGCCTGATTTTATTTGCTGTTGCATGACCATATTCAGTATTTGCCATTATAACTATAGATATAGCTGCAGCTAGACTTCCGTATTTAAAAAATGTGAATAGATTATTCTTTTTAGTTTTTATATTTACTAACTCATCCTCATCCATGTTTAACTTACTTTCAATATTACTCCATACTTGCTCTTTCAATTCAGTAACTTCATCTGTCCCCATAAGAAGAATCTCATTTATTTTATTATCTTCTAAATTGTTCATTATTCTTTACTCCTTTCAAACTCTTCTATTAGATTTTTTAGCTTTTGCCTTCCCTTAAATAGTCTAGACTTTACTGTATTCACGTTAGTTTCTAATATATCGGCAATTTCTGCTTCTTTAAAACCTTTTAAGTACTTTAGGATAATTGGCACTCTATTTATATCCTCAAGATTTTGTATAGCCTTATAAAGATTTTCATATTCTTCAAATTTATATTTATCTTTTATAGAAATGCTTTTATCTTCTTCTGCATATTCGTTTATATCTGTTGCTTTTGGTATTTTGCTCAGTACCCTATTGCACTCATTTATTAGAATTCTATAAAACCATGGTCCAAAAGACCTATCCAAATCAAAACTATGGATATTTTTATATACCTTTATGAATGCTTCTTGAACAGCGTCTGCAGCACTGACTTTATTTCTTATAACTGCCATAGCAACCCTTAGAGCATATTCTGCATATTCATTATATAGATCTGCAAACGCATGTTTATCACCCTCTTTAATCTTTTTCAATAAATTTATCTCCACTATTGTACCTCCTGTATTAACGTAATCCGGATTCGTTAAATGCTTACATAAGTATATACCCCAATAATCAAAATAAAGTTTTCACAACATCATAAGAAAATTGCATCGCAATTTTTTTAGTGGATAATAAAAAGTGGATCAGAACACAATTCTTATATATAAAAATTGTATCCTGATCCTAGACTTCTACTCATATATTATCTTATTTACTTCTCTTTAAAGTTATTATTTATTAATTTCTACTTGAACTTTAAATATATAAGATTTATGCACCCTGTAAAAATAAAAGCTATAAAAGTTCAGGAACCAAGGAATCTACACTTTCCTAAGTTCTCCTAACCCCCAAATTTATACACTAATTCCAAATGTTTTCTAATTTATATCTTAGAGTTTTGGTTTCTAACTGCTTAACCTTCTACTTCTAATTGAAGCTTTTCTGATACTTTTTTTAATTCTTTTATCTCCTCATCTTTAGACTCTATAATCTTTTTATACTTTTCCTCAATATCAATCAAGTTTTTATTGAGAAGGTTTATAAAAGAAGCCATTTCGTCTGAGCTTCCAGCTATGCGATTGAACAGCAAAAGGTTGTAAGCTAATATTTCTGGGATTTCTTTATGTGAATACCTTAGTTGATGATCAATCTCTCCATAACCTTCCTCGAATATTGTTCTTACTTGAATCTCCGCTATAACTTTTTGACTTGTTGGAAAAAACTCTATTAAATAATGTACAGAACGATATCCTGATTTTCTTGAATTAATTGCTATATCAAGCTCTTCAAATCTCTTAGTATCGTCTCCCTCTCTTACATTAGCAGTTATCTCGATTACCTTCCAAGTTTTTATAATAAAACTGTGTATTTCTTCCCAATCTTCTTTAAAAATGTGTATTGCCCTAATTCCTATTAAATCATTTACTTCCTCTTTATAGTTTTCAACAGAAAATTGAAAATCCGTTCCGTATTTTTCTTTCCTGCAGGATGTTTTTCTAATTATTTTTTCAATTAATCTTTCTGGATCCTTTACTCTAGATTTTACAGAGTGTATTTTATTGTGTGTTCTTAAAGTACTGGATATAAATTCTGCTTGAGTTTCGTAATTGCCCTTATATTTTTTGAAATCAATATATATATCATTCAGTATATTCCAATCTATATTATTTTTTATAATATCTTCTTCTGATAAAGGATATCTTTTCAGAAAATCTTTTCTTATAATCTCCATTAAATACCTCCCTTAGAGTAACTTACATATTTCCTTAAGCTAATACACATACTTTCAGTTAAGCGATATATCCATAATTAGTATGTTAAAAAAGTTCATGAACTTAATTTAGAAAATTTAGAGCTAACCAATAGGAGGAAATTGCTTAGCAATTTCCTCCTATTGTCTATTTATTCAGTAACTCTATTTCTGTTTAGTGCTCCATTAAGTATAACTCCCACTATAGCAGCTAAACTTAAGCCTGTTATTTTTGCATTTTCACCTACTGGTATTCCTAAAGAAATTCCTGTAAACCTTTCAAGATAACTTGTTCCAAGTCCTAATATTATTACAGAAGCTATTATTATTATATTTTTTACGTCAAATTTAACCTTGTCCCCTCTTAGGGTCTTCACTCCTATAAGCGATATCATGCTGAAGAGCATTAAACTAATACCTCCCATTACTGGTGTAGGAATTGTCCTTAAAAATCCACCTATCTTTGCAATAAACCCTAGAGCTACAGCAAATACTGCTGTGATTCTAAGTATTGCTGGATTATAATTCTTAGTTATTGCAAGCACTCCTGTATTTTCACCGTAAGTAGTGTTAGCTGGTCCACCTATAAATCCAGCAAAAGCAGTTGCAAGTCCATCTCCTAATAAAGTTCTATTTAAGCCTGGATCTTCAATGAAGTTTTTTCCTACAACTTCACCATTAGTAGTTATATCTCCTATATGCTCCATAAAAACCGCTAGAACCACTGGTGCTATGATTACTATAGCTCCTAAATCAAATTTTGGGAGTGTAAAGTTTGGCATTGCAAACATTGGAGCCTCTTGTACTATCTTTGTATCTATAATTCCAAATTGTAATGATATTATATATCCTATTATTACAGCTATTAAAATTGAAAGTTGTTTTAAAAATCCTCTTCCTTTTAGTGTTATCAATAATGCTGATCCTAATGTAATGCCTGCTATTATAAAGTTGCTGGATGCCATATCAAAAGCTGTAGGTACTAAAGTTAATCCTATTACTATTATCATTGGTCCAACTACTTGGTTCGGTAAATATTTTCTTATCTTTTCAACCCCTACTTTTCTTACTAAGAAAGACATTATTACATATATTAAACCAGCTACTACTATGCCTCCCTGTGCATATGCTAAGTCTCCATTAAACTTTTCCTTAACCTTTAGTATTCCTGCTATAAATGCGAAAGATGAACCCAAAAACACTGGAACCTTTCTTTTTGTACACATATGGAAAATAAGCGTTCCTGCTCCTGCAGATAGAAGTGATACTGATGGATCAAAACCCGTAATGATTGGTACTAATACTGTGGCTCCAAACATGGCTATTAGATGTTGAAGTGCTAAGATAATTCTTTTTGATACTTCTAAAATTCCTACCTTCTCTTCAATAATTACACTTTCTTTACTTAACACGTTTTCTGACATAAAAATACCTCCTTATTTTTTCAATTCTAAGGAGAAAATCACTCTTCTCCCTTTCTCAGCCTCACTGGACTGAATTAAAAAGCTGCTTTTGTATTATGTTATAAAAAAACTTCTTACCTACTGGCAAGAAGTTATAGTTATCTTTATTGAAATTACACACTTATATTTAAAACACCATATAAATATGTTCCACTATAAATCTTGCCAGCCTCACTGGACTGCATTAAAGATTTCTTTTATTTAGCTAATTATATCACCCTAATGCGTAAACCGCAATAGTTATTTTTCACATTTTAATTATTATATAAGAAATATAAGGATTTTACGCTGTAAAATACTTATGGCTTTACCCTAAAAAACTTAAAACAAGCGGTATAGTCAATACAGATAAAAGTGTTGTTACGAACACCGCTTGAGAAGCAAATTCTGGTTTTTTATCATGAGCTTGAGCTAAAATTGCGCTTAAAGCTGCCGCTGGCATTGCTTCTACTACAACTGCTATGTTTCTCAACATAGGGTCAGCATTTATTAAACTTAAAATTAAATAAGTCAATGCAGGAACTAAAATCAATCTTATGAAAGAAGCATAGTAAATAGAAGCTTCCTCAAAAACTTTCTTAAACTTTATTTCTGCTATCATAACTCCAATTATTATCATAGATAAAGGTGTTGTTATATCTCCAACCAATTTAAAAGTGCTAAAAATAGATTCTGGTAGTTTAATAGAAAACATAAATAACAATATTCCTATAAATACCGCCAGAATTCCGGGGTTAAGCAGTACTTTCTTTAGACTTTTAGAATCTTTTTCTTTACTAAAAAGCATTACTCCAAAACTCCACGCAAAAAAATTATATGGTATGTTAAAAACCGAGGCGTATAAAATTCCTATCTTTCCATATATACTTCCTAGTACTGGATAGCCCATAAATCCACAGTTTGAAAAAATAGTTATAAATCTTAATATATCTCTCTTATCTTTATCTAATTTCAAATAAGGCAATGCACTTATGAAGATTAGCAATATGTGAATTCCTAAAGAATATATAAATATTTTTATTATGTTTCCCATAATTTCACTTGAAAAAGTATAGTCAAAAGAAGAAATTATCATCAATGGTAAGGTTAGCTCTAGCAAGATTTTATTTAACCCCTTATTTAACTCTGCACTTATTATCCCTCTCTTTTTTGCATAATACCCTACGCCTATAACTAAAAATAATATTAAAACTTGATTTATGACGCTTGAATTTTCCACATTTTCTCCCCCTTTTAAAGCTTACGATTATATGATATCAGTATTTTTTATGTTAATCTATATATAATTATTAGAATATCTTTATTTACTCTTTACCTTTTTAATTTATCTTCGATTTTAATACCAAAGAATATTTTTCTTTATAAGGAGGTGCTCATGTGGATATAGCTATGATATCAATGGCAAGTAGTCAAAATAGAGTCTCTACTAATGCAAATTTGCTTCTATTAAAAAAGCTATGAATTTATCACAAGAAAGTGGGGCTAATATGTCCGAAATGCTTAAAAATGCTGTTGATCCTAATTTAGGAATACACCTTGATAAAATGGCATAAAAATAGGGCTATTGATTATAAATTTCAATAGCCCTATTTTTTATAGCATCTTTTTATTACACCTAATTTATGATGTAGAGCACAACAGGAATAGTCAATAAAGATAATAGCGTAGTTATAAACACTGCAAGAGATGCATATCTCGGATTTTTATTTGCACTTTTAGCATAGATAGCACATACTGCTGCAACAGGCATAGCTTCTATTATTACTGCCACATTAGTTATAGTTTTATCTGCTCCCATAAGACTAAAAAACATATATGTTATAGTCGGAGCCACAATAAGTCTTACAAAGGAACCATAATACAAACTGATCTCTTTAAATATCTCTTTAAGCTTAACTCCTGAAATCATATACCCTATTATCATCATAGATAGAGGTGTTGTCATATCACCAATTATCTTTATTGCACTTACTATGGCAACTGGAAGCTTTATTGAAGTAGCAAATATTATCAACCCTATAACTACTGATATTATTCCAGGATTAAAAAATATCTTTCTTAATGCATGCGGATCTTTCTTATCAGTATATAAAGCAATCCCCAAAGTCCATACAAATACATAAAAAGGTATATTAAATACGGAACCATAAAGCACACCTAAATCTCCGTAAGCACTTTTTAATACCGGAAATCCCATAAAGCCACAATTTGAAAATATAGCTACAAACCTTAAAATATCTTTTTTATCCTTTGGCAATTTAAAAAATGCAAATCTACTTATAACAATTAAAATCACGTGTATGACTATAGAATATATAACGAGTTTAATCATACTAGAACCCAAGTTTTTTGAATAAGTATGGGTAAAAGATGTTATTATCATCATTGGAAGTGTTATTCTAAGAAGAACTTCTGTAAGACCTTTATTCAACTCTTCACTTATTATGTTCTTTCTCCTTCCATAAAAGCCTGCACACATTATAATAAAGAGTATTATTACTGTATTAAAAACACTATCATTATCCATGTCATTACACCCTCTTTTAATTATACATATTATAAATTATTCTAAGCCTACCCTCCTTGTCACAAAATACGCATGAATTCTATTCTCTCTATAGTTAAATGTTCAAGAGAAAAATAAATCATTGTTAATGCTTTTACTATTTTTTACTTATTTATAATACTTGACAACCAGGAAGGCACACAATAACTTCCAGTCTCCGCTATGGTTTCTGAGGTTACATCTAAAAGATGCTGTGGAGCATTAATGCTTTACAGCATTTTTTCTTTACTTATTATAAGGCAAAACAAATCAACGTATTTCCTCCCCCTTCGCAAAGAAAAAAGTCATCACTATAGATGACTTCTTAATATACAAAACTAACTCCCTTACATTCCAATAGCATTCTCAAATCAGCCTTTAATTCATCATTAATATCTTTACTATCTTTTACTAACTTATATGCTTCAATAATGATATTTTTACACATAACCTTATTAGGTATATCTATATTTTGATACGCTGAATATATTGCATAACATTGTTGTTAGTTAAATTTTCTTCTAATTCCATGGTGTACTTAACAATTTTTTGTATGGCCTTCTTTTCTTCTTCCTGAACTCTTATAGCTTTTATTCTATCTTTAACTACTATTGCTGGTATGGATAGCAATCCAACTGCTGTAATAAGTCCAGTAAGCGTTTCTTTTCTGTTGTACTTAACCTTCATCTAATTCCCCTCCATATTCGAAAAATAAGCTGGTATATAACAGCCCTTATTTCAAATATATGTGGAGAAATTATAAATATGAGCATATCTTTTGCATATTTTGCCACAGTAACTTCATAATTATCTTTTGTCTTTCTTACTATTAAGCTTTAGCAAGTTGTAAAGGCAATCCAATTATTTGTTTATATAACTTGCTACAATTTCACCGTAATATATTGTATGATAATCATCATCTGGATAAGAAGCCTTCTTTATTTCCTCACTTAGTGAACTTAAATTCATATCTTGCTTATATACTATTTTACATTCATATATAAGTCCACAATGGGATATAACTGGAGTATGAATTTCTTTTCCATCCTCCAACTTCAAATTACATATTTCAAATTTGTTTACGTCTCTTCCTGATTTTGTTCCGCAAAAAGCCAAGCTTTCTTTTAATTCTTCATCAAAAGGTATACTTATTGTAAACTCACCAGATCTTTCTATAAATTCATGAGTATATCTTGACCTTCTCACAAGGACAGTAAAAATTGGCTTATTCCATTCAAAGCCAATATTCCCCCAGCTTATAGTCATAGTATTTAATCTATCTCTATCTTTTACCGTTAAAAAAGCTCCTCTTTTATGTAAAAGCTCCATACCTTTTTCAAGATTTTCTGTAAATTTCACTATCATAAAAGTTCCTCCTATTAATTAATACCTATAGTTTTACTGTTTATATTATAATACCTCTTAAGCAATATTTTGTATACACACTTTATTGAGTATGCTAAAATAACAATGAAACTTAGAAATTAAAAGGAAATATAAATAAATTGCGTTGTAATTTTCAATAAGGGGGGCATTTAATGGATTACGCATATAAAAGAGATTTAATACTTAATGGAAATATGAGAAAGGTGCTCCTAACCTTATCTCTTCCCGTAATGTTTAATAATTTGATTCAAACCCTATATAGCGTTGCAGATATGTTTTGGGTAAGTAAACTTGGAGCAGTGGAAGTAGCATCTACAGGCTTTGTATGGCCTGTTTTATTTCTTATAATATCCATAGGTATGAGCATAACTATAGCTGGGACTTCTTTAATTTCCCAATATGTAGGCTCTAATAATAAAGATAAAGCAAACTTAACAGCTGCTCAAATATTTTCAGTATCTATAATTCTAGGTGCAGTTCTTTCTGTACTGGGGTATTTAATAACACCCTATATAATTAGATTTATGGGTGCAGACGAAGCTCTCTTTAAAAATAGTACTATCTACCTTAGCATAATGTTCTTTGATATTCCTTGCTATTTCATATTTCTTGTGTTTGGTGCTATAAGACAGGCTGAAGGAGATACCATGTCCCCTATGCTTTTAAACGTAGCTGGTGCAATTACAAATGTGATTCTTGACCCATTATTTATATTAAAGCTTAACATGGGCATAGGTGGAGCTGCCCTTGCTACTGTACTCTCAAAAGTAATTTTTACACCTTTTGTAATCTATCTTTTAATTAAAAATAAAGATAGAGTCCACATTAAGCTAAACTATTTAAAACTAAGGAAAAAGGTAGTTTCTAAAATCTTAAGGGTTGGAGTGCCAACTTGTATCGGTCAAGCTGGATCTTCTTTAGGCTTTATAGTGCTCAATGCTTTTATTGCATCCTATGGAAATAATACTATGGCTGCATTTAACATCGGAAACAATATAAATTCTATAGTAATGATGCCAGCTCTCGGTATAGGAACAGCACTAGCCTCCATAATCGGTCAAAATTTAGGTGCAGAGCAGACTGATAGAGCTAGAGAAGCATTTAAGACCGCTGTTTATCTATCAACAGTCATGCTAGTTATAGGCGGTGCTTTCCTATTTTTATTTGCTGGAAATGTAATTAAGATTTTCGTTCCAAATGTACAAGACATAGGAGTAATAACGGAAGGTAAGTATTATTTAAAAGTAATCTCAGCTGGACTCCCTTTTATGGGGATTTTCCAAGTATTAATTGGAACTTTTCAAGGATCTGGTCATACATTGTATTCGATGATAATGGATGCAGGCAGGCTTTGGCTCATTAGGCTTCCTATGATTATTATATTTCAAAATTTAACTGACTTGGGATCCCCAGTGGTATGGTACTCTATGATAATAAGCAATGGAATCACTTGTATCATTGGGATACTTATATATTCTACAGGAAAATGGGAACGAAAAATTATTCATAAGGAAATTGCTATTTAAGGAAACTGCTATGCAATTTCCTTTTCTACTGTATTTGTAAAAACACATCATTTTTATCAAAATCCTCAATTATGCTTTTCATTAAAAATTCTCTAAGCTGTTCCTTTGTAGCCCAAAGATAAGCTGTGTGCTCTTTTGACAGCTCAACCTCTATCTCTTCACTTTTACATAGATAAGTAAGGACAACACATTGCCTTGAAGAGTCCATTTTAAATGTTGTGGCATATAAAAGTTTTTCAACTGTAATATTTAATCCTACTTCTTCCCTAGCCTCCCTTATAAGAGCTTCTTCTAAATTTTCTCCAAATTCGATTTTTCCACCTACGCATTCCCAACTTCCAACTCCGATACCATCATAGTCAGATCTTTTTATTATCAATGCTTTTCCATCATGTAGAATTACACCTTTAACTGCAACTATAATCTTGTTTTCCATTTATTTCACCTCACAGAATATATCTACTATCTCACAAGCTTACCTACACATAATTCCAACGTTATTATAACATACTATAAGAATTTTGCAGCGCAATTTCCTACAATCACTTCGCATACTTTATTGAAATTATGCATATACTGCTAAGGTATGGTAAAATATATGTGTATATTTAAATTTCTTGGATGAGGTGATAAATTATGTTTGATTTACCAAAACTTCCTTATGCTTATAATGCTCTAGAACCACATTATGATGAAGAAACAGTGAAAATTCATCATGATAAGCATCATCAGGGATATGTTGATGGGTTAAATAAGGCTGAATCAAAGCTTCAAGAGGCAAGAGAATCTGGAGACTATGCTCTAATTAAACATTGGGAAAGAGAACTAGCTTTTAATGGTGCTGGGCATGTGCTTCATACCCTATTTTGGGAGAACATGGCTCCTGGTGGTTCTCAATTAACTGGCGATTTACCCGAAAGAATAAATAGGGATTTTGGAAATGTGGAAACCTTTAAAAAACAATTTTCAGCTGCTGCTGCAGCAGTAGAAGGTTCTGGCTGGTGTGTTCTTGCATGGGTAAAAGACCTACAAAAACTTGAGATACTCCAAGTTGAAAAACATCAAAACTTAACTATTTTAGGCGCTGTACCTCTTCTAATTTTAGACGTATGGGAACACGCTTATTACTTAAAATATCAAAACAGAAGAACAGATTTTATATCTGCATGGTGGAATATAGTGAATTGGAATGTTGTAAATAGAAGATATAATGAAGCTGTAAAATAAGAATAACAAAATAAAAGAGTGTAGAAAGCTTAGTAGATAGAATAATTTTTCTCTAAGCCTCTACACCTTTAATTTTTAAAATTGTTATTACTTTAGACTCTATGAGTAATATTGTGCCTAAATTTGTATAAGAAAAATAATTTATAAATGAATATTTATAAATGTTAGTATTTAGGTAAGCTTTATCTATTTGTATGACACGACTCTACAAGACAAGTTCCTGCCATATTCAAAAGTACTTCCGTTACCTGCGGTGCCTTATCTTCATCTACAAGAACAATTAGATAATCTCCTGCATAAATAGTAGTATTTCCTTTTGGGATTATTTCCTTTTGCCCTCTTTTAACTCCTACTAGCAAACAATTAGACGGCCAATCTATATCTTTTATTTTTTTATCTTCAAAAATAGTATCCATACATACTGCTATTTCTAATATAACCTTTTTCTTGCTATCTCCTACAAACCTATGCTCTTCTTTATCGTTTTTTGTTATGAACCTTTCAAGCAGAGATTCATATATGGGCTCAGAGCCTAACATATCTGCCACTATATATGCAGTAATTGATACAACAGTTAAAGACAAAAGGTGGCTAAAAGAACCCGTCATCTCAGTTATCAAAATACTTCCTGTAATGGGCGCTCTTACAATCGCAGTAAAGTACCCTGCCATAGCTAAAATTATAAAATTATTGACATATTGATGGCTAATATTTAATGTATTAACCAGTATATTCCCATATATTCCTCCTGTTATCGCTCCAATAACTAACAGAGGAAGAAATATTCCTCCTGGCACCCCTGAACCGAAACTTATCATTATGAAAAGAAACTTGACTACCAATATTATTATAAGTATTTTTAATGTCCAATTCTCACTAATCATTTTAGTTATAAGTTCATGTCCTGATCCTAATGCCTCAGGTAGTATTAATCCTAGTATTCCTGCTACCATAAATGGCACAATCGGCCTTCTTTCTACCGTTAACCACTTGAACTTTCCATATAAATCCTGAGTTTTTAAAATAGCTTTATTATATAAAACACCAAACACTCCTGTAATAACTCCTAAAACAATTAAATATACATAATATTTTAGAGGCAAAACATTAAGAAGTTGAAAATCAAAAACTGGTCTCAATCCAAAAAACTGTTTTGATATAAAATCAGCAGTAAGAGACGCTGACATCGCAGAGATTAGTATCAGAGGAGAAAAGTTTTTATGAACCTCTTCAAGAGCAAATATAACCCCTGATAAAGGAGCATTAAATGCTGCTGAAAGTCCTGCACTAGCTCCACTTGTAATGAGGTATTTTTCCTCCACTTTCACTCTCTTAAAGATTCTACTAAATCCTTGTCCTACTGCAGCTCCTAGCTGTATAGATGGGCCTTCTCTCCCTAAGGATAGACCTCCTCCTATAGCTAAAACTCCTCCTATAAATTTTCCTATGATTACTCTTAGCCAATTCATTTTGAGCTTTCGGAGCAAAACTCCTTCAACTTGTGGAATTCCACTTCCTGAAATCATAGGTTCTTTCTTTACCATATTACCTATAATTAGACTTATAATAATTGATAAAATAAACCATAATATTATTGAAGATATATTATGTTCCTTCATAAAATAATTACTTTTTGTCAGCTCCCAAGCTTTTTCTACTGCTAATCGATAAAATACTACTACTAGCCCTGCAAGTGCTCCTACTATAATACCCTCAATAACCAATTTTAGTCTAAAACTTTGCCAATGAAATAGAGTATTATAGGTGCCATGTTTATTTTCTTCGTTCACTCTTCTTCCTCCAATGTGTGATTTTGTATTATACGTTAATTATAAACCTATTAAACGTTTTAATCAACCGCTCTGCTTCCTTAAATCCCTCCGTAACTTCTATTAAATATTTATTATATAATTTATTATGTTTTATTTTTTACTTCTAGTTGATATATTTTTTACCAAATGATATTATATTAATATACTAATATGTAGTTTTCAAAACTATGTACTCAATTACTTTGTAAGGAGGATTAACTTTGGATAAAATTGCCTTAATTACAGACAGCACATCTGATTTAAATGAAGAACTTATAAGCAAGTATGATATAAAAATGCTTAATTTGAAAATAATTTACAAGGATAGAGAATATGTGGATAGAGTTGATATAACTCCTCAACAAGTATATGATAATCTCAAAGTAGAAGTGCCTCATACCTCTTTGCCTTCTATTCAAGATATGCATAATCTTTTTAATAGGCTTCAAAGCGAGGGCTATACCCATGCTATTGCAATCTGTATAAGCTCAGGTTTATCTGGAACTTATAATACATTGAAACTAGCAGCAAGCGAACATACTAATCTTAATATTACTGTCTTCGACTCAAAATCCTTAACTCTTGGAGCAGGAGCTTTAGTATTAGGTTGTGGTGAAATGCTAAAAAACGGGAAGACCTATGATGAAATTGTTCAGGCTCTTCCAGCTATGAGAGATAAGGTAAGTGTTTATTACATGGTTGACACCTTAGAGTATTTAATAAAAGGGGGAAGAATTGGTAAAGTGTCTGGAGCACTCGGACAATTATTAAATCTTAAGCCAATAATATCTATAAATGCCGATGGAGTATATTACACGCATACCAAAGTAAGAGGAAAAAAACAAGCAAAAACTAAACTTATGGAAATAGTTCAAGATACTTTAAGTGCTACTAAAGCAAAAATATGGGTAATGCACGGTGGTTCTTATGACGAAGGACAGAAATTCTACGAGGACTTAAAGGATAACCCTAATATAACTCATTTAGGGTTTGGAGATATAAGCCCTGTTGCTGGTGTTCATACTGGCCCAGGTCTTATAGGAGTTGTTATTGCAAAAGAGCCGTTTGTTTAAAACGACTCTTTTATTTCTCCTGCCTTTACTACACATACAAAGTTTGATACTAAACTAGGATTAAATCTTATCCCTGATTGTCTTTTAATTTCTTCTATAGCGTCTTCCTTTGCAAGTCCAATATTATTTATGACTCTATCATAGAAATCAGATATGCCTATTATTTGGGCTTCTATAGCGATTTCTTCTCCCTTTAAGTTAAATGGATAACCAGTACCATTCCAATATTCATGGTGCTGCAAAATCCAATCAGCGCAGTTCTTTAAATAACTAGATGTCTTTGCAATCCTATAGCCTAATTCACTATGTCTTCTACATTCGCAAGCCGAATCCTTTTTTCTAACTTTTCCAATATCGTGATATATACTCGCCATACTTAAATCCTGTATTCTGCTGTCATTAAACCCTAATACTTTTCCAAGAGTCGTTGCCATTTCTGCTACTCTCATTCCGTGGATATAGAGAGTATAATCTTTATTTTTAAAATTATTAATAATGCTTTCTATTATTTGTTCATTGGCAACTTCTCTTTTGAATATTTTTTGCTTATACATATTATCATCAGCTTGACGCACAAGCTCCTCAATGCATACGTCTACTCCATCCCCTATAGCAGCTCCTATTGAAGCTGAAACTGGCAAATTTATATTCTTCAAATGAGTATCACTAATAACTTTATTGATACTTTCACATATCTCTTCAATCTTCTCTTGCGATATACTTGGAAGTAGTATTATAAACTCATCTCCACCCATTCTTATTATCTTATCTTCATCTTTTACACATGTTTTTAATATTTGAGATATAAGTACGATAAGTTCATCCCCAACTGAATGTCCAAAGGTATCGTTCACTAACTTTAATGAATCTATATCGCAAAATATTACACCTAAACTTTTAAAACCAACAGCACTTAGAATTCTACTTTCTCTTTCAAAATATGTTCTATTATACATTGCTGTTAATGGATCATGTATACTAAAAAACTCAGACTCATCCTGAGCCTTTTTTCTCTCCTCTATCTCGCCTATAAGTCTTTTATTAATCTCCTTGAGTTCTTTTGACTTTTCTTTTAACTCTACATTTTTTAATCTATAAATCTCCGCTTCCTTTTGTGCCTTTTCTATTTTAAATTCCATGGATATTATATTAATTTTATTTTGTAGGTCTTCAGTTTGTGCTTCTTTTTCAGAAAAATGGTATTTTTTATAATAGTACAGAGCTTTTTTAAATTCTCCTTGGGATTCAAAATATTCTGTCATAACTAAATATACAATATGAAGTTTTTCAGATACTGGCGCTTTTTCCCCTATATATAAAGCCTCCTCTAGATAATCTAAAGCTTTATTATAGTTTTTTAGGCTCATATATAATCTTCCTAAGTTTATAAGGACATCTATTTTAGGGGATTTGTCTTCTTCTCTATCTAAAGCTTCTAAACTTTTTAAATAGTATTCTAAGGCTATCTCTTTATTGTTTAAATCCATATAAGTTTGCCCTATATTATTTAATATATCTCCTTGCATACTTTTATGTTTTATGTTGCG
The DNA here is from genome assembly GCA_009738435.1 of Clostridium bovifaecis. Taxonomy (GTDB): domain Bacteria; phylum Bacillota; class Clostridia; order Clostridiales; family Clostridiaceae; genus Clostridium_H; species Clostridium_H bovifaecis. The sequence goes on along the minus strand of CP046522.1, from coordinate 1,429,734 downwards.
GGCTATCTCTAGCCCTTCCATATAGTATCTTAGAGCAGCTTCGTATCTCTTATCTTCAAAGTTATTTGCACCTATAAGAGTTAATGCCTTTATTTGAGATTCCTTGTCTCCAGTCTCCTTAAAAATTTCAAGCGAATCAAGTAGATAGTTTCTTCCTTCATCATATTTAGATAATTCACTATAAACATGCCCAATTTGTAAAAAGCTATTTCCAATACCATGTTTATAGTCTATCTCCTGTGAGAGCCTAAGAGCTTCTCTACTTACTTCTAATGCTCTACTAGAATCTATATCACTTATCTTAAAGGATAGCCAATTTAGTAAATCGCTTTTTTTCTTTTTATCGCTTTCTCCAACAATACTATTTTGTATTTCCCTAATATCAGCCTCCATCTTACTACAGCACCTCTTTTTTATTCCTCATATATTGTATTCAGAAATTACTTTATATGAGTACTAATTAAAACCATTTTAGACAAATTTTAATTAGAAGCAATTAGAGCTTAGTTATAATATATGAAATATATAATTCAAATAAATCAAGAAGTTGTTTAGGATTTTTGCCTGTAATGTCTCGAATTTTTTCCAATCTATAATTTAAAGTATTCCTATGTATATGCAGCGCTTCTGCAGTTTGATTCATTTCTCCACTCATATTAATATAGGTTACCAAAGTGTTTAGTAAGCTTGCTTGTTTTCCCTCTCGATCTAGCTTATCGATTATATAAGATAATCTTTTATCCCCTTTAAGATTTGCAAGATAAGAAACAAAATATAAATTATTATAAAAATGTATATAAGAATCCGCTTCAATTTTTTTTCCTATGTTTAATGCTTGAAGTCCTTGTTTTACAGAAATGCCTAAAATCTCTTCTCTATTTCCAACTCCAATATTAACTTTAAAGTTTAAGTTTCCAATAATCTTATCTATTCTCTTTTTAACACTCTTATTCTCCTTCATAAAAATAACTATATTAGTAGAGTTTAAGGTGGTATAAAATTCATCTTTTTGAGCTGAATTATATACAGTTTTTCTAATTTCTTCTCTGACTTCCTCCTCAAAATTAAAAATTATGGCTATCTTTGGAATAGTCACATCTATTTCTAAAGTTAATCCCCTTTCTATAAATGATTTTGTATAAGGAGTTGTTCTGTTAGCTAATTCGTATAGGAACTCTTCTCTATGCCTCTCATATAATGTTTTATTAGTAAAAGTGTATTCCTGATTTATCAATAGCTCCACGGCAATTCTAAGTATTTCACTAAAAGGTCTTACTTCATCTGGATTGCCGCTTATTCCTACTACCCCAATTGCTTTATTATTAAATAAAATTGGGGCGTTTATACCTGGTTTTACTCCCTTTACCGCATCATACACCTCTATAGCTCTCTCCTTCTTTAAGGCTTCCAATGCCCCTTCATGACTCTTATTAATTCTTGAAGCATCTCCGCTTCCAATTATTATTCCTTTTTCATTCATTATATTAATATTATAAGGAATTATATCCATCATTTTTATAACAATATTTTGAGCTAATTCTGTTGTTATATAAATCATTTCTTTTCACCTCTTCAAATTTAGGTCTTCAATAGAAACAAAGATGCCAATGAAGTTTTCTATTCCTCATTGGCTATTTACTATAATTATATCATTGCTCAAATATTAATTCTATTGATATTACTTAATTGCTATTAACCTAGCAATATTTTCAGTAGTTCTTTCTATGTTCATTTTTCCGCTTTTTAAAGCTTCTTCTAACGAAATAGCTCCTGGAAGTATCCCAAATATGGAGTTGATTCCGCAGTCATATAAGCTTTCAATTCTATTACCTATATAACCAGCTATAACAATAACAGGAACATTGTATTTTTGGGCAAGTGATGCCACACCATAAGGAGTTTTACCAAAGCGGGTTTGGAAGTCTATTCCTCCCTCTCCTGTTATAACATAATCTGCTTTTTTTATTTTTTCTTCAAGTCCTGTATACTCAATAACCAAATCTACACCTCTTTTTAAAGATGATGGAAGAAATGCTAGAAGTCCAGCCCCAAGACCACCAGCTGCACCTGCTCCAGGTATATTTTCAATATCTAATTTAAGCTGTTCTCTAATAATTCTTGAATAATGTTTTAAGTTAGCATCTAACTTCTCAACTACTTCATGTGTAGCTCCCTTTTGAGGTCCAAAAACATAGGCCGCTCCATCAGTACCTGTTAATGGATTTGATACATCACAGGCAACTTCAATCTTAACATCTTTTAATCTTTTATCAAGTCCACTTGTATCTATAGTATGAATGTGCTCTAAAGCACCTCCTCCAAAGCCAATATTTTCTCCTTCTCTAGTAAGAAATTTTCCTCCTAGTGCTTGTATCATCCCAGCACCGCCATCATTAGTCGCGCTTCCTCCAATTCCAAGAAATATTTTTTTAACTCCCCTATCTAATGCTGCTTTAATCAGTTCTCCTGTTCCATAGGTTGTAGTAGTTAAGGGGTTTCTCTCTTCTCTCTTAACGTGGTGTAGTCCACTGGCACTAGCCATTTCAAGCACAGCTGTTTTTTCATCTCCTAAAATTCCAAATTCCGCTCTTACAGTCCTTCCCAATGGTCCTAAAACTTCTATACTATATATTTCCCCTTCAGTAGCATCCACAAGAGATTGCACAGTTCCTTCTCCTCCATCAGCCATAGGAACTTTTATGCATTCTGCATCTTTCATTACATTCTTTATTCCCTTTTCCATAGACTCAGCAGCTTCCCTAGCTGTAACACTTTCTTTGAAAGAATCAGGTGCCAAAACAAATCTCATAATAATACTCCTCTCTAGTAAATGTGCACAAATTTATATAAAATTTTAACATGTTATAAATAATATTATGTTATATAAATTATAAATGAATTCATGACATTTTACATCGTACATATATAAAAATATAAAGCTAGTTTATTGTTCATTTGAACAATAAACTTTAAATTTAATCTCATAGCACAATTTACATTAAGCTAGTATCACAGTATAAGAGGCGATTTCTTTGTCTCCATTGATTTACGCTTTATTTAATTATATAATTTTTTTAAATGGTAAAATTTCAATAAAATAAGGTTAGGGAGACTACACTATGACAAAAGTATTTTTTAAAGCTATTAATTCATATAATGATACTGAAAACATAAGCAAAACTGCAGAAAAACTCCTAGATAAGCTTGTTAGAGAAGAACATATAATCTTAGAGAAATATGTACCGCTCAAAGTGCACTTTGGTGAAAAAGGAAATAAGACCTACATTCAATCAAAAAATTATGAAGGAATTATAAGCTATTTAAAAAATCATAATATTGAGAGCTCATTCATCGAAACTAATGTACTTTATAGGGGAGAACGTACCACTAAAACTAATCATATTAAATTAGCAAAAGACCATGGTTTTTCCCAGCTGCCTATAGTGATTGCTGACGGAGAACATGGAGAAGAATACATTTCAATAAAAGTTGACAAAAATCATTTTAAAGAATGTAAGATAGGAAGGGAAATAGCAAAGCAAAAACAACTAATTATTTGTAGTCACTTTAAAGGGCATGCTCTTGCAGGCTTTGGAGGAGCTATAAAGCAACTTGCCATGGGTTGCGCTTCAAGAGGAGGGAAACTAGATCAACATGCTAACTCAATCCCTAAAATCAGCTCTTTAAAATGTAAATCTTGTAGTGCCTGTGTAAAAACTTGTCCTGAAAATGCTATAGTCCTAAATTCAAAAGCTAAAATTGAAAAGGATAAATGTATAGGTTGTGCTTCCTGTATGGCAATATGTCCTCATAATGCTATATCGACCAATTGGTTAGGTTCTCTTTCAAAGTCTTTTAATGAAAGACTAGCTGAATATGCTTATGCAGCTCACAAAGATAAGAATAACATTTATATTACATTTGCCTTTAATATAACTAGAGGTTGCGACTGTGAAGGTCACAGCATGAAACCTTTCGTTGAAGATCTTGGAGTCCTTGCTTCAACAGATCCTGTTGCCATAGATAAAGCTTGTCTTGATTTGCTTGACAGACGCAAAGGGAAAAAGGTTATATCAAGAGGAAGGTACACTCTTAGCTATGCTGAAGGAATTGGGCTTGGAAGCCAAGAATATACACTTATAGAAATATAAAAAAATAACGTTCGTTTGCAGAAATCTCATAATATGATACTTATCAATGAAAATATTATAGAAAAAGGATAGCTAAATTTACTATCCTTTTTCTATTACTTAAGATTCCTAATTAAATTCATAGACTTTGCCAGCTTTGCAGTATTCTTTTCTTTATTTTTGTCTATTTTTATTTTTTGAAATTCAAACTATATATTTTAATCCTCACCAATAATTACATTACTAATATTATTTGAGTATTTATCAATAAATTTCATCTAATACTTTAACTTTTATTTACTAATACTATATCTAAGAAGATTTTCATCACATTCTTTATAAATATTGGAGATGCATTAACATGTATATCTTTTCAACTTTACTACTGATAATATTGATAATTATATTTTTACTCGCTATTGTTCCTCTAAAAGTTTCATTTAATGCCAATTCTGCTGAATCAGTAAATTTTCACTTTATAGCGTCTTGGCTAAATCCTGTATTAAAAGGAACTATAGTAAAAGATTATGGGGGAGTGCTATTAAAAGTATATTTATTTAACAGTAAAGTCCTTGCAAGAGATTTAAAAACCAAAAGCGACTCCAAAGGTTTTCTTGATAAAATCAATTTTATAAAATCATTGCACCCTAAGTTTGAAAGATTGGAAGCATCTTATGGATTTGAAGATCCATCAATTACGGGCATGATTTATGGAGCACTTACTTTGCTTTCCCCTTATATAAAGTCAGATACTCTATATAATAATCCTGACTTTACTATGACTGATGATTACTTTTATTTTGATGCACTATTTGAAATAAACGTTTTTTCTTTAGCCTTAACATTATTTAGATATAACAAAAGGTCTCATATGAAAGTTCTATATGAAGGTAAATAAAGGAGGAGTTAATATGAACGATAATACAACTTTTTCACAGAATATAGATACAGTGTTTTCTGATCTTCAAAACTTTGCAAAGACAGATGCTGTCCTTGGAAGCCCAGTTTCCGTTGGTGATAAAACCCTAGTTCCTGTGATGTCGGTAACTCTTGGTTATGGAAGTACTCCAAGCAAAGATACTTCAAACCACCAAGGTGTAAATCAGATGATTCCTAATGGTGTTGGTTTAGGCGCTAGAGTTACTACAAATGCCGTAGTAGTTATAGATAAAGATTCTGTATCTATGCTTCCTACTAATGAAAAAAGCAATATGGGTCAACTAATGAATAACATTCCTCAATCAATAATGAATAATATTCCTCAGTCTTTAGCGAATATGGGTCAGAATATAATGCAAAAGGCCATGCCTCAAGGTGGTCAACAAAATAACCCGCAAGGTTCTCAACAGAGTAATCCTCAAAGTACAGGAATGAATATGGCATCAAGTACTACCTCAACACAGAGTGTCTCTCAAGTTCAACAAAATAAGCAGCAGACCTCCCAAAGGAAACAATAATTTAAAAATCTAATGGTACTGGTTAAAACATCTAACCAGTACTTTTTATGCTAACATACCGAACCTTTTCTTAAAGTAGAAAAAAGTAGATATTACACATATTTTTTTGTATAATATATAATATATTTTACAAATTGCAGAAATTATATTATAAGGGTAATATAATTTCCGTTAATTCTACACTTTTGTAGCATAATTTGCGCTAACCTAGGTTACAAAAGTGCGTTGAATAAGAAAGGAGATTAGCAATGTTTAGAAAATTATTTGGTGCTTTTAAAAAAGATGAAAATATAAAACAAAACTTGGTAGATGATAATACAATAGTATCTCCCCTTGACGGAACAATACTAGACATATCTTCTGTACCTGATGCCGTGTTTTCTCAAAAAATGATGGGAGATGGTTTTGCAATAGAACCTGATAATGGTGATGTTGTATCACCTGTAACCGGTACAATATCATCTATATTTCCAACTAAGCATGCCATTGGAATAATCGCGAATAACGGACTTGAATTACTAGTTCATTTCGGCTTAGATACAGTAAATCTTCAAGGAGAAGGTTTCGAAGCTCTTGTCAAAGATGGAGATAAAATAAAAGCTGGTCAACCTCTCTTAAGAGTTAACTTAGAGCAAGTTAAGGGAAATGTTCCCTCTGTTATAACTCCAATCGTATTTACTAATCTTTCCGAAGGAAAAAAAGTATTAGTAAATGCTGGCCGAAAGGTTAAGCGTGGTGAAAGTGGAGTAGTTTCAATTATTAAGTAAAGTTAATTCCTTAAAATAAACCTATATCATTTGGTTTATTTTAAGGAACTGTTTATCTTGATTTCTTTAATTTTATTAATGATAACCCTTCTTCAACTTTTATAATGTCTGTTTTAATAAAACCATTCTTTAGATATAACTCAATAGCTGGTTGATTTTTTAATCCAGTTGAAATAGTTAACATTTTAAAGTCTTTGTTCAGCTCTTCAATAAATCTTATAAGCTTGTTTCCTATACCTCTTCTAAAGTAATCTGGATGAACTGCAACCCTACAAATATCCAAAATGTCTCCTTGTACCTCAAAGGCTATTAATCCCGCTAGTGTATTTTCGATAAAATAACCATAAAAAGTTTCATTGCATCTTTGAATTGAAGAGAGATTATCTTTCAGAGTAGGTATTTCGTAAAATCCAATAATCTCAGCTTCTATTTTATAAGATTTTTGCTGCAGATTTACTATTTGCTCAGCTATATTATCCTCCATAATATTCAACTTTTTTATCGCCATATACTATGCTCCTATATTAAACTATTAATTTCTAGCTACTGATATATTAACTAATAATTTCTCAACTTACACTTCTAACTTCTAGCTTGTTTTTCATATATCATATCAATATGTGGTATTCCATCTTCTAGGTATCCTTCTGAAAACACCTTAAATCCAAAGCTTTCATAGAAGTCAATAAGATACTGCTGTGCAGAGATTTTTATTTTTTTTAATTTCATTTCCTCTTCAATAAACTTAATAGCTCTATTTATCATTTCTATAGCTAAGCCTTTCCTTCTATATCCTTCTTTAACTAACACTCTACCAAGAGCTGCTTCATCATAAGAAACTCCTGGAGGTAGGATTCGTAAATAGGCTATTACTTCATTATTTTCTTCAGCAAACAAATGAAAGCATTTATTATCCTTTCCATCGCACTCTGGATAGGGACATGTTTGTTCCACCACAAATACACCTACTCTTTCTTTTAAAATGCTATACAATTCACTTACAGTGAGTTCATTAAATGTCTTTACATACCAATTCATTGAAAATCCCCCATTTTAATAGTAACTATTCATTAAGCTCTAAGCTTTATGTAAACTATATATTTTTTAGCTTATTTGTTATTAAAAATTCCTTTGCAGCATTTTCTAACGATTCACCAGTTAGCCTATATCCTGTCCACTCATCTAGCGGCTTTGCTCCCATTTGTCTATAAAACTTGATTGATGAGTCATTCCAGTCAAGGCAGCTCCAATCAAAGCGTCCACAGCCTCTTTCTTTAGCTAAGCTAGCTAAATATGTTAGCAATGTTTTACCTAGCCCTTTTCCCCTTGCTTCAGGTTTTACGTATAAATCTTCTAAATAAAGTCCTGGTTTTCCTAAGAAGGTTGAAAAGTTATGAAAAAATAATGCAAAACTTACAGGTTCTTCTTCATATTCTCCAATAATAACTTCAGCAGCCTTTGTATCAAACAAGGAACCTTTTAATATACTCTCCGTTGCAACTACTTCCTCAAGCATCTTTTCATAACTTGCTAATTCTTTAATAAAGCTTAGAATCAAAGGTACATCCTTTTCTTCTGCAATTCTCAAGCTATAGCCCTCTATATGTGTATTTAATATTTTTCCCATCAACCTTAACCCCGCTTTAATATTTTTTTATAATCTTAATTCTAATTGGTATTATATCACACAGTCTCTTTAATAATAAAAGTAAAGGGAAATTGCATAGCAATTTCCTCTTACCAGCAGTCAGTACTCTCAAATCACAGGAGTTGTCATCAATTATTTATCTTTTGTCTTTTTAGCAGCTGCATAGAAGGCAAGTACTACTAGCGGTATAAATATAAACCAAGGTATGCTAATTGTACTTTGCGTAATAAAAGCTAAGATAAACAAGACTACTACACCAAGAATGCAGTACAAGCATCCTCTTCCAAAAGCATCCAGACAAAACACCCTTTCATAAAGTACTTATATGTAATTCATATGATAGAACTGTATGAATTAATTATTATAAAACATTTTTATTTCTGGCTTCCTTAATCCATAGCTGTTACTACCCTAGCCTTTTCTCCTTCATAGCTTGCTCTGTTAATTGCTGCTGGATTTCTCTAACTGCCTTTGCCGAAACATTCCCGGGAAATAGTTTTGAAATAGATACAGCTAATTTATTTCTCCACCCTGGTATTACTAACCTCTTATTTCTCATCAATCCATCATAAGCAGCCATTGCTACAGTTTTTGCATCCATAGCTATCTTTAAATCGGCTTTTCCAGCTCTTTTTGAAAACTCAGTTTTTGTTGCTCCTGGACACAAGGTTGTTACACTTATCCCGTAACTCTTTAATTCATTAGTGATAGCCTCTGAAAAAGATAATACATATGCCTTTGTTGCATAGTACACAGCAATGTACGGTCCTGGCTGATACGAACCTGTGGATGCTACATTTAATATTTTTCCCTTTTTTCTTTTCACCATTTTTTTTGAGAATAACTTTGTCAAAATAGTCAATGAAGCTATGTTCAAATTAATCATTTCTATATCTTTTTTATAGTCAATCTCATGAAATAATCCATTAGCTCCAGTACCTGCATTATTTACTAAAATATCAATTTGTATATTAGAGCTTTCAACTTCATAAAATATTTCTTCAGCTGAACATGTTAAGGATAAATCTTTCTGTATAATTTTGACACATATACCGAAGTTTTCTATTAGTTCTTTAGAAAGCTCACTTAATCTTTTTATATTTCTAGCTACCAGTACAAGGTTATATCTGTGCTCTGCAAACAGCTTACTAAGCTCATACCCTATTCCACTTGATGCACCAGTTATCAATGCTGTCTCCTTATTCTGTACACCCATATATTTCACCTCTTAAGGATTTTTCGTCACAAAATTCTTAGCAGCGAGGTGGAGGCGCTAAAGCGCAAAGTGGAGGAAGCGGAGAGCTACTATCATTTAAAGTTCTCCACTACTCCACTATCTCCACTACTCCACTGAAATATTGCATCGCAAAATATTTCTATTATTCAATATGTATTTCTTCTCTTCCATCATCTTTAGCCTTTATTTCTCTCGCTACACTTTCTGGAGACCTTAATCTGCTTTTATCTTTTATATGGGTAGAATTTTCCCAAAACGGTGTGTCCATACCTCCCATATATACTGCTGTTATCTTCAAATTTTTATCTGCAAATTCTTTTTGCAGACTTTCTGTAAATCCTCTAATTGCATACTTGCTAGCTGCATACACAGATTCATTTATCTTTCCCCTTAACCCTGCAGTAGATATTATATTTAATATCCTATCTTTTACATATGGAATTAGTCCTTGAGTCACTATTATAGTTCCTTTAACATTTACATCTAACATAGCATTTACCTCTTCAATAGTTATCTTCTCTAAAGGTCCAAAGTAACCTATGCCCGCATTATTTATTAAGTAATCTATACTTTTATACTTTCCTGATATGTATTCTACTAAACTCTTAACCGAATCATAATTGCTTATATCACAAGTTACGCAATCAGCAGAGCCTCCTAGCTTATTTATTATTTCTGCTACATTCCTCAGCTTTTCTTTATTTCTTCCAACTAATACTATATGTTTACCTTCCTCGCAGTAACACCTTGCCAATTCTTCTCCAAGCCCACTTCCTGCTCCAGTTATCAGCACTATCTTTTTATTATGTATCTCCAATTATATCACCTCTTAAGAAAATTGCGATACAATTTTCTTCTTAATCACTAATCACTAATCACTAGTCGCTATTGGATAAATCAATGATTCAAATGTTAGCGATTAGGGATTAGAGACTAGCGATTGCTTCTAGAGCTGCGTCGCAATTTTATTCTAAAATGACTTTCCCATCTTCCACCTTTACCTTTATATGTGAGCCTTCTCCAAATTTTTTCTGTAGATATTGTTCAGCAATTTCATCCTCAATGTGTCTTTGAATTGCTCTTCTTAAAGGTCTAGCACCATATTTATTATCATATCCCTTTTCCAATATAAAATCCTTAACTTCATTCGATATTTCTAAAGTTATCTTTCTTTCCCTAACCTCATCCTTTACTTCCTGAAGCATAAGGTCAATTATCTTATGAAGTTCTTCTTTAGTTAAAGACTTGAATACTATTATATCATCTACTCTATTTAAAAACTCTGGCCTAAATACTTCCTTTAGCGCTTCTTTTACACGGCTTTCCAAAGCATTGTAACCATCTTTTCCAAAACCAATACCATCAGATTTAAAGTGAGTTCCTGCATTAGATGTCATTATTATAACTGTGTTTTCGAAAGAAACTGTTCTTCCTTGACTGTCAGTTAGCCTTCCATCCTCAAGAATTTGAAGCAGCATATTGAATACATCTGGATGGGCCTTTTCAATTTCATCTAGAAGAATTACAGAGTAAGGCTTTCTTCTCACCCTTTCTGTCAATTGGCCTCCTTCGTCGTATCCCACATAGCCTGGAGGGGCTCCAATCAATTTAGATACTGTGTGTTTTTCCATATATTCAGACATATCTATTCTAATTAAGGCTTCTTCACTGCCGAAGAGTTCAGAGGCGAGAGCTTTAACTAGTTCTGTTTTTCCCACTCCAGTAGGTCCAACAAAGATAAACGAGGATGGCTTTCTCTTTTTCCTAAAGCCAAGCCTATTTCGGCGGATTGCTCTAGACAATATTGTAATAGCTTTATTCTGTCCTATAACTCTTTTATGAAGTTTTTCCTCTAAATTTAAAAGCTTTTCCCCTTCTTCTTCTGTAATCCTTTGGACAGGAATTTTAGTCCAAGCTTCTATTACAAAAGCGATATCTTCAATAGTCAATTTAACTTCCTTACATTCTTTTTCAATTTCCTTTATTCTATCTTGTATTCTACATTCCTCAACTTTATAATCCGCTGCTTTTGCATAATCATCATTGTCTGCAGCTTCTTGCTTTTTAACTTGAACTTCCTTTAACTCTTCTTCTAAAGCCTTTAATTCTACAAGCCCTTTATTCTTCAGGTTAGCCCTAGAACTTGCTTCATCAATTACATCTATGGCCTTATCTGGAAGAAATCGATCGCTTATATATCTTTCTGATAAATTTACAGCAGTTGCAATTACCTCATCAGATATTTTTACTTGATGATATTCCTCATAATAACTTTTGATGCCCTTTAGTATTTCTATTGTCTCATCTATGGTAGGTTCTTCTACTAAGATAGGTTGAAATCTCCTCTCTAGTGCTGAATCTTTTTCTATATGCTTTCTATATTCTTCTAGGGTAGTTGCTCCTATTACCTGTATTTCTCCTCTTGCAAGAGCAGGCTTTAGAATATTTGCTGCATTCATGGCCCCACCTTGAGCTTCTCCTGCTCCAATTATATTGTGAACTTCATCAATAACTAGTATAATATTACCGCTCTTCTTGGCTTCGTCTATGATTGACTTCATTCTTCCTTCAAATTGTCCTCTAAACTGGGTTCCTGCTACAATAGCTGTTAAATCTAGAAGATATACTTCAGCATCAAATAACTTTGCAGGCACTTGTCTTTCTGCAATTCTCACAGCCAATCCTTCTGCAATGGCTGTTTTACCTACTCCTGGCTCTCCTATCAATATAGGATTGTTTTTAGTTCTTCTATTAAGAATTTGTATCACTCTGTCAATTTCTCTATTTCTTCCAACAACTCTGTCTACTTTATTATTCTCAGCCTTCTTAGTTAGATTTGTACCATACATATCCAAATATTTTCTTTTCTTTTTAAATAGACTACTTTTAGTTTTAACATTAGATTGTTCTTCTGACTTAAAAGGATCTTCTTTCTCTTCTTGAAAACCAGAATCTTTATCTGCTGGGAAAATTCCATTTAGGAAGTTAGTAAAAAAGTTACTATCTCCTAGTTCCTCTATATTTGAGTCTTGAAGCATATTATTAACCTGTTCGGTTAAATTCTCCATATCCTCTGGATTTACACCAACTTGCTTCATCAATTGATCCATAATAGGAATACCCATCTTTTTGGCACATTCTAGGCATACTCCTACCATCTTAGATTTCCCATCCTCAACCTTGGCTGTATATATTGTAGCTATATTTTTTTACAAATAGAACACATCTGCATATAAATCATCTCCGTATCTTTATATTAGTCAGAATTTTTGTAATTCCAGTATATCATATCTTATATATAATATTTTAGCAATTTATTTAGAAAAAGAAATTATTAATAAACAATTACCATTAAAATCATATGCTATTATTTTTACTATATTTATAACACACTTTTCCTTTTACATTAATAGACTATAATTAAGATTACTACTTGGAGTGTGATTATATGAATTTTTCCTCCTACAGAAAATTGGTAGTAGGTGTTAATACAAGGGTTCCTTTGATCAATGGAAATTATGGTCAAGCTATAAATTTTGATAATGCTGCTACAACTCCGCCCCTTATCACTGTAGTAGATGAAGTTATGAAATTTCTTCCATTATACTCCTCTGTTCATAGAGGCTTTGGATACAAATCCCAACTATCTACTAAATTATATGAAGACTGCAGGAATATTGTTTCAAAGTTTGTAGCCGCAGACCCGAAACACAATACAGTAATATTCGTAAAGAATACTACAGAAGCTATCAATAAACTATCCAATATGCTCTATGAAAAATACAAGGATTACGTAGTTTTATCTACAGACATGGAACATCATTCTAATGATTTACCCTGGAGAAAATATAATATAGACTACATTGCCGTAGACGAATGTGGCAGGCTTTCTCTTGAAGACCTAAAGAAAAAGTTAGAAATGTACAATGGTAAAGTTAAATTAGTTACACTTACTGGAGCATCAAATATAACTGGTTATAAAAATCCAATTCATGAAGCGGCAAAGCTTGCTCACGAATACGGAGCAAAAATTTTAGTAGATGGAGCACAACTGGTTCCCCATTCTCCAGTAAATATGAAGCCTATAAATTCTACGGAGCACATAGACTATCTAACTTTTTCGGCTCACAAAATGTATGCTCCTTTTGGTGTAGGAGTGCTCATAGGTCCTAAGGATGACTTCAGAGATGTACCTCCTGACTATCCAGGTGGAGGAACTGTAGATATCGTAACTCATGATTATGTTAAATGGTTTGACACTCCTCATAAAGATGAATCTGGATCCCCTAATGTAGTTGGTGTTGTAGCTCTAGCATCTGCTATTGAAACTTTATCTTTGTTAGGTATGGACAACATAGAAAGGCACGAAAATACCTTAACTCAATACGCTCTAAAAGCTCTAAGTAAAATTCCTAACCTAAAAATTTACTGTGATGGAATGAATTCTAACCAGCGCATAGGAACTATTTCTTTCAATATTGATGGAATAAATCATGAGATAGTAGCTAAAATTTTATCTTATGAAGGTGGCATAGCTGTTAGAAATGGCTGCTTCTGCGCCCAGCCTTATGTGCAAAAACTATTAAAGATGTCTAAGAAAGAAGTCGAAGAGAGAGTAAAAACTGGGAGCCATGAACCCGGCATGGTACGGATAAGCTTTGGGATATATAACACCAAACGTGAAATTGATGTCTTAATATCGCTACTTAGAAAAATTGTATCTGATAGAAAAGGATATATCCAAAAATATAAACCCCTAAAAGATAACATTTATTTTAGACCAATAGCTGAAGAATAGAAATATTTTGCGAAGCAATTTATTTCAGTGGAGAAGCCTTGAAAGGCAGTGGAGGAGTGGAGGAAGTGAAGAATTTTAATTAAGAGTATCTCTCCACTTCCTCCACTTTGCGCTTTAGCGCCTCCACTTCTCCACTAAGAATTTTGCTTCGCAAAATTCTTATATTTCTTTGGCTTCTACCCAAAATTTTATCTCCTGAGATATCATAATCCTATTAACCTTTAACTGATATTCTTTTCCATCTAATTTCATAATCCTCTTGTCTATTATTTCACATAGTATATCTCCATCTATTTTATCAACCTCTTTCCCCAATATTCCACTAAGCTTCTCTTTAATATGTTTTTGAAGAGTTATTCTTGCTATGTCGTCTTCTTGGTCTTTCTCTTTAAACTTAAGATCAACATCTATTTCTTTCACTAAGAGCCTTTTTTTATGGATAGCTTCTTCAAGCTTTTCAAGCCGTGCATTGTCTTCTTCTATTACAGTGTTTAAATACTGAATCTCTTTTATATATCCATCTACCCTATAGCTTACTAAGAGATTTATAAGTATAACCCCTAAAATTCCACCTACAAATAATCCTAATATAAAAAATGTGAAGTATCTTGCTTTGTATTCTATTTTATCCATAACTCACCGCACTTTTGAAATAACTTGATAAACTTTAACCCTAAATTGGCTCCTATTAAAGCTGATAAAATGTATATAATTTGTTTAATTAATAAGACAATTTCTCCCCTAAAAACACCTTCTTCAAATAGTTGAAATGAAGAAAACGTTCCTCCAAGTGCCGTTGCTACAGCCCATATTTTCACCGACTGTGCCAAGTCTATCATGGTCTTTAAAGGAGGCTGATTATTTATTAACGCTCCTATTCCTGCAAAAGAACTTGCCCCTACAATAACTCCAAAAGATATTAGAAAACTATATAAAGTATTGGATACAAAAACAGACATCCTTGTCACCTTCTTTAATATAGAAATAATATTCTATATAACTTATGCCAAGGATGTCTTAAATTATGAGTATATATCCGAAAACTCTATCATTATCCTCTCTATCTTATTAGAATTTGAGTTGTTAAAGTTGAGTAAATCTATAACTTCTTTATCTAGAAGCATACAAGGCAACTCTATTAAAAACTCACTTCCCTTGCCTAGCTTGCTATTTAAGGATATTAACCCTCCGTGCATTTCTACAAGCGCTTTAACTATGGATAATCCAATTCCGCTTCCTTCTCTATTCCTAGAAAGAGATTTATCAACCTGAATGAATCTCTCAAAAATCGCATCTTGTTTTTCTTCCGGAATTCCTATTCCATCATCTTTTATAGAGATTATTACTTTATCTCCTTTTTCATACATAATTACTGATATATTTCCACCTGGATTGGTAAACTTTATTGCATTAGAAAGCAAATTTAGAACTATTCTTTCTATTTTATCTGGATCACAGGCTATTACCTTCTCTTCCACAAATGTGTCGAATATCAGATTAATCCCTTTACTCTCAATGTACTCTGCTACAGATAATGTGATAGATTCCACCACATTGACTATATCTGCATTAACTAAATCCACTTGAAAATATCCAGAATCTATTTTTGTAATATCTATTAAATTGTTAATTAACCTAACTAATCTATAGCAGTTCTGTCTAATAATTCCCATGTACTTTTCTATTTTGTCTCCATTCTTCTCCGGTAAATTGTTTTGAAGTAGAACTTCCATCATCTGGTGCCCTCCGAAGATTACATTAAGAGGAGTTCTGAGTTCATGAGATATATTTGCAAAAAACTCTGTTCTCATCTCCTCATATTTAATACTTTCGTTTAAGGACTTAGTCCTCTCTTCAACTGTCTTCTCTAGCTTCTTATTTAACTTATTTATTTCTTCATACATGTAAGCATTTTGTATAGAAATCGCCGCTTGAGAGGCCAAAAGATTAACTATAGTCAACTTTTCTTCACTAAAAACCTTAGAAGCAAGACTATTTTCTAAATATATTATTCCTATAAGTTCCCCCTTTTTTATTATAGGTGCACATAGCAGAGATTTGATCTGTTGTTTTGATATATATGAATCATGTGCGAACATCTCTTCATTATGAGCGTCTTCCAAAACCACGCTTTGTTTTGTAGTTGCAACATAATTAACCACATACTTCGAAGCCTTCTTGTATTCTTTTACCTTAATAGGTCTTAAGAACAAAGAATTTATTTGCTCTAGATTGCCTTCTATTTGAACTAGTAGTTCCTCATTCTTGTTTGAAATTAAGCATCCCCACCTTGCCCCTGTACTTTCTATTAAAATATTCATTAGTTTTTCAAATAGCCGCTCTAAAACAATCTCACTTGAAATTGTTTGAGATGCCTTAATAGCTGCCATTATATCGTATCTAGGGTTTTCAACATCTAGCTCAACAGCTACGCTTTCCCTAATATCAGATTCTCTATCTCCATTGTATACAAATGTTCGTTTCATATCATTATTTTGAAAAACTTCTGGATATTTTTCTTCTAAATACTTTAACTTTAGCACCGCTCCCCATTTTTTATAAAACCCATAGGACTGAACAATATACCCTTTATACATAGCTTTATTTCTTCTTGATTTATGGTATGCCCCGGCAAGTTCACTAGCTAAAGCTGCGTTATGAAACAGCTCATTTCCTATAGAAGCCTTTATTGCCTTATCAAAATATATCAGCCTTTTCATTTTCACAATTAATTCTATAAACTTCAGCTTGTACAATCAAATAATAGCTAAGAAAATTTGTAGGACAGCTATGTGCCCACCTTTCTATAATCTTTTTATATTTTATTAGCTTTTTAAGACAGTATTGCTTATTTTGTAAATCTGATTCACTAAGGATCGAAGTTAGTGTAAGGGCAGCATAAAAATAATAAAATACTGGAGTAAGAGTTCCTCTCAAAATTCTTGACTCCTTATCACCTAAATACATATACTGAGCTGCCTTATCATAATTGCCGTGCATATAATTTAATACCATTCTGTAGGTATGTCTACCATCTAATATTTCTTTATCAGAATCTTTTTCCTGAACAGTATAGTCTAGAACATGTAAAGTTTCTCCTCTTAAATCTTCCACAATATGCTTTATTCCAAGTATTTGGCTCTCAATATGCATATTTTTCATTCTATTTGTTACACTAATATACTTTCTTGTTTTTTCATGCACATACTCCAGTTTTTCTCCTTTTATGTAAGAGACCAAAACTATATTACTAGCAGTGTATATACCTAGTAAGGTTTCTCCAGACTCCATACAGATATTATAAGTTCTTTCTAGATAATCTAAAACCACCTCAAAATCCTTGCTCCAAAGTATGATCATATTACTAAATCCCGTTAGTGATATGCTAAGTGCAGCTTTATCCTTTATATCCTCACACGCCTTCAAATCCATTAACCCAAATTCAAGGCTCTTTTTATATTTTTTAATTAAGCTTAGCAGAATGCCATACCACATATTGGTAAAATATCTCCCCCCTATACTCCCATACTTTAAAGTAATATTAATTTCTTTTAAAGTAATCAAACAAAACAACTTTTTATCATACCAAAGAGCAGACAAACTTGCATTTGAGAGAAGCTTTTTAACTTCAATCTCATTCTTATTTTTTATCTATTGTACTCTTTTTGAAGATACTAAATATACTTTTCCCTTTTAAATTCCAACACATCTTTACTATTTCAATAAATATTTCTATTTCGAATATACTCTTAGGAATCTTAATATCGAATAATCTCAATCCTTCTATTCCTGTTTCAACAGCCTCTTTATACTTTCCAAAGTAGGTATCTACATTTATCTTCATATTATAGACTCTTGCCACTTCTATATTTGTCCTAGCATGCTCTAAAATTACTTTAAATAATTCTTCTGCCCTTTCAAAGTTTTTATTCAAATATTCGCTTTCGGCAAGTTCTGCACTCATATCATAGGATAGTTCATAATCAGTAAACCAGCTGTCCTTTTTAAGCAGCTTATATCCAGTTCGAAAATATCTTAAAGCAACCTCATAAGCTGCTGACTTTTTAGCCTTTTTCCCTGCGGTAAGGTTTAATCTTGCTAAATTATATATGTCCTCTTCTTTTGATATTAGTTTAAAAGCTCTATTTAATTGGCTTGTAGTTTCAAAAACTTTCTCCTCATTCTCATCCATCTCTAAGGTTCTTCCTATCATAAGATGATACTGCATTTTGATTTCTTTACATATATTGTTGTAAATTTGTTTATGTATCTGATTGTGAGAGAATCTATAAATATAGCTATTCTTATGCTCTACATAGTAACTTTTTATATAGTTTATTTCAGAAACAATTATTCCTTCCTTTATAGCAGGTAGAATATACATATAAATTTCATTTATAGTCCTATGACTAATTTTAGATAAAATCCCTAATTCAAATTCTATTCCTATGCAAGATGCTATCTGTAAAATTCTTTGCGTTTCCTTTGGAAGCCTTTCTATCTTCTTTATTATTAAGTCTAGTACACTATTGTATATCTCTATGTCCCTAATAGAATCGACATCCCAAACCCATTGATTTATCTCATGGTTAAATCTCAATATTTCTTCCGAATACATAGTCTCTAACAACATTCTTATAAATAAAGGGTTCCCACCTGTTCTTAGAGCTATTAGTTTAGTTAATTCAGTTACTCTGCTTTCACTACAGCATAAAGTATCACAGATTAAATTACTTATGCTTTTTTCGTCTAGGGGATTTAAGCCGATATTTACTATATTTGTGAAATTTGTATTTATATTAATGATATTTTGTAAGTATGAGTTCCTTCCGACTTCTTCCTCTCTAAAACCTCCTATTATGAGTAGGTACTTATTTTCGATATTTAGTCCATGTTCAAATATTGCATTAATTGTAGCTGCACCAGCCCATTGCAAATCATCCCAAAACACCACTATAGGATACTCTTTACACAAAAATGATCTTATGAATTTTCCAAAGACCATATTAAATCTATTTTCTAATTCTGAATGAGGTATGTGTTCCACTGGAGGTTGCTTTCCTATAATATATTCCACTTCTGGAATTACATCAATTACAATTTGGCCGTTATCTCCCACAGCCTCTAAAATCTTCCCTTTAATTTCTTTTAATCTTTCTTTACTCGCCATAAGTAGCTGTATTACTAGTTCTCTAGTTGATTGAATAATAGGGGCATAAGGAGTATTATTATATCTCTCACATTTTCCAGAGATAAATGTGCCTCCTTCTTTAAGCACTCTATTTCTAATTTCTTTTATTATAGTAGTTTTCCCCATACCTTCTAAGCCAGTTAAATACACTACTTGCAAGTCTCCATTACATACCTTAAAATATCTACTCATTATTTCATTTATTTCATTATCTCTTCCATATATCTTATTGCTAAATTTCAGCTTATCAGAGATATCACGCTCGCAAAGAATAAACTCTTGTACATATCCATTATCCATTAAAGATATATAACATTTTGATAAGTCACTTTTAATTCCATAACTACTCTTATACCTATCTTCTGGATCCTTTGATAAAAGTTTCATTATTATTTTAGAAACTGCAATAGGTATATCACTATTTACTAGATGAGGTGGCATAGGATTTTTAGCAACATGGGAATATGTTAACTCCATCTCATCATTTCCTTGAAGAGGATGTTTGCCTGTAATAGCTCTATATAATGTAACCCCAAAAGAATAGAAGTCAGTTCTATAGTCTACTTTTTTCCCAATCCTCCCTGCCTGTTCTGGAGACATATAAGGTAAATTATAATTAATATCTGTATCTACAAGTTCAGAATTAATTAATCTTGCTTTGTTTGTATTCTTATCTATAACAATATTTTTAGGGTTAATATATCCGTACATTATGTTCTTCTTATGATAATCTTCCATTTCATCAATAAGCTCTAAAGCTATTTTTAGGAATTTCTCTAAGCCTAACGTTATTTCTAATAAAATAATATCTTCTAAAGTAACATTACTTAAATCTTTATGTTTCTTCATTCTTATCCCCCTATGAATATATCCCCATCTACTATATAAATCTTTGTATATTATACTATATATTCCATTTAATTTAAATAATTTCCACATACCTTTATCGAATAATATAATAATATCTATACTCCAATAATTTGATATAACTCCTTAAGAATAAAACATATATAAATAAACAAAATACCTATATGGCTAAAAAATAATATGGAGGTGTAGCTATGTATCCTACTTACTTTCAACCACAGCATCAAGACACTCAACCTGGTCTTGAAACCTTGATGAATCCCAAACCGCTTTCACAAAGACCTGATTATAAAGGAAGTGGAAAACTATCAAATAAAGTAGCTATAATTACTGGAGGAGATAGTGGCATTGGAAAAGCTGTTTCCTTAGCATTTGCTGATGAAGGAGCAGATATTGCTATTGTTTATCTCAATGAAGATGTAGATGCAGAAGAAACTAAGTATTTAATAGAGCAAAAGGGTAGAAAATGCCTTGCCATAAAAGGTGATGTAGGAGATGAAAATTTTTGCAAAAAAGTAGTTAATGATACTATAAGTACCTTCGGCCACTTAGATATTTTAGTTAATAACGCTGCTGTTCAATATCCTCAGAATAGCATTATAGATATTACATCTGAGCAGCTCCAACTAACCTTTAAAACAAATGTATTTTCTATATTTTACTTGATAAAAGCAGCTTTACCTAATATGAAAAAAGGAGATACAATAATTAATACTAGCTCTGTAACGGCCTATGAGGGGCATGAAACTTTACTTGATTATTCATCAACAAAGGGAGCTGTTACGAGTCTAACTAGATCTTTAGCTTTAAATTTATCAAAAGAAGAAATAAGGGTGAATGCTGTAGCCCCAGGTCCTATTTGGACTCCACTAATTCCTTCCAGTTTTTCTAAAGAAGAAGTTGCAAAGTTTGGAACAAGTACTCCTCTTGGCCGCGCTGGCCAGCCCTGTGAACTTGCACCCACATATGTATATTTAGCTTGCGAGGATTCCTCTTATGTTACAGGGCAAGTTATACATGTAAATGGAGGAAAAAGTACTAGCAGCTAAGCACTAAAAATATTTTACGGCGCAAAACATCTTTTGTTTTTCATTCTCCATTTTACAATAAGAAAATTGCGCCGCAATTTTCTTGCTAGTACTTCTTAGAAACTTCCTTTAGTTCTGTTGATAATTTGTCCAACTGTGAAATTAAATTTGTTATTTCTTTTAATTCCATAGAATGCTGTAAAAAGGAGTTTATTTCCTTGTCTATATTATTAAAAATCTCCTTAGAATTTGACTTTATCTTAAATAAGGTTGTCTCTATCTCCTTAATAGATTTATTACTGGATTCAGCTAGTTTTCTAATTTCTGAAGCTACAACTCCAAAGCCTTTTCCTGCATCGCCAGCTCTTGCACTTTCTATAGAAGCATTCAATCCTAATAAATTAGTTTTTTTCGAAACATCCTTTATGAAACTTATAACATTATCTGTATTTTCAGTGTTTTTAACTGTTTCGTTTAAAATTTCTTTTATATCGTTATTACCTTTTGTTATATCTTCTACTCCTAAAGCGACATTTGTAATGTACATTAATAATTCATTAGTTGCCTTTGATAATTGCTCTGACATATCAGATACTTTTTTTTGTTTATCCAAAAAAGTAGAAATAACTATGCATCCTATAATACCATAATTACTGTCCTTAATAGGAATGGCAGTGCTTCTATAAGGCACTTCTGTTCTTCCTATATTCATTTCATCTAATATAATTTCTCCTAATTTAATACATCTATAAGCTACAGTCTCTTTTGTCACTGGTCCAATATCATACTGATACTTTTTAGTGGAACTATCATATAGTTTTAAGCACTGTTCTAACGTGTTAAATCCGATAACAAATTCTCCCCTTAATATTGCTCCAAGATAGGGAGCAATATTTTCAAAAGTTTTATAAATTTCTGAATTTTCAACTTTTACTATTTGTTCTTGGATGTCCATTTAATATCTCCCTCTTTTCTTATGTATTGCAATACCTTTAGAATATTATCACATAGGATTATATAACTTTTATTCTATAATATTTATTATATCACAAATTTTTACTTATACTTTAATATCTCTACAAATATAGTTGTTTTTTGTAAGCTTAAATAAAAAAATAGAAGCGAATAATAGAAACCTCTATTTCTACTCCTATTTTTGTAGTTTTTGTGAATACTATCCTATATATGGCATGCCACCATACTGTATTCCTAAACTTTCAGATAAATCTTTATCTACTGTAACTAAATCCTTTATATTTAACTGTGAAAATTCAGTTTTTCCCATAGCTATAAGTGCTAATTTCATTTCCTCTGTGCAGGAGTTTAAAAAATTATTAAGATTCTTAGCACCTCTTTCTATATCCAAGCTATCAGTTAATTTCCCATCATAAACTACAAGCTGAGGTGTTGGTTCAGCTGGAGTTGCATTTACGGACTGATCTTGAAGCATTGCCACCAAAGCAATTGATCCAATATATACGGCATTAGCCCCTAATGCTAAAGCCTTTAAGAAGTGTCCTGGAGTCTTAAGTCCCCCAGCTGCTATTAAATCATACTTGTTCTTTACTCCTTTTAGTTCTAAGTATTTAGAAGCCCTTGCAATTGCATGTAATGTAGGAAGGCCCATATCATCTTCAAGAGTTGGAGGTGCTACTGCTGTTCCTCCTTCAGCACCATCTATTACAATATAATCTACATCTGTTTTTAAAATTACATCTAATTCTTTTTCAATAAAATGAGTGGCCGCAATCTTAATTCCTATAGGCACATCATATTTTTCTTTTAATTCATTGAGCAAATTTACTACATCCTCTGAAGTATTTACTTGACTAAGCCTTGCCTTTAAAACACCATCTTCTCCTTTGTCAAGATGCCACGTGTTTCTTAGGTGCTGATCAATTTTCTCTGCACTTGTTATAGATGGAACTGCTCCGCCCCAAGCGCCTTGCCCTAATTGAACTTCTATAGCATCAAGCCGAGATAATTGATCTTCTGTATTCATCCATTCTCCACGATTATACTGTCCTATTAAATATTTAGCAGCTTCTCTCTCCTCATTTGAAAGTGCTGATTCTCCAGTATTTGTAGATGTACCCGCAAGGGTCGCTCCTTTTGCTAAAGCTACCTTTGCTTTTAAACTTAAAGAACCTCCATAAGACATTCCTGTAATCATAATAGGCATTGATAGCTCTAAAGGCTTCTTTGAATTTTTTCCAATAGTAACGCCTGTGTTTATTGGTGTTTTATCATCTGTAGGTAGGGAAAAAAGCTGAGTAGGATTTAAAAATACTTTTTCCCAAGGTGATTGTACATTAGGACTTCCATATGCTCTTTCTAAAACTTGACCTGACTGCGCTCTCATCGCAGCTTCAATAATTGCCCTTAGAGTAAGTTTTTGAGCTGCTGTAGCCATTACAAAAAGATTCTCGTTATAGGGATCCTTAAGCATTCTTTCCATCATCTCATCTGATGCACTATTAACTAAACTTCTTATTATATTTTCAAACATCTTTGTACCTCCTTTATTTTTCAAATATATTGCGAAGCAAAATTCTTATGCTGTTAGCATTTTTTGAACATTGAGAAAAAATTATTCATAAATAAAAAATATTTTAATTTATAAGATTAGCTTCATTTTGAGATACTAAAATAAAAGGAGGTATGAAACTATGTCTGATAACAAATATAAAGAACGTTTCATGTCAATGCCTATTGAACGCCATGAAACTGCTGCTTGGGCAAACATTTATGAATTTAAGCCAGTTTCTCAAGTTACTATTCCAAGTGAATTTGAAGTTTGGGAAGCTAAAGACTGGGTTGAGGAAAACCAAAAATGACTGTTTTAGTAATAAATACTTAAATTTATATAATCTACTGTACTTTAAGGTACTTAAACAAGGAGGTGTGCAATTATGTCTGATAATAAATATAAGGAACATTTTATGTCGACACCTATTGAACGTCATGAAACTGCTGCCTGGGCTAATATAAAGGATATAAAATCTGTTTCTCAAGTAACTCTACCAAGTGAATTTGAAGTTTGGGAAGCTAAAGATTGGGTGGAAGAAAATGAGAAATAAATCATGCCAGTAAACAGTACTTAAGGTACTATATTCTAAGCGCTGTAGATTAGAGTAATCTAGAAAAGTTGCAAGTAAAATTCTTTTATATTATACTACACAAAAGAACCATAAAGGTGTTTTTATCCACTTATGGTTCTTTTTACATGTTCTTTGTTATTCCTTAAGCTCTTTATTTCTTATCTCTGATTTTATCCATAAAAATATCCTAACACTACTTCCTATTTATGTCACTTATCTAATTACATATTTTCCTAATGAACTATAAAAAAAGAACTCTAAACATAGTCCAGCTATATTTAGAATTCCTTTTTAGTACTTTACTTTTCATTTTACTATTTATAGATATCCACAATCTTCTAATGTCTTATAAACTCTATATTTTTCTTTAGCTTGTTTTTCTGATTCTGCATATAGACTTTCTGCAATATCTGGGAATACGTTAGCTAAAGAAGCGTATCTAATTTCTCCAGTTATAAAGTCTCTATAAGATTTAGTTGGTTCCTTAGATTCTAGCTTAAATGGATTTGCTCCACTTTCCTTTAAGGTTGGATTATATCTATATAGGTGCCAATATCCTGATTCTACTGCTTTTTTCTCTTCCATTATGCTGGTTCCCATACCAGTTCTTATACCGTGGTTTATGCATGGTGCATAAGCTATTATAATTGAAGGCCCTTTATACTTTTCTGCTTCTATAATGGTTTTTATGGTTTGATTCATATTCGCACCCATAGCTATTTGAGCTACATATACATATCCATAGGTCATAGCTATAAGCCCAAGGTCCTTTTTCTTTATTCTTTTTCCTCCTGCTGCAAATTTTGCAACAGCACCTGTTGGGGTTGCTTTTGAAGCCTGCCCTCCAGTATTAGAGTATACTTCAGTGTCCATTACAAATATATTTACATCATCACCCATAGCAAGAACCTGATCAAGTCCACCATAGCCAATATCATAGGCCCAACCGTCTCCACCTATAATCCACTGAGACTTCTTAATTAGGTAATCCTTATTATCTAGAATTTCTCTAATTAATTTATTTTCTCCACCTTCATGATCTTTGTGTTTATTTAATACATCTAATAATCTTATAGATGCAGCTTTTGAACCTTCTCCATCATCCTTAGCTTGAAGCCATTCGTGGAAAACTTCTTTAATTTCTTCATGTATATCTGTATCTATCGCTGCCTTCATTAAATCTGCTAGCTTATTTCTTATTTGTTTTACAGCTAAAAACATTCCGTATCCATATTCTGCATTATCTTCAAATAAAGAGTTACCCCAAGCTGGGCCTTTTCCTTCAGCATTAGTAGTATAAGCCATAGATGGTGCACTTGCTCCCCAAATTGAAGAACACCCAGTAGCATTAGCTATAATCATTCTATCTCCAAATAACTGAGTTAGAAGCCTTATATAAGGAGTTTCACCACAGCCTGGGCAAGCTCCATTAAATTCAAGAAGAGGTCTTCTAAATTGGCTTCCCTTCAATGTAGAAGGGTCCATAGCATCTTCCTTTGGAATTATAGTAGTTGCAAATTCCCAGTTTTCTGATTCCATCTCCATTTCCTCTTCTGCTGGTTTCATTATTAAGGCTTTACCAGGAGCTGGGCAAACATCTGCACAGTTTCCGCATCCAGTACAGTCCATTGGAGCTACTTGGATACGATATTGATAACTTTCTAGTCCTTTACCTGTAGCTTGCTTAGTCTTAAATGTATCTGGTGCTTTATTTACTTCTTCTTCATCCAACAAGAAGGCTCTTATTGTAGCGTGTGGACAAATATATGCACATTGATTACATTGAATACATCTATCTATTTGCCATTCAGGTACCATTACAGCAATTCCGCGCTTTTCATAAGAGGTAGTTCCACTAGGGAATAGTCCATCTTCCATGCCCTTAAATGCACTTACTGGAAGCTCATCTCCTTCATGTCTTGCTATCGGTCTTTGAATATTCTTAACGAAATCTGGTTCATCTTTAATTGGAAACTTCTTTTCTTCTTCTTTTGCATTAGCCCAAGATTCTGGGACATTGATTTGAACAAGTCCCTGTATTCCTCTATCTATAGCTGCTTGGTTCATATCTACTATATTTTTACCCTTTTTACCATAGACTTTTACTACAGAGTCTTTTAGATGTTTAACTGCTTCTTCTACTGGAATTACATTAGCTACCTTAAAGAAAGCTGCCTGCATTATCATGTTGATTCTATTTCCAAGTCCTATTTCAGAAGCAATTTTTACAGCATCAATGATGTAAAATCTTGCATTCTTTTCTGCAATAAACTTTCTTATAGATGCTGGTATCTTTTCTTCTAGTTCGTCTTCTTTCCATGGGCAGTTCAGCACAAATACTCCATTTTGCTTTAGTCCTTTTAGTATATCGTAATTATATATAAAAGCTCTATTATGGCATGCTATATAGTCTGCATCATAAACTAAATATGGAGATTTTATTGGGTGTTTTCCAAACCTTAAGTGCGAAACAGTACTGCCGCCTGATTTTTTACTATCATAAGAAAAATAAGCTTGAACATGAAGATCAGTATTATCTCCAATTATTTTTACTGCTGTTTTATTAGCTCCAACAGTACCATCTGATCCCAATCCCCAGAACTTACAACTTATTGTTCCTTCTGGGATAGTATCTATTATTTCTCCTTCTGGAAGTGATGTATGTGTAACATCATCTACTATACCAATAGTAAATCCATCTTTCGGTTCATCTTTCTTTAGATTATTGAATACGGCTATAATTTGAGATGGAGTAGTATCCTTTTGACCAACTCCATATCTTCCTCCAATTATTACAGGTCTATTTTCTCTATTATTAAACAGATGAACAATATCTTGGTATAATGGTTCTCCTAAAGAACCTGGTTCCTTTGTTCTATCAAGAACTGCAATTTTCTTTACATTGCTTGGAAACACGTTGAAGAAGTATTTTGGTGAAAATGGTCTGTATAAATGTACTTTGACAACACCAACCTTTTCTCCTTTGCTCATTAGGTAATCTACGACTTCTTCTACTGTATCACAACCCGAACCCATAGCAACTATTACATATTCTGCATTTTTATCTCCATAATAATCAAATGGATGATATTCACGTCCGGTAAGTTCCTTTATTTCCTTCATATAATTTTCTACAATATCAGGAATCTCATCATAGAATCTATTTACTGATTCTCTCATTTGAAAGTATATGTCGGGATTTTGAACTGTTCCTCTATGTGTTGGGTGCTCTGGATTTGTTGACCTTTTTCTAAAATTCTTTATTTCTTCGTAATCTACAAGTCTAGCAAGGTCTTCATAGTCTATTGCTTCTATTTTCTTATACTCATGAGATGTTCTAAATCCATCAAAAAAATGCATAAATGGTATTCTTGATTTTATTGCAGCTAGATGAGAAACGCAAGCTAAATCCATTGCTTCTTGAACACTCGAAGAAGCTAGCATAGCAACTCCAGTTTGGCGAGCTGCCATTACGTCTTGGTGGTCTCCAAAAATAGATAGAGCTTCTGCTCCAAGTGCACGAGCACTCACATGAAGTACTCCTGGTAATAATTCTCCTGCCATTTTATACATATTAGGAATCATTAGTAATAGCCCTTGTGAAGCAGTATAGGTAGTTGTTAATGCTCCTGCTGCAAGGGATCCATGCATAGCTCCTGCTGCACCTGCTTCTGATTGCATTTCTGTTACATGAACTGTCTGACCAAATATGTTCTTTCTGCCATGAGCAGACCATTCATCAACAACTTCTGCCATAGGTGAAGATGGAGTTATTGGATATATAGCAGCAACTTCTGTAAAAGCATAAGATGCATAAGCTGCCGCTTGATTTCCATCCATGGTCATCATCTTTCCCATAATTTAACCTCCTTATTTTAAAGTTTATTTATACTTTAATTAGTATTTGATTTTATAAAATTACCATACATGAAATTAGCTATAAAAACTAAATTTTTAGTTTTTATAGCTTAATTATTCATTTATAAACTTTTTATGTTTTATTTAAGATAAACTTCTATTTTCCTCTTTTTCAGCTTTCTTATCTTTTGATAAATCTTTAATATTCGCGATAATCAAGGCTATTGTTGGGATAACAATTTGCATAGGTAAGTGTATGTACTTAGGTGTAAAATCAAGGCCTATTTCTATATGTTGAAAATAACTTTTTGCAATAACTTGAGATAAAAATAAAATTATTACACCGAATGGAATAATAATATAACTTCTGCTTTGCATTTTAAAAAGTTGTGCTGTTCCAAGTACTGCATTATACATAAACATTCCTACCTTATATACCCCTCCAACTACTATCATTGATATTGCCATTATCTCTATTCTAGTAATAAATTCTCCGATTTTTACTAAAGAAGCAGCCTTAAATAGAGGAAAAGTAACATTTTTGGCACTTTCTAAGCCTAAAGTTACTATAAAAGAAAATTGGTTCAAGGCTAGAATAATTCCTAAGAAAATAACTGCTGAAATAGATGCTGTCTTTATCTTTTTACTACCTTCTTTTACAAATGGATATATCATAGTAAATACAATAGATTCTCCATATGGAAAGGTTATAAGCTTCCAGCCATTTGTAATTACAAAACCAATTCCCTCTGAAAATATAGGCTCTAAGTTATTAGAGCTGATTCCTCCTCTTGTAAGGGATAGCAGTATCCAGATAACGGCAGGTGAAAATATTAAGAATAAAAATGCTATTTCAACTGTACGCGCTATAACTTCAATACCACAATATACATCATACATAGCGGTTAAAATGAACGCTGCCGCCACTATTATCATGGGGGTTTCCATTAAGCCAAAAAATCTAGTTAACTCTATGTAGTCTCTAACTACTCTTGAAGCTAGATATGTAAAATATACAACATATAAGATACTAATCATATTGCCTAAAATTTTTCCATATATTTTAGGCATATATGTTATTATTGTGTCCATTGGAAATCTATTGTATAAAGATATGTAAATTAATTGAAGAAATATAGCTCCTATAATATATACTAACATGGCCACCCAAGCATCTGCCTCTGCTTCTGGAGCTAAAAAGAAAAGCACGGCACTACTGTAGGGCAAAAGAACAATCATAATGAATAGTTGGGACGCACTTATTGTTTCCTTCATATAACTTATTCATCCCCATCTTTAATTGGTTAACTGCTTATTATATAGACTATATATTCTTTAATGTAAGTGATTTTCATGAAATCTCTATTGCTTAATATGTATATTTTTTTCATTCTGCCTACGTTTTATACTTACTTTTCATAACACCTTTTACTTATATAATTGCATAAATAAAAAAAGAGCAGCTTTACTTCTGCCCTTCCATCCACTCTTTTATTCTTTTATAATCCCCTTTTGTATCTTCATATCCGAGCTTATACAAAGCTTCCAGCTTCTCTGAGTTCTTTTCTAATCTATCAACTTTTAAATCAACACTAGGCCTAATCACAAATGCTTTTCCTTTTCTCTGCAAATTATCAATATAATCTAAAGTCTCATTGTAAACCCTATATCTATTTAATATAGTATTTACTAAGTTAGGATATTTTCTATACCTACTTTTTATAAGTCCCTTAAACTTAATTGGTGATTTCCTGTATTCCCTATCTCTTGTTAGAATTATTATATTCTTTTCATATCCATCTTCCATTGCCTTTTTTACAGGAATAGAGTCAGAAATTCCTCCATCTAAAAATAATCCGCTATCAATTGTAACAATTGGAGCGAGTAATGGTAAACTACTAGATGCCCTTATTACCTTAAGTATATCTTTGCAATCACTTTTTTCAAAATAAACAGGAGAGCCTGTTACACAATCAGTAGTTCCAATAATAAATTTTTGAGTTGAATTATTAAAAGTATTGTAATCAAAAGGTTCTAATCTATTTGGTATTTCATCATAAACAAACTTTATCCCAAAAGCACTTTTCTCTTTTATTAGATTTCTAAAACTTAAGTACTTAGGATTCTTTATATAATTTATGTTTATTCTCTTACTTCTTTCTTTTTGTCTAGAAATGTAGGATGCTGCATTGCAAGCCCCTGCAGAAACTCCTATAACATAGGGAAAATACAACTCTTTTTCTATAAAAAAATCTAAAACTCCTGCGGTATATATTCCCCTCATTCCACCGCCTTCTAAGACTAAACCTATTTCTTTCACTTTTCTACCTCCTATAAAGCCAAACATCTAGTTAAATAATTGTATATTATTTATTATACACGAAAAATTCTGTTTGTTTTTTTATTATACATAGCTTAAAACATTGTAGTTAGCTTTCAAAATGGAAATGAAAAGATAAGGTTGGCAAACATTTGCTAACCTTATCTTTTGATGTTGTCTAATATATTTATATCCATATAATCTGAGTAGTGCTTTACCTCATCGTTGTGTGCATTATACTTTCTTCGTATTCTTTCTAAAGCATCACTGTATTCTTTTGAATCCTTCCGTACAGTACTCTTTACATTTCTTATATCATTTTCTCTCGCTAATTCTACTTCCTTAGGCATACTAATCATTTCTTTAATTCTACTTTCAGTAGTTATCATACCTGCAAGCCTCCTTTTATATATAACTGTTAGCCTCTAACAGCAGATGATATCTTGATTGTTAATTGCAAATAGAGACTAACATTTAAATAGACAGTTATATAATAATTTTTTATTTAAATTTTAGTTCTCTCATTTTTTCTCTTCTATTTTCTTGTTTTTCCTTTAGATTCTTCATATCTTCTTTTGGCATATGCTCAGCATTATGCTCTAAATATCCTTCTGAATATATATAGTTTTTTTCTAAATTATCCAGCTCATCTGCAACAGTATCTTGTAATTTATCATCTCCATAAGCAATAATATTTTTTAAAGTATTTATTTCTTCCTCTCGTTCCTTTTGTATTTCTCTTGCATGTTCACGATTCTCTGAGTTTCCTATATTAGAGTATTGTTCTAAATGTCTTTCAGTTCTTGTATGCTTTTCTACCACATCGACAAGCTGGTCAATTCTATGCTCATTCTCAATTTCTGATACATCTTTCTTTTGCTTATTAACAGAATCACTCATAACAATTCCTCCTATCCAGTATATTTCTTTATTATTCTTTCTTTTAATACTGGATTTAATACTGTTTAATACTTGGTAGGACAAACTGCTTACTTTCTTTTTAGACACATTATGTGTAACTTATATGAAACATAACTCTTAAGTCAGATAATAAAATAAGTCCTCATGCACTTTTTGCGTGAAGACTTATTTTATTTAATCTATCAAGTTTTTGAATTTAAAATCGACTTTTCACAAACTTAACTATCTAAAGTTGTTGTCATTTCTATTGTTTCTGTTATCATTTCTGTCGTTTCTTAAATCGTTGTTTCTGTTGTCATTTCTGTTATCATTTCTGTCGTTTCTTAAATCGTTGTTTCTGTTGTCATTTCTGTTATCATTTCTGTTTGCCATTTTAAATTCCTCCTTAAGAATGATTTTTACTCTATTAATTTATCCTTTAATATTTTTTTAATTCACTTTAAATTTTTCCATTTCTTCTATTTAACCCGATACTTAATTGTCTTTTTCTGTAACAGTCTTAATGTGCTCTTGGATTTTCAAAACTTGGTGCTGTAGGATTTGGTGCTTCAAAAAATCTTCCTGGAGTAGATAAATCAAAATATAGTTTGGAATCTTCCGTAACTCCAAAATCCTTATTCGAGCCTGTATCTTGAATCCTGTTTAACGCTTCTCTAAATAAAGCATTATGAGCTTCTTCTCTATTTAGTAAAAAATCAATAGTCTCTCTTACATATTTATCATTTATTTGTCTATGTAAGTATTGATAAACTACTTTAGCTCTTTGTTCTGCAGCTATATCAGATAGCAAATCAGCTACAAGATCTCCTGTAACATTTACATAATCGGCAGTCCAAGGATGTCCTGATGAATTCATAAGCATAGGAGAAAGCCCTCCAAGCACATGATCTTCTATTTGCCCTGACATTACTGCATTCGCATTTACTTCATGCCCATTCAATAAGTTTATAGTCTGAGCTACCATTTCCATATGACTTAATTCTTCTGCTCCAATGTCTAAAAATAAATCCTTTATTGCAGGGTCCTTTATTCTAAAACTTTGAGATATATACTGCATTGCTGCTTTGAGTTCTCCTTGAGGTCCTCCTAGTTGTTCTTGTAATAAAACTGCATATTGAGGATTAGGAGCTTCTACCTTTACTTCATGAAGTAAAGCTTTATCATGCTTAAACACTGTACCACCTCTTCCATAGTTACTAAACTCTAATCACTAAATATATATTTTTACATGGTATAATAGAGATTAGTAACTAATTACCTACTTTAGCCTTGCATTAATTGAGATTTAATCTGCTGCATTTCTTGTTGATTTGCTGTTTGCGCAGGTGTATAATAGTTTTTTTGTACTGCTATTTGAGCTAATTGAAATTGGAATTGCTCATCTCCATCTCTCATTTGTTTAAGTGTCTGTCTTAAGTTTTGATTGCTGCATTCTCCTATAGCTTTTGTATAATCAGACATTCCAGCCTTTGTCATAGCTAATACGTCATTTACCATATCTCTTTCTTGCATTTCTTTTCCCTCCTTTTAAATTTTATAGAAATCCACCTAACTTTTGCACACCTTGTTGTGCAGATTGTGCAGCTTGCTGAAACATTTGTTTAATTTGAGTATCTTGGCATTGATTAGCATAGTCAGTTAACTTAGCTGCTATCGTCTTATGATTCCCTGCAATGTGTCTTATGTTTTGTAATTCCATTTCATTTAACTGTGACATTTTTCTTTCCTCCTTTTAATATTATTTCCTGTAGTATTTTGTGTTAAAGCTTTTTATATTATACTCACTAAAATTAATAAACCTTATTGATTTATTATTAGGTAAACTTGATTATTATCGTTTTATAAGTAGAATAAATAACATTTTTCTGTAAAAAATAAAATGGATATTAAAATTATAAGGAGGTTTTTATTATGGCACCTATGGCAACTATGCCAGTATCTTTAATGAATTCTAACCCAGCATATCAATCTTGTATCGATGCTTGTACTAAATGTGCTCAAATTTGTGAGGAGTGCTTTGCGCTTTGCCTAGAAGAAGCTGATGTAAAAATGAGAACAGTTCATATGAAAGAATTATTAGACTGTGCTCAGATATGCTCTTTATCATCTTGTGCTATGTCAAGAAGAAGTCATCATGCAAAAGACTTTTGTAACCTTTGCGCTACTATTTGTGATAGATGTGCAGATGAGTGCGCTACTTTTAATGATTCACACTCACAACAATGTGCAGACGTTTGCCGCTCTTGCGCTGAAGAATGTAGAAAAATGGTTAATATGTAAAACAAAAGGTAGATTAAGTCTACCTTTTGTTTATTTCTCTTGCTTTTCCCATTTCAGAATAACTGTTTACATCTAATTTTTTTAATACTTCTCTATATCCATCTTTCATAAACTTGTTATTATATAAGTTTTCATAGCTTACTTTATCTATATCTACTTCTATAACTTTTCTAAAATTAACTCCATAAAATTTTTTCAACAAAAGTTCACAATCCATTCTTATTAAGTTATATTCCTCTTTATCCTCAAACCTTATTTCACTTATATGCTTATTTAGGGTTTCTATAATTCCGTACACTTGATATATATAGCTTAACTCCTTTAAATCGAACTTTCCTGTTAATGATGCTACGACTCTTGAATAATCCCTATTTATAGGGATTGGATATCTATTGGTAAAATAATTATTATTAAAATACTTTAAAGTTCTTATGCTCTGAAATAATGATGTGCATATATCTAATCTTATAATATTTATATTTTCGCAGAGCTTTAAGAGTTTTTCTATTTCTTCATGTCTTCTACTATCCTCAACAATTTTATTTTCTACTTCTATACTCTTTATAGTTGAATGATTCGTTGTAATCCAAGTACACATTGCACCGATGAGAGAACCGACTATTACAGCAGTAGCTGAGATAATTGGAGTTATAAATTCTTGCTGTATTCTCATTTTGACCTCCTAAACTTTTTCCCATTCCTAAACTGTTACTTATCACACTTATGTATTTATATTTTCCGCACAAGGCACTTTTATTCTCTACTATACTTTTTTTCAAAAATATGGTATAATAATAATTTGCAATTATTTCTTAAATATTATGGAGGTGGCTTTTTATGGATAGAGCTAAAGAGCTTGGAACAGAAAATGTAGGAAAATTGCTTTTAAAATTCTCTATACCTGCTATTATAGGAATGTTAGTGAATGCATTATATAACATTGTTGATAGAATGTTTATAGGTAATATAGGACAAGGTATTGGTGAAAAAGCTCTGACCGGAGTGGGGATAACTATGCCAATTTCTACAATTATAATGGCTTTTGGAATGCTTGTGGGAATTGGTGCTTCTACTCTTATTTCCATTAAGCTTGGAGAGCAAAAGAAAGAATCAGCGGAAGAAATTCTTAGCCAAGCAATTCTCTTAAGTATCTTGATATCAGCTCTTGTATCTATTTTAGGACTCATGTTCCTAACTGAAATTTTAAAATCCTTTGGTGCCGATGCTGGAAGTATCCTTTATGCAAAGCAATATATATCAATAATTATTGCTGGTGCCATATTGCAAAATGTAGGTTTCGGGATAAACAATATTATACGTTCCGAGGGTAATCCTAGGATTGCTATGAGGACTATGTTAGTTGGTGCAATTTTAAATACAATCTTAGACCCTATTTTTATTTTTGACTTTGGATTAGGACTTGGTATTCGAGGTGCTGCTATTGCTACAGTAATATCTCAAGGGGTTAACACTATTTTAGTTACGCACTATTTTATAAGCAAAAATAGCGGTAGTATACTTAAAATTAAGAGGCATAATTTAAAATTAAATAGAACTATAACATTCGAAATTTTTGCCATAGGACTTTCGCCTTTCTCAATGCAAATTGCAGCTAGTGCGGTATCCGTATTATATAATAAAGGGCTTATAATCTATGGTGGAAATACTGCAGTTGCTGCCATGAGCATAATTTCTAGTATAGTAATGTTAATTTTAATGCCTATATTCGGAATAAACCAAGGAGTACAGCCTATTTTAGGTTATAACTATGGAGCTAAAGCTTATAAAAGGTTGAAAAAGGCTCTTAAACTTGCTATTACTGCTGGTGTATGTATAGCTTCCCTTGGATTTATCTTGGTTGAGTTTTTCCCTCATATATTATTTAGAGCCTTCGCCAAAGATGCTCCTGAATTAGTAAAGTTAGGTTCGAGGGGAATACGGATAGACTTAATGTTTCTTCCTATAATAGGCTATCAGATAGTAGCATCTAATTATTTCCAAGCTATAGGCAAAGCTAAAATCTCAATTTTTTTAAGTTTCTTAAGACAAGTCATTGTCCTTATACCTATAATTCTAATCTTACCTAAATATCTAGGACTAAATGGACTTTGGCTTTCGCAACCCATAGCCGATATAGTTGCAGCACTGCTTACAAGTGTTTTCCTATTTAAGGAGATGAAACAAATAAAATTACTTCAAAAGTATGAGGAAAATCATAAAGACGTTATATAAGAAAAATGCGACGTAATTTTCTTATAGGATAGTCCCTAGTCTCTAATCGCTAATCACTAAAACATAGATGTTAAGCTTCAGATGTTGAGAATAAATTGATGTTGCAGTGTAAAGCAAAATGAAGCAAAAACTAACTACAAACTTCTTCTAACTCCACATAATAAGGGCTTAGCATCTACAACATTATCTTACCGCTGACCTACTAGCGATTAGTGACTAGTGATTAGTGATTTAGAAATATTTTGCTTCGCAAAATACTTCTTATTCGTATCTCAGCGCCTCTATAGGGTCTAGTTTTGCTGCTTTTTTTGCTGGATATATTCCAAAAAAAACTCCTACTGAAGTTGAAAATAATATAGTCCCTATTATAGCAGTTAAAGATAGCACTGGTGTGACTTTTATAAATTTTCCTATGGCATATCCTCCTAATACTCCCATAACCATTCCTATTATACCGCCTATTAGAGAAAGTATTATTGACTCTATTAAAAATTGTATGAGTATGCTTTTTGTAGTAGCTCCAATGGCTTTTCTGATTCCAATTTCCTTCGTCCTTTCAGTAACTGATACTAACATAATATTCATAACTCCAATGCCTCCAACTAGTAGAGATATTGCTGCAACTGCTCCTATAAAGGTGGTAAATATGGTAATTACCTTATTCACTTGCTCCAACTGCTTTAATATATTATCCGCTCTATAGATATTTCTTCCTCTGCTATTATGTCTGCTTTCTAATAATCTTATAGTTCCATTCCCCGCATTTTCTGCTTCCTCTTTTGTGGTAGCACTTATCAAAATCATATCTATAACAGTATCATTGAACAAATTCTGCATAAAAGTGTTAGAAACCACTGCAAATGCTGGCATATTCTCATAATCCCCTCCAAATATGCCCATTTCACTTTTTGTGACTCCTATTATAGTTGCTTTTTGTGGAGACAACTTTGAGCCAATATTAACCTTTTTACCAGTCACATCTGTATATCCAAAAATATTTATAGCTGCAACTTCATCTAAAACAACAACGGGTTTCCCTTCTAAATACTCATTTTTATTAAAAAATCTTCCATATAGTAGCTCATAATTTTGAACATACATCATTTCTTCATTTCCGCCACTTATATATACTCTCTTAATTTTCGATTCTGAGCTAATAATTCCTTGTTTTTGAATTGATGGGGTTATATATCTTACAGTAGGGATCTTGGCTTTTATCTGCTTAATATCATCTACTGTTATAAAATCGCTATTACTCGCCTTTTGTATATTTACTTTAATACTTATAGTTGAAGCCCCTATCTTTTCAAACTCTCCTGTTATATTTTCCTTTGCTCCCTGTCCTAAGGAAACTAATGTAATTACAGAACTTATGCCTATTATGATACCTAGCATAGTAAGAAAGGATCTTAACTTATTGGCTCTTATACTGTCTATTGCAATTTTTAAATTCTCTAGTATGTTCATACGTTTACTCCCTATTCTTATTCAAGCAATATTCTACCTTTTATCTTCTTATCACTTACTATATTACCATCCCTAAATTTAACTATTCTTTTTGTATACCTTGCCACTTCTGTCTCATGAGTTACCATAACTATAGTTTTCCATCGTCATTTAAATTCTGAAATATATTTATTATTTCAGTGGTAGATCTTGTATCAAGATTTCCTGTTGGTTCATCGGCCATAATTACCGATGGGGAATTTACTATGGCTCTTGCAATTGCCACTCTCTGCTTTTGCCCTCCTGAAATTTCATTTGGTTTATGCTTTATTCTATCCTCTAATCCTACCTTTCTTAAAGCGTCTAATGCCCTTTCTTTTCTTTCTCTTGCCGGAACTCCCGCATATACCATAGGAAGCTCAACATTTTCTAATATGTTCATACGCGGAAGCAAATTAAAGGCTTGAAACACAAAGCCAATTTCTTTATTTCTTATATGCGCAAGTTCATCATCTTTAAGATTAGATATGTCTTTTCCATTTAATATATAACTTCCACTGTCCATTCTATCTAAACATCCTAAAATATTCATAAAGTAGACTTTCCAGAACCAGAAGGTCCCATAATAGATGTAAATTCTCCATCTTCTATTTTAAGCTTACTCCTTCTAAAGCCTTAAAATTTATTTCTCCATTTATATATGATTTTACTACATTTTTAACCTCTAACATTTCTTCTTCCACGCTCTCTTTAATTTTCATGCCACTTTTTATTATATTCCCTGGGTTCAAAATCACCTTTTCTCCTTCTTTTAATCCTTGCAGCACTTGAACCTCAGTATCAGATTGGAGTCCTATCCTTATTTCTTTTTGTTTTGCAACTCCGTTTTCGTTAATAAAAACATAGTTTTTATCATCCTTATCATTTATTATCGCCTCCACAGGAATCTTTAATATATTATTAGCACTTCCTATAAGCAGATCTACATCTGCATCAAAATTAATTTTTAAATCTTGCGATTTGTCTAATATATCTATATCTATATTTAATGTAGTATCTCCACCACCATTTATTCCTCCAATACTTGGCGCGGAAGCACTTCCTTTCGCAGCAGGACTTATGAATGAAACTCTACCCTTATACGATTTGTCTATTCCTTTTATTGTAGCCTCTTGATTCAATTTAACTTTTTCTGCATCATATCTTCCTAAAGATACAACAAGTTTTAAATTTATATTCTCTAGAATTATAGCTGGCTGTCCTGGGTTTCCTACACCCCCCTCTGATACATTTATTGTTGTTATTACTCCATCAAAGTCAGCAATTATTCCTTTATCAACATTATTTATTTTTGATTTTGCTGAGTCTAAATTTACTTTTGCAATATTAATAGCGTTGTCAACCTGCTTAATCTTTTCTTCTGAAATAGGCTGAAACATTTTCCTTTGTTCTTTCAGTTCTTCAATCATTGACATTTCAATAGGATTCTGTCTACCTTCAATTTCTTTTATTTTCTCATCTACTCTACTTATGTTTTCTGCACTTCTTTTCTTTGATTCTCTAAATCTCTCTTTTGCAATATTGCATTATCATATTGAATTTGTGCTTGTTTGTCGTTGCTTTTAAATCTTCTATTTCATATGAAAGCATCTTATCCCCCTTATTTACTTTATCTCCAACCTTTACATTAATTTATTAATTCTAAGTTGTGCTCCATAGTATTCTTTGCTTTGTTTTGACTTTATTACTCCTGTTGTAGAAAGATATGATCTTACTTCACCTCTTGTAACTAGAGCTGACTTTACTGTAGTAATATTGGACCTTTTAGTTGAAAACACAAAGTATATGGCTCCTATTATTAAGATAACTTGTTATTACTAAGGCTTTTCTTTTAGTCATTTTCTCTTTCCTCTCACTTTAATATTTATATCACTTTTCATTTTGGTTTTTAGCTGTTTATATTTTTCTTATTTTTAACTTTTATATTATTATATTACTAAGTTAATAAAAAAAGTGACTATTCCTAATGCAAGGAGTAATCACTTTAAATTTGTTCTATTTAATTTTCCAATTTTTTTCATAGTAAAAAGAGAAACCTGATAATAACCTTCTATAGATGTCTTAAATATAAGCTCTCCTAGAAGTATAGCCGCTATTAAGTCTAAAATTACATGCTGTTTTACAAATTGAGTAGATATTATGAGTGCTCCGATTATATTAGAAGAAAGAAGTATAAGTTTTTTCTTTGAAACAATATTGATTCCTCTCATCACTATATAAGTAGTTATAACATGAACACTTGGGAAACAATTATATGGTCTGTCATGATTATATATTATATTGACTAAGTCTGTAAAAATATCTGTACCTACAAGCGTAGGTCTAGCCACCGTTGTCTGGAAAAAGTAAAATATTAAATAGCAACTTATAAGCCCAATATTAAGACTTATAAGAGTTCTATAGTAAATCCCTTTATCCTTAAAGCGCAGATATATCAAAGCAAAGCCATAAATATAAGGAAGGATAAACTCTTTTATAAAAGGTACTTATCTATATCTAATATTAAACTGCCCCTCTGCTTGAATTATTGAGGAGTCTATAGAAAATATTAGATATAGGAATAGACATCATCCATATCAAAGGTACCAGCTTTCCCATAGTCTTTTTCATTTGATTTCTCCTTTCTTTAATTCTATAAACAAACACTCAAATTTTTTTTCTATATGTCATTATAAACTCGGTCACACTTTTCATTTTTAATTATATCATTTATATCTTAATAAACAATTCAAAATTTCTTAAAAATATCTTAAAATTGTTCTACATTTCTCATAAAGAACTTTGTGCAGGCAACGGCCCTTCTTCAAAACATCTAGACCCCTTTTATTATCTGTAAATATTTTCTCTGGTCCCTATTCTGCTATTATATCTGCATCCTTAGTGCATTTTTTACTTACTAGTACAGCCTCATAATATCCTTGGCTTCTATTTTCTTTATATGCTTTTTTTCTAATTTTGTGTAATATAATATTTTCAAGACAATACCTTCTTCATATTATTATGTATCTTTCTTACTACTATAATTATTAATAATAATATTATAAATTAACCATTGTAAATAAAGTTATTAAATTTACTTTATCATATCTTCGCTTTCCGT
The DNA here is from genome assembly GCA_009738435.1 of Clostridium bovifaecis. Lineage (GTDB taxonomy): Bacteria > Bacillota > Clostridia > Clostridiales > Clostridiaceae > Clostridium_H > Clostridium_H bovifaecis. The sequence goes on along the minus strand of CP046522.1, from coordinate 1,389,293 downwards.
AAATAAGGTAAGGAAACTATTTCCATATCTCCTTCAGACATCACCCCACGATGTCGCCCTAGATTAGGCTTCCTAAATTGTATCAGCACTCCCACGGAAGGACTTTCACCTTCGAGAGCTCTTAATTTCCAAACTCTTGGCTTATTTTTACTATTTCTAGTATCATTGTTGCTGGTTTTAACGCTTGAGATTGGCAGGCTTTACCTACACATGTGCAACTGCTTGTTGCACAAAATAAGGTGCCTAAAATTTAGGCACCTTAAAATAATCGTTCATATAATTAAATGGGGATTGGATTATAAAATGAACATAGTTTTGTTTTTAGTATTAGATAGCTAATACCAAGTTTGTTGGGGATGGATAATAATCATTTAACAGAAATTACTTTTCATCTAATAATTATTATCAACTATAATTATATTATACTCAATTTTATAAATTTTGCAACCATTTTATCAATGTTTTTAAATAAATTTTATGCTATATATAATTATTAATTCTATTCCGCCTTCTAATATGCATATTGTTAGTAATATGATTAATGAACCTTGAAAGGAGGAAGTACTTTGAAAAATATTCTGTTAGAATTAGCTTTGAAGTTTGAAAACAAGAGCGTGTTATCTAGATTTGCAATTACATTGTCTCTTATTATCCTTCTATATATTATAAAGAGAAGCCTTTGTTCGTATATAGACAAGCTAAGTTTAGATTCAAAACAAATAATAAAGTATAAAAAGATCTTCTCTACTATAATCAATATAGTTTTTATTGTTTTCGTTATACCTATTTGGATGGATGAGTCTAAGGATGTATTCACATTTCTAGGTATATTCTCTGCTGGACTTGCCTTCGCATTTCGGGATGTTGTAGCCAACTTTCTTGGATGGGTAATAATAAATACTCAGAAATCTTACCAGGTTGGAGATAGAATTAAAATTGGAGAAAGTTTAGGTGATGTCTTAGAGATAACTTGGTTTTATACTACCATAATTGAGGTAATGACAAACGATGATAAAACATATGGACAAAGTACAGGCAGACTTATATCTGTTCCTAATATAAAAGTTCTGACTGAAGAATTAGTAAATGAAACAAACTCTTTCCCTTATATTTGGAATGAAATTGACATTGCATTAACGGTTGACAGCAATTGGGTCAAGGCTAAGAATTTAATTTTAAATATTGCAAGTAATAGGCTTGGAAATATTGAAGAAGAAGCAAAGATTCCTTAAATATTGTTTCTAAGACTCTTCCAATTTATTATGAGAATCTTTCACATACTATATATACTTCTATTGAAAATGGTAAAGTAATATTAACCCTTAGATTCATATGCCGATCTAGAAATTTTAGAAATTTAAAGCACTTTATTGTAGAAGATATCCTTACTAAATTCTCAAAGTGCGAGGACATCCATTTTTTTAGCTAGAAATGAAACTGTTATCGTTCATGCTCAAAAGGACTTCTATAGTTTATGACTACAGAAGTCCTTTTTTACTTTCAGTTTAGCTTGAAAATTACATCAAGCCTGGAAGTACTCCTTGGAATAATGATAATATTGATACAGTTATAAGTATTGTTAACCCTGCAATAAAGCCTCCAACTGTCCATCCTCTGATGGTATCAGCAACAGAAATCTTAAAGAATCTGCTGATTGCCCAGAATCCAGAGTCGTTTGGAAGTGATAAACCAATTCCTCCTGCGCAGATAGCAATTGCGCATAATACTGGTGAAACTCCTGACGCTGCAATAGTCGATCCAAGTATAGATGCTGTTGTTAAAAGAGCAACAGTTGTAGAACCTTGTGCACAACGGATGATTTGAGCAATAAGGAAGCAAAGTACTAAAATTGGAATGGCAAATCCTGATAAAGATGTTGCAATATAATCTGCGATTCCTGTAGATTGAAGAACCTTGCCATAAGCACCGCCTGCACCTGTGATTAAAAGAACTAAACCAACTTGGTCAGCAGCCTCAGTCATAATATCTGAAACGCCTTTTTCTATATATTTCTTAGAAATAACTGCTGCGTAAATAACACCAATAAGCATAGCCACATTTTTATCACCTATAAACTTAAGAAAAGGTGTTATTGAACTATCTTTACCAAGAGCCATTGAACCAAAGCTTCCCAATAAAATAAGTACAATAGGTACAAGAAGGGTAGATAATGATTTCATAAAGCCTGGTTTCTCTTTAGTAACCTCTGATGTTGCTGCTGCCTCCTCCTCTAATGTTATATCATCAAAAGAGTATGTGTGGTTATTTTTATGGTCAACTTTATTAACGAATTTTGCATACATTATTCCACCAGTAAGTGTTCCTATAAAGGCACAAACTAGAGCATATAAAAAAGACACCTACATCAATTTTTAATGCTTCAGCCACCGCAAGTGGTGCTGGAGTTGGAATAACTAGAGCATAGGTACATGTAGTTGCAACTGAAAGTGCACCTGCATATGCCACCATTGAAACTCCTGTCTTTTTAGAAAGAACTCTAAGCATTGGAGCAAACATAATATAAACTACATCGCCAAATACAGGGATACCTGTAAGAAAACCTGACACAGCAACAGCCTGTGGTGTATTCTTTTCTCCAAACTTTTTAAGAATGGTATTTGACATTACTTCTATACCACCTGATTCAAACATAAACTTACCAAGCATAACCCCAAGTCCTGTTACAATACCTATACCAGCTAAAGTACCTCCAAATCCTGTAGAAACAGTACTTGCAATATCTTCAACAGGCATTTTAACTAGAACTGCTGTGGCTATAGATGTAAGTAATAGTGATACAAAAGCATTTAACTTAAATTTTATAATCGTTATCAATAAAACAGCTACTGAGAGTATAAATACTCCAATTAATAATGGTCCCGTTAGCATAAAAATCCTCCTGAGCTTAAATTTATTTATCTTTTGTAAGGATATATGGAGCATTACTCCATATATCCACCCTTCATTGGTGATACTGCAAGTTTTGTGTAAACTCCTAGAGCTCCTTTAGTATATTTGGGTGCTGGTTTTACCCATCTTGATTTTCTTTCTTTTAATATTACTTTCATTTCTTCTTCTGTTTTTTCTTTTCCATTAATCCCAACTATTTCAAGTAATCTTTCTGGTATGTCTATCTTTATAAGATCTCCATCTTCAACTAAAGCTATAGGTCCTCCCTCACTAGCTTCTGGAGATACATGTCCAATTGCTGGTCCTCTTGTTGCTCCCGAATATCTGCCATCTGTTATAAGAGCTATAGATTCAACTAACTCCGGATCAGAAGCTATAGCTTCTGTAGTATAGAACATTTCTGGCATTCCAGAACCCTTTGGTCCTTCATACCTTATGAATACTGCATCTCCCGGCTTAACTTCTTTTGTAAGAACAGCCTTTAATGCATCTTCTTCACAATTATAAGTTTTAGCCTTTAATATTACATTCATTAATTTTTTAGATACAGCTGAATGTTTTACCACAGCACCTTCTGGAGCTAAATTTCCCTTTAGTATAGCTATCGCACCTTGAGCTTGAATTGGATTATCCTTTGATTTTATAACATCTTCCTTTTTAACTCCTAAAGCTTTAAGATACTTATTACAAGTCTCATAGTATCCAGTTTTCTTTAAGTCTTCTAAGTTTTCTCCTAAAGTCTTTCCTGTGACTGTCATAACATCTAAATGTAAAAACTCTTTGATTTCTTCCATTATAGCTGGTACTCCACCTGCATACCAAAAGTAAGCTCCTGGATAAAATCCGCTTGGTCTAATATTTAATATATAAGGAATTCTCTTATGAATTTCATTAAATAAATCTGCTTCTATTTCTATTTCAAGCTCATGAGCAATTGCTGGTATATGAAGTAGACTGTTACTTGATCCTGCTATAGCAGCATGTACCATTATTGCATTTTCAAAAGCTTTTTTAGTCATAATTTCAGAAGGTTTAATTCCCATCTCTACTAATTTAAGAGCGTGTTCTCCTGCATTCCTAGCTGCTATTTTAATGTTTTCTGAAGTAGCTGGCATCAATGCAGTACCTGGCAGTGCAACTCCTAAGGCTTCTGCCATAACTTGCATTGTGGATGCTGTACCCATGAAAGAACAAGCTCCGCAACTTGGGCAAGCGTTATGTTTTAAATTAGTAAATTCTTCTTCTGATATTTCTCCTCTTTCATATTGTGCACTATATGCTCCTATTTGCTCCAAAGTTAACATATTAGGACCGGCATCCATTATTCCTCCTGGAACTACTACAGTTGGCATATTAAGTCTAGCTACAGCCATAAGATGAGCTGGCATTGACTTATCGCAGCTTGCTATAAATACTCCTGCATCATAAGGAGTTGCCTCTACATGCGTTTCGATCATACTAGTCATGAACTCTCTTGAAGCTAAAGAATAATTCATTCCGTCATGTCCTTGAGCTTGTCCATCACAAATATCAGTTACGAAAAACTTAGCTGGTCTTCCACCTTTGTTGTTTACACCAATACAAGCTTCTTCAACTAATACGTCTAAATGAGCACTTCCTGGGTGACTATGTCCAAAGCTACTCTCTACTATTATTTGTGGTTTTGAAAGTTCTTCTATCTTCCAGCCTGAACCTAACCTTAAAGAATCCATTTCTGGTGCTTTTGCTCTTATTTCTTGACTTCTTAGCATTTTTTAATCATCCTCTCCGAGTACTTGTATGACACATTTTGATATAATTGTTATTGTTTTTTGAGGATTGCGCAAAATTTTCATGAAAAATATAACTTTTAGCCTCAACTTGTATTACAAGTATATTTTAATTTGAAATCGTTTCTTTGTCAACAGCTTTTATTCGCTTTGTGAAAATGAGTTTCATAAAGCGAAAAAACCATCTATGCATAATGCATAAATGGTTTAATTCATCAATTTAGGTGTATGTAGTTTCTATTTAGCGCTGTATATCTTTTAATTCTTTTATAGTTCTTTCTATATGCCTTTTTACAAATATTCCAGCAAGTTCAGCGTCCCTATTCTTTATAGCATCTAGTATAAACTTATGCTCCTTAATTCCTCCAACCGGCCCCAGTGTATGATATAACCCTCTTTGATGATAGTTAAGTATATCTCTTAACATCTCATTTATTTTTATAATCAATGAGTTCTGTGTGCCTTCTGCTATCTTCATATGGAATTTTAAGTCTTTTTCTGTAAACTTTTCCATATCTCCTTCATATTGCAGCATTTCACTATAAGCTTCTTCTAATTCTTTTATTATATCTTCACTGCATCTTATAGCGCATAATCTAGCGCTTTCAACATCCATAACTAGTCTTAACTCTAAGATTTCCATATAGTCATACTTATCTAAAGTAAGCATAGGTATAAGATTATTTAGATAGGTGGAAGTAGATAAATCACTAACAAAGGTTCCTTCACCCTGCCTTTTTATCAGTATACTTAAAGCTACCATCTTTTCTATAGCTTCCCTAACCGATATTCTGCTTACATTAAGTTCTTTTGCTAATTGTGGTTCAGAGGTAATTTTAGTACCAGACTTCCACTCACCACTAAATATTTTCTCTTCAATGGCTTTAAATACAATATCACTCGTTCTTACTTTCATGCTTTTCTCTCCTAGTATAAGTATATTATAAGCTTTGTTTTTAATATATTATACTGTATATTTATTACATTGTCTTGTAGACTTCTCCTTTTAGAGGTAAAGAATGCCACAAAGTGAAATAACTCTATTAAGTTTAAAGTTTTAGTATCTGCTTATCTCTTAACACTTCCTGATGTATTTCCATTTACAACATCCATGACTTCATCAACAGTTACTAAATTAGCATCTCCACCAATAGTATGCTTTAAAGCAGAAGCAGCTACTCCAAATTCAAGAGCTTCTCTATGGTCTTTTCCCATAACCAATCCATAGATTAGCCCTGCTGCAAAAGCATCTCCACCACCTACTCTATCTTCTATAGTAAAATCATATCTCTTAGATTTATATATTTCTTTTCCGTCATAAATAAGAGCAGATAAAGCGTTATGAGAAGCCGAAAAGTTTTCTCTCATAGTAGTTACTACATACTTTATGTTAAATTTACCTATCATTTTGCCAAAAATATTTTCAAATCTGTCAATCTGAACTCCTTCTTTTGCAAAGTCAGCTACATGGTATTCATCCTTCTTTTCTTCTACACTACTCAACCATCCAAAGCATACATCTACATCTTGCAGCAGACCAGGCATAACCTTCTCAAATTCCTCGATTCCCCAAAGTTGTTTTCTATAGTTTAAATCTAAACTTATTTTAACACCATTTTGCTTTGCAGCTTCTACAGCCTTTTGTGCAATCTTTATCCCTTTTTCTCCTAGAGCAGGGGTAATCCCCGAAAAGTGAAACCAGTCAGCATCCTTAAATATCTCATTAAAATCAAAATCTTCCGGATCCGCTGTAGCCATAGCAGAATTTGCTCTATCATATACAACCTTTGAAGGCCTTATGGAGGTCCCTTTTTCAAAGAAATATATACCTAGCCTATCTCCACCTCTAGCTATATAATCAGTTTTAACTCCAAATCTTTTCAAAGAATTTAGAGCACTTTCTCCTATTGGATTGTTAGGAAATTTACTCACAAAGTATGCATCTAATCCGAAGTTTGCTATAGATACAGCTACATTTGCTTCTGCCCCTCCATAAACAGCATCAAATGATTCAGCTTGAACAAAACGTTTATAATCAGGTGTAGATAATCTAAGCATTAATTCACCTAAAGTTACAACCTTCTTACTCATATCTTTTCCCCCTAAGCTAAGTTCTCTCTTGCTTCTTTAACTTTATTCACAAACTCTCTTGATAAACGAGTAATCTCCTCGTAGTTTCCTGTCTTAGCTCCTTCAATAAGCTTTCCACCAACACCTACTGCAACACATCCATTTTTAATCCACTCTGCTACGTTGTTTATATCAACTCCACCTGTTGGCATAATAGGTACTTGTGGAAGCGGCGCTTTTATTCCTTTAACTATACTTGGTCCGTATGCGCTCCCTGGGAATAATTTTATTACATCTGTCCCAGCTTCCATGGCCTTTATCATCTCAGTTATAGTCATACAACCTGCCATATAAGGAATTTGGTATCTATTACAAAGTTTAGCTGTTTCCAAATCAAATCCCGGACTAACTATATACTGAGCTCCAGCAAGTATCGCAATTCTAGCTGTTTCGCTATCTAAAACTGTACCTGCTCCAACTATTAGCTCTTCTTTTGTAAATTTTTCTTTTAAAGATGTAATTACTTTATCTGCATTAGGAACTGTAAAAGTTACCTCAATAGCAGGTATCCCACCTTCTATGCAAGCTTTTGATATTTTCTCAGCCATATCAGCATTATCTGCTCTAACAACTGCAACTACCCCTACATCAGTGATTCTTTTTAAAGTATCCAATTTTTCTATCATTTAATTTTCCTCCTATGTATTCACATTATTGATTTCATTATACAAAATATAGTTTCGTATATCAAAACAAATATTTTTTATATTTTAAGGTTATCAACTTCTAACCCTTCTTATATATTATTCTTTAAAATTCTTACTATTATAGATTTCTTTAAAATAAAAAAGAACCAAGCTACATTATTTTCTGTAGCCAAGTTCCTTAGATATTTTATCTGCATATTCAATTGCAAGCTTTGAAAATTCTTCTAGTTTTATTTCCGTCAAGCTGATTGTAGAACCTGAAATACTTATAGCCCCACATACTTCTCCTTTATGATTAAATATTGAAGCTCCTACACATCTTACTCCAATTTCATTTTCTTGTTCATCTACAGCATATCCCTTTTTTCTTATTTCATTTAAGCATCTTTTTAACTCTTCAAAATTAGTTATGGTGTATTCTGTAAGCTTTTCTATATGGCTTTTATTCCATATGTCCTCCACATCTTCATCTTTCATATAAGATAAAATAGACTTACCTACAGCAGTACAGTAAAGCGGTCTTCTATACCCTATTCTCGAATGAGTTCTTATTGTATTTTGTGATTCCTCTTTTCCTACATAGATGATTTCAGTACCTTCACTTACAACTAAATGCACCACTTCATTAGTCTTTTCAACTAACTTTTTTAGATATGGCCTTGCTACAGTAACCAAATCCATTTTCTCTACTTTTTTATTTCCAAGTTCAAATAGCTTTAAAGTCAATTTGTACTTGTTTGTCTCATACCCTTGCTCCACATATCCCTTATATATCAATGTAGCTAGTAATCTATGCACAGTGCTTTTGTGCAGCTTCACCTTTTCACTTATTTCAGTAATGCCAAGTCCATCTTCATAATCAGATAACACTTCTAGTATAGAAAGGGATCTATCTACGGATTGTACTATCTCCTGCATTTTCTGCCTCCTCTCTAATGTGTTTTATTTCAATTAATTATATCATAATTTTTTTATAATTAAATATGTATTTCACTTACACTCTCCATTACCAGTCAATAACTTCTATTTTCGTATATTGTACTACAGATAAAAATTTAAAACTATTAATTCTTTCAAATACTAGATTTAGATATATTTCATAATAGCTAAATCCAAAATCGAAATACCAAATACACATTTAACATTTAATGCATAGCTTTAGAATAAATAAGAACACATAATACCTGCTGATTTTATTCCCTTTTCCATTTCATTTATAACGTCTTGTCTATTCATTTTTCCTGCTAAACCATAAATAGCTCCTATTACCCCTAATCCAACGGCTATTATTGGAGTTCCTAAGAATATAAATACGTTAGTTACTTTGCTTGGATCTATTGCCTTTTGTTTAATAAGTGCCGCTAATATTGAATTTATTAAAGTTATAAGAACTATTTTTTAATAATAAGTACAAACTTTAACAACTGAAAAGAGCAAATAAATCATTTCACAAATGACTTATTTGCTCTTTATTAAGTTTCTCTTATAAGCTCTTCTATCTTTTCTCTACATCTTTTTGCACCACAAGAGCCTGTTCCTGCTCCTGTAGCCTCTTGTACTTTTTCAAAAGTATTCGCTCCATCTTTTATTGCCTGCTTTATCTTAGCTCTAGTTACGCTTTTGCAAAGACATACCTTAGTTAGCTTATCTAAGATTTCTGGGCTTATATTTTGCTCCATATTTTTTCTCCTCCGTAAAATAAAATCATAATAAATTCTATTAATAATAAAAATAGTATGACTCTAAAATATGTTCTTTATTATATTTTGAGATTAGAATCGCTTCTTCTGAGACTGGTATAATGATAGCACTTATTCCTATAGTAGTTGCTATAATGTCCACTTATTTTCTAAAAGAGTATAAAACTAAAGCTCAAAATGTAAGTATTAAAGTCTTCTGTTTTTTCTAATATTTCTACTATAGTATCTATTCTTGGTGGAGTTATCTTCTTAAAAGAAACCTTTGCATATTATCATGTAATTTGCTTCATTATGATACTTATAGGAGTTTGGTGAACAAATTACTTTGATGTAAATTGAAAAAACAGCCTTATAAATGCTAAAATAAGCCATTCTATATAGAATGGCTTATTTTATATGTTTTACAACATCACCTATGTTATAAACATAAGTTTATTCTATCATTCCTTCTTCTTTAAGAACCTGCTCAAAAGTATCTACAACCTCTTTATCGTAGTGTATCCCCTTTAGCCTTCTAAGTTCATTTACAGCAACCATAGTATCCATTCCCTTTCGATATGCCCTATCTGTAGTCATAGCATCATATGTATCAGCCACTGCAATTATCTTCGCCTCTAATAAAATATCTTTATCTTTTAATCCTAAAGGGTACCCCGAGCCATCTAGTCTTTCGTGGTGTTGCTGAATAATCTTATAAGTTGGATGCAAAAATCCTTTTTCTACTATATCAGCCCCATCCTGAGGATGTTTTTTTATATAATCCATTTCTTCATCTGTTAATCTTCCAGGCTTATTTAATATCTCATCAGGTACATTTATTTTTCCTACATCGTGGCAGAGAGATGCAAACCCTAAGACTTCCAGTCTTTCCTTCGAAAATCCTAGCCTTTTGCCTATTTTCATGCAATAATCTTTAACTCTTTTTCCATGATTAAAGGTATAAATATCCTTATTTTCAACTAAAGTTATCATTTCAGTTACTTTTCTCATCCTATCACTAAGATATTGAAATATAGGCTTACTGCATACATATATTAATGTAACTTCGTCTACCACGTAAAAATGAGCAGTTTCTTTAATATTATGTACATAAAAGTAATCTCCACCTTCTAAAATCGTATTTTTTTCATTTTCTTGAAATAGGATTGACCCTTTTAATATGTAAAAAAACTCCATAATTTCACTATTTTCTAATGGCTCTATACAAAAAAACTCTTGAGATTTTATATTTTCAAGCATAACCTCAGTTTCTCCGCCTTTAGCTAACAAACTGAGATTTCCTGCATTTTGAGTAACCTTTTCTATACACTTATTCCCTAATCCAAAATGTAAGCCATCCATTTTGTTCCTCCTAGACTTATATGTTGCTCTTCATAGAATTTAAGTTAGCCGTTAATTATTATTAATGGATCTACCATTACAACTCTATCACCTAATTGTACTGGCACAAGTTCGCATTGAACTATAACCCCTTTTTCTCCAGCTTCTTCTATAACTTTATCGGATATTTCGTTTGTTTCTTTAATTAATTTATCTTCTATTGCATCTAATCCATAATTATATGCTTGATTTATTGCTGAAGATTTATCTTGGTAATTACCTGTGCCTTCTATTGCTGCTAAAGCTTTATTATATGCTAGTGTTAACATATCTGCTTGTCTTACTGCCTCATCTATTTTATTTTGTATTGTGCTATTAGCATCATTAACCATAACTACAATTTCGTTATAATATACATCACTATTTACGTCTTCAGCGTAAGCTACTAAGGCTAGTGAAGTAAATAGTGATAATGTTAAAATTAATGTTAAAATTGATTTTGTTAGTTTTTTCATTTTAATTTCCCCCTAATGCATATTTTTAAACTTATGGTCAGACTTAGTGGAACATTGTGGAAGTACAGCTAACCTTTCACAAATATTATGCCATAATATTTGTGAAATTACAAACACTTTAATAAGTTTTCATGTGCGGTTTAACCTAGAATTAAATTTCATAAAAAAAACTAAAAAGTAAAGAAACTCTCCTTCACTTTTTAGTCTAATATTCATTGAAACAAGGCTTAAAACCTATCTCTTTTTCATAGGTAAATATTCTTCCCTATCCTTAACATTCCTGTATGCAGGTCTTATTATTCTAGGTTCACTTGCTACTTGCTCAATTCTGTGAGCGCACCAGCCTGCTACTCTTGATGCTGCAAAAATAGGAGTATACAATTCACAAGGAATATTTAGCATATCATACACAAAACCTGAATAAAAATCCACATTAGCTGCTATAGGAGTATTCCTTATCTCCCGGAAAATTGCAACTGATATATCTTCAATGTTTTTATAGAGGTTGAATTCCTCCAATCTCCCTTTTTCTTCAGCCAACTCTAATGCTTTCTTTTTGAGCAGCACAGCTCTTGGGTCAGACAAAGTATAAATGGCATGACCTATACCATATATTAGCCCTGTTCTATCAAAAGCTTTCCTACTTAAAATCTTTATCAAATATTCTTTTATATCACTCAGGCTTTCCCAATCCTTAACATTGGCTTTTATATCCTTCATCATTTCCATGACCTTTATATTTGCCCCTCCATGCTTAGGCCCTTTTAATGAACCTACTGCAGCAGCTATGGCAGAATATGTGTCTGTGCCAGTAGATGATACTACGTGCGTTGCAAAAGCTGAATTGTTACCTCCTCCATGCTCTGCGTGGATTACCAAGGCTAAATCTAATGTTTCTGCTTCTGTTTTACTGTAATAATTATCAGGCCTTATCATATGAAGTATATTTTCCGCAGTTCCAAGCTCTGGCCTTGGAGAATGAATAAATAAGCTTTGATGATTGTAATAATGCGCTTTTGCTTGATATCCGTAAGCTATCATAGTAGGAAATCTTGCAATTAACTCTACACTCTGTCTTAATATATTTTTAATACTCGTATCATCTGGATTGCTGTCAAATGAGTATGCTCCTAGAATGCTTCTTTGCAACTTATTCATTATATTATTGCTTGGGAATTTTAATATCATATCTTCAGTAAATCCATCTGGAAGATATCTGTATTCTCCTAAAATATACTTAAATTCTTCTAGTTTGCTTTTATCAGGAAGCTCTCCAAACAAAAGAAGATAGCATACTTCTTCATATCCAAATCTACTTTCCTTTTGAAATCCATCTACCATTGCTTCTATATCGATTCCTCTATATGTTAGCTTTCCTTTATCTGGTATTCTTTCTCCATCTTCTATTATATAGCCATGTACATTTCCTATTTCTGTAAGACCTACTAATACCCCTGTTCCATTCTCATTTCTGAGTCCCCTTTTAACATCATACTTTTTATAGAACTCAGGATTAATTACATTATTCTTTTCAGCAATCTTCGATAAATCACTTAAGATGCTCTCAATAAAAACTTCATCCTTAGATGTTCCTTCATTTAAACTTGTAATCATAACCCCAGCCCCCATTTAATAATTAGTTAGTTGATAATATTCTATCATATATCGTTTATATAATAAACATAAAATATTATAAAAATGAATTTATTTACTTATTTATATTCATTTTTTTCTTCACCTAATTCCACGTCATGTAAGTTTTCAATAATATATATATTCTATCATTGATGTTTTCTTATATCTATCTCTATTTTAAATGCAAAAATTATATTTCAATTTTTATAATTTTGCAACAAAAAATATTTTAAATTCACAACATAAGAAAGTCACATTACAATTTTCTTATAATTTTATATAGTCTTCTAAGTTTGTTAATAGAACTACAACATATAAAATAAAAATTTACTTAGAATAATTACTGTTAGGAATTTAAAATAGAGTTGCTGCTAACTGCTATTAATAGTATTATTGATAGGTTAACAACAAATCTACTCTGGATATGCCGGGTTAATTTTAAATTCCTAACACTAAAAATAAAATTATTGCATTAAACAAATGCAATAATTTTATTAATTATATTAAACTTGGAATTATTTTGCAAATTGTAGGTTATCAACTTTTTTAATATAGTCTTACTTTAAGCAGAAATATTTTTATATTTCATAGTTTTTAGTGTCATATATACTGCTCTCAATGTAACAGCAGCTAAAACTATAGTTCCTCCAATTAAGGACCATTTTCCAGGCCTTTCTCCTATAAATAAGAATACCCATACTGGGTTTAATATTGGTTCAACCACAGGAATTAATACTCCTTCAAGGGCAGTTACGTTTTTTATAGCTTTTGTATACAATACATATGAAAGCCCTATCTGCACTACACCTAGTAAAATTAAACCTGTCCACCCTCTAGCATCCGGCATAGATTTAAACATAAAAGGAATACTTATTATAAAAGTAAAAATATTTCCCCAAAATATACCTTCAATGGGGTTTCCATCCTTTTGTTTTCTTATAAATATGACATTAAAAGCAAAAGCAACTCCACTTAAAACGCCTAATATATTCCCTTTTAAGCTGCCTCCTCCTATGTCGTCACGAAAGAATAAAACCATTCCTCCGACAATTATTGCTATAAAGAACCAGTCTACATTTTCTGTTTTTTCATTTAATAAAAGCTTACCAAATATAGCTATATATACAGGTGCTGTATACTGAAGTAGTATAGCATTTGCTGCAGTAGTGTATTTATTGGCAGATACAAATAGAACTAGCATTGATACATAAGCAATAGTTCCACCAATCTTTGTGGCATTCCAATCCCATTTAGGTTTTTTTATTATAGTCAGCAAAAGTATCGACGCTATTCCGCTTCTCATTCCTGCAATAGCAATTGGATTCCATTTTACTAGTTTTATAAGAATGCCTCCAAAGCTCCATAAAATCGCAGTAATCACTAACAGCCCTACAGCTTTTAAATGCTCATTTTTAGTATTGTTCTCCTCCATCCCTTATCCCTCTCTTTAGTTAAATATTTACTTCTCATTGAATAATACCACCATACAAGAAAAATGTGCAATACTTTTCTTATATTAGCGCAGAATTGCAGATTAAGTTCCGAAGCAATAATTAATGAGCGTTATAAAACCGGGGGTTAGTTTTGTTTTCTCATGTTCTAACCTTGAATTTTAATACTTAACTTAAGCTTTGGTCTCTAACTAGAAATAATCTCCCTAGTAATTCTTTAAACTATAACGCTTAAATAGATGATCCTTAAGGGGTCTTCTATCAGATCATACATAAGATTTTTCTTCAACTTTAGTTTATCTTTTATATTATTTAAATAGTCTGTTTGCTCTATTAAAGATAAACCTTCATACTTCTTATATTCTTTTAAAATTTTATCGATGTACTCTATTTTTTCATAATTATCATTAATTATATATTCTCTTAATGCATATACCCATATATAAATATAACTGGCCATAATACTCCATCTATCATAGGTTAACTCATGGTTTATTCTCTGCTGAATATAGCTTTCTTCAAATTCTCGAACCCTTTTTGGGATTCCTTCATATCCTTCCCTTATGTCTTCTATAGATAAAAAATATAACTCTTTAAGAATATCTTCTAGTATCTCATCTAGACTTATTTCCTCTATTCTCTTAACATGGAATTCTAGTTTTATATTTTCTTTAAGGTAATTTCCTACCTTCTTTAAGGTTTCTACATCCTTATTATTTTGAAGAAGATAAAACACATCATAAATATTTTTATACAATTTATCCTTCTTAAATCCTTCAATCCCAATTGTATTTACCCCAAAAACTAAAAGCTTTGCCCCTATTATAGAATAAATAGACATACAAATTGGAACGTAATTTAAATCCATACCTAAAACTGCGCCTTTGCTTATGCAACTTTTGTGAAGTCTTTTTATATCCACATGCAAAAAATCTATCTTTAATTCTGATGTTTTTCCTCTTCTATTTTCTTTAAATACAAAAGGTAAGCTTATTATCATTGTGGTAATAGGCATGGTTTTCCCATGTAGCCTAACACTTTTTGGTATATATTCATGAATCTTTACAGGAATTTTGCTTATATTAAAATCTTTTGCTAAGGAATGCAATTCTTTCTTCAACTTATTAGGATTTAAGCTTGTATAAATATCTAAATCTTCAGTGCATCTTTGAACTTCTAGCGGAAGATACAATTGAGCACAAGCTCCTCCCTTTAAAACACAATTATTATTTAGCTTTTTTTGAATCTGAGAATGCATCTCGTATATCCATATATGTCTCTCTATCACACTTTTATTTTTAATTCCAAAGTATTTAGATTCTATTCCTATGTGCTGTTCTGTAAAGTTATAATGATCATGATTTAAAAAATCACTCTTCTTTGCTCTCCTGCTTTTCATCTTCAAAACACATTCCTTCCCATTTCAACAGCTTTTACCTTATCACCATTACTATACCCATAACCAATTCATAGAATACAAAATGGCAAGTAAATCCTATAATTTTTAAAATGTAAATAAGATTATTACAATATAGAACCGCAATAATCTTATTTGTATTTTAAGCAGATATATTTTTGTATTTTATAGTTTTTAAAACCGTGTATGCTGTTCTCAGTGTAACTGCGACTAAAACTATAATTCCTCCTATTAAAGCCCATTTTCCTGGCTTTTCTCCTATAAATACAAAGACCCACAATGGATTTAATATTGGTTCAATCATCGGTATAAGTACCCCCTCGAGTGCAGTTACATTCTTTATAGCTTTTACGTATAATATGTAAGAAAAACCTATCTGAACTACACCTAACAAGATTAAGCCTACCCATCCCTTACTATCTGGCATAGATTTAAACATAAAAGGAACGCTTATTATAAAAGTGAATATATTTCCCCAAAATACAATTTCAACGGGATTTTCATCCTTTTGTTTTCTAATAAACATTATATTAAAAGCAAAAGCAACTCCACATAAGATTGCAAGTATATTTCCCTTTATGCTTCCTACATCTAAATCATCAAGAAAAAATAGAAGCATCCCGCTTACTATTACTCCTATAAAAAGCCAATCTATTCCTTCCGTCTTCTCATTTAATATAAATTTTCCAAATATAGCTATGTATACAGGAGCCGTATACTGAAGCAGTATGGCATTAGCAGCGGTGGTAAGTTTACTAGCAGTTACAAAAAGTATAAGACTTAATATATATGCAGCTACCCCACAGCTTTTATAAATATTCCAACTCCACTTCGGCTTTTTTATTACTGTTAATATAAGCAGTGATGCAATTCCACTTCTCATACCCGCGATAGCAACTGGATTCCAATTTACTAGCTTTATAAGTATCCCCCCAAAGCTCCATAAAGTTGCTGTAGCAACAAGCAGCCCTACAGCTCTTAAATGCTCATTATTAGTATTGTCATTCCCCACTTTGATTCTCTCCCCTTAGCGTAGTATTTAATTACTCTTGAATAATATCATGTTTTTTTACGAAAGATAATGTACAAAATGTATTAAAATATCTTAACTTTACTAGTTCAAAATCTATACTTTTAGAGAAACACTCCTTAGAACTTCTTCTACTAATAAAGCTCTAAATTTTCCATAGTTTTTTATAACATTATACTAAATCGAGTAGGAGCTGAATAATTATTTTATTCAGCGTCCTCTCACACTATCGTACGTACCGTTCGGTATACGGCAGTTCGTTAAGTAGAATGAATTTTAATATATTGACGTGTTAGGCTTTTTAAGCCTAAATCCGAGAGGAATTGATTTGTAAGTGTTATGTTTAAAATAGCACTATTAGCTGTCCGACTGTATCCCTTACGGGTATTGATTAATCCAACCAATATTTATTTGGTTTAGTTTAATTATTCTTTGCTCTAACGTCATAGGTTTTGACCTTGAAAGTACTCTTCTGATTTTATCCTTATATCTTCTGATTGATTGTTCAGATATCCTTGCATTTGCTTCCCCAAACATTAAGAATAATGAAAACCCAAGGAACTTATGCTTTCCATAACTCTTTTACCTGCTCTCTCACTCTTAACGTATATATTGTAGTCGTCATCATAGCGACAGAATTTGTGTCCTCTTCTCTCTAATTCTTTATCTAGTTCATCTAGTATAATATTAGAAAGTAGTGGGCTTAGTGGTCCTCCTTGCGGAGTTCCATTTTCACTCTTAGTTACTATTCCACCTATCATTATTCCTGATTGCAAATACCTTCTTATTAACTTAAGTACTCTCTTATCCTTGATATCTTTAGTAAGTTTATACATTAGAATATCGTGATTAATCCTATCAAAGAAATTTTCTAAATCTATATCTACGACCCATTTATAACCATCTGTTATATAACTTTTAGCTTTTTCTATAGCATTTTTCGCCGATCTATTCGGTCTAAACCCATAACTATTATCCGAAAAACTTTCATCGTAGATTATGTTTAGTTCTTGAGCGATAGCTTGTTGAATAAGCCTATCCAAAACTGTTGGAATACCTAACATTCTAGTTCCTCCACTTAGTTTTGGAATTTCAACTCTTCTAACGGGCACCGATCTATACTCACTATTAAGAATCTCCTCTCTAATGCGTAACCAGTTTGTCTTAAGGAATTGTTCAAGTTCATGAACCTTCCTCTCATATATCTGCTATATATACTCCTAAGGATTTGGGTAGTGTTGGACTTTGTTTTGTTTTGCAAACTCGTCCGTCCCTAGTAAGCCTCATATATAGTTTGTGTACCTCAGACCGAGATTTTGCCTCCGGCTTCCTTCAGATTCCACCTAACGATGGACACCCTTGCCATTGGCTAGTGGTTCTCACTACCAAGCCCACAGCGGACTTTCACCGCCAAGTTGTTGCCCATGCTGAGCGCACAAAAATAAAGGATGTAATAAGTATATTACATCCTTTCCTAATAAAAATATATTTTCTACTTCATATAATAAGTATAGTTTTATTCAACTTAGCCTATTCATCACTATCCCTAAAACATATATTTACTATAAGCCAAATTCCTTCTCTATAAACGAAGTATCAAATACACCTTCATTAAAAGCTTTATTATTTAATATTTCAAATTGAAAATCAATATTGGTATTTACCCCATCAATTATAAACTCCGATAGTGCTCTCCTCATTTTGCAAATAGCTTCATACCTGTCTTTTCCATAAACAATTAGCTTTGCAATCATAGAATCATAGGTTGGCGGAATAGTACATTCATTATAAATTGCACTATCTATTCTCACTCCAGATCCACCAGGAAAATGTACAAAATTAATCTTTCCAGGCGAAGGTCTAAATCCATTTCTAGAATCCTCTGCATTAATTCGGCATTCAATTGCATGTCCTTTTACTTTTATATCCTCTTGTGAAAAGCTTAATGTTTCCCCTGAAGCTATCTTGAGTTGTTCCTTTACAATGTCTATACCAGTTACTGCTTCTGTCACAGGATGTTCCACTTGAATTCTAGTATTTATCTCCATAAAATAAAAATCTCCGTACTTATCTACTAAAAATTCTATTGTACCTGCATTTTTATAATTTACTGCCTTCCCTGCTTTAATCGCTGCTTCTCCCATCTTTTCTCTTAAGTCTTTACTTATGATAGCAGAAGGAGCTTCCTCTAAAACCTTTTGATGTCTTCTTTGTATTGAGCAATCTCGTTCTCCCAAATGTATTATATTGCCATAGCTATCTCCTAAAATTTGAAACTCTATATGTCTAGGATTTTCTATGAATTTCTCAATATACATAGTATCATCTCCAAAAGCATTTTTAGCTTCGGTCTTTGCCGTTTTAAAAACACTTATTAGTTCTTCTTTGGATTTGACAATTCTGATTCCTCTTCCTCCACCTCCCGCTGAAGCCTTAACCATTACTGGATAACCAACTATTTCAGCTTCTTTCAAAGCCTCTTCCTCATCTAGTACAGCTCCTTTTGAACCTGGTATAATTGGAACTCCAGCTTTTATCATAATTTCTCTTGCCTTAGATTTATTTCCTAGGCAATCAATAGTTGCAGCTTCCGGACCAATGAACTCTATATTATAGTCCTTGCATACACTAGCAAATTCACCATTTTCAGATAAAAACCCATATCCAGGATGAATAGCGTCTGCCTCACTTAGCTTTGCAGCACTTATAATATTTTCTATGTTAAGATAACTATCTTTTGCCGGTCCTGCCCCTATACAGATAGCTTCATCAGCTAGTTTCGTGTGCAGAGCCCCTCTATCAACTTCAGAATATACAGCCACAGTCTTAATGTTCAATTCACGACAGGCACGAATAATTCTGACTGCAATTTCTCCTCTATTAGCTATCAATACTTTTTTAAGCATATTAACCCTCTTTTCAGCAAACTACACAGTCTTTTTAATCTTAAATAAAGGTTGATTATATTCTACCATTTCTCCGTCTTCGACTAGAATTTCAATAATTTCTCCATCTAAAGCTGCCTCTATTTCATTCATAAGTTTCATAGCTTCCACTATACAAACAATATCTCCTCTTCTAACTTTAGCGCCTATCTTTACATAGGGCTCACTATCCGGGCTCGCTGCCTTATAAAAAGTTCCAACCAAAGGAGAATTGATAGTCTCTATATTATCTTTTTCATCAGGTACCTCATTACACTTTTTATCACATTCTAGACTATCTTCCTCTGATATAGCTTTTTCTTCTGTTTCTTCCTTTGTACTAAATGCAACCGATTTATTCTCTCTGACCACTGAGCCTTTCTCCATTTTGATGTATAAATCAGCAGTTTTAACTTCAGCGAAGTTGAGATTAGAATCACTTACAGTTTTTATAATTTCACAAATCTCCTTGTAATTCACCTTATATGCTCCCTTCAATTTTTATGTAGTCAACATAGAATAATTTTGCGACGCAGCTCTAGAAGCAATCGCTAGTCTCTAATCCCTAATCGCTAACATTTGAATCATTGATTTATCCAATAGCGACTAGTGATTAGTGATTAAGAAGAAAATTGCATCGCAATTTTCTTATATTACGCAAACAGTGTTGGAATTTGATTTATAAGTGTATCTATTCCTAAATATGCCATGATCACTACAACTAAAACTCCAAAAATGGTCATCCAGAGCGGATGCTTATATTCTCCCACAATGTTTTTCTTATATGCTGCAACAATCATAGTCCCTAAGGTAATAGGAAGAATCAAGCCGTTTAAGGCTCCTACCAATATTAGAGTTTTAACAGGCTTTCCAACAATAGAAAATACAGCTGTTGATATGATTATAAATATAATTATTATAAGCTTTTCATTTTTGGCTAGTTTAGCACTAAAAGTTTTTATAAAAGATACAGAAGTATACGCAGAACCTATAACTGAAGTTATGGCAGCAGACCACATTACAAGACCAAATATCTTATAACCTATATTCCCTGCAGCTAACTTAAATACTGATGCTGGTGGATTTGCTGGATCTAATGTAAATCCTTTAGATATTACTCCTAAAGTAGCTAAAAATAATAGAATTCTCATAAGCGAAGCTATACCAACTCCAGTAAAACAACTTCTGTTCATTTTAGGAATGTCTTTTTCTCCCTTTATTCCCGCATCTAGTAATCTGTGGCCTCCAGCAAAGGTTATGTATCCCCCTACAGTTCCACCTACTATGGTTACAATTGTCATCATATCTATAGTTTCAGGAACAAAGGTTTTAGCTACTGCCACACCTACTGGAGGATTTGAGGTAATAACAACATATACCGTAACAAGTATCATTATACCTCCCATTATTTGAGCAAATCGGTCCATTGCTTTTCCTGCTTCTTTAACTAAGAAAACTCCAATAGCTATGATTGCGCTGATAATTGCACCTGTTTTTGCATCTATTCCAAACAAGACATTTAATCCAAGCCCTGCTCCACCTACATTGCCTATATTAAATGCAAGTCCGCCCATAACAACAAGAAATGCTACAAAGTATCCAAGTCCAGGTACAACCATATTAGCAATCTCTTGTCCTCTTTTTTTAGCAACTACAATAATTCTCCAAATATTCAATTGAGCTCCTACATCCAAAATAATAGAAACCAAAATTGCAAATCCAAAGCTCGCTCCTAAGTTTCCTGTGAATGTAGTGCTTTGAGTTAGAAAGCCTGGACCTATTGCAGAAGTAGCCATTAAAAATGCCGCTCCTAAAATTACACTCCAATTCATTTTATTATTCTTATCTCCCATATATTTACCCCCTAATAAGTTAAATACTATTCCCACTTTTAATAGTTATTCCGTTTCTTTTGAGTTTGTCATTTATGTTTTCTGCAAAAACTAAAGCATTTCTTCCATCACCATGAATGCATATAGTATCAGCTTTTATATCAACTTCTTTTCCATTGAGTGATGTTACTTTTCCTTCTCTTACCATCCTTATTACTTGATTTATAGCTTCATCAGTATTTTGAATTAATGCATTTTTTTCCTTTCGTGGAGTCAAAGCTCCCTCATCCGTATAAGTTCTATCTGCAAAAACTTCATTTGCTACTTTAAGACCTATTCTTTTTCCAGCTTTTATTAACTCACTTCCTGACAGCCCAAATAAAATAAGCTCTGGTTCCACTTTGTAAACCGCCTCTGCTATGGCCTCTGATAAATTTCTATCTTTAGCCGCCATGTTATACATCGCACCATGAGGCTTTACGTGATTCAATTTTCCTCCTTGTGCTTTTACAAATCCATATAAAGCACCTATCTGATATACGGTTATGTCATAAGCTTCTCTTGGAGATATATCCATATTTCTTCTTCCAAAGCCGACCAAATCTTGAAATCCTACATGAGCTCCTACAGCCACTCCCTTATCTAGTGCTAGTGCTGCAGTTTTATTCATAACAGAAGGATCTCCTGCATGAAATCCACAAGCAATATTTGCTGAAGTTATAAAATTAAGCACCGCTTCATCATTTCCTAAATCATAGGCTCCAAAACTTTCCCCCATGTCGCAGTTTAAGTCTACTTGAAACATAATATTATTTTTCCCCCTTCATTTTAATCTTTATCGTTGTTTTTAGCTCCTCAATACTTTCTTCTCTTAAAATAAATAATCTTTGTGCCCTTTCCAAGGAGACTTCCTCAAATCTTACACTGTCTCCTGGCTTTAATTGTGCTACAAGAGGTATATCTGCAGTTATAACTTGTGCTATTTTTGGGTATCCCCCTGTAGTTTGTCTATCCGCAAGTAAAAGTATTGGGTTTCCATCTGGAGGCACTTGAATTGTTCCTAAAGAAACAGCTTCAGATATCATCTCTAGAGGTTCTTCAAGTCTTAGCTCTTCCCCTTTTAGCCTATATCCCATTCTGTCCGATTGAGAAGTAATCATAAATCTTTCATTAAAGAAGGCTTTTATACTTTCCTTATGGAAATAGTCCATTTCCCCTCCTTTAACTACCCGTATCGCTGGATTTTTGCTATGCTCACTAAGAATCGACTTGTTTATAAACCACTTAGGAAATGAAAATCCATTAGAATTAACATTTTTTGAAAGGATATTTATAAAATTAACTAATTGACAACTAGGGTTATTTAAATTTATAATATCACCCTTTTTTAGCTTTCTCCCTTGGTATCCCCCTATTTCTCCTCTTAAGTATGTACTCTTGCTTCCCATTACCGCTTTAAGTTTAAAAGAACCAGCAAATGATATATACGCTCTTGCTCCCGATGCACATTTGCCGAAACTTAAGGTACTCCCTCCTTTTACATAAACAGGTCTCCACATAGGAATTCTACAATTATTTATGCTAGGAGATAAATCACCTCCGCATATAGCAATTAGCGCATCTTCTTTAATTAAAATTTCCGGTCCTAAAAGGGTTATTTCTAGAGTGGCTGCATCTTCATCGTTGCCTACCAATAGATTTGCTACTCTATGAGAAGCCTCGTCCATAGCTCCACTTACAACCACTCCATATTTCCTAAACCCATACCTTCCAAGGTCTTGTACAGTAGTAAATAATCCTGGATTTTTTATCTCTATGCCCATTTTAGCTTTCCTTCTTCTTCATATTGAATTTCATAGTATTCAGCTCTTGAAATAGCTTTAAATTTAACAATATCACCGGCTCTTAAAAGGCTTGGAATTTCATTCTCCGGCTTAAATAATTGAACAGGAGTCTTTCCTATAAGTTGCCATCCGCCTGGAGTTGAAATAGGATATACTCCTGTTTGGCTTCCAGCTATACCAACAGAACCAGTTGGTATAGACAATCTTGGGGTTTTTCTTCTTGGTGCAGCTATTTTTTCTGACATACCCGCAAGATAAGGAAATCCTGGTGCAAAGCCTATCATATATACCCTATTCTCACAGCTAGAGTGTATATCTATAACCTCTTCTATGGTTAAATTGTTGTGTTCCGCTACAAATTTTAAATCTGGTCCAAATTCTCCCCCATAACATACTGGTATTTCAACAACCCTAGGCTTATCTTCAATATCATCTCCCAAATTAGACAATATCTCTTCTACCTTCTTTTTAACTATATTGAAAGGCATATCTTTCCCATTTCTATTACTTTTAATTACCTCTAAAGGATTATAAAAAATGGTTAATGTCACGAATGCAGGAACATATTCCAGCATTCCTGCAAAAGGTCTTTTGTCTAAATATTCTGATAATGATTTTATTCTCAAATGAACATCAATATTTATACTTTCACTAAACTTTATTATTATAGCAGAATCCCCCATGGCACTCATAGTAACAGTTTTAACATCCATAACTTTTTGCCCCCTCTTAAAATATCCACACATCTTTCATATTTGCCTATACATAATTCTCCCATACTTTTTAAAATTCACTTATATATATTTTAACTTGTTATCACAATTTTTGCAAGTTTGTTTTTTTAAAATTCACCATGTTTTTCTCTATACATTTTTCATTATTCATTTTAC
This sequence comes from Clostridium bovifaecis, assembly GCA_009738435.1. Lineage (GTDB taxonomy): Bacteria > Bacillota > Clostridia > Clostridiales > Clostridiaceae > Clostridium_H > Clostridium_H bovifaecis. The sequence continues at coordinate 1,365,279 of CP046522.1, read as the reverse complement.
CCAAGTTATTTCAAGGTATAATACTGTATTATATGTATTAGATATTGTATATTGTTACATCTTTTCATTGAAATATTGAATTATGAATTTTAAATCATTCATCTTGCAATTTACCTTCACCTTATTCTTGATATTTCTAATAAAATAAAATGACTGCGTTTATATACTTAAAACACAGCCATTTTATTTTTACTTTTTATTTATTCTTTGAAAATTGCGCATCCTTGTGATATTTTTTTCCACTTGATTGTACTCCCATTTTAACTCCATTTTCTATACCTATATCGCCTCCATGCTGAAAAAAAATTTTTCTAAGTTCAGCATTGCTTTTTTCACGTGTCTTCATATGGTTTTTATTATTATCCATTATTAACCCTCCTTGTAAAAAATATAGAAACAAACTTCCCTAATCATTGGGTTGTACACTATTAATTTAACCTTTGTTTTATGTAGTTATTCAAAAAAGAAAAATAGGTATTACCATGTATTCGGAATGAAGATATGAATAAAGAAAAGGATGATATCATTACAGCAATAGAAGATATTTTGCAGCTAGCTAAAGAGAGTTCTGTTAGTACTGAAGAAACTAGTTCTGCAGCTGAAAGTGCGTTATTAATAATAAAAGATTTTAATAATTATTCTAAAGACTTAAAAGCTTTATCTGAAGAATTACAAGCTGAAATATTAAAGTTTAATATTTATATAAATGAATTCCCAGAAAAACAGTGTTTTTCTGGGAATTCATTTATATATTACTTACAGCTTCTACCAAGCTAGCTTTTGAAACAGCCTTTACTTTATTATAATCTAGCGAAATTTCCCTACAGGAATTTAACTCCCAGTAAGTAATTTTTTTAATTTCCTTTGGTAGAGACTTATCTAAATCAAATTCATTTAAAAGACCTTTTAAGACCTCCGCTTCCTTAGCCACGCTTCCTGAAGATAAAGATGAAAAAGCTAATATTATAACTTCTAATGTTTTATTATCTATAAAACAGAAAAAAGGTATTTTTATTCCCCTTCTATTAGTGTTTAACTCACCTTTACTTATCTTAATTTCTATATTACAAAACTGTAGTCTGTTAAAAGAATTTCTGTATTTAGCATACATAAGCTTATTAAAGTTTTTTAGAAGCTTTATTGTAGCCCTACTAGTTTTTTCATTGCCGCAAGCTTCCTCTATAATTTCCAAGTTTCCTTTTTCTACACTTCTACATATTACTTTCAATGCATCTCTTATTGACAAATATAACTCCTTGTCTATCCTTGAATTCAACGCATTTCCGAAATTAAAGTATATATCAAGAAATTCATGTAGCCCCCTTAGTTTCAACTTTATTCTCCTTACTTTTTAATTACTGCTTATATTAATTTTATGCAGAAAAAAAAGTAATAGAAATAAATAGTGACATAATTTCCTTATGATATTATACAAAAATTATTTCAAAAAGAAATACTCCTAAAATTCCAGCAAACACAACTATAACTACATTCATTCGCCAAAAGGCACAAGCTACCGATATTAGGCAACCTGCTATTGCTGACCGAATGCTTTTCGTTGAATATAGTACTTGAGGAAAGACTAATGCCCCTAAAGCTGCAAAAGGTATGAACTTGAGAAAAGTTTTAAGAAAAGGTGATAAATCTTTATTGTTTAACAAAGCTATTGGAGCGACTCTTGGAATGTATGTTACAATAGCCATGAATATAACAATATAAACAAGCCTTTCCATTCTATTCTCCCTCCTTTTTATATAGTGCTGCGCCTATTAAAGCAGCAATTATTGTTGATATAATTATACTCCAACCCGTAGATATGAACGAAAATACAGACGCCCATTTTAACAGACAGTTAATGCCTATAGCTATTGATGATACTAAAAATGCAGGTTTTGAGTTTTTTATTTCTGGAATTAAAAGTCCAATGAACATAGCATATAGTGCAATGTTCATACTTGACTTTAATTCTTCTGGTAGTGCATCTCCGATAAAGATTCCAATACATGTGCCCAAAACCCAAGAAGTAAAGGCTATAGAATTTAAACCTAAAAGGAACCAAGGATTTATTTTTTCTTCATTCCTAAGAGATGCTACTGCAAAGGTTTCATCAGTAATTCCAAAGGCTAGTACACTTAAAAGTCTTTTGGTAGCAGTTCTTTCTATCTTTTGGGATAAAGATGAAGACATTAAAAAGTGCCTAAAGTTTAATATAAATGTAGTCATTATAATTTCTACAGCAGTAGCCCCTGAAGCTATTAAATTTACTCCGATAAATTGGCTAGCCCCTGCGAAAACAGATAATGACATAAATATACTTATTAAATTGGGAATGCCCAACGACTTAGCTATCAAACCAAAAGTAATTGCAATAGGTATGTATCCAATAGCTATCGGAATTCCAACCCGCGTTCCCTCTATAAATTTTGAAGACTTTTCACGTAATTTTATTTTAGCCCCTTCTTCCATATAACCGCCCCCGTTTCATGAATATTTATACTAATATATAATAGATATTGTATATCTTATCATATGTTTACCGATTAAAACAATATTGGTTATCTCTTAAAAATAAAACCAAGATAATTATCTTGGTTTTACTTTTCCATACTTTTTTATTATTTTTTCAAAATCTTCGCTAGAAATCGGTTTACTCAACAAATATCCTTGAACTAAATCACAATTTTGATGTTTTAAGAAATCAAATTGTGATTGGTTCTCTACTCCTTCTGCAGTAACCTTCAAATTTAGGTTATGAGCTAAATCAATAATAGTCTTTGCTATAGACACCTGGGCAGAATCCGTAGGAATATCTTCTAAAAAACTTCTATCTATTTTTAAAGAATGGATTGGAAGCTGTTTTAAATAATTTAAAGAGGAATAGCCTGTTCCAAAATCATCCAGGGCGATCCTCACTCCCATGTCCATTAGCTGCTTTAAAATATTTATAGTATACGAGATATTTCTTAAGGCAGTCCCTTCTGTAATTTCTAGTTCAAGCAAATGTGGAGGTAACCCTGTTTCTTCCAATATATTTCTTATACAAAAGACCAAATTCTTCTGCTGAAATTGATGAGCCGATAAGTTTACTCCCACACTTAGAGGGGGAAGCCCTCTGCTTTGCCATTCTTTCTGCTGAAGAGCAGCAGTACGCAGCACCCATTCTCCAATAGTTACAATAACCCCTGATTCCTCTGCAATAGGTATAAATTTATCTGGATTTATAATTCCTTCTTGTGGGTGATTCCATCTAATTAATGCTTCTGCACCAATAATTTCTTTTGTTTTAGTATCGAATTGAGGCTGATACATCAACATAAACTCTTCATTTTTCACAGCACTTCTTAACCTTGATTCCAGCTTTAACTTTTTAAGCAGTTTATCATTAACTCCTGAATCAAAAAATGCGTATCCATTTTTCCCTTCAACCTTAGCGTAATACATTGCGCTATCTGCATTTTTTAACAAGTTTTTGGCATTTTGTCCGTCTCTTGGGCACAAGGCTATTCCTATGCTTGTAGTTATATAAAAGTCCTGTTCCTCAATAATCCATGGATTTGAAAAGCACCCAATAATACGCTGACAAAAGTCTTCTATTTCTTCTATACCTTGTATAGCTTTCTTTAATATCACGAATTCATCTCCAGCCCAGCGTGCTATAATGTCTTCTTCCTCTAAATAGCTTTTTAAAATCTCTCCAGTATCTTTTAGCAATAAATCTCCGGCGTCATGGCCAAAAGTATCATTAACATCTTTAAACTTATCTAAATCTAAGAATAGAATAGCAAACTCTTCACTGGATGGCTTATTTTCTATATATTTTTCTAAATTCTCTAATAAGAATCTACGATTAGGGAGTCCTGTTACCATATCATAATAGGCCATTTTATAAAGCTTTTCTTGAGTTTCCTTTTGCTTTGTAATATCAGTATGAGAGCCTGCCATTCTTATAGGATTACCTTTTTCATCCCAGATAGCCTGTCCTCTCGATGTCATCCATTTATATTTCCCGCTCTTTGTTCTTATTCTATATTCAACTTTATAGTTGGATTGTCTACCATTTAGATAGCTTTCTAATTTATCTAAAACAAATATTCTATCCTCATTATGAATTAAGCTTTCCCATTCTTCAAAGGTGTTTTTCATTTCATTTTCTTTAAATCCAATCATAGCCTTCCATCTTGGAGAAAAGAATACAGAGTTATCTTTAATATTCCAGTCCCAAATTCCATCGTTTACACCATCAATTGCTAACCTATACCTCTCTTCACTTTCTTTCAACTTTTCTTGAGCTCTTGTAAGTTCAAGTTCTGTCTCTGTTTGCTTGGCAAATTTATAAATAACATGGGGTAACACTTTAAAAAACATATAATCTTTAATGATATAGTCATAAGCTCCCATTTCTATGACTTTTAAGGCTGTCTCCTCACTATAACAGCTGTCCATTATAATAACCTTTATTCTATCTCTATTCCTATTTATTATTTTTAAAAGTTCTTTTTCCATAGATTTTATTGAGCAATAATCAATAAATAAGAGAATATTTTTTAAATCTTCTTCTAAGCTGCATACCATTTCTCGAAAGCCGTCAAATCCAACTACATTTAAATTCTTCTCTTTTAGAAATTTAATAAGCTTTTCATTAAAACTTTTATTCTGTCCTATTATACTTACTCCAAAATTATATTCTACTCTATTTAGCAAATAATTCACCTCGCCCTATAAATAAATTGCGACGCAATTTTTTATTATATTTATTTATTCGTCTATTTTTGTTGAAAATTGACATTTATTTTTATGTTTTTTTATTTTTGTTTTATAATATAATAATTTCTATTTTAATTATAGAATTATCATTTGATCTAACTTTATATAGTTGACATAAAGATTTTATGATTTAAAATTCTTATAGTGTTTTGTATTTTTTATTTTCTAAGGGGAAAAATATCTTTAGAAAGGAGTTAAATCTATGAATGTTAGAAATGATAGAGATAAGAATTATGGCAAAATACATCATGTAATAGAAGATATAAACGCAAGGTATACTCCAATCAGCGGAGAAGATGATGATGCTGTTTTAGAACACACTCCTGATAGAATGGGCTATACTTATGGCTATCATAGCGGAGGTCAAACTAATCCATTTCCATTTAGCGAAGAAAAGGATGAATTTGCTGAACAAGCAGAATTTGATCAATAGGAGGGTGATATGATGCGACTTTCTAATTTTAAAGGTAAGGAAGTAACTCCAGAAGAACTCTATTATATAAGAAGAGAAAGAACCAAGGAACCTATACTTGAACAAAAGGAAAAAACTACTTTAGTGCCGACAATGAATATTTTAGATAAAAATAATGAAATTCAACAAATAGAAGTAGCCTCCGCAATACATCCTTTAAGCGACGTTGAGTATATGGGCGGAAATAAAACAGATAAAAAGGAGATATAAACTATGGCTAAAAAGGGCATGAAGCGTCCTGATGAAGAGGAAGCTCAAAAAAGAGGACAAAAGAAAAAAGAACTTATGAAAAAATATGAAAATAATAATAGTAATGACAAAAAATAAAACATGGCTGCACTAGCAGCCATATTTTATTTTTAATTGTAAATTAAATACTTTTCCCTTTCCAATTTAAACTTATCCAAATTTCCTTCATATTGAGCTTCAATTTGTTGAGGAGTATATTTTCTTTCCAAAGATTGTCCTATTATCGCCGTTCCCATTATTTTATCAAACATTACAATTTCATTTTCGCTCTTAGGAACTGCAAAATTGTTTAAAGACCGAGCATAAGATAGCATATAGATTCCTGTTTTTGCTGGATTAAATTTATGATAATCTGTTATATTAAGTTTAACTCCACCTTTAGTCCCCTTAGTCTCAGGAATAAAGATGACTCCTGGAAGCTTTGCTCCATTTAAAAGATTTGCAAATTTCTTTGAATCTATTCCATTTCCTCCAACCCATTTAAAATAATCACTTTGACCTATTCCAGTCCCTTCTCCAAGCCCTGTAGCATTATAGCAAAATACAGAAGTTATGTCTGGTATAAATGGTGAACTTTGTACCCATTTTAGTCCTGTATCTTGATATATCATGCTTCTATTATATCCTGTCATTGGAATAACTGTTAGGTCAGCATTTATTTTTCTATTAAAAAACTTTGCTAATTCTCCCACAGTCATTCCATGAGTCATAGGAATATTATCTACTCCGACAAAAGTGATAAACTTGTCCTCCATAACAGGTCCATCTACGATTTCACCACCTAATGGATTCGGTCTATCCAATACTATAATTTTTTTATTATTCTCTACTGCTGCTCTCATAGCATAATTCATAGTTGATATATATGTATATGAGCGAGCACCTATATCCTGTATATCAAAGATGAGTACATCTATATTCTTAAGCATGTCTGGAGTCGGCTTTCTAGTGGCTCCATATAAGCTATATACTGGAATTCTTAGACTAGGATGAGTATAGGATTGTACATATTCTCCTGCTTTAGCTTTTCCATCTATACCATGCTCTGGCCCATATAATGCTGTAAGTTTCGCTTTTTTATAGTTAGCAAGCTTATTTATTGTACTTATTCCAGCACTATCTACTCCAGTTTGATTTGTGATAAGCCCCATAGCTTTTCCATCTATAAGCTTATTATAATCACTCAGTAATCGCTCATTCCCAAGTTTAAAATCTTCCTTTTTTATAGTAAATTTCATAGAATAGTCGTTCTTTAATTGTCTAAAATCTTTTGAAGTAGTATATTTATTTATTTTTAAATAATAAGTTTCTCCGCTTCTATATCCTCCTACAGGATAAGTTACTGTAATTGTCTCACCATCTACAGTTATTGTTGTGTTAATCCTACTACCTTTTGAGTCCTCTACTCTTATATTGCTTTTAGCTTGAGTACTATCCAGCACTCCATTAAATTTAATCCTCCATTCCTTAAAAGAGGATTGATTTAATTGCTCTTTACACACTATAGTTGATGCAAATACCTTTGACGGAATACTTAGTAGTAAGAAACAAATAAGATATGCGAAAATAAGCTTTAATTTAAATTTCATAAGTCCCCTCCAATAGCTTCATTACTTAGAAGTTTGTTTGTATAGATTGAATTTTATACAAGCTCATTATAACCTAAATATTACAATTTGTCTTTATGCTTATTGATGTAATAAGAAAGTATTAAATTATCTGTCAGATAAACGTTTGCAACATTCCTATTTGACATAGATGCTATTAGCAATACAAAAAAGTCTCAGAAACTTAATTCTAAGACTTCTCTCTAACTATCTTAATTTACAGTTAAACCGTAAAATTAAAATTATAGCTTTTTATGAAGCTTCAATAGCTCGATAAGCATATCCTCTCTAAAGTTTAGAGAAATCATATACCTTTTCTAGACTCTCTTCTGAAGTCTTCTCACCTCATGTTATTTCTACTAATGGTATTAAGTGCGGAAGATTATATGGGTGCGCCCCAACTTGCTCCAATCACACCTGAACCAATGCATGCAATCTTTTTTATTTTCTCTGTCATAATACACAAAACCTCCGACAAGTCTTTATATCTCTGGCACTTCTGGCAGCTGGAATAAATCTAGGTTCTCAGACACAGTGGACATCTTTCCGTTTTCAACATTTTTAACAATTTCTACCACCTTATCATTTATGGGAGTTGGTACTCCTGTTTCTTTCCCTTTTTTACTTACTATACCATTTATAGCATCGATTTCACACCTTCTTCCCTTCTCCAAATCCTGCAGCATGCTAGCCATTATTCCACGATGAGGCCCGAATATGGCACTATAGTATGGTGTAGTTCTTCCCATTTCAACTTTATTATTAAATTCAAGAATTTCTAAATTGTGTCCTTGTAATGATTCTATCTTTATATTTTGAGCATGTGCAACTTTTATAGTTTCATCAGCAATATGCTGAGCACACTTTAATGCCTTTTCATTATCCAAAATGTCTCCATAAGTACATCCTAAAGCTACAGACATTCCGCTAAAGGTGGCATTTACTAGCAACTTTGTCCATCTATACCCCATTAAATTTGTAACTATCTCAGCTTTGCCAACTAGATCTAAGACTTCTTTAGCCTTTTTTATTCTATCTGTAACTTTTCCATCTATTTCTCCTATATCGAAGGTCATCTTATCTGGTTCAGAAGTAAGCATGGATATTCCAGGTCCTATCCATGTAGCTCCCCAGCCTACTGTTCCACCAACTGTCCTCTCTTTTCCTACTACCTCTGCTACAGCATCTTCTGGAACCCCATTCTGTAATGTACAAACAAATCCGTCCTCTGCTAGGTATGGCAGAAGCTGCTTTAACGCTACATCATTGTAAGTCTGCTTTACTAGATAGAATACTAAATCATATTTTCCCGTCATCTCTTCTGGAGTTATAGCCTTTACTGGAACATTTAAGTTCATCTTTCCGGTAACCGTAGCACCATTTTTATTCAATGCATCTACATGCTCTTTGTTTGCGTCGATTAATACCATTTCTCCACCATTTTTAGCTACAAGAGCACCTATAATTGTACCTAGAGATCCTACTCCCATTAATGCTATTCTCATAATAATATATCCCCCTTATATAACATTGAATTTAATTAATTTTATATTTATTTTAAACTTAACCCTATAGCTTCTTTTTCAAGCTCCTCCCTGAAGTTTGGATGAGCAATAGAAATTAAGCTATCCACTCTTTCCTTAACTGTTTTTGCCTTTAAGTTAGCAATTCCATATTCGGTTACAATATAGTCAATATTGTTTCTTGATAGAGTTACAACCGCACCTTGCGATAGGCATGGTCTAATAGTAGAAATAGTCCCCTTTTTAGCCGTGGAATGTAACGCTATTATTGATCTTCCATTTTTTGAATGAATCGCCCCTTCGCTAAAATCATTTTGTCCTCCAGTACCGCTAAAATGAAGACTTCCTATACTTTCTGAACATACTTGGCCAGTCAAATCTACCTCTAGAGCAGTATTAATAGATACCATGTTATCATTTTGAGCTATAACATATGGATCATTAACATAAGAACCCCTCATCAATCTTATAGATGGATTATTATCCATAAAATCATAAAGTCGTTTCGAACCTAATGCAAAAGTTCCTACAATCTTTCCCTTATTTATATTCTTTTTTTTGCCTGTAATAACGCCTGCCTCAACTAAATCGACGATGCTATTACTTATCATTTCTGTATGAATTCCTAAATCCTTCTTGCTCATAAAAGACATAGCCACAGCATCTGGAATTTGCCCAATACCTAATTGAATGGTATCCCCATCATTTACTAAACTAGCAACATTCTCTCCTATTTTTTTATTCACTTCTGAAATCTTCGTTTTAGGTAATTCCGGTAGAGGTCTATCTATTTCTACTATATAATCTACATCGCTTATATGAATTTCTGTATCTCCATGGACTTGAGGTAAATTAGGATTAACTTCTAAAATTACTATATCTGCTGCTTCAAAACACTCTTTTTCATAAACTACACTGAGAGAAAATCTAAAGTAACCATGCTTATCCATAGGTGCCACTGTACCTATAAATATATTTGGAGACTTTTCCTGCAGCTTTCTGATGAAAATGTTATGCAAATTACCTGGCTCATAGCTTGCTATTCCTACACCCTGAGCTTTTCGTGTTGGTGCAGAGTAAAACCATGACCTCAATTCATAATTATCCCTCATCTCCGATTTACTACAGAAATCATAAACTCCCATGTTGAGTCCATTCCATATTTTAATTTTGTTAACCTTATCCCTAATTGTATGAAGTCTACTCATTATTTCCATAGGCTCTAATGGTCCTATACTCGTAATTACCTCATCGTCTGGCCTGATAACACTTAACGCCTCTTCTATAGATACTTTTTTAGAATTGTATGCCTCTATATACTTATTCATAACAGCACCTTGCCTCTCCATTACATTAGCTTTAGTTATATCACTACTTTAATCCTAGTATTTCTCTCGCTTCGTCTGGAGTTGCTGGCTCTAGGCTTAATTCATTCATAATACGAACCATCTTTTCTACTAATTCTGCATTGCTCTTAGCAAGTACTCCCTTATCAAGATATAGATTATCTTCCATTCCTACTCTTACGTTTCCCCCTAACACTAATCCAGTAGTAGTTGCTGTAAATTCTGATTTTCCAGCACCTATTACAGACCACTGATAATTTTTCTTTCCAAATAACCTATCTGCAGTAGCTTGCAAGTTCATAATGTCATAAGGTGTTGAACCAATTCCTCCAAGTATGCCTGTTACAAATTGTAAATAAACAGGCGTTTTTAGTATTCCCGCATTCACTAAAAATGCAATATTATAAAGATGACCTACATCATATACCTCTAGTTCTGGCTTTGTTCCATTTTCATACATAATTTTAACCATCTCACCTATAGACTCAAATGTGTTGCTAAATATAAAGTTTTTTGTAGCGTTTAACATTTGCTCTTCCCATGGATATTTAAAACTTTCTATTTTCCCAATCAGGGGAAATAGTCCCCAGTTTATAGATCCTGCATTTAAAGAAGCTAATTCTGGTGTGAATTCTGGTACTACTGCTACTCTCTGCTCTACAGTCATTCCTATACCACCACCTGTAGTAGTGCAAATTATAACATCTTCATCTTTTTCTCTTATTCTTTCAATAATCTCTCTGAATAAATTTAGATCTGGCGATGGAGCTCCATTCTCTGGATTTCTAGCATGAATATGAATTACAGATGCACCAGCTTTAGCAGCATCGATAGCATTTTCAGCAATTTCTTGTGGAGTAATTGGAAGATAAGGTGACATTGTCGGAGTATGAATTGATCCTGTAATAGCACATGTTACAATTCTCTTGTTCGGTTTATTCATTTTAATTCCCCCTAATGATTAATTGTTTTTTCTTTGCATTTATGTTATTGCAACTTTCATGCCATAACATAAACTATGCTTTAACCCCCATTTCATGGCCATTTAGCTTAAATAAAAGAACTAGTCTGAACCTTTGCTGGTTCAGACTAGTTCTTTGCACCTACTATTTTATATTATGCTACGCATAAACTTGATTCTATATAGATTCACACTGATTCAATTCTTAATCACACTATTCCTTAATTACCATTTTCATTTAAACTTTGCATTTTCCTTACAACAGAACTTTGACTTATACCTAAAACTTTAGCCAATTCTCGTGTAGTCTTATGCTGCTTAACTGCCTTCTTTATAAGCAGCTTTTCTGCTTGATCCAACAATATATTAAGTGGTATTATTTTATTGATTTGAATTTCAAAATCATTAAATCTTTCGCTAATATTTAAAAATTCATTAGGCAAATCTGAAATATCTATTATAGAATTTATACTCATAACTACAAGCCTTTCAATCAAGTTCTTTAATTCTCTTACATTTCCAGTCCAATTATAGCTTTCCATAAGTTGAAACACTTCATTTGATATTTCCTTTTGTCTATCATATTTTTTATTGAAGAATTCTAAGAAATGCAATGTTAATGCCATAATATCTTCTCTTCTTTTTCTTAAAGGAGGAATACATATAGGAATAACTTTTAATCTAAAATATAAATCACCTCTGAATAACCCTCTCTCAACTAATTCTTCTAAGCTTTTATTTGTTGCTGCTACTAATCTAAAATTTATGTGCCTGCTTTCAGTCGATCCAAGCCTAGTTATCTCCATAGTTTCAATTGCCCTAAGTAGTTTTCCCTGTAATGAAATAGGAAGCGAATTTATTTCATCCAAAAATAAAGTCCCATTATTAGCTAATTCTATTAATCCCATCTTTCCTTTAGGCTGTGATCCAGTAAACGCTCCAGCAGCATACCCAAAAAGTTCAGCCTCGAGTAAGTTTTCAGGTAGCGCTGCACAATTAATGCTTATAAGCGATTCGCTGCTTCTATTACTCATCTCATGAATAAATTTTGCAAGTACTTCTTTTCCAACTCCTGATTCTCCTTCTAATAATATTGTAGAATCGACTTGAGCAGCCCTTGATGCCAGTTCCAACACCTTTTGCATTTCACTACTTTCGGCAATTACTTTCTCCTTAACCTTTTTATGCTTCTTCAATTCCAGAAAATACTGGTTTGAAAGTGTCTTTGCTTTTTCACATTCACTTTTTAAAAAGTTTAACTCTGTCATATCTCTCAAGTTTGCAACTATATATTTTATATTTCCTAATTTATCTAGTATCGGGGTTGAAGTAACCATTATTTCTTTTATAGTCTTATTATTTCGTATCTTTTGAACGATTGTTACCCTTTCTTTTTTCTCAAACACAATTTCAGAAACTGATCTATCAATAACTCCCATTTTAACTAAATCCCTAGGTTTTAGTCCTATAAACTCAATTGCCTTTAAACCAGTGATCCTTTCAACTCCCTTGTTTAGTTTTACAAATTTCCCCTCACTATCAAGTATATACGGCTTCATGAACAGAATCAAGCATATCATCTAATCGAATATCTATATTTGAGAAAACGTTTTCTTTACTTTCGTCATTTTTCAATTGATTATTAATCAACTATCCTCTCCTCCCTCAGCTAACTTATTTTGTAAATTATATCATCAACTTACACATAGTGTAAATAGATATTCTAAAGGTTCCTCTAATAACTTCTTTAATAATAGTCGGGGCTATAGCTTATTTTTTTATGTTTCCTTTAATAGCTGTAGCTCCTAAAGCTTGCGCTTTTATATTAGAAATAGCTCTCATAAATGATCTAACTGGAGTTCTTGCTGCACTTACTATAACTACATTTCTGCTCATTTATCATTCCTCCTTAACTCAAGCATAAGAGCTTGCAAATATCTTTCACCATTACCTAATATAAACCGATCTGCAACCAACATCATTTTTTAAAACTTACGAATAAAAATTTTTATTTATAGTATTAAACAAATTACAATCCCATCATAATCACTCCAATCGTACATACGATGCACACAATAGTCGGAACAATAACTGTTGTTACACCTGCAAACCTGTAGCTATCTTTGTGTGTGAGACCTAAATAACTTATCATTAAGAATAATCCGCTAGAATGAGGAAGGGAATCCAAACTTCCTGCTGCAATTGCTATTAATCTGTGCATAATAGACATATTCGCTCCAGAACCAACAAATTGCTCAGATAGTGTTTGAAGAGTAATCGTCAACCCGCCTGATGAAGATCCTGTGATACCAGAGATAATGGCTGTAGAAAGAGTACCAGTTACATAAGGATTCATATCAAAACTTAATACAAATTGAACAATATCCTTAAATGCAGGAGCATTTTGTACCAATGTTCCAAAAGCAACTACAGCACAAGGACTTGCAATGGCTCCAATTGCTCCTCCTAAACCTTTATTAACAGTATCTTTTTTATTCTTAATTCTACTCCAGTTTAAGATTAGCGCTAAAGTTGAAGCGGTAACCATTGCTAATACAACTAAAGCACTTGAATTTACAATAACCTTTTTTAATCCGATAATCATGCCAATAATAACAACTAGTGGAATAAAAGATGTTGTTGCAGAAGGGAGCTGGCTTCTATCTATTTCATACATAGAGGCATCTGTACCATCTGGAAAAGAGAAATGTTCCCCTGCAGCAGCTAATCTCTTTTCTTCCCATCTTAAGTATGCATAGCAAATAATAAATAGCATAACAGATGCAATAATACTTAAAATAGGTGCTGCAGTTAATGATGTTCCTAAAAATTTTGTAGGAACAACGTTTGTCAGCTGAGGTGTCCCGGGCAGGCTCGTCATGGTGAAGGTGGCTGATCCTGCAGCAAGTGCTCCTAAAGATAATCTCCTTGGAATATCCGCTTCTTTGAATAGTAACATGATAATCGGAGCGATAGCAAATACTACAACAAATAGGCTAATGCCCCCATAGGTCAATGCAGCTGTTGCTAGAAAAACTACAAGAACTGCCCTTTTTTTACCAAACCAATCTATAAACTTGTATCCTATTGCAACTGCTGCTCCAGAATCCTCCATAAATTTGGCATATAGTGCAGATGATGCAAAGATTAAAAAATAACTTTTAAAAAAGTTCACATAACCAGTAAGATAAAATTCCGAATATGATTTCCATATATCCATTTGATTTGTGAGAATAACCACCGCACCTGCAAGTAAGGTAAGCGGTAGTGCTCCAACACCTTTATATGCAAAATAAATTAATACTGCAATACCTAGTATTAAACCAATAGTCCCCATTAACTAAACCCCTCTTTTCTTTTAATTTTAGAGATCACAATATAGTTAGACATGCTTAGAGTCTTATTTCAAGTTTCTAATGTCATTACTTTATTGCCAACTTGTCAGTAATAGCAATTATTAAATTTCTTCTATGGGTATTGATTTAAATTTTATTACTTTCTAAACAATTCAATATTCTTAGCTTCGTATTCGTACTTACCATTTTCAATACCTTTTATAATTTCTACTACTATATCATTTATGGGAGTAGCTACACCCTTTTCTTTTCCAACCTTTTCAATAGTCAGATTTTTTTCTTCATTATGAACCAACACCCATTATTGCTATTCTTTTTATTACTAACTACTCCTTTCATCTAATAAATTTTTTAGTGCCTAGAAGATTACTCCAATAACCAACTCCTTTAGTCTTCAAATTTATAGCAGAATATAATTTATTTTTTAATTAATGCAAATATCATGCCATATGACTTCAGCCTGAATTTTCCACCTAGTGTAACATCTTTAAATAAATAAAAAAGCTACTAAATTAAAATTGATTAAAAAAAGGTTCAATTTTAATTTAGTAACTTTTGTTTTACTATATACTCTTGATTTATTGCGATTTATTTTTAAATCATCTTGATTCGGAAATAAATCACTATTAAATTATTGTTATCTCTTAGCAGCAATGGTTGTCTCTCCATGAAATCGATTATTACACTTATAAACTTATCTGCGTTGTCTATCATAGGAACATGTCTGTATCCTTTAAATTCAACTATTTCCGATCTATCTCCTGCGCCATATACAATTCCATTATTCTCATGAGTTATATTAAATGTGATCAATGCATAATCTGCTTCTATCAAATTTCTTTGTTTAAATGCAGCTTCTATTTATGCAACATTTATGAATTTATTCTCATAGTGAAACATTTGTTATAATATCATACTGTCATTATATAGCTAAAAAGGGGCTGTCGCATTAGCATAAAAAATATGCTAACGCGGCAGCGTTTTTTGTGTATTTCATAGAAAATTTAATGATATTTTAACCCCCAATAGGCTCGATAATTAAAAAATGGCGCATTTTAATAAGCCCTCAATATTAACTTTTTTTAACTTACAAAGTCTTAGTATCTTAAAATTAAGCGCTCTTTTTAAGTGAGAAAAGATGTGTTCCAGTTCTATCTGACTGAATTTTATTATGTAGCTTATTTATATTGTGTGCCATTGCTAACAGAGCACTTTCCGCCAAAACATTCTTTTTACCTTTACTTAGATATCTACGAAATCCCATATCCTGTTTTATCTCTGCAAAAGAGCCTTCGGCTTGAATACTTCGATTCATTCTCAACTCGCAGCCTTCTTCGCTTACAATTCTTTCAAGATTCTCTTTGCGAAGCATGTTGAACAGCTTTGAAGTCTCAAGATTTTTAACTCTTTCTTCTAATGGTGTTTTGCAGTTATGTCCTTTTATGTATTTGCTCTTGTGATCACAGTTACTGCAATCCTCAGAAGTATAAATTGTTTTTTCACTTGTATAGCCTGTCTTGCTTTTTCTTTTTACTATTTTATTTACTGTTAGTTTCTTATTATTTTTGCAAGTATAATAATCACCCAATTCGGTATAATCCATGTTTTCCATTCTGCTTATATCATTTTTATATTTCCTTGTTTTTGATATTTCATAATTTGCTGGTTTAATATATGATAACTGTCCATTCCCTTTAACATAAACATAATTTTCTTCACTTTCGTAACCTGCATCCGCAACAATTTTAAAATACTTAAAGTACAAGAAATTCTCCATGCTTTTTATAAATGGAATCAATGTTGTTGTGTTTGTAGGCTGATCGCCAACAGTAAGCCATACTATATATTCAGAATCTACTCCATGCTGAACATTGTAACCTGGCTTTAACTGACCGTTTTTCATAGCATCTTCTTTCATCCTCATAAAGGTTGCATCTTTATCTGTCTTGGAATAGCTATGATTCATGTAAGAATAAAGTACAATCTTCAGCATCTGACGAGGCGTAGCCTGATTTTCCCTTAATCGGGAATAAGTCGAATATAAATCTGTTAAATCCATCTCCTCTACAAACTGACTTAGCAAACGCACTAAATCATTGTTTGGAATCATGTACTCAATATTTAGCGGAAGTTTTAATTGATAATTTCCATGATTTGAAGTATAATTTTTGTGTAAATTAATGTATTTAGTCATATATTAATTTTACTATAAGTCTTCCACTCTTTCGAGTGGGAGATTTATTTTTTAGACAAAAAGCTGTCGCACTAATTCTTTTAGTGCGACAGCCTCCTTTTGTGAATTTATTTATTTTTATTTTTAACCTGCTTTGTTCCTGGTTTATTATTTTCTTTATTAAAATCATGCTGAACATTCATTTTTTCTACCTTATTAAGCATTGCTAAATTTTTATTCTTAATTTGATCCATTTAGAAATCACTCCTCTCTCTGAAACTATATTCTCCTTTGAGAGAGATTTTATTCTTATAATTTGATCACAACATAAGAAAAATGCAGCGCAATTTTCTTCTTAATCACTAATCACTAGTCGCTATTGGATAAATCAATGATTCAAATGTTAGCGATTAGGGATTAGAGACTAGCGATTGCTTCTAGAGCTGCGTCGCAAATTATTCAACTACGTCTTTTAAAAAAGTTCTGCCACCTTTAAGGCTTCTATCATACTTTCTCCCTTTGCAATACCTTTACCAGCTATATCAAAAGCCGTTCCGTGATCTACAGAAGTTCTAACTATCGGAAGTCCTACAGTCATATTTACTCCAGTGTCAAAGGCTAACATCTTCATTGGTATATGCCCTTGGTCGTGATACATTGCTACAACTACATCATACTGCCCTCTATAAGCTTTTAAGAACACTGTATCTGGTGCTATAGGCCCTTCCACATTTATTCCTAACTCAGCAGCTTCATTAACTGCTGGTATAATTTCTTCTATTTCTTCACGTCCAAACAATCCATTTTCTCCTGCATGTGGATTAAGTCCAGCTACTGCAATCCTTGGACTTTTTACTCCCATTTTTTTTAGGGTATCATTAGCTAAATTTATAACATCTAGAACTCTTTCCTTTTTAGCTCTATCACAAGCTTCTCTTAAAGATACATGGGTACATACATGTATAACTCTAAAGTCTTCATTAGTTAGCATCATTGCATACTTCTTTGTATCAGTTAAAGTTGCAAATATTTCTGTATGACCTGCGAAATTATGTCCCCCTAAATGCAGTGCTTCTTTATTTAAAGGAGCCGTAGCTACAGCTTTTATCTCTCCCTTTTGGGCAGCCTCTATAGCCTTTTCTATATATCTATAAGCAGCATCCCCGCATAGTGCAGACATTTCTCCAATTTTAAACTCATCTATATTTAAGTCAATTACATTAATCACGTTAATGACCTCTTTTTCAAATTCGTTAAGGTTATTTATAACCTTTATACTTGTATCAGTCTTTAATAATGCCTTATAGTAGTTTAAAACTTTATAACTTCCAAATACTACTGATTTTTCTCTTAAATTTTTTTTTTCATCTAAGGCTTTCAATATTATTTCTGGTCCCACTCCAGCGGGATCCCCCATGGTTATTCCTATAAGCTTCATCTAAATGTCCTCCTTTAATTTCTTTAAGCAGTACTCAATAGCACTAGTCTCCCCAAATGCCCCTGCTTTAGTTATAACTTTTAGACCATGACACTTTCCTCCCTTTAGAGTCATAAGAGGTATTCCTGTCATAATCTCTTGTTTAATGCTGGATCCCTTGGCACCCAACTCCTCAATGACACCTATAGCTGTATCTCCTCCTGTTAAAAACATGCCAGAAATCTCACAATTTTCTACTACTCTATTAATGATCCTTCCTAAAATCTTTTGTGTAAACACACTAACTTCTTCTTTAGAGCAACCTAAAGCTTTTCCTACTTCTATAGCTCTTTCATAATCTTTTCTTTCATAAGAAGAAGCTATAATAACATCAGCTCCACTATTAACCTTTTGCAAAGTTTCGCTCACTATACTTGATATATCTTTGTTTTTTAACAATTCTGCAATATCAACGTTAACTAAATTAACTCCATTTGATACTGCATAATGAAGCTGATTTTTAGAAACCTCACTTATACTTCCAACTACTGCTATGGAAGGTTTTATAGGCATATTAACCTTTAGTATGCTGTCAGCAAGTCCAGCTGAACCTACCCATAATACTCTTTTATTGCAATCTATGACTTTTTTTGATATTAGCATTAAATCTTCATTCGTTTCTGCATCAAAGGTATATATTCTTCCTTTAGAAAGATCAACTCTGCTACTTCTTAAATCTCGCAGATAAATATGATTTACTTCCTCATCAAATCCTTGCTTAAGCAGCAAATTTATATTATCTACCTTCACTGGTTTTTTAGGATCTTTTGCTATTTCAGTCTCACTGATAGGTACTCCATTGATTTTATGAATACCTTCAATAGTAGTTCTCTTGCTATCTGGATAAGCAGGTGCAAATATTATAAGTTCTGCATTATAATACTTATCAGCAGCCTTTATTTCAGAAATTATGTTTCCTCTAAGTGTTGAATCGATTTTCTTGTAAACATAATCAAAATTCTGTTTAAAGAAATTTTTTATCTTATCTTCTACATCTAGAAACGCTTCTGCTTCATTAAGTCCTCTAGATTCAGTATCAATTACATAGGATCTTTCATTATTGTCCATTGAACTGGAATGAAAGATTACATCAGTATCAATTCCTCTTTTTCTTAGTTGAACTCCTGTATCATTTGCTCCTGTAAAATCATCTGCTATAATTAAGAATCTATTCAAGCCTTCCACTCCCTCAACCCTATTCTTGCTTTTTTTGACGCTTAATGATTTTCTCCTCTGTAGGATGGTCAATCATTTCAACTACCAACTTACAGAGGAGGATATCCAAAATCGTTTTCAGTTTATTTATTAAGCTGCACTTTGTGCCTTAGCTGCTTCTTTTTTCTTTAAGTACTTATCCATCATAACTACTATTGCAGGACACAAGAAAGCAGTTACAATACAAGCTGCTGCTATTTGAGCTGTAGCTGTCGCTACTATTGGAGCTAAGCTAGCATCTGCTGCTGCTATAGCTGCTGGTGTTCCTACAGCATTACCTGCAGTAGAACCTTCTGCAAGACCTGCAATAGCTCTTTTTTCCCCAGATAACTTAAGTGCAAAATATCCCGCAAAACCTGTTAAAACAGCTACCATTACTCCTAATATTATTCCTGATGCACCTGCTTTAAATACATTCGCTAAGTTCATTCCTGCTCCAAGCGGAAATGCAAAGAAAGGAATTAATAACTTTTCTCCACTTGCTAAGAACTTACGCATTTCTTCATCTAAGTTTCCAAGAATCATACCAAGTCCTATTGGAACTATAACTGCTACAAAAGCTTCAAATGGAACTTGCGCAAACCCTGAGGCACCTAAAGCTAACATAGTAAAGAATGGTCCATCATTTATTGAAAGAACTGATACAGCACCTACGTCTGTTTCGTCCCCATATTCACCTGCTAATGCTACGTAAAGCCCACCATTAGAATTAGTCATTGCTGCTATAATCGCTAGAGGTGTTAGTCCTAAGATTCCTGCTGGCCCAAATATCTTTCCTACGCCTAGTCCTATTACAACCCCAACTCCATATTTAACTACTGTAAGAATAATACCTTTTTTCAGGGACTTTGGCGCAACTTTGAAACTTAATTGAGAGCCCATGCAGAATAAGAACACTCCTAAAATCGGTAATGAACCCTGCTTAAACATTGCTGTTGTAAACCCACCTATTTCCAATGCCTTTGGAAAGAAAGTATTTATTATCGCTCCTAATAGTAATGGTATAACCATTAATCCTCCAGGTATTTTGTCAATGGTTTTTTTGATTTGCATATAATCACTCCTCAATCTATATTTCCTTAGCAACTTTCCTATTAAATTCTTATTTATAATCTTGATTAAAATATCAAGGTCAAGAAATCCACATTCATAACCTTGATATTTTGATTTTTTAAAGATTAGCTTAATTTTAGAATGTTGATATAAGCTTATACATACCAAATTCTCTGTGTTTTAATGATTCAGCCTTAGTTTGCTTTCCATTAACTACTTCAAGCATTTCAGAGAAAATTTCTTCTCCAACTTCTTGTACAGTTTTAGTTCCATCGATTATAGTTCCTGCGTTAATATCCATATTGTCATTCATTTTTATAAATGTATCTGGATTTCCTGTTACTTTAATAACTGGAGCTAATGGGTTTCCTGTTGGAGTTCCTCTTCCTGTTGTAAATACAACAATTGTTGCTCCACCTGCTACCATACCAGTTATAGACTCGATGTCTTGTCCTGGAGTATCCATTACATATAATCCTTTGTTTGCTGGTATCTCTGCATAATCTAATACTCCATCGATTGGTGCAGTTCCCCCTTTATAAATACATCCTAAAGATTTTTCTTCTATAGTAGTTAAACCACCTTGAATGTTACCTGGAGTAGGTTGTCCCCCTCTCATGTCAACACCCATTGTGTTTGCCTTGTTTTCACAATTAGCAACTATTTCAAGGATCTTATCTCCAACTTCTTTAGTTACTGCTCTTCTAGCTAATATGTGCTCAGCACCTATAAATTCTGTAGTTTCTGAGAATATTGATGTTCCTCCTAATGAAACTAATTTATCTGATGCATATCCAACAGCAGGATTTGATGCAAGCCCTGATGTGGTGTCAGAGCCGCCGCATTCAATAGCAAGAGTGATTTCTGTTATGTCTATTTCTTCTTTCTTAAGCTTTGCTGCCTCTCTAGCCATTTCTGATGCTATTCTAACACCTTCAGCTTCTGTCTTAATAGTTCCACCGCATTCTTGAATTATTAAGCACTCAACTCTTTTTCCTGTGTCTTTTCTAATTTCTTCTGCAACTTCTTTAGCCGGAACCCCTTCACATCCAAGCCCTACAACTAAAACTGAAGCTACATTAGGATTCTTTCCTAAGTTTTTTACTATTTGTATTGTAAGGTCTAAGTCCCCACCTACTTGGCAACATCCATGTTGATTTGGCACTGATATAGCACCATTTACATGTCCCGCTATTCTTGCTGATACTTCGCTAGCGCAAACTGATGCAGGAAGTATTAATACATGATTTCTTATACCTACTTTTCCATTTTCTCTTCTATATCCATATAATTTCATTATTTAGACACCTCCAAGTCTCCACGTCCTCTTTCGCTTACAACATTGTGTACATGAACATAATCTCCAACTTTTATATCTTCAGTAGCTTGTCCTATAGACTCTTTATATTTAATTATTTGCTCACCTTTTGTTATACTCTTTATAGCAAATTTGTGTCCGAAAGGGATATCTTCATTAAGCACTACTTCGATTTCACTTCCAAATAAATCTACTAATACTTTTTCATCTTTCTTTAAATCTTTTACTGCTGTGGCCACATTATCGTTTGCATTAGCAACAACTGCAAGTTTTAGCATATTCATACCTCCTATAACTTCTTTTTCATTTTGTTTTTTATTTTTGTCACTTTTATATATAGCAAGTAGTATGCCAAAATCAAATTTCGCAATTTTTAAAGGTTTTGTGAAAACCTTTTCCTGCGCACGTTTCTTTTTGCAACAATTCATAATTGCAAAAAGAAACAGTGTTGCATTACGCATCACTATTTCTCTTTCTCCACAAAGTTGTTCTGTTTACATTTAATATTTTAGAAGCTTCACTTAGATTGCCATTGCAATAATCTATAACTTCGTCTATATATTCACTTTCTACTTCTTTTAAAGTCTTATATGTATCCTTCTTCTTGGTAAGGAGTGTATTATTGAATGTGTCTTGTGCTTCTATTTCTTCTAATTTGATCTCTTTCAACCCTATTGTATTTGTATTGCATAATACAACTGCTCTCTCAATTATACCTTCAAGCTCTCTTACATTGCCCTTATAACTATAATTATTTAAATATTCCTTTGCCTCATGAGAAATCGCTTCAATTTTCTTACGATACTTTATTGAATACTCTTTCATAAAAAATTCTGAAAGTTCTATTATGTCCTCACGCCTACTATTTAAAGATGGAATTATGAGGGTAAGTATATCTATTCTATAGTATAGATCCTCTCTGAACTTTCCTTCTTTTATCATATTTTTTAAGTTCCTATGAGTTGCAGTTATGATTCTTACATCTATAGGTATAACCTTATCATCCCCGATTCTCATAACTTCCTTTTCCTGAAGTACTCTCAAAAACCTACTTTGAACCTCCAATGGAAGTTCTCCTATTTCATCTAAAAATATAGTCCCCCCATGAGCAAACTCAAATACTCCGGCTTTTCCTCCCTTCGCAGTTCCAGTAAAGGCTCCTTCCACATATCCAAATAATTCACTTTCTATAAGGTTAGGAGGGAGCGCTGCACAATTTACTGCTACAAAAGGAGCATTTTTCCTATCACCGCTATTATGAATGCTTTGGGCAAATAATTCTTTACCAACTCCAGACTTACCTAATATTAATATTGGAGAGTCATATCTACTATAGATTTTTCCTTTATCTATGCATTCTTTCATTTCACTACTTTTATGGATTATATCTTCAAAGTTGTACTTAGCAACGAATCCCTTTTTCTGAAGTTTAACTCTTATCTGATGCTCTAAGTCTTGTATCTTTGTAATATCCTGAAATGTAGCAACCACGCCAGTTATTTTACCATCAACAATAATAGGAACTCTATTTGTAGCAATCTTCGATTTATTAACATCCTGTATTTCGCCTAATTCTATCTTGCCAGACTTAAGCACTTTATTTAATTTTGTATTTTTTACAATTTCTTCAACGCTTTTCCCAATAGCTTCTTCTTGCGAAACACCAAATATTTTTTCTGCTATAGAGTTAAATATATTTATTTTCCCTTGATCATCAATTGCTATTATTCCGTCATCAATGAAATTCATTATAGTTTTAAGTTTCTCGGCTCTCTCTTTTTCAATCCTTAACCCTGTTAGTATTCTTCTTGCCTCTTGCATAGCATAGAGCACAGACTCTATACCTGATTCTATAATATAGCTTTTGCACCCTAATCTTTGTGCTGTCCCGCTTCCTATAGTATCTCCTACAAAAATTTTAATTCCTTTATTAATATACTTCTTTAATAATCCTTCGGCTTTATCTTCGTCTTCGATTTTTATTTTAACTATATCTAAATTTAGCACTTCTTCAATTGCTTCACATCCATAAATAATATTTTCATATCCTGCTACTCCAATTTTCCCTTTGTGATGTATTAACTCTTTAAAGCCTCTTAGAATGTCAAATGAGGTCATCTGAAGTTCAACCACAGGTATATGGGCAATGCTTTTAATCATAGTATAAGTTCCGCCCCTTGATACAATTACGCTAGCTCCGTCTTCAATGGCCCTCTTTGCAACCTCTACGCCTTCACTTAGATCTCCTTCTACCACTTCTATATTACTATAATTTCTTGCCCTAACGACTTCTTCAGCCAAAACCTTTAATCCTTTAAAAGGAGCTATAAAAACTATGTCCTTCATCTTTTTCCTCCCGCACATTCATTACTCATTTAATAGTTTAAAGTGTATCGTATAAAAGGTAAAGTGTAAATTGTTAGGATATCCAACTTATTAGAACCAGAACTTTATTCAGATAAGCTTCTGCTAGTTCATTCCTTCGCTTTACATTAAAAAGATTTTTGTTTAACTATAAATATTAATGGATACACTTCCCTTATTTAAATAAATAAAGTACAATATTTATTGATTACTTTTAAGTTGGGCGGTGTATTTATGATAACAACATCTATAGTTACAAAGATCATTTTTTTATGTGGGGCAGGTTTTTTAGCAGCTTTTGTAGATTCTATTGCTGGAGGTGGTGGCTTAATCAGTCTTCCTGCTTTTCTAGCCGCAGGAGTTTCACCACATTTAGCACTTGGAACTAATAAGTTTTGTTCTTCCTCGGGTTCCTTCACGAGTGCCTTGAAATTTGTAAAATCAAAAAAAACGAATTCAGATTTACTGAAGTATTTGGTTCCCTTTACTCTTATTGGTGCAGCCGTAGGAGTAAATACAGTATTAAAGGTTAACGAAAGCTTTTTATATTCAATCGTATTAATTCTAATTCTATTTGTTGGAATTTACACAGTATTCTCTAAATCTATTGGAGCTGAAAATAACTTCAAAGGGCTTACAAAGTTAAATCTAACTTTAGGAATCTTACTTGCCTTTTCATTAGGCTTTTATGATGGTTTTTTTGGACCTGGTACAGGATCATTCTTAATTTTTGGACTTATAAAGATTTTTGGCTTCGATTTTGTACAAGCGGCCGGAAACGGGAAAATCTTGAATTTTGCAAGCAATATTGCTTCACTGGTTCTGTTTGCAATCCATGGACAAATAGATTATATGATAGGGTTTCCAGTAGCTATAGCTATGATTTTAGGTGCAAGACTTGGCACTACCCTTGCCATAACTAAGGGTTCAAAATTGATTAAACCTATATTTGTAACAATGTCTCTTGCTGTAGCTGGAAAACTAATTATACAAAATTTCTTATAAAAAAAAAGCACTTTTTGCTAGTGCTTTTTTTTATACATAAAGCTTATATATTAAATACAATTGAACTAAGAATATTGAAGGTATCCCATAAATAAACTTATAATGCTGAGTTTTATGTCTAAATTTTTTCATACCAACCATAATGCCTAAGCTGCCAAAAAGTAATGCAACTATAAATAGCCTATTCTCAGATATCCTCCACTGCCCTTTCCTTGCCTTTTCTTTATCTGAATACATTACATATATTCCGTAAGAATTAATAGCGAAAAGATAAAAAATCAAAAACTTTATCATCAAAATCTCACCTCACCTATATCATATATCATATATCATAGAATAACTTTTTCAAATTAATTATTCAAATAAAAATATAGGATATCCGTGTATACTTCACTTAATATCCTATACTTACCATAAACTACTTTAATTTATCCAAAAAAATTTTTACATCAATCTTATAATCTTGCACATAGTATTAAAAAAATTTAAATCTTTATGACTAAATCTCTTCAACTTTAAGGGGACAGCTACATAAATTATATATTTAACATCATTATTTTTTATCACTGGTGATGCCATTACAGAATACCATTCCGAGACCTCATTAATTAAATCATACTCCAATTCTTCATCCCAATATATTGTACATATACCTTGTTTTTGAGTGATTACATCCTTTATAATTTTATCGTTGTATATTTTCTCACTATACCAAGATTCTTCGTTAATTTTACGTTTAAACCTCTCCTTTATTTCACTATCCTCCAAATATATTACACTAGCATATTCAGCAGATAATATATTCATTATCTCCCCTAATGATTTATATATCTTTTTTTCTATATCCAACTCCTCATTCATAACATTTATTAACTCAATAATAGCAGAAACATTTCTTGAATCTTGGACTAAACTCCCAGATACTATGCCAGAAAGTTTATTTCCGTGTTTGATGTCGCTGCCAAATTCTCTTTTCCATACCTCACATCTATCTTTTCCTAAGTCTTTTGCTACATATAGGGCATGATCAGCTTTTTCAATAAGCTCATACTTTAAATATCCATGCTCAGGATAAGAAGCAATTCCCATACTTATAGTTACTGGTGTGCTGTCTCCTAGAATCACTTTCTTTTTAATTTTTCTTCTAAGTCTATCTGAAACCTTTTTAGCTTCTTCCTTATCTACATTTGGAAGAAGGATAATAAATTCTTCCCCTCCATATCTTCCACATATATCTTGGCTTCTTATATTTTCTAAAATAACGCTGCTTACCTTTTTTAAAACTTCATCTCCTATCTGATGACCATAATTATCATTAACATTTTTAAAATTGTCTAAATCAAACATTATCAATGAAAATGTTCCTTTATTTTCAATTGCTTCTTCAATTAAATCCTCTAGCTTATCTTCAAGATATTGTCTTGTTAATGTTCCAGTTAAAGTGTCTAGAGAAGAACTTACCTTTAATTGGTACTTCTCTAATATATAGTCTATTAAGCTTGTTAAATTCATACATTTTTTTAAACTATCATCGTTAAAATTATTTAGAACTTTATCGGAACTCAGATAAATATATCCTTTGACAATACCATAACCTCTTCTATTCTTTTTTCTTCCTTCAACTGCCATGCCTTTAAGATTCTTCATAATAATCGGTATACATATAATTGCCATATCTTCTTTTGAAGCATAAGGGTAATTGAGTAGCATGGGTACCTTTGTGTTTTTTACCTTCTTTAGTATATTTATGTTTTCTATATCATTAGAATCTTCTTTTAATGATACCAAGGTTACATACTTTTCATTTTCTCCTTCTAATAGAATTTTTCCCTTTGTAGCTAGAGTTGTCCATGATAAATACCTTAATATTATTTCTAAATTCGCCATAGAATCTGAGGTTAGATTATTTATAATATCCAGCTCATTTTTGGCTGTATTAGAATAATACTTTGAATACACAACTCTGGCTTCTTCAATAAATACACTTTCCTTTAACATATCTATTGAGTACTTAAACTCTAGTAGTTCCTCTGTAGAGTTAACTTCAGTATAATCTACTTTATTGTCCATATAATTATTTCTTATATCTATTAGTTTGTAAAAAGGTTCATCTAAGTTATTAACTTTTATATATTGCTCTTTTATAATTTCCGGTAACTTACTTAGTAGTTGTCTTATTATTTTGCATGATTCAAAATAGTAATTAGCAGCTCTAACGTAATTCTCTCTGTGTAGATACCAATTTCCAAGCTCTATACATAATTCGCACTTGATTTTGTGTTCCTTTAATCTATTTGCTGTCTTTAAAGCTGAGTGTAATAGTTCAATCTTATCATCATCCTGAGCTAATATACTATTTACATGCATATATTTTATATTTATTCTTGGATGAATATTATTCTTTGAATTAAATTTGTACTTATCTAATAAACTTAGTGCTAAATCACGCTTTCCTTTTTTATATAAAATCAATACTGTATCATAAACAACTTCAAACCTTTTACTTTCTTCCTTAAAGCAGCCCAAAAGAATTTCTATTTTCTCTATGTAATATCTAAGATTTTCAGGATTATCTTCTTTTATTAAATTTAAATACTGAATTTGAATTTCACTTTTCCATTTTAATGTAAATTCCTGATCGTTATATATTTTTAAGCTTTCTTCTAAATACTTTTGTGATCTTTCTATAGAGCCTATATTAAAAAGAAACTCTCCCTGCAGTCTATAGAAATCCGCTTCTTCTCTGACTTGTTTTTTATAATTTTTAAATTCTTCTTCAGATAGAGTATAATATCTATATGCCATCTCATAATCATTAAGTCTATAATAGACCATAGATAATTGATTCAAACTATAGAAAACTATCTTCTCAAAGTTAATTTCCTTAGATTTTCTTAATCCTTCTAGAAAATATTTAAGGGACTTTTCATAATCATATTTCCCTAAGTATACTTCACCGAGGTTTACCAAGGCTAGCACTTCGTAATAAATAAGCTTGTCATTTTCGCATATCTCTTTAGCATTTAGCAAATATTCTTCAGTCTTGTCTGCTCTTTGATAATAGTCTCCATATACTACTGCTAAATTATTTAGAGCTAATACAAGTCCTTCTCCATAATTTATATTTTTACTGCATTTATAACTTTCTTTATAGTTTTTTATAGATTCCTCTGCTTTATTCAATTCCATATAAGCTGTACCTAGAGTATTATATAGCATAGCTTTATATTTTAAATTTTCATTTCCGCATAATTCTATAGCATCTTTACATATGGAAATAGCCCTTTCATTTTCATCTCTACCAAGACATATTCTTGACAAAATATATCTATTTTTATATATCCTTCTTCATGATTTATATTATTTAAAAGCTTTTCTCCCGCTTCTACACATTCCATAGATCTATCTAGATCCTCAAACTTTAGGTATGCACTTGCTAGAGCGTTATAAGCATTTATCAAAAGTTTTTTATTTCTTGATTTTATGCACAACTTTTTAGCCTTCTTGCCATAATTAATAGACAAACAATAATTGGCATCGTCTTCATATAATTGAGAGATCTTTAGCAAAAGTTCAATTCTTAGAGTATAGTCCTCATGGTCTAGCAATGAAACTGCTTTCTTTAAGTTCAGTAGGGCCCCCTCTCTATTTCTAAGCTTTAACATTTTCTCAGAACTATCTATACAATACCTAATCACCTTATGATTTTGCCCCGATTTCTCAAGATGATATATTATTTCTTCTTCGTAATATTTATCTTCTTCATATTCACTTTCGAATATATTGGCTATCCAATTATGTATGTTGGATCTTTTAGCATTCTCTATTTTCTTATAAACTATATCTTTAAGGAGCTTACTTGAAAAGTCATAAACAAAACCTCTATCTTCTATTTTTTTACACATGATTCCTCTTGTGCATAATTTTTTTATAATTGAATCACATTCCAAGTTATATTCACATAAAAACTTTTTTATTATCTCTTTGGATACACCATTATTAAATACTGAAATAAACTCTGCTATTAAATAAGCATCATTATCCAACTTACTAATTTGATTTATACAAGCCTGCTCTAAACTGCGCGGAATAGGAAGTTTATCATAATTGCCTTCATAATCGCTGTACCATCTTCCTGTATCTTTATTAACGTAAATCACTTTATTTA
This sequence comes from Clostridium bovifaecis, assembly GCA_009738435.1. Lineage (GTDB taxonomy): Bacteria > Bacillota > Clostridia > Clostridiales > Clostridiaceae > Clostridium_H > Clostridium_H bovifaecis. The sequence goes on along the minus strand of CP046522.1, from coordinate 1,336,228 downwards.
GCAAGAAAGTTTTTAAAGTTTCTTCAATAAATAGAGGATTTCCATAGGTTTGTTCATGTATCCGGTTTGAAAAGTTAACAGCAGCTTTGTCCATATGCATTATACTTCTAATTAATTCAATAGTCCCCTCCCGTGAAAGCTCTTTTAAGCTTATATTTATGGTGTTAGGATTGTTTTTTTCCTTTGAGATAAATTTCGAAAATTCCTTATCAGATAGTGCCTCTTCATCACAATAAGATATAATAAACATTATATTTTTGCTATTTAAGTTAGAGCTATATAAGTACTCTATTAATTCGACGGAAAACTTACCTGCCATATGAATATTGTCTATTATAAACACGGCTAAATTGTTTTTACAAAGTTCTCTTAGAAAGCTTTCCCCAACCTTTAAAAGTCTTAGCTTTTCCTTTTCAGCCATTAAAGGCTGTGTAGGAGTAATTCGTTTGTTATTTCCTATTTCTGGCACAAACTTAATAAGTTCTGACTCATAATGTTCTAGTATCTCTGGAGTACAGCTTTCAATTAATCTTTTTGCAATTTCTGAGAATCCTTTATTGGATGAGTTAGATTTTTCTAAATTATAAGCAGAATATGTCTTCTCACCATCTAAATATATCAATCTTTCAATCTCTTTTAGCAGCTTAGTTTTTCCTGTTCCACGCTCCCCATGCACTAAAACCAATTTATTTTGAGAAGCTTTATTTTTCATTTGATTATATGATGATATAATCTTATTCACTTCATATTCTCTATCTATAAGCTTATTATTAAAACTAAGCTTTTCGATATCTTCCTTTTTAATACATGAATGGTTTTTGCCTAATACTCCGTTTATGGCTTCTACTGCTTTATTAACATTTTCATATCTGCTGTACTCTTCTAAAGATGTCATTTTCATTATAACTTCCATTATGTCTGGATTTATTTTAATGCTTCTGTCTTTAATTAATTCATGAATGTCACTAGCTAAATCTATCTCTACGCCATAACTTAACAACAGCAAAACATATAAAAGCACCCCTAAAGCATATATATCTGAAGACTTATTATATTTAGCTCCATTAATAATTTCTGGTGATTTAAATATAAAGCTTTCAATAGAATCTTCTTTTAAAAAATCTTTATTTATCTTAACACTAATCAAGTCGTTCAACTTGACTACATAATGTCCATTTACATCTAACACGTAAATATTTTCTAAATGGATATTTTCATATGATATTCCTCTTAAATGGAGATATTGAACTCCTGTACATATCTCCATAAATATATCTATTAAAGAATCTCTTGATAATGCTGTTATTATATCTTTAATTTTTAGGACTTTTTCAAAGTATTCAGTAGTATAGTAGTATTGCTTGTACCCTACCTTTTGTTCGTTTATAGTTTGTACTAGTCCAAAATCAATTACCTTAGTAATATTTGAACTATCTATATTACTGTATTCGATAAAATTGCTTATAAGAAAGCGAATACACTCTTCTGGAGTATAGTCAGCGTTTACTAGTTTTAATTGAACTGTGCTATTATTTATAATATCTTCAGCTACATACGAAGATATTATATTATTACTTGTTATGTTTCTTAATACTAAGTATTGTTTATTAATTATATCCACAGTTTTCACTTCCTTATAACTTATATAATATAATTACTATTATACCATATTTTTGAATAATCCTTTTCACTTTTTTACTTTATTATATACAAATATATAACAATTGATTTTATCTCCAAAATGTATATATTTCTCTATTTATAGCAATAATATTTCATATATTTTATTAAGGCTAAGTTTTAAATTAATGTTACCTTATACATTTATTCAAAACTTTCCTTTAGTATTTTAAAGGCGGGATAATAATGGAAAAGACCCTAGTTCTAATAAAACCTGATGCTGTAGAAAGAAATGTGATTGGTGAAATTATTACCTTCTATGAAAAGAATAATCTGAAGGTAACTAATCTAAAGATGCTAAAAGCTTCTAAAGACACTGCAGAACGTCATTATGAGGAACATAAAGGCAGGCCTTATTTCGAAGAACTCATATCCTATATAACAAGAAGCCCACTATGCGCACTAGTTATAGAGGGAGAAGACGCCATCGCCAAGGTAAGAGAGATTAATGGAAGTACAGACCCAGAAAAAGCATCTAAAAATACTATCAGAGGTAATTTTGCCTTATCTAAAACCGAGAATTCAGTTCATGCTTCCGATAGTCGTGAAAACGCTGAAAGAGAAATTAATATTTGGTTTGAAACCGAAAGCACTAGTAACTTTTCAATAGGAAATCTTCTTTTAGGAAATGTATAAAAATATGGCTTAATGCAATTTTTAACGCATTAAGCCATATTTTTATAATATATTATAAACTTTCAAAGCTTGAATATACTCTTTTCATCATGTTCCTAATTGGTAAATCATAAGGACACTTTGTCTCACAGTTTCCACAAGCTACACAATCTTTTGGACCGTGCTCTTGAGATGTATATCTCTCAACAGCCCAATCTTTCAAGTCATATCTCTTTAAATATCCTTCTAAAAGAAATTGTGTAGGTATATCGATTTCTTTTGGACATGGTGCGCAATAACCACACCTCCTACAAAATTCTGTTCCAAGTCTTTCAGCTTCTTCAAGAATAGCCTTTTTTTCTTCAGCGCTTAGCTTTGTAAAATTATTTCCTATCTTTGAGTTTTCCTCTACTTGTTCTATAGTATTCATTCCTGGTATTGCAGAAGTTACATTTTCATTTTCTAATATAAATCTTAATGAATACTCCTTATTTTCTATAGCTCCACCAGCCATAGGTTTCATAACTATTACTCCAATATTTAATTTTTTAGCTTTCCTAAATAGTTCCTCAGCTTGTCTTTCAACAGGATTATACGGAAATTGAATTGTTGAAAATTCTCCATTCTCAATAACCTTGCTTATTATATCAAGAGAGTGACTAGTTATTCCTATCTCTTTTATCTTTCCTTCTTTCTTAGCTTCCTTTAATGCTCTTAAAGCTCCATTTTCACTAATCACCATTTCATACTCTGCTTCGGTTCTTACATTATGAAGCTGATATAAGTCTATAGTGTCTATTTGAAATCTTCGAAGACTATTTTCTATAGCTTTTTTCATTCCTTCATAATCCCTATCCGGAGCCTTTGTTGCAATTACCCAATTTTCTCTTCCTGTTTCCCTTATGCCATATCCAAGCAGTTCTTCACTTTTTCCATAACCTGCAGCGGAATCAATAAAATTTATTCCAAGCTCATGTGCCTTTTTTACTAAGGTTATAGCAGTTTCCTCAGAAACCTTTTGAATAGGTATTCCTCCAAAGCCTATAACAGAAACATTAAAATTTGTTTTTCCTAATACTCTCTTATCCATAGTTTCCCCCTAATTTATAAACGTAGTTAATTACATTATATCCTATACCTATACATAAATAAAGTTTTCATAACTGTTTAATATTGTTGTCATTTTTATCATCACTTTGAAAAATTTCTTTTATAAGCTCCGAGACTTTTCCATCATCATATTGGGTTGCTATAGAACTAATGATCCCTTTTTTTAACTGCTCTAATTGTTCCTCGCTTTTTACTATAGATGAGCCTATAATAGCTTTCCCAATAGCTAAGGCTACTCCAACTTGGATTACTTTAACTATTTCCACTACCGCTACATTTATTACTCTTTTGGTTACTTCCTCTACAACTCCATCATCAATTAACTCTTCTACTCCTTTTACAAGTGCCTTTTTCCCTCCTTTAGCCAAAGCCTTTTCAAATGAATCCTCTATGATACTCTCTAAACTCATATACACTCCATAATATGTATTGATTACTTTAATAAATTATATTACTCTCTTGCAAATTTATGAATAATTCATTTATTGGATTTTAAGTAGTAGTAGCATAGGATAGTTTTACTATCACTTATGTTTCCTTCCTGTATGCTTACTTCAAGCTCATCCAAACTTATCCAAATAACTTCCGTTACATCATCATCTCTAATCTGTTTATGTGTTATCTGGTTTTTATTTATTTTACATCGAAATATACTCATTGTGCTGTTACTGAATCCCATAATAGGTTTGTATTCTATAATTTTTTCTAATTCCCCCTCGTGTACAGTAATGTTAGCTTCTTCTTTTAGTTCCCTTGTCAAACATCTCCTTTTACTTTCCCCTTCTATATCTAGAGATCCTGCTGGTATTTCTAAGGTTTCTTTCATAAATGCTGGCCTAAACTGCTTTACAAGAAGAACTTCATTAAATTCATTTAATACTAAAGCTGCTACTGCATCATAATTTTTTAATATGTCATACCTCTTCCCTTTAACTTCTCGCTTATATACTTTTAACCATCCATCATAAACTAACTCATCTTTCAAATTTATCACCTTTTTAATTAGATTTTAAAAATAGTACTTACAAATTTTCTTAATAACTACTAAAAATCTTCCCACTACTTAAGCAAATCTACAGGCTCTTTATATACCGCTTTATTTTATACTTTTCATCATATTCCTTTAATATATTTACCATAGCCTCTGAGGAGTTTTTCATTTTATCAACTAATGGTTCTATAACGAGGCAATTTCCATCCATATTGTTTCGGGCTTCATATCTTAGTTTCCTAATATAACAGCTTAGTGCCATACCTACTATTCCTGATCTCAGGTATCCATGACTAGTTTCGATTATTTCCTCAATTTGCAAAATCTAGTTATCCCTATCTTACTAGTATCTCAAGGTCTACTCCTGCACTCTCTAAAATTGCTCCTTCTAATTTTTCGTAATCTTCAACACTTTTTACCGCATTTATTGCATATAATTCTACTTCAACATCTTCCACATCATACAGAAGATTTATTAGTGAGGTGCATTCATTCATAAAGACTTCATGCTCTCCTTCTCCTATATTAGGAATAGCTTTCTTTAATAATTGTCTTATCTTTTCTACTGTTGTATCTGATATAACTCCTTGTTCATGTTCATCAATTTTAAAAACCATACTATGGAAACGTGACCTTTCTTTATCTATTATAACTGATAATATCGGTTGTTTTCCATTAACATCTGAAACTCTATCCATCTTAATTACCTCCCTTTTAATAATAGGTTAGTATGTTAGAAACTTCACTTTTGTTAAAAGTTAGCATCCTTATTATATTCTAACCTCTAACTTGTTTTTCTCCTAACTTCTAACTTGTTTTTAAAGTCTGTCACCTCTATATATTATGTCCCATATCATATATTGTAATGTAATTTATAGGAGGAAACATATAATGTATATTAACGATTACAGAGGTTGCCATGGAATGATGAACACGTATCAGCCGAGCATGGAGCTAATTAGCTTGTTGGTAGAGGCAATGAAAGATGAGAGAGCTGATAGAGCTAAGTATGGAAAGATGATGGAGATGACTGATGACAAGAAAGTTAAGAGGCAAATACAATTTGCATATGACGATGAAGGAAAGCATTATAAAATGTTTCAGCATATTTATCATCTATTAACAGGTCAAATGATAAATGTTCCTCTTCCTGAAGAGAAGGAGCATCACTCTTTAGTAGATGCCATAGAAAGCAGCATAGATGGGGAATTAGAAGCTGTAGAATTATATAGAAAAATTAAATCACTACTTCCTAATAGACATTTAAGGGATATGCTATATGAAATTATTACAGATGAACAAGAACATGCAACAAGATTTGTTTACTTATATGCTATGCTTCATCATATGGAACATCATATGGCAAATCACATGGAACATGGTATGGAAGATCACATGGAAAATCACATGCATCACTGCTCCAATGATAAAGAAAACATGGCAAGCAATATGCACCATGATAACAAGAATCTAAATCCTGAGCATACTAAAGAAAATTATCATAAATCAAAGCACTGCAAGAAGAGAATGTCTGATTTATGGTAGTCTATAAATCTAGATCCTAGGCAATTAATGCCTAGGATCTTCCACTTACTGGTTACATTCTAAATCTATTATAAAACCAATTTTCAGGTGTTTTATATTGTTCATACTGCTGTATTTCTTCGTATTGTTTGTATTGTCCATTTTCAATAATACATCTTATCCATCTAAACAGTAATTTTAAAAGTTCTTCTATCGATTCATGTGAAATATCTTGTCCACTTCTGGCTTTAACCCATACTTCACAGCCTTCAAATGGATTAGCTGTTCCTAGATACAATCTGTTTTCTTGTGATACATATAGATTTCTAGCACCATAATTATAAGGATTGCCTAATCCATTAATAGTAACTGTTTCCCAATGAATTCCGTCAGAAGACTTATATAAATCAAAACCCATAAATCGATTTAGTATGGCCTTTATTGGAATAAGCCTTAGTATTTCTCCTATTATTCCACCATCAAGCAATCTCCTGTAGTAGTTTCTGAAGTCTTCAGTGCTATTTCCAAAAGCAGATTCAATTAATGATCTTAATAGAGGAATAATTAATACTGACCAATCCCAAGTTCCTACATAAACTTCCCCATTATATTGTTGAATTTGCCAACAGTATCCATTGAACGGATTTCCAAAGCCTGAAGGCAATCCGCTTATAGCCTGTCCTCTTTCTCCCGTTACTGTATTAGTCGGCTCTATAGCTTCACTTCCTACAACAACTTGCCAATTATCATACCTATCTATTCTTATTATATCGAAAGGTTTTGGAGGTATAAATCTTCTATCAGTATCAATACTTACAATAGCAAAGGTGATTGCTGTTCCTACATATAGATGATTCTTAAATACACCCATGCTTAATGGAATTTCGTTAAGAGCATCACCAGCTCCTTTATCTACTACTAATATCCAATCATCCTGTTTAACCTGATTCTCTCTCGTTCTCCAAACCTCAAATCCGCCTGGACGAGCTGTAGAAACATAAAGATGTCCATTGAAGCTTGTTAATACTGTAACTGCACCTTGTGGATTTCTATTTGGGTCTCCCTGTGGATTAGTCACCAATGTCCATCCTCTTCTTTCGGGATCTGTACTTTCATAAATATAGGTTTCTTCTATATCAGTCGATCCTCCCAGCACTCCCATATAGAGTTTACCATTATAGTTTATCATAGCTCTTGTATTATTACCTACAGTTATTCCTGTATCTAATATTTCCCAATCGCTCCCATTTGTTGATTTTGCAATTAATACACGATCATCTAAATTGTATGCTCCAGCATAAAGTGCTTCTTCCCCTTCTGGGGTTGTATACCGTATCATAAACCTAAAGCCTATTATTCCAGCTGGAGCTTTAAAAACCTTTTCCCACCCTTGTGAACCATCTTTTTTATATCTCCAGATCTCCGCACGCATGTCCAAATTTTCCGGCACAAATACACCTGGTATCCTAATATCTCCAAAAGTTCCAGAAGCTAATACTGAGTAAACAATATTTCTTCCTGTTCCAACATATAAATAGTCTCCCATATCTGCCATAGCCCAAGCATAATCATTCTGTCTTGCATTATCCAGGTTCCCCACATCAAACCCATTAACTGGTGTTATTTTTCTAAACCCATTGTGCATAGACTTTTACCCCCTTAGGAACTTTGCTGTTCCCACTACAGTATATGCTTACACTAATATTCCTGTTACAAAATAAAAAATACTAGATGAAAATTTATAATATCTTCATCTAGTATTTTTTACAATCCTATCTCATTATAACTGTTGCAGCCTTTTCTACAGCCTTCTTCTTGCCAAAATCTACTGTAAGCTTTTCTACTTCTTGCATATTAGTTATAACCACAGGGGAGATTAAACTTTTTGCTTTTTTCTCAACAACTTCAGCATCAAAAGTTACTAGTAAATCTCCTTTTTTAACCTTATCTCCTTGTGCAACATGAGCAGTAAATCCATCACCATTTAAGTTTACAGTATCTATACCTATGTGCACCAAAACTTCTAGACCTTCTTCAGTTACAATTACTATAGCATGCTTAGTTGGGAACAATACTGATACTTCTCCATTAGCTGGGGCATATACCTTATTTTCAGAAGGTATAATCGCAAATCCATCACCTAAAAGCTTACCCGAAAAAGTTTCATCTGGAACCTTTTCTAATTCAACAACTTCACCGCCAATTGGATTATATAATGAATGTGATCCGCTAATAGCCTCCCTATTAGCATATGAATCTATTTCATTAAGTTTTTCCTTTCCATCTTCATTGGACTTTTTAACATAACCACCATTTGCTATAATAGCTTTCATATTATCTTTAATTTTTTCTGCCTCTGTGCCAAAAATGGCCTGAACGTTATTTCCTGCAGTTAATACTCCTGCCGCTCCAAGTGCCTTTAATGTACCTTGATCAACCTTTGATGGATCCTTTAAGGTAAGTCTAAGCCTTGTAATGCAAGCATCAAGAACTTCAATGTTATCTTTACCACCTATTGCCTCTAAAACCCTTGCAGCCTTTTCAGTACCTTTAGCATTTATAGGAGCTGGTATTGATTCATCCTCATCTTCTCTACCAGGAGTCTTTAAATTTAATGCTCTAATTGTAGAGTAGAAAACCACAAAGTATAGTGCAAAGAAAGCTAATCCAACAAACCACATTAACCATGGATGCCCTGCAAATTTAAATCCTAATAGGTAGTCTATAAAAGATGCTGAAAAAGTATATCCTAATCTAATCTTCAACAAGCTTGTAATAATACCTGATAAGAAAGCAGCTGCAACATGAAACACAAACAACATAGGTGCGACGAATATAAATGAAAATTCAATTGGTTCTGTTATACCTGTAAGGAAAGCTACAAATGCAGCTGAAATCATCATACCAGACACCTTTTTTCTGTTTTCCTTTTTAGCTGCTGCAATCATAGCTAAAGCAGCTCCTGGAAGACCAAACATCAGTATTGGAAACTCTGACGCCATAAAGTACCCTGCAGTAGGGTCGCCTTGAAAATATCTTGCAGAATCCCCAAAGTAAGTTACACCATTTGATACATATTCACCAAATTGATATAGAAATGCTGGATAATACATATGATGCAATCCTACCGGAATTAGCAGCCTCTTTCCTGCTGCGTAAAATGCAGGTCCTAGTACAGAAGTTGACGCCCATTGTGAGAATATATTAATTCCATCTTGAATAGGAGCCCAAATGTTAACTCCAATAATTCCAAAAACTAAAGCTGCAAGAGAAGTTATGATTGGTACAAACCTCTTTCCGCCAAAGAATCCAAGAACTTGAGGCAGCTTTATATCGTGAAACTTATTGTATAGAACACCTGATATCAAACCTATAGCTATACCGCCGAACACTCCCATATTAATGGTTGTCTGTGAAACTACATCATTATAAGCAGCTGTTTTCATAAATGCTTCTAATGTCATTCCTTGTTCAGCAGCAAGTTTTGTCGCTAAAGCTGTAGCACCACTAGCACTTGCTACTTTTATGATCGCTTGCAGAACAAATTGACCTACAACAGCAGCTAAAGCGGCAACTCCTTCACCGCCAGTGAAACCAATAGCAACTCCAGCCGCAAAAATCATTGGAAGATTGCTAAATATAGCATCCCCTGCCTGCGCCATATATGGCAGATTTAATAAATCAGGTTGACCAAATCTTAATAGCAATCCTGCTGCCGGTAAAACGGATACTGGCAGCATTAATGATTTACCTATCTTTTGCAAGACAGCAAATAACTTTTTCATCATAATACCTCCTCTTTTAATGTTGAAACGCAAAATTAATAATACTATATCTCATAGCACCAAAAGATCTTAAAGCTTTACAGTATATTAAAAAAACAAAAACACGAGCCCAAAGGGTATAAAATAACTATGTACTATAGTTATTCCCTTTAAGCTCGTGCCTAATTCAATAGTAACACTGCTTATATTTCTAAAAGTCTATTAAGATGTAAGGCTATATAACCGATTTCATCTTCAGGTACCTTAATAGAAAATAAATTTTCTATTTTTAAAGCAACTTTTATTGCTATGCTGTATTCATTGTACAAGTCTTTTTTTATGTTGTCAAGCAAATTATTTTTTATGGTTTTTTTATCCATTATTCTTTCTATAACAAAACTCAAGTGTGTTACAGTCCTTATGTATTCAATAGAAGCTTTGTCAAACTTTTTCTTTAATAATTTAGATATTAACTCCATTATTTCTCCAATTTTTCTTGTATAGGCTAGGGAAGCGCTTACCTCTTGGTCTTTTAGTGCAGCATTAATATGCATACATATAAAACCTATTTCATCTTCTGGTAGTTCTGCATCTAACCTGCTATTTATCATATCGAGTGCTTTTTCTGCAATTCTATATTCATCAGGATATAGCGCCATCAGTTCATGTAAAAATGGGCTTTTAATTTCTATACCATTTTCATTTCTCCTAATAGCAAAATTTATATGGTCTGGAAGAGAAATGTGTATAGCTTCATTTAGTTTGACTTTAAGCCTTTTTTCGCATAAAGATATTATTTCTTCTGATATACCAACTATTTCACTATCTATCTTGTTTAAAATTCTATTAAAGTTTCCATCATCAGAGTTCAACTGCTTTACAAACTTATTTTCTATTTTCCCCTCTGGAATCTTTTTCCCTTTACCATAGTTAAACCCTATAGCCTTACCTACTAAAACAAATTCTTTCCCATTGTTTTCTGCAATTACTACATTGTTATTTAGTATCTTTTTTACAATATAATCTTCCATAAAAACCTCCTAGACATTGCACTTCATCTATAGAATATAACATTCTCTATATCATTAGTAATTATTACAGTATTGATGCTAGTCTATAACAAAAGCACCCAATCCTCTGAGAACTGAATGCTATTGACTATATCCGACTCTCCATTTAATAGCCCAAAACTTCTAAACTTTCTTTATCCATATATTTAACTTCCAGGATACATTATAGCAAAATATTTCTTCAATATCTATGGGCAAATATTAGCGTTAGTTACTTTAGTCATATGATTTTATAAGAGCTCATCTAACAAATCGTACTCCTTTTGCTTATTAGTATCTATATCATTTATCTCACTAAAACCTACATCTATTATTCTATTATTTCTAATTCCTATAAATCTTCTTGTAGAGCCTTCCATCAACAATTGTACAGCCCTAACACCCATTTTACTTGCTAACACTCTATCAAACCCAGATGGATTTCCGCCCCTTTGTACGAATCCTAAAACAGTGCTTCTTATACTAATTTCTAGCTTCTTCTCTAAGTGCTTCTGGAGTTCTTCAATATCATACATTCTTTCAGTTATTATTATTACATTATCATTTTTCCCTTTACTTATGTTTTCACTTAACTTTGCACATATATCACCAAAGTTTAATTTTTTTTCAGGAGTAGATATTATTTCTCCTCCACCAGCTAAAGCAGAATATAAAGCTAAGTCACCGCAATATCTTCCCATAACTTCTACAATAGTAGTTTTTTCATGTGAGGAGTCTGTGTCTTTTATTTTGCTGATACATTCTAAAATAGTATTTAAAGTTGTATCAAATCCTATGCAGTAATCTGTATAAGCTAAGTCATTATCAATTGTTCCTGGAACTCCTACAACTTTTACTCCTAACCTGCCAAGTTTTTCCGCACCTCTAAAAGAACCATCTCCTCCAATTACAACTAAACCATCTATCTCAAATCTTTTTAATGTTTCTAAAGCTTCTTTTCTTCCCTGTTCCTCTGTAAATTCTGGACATCTCGCTGTCTTCAGTATGGTTCCGCCTTTTTCTGAAATTCCGTCAACACTAAAAATATTTAGGGGGATTAGTTCCTGTTTTATTAGACCTTTATATCCATGCTTTATGCCTAAAACTTCTATACTATTATGACTTGCAGACTTCACTACTGCCCTTATAGCAGCATTCATTCCTGGGGCATCTCCTCCGCTTGTTAAAATTCCTATTTTCATTTATTTCACCTACTTACTATTAAGAAGATTATTTTTATTTTTTAACCTCCTCCAACTGGCGGAAATATTAGAAACTCATCTCCTTGATTTAATTTTGTGTTAAATCCTTCTAAAGCAAATATGTTCCTTCCATTTAAAAACATTGCAATACCATTTCTTGTTTTTTCAGCATCTTCAAATAGCTTATCTCTTAAATTTTCTCCGTACATAGCAATTAATTTATCTAACAAATCCGAGATACTTGAATTTGCCTTGATTCTAATAATTTGTTCCTTATAGCCTCCAATCAACGCCACCATTCCTAATATAGACTTTACTCTTATTTCAATCATTATTTGTCTTTTCATTTTTAAACCAATCCCAATTTTTCTAAGGAAGCAATGGCACTTTCTAACCCTAATTCCATAAGCTTTTCTCTAGTTGGTACGCCATCTCTAGTCCAATTTCTAGCAGTATAATACTCATCAAGCATTAGTTTTAACTCATCCTTACTAATATAATGTCCTTTTGAAGCCCCTTCTTTGATAGGCTCTGTTAAAATTCTTTCTGGGAATGTGTCATCAGCTCTAGTAAAGCCTGCCGTTATATTAAATACTCTGGCCAAATTATTTACTCTTTCCCCTATTATTTCTACATCTTCTGAAGTTAAATCAAGTCCCGTTGCAGCACTCACCATATTTGCCGTATTTTTTTGCGCTACAGCAGGTAAAGCCATATCCATCAAAAAGCCGCACATTGTAGGACAATCCGTTGTTGCACATCTAATATCTTGATTCCATTTTGTTAACCAGCCTTTACCTTCTGCTGCAAATCTATCATATGCCTTCGGAACCGATATTCCAAATATCTCCTGAAACGCATACCCTCTATTATGGTCTGCTCCTGTATAAGAAGTTGCATAGTTTAAACCATGAGCTTTTGCCCCTCTAGGGTCATATGCAGGAAACTCCAATCCTTTAATATGCATAGCATACTTTTCACTGCCCCTACCAATTTTTTCAGAAAGAACTTTTGTACCATCGCATAATAAGGCACCTAGTCCTTCTTTCCTATAGGCAATTTCTGTGATTAAATCTGTCATAACTTTATGATTTCCAAACTTTAATTCAATTCCCTTTGTATCTTCTAATGTTAAAATTCCTTTTTCAAATAGTTCCATGGCAAAACCAATGGTAACACCGGCAGACATGGTATCTAACCCCAATTTGTCGCATAATTCATTAGCAATATAATACTATCTAGATCATTAACCCCAGTCTGTCCTCCAAAGCTATAATAGGTTTCATATTCTGGATCAGAAAGAGTACCAATATATTTGGAATTTCCTCCAGCTAACCTTAGCTGACTGCATCCTACAGGACATCCGTAACAGTGTTCTGAACCCTTAGCCCTCTCTTGATTAGCTTGGACGCCAATACCTTCAACATAGCTTTTCTCTCCTGTTGTTTGGTAATTTTCAGAAGGGAATATACCTAAAGCACTAGTTGCTTCTACAACCATGTTAGTTCCTAGCTTGGAAAACTCAGGATACAAAACTGGGCTTTCTTTCATTGCTGATAGCATAAAAGATCTCGCTTGTTTAAACTCTTCTTCTTTTGCAATTGTGACTTTCTGAGTTCCTCTGACAGCTATTGCTTTAAGATTTTTAGAGCCCATAACAGCCCCCACACCTTTACGTCCAAAGGCTCTTTTTTCGTTAATAATAGATGCCATTTTTATTAAATTCTCTCCTGCAGGTCCAATACATGCTATTCGAGCATTTTGTTCATTTAACTCGTCCTTAATAACAATTTGAGTATCAAAAGTATTCATTCCCCATAACTTCTTCGCTGGGCGAATTCTGACTATATCATCTTTAATCCAAAGATAGACTGGTTCTTCTGATCTTCCTTCAATAATGAGGATATCATATCCTGCAAATTTTAATTCAACAGGGAAGTATCCCCCTGATAAGGACATTCCAACCGCCCCTGTTAAAGGAGATTTAGTTGTAACTGCTATCCTACTTGCACATGGAGCTGATGTACCGCTTAATGGTCCAGGTGCAAAGATTAATTTATTTTCTTCTCCTAAGGGATCTACGTCTCCCGAAACTTCATCAAATAAATATTTTATTCCAAATCCTGCTCCCCCTATAAAATCCTTTGCCGTTTGTTCTGGAAGCTCTTCAGTGATAATTTTCTTAGTAGTAAGATTAATCCTTAAAACCTTACCCATATATCCGCCTTTTATCATAGTACTTATCCTCCCCACGCTACTATTATATATAATCGCATTCTCTCCCCACTTTGGATAATCTTTTCGAATTGATAAATGCTATGTTGATTTCCGCTAACAAAATCAAGTAGCTATTTAAAAATACGTTGATTAAAATTTGTTTATTTTTAACCAACGCATTAATATTTTTTAACCCTTATTACAGAGTAGTTGTAAAACCTCCGTCTATACTAATTGTCCATCCATTTATATAATCTGAAGCACGACTAGCAAGGAATACTACGGCACCCATTAAATCCTGTAACTCTCCCCATCGTCCACAAGGTATACGGTTTGTAATTTTGTTATAGAAGGCAGGGTCAGCGCGAAGCTCTCGATTGACTTCTGTTGCAAGAAAGCCTGGTGCAATAGCATTGGTCTGAATATTAGAATCACCAAGCTCATTTGCAAAAACACGAGTTAACCCTACAATAGCATGTTTTGTTGATGTATATGGAGGACAACGTTTATCTGCAGTAAAAGATAGTGCTGATCCCACATTTATAATCTTCCCGCTTTTTTGCTTCTTCATAATGGATGCAACCCTCTTACTTACATAATAAACAGAATTTAGATTAAGATCTATAATCTTTTTCCAAGCCTCGTCAGGATATGTGTCAAAGTCTCCAAAGATACTACCTCCTGCATTATTCACTAAAATATCAATACGCCCATATTCCTTCATGCATGCCTCAACCATAGCATCAACATAGTTATTGTCAGTGAGGTCTCCCTTAATAAAGGCAACTTTCCTCCCCACACTTTCGATCAATTCTTTTATTTCAGAAATATCATCTGTAAAATGAGGTATAAAAAGATCTGCACCTGCTTTAGCAAAGGCCATAGCATATGCCATTCCTAGTCCCTGATTTGCTCCTGTAACAATTGCAACTTTACCCTTTAAGCTAAAAAAATCCATTGAAAACTCCCGAAGCTGCTCTACCATAATCTTTCCCCCTATTGCTAAAAAATGTAGCCGACAATAAAGTTATTCTATGTCGGCTCATAAGATAATAGTTGTATTACTTTATTTACCCATTAACTCACAAATTGTCTTCGCAATACCTTCTGGATCCATGCCATAGTACTTATAAACCTTCATTGGATCTCCAAGAACGGCAAATTTGTCTGGCAAACCTATTCTTTTAAACTTACCCCCAAAGCTTGCCTCAGCAAGCATCTCAGCAACTGCTGAACCAAGCCCTCCGTTTATACTATGTTCCTCAACTGTAACAACACACCCCGTTTCGTTTGCACATTTAAGAATCATATTTTTATCAAGCGGCTTTATAGTATGCATATCAATAACACGGGCATTTATACCCTTTTTAGCAAGTTCTTTTGCACTCATCATTGACCAATAAACACTGCTTCCTGCACTGATAATTGTAAGGTCATTACCCTCTTTAACAGTTATAGCCTTACCAATTTCAAACTCATAATTATCGTCCATATAAACATTAGGTTCGGCTCCACGTGCGATACGAATAATCATTGGACCAGGATATGTCATTGAGGCCCTTACGGTTTTTATGCATTGTCCCGCATCAGCAGGGACAACGATGGTAAGGTTAGGAATGGCTCTGTATAAAGCAAGATCTGCAATATCGTTATGAGTAGGACCACCTCCTGCTGTAACACCTGCATGAGTTCCAATAAGCCTTACAGGAACATCATTATAGGCAATATCTGTGTGTATCTGATCTGCAGCTCTAAGTGGTAAAAATGGACCAAAAACCTGTGCAAATACTATTTGACCTGATAATGCAAGTCCTGCTGATGCACCAACTTGATTTGGTTCTGCAATACCAAAATTAAAGCAGCGATCAGGATATTTCTTAAGAAACTTACCAGTAGCAGAAGATGGAGCAACATTATCACTATATGTGAATACGAAATCTAATCCTTCGTCTGCCATTTTCATTAATTCTTCACCATACGCCTCACGCGCGTTAGATAACATTTGATCAAAATCAAAAGTAGTGTTTACTGCCATAATTATCTCACCTTCCTATTCTTCTCTATACTAACTAATGCTTCTTCTAACTGTTCCTTAGCAATACCGCCGCCATGCCACTTTACGTTACCTTCCATGAAGTCAACACCTTTACCTTTAGTAGTATTAGAGATAATAAATATTGGTTTTCTGCGAACGTAAGGGTCAGCAGGTGGAAGTGACTGTAATGCCTCACAAACTGAGTACATATCGTTACCGTCAATTTCTCTAACATCCCATCCAAATGCCTCTAGCTTCTTGTCTAATGGATCAAGATTCATAACATTGGCTGTAGGTCCTGTCATCTGTAACTGATTTTTATCTACAATTGCAACAAGGTTGCCAAGCTTATAGTGACCTGCTGCCATTATAGCCTCCCAGTTTGTACCTTCGTCCATCTCGCCATCTCCGACAATAACGAAGGTTCTCCAGCTTTTCTTTTGCTTTCTGGCACCAAGCGCTAAACCAACGGCTATTGGCAAACCATGGCCTAATGAGCCTGCCGATACTTCGATTGCTGGTACGTATTTTCTATTAGAGTGCATACCAAATTTAGCAGTATCAAGAGTTTCAAAGTGCTCAATCATGTAATCCATAGTATACATTCCAAGGTCTGAAAAAATTGTATAAAGGGTTTCACTGCAGTGACCTTTACTTAGAACTAACCTATCGCGCTCTTCCCACTTAGGGTTCTTAGGGTCATATTTCATGTATTTGTAATATAAAGCAACTGCCATTTCGACCATAGAAAGCTCTCCGCCTAAATGTCCCATACCTATATGATATATAAAATTAACTAAGTTCTTTCTAATTTCTACACATTTATCCTCAAGTTCCTTGACCATTTCTATGTCAATATTGTATTTATACATATTGTTTACCCCCTTTTTGAAAATAAAATTTTATTTAAAAATCGTTACACTTAATAAGTATCTTTGGATATTTTCCTGAAAGTTGCGCTTTAAAAGCTTCTTCTGCTTGGTCAATTGTAAAAATCTTGTTAGTAAACTTTTTAAGATTCATTCTAGGCAGAATTTGCACTGCACGTGGAAATGCGTAAGGAGCAACATATGTGCCTGAAATAGTAAGTTCCTTCGAATAGCATTTCTCATAAAGATTTAAAGGCATTTCATAATCCTTAGGGAACATAGCAATGTAAAGAACTGTGCCTCCTTTAGCTGCTATTTCACAAGCTGCAGGCGCTGCTTTTGTTGAGCCTGATACTTCAATAACAATATCAAACCCTAACCCATCTGTAATCTTCTTTGCCTCCTCTTCAACATTTTGAATAATTGGATTTATAATATAATCTGCTCCAAATTCACAAGCCAGTTCCTGTCTTTCAGCAATTGGCTCAATCATTGTAAGGGAAGTAGCTCCAAACATTTTGAGCATTTGCAATGTAAGTAGTCCAATAGGACCTCCACCTGAAACTGCCACCCTCTGTCCCATTTTCATATTAGTTTTATCCATAATACGAACTGCGATTGATACAGGCTCTAAAAGACATGCCTCTTCTAAAGAAACGTTGTCAGGAATCTTGCACACTTGTGATTCATGCCAGACAACATATTCTGCCATACCAGGCTCATTGCGCGTATGTTCACAGAACTGTTCTTGTCCATTACGACAATAATAGCAAGTTCCACAGAACTGCAAGAAGTTTCCTGCAACTTTATCTCCAACCTTCAAGCCTTTTTTAGTAGCCTTCTTACCTAACTCAACTATTGTACCTGATAACTCATGTCCTAATCCAAATGGAGGATCCCAACCAAAAATACCTCCAACCAAATGTGGGTCGGAACCACATATTGAACAGTATGCAACCTTTATTTTTACATCTTCGTCATCTAGGGATGGCACAGGCATGTCTAATACACCAACTTTACCGCGCTTTGAATCGTCAGGATCCTTCATGTTACCAATTTTAATTGCAGAAATAACTTTCATAATGAATCTCCTCCTTAAAATTTTGATGTTTACTTTTGAACATTTTCTTTATCAAAACCTTTAAGCCATAATTCGAACCACAACACATAAATCCTATACTTAATATTTCTTAAGCTTTGACTATTCTTCAATAGTATCTTTGAATTTTCAATTAACACCCATTAATGGATTTATATTGTATAAACTATTTTATGTCTTTCTTTTCTGTTTATCAATGACTTAAAAAGATCTATTAGCATCTATATTTGCCCTTTTAAATCATTTCATTTTATAACTTGTCATCTATTTGTAATACGTAAAGACGTTATACGATAAAAAATTCAAACCCTAATTTATAACATTATCGTATCCTTTCACTATTCAATCTTGTATACTCTGGAAATGATTTGCTGCATGAAAAATCTACTATATTCCTCATACAACAAATCATTTTCATTAAATCAAGCTTCCACCTTTTTTATACATATTACCTATTGCATCTGCTGTTTTATATGCGCCATAAACCATTTCATAAGTTACTTCAAATGGATGATGATGAATAAAGTTCTCTTTTAGTACCGCCTTAGTCATGATATCGAATTCTTCCTCGGTAAGATTACTTAGATGCATATCATCAAATGTGACAGGTAAACCTACATTTAAACAGAATTGATAAACTTCATCGAGTTCCTCATTTGATGCGCCTTGCATCACAAGCTGGCAGCAAGTAGAGAATGCGACTCCTTCACCATGATATACATATTCTTCTCTCTCAGTTAGCGCCAATGTACCAAAGTAGAAACAGTGATCGGAGGCACTACCGTTGTTTTCAAATCCCATACCACTCATCAGAATATTAACTTCAGTGATTGCATTGAAAGCATCTGTAATAACCTTTTGCTCAGCAGCCTTTTTCGCCTGAACACCGTATTTCATCAACATGTCATAGGAAAGCTTAGCCACTGCCAGTGCTGTATGAGTACCCTTTGCATTGAAGTGATTGTCAAAATAATGTTCCTGACATACCTTTCCACCAATGTACGTAGAAAGCGCGTCACCCATTCCTGCGACAAACAGACGAACAGGTGCATGAATTAAGATTTCAGTATCCACTAAAACTAACTCTGGACTTACAGGAAAAGCAATAACATCTTCAATAGTACCGTTGTCCTGGTAAACTAGAGAAACTGAGCTTGTTGACGCATCACTGGCCGAAATTGTGGGAACAATAATTACACGTGCACCACATTTATTTGCAACGACCTTGGCAGTATCTGCAACCTTACCACCGCCGACACCGATTATCGCTTCAGCGCCGCAGTTACTAGCAACCGCAACAATTTTATGAATTTCCTCCCAGCTGCACTGGCCATCAAACTGTACGAAAGTAACTTTCAAGCCATCCATTGCTTCTGCGATTGTATTTTTTAAATCTCTCAAACGGTTTTTACTCGCAATCACCAAAAAACTCCTGCCCATCCAACTTACATAGCTTTTCAACCTTTTGATTTCGCCATAGCCTTGTACATAGCGATTACAACATCCAAGTATCTGCGTCATCATTCATAAAACACCTTCCTCCACTGTTTTGATTTATTACAATTTCTTTATACTATTTATTTTGATGACTGATAATATATTCATTATGCATACTCCCTCTTACTGAGTCACCTGTGTATTAAATTAGACTTTAAATTCATAGAACTATACAAATCTATTTATCTACAGAAGCATTTGTTTGTGATGTTAACTTAACAGTAACTCCTTTATCTGCAGCCTCATTTCTGCGCTTTGTCAACTCAACAACGATTTCCTCAAATCTTTTCTCAGTTAGTGAGTACCTCGAAAATACAATAATACCAATTAGTAAGAAGATTGCGGGAATCAAGGAGTTCAGAAATCTAATTGCGGTCAAACAACTCTCTGTCTGCACACCATTTGGAACATAATTAACGGCATCTAGCACTATCGTTGGAACGATCCCAGCGATAGTTAGCGAAATTTTAATAGACAAACTTGCTAGCGAATAAACGACTCCAGCACACCGTCTTCCAGTAATATACTCTCCATATTCAACAGTATCTGGTAAAATAGACCACAGAATACCTAATTCAATTCCGTAACCAAAAGAACCAATTCCCTTACCTATAAAGAGCCAAGTAAATGCTGTATCTGGAGAGAAAAAGAACATCAACATACCTATTAAAGAAATAGCAGCGCCTAGCAAAGCAACTTTTTTCTTACCTATTCTCCTGACCATTGCAGGTACAAACAATAGTGGAAAAATGGACGGCAATGTCTGTGTTAAAGACCACGTGCCGAGTAGATCACCACGTTTCATATTATACGTAACGAAATAAGTACCAACAGAGCTTACCATAATATTAAAGGTATATGCGGCTAAGTATAAAACGAATACAAATAATAGTGGTTTGTTTTTAGTGAACTGCTCAAAAACATCCCTAAATCTGAATGGCTCTTCACTGTTAGTCTCAGGAACACGTTCCTGACACACCTTAGCAGCAACCATAAAGGAAATAGCCATAATAATTGCAAGAATTGCCATAGCAAACTGATAGCCCTGCTTAGGAGTGGAACCAAGGTGAGTTGACAAATAAGGGACAAGTATAGAACATCCAACTCCACCAAGTTGAGAACAGAACATTCTAAACGAGTTCAAAGATGTTCTCTCTACAGGATCCTGCGTCATCGAAGATGATAGTGAAGTCGCCGGAATAATCATCCCGGTAAATAACATTCCAAATGCGATATAAGTAACCCATGCAAATACAACTTTAACCGCCGGTGAATTTGGTGTAGTAAAAAGAAGGATAGTGGAAATACCGTATGGAATCGCCAAATAAAACATCCATGAACGATATTTACCCATCTTAAAGTGAAGTTTCTCGCAAATTGCTCCCATTAACGGATCGTTAATGGCATCCCATATAC
This sequence comes from Clostridium bovifaecis, assembly GCA_009738435.1. GTDB lineage: Bacteria > Bacillota > Clostridia > Clostridiales > Clostridiaceae > Clostridium_H > Clostridium_H bovifaecis. The sequence continues at coordinate 1,315,160 of CP046522.1, read as the reverse complement.
GAGCTACAAGGAACAGTGCTGTAACCTGTGCTGGAGAGATACCAAAGATATCAGTGTAAAAAAAAGTAAGATAAATAGTAATCGTCTGAAATACCAAATCACTGCCGAATCCCCAGAAACCATAGGCTACTTTTTCGCCCGACTTGATTTTCACATAATAACGTTTATGATCTGTTGTTAGGTTGATACTGCTCACGTGAATTCCCCCTATAAATTTTATTTTACTATATAATTACGTCCTTTTTCCTAAGGGAGCTGTATTTGATTATTCCAGAATCCAGTCAATTACGTCCGGTTCGACAATTAGGTCTAGCGCCGTTAGGGTATCCTCCATCTGATGCATGCTGGAATTACCGATTATGGCATATCCGTCTACTGGATTGCAAGTGATAAAAGCTATGCAGAGTGCTGCTGGAGTACATCCTATTTTTTTGCATATTTCATCGACCTTCTTAGCACGTTTTATATTTTCTTCTGTAAGGAAAACGCGAGCTCTTGCAGATAGATTTTTTTCACCTGATATTAAATACTTAGAAAAAAAACCAACCGCCTGCGGTGAATAAGCCATAACCGGAATATCTGTATTACGATAGCCCTCATATTCCTCCTTTGTCATGCACAGGCAAGTTTTATCCAGCAAGTCTTCTCGCTTGCATTCTGCCATATTCCATTGGATTTGAGAAACCGTAAAAGGTGTTTTTCCATGCTCTATTGCGTATCGATTAGCCTCTAAAATACGCTTTATTGACCAGTTAGAGGCACCAATAGATCTGGTTAGGCCATCCTTAATTAACTGGTCCATAACATCCATAATCTCACCCACTGGAATATTTTCATCATCGCGGTGAAGAAAGTAGGTATCCACATAGTCCACACCCAGTACAGCAAGACTCGTGTTAATATCGTATTCGATACATTCAGGTGCAAGTCTGGAATATGTGATATTACGGAATTCTGGGTGACCCCCTTTGGTAATAAGGGTTATCTGATTGCGTACACCTCTTGAACGGATCCATTCGCCAACAGTTTTCTCACTTTTAGATGCACCATTATGCACCCAAGCCATGTAAATTCGTCCAGTATCTATTGCTCGTCCACCTACCTGAAAATAGCGGTCCATCATCTCAAATGAAAGATCCTTAGGCAGCTCTGAGCCAAAGCTACCAGCGCCTAGAATCATTTTGGATATATCCAAATATCCATCGGTGCATTTGATTTTTCCTGTCTTCATATTTCCCACTCCTTTATTTGTTGCAATCAAACAGTATCTTAGGATAAACTGATTTGTTAAATAACTCAAATCCTTCCACTGCATCACTTAATGGCATTACTTTTCCAATAACTTTATCAAGCTGCAATCTTGGGATAAGATTAATGGTACGAGGCATAATCGAAGTTGTAGTAAATACAGTTTGAATTCTACCTTCCTTCATGTATAGATCATACAAATTCAATGGCATTTCATATTTAGGCGGAAATACTGCGAAGTAAACCATTGTACCACAATTACCCATAATTTTAAGTGCTGGTTCCGCAGCTTTTGGAGAGCCTGATACTTCAAATACATAATCAAAGCCATTACCATCTGTAATTTCCATTGCTCGCTTTTCTATATCCTCATTAAATGGATCGATTACATACTGGGCTCCCATGTCAAGTGCCATTTTGCGTTTAGACTCCACAGGATCAATAGCAGTTATCTTTGCAGCACCTGAAAGTAAAATCATATTTAAAAGAATAGATCCTATACCACCTACACCCGAAATTGCAACCGTTGCACCGTGTCTTATTGGTGCTAAATCCATAGCACGTATGGTGCAATTTGCAGGTTCAACCAGACTGTACCACTGTAAATCAGCATCATCTGGAATCTTATAAACTGCACTAACATCAGTAACCACATACTCTGCAAAAGCACCTGTAGATTGAGAATTATGACAATATTGCGGCTGTCCTTTTTTGCAAGCTGGACAATTACCACAGCTTGTTACTGGGAAAAGAGACACTTTGTCACCAACTTTAAATCCAAACTTGTCTGCTCCCTCACCTAACTCCTCAATGATACCAGATGCTTCATGACCAAGCGGCATTGGCGGCTTTGCTCCTAGTACTCCCATAGTTACCATATGAACATCTGTTGCACAAAGCGCAGCATATGCAATTTTTACTTTTACTTGGTTAATTCCTACTTCTGGAACCTCTACATTACGAATCTCTACTTTATCTTCATCTGCAAACCATACCTGCTTCATTGTTTTCAATTTCCTTCACCCACCCTTTAGTATTAGAACTTTTAATTTATCAATTTTTTTATCTTTCACCACCTATACTAAACTTCCGTAGTTATTTTATAAAATTTTAGTCATTATATAAACCGTTTACATAGATAATTTTGACTTTCCTTCTTGTTTACTAGAATTTTCATGTAAAATATTAACCTTCGCTATCCTCCTGCAGAAAGACAACTCATTACTTTTTGAAAGGTTACTTAGCAATAACCATATATGGTCTTTTAGTATGTAATTATTATATTTTTCTATTTAATCTCATCAATGATTTAAAAGGACAATTAATATCTACGTAAGTCCTTTTAAATCACTATGTCAACTATTTAACATTACATCCATTTATTGTATTAGTCATTGTTATATGATAAACTTATTTTATTATCAAATCTCATAATTCCATATTAGAACTTACTGGAGGAAAACAATGAAAGATACATTAAGAACAGATATATATCAACCTTATATCGTCAGAATTCCCATGTTAAACTCTGACATTTTAATTCGCCATGTAGAACTTCTTGATAATAAAACCTCTGAATTTCATCATTTACATAATTCCTACGAAATTTACTATTCTATTGAAGGAAATTTAAAAATAAATGTATCAGACAATCAGCTTGATATACCTGCTGGATATTTACTTTTAATGCCACCTCACACCTGGCATGGCACTATATATGAACCTAATGTACTTAGACAATATTTTGTTATAATTTTTGATCTTCCTGAAAATACAACTCCCCTTCAAGTCAGCAATTGGTCTGAATTTGAGGCATCAGAGATAAAGAAAATTTTTACAAGTATAAAAGCCGACAAATACTATGTAATGAAAGATAATAACAATTGTTATAATATAATAGAAAGGATAAGCATAGAGTTGAAAAACAAAAAATTTGGCTGGCAATTCGCTCTTAGAGAACTTTACCTGAGTTTTATAATACTAGCATTGCGAAATATAATACCTTCTACTTACTCTGATATTGCTGAAGACAATCGTAGTATAAATTTAGCCGTAGAAATAACTAAATATATGCATGCAAATTATAACAGAGATATAAATCTTGAAACTGTTGCCAAGGCTATGTATGTAACTCCACGCCATGTAAACCGCGTTTTTGAGTCCTGCTTTGGTACTACCTTTAGCAAAACCTTAAGTATTTTCCGGTTAAACTATGCTAAAGATTACTTATTTAAAACTAACTATTCTGTAGAGAAAATTGCTAATCTAGTAGGCTTTTCTTCATCTCGAACCTTGCTCAAACTGTTTAGAGAAGTAGAAGGTATGACAACGACCCAATATCGTAAAATGATTCGTTTTCAAAGTACAACTCTTATTGATAAATAGAGCTTAGTTAGCCGATGTAACTTCCTTTATGATAATGATGTTTAACCTCTATTAGCTCTCATATTCCTTTTATCTGATGTAAATTTTTACACAAAAAAGTCACCCTATTTAGGGTGACTTTTTTATAGCAATTTTTTCATCCACTACATCTATTAATGCTCTTCCTCCATTAGATAGCCCTCCAAATAGCACTTCATCTATGAAATAAGGCTTTACTTCCTGCTGAACTGTGCGAAGTATCTCTCTTGCTCCGTATATTGAAGACAAACCTCTTTCTGCAATCCACCTATAGCACTTTTCAGTAACGCAAATAGTAATATCTTTTGATGAGAGCTTTTCTTCAAATTCACCTATTGCCTTTTTAGCTATAAGATATGCCATATCCTTATCCATCTTATTGAACACAACAATTTCATCCAGCCTATTTCTAAACTCTGGGGAGAATATTCTCTCTACCTCTTTTGTAATAGACTCATCTTTCAATATTCTTGATCCAAATCCCAGCATCTCTTTGCCTACAAGCCTTGCTCCAGCATTAGAGGTCATTATTAATATAACATTTCTAAAATCAGCTTTCTTCCCGTTATTATCTGTAAGTGTAGCGTAATCCATAACTTGAAGAAGAACATTAAAGATATCTGAATGAGCCTTTTCAATCTCATCGAGTAATAACACACAATAAGGAGTTTTTCTTATTGTATCCGTTAAAAGTCCTCCTTCTTCATATCCTACATAACCCGGAGGAGCTCCAATTAATCTTGCTACAGTATGTTTCTCTTGATATTCGCTCATATCAAACCGAATCAAAGGAATATCTAGTATCTCCCCTAGTTTTTTTGCAATCTCTGTTTTCCCAACTCCAGTTTGGCCAACAAATAAAAGGCTTGCAACCGGTTTTTGCTCATCATTAAATCCTGCTCTAGATCTTTTAATAGCTCCTACTACAGTTTCTATAGCTTCATCTTGCCCAAATATAAACTCTTTCAAGTCTGAATTTAAACTCTTTAATCTTTCCACTTCACTCAAAGATACATTTTTTGCGGGATTTTCGCTACGGAAGCTATTATTTTTTCTATATCCTTTTCTGTAATCTGTATAACTTGTCCCTCTTCATTAGAATTTAATCTTGCAAGAGCCCCAGCTTCATCTATTACGTCTATAGCCTTATCTGGAAGATGTCTTTCAAAAATATATTTTGAAGATAACTCCACAGCACTTTTTAAAGCTTCATCACTATATATTACTCCATGATACTTTTCATAAGTCTCTTTGAGCCCAAGAAGTATATTATAAGTATTCTTTATTGAAGGCTCAGAGACCTCAACTTTCTGAAACCTCCTTGATAAAGCCCTATCTTTTTCAAAATACTTTTTATATTCATCATAGGTTGTAGAGCCAATTACTCTAAGCTTGCCATCGGTTAAAAAAGGCTTTAATATATTAGCAGCATCCATCGAGCCTCCTGATACAGAGCCGGTCCCTATAATAGTATGGATTTCATCTATATATACAATAGCTTTTCCTTGTTCTTTTATTCTTTTTAAAACTCTTTTAATTCTTTCTTCAAAATCTCCCCTATATTTTGTCCCAGCTAATAAGCCTGCAATATCTAAAGAATATATCTTACTTCCCTTTAAGATCTCAGGTACCTTATCCTCTGCAATTAATTGTGCAAGCCCTTCAGTTATAGCTGTTTTCCCAACCCCAGGTTCCCCTACATGAACAGGATTATTTTTTAGCCTTCTGCACAAAACCTGAAGGGTCCTTTTTAATATATCCTCTCTACCTATAACAGGATCAATTTCTCCTCTTTTTGCTTTTTCTGTAAGCTCAACAGTATATGTCTTTAATATATCATGTCTATTTGCCGCTTCATAGATATCTTCATCATCTTCCTCAGAATCTAAGGAAATTTCTTCCAATTCATTTGATGAAGATGTATTATGAGAAATAAACTTAAGAATGTCCATTTTCTTTATTCCTTGACTTCTTAAAAAGTAACTTGCAAAGGTATCTTCCGCATCGTATAATGCGACTAAAACATCTGAAAATTTTACAGTTTCTTTTTCCGATGATAATACATGAGCCCCTGCAGATGATATTATATTTTGTACACCTACAGTTTGAATTGGTTCACCATCATCCACTATAGGAATTTGATCTTTGAAAAACTCCAAGAGATCCTTTTTGAGTTTTTCCACATCTCCTCCACAATTTATTATTATATTCTTAGACTCATCAAAATGTAGTGCTGCGTACAATATATGTTCTGGAGTAAAATATTCATGCTTACCTACCTTTGCTTCAGAATATGCAGCTATAAATATTTCGCTTAATAAATTATCTAAATTCATAATTACTCCTTTTCCATAGTTAATTTTAGTGGAAATCCTCTTTCCTCAGCTATAACCACAACTTGTCTTATTTTGGTTAGAGCGATGTCATAGGAATATATACCAGCAATCCCTATGCCCCTTTTGTGAACATCATACATAATCTTTGCTGCCTCAATAGGGCTTTTTCTAAATATCTTAACTAAAATCTCCACAACAAAATCCATTGTGGTATAATCATCATTATGCAAAAGTACCTTGTACATATTCGGTTTTTTTGCTTTTATTTCGTTTTTTTCTTTAGAAAGGATTTTTTCTTTCAAAACCAACAACTCCCAGTTATTTCGTATATATATTACAATAAACTTACAACTATATCATAATAAGCTTTGTACATCCTATGGTTATTATAGCAAAAAATACCCCACATATAAACTTTGAAATTGGTTAATATAATAGTGTCAGAAAGTTTCAAAGTTTCACTAAGAAGTTTTAGCTTTTAATTTAAAAGTAAATGGAGATGATTCTCATGGTATTTGCAGAACCACATTTTGAATGGCGTGTAGATATCGGGGGTGAATCCATTGCAAATTCTTAGTAGCTGCTGGTATATTATTAATAAATATTAACAGAAGTGTTTATTAATAAATCAACAGCTGGATTGTTTGAACTTCTGATCATATAGATGAAGGTAGATGTATGTTATGCATCTACCTTTTGTCTTTCTATATTAATTTTCTTTATGCTTCAAAGAATCTTCTAGCAATTTCTACTGCTTCTTGCGCATCCTTAGCATAATAGTCTGCCTTTATCATATCTGCATACTCTTGATTTAATACGGCCCCTCCTACAAACACCTTACATGGAACTCTATTTTCTTTTAAACTTTTTATAGTATTTTCCATGTTCTTTACTGTAGTGGTCATAAGAGCACTTAATCCGACCAATCTTACATTTTCTTTTTTTACTGTTTCTACTACTTTTTCTATAGGTACATCTTTACCTAAATCTATGATTTCAAAGCCGTAGTTTTCAAGGATAACCTTTACGATATTCTTTCCAATATCATGAATATCTCCTTGCACTGTGGCTAAAACTATCTTTCCCTTTGAAGCTTTTTTCTTCCCCTCTGACTGCATCTTTTCTTTAATAACTGAGAAAGATTTTTTTACAGTCTCAGCAGACTGAATAAGCTGTGGAAGAAATATTTCTCCATTTTCATACTTTTTTCCTACCACATCTAAGGCAGGAATTAAATAATCATCTACTATGTTCAAGCTATCTTTACTTTCTAATAACTCCTTCGTCTTTTGAGCTGCTTCATCCTTTAATCCTTTTATTATTATTTCTTTTAAGCCTCTAAAATTTTTTTCGTTAATAACTTGTTTTTTTTCGATGCTTGAATAAATCCTTACATAGCTTTTTGCTTCTTTATCTATATTAGCTAAAACCTTAAAAGCTCTTACAATATCCATTATAGCTTTATTGTTTGGGTTCAATATAGGTGCATCTAGCCCTTCTGATAGTGCCATTGCAAGGAAAGTTTGATTTAAAATCTCTCTTTGTGGAAGTCCAAAGGATACATTGCTCACACCAAGCAGGGTCTTAACGCCAAATTTTTCTTTAACCATTTTTACCGCTTTTACCGTTTCCATAACCTCACTTTGCTGGGCTGAAGCTGTAAGCACTAGACAGTCAATTAAAATATCTTCTTTTTTTATGCCGCATTCTTTAGCAGTATTTATGATTTTTTCCGCTACCTTGATTCTATCTTCAGCCTTTGATGGAATTCCATTCTCATCAAGAGTAAGCCCAACTACACATGCACCATACTTCTTAGCAATAGGAAAAATAGCTTTCATAACCTCTTCTTTTCCATTTACTGAATTTATTATAGGCTTACCATTATAAATTCTTACCGCAGCTTCTATAACCTTTGAATCAGAGCTGTCTATTTGAAGAGGAACATTTATTATAGACTGTATTTCTTTAACTACATTTATCATCACTTCTTTTTCATTTATTTCTGGCAGTCCTACATTTACATCTAATATGTCTGCTCCTGCTTCTACCTGGCTTATAGCTTCAGTTAATATGTAGTCTATATTGTTAGATTTTAAAGCTTCCTTAAACTTTTTCTTTCCTGTTGGATTAATCCTCTCCCCTATAAGCTTTACTTCCTCTCCTAAAATTACAGTTTTGCTTGAAGAGCATATAGAAGTAAAATTTTTAGAGGTTATTTCTATGGGTTTTAAATCTTTTAGGCTTTCAACTACAGCTTTTATGTATTCATCATTAGTACCGCAGCAGCCTCCTAAGATAGCTGCTCCCTTTTCTGCCATTACTTTTATATACTGTGCAAATTCATTTGGAGTAATATCATATACAGTTTTTTCGTTCTGAACTCTTGGAAGTCCTGCATTAGCTTGAACTATAACAGGGGTTGAGGAATACTCTAATATCTTTTCTACAACAGGTATTAATTCCTTAGGTCCAAGAGAACAATTTACCCCAAGTGCATCTACCCCTAACCCTTCTAGAAGGGTTATCATAGTTAAAGGATCTGTACCTGTAAAGGTTCTTCCATCTTCTCCAAAAGTCATGGTACAGAATACTGGAAGTCTGCTATTTTCTCTTGCTGCTAAAACTGCGGCTTTAGCTTCATAAAGATCTGAAATTGTTTCTATTAGGATAAGGTCACAACCTGCTTTAACTCCAGCTTCCACTTGTCTTTTAAAGATTTCATAAGCTCTTTCAAATTTCAAGGTCCCTATAGGCTCTAACATTTGCCCAATAGGTCCAATATCTAATGCTATATATGTTTCATTATTAGTCTTCTTAGCTTCTTTAGCAATCCTTACAGCTTCCGTAATTATTTCTTCCACATCATATTCTGTATCTTTAAGCTTTAACTCATTAGCTCCAAAAGTGTTCGTTGTAATAACCTTTGCCCCTGCTTGTATATATCTTTCATGAATCTCTTTTATTATCTGTGGGTGCAGAATGTTATAGGTTTCTGGAACCTCTCCTGCTGTAAGTCCACTATTTTGAAGCATAGTTCCCATGGCTCCATCAAAAAATACGAACTGTTTTGAAAGAACATCTCTAATTTCCACAATAACTGCCCCCTTTTCTATATTGGCACCTTATAGCACTATTGCACCTTTTACAGCCAGGGTGCTCAACTTTTATGTTATTATCTTGGAACCCTATTATGGCACTTACGGACTTTCTTGGTATTAAAATATTATTTTCATTAGCTGTAAGCCCTATTATCTTTTGCGCCTCTAGAGTATTTATTATTTTAGTCTGGACACCTATAGAAAAATCTCCGTATCCTGGGCTATATCTATAGGTAATGCCTAAATTCCTTTTTTTCGCTTCTTCTCCTATTTCCTTCTGTACTTCATCACAGACCCATTCAATGGCAGTAGATGCACAAGCATCTAAAATTAGAGCCTTCGTTAAATTTATCTTTTCATAATATCTTATTTTAGTATCCACATTACTTCCAAGAGTTACTACTGCAACAGCACACATAGACGAGTGTTTAAGATGTTCTGATATATCTTTTCCCTTAAATACTAGATTGCTTTTTCTCAGTTCTACTTTCGTTTCATTTTTATCAATGTGAAATATCCTGTACATATGTTTATAATGTGAAACTTCCTTTATTTCATCTATACATTCGTCTATTAACAAATCTATATTTTTATAAATCTCTCCTTTTTTATATCCGAGATACCTTAAAACCTCTTTTCTATCTATGTGCATCTGTCTTCCCTCCCTTAAGTAATCTTTAATGTCATCTTAGTCCATATAAAATTTGGCATTAAATCCTTTATCTAACACATACTTCGCATACTCCTTTGCTCCAAATAATGATAAATCTCTATAATTTCCACATTGAATATCAGTTGCTGCTGGAACCTCTTTTGCTTCTAGTACCTGCTTTAAAGAAACCTCAAGAGCATTTTTTACTGTATCAGCTTCTACATCTCCCCATAGTATAAGATAAAACCCTGTCCTACATCCCATAGGAGATAAATCTATTACATTATCTAAGTGCTCTCTTAAAAATCCTGCAAGAAGATGCTCTAGTGCGTGCAATGCAGCTGTTGGCATTGCTTCTTTATTAGGCTGTAAAAATCTTAAATCAAATTTTGTTACTGCATCACCTTTTTCTCCATTTAAAACTCCTGCTTTTCTTATGTAAGGTGCAACTACCTTTCTATGATTTAGTTGAAAACTTTCTACTTGTGGCATTCTTAAAATCCTCCTTATTATTTTTATTATTTATACTATACACTTAAACTATGATAAACTCTAATACTCTAAACAGCAATACTACTGTTTAAAGCTTTTACAATAGAGAATATGTTAGAAACTATTCTTTTTGCTACTTCTGGATTGTTCATGGTATATATGTGAATACCATCTACTCCTGAAGATAGTAAATCTATTATTTGCTCTGTAGCGTAAGCAATTCCTGCATCCTTTAGAGCTTCTGATTTATCAATATATTTATCTACTATTTTTTCAAACTTCTCAGGAATATGTGCTCCACATAAAGATGCTATTCTTCTTATCTGCCTGCTATTTATAACTGGCATAATTCCCACTTGTATAGGAACTTTTATACCTTCAGCATTTGCCTTTCCTCTAAAATTATAAAAGAAGTTATTGTCAAAGAATAGCTGACTTATAAGAAAATCTGCCCCTGAATCTACCTTTTTTCTAAGATTTTTAATATCCTTATTAAAGCTCTCACATTCAATATGTCCTTCTGGGTAGCAAGCCGCACCTATGCAAAAGTCGCCTTGTTTTTTTATTTCTCCTATTAGATCCACTGCATATCTAAAATGAAGTCGGCTTGGAAACTTGAAGCTTGGATCTTGAGGCAAATCCCCTCTAAGGGCCAATACATTATTAATATTGTTCTCATTTAAAGCTTTTAACACTTCATTAACTTCATATTTAGTAGAACCTATGCACGTTAGATGCGCCAAGGCTTCAATGTCGTATTTATTTTTTATTATAGAAGCTATCTCCACAGTTTTATTTTTACCAACACTGTTTCCTCCTGCCCCATAGGTTACACTTATGTAATCCGGATTTAAAGGAGCTAGCTCATCTATGGTCTTATATATACTATCTATAGAATAATCCTTATGTGGTGGAAAAACTTCGAATGAGATTATAGGTTTCTTATTTGAAAATATGTTTTTTATATGCAATTTAATGCCCCCTAGTACTGTTGTTTTGTAGGAATATTTTATACAGCAAAAAGACCTAAAGGATATCCTTTAGGTCTTTTTACCTACTACATCCTCATCTTCCAGCTTTCGCTGCAGGAATTGGCACCATTGTATGTACTTTAAAATACATACCGGTTGCCGGGCTTCACAGGGCCAGTCCCTCCGCCTCTCTTGATAAGAAATATTCCGTTTTATTTATGTTTATGATTATATATATATTTTATTCATGTCAACACTTTATTTCTTTAGCTTAATAATACTTTTTCCACTTTTTTAGATAAAGACTCTAAAACACTTCTATATTTACTTTTATCTCCTATCCCCCTAATAAGTTATCTTTAATATGTAAATAATATGTTTACATGCGAACATATGTTTGTTATTATATAGTTATAACTTCTAGGAGAGTGTTAATATGGATATAGTGGAAAAGTTAAAAATACTATCTGATGCTGCAAAATATGATGTATCCTGCTCCTCTAGTGGAAGCAGAAGAAAAAGTGCAAATGGCGGATTAGGAAATGCAAATATAAGCGGCATATGTCACAGCTTTACAGCTGATGGAAGATGTATATCTCTTCTTAAAATTCTTCTTACCAACTACTGCTGCTATGATTGTGCATATTGTATTAATAGAATTTCAAGTGACATACCAAGAGCTGCTTTTACTCCGCAGGAAATAGTCGATTTAACTATAAACTTTTATAAAAGAAATTATATAGAAGGATTGTTTTTAAGCTCAGCAGTATTTAAAGACCCAAATCATACTATGGAACTTTTAATTGAGGTAGTATCTAAGCTTAGAAATGTACATAAATTTAATGGATATATCCACTTAAAAGCCATACCTGGAGCAGATCCAATACTCATAAAAAAAGCTGGTGAACTTGCGGATAGGATGAGCGTTAATATCGAACTTCCCTCTTCAAACAGTTTAAAGCTTTTAGCGCCACAGAAGAAAAAAGAAAATATATTAAAGCCAATGTCTTTCATAGGCTCTCAAATTTCAGCTTCAAGGACAGAAAGCAAACTTTACAGAAATTCTCCTTCTTTTGTACCCGCTGGACAAAGTACTCAGCTTATAATTGGTGCTACCCCTGAAAGTGACCTTGAAATTATTAAGCTTTCTGAGAATCTTTATAATAAGTTTGGATTAAAAAGGGTTTACTACTCTGGCTACGTTCCAGTATCTAGCAATCCGAAACTGCCAGCTTTAACTACACCTCCACCTATTTTAAGGGAGCATAGACTTTACCAGGCTGATTGGCTTTTAAGGTTTTATGGCTTCTCTGCAAAGGAGCTTTTAAATGAAAGCAACCCGAATTTTGATGTAAATCTTGATCCTAAAACAAATTGGTCTCTTCAAAATTTAGAAAGATTTCCTATAGAAATAAATACTGCTTCTACAAGAGAACTTTTGCGTATACCTGGAATTGGAGTTCGTTCCGTTAGAAAGATAGCTACAGCTCGAAGAGTTCATTCTCTAAACTTCGATGATTTAAAAAAACTTGGTGTGGTTTTAAAAAGAGCTAAGTTTTTTATAACTTGCAAAGGGAAATACTACGGCGAAGTAGGTTTCAGTGAGAACTTAATAAGGGAAAAACTTATTAATTATGCTAATAATGGAGTTAATTCTACTAAGCATTCTAAATTTAATTATAAACAAATTTCTTTTTTCTCTGATACTCCTACTGTATATGCTTCTAACGATATCTTTAGTAAAATAACTGGAGAGTTATAAGGAGGTGCAGACTTATGATTTGCTATATATATGACGGCAGCTTTGAAGGACTATTAACCTGTATTTATGAAGCTTACTACAACAAAGAAAATCCAGAAGAGATATTAAAAAAAGAAGAATTTATACCTAATCTTTTAACTAAGGAAGTCTACATAAAAAGTGATATGAATAAGTTTTCAAAGGTATATGAAGCTATAAAGCTAAAAGTCTCACCTGTTTCGCTAAAGTACGTCTTTTATGTATATCTTTCTGACATTAATGGTTCTAGTAACTTAATTTATAATTATGTAAGGCTTGGATTCAAACTTGGCAAAAATGTTGATTTATATCTGCATGATAATAGAGTCCTTAAAATTCATATGATAGTTAAAAAGGTTACAAGTGAATTTCATAGGATGCTTGGTTTTGTAAGATTTAAGGATATTGATAATAAATTTTTATATGCTCCTATAGAACCTGACCATAATATTACAGCTCTAATTACCCCACATTTTACAGAACGTTTACGTAGTGAAAATTTTATAATTCATGACTTAAAAAGAGAAGTTGCCTCAATTTATGATAAAAATGGTTGGTCAATTACTTCTCTACCTAAAGAATATGGGCTTAGATTATTATATGAAAATGAAAATGGACTTTACGAAACTCTTTGGAAGGAGTACTTTAAAAGCACTACTATAGAGAATAGGCTTAATCCTAAACTTCAAAAAATGCATATGCCAAAAAGGTATTGGAAGTTCCTCACGGAACTTCCATAAGTCCAAATCAGCTTTTCCACTATTTTAAACTTACTTTAGGCATTTTCTTGTTTTTTTTAATGTTTATCTGATGACTACCTGCCGTAAGCCAAGAACTCTGTTTATCTACAGCTAGCAGATTGGTTCCTCCCACCATCCAAAAGCAATTCTTCCAGAAGCAGCTAACTGCTGCGTTTCTGGGTTAGATAAGAAAATTAGAAAGGACCCGCCTGGTGAAAATATAAATTTCCCTTGCTCATCATCTACTAAGGTGGTCTCAGGCTGACCTCTCCTTACAAAAGCCTTGATTCCGCCGCTTGGATCTCCTGTTACATTACTTGCATACTGGAGTTTTATTCTAGGCTGTGGTAATGGGCAAAGAGCTTGGTTAGCAGAAGTTATCAAGCTAGATTCTTGTGGCATTCCAGGTGGATTTGCATTAAACCAAATTTGAGCTCTAAATGGAGATTCAGATACATCACTTACAGTCCAAACTGTTACATGCAAATTTACTCCTGAATTAGGCGGATTATATAACCTTGCCCAAGCGCTTGTCCCCATTCCGAAAGTCAAATTATCGGCATAGCCTACAAAGTACTTTCCTTCTAATGACTTTGCCAAATTAATAGGCACAGAAACAGTATAATCTAAAGTTGGTTTATATATCGATGGCCTTGGGCAATTACAGTTTGGAAAGCAACCCCAATATTGATTAGGATAATGCATCATGCCAGGGTATGTGCACCCACTCTGATACTGTCCAAGGTAATTATCATTAAAATAGTTATCCATATTTTATGCCTCCTTTTTAATAGGGCTTCAGTTTATTATATGCCCTAAAATATATAAGGTGCATTTCATGATATGTGTGCCTAGTTATCTAGCTGCCGACTTACTACCATATTTCTAAACTAATCTCTAATTTCTAACTTACAGATTTGCTGCCCCATCTGCTATATAAGTATGTCTCTTTTTGTAAACACTACATGGGAAATTAAGTAGCTCACAACTGACCATATAATAAACACTCCTATGGTAAATCCAAGTGTTATATCTGGGTTGCTGAATCTTTGAGCTATATTCCCATTTAAAACTGATGAAGGGTCTCCAAAAGTACTAAATATATAATGAACGTACTTATTAATATATGGTATGCTTTGAAACATTGTAAAGGCTATTATTAGAACTATACTTACAGCCATTGATACCATGCTGCTCTTTACAACTGTTGACAATAAGAATGCGAAGGCTGATGATGCTATGATAAATAATATTTGAAGACCAAACATCTGAATTAAATATTTCCACATAGGAATTATAGTTGTACTTCCAGCTATTAACTTTAAGGTCTTCTCTCCCATCTCGCTAGCAGCATTATCATATGCAAATCTGCTTCCTACCGTTACTGGATAGTCCATATTTCCAAAACTAAATATAAGTCCCATAATTAAGAACGCAATAATTTCTATCAACACTATTATTATTGTAGAAGATAGCACTAATGCTATAAACTTTGATAGCAGCACCTTTCCTCTTGAAACAGGTTGTGTTAATAAAAATTTCATAGTAGGTGGAGTATATTCTCCTGATACCATATCTGAACCAAATATAATCACTCCCACTGCTAAAAAAATCGCACCAAGAATGTTAAATAAATCTCTTATAAATCTTGTTGCCGTTACATCGTAGGAGTTATATTCCGGCTCTATGTTCTTATCGAGGAGATACCTTTTAGTCATTAACTCTACTTTTACCCGCTCTTTTTCTGCAGAATTTATCTTAGAATCACCTAATTGTTTCTCCGTTTGTTTTACTTCTTCTTTTAAAGCGACTCTCCAATCAGACTTTTGCCCACTCTGTTCTTTCTTAATTTCTTCTATTCTTAAATTTGCTTGTTTTATTTCCTCATCTAAATGCCCTTTTTCATCTTCTGGAATATTACTATCTTTTTTTATTTCATTTAAATGCGCAATATTCTCCTGCTCGTTTTGAATTCTTCTTTCTGGTTTACTCCATTCTTTCATATTCTCAGCATTTTTATAAGATGCAAATCCCATAAAACCTACAAGCAAAATAAATAGCCCTATTATAACTAATGTTTTTCTTCTTTGTATAAGCTTTATCATTTCATTTTTAATTAATGTGAATATCATATTGCTCTTTTACCTCCTTCAACAAGTTCCATATATCTTTCTTCAAGCTCTGCATGTTTCTTGTAGATTTCCTCTATGTGTATTTTCTCCTCTGCAAGCTTAAATATAAGTTCTGGAACTGCCCCTTTATCTATGCTGCACTTAATCATATTTTTATCAAAAGAAATACTGTGGATAAATTCTAGCACTTCCAAGGCTTCTACGCATTTATCTTTTTCTCTTACAGATAAAACTACATTTTCTATTTCATTCTTTACAAGGTCGCCGTTTACACTTTCAACAGACTTTATAACCCCATTATTTATAAAAGCAACCGTATCGCAGACCATCTGAATTTCACTTAATATATGCGAAGATATAAAAACTGCTGCTCCCGTCTCCTTTGCTGCTTTTTTTACTATGTTTCTAAAATCAATAATTCCTGTAGGATCAAGGCCGTTTGTTGGTTCATCTAAAATTAAAAGCTTAGGCTTTGCAATTAAAGCTGCTGCAAGCCCCAGTCTTTGCTTCATTCCTAAGGAATATTTCTTCACCTTATCATCTATTCTTTGCTCTAAATTTACAAGTTGTATAATCTTATTTACATAATTCTTATCTATTTTTCTAACTCTTGCAATCTGCATCAAATTTTCTCTTCCTGAGAGATAAGTATAAAGTTCTGGGTTTTCTACCACTGCCCCCACCGATGCTAAGGCTTTTTCTCTTTCCTTTGATATATCATGCCCTGCAATTACTATACTTCCTGAATTTGGAGCGATAAGTCCTACAAGCATTCTTATAGTAGTCGTTTTTCCCGCTCCATTTGGCCCTAAAAATCCAAAAATCTCTCCTTTTTTAACATTGAAACTTATACCTTTTATTATTTCTCTTTTGCCAAGACGTTTTTTTACATCTCTAACTTCTAATATATTCATATTTAAACCTCTCTTTCTTATCTTTTACTTACTTCCACTATCTTGTTTGTTATAACATATACGACACATCCGCATAGTAGAGTGAACAGCACAGCTAAGCTTATTATTTTATTCACTATAGGCAGATGTCCTGTCATATTGTTTAAATCAAACTGATAAATTTCATAATGGTTCATTATCATTTGCGAAGCTATCACTCCTCCTAGAAGCCCGAAACATACTGAAACTCCTATCTTAAATATAATTTCTAATGGTTTAAAAATTACAATATAACCATTTCTCTCTAACGGAGTCTTTTTGAAAGAGTATACTAATAAAATCACAAGTATAGGTATAACAATAGCTAGAATAATAGACTTTTGATAAATACTCAGCATATACTCATCAGATATATCAATATTATATATACTTAAAGAAGCATTCAGTGAAAAACCTTCAATTTTACTTAGTATGCTTGAATATTGTTTATGTGATAATACATTTGGATTTAAAGCTAGTACTCTTAAAATTTGATTTATTAAAATTGTCAATCCCATAGGAAGCATTAAAAATATAGTACCTACAATTCCTCCAAGTATGCTTTTTCCTGAAAAGCTTTGAATAAGCATTATAAAGGTAACAACAAATAAATAAACTAAACAATTTATCAGAGTCCATTGTAATATCATGCTTTCATTCATATAAACTTTTAAAATATTCTTGTTTCCTGCATATATAAAGCTCATAACTACAGAGCTTAAAATGACTGGTATTACTACTGTTAACGCTGCTATAGTCCATTTGGTTAGTATAATTTCTTCTCTCTTAAAAGGCATAGCGCTCAATGAATCATACTTTCTCCCCATTGTATCTATTCCAATAATGAAAGTTCCTATAAGGATTAAAGTGCCTGCTGCAACTACTTGAACCACACCTTCACCTATAAAAAAATCACTAAAAAAATGTAAATAGTATTTATTATAGTTATAAGTTCCTCGATTAATTTCTTCTTGTAGGTTCTGTACACTATTTATAAATGGCATTATTACTAGCAAAAATATTTGGCACAAAAATGCTCCGCTCAAGGGCATCATGCTTTTCCATTCTTTATAGAAAAGGGCTCTATTTAAATAATTCTTCATAATTTACATCACCCCCAACTGAATATATAAACATGTCTTCAAGACTTAAATCTATTTCCTCATGAAACATGATTTCGCAATTATTTAGCCTATCAACAAATTCTTTGCTATAATTTTTAGTTACTATATTGTGGACTCTTCCTACTTTTTCAACCTTAATTACTTCATCCCACTTTTCTAAGTCTTCAGGAGGATATTCTTTGAAAACCACCTGTATTTTTCTGATGCTTTCTTTCATGTTTTCTATAGAGTTTGAATACTTAATTTCTCCATTATTAAGGATAGCAATGCTGTCACAAATTCTTTCAAGTTCTCCTAAATTATGTGAAGATATAATTACAGTAGTCCCTCTCTCAGCAGCATCTTCTAAAAGTATATTAAGGAATTGTCTTTTAACTATGGGATCAAGACCGTTTGTAGGTTCATCCATAACTAAAACTTCTGGCATAATACTTAAATTAAGCATTATTGAAAGCCTCATTTTCATCCCCTTTGAAAACCTTCTTATGGACTTTTTCTCTGGAAGTTGAAAAACTTCATTTAATTTATAAAATCTATTCCTGTCAAAACTTTTATAGCTTAAAGAGTAAAATTTAACTGTATCTTTTAATGTAAAGTAATTGAAAAGATTATTTTCATCAGTAACATATCCCATAATGCTCTTAACATTAGAATTTTCAAATACGGAGTCTCCTTTAATCTTTATGTCACCTTTATCTAGCTTATAGATTCCCATTATGTTTTTAATAAGAGTGGTTTTTCCAGCCCCATTGGGACCTATAAGTCCAAAAATACTGCCCTTTTCTACCTTCAAGTTTATATTCTTTAGAACTTCTTTTCCCCCCAGACTCTTATATCCATCTACAATGTCTATCACTACTTTTTCACCTCTTCATAAAATTCATTTATTAATTTTACAATATCCTCTTTCTTAATTCCCATGTAATGGGCTTCTAGGATTATCTTCTTTATATCATCTTTCAATTTTTCCATTCTATTTTCCTCCACCTTTGGCTTATAGTTTGAAGATACATATGTTCCTCTACCTCTAATGGTCTCAATGACTCCCTGACGCTCCAGCTCCATATAAGCCCTGCTTACAGTATTAGGATTTGCAGTAATAAGAGATGACATCTCCCTTACTGAGGGAAGTTTATCTCCTGGTTGTAATATTCCTTTTAAAATATTCTCTTTTACTGCATCAATGATTTGTTCATATATAGGTCTATTGTTCTTGCTGTCTATATTTATCAAATTAAATTTCACCTCCTGATGCGATGTTAAAATTTATTATATTTATGTATTGTACTAAGTGTATTAAGTGTATTAGTTTAACTAGTACACTTAATACACTTTTATTATAATGCTTCTACACCCTTTTGTAAAGAAAACCATTAAAAATTGTTTAACGCTTATTTTTATAGAAGGCCAAATTTGCAAATGGGAATCGTTATGTTTCTTTGAAACTTATGGTACTATTGAGATATAACTAAGGATAGGGTAAGTGGCAGCTGGAGAACAAGGAAGGGGCTTTGGTGTAGCGGCTAACGAAATAAGGAATCTCGCTAATCAGAGCCAAGAACAAGCAGCTGCCACCCAAGAAATTCCTGCAGCCTTGAATAATATTTATAGCGCCACTAAACAGCTAGATGACTTTTCGCAAAAATTTAGATAACAACATATAAGAATAAGAAAATTCCGATGCAATTTTCTTATTGGATAGTCCCTAGTCTCTAATCGCTAATCACTAAAATATAGATGTTAAGCTTCAGATGTTGAGAATAAATTGATGTTGCAGTGTAAAGCAAAATGAAGTAAAAACTAACTACAAACTTCTTCTAACTCCACATAATAAGGGCTTAGCATCTACAACATTATCTTACCGCTGACCTACTAGCGATTAGTGATTTAGAAATATTTTGCTTCGCAAAATATTTCTAGTGTTACATAAACATCCTTTTATATTCTGTAAAACTCCATGTCTTTAAAAACTCTTCTGCACTGTTGTATCCTGATTCAAAAAGCTTCATGCCCATTGTATTGATTTTATTAAACTGAGTAGCTCCTACTCCCAAGGTAGGTATTCCTATGGTCCTAACCCAGTCTTTATGCTTTACATATACTTCCTCATTTTTATTAATCATAGTACCTACTATGTCAAATACAAATGAGAATATATCATTCTTACCTCTTGCAGTAAGACTAGTACTATCTTCTATAAGCTTTAGCCCAAATGTAGGCCACGTTGGTGTGTCTTCTCCATCAAATATCCAAATCGGATAATTGCTTAAGATTCCTCCATCCACAATAAAGCTTGTTTCATTTTTATACTTAAGCTTTACTGGTTTAAAAAGCAATGGAATTCCTATACTCATTCTTACAGCTGTAGCAATAGGAAATTCTAGAGGCTCCATGCCATAGAGTATAAGGTCATCTGGTAAAATCAA
This sequence comes from Clostridium bovifaecis, assembly GCA_009738435.1. Taxonomy (GTDB): domain Bacteria; phylum Bacillota; class Clostridia; order Clostridiales; family Clostridiaceae; genus Clostridium_H; species Clostridium_H bovifaecis. The sequence goes on along the minus strand of CP046522.1, from coordinate 1,294,823 downwards.
CATATCTCCTCTTGTAATATCTGATGCTATTATTTTAAGATATGACTTTCCATTTCTGCTCACATCTTTAAATCTTATTTTCCCTTTTATCTTAAGTAATTCTTCTATATACTTTTCTATTGGATCCCCAGAATAAACGCCCTTATCTTTAAATAAATTTATAGCCTTTCCAAGAAAAGAGGTAATTTTAAATTTATCTAGAATGCTCTTCTCCAAAAACTTGGTATAATTAATTTGTAATATAATATCCTTTAATTCTCTACCAGAGTATCCAGCTGCTATTAGTGATGCCACAATAGCTCCTGCTGATGTGCCTGCAAGATTTTCAAATTTAAATTCTCTATCTTCAAGGCAGCATACAGCTCCTGCTAGTGCTATTCCTTTTACTCCTCCTCCTTCAAAGACAGCATCAATTTTCATTTTACATCTCCTAAAAATACTACTTCACTTTAGAATATGAAACATATGGTTATTATTGATACCATAAAACTTACCTAAAGCTAATCCTATACTAAAAAAATATTAAGAGCTTAGTTTGAGTTAGTTGTAAACTTTATAAATTATGATATAATTAACTTATAATTTAAAATCCAATATATAAGTATTGCGGGGGTGCCCAATATGGCTGAGAGGAACACATTCTAACCCTTCGAACCTGAACCTAGATAATGCTAGCGCAGGAAGCAATAAAGTAGTATATAGTATATACAGCTTCTTATGCTTTGTGGCAAAGAAGCTTTTTATATTTTACTTACTGCTCTAAAGCACTCATGCAATATTTGTTAAGCTGGGTGCTGTTTTTTATTTTAAAGGAAAGGGTGATTTTATGAAAAAAGTATTAACTATCGCTGGATCCGATAGCTGCGGTGGCGCTGGCATACAAGCAGACTTAAAAACTATGAGTGCACTTGGGGTTTATGGAATGAGCGTAATCTGTGCAGTGACAGCTCAAAATACTCAAGGCGTTACTGCAGTACAGGAAATCAGCAAGGAAATAGTTGAGGCTCAGATGAGGGCAATTTTTGATGATATAGAGGTAGATGCTGTGAAGATAGGCATGGTATCTAATTCTGAAATTATTTCAACTATAAAGAACATATTGCTAGAATATAAAATTAAAAACATAGTTTTAGATCCTGTTATGATTTCTAAGAGCGGATACTATCTTTTAAAACCTGAGGCAATCCATGAATTAAAAAACTTGATTAGTATTTCAGATATTGTAACTCCTAACATACCTGAAGCAGAAGAACTTACTGGAATAAAAATAACTTCTGAAGAGGATATGAAAAAAGCTGCTTTAGAAATTAACAGCTATGGAGTAAAAAATATACTAGTGAAAGGTGGACACAGATGCAACGATTCAACAGATGTTCTATACTTTGATAATAAATTCTTATCTATAGAAGGAACAAGGATAGAAACTAAAAATACTCATGGTACTGGATGCACTCTCTCTTCAGCAATAGCAAGCTTTTTAGCTAAAGGCCACAGTATTGATGAAGCAGTAAAGCTTTCGAAGGATTACATAAGTATGGCGATTAAAAACTCATTTTCTATTGGTCATGGGGTTGGTCCTGTAGGACACTTTATAGATTTATATAATAAGGGCGGTATAATTTATTAGATCTCAATTTCCTTTTTAAACAGCCCCTTCAAAACAGATATTTGAGTTTACAAACAATAACATATTAAAAATGTTGAAACTTCAAAGCTATATTAAGAAATATTTAGGAGGAATTAGTATGATTAAAGAAGTATGTAATGTCCTAACTAAAGTTAGAGAAAAAACGCCACTAGTACATGCCATCACAAACTATGTAACAATAAATGATTGTGCAAATATATTATTAGCTTTTGGAGCATCTCCCGCTATGGCTGAGGCTTATGATGAAACCTATGACTTTGCAAAAATTTCATCATCTATTTATATAAACCTAGGGACTTTAACCAAGGAACAAGAACAGGCTATGATTATGGCTGTATTATCTGCTAAAAACAACAATATACCTGTAGTTTTGGATCCTGTAGCTTGCGGTGCTATAAAAAGAAAGATTGATTTTATCCAAAGAATTTTTGAAGTTGGTAAGGTTGACATTATAAAAGGCAACTTGGGAGAAATAAAATACTTAGCAGGATATGAAGCAAAAGTGAGAGGAGTAGACTCTGTAGATGATGGCAGTAATTCAGTAGAAGCCTGTGTATCTCTTGCTAGAAAACGCAGCTGTGTAGTTGCCGCTACTGGAGTTCAAGATATTATTACAGATGGCGAGAGAATAGCTATAATCGAAAATGGTACAAATCTTTTAACATTAGTTACAGGTGCCGGTTGTATGGTAGGTGCTTTAACAGCTGCAACTGCTGCTGTAGAAGAAGACAAATTCTTTGCTGCTATAGCTTCAATATTGTCCATGAATTTAGCTGGAGAGCATGCATCAAAAACTGCTAAAGCCCCTGGCAGCTTTAAAGTTAAGCTTATAGATGAAATATTCTTGCTAAGGGAAGAAAATCTAGAGAAAGAAGGTAGAATCCAATGGATATAAACTACAAATTATATTTAATCACAGACAGGAACTTCTTAAATGGAAGAAGCTTAAAGAAATGCGTTGAAGATGCTATAAAAGGTGGTGTAACTCTTATTCAGATAAGAGAAAAGGATGCTTCTACAAGAGAATTCTATGAAGTAGCTAAAGAAGTAAAAGAAATTACATCTAAGTATAATATTCCTCTAATAATAAATGACAGAATAGATATAGCGATTGCTATAGACGCTGAAGGCGTTCATCTTGGACAAAGTGATATGCCTTTAAAATTAGCTAGAAAAATACTGGGTGAAGATAAAATCATAGGAATTTCTGCCAATAATTTAGAAGAAGCACTAGAAGCCCAAAGGGACGGAGCAGACTATATAGGTCTCGGACCAGTTTTCTATACAGGAACTAAAAAAGATATCGACGAGCCTATAGGTGTTCAGGGCTTAAGAGAAATTACTAAAATATAGATATACCTTCTGTAGCCATTGGTGGAATAAATAAGGAAAATGCTAAGCTAGTTCTTGAAAGCGGAGTACAGGGAATTTCTTTAATATCAGCAATTCTAGGAAGCGAGAATGTAGAGAAAGCTTCTAGAGAACTGTCAACTCTCTAATCAGTACTAGCTAATCACTAATCTCTAGAATTTATCTAGAGATTAGTGATTAGCTGTTATGTGTCAGTACATAGTTGGATTAAGCTATTCATCAAGCTCTATTAAACATTCCTCACAACATTTATTACCATCTTCCTTTTTAGCAAAGTTCTTTATATCTTCTATTTCTTTTTCTATTTTCCCCTTGCTTTCAGTTTCCTTACCTATAACACGTCCATCTTTGCATTTATAGAAGAATTCAATTTTCATTATTTGGCACCTCCCTATTATTTATATATTACTTTATAATAGATTTTATACCTATTTAAATCTACCTTTATAAGCTCCTAAACCCCCTCAACTAATTTTTGCTCTTTCATTTTTCCTTAAAACTATACTCTTTAAAATTTTTCCTAGCCTATTATTCTTGTTCCACTCAATCCTGCAATAGCTTCCTTTGCCTTATCTAGTGATGCAATCACAGCAACTTTATTTTGGCCTAATTTCGCAAATCTTTTAGCAGCCTCTATCTTTGGAAGCATACTACCCTGGGCAAATTGCCCTTGGCTTATATATTCATCTAATTCTTCAATAGTAGCTGACCATAATTCCTTTTGGCTAGGCTGATTGTAATTTATGCATACTCTATCTACTGCTGTTAGTATTAATAGCATATTAGCATCAATGATTTCTGCCAGTTTCTCTGCCGCAAAGTCCTTATCTATTACAGCTGCTATGCCTCTTATATCATCACCTTCTTCTACTACTGGTATTCCGCCTCCGCCGCAGGATATTATAACTACTCCTAAATCAATCATTGTTTTTATAACATTCTTTTCAATTATATCTATAGGCTTTGGAGATGGCACTACCCTTCTATACCCTCTTCCCGCATCCTCTTTCATTACATATCCGTTTTCTTTTGAGAGTCTCTCAGCTTCTTCTTTAGAATAAAAGGAGCCTATCGGCTTCGTTGGATTTTTAAAACCTTCATCATCCTTATTAACCAACATTTGAGTTATAACAGTAGCTACAGACTTATCTATTTTCTTCTTTTTAACTCACATTGTATAGAATTCTGAAGATGGTATCCTATATATCCTTGAGAGTAAGCTCCGCAAACATCAAAAGGCACTAATACATTGTTGTCTGGATTAGCTTTATGCCCATACTCAATTGTACTTAATATTTGTCCTACCTGAGGCCCGTTTCCATGTACAATAGATATGCTATGCCCATCCTCTATTAGGTCTACAATAAATTTAGCTGTTTCTCTACATGTTAAAAGTTGACTTTCTGGTGAAGTATCTTTTGGATTTGATTGAAGTGCATTTCCCCCTAATGCTAGCACAATCTTCATTTATAATCCTCCTTAACTATATATAGGGGAGAAAGCCCCCCATACATAGACTATTTTCCACCCATTGTTAATGTCATAACAGCTTTTGCAGTATGGATTCTATTTTCTGCTTCATCATAAACTACAGAATGCGGTCCATCTATTACAGAATCTTCAACTTCATTATTTCTATCAGCTGGAAGAGCATGCATATATAGAATTCTTGCTTGTAAGAACCATCATTTCCTCTGTGCACTTCCATCCTTTATAAGATTCTAACAGGTCATCAACCACTTCGGCACTTTGATTGTTTACCCAGCTTCCCCAGTTCTTAGGTATTACTATATCTGCGTTCTTATAAGCTTCCTCCATATTATGGGTCATTCTAAAACTTCCACCATTTTTTTCAGCATTCTTTTTTGCCTTTTCAATTACCCAATCTGGTAGATCATATCCCTCCGGATAAGCTAAGGTTACATCCATTCCGAATCTTGGAAACAATAATACTTGAGTTACAGGTACTGAAATAGGTTTTTTATGAGTTGTCGCATATGCCCAAATCACAGAAACCTTTAAGTTCCTTATATCATCAAATTTCTCTTTAATCGTCATTAAATCTGCAAGACCTTGCATTGGATGATATAAATCACATTGTAAATTCATTACTGGAACCGATGAATGCTCAGCCATTTCTCTTAAATACTTATTTCCTACCCCCCAGAAACAGTTTCTACAGGCTATGGCGTGACCAAATCTTGAAAGTATTACTGCTGTATCTTTAGCCGATTCTCCGTGGGATATTTGCATAGTGCTTGTATCTAAATAATTGGCGTGCCCTCCTAACTGAGCGATACCTGCTTCCATAGAATTTCTTGTTCTAGTTGATTGTTCAAAGAACATTAGAAACATCGTTTGATATGGTAAATATGGAGTTGCAACTCCCATAGCCATCTTTTTCTTTAAATCAAAGGATACATCCAAAATAGTTTGTATTTCCTCTTTAGTATAATCCTCTAATGTAATAAAATGTCTTCCTCTGAATACTGTTTGCATATTAATTTCCTCCCCATTTATAATTTTATATCTGTATAATTTGTTTAATTAGCTCTGTTTTAAATGAATACAAAATCAACAATTTCTTTATATATGACCTATTTATTAACATACTTACTTACATACAATTTAGGAATTATAGCATACATTGCAGCACATTTCGTAAGTTCATCCTTCCAGGTCTTTTCATTTGGAGCATGAGCTTGATCTTCGTGACCTGGTCCAAAGCCGATACACGGTATTCCATACCTTCCCATTATAGATACTCCATTGGTTGAGAATATCCACTTATCTACTAGCGGGTCTTCCCTAAATAACTGTTTATATGCATCTACTGCTGTTTCGCACACAATATGTTCTTCTGGTAAAATCCAAGTTGGGAAATAAGATTCCGTAGGATATACAAGTCCTGTATATGATGGCCTTTCATAAGTATACATTTCAACCTCCGCCTTAGCTGACTTAACAGCTGGAAGATTTCTTATCTGCTCAAGAGCATACTCCCAGGTTTCCCCATAAGTAAGCCTTCTGTCTATAGAAATTGAACATCCGTCAGCTACAGCACATCTTGATGGTGAAGAGTAGAATATTTCTGATACTGTTAAAGTTCCTTTGCCTAAGAAATCATTATCCATTAAATTTTCAGCCAAAGCTCTTAATTCAATTAAAATAGGTGCCATCTTAAATATGGCATTATCACCTCTTTCTGGCGCAGAACCATGACAGCTTACTCCTCTGGTTGTTACCTTTATTTCCATTCTTCCTCTTTGTCCTCTATATATTGCAAGAAGTAGGCTCGGTTGAAATTACGAATTCTGGCCTTATGCCATCTTCATTAATAATGTACTGCCAGCATAGTCCATCACAGTCCTCTTCTTGAACTGTGCCTGTAACTATCAATGTATATTCATCTTCTAAGCCTAAATCCTTTATGATTTTTCCTGCATATACCATTGATGCCATTCCACCTTCCTGATCACTTGCCCCTCTTCCAAGAATAATCTCTTCATCTTCATAGCCTTCATAAGGATTGTAGTTCCACAGATTAGCATCGCCAACACCAACTGTATCTATATGAGCATCCATGGCTATAACATGTTTCCCATGGCCTATATATCCTAATATATTGCCCATAGGGTCTATTTCTACTTCATCAAAACCCACCTTCTCCATTTCCTCTTTTATTCTTAAAACTACTTTTTCTTCTTGACAGCTTTCACTTGGAATTGCTATCATATCTCTCAAAAACATACTCATATCATCTTTATACTCTTCAGCCAATCTTAAGACTTCATCTATCTTTAAGTCTTTTGACATTATATCCCTCCCTTAAATTTATACTAATGTTTTGCCAAGATTTCTCTTTATATATCTTCCATAGCCCTTTTGTCCTATAAACTTGTTATCTCTTACTATGACTTCTCCTCTTACCATAGTAAGTACAGGATATCCCTTTAACTTGAACCCTTCATAAGCTGTATAGTCTACATTTTCATGAAGTATGCTCTTAGTTAAAGTAACTTCCTTTTTGGGATTTATTAGAACTATGTCTGCATCAGATCCCACTTGTATTGTCCCCTTTTTAGGATAAAGGCCAAAAATCTTTGCAGGGTTAGTACAGCATACTTCTACAAACTTGTTTATATCTATCCTTCTTTTCATAAAACCTTCTGAGAACATAAGTGGGATCCTCTCTTCAATTCCAGGAACTCCATTTGGACATTTTGTGAAATCCTCTTTACCCATCTGCTTTTCTTTGTTAAAAGCAAAAGGACAATGATCTGTTGCCACTGTATTAATATGCCCATCCTTAATAGCTTTCCAGAGATGAACTTGATTTTCTTTTTTTCGAAGAGGTGGACTCATTATATACTTTAAGCCTCCATTATTTGGTTCATTATACCTCTCTTCATCTAGAAGAAGATACTGAGGACAGGTCTCGGAGTATACATTTTGTCCTCTCTTATGCGCTAACTTTATATAATCTAGAGCCAAAGCTGAAGACAAATGCACAATATATAAAGGCGCCCCTCCTCCAATAGCTGCAAGGTTAATAATTCTATTTACAGCTTCTCCTTCACATTCCGGCGGCCTACTAAGAGCATGATATATTGGTGAAGTTAGCCCATTCTTTACAAAATTTTGCCTTAGGTATTTTATGGTATCGTTATTTTCAGGATGAACAGCAGTAATTCCCCCTAGCTCTTTTAATCTTAGAAGAACCTTCAGTGCCTCTTCATCACTAACCCTATAATCATAGGTTAAATAAATTTTAAAGCTAGGTATTCCTTCATGCTCTACTATTTCCCGCATCTCATTTAAGACTTCTTCATCTACATGCTGAATAACTCCGTGAAAACTATAATCTATAACTGCATTATTCCTAGCATATTTATGATATACTTCGACTTGATGCCTCAGATTGCAGCCCTTTGGTCCAAAGCCCATATGATCGACTATAGTAGTTGTCCCCCCACAGGCTGCTGCTACAGTACCTGTATAAAAATCATCACTAGCTACTGCAATCCCTACATCTAAATTAAGATGAGTATGAACGTCTATTCCTCCTGGGATTACATACTTACCACTAGCATCTATTACCTTATCGCAAGGTTTTTCTAGATTTAATCCTATTTCCTTTATAATTCCTTCATCAATATATATCTCCTGTAAATATATCTCCAGAGGTTACTATTGTTCCATTTTTTATAATTGTGGACATTTAACTTACCTCATTTCATGTAAGGATACTTTCCATTCCAAACTATTTCTCTGTAGTTTTCTGGGTCTGTATCTCCCTCTGTGCTTATAAGGAGGACCTTAGAATTTTCATCAAGTTCTAGAGCATCTTTTACATCTTTATACTTTTCGTTGGTTGTTACTGCATATAAGAATCCCATAGTAACTGCTCCTGATTCTCCGGATATAACTTTCTCATCTCCACTAAATGGATTTCCTAAGACTCTCATGCCTAATGCTGCAATATTGTCTGGACAGGATGCAAATAAATCACAATAGCTGTCTAGTATATTCCACCCAATAGGGTTTGGCTCGCCACAAGCAAGACCTGCCATTATTGTATCCATATCCCCTCCAACACTTGTAATTTTCCCATTTACCGCAGATCTGTACATACAATCTGCTTTGTTTGGCTCCACTACTGCTGAAATAGGCCTATTTTCTTTGTAATACGCAGCTATTAGCCCTTGCACTGCTCCTGCAAGAGATCCAACTCCAGCTTGGATAAATACATGAGTTGGTCTATCTATTCCTTTTTCCTTAAGCTGTCCTATAGATTCAAGAAGCATAGTTGCGTACCCCTGCATAATCCACAATGGTATATTCTTATATCCTTTCCAAGCAGTATCCTGAATTATTTGCCATCCATGTTTTTTCGCATTTTCATAAGATAATCTAACTGCATCATCATAGTTTAAATCAGTAATATATGCCTCAGCTCCTGTGGCTCTAATATTGTTTAATCTTATTTCTGATGATCCCTTTGGCATATATACTACAGCCTTTTGTCCTAATTGCTGTGCAGCCCAAGCAACTCCCCTGCCGTGATTTCCATCTGTAGCTGTTGTAAAGGTAATTTGACCAATTTTCTGTCTGGTATCACTGCCTTTCATTTTTTCAAAGGTCAGGTCTGATATGTCCACACCTAACTTTTCTGCCACATACTTGCCTATAGCATAGGAACCCCCTAAAACCTTGAATGCATTTAGTCCAAATCTATACGATTCATCTTTTACAAATATATTTGAAATTCCTAAATATCCAGCTAAGTTTTTTAATTCTACAAGTGGTGTTTCGAAGTACATAGGAAAACTCTTATGAAAATTCTTTACTTTTCTTATTTCATCAATATTTAAAGCTTCTACTGAGGCTTTATTATCTTCTAGCCTTGCCTTTATATTTCTAATCCATTTCATTTCATTTCCCATTTTAACCCTCCTTCCTTTGAAACTATATATAGCATTATTTATGCCAATTTGTAGATAAATATCCAAAATCTACACTTTAGTTATGGTCACTTTAGCGAATTTCTCGAGCCTATGATTTGATAAAAATCCCTTACTCTTCGAGTATTCTTCTACCCATATGAAGAAGAGTTTCATATATGGATAGAAGTTAAACTATCTAAAAAAACGCTAAACATTAGCAATAGGTTTGGGGTTTTAAATAAAAAATAGTTATCAATTTGATAACTTCTATCAATTTGATAACTAAACTATTTCTCGTTTAATTCATAGCTTTATATTTCTTTGTTTATTCCCATCTTATCATTTTGATAACTTTGCTTTATTCCATTCCACTCTTTTGTTAAATGACCTGTTTGCTCTTTGTTATACCTAATTGATTGTATCTCTGAAATTATAGATATTGCAATTTCTATTGGAGTATCTCCTCCAATATTAAGACCAACTGGAGCATATATATTGCTAAAATCTAGTTCTTTAGCTAATTCCTCTTTTAGCCTTTCAAGCATTATCCTAGCCTTTCTTTCTGATGCTAGCAGTCCAATATACTTAGGATTACAATCCTTTTTATACAGAGCCATTTATTTATTTTACATTCATAAGGAAGTTATCCAGAATTCTTAAGCAAACATTCTTTCTATAGTGAGCGGTTGATCTTTGGTCATCAATAGGTACTATAAGTTTTGAGTACATTTTTTTAATATCACCCAATGCCTTCTCATCTAAATAACCTAATTTAACTATGACATTTTCTATAGTTTTAACCTTAATAACTTTAGGTCCACATGCCCCAAAGGCAATTCTAACATCTTCAATTTTTCCTCCAGTTACTTTTGCAAGCCCTATAAAGGACACCTTTGATAATGCAATAGATTTCCTAGTACCTACCTTTTTATAGTAAACTTTATTAAATTCACCTATATTTATCTCTATCTCCCTTAAGATTTCATTTCCTCTAATGGCACTTTTACCTGGTCCTAAAATAAATTCTTCTATAGGAATCCTTCTCTCTCCATTAGTGCTTTCAAATACAAGGATTGCTTCCAAGGCATATAAAAGTGGCAAACTATCTCCTGCTGGAGATGCATTACATATATTCCCTCCAATTGTTGCTATGTTTCTTATTGCCGGAGAAGCCATGCTTGAAAATACTTCTTTAAAATATTCTGGAACTAAATCATTTTCTGCAATTTCAGAGCAACTACAGCCCGCTCCTAGGTTTACTATATTACCTTTCTTCTTTATTACCTTTAATTCTTTTAAATCACCTATAAATATCACAGGCTTTGTAAAGCTTGACTCTACTCCTGACCACTTTTTATTCTTTACCATTAGGTCTGTACCACCTGAAAAAATCAAGCATTCTTCTTTGTTTATAACTTCCAATGCTTCTTTTAAAGTATTAGGCCTATATGCTTTTACCATAGACCATCACCTCTTTTCGCTGCAATATTTACAGCATCTATTATCATGTTATATCCGGTACATCTGCATAAATTACCTGATATTCCATCCCTTATCTCCTCTTCCGTAGGATTAGGATGCTTTCTAAGTAAAGCTTCCGCAGCCATTATCATGCCTGGTGTACAAAATCCACATTGAACGGCCCCTGCTTCCTCATAGCTCTCCCTTAAGACTTCATAACTTTTAGTCTTTTGAAGTCCTTCAATAGTTATAACTTCTTTTCCCTCTACCATCCCTATAGGGATCATGCAAGAGTTTACTAGCTTTCCCTCTATAAGTACGCTGCAAGCTCCACATTCTCCTTCCCCACAGCCTTCTTTAGGCCCTGTTAATCTTAAGTCCTCTCTTAAGACGTCTAGCAATCTTTTTAATGGATTTACTGCAACTTTAACTTCTACAAAGTTTAATTTAAAGCTTATATTATTCTCCATTATATATTACCTCCATTAAGTGCTCTGGTCTTACAGGTATTTTGTTAATTTGTATTTTAGCGGCATTCTCTATTGCTAAAGCATAGGCTGTAGGTGCTCCTACTAAAGTGAGTTCACCTAGTCCTTTAGCTCCAAAAGGCCCGTTTCCATAAGGCTCACAAATAAGCTCACTTTTTATTTTAGGGGCATCCTTAGATGTTGGAATTATATAGTCAGTATTGCTTCTTTGCATCAACCTTCCATTTCGTCTTTCCATAACTTCCATGCCTCCATAACCCAATCCTTGCAATATCCCACCTTCTATTTGACCTTTTACAATCCTCTCATCAATAGCGTTTCCTATATCAAAAACAGCCCAAACCCCTTTAATAGTTGGCTCATAAGTTATTGGATCTAGTTCTACTTCCACTGCATTAACTCCCCAAGAGTAAGAGTTATAAGCATCTCCTACAAAATGTTCATCATCCCATAAAAAGCCTTCTGGATGCTTATATTGTGTAATTATCTCTATACAACCTTCCTCATTCCATCTTTTCTTCAATTCATCAGCTGCATCTTTTAGCAATTTTCCAACTACTACAGTGGTTCTTGAAGCCACAGTAGGTCCTGAATTGGGTACCCTGTCCGTATCTGGATTATTATATATAACTTTATCAAGAGAAATTCTTAAAGTATGAGATACTATCTTTCTTAAAACTGTTTGTGCTCCCTGTCCCATTTCTACATTTGCAACCAAGATTTCTACCCTTTCATCTGGATATTTAACTAGTTTTACTTTAGCCTTTATGTGATCTCTCTCACCACTTCCTGTAAATCCTCCTCCGTGGAAGAATAAGCTAAGTCCTATTCCTTTTAGTTTACCTTCATTTCTATCCTCTTTTTCAAAGCTTTTAAGTTTTTCTGTATAGGATGACATCTCTACAACTCTATCTATCATCTCTCTAAGAAGTACCCTGTCTCTAAATGTTCCTCCTGTAGAGGACTTATCTCCTGTTCTTATTAAGTTTTTGAGTTTTAATTTTAAAGAATCTATTCCTAATTGTTTTGATATATGCTCCATATGCATTTCTACTGCAAATACAGCTTGGGGTGCTCCAAAGCCTCTAAATGCTCCATTCACAACGGTGTTAGTAGCTATTGTTTTGCCCGTAACTATTACATTTTCTACATTATATGTTCCTATAGCTGCAAACATTGTCCTCTGTAAAACAACATTAGATAGCCCTGAATAAGCTCCTGCATCTAGTTTAATATCTACTTCTGACCCTAAAATTTTATAGTTTTCATCAATATAGCTTATAATGTTTATTTTAGAAGGATGCCTTTTTGGCGTTACTTCTAAATCCTCATCCCTATCTAGTACTAGCTGCACAGGCTTTTTAGTCTTTATGGCTGCACAGGCCGCTTGTCCTGCTAACACTGATGGATAATCTTCTTTTCCTCCAAAACCTCCTCCTGTTACAGCTTGAATAATCTGAACCCTATCTTCTTCGAAACCTAAGCACTGCTCAACTGCAGCTTTTACGTAGTAAGGACACTGCAAAGAACCATATATTGTTACCTTTCCATTTCTATATTCTGCAATAACACCTTGCGGCTCTAGGTAAAGCTGCTCTTGATATCCTGTCTCATATTCACCTTCTACTATATATTTGCTTTTATGTTTTGCTTCCTCAATGTCTCCTTTACTATATTTATAGTCTGCAAAACAGTTATTTTCTCCATAAATAGGCTCCTTAGATTTTTCTAAGCCTTCTTCAATTGAAAGAATAGGATCTAATTTTTCATATTTCACTTCAATTCTTGAAAGAATATTTAATACTTCCTTTTTGTCTGGCCCCACAACTAATGCTATAGGCTCTCCAATATAGTTAACAGTTCCTTCTGCAAAAAAGGGTTGATCATCTATAATTACTTTCACAAAATTCTTTCCTTGTACATCATTTTTGTCTACTATATAATATCCTTTAGGTACTTTTGGGTACTTAATCTCCATAATTTTAGCTCTTGCTTCTGTTGATCTTAATGTTTTTGCATAAAGCATACCATCTATATGATAATCAGCAATATACTTTGCCTTTCCTGCAATTTTATCTGGTACATCAATTCTTCTTACAGGTTTGCTTATACTATAGTCTTCAAGCATTTATCTGCACCTCCTTAACGCTTAGCTCAGTGCTAAAATCTTCTCATAATCCTCTATTGTGTCAATGTCTAATAATATTCCTTCATTTCCTACTGGAACAAAAATAGGCTTTTTATCATTTATAAAATCTCTTAAGTTAGAATACTTATCACTCTGTAAAAGCTCTTTAGCTAAATTAGCTTTTATAAGTACTGGATGCCCTTTTTTTCCCTTATATGTTGGTATCACAATTTCGCTTTTTTTGTGCTTAAGTAGTTCTAAACACACCATATCTCCAATAAGAGGATAGTCTCCAGGCATAAAGAAAAAATTCTCTCCTTTTATGCAAGAAAAACCCCTTTTTATTGAACTAAACATACCTTTCTCAAACTCTTCATTAAAAACCAGCTCTACAGATTCGTACTTTTTTACAATAGGCTTTAAGTTCTCGATTTTATAACCTCCAACTACTATAACCCTTGAGGAAAACTTCAACATACTTTCAATGGCTCTTTCAATAACAGTCTTTCCATCAATCTTTAAAGTCATCTTATAGGTTTTAGCCCTAGATGAAAATCCTGCTGCTAAGATTACTGCTTCAACCGACATATTACTCCTCCTACTTATGTGATACTGTAGCTGGTATAAGCAATATGCTTATACCAGCTCATTGAATTTAGGAAGGTTTAATTTATCTATTTTTTCTTTAATCCCATCAATACTTTTTCAGCTGTTATAGGTAAATCTCTGATTCTAACTCCTGTAGCGTTATAAATCGCATTTGCTATGGCTGCTGGTGGTGTATCTATTCCTATTTCCCCTACAGACTTAGCACCATAAGGTCCTGAAGGCTCATAAGTTTCTACAAATTCTACTGTGAAATTTTTCACATCTTTTCTTGTAGGGATCTTGTATTTCATAAGGTTATTATTTATAAGCTTACCTTTTTCATTGTATTCAGCTTGCTCAAACATAGCCATACCTATTCCTTGAAGCAATCCTCCTTCTACTTGAATACGAGCAAGATTTGGATTCAAAGTAGTTCCACAGTCCACTACTGCTGTATAATCCAATAAATCTACTTTACCAGTTTCAAAGTCAACCTCTACCTCAGCAAAAGCTCCCATAAATGGTGGAGGAGATACCTTACCATAGTAAGACTCACAGGCTACTAACTGTTTTTGTCCATTACTATAGTATAGTTCAGTAGATAAATCTTTTAAGGATATACTTTTGGTGCCATCCTTAGTCTTAATGTATTCCCCATCAAACACAACATCATATTTTAATGCATCTAGTCTCCTTGCTCCCTGCTCCTCTATCATTTCCTTCATCCTTAATCCAGTTTTCCTTACAGCATTTCCAGATATATAAGTCGTGCTTGAAGCATATGCACCGCAATCAAAAGGTGTTAAATCTGTATCTGAAGAATATACTACTATTTTGCTTGTAGGAACTCCTAATGCCTCTGCAGCAATTTGAGCAAGCACAGTATCACTTCCTGTACCTATATCAGTAGCACCCACCAACAGATTAAAAAATCCCTGATCATTTAGTTTGATTATGGCAGAGCCCATATCTATATAAGGTATGCCTGATCCCTGCATTGCTATAGCTGAACCAATTCCACGAACTTTTCCTTTAGAAACTTCTTTTCTTGGGAACTTTTCCTTCCAGCCTGATAACTCCATACCTCTTTTTACACAATAATCAAGCTTACAGCTTTCAATGGTCATATCTGTGCCTTCTGTACCTTCTCCCATTATCTTAAATATTGGAGAGGTTTCTCCTTGCCCTATCATATTCTTTATTCTAAGGTCAACTGGGTTCATTCCTAACTTATCCGCTAACTCATCTATGGCGGATTCTAGTGCAAAGTTTCCTTGTATTGCTCCATAACCTCTATATGCTCCAGCAGGAGTTAGATTTGTATAAACAGTTTTCCCTCCAAATCTTACAGCATCTATCTTATTGTAAAGAGGCAATGTCTTTGAACCTGATACCATGAAAACTGTTAGCGCATGCTCTCCATAAGCTCCTGTATTTGACAGTAAGTCCATGTCAATAGCCCTTATATTTCCTTCTTTATCCGCTCCAATGGCTATATTAAATCTCATTTCATGCCTACAATAGCTTGCCTCAAATACTTCATTTCTGGTGTAGATGAGCTTTGCTGGCTTTCCTGTTCTAAGTGCTACTAGAGATACTAAGAATTCACCATGTAAACCTTGCTTTCCACCGTATCCTCCACCGATTCTTGGTTTAACTACCCGAATTTTTTCTATTGGTAATGCTAAAGCTTCAGCTACTATTCTTCTAACATGGAATGGGGTTTGGGTTGAGCTTATAATATTAACTCTTCCATGTAAGTCTATATAAGCTGCTGCTGTATGGGTTTCCATAGCTACATGAGCTTGAGCTTGAGTATAATAAGTACTCCTAATAACATGCTCACATTTGCTTAAAACCTCATCTACATCTCCTACATGCATATGATATTCAGCTGCAATATTTTTGCTAGGATTAAACCCTATAGGGAACATTTCATGCGCTTCTGGCTCTAGATGAATGATTGATTGATTTCCTGCTGCTTTTTCAAAATCTAAAATTGGCTCCAGTATCTCATACTCTACTTTTATTAATTTCATTGCCTTTTCAGCTATTTTCTCATCTGCTGCAGCAACTGCAGCAACTTCATCTCCTATATATCTCACATATTCATCTAATATAAACTTATCATGAGGGGATGGTTCTGGATAACCTTGACCAGCTCTTGTAACTATATTCCTCGGAACATTTTTATATGTTAAAACACATTCTACGCCTGGTAACTTTTCAGCCTCTACAGTATTTATATCTTTTATTTTTGCAAAGGCATGAGGACTTCTTAGCACTTTTATTATCAAAGAATTTTGGGGTGCAATATCATCGGTATATGCTGGTTTTCCTTGCGCTAACCCTATTCCATCTATCTTAGGAATAGATTTATTTACTTCTTTCATATTATCACCTCCTGTAAATACTTCTTTATGGCTCTTAGCTGTCCAAAGTAACCTGTACATCTACATAAATTTCCCACTAAATAGTGTTTAATCTCTTCCTCAGAAGGATTTTCTAAATGCTCTTTCATAGCTATCACATTTAATACAAGGCCTGGACTGCAGTATCCACACTGAGTAGCCCCTTCACCATTTAAAAATTCAGCTATCTTTGTTGCTTCTTCCTGAACCCCTTCTATAGTAGTTATACTATGTCCTTCTGCTCTTACTGCTAAATAAGAACAAGAAGCAATAGGTTCTCCATCTATTAGGATAGTGCATGTTCCACAGGAGCCTGTATCACAGCCCTTCCTTACGCTTGTAAAGCCATTTTTTCTTAAAACATCAGCTAAGGTATCTCCTGGCTCTATGTCAAAACTTCTATCGTAGTTATTTATTTTCAAATCAAGCTTCACTATATCACCTCCAGAACTCCACGTTTTACTAATGCTTTGCACACTTCTTTTCTGTATTTAGCTGAGCCTCTTGTATTGCTTCCGAATTCCAAGCTATCAGCTGCAATCTCTCCTGCTTTCACAGCATTTTCTTCATTTAGTTCTGCTGCATTTAAGTACTCCATAGCTTTATTTGATAATTTAGCAATTCCTGGTCTTGCTCCTACTGCAATTTTAAAATTGTTTTCATGTTTAGAAACAGCTGCATTCAACATAGCGAAGTCTGTACTGGTACTTCTTATGCTTTGAAAGCTTCCCTTTCTATTTTTCAAAATTACTATTTTTGTAAGAATATCTTTTTCATTGTCTTTCTTATTTAAAAAGTCTTCTATCGTCATTCTTCCTCCCTTATAAAGTTCAACATAAGTATCTAATGCTAGGAGGGCTGTTATAACATCAGAAAATCCATATCTGCCATATACACTCCCACCTATTGTAAATATATTTCTCATTTGCACTCCTAAAATAGGCTTTACAGCCTCACATAAGATACCATTGAAGCTTTGTTTAATTGCTGAATTAACTTCAACTTCCCTTAAGGTAGTCATTGCACCTATCTCAATTAAATCCTTCCTTTCGTTAACAAAACTTAGATGTATATTTGAAATGTCTACAGCAACTTCTATATCTTTAGCGCCTAAGCGTAAGTATCCACCTCCACCAATGACAACAGCTCCTTCTTTTTTAGTTAAGCTCTCATAAGCTTCATCTAAACTTGAAGGCCTTATATATTCTTTAATATTCAATTAGCTCACTCCTTTTACAAAAATTCTATAAACAGAGTTCTTAGCTTCAGATGGAATTTCCACTCCATCTGAAGCTTAGAAATCGTTATTCAGGGACGTAGCTGCCGTTATATTTTACGGCTGCTAGTCATCGGACAGCACTCCACTTATAGCATGAACTGGACACTTTGATTCGCATAATGAACATCCGAAACATTTCTCTTTATCGACTAAAACCTTCTCCTCTAACCTTAAAGCAAAATAAGGACATATCTTTGCGCATAAACCGCATCTACTACATTTTTGATGATTTATCACAGGATTATCCGGGACGAATTTTACATTTCCTTTAGAAAGCTCGGTATTTACAACTTCTTCTACACTTGAAAAGTTATATTTCTCTAGTACTGATGGCAAGTCTTTAATTATTTTTTCGTATAAATCTTTTCCTTTAAGCATTGCAGCTGACAACATTTGAACTGCGTCTGCTCCCGCTAATAGAAATTCTAAAACATCCTCTGCTGAGGCGATTCCGCCTACTCCTATCACAGTAAAATCAGGCATTGCACTTTTAATTTTATTTACTATAGCTAGAGCTACTGGTTTAATCGCTGGACCAGATGTCCAAACTTCTCCCTTGTCATTACCTATTAGTACTTTCCTATTTTTAATATCAATTTTCATAGTTGGCCCAAGAGAATTTATAGCAACAATTCCACTTGCGCCGTTGTCTTTTACAACTTTAGCAAATGCAACTGGATCTGGAATATGAGGGCTTACTTTCATAAATATAGGCTTTGCTGTGTTATTTCTTATAGTTTTAACGGTTTCTCCTATTACGCTTAAGTCCTTTCCTACATAATGAGTCGAGATTTCAAAGGCGTCTGCATAAGGTTCTAAAAGTGGAATAAGTTTTTCCATGTCTTCTTTTGTATACCCTACGCTTATAATCAAAGGAATATTTATCTCTCTTTTTAGCTTAGGCAGAGCTTCTTCTAGCCAATACTCTGGTGAGTATTCAGACCAAAGCTCTGCGTTCATAATCATATCTTTTTCGCCATATATGCATGGTCTTGGAACCTCTGCACCTATAGTTGAAATAGTTTTAGTTACCATACATCCAAGTCCGAATCCTTCAAGAATCATCATCTTCTCATAATCTCCTACTAATGGTCCTGAAGCCGGCATTAATGGATTTTTTAACCTAATGCCTGCAATAGTAGTACTTAAATTCATTTAATCACTCCTTGTATAAAATATAATTAACTTTTATTTACTCTATTCCAAAGTCCTTGTGCCGATTTTGATGCTTCGAAATATATGTCCTTATCATCTATGCTTACTTTATAATCTCTCATGAGGCACTTTCCAGAACACCAAGTATCCTTTGGATGAAAATTATCAAATACTCCAAAGAAAATATGTCCTAGTGCATTGCTTTCATTCATTGGAGTTGGAGGTGTATATGGAACCGCTATCATATCTGCTTTATAACCCTTTTCTATTCTGCCAATTTTTATGTTTAAAATATTACCTATATACTTGTATCCATTGTTAATACATTGAACTAAGTCCTCTAATGTAAACTTTGCTGGTCCACTTAGTCTATTCTTCATTGCAAATACTAGATTTAAAAAATCTCTTGTTATGTTAACTCCTAGTCCATCATTGCCTACTAGACAAGGAATTTGGTATGATTTTATCATGGTATAATTAGCTAACCCTACTGCATTATTCATATTAGAAGTTGGGTTCATAGCTATATAGCAGCCTCTTTTTGAAATAAGCTTTACTTCTTCTTCATCAATATGAACACAATGTGCTAGAATAGACTTGTCTTTTAGTAATCCGAAGCTATCTAATCTCTCCACTATATTCTTACTATATTTACTTTTACTGATCGTCTCATCCTCTTTGCTTTCTGCTACATGAATATGGATTGGCGTATTTCCAATATTTTTTGATACCTTTGCTAATGTTTCATCACTTAAACTCATGGAAGCATGCAATCCAAATAATCCTGCATATCTTTCGCTGCCTTTCTTGGAAAACTCTAGGTTTTCTTCTATACACTCCTCTATATCAAATCTGTCACTTGTCTCAAAGCAAAATATTCCCCTAAGGCCTACTTTATCGCAGATACCTTTTTTAATTCATTTAATGTTCCTTTTATATCCAGTCCACTAGCATGGTGATCTATGATAGATGTTACTCCATTTCTTACACATTCCACTCCATAAATAACTCCACTGTAATACACATCATTTTTGTCAAGCTGGCTATCCAGTTTCCACCAAAGTTGATCTAGTATATCTTGGAATGTAACAGGATTAAAGTGTATATTCATACCTCTAGAAAACGTAGAATAAATGTGAGTATGACAATTTACAAGACCTGGCATAACTAAAGCTTTACTACAATCGTATATTTCTTCTGCTCCTGGAAATTCATCCATATTGCCTACTTCTTTAATTTCAGAATCAAATAGAATATATTGGTTTTCCTTAAAATTCTGAAAATCGTAGATACAGGCATTGATTAGCGCTTTCAATTTATTCACCTCCCGTTTAACTACAAAAATTAAAATTTACTCCCGTACCGTTTTATATAGCATTATTTATGCCAATTTTTTCATAATTCTTAGTAACCAGTCAATGAAATAATTAAGCAAAGCTTAATTATAAAATCCACCATTACAGCAAGCTGTAATGAGCGTAATGGAAAGTTTTGCGCTGCAAAACTTCCTTTACTGGTTACCGGTCACGGTTACTAGAAATAAATTGCTGTGCAATTTATTTCTGAGTTACTATTTTGATAAAAATTATCATATTGATAAGATAATTTTTACATACTTTTATCTGTGTTTTATATTTATTTAACACTTAATCATATTATCATTTTGATAAACCATATTCTTCCAGTTTCCTGTAAAGTGTGGCTATCCCTATTCCTAATTTTTTAGCAATAACTCTCTTGTTTTGAGTAGAATTCCCATATATCTCTAAAGCCTTAAGTATTTCTTTTTTTTCTAATTCCTTTAGCGGGTGTATATCATGCTCATTTTCTCTTATCTTCCTCGTATTATTAAGTATACTTTGTGGAATGGTTTGTAACGTTAACACTCCATCTGTTCCTAACATATTAATCATAAATTCTATTGCATTCTCAAGTTCTCTAATATTTCCTGGCCAAGAGTAATGATAAAAAATCTCCCACACTTCTTCCTCTATAGTTATTGAGGCATACTCCTTATTTAGTAATCTAGTATACTTACCCATAAAATAGTCAACTAGAAGCTTTATATCCTGTATTCTTTCCCTTAGAGGAGGAATATTAAATGGGATTACATTAAGTCTATAGTACAAATCTTCTCTAAATTTATTCTCTTCTATAAGTTTTACTAAGTCCTTATTAGTTGCAGCTATTACTCTAACGTCAATATCTACAGCCTTATTAGATCCTATTTTTATTACTCTCTTCTCTTGAATAACCCTTAGAATTTTTGTTTGAAGATGTAGAGGCATATCTCCTATTTCATCTAAAAATATAGTGCCTTTATTGGCTAATTCAAACTTTCCTATTCTTCCCGATACATCAGCACCTGTAAAAGCTCCTTTGGCATATCCAAACAGCTCACTTTCCAATAAAGCATCTGGTATAGCCGCACAGTTAATTGCTATGAAGGGCTCATTTTTTCTATTTCCTTCATTGTGTATAGCCCTTGCAAACATCTCTTTACCAGTACCACTTTCACCTAAAATTAAAACAGTAGACGAGGACAGTGCAATCTTTTTTATATTTCTTTTCAATGATTCTATAGTGTCACAGCTTCCTAATATATCATCTACATAAATCTTTTGTTTTTCATTATTGTGTTGTGTGATAACTGCTTTTATATTTGCAGCTTCTTTAAAAATAAACATCCTATCAAAATGACTCTCATTTAGATTTATTGGATAAACATCACCTAAAAAATAAAACACTTGGTTTCCTATAAACACTTTATATTCTTTTGCCCCTTCGTTATTTCTATCTATCTGTTCAATTTTAACCTCATCTATAAAGCTGCTATCTACAAACTTTAGCAGATTGATTGCGCTTTTATTTATCTGCGTAACTTTATTATTTTTGTTCAAAATTATGATTCCTTCATCCATTTTATCAATTACTAAATTAAGAGATTTTAGTAATGTTCGTTCTCTTGCTTTTTCTATATTTTCATAAGCCGTTATGCTTATGAAGTCAGATATTTGCTGCAAAAAACTCATACAGGTTTGAAAATCCTTCATTAGATGTTCTCTTTGAAATTCATCAATACAAACAAGACCTATTACTCCAATTATTTCGTTTCCTAATTTTATAGGAGTGCACATCTCAAATTTTTCTTCACAGGTATCTCTTTTAGGGCAAGGCTGACACAATTCTTCCTTTCCTGGATTGTATATTATCTGCGACTTTCCTGTTGTTAAAGCAGTTTTATACACGTAGCCCTCTTTAGTCATACTTCTATTAATTTTATTTTTATATATTCCTGTCCCTGCAATTCTCATTAAATCTTTATCTGCTATTTCGACTTCTACCTTTAATACCTTTGATATTATATTGGCATATTTCATAACAGTTCTTTGTATATCCTTTAAAATAGATGTCAATAACCATCCCCTCCTAAAACTCCAACAAATCCAGCAACTAAGCTAGAACTTGGATTTTTAAATATTTTCTCTGGAGTACCAATTTCCTGTATAACTCCATCAATAATTACTGCAATTCTATCTGCTAGATATAAAGCTTCATTAAAATCATGAGTTATATGAAGGTTGTATCTATATCCTTGTGTATATTGTTTAGCATTGTTTTAATTTCTTTCTTTGTAACAGGATCAAGAGCGCTAAAAGGCTCATCCATTAAAAGAATTTTAGGTGATGTAATCAGTGCTCTTGCTGGAGCAACCCTTTGCTGTTCTCCTCCACTTAAATTGTTTGAGAAACGCTGAAGCAAATGTTCTATTTTAAACATCAAGCTTACCTTTTCTAGTTTAGTTTTAATATCATATAGAACAATCAATGAAATTATAGAAATTATAATTAACATAGCTGCAAAAGCCGTCCTATTTCAGTATTGCCAAAGACCATAAGCAGTGATATTCCAGATACAATAGGCGGCAAAGACATGGGAATCTGGAGAATTAAATTAATAACTTTTACCTTTAAAATCAAGCTTGACCAATACATAACCGATTGGAATAGCAAATACTAAGCATAATAAAGTAGAAATAATTGACGTAAAAAGACTTAATTTTATTGAAAATTGTAACTCAGGAGTTGAAAGACTGGTCCATAAATTAGGCAGCCCTTTATATAAGACTATTGATACCGATAAGACTACGAGCCCTAATACAAGTTCAGTTAATATTGACATAATTGCTATAAATGAGCTATTGTGAAGCTTATTATAACTATTTTCCATGTACTCCCTCCCATCTATTCTATAGCTGTAAATCCATGTTTATTGAAAACGCTTTTTCCTTTATCTGAGCATACAAACTCTATGAACCTTTCAGCTGCATCTTTATTTTGAGAGCATTTTAATGAAGATATAGGAATAGTTTTTATCGAGTTTTTTTCTTTTAAAATCGGAATAATCTCTATTCCTTTCACCCCTTTTACATTATCCTCCCATATAATAGATGCATCCGCTTGTTTTATAGATATATAAACAACTAATTCATTTACTGTTGGGGTAGTTGCTATTAAGTTTTTCTTTACCTCTTCATATAAATTGTTTTTAATTAATACTTCTTTAGATAAATTTCCAATAGCTGCTGACTTCTCATCTCCAAGAACTACTCTTATCCCATACTTCTTTAAATCGTAGAGTTCTTTAATATTTCCAAGATTACCTTTCGGAACAGCTATAACTGGTATATGAAGCGCTACATCCTTTCTATCGTTTACTAATTTCTTTTCCTTGGCAATTTCATAATAATATACTGCTCCTGGAATATATACATCTCCCTCATTAATCAATTAAATTTGGCTTAGCAGCTGTTGTGAGCCTCCATAAGTGTATTCAACTTTAATATTATATTCTTTTGTAAACTCAGATCCTATTTCATCCATAACCTTGCTCAATCCAGCAGCACTGTAAACATGTAAAGTTTTATTCTTTTTCATTGATACACTTTGTGCAAGTTCTTGACTTTTTCTATTGCAACCTGCACCCAACACAGCTAATAAAATGCCAACAATCTTTTTTATATTCAGCATCTTTACTCTCTTCCTTCTATCTTATTTTCCAAAAGCACAATTAAGGAATTATCCTTGTGGCTCCTATTACTTCATCCTTTTCCACTAATATATTGTTATGCCGAGTAGCAAAAGTAACCTTGTCCACATTGTTTATGGCATTCAAACCTTCTAAATTTATTTTAATGATTCCTTTATGCTTCGCTTTAAGCTGGGTCTTTTCTTTCACAGGGCCTAATAAATATACTCCCTTCCCCGCAGCTGCCTTTCCAATTCTTATTGCTGCTTCATTTTCATGAATCTTTTCATCAGACAATTCTATAATATTAATGTGGTTTTTTCCCATGCTCTTTAGAATCTCTATATCCTCCTATCTTATAATATGGCCTTTTTTGAAAGCTGCACCTTTATACTCTCCAGGAATAATCTTAGTTAAATCATGACCTAGAACTGATCCAACAGCTTCTTCTATCCTGAGATTCTTCATACTTATCCCACCTTTCCAATCCACTCATTTATTTAATTATATCTTTTTAATGATCTTATAACAAACCCCAAATAATCCATTTTATTACATAAGTCTATAGCTTTATCAAAATAATAAAACTAACTATTGTTTTTATCAATTTTGTAATATTGACTTATATTACATATACTGGTAAAATAGTAATACTGTAATTATCCTTGAATTATTTCCTATACAATATAAAGTACCTTTTCAAATTCCTATCTAAATTTGATTCTAATTTATTTATATTATAAAAACCCACTTGCATGTAAAGAAAGGAGTGAAAATAATGTCTTTATTATTAAAGAATCTTTCTGAAGTAGTTACTTTTAACTCTAAAGATGAAATTTTTAAAGAAGTTGATATATTAATTGACGGAAAAGAAATAAAGTCTATAGGTAAAAATATGACTGTTGAAGAAGACACTGAGGTAATAGACTGCACAAACCTTTTGGCTTTGCCTGGCTTTGTAAATACTCATCATCACCTTTATCAAACCCTTTTTAGGGGAATACAAGAAGTTCAGGAAATGCCTCTATTTCCTTGGCTTAAAGGATTATATGAATTTTGGAAACATATAACTCCTGAAGCAGTTTACTACGGTGCTTTAGTTGGATTTAGCGAACTGTTAAGAACAGGATCCACCACTTCCATGGACCACCATTATCTGTTTCCATCAAACCAACCTTCTACTCTTATAGACGAGCAAATAAAAGCAGCATCTGAAATAGGCATACGCTTCCATGCAACTCGCGGTTCTATGTCTCGTGGCAAAAGTGATGGTGGCTTACCACCTGACTCAGTTGTTCAAAAGCCTGATGTTATACTTGAAGACTCTGAAAGGTTAATAAATAAATATCATGATAGCAGCAAATTTGCTATGCAAAGAATAGCCTTGGCTCCCTGTTCACCATTTTCAGTAACTAAAGACTTAATGATTGAATCAAGAGAGCTTGCAAGAAAAAAGGGTGTAATGCTTCACACTCATTTAGCTGAGACTAAAGATGAAGAACAATTTTGCATGGATATATACGGAAGAAGACCTGTGGAACTCATGGTGGATCTAGGTTGGACAGGTCCTGACGTTTGGTTCGCCCATGTTATTCATCTTAACTTAGAAGAAATGAAAATGTTAAAAGGTTCAGGAGTTGCACATTGTCCTTCTTCTAACATGAAGCTTTCTAGTGGAATATGTCAAACTAATGATTTAATAAAAGCTGGGATAAAATTAAGTATTGCTGTAGATGGAAGTGCTTCCAATGATGGTTCTAATATGTGGGAAGAAGTGAGACGGGCATACTTACTTAATCACTTAAAATACGGATGTGATGGATTAAATGCTTATGAAATTTTAAGATTGGCCACAAGAGGTGGAGCTGAAGTTTTAGGTAGAGATGACATAGGTATCCTAAAAGAAGGTATGGCTGCAGACATTGTTCTATTTGACCTTAATGATATAGCCTATGCTGGATGCCATGATCCACTAGTGGGATTGGTTACTTGTGGAAATACAAGCCTAGTGAAAATGACTATGGTAAACGGAAAAGTTGTAGTTAAAGATGGTAAGTTAATCACAATGGATACTGAAAAAATTAGATTAGAGAGTCATAAAGTTGCTGATGAATTAGTTAAACTTCAAAGAAGCTTAGCGTAAAGTGAAAGAGGGAGTATTCCTTTAGGAAATCCCCTCTCTTTTTATATAAATAGTTCTATAAATTTATTCTTACTAAAATCATACAAACCTCTAGCTGTAATTCTTAATTCAGGTATTACAGGAAGAGCCATAAACCCTACAGTTAAGAATATATCTAAAGCTTCATTATTTCCATAATTCTTGCAAATCTTATTTAATCTTTTTATCTTACCTATTACAAAATTGGGATCGCTAAAAGTCATAAGCCCTGCCACTGGTAGGCATAATTCATCTAAAATGCTTCCATTAGATATTATAGCTATACCTCCCCCCATAGCGATAACTCTATTTACTGCTATTTCCATATCTTTATCATTATCTCCCACTACTATAATATTATGAGAATCATGGGCTATGGTTTGAGCTATTGAGCAATTTTTTAAACCCAGACCTTCTATAAATCCTATGAAATATTTACCAGTATTCTTGTGCCTTTCAAATACGCCTATTTTAAGCACGTCTTTTGAAATTATCTTATCTATATATCCGCTTTTATCAATAGATACCTCACTAATACATTTTTTTGTTTCAATTGAATTTTTAACAACCTTTATCGTGTTTATTCGATTAGACTCAGCTTTTACTCTAAAGATTTTCTTATCTATATATTCAATATTCATTGACGGCTTAATTTCTTCCTTTGAATTTTCTCTTAAATCTTCTACATATAACTTTCCGCTTTTAATTATATCTTTAACTTTAAGCTTCTTTAAATCTTTTAATATTAATAAGTCTGCCCTATATCCTGGTGCAATAGCCCCCCTGTCTCTGAGTCCAAAGCACTGAGCTCCGTTTAAAGTCGCTATAGTAATCGCTTTAATTGGATCTAATCCATATTCTATTGCAAGTTTAACACAATCATCTATAGAACCTTTTTCAACTAAGTCAACTATATCCTTATCATCTGTGCAAAATAAGAATCTATGAAAGTTACTATCATTGACAGCTGGCAATAAGTCTTTCAAATTTTTCGCAGCAGATCCCTGCCTTAACATAATGTACATACCTCTTTTAATTTTTTTGACAGCTTCTTCTGGAGTTGTACATTCGTGATCAGTAGCTATACCTGAATTTAAGTATGCATTTAACCAATAATCATTTATATTAGGACAATGCCCATCTATGTGTTTTTCTTTAAATAATACTATTTTGCTTAGCATATCCCCATTGCCATGCACAACTGATGGTACATCCATAACTTCTCCAAGCCCTAAGACCTTTTCATTATTAATAAATTTAGCTAGCTCTTCAGAAGTCAGTGATGCTCCGTTATCCTCAAATTCCACAGCTGGGACACAAGAAGGCATCATAAAAAATATATCCATAACACTTCTTTTGCTGTTTTGAATCATAAAATCTATTCCATCAGTTCCTAATACATTGGATATTTCATGTGGATCAGCTATGCAAGTAGTTACTCCTCTTTTAATTAAGATACGAGAAAATACCTCTGGTGTAACTTTTGATGACTCTATATGGACATGAGTATCTATAAATCCCGGAGCTACATAATAACCTGTACAGTCTATTTCTTTATCTCCATAATACTCTCCAATACCTACAATAATATCATCATTTATGGCTATATCCCCACACTCTATGCTTCCGTCAAACACATTTATAATAAAAGCATTTTTTAATACAATATCCGCTTTTTTATCTCCAAGTGCAGTTTTAAGATTATCTTTTAACTTATTCATAAATACTCTCCTTTGCCCAAAAGATATTGCTTAATTAAAAATTTAGATGAAGCTTTAAACTCCATCTAAATTAGGATCTACTGCCAAGTTCTACAGCTTATAAGGTAGCAATCCTTATTATAAATATTATAGCCAGTATATAGATAGTTGGTGAGATTCTTTCTGTTCTTTTTCCGAGTAAATTAAGTATAACATATGCAATAACGCCAAACATTAAACCAGTGGCTATGCTATAAGTTAGTGGCATTAATATTATTGTTAAAAATGCTGGTATTGCCTCTGTATAGTCATAGAAATCGATTTGTGTTATATTTTGCATCATAAATAATCCTACTATAATAAGAGCTGGTGCAGTTGCACAACTTGGAATTGCCATAAATATAGGTGCTAGGAACATTGAAAGAATAAATAGTATTCCTGTTGTTAAAGCTGTAAGTCCAGTTCTTCCGCCTTCTGCAACTCCTGCTGAACTTTCAACGTAGGTTGTTACAGTTGATACTCCCATTAAGGCTCCCATAGTTGTCCCAATGGCATCAACTAATAATGCTTTATTAGCTCTTAAAACCTTTCCATTTTCATCTACCATATTAGCCTTTGAAGCAACTCCAACTAGTGTTCCTACCGTATCAAAAAAATCCACAAATAAGAATGTTAATAGAACAGATATAAATGTAACAAGTCCTTGCGCATGCGTAAATATTGAGAAATCTAATTTACCAGCTATCGGTCCTATACCGTGAAAAGCAAAAATTCCGTTTGGCAAATATATTTCGTATAATTCAGCAGCCTTTGCTGGTCCAATTATAAGAGCATAAACCCAGGATAATATAGTACATGCTAAAATTCCCCACAGCATTGCACCTTTTACCTTTTTATGAACAAGGGTGCCTATAATAACTATCCCAATCACTGCAATTATAGCTCTTGGATCCTTAAAGGTTCCTAAAGTGACTAATGTAGCATCTTCATTAACAACTACTTTTGCATTCTCAAAACCTATAAGTGCAATAAATAATCCAATTCCTCCACTAACAGCTATTTTTAAAGTTACTGGAATAGAATTAACTACTATCTCTCTAATGCTTGTTACAGAAAGAATAATAAATATTACACCTTCTGCAAATACTGCTGTTAAAGCAATCTGCCATGGAATTTTCATAGCACCACATACGGAGAAAGCAAAAAAAGCATTAAGTCCCATACCTGAAGCCAGCGCAAAAGGTAAATTAGCATAAAACCCCATTAGGATAGTTGTAAGACCCGCTGCAAGACATGTTGCTGTAAGTAAAGCTTCTTTTGGCATACCTGTGGCTGATAGAAATGATGGATTAACTGCTATAATGTATGCCATAGTTAGGAATGTAGTAAGTCCAGCTACAATCTCTGTCCTTACCGTAGTATTGTTTTCCCTTAACTTAAAGTTTTTTTCTAGGAAACCTTCCTTTGTGGTAACGATCTCGGTATTCCTATTCAAAATTACCCCTCCTTAAAATTATATTAAAAATATTAAAAAATATTTTTAATATTTTACTAGCAATATAAATGCCAAGTTAAAATCTAAACAAACCTATTATACAATAATGTATTCTATACTCTATATTTTTTAGTTTTCCAATTATCACAATGATAAGATACATAAACACCTCAGCAAGCTAATATTGCCCATACATAGAAATTATCTATGTTTATCAAAACAATAAAATTTATCAATTTGATACAAGGCAATATTAATGCCAATTATAAAATATATAACCCCCACTACCTTATAAGCTTTACCTGTATTAACTCTCTAGTTTTTATATTATAACTAAAAAAGCATTAAGTGAAACGCCCCTATTTCACTTAATGCTTTTTACTCTTATCCAGCCGAACCTGACTTTCTCATCCGTATCCAACGCAGTGTTATGGTTACTTTGAAGATTAACCAATATGCTCGATATGAAAACTTGTTTTATATAAAACTTCTATTGCTCTAGCTCTAGAACTTTATTTAGCTTGTAATGCGGCTCAGTGTCTATCAGCGGAGTAATTAAAAATGTTGCTACACATACAATCCATTCAAGGTATGCGACATGAGGAAAAACTCTCATGGCCGGGAACAATTGCCATAATAATAGTACCATTATTCCAGCAATAGTAGTATAAAAAGCTGAGTTTTTTCTGCAAAGCTTAGGACAATAAACTGTAAATATAAATACCACAGTAAAAGCTGTCGCCAAACTTAGTGCAACCATCAATGTTTTTAGGATTTCAGCTATGGTCAATGCAAGTATAAATGTAAGTAGTCCTAGAACTACTACAGAAACTTTAGTAATTATCATAAACTTTTTCTCACTTACCTTTGGATTAATAAATCTCTTATAAATATCTTGTGAGAATAAGGTAGCCGAGCCAAGAAGTAGATTACACGCTGTAGAAACATCTGCTGCCCAAAGTGCAGCTAGAGTTACTCCTGCTAACACAGGATTTAAAGACATAATAACTTTAGGTAAAGCTAAAGTAGCACTTATGTTTGGAAATGCTGCTTTAGCAGATATTCCAAGTAATGCTGCCATAAATCCAATTGGTAATATAATTAAGCCCCCAATTATGAATCCATTTTTAGCTGTTCTTTTATCCTTTGCACTACAGGATACTTGAACAGAATATTGCATAGACATACTCTGCGTTATCATAACTACAAGCCAACTTATAATTGTTATCCATCCAAGTCCTTCAACTGGACTTAAATATGGAATATTGCTTGGTAAACTAGCTTGAATATTGCTAATGCCCCCTTGATCTGCTATAGACCTTATTGTAGCAAGTGTAATACCTACGTAAATCAATAGGACATTTAAAAGATTCGATAAGCCTGCAGACCACATGCCTCCAATAAATGTTATTCCTATAAAGACAATGGCGCTAGTAATCATTCCCATCCTAAAACTAAAAATATTAGGAAGCATAGATGCTAATATTGCTCCTCCTGCTACATACTGCAATGAAGTTGCAGCAATTTGAATTACAATTTGTCCTATTACACATATGATACGCCCCTTAGTATCATAAAATTTTTCAAACAATTCTGGCACAGTTGAAACATTTAATGAACGGTATTTTCCAGCTGCAAAAACCCCCATAAGAATAGCACCTACGGCCCAAGCTACATTATACCATCCTGCTGCTAATCCAACACTATAAGCCTGTTCAGATACACCAATAGTAGATGCTCCCCCTACAGCAACCCCAGTTATAGTAACTGCTACCAATGGAATATTAAGATTACGCCCTGCTAAAATATAGTTTTCAGCCCCTTTTTCAGTTAACTTCTTAGCAGCAGCACTAATAATAAACAATGCTGCAATATATAAAATTACTATAATCAATGAAATATTCATTAAAAAGCCCCCTTAACTTAAATAGTTCAATCTTTTAAATCCTTTTACTCTTTATCCGGATTAAAGAATAAAAAAACACATTCAATCCCATAAAGGGACGAATGTGTTATTCGCGGTACCACCCAATTTGTTTCTTAAAATAGAAACCTCTCTCACCCTTATAACGTAAGGATAAACGGCTCAGCCTACTTAGGGTTAAGTCCCCGTTAAGCTTACAGTTCAGGAAGAAGTTCATTATGTCCTCAGCTAGTTCTCACCACCCACTAGCTCTCTGAATGATTTTCATAACTACTAGTTTCCATCATCACTTTCTTGAAATAAATTTATTTAGGGTCAATTATATATATGAATTTAATGCAATACAAACCTAATAATAGACGTATTCCGCCAATAACTTAAATTACCTTAGAATTTCTATTAAACTTATAGCATTTACTACAAATTAACATGCTATATCTAATTGTTTTTATCAACTTAATTCTTTCATGTTTTTTGAGCTTTTGCAGTAAATCATTTATTTTTTTTACTATATCAAATAATTAATTTATACTCACTGCATAATTAAGTATTAAATTTCTATATACAATAAAAAAACACCTATTCCCAGTGTAAATTACACTTAAGAAAAAGGTGTTTTTTAGTCATAAGTTATTGCTCTATTTTAAATGAGCTCTTTAAAGATACTGTTCTGTTAAACACTAATTTTCTCTCTGTAGTATATTTAGGATCTACATTAAAGTATCCATGTCTAACTAATTGGAACTTATCATGAGGTTTCGCATCTTTCATGAAAGGCTCAACAAATCCTTGAACTATCTCTAATGAATTTGGATTTATGTTATCAAGGAAAGTTTTTCCTTCTTCCTGCTCTTCATCTAGAATTAAGGAGTCATATAATCTAAATTCTGCAGGAACAGCATGTTCTGCACTCACCCAGTGAATCGTCCCTTTAACTTTTCTTCCAGTAAATCCACTTCCACTTTTTGTTTCTGGATCATAAGTGCAGTGAATTTCTACAATATTTTCATTTTCATCTTTGATGACTTCAGTGCAAGTTATAAAGTAAGCATGCTTTAATCTTACTTCATTTCCTGGGAACAATCTATGATACTTCTTAGGAGGATTTTCCATAAAATCTTCTGCGTCAATATATATAACTCTTGAGAATGGAACTTGGCGGTTTCCCATTTCTGGATTATCTTGATTATTCTCCGCTTCTAACATTTCTACCTGACCTTCTGGGTAGTTAGTTATGACTACTTTTACTGGTCTTAACACAGCCATAGTTCTAGGTGCTTTAGCTTTTAAATCTTCTCTTATAAAATGTTCTAGCATAGCTACATCTACTAAGCTATTGCTTTTTGATACACCAATTGCTCTACAAAAGTTACGGATGGATTCTGGCGTAAATCCCCTTCTTCTTAAGCCTGATATAGTTGGCATTCGAGGGTCATCCCATGCATCAACAACATGTTCATCTACAAGCTGTTTTAACTTTCTCTTGCTCATTACTGTATTAGTTAGATTCAATCTTGCAAATTCAATTTGTTGAGGTTGACTTTCCATTTCACATTCTCTAATTACCCAATCATATAGCGGACGGTGATCTTCAAATTCTAATGTACAGATTGAGTGAGTAACCCCTTCAATTGCGTCTTCAAGTGGATGAGCAAAGTCATACATTGGATAAATGCACCATTTATCTCCTGTATTATGATGGGTTGCATGAGCTATACGATAGATTATAGGATCTCTCATATTAATGTTTGGTGAAGCCATATCTATTTTAGCTCTCAATACCTTTTCTCCATCCTTGAATTCACCTTTCTTCATTCTTTCAAAAAGCTCTAAATTTTCATCTACTGTTCTATTTCTGTATGGGCTCTCTTTTCCAGGCTCAGTTAGAGTACCTCTATATTCTCTTATTTCCTCTGCCGATAAGTCACATACGTATGCCTTGCCTTTTTTAATAAGAAGCACAGCTCTCTTATTCATTTCTTCAAAGTAGTCTGATGCAAAATATAATCCTTCCCATTCAAAGCCTAACCACTTAACATCTTCTTCGATAGATTCTACATATTCTGTATCTTCTTTTACTGGATTTGTATCATCAAATCTTAAATTTGTTCTACCTTTAAATTCATCTGCTAATTCAAAATTTAAAGTTATAGATTTTGCGTGACCAATATGAAGATAACCATTTGGTTCTGGTGGGAAACGAGTAATCACTTCTTTTCTCTTTCCAGATCTCAAATCTTCTATAACAATATTTTTTATAAAGTTAGATGAAGCATTATTGTTTTCCATTTTTTCACCTTTCTTTCATTTGACTATCTTATCGTCATTTTATGTATTTTTTATTGGCTTTGTTTTAAATAAATGTTGACCTTTAACACTTTTTTTGCAAACATAAGCCTTATTATTTTATCACTAAAATTATACAATATATCTAATTATACAATAAAATTTAAATTGTGGCACGTAATTTTATAAAAATAAGCTCAATTACTAAATAAAGTGTCATTAAAAGACAGATATAAGTCATCTGTCTTTTATTTATTCTATATTGATACTTTTATAATTCATATATATTTTAATTGAGTTTTCTTCCATGTATTAAAGTAATCATCATTAATGCTTTGTATAAAAAATTCACTCCTCTACACTAGATATGATTATAAAGTAATTGCATATCTAGCGGAGAGGAGTGAAACTTTACAAAGTTTTTAGGTTCTATTTTTTGTACTTTTCTGATTTTTCAGTATAGGTATATTCTCCATTAATAGCTTTTCGTTCTACCTTTTCTAATTTAGCCTTGATATCCTTAACTTCAGATTGGATATCGGATAACATCCTTTTCATCTCTTCCATAACCTTCTCAACCTCCATTTTTATATTAGTTAAATTGTTTTATTTATCATTTGTAAATCCTTGTTTTTTCATGGTAGGGTATATATTAGGAAAATAAATATTTTCCTAGGCTATCATGAATTACAAGTTTTTTACCTATCTTCTCTGATGCAAGTTTAATTTTATAGTAATCTCCTATAAATACAAAAATACTGGTGCTTTATCTATCCAAGGCTGTCCTCCAGCAAGCTCTGATATCTCAGCTTTTTTCTTTTTTTCTCTTACAACTATAACACTTGAGTGCTAGGCATTTATTGAACTGGGTTCAGATTGCGCTACTTGAATTAAAGCATTAATTCTTTCCTCAGAAACGTGATTTTCTTCCCTAAACTATAAAAATAATTTATATAGCTTAGTTCCATACTTTTAGTTTTATTATTTTACAATTTATTATTCATTTTATTTTAAATAATAATTATTATTTCTTCATATTTATTATTGACTTATCCCTCAGCTTATTATATAATAAAACCATAAAATCCATTGAATAATCATTCTATTTAAAGAAAGGTTATTCCCCCATTTTAAAGAAGATGACTCAAAGAGCATCAAATCTTGAAAATAGACATAAAATAATCCCCTTTTAACCTTAATAAAAAGCTAGGTATATGTGTTATACATATACCTAGCTTTTTTATATATTTTATCTTACCTATCTTACAAGCCAGCCTCCATCAACTGCAAGAGTATGACCTGTTACATAATCAGAAGCTCTACTACTTAAAAACACTACAGCTCCCATTAAATCATAGGGAGTTCCCCATCTTTCTGCTGGTATTCTGCTTGTTATCTCTTCGTACCTTTTTTTATCGTTTATCAAAGCCTCAGTGTTATTTGTTATAATATATCCTGGTGCTATAGCATTTACTTGTATATTCTTCTCACTTAATTCGTTAGCAAAGGACTTGGTAAGCCCAACCACCCCGTGCTTACTTGCAGTATAAGCTGGTACATACTTTCCTCCTTGGAAAGAAAGCATAGAGGCAATATTAACAATTTTTCCTCCTCCTTGCTTTTCCATGATTTTTCCAGCTTCCCTACTTAAATAAAACACTGAGCTCAAATTTAGCTCTAATACATTCTCAAAATCTTCATCCTTGTATTCCAAAATTGGAGCTCTCTTAATCATCCCTGCATTGTTTACTAGTATATCTAATCTTCCGAAGGCTTTAATGCATTTATCTACAGCCCTATTTACTTCTTTTTTATCCCCTAAATCACATACATAGTAATCTACTCTTACTCCTTCTTGTTCAATAAGCTTTTTAGTGTCATTAAAGTCTTCATGATGAACCACTGCAAATATATCCGCTCCAGCTTTAGCTAAAGCTAGTGCAATACCCTGCCCTATGCCTTTGCTAGCTCCAGTTATCATAGCTGTTTTTCCTATTAGAGAAAAACACTCCATACTAAAATTATTAATAATGTTCATTATCAGACCAATACCTCCCTTTTATTCTAGAGATTTTCAAACTAACTGAAAAAGAGGCTATATTTCATAGCTCAACCAAAACTACTTTGCTAGTATTTGTATCCTAGTTGACTGGAAATACTTCTTGCTGCCTCCTTAGTTTGCTTTATTAATTCTGGTATCCTTTCCTCAGTAATAAAAAAAACTGGTCCTGAAACACTTATTCCTGCAACTATTTTTCCATCCATTCCATAAATGGGACAGCTTACACATCTTATACCTTCTTCATGTTCGACCTCATCCATCCCATAGCCTTGCTTTCTAATCTTGTCCAGTTCCTCAATCAGATCATCTATGTTGGTTATAGTATTTTTAGTATGTTTTATCATCTTTGTCCCACTCATTAAAGCTCTTACCGTATCATTATCTAAGGATGTCAGCAAGACTTTTCCAACACCAGTACAGTAAAGCGGAGCTCTTCTACCAATTTGAGAATACATTCTTATACTGCCTTTAGGACTTTCAACCTTATCAATATAAACAGCTTCATTCCCATCTAATATAACAAGGTGGACAACTTCATTAGTTTCCTTTGACAGCTTCTCAACATATGGTCTTGCAACACTTTTAACATCCATTCTGTCAAGAACTGCAGCCCCAAGATTAAGAGTTCTAACTCCAACTAAGTATTTTCCGCTGTTTGGATTTTTATCTACGTATCCTCTTTCCATTAGTGTTAATAATAATCTATGAGTTGTACTCTTATGAAGTCCTACTAACTGCGACAATTCTGTTAATCCCAAGCCCTCTTTTTCTTTAGATAATTCTTCTAGTATATTAATAGCTCTATCTACTGATTGAACTGTTGAATTATTATTCATAAATCTTTTCACATCCTATCGTCACTGTTGGTAAGTATTTGTATATATTCTTTAATATAATAGCACATTTTTGATTATTATATAAAACATATTTTTAAGTATTTATGTTCTAGTACTTTGTCTAATTGTTTTATAACAGTTACTTTAGCTATTATCTCTGCATAAAAAGACTGTAGATACCGCACAAATCTTTATTTTCAGTATACAGTCTTAATCAATTTAATTATTTTATATGTTATTGGTATAGCTATCTTAAGCTTGTCAATTCTATTGAATTAGCATCACTGAACAATTGGTTTTCTCCTGCCATTGCCCAAATAAAAGCATAATTTTTAGTTCCCACTCCGCTATGAATTGACCAATAAGGCGAAATTACACATTCTTCATTTTTAACAACAATATTTCTTGTTTGTGTCGATTCACCCATAAAATGAATTACTATATCATCCTTAGGTATATTAAAGTAAAGATATACTTCTCCTCTTCTCGCATGGGTATGGGGCGGCATACTATTCCAGACACTACCATCTTTAAGCATAGTTATTCCCATGACGAGTTGGCAACTTTTTACTCCCTCAGGATATATATATTTATATAAAACTCTTTCATTGGCTGATTCCCAATTGCCGAGCTCCATTCCTATAACTTCTTTGTTTCTAATCTTTGTAGTAGGGTAGGCAGCATTAGCTAAAGTACTTATAAAATAAAACTTCGATAGATTATCTTCTTGAATACTAGTGAACTTAATATCTTTTGCTCCCATTCCAATGTAAATGCCATCCATGTTATCTAAGGTGTGTTCAACTCCATCTACAAAAATACAACCTTTCCCTCCAATATTTATTACGC
Source organism: Clostridium bovifaecis (assembly GCA_009738435.1). Lineage (GTDB taxonomy): Bacteria > Bacillota > Clostridia > Clostridiales > Clostridiaceae > Clostridium_H > Clostridium_H bovifaecis. Next base: position 1,257,507 of record CP046522.1, on the reverse strand, counting down.
CCATTTCTCGTCTTTCAAGGAAATACTCGCTTTTTAATACTTCCACTGCTTCTAGATTTAATATTTTTTCGGGATAAACACCTCCAATAATCATTCTGTCTCCGTAATTGTAAACTATTTTAACCTTATTAAATTCAAAAAGATTTTCAACCAGGTATTCTTGCCTAAGCCTGTCCGTGTCATAATTTTTCACTTCTAATGGATGCGTAGTATGTCTTTCTTCCAAAATCAAGCCCCTCCTTTAATACTTATTTGATTTTCTATCTAAAGTCTTGTCCGCCATTAATCTGAATAACTTCTCCGACAAGGTATGATGCTTCATCGGATGTAAGGAAGTAAATACAGTTAGCCACATCGTCAGGAGTTCCAAAACGCTTAGCTGGTATACCTTGCTTCCAGCCTTCCATAAGCTCTTTGCTAGTTTGACTGTGGAATTCTGTATCTACAACACCTGGTGACACAGCATTAACTCTTATATTATATGGTATAAACTCTTTGGCAGTAGCTCTTGTAAAAGCCAATACTCCCGCCTTTGCTGTTGCATATGCTGCTATTCCAGGGCCGCCACCATTATACGCCGCTATAGAAGTAATGTTAATAATACTTCCTCCTACCTTTTTCATATAAGGTATAACCGCTCTTGTAGCATAGAACGGAGCATTTAAATTTAAATCTAATACTTTATTCCAAAAGCTAGTCTCCATTGTTTCTACAGGATTTCTTCCTAAAAGCCCTCCTGCATTGTTAACAAGGACATCGATTCTTCCATGCTTTTCTCCAACTTCTTTAACCATTGCATTTATTTCTTCTTCTTTTGTAATATCTGCAAGAAAGAAGTCAGCATCAAATCCTTGCCCTCTAAGTTTTTCTATGGCTTCTTTTCCTGCTTGTTCATTTATATCATTAATTGCAATTGTATATCCTTCCTTAGCAAATCTAACAGCTGTAGTAAAACCTATTCCTCTTGTAGCACCAGTAATTAATAAAATCTTTTTATCATTCATTTTTAGGCCTCCTTAATATTTGTTATGTTCATTACTTTTGTATTGAAATTGTTATTTATAAAAATATCACTTATTATATAAATGATTAACAAGCTTTAACACTCCTGTTGAAGCAGCCATATCTGTTATGTCATCTGAAAGAACATTGATACATCGTCTATCAATACCTTTATTCTCCAGAACAGTTTTAAATATATTCTTCAATGGAGCAGAACCTCCTATATATATTCTCTTATATTGTTCATTAATCTCAGAAATAATTTTAGGTCCTATGTCATTAGAAGTTAAAACACCTGCTAAAAAGTTTGCTCTCTGATTTGGTGTTGTATTTAAAGATATATCCATTAACCTTACAGCAAAAGCCGATTTTGTCACACCATTTTTTTCCTCAAACTTTTTCCCTAATACTATATACTCTTCTTCAACTTTGGAAATCAAATCGGCTGGGACGGAATCAGAAAGGATAGTGGACCTTGTAAGGGCGTATAAGAACTCACCAAGCATGGTTGTAGAGCATCTTTCAATTTCATTTTTTTCATTTATAAACACAAATTTTGTATGAGAACCAGGTAATATCATAAGAGCAGGTCCTTGAATTTTGCAAAGCTCCATAATTCCAAAGACTTCTACTTCTTCTCCCCTCATCACATCGACCTGTTCTAAAGAATCAATTGTGGTCGTGCATACATTATTCTTTACTCCTGGAATAAAATAAAATGGTTTATTGTTTAGCCATTCAAACTCTCTTTTTTAATTCCTTTAGCTAAATCATTAAGGGATACAGGACATACTACATGAGGTATTTCTAGCAAGCCTAAATTACACGTAATCATGCCTGATGCAGCGAAAAATTCTACCTCATCTAATTTTCTTCCAGCACTTAAAAGCCCTTCTTCAATAATATGCCTGAGCCCATCTTCCAAAATGCCTTTTTCCCCTGTAATTGCAACATCTTTTATGCCCACTTGTGACTTAGCCGTAGAGAGTATTTGATTATCCTCAATAACTTTTATTCTACTATTGGTTGTCCCAACATCAACTGTTACTGCAAGCATTTGGCATCTTCCTTTTTCTGTTTATTTTTCCCTAATATGTTTTTAATAATAGGCATAAATAGCGTAATTATAGCAAGTATTAAAAGAACCGCACTAATAGGTCTTGTAAATAAAATATCTATTTTGCCCCCTGAAAGAATTAGTGATTTTCTAAGTTCTCTCTCTGCCATCGGTCCTAATATCAATGCCAATATTATTGGCGATGCAGGATACTCTAGCTTTTCCATAATATAACCGATAAAACCACTTACGAACATAACCATAACATCAAATGGGTTATTGTTTATAGCATAAGAACCCACTATACAAAGAGTTATAATGACAGGTGTTAGTATATAACTTGGAATATTAATAACCTTCGTAAAAAGCTTAATACCACAAAGTCCAAGTATTAAGACAAATATATTAGCAATTAAAAATCCTGCAAAAATTGTATATACTAATGGGCCATGGTCTTTAAATAGAAGTGGACCTGGTTGAAGTCCTTGCATAATTAATGCCCCTAACATAATTGCAGTAACAGCGTCTCCTGGTATACCTAGGGTAAGCAGTGGCACCATAGCTCCACCTGTAACACCATTGTTTGCTGCTTCTGGAGCTGCTATAGCTTCTGGAATGCCTGTACCAAATTTATCTGGATGCTTAGAAAATCGTTTCGCCTCGTTATATGCAACAAAAGCACCTATATCTCCACCGGCTCCAGGTATGATACCGATAAATGTTCCAATTAAACCTGAGCGTAAAATTGTTGTAAAAACAGTCTTTATATCATCACGTGTTGGCAACACCCTATCCACTCTTTGTTTAATCTGTGCGCTTTTAATCATTCCTTCAACACTTACAAAAGCTTGTGATAATGCAAATAACCCAATCATTACAGGGATAAAAGATAATCCATTAAAAAGATTCATATTTCCGAATGTAAATCTTTGATATCCAGTTACCAAATCAATACCAATTGTTGATATTAGAAGTCCAACTATTCCAGCAATAAGTCCTTTGAGCAGATGTTTTCCAGAGACACTTGCAATAATGCTAATACCAAACATAGCAAGGGCAAAATATTCTGGAGAACTAAACTTAAGCGCTAACTTTGCAAGTTGTGGAGAAATAAGAATTAACATGATAACACTGAGAATTCCTCCTCCAAAAGATGCTATTGTAGATAATCCAAGAGCTCTTCCAGCTTCCCCTCTCTTTGACATCTCAAATCCATCAAGAGCAGTTGCAGCTGCAGCTGGTGTCCCTGGTGTCTTTAGCAGTATTGCTGAAATAGATCCACCATACATAGCACCTGCATAAATACCTAACAGAAGCAAAATACCAGCTTGTGCATCCATTCCAAACGTAAGTGGCAGCAACAGAGCAACCCCCATGGTTGCCGTTAATCCTGGAAGGCTTCCAATAGCAATCCCTGCCGCTACACCACCTACAATCATTATTAGAGTATTAACTTGAAAAACTGCTGAAAAACCTTGTAGTAATAACTGTAACATTTTCTTTCCCCCTAACCCAATAAGCCTGTTGGCAGAGGTACTGCCAATAGTATTTTAAATATGCAGTAAATACCTGCTGTTCCTACTACTGAAGTTAAAGCAACCTTTAAATAATTTTTTAATCCATAATAACGAATTAGCCCAAATAAGAACAAAAAATTTACAATAATAAATCCTAAGATGTTCATTAAAACTACATAAATCAATACTGCACCTATTGTAATGTATGCTCTTATTGCAGCCTTATCAAATAGTCCTGTTTTACCATTATCCTTTGATAGAATAGCATTTATGAAAAGCAATATACTTAATACGATCAAAATAATTCCTAGAACCCGCGGAAAAAAATCTGGCCCCGTAACTCCTTCTCCTGAAAAATCTGGAAATTGACTTGTACTGATTATGACAAGTGCAGCAAATATTAAGAATAATATAGCTGAAATAATGTCCGCCTTTTTCAATCTTTATTTCCTCCCATCTATTATCATAGTTAGCAAGCATGGAATAATACTTCCTTGCTTGCTAACCTGATTCTATGCATTCTTTTTACTTTGGTGCTACATGTCCTATTTTTTTATTTGCTTTACCAAATCCGCAAATAACTTGTTTTCATTGTTGATTTTTTCACGATATGCATTTTCATCAAGTATTTGAATAGTTAATCCACTTTTTTCCATAAATGAAGTGAACGATTCTTCTTTAACTGCTTTACCAAAACCTTCTTTTAATACGTTCATTACTTCATCTGGTGTATCCTTAGGAGCTGCTAGTCCTCTCCAAGTACCAATAGCTACATCATAACCTTGCTCCTTTAAAGTAGGAACTTCTGGATATTGCTTTGATCTCTCATTATCAGCTACACCAAGAATCTTAAGTTGGCCAGCCTTAACTTGTGCTGCTACTTCTGCAGGGCTTACAGTAACGGCGTCAATATGTCCTCCAAGTAAGGAAGTAACTGCTGGAGCTGCTCCTTCAAATGGTACATGAGTAAATTTTACTCCTGCTTTTGACTCAATTGCTGCTGCTGCTAAGTGCCATATAGCACCAACTCCTGAATTACCTACCTTAACTTTTCCTTCATTTTTCTTAGCGTATTCTAAAAATTCTTTAACAGTATTCCATGGAGCATCTGCTTTAACTGTAATAGCTGCTGGTTCGGCATTTACTTGTAAGATTGGTCTAAAATTATCGCTTGTAAATGGAGCTAAGTTTTGAGGTGGAAGAGTAGTCAACTCTACACAAATAGTTGTTAATGTATAGCCGTCTGGCTTAGCATTGGCACCTTCACCCATACCTACAGCACCACCTGCTCCTGTTTTATTAACAATAGTAAGGGGTTGTGTAAAGTGATTTTTAGCTGCATCTGCAACGGCTCTTGTAACAATGTCTGTTCCACCACCAGCAGAGAATGGAACTATAATTTGTATTGGCTTTTCAGGAAACTTTGTTGCCTCTTTAGATGCATCTTTAGATGCACTAGCCCCTTTATTACCTCCACCACATGCTGTAACCGCTAAGCATAGTGATATCCCCATTACACTTGCCATTATCTTTTTTAACTTTTGATTCATCTTAAATACCTCCATTAAAGTTATTTATCTTAAGACATTTAAATCTTAAAACCTGTTTAATAAATCAACATACTTTCTAAAATGCTCTTTAAGCAAATCATATCTTTCTTCATTTATTAAATCTGTCTTTATTAGAGAAGACCCTAGTCCAAAAGCATCAGCACCAACACTCAGATATTGCTCTATATTTTCTAATCCAACTCCACCAACGGCCATAACTTTTATATCATCTAAAGGCCCTTTAATCTCTTTTATATATCTCTTATTTACTGCTGATATAGGGAATATTTTTACCATCTTGCATCCTAAATTCTGTGCAGTTACTATTTCTGTAGGAGTTAATACTCCTGGAATAATTAAAACGTTTTCTGTATTTGCATACTCTACAGTATTTATTGAAAGATTTGGAGTTAATATAAACCTAGCTCCAGCTTGTACAGCTTTTTTCGCATCTTCTTCATTTTTAACTGTACCTGCTCCAATATTAGCCACATCACCAAATTCTTCTAAGGCTTTATGAATGCATTCTATCGCATTTGGTGTATTCAACGTGACTTCAATATTAGTTATTCCACTCTCAATTAAAGTTTCAATCGTTTTCATACTCTGCAAAAATGAAAGTCCTCTAAGTATAGCAACTATTTTCTTCTCCCCAATACTTTGAAGTACATCTTTATACATATATTTCACCCTCTTTTCTGATTTCTGCTTACTTTTAACCTTTATCTTTTATACTATTCTTCATTCCACCTTCTTTCATAGTATACCACACTGTGAAACTTAGTTTCACTTTTAGCAAGTTCTAATTTGTTTCACATAGCGAACCTTAATCTCATAATTTTCATATGCGCATAAATAGGCTTTTCTACTGCCTTTTACTTCATATTATATAGTATAAGCCTTATATCCTAAATTATTTAACTTTAACACTATCCATACTGTTAAAGTTAAATCTATTATCTTATTATTTATTATTAATGCCTATATATTATTGTAAGTTTCATATCGTGAACCTTAGTCTCATTTTTATGCTAAAAAAACAAATTTCTCTATTATTGCTTTGAAACTGTTTACATGTAATATTATACAACATATTGAAAAATTTTTCTATATTTTTTTTAATTTTTTGAACTTTTTATTAATTCTAAAATACTAAACAATACTGCCAACTAACTAGCGCTTTATTAATACTATTTAATCTTATTTTTAGAGCAGCTCCTTAAAAATAAATTTAAGGAGCTTACCATCACTTTAAAGTTTCAATATATTTTTGCATATACATAGGTAAATCCATTGGACGCCTGCTTGAAACAATGTTTTTGTCTACAACTACAGGCTCATTTAGCCAAATAGCACCTGCATTCTCCATATCATCCTTAATTCCTGGCGTACTTGTAACATTCTTTCCTTTTAGAATCTTAGCTGAAATTGATACCCATCCAGCATGACATATTTGCCCTATCACCTTGTTTTCCTCATTCATCTTTTGTACAAGTTCTATTACTTCTGGGAATCTTCTTAGCCTGTCCGGAGCCCATCCACCTGGTATTAAAATGCCATCAAACTCTTCTGCTTTTATATCCTTGAAGGCACAATCTGAATATGCAGGAACTCCATACTTGCCGACATATTTTTCTCCAGCCTTTTCCCCAGCTACAACTACTTCTACACCTTCTTCTCTCAACCTTAAAATCGGGTACCATAATTCCAAATCTTCAAAATCATTATGAATAAGACTTACAACCTTTTTATTAGTTGTCATAACCAATTCCCCCTTAAGTTTTTATTTAGGCTTTTCAGAATTCCGTAAAGTCTAAATCTACTTACTACTTTACAGCATATAATATAATTATACATGGTTGATCAATTGTTAAGTATAATAATTTCTTAAAAGTTCTACTTTTGTGATATAAAAATTTTAACCTTTTTTAAAATGTAGAGTATTCTATATTAGAAGTAGGGACAAGTCTCTTATCTTTAATACAAAAGTAGGTGGTAAATAAAATGAATCCAGCACAAACTGTAAATCCATCTTCAAATAATGTAATCACTCAACAAAATCCTATTAGCTTTGGAGCAACATGCGTTGCTAGGATAGATAATACTTTTCTATTGCTTGTTGAGATAGAAGTAAGTGTACCAGGTGAAAATATAAAACAAGTGCTTATAATAAATTAAACGCCTTCTCAAGCAGCGGCATTAACACCACAAATTGGATTATGTCGTATAGTAAACATAATCCCAACTTCAGCTCCTGGAAGAGATATAGATTTTATCTGTGCATTTGCACTTGATGGAGATGTATTTCTAGTATTTGACGTTGAGACTAGCACCGCAGACGAACTTGTTTTAGTTAGAGTCCCCTTGTGCCCAACCGTTGGACAAGGTTTATAATCTCAATTGCATAAAGAGGCTATAAAATAGTACAAGCTCCTTTAAACAACAATTATTTTATAGAATAAAAAATGAGTCAGTACACTGGATATTAATACAGTGCACTGGCTCTATTTTAATTTACTTAAATCTATGATATAATATCGGGATGATTGTAAAATACAAGAGAAGGATGGTAATGTCGTGATTACAGTAACTAATGTAAGTTTAAGATATGGCGAAAGAAAACTTTTTGAAGATGTGAATTTAAAATTTACTCCTGGTAATTGTTATGGTGTTATAGGCGCAAATGGCGCAGGAAAAAGTACTTTTTTAAAAATATTATCTGGAGAAATTGAACCTAACACAGGAGATGTAAGTATTCCAAATGGAATTAGAATGTCTGTTTTAAAGCAGGATCATTATCAATATGATGATTATGAAGTTTTAGAAACAGTTATAATGGGAAATGCAAGGCTTTATGAAATCATGAAGGAAAAAGATGCTCTTTATGCAAAGCCTGACTTTACTGATGAAGATGGAATAAAGGCATCAGAACTTGAAGGTGAATTTGCGGATTTAAATGGATGGGAAGCGGAATCAGAAGCTTCTTCCTTACTTCAAGGATTAGGTATTGGAACAGAATTTCATTACAAGAAAGTATCTGAATTAACAGGTTCAGAAAAGATTAAGGTACTTCTTGCTCAAGCATTATTTGGAAAGCCAGGAATACTAATCCTAGACGAGCCTACTAACCATTTAGATATTAAAGCTATAAACTGGCTTCAAGAATTCTTAATAAATTTTGAAGGTACTGTTATAGTTGTATCCCATGACAGACACTTTTTAAATAACGTTTGTACACACATGGCTGATGTTGACTTTGGTAAAATTAAGCTATATGTTGGGAATTATGATTTCTGGTATGAGTCAAGTCAACTAGCTCTTCAAATGGCTAAAGATCAAAATAAGAAAAAGGAAGAAAAGATCAAAGAATTACAAGACTTTATTGCAAGATTTAGTGCTAATGCTTCTAAGTCAAAACAAGCTACTTCTCGTAAAAAGTTATTGGATAAGATAACTTTAGATGACATTCAACCTTCAAGCAGAAAATATCCTTATGTTGGATTTAAGCCAAATAGAGAGGTTGGAAATGACATTCTTATGGTAGATGGATTGTCTAAAACTATAGATGGCGAAAAGGTTCTAGATAATGTAAGCTTTATGGTTTCTAAGGATGATAAAATCGCCTTTGTAGGAGATGAACTTGCAGTAACTACATTATTTAAAATTCTAACTGGAGAATTGGAACCAGACAGTGGAAAATATAAGTGGGGAGTTACTATTACTAATGCTTATTTCCCTAAGGATAACTCTGAATTTTTTAATAACGTAGATTTAACTTTAGTTGATTGGCTTCGCCAGTTTTCAGAAGAAAAATCAGAAAGTTATTTAAGAGGCTTCCTTGGAAGAATGCTCTTCTCTGGTGAAGAAGCTTTAAAGCAAGCCAATGTGTTGTCTGGAGGAGAAAAAGTAAGATGCATGCTTTCAAAAATGATGTTAAGCAATGCGAATGTGTTAATCCTAGACCAACCTACAAATCACCTTGACCTTGAATCTATAACTGCATTAAATAATGGACTTCGTGATTACAGCAGCAATATCCTATTTGCTTCTCATGATCACCAATTTATACAAACTATAGCAAATAGAATTATCGCCCTTACACCTACAGGAATGGTTGACAAGAGAATGACTTACGATGAATACCTTGAAACTACAGGTGCATAAGCAGAAGAGTTTGGTAATATAAAAGGAGAACTTCACCAAGTTCTCCTTTTATATTTACATCTTACTTTGTGCAATCTTTTCTGCTAACTCATTGAGATAAACCCATCTCTCCATCTTTTCTTCCAGCTGCTTCTCAAAATTCTCTTTTTCTTTTAACAACTCCTGGAGTAATGCATAATCAGAGCCTGCTTTGCTAATTTTCATTTCTAATTCCTCTATTTTCTCTTCAAGCCCAGCAACTACAGCGTCTATTTCTTCATATTCCTTTTGTTCTTTATAAGAAAACTTTAAAGCCTTTTCTTTCTTTCTTTCAGAATTATCTTTGCTTGCGCCTTTTAAACTTTTGTCTTCAGCTTCCCTTTCCTTACTCTCGTTAACATTTACACTCTCTTTAAACTCTGAATAATTTCCTGTATATTGAACTATCTTTCCATTACCCTCAAAATCAAAAATCTTCTCTATCATCCTATCTAAGAAATATCTATCATGGGAAACAGTAATAACTGCACCTTGGAAATTTTCAAGATAATCTTCTAGAATTGTGAGAGTTTCTATATCTAAATCATTAGTTGGCTCATCTAGCAGCAATACATTCGGTGCTTCCATGAGAACTCTTAATAAATATAATCTCCTCTTTTCTCCTCCTGAAAGCTTTGATATTGGAGTCCACTGAGCAGATGGTGGAAATAGAAATCTCTCTAACATTTGAGAAGCACTTATTTTGTCTCCTTCTGCAGTAGTTAAAAACTCTGCTGCTTCTTTTATATATTCTATAACTCTTAAATTTTCATCCATATCTAAGACTTCTTGAGAGTACAACCCTATCCTTACTGTTTCTCCAATGTCAATTTTACCGCTATCTGGCCCCATTTTTCCGCTTAGTATATTCATAAGAGTTGATTTACCCATACCATTTGCCCCTATTATACCTACCCTATCATTTCTCAATACAATATAGCTAAAATCATCAATCAACCTTTTGTTACCAAAAGCTTTGCTTATATGCTCAAGTTCAATTACCTTCTTGCCAAGACGACTGCTTCCAACTGATATATCTAGCTTCTCATTAGATATATCTACTGCTTGCTCACTTAATTTTTCAAAGCGGTCTATTCTGGCCTTCTGCTTTGTTGTTCTTGCCTTTGCACCTCTCTTTATCCATGCTAATTCCTTTTTAAAAAGACTCTGTCTCTTTTTTTCGTTAGCTACTTCTATAGCTTCTCTTTCTAACTTCTTTTCTAGGAAACTGCTATAGTTGCCTTTATATGTATAAAGGTTTCCCTTGTCCAATTCTATGATTTCATTCACTACTCTATCTAAAAAATATCTATCATGAGTAATCATAAGAAGAGCACCTTTTCTTTTGTTAAGATACTGCTCTAACCAATCAATAGTATCATTATCAAGATGATTTGTCGGTTCATCTAAAATTAGTAAATCAGAAGGGTTTATTAAAGCTGCTGCTAGAGCTATTCTTTTTCTCTGTCCTCCTGACAAAGTGCCTACCTTTGTGCTAAACTCAGAAATTCCCAGCTGGGTAAGTACTGCCTTTGCTTCACTTTCTAAACTCCAAGCGTTCATTACATCCATATCATGAGTAAGCTTCATTAATTTGTCATTTGATGTTTCTGGATTCTGAATTCCTTCTTCATATTCCCTTATAACTTTCATAACTGGAGAATTTCCTTTAAAAACCTGCTCTAAAACCGAAGCCTCAGAATCAAAGCATGGATTTTGAGAAAGATACTCTATTCTTACAGAGTTTCCTTTAACTATCCTTCCCTCATCCATTTCTTCAATTCCTGCAATAACCTTTAGTAGTGTACTTTTTCCTGTACCATTTACACCTATTACTCCTATTTTGTCTCCTTCATTGATACCTAAACTTATATTATCAAATAGTTTCTTTTCACTATAACTTTTCGTAATATTTTCTGCGCTTAAAAGATTCATAGTACTCCCTTTCTCTATATCAAATGTTTTTATTTATTTTATAACATATAGAGAAAAAAAGAGCAAACTTTATCTAGCTCTATATCCCTTTTTCTCTAAGCTTTTTAGTATATATCTGTCTAAGGAGTCTTCTTTATTTTCTAAAAACTCCTCTACCTTTTTCTTTGGAAGTTCTATCTTATAATCTTTAATTGAAATATCATATCCATCTTTATCGAATATTAAAACAATTTCATCCGTAATTTTTTCATTTAATGAATCTAACGCATTAAGCACTAAATCCTCACTGCCTGTTACTTCTAACGTAGAATTAGTTTCTATATCATTAATTCTCATAATATTAAGCACCTCCTATCTATCATATTATTACTATTATTATATATTATAGACAGCAGTTACTTCATCTAGTCACTAATTTCTAAACACTTATTATATACTTGATATCTGCTAGCAATTAGTGATAAATAGAAAAGTGCTAAACAACTTTTTATTTAAACTTATAATACAAAATACCTTTTTTCTCTGTTCTTTCAGCTTTTCCTATAAAGACAAGGTGCTCTAAGTGTGACATAGCTTCTCCTGATGCAAACCATTTTTGGGGACTAGGAAACTCCTCCCAACCATTGTACCTCAATTCCCAATGCATACTTGCAGCAGTATCTCGTACAGTTTTCTCTTGTTCTTCTATTATTTCCATAACTTCATTTAATCGATTTTCATGGTGTTTCAGCAGTTCACTAATCCTCTTTTTATGGTCCCTTATAATATCTCTGTGAGCTGTAAAAAGATAATTTATATCATATTTATAAACCTTTTTTAAGCTATTAAAATAAACTGATAATATATCCTTATCAAATCCCCAAAAGGTAATATTAGGAGTTATTTTATCTAGAACATGATCTCCTCCAAAAAATAACTTATGTTTTCTCTCATACAGCCCTATGTGACCTGGAGTATGCCCTGGAATATCTATTATCTCAAGAGAATATTGACCAATCCTTAGTATATCTCCTTCTTCTAATGGAATAAATTCAATTAGCTCTTTAGGAGAATATTTATATCCAGGATGATCATCAAAAGATATATGATCTTTTTCCAAATCAAACATTTTTTTATAATCATCAAACTTTTTCCAATATGCTTCATCCGTCATATCATTTATCATTTTCCCATCAATTTTGCCTGTGTACACCTTAATGCCTTCCTTATTTAAGGTTGCTGCAAGTCCTGAATGATCTGAATGTAAATGAGTGATAAGCAGGTCCGTTTTATTAAGGTCAATGCCTAATTCCTGAACCCCTTGCATAAACTTCTCCTTGCATTCCTCTGTATTAAATCCTGTATCAATAATTAGGTTTCTATCTTCGGATACTATATAGCTATTAATTTCTTTCAACGGATTCTTAGGTAAAGGAATTCCTTGTCTATAAATATTTTTATAAAGTTCTGTAATCATATTATCACCTCTAAGTCATCTAATATAATTCATGCTATGTTAATAATTTTACCATCTTTTATAAGTGACTTACTAGCATTTAGTTATTATAATAAACAAAGTCGGCATTTGTTATTGCCGACCTTTTATATGATGTTACCTTGTAGCAATAGCCTAATTCCTACTTATCAACCTCCACCTACTGGTGGAAATAAGGCTAAAACATCTCCATCTTTTACTTCCCTATCTAAAGAACCATCTCTACCATTGATGAGACCTATGGATAATTCCTCTTCTTTTATTCCAATTTCTTTTATTATATCAGCTAAAGTACTTCTATCTTTAAACTCCATACTTTGTCTTTTCCATCGCCCATTTCTAAAGTATGCGAAAAGCCTTACTTCTATTTTCATTAGTATACCTCCCTTCTACGGTAACTTCGCTTTCATATTAAGCTGAAAGAATGAATCCTATTCAAAGGATTCATTCTTCTAAAAATTAATATTCTAGTCTACCGCTGCTTCAGCATTTGCAATATATTCTTCAACATATTCTATATATTCATCAAGACCAAGCTTCTCCAGAGTTTCCTTTTTAGGAATTCCGTTTTCATCCCATCCTCTTGCTTCATAATATTGAGGCAATAACACACTTAATTCATGAACATGTCCTTCTGATGGTCCTTCTGGTATAGCTGTTTCTAATAATCTCTTAGGAAGAGTATCTTCTGAACTATCTATGCCAGCTCTTAGGTTGAATATCTTCTCTAGATTCCAGATTCTATCTCCTGCCTTAAGTAATGTTTCTACGTTATAAACTTCTCCACAAACCGCATTATATATCTACATAATCCTGTGCACCAAATCCAAATGTAGTGAATACGCATAATCCTAAAGAATCAATTACAGCTGTTAGATCCTGGAATACTTTTGTGTAGGCTGACTTGCCATCAAGTGCAAAACGGTCTAATTTTTCAGGATACCCTAGTATTTCTGGATTAATCATATATCCTTTAATATGACAGCCACCTCTATTGTTTGTTGCATAGTTAACACCATGCCCTTGTACTCCTCTTGGGTCATAAGCTGCAAGTTCTTGCTTTTTTACAGTCATAGAATATTCTGGATGTCCATAGCTTTCGCATAATCTATATGAGCCATCTGCTAACTTGTCGCCAAAGCCTTCTCTTAATCCAATTTTTCTAGTCCATTCAACTATTGCCTTTGCGTCTCCCCAGTTCAGAGATAAACCATCAGCTGCTATTTCTTCATCCTTAATAAGTCCTTTTTCATACAATTCCATAGCTGCTGCAATTGTAGCTCCTGCTGAAATTGTATCTAATCCATATTCATTGCATAGCATATTTGCTACATTTATTGCATTTATATCATAATTATCACAGTCAGAGCCGAATGACCATAGAGTTTCGTATTCTGGTCCTCCACATTCTGTACCATCTTCTAATTTAACCCACCTTCCACAAGCAATTGGACATCTGTAGCAAGGATTTTTTCTAACAAGTGTCTTTTCTGTCATAGTTTCTCCACTGATTTCATCAGCAAGATCTGTGTAAGATTTTTGGAAGTTACGAACTGGTAGAATTCCATTTTCATTTATGATATTAACTAGTACTGCACTACCATAGCTTGGAAGACCGTTTCCTGCAACCGGGTCATCTCTTAAAATCTTTGTCTTAGCAAGTCCTACTTCTTGAGCCTTTTTATCATCTGGTAATTGCACCTTGCCGCTTCCTTTTACTGTGATAGCCTTTACATTTTTGGATCCTAGAACCGCACCAACTCCTCCACGACCTGCTGCTCTATCTACATCGTTCATAACAGCTGACATAAGAGATAATTTTTCTCCTGCTGGTCCAATGCAAAGTACCTTTGCTTTATCATGAACTTCTTCAAGAGACTTTGTTGTTTCAGAAACAATCTTTCCCCATAGTCCTTGAGCATCTTTTATTTCTACATTTTCATCAGTAATATTTATATACTGGTTTTTCTGCTCTTCCTTCTAAAATTACCATATCATAGCCAGTTCTTTTTAATTCTGCTCCCCATTTTCCGCCTGAGTTAGAAATTGCTATTGTTCCAGTTAAAGGTGCTTTGGTAACGACCATATATCTTCCACTAGTTGGCATAGGTGCCGCTGTTATTGGTCCAGTAGCAATAATAAATTTGTTTTCCGGACTAAGTGCATCTACTTTTGGGTCTACTTCACCTATAAATGTTTTAACCCCTAACCCTCTAGCCCCAATATATTTTTGAGCTGTTTCTAAATCTAAAGGTTCTACTTTAATACTCTCTTCACTTAAATTGACTCTTAGTACTTTTCCATTATATCCAAACATTATATATCCCCCCTAGGTATCTTTTATGCATTATATACATAGCAGTTTCCGTGCCAAAGTAAATAGCACCTTAAACTTCTTTGTTTAATAAGAATAATTAAAGCTACCTTCAGAAGGAAAGTTCCATTTTAGAACAGTAACCACTTTTATTACTGTTCTAAAACGGAACACTGTTCTGTATTAGAACAGTTCTCTATATGCTTTAAATCTGTATCAGTTAAATCGATTTTATACTTTTCAATTTTACGATATAATGTATTTCGCCCAATATCTAATGTTTTGGCTGCCAAAGTTACATTCTTGTTGAATTTTTTTAAAATCTTAATGATGTGTTGCCTTTCATTACAATCTAAAGTCAAACAGTTATTTACCTCATGTAAATCTTGACATACTTCACTTTTTTGATGGTCTGGTAAATGTACTCTTTGAGTATTAATCATAAGTTCTACTGCATTTTCAATTTCTCTTACATTTCCTGGCCAGGAATACTCTATAAATCTTGACATATAGTGACTTGGTATTTCTACCTTTTTTTTATTAAGGTGCTTTGAAACTTTTTTCATAAAATATCCTATTAAAATAGGTATGTCCTCTTTCCTTTCTCTTAACGCAGGAAGGCGCATAGGTAAAACATTTAATCGATAATATAGATCTCTTCTAAAAGTCCCTTTCTCTATTTCCTTTTGCAACTCCTTATTAGTAGCTGCAATAATCCTAACATCAATCGGTATGTTTTTAGTACTTCCAATAGGATTAATTACCTTCTCTTCAATTACTCTAAGAAGCTTTATTTGCATATCCAATTGCATTTCTCCTATTTCATCGAGAAAAATTGTTCCACCATTTGCAAGCTGAAACTTTCCTACAGCACCTCCTGATTTTGCACCTGTAAATGCACCTTCACCATATCCAAAGAACTCTGACTCTATTAGATTTTGTGGGATAGCCCCGCAATTAACTGCCACAAAGGGTTTATCTTTTCTACTGCTATAATTATGAATAGATTGTGCAAAAACTTCTTTCCCTGTCCCGCTCTCTCCAGTAATTAGAATTGTAGATTTGCTGTCTGCTATTTTCTTTCCGTAATCAATTATTTCTGCAAACTTTTCACTTTCACCAATAATTTTATCAAAATCATAAACTGCTTGTCCTAATGCAATTCTCTTTCCCAGCTTTCTATCCTTGTTCACTTCTTTAAATACCATCAAAATTTTATCAATTTTACTCTCTTCATTAACTAAAGGATAGGCACTAACTTGAAGATAAGAAATATTCTTATTAGCATTTACTTTAAGTTCTTCGGAAAGTAAGCTGCCTGACTGAATCTCGCTTAATAACTGTTCCCATCCTTCTATTATGTTATATGCCTTCATCTGTTCAAGTTCCAATTTTTTATATCCCAACATATCAGGTATTCTTTTATTTATTAATTCAACATTTCCCGATAGATTACATACTATAGCTCCCTCTAAAACTTCTTCAATAAAACTTATCATATGTTCTTCTTGTAAAATCAATAGTACCCTCCTCCCAAATAATATAAGAAAATTGCGGCGCAATTTTCTTCTTAATCACTAATCACTAATCACTAGTCGCTATTGGATAAATCAATGATTCGAATGTTAGCGATTAGGATTAGAGACTAGCGATTGCTTCTAGAGCTGCGTCGCAATTTATTTCTATTTCGTCTATAATTCTAAAACCGTGTAACTCTGTTCATAGGTATCAATGTGCAAAATTTTATTTCTTAGCAAATCTCCTCTTCCAATTAACACCTTTAAAATTTCACTTACCTGTATTGAGGCGACTAGAGCTGGTGTAAAAGATGGATTTCCCAGTTCTTTTTCCACCCCATGATCATGCTTTCTAGGATAAATTTTTCCTAAGGTGTCATCCCCTGGAAAAATTGTAGATACTTGTCCATACCATCCTGCTATAGCTCCATGAACCATAGGTATTCCTAGCCTTGTGGCAAAATTCTTAATTAAAAATCTAGTTTGAATATTATCAACTGCATCAACTATTACATCATGTCCACCTAGGAGTTCTAACCCATTATTTTCTGTTATTCTCTCAGTTACAGGATGAATTTTAACCTCTGGATTAACTAAGTTCATTCTTTCTTTTGCAATCAAAGCTTTTGACTTGCCTAAATTCTCACAGGTGGATAGAAGCTGCCTGTTAAGATTAGTTTCATCAAATACATCTCCATCTATTGCAGTAATAAGTCCTATTCCGAGTCTTCCTAACATCTCAATTATAAACCCACCTAGTCCTCCACAGCCTATGACACAAACCTTGAAATTTCTCAAATTTGAGTTTTCCTCTTTCGATAGCATATTCATGTTTTTAATATATCTTTTATCCATATAGTCGCCTCCTATAGATTACTGCTATCTTATTCTATTATCTCAATTAAATCCCCTGCTTTTACCTTGCCACCTGTTAATACCTTTGTAAATATTCCTTCTCTTGGCATGATGCAATCTCCAACTAAGCTTCGAATAGCACATCCTGCGTGACATTCCTTACCTATTTGAGTTACTTCTTGAATTGTTTCTCCTATTCTAAGCTTAGTTCCTATTGGAAGCTCCCAAAGATTAATTCCCTCAGTAGTTAGATTCTCAGCAAATTTTCCTGTGCACAAGCCTTTTGCTCCCATTTCCTTCATCTTATTAACACTTTCAACTCCAAGTAAGCTAACCTGCCTATGCCATTTTCCAGCATGTGCATCCCCTTCTAGTCCGAAATCCTCTATAAAATTTCCTTCTGGAATTCCTTTCTTTGGAACTCCCTTTTTCTCACTAATATTAACTGCTAGTACCTTTGCCATTTATACTTCCTCCCCTTTTCTTATAAATTCCCCTGATTTTCCGCCTGTCTTTTTAACAAGTCTTATGTGATCAATAACCATCTCTTTATCAATGGCCTTGCACATATCGTAAATCGTTAAGGCTGCTATAGAAACTGCACTTAAAGCTTCCATTTCTACCCCTGTTTTTCCAGTAGTTCTTACTTCTGCTTCTATGTTAATAGATGAGTTTTCTTCATCTATTTCGAAATTTAAGTCTACTCCATTTATAAGTATATTGTGACACATAGGAACTATATCACTCGTCTTTTTAGCTCCCATTATTCCAGCTACTTGAGCTACCGCTAGTACATCTCCTTTTTTCATCTGCCCATCTCTAACTTTATTTAGCGTTTCTTTATTCATCTTTATAGTTCCTCTAGCAATAGCAACTCTTTTAGTTTCATCCTTTCCCCCTACATCAACCATTCTAGCCTTTCCATTTTCATTAAAATGCGTAAACTCCATAATCATCCTCCTATTTGTACCATTTCTCTGGCTATTGGAGTATAGTCCTCTTCATTCATGTGATGCTGTTTTGGTTTAACTTTTATAGCTTTAGTTAAGATAGGTAAAACATTTCCGCCTTGTCTCAATGTACTTCTTATATCTATTTCCTCATTAGAATGAAGACAAGGTTTAACTTTTCCATCAGCGGTAAGCCTTATCCTGTTACAGCTTGAGCAAAAGTGTGAACTTATTGGATTTATAAGCCCTACCCTTCCCTTCGCTCCTGGAAGCTTGTAATGCTTGGCCGGTGCTGACTTATCTTTGCTAGCTACAGGTATTAAATCTGGATTTTTATCTAATACTATGGTGTTAGGAATAAAGTGTCTTTGAGCCCAATCACCATTCTCTCCAATTGGCATAAGTTCTATAAATCTAATGTCAACTTCATTTTCTAAAGTAAGATTTACAAAGTTTTCGATCTCATCATCATTAAATCCTTTAATTAAAACTACATTAAACTTTAAAGGAGATAAGCCAGATTCCTTAGCTGCTTTTATTCCATCAAGTACATCCTGAAGTTTGCCACCCTTTGTTATATACTCATACTTTTTCTCTTGTAGAGTATCAATGCTTATATTTACCCTTTTTAATCCTGCTTCCTTTAGAGATTTAGCGTATTTTTTTAGTAAAGTTCCATTAGTAGTCAATGCAACTTCATTGATTCCTTGTATATTTGAAATCTTCTTAACAAGCTCTACTATACCTTTTCTAACTAGGGGCTCTCCGCCAGTTAATCTTACCTTTTTTACTCCTAGTTTACTTGATACCTTAACTATTTGTTCAATTTCTTCTACACTTAAAATATCAGAATGACACTTTTTTAAGATGCCTTCTTCTGGTATACAATATCTGCATCTTAAATTGCATAAATCGGTAACCGATATTCTTAGATAATTTATCTCTCTTCCTTCTTCATCTAACACCAATCTCCCCCCAATCCCTTTTATTAGTTGATATGAACTATTTCTCCTGGAGCTTCTAAACAATACCCTCCTATTTCTTCAAGCTGCTTTGCTAAGTCTTCTGATTTAAGTACCTTTATAAACTCTTTTATTTTTTTCTCTTCTAAAAAGGTTTCTTCTATTAAAAAATCATAGTCTTCCTCACCAATTGGTATAAAATCAAGATGCATGGTTTTTGCAACAGACTCTATCCCCATGCCTACATCTGCTGTTCCTGATAATACCGCGGTTGCCACAGTCATATGAGTGGTCATTTCTCTATCATATCCTTTAATATCTTCCGGGTTTATAGACAATTCATTTAGCTTATAGTCTAAAAGTACTCTTGTTCCTGCTCCCTTTTGTCTGTTGACAAAGATTATATCTTCTCTTGTTAAGTCTTTAATGGAGTTTATATTCTTAGGATTTCCCTCTCTAACCATTAGTCCTTGTACCCTTTTCACTCCTTTTATTAGAGCCATCTTTTTATTACTTAAGTATTTTTTAGCATATGCTATATTGTATACTCCAGTTTTATCATCAAGAAGGTGAATAGGTGCTATGTGACATTCTCCTCTTCTACTTGCCATGATCCCGCCTAAACTGCCTACGTGAGCAGAAGATAGGTTCATTCCTTTTGATTTCAAATTCATTTCATTAGCTATAATATCCATTATTATGTCATGACTGCCTATAGAAACTATCGTATTTTCAATACTCTTATAGTCCTTTAAAAGCTCCACCTCAATCTTTTCCCCTGCTTCGATACCTTCAACAGTTTTAGGAATTTTAAGCACTCCATCAGCTCTAACCAAAGACATTGTAACCCCTGCACCTCTATTTAATGGAGTAGCAATTAATTTTTCCCCTATCTTTCCAATCTTTATTCTAACAAATTCCAGATGTTTTAAGGAAGACATTAACCTACTAGATAAAATTGCCTCTACCTTTTGTCTTTTTTCTTCCTCATGCTTTAAGTATTTAAAAATCAATGGTGTTACAAAAGCATCGAAAACGAAATATGCAGATACAGGGTATCCTGGAAGACCAATTATAGGCTTATTATTGATTTTACCAAGTATAGCTGGTTTACCAGGCTTTATGGCTATACCATGAGCTATGACTTTACCTAGCTCTTCTATTATTTTTGAGGAATAGTCTTCGCTTCCTGCTGAGGAACCAGCATTTATTACAACTAAATCATTCTCCTCAACCGCTTTTATCATCGCTTCCTTTATAAGCTTATAATCATCTACGACAGGCTTGTATCTATTAGCCTGTCCTCCATACTGTACTACTAAAGCTTCAAACATCCTTGAATTAGAGTCGATTATCTTTCCTTCTGAAATTTCTTCTTCTGGATTTATTATTTCAGTACCTGTTGGAATAATACCTACTCTAGGCTTTTTAATTACCGCTATCTCTAAAATCCCCCCACTCAATAGTGCTCCTATATCTACAGGAGTTATTTTGTGAAAAGCAGGAATTATCATTTCCGACGCCACAATATCTTCTCCAACTGGCCTTACATGCTGCCATGGTGAAGCTGCTTTTATTATCTCAACAGTCTCATCATCTATCTTTACCACATCTTCTATCATAATAACAGAATCAAAAGGGTCTTTTATAACATCTCCTGTATCTACATATATGAAGTCACTGCCTTTTTTTAATCTTACAGGATTAACCTCATTTGCTTCAAAGGTGGATTTATATCTAATTGCTATTCCATCCATTGCCGAAGCATTAAAATACGGTGACGATATTTTTGCAAATACAGGCTTTGCAGCAATTCTATTTAAAGAATCTTCTACCCTTAGTATTTCTGTACCTAAGGCTTCGATTTCTTCTTCTACTTCAGTAAAAAAAAGTTCTTTTGCCTCTTCTAATTCTAGATTAGATAAGTATACATTTCTTTGAAAATTATTCAAACTAAATCACCGCCCTTATTAAAATAAGTTTACTCTAACCTTTTCTCCCTCTTTGATTCCTTCTTTATCTTCATCAATTTTTATATAGCCCTTAGCCTTAGACATTAAGGTTATCATCCCTGATTTTCCATACACAGGGTGAGCTTTATATTCACCATCTTCCCTTTCTAAATAGACCATTTGATAAGTTTCTTTACCTGGAGCTGAATGTATATTGGTAGTCATAGAGGCCTCTATAAATCTGTCTTCATATTCATCTAAATTAAATATATTTTTTATAAAGTACTCAACAAAAACCTTAAAGGCTATCATGGCTGAAGCGGGTTGTCCTGGTAAACCAAACAATGGTTTATTATGTGCCTTAGCTAGTATAGTTGGTTTTCCAGGTTTCATAGCTACCCCATGAACGAATACACCTGGCTCTCCCATCTCATTAATTACTATTGTTGTAATATCTTTAGTGCCAACTGAACTGCCTCCAGATAACATAACCATATCACTTTTTTCTATACATTCCTTTAAGGTATTCTTAAGAAGCTCTTTGTTATCTTTTACAACACGTCTTTCCACTATATTAAGTCCAATTTCCTTAGCCATAGCCGATAATGTATAAGTATTAATGTCCTTAATTTTTCCAAGTTGAAGCTCCTCTTTTGGGTCGATAACCTCATCTCCTGTTGAAATTATAGATATAGAAGGCATTTTAAATACATTCACTTTGTCCACGCCTATAGAAGATAGTACCCCTATATCATGTGGTCTCAGTCTAACCCCCTTTGATAAAACCTTTTGATTTTCTCTTATATCATCGCCTACATCAATAATATTTTCTTTTGACACAGCTGGTCTTGAAATCGTAATATTTGTACTATCTAGTTTTTCCACATACTCAACCATGACCACAGCATCTGCACCTTCAGGTATCATACCTCCCGTTGGCACATAAACAGCTTTATCAGTGGTTATCTTCATATTAGCAGCTTTTCCCATTTCAACTTCCCCTAAAACTTCTAAAAACATGGGTAAACTTTCGCTAGCTCCATAGGTATCTTTACTTATAACAGCATACCCATCAACAGTAGACCTTCTAAAATGAGGCACATTTAGCTTTGAGTGTATATCTTCACCCAGAAGTCTTCCCTCCGCCTCAAGTATCTCAATCTCCTCTACTTCGCATTTAAAGTCCTTAAAGTTTTCTACAAGTTTTTCTCTAGCAGCTTTAACGCTATGAACTTTGAACATTTCCATATTGGACACCTCCTTTTAAGTAATCATATTCAAGCTCTATAAATTTTCTCGTTTTTATATTTTGTGAAGAAGTTAATACCTTATCTGTTTTACCCCACTCTATTATTTCTCCATTTTCCATAAATACTGTTTTGTGAGAAATTCTACTGCATTGAGCAATATTATGAGTTACTATCAGAATAGTTGTTCTAATAGTATCATTTAATTCAATTAAGTTTTTCTCTATTACATTTGTTGAATTAGGATCAATATTTGCGGTTGGCTCATCTAATATTAATAACTTAGGTTCAAAAACCATTGCTCTTGCAAGAGCCACTTTCTGCGACTCACCTCCAGATAGTTTAGTGGCCATTTGATCTTTCAATTTATAAATTTTAAACTTATCCATGATTTCATTTACTCTATCATATATTATACCTTTGTTGACTTTTCTAATTATCAATGGATAAGCAATATTTTCAAAAACTGTCCTTCTTAAAAGGTAGGAACTTTGTTCCGAATAAGTCATAGATTTCATTATTTCAGAATTTAATCCTAAACCGTTGTACGTGACTTCTCCTGAATCTTTTTCTTCTAGTCCAGCTAAAATTTTCATGAAAGTACTCTTTCCTGAACCATTTGGACCTAATATTCCATGAATTTTGCCTTTTTCAAAGTTTAAACTATCAACACTTAATACAGTTCTACTTCCATAAGACTTTTTAATATTTTTCACCCTAACATCCATCTTCATCACCTTGAACATATTTATATAAAAAAGAATTGATGGTAAAAGAAATAGCTAAAAGTACTACTCCCATAGCAATTGAAGCTGAATAATCACCCATACCATTGTTCATTGAAATATAAGTAGTCATAACTCTTGTATGTCCTTTAATATTCCCTCCTACTAACATTACAGCACCAACTTCAGATATGGCTCTTCCAAAGCCTGTTACTACAGCTATAAATATATTAATTTTTGTTTCTCTTATTAGCAGAAACAATGTTTGGAATTTGCCACCTCCTAATGTCAAACATAAATTTTTTATTCTTTTTCCACTCTTTTTTGTATTATTAAAAATTATTCCTGTAATAATTGGGGTTACTAATAGCGCTTGCGCAATTATCATTGCAGTAGGCGTATAAAGTATTTCTAATTCCCCTAGGGGACCCCTCCTTGAAAACATTATGGAGACTAATAATCCAAGAATAACAGGAGGAATACTCATGCATGTATTTAGAAATTTTCCATATATCCTCTTAAATTTGAATTTTTTTAGAGAGCTATATAATCCAATAGGTATTCCTGCTAACATTCCAATTATAGTAGCAGTACCTGAAACACATATAGACAAAATAATAATAGAATATATCTCCTTATCTAAGGAAAATAGGAGCTTAAATGCTTCTTTTACCCCTTCTAAAATGTATGTCATAGTATCCCTCCAGTTTATTACATATAAATCACTATAAACAAATTTCACAGCTTAATATAAGTCTTTATGCTATTAAAGCTTAGAAACCGTTGTCAGTGGCATGTAGCTCTTCTTTTTAAAGCCGCCATCAGATAATCTACTTAGATTTTGCATTAGGATAAAAAACTTGATCATCATGACCTTCGATTTTATAAGATTTAATTAAATCTTGCGTCTCATCCGATATAATCCAGTTTACAAACTTTTCTGCCCCTGCTGCATTTATCTTATCATTTGCTTTAGGGTTTACAGGAATTACCCCATATTGATTAAGTAAACTTGAATCTCCTTCACAAATTATCTGTAAGCCAAGCTTATCTTTCATTTTATATAAGTCGATCTATCCGCAATGGTATATCCTTGCTTCTCATCTGCTACTTTTAATGTTTCACCCATTCCTTGTCCCGTTTGTACATACCATTTTCCCTTGCTTGGATCAATCTTCTTTTCTTTCCATATTGATTTTTCCTTCTTATCAGTTCCAGAGTCATCTCCTCTAGAAATAAAGACTTGTCCACTGTCTGCAATTAATTTTAATGCTTTTCCCATATCTTTTCCTGCATTTTTAACAATTCCTGCTGGATCACTTTTAGGCCCTAAAAGAATAAAATCATTGTACATAACGTCATGTCGAACTACACCATAACCTTCTGAAACAAACTTTTCTTCGTCCGCTTTTGCGTGGACTAACAATACATCTGCTTCTCCATCCTTGCCCATTTGCAGAGCCTTACCTGTACCAACTGCTACAACTTTAACCTTTATACCCTCTTTTTTCTCAAAATCAGGAAGTATGTAATCTAATAACCCGCTATCTTGTGTACTTGTTGTTGTAGATAAAATAATAGAGTCCTTTGCTGTTTCCTTATTTGTAGTGCTGTTACTTAATTCTGTTTTTCCTGAGCATCCAGATAAAAAAATGGCTCCTGCAACCATTGAAGTTAGAACAATACTGATTAATTTCTTTTTCATTTTCTCTTCCTCCTTAATTTAAATTAATGATTTATAATTTTAGAAAAGAAGAAAAGGTTATAAGTAACTATAATGCTATAATAATAAGTAATGCTATAGCACTAAAAAACACAAAACACTCCTAGAAAGGAGTGTTTATACTAAAACTTAAAACCATTTCCTTTCCAAATACGGGAGGCATAATGATTTCTCATTATACCCATGGGCTAAAAATCCATAGTGCGCACCTTAGAATAAATAGCTCGGAAATATAAATAAAGTTTCTGTCTTCATATGGACTTTCTAGTTCATATGAAGTTTAAAGAATTCTTGCCCAGTGACATAGCCATAGGACAAAATTACTTTTCAATTTTTATTATACACTAAAAAGCAAATACTTACAATTATTATATTCATATATATGAATATAATAATATGTTTTTATAATATTGATTTTATATTATTGGTGTATTACTCTTAGTATAAGTAAAATAAAATTTTCTTTAGGTGGTGTTATTATTGTTTAAAGTAGGTATATTAACTGCTAGCGATAAAGGGTATGTTGGACAGCGTGAAGATGTAAGCGGCAAAGTCATAGATGAAATTATGACAAGCAATGAATATGAAGTTATTTACTATAAAATTCTCCCTGATGAGAGAGAAATGCTTTCTAATGAACTCATAAAAATGTGTGATGATTTAAATTTAGACTTAATTTTAACGACTGGTGGGACGGGCTTCTCTCCAAGAGATTGGACCCCTGAAGCTACTTTAGATGTAATTCATAGAGAAACTCCTGGAATATCTGAAGCCATGAGATACTATAGCTTAGGAATTACTCCAAAAGCAATGCTAAGTAGAGGAGTCTCCGGAATTCGTAACAGCACCCTAATTATCAATCTACCTGGAAGTCCAAAAGCCGTTAAAGAAAATCTTGAATACATACTGCCTGCATTAAAACACGGCTTAGAAATTTTAAAAGGAATAGCCTCTGAATGTGCAGCTAAAAACTAAAACTTAATTTTAAAGGGTCTGACTCAGAATTCTTTGTGCCAGGCCCTTCAGTTTTAGCTAATTAAAGCTTTTCCAAAAATCCCCTTCTACATTTATAATGCTCATTCTATCGCTGAAAAGTATTTTAAAAGTTGGAAAACCAGCAGCGTAAGGTGCAATGTCATAAGGATTAAAATAAACATATAAAGCTTCATGATCCACATAAAATGGCTGATTTTCTTTTATCCCCTTATATTGATCGAGCCATACGTAAGAGTACTCTTCATTAATCTTTATTTGATTTTCTATAATGTCACTTAAAATTTCCACATAGTTGCTGTTTGCTTTAAATAAATCTTTAAGCTCATAAAACCTTCCATTAACCAAGTTTACATGAGCATAAACCTTAGTTGGCATACCATGTGCTGCGCCAAAATAGTACTCGTAGCTGTTTAGCTCTAACACTAATAAATCTTTCTTAAAAAATTCAACACTAAAATCACTAAAATAATTATATTCTAACTGAACATCTTCAGATATCGGCTTTAATTGAGACATTTCCTTTAGCTTATTATTTACGCTACTCTCTACCTCCTTGTCTTTCATTCCATAAATTTGTGGATAATAAACTAAATAATCTTTATTAGGTTTAAACTTTTCTTCTATTACCTTGTATTGTTCATCTAGAGGAATTACAGTATTCTGTCTCCAAATAAGCCTCCCCTGTCTATCTAAATATGATAATCGATAATCTATATTTGCTTTTATTAATCCATTTGTAAAGGATATCATTCCTCTGCCTGACAATATAGGCAAACTTTTAACTAATTTTCCATCCATATCAATAAAAAATGTATTTTTAGCATCATAAGCAGACGCTAAACCATTATCATAATCCGAAATTCCACAATATACAAAATCTGTAAGCAAACTTCCTCTAGTATCAGCTATGGAGTATTTTGAACCCATATATGGTTTATTTTTATCAATAGCTTTTCCTACTGCTATCCTATCTTCCCCTAGCGGGTTTATATCATTTATTCTGGCCTTATTACAAAATTACCGTTTCTATCTATAAGACCATATTCATTCCCATAGTCCTCTGCTATATTTACAGCAGCCCTTCCATCTCTGAATGCTTGAACTCCAGTATATTGTGGCTGTATAATAACTTCACCATTTTCATCAATAAATCCGAACTTACCTTCAGTATCTTTTTTGAATGCTAAAAGCCCTTCACTTCTAAGATCTACAAGGGAATACTTATATACTTTTAAATTTTCTCCATTTAGCCCTATAAGTACATATTCACCGTCCTTTGTTTGTACAAGAGCTTTTCCTTCCTTAAAATCTTCTCCAAATTGATATTTAGCTGGTATTATTTCTTTGCCTTGCCTATCTAAATATCCATATACCCATTTCCCATCAGGGTTCGTTATGGCGAATGCAACTCTTCCATTCTGAAATTTTCCTATAATAGTATAGGGTTTAGTTGTTATTTCTCTTCCTTTTTCGTCTATTATATAATATCCCTTATCATCTGCTGCTGCCGCCAATCCTTCTGAAAAGTTCGTAATTACCTGATACTTTGGCTCTGCAACATAATTCCCCTGTTCATCAATAATTCCTAGAAGACTATCCTTTGAAACAACAGCCAGCCCATTTTGTTGGAATTCCTCAGCATAACTGTATTTAGGATTAATTACAAACTCTCCACTCGTATTTACATATCCCCACTTTATGCCACTAGTAGTTTTACTCAATACAGGAAGTAATTTTAACAGCCTAAACCTTACATTTATCCACTCATAAATATAAAGCTTAGCTAAAGCAGCTCCAATTTGCCATCCTATTATTAAGTTATTATTTTTTGCATTTGCAATAGGCGCAATTTTTAAGCAGTTAATATCATCTCCTTCCCCTTCAATAATGGCTGCAATGTACCAGAGATTATAGTATTCTTTTAGTACAATAGCATAGCATTTTCTCTGCCATCTATAAGCTGCCACTACTTCTGGTACGCCATCGCCATCTAAATCTCCTGCAACTATGGCTGGACTTTGATAAGGCTCCTCTAACACCAAAAGCTGTGCCATAGGCGGCAAGTAAGCTTTTACAAATTCCACTAAAAGAGTTCTTCTCCACATATTTAAACCTTCCCTTTACTTACTCTTATAAGTATTATATGGAGGAATTCTTTTTGAGTTCATATTCTTTACAAAAACAAGAGCGTCAGTCCTATGATGCTAAATTCATTAAGACCGAACATTATTAAAAGTTATTTTATGAATATATCTGTTCTATAGGATATATATTCATGGTCGAACCTAATATTAGAGCTATATTATAACAGTCTAACTCCTCTACCATTTGCAAACCATAAATATTATCATATATAATATTGAATAATTCCCCAAAGCTAGTTATATTGCTATTCAACACCTTATTTTGCATCCTATATAGCTGTTCTTCAACCTTTGCTTCATATTCTTTATTGTTAGCATAACCATGCTTATATTCTTTAAATTCAATGCTGCCGTCCTCATCATAATCTAAATAAAGTCCTTTGGCCGCACAATACAATAGGTCTAATTTAGAGAGCATCTTATAATTATCTAAGTAATTCTTTAAAATCATATAATCGCTATTCTTATAATTATCCATTATCACGTTTAAATTCACTTTAATTCCCCCCAATAATATTAAATATCAAAGTCCCATGATCATTGTAATCGTTTCCCTAATTAAATTATATCAGAATATTTAATCTTTTTCTCTATGTAAAACTTGGAAATGGATATACTTTGGAGATTGTACCTTTTGTATGATCTTGAAAACAATTTTAAAATATATTATAAATGCTAAAGGAAAGTTTTAAGTGAATGTAAAAACAATATTTATTTAAAACATAACATTGAAATAAAACAGGACATATCTAGCTATATTACTAGATATGTCCTGCTATTTTATCTCATTATTTTAAGCTGCTTCTAAGGCTTCATTTAAGCTTTCACATATGTTTTCTTTACCAATTCTATCAATAAATCCATACTTCTCCATAACGGAATAAGGCTGCTCCTGTACTCCTGAAAGCATTAATTTCATCTTATGTGATCTGCAGTTTTTATAAAGTGTTTCTAGAGCATGAAATGCAGTAGCGTCCATGGCTGGAACCTTTGCCATCTGTATTATCAAGACTTTTGCATTTCCTTGCACCTCGTTAAGAACTTCCTTAAATTTATCCGCTGCTCCAAAGAAAAAAGGGCCATTTATTTCATATACTAATGTATCCTTAGATATATTTGAAATTATATTTTCTTCATCCTCTTCCTCATCATTGTCATCCATTAAGTTTTTGATATTTGTTATATCAGCCATACGTTTCATAAACAATAAGCTAGCTAAAACAATACCTACCTCTATAGCAACAACCAAATCTATGACTACAGTTAAAGTAAAAGTGCTAATCAATACCAATATATCGCTCTTAGGTGCTCCTAGTAAATTTTTAAATTCTCTCCATTCACTCATATTGTATGCAACTACCATTAATATTGCAGCTAATGTAGTTAGTGGAATTAATTTTGCAAAAGGCATGAAAATTAACATTATCAATAACAATGTTACAGAATGAATCATTCCAGCTACTGGGGTACGTCCCCCATTCTTAATATTAGCTGCTGTTCTTGCTATAGCACCTGTAGCAGGAATTCCACCAAATACTCCTGAAGCTATATTAGCTAGACCTTGTGCAATAAGCTCTGTATTTGAACGGTGTTTTCCGCCTATCATTCCATCTGCTACTACAGCAGATAATAACGATTCTATGCTCCCAAGAATTGCAATAGTAAAAGCTGGTGGTACTAATTCTCTTATATTCTGTAAACTTAAATTTGGTATATGCGGTTTTGGAAGAGCCGACGAAATCTCTCCATACTTGCTTCCAATAGTTTCAACATCTAACTTTAAAAAATATGATATAGATGTTATAACTATTAGAGCAATCAAAGAACCTGGTATTGTTTTATTTATCTTAGGCCAAAATACTATTATCAATAACGAAGCAACTCCAAGAATGGTACTTGTCCAATTTATGCTTCCAAAGTTAGTAAAGTACGCTCCCCATTTACTGATAAATTCACTAGGTATATTATCAATTGCAAGTCCAAAAAAGTCCTTAATTTGGGTTGAGAATATAGTTAGAGCAATTCCACTGGTAAAACCAGTTGTGATGGGATAGGGTATAAACTTTATCATCTTTCCAAATCTAAAGA
The DNA here is from genome assembly GCA_009738435.1 of Clostridium bovifaecis. GTDB lineage: Bacteria > Bacillota > Clostridia > Clostridiales > Clostridiaceae > Clostridium_H > Clostridium_H bovifaecis. Next base: position 1,227,317 of record CP046522.1, on the reverse strand, counting down.
TACCCATTAATATCATCATAATACCCGCCATTATGGTTGACACTATAAGTCCATCTATTCCGTATTTAGATATAATTCCAAATACAATAACCATAAACGCCCCAGTAGGTCCTCCAATTTGAACTCTACTGCCTCCAAGAAAGGAAATTATAAATCCTGCAATTATAGCTGTATGCAGTCCCTTCTCCGGCGATACCCCTGATGCAATTGCAAGAGCAATAGATAAAGGTAATGCTATAATTGCCACTATAATACCAGAAGTTACATCCTTATAAAATTGATTTAAACTATAATTTTTTATGCATGTGAAGAACTTAGGTTGAAACATGAACATTTTAAATCACTCACCTCACTGATTAACTTAATAAAGCACACAACTTATTCCATGATATCAAATTAAAGTGATGAATGGAAAATCAATGAGATCTAATATCAGGTTTTATAGTGTCATATAGTCTCAGTTTTCTATCATAACCTTTTATATGCTAAAAAATACTGCTTTTTAATATATAATTAACCTTTTCAAATTATTTAGAATACTCTTAAATATCAACTTTAAGAATTTTGCAATGCAAAATTCTTAGGTTAGAGACTAAAGCAATTAGGTACAAAGTTAGAAAAAATTTAAACTTTAGAGGGAAAGTTTAAACTTTAAATTAATCTTTAATTTTCTAACCTTTACCTGTGATTCTACCACCTAACTAGCACTATACGCTATAACCTGAAATAAATTGTGTCATAATTATTTTTGGTGGCCTTTTATAATTTCTGCATAGCACACAAGGCTGCCTTAATACTCATATAGTCACTTCCTCTGGCAATGCTTCTTTGATTGGTCTTAGCTTTTCTCCACCAATCTTTTCAATGGTTTCATAGATAAGTTCTTTGTATTTACTAGGTATGAAATCATCTAAATTAACCTCTAACCCCTCAAGATAGCACTTAATAATATGGTCTTGCACAGTTAGTTTTTAATTTTCTTTCTATGCATATTCTTCTAAGGTTTACCGCATTTATACATATTGTAGCTTAATATATGACTTGGAATCTTTTCTTCCTCTGCAATATTTTCCTCTTGTTCTATAGATTTAAGCCCATTTTCCTCAGAATATCTTTTGATTACTTCTAAAAATTCATCTCCATATCTTTTAAGCTTTGCTTCTCCTACCCCTTTAATTTTAAGCATAGCATCATGATCTTGAGGCAGATATTCGCTTAGCTCACGTAAAGTACTGTCTGGAAATACAATATAAGGCGGAACCTTTTCCCTATCTGATATAATTTTTCTAATGCTCTTAAGCATTTCAAATAGAGAATTATCAACCTTTTGCTTTGGATCTTTTTATGCATCTTTTTAAAAACTTGCTCCTTACCCTTGAGGACATTTACAGCCTTTTCTGTAAGGCGTACCACGGGATATTCACTTTCTGTAAGTGCCATATAGCCTTCTGCAATAAGCACGTTTATCATGTTTTTAATATCTTTTTCGCTATATTGTCTCATAATTCCATAGGTAGATAATTTATCGAAGTTCAATTCTAATACCTTCTTATTTTTAGACCCTTTGAGAACTAGTGCCACAAGAGTTGTACCATAACGCTGATTCATCCTTGCAACGCAGGAGAATATCTTTTGTGCCTCTAAGGTTATCAGCAACTTCCGTTTCATCTCTGCATGAGCTGCAGTTATCACAGCTGCTCGGAAAGTCGTGCTCTCCAAAATAATCTAGTATATCCTCTAAGACATCTTTCAGTGTGACAGTAATCAGCCATCATTTGAATTCTTCTATACTCTCTTATTTTTCGTTCAGGAGAAGTTATATTCTGATCTGCTAAGTATTTTGAAGTACAACATCCTGCCTCCAAACAAGAGAATACATTCACTTGGTTCCCCATCTCTTCCTGCACGTCCTGCTTCTTGATAATAAGCTTCCATGTTTTTAGGCATGTTATAGTGAATAACATATCTTACGTTAGATTTATCAATTCCCATACCAAAGGCGTTGGTCGCCACTATAATACTTATATCATCATATAAAAAGCTTCTTGATTTTCTTTCCTCTCATTTTCACCTAATCCTGCATGATATTTTCCTGCCTTAAAGCCTTTTTTACATAGAAGTTCATAGATACTATCAACCTCTCTTCTTGTAGCTGCATAAATAATTCCTACCTTATCTTTATTATTTTCTGCATAGTCCAATATATAATCTTTTTTGTCCACACCTTTTACTACAGATAAATAAAGATTCCTCTGTTAAAACCAGTTACGTATACCTCAGGTTCTCTAAGTTCTAACAGCTTTACACATCTTCTTTAACCTCTTCAGTGGCTGTAGCTGTAAATGCGGCTACTGTAGGCTAATAGGCATGCTCTTTATAAACCTAGTTATTTGTCTATAACTTGGTCTAAATCATGTCCCCACTGGGATACACAGTGAGCTTCATCCACAGCAACAAGGAAATATCAATACATCTTAAAGTCTGCAAAAAAACTTCTGACTCTAGCCTTTCTGGCGCAATATAGAGTAAATCATATTGCCATACTGTGCTTTAAGAATTCTATCCTCAACTTCTAAATCATTTAGAGTGCTATTAATATAGGCTGCTTTATGCCTATACTATTTAGCGAGTCTACTTGATCCTTCATGAGAAAAAAGTGGAGATATAACTAACGTCAATCCTTCTAATTAGAGCAGGTATTTGATAACATATAGATTTTCCTGCTCCTGTTGGCATTATAGCGAAGGTGTCCTTCCGTTTAAAATATTGAGTATACTCTTTCTTGTCCTTTCCTAAATTCTGAATATCCATAGTACTTTTTTAATAGCTCTTTTGCTTGTTCTAACAAAGTAAATTACTCCTTTTACCCACATAATAATTCTATTTACTAAATTTGTATTTTTTAATTTTTGACTATATTATAAATTAATACTATCATAAATATGATATTAAATAAAATAACATACACCTTCTTAAAGAAGTGAGTATGCTTATTTCTCCAAAGTTAATGTTCTTTATCTATAAATTACTAAGTCAGCAATTATCAAACATTAGCTGTTGGAATTATCTTTATAGCCCTGAGGGTTAGTCTTATGCCACTGCCAAGCACTTTCTATTATTCTTCTATGTTTGTATGTTGGCTGCCACCCTAATATATTCTTCGCCTTTTCTGATGAAGCTATTAAAATACCTGGATCTCCTTTCTTCTCTCTACAACCTTTGCTGGTATAGAATGTCTTACTTTTCTTGCGGCATCTACATTTCCTTTACAGAGTAACCTTCGCTGCTTCCGAGGTTAAATACATCACTAACGCCTCCATTTACCAAATATCAAAGCAAGAATATGGCATCTATTAAATCAATTACGTGAATATAGTCTCTAATGCATGTACCATCCTTAGTATCATAATCATCCCCGAAAATACTTATAAACTTCTTTGCCTAGAGGTACCTGTATACCAAGGAATAAGATGAGTTTCTGGGTTATGATCTTCCCCAATTTCTCATCATTATTAGCACCTGCAACATTAAATATCTTAAAGATACATATCTATCTTTTCCATAGATTTTGTTTCACCGTAAGCACTAGCTGGATTTGGCACATACTCTTCTGTAATAGGTATTTTGTAGGCTCCCCATAAATTGCCGCTGTAGATGAAAAGACTATGTATTTTACATCATGAGCTTTCATAGCCTCTAAAAGCACTTGGGTCCCGTACACATTATTATCATAATTTTATAGGATCAGACATGGATTCTCCTACTAAAGAGTTTGCCGCAAAGTGTATTACTGCATCAAAATTCTCTATTTTAAATATCTTAAATAATCTTTCTTTGTTTCTTATATCCTGCTTGTAAAACTTAACTCTCTCTGGCAAAGATTTTAAATGGCCTGTTTGAAGGTTATCAATAACAACTACTTCATAACCACTTTTTAACAATCCCCTTACAGCATGAGAGCCAATATACCCAGCCCCTCCTACTACTAAAACTTTCATAAACATTTCCCCCTTCACCATATATTTTAGATTAGATAATTTACAAAGTTCTTTTCTATCCTTATTTAGTAAAGTCTGAATTTATCTATGGATGTATTATATAATACCATGATATCGATTTCTGAATTTCTTGTGGAGTAAAGATCCTATATCTATAATATATTTATACTTTTAAATATATTAAAAATAATCTTTATATATTATATTTTATTATATCTTACATAATAAAACTTTACATTAAGAAAGATATTTTCCATAATTTTCTTATGCAATAAGAAATATGTACCTTAATTATACCTTGTCAATTTTTATCTCTTATAAGAGTAGAGGATAAATATTAATAAATACTTAAGATTTTTAATACGTTTTGTAAAAAGCTTCTTGTAAAATAAGTTTATAGCAAGTTAAATTATAACTTTTTTAGACATCATTTTTGCCAACAACACCTTAGTTATAGCAGCAGGTCCTAATACATAATCAGTGCTGCAATTATAATGCCATCTGCAGCCTTAATTCTTTCTAAAAGATAATATAAACCATCATCAATAGGGCATTTCTTACCTGGCATTAAACAAACATAGCATCCTCGGCATGGATCTAATTCTAAATCTGTTAGTCTTAATAACTCTAATTCGTACTCATCTCCTACTGAAGCTGCTACTTCTTTAATTATAATTTCCCCATTAGCAAGCTTACGTTGAGATGCTACTAGCGCTAAAATCTTTTTCATTCCCATCCCACCCCTTAATTTTGTTATAGATTACTATACCATACTTTAATAATTTGCGTCGCAAAACATTCTTTCTAGTAAAAAAATAAACCTCCGTACAAACGAAGGTTTATTTTTATTTCAATTATTATTTTTCTTCCCAGTTTTGTGCTCTGCCTACAGCTTTGTGCCATCCTTTAACTAATTCAGCACGTCTTGCTTCATCCATGTTAGGTTCAAAAGTTCTAGAAATCTTACGTTGACTGCTATATCTTCTTATCTTTCCAAATCCTACTGCAAGACCTGCAAGATAAGCAGCACCTAAGCTGTTGTTTCAATAACTTCTGGCCTTTGAACTGGAGTACCTAAAACATCTGATTGGAATTGCATCAAGAAGTTATTAGCACATGCTCCACCATCAACCTTTAGAGCTTGGAGTTTTATTCCTGAGTCTTCTTGCTTGCCTTTAATACATCATAAGTTTGATATGCCATAGATTCTAATGCAGCTCTTACAAAATGCTCTTTTTAGCTCCTCTTGTAAGTCCTACTATAGTTCCTCTAGCATAAGAATCCCAATATGGTGCTCCAAGCCCAACGAAGCTGGCACTACATATACACCATTAGAATCTTCAACAGCAGTAGCATATTTTTCTGATTCTGGAGAACTGCTTATCATTCTAAGCTCATCACGTAACCATTGAATAACTGCTCCACCTATAAATATACTTCCTTCAAGAGCATATTCAACTTCTTCTGTACAGCTAGCTGCCATAGTTGTAAGAAGGCCATTCTTAGACTCTACTGCTTTGTGTCCCGTATTCATAAGAAGGAAACATCCTGTTCCATAAGTGTTCTTAGCCATACCTTCTTCACAACAGATCTGACCAAATAGTGCTGCTTGTTGGTCTCCGGCATCTCCAGCTATCTTTATTGGTGCTCCAAATATAGATTGATCTGTTTCTCCATAAACCCCACTTGAAGGTTTAACTTCTGGAAGCATTGATTTTGTATATTTAATTCTGCTAAAATTTCATCATCCCATTTTAATTCATGAATATTATATAACATTGTTCTTGAAGCATTTGTATAATCTGTTACGTGAACTTTACCTTTGTTAAGTTCCAGATTAACCATGTATCTATTCCCAAATATTAATTCTCCTCTTTCAGCTTGTTCTCTAGCTCCTGGAACATTGTCAGTATCCATTTAACTTTTGTTCCAGAAAAATATGCGTCTAGAATTAATCCTTTTTCTTTTATATTCTTATCAAAACCTTTTTCTCTTAATGTATCACAAGTTGAAGCAGTTCTTCTGCACTGCCATACTATTGCATTGTATACAGGTATCCCTGTATTTTATTCCATACTACTGTAGTTTCTCTTTGATTTGTAATACCTATTGCAGAAATGTCCCCAGCATTTAATCCAGCCTTTTCTAAAGCTTCTCTAGCAACCCCTGATTGTGTTCCCCAAATTTCCATAGGGTCATGTTCAACCCAACCAGCTTTTGGATATATTGAGTAAATTCCTTTTGTGCTACACTTACTAATTCCCCTTGTTTATTGAATATTATACATCTTGAACTAGTTGTACCTTGGTCTAAAGCCATTATATATTTTCCCATAATATTCTCCCCCTATATACTAAACCTTAAAACATAATTTGTTCAATACTTAACTTTAATACAGTTAAAAATTGCATATATATTATCTAGAACTAATTTAGAATATTCCATTGAATAGAAATGCTCCAATTAATCCACCAATTATTGGTCCAACTACTGGTATCCATGCGTATCCCCAATCTGAATCTCCCTTACCTGCTATTGGAAGTATTGCATGCGCTATACGTGGTCCCAAGTCTCTTGCTGGATAGCATATCCTGTTGGTGCTCCTAGTGAAAGACCTATAACCAATATTACTAATCCTACTGCTAAGGTTCCAAGTCCATCTGTCATTTTAACTTGACCAAGTCCTAAGATTGCAAATACTAATACAAAGGTTCCTATGATTTCAGTTATAAGATTCCACCTGTGTTCTAATAGCTGGCGCTGTACAGAATACTCCAAGTTTTGCAGCCTTGTCTTCTGTTGCTTCCCAGTGTGGTAGATAAGCAAGCCATACTAAAGCTGCTCCTACTATAGCTCCCAACATTTGAGCTATTATATAGCCTGGAACTGAAGCCCATGAGAATTTGCCTATAGCTGCTAATGCTATAGTTAGTGCTGGATTAAAGTGAGCTCCACTTGCAGCTCCAAAAATCCATGCTGGAACTGCTACTGCACATGCCCATGCTGCCGTTACAACAATCCATCCTGCATTTTGAGCTTGCTCTTATTAAGAGCTACTCCTGCTACAACGCCATCACCTAGTAGAATCAGCATCATTGTGCCTAAGAATTCTGCTAAAAAAGTTGACATAAATAATTCCTCCCTTTACTTAAATTTTATATACCATTTCATACTCATGAGAGCATAAAATGAATATACGGAAACGTTTACCCAGATAAAAAAGTCCATTATTAAGAAGGAGTCTTATCCTCCCTCTCAATAATGGCTCTCCTCTCTCCGCCATATTTGTTCAGTTTTTACCCTTGCACCTTACCCCTTTTGTAGCAACAATGTTAATCCAGTACTTGCTATATCTTTTATGATTATATCCCCTATGCTTATAGGAGCTTTAACTCTTACTCCTTTAAGATATTCCATACACTCTGATATTTTTCTTTTGGAATATCCCTCTCTGTCTTGACTGAAACTACAGCTAATTCTCCTTCTTCTACTTCAACAGTAGAAGTCACTATTCTTGTAGGATTTGTACATTCTTTTTCAGCATAGGCCACTCCTTTAATGCAGGTATTTCCCTTGACATCTACAACCTTTTTACCTTCCAGTGTAACTTCTAAAGCACATCCCATAGGGCATCCTATGCAAATAAGTTCTCTTTTTCGCTCATATCACTACACCCTTCCACTTTTACAGTAATCTTCTTACAATTTGGATACTTATCAAGCATATTCTTTGTAAGCTTTACTGTTTCCATTTCACCAGGGGTTAAAATTCTCTTCTTTATGTGCAGTTCCCTCCTCATCAAAATAAATAGAAATATATTTATCTCTATACATTATTAACTCTAAATCTAAGGTCGATAAACTTACTTACATTGTTAGTATTAATATATTTTGGAACTGTGTAAGTTATTCCATCTAATGTTAAAACTTCTATATCTTTTTATTAAAACAAACTCCCTTACATACCTGGCTGCATTTCTACCAGCATTTACACTTTCCTCTGTAACATTATCAACCAAATCATGGACATGAAGCACATTCCCACAGGCAAAGATTCCATCTATATTGGTCTGAAGACATAGCTTTTATTATAGAATTTTACAGGTGATGCATTTTCACTTAGAACAGGATCGATTAGAATTTTTTTACCATCTATTTGTAGAAAATATGAAGAGTGCCCAAACCAAATCATGACATTTTCTTCTGGCTTTAAACTTTTTAAGTCAGTTTTAATTGATGGTAAAACCGAAGCTGGTCTGTTTCTTTTACTTTTATTAAGAAAAAATCATTGAATTTTGTAGAAAAGCTGCTCTCATCCTTTATCTGAGGAGCTTCCATGAGATTCTGAAATTTACCATCCTTATAGTTAGGTAAGTATTTCATTTTATCTAATCTTTCTCCAGTAGGGCTTTTACCAAACTGTGGTTGCTGCATAAATATATATACTCCAATAGCTATGAAAGCAATAATTGAAACTGATACTGATACTATTTTAAACAGCCTCCTTTTTAGCTTTGTTTTTCTGTAGCCTTTATCTGCAACATAAATTCCTAAACTCACTCAATGGTATCTCCTTTCCTCTAATTTCACATAATTATATTATAAATAATTCTATTTATAATATTTACGAAATACTAAGAGTAATTAGATTATAAGTTATATTTTACACTTGTACATAATAAATGCCGTCCTAAGCTGGATAGACGGCATTTATCATAGTATCGACTATTCCTTTACCCAATAACTGCTGCAATTATTTGTTCTTTCAACAAATCCGTACTCAACCAGAGCTCTTCTTATAGTTGCATAATCTTCGTATACTCTTTGTAGAATTCTGTTTACTTCTTTTTCAGAATAAATTTTTCCTTTAACAAAGTTATTAGCTATCTCGGTTAGCACTATAATTTTTTTCTTTTCCTTAGATGGATAAGTTTTTAAAGCTCCACTTTCATCCATATAAGCTGCTATAGTATCCTTTCTTTCCTTATCAGTTATATTATATCTATCATCTAGTGTAGTGGCTGTTTTATGAACATCACAAATCACTTCTTTATCTAGCCTATTAATCTTTTTATTTGTATTTTTTGAAAGCAAATCCATCATGGCTAAAAATAACTTTGCTTGCTTTTCTCTTTCTCTTAGCTTATAACGGTGATTTCTAATAGTTGATTGGGCAACTCCAAGCTTTCTAGCAGCTTCTTTATCTGATAATCCCTGTGCTATTAAGCTTATTAGTTCTCTTTGCACTTCTGACACACCTGTGAAATCTGAATTCATGCTTAATAAATATTGAATGCTTCTCTTGTATATGAAGCTCTGTGGCTTTCCTTGCATCATATAACTGTGAATTTATTTCATAAATGCGTCCTTTTTCAAACTTTTCTTCACAAATTATACATGTATGCCCGTCTTCATCCTCTACAAACCCATTTTCCAATTCATTAATTGTAGCATTCCAAAATAACTCTTTTGACTTTGTATCCATAACCCTCAGTTCCTTTCAATATAAATATGTACATCTATACATCTATATTACAATCAACTAACTAACTTGTCTATATATTAATAAACATAATTGCTATTTGTTTGAAAGCATATATTAAAACCATTACTTTATAGAAAATGTTATTTCTTTACTTCCTTGTTATATAAATAAAGCTATACTATAATTCATAAAACAATCCTACGTTTGGGGTAATATAACACCTAAAATCTTATCCTATCAGTTACTCCATAGAGATTAGTTACTTTTTTAAATTTGTTCTAGCATATACTGGGTTTTTATTTTAAAATAATACTATTAAATAAATAAAGGGGCGATAATATGTTTTCAGAAAAAGTAGTAGACAGTTTGGGCAAATCATCTTGGATAAGATTGATGTTTGAAAAAGGAGCAGAACTTGTAAAGAAGCATGGGGCTGATAATGTTTATGATTACAGTCTTGGAAATCCCTATGGAGAACCTCCCGTAGAGGTTTTAGATTCATTAAAAAATATATATCTGGGGATGAACAAGGGCTACATAAATACATGAACAATGCTGGATATCCGGAAGTTAGAGAAAAGATAGCTAAGTCTCTTGAAAGAGAAAGTGGAGTTAGTCTTTCATCAGCTAATGTAATAATGACAGTGGGAGCTGCGGGAGGATTAAACGTGGTTTTAAAATCTCTTCTTAACCCTGGTGAAGAGGTTATTGTTTTTGCACCTTACTTTGTTGAATACAATTTTTATGCTGACAACCATGGTGGAAAAACAGTAGTTGTACCACCTAATACTTCAACCTTTGAGCCTAATTTAGAAGCTTTTGAAAAAAGTATTACTCCAAAAACAAAAGCTATGGTAATTAATAACCCTAATAATCCAAGCGGTGCTGTGTATAGTGAAGAAACTCTTAGAGATATGAATGACATTTTAATAAAAAAAGAAAAGGATATGGATCAACTATCTTTATTATTTCTGATGAACCATATAACAAAATAGTTTATGATAATGCCAAGCTTCCAAATATCTTTTCTATATTTAAAAATGCTATTATAGTAAATTCCTTCAGTAAATCCTTAAGTCTTGCTGGAGAAAGAATTGGATACATTGCTGCAAGCAGCAGAATTGAAAATATAGATATTCTCGTAAATGCTCTAACCTTCTGCAATCGTACTCTTGGTTTCGTAAATGCTCCAGGATTATTCCAAAAGGTTGTAGCAGATGCCCTAGAAGCTAAAGTAGATATCAGTGGTTATGAACAGAGAAGAAACTTTTTATATGAAAATCTAACAAGGCTTGGTTTTGAATGTATAAAACCACAAGGTGCTTTTTATCTATTTCCAAAAGCACTGATGGATGATGATGTAGAATTTGTAAATAGAGCTTTAAAATATAATCTACTTCTTGTGCCTGGCAGCGGCTTTGGATGTCCGGGATATTTCAGAATGTCCTACTGCGTTGATTTTGACATGATTGAAAGATCAATTCCTGCCTTTGAAAAGCTTGCTGAAGAATTCAAATAATAAAAAACAGCTAGAGGTACCTTGTTACTCCTGGCTGTTTTTTATTATATTTCTTATTTTGCGGATTCCATATTAATCTTTTTATCTTCAGTGCATGTAATAGCTTTTTTGTCTTTATTTATAATAGTCCTTAACTCTACTTTTCCTCCCCAAAGCGTAGAAAGATATTTTAATGTCTCGTAAGCGTATGTTAGTTCTAACTCTCTACCATCGTATTCATGCTCTAGCAATAGAGATCCATCTTTCAATATTTCTATCACCTTAATTATAGGAATGCTTCCCATGCCTACACTATTTGCTATTATATCTCTTATCTTTCTCCAGCCTTCTTCATCAGATACTTCCTCCACCTTATAATCCCTACTGCTCTTGCTGTAGGAAAATAAATTCATATCTCTGCACAGCTCATTTGTAAGATACCTTCTAATGAAAGATTCGTCTCTTTCAATTTCACGGACTTCAAATATTTTTTCATTCCGTATCTTTTTTCTATATCCTCAAATATTTTAAATCCCATATAATATGGATTAATACTCCCAAGAAAAGGCCTAATAACTTGATTATGGCGATTTAAAAACTCAATGTGAAGCCCTTGAGGCAAATTCAATTTGTTTAAAATTTTATAATGAAAATAACTTGCCCAACCTTCATTCATTATTTTCGTTTCTATCTGTGGAATAAAATACTTTGTCTCATCCATTACAATTTTTATTATATCTTTTTCCCATTCTTGCAGTCTTCCATACTGAGCTAAAAATCCCATTATATCTTCTGTTGGTTGTAAGGGAACTTTCCCCATATCCGGAAAAGGTATTTTCTCATCTTTCCCCAGATCATTATTATTCTTTAGCTTAGCATAATAATCTTCCAAAATTCTTTTTTTCTTTTCTTCATCTGATAATTCCTTACTCTTAGTAAGTCTAGTTGTATGAAAGCTTATTGCATGCGCTGCATCCAGTATACGTTCTACTCCATCATATCCAATACTCGGATCCTCTATATATGCTCTAATTCTATCTGTATGTCTTTTAAATATGTCAACTGTGTCCTCAGCCTTTGTTCCTTCCACGAATAGTCTATTGTTCTTAAAAAAATCATTATGCCCATATACATGAGCAATAGTAAGGATCTGTAGAAGCAGCGTATTATCTCTCATAAGATAAGCGATACATGGGTTAGAATTGATAACCATCTCATATGGTAATCCCTCTAAATTATAAGAATAAAGTAGTTTTTTCTTTTCATATGCCTTACCATAACTCCAATGAGGATAATGGGAAGGCATACCTACATATGTTTCATAACAAAGCATATCTTCATAACTGCAAATTTCAAATTCTTGTGGGTAACAATTTAATCCTACTTCATGTATAATTTCCTGAATTTTATCATTCCATTTTTCTAGTTGTTCAATGGTATATTCCATCATAATTGGAATTATTATTCCACAAGCCCACTTTCTGCAGTTAATACTTTTTTAAGGGCTGGAATAATATCCTCCTTTCTTGAAATGCTTATAACCGAGAAATTTTTATAGTCAATCTTTGAAGTTAATTGTGACTTGATTGTGCTTGTTGGTCTATAATTGCCCGCTGTAATCTCTGCATATCCAAACAAATTACACTTTTCACATAATTTTCTTGCAGAATCAATAGTCCTCTCGTTGTCTTCAGCCCAATTATCTCCATCACTACAATGAAATGCATATATTCCAAACAGAAGGGTTATATCTTTTTTCTATAATCTCTAATGCTTTATTATAACCACTACTGATATACGTTCCCCCCGATTCACCTTTATGGAAAAACTCATCTTCATTTACTTCCTTAGCTTCCGTACTATGTGATATAAACGCAACCTCTACATTTAGATATTTTAATCTTACAAATTGATATAGAAGAAAGTAAAAGCTTCTAGCAAGATACTTTTTAGTTGTGTCCATAGAACCTGAAGTATCCATTATACATATAACTACGGCATTGCTTTCCCTCTTCACGTCTTCTCTCATACGAATGTACCTTATATCATCTTCTATAAAAGGAAACCTTCTATCTTCTTCGTCTTCAGGAATATTTCTTTCTTCATCTATATCCCTGTAGTAAGACTTTTTTCTTTTTAACTTTTCTATTACAGACTTCTTTTTTGCTAAGTGAGCTGGTATTCCTTTTCTCTTATATCCAGCCCTTCTAAAGTTTCTCTCCGATTCAATTTCGTTAAATTTCTTTCTTTCTAAGTAAGGTAGGTTTAAATCGTCAAATAAATAATTAATCAATTCTTCTATTGTAATTTCAGTTTCATAAATATCTTCTCCAGCTTGATCTCCAGCCTGGTCATTGCCTTTCCCTTGTCCCTTTCCATTGCTGTCTCTTCCAATTATGTCTCCTCTCTTTTCGCTTCCAGTTCCTGACCCTGTTCCCTGATTGTTCTTACCGTATACAAATCTATATTCCTTTACACCCTTTATAGGTATCTTTATCTTTTTATTCTTATCTTGCCCAATAATGCTTTCTTCAGCAATTATATCCATAATATTTCTTTTAATAGATTCTTCAACAAGCTTCCTGTGTCGCCGCCTATCTTCTGCCGATCTGTCCCTTCCTCTATTATCAAATTCCCTAAATATAGCCACCTTATCACCTCATCTTAGTCTATATTATTGAGTGAAACTTGATTCTATATAAATTTTGAGTTGTAGAATTAATTCTACAACCCAAAATCCATAATTATTTTAGTATTAATCTTTCCACAAATTATTAGCAGCATATTTAAGAATTACATCGCAACAATGATCACAATATCCATTTTTCTTCATTTCTTCTACCATTGCATCATATTTTTCACTCTGATCCTTATCTCTTACCTTTGCACGGGTAATAACTCTGCTCAATTCCCTTACTGAAGATGTTAGCTTCTTTTCTATGGCTTCTTTTAGTGGTTCATAACATGTGTAGTCAAGTTTGCCGCCATTTCTTATAACATACAGCATATATGCAGTAACATCTTGACGAAATCCCTTTGCTGCCGTACCAGTTATATTAATATGCTCTTCTATAGATTTTAAGAAGGCTTCATCTGGTTCTAATTCTTCGCCAGTACTATTATCTTTAATTTTCTTTTTATTTACAAAAGCCTCAGCATGATCTAAGTAATTATTAAATAAATCTTCTGCCTGCTCTCTATACCCATGTATAAATGCTTTAGTAACTTCTTTTTCTAATATCTTATGGTATTCTTTTTTAATATTATTTTGTAAGAATCCTAGGTATTTTTTCTTAATTTCTTCACTTATCTCTAATTCTTTAACTGCCTTCACTAATGTATCAATAAAGGCAATAGGATTAATACAGTTATGTTCTGACTCTGTGATTGCTGTGTCTAATGCTTTCATAATAAATCTTGTAGATATTCCTGTCATGCCTTCTCTTTGAATCTCTTCCTTAAGTTCTAATATATCTACTTTCTTAGTGGTTCCTTTTTCTACAATTTCTTCTCCATTATATATTTTAAGCTTTGTCATAGGATCCACCTTGGCAGATTCCCCCAATCTAGTTAGTATTGCAAACATAGCTCCCATCTCTACTGTATGTGGAGCAATATGCACATCAAACTGACTCTTCTTTAAAATCTTGTTATATATCTTAGCTTCTTCCTCCAATTCAAGACAATAAGGCACATCTACTTTTACAATTCTATCTAAAATCGCTTCATTGGTGTGGTCTGCTTTAAACTTGTTCCACTCAGATTCATTGGAATGAGCTAGTATAATTCCATCAAAATATATCATAGCAGATTTACCCGGGGCTGGAATGCTCTTCTCTTGGGTTGCTGTAATCATTGTATGAAGATATTCAACCTCATTTTTAAATACTTCTATAAACTCTACAATTCCTCTATTTCCAACATTGAAAGCCCCATTTAAGGACAATACTCTAGCATCATCTTCAGGATATAAATCTAGTTTAGATATATCTATAGATCCAATAAGTACTGATGTATCTTGGTTATTTGGGTCAACTGGTGGTACTACACCTATTCCTTTTCTCGATCTAATACTAAAATCTACTGTCTCTACCGGGAAGTTCTGGTAATCTCCATAATACTCGTGTTTTAGTCTATGTCTGCAAACTGGACATAAATCTCCCTCAATTTGCACATTTAGCATATCTTCAAATTGCTTTCTTAGATGTTTAGGAACTAAATGAAGCGGTTCTTCTCTCATAGGACATCCCTTTAGTGCGTATATTGGCTGACTTATCTCTAGTGCTTTTTTTAGAGCTTCCATTATAGAGGATTTACCTGATCCTACCGGACCAACTAGATAAAGTACTTGACGTGCTTCCTCACCTTGTAAAGCTGCTGCTTTAAAATACTGAACAATTTTACCTAGAGTTTTATCTATACCATAAAACTCATCCTTAAAAAAATTGTATCTTTTTATTGTATCATTATTACCGTATATTCTTCTTAGCCTTGGATTCTCACCTGTGTTTACTTCTTCTACCCCTGGATTTGTAATTACCTCATACATTCTTCTATGAGCTAACATAGCTATTGATGGGTCTAGTTTTACCTTATCAAGGTATTCTAAGAATGTACCTTCAAAATGCTGATTTCTTTTTTGCTCTGCATCTTTTTTTATTAAATCTAAAAATTCACTCAAAGCATCTCCTCCTTTTCAGGATACATATAAACTAGATGTTTTATTCTAGTTTTATACTACGGGTATTTTGGGGTATAGTAATTTTTATGCTCTATTTTATTATTTTATGTTTTTTATATTCACTTTTTATAAAGTAAATATAATTTTTATAATAGGTAATACTATATTTAAACATTACATATATGGAAAGGAGCTTTTACCATGCCTCTTACTAATAAAGAACAAACTTTAATTGAAGATAATTTAAATGCTGAGTATTTATGCATAAGAAAATATGAACAATATGCAGCAATGGCCTCTGACCAAAACATAAAACAAGTATTTACAGACCTTGCAAATAAGGAAACTCAACATGCAAATACATTAAAAGGAATACTAAACCAAAATGGTGTAAATCCCCAAAATATATTTGAGACTTACGATAAACCTCAAGGCGATTTATCAAATATACAAAATAGTCTTGGAATAACAGATGCTCAACTTTTAAATGATGCTCTATCTACAGAAAAACATGTTTCAAGCTCTTATAATAATGCTGTGTTAGAATCTGTTGACCCTAATATTAGAAAACAACTTCAACATATACAGCAGGAAGAGCAAGGTCATGCTGAAACATTGTTTAATGCAATGCAATCTAGAGGATGGTATAAGGTCCAATAGTATTCAAATACACCTCCATTTAATAGCACAATAAAAAATGCCCAGCCATTGCTGGACATTTTTTATTGTGCTATTAAATATATCTTTTTAATCTTTCCTTTACTTCCTTATTTGCGAAAGATGCCTCTATGGCATTGTAGTACGTTTGCTTATACTCCTCATAACTTAAATTAAATTTATCGGATAGTATATTATATTCCTTAGTCATGGTTGTATCTGATACAGTTCTATTATCAGTGTTTATAGTTACCTTTATTCCATCCTTATAAAAATCATACACTGGATGGCTTTCATATCTATTAACTGCTTTAGTTTGAACATTGCTAGTTGGACATATTTCAAGAGTAATGTTTTTCTCTTTTACTATATTATAAGCTTCCAAGCAATTAGTTATATAGACGCCATGTCCAATTCTTTCAGCACCAAGCACCTCAACTGCTTCAAGTACATTTCTACCAGTACCTGTTTCTCCTGCATGTATTGTTATTCTATAACCATATTTTCTAGCTAAGGCTATAGGCTCTACAAATCTTTGTGAAAAACCTTCATCTTCACTTGCTGCTAAATCTACAGCTACAACGCCTTTTCCAAGAAACTTTTTTCCCTTTTCTATTACCTCAACGGCAGTTTCTACTGGCATATGCTTTAAGCATGAAAGTATTAAATTCCCTTCAATATCATACCTGTTCTCAGCATCTTTAATTCCCTCTAGTACGCTTTCAATTATCCCTTCTATACTGAGCCCTTTTTCCCTGTGAAGCAAGGGAGCAAATCGTACCTCTATATATTTTACATTTTCTTTGGATGCATCCTCAAGAAGCTCAAAAGCTATTCTTCTAATATTATCCTTTGTTTGCATTACCTTTAATGGAAGCTTAAATCTTTCTAAATACTCATCAAGTGACTCACATTCCCAAGGAGCAATTAACATATTTCTTATAATGTTAATATCATTGCTTGGAATATTAATATTATCTTTAGTTGAAATATCAATTATTGTCTCAGGTCTAACACTGCCATCTAGATGGCAGTGTAGTTCTATTTTAGGTAGGTTATCAAATCTCATACAATCTTCCTCCTTTTATAGTTATATAAGATAGTGGAAAACAAAAAATTCCTGACTACAAAGAAAATACGCGTAATGTATCTTCTTCGTAATCAGGAATTATTGGTTCCTGGTAGATACCCCCAAACCATATCATCGGGGTTATACGAAATCATATAATTATTTTTTATTTTATATTATAATTAAATTTATTATCATTGTCAAATAGCTGAGCTTTACTATCTTAAGTTCTCAGGATTTAATCCCTTTAGTTCATCTATAACAAATAACCCATCTTTTCTTATAAGAACGTCATCGAAGTATATCTCTCCTCCGCCATATTCTGGCCTTTGGATAAATACTAAATCCCAGTGAACAGAAGATTTATTTCCATTGTAACATTCATCATAGGAAGCACCTGGTGTAAAGTGTATTGAACCTGCTATCTTTTCATCAAATAGGGTGTCCTTCATCGGCTTCAATATATAAGGATTAACTCCTATAGCAAACTCTCCAACATATCTTGCTCCTTCATCAGTATCAAAGATATGATTTATTCTCTCTGTATCATTTGCAGTAGCTTTTACTATTTTTCCATCCTTAAACTCAAGTCTTATATTCTCAAAAGTGAATCCATCATAAAGTGATGGAGCATTATAAGTTATATATCCATTTACTGAATCTTTAACTGGAGCTGTAAATACTTCTCCATCAGGTATATTCATATCTCCAGCACACTTAATTGCAGGTAAACCCTTTATTGAAAAAGTAAGATCTGTATCTTTACCAACTATGCGCACTTTATCAGTTTTTTCAAGTATATTTACAAGGCCATCCATAGCCTTTGACATTTTACCGTAATCAAGATTACATACATCAAAATAGAAATCTTCAAAAGCTTCTGTGCTCATATCAGCAGATTGTGCCATAGATGGTGTTGGATATCTTAAAACAACCCATCTTGTCTTTGGCACTCTTATTTTCCCATGAACTTCATTCCAAAATACTTATTATATACTGTAAGCCTCTCACTTGAAACATCAGAATGTTCATTAGTATTCCATGCTGCTCTAACTCCTATGTAAGCGTCCATATCAGACATTCTTGCGGCTTCATATTTTGCCATCATTTTCATTTGCTCTTCGCTGCAATTCATTAAAATTGCTCTATCAACCGTCTTATTCTTTATTGTTACAAAAGGTATGGCCTTTGCTTCATATGCGGCCTTCACTAGCTCAGCTACAAAAGTTATGTCAGGATCAAAAGCTTCTATCAACACCTTCTCCCCTTCTTTTAGTTTACATGAATAATTTACCAAATTTTGTGCTAGCATTTTCTGTCTTGGGTCTATCATTTTGACTCCTCCACTTCTTCAAACCTATTAACTATTTTTCCTTTAAACTCTACTTTTTCTAGAAACATTTCTAAAGGCCTTACCCATATTCCCATTTCTCCATATAGCGGCTGATAAACCACCATATCTTCAAGAGTTTCTGAGTGTTTAGCAAGATATAGTACTCTATATTCTTTTCCTTTAAAATGCCTATATTTCTGTCCTAATTTAATTGTTTCTCTTTCTTGCAAAATTAATTCACCTCATCTCAATATTCATCGTATAATTTCCTATTATACTAAAATTAATTTGCATTGCTTATTTGTATTGTGTAAGTACATCCTCTAACATCTTTATCTACTTCTGCATCAAACTTTTTTGATATTCCTGGTACTAAATCTCTTATAATAGCTTCAGAAGTAGCAATCACTTTGCCTTCCTTATCCTTAAAGGTTATGGCAACCTTAAAAGTACGGGCTTTACATGCATTGTTCTTAGCTTCCCCGCGTACTTGTTTCTCACCTATAGACAACTTAGAAAAAGTTATGGCATCTTTAGTAACTTCCCATGTTGCTCCCTGATTAACATCTCCATTAGTATTTATTGACTTTTCTTTAGTACACCCTATTATAGACAAACTTAAACTTAAGCACAATACTAATAGTAATCTTTTCATAATTTCACTTCCTTTTTTGCATATCTTCTTAATGTTAATTGTAAATGATTTTCGGAAAAATATTAACTATTTTTTTACACAATAAGCAAAACATATAATTAATTGAAATATATATGTGATGATACCATTCAAAATTGACCTTTGTGTAAAATTATGTTAAAATTTAGATTGTGTTGGTATATTATAACTAATCTTGGAAACTCATAAGAAAGGAAATGATACCATGAAACAAACTAAGAAAATAATCAGCCTGAGGGTAAAACTGTTTTTTATTATTATCTTATTGATATCTATACCTATGAGTATTTTAGGAGTTTTCTCTTATTTAAAATCCGTATCTGTAACTAAAAATGAGATGCAAGCCTCTGCAGAGCAATTACTTTCTCAAACGAATGCCTCTATCTCTAATTATTTGTCTAGTCTCGAATCTAGTCTTATTTTTCTTTCCGCTACTCCTTCGGTGAAAAGTATTTTTACTAATGCGAATTCCGAAAACGATTTAATAAAAAACTTAGAAAACTATAAAAGAAATTATCCAGAAGCTTCTTTGGTTTATCTTGGTACAAAATCTAAAAACATATATTCCTATCCTGTTGTAGAATCTATTAAAAGTGTTGATCCTACTTCAAGACCTTGGTATATTGAAGCTAGTAATAAAAAAGATTTAATATGGACGCAGCCCTATTTAGATAAAGCAAGTGGTAAAGTTATAGTTACTGCATCTGTACCCATACTAAATAATAATGAGCTTTTAGGTGTTTTAGCTGTAGACATTGAGTTAAAAACATTAGCGGATATGATACATTCCATAAAGATAGGCGAAAGTGGATATGTATCTGTTATAGATACTGAGAATAAGGTTATCATTCATAAGAATGAAAACCTTATTGGTCAAGCAAATCCTGTTAAAGAAATGGATTCTGTTATAAAGGCACAAGAAAAGGGAAGTTTAGCCTACTACATGAGCGAAAATGGAAATACATCAGAAAAAGTAGCTATATTTAACACCTTAAACCAAACTGGCTGGAAACTAGTAGGAGTATTATATTTAAGCGATATTAAAACTCATACCTCTGTACTACTAAAAAATTCGTTAATTACAGGCTTATTATCCTTAGCAATTGCCTTAGTAATTGCCTATATATTTTCACGAACACTTACAACTCCTATTCAACAGCTTTTAAAAGATATGAACCAAGTTAAATCTGGAAACCTAAGTGTTAAAAGTAATGTAAGTTCTAATGACGAAATTGGACAACTAGCTTTAAATTTTAATTCTATGCTAGAAGTACTTAGAAATCTTATTGCTAGCATAAATGAAGTTTCTAAAAATGTAACTACTTTTTCTCAACACCTCTCTACTACTGCTCATGAGACTAGTATATCTACTGAGGAAGTAGCTAAGACTATAGAGGAAATAGCTAAAGGTGCTTTAGACCAGGCTTCTGATGCAGAAAATGGAGTTGCTCTAGCAGAAGATCTTTCAAATAACTTTATTGAATTGCTAAAGATATCAAATGATATGAAGCTCTCAGCTGACTCGGTATCTGAAACTAATATAAAAGGCTCAAAAATAGTAGCAGAATTAATCGATAAATCAAATATCAATATAGATGAGACACATAAAGTAGAAACTACTATATTAGGGTTACATGAAATGATTACCCATATTGAGAATATCTTAGACACAATAACTTCTATTGCAGAACAGACTAACCTTTTAGCTCTAAATGCCTCCATTGAAGCTGCTAGAGCTGGCGAGAATGGAAAGGGGTTCGCAGTAGTTGCAGATGAAATTAGAAAACTTGCAGAAAGCTCTCACAATTCTTCTGATGAAATTCGTAACATTATATCAAATATACAAGTTGAAAGCAATAACACAGTCGTTACTATGCAAGAACTAAAGAAAAGTGCCCTAGAACAATCTCATTCTGTTACGGACGTAAATAATTCCTTTGTTTTAATTTCGAGTACAGTTAAAAACATAACTTCTAAAATAAAGGAAATGAATAATTTTATAGAAACTATGAATAATTCAAAAGCTTTAATACTTCAATCAATAACTAATATATCCTCTGTATCTCAAGAGACTGCATCTTCCTCTGAAGAAGTAAGTGCTTCCATGGAAGAACAATTTGCTGCTGTAGAATCCATTTCTAATGATGCGCAAAAACTAAATGAGCTAACCAAAAAATTAGACAATGAAATAAGCACATTCACCATATAACTAAAGGTCAGCACTAAAAATGATATTTTTAGTGCTGACCTTTTTATCTATAATTATGTTTTCTCCCCTTTCAGCACATTTTTAAGTTTTCCCAGGAAATATCCTGAAACTATTGCTATAAAGCCTATAAATATCAAATAAAACTGCAGTACTGATGATTCTTTGAATTCTAGCAGCATGAATACTAGCATACTTGCACTTATAGCTCTTCCTCCATTAAGAACTATTTCCCTATTTATCATGTATTCTACTCTCATACTCTCTTCATGTGCTCTATTTATTACATTGAAGGTAGCAGAGGTTAATTGAATCACGAAAAAAGGAAGAAAGAATCCATTCATCATAACATACACAAGTAGATTTATATATGTTATATTTAGCCCTAAGCTCAACACAGCTAAAAATGCCCCTATAGCCCCTATATAAATTGACACTCTTCTATGAGGTGGCTTTATAATCTTTTGCACTAGTACAAAGGAAATAGAAGACAATAATGAAGCTATAAGGGTAAGCTTTCCTAATGTTAGCTCACTTTTTGTGGTTTCAATAATCAATATATTTACTAGAAAAACAATTATAACATCTCTAAATCCCCAGAAGAAAGTTGCCTTTCTGATATCACTCCACTCATCGCAATTTCTTAAAATCACTTTTTTAAATTCCAGCTTGTTACCATAGTTTTTACACTTCAGCAATGTACTGATTAGAATAAGAGATAAGAACATGCATAGAGTTATAGTAAATACTATGGTATAGCCTTTTATTCCAGAGAACTTACTTATTATATAGCCTGAAGTTGCAGGTGCTATAGCTGCGGTTACGCCACAGCAGCTTCCATTAAGGCCATTAAAGGTGTCCCTATTATTGATACCTGTAAAATCAAAACTCAGCGTATTAAAAGCTAGCCAATAAAACCCTGCTGCAATACCATATAAAATTCCTAGAATATATATATGAAACACCCTTGTTTCCCACAGTTAATATTAATATATAAAATAAAGCATATGCTAACATGCCTACCCTTAGTGACCATATGCCATTTTTTCTTTTTGAAACTATTCCTGCTCCTATAAAAGTTATTGGAATTACTATATATTGTATCAAATTGTAAGTGACTATTACCTTAAAGTCATTGGTTTGTTTCCAAAAAAATATGTTTATAAATATACCCGATAATCCCATGGCAAAGGTAAACATAGCACTTATAGTCAATAATAACTTAGCTTCTCTGCACATGTTGTCCTCCTTGTTAGTTTGTAGATACTTTTTTATTATGTGTAGATAAACTTATTATATTAATTCCAATTTTTAATATAGTAAATACTCATATAGTTATAAGCTGAAGAATATCATCTATACTACATTAAACTAGCGTTTTATAAATTTAAAAGGAGAGATACTTTCTGTATCTCTCCTTTATCTAAAAATATTATTAACACTTTTAAACTCCAAAATACCGCTGCCCTGATTTTGACACCTATCTCTCGATAGGTGGGTGTTCTCACAGATACTTTATTAATCTTGCCATGTTTCACGGTCTTATAGATTAAACCGTATCTAAATATCGAACTCCCGTATAAATAATGTAGGTTCAAAATAAGAGCTCCACGAATACTTCAGAAACAAATATCAAATTCGTAAATTTCAGAAACTACTGTTATCTTTGAAATTATTATATCAAATAATACATGATTTTCAACAGGAAATTTATTGAACTCAAATTAACACAAATATCTAATATTTACTTACCCCTTTTTTACAAGGAATTTAACGTTAATTCAGCTTCTTTAGTAATCTTATAATTTTGTGATTTTAAGTGTATTATAAACCAACTTATGAGCACGACTCCTTTAATAATACTTGTTATACTTATGCTCCACCAAACTCCATTAAGTCCTAAAATATTCGGCGATGACAAAATTAGAGCCATCGGTATTCTAAGCCCTGTAAATATCGTACTTACTAATGAAGGTGGTAAGGTCTTCCCAATACCGTTAAAAGCACCTGCTGTTGCTATTTCTATGCACATAAAAAGTTGTGATACTCCTAGTATTCTAAGATAAGCTACACCATATGGCAGTGTCCCCTCTTCAGGTATAAAGAATGCAAATATAGGCGATGCTCCAAAAATTAAAAGAATGGTTGCAAATACTCCTAAAATGCTAACACTAAATATTCCCATCTTATACCCTTTAGTAATTCTATCCCATTTTCCTGCACCATAATTTTGGCCTACAAAGGTGCTTATAGCTGTTTGAAACCCGCCTGCTGTCATCCAAGATATAGATTCTATTTGTGAACCTACCTTTTGAACTGCTACAGGTACTTCTCCCCAGCCTGAAACTATTCTAGCTATAATCATAGCAAAAATACAAAATAGCCCATTTTGCATAGCTACAGGAACTCCATATTTAAATATACTTTTCATATTTTTCATATCTAAGCTTTTAAATGAAAAGCCTCTAAGTAACGCAGATCTTTTTGCAGATATTATAAATAGCATGGTTACCACTACTTGAGCAAAGACCGTTGCTATTGCAGCTCCTCTAACTCCTAATGCCGGAATAGGCCCAATCCCAAATATAAAAGCAGGATCCAGTATCATGTTAGCAGCAAGTCCTACTACATTAAACCTAAAGGGAGTTTTACTATCTCCTGTACCATTATATATACCAGTAAATACAGGATTTATAAAATAAAAATTTATTCCTATGGCTACTATGATTAGGTATTCTATTGCCATATCTACCACATTATTATTTTCAAGATTAAAAAATCCTATAAGTTGATTTCTAAATATAATTAAAAAAGCACCATAAATTAATCCTAATATAATATTAAGAATAAGAGTATTGTTAGCATATTTTTTGGCCAACTTTATATCATTCTTGCCTATTGACTGGGATATTCCAATTTCTGCTCCTATTCTTGATATAAGAATAAAAGCCATAGCAAGCCAAGTAAAGAATCCTGCTGTCCCTACTCCTGCCACAGCACTACTGCCTAGTCTTCCTATATATATCATATCCGTCATATTATAAGCCATTTGAACAAAGGATGTACCCATTATTGGAAGAGCAAGCTTTATAAGCACCGGTAATATTTTTCCTTCTGTTAATCTATTCTTCA
The DNA here is from genome assembly GCA_009738435.1 of Clostridium bovifaecis. GTDB lineage: Bacteria > Bacillota > Clostridia > Clostridiales > Clostridiaceae > Clostridium_H > Clostridium_H bovifaecis. The sequence continues at coordinate 1,202,586 of CP046522.1, read as the reverse complement.
TTCAATCACCTACCTAAGTCTATATTAATAAAACACTTCCATTTAAATCCATATTTAAATTATAAGCACTTTTTATTATATATTAATACTATCTATTGCGCTATCAATTTTGCCTTTTTTGCAATCGGTTTTATTACTCCCAAGTTTTCCAGATTTCCGGCTCATATCCAACCGTAGCTTGTTTGCCATTTCTTACTATAGGAGTCTTATACAATTTAGGATTATTTAAGAGAAGTTCTTCTTTAACACTATCATTTATAATATGCTGAATGTTTAATCTTTCATATTCCTTAGATCCCTTATTAAGCAAATTAGTTAATCCCACCGCTCCCTTGATACTTTCAAGTTCTCTTTTGCTTAATGCTTTTTCAGCTAAATCAATAAATTGATATTTAATTCTTCTTTCTTTAAAATATCGTTCTGCTTTTTTTGTATCAAAGCATTTTTTTACTCCGAAGATTTGAATGTTCATTTTTTTCTCCTTTTTCAACATAATATATACTTTATGCTACCATAACTTAAGTCATAGGTCACTAATAGTTTTTTTAAAAAACCTTTTAGAAAGATATATGAAAATGCTCTATTTACTATTCTAATTAAAAAACCTAATAATGTCTTGAGACACTATTAGGTTAATTCTCTATATCCCCTGCCTTATAATTGTCGGTGCAGCTAAATACTTGTCTTGAGATACAGTTTCTGTTTTAATGAGCTTTCCATTTTCATAAACCTTCTTTATTAACTTTGATTTATATCCTGTATGTCCTTTTTGTACTATGCTAGTACTTCCTGGCTGCATCCCCATATCTGATATATACTTTACTGGTGATTCTTTACGCTCTAGAGTTTGAGAAATAAGTTCTACCTTCATATTACCTTTTGTACCGAATAAATCAAAAGTAATAGTGCTCCCAACAGAATTAGCATGAATATATATAATAATTTTTATTATTTCTAAATTTAAAGTCTTTAGAACCCCAGCTTACAGCTGCATCTCTGCTTAATGGCACATAGTGAACTGTTAAACTGTGATTATCCCTTTCTACAACTTCTAAATCTGCTAGCAGTACTGCGTTATATAAGGTAGTAGAGACTTGACATATCCCCCCACCTAAGCCTTCATCTAAGTTTCCATTTATATATACTCCAGCTTCTTCAAAGCCTCTTGCTCTTGTTCTCTGCCCTACTACTTTATTAAAAGAGAACACTTCTCCCGGCGCTACTATAGTACCATTTATTATACTTGCAGCTAAGCGTATATTTTTGCTTCTAGGTTTATTATTAGAGTTAAATGCTGTTGTAAAAGAAGCAATTTTACCTTTGATACCCTGCTTTTCTAGTATTTCTTTTGTTGTTTTAGGTCTCCATATCTTATAATACAAAGTAAATTCTTTTTGCTCTTCTGTCACGTTGCAAGATATTTGATTATAAAGTTTTTCCTTATCTAACTCATATCCATAGGCTTCAGGTATAATAATAACTCTTCCATTTTTATACTCATATTTTGCACTTATTGGCTTTGGCAGCTTAGAGACGTCAAATATATTAAGAGCTTTACAGAACTTTTCATAATCCATTCTATGAGTAAGAGTATATCTTCTCCCATTCTTTTTTATGTCTACATATTCCTTTATCTTTTCTAACGGATTCAAATCATTATATAATAGCAGTGAGATTTCTTTTTTAACCTCATCTTTGTTTGAATAATATCCTAAATCCTTCAGCTTAAAGCTATGGACTTGGTTTTCTCCTTTATAGGTAAAGCTTATTTTAACATCTTTATTTTCTAACTGATTTACTTTTCCATCAATAAATTCTTTTACTTCTTCTAAAGTTTTCCCTCCTAACTCTACTCCATTTAATTGTACACTTTTAGGCAGTTTTTTATCTTTTTTTCCTATTGCTTCTGAAGCATAGGAGGGCAAAACAAATATAACAGCTAATAGAATAAAAGCAATAATTCCTCTTCTTACCCTTACTATATTTTTCATGAAATCTGCCTCCATATAAATATATTCTTCTTTATTAGTTTCATTTAAAAGAGTGAATTTTATTACTAATTTTATTTTTTTAATATACAAAAGAAGGTTAACCCTCTTAAAAGTTATTTTAAGAAGATTAACCCCCATATTATTTTATTCCTTTATAGTAAAACTGCAGTAGCCTATATCATCACACCTTTTTTTCATTTCTTCCCAAGCACCTTCATCTTTTATTGATTCTAGAGCAGATGGATATAGAATATAATTTTCCTTAAATATATGGTCTTTAAGATTAAATACTATATACTTTGATACTTCATCAAGAGTTTTCTTAAATGTATTAAAATCAAGTTGCGGCACAAATTCTGCTATATTTTTTAATTGCTTTTTTCTCGCTCTTAAATCATCATGTTCCATTCTCATAATTCTTGTAGGACCAGTAACTTGTCTATTCTCCATTTCTAAGAATAGCACATCTTCTTCTCTTTTATGATGCTTTTCAGCATCTAATATCTTATCAGCTAATGTAGCTAATCTTTTAAATTCATCTGTGTTGCAGTCATAACTCTCCATGCCTTGGATTTTAGAATTTAGTTCCTCTAGCTCTGTTAAAAGTTCAAGTATCTTATCATGTTCAGATATTAGAGTCCTAAGTACATGCCCCTTGTGAATTTGAGTTTTAATTTTATCTAATTCGTCTTTTAAAACCTCCATGTGAATATCACATAGATGTCTTAAATCATGTGGATTCATCCCCTCATCTATTAAGTTCTGTTCTGCTATTGATAATTCAAGTGGATTTATATTGGAAACAATCTTTAAGGCCTCTTTTCTTAAGTCCTCTGTTACTCCTTCAGAATTTAACTTTTTTAAAACCTGAGTTAATTTTTCTATCTTTTTATTATCCATAATTCTATCTCCTTAACTAAATCATATTGAATAAAACACTGTTTTCTAGGTAGATATGAATAAATAAATCATTTTGCAGATTATGAATCCTATCATATACAAGCTTATAAGTTGTGCAGGCTCCTTTAGGAATCTTAAAGTCTCCTGTCACTCTTTCTAATTCCTTTAATATATCTCCTGCAGCATCATGCTCATCTTCTGTGTCTTTTATAAACTTTCTTATATCTGCTAAAATTTTTTCATTTTTTGTATGCTCAAATTCCTCAATTAAAGGGAATAGCTCTTCTTCTTCCTTTATTAAGTGTTCTTCTAATTCAATTTTTAAATTTCCAAAAAGTCTATGAACCGTTAATAGCTCCTCTTTATGGGCTGTAAAATGAACTTTTAGAATTTTAAACATAAGCATATCAATTTCTCTAAGCTCTTTTTTTGTAAAATCATGATGAGTTCTTAGTATGTGTTTAATTAAATTACTAGGTTTTTCTTTTCTCCAATCTTTGTATTCTGCGTTAGAGCTTATAAACTTATTATATTCTCTGTTAAGTTCTTCTATAATCTTATCTGAATCTAGTCCCTTCTCTTTTAACGCCTGCCCTAAAGTATCATATCCTCCGCAGCAGTAATCTACTTTATACCCATTAAATATCTCACTAGAAGCTGGGAAGATTGAAACAACCTCTCCAAGCTTTAAATTTTCATTTATTACTTTTTCCATTATAAATTCCTCCCCTTCAAATTCAGTTAGAAGTTAGTGCGCTTGGCACTTGTTAGAAATTAGGCTTTTTAGTTGAAGAACTTAGTAAAAGTTATGCTAAACATCTAACTTTCTAACATTCTAACTGCTGTTCATCGCTCTAACTAAAAATTCCTTATATTTTCTAACCTGCATTAAGCAGCAGTTCTACAGTAAATGTAACTGCCTTTTCAATATTCTTTATATCCTCATCTTTAGGTGAAAATCTTACTCTTAGTGGGAATTCTACATCAGTCATACCAGTAGACTTAATTATTTCTGAAGTGTTTAACACCTTCATATTAGTTTTGTTTAAGTAATCCTGAACTACCTCAATAGCTTCTCCGCTCCATCCATAGGAACCAAATGCTGCTGCTAATTTTTCTTCTAAATTCATATTTTGAAGTTCATTTAATATTTCTTCGAGATTTCCAATCATGTCTCCATACCTTGTAGAGCTTCCAAATAACACTGCATCTGCTCCTTTAATACCTTCTAAAATTTCTTCTTTAGATATCTTATTTACATTCATAATCTCCACATTTATATCACTGTTCTCAAAACCTTCTTGAAGCATGGAAGCAACTTTTCTTGTGTTTCCGCCCATAGTGGAATATACAATCACTGCTTTCTTTCCTTTGTCAGTATTTTTACTCATTTTATTGTATATCTCTATAAACTTCTCAACATCTTTTCTAATGATGAATCCATGAGATGGAGCTATCATATCTATATCTAAATCTTTTATCTTCTCTATCATATTTTGAACATATTTTCTATGAGGATGCATTATTAATGTGTAATATGCTGTAAAATCTTCTGTAATATTTCCTTTAGCCAAATCATTAAAGTACTCATAGTTTGCTACATGTGTGCTGAATATATCACATGGAAATAATATCTTATCTTCTTCACAGTAAGTTACCATGGTTTCCTCAGTATGAAGATATGGCGTTTCAATGAATTTAAGAGTTTTTCCTCCTATATCTAGAGTATCTCCATCTTTTACTACTAAGAATTCTCTCTTATGAAGCTTATACATTTCTTTTAACTCATCTACAGCAGGCTCTGTACAAACAATAACTGCATTCTTAGCTCTTGCAGCTATTGCTCCGAGTCCACCTGAATGGTCAGGTTCTGTATGATTTATAACAATGTATTGGATTTTGTCAAGGTCGATTAAGCTCTTTAAGTTTTCTACAAACTCTCTTCCAAAACTTATATCTACAGTATCAATAATTGTTGGTTTTTCAGTCATAAGTAGATAGCTATTATAAGTAGTTCCTTTAGTTAGAGTCAGTCTATGAAAAGGTACATCTCTATCATCAACTTTCCCTATCCAATAAACACTTTCATTTATCATAATTTTGTTTTCCATTATTAATTCCTCCTTAAATTTTGAAAATCACTCTCTAATCTCCAAAATCTTAACTTATAAATTGATTAATAGTGACTAGCAGCTAGTGACTTTTTGAATGTATTGTTCTCGTTTTTCTCTATGGCCTAATTCTATATCTTTTTTACATTTAAAAATATGATTTAAATCAAACTTTGAAAAAGAAAGGACAAGTTTTAAATGAATGCAAAAATTAGCACTCATTTAAAACTTAATAAAACAAAACAACTTGTAATCTGATCTTATTCATCAAATTACAAGTTGTTTTATTAATTATTTTTACTGAGTATTTTAATTTAACTGCCAATTAAATCTAGTTTTATCTTTTAGAGCCTTATCTTTTCAAGTTCCTCTCCAAGATATTTCGCTATAGCACCCATACCAGAAACCCCAGCTTTTTCTTCAGCTTCGGAGTTATAGTTTGTATTTGTATTCACATCGTAAGTATAAACTGTACCTTCTTTATCGATTATAAACTCTATCCCTGCTATATGAATATCATTTGCAGCTAAAAACCTCTCATACTTTTCAAACAAAGGATTCTCATAGCCTTCAAGAACAGTGAATTTTGATGTTCTTGATTCTCCTACTGGGCAAAATGCATCTCCTATTTGGCACGCATCTGCTGGACATAACTGGAATCCTTCAGATGTATTAACTTTAACAGCATAATAGAACTTACCTCCAATAAATTCACTTCTTATAATAAATGGCTCTGGGGCTTCTACATACTGTTGGATTAAAGTGATTCCATCTATAGGTTCATCAAAATAAGTTCCATAAACATATTTTTTTAAAGCTTCTATGTTCTCAAATTTTTGAACCCCAAGACCCTTGCCGCCGCGGTTGTGCTTTGTAATAAACGTACCTTCAAATTTCTTTGCTGCTTCAATAATCTCCTCCTTCCCTACAGCAGCTATTGTGCGAGGAGTAAGAATTCCATGAGCATTCAGCGATGCATATTGTGCTACTTTACTTATTTCTAATTGAAGAGCTCTGCCCTTATTTATTACCTTTCGTCCATGACTTTCTAGCCAAGACAATACTGCTCCAGCATATTCAGCTGCATATCGATGATCACGAGTATGCGAAGATGCACTCATGCGATTATAAAATACTCCTTTTGGAGGAGTTTGCAATAAATCCAGCACTCCTCTATCTAAATGCCATTCCTCATAAGGAAGATTCAATTTCTCCAACTCTTTACGCAAAGGTACTACCCATTCATTATTTTCATGTATAATATAAATCTTTTCCATAGTGCAAATCCTCCTAATAATTAATTAATAACTTTCTTTATGCGGCATTAGTATTAAACTTAAAGTTATCATCTTCTTTATTAAACTTATCCCTATCAAACTCATTTTCTGAACTTGCAACTAATAAGGTTACCACTGAAGAAGCCGCTACATTTGTCATAGTTCTTATCATATCAATTACTATATCTATTCCAAGTACCATAGCTAAACCTTCAACTGGAAGGCCTAATCCGGAAAGCACCACTGTTGCAGCAATAGTAGCTGCTCCTGGCACTCCAGCTATTCCTATTGAACTTACAGCCGTTGTTATTAGCAATAATATATAATTAGATATTGAAAGATCTATGTTGAATACTCCTGCCACAAATATAGATACCAATGCAGGATATATCCCTCCCCCTCCATTCATTCCAATTGAAGCTCCTAGAGGAACTGTAAAGCTTACTATGCTATCAGAAATCTTAACTTTATTTGTTAACGCTTTTATAGTTATTGGCAGCGTCCCATAGCTACTTCTTGTCGTAAAAGCAACAACCAACGCTTCTGATATCTTTTTAAAGAATATAATTGGATTTACCTTTGCAACTAGTGCTAATAAGCTTCCATGAACAATCGCTAAATGTATTATGCACGCTAAGTACATAGCTATAATAACCTTACCTAGAGGAATTAAAGAAGCAAGCCCATATTTTGCAGCCACTGGCACCATAAGTCCATACACTCCATAGGGAGTTAATTGGATAATCATATTAGTTATGCTAAACATAATTTTAGAAAATGAGTTCACAAACGCCTTCACTGGTGCAACATTTTCTGGCCCTTTTGCACCTTCTACTATTATAGCAACAGATATCAATGTTGAGAATATTATAACTGAAATTACCTTTCCATTTGCCATATCGCTTATTGGGTTAGAAGGGACCATATCTAAGATAACCTGAGAAAACTTAGGAATCTCCTTCGCTTTAAAGACTGCGTCTTGAGCAAACTGAACTCCAGCCCCTAAATTCATAGCTTCACCAACTAAAATTCCGACTATAGTTGCCATAACAGTCGTTATAATTAGAAGACCTATGGTTTTAATACCTATCTTTTTTAGCTTATCTGCATTATCCAAAGATGTAATACTGGAAATTAATGATGTCATGACCAAAGGCATTACTAGCATCTTAATCAAATTCACAAAAGCTGTACCTATAGGCTCTATAATTAAAGAATCTTCTTTGAATATCGAACCTACAGCTACTCCTAAAGTCATCGCTATCAAAATTCTTACACCGAAATTAACCTGTTTCTTTTTTAATAAAAATAGAACTCCTAGCAATAATGCTGATATCATTAAACTTATATATGATAAATTCATATTAATCCTCCTCATCCTCTTTAGTAAATTAATTTTATACATCATATTTATCTAACCGGGCCCTGTTAAATAAAAATACAACAAAAAACCTTCTGCCTCTGTAAACTCCAGAGGCAGAAGGTTAACTTCCGCGGTTCCACTCTGATTAGACATAAATATATCTATCTATCTCTCTTTTGGCACAGATAATGCCTCATCTCTATAACGGGAGAACCCGTAAAAGCCTACTTTAGTTCGGTTTTATGCTTACAGGGGCACTTCAACTATAATCTTTCATAAAGCTCTCTCACCCTTGGAGCTTCTCTCTGTATGATTCCTATAGCTTACTTTTCCTGATCACTGCATTTAATCCCTAGTATTCCTAGATGTTTAATGTGTTTAAATGTATTTTAACTTATATCTATATAAAATCAATATAAATTTTAGTTCTATTTGCAACTACATAAACTTACATATACATGAAAATTATACCCTTAAAACTGTCTATTTAGGATATTTCAAAGAACAGTATAAATAAAAGCCAAACTCTTAGGTACAACTCTAAGAGTCTGGCTTTTATTTTTTCAAACATTTACCCTATATTCCCTTAAAGCTTCTTCATCTTTTATAATAAGCATCTTATTTCCAATCAATTCTATAAGTTTTACTTCTTCAAATCTCTTAAGCTTTCTGCTAATAGTTTCTCTTGTTACACCACAGTAATTCGCCATTTCTTCTCTGTTTACAGGAAGCTTTATCTTTACTCCTTCCTGACTTTTAACTCCATACTTTTCACTAAATTCTATCAGCATATACGCAATTCTAACCTCAGCATCATTAGTAGCAAGATTTTGAGCTAAATTCTCTGTTTCTGCCAATCTTCTAGTAATCTCTTTAAGTATCTTTAAAGAAATTCTTGGATTATTCATGATAATTTCATTCATGTCACTTTTAGTCAAAGTGCAGATTTTCACATCAGATATAGCATATGCATCAAAATTATATGTTTCATTTTCGCTAAATAGGTTTAACTCTCCAAAAAAATCCCCACTGCTGAGTATATGCACTATTTGCTCTTTTCCATCTTTGGTCATTTTAGATAATTTAACCTGACCTTCATTTATTATAAGTAATGTATCTGATACTTCTCCTTCATTACAAAGAACTTCTCCTTTTTTATAATTTTTGTGACCTGTCATGTCTACAATTTTTCTTAGCTCCTCTTCTGAAAGAGCTGAAAATATAGGCACTTTTCTTGCACAAAGATTATGGCTGCATCTGCCACAGCTACATTCTTGCATAAACTTATTACCTCCATAAATATTGACTATTTACATACATCAACCCAAATTCCCTGAGTTACATTTTGAAGCTCATTCAAGGTAATCTTCACCGCTGCATTCGGTGCTCCTCCTGCTGGATACACGTAATCATACTGCTTAAGAGAGTTATCTAAATATACTTCCATAGACTTTTTAAGTCCAAAAGGACATACTCCTCCTATAGGATGACCTGTTATTTCAAGTACTTCCTCGCCAGTTAACATTTTAGCTTTTGTTTTAAAATAATCCTTATACTTTCTATTATCTATCTTTGCATCTCCTTTTGATACAATTAAAATGTTCCTATCCTTCAATCCTAAAGCCATGGTTTTTGCAATCTGCCCTGGCTCTACCCCTATCGCCTCAGCAGCTAACTCCACCGTTGCTGTACTTTGCCCCATCTCCATAACTTTAAGTCCTAAGTTTTCTTCCTTAAATTGCCTTTTTACACTTTCTAAACTCATACCTATCGCCCCACTTTATAGTTTTTATAAAATACTTTCATTATAGTACAAATGAGAAAAATTGCAACCACTAAGAAAATTGCTATGCAATTCTCTTAGTGGAGAAGCCTTAAAAGGCAGTGGAGGAATGCGCTTCTTTTCTGAATGTTAATACAAAAACCCCCTTACGTTTTAACCGTAAGGAGGCCTAAATCACTTTGTCTTTTATCTGCTATTTTCCTTCAAATGCATTGATATACATCTCTTTAATTTCGCTTATTAATGGATATCTTGGATTTGCACCTGTACATTGATCATCAAAAGCTTGTTCAGCCATATCCTCTAAGGTCGCATAGAATCTTTCCTTAGTAACTCCAGCTGCTTCTATTGTTTTAGGCATGTCTACTTTTGATTTCAATTCGTCTATTGCTCTAATTAATAGTTCAACTTTTTCATCTTCTGTTTTTCCACCTAATCCTAAGTAATTAGCTACTTTAGCATATCTAAAGATAGCGTTTGGATATTTGTATTGTGGGAAAGCAGCTTGCTTTCTTGGATTATCAACTGCATTAAACTTAATTACTTCATTTATTAATAGGGCATTAGCAACTCCGTGTGGTACATGATGTGCTGCTCCTAATTTATGAGCCATTGAGTGACAAACTCCTAAGAATGCATTAGCAAATGCCATGCCAGCCATTGTTGAAGCATGAGCCATCTTTTCTCTAGCCTTAATATTTGTTTGTCCATTATTATATGCTTCTGGTAAGTATTTAAATATCAGTCTTATAGCTTCTAAAGCCATCCCATTGGTATATTCTGATGCAAGTACAGATACATAAGCTTCTAATGCGTGAGTTAATGCATCTATACCTGAAGCTGCAGTAAGTCCCTTAGGCATTCCCATCATAAGTTCAGCATCTACTATAGCCATATCTGGAGTTAACTCATAATCAGCTAAAGGATACTTTGCCCCATTCTTTTCATCAGTTATTACTGCAAATGGTGTAACCTCTGATCCTGTTCCAGCAGATGTTGGTACAGCCACCATCATAGCCTTTTCACCTATCGTTGGGAACTTATATACTCTCTTTCTTATATCCATAAATCTCATAGCAAGGTCTTCAAATTTTACTTCTGGATGCTCATATAATACCCACATAATCTTAGCTGCATCCATTGGAGAACCTCCTCCAAGAGCTATTATTGTATCTGGTTCAAAGTTCTGCATTTCTTCAGCACCTTTTCTTGCAACAGCAAGAGTTGGATCCGGTTCAACATCATAGAACACCTTATAATCAACGCCTACTTCTTCTAATACTTTTGTTACCTTGTCTACATAGCCTAAATTATAAAGAACTTTATCTGTAACTATAAAAGCTTTCTTCCTATTTAAATCTTTTAATTCTTGTAATGCTACACCTAAACTACCATATTTGAAATAAACTTTTTCTGGAACTCTAAACCAAAGCATATTTTCTCTCCTCTCAGCTACACTCTTAACATTTAATAAATGCTTAGGTCCTACGTTCTCAGAAACTGAATTACCTCCCCAAGATCCGCAGCCTAAAGTTAGTGATGGCGCTAATCTAAAGTTATATATATCTCCTATAGCACCTTGTGCCGCTGGCATATTTATTATCGTTCTTCCTGTCTTAGCCACCGCAGCAAAAGCTGATATTCTATCTTTTGATTTAATCTGATCAGTATAAAGAACAGAAGTATGTCCAAATCCACCTAACTCAACTAATCTACAAGACTTTTGCAAAGCTTCTTCAAAACTATTTACTCTATACATTCCAAGAATTGGTGATAATTTTTCGTGTGAAAATGGTTCTTCCAATTCTACAGACTCAACTTCACCTATAAGAACTTTTGCAGTTTCTGGAACTTCTATCCCTGCCATTTTTCCTATTTTATAAGCAGATTGTCCAACTATGTTTGCATTCAATCCTCCATTTATAAGGATTACTTTTCTCACTTTATCTATTTCATCTTTGCTAAGTATATAAGCTCCTCTTTCTGCAAATTCTTTTCTAACTTCCTCATAAATCTCATCAAGTACTATTACTGATTGCTCTGAAGCACAAATAACACCATTATCAAAAGTTTTTGAAAGAAGTATTGAATTTACCGCCATTTTAATGTGAGCAGTTTCATCTATTATTGCAGGAGTATTACCAGCTCCAACACCTATTGCTGGTTTACCTGAAGAATAAGCTGCCTTAACCATTCCCGGTCCTCCAGTTGCAAGTGTAATATCTGATTCACTCATAACAACTTGCGATAATTCAACAGAAGGTTCGTCTATCCATCCAATTATCCCCTCTGGTGCGCCAGCTTTAACTGCTGCTTCAAGAATTACCTTAGCAGCCGCAATTGTAGCTTTTTTAGCTCTTGGATGTGGTGAAAAAATTATTCCATTTCTAGTTTTTAATGCTATAAGTGCTTTAAATATTGCTGTTGATGTTGGATTTGTTGTTGGAACAACTGCAGCAATTACACCTATAGGTTCAGCAACCTTTTTAATACCAAATGACTTGTCTTCTTCGATTATTCCACAAGTTTTTTCATCTTTATATTTATTATATATATATTCTGATGCAAAGTGATTTTTTATAACTTTATCTTCTATAATTCCCATTCCTGTTTCTTCTACAGCTAATTTTGCAAGCTTAATTCTTTCATTATTAGCAGCCATAGCTGCTTGTCTAAAAATTTCATCAACTTGTTCTTGAGTATAACTAGCAAATTTCTTTTGAGCAGCTCTAATTTCCTCTAATCCTAACTTCAATTCCTCAACATTTGTAATTGCCATTTTAATACCCCTTTTCTTATAGTTTTTATTTTATTTTTTACCTCTTGTTTTCCAAATTAGATTTTCTAATTTCATCGTGTTAGTTAATTTATTAACAATGTGGTTTTATTATAAACTATGTTTTTCTTAAATTCAATATGTTTTTTAAATATTTTTCTACTTTTTCCTACAATTTTTTTATTTTTTTATCAAATTCACGCTTCATTTACTTGCTAAATACTATTGGAACCAGCATTTCAACATGAATTCCGGCTGATAGTTGTTAGTTAATTAACTAACAACTATCAGCCGGACATGAATACTTCTCCTAATTAGTTTTAAAAAATTCCTATATGCTCAATTAAAACCTTTATAGCAATTATAATCAAAACAGCTCCTCCAAAAACTTCCGCCCGATTTCTAAATATACAACTGCACCTTTTTCCTATCAACACGCCTATGAAACATATTCCAAATGTTATAATTCCTATAACAGTTATAGATCTTATTATGGACATTTTAAGTGCTGCAAAACTTATACCAACCACTAAGGCATCTATGCTTGTAGCCACCGCTAATAAAACTAATTCTCTATTGCTCAAGACTTCTTCTTTACTGCCTTTGACCGGACAATCTTCTCCCTTGGATTTTACTGCCTCATAAAGCATTTTTCCACCTATAAAGCTTAATAGTATAAATGCTATCCAGTGATCTATCTTTGTTATATAGCCTTGAAATTTCACCCCTAAAAGCCACCCTATTAAGGGCATTATAGCTTGAAAAAATCCAAAAAACATTCCTATTCTTAAAGCTTCCTTTATCCTTACTTTTCTCAAAACCATACCATTAGTTATGGATACTGCTAGTGCATCCATAGATACTCCAAAGGATATAAAAACAATAGCCAGTGGGCTCAACTTAAGCATCTCCTTTAACCTCATAAAATAAAAAGAAACCCATGCATAACAAAAATGTTACACATGAGTCTCATTATTTAAGGCAAGCCAGACTTAATGTCAGTATGTTGACTTTGCCACATAGTATTTCTATGCTACTACTCCCTCATATCTAAAATAACTATTTACATTTTATTTAATATAAATATACATAGAGTTTTTGCATAATATTACTTTTTTATGCTAACTTTTAATACGAAGTATCATTAAATCAGAGCAAGGCATTAAATTTTCATTTAATATTGTTTTAATTAGCCTATGATCATCATAGGAATTACATTTATAACTGGTGTCTCATAAGGATGCACTCTTTTAATTACCTCTACTGCTTCCCCTATGATTTCTCTTCTGCAGGAAAATTCTACTTTGAATTCTTCAGTTTCACAGATTTCTCCTACCTCACCAAGATAAGGATTTGATCCTTCAAGCGGCCTCCACAAGCCTTTGACAGAATATATAGACATACAATTATCATATTTCCCATCTATAGTAAGAGCTCCTATTTTATTCAATTCAAAGCGCAGCTCCTCTACATAATTTTCTGGTATAAATACTTCTATTTTAACTAAATTAAAGTCCATACTATTCCCTCTTCCTTCTCCCATAAATTATGCTTATTATCATATGAAAATCTAACATAATTCATTCCTCTTCGATTATATATATTCATATATTATAGTATCACATTTAATGTAATCAAGCTTACGGTGATATTTACCATACATTCTCTTCCGCTTGAATATTTTAAATTCTTGCAATACCGCTTTCTCTTGCAACTCTAGCCACCTCTTGTGCCACTGTTTCAGCAACTCTTTTATCAAAAGCACCAGGTATTATATATTCTTCATTTAACTCTTCATCTGTTATTATACTTGCTATAGCCTTTGCTGCTGCCACTTTCATTTCATCAGTGATATCAGTCGCTCTAACGTCTAAAGCTCCCCTAAATATTCCTGGGAACACTAAAACATTATTGATTTGATTTGGAAAATCAGATCTTCCTGTGGCTATAACTCTAGCCCCACCTTTTTTAGCTTCTTCTGGCATTATTTCTGGAGTTGGGTTTGCCATTGCGAATATTATAGCATCATCATTCATAGTTTCTACCATGGCTGAATTTAGCACATTAGGACCTGAAACACCTATAAATACATCTTTTCCTTTTATGATTTCTTCTAAGTTTCCATCTTCTTTTTCTCTGTTTGTAACCTTACATATTTCTCTCTGAGCTTCATTCATCCATTCTGCCCCTTCGATTAAAGAACCTTTTCTATCGCACATCACGATGTTTTCAGCCCCCTGGATAAGCAAAAGCTTGCATATGGATATTCCCGCTGAACCTGCTCCATTTATAACTATCTTTGTATTTTCAATATCTTTTTTCACTAATTTAAGAGCATTGTGAAGTCCTGCTGATACCACAATTGCTGTACCGTGTTGATCATCATGAAAAACAGGTATGTCTAACTCTTCTTTTAATCTTCTTTCAATTTCAAAGCATCTTGGAGCTGAAATATCCTCTAAATTTATTCCTCCAAAGGTTGGTGCAAGGTACTTAACTGTCTTAACTATTTCATCAACATCTTTCGTATCAAGGCATATAGGAAAGGCATCTACCCCAGCAAACTCTTTAAATAATATAGACTTACCTTCCATTACAGGCATAGCAGCTTCTGGCCCAATATCTCCAAGTCCTAATACTGCCGTACCATCAGATACTACGGCAACAAGATTTCCTTTAGCTGTGTACCTATAAACATCCTCTTTATTAGCACGAATTTGTCTGCAGGGCTCTGCAACACCTGGTGTATAAGCAATACTTAGGTCTTCTCTGTTTTTAACAGATACTTTTGATACTACTTCAACTTTTCCTCTCTTTTCTTCGTGAACTTTAAGACTCATTTCATTTGTATTCATATGTATATCCTCCTTAATCTTTAATCTTCAAAATGACCTTCCAAAGCGTCCTCTCATGAAGTCTCTTTTGTAAATCGACACTTTCTGAAACTTGAGTTTTCATTGTAAGCCTATCTATATCTTCTTGACTTATGTAAGCATTTTCATTGTAGTATTGGATTTTATAATCTAATTATATTAAATAGTTGATTTTTGTAATCACTTAATACTCTATACTCATCTATTAATCTTTAAATAATTTTTCCTCCCTTAGAGCTATAAAATTCTCAATAATAGTTCCAAATAAAGCTATTACCGTATAAGTAAAGCGCCATATCAAGAAAGATGAATTAAATATAGTAACGGCTGCTAATAGAAGAAGTACCTAGTTTTCCCCTTCTAGGTACTTTTAAAATCTGCTCGTTAGCTTTCCATAGTGTTATTGCTATTTGAATTCAAGGGCTCTGTTTATTCTATAGGTATAACCTCTTTTAATAAAGAATAACCGTTATATACCTTTATCCTACCTACAAGCTCGCCCTTTATAGCCGCCTTCTCTAAATCTTTTCCAGTGTTCTCTGGAACAAAATATTTATCCAAGGTATAATCCACTCTAATTCCTCTTATCTCTAACTTACCGTTATCCTCTTCCTTACTTTGTTCTTTATAAATAGGATATCTATATTTTCCTTTTAGGTATATTCCCTTACTAGGCTTTTTTAGAGTTACCTTATCTATTACATAAAAATCATTATCTTTCTTTAAAACTGCATACATATCTTTTTTTCGTAACTTCGTAAAATCTTCATATTCATCTTCATTTTTATCTTTCATATCTGAAATTTCTTTATCCAGCTTTTCTAAAGGCACTTCACTAATTTCATAATCTAGCTGTACATAATCTCCCCTAAACACATCTCTTGGATCAAAAGGCTTAGTCTTTATGAGTATTTCTTCTCCCAAAGCATTCGTGATTACAGGTTTTATAGTCATAGCAATCAATATAGTAAATGGTACTAAAAATGCCACTAGATACTTGAACCCTCTTTTCTTAAATATTCTTTTCATCTAAGGCACCTCCTGAATTCTTTCTTAGTCTTTCAAAATAGTATCCAAATCCCAGAAGGATAACGCCGCCAACAATAAAGAATAAAGACTTAGGCATAAAATCATATAAAGTATCAAAATAGTATCTTAAAATCAAAGCACAAATAAATATAATAGGTGTCAAAAGTCCTTTTTTAACTAAAATTAACAGATATATTAACAACACAACAGCAAAACTGATGGCTATAAAACTTCCATTACTTATAAAGCTTAATTCTTCCCATAAATGTTTTGAAGTTAAAAATAGTCCACTTAACCCCATGACAATTATCCCTTGGAACCTGAATATATCCTCATTTAAATTGTGTTTAATATAATGTATAAGCAATCCTATTAAAAAGAAGATTAATGCTGTATATAAAGAACTTAAATTCATATATTTTAGTAGATATAACGCAAAATTTAAACCTGTTAAATTGTTAAAAAAGGTTATAACTTTGCAATAATTAAAGTATTTATTTCCTCCGTAAAAAATAGCTATTAAAATTAGAGAAGAAATTATTATATTATCATTAAAACTTCCACTTATATATATGATCAATAGAAAGTGTGAAAATATGAATATTATCTTTTCATTTAATATAAGCCCAACAGCTATCGCTCCTATAGTCCATAATAGAAATGCAGTAGTAAATTCTCCACCATAATTAAATATTTGGCCTATTAGAAATATTCCAGCCCCATATACTAAAGTACTAAGGTACAATAGCGCCTTTGAGGTTTTAGGATACCTCTTTTCTAATTTAAAGGATGCGTATATAGAAGAACCAACTAAGACTTCAATAATTACTACCTTGAAAACTTTGCTGATATATATCCAATTGCTTGCTACAAAGCTTAAAACTCCAAGTCCAATCAACACAGCTCCTATGGTAACCAATATCTTTATAAAATTCACATGTGACTCTTCTTCATAAAAAGTCATCATATCCTCTAACTGCTGTTTACTGATTATGCCTTTATCCTTTTGACTGTTTAATTCTTCTGAAAGAAATCTATAATATGCCTTGCTCAGTTTCTTCTTCATTATCTTTTCCCCCTTCCAAAAGCTCTTCGAATTTTTCTGATATATACTCCTTATCAAAGGAGCTATACCATCTTCTATTATTCCCATCAATTATTCTGTAATGAGAGCTTATTATATTTTTCTGAACCTTAAATCTTCCTTGTGCCTTAATATCCTTCCAGAATACCTTTCCACCCCCAGTTAAATTTTTAGGCGTTGACATACTTTTAAACACTAAAGTTTCTACCAATTCTATAGGCTCTTCCCCTAAAACCATCTTTAATATTTCACTTTCTCTAAAAAGACCACATACCGCTATCACTAAGGTCCATGAAGCCTCATTTCTTTCCTTTTCTATTTGAATTAAGGTTTTCTTAGATATCCCTAATACCTCTGCCATCTTATCCTGCGAAAAATTGTACTCGCTTCTTATAAGTCTTAGCTTTTTTGAAACTATACTTATTAACTCTTCTTGAGTTAGAATCCCCATATTTTCACCTCTTTTTCAGTTCTAATAACTATGTAATTTTTATATCTTCAGTGTAATTTTACACTATTTTTATCGTTTTTGCAATCAATTCTTAATAAAAACTTCCAATTTCTTATAATAAACTTACCCTCAAAAATTCGTTATACAATTTATTTTTGTCAAAAATTAAATAAAAAAAGATACACCAAGAGCTTTAGGTTAACTGCGAAATATTTGCCTAATCATATCATCATTCTACACTTGTTATTATATCGTTGTGTTGGGCACTGAATATTTTTATATGAACTTGGCAAACATAGATTTGTAATATACTGATTTAAGGAGAAAAGCTATGAGTGCTACACATAACGTTGAACGACAAGAAATAGAACAAATATATGGCAAAATTAGCCCCTTTGAATTTAAAAACAGATTAATTAACCTAGCAAAAGGAGAAGATGAAAAAATTGCTCGCGCTTTATTAGATGCCGGAAGAGGTAATCCAAACTGGATAGCAGCAGCACCTCGTGAAGCATTTTTTACTTTTGGGCATTTCGCAGTTGAAGAAACTCGAAGAACGTGGAGTGAAAATTCCTTAGCCGGAATGCCTAAGAAGGAAGGCATTGCTAAACGTCTTAGTACTTATCTTCAAAGCCACCTCAATGCCCCTGGAGAAGAACTTATAAAAAAAACTATAGACTACGGCGTAGAAGTTTTAAACTTCCTTCCAGATGATTTAGTATACGAACTGGCAGATGGGATTATCGGCGATAACTATCCTGTACCTGATAGAATGTTAGTACATATTGAAAAAATCGTTCATGAATATCTTGTTCAAGAAATGTGCTATAATAAACCTCCTGTAGGAAGGTTTAATCTATTTGCTGTTGAAGGCGCAACTGCAGCAATGTGCTACATATTTGATTCTCTGATTGCCAATGAACTATTGTCGAGAGGTGATAAAATTGCTCTTATGGTTCCAATTTTTACGCCTTATCTTGAAATTCCTCACTTACCTCGCTACAACTTTCAGGTCATACATATTAGAGCCACAGAGATTGCAGAAGACGGAACCCATACATGGCAATATCCAAAATCAGAGTTAGAAAAGCTTCAGGACTCCAGTATAAAGGCTTTATTTGTTGTAAATCCTAGTAATCCTCCTTCTGTAGCTATAAAACCTGAATCAGTTAAAGAATTGATAAAAATCATAGATAAATCTAATCCTGACTTAATGATTATTTCAGATGATGTATACGGTACTTTTGTTAGCGAGTTTCGCTCACTAATGGCTGATTTACCATTTAACACTATTGGAGTTTATTCTTTTTCTAAATATTTTGGTGTAACTGGTTGGCGTCTCGGAACAATTGCCCTTCACGAAAACAATGTATTTGATAAACGCTTGAAGAACCTACCTGAAAATTTAAAAGAAGAATTAAGACAACGTTACGAAGGAGTTTCAACAACTCCTGATGAAATTCCATTTATAGACAGGATAGTTGCAGATAGCAGACAAGTGGCTCTAAATCATACAGCAGGCTTATCCACACCTCAACAGGTACAAATGGCCTTTTTCTGCGTATTTGCTCTTCTTGATAAAGAAAATGACTATAAAAAACTAACCATTGATATATGTCATCGTCGCCAAAGACTGCTATTTGAAGGTCTTGGATTGGAGTTGAGAAAAGATATCTATGATGCAGCTTACTATACTGAATTTGACTTACTTGAATGGGCTTGTCATTATTATGGTAGTGAATTTGCTGATTATCTTCAAAAGAACCATAAACCTGTGGATATACTTTATAGGCTTGCAGAAGAATCTTCTATAGTTCTACTAAGCGGTGCTGGTTTTCACGGACCTGAATGGTCTATTAGAATATCCTTAGCAAATCTCGAGGATGAATGCTATTTAAAAATAGGCAAAACTCTTCATAAAATACTAGATGAGCTTGTAGATAATTGGAAAAAACTAATGTGAATTTATAGATACTTGATTTATTTCTGAGTAACCAGTAACCGGTAGCCAGTAGCCAGTGATTGAAGTTTTGCTAATGCAAAACTTCAATTTGTATGGGCGAAGCCTCATTACGCTTATTATAGCTTGCTATAATAGCAGATTTCATAATTAAGCTCTGCTTAATTATTTCATTTACTGGTTACTAGGAAAATTGCTTCGCAAAATTCTTATATTATGCTATTTCCGAACCTAATTCTTCTATGACTACTTTGTCATTATATATGTCTAAATTTAACTCTCCTTCTGAGTTAGACATTATTATAGTAGCAGCCGCATCCCCTGCAACATTAACAACAGTTCTCAACATGTCAAGCAATCTATCTACACTTAATATTAAAGCTATACCTTCTAGAGGAAGTCCAACTTGTTGAAGCACCATAGAAAGCATTACAATTCCTGCTCCTGGAACTCCTGCTGTTCCTACTGAAGCCAAAGTAGCAGTTAATACTACCATTAACATTTGATACATTGTAAGATCTACTCCTACTAACTGAGCTATAAATATAGTTGCTACTCCCTGCATTATAGCTGTACCGTCCATATTTACAGTAGCACCAAGCGGTATAGTAAAACTGGCTACTGACTTAGAAGCTCCCAGTCTTTCTTCGCAAGCTTCAAGGCTTACAGGGATAGTTGCATTACTGCTCGAAGTGCTAAAAGCTACAAGCATTACAGGCCAAAACTTTTTAAAGAATCTAATTGGATTAACTCTTCCAAGGATCTTAAGTGCAATTCCGTATACTAAGAAAATTTGCAAAAATAGAGCTAATATAACTGTCATAAAATATTTTAAAAGAGGTAATAAAGCTCCAACTCCTTGAAATATTATAACCTTTGATATAAGTGCAAACACTCCTATAGGCGCAGCAATCATGATAACGCCTATCATTTTTAGAAGTACTTCATTTACTTGAGATATAATATCTAATAGTATCTCCCCTTTTTTACCAAGTAAAGTGATACACATTCCGAATAATATAGCAAAAACTATTATTTGCAGCATATCTCCTTTTACCATAGCTTCGATCGGATTTGTTGGCACCATATTAACAAACATATCCATGATAAAAGGTGGTTTTGTAGTCTCAACAACTTGCTTAGATGCTGCCATCTTTAAACCTGTTCCTAATCCAGGTTTTATTATATTCGCAACCGTCATAGCTAAAGCTATTGCTAAAGCTGTAGTAAAAAGATAGTATACAATTGTTTTTATTCCTACTCTTCCTAGCTTTTTTATGTCTCCAATACTAGCCACTCCACATATTAATGAACATAATACAAGGGGTACAACTAACATTTTTATAGATCTTAGGAATACATCTCCAAGCGGTGATAATATCCACTTATTTATCCCTTCATTAATTCCTGTTGAAAAAGTTAAATTTGCAACTACACCGAATACTACACCAATTCCTAATGCTATAAGTATTTTTACAGCTAACGACATTTTTTTATTACTTCCCATGCACAATCCCTCTCTATACGAATTTTTTTCTTTTGATTATTCATATTTTTTATAATTATATCAATATAACTGCTATATTTCAATTAAAAATGAATTATTTTTTTAAAAACTTGCACAAAATATTTTTAAATGAATTATTGACAAGCCATTGATTCATATATCCGCATTAAATATGCTATAGAATAAAGCAAAAGAGGCAGTTTATTCCTGCCTCTTTCTTACCTAATAGGATTTTGCACAAATTCCTTTTTAATGTTCAGAAATTGTTCTACATCATTTAAAAATTGATAAAGCATTGCTCTATTTTCAAATTCCTCTCTTGTTACTGGGAGAGGCATTTTTTTTAACTCATTTCTTAAAATTTCTAACTCTCTAAGTAGGCATTCTGCCGAATTTTCCTCATATATGCAGTGTGCAACTTTTTCTGTAAAATTAGATATAATAATTGTCTGTTTGTAAGTAATAAAGAATCGTTTAAAGTGCTCTCTCATTCTTTTAATAGTTTCAAATTGCTTTATTCTCATTTCTATATATTGTACATAATAGCTTGTGTCCAATAAAAAATAGTTATTCAGATTTTTATATGCACGTTTTTTAGCTAGTTTTAGCCTTGCCTCAAGATTAGTAAATAACTCTTCTTCCCTTATGGATACATAATGCTTTTTTAATGCTACTGACATATGAATAAAAATTTCCTTCATAGTTTCTTCAATATAAATTTGATCTTCTTTAATCTCCTCCTCCATGCTAGGTATGTAGAGATTTAGTAATAAGGCAACCCCTACACCTACAAGCATTAAACCCAGTTCATTTAAAATCCAAAAGGTTTTTACTGACCCTTCAACTAGTAAATGGGTTATCAGTACAGCACTAACTACTATACCTTCTTCTAAATTAAACTTTACCGCTAAAGGAATAAATATGAGTAAAAACACTCCAAAAATTACTTCGTGATATCCAAAACTCTTAAAAAGAATGAAAGAAATTGCTAAAGCTAAAATACAGGCTTCCATTCTTTTTATGGCTATTTTAACGGATTGTTTTTTCGTATTTTGAATGCTCAAAACAGTAATAATGCCTGCTGCTGCTGCATACTGCAATCCTAATTTCTCTGCAAAAATTATAGCAACCGAAGCACCAATTCCTGTCTTTAATGTTCTATATCCAATGAATTTCATAAAAACCCACCTATATAACTTACTTTTCAACTATCTTATTTATAATTTTTTCTTCCACAAGTTCGCTTTTACTAAAGCCTTTTCTAAAATATCTTATTTGCTTATACTTTGTTCCATTCATCTCAAAATCTAAAACATCTATCCTATCTCCCTTGTAAACTACTGGTTCTTTTTCTCCCTTTAAAAATACATGCACTTCCATAATTTCAATAGCTGTAAAAACAGCTTCCTCCTCTCGTTTCTTAAGATTATGTAAAAGTTCATCTTTCTTGTATCATGTTTCTAAAATACCTATCTTTTAAATGCCTCAACCATATGATTCCTCCAAAACCTTGAACATAATATTGCACATTATATGAACATAGATTTTTGCTTCTTTGAAAATAGTTTGATTTTTTAGTTACTGATTGTATCTTAGCTCCTTCCACTAGAACTGTATCCTAGGAATGAAAATATAGCACCTAGAACTATTTCTATACCGCTTTGGGTTAAGGAATATTTTATCACATCTTTTATAGTCATTTCCATATTTATATAATGAATTCCTTCCAAATGTACTTAATACTTGTAGCAAACCCAAGGCTCCAATAACTAAATCCATGTAACAATTATAGCTTATTATTTTCATCACAACATATCTAATTTCTATTAGTTTAATCAAAAACACTTTTCTCTCTATAAACCACAATTCTTTGCCTTTAGGCTTAGCTTTTCATATCCTGTTTCCTTCTCCTCCCTATAAAAGTACATACTTTTCTCTAGTTATTGCAATACTCATATATTAATGATACAATAAAAGTATAAAACTAAAAATATATGTGCTAGGGGTGCCTCTTGGCTGAGAGATGAGTTTGTTCATTAACCCTTCAACCTGATCTGGCTAATACCAGCGTAGGAAAGCAGTTACATAACAGTTGTAATCTACTAGTCGTAATCCTATATTACGATTTTTTGATTATAATCCCGCTTCAACTTCCTTAGCACGAATTTAAAGGAGGTTCTTTTTTATGTCATTAAAAGAAAATATTTTAACTATCCTTAAAAGTCCAACTTCAATCATTGCACTTGTAGGTATGCTTCTTATAATAGCAGTGCTAATGAGGTCTAGAAAAATTAGACTAAATCCAAGAACCATCTCTATAATAGGGGTGTCTTTAGGATTAGCTACCGTACTCAAGCTATTTAGAATATATCACTTACCGCAAGGCGGAAGTATCACTGCTGGAAGTATGGTTCCTATACTATTGATTGCATTCTTCTATGGACCTGAAATAGGATTTTTAACTGGATTCTTATATGGTTTAATCACCCTATCTCTTGATCCATATATATTACATCCTGTCCAAGTGCTTTTTGACTACCCATTGCCATTTATAGCCTTAGGGCTAGCTGGATACTTCCCAAATAAAAAAATTCTTGGTTCTTTTGTCGCTATCTTTGGAAGATTTATATGCCACTTCATTTCTGGTTGGGTTTTCTTTGGCAGCTTTGCTCCAAAAGGAATGTCACCAATCATATACTCACTTACGTTAAATGGCTTATTCATTCTAATAGAAGGTGGAGTTTGTATTGCTATAATGTCTTTACTACCAGTAAAAACCTTAAAGTCAATTTTAAATAGAAACAATAGAAACTTCGTATGACTTATATGTCGTATTTAATGCGACATATAAAATGTGCTGTTCGATATCTGTTATTTCATGCTATAATACTTTACAGATAACCATAACTTTACAAAAGGAGGAAATTTCATGTGGATAATCCTTTTATCCTTGGCAGCGGGTGCGGCTATAGGGTATTTTCTTAAATTGTCTAATAAACAAAAGAAAATCAATAGCAAAGTCCAGCAATTTGGTGTTATCTTTCTGCTTTTTTCTATGGGTATTTCTGCTGGTTCGAACAAGTCCGTTATAGCTAACTTGAAGAGTATAGGCTCTACCTCTCTTACCTTTGCAGTCTTAACCTCTCTTTTTAGTATAATACTGGTATTTATAGTAACCAATAAATTTATGAAAGGTGAGGATCATAAATGACAATAATCATACTTATAGCTGTAATAGGCGGAATGCTCTCAGGATATTTCATAGTTCCTGAAAATATAGCAAACAATATGGAAATTGTTAGTACCATTGCTCTAAATCTTTTAATTCTATCTGTTGGAATTGATGTGGGTTCTAATAAAGAAACCATAAAAGACTTGAAAAAGGCTGGCCCTAAAATACTATTGATCCCATTTTCTATAATCCTTGGGAGCTTTCTCGGAGGTGCTATAACCTCATTTTTATATGATCTACCTATAAAATCTGGTTTGTCTATAGCTTCTGGTTTTGGCTGGTACAGCCTTTCTGGAGTAATGTTAACAAATCTTGATAGCGCTCACATAGGTACTATAGCCTTTCTTACGAACATATTTAGAGAATTGATTGCAGTAATGCTCATTCCCATTATTGCAGCAAAGCTAAACCATTATACAGCTATAGCTCCAGCAGGGGCCACTTCCATGGATACTACTCTTCCACTTATATCAGAAGTTACCTCTCCTGATATAACTGTTATATCCTTTTTAAACGGGGTAGTATTAAGTTCTCTTGTACCTATATTTATAAGCTTCTTTTATACATTTTAAATTTAAGAGTGATTATCTTAGTATAATTACTATAGATTTCACTCTTATTTTTAGGTAATGCATTTTTTCACCTTAATCAGTGGCATAATAAATAGTAGAATTTACGCTTAGGGGATATTAAAATGAATTATATAGTGTTTGATTTGGAATTTAATCAAGGATATAGCCCTGTAAAGGGCGATAAAAGCGTGATAAATAAAAACTGTCCTTTTGAAATAATTCAGCTTGGAGCCGTTAAGTTAAATGAAAACCTAGATACAATTTCTACTTTAGAGAGACTTATAAAGCCTAAAGTATATCCTATTCTTCACCCTTTTGTTGCAGATCTTACAGGATTGACTATAAAGGATTTAAATGCTGCAGAACCTTTTCAGAAGGTATATGAAGAATTTATTGAATTTTTAAAAGGTGATAAAAGTATTTTATGTACCTGGGGGATGGCAGATATTAAAGAGTTATTTAGAAACATACTATACTACAAGCTAGATACTTTCCATATTCCCAATGAATATATAGACCTTCAAAGCTATGCCTCTAAACACCTTAATCGTCGAAAGGGATTTAGCATAGGGCTAGGTGCTGCAGTAGCCTTGCTAGAAATTCCTTTTAAAGAGGAATTCCATGATGCCCTTGCAGATGCTTGCTATACAACAGAAGTCTTTAGGAAAATCCATAATAAAAAGGTTGAACCTAAGATATGCTTGCTCCATAAAAATAGGAGAGAAAATACACATAGGAAAGAAAAGTGTACAATTGATAATCATGGACTAATCAAACAATTCGAAAAAATGTTTAATCGAGAAATGACAGAAGATGAAAAGTCTATTATTAAGTTAGCTTACATCATGGGAAGAACAAACCAATTTCAAATTAAAAATTATGATAAATAAAAATAATCCCCCTAGAATTATTTTTCATAGGGGGATAACTCATATGCCTACTTCTTCCAAAATGATGGAACTCCAAGTAGCAGTATAGGATATATTTCAAGTCTGCCTATAATCATGCCTAAAGACATCACTATCTTACTCAAGCTTGAAAACTCAGAAAAGTTTCCCATTGGTCCTACCATACCTAGACCTGGGCCAACATTTCCAAGAGTTGCCGCCACAGCTGAAGTAGTAGTTACTATATCGAATCCATCTAATGAGACTATAAAAATATTTGTAATAAATATGATTAAGTATATAAAGAAAAATGACGCTATACTCATTAAACTTTCTTCTTCTACAGCCTTACCACCAACCTTAACAGTATATACTGCTTTAGGATGAATTATCTTTAACAGCTCTCTTTTTATGACCTTAAAAAGCAATACTATCCTAACATTCTTAATTCCACCTGCTGTCGACCCCGCACAACCACCAACAAACATTAAACTTACTAAAATCATCTTACTAAAGGTTGGCCATAGATTGAAATCTGTAGTAGCATAACCTGTAGTTGTTATAATAGTAACTACTTGGAAGGAAGAATACCTTAGGGATTCTCCAATACCTCGGAAAGTACTTCCATGAATATTAATAGTTATCAGTATAATAGCAGCAAAAACTACTCCAAGATAAAGCCTAAGTTCTTCATCTTTAAAAATTTCCTTTATATTTCCCTTTAGAGCTTGATAGTAAAGAGAAAAATTAACACCACAGGCAAGAGTAAAGAATGTAATAATAACTTCAATGTATATATTATTATAAGATCCAACGCTCAAGCCTTTGTTTGAAAATCCACCCGTTCCTACTGATCCGAAGGTGTGTATCAGAGAATCGTATAAGGACATACCTGCTATTTTAAGCAATATAACTTCTATAATTGTAATTATTATATATATTCCGTATAGAATCTTCGCTGTTTGACCTAACTTTGGTACTAGTTTTCCTGGATTTGGTCCTGGACTTTCAGCTTTCATTATTTGAAACATTCCTGGCTTTGCAGATGGAAGTATAGCTAAAGTCATAACTAATACTCCCATGCCTCCAATCCAGTGAGTAAAGCTTCTCCAAAATATGATTCCTTCTGATAGACTTTCAACATCATTTAATATACTTGATCCAGTAGTTGTAAGACCAGAGCTTGTTTCAAAGAAAGCATCGACTATAGAAGGAATAGCTTCACTTAATACAAAAGGAAGGGATCCAAAAAATGAAATTAGCAACCATCCGATAGCCACAATAGCAAACCCATCTCTTGCATAAATATTTTTTCTCTTTGGCTTAACCATTGCAGCTACCAATCCAACTACAAATGTAATAGTAATTGTTATAGCAAAAGCCTTTGCATCATTCCCCCCACATATTACTGCTACTAAAAGTGAAGGAATCATAACTGCCGCTTCACATATTAATAATATTCCCAAGCTTTTTAATACCATTCCATAGTTCATTATGCTTTCCTCCATTTAAACTAGTTGTCAAGTCTTCCAGTTTACTTATGTTTTTTTCCTTAGCAATAACAATAATTCTGTCTCCATTTTGTATGCTGTCATTGCCATGAGGAATGATAACTTTTTTCTTTCTAACTATGGTTGCAATAATCACACCTTGCCTAAATTCTACTTGCTTTAATGGGAGATTCAAGAGCTTACTTTCTTCATCTGCAATAAATTCTAATATCTCGACTTTTCCATCAACTATTCTATAGAGAGATTCTATATTATTCCCTCTTACATATTTTAATATTTGATTTGCAACTATAACTTTTGGAATTATGACATTATCGAGCCCTAAGCTATTTACAATATTTGAATAATTTGTTCTGCTTATTTTCGTAATAACCTTTTTCACTCCATTTTGTTTAGCTACTAAAGAAGATAAAAGATTTTCCTCATCTATACCTGTTACCGAAATAAATCCATCCATATCCTTTATATTCTCAGATAACAGAAGTTCTTCATCCGTACCATCAGCATTAATAATAAGGGCTTTTGGAAGAAGCTCTGAAAGCATTAAACATTTTTCTCTATTAATCTCAATAACCTTTACATTTATCCCCATATCTAATAGTATACTAGCAAGATAATAAGAAATTCTCCCACCCCCAAGTATCATAATATTTTTTAATTTCTGTGGTAAAATTCCCAATGCCCTGCTAAAATTATATATACTTGAGTATTTTCCAATTACATGAATTTTGTCATTTTCTTTTATTATAAACTTTCCATTCGGAACTATTACTTCATCTCCTCTTACTACTACTCCAAATAATATAGGAAATTTGAATTTACTTAAAGCTTTTTCTAAGCTTTGTCCTACAATAAACATGTCTCCTGTAACTTTAAGTTGAACCATCTTTACCATGCCTTTTGCAAAATTTTCTATATTTATTGCTGGAGAGAAGTTGATAGATTGGGCAATTTCATCAGCTGTTGCGAATTCGGGGTTAATGACCATTTCAAGTCCTAGTTCTTCCTTCAATAAAGAGAGCTCTCTCGCATAATCTGTATCTCTAATTCTTGCAACAGTATGTGCAGCTTTTAATTTCTTTGCAGTAAGGCAGCAAACCATATTTACTTCATCACTATTAGTAACTGCAATAAGCAAATCTGTTTCATTTATTCCTGCCTCTAGAAGAGTATTAGTACTAACGCCATTTCCTCTTATGCACATCACATCTAGATTTTCCTCTGCCCTTTTTAGCACCTCAGGATTTTTATCAATGATTATTACATTGTGCCCTTCCTTTTCCAAACTGTCCGCTAGATTATACCCTACTTTACCCGCTCCAATAATTATGATTTTCATAATATCCTCCCATTTTGATCTTATAAGCAAGTTAACTTATTACTGATTACATTTAAAATTATTTAATATAGTAAACCTTATTAGTAGATATATGATAACTTTTATTATAGGAGTGGTTATCTTTATGCGCATTAAGGTTTATCATATATTTTATTTCCCAATAACTAATATACAACAATTATTGCTGGAAATCGATACGGCGAGAGCTATGTTAATCTGTTTACTTTACTTTATTTGCTCTTTCCTTGGGATTGTTCCATACTTCTCCAAAAATCGCACATCTATAGAAAAAAAGAAATAGGCAAATGTTATGGCTTAACTTCCCATACACCAGCCTATCTATTAACATTCGATATTGTCATATCTTAGACTATCTTTTTGTTTATTACCGCTTTTTCATCCTGTTTCTGTTTGTCACTGCCTACAGTTGAGTTAATGTATACACCTAAAATGATAACCATGGCACTTACTATTTTTAGTATAATAACCTTTTCTCCTAGAATCACTACAGAAAGAATAATTGAGAATACAGGTACTAAATTTTCAAACACAGTGGTTTTGCTAGGTCCTACGGCTTTTATTGAAACTTGCTGTATTAAGTAACCTACACAGGACGGAAGGGTAGCCATGTACACAAGTGATAACCATCCTTTCCAAGTTACACTATTAATATAGCTCCACGGTTGTTCCATTATGGTAAACGGAATTGAAAGAATAACACATACCAAGAAACAATAAAATGTCATAGTTATTGGAGAGTATCTGTGTGATACCTTTTTGCTTAAAACAATATATAAAGCCTTGATTATTACTGCACTTATCATTATTAAGTCCCCTAAATTAAAGGATATCCTTCTTATAGTATCTAAACTTCCATTGGATATAGTGAGCATAACTCCAAAGAAAGCTAATAATATCGCAAAGGTTCTTTTTGAACTTAATTTATCCCCTATAATAAGAAATGCTAATACAGTAGTAATAACAGGAGTGGAAGCACCAATCATAGAAGAATTAATAGCAGTGGTATATTTTAAAGAAAAGAAAAACAACACATGATATCCAAACATACCTAATAAACCTAATATTATTAATATAGGCAAATCCTCTTTTTTTAATCTTAGCTTTGCTCCCTCTGCCTTAAAAGCAACAGGAAACAGTACCAGCGTTGCTATTAGAAATCTAAGAAAAGTCAGCGAGAAAGGCGTAAATTCCTTAATAGCTACTTTTCCTGCAATAAAAGCCCCTGCCCAAAAAAAAGTAGTTAAAATCATTAGTATATATTTTCTTTTCCTTATCTATCGTATCCATTTCCATCCCCCCCAAATTCTTCTGTATGCTATCATCATATCACATACCTTTAACCGTTTATAAAAACTACATAAAAAGAAATTAGCAAATCTTAAGATTAACTAATTTCTTTTTATGTAGTTTTAATTAAAAATGATCTCCATTTTCGTAGTACTCATTTTCCTTCAGCGCTACAAATATAACATCCACATTAGCATATCCTATAGCCTTAATATGCTTTGTAACTGCCTTTGCTACCTTATCTTGAACCTCCTGACCTCTATCAAACCAAGAGACTTCAACAACAGGGTATCCTTCAACAAATTCTCCATCGCTAATAAATGTTGATTGAGCTACTTCTAATGTAAAGTAATCTCTTGGACACTGTACTATTTCTTGTAACTCATCCACTAATGCCTTACTTATAGAGCATATATTTTTAGCTTCTATTGCTTTAAATTTTAGTGCTGGCATACTGCGTTACCTCCAAACGTAATTTATGTAGTTGGGCATTTCTGTTTTATTTTATCACAGTATGCATTATATTGTCATCTCTCGAAATCTTTTCTGATTCTACTTTATTAAGTATTCTATTAAAATGTAACATGCTACCAAGATGTTAGAAGCTCAAAAAAACTATAGATTTTATTCTACTTTAAGTTATACTCATAATGTAAATAATTTTTATGGAGGATAACTTATGAAGAAATTAACTATGCTTGGTACTGGCTCTGCTATGGTTACAAAGTGCTATAATACTTGCTTTACGCTTTCAAATGGAAATGAACATTTTCTTGTAGATACCGGTGGAGGAAATACTATACTTACTAATCTCGAAAAAGCAAATATATCTATTAATAAGCTTCACCATGTTTTCATATCTCATGAGCATAACGACCATATTTCAGGTATAATATGGATCATAAGAGCAGTTGCTACAGAAATATCTAAAAATAATTACGAAGGCAACCTAAATATTTATTGTCATAGAAGCATTGAGGATATCATTAGAAAAATATGCAATCTAATTCTTCAAACTAGATTCACTAAATTTATAGACAATAGGATTTTCTTTATTGAGATTGAAGATAATTGTAAAACCTCAATTTTAAACTCTGAAATTACCTTTTTTAATATTCAAAGTAAAGAGGTAATACAATTCGGATTTCGTGTAACAATTTCTAATGGAAAAATACTTACTTTCCTTGGAGATGAACCTTATAGAGATGCTGTTTTTGATTACGTAAATGGTTCAGATTATCTTATGCATGAAGCCTTTTGCCTATACTCGCAAAGGGAGATATTCCATCCTTATGAGAAACACCACGTAACCGTTAAAGAAGCTTGTGAAAATGCTGAAAAACTAAATATAAGAAACCTTTTATTATTTCATACCATAGATAATAATATTAGTAAGCGGAAAGAACTTTTCATTGAAGAAGGAAAAGAATACTTTAGTGGTACAATCTTAGTTCCAGATGATCTTGATGTTATAGAGTTGTAGTGGATTCAGACCCTTGGGAATTTACCAAGGGTCTTACTCTCACTATTATAGCTTTATTGTAACCCCAGTTTTCAGGGATCTCATTATTCCTTGTAATACTATCATAGATCTAACCCCATCCTCTCCAGAAATAAGAGGAGGCTGCTTATTTACTATGCTATTTATAAAAGCATCAATAACTCCTGTGGAAGTTTGATTATCGTTAGTTTGCATCCCTTCTAATTTATAAAATACTTCTTCTCCATTTAGCTTTTCAATTTTTATAGAGTAATTTGCATCATCATAGATTCTGATAATGCCCTGCTCACAGTAAACTATGGTAGAATTATCCTCCTTCCCATAAAATGTCCAGCTAAATGTTCCACTTCCTATAACCCCTTTTTTAGTTTTTAACATACATATAATATTATCTGGTACTTGAATTAATTCACCTGCTTCATTAGTTTTATGAAGAGCGCCACCTATAGCCAAAACAGTTTCGAATTCGTCATCAAGAAGAAATCTCATTAAATCAATCTTATGAACGCCAAGATCCCCAATAACACCTAAGCCAGACTTTGTCTTATTAAAAAACCAAGTGTTTTTACTCCTTTCTGCTCCCCAATACTCAGGCCCTTTATGACCAAAGGTAGTTCTAAAGCTTAATACCCTTCCTAATTCACCATTTTCAATTATTTCTTTAACTCTTTTATGCGCTGGGCTTAGTCTTTGATTATGATCCAGCATGAGAATTTTTTTGTATTTTAAAGCCGTGTCTACCATTGCCTGCGCATCGTCAGCATCTATTGTCATAGGCTTTTCACAAAGAACATGCTTTCCTTTGCATATAGCTTCAATGGTTATTTCCTTATGACTTTCATTAGACGTACATACACTCACCGCCTCAATATCGGCATCATCGATAAGCTCCTTATAAGATTCGTATAATCTTCCCCCAAAAAGTTTAACCATCTCCTCTGCTCTTTCTTTAACCGGGTCATAAAAACCCACTATTTCTGCTAGTATATTGTTTTTATATTCTGGTCCGTGCCTAAACTTAGTTATTGACCCGCAGCCTATTATTCCGATTCTAACCTTCATGCCCTCACCCCCTAAATCCATTCTCTCAAATATTTATAAGCTATTAGTAGTCCTTCTTTTACTTTATCATCTGTTCCTTCATAGTCTTTATCTTCATGTTCAATGCTTATAGCACCTGTATACCCTATATCCCATAAAACTTCGAAAACTGAGTCCCATTCCACATCTCCAAGCCCAGGCATACATGGCTTAATAAAACCTAAATCCTCTCCATGTGTTTTCCCTATTTGCTTTCCAAAGATGCTATAATAGCCCACCCTTTCTTTAAGCAGCCTACAATCTTTTGCATGAACATGAAAAATTCTATCTTTAAACTCTCTTAAAGCCTTTATATAATCTATCTGAAGCCATATTAAATGAGATGGATCAAAATTTAGGCCAAAATTATCATCAGGAATCCTCTTAAACATCTCATACCATAATTCTGGAGAGTATGAAATAGTAGCTCCCCAGCCTTCTTTATGCCAACTAGGCATTGGACAGTTTTCAATCATAAGCTTTATTTTTTTACTTTTGCAATAATCTACCAAATCCCTAAAAACCTTCTCATACTCAGAGAAGTTTTCTTCTATAGTTTTTGTGAAATCCTTTCCTACAAAGGTACCTACAAGTTCTACCCCTAATTTTTCTGCTGCATCGATCACGCTTTTTAAATGACTTATATACTTGTTTCTAATATCTAAATTATGATGAAGCATGTTATCGTAATAAGCTAAAGAAGATATCTTCATTTCATTACCACTAAATAGGCTCTTTATTTTCTCAACCTCATTATCATCTAACTTTTCTACATCTATATCACTACCAGAATAATCTCTATCATTTAATCTAGGCCAGCAAGATATTTCAAGAGCATCAAATCCATTTTCTTTAGCCCACTTTACCTTTTCTTCTAAAGTAGATTTTAAACATCCTGTTAAAAATCCTAAATTCATAAACATCCTCCTTGCAAAAGCCATATTTAAGGTTAATTAATGCTTAACGTAAACAATATAGTTAATGTCTAAGATTCTTAGTTACTCTTTTTTCTGTAATAAAACTGCTAGTATTATGATTATTCCTTTAGCAAGACCTTGGAGGTACGGAGAAATATTCATAAGATTCATCATGTTATTCAACACTCCAAGTATTAATATTCCAAAGAAAGTTCCCAATACTGTACCTTTCCCCCCAGACATCCTAGTTCCACCTATTATAACACCTGCAATAGCATCAAGCTCATAAGACACTCCTGAGCTTGCTGAGGATATAGAGTTAAGCCTTGATGATTCAATAATAGCGGCTAGTGCAGTAAATAATCCGCATAGTACATAAACATATATCTTTACCTTATCTACTGATATGGCTGAAAGTAAGGTAGCTTTTTCATTGCTTCCTACTGCATATACATATCGTCCCACTCTTAGTTTTGTTGTAATGATATACACTGCTATTATACATATTAGAAATACAAAAACAGGATAGGCTATACCTAGAATCTCACCATTGGCTATTCTTGTGTAGCTTTCAACCTTCCCCGCAATACTTCCTCCTTTAGCTATATAAAGGATTAATGATCTCATAGAAGCCATAACTCCTAAGGTTACAATAAATGGTGCTATTCTCCCTTTTGTAATCAGCAAACCATTAATAAGTCCAATAGCTGCTCCTGCTATAAAGCCAGCTATCACAGCTAGGAATACACTTCCTGTTCTATTAAGAGTTATAATTGTAACTCCCCCAATAAAAGCTAGGCTAGAACCAACAGATAAATCTATTCCTCCAGTTAATATAACTAAAGACATACCTAATGAGATAATTCCTATTATGGATACCTGCCTTATTATATTAAGCAAGTTGCCGTAAGATAAAAATTGTGAATTTGCTATGCTAGCTACCATAAACAAAACTACAAAAGAAAACAAAAAGCTATATTTTGACCAAATCCTATTTAATTTAAGCTTATTCATAATGAAGGTTCCTCCTTCCTTATTCCTGTTGAATACTGCATTATCAACTCTTCATTCGCACTTTCTCTTGAAATGCAGCCAGTAATCTCCCCATGAAACATAGTTATTATTCTATCGCATACCTTCAAAAGTTCTGGTATTTCTGAAGACAATACAACTATACTTTTTCCCTTCTCCGCAAGAGCCATTATAATGCTATATATCTCGCTTTTAGCACAAACATCTATTCCTTGGGTTGGATTATCTAAAATTAATATATCTACTTCAGCCTGAAGCCACCTTGCTAGAATGACTTTTTGTTGATTTCCTCCACTAAGATTGCTAATAAGATTATCCATACTCTCCACTTTTATATTTATAGACTTCTTAAATACGTTGAAGAGCTCTTTCTCTTTGTCTTTGTTAATAAAGATCTTACCACACAACTTCTTTAAGGAAGCTAAAGACATATTTTCTTTTACTGTCATATCCTTTACTATGCCATTTTCCTTTCTATCTTTAGGAACTAATCCAATTTTCTCTTTTAGCGCCTGAGATGTACTGCCTATAAGCTTTTCATTCCCATTAATAAAAACTTTTCCAGAATAACCTTTTCTAAATCCAAAGATACATTGAAACAGTTCACTTCTTCCATCCCCTGTAAGCCCAGTAAAACCTAATATTTCTCCTTTTCTTAAGCTAAATGATATGTTTTTAAAAGATGGAATATAGCTTAAATCTTCTACTCTTAATACCTCATCTTTTAAATTTCTAACTTTATAAAATTCAACATCTGCCATACTTCTTCCTACCATTAATTTTGTTATTGCTTCCTCATCTATATCCTTTATTAGCCCTTCTCCAGTTATTTGGCCATCTCGCAGAACTGTATAAAAATCGCATATACTAAACACTTCCTTAAGCTTATGAGAAATATATATAATGCTTACACCTTTGTTCTTTAATTTTTTCATTATTGAGAATAGTTTTTCTATGTCCTTATCTGTAAGTGATGATGTAGGCTCATCCATTATTATTACACGTGCATCCTCAAGAAGAACTCTGCCTATTTCTACTATTTGCTTATAAGAAGTATCTAGCGATGAAGCTTCAGTTGCTGGGTCTATACCAATATCCATACTCTCCAATATTTCTTTTGACCTCTTGTACATTGCTTCCTTGTATAAAAAACCTTTCTTTGTTACTTCTCTCCCTAGAAACATATTTTCATATATATTTAAGTCATTTATTACGTTTAATTCTTGATGTATAAAACCTATACCTAATTTTTTTGCTTGAAATGGGTTATTGATTTCAACTTCTCTTTCATTTAAAATTATTCTTCCTTTATCCTTTGTTACAATACCGCCTAGTATATTCATTAAGGTAGACTTTCCAGCTCCATTTTCTCCAAGAAGTGCATGAATTTCTCCTTTTTTTATTTTTAGATTAACGTTCTTTAAAACCTCTACGGAGCCAAAGTTTTTTTCTACGTCCATCATTTCTAAAATATATTCTTCCAATATACTACCCTCCCATGTTAGAAAATTGCTGCGATAATACTTTTTTCTTACTATCGCAGCAATTTTCTAAGAGTGTGAATTCAGCTTAATCATCTTTAGATTAAGCTTTATCCTAGTAAAGTGAATTTGGATCATAGAGCTTTTCTACATTTGTCTTATCAACTTGATCTGCAGGAATAACTATAGTTTTGCTAGATGGCTCATTTCCTTTGACTTTATTAACAGCAGTTTTAACTGCATCTTTTACCATTAATGGCGAGTAGATGAAGGTAGCTTTCATCATGCTGTCACCATCTTTGATTAACTTGTAAACATCCTTGCATCCACCTGCACCCGTAACTACCTTTATATCTGTTCTCTTTGCTTCCTTAATAGCTTGTAATACTCCTAATGCCATTTCGTCATCTTGAGTATAGACAGCATCAATTTGTGGATTAGTTTGGAGTATGTTTTGCATAACATTTAAAGACTTTTCCTTTTGAAAGTCACCAGCTTGTGAAGCAATCACTTTAATATCTGGATAGTTTTTCAACTCATCCTTGAAGCCTTCGCTTCTTAAGGTTGTTACTGAGGAAGGGTTCCCGGCTATCTCAACCACATTTCCTTTGCCTTGCAATTCTTTTGCTATATATTTAGCAGCATTTGTTCCTATCCCTTTATTATCACCTTTGATAAGAGCAGTAAATTTATCGGTATTTAATTCCCTATCTACTATTATTAAAGGGATGCCTGCTTCTTGAACCTTTGCTGCAACTGGTGTCATTGGATCGGTTTCTATCGGAAGCATAACAATAGCGTCCACCTTTCTTGTTATCAAGTCTTCCACATTGCTAGTCTGTTTGCTTGGATTATCTGCAGTAGTCATGATATACTTTACACCTTGAGCCTTTGCCTCCTCTTCCGCATTTGTAATAATTGCTCCAAGCCAGCCATGATCTGCTGCAGGAAAAGCCATTCCTATTGTTATCTCTTTCTTTTCTCCTTGCTCCGCCTTGCCTTGAGTATTATTCTCTGGTTTGTTTTGTCCGCAAGCTACTAGACTAAGCATCAATAAACCTGTTGTAATCACTCTCATAGTTCTTTTGATAAACTTATTCATAAAAAATACCTCCTTAAATTTATATCAATTAACTTAGTTAATTGCTATCTCATACTAGACTCTCTAACGATAAGTTCATGATTTAAAATTACATTATCTACAGGTTCATGAATATTTTTAATCCTTTTGATTAGTATCTTTACAGATTCTTTTCCTATGTCATACATTGGCTGTGCTATAGTAGTAAGAGATGGTGTAACCATGTTTGAAAACTCGATATTATCAAATCCAACTACTGCTACACTCTTAGGAACACTTATTCCCATTACTCCTAGTTCTTTTATAGCTCCTATAGCAAGAGTATCTGAAACAGCAAATATGGCAGTTGGAGGATTTTTAAGCATCATAAGCTTCCTAACAGCTCTTCTTCCCTTATCAAAGCCTAACCCTGCATGTATGATTAAATCCTGTCTAATTTTTATTTCGAATTCCTCTAGTGCTTTTATGTATCCCTCTTTCCTTCTTCTTGCATATAAGAATTTCTCATCAGAATTTATTAATGCTATATTTTCATGTCCCATGTAAATTAAATGCTTAACAGCTTCATATGATGCCAATCTATTATCAATAGATACATATGGCAGGTTAAAATCTTCACTATACTCGCTGCATTGAACTATAGGATAAACGTCCGCTAATTCGCTTAGCATTGCAACATCTTGTACAGGTTTCATAATGATCACTCCATCTACAAGCTTCTGTTTCAATAACGTAAGATATGTATTTTCCTTATCTATATTGAAATCCGTTCCACAAATAAAACACTATATCCCTTCTGTCTTACAACATCTTCTATTCCTCTCACTATTTCCGAATAGAACGGGTTTGATATACTTGGCATTAAAGCTAAAATCATTCCACTTTTAGACTGCCTTAGATTTCTTCCTAACATATTAGGCTCATATTTCAACTTCTTGATTGCAGCTTCAACTGAATCCTTAGCTTCTTGTGATACTAATGGATATTTATTTATTACCCTGGACACTGTTGCTGGTGAAACACCTGCTTCTCTTGCTACATCCCTAATAGTTGCCATAGAAAACTCCCCTCTTAAATTTGGATACTGTAACGGATTACATCCCACTTTGTAAAGTTCTACTTATATTAATTTATATGCCTCTCATATGCCATAAATTCCAAAATAACATGAATGTAAAAATGCTGCCGGCAAATAATTCGCCAGCAGCATTTTTACATTCATATTGGATTTTAAAACCTATTACTATCTGTTATATGTTCTTCATAGATTTCAGATGAAATTTCAAAAGTTCTAATTTAAGCTCATTCCTTATTCTTGCATCATATTAACGCTAGCACTAGCACCTATTCTACTAGCTCCAGCAGCAATCATTGCTTTTGCAGTAGCTAAATCTCTTATTCCACCTGAAGCCTTTACTCCTAACTCTTCTCCTACTACTTTTCTCATTAGAGCTACATCTTCAGCTGTCGCTCCTCCAGTACTAAATCCTGTAGAAGTTTTTACAAAGTTAGCTCCTGCATTCTTTGATATTTCACAAACCTTTATTTTTTCTTCTTCTGTTAAAAGACAGCATTCTATTATAACCTTTACACAAGCCTTTCCTTGTGCAGCATTAACTACTGCTTTGATGTCTTCTTCAATATAATCATATCTTTTGTCCTTTAAAGCTCCTATGTTAATAACCATATCTACTTCTTCGGCACCATTCTTTATAGCATCCATAGTTTCAAATGCTTTTACTTCCTTAGTATTAGCTCCTAATGGGAAGCCTACTACTACGCAAGTTTTAACTCCTGTGCCTTTTAATTGTTCTTTTACAACAGATGCATAGTAAGGATTTACACATACAGATGCAAATTTATATTCTTTGGCTTCTTTACATATGTTCATTACTTCTTCTAAAGTTGCATTGGCTTTTAATATAGTATGATCTATATATCCATTTATTTTCATGTTTGCATTACTCCGTTTCTTTTTTGCTTAAAGTTTTATTATTCTTTTGTCTTAAGGGTGTCAACGTTTTCTTTTGTAACAAGAGTTGAATCAAGTATAACATTCTTTTCAACACTTTCTCCCTTTAACACTTTTAAAGCTGTTTGTACAGCATTTTTACCTAAGAAGAAAGGTGGCTCAGCTATAGTTGCTTCTTGCTTTCCTGCTTTAATTGCAGCGATTGCTGGATCTATAGCATCACAACCAATTAAAGTTATCTTGTCTAATCTTCCTGATGCTTCAATAGCTTCTAATGCACCTAAAGCCATTTCATCATTTGCTGCATATACTGCATCTATTTCTGGATTAGCTTGAAGAATATTTTCCATTACTGTCATAGCCTTTGCTCTATCAAAATCTGCACTTTGTTGTGCAACTACCTTTATATTAGGATTTTTTGCTATAGCTTCGTTAAATCCTTTGCTTCTATCCTGAGCAACGTTTGTTCCCATGATTCCCATGATTTCAACAACTTTACCTTTTCCACTTAAAGCTTTCGCTATATAATCCCCTGCAATATTTCCTGAATGTATAGCATCGAACCCTATATGAGAAACAACTTCTCCGCCTTTTGAAGCTCTATCAATTGTAATTACTGGTATCTTCTTTTCATTAGCTGTTTCTATGGCAGAAATTACAGCCTCACTATCAGCAGGATCAATGATTAGCACATCTGGTTTCTTTTGGATTAAATTTTCAATGTCAGTTAACTGTTTGTTTGGTTGATTTTGTGCGTCAGTTACTATTATTTCAGCTCCATTTTCTCCTGCAGCCTTTACAGCTCCATCTTTTACATCAACGAAGAAAGGATTGTTTAAGGTATTCATAGAAAGTCCTATAACTATTTTCTTTCCTGAAGTTTCTTTTGATTCACCTTCTGCTTTTTTACTAGCATTGTTACCACTTGAACAACCAACTAATGTCCCCATCATTAATACTGATAGAATACCTGCAATAAATTTCTTTTTCATTTAATTAACCTCCCTTAAAATTAACATATAATAAATTTTATTATTTTGTATCAACCTTATTTGATAGGTTTTTAAATTTGCTATCTGCTAATACAGCTAGTAATATTACTGCTCCCTTTACTATATTTGCTGCAAATGGATTTACATTCATAAGAGTTAGAATGTTATCTAACACTCCTAATATTAAAGCTCCAATAGCTGTAGGGAATATAGCTCCCTGTCCTCCTGAAAGACTTGTCCCTCCAAGTATTACAGCCGCAATAGCATCAAGTTCATACCCATTTCCAGCTGTTGGTTGAGCTGATCCTAATCTTGAAGTCAATAGTAATCCAGTTAGTCCAGCCATTAATCCACTTATTGTGTATACTAAAGTTTCTGTCTTTTTTATACTTATACCTGATAAGCGTGAAGCTTCTCTATTTCCTCCTAAGCTAAAAACACTTCTTCCAAATTTAGTATATTTTAATATGAAGTATCCTATTGCAAATATACCTATAAGAACGATTATTGGGAAAGGAATACCTAAAATATACCCTTTACCTATAAACTTGTATGCTGCAGATTTTATTGCAATTGGTGATCCATTAGTAAATACTAGCACGCATCCACGGACTAAAACCATGCTGGCTAAAGTTACAATGAATGGGGGAATTCCTCCTTTAGTTATAAAAATCCCATTGAAAAATCCAAAGGCTACTCCTATAGCTAAAGCTACAATTATGGCTATAAAAACAGAATTAGATTTTGCTAAAACCGATGCTGACATAGCCCCTGATAGAGCCAGTATAGAACCTACAGATAAATCTATACCTCCAGTTAATATTACAAAAGTCATTCCTGCAGCAACTATAGCTACAATGGCAACTTGTCTTATTACATTTAGTAAGTTGTCTACAGTTAGAAAGTCATCAGATATAAATGTAGCAACTATAAGTATAAGAACTAAAACTGCAATAGTTCTATGCTTTGTAATTAAATCCTTTCCTGATTTTTTCATTAATTAACCCCTCCCGCTGCATAGCTTAACACAATTTCCTGATTTGCCTCACTTCTGCTTAATTCTTTTTGGATTTTTCCTTCTTTCATGACTAATATTCTGTCACTCATACCTATTAATTCTGGCAAATCAGAAGATACAAGTATTATACTTATTCCGTCTTCAGTTAACTGATTTATTATTTGATATATTTCCGCTTTAGCACCTACATCAACACCTCTAGTAGGCTCATCTAAAATCAATACTTTTGGTTTAGTCTCTAGCATCTTAGCAAATACAACCTTTTGTTGATTTCCTCCGCTTAGATTTCCTACTGCTTGTTCTGGAGATGATATCTTTATATTAAGCTGTTTAACTTGCCTATCTACCATTTCTTTTTCCTTTGAATCATTAAGCAGACTATTATTCTTAATTTTATCCAAGGAAGCCAATGATACATTTTCCTTTATACTTCTTATAAGGATAAGTCCCTCATTTTTTCTGTCATCTGGCACTAGAGAAATTCCATTCTCTATAGCATCTAAAGGCTTTCTTATATGGACTTTCTTTCCTTCTATATAAATTTCTCCTTTGTAATCTTCATAAAATCCAAAGATTGCTTTGGATAACTCTATAGTTCCTGATCCTAGAAGACCATATATACCCAATATTTCACCTTTTTTCAGGTCAAAGCTCAAATCTTTAACGTTCTTTATTCTCATATTATTAACAGCTAAAATATTCTCTTCACCATTGAAGTTTCTCTTAGGATATAAGTCCATTATATTCTTACCTACCATGAGACTTACAAGTTCATCATTATTTGTGTCTTTTGTATCCATGGTTTTTATGTACTTTCCATCTCTAAAAACTGTTATTCTATCTGTTATTTCAAATATTTCCTCCATTCTATGGGAAATATATATTACAGCTATACCTTCACTAGTTAGCTTTCTTATATTTTCAAATAGCTTTTCAATTTCTTCGTCTAATAAAGCAGCTGTTGGCTCGTCCATTATAATTACTTTAGAATTTATAGAAAGGCATTTAACTATTTCAACCATTTGTGCTTCTGCTACTGATATATCCTTTACCAAAGTTGTTGGATTTACATTTAACCCTACTCTCTCTAGTAATTTCTTAGCCTCTTCATTTAACTTATTCCAATCTATAATTCCAAATTTATTCATAGGCTGTCTTCCAAGAAATATATTTTCTGCAATGCTCAAATAAGGTATCAAATTAAATTCTTGATAAATCATAGATATGCCCATATCTTGAGCTTCTTTAGTAGAAGAAAATTTCACTTCTTTTTCCTCAAAGTACATTTTTCCTGAAGTATATCCCTGTGCTCCTGATATAATTTTCATTAGTGTAGATTTTCCAGCTCCATTTTCACCACATAAAGCATGAACTTCACCTTTTCTTACATCAAGCCTTACATTATCAAGAGCCTTTACTCCTGGAAATACTTTTACAACATTCTCAAGTCTCAGTACTACTTCTCTTTCACTCATGCTATCACACCTACCTTTCTACGGAGTACTTTTTAGTATGCACATCCTGCGACAAGTATTACACTTGGATATGGTGTGAACTCTCCTGTTCTTATAATTGCTCTTGCTGATTTTGTCTTTTCTTTTAAATCCACATGCTGAACATACTCTATTTCAATACCTTCTGGAAGAGTTTTTAATATTTTATCATGCATTTCCGGACTTACTGTTTTTAATTCTTCTGCTAATATAGCCTTTTCAACTACAATATATTTTAGTACTTCTTCTA
This sequence comes from Clostridium bovifaecis, assembly GCA_009738435.1. GTDB lineage: Bacteria > Bacillota > Clostridia > Clostridiales > Clostridiaceae > Clostridium_H > Clostridium_H bovifaecis. The sequence goes on along the minus strand of CP046522.1, from coordinate 1,159,815 downwards.
AAACGTCTAAGTATCTTGGCTCATTTGGCTTCCATGCAAGGTCTATTCTTTCAACTTCTAAAGGCATTGGTAATCCAGCATCGCTAACAACCAACATATCCTTATGTCCTGTATCTGCTAATACCTTTGCAATTTGTGGGTTTAAAATTCCTGATTTTAACATGTCTATTCCTCCCTATGATAATCTCTATAATTTCATTAATTCTTATTTTAAATATTCGTCAATCTCTTTTCTGTATGGCATAGCAGGGGCTGTCCCTATTTTAGTAACCGAAAGTGCTCCAACTATATTCGCAAATTTAGCTGCTTCAAATATATCCTTTCCCTCCGCCAAAGCAGTAGCTAACCCTCCATTATAAGCGTCACCAGCTCCCGTTGTGTCTATTGCATTAACTTTGATGCTTTCAATAAACTCAGTTTTCTCAGGAGTTACAACTAAAGAACCTTTGCTTCCTAAAGTTATGATTACATTTTCTGCTCCTTTTTCCATTAACACTTTAGCAGCCTTTTTAGCATCTTCTACTTCATTTACTTTGACTCCTGATAATATAGATGCTTCTACTTCATTTGGAGTTAATATATGTACCTTCTTTATTACTTCATCTGGTATTTCTTGCACTGGCGCTGGATTTAAAATTATCTTTACTCCTTTGCTATAAGCTATATCAACTACCTTTTCTACAGCTTCTACATTTGTTTCTAATTGTGTTAATAATACCCCAGAAGATTCTATTTCTTCTCTTACTTTTTCTATATCTTCATCAGTTATATTATTACAAGCTCCTAGTGTAACCAAAATTTCATTTTCACTCGTATTTTCATCTACCATTATTAAAGCAGCACCTGTAGAATACTTTTCATCCATAAAAACAAATCTTGTATCCATACCTTCATTTTTAAAACTTCTTAAGGCAATATTAGCAAAATCATCATTTCCGACTTTAGTAACCATAACTACATTGGCCCCTGCTCTTTTCGCAGCAACACCTTGATTAGAACCTTTTCCACCTGGTCCCATCATAAATGTTGATCCTTTTACTGTTTCACCTTTTACAGGTAAATGAGGCGTCCTTCCCATTAAATCCACTACAAAACTTCCCATAACAACTATTTTCCCTTGTCCCATATATTGACCCTCCCTAAGATATGTAAATGTTTTCATTAACCTTCTAAAATTAGGGAATCCTAAAAGCTGATATCCCATTTAGTCTAAAAGCTTCTCTGATCCCTTTAGTGTTAATTTAGGAGAAAGCGTTATTCTTTTAGTATGAGTACTCTCCTCATCTTTCAATCTATCTATGAGCATATTCATAGCAACTCTTCCCATTTCTGTTGTAGGTCTAGACACAACACTTATCTTGAAATTTAAGACATTTAGCATTTCTATTTCATCAAACCCTATTAATGCTATATCTCCTGGTATATTTATATTTTGTTCAAATAGAGCCTTAATACATCCTAAATTCATCATATTGTTGCATACAAATATTGCTGTTGGCCTATCCTCCATCTTCAAGATTTCCTTTGTTATCTTGTAACCGCTCTCCAATTTGAAATCTCCATAAAAAATGTATTTTTCATCAATATCCAATTTATTCATAATCATAGCTTTTCTATATCCTCTTAGTCTATCTCTTCCTGGCTTAGAGGTTTGCGGTCCTGCAATAATTGCAATTTTTTTATGTCCTTCTTTGATGAGAGCATCAGTTGCTTCAAAGGCACCATTAAGACTATCTAAGAAGACACCATCGAAATTTGAGTATTTAACATCCCTATCTATCAAAACTATAGGTATGCCAAGACTTTCTAAAGCCTCAAGATATTCACTATTAAATTCATTTTTATCTGATGTAGGTGTAATAATTATGCCTCGAACTCTTTGCTTTTTTAGCATTTCTAGAGCCTTAAACTCTTTATCTATGTTCTCATCTGTATCACAAAGAATAATATTAAAATCTTCTTCATCAGCAACTGTAGCTATTCCTTTAATAACCTCTCCGAAAAAAGGATTATTTACATCGGGAATAACAACACCTATAGTGTTACTTTGGCTTGTAGATAGGCTTCTAGCTACCGAATTAGGAACGTAATTTAATTCCTTTATTGTTTTTAAAACAAGTTCCCTTTTTTCTTCTTTTACAAAACCAGAATTATTTAGCACCCTTGAAACAGTTGCTAGAGAAACTTGCGCTTTTTCTGCAATATCTTTAATAGTAACAGCCATTAAAGTTTCCCCTTTCTGAAAACTATCTGTAAGCGTTTTCTTGGATTTAGTATCATTATAAATTATTTTCCTAATATTTTCAAGAATTTTTTCATAAAATCAGTCTTATTTTTTCACATATTTTATAAATTACTAGGGATTATGTAGTTTTTTTATCAATTTGTACATAAAAAGCGTCAAGTTTTCTATGAAAATTTCACGAAAATACATGAAAACATTGTGAAACTTTTTTCAAAATTCATTTATAATGAAACTAATTGCAAAACATTTTCGTATCAATGTACCACATTTTTACATTTGAAAACTAATAAAAAAGCTAGCATATATCTTAGCTAAAAATATATACTAGCTTTTCTCACAAATCTAAATTTCCATAATAATAGGGAGAATAATAGGCCTTCTTTTTGTCTTTTCATATAAAAACTTTTCCACTGACTTTTTCATATTGGATTTCAAAACATACCATTCAATAATTCTATTATCTAAGCATTTATTAAGCTCTTTTCTTACAATCTCTTTTACTTCTTCAATTAAAGCTTCTGATTCTTTAGCATATATAAAGCCTCTTGTTATTATATCCGGTCCTGCTATTATACTATAAGATTCTCTTTCTAATGTAACAACTATAGTCAGCATACCATCCTCAGCCAGATGTTTTCTATCTCTAAGAACTATGTTTCCTACATCTCCTACGCCAAGACCATCTACGTATACAGAACCAGTAGTAACTTTTCCAGTTATTTTAGCCTCTTTATTTGATACTTCTAGAACCTGACCTGTCTCTAAAGTAAATACATTGTTGCTATTCATTCCTAATTTTATTGCTAGATTTGCATGATGCTTCAAATGTCTGTATTCACCATGAACAGGCATAAAGAACTTTGGATGAGCTAATGTATGAATTAGCTTTATCTCTTCTTGATATGCATGACCTGATACATGGACTTCCTCTAAGTCATCATAAACTACCTCTGCGCCTTTTCTAAACAGCTCATTAATAACCCTAGATATGAGCTTTTCATTTCCTGGAATTGGAGATGCAGAAATAAGAAATAAGTCCTTTGGTTCAATTTTAATTTTTCTATGGTTAGAAAAGGCTATCCTAGCAAGCCCTGCCATAGCTTCTCCTTGGCTTCCTGTAGTTATAATAGTTATTTGATCATTAGAATATCTATTTATTTCATCTACACTTATAATATAACCATCTGGTATGTGAAGATATCCCAAATTCATTGCTACTTCAGAAATCTCCTCCATGCTTCTTCCACTAAAAGCTATTTTTCTTTTATACTTTACAGAAGCATCTACTATTTGCTGCATTCTGTGAATATTAGATGCAAAGGTTGCGACAATTACTCTTCCCTCAGCTTTAGAAAAAATTCTAGTTAGGGTTTCGCCTATAACTCTTTCTGAAATTGAATGTCCTGGGCGTTCTACATTGGTACTATCAGCCATAAGCAGAAGTACTCCTTCTTTCCCTAAAGCTGAAATACGTTCTAAATCCATAACCAAGCCATCAATAGGAGTATAGTCTACCTTAAAATCTCCGGTATGTAATATCACACCAACAGGAGTGTGAATAGCAATAGCACAAGAATCTGCTATACTGTGAGTGTTTCTTATAAATTCAACCTTTAAGTTTTCTAACTCCACTATATCTCCAGCTTCTACTACGTTTAGTTGGCATTCAGAAAGTATACTATGCTCCTTTAATTTGTTTTCAACTATGCCCAAGGTTAATTTTGTACCGTAAAGAGGCACATTTAGCTGTTTTAAAATATAAGGTAACGAACCTATATGGTCTTCATGCCCGTGAGTAATAAAAATACCTTTTACCTTATTCTCATTGTTCAATAGGTAAGTTATATCTGGAATTACTAAATCCACCCCATGCATATCTTCATCTGGAAAAGATATACCACAATCTATAACAATAATCTCATCTTTGTATTCAATGGCGGTTATATTTTTCCCAATTTCCCCAAGCCCTCCTAAGGGAATTATCTTTACACTACCCTCATTCATAATTCAATCCTCACCTTCATACTTAAGAATTATGTTATTAACTTCATTTATCTTATTTTGCCTTATAGTATTGAATTTAATTCTTTTTCATAATAAATAAAAACTTCAGAGAGAGTAAAAACTCTTTCTGAAGTTTAAAATTATATCTATATTTCCATTTCCTTTATATCCTCAGCAATTATCAGGTCTGCATCTGTAGCTTTAACAACTTCTTCTACTGATAACCCTGGAGCAATTTCTTTTAAAACTAAACCCTTTGATGTTACTTCCATAACAGCTTTTTCAGTAATTATTAAATTAACAGCCTTTGCTGCAGATAGTGGTAATGTACATTTTTTTAAAATTTTAGATTCTCCGCCTTTATTAGTATGAGCAAGCGCAACTACAACTTTTTTTGCTCCTACTAATAAATCCATAGCACCACCCATGCCCGGCACAAACCTTCCTGGTATCTTCCAGTTAGCTATATTCCCTTCTTGGTCTACTTCTAAAGCACCCAAAACTGTCATATCAACATGCCCACCTCTAATGATTGTAAAAGATGTTGATAAGTCAAAAGCTGACGCACCTGGAAGCATTGTGATTGGTTCTCCACCAGCATTTCCAAGATCCGGATCTGATTCTCCTTTTTTAGGAGCGGCTCCAAACTTAAGGCCTCCGTTTTCTGTTTGAAGTATTACATCTACTCCATCTGGTATGTAGTTTGCCGATGCTGTCGGCATACCAATTCCTAAGTTAATTATCATTCCACTTTTAAATTCTTTAGCTATTCTACGTGCAATAATTTCTCTATCTGTCATAATTGATATACCTCCCTATTTCAACTTATTCTTAGATATCCAAAGCTCTTCAAGGTTTTCTTTTCTTTCTTCATATGACTGCCCTTGAACTATGATATCAACAAAGATTCCAGGAGTTCCTACATTATTGTATGGAATTTCCCCAACCTCAACTATTTCATCTACTTCTGCAATAACCAAATCTGCTGCTGTTGCTATTACAGGATTTGAATTTAAAGCTGTTCCTCTGTATTCTATATTTCCAAGCTTGTCCGCTCTAAAACCTTTAATTATTGCAACTTCTCCCTTTAATGGCGGATATACCAAATACTCTTTTCCTTCTATAGTTATTTTTTCTCTTCCTTCTTCAACTTCCGTCCCAAGCCCTGTAGGAGTAATTATTCCACCAAGCCCTGATCCTGCTGCTCTTATTCTTTCAATCCAAGTTCCCATTGGATTAAATTCTACTTCTACTTCTCCAGAATTGTATTGTGCTACAAGCTCTGGATCTGTTCCTATATGAGCTCCTATAAAATTTTTAACTTGCTTATTTTGTGTTAGTCTACCCAAATCTCTTCCGCCACCCGGATAGCCTCCAGCAACAGTAATTAACGTTAAATCTTTAACATCACTTTCGGCAATTTCATTAATCATCTCAAAAGGAATTCCAACTCCAAAAAAACCTCCAACCATCAGTCTTGTATTATCCTTAATATTTTTTACGGCCTCTTCCTTAGTTTGAATAACAGCCATACTTACACCTCCAAATTATAAATTACTCATTAACATTATACTTTATTGTTAATTTTTTGTCATATATCTTTTAATACCGTTATGTAAAAATAAAGCTCTATATATAATTATTTTGATAATTTTTTAAACGATTACACACTTTTTTATAATACTATTGAAAAAGGCTTCTGGCAAGCCGTATTGCCAAAAGCCTTTAAAAACTAGTAGTGTTTTAAAATAAATATTAAAGCTTTAATTAACTTTAGTATTATTATGCTTACTATTGCACTGTAATGTTACATTTCTTAACCAATCATATTTATTGTCTTATCACTTTTAGCTTCTGCTTTAGCCAACTTTTTAGCAAGTGTATTGCCTACGATGCCGCCTAATGTCATGACAATTAAAAATACCCAACCAGAGAGTGAAAAGTTAGCAATAGGTGTGTATAATGCTCCTACATTACATCCATTAGCTAGACGAGTTCCAACCCCCATAGTGATACCACCTAGTGCAAATAGAACTACCTCTCTTTTTGTTATATGCATCTCCGACATGAATGTCTCTCTAAATTTACCAGCAGTTAGTAAATAGATTGCTGTTCCAGCAAAAATACCAAAGTTTTGTACTGAAACTCCGTTCTCAAAGAATGGTTGAATAAAAGAATCTGGTGCCATTTTAGTAAAGGCTGCAATCGAATCAGCGGAAACTCCGAAAATCATTAGAACTTTACCAAACCAAAAACCATAAGGAGTAGAAGCGCCCCATCCTGACTTTGTTACGCCCATCAACAATGTGAATAACATACCAATAACTATTGCACCCTGTTTCAATGTCCATGGTTTCGCAAAAATACGATTATAAGTTGAAGTACTAAAGACTTTATAATCCTTACTGTCAAATGTTTCGTTCCTATCTTGCATTATTTCCATGTTATGACCAATGTAGGTGTTTTTCTCCTTACGACGTCTTTCATAAATATAAGAGATAGAAATTACTAAACCACAAAATAATCCAACCAATACAAGTGCTCCTAGGTATCCTTTTACACCATCCCACTTGAAAAGGTCTGGTAGATATACTCCTCCACCCATTTTTTCACCAGATGGTGTAGAGATCCAAGATTTTTTAACCCATCCTGCAGTTTTTTGTACAGGAAATCCAATAAATACACCTATACCGAAAAATATTAATGTAATAAAAGCTCTTGGCAAACCTGTTATTAAGTCTGTAAGTACTCCAGAAGCACAGCATGAAGAAAATGACATACCAAATCCAAATAGCAACCCACCTAAAATTAAGCCTAAATTAATTGGATTTATCCAAAGATCATACTTGATAGAATCTCCATTAAATAAAAGAGCAGCACTTAATGCACATGTTATGAAAAACATCATAGCCATAGTTCTCATCAATTTTGTTGATCCAGTATTATATGCACGATTAATACTACCTGCAAATCCTGTGTATGCTCTAGTCAGAGTATAGCCAAATCCTACACCCACTAAAATTCTAAAAAACAGCATATCCGTTTTTAAAAATGTCTTACCTAAAATTAATACCGATAAAATGAATATAAATCCTAAAACTCTTTCTGTATTTTTCATGTTTACCTCCTAATTATTGATAATTAACTTTTATTTTTCATGCAAGTCTAACTGCATAAATTAGTCTGCAGTTAGACTTGTATTCAATTGTATGTTATAGGAAATTATAATCTGTAACTACTTTCTCTCTTCCAGTTGTTTCATCATTGAAGTATTCGTAGAAAGATATTCCCATAAATCCACCCGAAACGTTGTAAACATTTTTAAAACCTAAGTGTTGAAGCGCCATTACTGCGTTATAACTTCTTTGTGCACTTCTGCAGTGTAGATATACTGGCTCATCTTTAGGTATTTCATTTACTCTTTGTCTTAACTCGCTAAGCGGTATGTTTTTAGCTCCGACTATATGGCTTAATTCATACTCATCTTTTTCTCTTACATCTATTATGCAAGCTCCATTTTTAACTAGATTTCTTAAATCTTTTTCTCTTACTTGCTTGAATTCGCCATGTAATAGGTTAGTAGCAACATATCCAGCAAAGTTAACTACATCTTTAGCAGTTCCAAATGGTGGTGCATAGCATAACTCTAAGTCCCTCAAATCATCTACAGTTGCTCCAAATTTAATAGCTGTAGCAATCACATCCATTCTCTTATCAACATTTCCTCTACCTATAGCTTGAGCACCTAATACTTTTCCTGTTGGCATTTGAAATATTAACTTAAAGTGAAGCGGCTCACAAGCAGGCATTAAACCAACCTTGTCTCCTGGAATTACTTTAGCTACCTCATATTTAATATCTAAGTTCATAGCTTGTATCATTTCTTCGTTTAGTCCTACTGAAGCTGCATTATAATCAAAGCATTTTACTACAGATGATCCTATAAACCCCGTATTTCTTACAATTCTTCCATGAATATGATCAGCAGCTTGTCTTGCTTGTTTTTGAGCAGGCCCTGCTAATGGTAATCTAACTGTTTTTCCTGCTACAGCATGATATACTTCAATAGCATCTCCAACTGCATATATATCCTTATCGCTAGTTCTATAGTTTTGATCAACCTTTATAGCTCCCGTTTCTCCAATTTCAAGTCCAGCTTTAACTGCAAGTTCAGTTTCTGGAAGAACCCCAATAGCCATAACTACAGCCTGAGCTTCTATCTTTTTACCTGATTCTAAAATAACAGTTTCCTTTTCAAAAGCGCTTACTTTGTCTCCTACGATTAAGTTCACACCATGGTCATGCATTTCTTTATGTAAAATTTGAGCCATATCGTAGTCAAATGGTTTCATGATATGAGACATAGCTTCAATTAAAGTTACGTTATTTCCTGCTTCTCTTAAGTTCTCAGCAACTTCAACTCCTATAAATCCTCCACCTATTACAGAAATATTTGTTATTCCCATTGCTTTTACAGATTTATTTAGCTTGTCTATATCTACAACGTTTCTTACTGTAAATACTTTTACATTTTCAATTCCTTTAATAGGAGGAACTATTGCCTTTGCGCCAGGAGATAATATTAATTTGTCGTAGTTTTCAGTATACTCTTCTCTAGTTAAGGTGTTTTTAACTGTTACTTCTTTTTTAACTCTATTAATAGCTATAACTTCATTGTTCACCCTAGCATTTATATTATATTGGGATAAAAACTTACTTGGACACATAAGCACTAGACTGTCGGAATTCTCAACTGTTCCACTTAAGTGATACGGTAAACAGCAATTTGAAAAAGATACGTGAGGATCCCTTTCGAACATTATTATTTGATCTTCTTCACTTAATCGTCTTAATCTTGCTGCTGTAGAAGCGCCACCAGCAACCCCACCTACTATTAAATACTTTTTACTCATTTATATACCTCCATTTTTATATGAAATTTTATTACAACCTGCTTTTATTTACTGCTTTATTCCATAAAATCCAGTTATTATTGTTAATTTTATCTCAAACTCTATATTAATATTATAATCCACTACTATAGTTTTTAATAATAAGCAAGTGTTATACTTCATAACAGATTGTTATACATGTGATTTTCATAACAACCTTTTAAATAAAACTCCCCTATAGATTAGACTTTTTATAGCCTGATCTATAGAGGAGTTTTTAACATCCTTATCCTTCTTTAAGAAAACCTTAGCTCTTCATTTTGGCAATTAATAATTTTTAAGATTTCTTCTCTTATCCCCATATATTTAGGTGTATATCTTGGATTTTCTTTACTTCCATCTGAAATATGATAAGTAAAATCCATATTAAATTCCTTAAGAATTTTCCCTGGCCTGCTTGACATTACAATAATCCTTGTGGCGAGTGCTAATGCCTCATCAACATCATGGGTAATAAGAAAAACTGTATTTTCTGTTTTAGTCCAGATTTTTCTTATTAAAGTTTGCATATTTTGTCTCGTTAAAGCATCTAATGCACCAAATGGCTCATCCATTAAAATCATTCTAGGCTTATTTGCCAATACTCTTGCAAGAGAAGCTCTTTGTTTCATACCTCCAGAAAGTTCATAAGGCTTATGCTTTTCAGAGCCCTTTAAACCAACAAGCTCTAAATATTTATTTGTTAATTCCTCAATCTCATTCTTAGGGAACTTTCTCATTTTTAATCCGAAAGCAACATTATCTTGAACGTTTAACCATGGATATAAGGTCGGACTTTGGAAAACAACACCCCTATGCCAGTCAGGCCCATCAATAGGTTCACCATCCATTTTAGCTTCACCTTGTGATGGCTTGAGAAGTCCTGCAATAATCTTTAATAATGTACTTTTACCACAGCCTGATGGACCAAGTGCACATATAAATTCCCCTTCCTCAATATCTAAATTTATGTTTTGAAGAGCATTTACTTCACCTTTTTCACCAGAATATCTTAAATTTATATCTTTTAACGTTACAACATACTCTTGTTTATACTTCAACATCTTGTCCATGCAAAGCTCTCCGTTTCTACTAAATTGATTTAAGGCTTTCATCTCAGTTTAAGTTTAAAAACTATTTTAAAGCATTTTCTATATATGACGGGTTTACAGCGTTTTCAAAGGTAGATAATCTAGGCACAGAAGAAATGCTCTTTTGTTTGTACAAGAAATCAGCTGTATCTTTTAGAGATTCTACTAAATTACCCTTTTTAGCGCTCGTTCCAAAATAAGCAGGCTCTAATTGCTGCTCAGCAGTAAGCCAAATAGAACCTTGTATTTGTTTTAATGCCTCTTCTTCTGTAATTTCTAAAGCATCTGCAATCGTTTTAACTGCCTCAGCTTGACTTTCATTATAGAGATTAATAGATTTATTTACAGCTTTAATATATTTCGTTACAATATCTGGATATCTCTGTGCAAATTCTCTTCTAACAACTTCTACATTAGATGTAACAACACCTTTTTCAGACATATCTTTGCTCGAAAGTAAAGTTTTGCCGTCTTTTAAAAGATTAGAAAGTGTAGGCTCCCAGGCATAAGCTGCGTCAATGTCACCTCTTTGCCATGCTGCATATATTTCAGGCATTTGCATATCATATAATGTTACATCTCTTTGAGAAATACCATTTAACTCTAAAGCCTTTAACAGGCTATAATGTGTTGTTGTTGTAAATGGAGTAGCTATCTTCTTCCCTACAAGATCCTTCATAGAATTAATGTTTGAATTATTTTTAACCACTAATCTTTCTGCTTCCCCAAGAATTTCATGTATCCAAATAGTTTCTACATCAATACCACTTGCAATCCCTTGTGTCGCAGAAGCTGAACCAAGCAGTGCAAAGTCAATATCTCCTGAAACAAGGGCATTTCTTATATCTCCTGCTTCAAATTGAACAATATTAACTTCAACTCCTAGCTCTTTTTCAAAAAAACCTTTTTCTATAGCAATTTTCTCATCATTAGGCATTTGTTGAGTACCTATGTTCACTACTTTTGGTAAATCTAATGAAGCAGCCTTGTTTTCCGCACTACTTGTGAGCTTTTTTGAAGCTCCACATCCTATAGATAATGCTGTTACTACAGTTAGCATCATAGTATTTAATAATACTTTTTTTAATTTCATTATTTATCACTCCTGCTTGTATTATATTTTTATTCTTTGCCTTTCCAAGGAACAATCCTTTGCTCAATAAATTGTATACTCTTATCTAATAATATACCTGTTATACCCATTATAATAATTCCTAAAAAAATAATATCACTCCTCAAATAACGGCTTGCATCCAAAACCATCCATCCTATGCCTGATTTAGCTGCAACCATTTCAGCTGATACCAGTGTAGTATAGGCAACTCCTAAAGCTGTTCTCAATCCAATAAATATATCTGGCAAACATGCTGGAAAAATTACATAAATAAACATCTGAAATTTACTTGCACCTACTGTGTAGGCGTTGTTAATATAATCTTCCTTTATTTTTATAAATGCTGAAACACAAGAAACGTAAATTGGCGCAAAGCAAGCTAAGAATAAAAGTGTAATCTTAGATTCATTTTCAATTCCTAACCATAGAATTAGAAGCGTATAATAAGCTAATGGCGGAAGTGGTCTATAAAATTCTATAATGGGTTCAAAAAGCCCTCTAATCTTTGAATTATACCCACTTGCAAGTCCTAAAGGAATTGCAAGTAGGGCAGCACAGAAAAAAGCAATAAGAAGTCTTTCCATACTTGCTCCTAAATGCTGCATTAATGTATAATTTTTATACCCACTTTTCATAATATCAACAAACGCAGCCCATACGGATTGTGGCGATGGTACTAATTTAGGATCAACCATTCCTAATGTTGTTGTTATAAACCATATCAATAAAATAACAAGTATTGTTCCTATAGTTAATATTTTTTCGGGTTTATTTTTTTTATTCACTATTATACCTCATTTCCTCTTAAGCTCTTCTATAATAAAAAGTATTAAATTACTATAGGCGCTATAAAAGCATAATTGCATATTAAGTTTTCATAATTCTAGAATTCTCATGACATCGGCATTATAACGCAAAAGAAGTTAGATATTTCTCTCTAACTCCTTTGTCATATAAAAATTATAATGTTAAGAAATATAAAGTTGATTATTTATACTAATATGTTAACTATAATCCTTGGACATCTCCAAAAACCGCCAAAAGCCTTCATAGCAATCTTTCAACCAGCTTTGTTAATTTTATCTCAATATATTATTAATTATAATATAATCTTATAGGTTTTTATAATAACTATTAGTTATGCTGCATAACAAATCGTTATATAAGAAAATTGGGGTTGAATTTTCTTAGGTTAGGGAACGAGTGACAGTTAGGCGGCAAGGCCGCAATTAGAAAAGCATGTTAGATATTAGCAAGTTAAGAGTTATCTTAAAGTGCAAAGCTTAGGGTTTTCAGCCATTAACTTTAACTTTGTTTTCTAACTTTCTAACCTTGCACTTTATCTCCTAACTTAGGCCTTAGCCTCTAACCTGAAATAAATTGCTATGCTATTTATTTTTATTAAAACTAATGATACAATATAGAGTGCTAGAGTATGTATAAGTTATTCTAATTTTGAGGATGTGAGAATATATGAACTTTGAATATCTCCAATCATTCTATATGACTGTAAAATACAATAGTATCTCAAAAGCTGCTGCTGTTCTTCACCTTACTCAACCCGGGCTTAGCATGCAGCTTAAAAATCTTGAAAAAGAGTTTGGTGCCAAGCTTTTATTGCGGAGTAATAAAGGTGTTAAACTTACTGAGGAGGGCAAGGTTGTATATAATTATGCAGATACTATTTTATCTATTAAAGGAAATATAGAAAGGGATCTTAAAACTCTACAGCAAGATAGACCAAAATTAATTATCGGATCTTGCAAAAGTGTAGGCGAATATGCACTTCCTTGCAGTATATATACCTTTAAGAAAGTTAACAAAGAAGTTGATATAAGCATGGAAGCACTAAACTCCACTAAGGTTATAGAAAAGTTATGTGATCATTCTATTAATATTGGAATTATTCAAAGTGATTCTAAAGAAGATAACATTGCAATAAAGCATATTGCTTCAGATGAGCTGATACTAGTTGGAAACACTGATAGAGACAAAAACCAAATTACCATAGAAGAATTAAAAAGGCTCCCCTTGATTTTGAGGGAGATAGGTTCTAATTCCAGGTACTTGGTAGAAAAAATGCTGCAAGAAAATGGCACTCGTATAGAGGATTTAAATGTTATTTACTCTTTAAATTCACCAGAGGCCATAAAATCCTCCATCTGTGCTGGGAAAGGTTTTGCATTTCTACCTAAGTTAATAGTTCAGAAGGAGCTAAAAAGAGGTTCTCTTCAAAATATTGAAGTAGATAATCTTAATATATCATTTAATTATAATATTGCTTTTAGAGAAAACTATGTGTTTACTAAATATGAGCAAATGTTTGTAGACTTTATTACCTCTAGCAAAAGAGGCTTTTGTTGAAATAAGGAGGACTATGATCCTCCTATATTAAAAACCTTATTAAGACTTTTGTTCCTACCCAAGCTCCTAAAATAACAAAGATCCAGAAAATCCATGCATGTAATGAAAATGACGGAATTCCACCGAGGAAACTCCCAATGTTGCACCCAGCAGCAAGTCTAGCTCCATATCCCATCATAATCCCTCCCAAGAGAGCAAATATAGCATGTTTTCTGCTTTTTATCTTTTTAAATTTAAATTGAGATGCTAATAAGGTTGCAATTAGCGATCCGAGAATTACAGCAACGTTTAAAATAGCATACTTATTGATAAACAAATTATGATTTGCAATTATATCTCCATACTCAACCTTAGTATATTCAAAATACTCCCATTTAGAAGCTTCTAAGCCAAGTCTTTCTAAAATTCCAACGCCCCATAGTAAAAATCCACTAGTTACATACCAACTTATTCCGCTAATAGCTAATAAAAGTACATTTAAGATTCCCAGCAGACCCCCTCCTACCCAATAGGGCCAAGGCTTTTTTAACCATTTTATCATAGATCCTATTCACTCCCTTCTATGACCATTAAGGTTTTTGTATATAAACTTCCCATTCTCCATCTTCTGTCTCAACTACCCGTACTCGATGATTATTTTGCTCTCCCCATTCCTCTACAATTACTCCAACACAACTTTGATCAGAGTGTAAGACCAAAATATCTCCAGACTTCATTGCTTTAAGTTCCTTAATTGCCCTAATTAAAGGAATAGGGCATGCTTCGTACAAACAATCAATATCTCTTACTGCCATAAAAGTTTCCTCCATTACCTGCTTTTGAATCTTTTGTTTTCATACCAAACTGCTATCTTGTACAAAGTTATTAAAAAAGCGACTTGAGCTATAACAACAATCCTTAAATCTAAATATTCCGGAAAATAAATAACTTTCGCTTTGCTAATAAATTTGTCATACCAAACCGTATAATCCTTAGCTCCAAGAAGACTTCCAATAAAAAAACCTAAAAGAGTAATCCATTGAAGAGCATGTCCTTCTCCTATTCTCATTAATACTCCTGAAGCGCAGCCGCCTGCAATAGTCATCCCAACACCAAAGATAAAGGCTCCAACCATTATATGAAATCCTGCGGCAGTAACAATCCCAGGGATATAAGCGTAATCTATAGGATTATGCTTGAGATATTCATATTGAATTGCCCCAAATCCTACTGTGCTTATTATCATTGCAATTAATACTCCTCTTAACAGCCTTGTATTTCCTAGGAGGAAAGGGTCTCTAAAGGCTCCTGAAAGACAAAATCTAGAGTATCTTAGAGTAATCCCAATAGGAATCCCTATAACCAAATAAACAGTATAACTACGTTGATTTTTCCACAAAAATGCAAAAATAATTACTGAAAGCACAATGACTAAGATTGCATACGGAATCTGATTTTTTTGTTTCTTTGATTTCTTTTTATAACGCTGTTGTATAAGTAAATCCATTTCATTAGATAACATATTATCATCCTTCTGGGTAAAATTTTATTTCACATAAATAATTATATAATATACACTTTTATCTATCAATATTATTCACACTAACTCTTTCCTTCACAACATGAGCTTATTCTTTATAAAAAAATCAGCAATCTATATAATAGATGCTGATTTTCTAATGAACTTTATTCTTTTAATTATTATAATAAAGACTTTCTGAAGGATATTCTGGATCACTTGTTGAATCTATACCAAGCTTTCTAAAAGTCTGTTCATCCTTTCCACTTAAAATCGTGGTTGAGTGAGCTTGACATCCTTTTAGCATTGCTAATTTTTCCATTGCTACTTGAGCTGTTGGATTTGTAGCTGCACATATGCTAAGTGCCATCAATATTTCTTCGCAACCTAAAGCTATATTTTTATCTCCTAAGGTTTTCGACTTTAGACTAACAATCGGTTCAAGTATAACTGGGGAAATAAGGTGTATCTCATCAGATATATTAGCGAAATATTTAATAGCATTTAAAATTACAGCAGCTGTTGCCTCCATCAATTCTGATCTTCTTCCAGTTAAAATTGTTCCATCTGGAAGTTCTAGTGCTACAACAGGACAAACATCGTTTTTGCTAGAAATCTGCTTTAATTTAGATGAGTATTCTCTTGCTGGTTTAACAACTTTTCTATCATCTGGTTTTAGATTAAGTTCTTCCATTATGATTTTTATCCTCTGATAAGCATCCTTATCAACATAACCCTTTTTATACTCGCATATAGTCTTAAAATATCTTCTTATTATTTCTTGTCTAGAAGCTTCTTTTACAACTTCGTCATCAGTAATTCCAAAGCCTACTCTATTAACCCCCATATCTGTTGGGGATTTGTATATTGATTCTTTTCCTGTTATTTTTTCTATTATCTTTTTTAATACAGGAAATAGCTCAATATCGCGATTATAGTTTACAGTTACTTCACTATACGCATCCATATGAAAAGAATCTATCATATTCACATCCTTAAGGTCTACTGTAGCAGCCTCATAAGCTATATTCAAAGGGTGTTTTAATGGGACATTCCATACAGGGAAGGTCTCAAATTTTGAATATCCTGCAATCTTCCCACGTTTATACTCATGATAAAGTTGGCTAAGGCAAGTTCCAAGCTTTCCACTTCCTGGCCCTGGTGCCGTTACAACAACAATTGGTTTTGTAGTCTCAATATATGGGTTTTCCCCATATCCTTCATCACTTACTATTGTATCTACATCTGTTGGATATCCTTTTGTTGGCTTATGAGTATATACTTTTATACCTCTACGCTCTAGTTTGTTTATAAATACATTTGTAGCTGGTTGTCCTTCATATCTAGTTATCACAACACTGTTTACGTCAAGCTCATAACCTCTTAGCTCATCAATAAGCCTTAAAACATCCATATCATAAGTAATACCAAAGTCTCCTCTTATTTTATTTCGCTCAATGTCTCCTGCATATACACAAATAACGACCTCAGCTTTTTCCCTTAACTTATGTAAAAGTTTAACTTTTGCATTTTCGTCAAAGCCAGGCAAAACCCTTTTTGCATGTAGGTCCTGTAGCAATTTCCCTCCAAATTCCAAATATAACTTATCATAATCATTCACTCTTTCTAATATGTACTTTGACTGCTCTTCTAAATATTTTTTGTGATCAAATCCTATTTTCATTTGTTCGCTCCTCACTCTGTAAAGTCTTATTTTTTTACGTTATTGACAACGGTTACCGCTAATACTAAAAATCTTCGACTCTTTATTATTACATAGTTTTGTCTTAAAGTAAACAATATTCAATGAAAAAGGTTAGTCTCTCAGATATTCCTCTATGAGTCTAACTTTTTTATTCTCAAATATCGACTTTGCTCGAAGGTTATCTTAATAATAAAGCCAGCTTCATGAGCTAAATTCTCAAAGAGCTGGCTGATTTTTTACTGTATACTATATCCTGTATTTTTAATACAGTCTCTAATCTGTATTTCATTTGCTGGCTCATTATATTCTACTTCGACTGCACCTCTAGCAATGTCCACTGCTACTTCTTGAACCCCCTTTATTTTATCCAGCGAATTACGTAGTTTAGTTCTACTTTCAGAATTTACAAGTCCTGAAACATTATAATGTACACTTTTCATATAGATTCTCCTTTTTTCCTCAATACTTTTCAGTAGTAGTATGGAGTTGGGAATCCGTTTTTATGCTGTTTTCTATTTTTTCTAAATAAAAAAATAAATGTTCCCTATAACAACGTTATTTCTAATCTCTGATATTAATTTAAAATAAAATATCAGAGATTCTCAGTCCACTAGCTTACTATATCTGATATAATATGTACTATGAAAACCCACCCTGGAGGATTTAATAATGGAAAAAGTTATAATGCACGTAGATATGGACGCATTTTTTGCTTCTGTTGAAATTATAGATAACCCAAAACTTAAAGGAAAACCTGTTATAGTTGGTGGTACTTCAGAAAGAGGCGTAGTTGCAACCTGCTCCTATGAAGCGAGAAAATATGGTGTAAGGAGTGCGATGCCTATATATATAGCTAAAACGAAATGCCCTCATGGCATATTCATCCCTACAAGGATGTCAAGGTACAAAGAAGCGTCAAGTGAAATATTTAAAGTGTTCTCCAAATTGACTCCTTATGTAGAACCTATCAGCATAGATGAAGCTTACTTAGATATTACAGAATCACAAAGAGCTCCTTTAGAATTAGCCAAATACATTAAAGATGAAGTTAGAAAAAATACAGGTCTTACCTTATCTGTAGGTATCTCCTTCAACAAATTTCTAGCTAAACTTGCTTCCGATTGGAACAAACCTAATGGACTTAAAGTTATAACCCAAGACATGGTTCCAGAAATTCTTTTTCCTTTGTCTATTAGCAAGGTTCATGGACTTGGAAATAAATCTGTAAAAAGGTTAAATGATATAGGAGTATTTACTGTTGAAGAGCTTTATAAACTTCCACTTGAGATTTTAACTGAGTTTTTTGGGAAATACGGCGTTGAGATATACGGTAGAATAAGAGGAATCGATAAAAGGAAAGTTGAAATTTCTAGACAGAGAAAATCTACAGGAAGAGAGAGCACCCTTAAGCGAGATACAGATGATAAAGATGAGCTTAAAAAATACATAAGAAATTTTTGCATCTCTATATCAAAAGAACTAACAAATAAAAGCATTAGTGGTAAAACTATAACTCTAAAAATAAAAACCTCATCTTTTGAGAATCACACAAAGAGTAAAACTTTGCCCTTATACATATCAAAAGAAGAGGATATTTACAAAGAAGCCTGTGAAATACTAGACAGTATAGAGTTAAATGAAAAAATAAGACTCATAGGTGTATCCATATCCTCCTTAAAGGAAAGCAAGATTGAACAAATGACATTGTTTGATATTTAATACTATGATATCCCTTTTAAAATACTTACTATGCCAAATATAATAATTATCGCTCCAATTGTTTCATCTACATATAAAATACCATCTATTTTCTTAGTATCGAAATTTTTTACTAAATTTGTGATACATAACCATAATAGAGAAGAGCCTGAAAATATTGAAATAACAAATGCTATATTCTTAAATATTTCTTCTACATTTACTTCTATCCCTAGCTTAGTAAATATAGCTAAAAAGACTAACAAAGTTATAGGATTCGACAATCCCATTAGGAAATTAGAAGCAAATGGATATATCATATTTTCTTCTTTATTTTCTTCTTTTTTCTCTTCCCCTTTTACAACATCATTTTTTGCTTTTTTATCCTTTATAGCATTAAAAATAATGCTTGTACCAATAATTAGAAACAAAATTCCTACAGAACTATCTATAAAATTCATATGCTTTTCTAAAAACTCATCAATAAAGCTTACTCCTAAAATTGCAATTGAAGAGTAAATTAGGTCTGATGCTGCTGCTCCAACCCCTGAAACAAAGCCTACCTTCCACCCCTTATTTATTGTCCTTTGCAAGGATAAGAGCCCTAGAGGTCCCACTGGCAATGCCACGAACATTCCAATTAACATTCCTCTAAGCAAAAATGTAGCACTCATCTATTCACGCTCCTTTTATTTTCTACGCTAAACCGGCACTAAATAAACCATATCTTAATATAAATTATAATATAGTATATATTACTTGAAAAGGTTTTAAATTATGCCTCTTAAAAGTTATTATTAGAATAGATTGTATTCCCTATATAATACCCATGTTCTTTGCGCAGATTGTAACTGTAATTATTTATAATAATTTAAATCCAGCATTTTAATTATAAAGTGCTGGATTTTCTCTTAATATTATAATCTTAAAGATATCTGAAGCCTCTTCTTACCTCTTTTTACAAAGTATTTTACATAGTCTAAACCTTCATTATATGAAAAAGCCCTATTAGCTCTTCTCTTTCTTACTCTTCGCCTACTTATTCCTGTTTCAATCTTTGAATTTATTAAGTTAACAGTTTCTTTATATCTATTGTTTTCTAATATTCTCATAGTAATTTCCATACTTAGTTCTTCTACTGAAGAATATTTGTTTTGATCACTCTCTTCAAAACATCTATGCATAATCTCCTTTAAACTTCTATCCACATTATCTGGATAGCTATCATCTTTAAAAATATCTAAAACCGAATATGCAGTCGTACCTGTAGCCATAAAATACATTAGCATAGCTAAGCTGTGTAAATCATGTTGTTTGCTTGCTTCCCATAATCTGTGATACTGCAAATTAGCATTTTTGCTATGAAACATTCTTAGGTCACTTTTTTTGTCCACTAACTTAGCCTCTTTGTTCTTCATAACAATTATGCTCCGCGGACTTAAATCTCTATTTATAATAAAAAAATCTCCCTTATGGAAATTCTCTATGATATTACATAAACTTAATGCAATTTTATATATTTCATTAGCCTCTAAGGAACCTTTATTATTCACATAACTTTCTAATAATTCTCCAGTTGCACATTGTTTAGCCTTAGCTCCGTTACTCATATTCCACCCCTTGTACAAAACTTCATGATTTATCACATTTCTATTATACGTATTAGCATTAAATTTTTAAGGGGTTCATTCTCTCTAAATAAAAATCCAATATATATATATTTAACTAATATACTGAATTTTTATTACTTTCTATTAGGAATATATTTAATATCTAACTTAGTAAAGTGCATAGCTCAAGCTTACTTGTAAATCCTCCATAAATTCATCAAAGTTCATAACTTTCGCTGGATCCAAAATAAATTTTGCACTGCTTAGTAGTCTCTTATCTTCAGTAACTAATATATAATCTTTATTAACTTCACATGCATAAATAAGACTAAAATCACCTTTAGATATTTTGTTCTCATTTATAATATAAATATTTTTTTGTGAATCGTATTTTATAATGTGTGCGCCTTTTACAGAACCATACTTTCTAATGTGTATGTCTTCTTTTAGATTGTATTCTTTAATGTGTATATCTTTTTTTAAGTCAGATTTTACACTTTCATTACATGGATATAGTTGTGAAACATCATCAATTTCTACATCTATTATATGGTCTAGTAATTCTAAAAATCTTTCTGTAAGAACTTGAACCCCGTTAAATTTAGTAAATTCTTTTATAGATAATTCTTCAGCTATATATCTTGAAATTTTGAAATCAAGATTTCTAGCCTTTTTCATATCCTTAAAAAGATGGGGGCATACTTTCCATATCTTTATAACTATATTGGCATCTAGCAAGTATTCTTTATTTGTCATATACTTCGTCTCCTCATAAGATACATACTTACTCTATATATAATATTCTTCTTTAATATCATTAGTTAATTTTATATTCTATATTCTATGTTTAATACTATATAAAAAGAGCTCTGCGGCTTCTTTAAACCACCAGCTCTCCTATTAAATACTTTTATATTTATATATAATGTATATCTATTTTAATTTATCTACGGCTTATTAGTTTATTTTAGTATTTATATAATTTGTGCTTGAACCTATAAAATCACTTGACTTGTTATAAAACGGATTATTCCTAACACTAACTATATACTTTATTGAACAGAGCATAGTAAAAGCTATTAACACCTTTAATGCTATCATCTTCAACACCCCTTTAATATATTGTATATTTATTATATGAAATATTTCCTCTATCGTGCAAGTGAAAATGCAATATTTATTTCATAATTATTTTCCAAATCATTCATGTTTTTGTTAATGATTCTCTGATCTTCTTGATAAATACACAATATTCTAAAGATAAATTTGCTATTTATAAAGGGCATTTTATATTTGTGTTAGGCATATAACTTGCTTTGCAGCTTGTTCTAATTCAAAACGAATATGCTAAGAATGAAAACTTGCATAATAGTCAAATAACCTACGAATTTTCTTTCAATTCATAGGTTATTTGAAATTACAATACTTTTCTAGTGCAATTTTGCCTTTTTGCTAACTTCATACTTTTTCATTATTTGTTTTACTCTTCTTAAGTGATTATCATAATCTTTCACAACACCTTTTACCTCATTCAATAAACTAGAATTTAGGTCACCATTTTCTTCTATAAATTTTTCACCCTGGTACATGCCCATTTCCATGGCTCTTACGGCATGTTCACAAACTTCTAAATCTGTGTTTACAGGAATTAATTTAATCTTTTCAAAAAATTCTGATATAGTACCCATAAACCCAAGAGTATCTGGAGCATCTCCTCCTATTTTCTCTATTCTATTGGTAATAGCTTCTTCATGTCTTTTGAAAGACTCTATAATTTCCTTTAATTCATTTTTTAACTCTGAGTCTTCAGCTTTAGAAAGATAGTCTTTAAAAGTACTTCCACCCATGTGTATACCCTTTAAAAATTTATTCATCTCTTTTTCATCATGCTCTTTTGTCGTAATCATATTTATCACCTCAATTTATTGTTTGCAGTGAAAACAGACCTTATGCAAAATTCTTAGCAGAAAGGTTCAAGAGTGGAGATAATTGAGAACTCAAAATAAAATACATCTCCACTATTAATAAATTGAGTCTTGATTTTCTTCTATATACTAAGTTCCTTTATTGACCTCTCTGCCCATTTAGAATCTTTATATATAGCTCTGCCTACCCCAATAAGATCAGCTTTTCCATCAGCTAGCAATTTTTCTGCAGCCTTAGCTTCAGTAATTCCACCTGTAAGTATTACTGGCATAGACACAACTTTTTTAATTTCTTCAGTAAGAGATGAGAAATATCCCTGTTCAGAAGTCCCAGGAACATTATACCCACAGAATCCTCCGGAAATATCCAAAATGTCTACACCTGCTTTTTCAAACTCTTTTGCTGCTATTTTACTATCTTCAATAGTACTTCCACCTTCCGTGTAATCTGAAGCTCCTAACCTAAGCAAAACAGGAAAATTTTCTCCTACAACTTCACGTACAGCTTTAATAACTTCAAGGTGGATTCTTATACGATTATTCACATTTCCGCCATACTCATCTGTTCTTTTATTAGAAAGAGGAGAAAAAAACTGATTTAATAGATAGCCATGAGCAGAGTGGATTTCCACTCCATCAAACCCAGCCTCTTTTACACGATAAGCAGCTTTTTTAAAATCATTAATTATACCTTCAATTTCCTTTTTAGTAAGTTCATGAGGTATAGTATCGTTTTTGCGTAGATTTTCTATAGCTGAAGGGCCTACAACTACTTCTCCAGTAATCTTAGTACTTGCTGCACTTCCTGCATGATTGATTTGCATTACTGCTTTAGACCCATTCTTATGAATTAACTCAGCTAGACTTTTCAATCCTTCTATTGTACTATCATCAGCTATTGAAAGTTGATGATCGCTAGCTTTTCCCTGTTGATTAATAAAGCTATGCTCTATAATTATTAATGATATATATCCTCCCATAGACTTCTCATTATAATAATCTAAAATATTCCTACTAATCCTTCCATTCACTTCAGATTTAGCTGTAGCCATAGGTGGCATAACCAATCTATTCTTTAAAGTTAAACTTTTTATTTCTAATGGTTTAAGCAAACTAGACACTTTTATTCCCCCTTATAAAATTATTTAATTTTATATTATATAATTTTTCTTGGAATCTTAAATTTAATTTCTTTTTCTATACTTTCCAGTACATGCATATCTTTTGGATCTACAAATAGACATGTATATCCTTTCTCTCCAGCTCTTCCAGTTCGTCCTATACGATGTATATAGGTTTCTGCATTTTCCGGGATATCATAATTATATATATGTGTAACCCCAGTAATATCCAATCCCCTAGCTGCTACATCAGTAGCTATCAAATACTGAATATCGCAGTTTCTAAAAGACTTCATTATTTTCTCACGCTTTGACTGCATTACATCCGAATGTATCTTTTGACAGTTATAGCCTCTTTGATAAAGAGCTACTTCAAGATCATCTACTCTTCTCTTGGTTCTGCAGAAAATGATGGCCATAAAAGGGTTATCCTCATCTAAAACCCTACACAAAGCATCTTGTTTTCTTCTGTCTGTAGTTTCCACCACAAATTGTTCAATATTCTTAAGAGTAACCTCTTCCTTTTCTATAATTACTACTTTAGCATTCTTTGTATACCTATAAGCAAGTTTTTTTACATCTGAGCTCATAGTTGCTGAAAAGCAGAGAGTTTGCGGTTTTTTTTGTATCTGCTTTATTATAGCTTCGACTTCATTTTTAAATCCCATAAGAAGCATTTGATCAGCTTCATCTAATACCAATGTTTTTAACTTATGAAGATTTATTGTACCCCTTTTTAGGTGGTCCAAAAGTCTCCCTGGCGTTGCTATAACTAGATGAACATTTCCCTTTAATTTATTTAATTGACTACCTATATCCTTACCACCATATGCAGCTAAAATATTCAGACTTTTAGCTTTTGTAAGTTTATTAGCTTCTTCAGTTATTTGTATAGCAAGTTCCCTTGTAGGGGTTACTATTAATCCTTGTATTGTATTTTCATTAGGTGATATGTTTTCAAACATAGGCAGCAAAAATGCAAGGGTTTTCCCAGTACCTGTTTGAGCCTCTGCTATTATATCATTGCCTTCTTTTATCAATAAAATACTTTCTTCTTGAATTGGAGTAGGGGTAGTGATTCCCTCATCTTTTAGTACATTTAAAATATCATTACTAAGTCCCAAATCTTTAAATTCTATCATTCTCATTACCTTTCTTTTACCATGCATATTTTAGTTTAATTATTGCGTCAGTCACTTTAGTATATCAAACATTTACTCTATTAACTATATTTTGTTTAAATGTTAAAAGTCAAGCCGCTTAATATTCCCTAATCAGCGGCATACTCATACACCTTGGACCTCCACGTCCTCTCGAGAGTTCATAAGATTGAAACTCAATTACTTCTATATTGTTTTTCCTTAATGCCTCATTGGTTACATAGTTACGGTCATAGCAGACTACTTTTCCAGGTGATATCGCAAGGGTATTGCTTCCATCACTCCACTGCTCTCTACTAGAAGCTATGCGATCTCCATTTCCACATCTTATTAAATTTACTGCAGATAAGTTTAAATGCCTTTTTAATATTGACGATAACGATTCATGTTCGTAAATAATTTTAATCTCTTTATTTTTTCCTCTTGTAATGCTATAAACATCTAAAGGCTCTTCAATTTCTCCATATATGCTAAACTTATCATAATCTACCATGGTAAATACCGTATCTAGATGCATATAAGCTCTTGCTTTTGGAATGTCGAAAGCTAGAATCACTTCAAATGATTCTTCTGACCCTAGAAGATTATTCGCTAATCTTTCAATAGCTACAGGATCCGTCCTATCACTTATTCCTATAGCTAAAACCCTAGAAGAAAGAACTAAAATATCTCCTCCCTCTATAGAGTGAGTCTTATCTCGATTATACCAACGTTTTACACCTTTGAACTTAGGATGATAGTTAAAAATATATTTAGCAAATAAAGTCTCTCTATTTCGAGTTGTGTTTGCCATAACATTTAGAGAAATTCCCCTTCCAATTGAGGCAAAAGGGTCTCTTTGAAAATAAAGATTGGGAATAGGGTCTAGATAAAATGGATACGGATTCTTCACCATATCTCCTAAAGATTTTGCCTTAATATGCTTAAGTTCTTCCTTTCTCACCCCTGCTATACACTTTCTTATAAGTTCACTTGGTGAATAAGGTGTAAATAATTCTAAAAGTGCCTCTTTCAATCCTTGTGTAGTTGCTCTTCCTTCTTCCATAAATTCCATTAAGAATTCTTGTCTAACTTGCGGCTCCTCTAAAACCTCTGCCATTAAATCTGTTAAATAAAAAACTTCCACATCTTCATTTCTTAAAATCTGAGCAAATTCATTATGTTCTTTACGCGCCTGTTTTAGATAAGCAATTTCATCAAATAAAAGTCTTCTTAAATAATCAGGCACTATATTTTCAATTTCTTCCCCTGGACAATGGAGTAACACAGATTTCAACTTTCCTATTTCACTGTATATAGAAATTGAGCTAGAGTCCATATTATTCATCCTTTCTAATCATTACTCTAATGATTAGTGTACCTATTTAGAATAAATATTATAAAGAAAAACAAAAACTGTGCTATTTAGATTTTGCACAGTTTCATAACATTTGTTCAATATCCTACTTGTATTTTATTAATAGTCTTATTTACTAAATTCCGCACTTACTCTATAATAATTCTTCAATAACTGGACTAGTCTTTTTCCACTGTTTTTTTGTATACAGTGCTTTATAATCACTTACATTAATTTGTTTTGATATATACTCAATCAAGCTTTCAATCTCTTCTTTACTTACCGCATGCATCATTCCATATATATTATATTCCCAATTTTCTGCTGATCTTCTCTCATATATGTGGCTGACGTTAGGGAACCGCTTCATTAATTCTATAATGTTTTTTTTATTTATCTCATCCACCTTCCACACTGTCATTGCATTAATCTTATAATCGGTTTTTTCGTGAGCAACAATAGCAGAAATCCTTTTTATATACCCTGAATCTTGTAATATTTTTATTCTAGAGAGCAAAGAATCTGTTGATATTTTCAACCTTTTAGCTATATCATCATAAGGACTTTCACATACAGAAATGTCCTTAGATACCTCTATTAATATCTTCCTATCTAATTCATCCATATTTTAAGCACCTTACCTAAATTATAAATTGAAATATACATAAGTCTTATACTTTTCAGCACTAGGTAAATTCAAAAATTCATCAATATATATACTTATTTTACCTACGATTTCTTTTAATAAATTATCTAGCTCTTTTTTTGTGGCAGCCATTAAAGTAAACCAAATATTATACTCGTCTTCTCTCTCATAATTATGAGTTACACTATTGTACTCATTTATAATGGAAATAACTTTTTCAATATCCTCCTTTTTTACTTTTATAGCTACTAATGTACTAATAGCCCCTATTTTATTAACGTCTACTACTGCTCCAATCCTTCTTATACATTTATTTTGCTTTAATCCTTTAATACACTCAATAATCTGCTCTTCTTCTAAGTTTAATCTTTTAGCTATGGTTAAAAAAGGTCTTTTTTCTATTGGAATACCCTTTTGTATTTCATTTAAGATTCTTTTTTCTATTTCTTTCATACCCTCTCCTTTAGCTTTTTAAGCTCTACATACTGAACACATAGGATCTTCTTGGAAACAATCACCTGTTGTCTTATAGGCTCTAGCTCTACATCCTCCACATATTGAAATATGCTGACATCTTCCGCATTCTCCCTCATAACAATCATAATTCCTTAATTTATTAAATACTTCACTGTTCTTCCATATGTCATAGAAAGACTTTTCTTTAACATTACCTGCTTTTACTTGTAGATAAGGACATATATTAACATCACCATTTGGAAGAATGCAGCAATAAGCTATGCCAGCTATACAGCCTCTAGTAAAACGCATATTAATACCCTTTTTTTTGGCTCTTACCATGAACTGCGGTGCACATGTTGGCTTTAGTTCTATATCTGTACTTAATTGCTTATCCAAGATATCATCTATAAGACTTATATACTCCTGTTCTCGCAGTGCTTTATCAGCCATATCTTTTCCTCTTCCTACCTCTACTAAAAAGAACGGATGCATAGCTGAAGCTCCCTTTTCCTTAGCAAATTCCACCATATCTAATATCTCATCCTTATTATCTTTTGTTACAGTACAATTTATTTGAACCCTTATTTTTTCCTTTAAACAATTCTCAATTCCATTTAGGGCACTCTTAAAGCTTCCTCTTGTTTGTCTAAATCCATCGTGTTTATCTTCCTGTGCACTATCAATGCTTATTCCAGCTCCCATAATTCCTGCTCTTTTTAAATCCTTCGCTGCTTCTTCCGTTATGAGAGTTCCATTAGTTCCAAGTACTGGAATCAAGCCTTCCTTTCTTGCAAAGGATATAAGGTGAAGCAAATCTTTTCTCATTAAGGGTTCTCCACCACTTAATATCAATATTTTAAAACCTGATAGAGCTATTTCTCTTATTAATTTTTCTCCTTCTTCTGTAGTTAATTCATCTTTAAAATCTTTTAACATAGAGTCTCTATAGCAATGCTTACAATATAAATTACACTTTTTCGTAATATTCCAAGAAACTATCATCTTTCACACTCCTTTAAGTAGCATCCCGGGTCTTCTCCCCAAATATCTTCGCTAATACTATAAGCCCTCGCTCTCAAGTTCCCATTACATATATTAGACCATCTACAAGTTGTGCATTTTCCTTTTAAATTAGGTTTTCTATCCCTTAGAATGCGTAGTATTTTATTATCCCCATGCCAAATTTCTTGAAAACTTTTTTCCTTCAAATTTCCTAACTTCAAAAAATGGCTAAATTGATCAGGATAAACATTTCCACTCCAATCTATGCTTACAAGTGCCATACCAGACCTATTTCCACCATTTATCTTAAG
Source organism: Clostridium bovifaecis (assembly GCA_009738435.1). Lineage (GTDB taxonomy): Bacteria > Bacillota > Clostridia > Clostridiales > Clostridiaceae > Clostridium_H > Clostridium_H bovifaecis. Next base: position 1,131,595 of record CP046522.1, on the reverse strand, counting down.
TAAATCTAAAACTTTGTCTGCCTTTTTCTTATCTTCTTTTAGTAATTTTAAATATAAATATGGTGCATCTGCATGGTTATCCACAGTGAGTACCTCTTTTTCCCTATTCACTTTTTCATCTTTGCAATAGTTATATAGATAGTCTATAACTTCTCTTGTTTCATATGGAGATAGCATTTTATTTTGTATCTCTTTTCCTCTACCTTGAGGAACTAGATGATAAAAGCAGATCCTTTTCACATCAAGCTTCTCCATTAATTCTAAGATATACGGAACTTCCTTAAAGTTGTTCTTCTGAAGAGTGAACCTAAGACCAACCTTTTGATTGACACTTTTACAGCTATTGATTGCTCTTAACGAATTAGAAAAAGCTCCTTTGACTCCCCTAAATCTATCGTTAATTTCTTCATTTCCATCTATGCTTATTCCTACGTAACCGATCCCAAGTTTCTTCAACAACTCAGCTTTAGTATCGTCAATTAGACTCCCGTTAGTAGATAAACTAACATTTATTCCTTTTTCTTTTATATATTGAATTATACTAAATATATCTTTCCTCATAAGCGGTTCCCCTCCAGACAACAAAATTACAGGAACCTTCTCTAAAGCTAATTCGTCTACTATTCTTTTTACTTCCTTTAAAGACAAAAATTCTTCTTTAGAATTTCCAGAACTTGAATAACAGTGCTCACATTTATAATTGCACTTATGAGTTATATTCCATACAACAACTGGACCTCTTCCTTCTTTAACTCCTGTAGTACTTTTATTGCATCTCTCATCATATCTTATAGAGTCTTTTTCTATATTCAAAGATAATAGTTTTGTAATATCTAGCATAGCTTTCTCTCCTTAATAAACTTATATCTAAATTATACTCTATACCTAAGCTATATATTCGATATTGCAAGTTTATCTGTCAAAATGAAAGGAAAGTTTTAAATAAATGCAAAAGTACACTTTCATTTAAGACTTAGTCAAATAAAAAACCAGCAGTTCTAATTTCATAAAACTGCTGGACTATTATAAGGTTCTTAATAATCATAAGTATTTAGAGATTTTACTCTTTCTAATTTAAAATTTGCCTTTGCTAATATTTCAGGCCATACTTTAACCATTTCATAAGTCTTATTTTTCTTTTCCTCCGGTAGGCTTTCCCAATGCACAAGTGCTGGATCAGTTTTTTTCTTATGGTCTTTAACTCTACCATACTTCCAGTCATCATCTTTTCTATAACGATACCTGTGCATATGTTTATTTTCTGCTAATATCTCCAGTTCCTTTTGTGTAAATTCTATAAATGATGGATTGCCATTAACAGAAACAAGATCATAATTAATTTTACGTAGACAATTAGGAATGTTTTTAGCTTCATCTCGATTAGAGTCTTTAAGATCTTCACTTAATTCTTCCCATGGCACTATAAAATCTGGATCTAAATCACTATTAAGCATCCTGTACCTTTCATGGATGGCCTTTGCAAGGCTTTCTATCTTTTCACTAAAGAATGCATCATGCATTAAGTGACGTAAGAACTGTTCTTCATCCACATGCAATCTTAGCTGTTCCCTAGACGGTAAATCAGATTGTTCCCACTTTCTTGAATTAGTCAACATGCTCATCTCTAGTATAGCTTCCATAGACCTTGATTCATGTTTATACCTTGGAATTTTAAGCATTGCTCGTAATACTCCATTGTCAATTTGAGCTTTTCCATCATCACTTATAAGGTGAGGTACTTTACGCTCTAATAATGAACGCAAAAGCATTGCTCTTCTAATTATAAATAATTGATCCCATTGAGGGTCTGTTTGGTTTGGTCCTAGAATATCTACATATCCCCTCAAACGACTTATAAAGTCCGGCCCCTTTGCTGCCTTGAACTCTAGTAAAAACTTTTTATTATCATTTTCATCTTTTATATCTTCTCCACAAAATTCTCTGAAAGTGGTGCTTGTTCCTCCAGCAAATACAAAAATAGCTTTTCCGATAGGATGAATAGAATCTCCTTCTCTAAAGGTGCCATCCTGCATAGGAGCTAAAAAATACTTAAGCCACCCCAACTTACCTTCAAAAGCTGAATCAAATTCATCAAAAAATACCAGTGGAATTTTTCCTTCTAAAGAAAGGTCTCTTACCCTATGAAAAGCACTAATTAAATCTAAAAGTGTTCTAAACTGAGATAAATTAAAATTTAACTTTTCAATTAACCCTGGTGCAATACTGGCAGCTACCTCGGTTACACCAAAAGACTTTCCAGAACCCGGTGTTCCAAATACAGCAATACAAAGTGGTCTTACTGTATTCTTTTTAGAAATATACTCACACATAAGGTTTTTAATACCTCTATAGCTCTCTATTTCTGTTCTATCTACAGTTTGCAAATTTCCAAATTGCGCTATTGGTATAAACTTAAGAGCACTTTTTACCCCATTTTTTACAATGTCATAAGCTATTTCAGCTAAGTTAGTAGAACTTTTATCTCTCAGTATATACCAATGAGAATAATAATTTGCTGACAAATTAGGTATCTTTACATCTTGCACTAATTCCTTTTGAAGAGTATCATTTTTACATCTAACAAATATTGACGGATTCGGAAATTCATATTCTTCTACATCCCTACCAAAACCATTTATAAAATATTTATGCGCAGCAACAATTCCTTCACGTATTCCTTCTCCTATTGATATAGATAAATCTTCATTATTGCTATTTTCTAAAGCAATACTTCGAGCAAGCCCAGCAACAAAACAGGATGTAAGTCCATACATTTTACCCTGTGTTTCTTTAAGAGACTCTCCTTCAAATTCAGATGGTAAAAAATATAACTGTGATTCAGTCTTTCCTTTATTTGTACAATATATGGCACCTTCAAGACCAAAAGGCACTATAAGATGATGGCAGTCTACAAGGAAAGCAAGATTAGGATTATTGTTAACCTGCCATACAAAATCCTGTGCAGTCTTCTCCCAAGAAATACTCTTACTTATATTAACTCCTTTCGAACGTAAATCATCGCTATTTATAACAACTATAGTCTTATCAATATGAAACTTCTCTAGATGTTTCCACAAGGCATTAGACCCGATAGGATTATTCATTTTATATAAAACTATTGGTGACTTTTCAATTGATTTTATAGCTAAAGGCCAAAAATCCTTATTAGAATTAAAACCATTATTTTCGTCATCTATTATAACTATATCTGCATTAATGTTATCATCTACTATTGGAAGTAGCTTCGGCATTCCTGATACAGGACCAGTAAATCCAAGAAAACGCTTTACTCTATATACCTTATCCTTATTTTTCCCACTTCCATGTACAGAAAAAAGCTCTAATTCTGCAGTAGACCTAAGGATCTCTTTTGATAAGTTTGACTCTATATCCTCTATTTGAGGAGAAATAACAGAGGTTCCAGTTGCTAGAGCTACAAGTTTTGCTAGAAGTAAGGACTCTCCTGGTTTCAAAGCACTATGCATATTTAAATGAGTTTGCCAATTTAAGCCCTTGCTGCTTTTAGGTTCTGTTATCCATTGAAGAGAATTGATGCAAATATCACCGGATACAACAATTTTAAAATTTCTATCGTTCATTATCTGACACTCCTTTTGTACGTAACTTTGTATTTTTTATCTATAGCAACCTTATTTTTTAAACCACACTAATACGAATCCTCATTTTAATTAATTTTACCATACTTAGTGCAAATAAAATATTTAAATAATAAGAAAATCCAGCAGCTCTAATTTATTAGAACTGCTGGATTTTTATCCATATACATATGCTCTTTCTTTAGCACTCCCTTATCCATAGATAAAATCCTATCTGCCACTTGAGTTGCAAAGGTCATATCATGGGTAATGATTAAAACCGTCATAGACTTTTCAAGACTCAATTTTTTAATAAGGTTTGCTACTTCTCCGCTCAGCCCCGGATCTAGTGCAGAAGTAGGCTCATCAAAACATATAAGCTTAGGTTCCATAGCAAGAGCTCTTCCTATGGCAACCCTTTGCTTTTGTCCTCCTGATAATTCAAAGGGATAGTTCTTTTCTTTATCGCTAAGACCTAAGAAGCCTAATATTTCTTTAGCTCTTTTTTCAGCTTCTTCCCTCTGAATGCCTAGCACAACTCTTGGTGCTTCTGCAATATTTTCTAAGACACTCATATGAGGAAACAAATTAAAATTTTGAAATACTAGTCCAATATTTTTTCTTATCTCTATTTCAGTCTTTTTTGATGCAGCTTTTCCGTTCCTATATAAATACTTATCACCTATTATAATAGAGCCATTATCAGGAGTAGTAAGTCCACTTATGCATCTTAAAAGTGTTGTCTTTCCACCACCAGAAGGACCAACTATAACAGTAATTTCTCCTTCTCTAAGTTCAAGATTTACTCCCTTTAAAACTTTATTTTTATTAAAGTCCTTTTCTAAGTTTTCTACTTTAAGCATTATTCTCCCTCCTATCTCCTATTGATAATAGCTGTATCTGTTTTCTATAAGTCTAAACAACTGAGTAAATATTCCTATTAAAAGTAAATATATAACTCCTATTATAACTAGCGGCATTAAAGACGCTTGTGTATTTGCAGCTATTTTACCAATCTTTAAAAGCTCGTCTAATCCAAGTACATATACTAAGGCAGTATCCTTTACTAAGGTTATAACTTCATTAGCCATAGCTGGCAATATTCTTTTAGTAGCTTGAGGAAGTATTATTCTAAAAAATATATATTTCTGAGAAAATCCAAGAACCTTTGCTCCTTCATACTGTCCCTCATCTATTGAGGATATTCCAGCTCTAAATATTTCAGCAAAATACGCTGCATAGTTTAAAGTGAAGGCTACTATTGCTGCTGGAAATCTATCAAAAGTTATGCCTACATTAGGTAATCCAAAGAATATAAACACAATTTGTAAAAGAAGAGGAGTTCCTCTCATGATTAATACATATACCCCAGTTACCTTGCTCAGTATTTTATTTTTTGATAACCTTCCTATTGAAACTACTATTCCAAGAGGTATTGAAAAAACTAAAGTTAATATAAATACTTGTAAAGTTACTTTAAGTCCTTCAAGCACTTGGGGTAATAAGTTAATTATGCTGTCCATAGAAATCCTCCTCCGTAAAGTTGCTATTTAAATATATCTTCTCCAAACCATTTTTCAGAAATAGTCTTTGCACTGCCATCTTTTTTCATATCATCAAAAGCTTTATTAATACTATCTAATAATTCCTTGTCATCTTTTCTTACACCAACACCATAAGTTTCGCTTCCAAAGTCATCACTTAATACTTTATATTTTTCTTCACCTTTTTTACTTATATAATATCTTGCTAAAATTTCATCTGCAACCACTGCATCAATTCTCTTTGCTTCTAAATCTCTTAGGGCATCATCATTAGTTTCAAAAGTATAAATCTTACCATCTGCAAAGCTCTTTACTAAATCAGCTTCCTTATTTATGGCATCTACTGCACTTGATTGATTTTGAGCCCCTACCTTTGCACCCTTTAAATCTGCCTTGCTTTTTACATTTGAATCTGCAAGAGTTATTATAATTTGCCTATTGTCTAAGTATGGTTTTGTAAATGCCACCTTTTCTTTTCTTTCATCAGTTATGCTGTAACCATTCCATATCATGTCTATTTTCCCTGAGTTAAGCTCTGACTCTTTCATAGACCAATCAATTGGTTGAAAAGTTATTTCTTTACCAATCTTTTTAGATAATTCCTTTGCAAGGTCTATATCAAAACCTACTATTTCTCCCTTTTCATCCTTGAAGCCCATTGGAACAAAGGTATCATCAAATCCAAGAACAAGCTTTTCCTTTTCTGCTGCTCCAGTAGAACTTGCTGCCTCTGTCTTGCTTCCGCATCCTACAAATCCTAACATAGTTGCTCCAATAATTCCTAATGCTAATATATTTTTTAATCTCTTTTTCATTTTTAGAACCCCCTAAAATATCTAGTATATTTATTACTTTACCACGCTAAATTAATAAAGTCAATATATTTTAATATATTTCTCATAAAAGACCTCGTGAGCAAATTACGTCCACGAGGGTCTTTTTTACAGATTCTTTCTAACATCATCTATATGTTCTTTTATCAAAGTTTCCTGCATAGCATATTTAATGAAAAAATAACAATGGCTATTGTTATAGGAACTGCATTAATCCTAGTTTCTGTAGTACTCCTTACAAAATAAAAAAACAAGCCGCAATCAGATACCATATATGCTGATTCAATTCAATAATACTGAATACGAAGCAGAAGCCTATAGTTTATATGTGATTACAATAACTAGAAGTTTCTGTTTATTTATTTTTAGGCTAAACCATGAACTTTTTATTATCACTCTACGTTATATCTATATAATGAATTTATTAAATATTTTTAGTAAGGAGTAGAGTCATGATTGAACTTATAAATGTGAATAAAAGCTATAATTCAACTGCCAAAGCAGTAGATAATCTTAATCTTGAAATCGAAGATGGAGAGATCTTTGGATTTTTAGGTCCCAACGGTGCTGGTAAAACAACTACTATAAAAATGATAACTGGGATTTTAAAGCCAGACTCTGGCAATATAACTATAAATGGAATAGATATTCAAAGCCATCCTCTAGAAGCAAAAGAGCAGTTCGGTTTTGTACCTGACAGTCCTGATATGTTCCTAAGGCTAAAAGGAATAGAGTATCTTAACTTTATGGCAGATATCTACAACGTATCAAAAGGAATGCGAAAGGCTAGAATCGAAAGCTTATCTGAGAGATTTGAGATGCAAACAGCTCTCGGAGATCAAATTCAAAGTTATTCTCACGGGATGAGACAAAAAATAGTAATAATGGGAGTTATGCTTCACGACCCTGCTGTATGGATATTAGATGAGCCTATGACAGGATTAGACCCTAAATCCTCTTATTCTCTAAAGCAACTTATGAGAGAACATGCTGACAGTGGTAAAACTGTTTTCTTCTCAACCCACGTTCTTGAAGTTGCTGAAAGGCTTTGTGATAAGGTTGCTATCATTAATAAAGGGAAGATTTTATTTTCTGGATGTCTTGATGAGCTTAAAAATCATGCTAGCAAAAATGAATCTTTAGAAAAAATATTCTTGGAGATGACTGAAAATGAATAAATTTATAGCATTAACAAAAGTCTTACTAAAAACCAATGGAGAGTCTTTTGGAAAAAGCACAGGAAAATTCAAGTTAAAAGGCTTAGCTTTCATATTGCTTTTAACAGTATGCTTTTTGCCTTTAGCTTTTTCTGTAGGTACCTTTGTAAACATGCTTTATGAAACCCTATCACAGATAGGGCAGCAGGGAGTTATCCTAGGGCTTGGATTTTCTATGTCTAGCATAATTATATTCTTTTTAGGAATATTTTACGTAATGGGCACATTTTATTTTTCTATGGATGTAGACTACTTGCTGCCGCTCCCATTTAAGCCATCGCAAATACTTGGTGCAAAGCTAATTGTAGTGTTAATTTATGAATACCTAACTCAATTCATAGTTTTAGCTCCTATTATAGCAACTTATGGTTTTAAAGATGGTGCTGGAATCTTATATTATATATTTGGTATATTGATATTTTTAACTATCCCTATAATACCATTAGTAATCTCTTCTATATTAGTAATGGTGATTATGCGATTTGCGAATACTGCCAAAAATAAGGATCGATTCAAGATGATTGGAGGAATAATTGCAATATTTATTGGTGTAGGAATAAATATATTAATGCAAAGAACTGCCTCTAATCTTACAAACCCAGAAAAAATTCAGAAGATGTTCGCTGAGGGGAATAACTCCCTTATTAGCCTAGTTACTAAATTATTTCCAAGTTCAAAACTTGCTGCTTTAGCTTTAGCCGAAAATACTACAAGCAGAGGCTTTATAAATCTTGGATTGTTTATAGCTTTAACTCTATTGTGTTTGTTCCTATTTATTGCTATTGGTGAAGCTCTTTATTTTAAAGGAGTTATAGGAATTTCCGAAACTACATCTAGAAGAACAAAATTGAGTACTATTGAATTCTCTAAAGCAACAGAGCAAAATTCTTTGCTTAAAGCTTATACATTAAAAGAACTTAAAATATTGTTTAGAACTCCTGCTTATTTTATGAATTGTATAATTATAAATTTCTTTTGGCCTATATTTTTACTGCTCCCTCTGATTACTAACTCTGGAGGTATAGGAAACTTAGAAATGGTAAGAAACTTTATCAATGCTCCAAATAACTTACCGATTATAATGGCGGGTTCTTCACTGTTATTTGCCTTTGTTTCTAGCTCCAATGGTATATCTTCTACTTCAATATCAAGAGAAGGAAGAAACTTATTTATTAATAAGTTTTTGCCTATAAGCTACAAAACTCAAATAATATCAAAGGCCTTATCAGGAATGATTATGAGTTTAGTTGGGATGTTTATGCTTATTCTTTCCCTTTTATTAATAGCTAAGCCTTCTCTTTCACTAATTATTCTAATTATAATTACTGGACTACTTGTGATACCTTTTGCAAATCTAATTGGCATACTAATAGACTTAAATAGTCCTAGATTAAATTGGGATAATGAACAAAAGGCTGTAAAACAAAATATGAATCTGTTAATAAGCTGGATATTAACTACCATAATCCCAGGCCTTCTAGGATTCATAATATATAAGCTTAATTTCACCCTAACTATAACCATAGTATTCTTGTTAGTTTTGTATGGAGTTATTGACTTAATTCTATATAGAATATTAGCTGCCAAAGGTGTAGAGATGTATAGCAATTTGTAATTGTAAAATAACAAATGAGTATAAGAAAGTATATAAATAGAAGCTAGAGTATTATAATGAAATTATGCTCTAACTTCTATTTTATAAATTATCATATGAACTTTCTTTTTATTTCACGAGGCATAACTTTTAAAATTCCTAAAACGCCGGCTATTGCAATAGCCTTGTCCAAAATATCTGTAAATATTTGAGTTGAGAATACCGCTGTAAATATATTCATTCCCATGTTTTTTAAAATTACAACTATATATGTTGATCCTGAGGAAGTTATCCCGCCAAACACAAAGGCTGTGATGATAGAGGCAATTATGGAACCACTTACAGATATTAGCACTGTGGAAATTACGCCTTTCAACTTGCTGTTAAACCACTCTTTAGAAAATAATAGTCCAGCTAAACCTCCAATCACTAATTGTACTGGTATATAATAAAAGGATACAGGATCAAAGGTTATTCCATTGATTATACCTGTAGCAGCACCAGCAAACATAGCCCAATATGGTCCCATTAAAAAAGCTGCTAAAAATGTACCTATAGTATCCAAATATATAGGAAGCTTTAGTGTAACAGCTATAAAGGCTCCAATTATGTTTATAGCTGCACATAAAGCTACAGTAGTATTAAATAAAGTTCTATTTTTCATCTTCATCTTTTGTTCTCCTATCAATAATTAATTCTAGTAACTATATCTTTTATCGCTTAAAACTATTTCTATATCCTCTTTAAACTCTGGGAAAAGAGTATTAAAGAACTTATAGAAGAATCTATTTGCATCAGTTTCTGTAAGCACCTTGCAGTTAGGTTTTTTTCTCAGGAAATTCCCCTCATCCACCATACTCATGCCTATAGCCTGCCCTTCAATTACCACATCAACATAGTAACTCTTTCCTTCGCATAGGCTATTATCCAATAAATAAGCTACTGCAAGCGGATCATTTATTACACACCCTAAGGTTTTTTCTTGTTTCCAATGAAAATTCACATAGAATCTTGTAATATCAACTATAAGCTTAGAAAGTTGATTGTTAAACTGTTTTAGCATCTCGATATAATTGGGTGTGAGAACAATTTCTCTTGTTACATCAAGTCCAACCATAGTAAGAGGTACTTTTGCATTATTGAGTACATACTTTGCTGCATCAGGATCAACCCAAAAATTGAATTCAGCTACAGGTGAGCAATTTCCAAAGCTTTTAAATGCCCCTCCCATAAATACAATTTCTTTAACTTTTGAAAATACCTCATTATCCTCTTGCATAGCTGTAGCAATATTAGTTAAGGGTCCTAAAGCTATGATAGAAATTTCTTCTTTTTTTATAGCATTTAATATAAACTCAACAGCTCCGGTTCTATACCTTGTTTCTTCTACTGTAGGATATTGAGTTTCCCCTAGCCCATCTTCCCCATGGGTATCCTCTGCCGTAACTAATTGCCTTTTAAGAGGCTCAGTTTTTCCTACATACACTGGCACATCCAGCCTATTAATGCTTTTCAAAATTTTTAATGCATTTTCAGCTCCCTTATTTCCATGTACATTTCCTGAAACGATAGTTATTCCTCTAACCTCAAGCTCTGGTGATTTTAAAGCAAGGATTATGGCCAATGAGTCATCTATCCCCGGGTCACAATCTATGATAACCTTCTTTTTTTCCATAGTTACTCTCCTTTACCATTGTAATACTATCTTAATTTTATCTAAAAACAAAAAACCATACTAAGGATATAGTACGGCTATAAGTTCCCTAGTTTTTTATAGAGGGATGGTTACGAACCTCTCCTACAGTTAAAGCCTGTAGATTTATTTATTTAATTTAGCAACATAATTTTAAACTAAATATCTTTATAGGTCAACGTCTAATTTTAATATTATATAATAAGCTCCCTTCCACTTATTATGCAGAGTTCTGTCTTACAAATTTTAACCTTTAATTATTTCATAAGCCTTCTTAACAACTTAACCTTTTCTTTGTTATATGGAGGAAAAATAAAACTTAAATTAATCTTTGTACTTTTCTTTAAAACTCCTTTCATATGAGAGAAGGTTTGAAAACTCTGAGCGCCATGATAAGAACCTAATCCAGAAGTGCCAACTCCTCCAAAAGGTAGGTGCGGAGTAGCTAAATGCGTCATAGTATCATTGACACATCCTCCTCCATAGGATATATTTTCAATGACTCTTTTTTCTACTTCTCTATTTTCAGTAAATACTTATAATGCAAGGGCTCTTTCCTCCTAGTTCTAAAGTCACAGGCACAAGGTTTTTAGCTACAGCTTCCATAACTATCTTTCCAACTCCAATACTTCCTGTGAAGAATATGTAATCAAAAGGAGAATTTATAAGTGCCGAAGTAATATCTTTTCCACCTTCCAAAACCCTAATATACTTTTCGCCAAAATTTTCCTTAATTATCTTTACTATTGCTTTTGATATATTGGGAGTAAACTCAGAAGGCTTTATAACTGCACAGTTACCTGCTGAAATTGCTCCAATTAAGGGTTCAAACACTAGTTGGAAAGGATAATTGAAAGGTCCAACAATCAAAACTGTACCATAAGGCTCAGGGTATATGTAGCTTTTAGACCCAAAGTGAATTATAGGGGTTCTTACCTCTTTTACCTTAGCCCATTTTTTAGGTTTTTCATAAAGTACCCTATGCTATCATATAGATATCCTACCTCTGTGGCATAAGCCTCAAATTCTGGTTTATGAAGGTCTTTATACAATGCGTCTATTATAAACCTTTCATTATCTTTAATAGCCTTTTTAAGCTTTTCTAGCTGCTTTAATCTAAAATCTATATTTCTTGTTTCACCTGTTTCAAAGTATTCTTTGTGTTCTCCTAAAATATTCAGTACGGTCTCTTTACTTAAATTCATCATATTAAACACACTCCGATTGCTAATGCACTTATTTATAGATTAATTTCTATTTAAAATAATTTACTACATTTAGCTTCTACAACTATATTATGTATATATTTTATCATATATATTTAAATAGGTAATTACAGAAAAGAATCAGAAGTTCTTATTATAAGAGCTTTCGGTTCTTTTATAAAACTTTTTTTCTTGCTACTTGGTTTGAAAATCTTATAATAATTTCTCAATATGAAGTTTCCATTATTTTCATTGACATTTTTTTATCAAAAACGATAATTTTCGTGTATTTTTTTTACAATGTATGTTATAATTTATGAAGATAATACATATTTTTTAATCAACAGGAGGATTTTCAATGAAAACTAAATCTATACTATTATCATTAGCTGTAGTAGCTTCACTATTTGTAGGATGCGGTAAACAACCTGCTTCAAACACAGCACCAAAAACAGAGACAAAAACAGAAGCTAAGACAGATGCAACAACTACAGCTTCAATAGTGGACAACGCAGATGCTCTTACAAAAGCATTAAGCAAAGAAGGAACTTGGATTGTTGCAACACTTAATGATGTTACTTTAGATAAAGAAATCGTTGTTGAAGGCGAATTCCACGACAAAAATGATGCATCAAAAGCTATCTATCGTAAATTAGCTCCGTATACTCAAGATGACGACCATAAAGTTTTAGAAAGATTTACTGTTACTGTTCCAAAAATGACTGTAAAAAGTGAAAACTTCAAAGTACAAGCTGGAATAGTAAAAGGAGACATTTATGTAGAAGCTAAAGGATTCACTTTAACAAAAGATGCTACAATCGATGGCAACATTTACTATGCTAGCGAAGATTTACAAAAGACAGCTAAAGTTGAAGGTAAGGTTACTGGAAAGCAAGAGTTAAAGAAATAATCAAATACTAGACAAGCTGTTTATATAAAAAACTCAGTTAATCGACTTTGATAGTGATTGACTGAGTTTTTTTATATCTTAAGATACGTATCTTTATATATATAGTGTAATAATATTAACAGTAGAAAATTATATTAAATTACTACGTAGGAGGAATTTAAATGAAAATTAAACCGATATTATTGGCATTAGCTATAGTAAGTACTCTGTTTGCAGGATGCGGGCAAAGGAACAATCAAAATACAGCTCCGAAAACTGGGACTGAAACAAAAACAGAAACAAAAACAGAAAATGGTAAAAATGAAATTACTGATGGCACAACAACAGCTTCTATAGTAGATAATGAGGCTGCTTTTGAAAAAGCCATAAGCAAAACTGGTACTTGGATTATTGCAACACTAAACGATATAACTACTAATAAAGAACTTTCCCTAGATGGCGAATTTAAAAATGGTAAGAAGGATAAGGAAGGTAAAGACGTTATACAGCGTAAGATAGCACTTTATACTCAAGATGAAAACCGTAATGTAACCGCTAGATTCACTTTAACCGCACCAAAATTAACTATAAATAGTCCAGAAGCTAGCATTCAACATGGAACTTTCAAAGGTGATCTTTATGTTTCATCTAAAAACTTTAAGTTAGTAGATGCTACAGTGGATGGAAATGTATATTTCACTAATGAAGAGGCTAAGTCTACATTCCAAATTGATAATAAGAGCAAAATAACTGGAAAGCAAGAATTAAAGAAATAATCAAATATAAAAATCATCTTTGTAAAAGGCAGTTAACAGATTTACTAATCCATTAACTGCCTCTTTCCCATTCCTCCGCTGCAAAAACTATAGTATAATTTCTAAGCCTTTTGCTAATAAAACAGCTTATAATCTGGTTTTATTCTATCCCTACTTCAATACAAGCTACGGCCACCTCAATACTATCATCTTTATCTCCAAATTTCGGGTAGTAAAGCCCCGATGTTTTAAGTCCTCCATTAACCACTTTAACACTTTTTTACCAATAGGCAGATATTCTGCAACCTTCTCTTTGTCAACTTTATTTGGATCAGAGACTGCAACAATTATATTGGCATATACATCATTTTTCATATCTCGAATATTTAAAATTTCCTCTAATCCACATAAGCAACTTTTTGATATAGCATCTTTAATAGCCTTTTCAGCTGCTTTATTCACGTCTTGACCATGAAGATCTACCCCTAACCCAATTTCAACAACAAATCTTTTAATATGAATCTCCCCCTTTATCTCTCAGAAATTTCAATAACACTTTCTAGTTACAAATTAGAGTTAGCTGCTTTTTCTTCACTCTCATTTTTTTTCATAAGTCTAATGAATAAAATAACCCCTCCGATTAAGAAACCACCGCCAACAATCAATCCAATTAGCCAGCTTACCGTGGCCTGCTGCTTAGCAATCAAAGCTACAGTAAAATAACAAAATGCATAATTATTAAATACTACATGTGAGATATCACCGAGTACAATAATGAGGAATATGAATATAAATACTGGAATCAACATGCCTAGTTCTTCTCCCATGGATGGCATTAATAGTCCTGCTAATTTAACTAAAGCTAATGCTAATAGTATTCCTACAGACCCACCAATAAAGATATTTTTAAGATTAGCAATACTTGCTTTACCTTCAAAAAAGAAGAGCAGTGCTATAGATGCTGGCCAAACTTCCTTTACACTAAAAAATGATAATATCAATATTGTTAAAACGATCATGAAAGCTATAATCAGTCCCTCAATAATGGTTTTACTTTTTAATCCTGGTTTACTTTCCATATTCATTTTCCCCCTTAATATTTATGGAATCTATTCGAAGTCTTTAATTCTAAAAAATCCCTCGTCCCTTGCTTTCTCTAATGTATTCCTTACATTAACATGTATAGGCCCTTCTCTTGTAATTTTAAATTCAATTTCATCTCCAATTTTATAGGTAATGGTTCTCTCCCCATCTAATGCAAGTGTTCCATGCTGCTCAGCCCTATAAATATAACTTTTACCTAAATCTATCTTTGTAGGCTTTGTGGTATTAATCACTATAATTTCCCCTGCACTAATTGGAAGTTTAATTTTTTCACTTCCTTTATTGACCTTTGCAGCAAATCCAAAAGGGTCACTCTGATTTGCCTTTTCCTGAACTCCTATAATCGCTGAAAATCCAATAGTATCTGCTCTACATAAAATAGCTACTATTTCTAATATCTCATCTGTCTTCCATATAGCTTTCGAACCGATTAAAGGGTTGGAAGATATTATAGCTTCCACAACAGCTACCTCTTTTAATTCCCCATTAATAAAAATATCTATTCGCTTATCCTTATAAACAATTTCATTGCTATAACCCTTTTGATCAATATAAGCTGCTGCCATACCTACATTGGTTCCTTCTAAATTCTCAGGATATACATTATTTGTTCCAGTAGCGATAGGAATAATCGGCATCTTCGGATTTCCCTTAGCAACAAGTCTACTAGTTCCATCTCCACCTAAAACTACAAGACAGCTAATATCTAGTTCATTCATCATTTCTACTGCCTTTTCGGTATCTCTTGGCTGTCCTGTTTCTCTAAAATTCAAAGTAGTCAAATCTACTTCTATTCCTTTTTTACCTTTTATGTTTTTTAAAACCCTTTCTCCAGTTCTATACGAATCTGGCATAATATAAAACTTTTTTGTTCCAAATTCGTAAGCTGCCAAAATAGCCCTTTCAACAATATTCGCTTTTTCACTATTCATTAAATTCATAGAACTTGAAAAAAGCCTTCTAATATCTTTACCTGATCCAGGATTTGAAATAATGCCTATAGCTCCCATGTCTTAATAATCATCCCCCCGCAACTACCGGAATCATTTTTACTTCATCTTCTTTTTTTACTATAATCTTGTTATACTCAGTTGGGTCAAGGATTTTATCATTGAGAAATATAAATCATATTTCCTTTAAATTGTATTATTCTTTTGTCTTCCTCAACAAATCTCAATAAATTATCAATGGTCATATTCTCTATCCACTCGACTTCAATATCATTAACTTTCATGATATATCCCCCCAATGATGTTAAAAACTTGGGAAGCAATTTCCCAAATTTTTAACTTGTATACATTGCGTCTATTTCCTTATCTGTAATATCAAAAGTTGTTCCTATTGAAGGCGCTGTTTCCCTTAAGAAAAACTCTGGTAGCCTATCATCATTTGATGTTAAGCCCGCTTTAACATTAAAGTTCCTTTCAAGGGTTAACGTTTCAGCTCCTATGCTAAATAACCTATTGATATCCCATTCTCCACCATATATTCCTTTAAGAGCTTGAATGAATTCACCAAAAGCTCCTTCCTTACTAATTGGCACCCATCCAAATAAACACATGGTATTATCTGCAACTGCAACCACCCTCTGATATTGTTTTGACAATTCTACCTGTCCTTCTTTACTAGAGTGCTTAACTGCTGCACCTAAGGTATGTCCTGCAGTGTGGTCAGCTCCCATAGTTGAGGTTGCATAGGTTACTCCAAGCCCTTTTATTGCTCTTGGGTCATAGGCAGCAAGAGCCTGATTTTTAACAGTTGGTACCCTATGATGATTTAATGCATTTCCTACTGCTTTTGCTCCGTGAGCAATAATATTACCAAGGCCTTCCCCCCTGTACATCTCTTCTGTCAACCTTAATACTTCATTAAAATTTCCCCATTCAATTATTCCCGCATCCATAGCTATTGCAATTGCATTTCCGAATTCAATGGTATCAATTCCAAAGTCATCGCAAATTCTATCCATTTTTGCAATCTTATCTAAATCATTAATATCACAGTTTGGTCCGCATAATGCTAATGTCTCGTATTCTAGTCCTGATGTAATCATTTCTCCTTTTTCGTTATTGATTATATTTGAGCATTTAACAATGCAGCCTGGCTGACAAGCAACCCCTGTTCTTCCTCCATGCTCTTTTGCTCTAGTTATAAAAGCTTTAGCATTTATTTTTTGGAGCTTTTCCTCTGGTAAAAACTCCCCTTTAAAGTTCTTTACAGGCAAGGCACCCATAGGAGCTGTAGCATCAGTATAAACTGAGGTTCCCATCATAGATAATCCCTTTGTATTTTGATGATTTTTAATAATATCAATTATTTTTCTTGCAGCATCATCAAATAGAGCTTTATCTTCATATTCAATCTGAACTCTTTTTTCTGGCTTTTCAATAACAAGAGCTTTTACATTTTTGGATCCCATTACTGCACCTAATCCTCCTCTTGCTGCTGCACGAGCTGGATGCCCCGTTGTCTGTTCTGATACTTGAAGTGTAGCTGCTTTACATCTTCTCTCACCCGCAGGTCCAATGGCACAAACGCTAATATTATTACCATACCTCTCATATAATTTTTCAACTAATTCATAGGTTCCCATTTCTCTATATTCATTTGATAAAACGTATTCAAATTCTCCATTTGCCTTAACTCTAAAAATATATAAGTTATTATCTTCTGGCTTATCTTCAAATATTATGGCTTTAATCCCATGAGCTGCCATACTTGAAGCTACATTTCCTCCCGCATTAGCTTCTTTTATACCCCCAGTTAGAGGGCTTTTTCCTCCAACAGATAATCTACCAGAAGTAGGTATAATGGTGCCAGCAAAAAGTCCAGTGCAGAACACAATCTTATTTTCTGGTCCTAGTGGATCACATTTAGGATTTACTTCTTCATTAATTATTTTTGCCACTAATCCCCTATTCCCAAGCAGGATATTTCTATCAAAGTTTTCTTCCTTAACCACCTTACTTTTTGTATTGACTCTTATTAATTTCACACTATCACCTCTAAACTACTCTTCATTGAAATTAACTTATGGGCTCTAATTATTCTCTTCCATAAGCATCCACAAACTTTATAGCGTTAACTATATCCTCTGACCTTTTATCTTTAACCCAGTTTGCCATACATGGACTCTTAAATGTAGCACCAACAATAGCTTCATAATCTTCTTCTAATAACTCTCTATTAACATTCAAGTCTTTTAAAGTTACTGGTAGTCCTATACTCTTGTATAAGCTATAACATTCCCTAAACATTTCTTTTTCTTCTGTAATATTCAATTGAACTAGGGAGCAAAAGGCAACAATCTCTCCATGCATCATCTTGTCACACTCTGGTAATTGTCTAAATCCTTCGTATAGCGCATGAGATAAGCTAATACTTCCAGCTGCAGCTGAGAATACAATAGCTTCAACTACATTTTCAAAAGCTGATGAAACACTTCCACTATCAGAAGCTATTACTGCATCTCTCCCCTCTTCTAATAAAATCTTATATATATCCTTACTCATTCTATATGCAATATTGGATATTCTTTTTAGGAAGCTTGAATCATTACTCTTATTTACTTCCATAAGCTCTATAACACTTGACATAGCATCACCAATTCCTGCTCTTAAAAAACGTGTAGGTGCTTTAATTATGACTCCTGTGTCTGCTGCAACAGCCATTGGTGGGAATGGTGTAAATAATGCGTCTACCATGTGTCCATGTTCATCATTAATAACAGCTATGGCTGTAAAAGGTGCATTTGTACTAGCTGTTGTTGGACATAAAAGTAGAGGTAATCTTAGTTTATGGGATGAAGATCTTGCTATATCCATAACAGCTCCACCACCAACCCCTATAACCGCATCCGCCTCGAAATCTGATGCATATTTTACTGCCTTATCAATAGTTGCATGTGTACAGATGCCTTCAATCAGTTGTACTTTAAAATCTAATTCAGTATTGTTAAAGCCTTTTTCTATTGAATCTCCTATAACATTTTTGATTATTGAGTCTGTAAAAATAATGATTTTTTTGCCAAAAGCTCCTGCCATAGTTGGTAAATCACTTAATACACCTTGACCTTGAATATAATATAATGGGGTTTTAAATTTTCTTATCATAATATCAATCTCCTTATAAAATAAATACATTTATTTACTTTTTAATGATATAATAATAGTAATCTATAAGATTGAGGGGTTAAGGGAGTGGGTATATGAATTCATTATTATCTGCAGAAGAGTTTGAAAAGCTGCTTATATTCTCTAATTCTATTAATAGTAACTATGACGATTTCATCTCAAACATGTTAAACGCAATCTCTGACATCTTTGACTATAAGCTAACTGTGTATACCATATTTGATAAAAATAAGGATGATGATTATGTCAAATCAATCATAAGCAAAAGTATCCAAACCAAGGTTTTAAACGATTACAAAAACACCTATTATAAAAAAGACATATTTAAAAACAATTCAAAGCCAAAGAACAGAAAAAATAAAGCAGATCATTTTATGATTACAAGAGACTTTATGCCTTTAAATGATTTTCTTAAAACAGAGTATGGTCAATTTTTAATAAGCGAAAACATAGCTTATCAATCTGCTATTTTTACTAGTGATGTTCCCTTACATGTTTTAAACATCTTTAAAACCTATGATGAAGGTGACTTTTCAGAAAAAGAACTGGAGCTTCTTAAACATATAAGTAATATATTCACAAATTCTGTTAAGCAATATAAAATGTATATCAATCAAAATGATACAGTTCAGCTAATTCAAAAGTATAATAATTTTCTAGACTATGGATTTATCATCATAGACCAAGATTACAAGATTCGCCTTTATAATAATGCTTTTCTAAACTATGCTACACAGATAACAAAAACAACAGATTTATCTTCTCTAGTGGATACCCTTATTGTACTTATTGAAAAGCAGCTTAAAATCATTTTAGCTGAAATCACTGAACCTGTATTTGTTGACTTAAAAGGATATCAAATTAGAATTACTTTGGATACAGTTATTAATAATGGCTTAATTAATAAATATTACTTTATGAACATTATTCACAATTCCAATCAGCTTTCTACTCCTAAGCTAAAAACTAAGCCAGATGTAGTCAAGCTAATAAAAGAATTCGATTTTACCAAAAGAGAGGCCGAGATTATTGAACTTATTTTTCAAGGGCATAATAATCAAGAAATATCTGATAAGCTTTTTATAAGTGTATTTACTGTAAAATCCCATATCAATAATATCTTTAAAAAGCTAGATGTCAATAATCGTACCTCTCTTATGTCCAAGCTTATAAAGTGATGATGATATTTATCCATACATATTCACCGATACCTTTATAAGCTTTCTGTCATGCCTTATGAATACTTTTTTTATGAACATCGTGTAATGCTTCCATAATAGCTTCTGACATAGTAGGATGAGGAAAAATAGAATCTCCAACGGTTTCAGCTGTTAGCCCTAATTCTATTGCTAGTGTCAATACTTGCATCATATCTGTGGCATGTGAGCCTACAATAGCTGCACCTAGGAGTTTATCTTCCTTATCCACAATCACCTTTACAAAGCCTTCTGTTTCTTCAGCAGCTTTAGCTTTACCTAGACCAACAAAGTTAAATATACCTGTTGCATATTCTCTATTTTTTGTTTTTAATTGTTCTTCAGTCAACCCTACTGCTGCAATCTCTGGATAGGTGTATACACATCTGGGAACAGCCTTATAGCTAACCTTTTTATTACTCCCCAGCGCATTATCTACAGCTATTAAACCCTCTTTTGAAGCTACATGAGCTAGGAAAGGAGTATCGATTATGTCTCCAATTGCATAAATATTTTCTACTTTTGTTTGTAAATGCTCATTTACAGAAACTCGCCCTCTGTTATCCCTTTCCACTCCCATATCTTCCAGGCTTAAACCTTCAGTATAAGGTTTTCTCCCTACTGAAACCAGCAGATATTCAGCTTCTAATTCCTTTCCACTCTGAAGAAGAACTTTTACACTATTTTCTTCAACATTAACCTCTAATATCCCATCTCCAGCATGAACTTTAATCTTGTCTTTTCTAAACTGTTTTTCTAGTTGTTTTGCTACATCTGGATCTTCTGATGGTAAAATGTGAGGCATCATTTCTACTATAGTAACTTCAGTTCCCATCTTTTTAAGAAATTGCCCTATTTCGCATCCAATGACACCTCCACCAACAATAATCATTGAAGCTGGAATATTCTCTAGTTCTAAAGCTTCATCACTAGTAATGACCCTTTTACCATCATATTTTAAAAACTCTGGTACAACAGGGATAGAACCTGTAGCTAATATTATCTTATCAGCCTTAACTTCTTCTATATTTCCGTCTGCTTTTTCTACTTCAATAGTATTTTTATCCTTCAATTTCCCAAATCCATTTATTAGACTAACTTTATTGCTCTGTAATAAAAATTGAACACCATTAACTAGTCCTTGTACTACTTTACTTTTTCGCTGCATAATACATGAAAAATCAGCACTAACTTCTCCATTCACTTGTATTCCAAACTTTTTCACTCCAAGGACTGTGCTTAATTTATCTGAAGATGCCAATAAGGCTTTTGTAGGAATGCATCCTCTATTAAGGCATGTTCCACCAACTTTTTCTTTTTCAATTAAGGTTACTTCGGCACCACATTTTGCAGCATATATCGCTGCTTCATACCCTCCTGGGCCTCCTCCTATTACTGCTATTTTCATATCTTCACCTACTTCATCCTTTAAATATAGTTATACCTCTTAGCCATTTCTGTTAGCTCGTCTCTAAAGTCTGGGTGTGCAATGTTTATTAATGACTTTGCTCTCTCCCTTAAAGAAGCTCCTCTTAAGGCTGCTATTCCATTCTCTGTTACAACAAAATCTACATCTGCTCTACACATAGTAATAATCGTACCTGCTTCATGCACTGGTACAATAGTTGATATCCTCCTTTTTTCTTTTCCATCGCCTGTTTTTATCATAGCTGTAGAATGTAATGCAATAATAGATCTTCCATTCTTGGACATCTTAGCTCCCACAGCAGTATCCACTTGTCCTCCACTTCCGCTAATTTGATTAGTTCCAACGGCCTCTGATGCACATTGTCCCATCAAGTCAATTTGAAGGGTGGTATTAACAGATACCATATTATCATTTTGTGCAATTACATAAGGTGAGTTTGCCTTCTTAACATCTAAGTGTAAAACACCAACATTATCATCAATAAAATCATAAGTTTCCTTAGAACCTAGCGTGAAAGTAGTTACGATTTTATCTGGAAAATAATTTTTCTTTCTATTTGTCACAACTCCATTTTTGCATAGGTATACTAATCCGTCATTCAGCATTTCAGTATGAATCCCTAGATCTTTTTTATCCTTTAGCTCCATGGCTGAAGCTGTTGGAATTCCTCCTATACCTAGCTGTATAGTGTCTCCATCATTTACTAATTCTGAAATGTATTTTCCTATTTTTCGATCATCATCATTTACTTTTTTAGATGGAGCATAAATAATATCGCCTTTTCCTTCAAAGATATAATCCACTTCGTTTATGTGTATTTGAGTATCACCAAAGGTCCTTGGGGCATTAGGATTGATTTCTACTATAACCATATCTGCCTTTTTCAGAACGTCTCTATTAAACAATCCATAAGAACTAGATGTAAAATACCCATGTTTATCCATAGGCGTTACAGCTAATACATAAATATTTAAAGGTTTTTTATTGTGGTCTAAATAATACATCTTATCCACACCACAATTTCTCAAGTGATTTGGTGTAAAGGTTATTCTTCCTGCTTTATGCACTGGACTAAGGAACTTTGAATAAAACATGCTTTCAAAATTTAATACACCTATATAACTTGGATTAGAGTAAAAGTCAAAATTTTTTAATGGTAACAAATTTATCAATGTAACATTTTCAACCCCATTATCTTTCAGAATGTTCATGTTTTCCATAAAAGTAAGGGGCTCTGCAGCTACGTTGCCAGTAATAATAAAATCATTTGACTTTATCTTATTCACCGCTTCATATACATCTATTAACTTTCTCTTATACTCTTGTTGAAACATTTTTTCACCCTACTTTACCTAAGAATCTTACCTGAATCTACATTTAAAGATTGACCTGTAATGTTTTTGGCTTCATCTGAAGCAAGGAATAGTACAGCATAAGCTATATCATCTGGTTCCTGTGCTCTGTGTAACACAGAATCTCTTGCCATTTTATTTACTACCTCTTCACTGGTTTCACAATCCTGGAATAAGTGAGGCAAAGCATTCTTAATTTTTAATCCATTGTGCACATATATGTCTGTATATATATCCTGGATTTACGCAGTTAACATTAACATTAAAATTGCCCATTTCCTGAGCTAGAGCATGAGTAAAATTCATTGCTGCAGCCTTTGAGGCAGCATATTGTGGAATAACAGGTGTTGGCATAAATCCAGCAATAGAAGCAATGTTTACAATCTTTCCACTCTTTTTAACATAAAAATTTTTGTAAAATGCCTTACAAACATTTACCATTCCTACTACATTGACATTGTAAACCCTCTGCCAATCCTCTGAATCTAAAGTAGGTAGTGGTGGCCCTACAAATTTTGGTGATGTTCCAGCATTATTTACTAAGATATCTACAGTGCCAAACGTATCAAGTACTTCTTTAGCCATCTCATTAACACTATCCACATTTGATATATCAGTTTTGTGAAATATTACTTTTGAGCCCATTGATTTTAATTCTTCTGCAGTCTTTAGTCCACTTTCCCCATCAAAATCTACTATAGCAAGATTTGCACCTGCTTCAGCAAACTTTGTTGCTATTGCCTTGCCTAATCCTTTTGCAGCTCCTGTAACAACAACATTTTTACCTCTATAATCATACTTTATGGACACAACTTTCCCCCCTTAAAAATTTCGCCTTTTAGTGATACAGAACTCTGGTGCCAGAGTTCTGTATTCATTAAATTCTACTTTGTAATTTTTTTAACTGCTTCTATAATATCAACCTCTGTAGGATATACATGCTCTTCTCCAAGCCCAAAAGGAATAATTCCATTTGCTGATCCTACACGTATAATAGGCGCCTTTAATGCGTCAAAACATTCTTCAGTAATAACAGCTGCAATCTCTCCACTATATCCACCACGCTTTGGCGCTTCGTGAGCTATAACAACTTTTCCAGTTTTTCTTACAGATTTTATAATAGTTTCTTTATCTAAAGGAACAAGCACTCTTGGATCAATAACTTCTACACTTATTCCTTCCTTTTCCAATGTCTCTGCTGCTGTAATTACTTTGTCTAAAGTACGATGCCATGATATTATTGTGATATCCTCACCCTCTTTAACAACTTTACCTGCATTGGTAAGAGGAATATAGCATTCTTTATCCTCTGGTATATCTTCTATCTTTCCTAAGAATCCCTTTGGATACATAAATAATACAGGGTCATCATCACGAATAGATGCTTTAAGCAATCCTTTTATATCTTCTGGATAAGTTGGTGCTACTATCTTTAATCCAGGAATATTTGCAAACCAAGCCTCAACGGATTGAGAATGGTGGCATCCTACTTTCATTCCTCCACCTGCTGGGAATACATAGGTAACTGGGCAACTTTTCTTTCCTTGAGAATTAAAACGTGATTTTGCTGCAACGTCTGCAATAGCTTCAAATCCTAAGCTAGCAAAGTCTGCAAACATGAATTCAACAACTGGTCTATATCCTGCATTTGCTGCTCCAACTGCAAATGTAGCATATCCTTGCTCAGCTATAGGCATTTCTAACACTCTGTTTTCTCCAAAAGCGGCTTGTATTCCAGTAAATGTTCCCCATGAACCACCCTTTTTACCAATATCCTCACCAATACAGATGACCTTTTCATCCCTTGTCATCTCTTCTGCAACTGCTTCAATTAAAGCTTTTACAACTGATGTTTTAGCCATTAAATTTCACCTCCAGCTTCATTTGAGTATATTTTATTATAATCTAATATTTGTTCTTTAGTTGGAGCAGGCGCTGCATAAGCTTTTGCAAATCCATCGCTTACTATTTTTTCTTGTTCTTCATGAACTCCTTGGATATAGGCTTCATCAATATATCCCAATTCTAACAATCTAGCTTCCATCTTCTTAACAGGACAAATCTCATCTAAGTTTTCTCTGAAACTTAAATCTCTATATACAGACTGATTATCTCCTACATAATGTCCTTCCCAGCGAATAGTTTTAAGCTCTACTACATTTGGTTCTCCCTTTTGTGCTAGTTTAATGGCTTCCTGAAGCGCTTCTGTAACAGCAACTACATCGTTGCCATCTACTGTTATTCCCTTCATACCTGAGGCTTGAGCTCTTACTGAAAGATTTTCAACTGGTGACTCTTTTTCAAGTGGTGTTGTCATTGCAATACCATTGTTTTCAATTACAAATACAACCGGTACCTTATAAAGTGCTGCTAAATTCATGGCTTCGTATGTAGCACCTTCACTACATGCTCCATCACCATATACAGCCAAAACCACATCATCTTTGCCATCATTTTTTAGCGCCCACGCATATCCTACAGAATATGGCCATGAACCACCAAGAACACCTTGAGCTGGCAATAGCCCTAGTTCAAAATCACACATATGATATTCTCCAGCTACTCCTCCGCATACCCCAGTTTGACGGCAAAGTAACTCTCCTAAAAATCTATCTAATCCAGCTCTCTTTGCCATAACTGCTTGATTACGATGCGTAGCTGTGCTGTGTGTTTTTACCCCAGCAGTTTCAGCAGCCATTATTAAACCAGCTGAAATAGCTTCTTGTCCTAATGGAGGGTGAATTGCCCCTGCAATTTTACCTGCATAGATATACTCTATGATCTTATTACCCATTTTCCTTGAGAACACCAAATATTCATGCATTTTTAAAAGCTCTTCTTTGGAAAAACTCATAATCCTATTACCTCCTTTTTATTATAAACCCATATATTCTTTAGGTTTATTTGCTAACTTTGTGAACGTCATTAAGAACTTACCACCATGCATTCCATCTACAGCTGCATGATTTACAGTTGTGCAGAATGTAGCCATTCTTTTGATACTTGTTGTATCATCATCATTTACAACATGCATTTTTCTCGTTGCACCCACAGATAATATGGCTGTCTCTGGCGGACTTAAGAAAGGTGTTACTTCATCTAAATCAAACATTCCTATATTGCTTAATGTAAATGTAGATCCCTGCATATCCTTGAAATTGATTTTTCTACTCTTAAGCTGGGTAATCAATCTCTGCAGTTCCTCAGAAATCTGGAATATATCTTTATCCTGTGCCTCTTTAATGACAACAAGCATTATTCCTTCCGGTAGTCCTATTCCAACTCCTATATTCACTGAATCATAAATAATCAATTCATTGTTTATTACTGCGGAGTTAAGCTGTGGATTTTCCTGTAGAGCTGCTGCGGCCAATTTTATAAGTATTGATGTAACAGACACGTTTTCATTTTGCTTCTTGAGCTCATCCTTAAGTGCTAATATTTCATCCATACAAATTTTCTTGCATCCTGTTCCTTGTGGATAATCTCTTAAACTTGTTGCCATTCTTTCTGCTATCAGCTTTCTAGCTCCAATCATTTTCTTAACTTGTTTTATTCTTTTTTCCTCCATATAACTTCTCCTAACCTTATTCTATTATGGCAATTAATTCTCCAACAGCTGCAGTATCGCCCTCTTTTTTACATATTTTTTTCAATACTCCTGATTCAGGTGATTCTATTTCTTGATTTAATTTCTCTGTAGTAATTTCAAATAGTGGTTCACCCTTCTCTACAGCATCACCTTCTTCTTTGAACCATGCAGTAATGGTCACATCCATCCCTGACATTCCTAAACTAGGTACAATTATTTCAGTCATCTCTATTACCTCCTTGAAATTTCCTTATAACCATATTTTAAATCGATTACATAGCAAATGTAATCAGCCTATAGTTTGAATTTTCTGTATATTATATTTGAAGAGTTAATACTAAAATTAAATTTATAGTACACAAGTATTAATTTTCTAATCTTTTCATTAAAATTTCCAAAACAAAAAGGCTTCAATCCATTGACTGAAACCTTTTTACATTTCTCATTACACTATTTCATTAAACCTATTATCAAACTATGCCATTGCTTCATTTTTATTATTTAAAAAAACAAGATACTACCTCGTCTTTAGTTATATTGCCAAAATGCTCGCTAATATTAATATCCTTTAAAGATTTCTCAATATCTTCTTTGTCATATCGATTACCTATTATAACACTTTCTACATCTTCTATATTTGATACGCCTAAAAAATCACCATATATCTTGCAGCCTTCAATTATCCCATTAGATATATTCAGTAATACTTCTATCTTTCCACCCGAAAACCTCTTTGAATTTTTTAGATTGCAGCTTGGAGATTTACCGTATATCCACTCCCACTTTGAATATCGTTCCTTTTCCAATAATCTAATAGCTTTCAAATCTTCGTCTGTAAGCTTGTACTCCTTGTATGGTTGTTCCTTAAATAAGTGATGCAAAATCAATCTTTTAAACTCAAGTACATCATAATTTTTATTCAAATACTCTTTTATATTTGCGACTCTACTCCTTACCGATTTTATGCCCTTAGATTCAATTTTATCTATTGAAACCTTTAAGGCTTTACTCAATACTCCCATATCTGAATCAAATAGTAAAGTACCATGATAAAGCAGTTTGCTCTTGTGTAGTCTTTGTGCAGTTCCAGAAATCTTTTTGCCGTCAATTGTAATATCATTTCTTCCACTCAATTCTGCGGTTACCCCTATTTCTTTTAGAGCCTCCACCACTGGTAAAGCATATTTTTTCATATCTATCATATCAGTTCTATCTACATTTAATATAAACGTAAAATTAAGATTTCCTAGATCGTGATATACTGCTCCTCCACCAGTTACCCTTCTGACTACATTTACTTTATTCTCAGCTACAAATTCATGATTTATTTCTTCAATAGTATTTTGATACTTACCAACGACAATTGTATTATCGTCTCTCCACAACATCACAATGTCTTCATCAAAGTCTAAATTCGTAAGGCAATACTCTTCACATGCAAGATTAAAATATGGACTTGTAGATGTATTTTCAATAAAAATCAAATTAACGCCCCCCTTTTTATTACTCTATTCTACATTTATTCCAATTTTCCTCCTGCATTAAAAATACCAGACACTTATCTTGTGCCTGGTATTAAATAATACTCTCTAGCTATATCTTCATATAACTTCATATTATCTTCATTACTAAAAAATATAGGAAACTTCATATCAAAATTTCCCCATATCGTGCATTGAAATTTTGTGAAGTAGAAGGTAGAGAATAATATTTCCCTAGTACTCAATCTTATAAGAAAAGGAATTGATTCCTTGCTCAATCTAAAATATATTGTCTCATCTTTGACTTCTCTTATATGCCTTTCTAAAACTAGCCTATCTTCACTAATTAGTGCTGAAATTAGTCTATCCTTAGCAGCTTTATCTAGCCTGCTAAAGTAAAAATCCACATATGAATTTTCTTCTCCATTTAACTCGAAGACTTTATCTATAAAAGCTCCTAACCTTTTTTCACCATTATCTATATCCTTACCATCCAGCATAAAACTCTTAAACTTATCAAAGCCCTCGTTTATGGTTTTAAATCTTATAGACACATTTTCTCCAAATATTTCCTCACCAATAGGCTTTAGCAAATAATTCATAACTAACTCCCTTTTACTTAGTTCTTCAACAAGGTTTATTTCACTTTGTAATTACTTCCAATCTATTTTAATACATATTCCGCTAATACGCTTTGGAGCTCATATATATTTAAGCTCTTATTGAATTGTTTTTCTATAGGAAGCTGAGATCCTGAAACCCATATTTTGAGTTCTGCATCTAAATCAAAATTTCCAGCTGTTTCAATGCTAAAGTGAGTAATACTTTTATAAGGGATTGAGTGATACTCAGTCTTTTTCCCAGTCATACCTTGTTTATCCACTAAGATAAGCCTCTTATTAGTAAAAATAAACATATCACGAATAAGTCTATACGCCTTTTCAACCACTTCTGTTGAACTTAGTATATTAGTATATTCCTTTTGCACGTCTTCAATTCTAACCTCTGAAGCATTGCCCATTAATCCATCAAATAGTCCCATAAAAATTCCTCCCAATATATTTTGTGCTTCTATTATAAATATATTATACACCATATAAGAATTTTGCGAAGCAAAATTCTTAGTGGAGCAGTGGAGGCGCTAAAGCGCAAAGTGGATGAAGTGGAGAGATCCTCTTAATTAAAGTTCTCCACTGCCTTTCAATAACTGTGTATCTTAGCTATTTTCTATTAGTTTTTCATTAAATTCATATATGATCCTATTTTCTATAAGTACTGCTTGTCACACTACTCACACTTTACTATAATATATTGTGGTGCATACTTAGGAGGAGTTTTAATATGAAAATGATATTTTTTGATACAGAAACTACGGGAATAAGGCCAGGAAGCATCTGCCAACTTAGCTATATTCTCGTTGATACAAGTTTTAAGCCAACTAAAACCATAGGCAAAAATGTCTTCTTTACAGTAGAATATGTAGAGCCAAGCGCACAGAAAGTTCATGGTTTTAGCGTTGAAAATTTATATGAACTAAGTAATGGTAGATATTTTGAGGATCGCTTAGAAGAATTTTTAACCGATTTCCAAAGTGCAGATATTCTAATAGGTCATAACGTCAATTTTGATATAAAATTTTTAGAATCTGAACTAGAAGGCTGTGGTGAAGTTATAGAGCCTAAGCATATATTTTGTACTATGAACTATTACAAAGATATATGCAAACTTAAGAATAGCCGTAATGAACCTAAAGCTCCTAAACTCGAAGAGGCTATAAGGTTTCTCAATATAGAAGAATCTCATATAGATATCTTAAGTAAAAAACTTTTTAATCAAACCGGAAGCTTTCATGATGCTAGATTTGATACCACAGCAACATATCTATTAGTTACAGAAGGAATAAAAAATGGGTATATTCCACCAAGGTATTTTTCTAATATGGTAGATAATATTTAGAATCTTTCACCTATAGTTGTAGCTTTATTATATAATTCAGCAGTTCTACTCAACTTAAGTTAGGAACTGCTGATAATATCTACCTTTCATTTTTCTATTACCTATTATTTGCTGCTTATTGCTAACCTACCACACACTTTTTATATTAGTACTACGTTATAGTTTAATACGATTATTTTATATACTTGAGTTAATATTTGATAATATTTCATCTAACATATTAAGTTTGTTAATATCTAATTCACCTTTTAAAGAACTCTCCTTTAGTTCTCTAACTATTTCTAAGCTATTATGAATGTCTTCTGTCGGAACAGCTACTATTCCATCTCCCGCCTGCTTATCACCAGATTGCTCTTCACTTAAAAGACCTTGTTCTATCGCTTGTCTTGCATCACTTATGTATTCTCCGAATTCTGGTATATCATTCTGTCTATCTTGTAACATATTTCATTTCCTCCTACCTATTTACATAATTTCATTCTTATCATTTATCTTTATGACTTTTCTCTTTATTTTGGTGTCATACAGAATATAAGATTATTTTTCACGTTCGCAGTATATTTATAATCAAAACATATACTTACCTTAAATTACCTTTAACCTCTTACTATTATAAAGTTTTTATCGGCAAAATTTCATAATAATAAAAGTTTCTTGCCTATGTGGTATAATAAGTAGCATGACAAGAAATTATATATCTTAGCATGAAAAGACATTAAAAGAAAGAGGTGTTCATTATAAGGACTGAGTATAAATCAAAAATCAATGAGTATGAGGTAAAAGGAGATATTGCCTATATAAAACTTTCAAAGAAAAAGGGTGGATTTGTTGACACTAAAATAGATGCTGAAGACTTAAACTTAGTGTTAAATAAAGGAGAATGGTTCGCCGAATGGGACAAAGAGTTTAATAGCTACTTAGCCCAAAATCTAAATTATTCTTTTGCGGGTGATAAAAAGCTTAAGGAAAAGCAAAGCTTACATTCCTTCATTTTAGGTACAAACACCAGAACTCCTATTAGGCATCTTAATGGAGATACCCTAGATAATAGAAAGTGTAATATAAAAATATATGATCAGAATGCAGCAGTAAATGATTATGAAAATGTAGATTTTAAAACCATAGCTATCATACTTAGAGATAAATATGGCAGAAAAAAGGAAAAAACCTTAATTGATAGAGAAGATTTAGATAAAGTAATAAATTTCGGATACTCTTGGGTTTATTACTTAAGTCGTGGAAGGCATTATGCCGCAGCCAATACCCCTAATGGTAGGATTTTTCTTCATAATTTCTTAATGAATCCTCCTAAGGATATGTTTACTAAGCACATAACTCATAATACCTTAGATAACAGAAAATCTAACTTAGAGAATCTATTATTAGTTAAGGAAACAGAAGAGGTAGAACATAGTTAAGCTTAATGCTTGATGTCAGGCAAGTTACAAGTTAATCTACTAGCCTAGCATTTTAGCATTAAAAACCCCCTTAAATAGGACTCCTATTTAAGGGGTAAAATTTTATTATCTAACAATAGTAATATTTTCTGCTTGCGGCCCTTTTGGTCCTTTAACTACGTTATAAGAAACCGTTTGACCTTCTTCAAGAGTTTTATAACCATCTGAATTTATTTGAGAAAAATGTGCAAAAACATCTGTTCCATCCTCTCCTGTAATAAATCCAAATCCTTTTTCTGAATTAAACCATTTAACTGTACCATTCATATGATGTGTACCTCCGAAATTTTATTTTTCTTAAACTTCTTGTAATAATACACTAATAAAATTTCTATATAAGATACTCTAGTTCATAGGTACTAATTGAAATATATTTGTGCTTTATTATTTACGATTCATTTAAGTTATAATTAACAGTAACATACTTAATTGTATATAGCAAGTTTTTTATTTATATCCTTTCTTATAATAGCACCTAAACCATACTTTATTAACTTATATAGTTTTGTGGTATTAAGTTTATAAAATCACTTTTAGTAGTCCTTCTACCATATCCACCACTAGTATTGCAAGTTATATAAAGTCGTTTTTTAGCTCTTGTAATAGCTACGTAAAAAGTTCTTTTTTCCTCATCTAGATTATCCGACTTTATAGCCATGTATGATGGAAATGTGTTCTGCTGAACACCTGAAATGAATACAGTTTCAAATTCTAATCCCTTGGCTTGATGAACTGTAATTATTGGTATTCTTGGCTTTTTAGTTCTCTTAATAATTAAGGTTTCTAATTCCCCATTAGATAAAGATGTTATTTTAATAACATCTAAAAGAGAATCCCTATTGCTTTTACTCCTATCATCTAGTTCTCTTAGGAGCACATAAAAATCCTTAAGCCTTTCAATTTTCTCTTTTCCTTCTTCTCCCGTGTATAGTGTTTTCAGACTAAAGTCATTTACTATCTTACCAACAATATCATGAGGTCTTGCTTCTTCCGCTTCCTTAAAAAGCTTATTTAACTTTTCTGTTATAAATGAGAAGGATTTTAAATACTTTGACATATAGGCTATTCTTTCCATAGAAGTAGGTATTATATCAATTTTGAGTGCTCTTACTAGAAGGTCTTTAGTTGCTAAAATATCATCCATAGCATCATGGCTTGGCTTATTGGCAGTTTTAAAGACTTTACTTAGGGTTTCTAGCTTATGATTTACTAGATTAGTATAAAATCTTCTGTATATATCTAGCGTATCGAAGAAGGCCTTAAACTTTGGCTTACCTAAGTTTAATCTTTGAAGCTCACTTGTCAATATATTTATGTCATACTGAACATTATGTCCCACTATTATGGTATTCTCCGAAAATTTTATAAATTTCCTTAGAACCGATTCTTTATTTTCTCCATTTTTCATTAAAAATTCATCACTAAAGCCATGAATATGCTCTGAATTTTTAACGGACTTTTTATTCCTTAAAAACTTTTCAAATCTTTCTATAACTTCTCCCTTGCTGTTAATTTTAATAGCTGCAATTTGAATTATCTCATCTTCAGTGACATCTACACCAGTACTTTCCACATCAAACACTATAATATTATCCTTATGGAACTCATTTATAAGCAAAGAATATTTTTCTCCATATATAGGTACATTACTATCTATAAAATCCGATAACACTATTCCTAATTTTTTGTATTTATCTGATTCAATATCTTCAATGGTTTTATCACCTATTCCTGTAGGTAATCTTTTTAAAATTCTTTTCAAGCTAATAGAGTCATATCTGTTTCCTATAAGCTTTAAAAAAGCTATTACATCTTTTATTTCCTGCCTTCTGAAGAATTTAAATTGATCTACCAATATAAATTCAAAATTTACTGCTTCGTATCTTAGTATACTTTGTAATTGTTCGCTCAATTTTATATTGTAATTGTTATCTCTAGTTAGCACACATATCTTGCCTAAACTCGCATTTTGGTCTCGCAGTGTTTTTACCTCATTAAATATAAACTGCGCTTCTTCTCTTAGGCTTTCTGCTATCTTTAATTTAATCTTTTCTCCAGATTCCTTATTCTCAGATACAATACCATCTTTGTATAGATTACACATTTCTTTTGGAAAAGCATTATTTAGATATTCCAGAGAAGCATCCGTTAAATTTCTAGTCGCTCTATAATTTTTAGAAAACACTATTTCTTTTGGGTTGTATTTACTTTTAAAGCTTTCAAATATTTTTTGGGGCTCAGAACCTCTCCATTGATATATAGTTTGAAATATATCCCCACAGATTAAAACATTATTATTCTTAAATATCCTTTCTATTATCGAATACTCTAATGTACTTGTATCTTGCACCTCATCAATATTTATATACTTATATTTCTTAGTAAGAGCCTCGACTACTTCTTTGTTATTAAATAATTCTTTGGCCTTAATTATTAGATCCGTAAAGTCAAGACCGTGATTATTATGAAGTAAGGCATTATAACTATTAATTAAAACGTGACCTTTTTCTTCTAGGAAATTCCTTAATTTAAGATTAAGGCTGCCTCTTTCACTGCATATCTGATCAATTTTATTTTTATTATTCTTAAAGATATACTCTACAGCTTTATAATAATCCTCTCTAACATCATCACTATAGATATTATTTTGCACTCTAATTAACTTCGCAGTATCTATAAACTGCTGCAAAGGCCTTACTTGAAAGTCAAGGTAATTACAGTACTTTATAATTTCCTTACAGTCATCCTCATCGAATATTGTAAAGTCAGTAAATATATCAGTCCTTTTTTTAGCTTCCATCTTGATTGTGTCAAAACAAAAGCTGTGAAAGGTTTTAATAGTTATTTCTTTTGCAGAAACCCCTACAATATTCTCAATTCTTTCCTTCATCTCTTTGCAGGCTTTATTTGTAAAGGTAATACATAGTATCTCTGATGGATTAGCTTCTTTACTATGAATTATATTGGCTATTCTTTTAGACAGGGTCTCTGTTTTACCTGTTCCTGCTGATGCAAGCAATATGATATTTTCTTTTAGCTCATTTATAACCAATCCTTGCTCCTCATTTATATTCACCTTCTGTCACCTCAATATTTCTGTATAACTCTTTATTTCTTGTTTCCTCAATAATAATACTAACTCTGTTCTCATTTCAAGAAAAGTTTTATTTTTTCACTATGCTTCAAGTAAACTTTGAACTTTTTTCTCATAAAGAAATAATATCCTTTAAGCCTATTATTGGAAGAATTACTTAAAAGATTAATTTATAACAAATAATTATATTGAATAAAAGGCGTAGGTTCTATCTAACTTACGCCTTTTATTGAGGAATTTTCTAAAACTCCAATCTTAAATTTTATATTTTAAATCTTGAAACCGAGGCATCTAATTCTTCAGCTAATTCGTTTAAATTATTAGCTGAAGATGCTATTTCATTTAAGCCTGATGTTTGTTCTTCAACAGATGCATTAACCTCTTCCGCTGTAGCTGCAGTTTCCTCTGAAACAGAAGATACTTCTTCTATTTTGGAAACTACTATAGATTTAGTTTCATTTACATCTCTAATAGAAGCTGCTACTTTATCTATTTTAGATTTAAGCTCATTTATTGTATTCTCTATATCTATAAAGCTGTAATTAGTTGAATTTAATTTATCATGACTTATCTCCCCTAACTCTTTCGTAGAAGATGCTCTATCCATAACATTATTTATACCAACTATTATCTGATTTGTTACCCTCTGTATATCCTCTGCAAAATTTGCAGATTGTTCTGCAAGCTTTCTTACTTCTTCAGCAACTACTGCAAATCCTTTTCCATGTTCTCCAGCTCTTGCAGCCTCAATACTAGCATTAAGTGCTAAAAGGTTTGTTTGCTCCGTAATATCCTTTAACTCATTTGTTATATTCACTATTTCTCTCGAATTATCTTTTAAAATATGTGCTTCTTCGTAAAGTGAATCACTTGCAGTTAATGTCTCATCAAAATTTTTCTTTAACAATTTAATTGCTTCAGTACCTTCAGATACTTGCTCTATAACCTTAGTAGCAGAGTCTTCCATTAGTTCTGAGCTTTTTATCGTTTCATCTACAAACTTTGATAGTTTGTCTACTTCATTAAGAGATAACTCGAGGCTAGTTACTTGATCTACAGCACCTTCAGTAATTTGCTGAATAGCCCTAGTTATTTCTTCTCCAGTAGCACTGGACTCTTGGGTCATAGCATAAAACTGCTGTGATGTTAATGTCAAGGTTTTTCCAGCTGAATGAATTTCTTTTATCATCGCTACCATTGAATCTATCATTTCATTTATTTCCTCTTTGATTAGATGTATCTCTAAAGGATCTTTTTTACTTAATTTTGCCTTTTGAGATAAATCGCCTTTACTAGTTGCATTTAATAAAAATAATATGTCTTTTATAGATGCTGTTATATATTTTCCTAAATTTAGCGCCATTGCTAAGGATATTAGTATACAAATCAAAGATATTATAACATTAGTATACAAGGAATAATTTATATCTCGTTTTATTTCCTTCTCAGGCATAAATGTTATAACATCCCACTTAGTGTATGAATTCTGTAGTTTGTACACCAAAGTAGGTTCCCCATTAACATTTTCATTTAATATGTCAATCTTAGATGTAATTATGTTATTAAAGTAAGGTATTTCCTTTGCTTGTTTATTTATTAAGGATGCATCTTTATGTGCGATTATAGTTCCCTTATTATCTACTAGCGCTTGAAATCCACTTTCTCCTATCTTTGTCTTAGATATCTGTTCAGATATAGTTTCTAAAGACATATCTAATCCTATGACTCCAAGTACATCACCTTTGTTAGGATCTTTTACTGTTTTAGCAATGGTAACTACAAAAAGTCCTTTATTATTAGTATCTTCATATGGCTCCGTTATAATAACTTTTCCTGAACTTTTTACTGCAGCTTTATACCATGGCCTACTTGTTGGATCATACCCTGGTTTAGGCTTTCCTGTGGTTGAATGATGTTTTTTAGTAGCTTCTCCGTAGTATATAGCTCTTACATTTTTATGCGACTTTACATAGTCTGTAAACATTGACAGCATAAAACTCTCCCATTCTGGATGAGCTGCAACTCCCACCACGTCGACATTAGCAGAAAACATATCTACAGCTTCTTTATTATTTATAAATAAAGAACTTACCGCCTCAGATATATTATTGCCACTTTTAACAAGGATTTCATTTGTACTAGCCTTAAGAGACTTATATTGATTTCTATAGCTAAATGTAGAAACTACTAATATTGGAATTATAACTAATAAAGAAAAAAATAACATAAGGATAGTTTTTAATTTCATTTGTGAATCTTTAGAATGTTTCATCTTCTGCCTCCTAATATGGAAATCTACACTGCTAATCTACAAGTTGAGATACGCCTCCATCTTTCTTTATCCTATATGTGTGCTGATTATCCATTTTATCTCTTGATATATAGTAAATAAGGTCTCCTGATACACCTATTATATCTACAGCTGTCTCATCATTTAATTTTACTAGTTCGGTTCCATCAACCTTTACTCTATAAATAGCATTATCATTCATGTTTATAAAGTAGATAAAACCGCCATATACTGCATATTTACCAATAACATAATCTGAAATAGGTTTGCTACCTGTTCCATCAAGGTTCATTCTATATAAGCTTGACCCTTCTCTATGCCTTACATAATAATATAGCCCGTCTTTATTCACCCCTAATCCATGGGTGATATTTTCACCTAAGCTTTCTCTTGATGTTCCATCAACTTTCATCCTATACAAAGTCCAATCCTTGCTATTTATATAGTAAATCCAATCTTCATATACAGCTATTTCTTCTCCTTTATCAAAGCTTAATTGAGTAAGGTCGCTGCCATCTTTTTTCATCTTATAGATACCGCTCATGTTATCACAAAAATAAATCCACTCTCCAAAGATACTAAAACTCTTTACAATATATCTGCTAAGATTAGTATCAGAACTTCCATCTAATTTAACCCTATGCAAGTTTACCCCATACATGCTTATATAATATATCCATCCATCATCCATTTGAATTTTTGAGTATGGATTTTGTGCAATAACCCTATTTTCTTTCAGGTCCTTGCTGGTCTTATATAGAGAGGAGCCACTTAGATAATAGCTATTTTCTCCAGTATTTGTCCAATAATTCTTAATATAATAAATGTATCCCTCTTCTTCTACTAAATCTTGAACTGCTGATTTATCTACAAATTCAGTACTGTCTTCTTGTTTATTGGAGTTACTTTCTTTTAAATTTTCATAAGGATAAAACTCACTTTCCACTACAAAATCCTTATATTCCCATCTTCCTGTGTTTGAATTGAATTTATATATAGTTTTAACACTACATAGGAAATCACTATAAGATATTCCTACTAAATACATGTTTCTATGCAGCTCTAAGGCTCCGTCTCCGTCTGAGTCTTCTCCTTCATAATAAGTCGTAAGACCAGGCTCTATCCCTACATCCTTTAGATAATTATAATGCTCTGCATCATCTTTACTCAAGTCTACTAAATAATATCCATTCACTCCATCATAGATTTTAATATTAGCATTATTTAGAAGTTCATATTCAAAATCCTTACCTGTGCTTGGTATCATTCCCTCATCAAATATTTTCTTTAGTTCCTTATCAATGAAAGAATATATATATGTGGAATGCATTCCCCTTTGCATATTGGTAAGCAAATCTAATTTTATATCATCTATTTTATCATTATTAAAATCTCCTAGAGATATTGTATTGCCTGTATCTTCACAAACTGCATTTATTAATGAACTATAATTTATTATTTCTCCATTTATAGAATCTTGAACAAGTAGCTTTAAATTAGTATAATTGTGGTTCTCATAATCCCCTGTAAGAATTATGTTTTCCTTTATTCCATCATTGTTCATATCAGAGGAAGCATAGTTAATAATCTTTGAAGAAGGGTTATTTATATTTTTTATATAAAAGGTTTTACCTTCCTCTAAAGATTCAGTATTTCCTTTATCCTTCAAGGATACTTTACTCAACTCTTCGTATGAATTATAGTACCATAGTTGTCCATCTACTATGTTTATATATGGATAATTGATGTTAGCTTCGTCTGTTATTAGATCTTTTTCACTTCCATCTGCTTTCATTTTATATACACTTTCCCCACTAGAATAGTATATATATCCATCAAATACATTTATATTTGATGCATCATCTAATGAACCTATCATCTGAAGATCCTTGCCATAAAAGTCTATTTTATAAGCTCTTCCTATTGTATCTAGATAATAAATGTATCCATCATCAATATTTACATTATCAACATACAAGTTTTCGGTGGAATAGTTTTTAACTATACACTGTTTTCCACTTCCATCTGTATTTATCTTATATATTCCAGTTCTTTTTCCTGTAATATAATTAGAGCCCCAAAAATATATCCATCCATCTTTAACTGTAAATAAAACCTCATCTGAATTATTTTCTACTTTATCGAGAAGTCTTTTAGGAACTCCTCCATTTATACTTCCTTTATATAATCCAAACCTATCTGAATAGTATATGTCGTCTTCGTATACCTGCATGTGATTAGCAACTGATATATTATTATAAATAATTTCTATTTTCCCTGTACCATCTTTCCTAACCCTGCAAATTCTTTCAGCATCTTCTTCGACCTCTGGATCATCCTCTACAAAATAGATATAATCATTAACTATGCTAAGGTTTGATGCTCCACCAGTACCCCTATAGACCAACTGTTTTATGCTGCTATCTTTTCTCATCTTGTATATATATCCATTATCATTAAGGTTGCTGTAATATATCCAATCTCCATCTTGTACAACTAAACCTCTATTTCTTAAATTATTAATAGAATAAGCTCCATTATTTATGCCCTGCTCTATATAAAAATCCATAGAAAACTCTTTTTTCAAATCCTTGTTACTTTCGTTTTTTAGCCCTTTAGTAATCTTTAAAGTGTATTTTTCTCCAGGAGTATATCCATTTGAATCTGGGATTACTTTTATAGATTTTTTATCTGAAGATATCTCAAGAGTAACTTTCTTAGATATTCCACTGCTATCAACTACTTTGATATAATTTGGGGTAAACTTATCGAATTGAACACTACTATTAAATTTAATATTCCATATCTTATGGCTATTTACAACTTGTCCAGATTCGAAAAACTCAGCATAAACATCAAATTTTACTAAAGTCATTATAAGAATTACAAATATAAAAGCGATATACATCTTAAATAGTTTTTTCATAAGTTATTTTATCCTCCTTTATCTATTTCTATAAATTTTTAATTTTCTATACTTTTAATAGAATTTTTTACTGAGCTTTTATATACTCGTTGATTTCTGATATAGGCATTGGTCTACTAATAATATACCCTTGAACTTTATCACATCCTTTCTCCTTCAGAAAATTCAACTGTCCTTGATTTTCTACTCCTTCAGCGACAACCTCTATTCCTAACTTATGAGCAATACCTATTATTTCGCCAACAATTGATTTATCTGCATCCTTATTGCTAATATCGTCTACAAAGGACTTATCTATTTTAATAATATCGATAGGCAGCTTTTTTAGATAACTCAACGAGGAATATCCGGTTCCAAAATCATCTATAGAAATAGTTATTCCACGCTTTTTAATTTTTGCTAATACATCTATGATTGGCTCTTTTGATTCCATAAATATGTTTTCAGTTATTTCAACCTCAAGATACTTTGGATCAATTTGAAATTCAGATAAGACATTTACAATATCATAATAAAAATTAGGATCTTTTAGCTGTATAGGAGAGATATTGATAGCAACCTTTAGCTCAAGATTTTGGCTTTTCCATCTTTTAACCTGATTACATGCAGCTTTAAGTACCCATAACCCTATTTCTGTTATAAGTCCTACCTCTTCTGCTAAAGGTATAAACTCCATTGGATATATAATTCCCCTATGCGGATGGTTCCATCTTAAAAGTGCTTCTACACTATCAATACCAGCCGTTTTTAGATTTAACTGAGGTTGATAGTAAAGTTCTAACTCATTATTCTCTATTGATCCTTTTAAATCGCTTTCAAGTTCTATTCTGTTTAAAACCTTATGGAATTTTCTTCTATCAAATACTTTATATCTGTTCTTTCCTCGATGCTTAGCATAATTAACAGCTATATTTGCATGTCTTATGATATCATCTATGCTAGAATCAAGCTCATCTATAACTTTAATTCCTATGCTTGCAGTTATATTTATTTTCTCATTATCAATAATCCACTCATCATTAAATGTGTTAACAATCTCTTTTCCTCTTACTATACTTCTTTCTTTATTCTCTATGTAGGGTTCTAATAATAAAAATTCATCTCCTCCAAATCTATAAATCCTGCACTCATCGCTAAAGCACAGCATTAACTTTTCAGATATAGCTTTTAATAAATTATCCCCCTTGCTAAACCCTAAAGATCTATTTACTTTACAAAAATCATCCAAATCAATTAAATAAATAGCTCCAATCTCTGAACGTTCTCTAGCTGAATTTAGTAATGAATTAATGTCGCAAATAAGCTTTTCTCTATTTGTCATGCTTATATTCCACTCTTTATATACGCCTCTATTTTCTACAACTTTTTTCTCAAACATTGTGGACACCTGCACTAGAAAGTTTATTAATCCTTTTAGCTTTTCCTCATTCACTATAGGAATTTCTTTTATTAAGTCACTATAATCTTCTTCACTAAAGCCTAAGTTTCTAGCCTTATTTATAAGTTCCTCACTCTTCTTGTTATCTTTCCAAAACCCTCCTAAGACAACTGCTGCGATAATTTCATTATTAATTCTTATAGGTACTCCTATAAAAGCTAGGCCCTCACTACACTCATGTACTATATATTCTTTCCCTCCTAAAAGTCCATTAACTATATACTCGGCATTACGATTGCATTCTAAAT
Source organism: Clostridium bovifaecis (assembly GCA_009738435.1). Taxonomy (GTDB): domain Bacteria; phylum Bacillota; class Clostridia; order Clostridiales; family Clostridiaceae; genus Clostridium_H; species Clostridium_H bovifaecis. The sequence continues at coordinate 1,090,573 of CP046522.1, read as the reverse complement.
CTGAAACTAAATTTTCTTTGTAAAAATCACATAAATTATTACTGCCATTTCTTAGTAATACTACTCCATTTAAATCTACGATGATAGAAGACAACCCTGTTAGCTTATAAAATACATCTAAAAAAGATTTAGCTTCATTTAAAATTTCACTTAAATTAAAATTCATAGGTTCCTCCTTAAGCACCATAATTATATTTAAATTGCATAAATATTCATGTTCTAATTATAGTATTTGAAAAAAATATATTCAACTCCACAAAATTACATATATACTGTATTTTTGATAAAATCCTCTATTTTTTTCTGTTAAACTTTCAAAAAAAGCATTATTTTAACTATATTAATACATGTTACAGCCATTAATTTTGCGAAATATATAAATTAAAAATAATAATTATAATATTTTCACCAGCTTTCTTAGCAATTGTTCTATATGTAGTAAATTATATAATGAGGTGTTCTGTATAAAAAATTTAGTAAAGGTTGTTGGTGCAATTATTGAAAATGACAATACTGAAGTTCTATGTACTCTTCATTCAGCTTCAATGAGACTACAAAATTTTTTAGATCTTCCTGATGTGAAAATTGAAGAAGGTATACTCGCTGTAAAACTACTTGTATTGGAAACTAAAAAGGTATAGCTTTATAAAAAGTTATACCTTTTATCTACAACTATTTTCTATTGTTTAGATATTCTAGTACTGCTCTTATATGCATCTCTACACCAATTGATAAAGCATCTTCATCAATGTTAAAATGCGGGTGATGATGTGGAAAATCTGTTTCTTTATCTCTGTTTGCTATCCCTATAAAGTAGAATGCACTTGGTACTCTTGCAGCAAACTCAGCAAAATCTTCTCCTAGCATTACACTAATCTCAGAGTCTAAAATATTTTTATTCTTTACTACCTCAGCTCCAGCCTTTTTCACTAGCTCAGTCATTTCATAATCATTGTTTAGCAATATGTTTCCGCACTTGAATTCTAAGTCATAAGTAGTTCTATGAAGATTGCATATATTTTTAATTATTTCTTCAAAACGCTTTTGCACTTCTTCTGTTCCATTATGTAGACATCTTATTGAACCTTCAATTTCAATCTTTTCAGGAATGATGATTGGAGAAGAGCCACAATTAACTCTACAGAAGGTAATTACCGTAGGTTTTAGAGCATCCATTTCGTTTGTTTGCATATTTTGAGCGGCTTGCATGATGTTAATTGCACAGTTAATAGGGTTAATAGATAGGTGCGGTGCTCCACCATGTCCACCTTTTCCGTGAATAATTAGTTTAAAATAATAACTGGAAGCCATAATTGGACCTGAAACGATGCCTATCTTACCTGTTTCTATTGGCGACCACAAATGAATTCCTAAAGCAGCATCCACAGTAGGATTTTCCAATATTCCTTCACTTATCATAATCTCAGCCCCAGCATCTTCTTCGTTTGGCTGAAATGCAAATTTAACATTTCCCTTTATCTCTTTCTTATGTTTAGCCAGTATCTTTGCTGCAATTAAAAGCATTGCCATATGCCCATCATGTCCACACGCATGCATGACCCCTTTATTAACAGACTTATATGGAATATCATTCTCCTCGCTTATTGGAAGCGCATCCATATCTGACCTTAAAAGTATTGTACGACCTGGTTCTCCTCCTTTTAGTAGTGCTGTAACTCCTGTTTTAGCGATTCCCTCCTTTACTTCTAATCCGCACTCTTCTAGATAACTTGATATGATTTTTGATGTTCTATACTCTTGAAATCCTAGTTCTGGATACTTGTGAAATTCCCTCCTTAGATTTATTAATTCTTTCTTTAACTGTGCTATTTCTTCTTTAATGTTCATACTTTATTTCCTCCAGCTTGTTCTTTTACTTGTTCTATGATTGCCATTGTAAACCTTATCATAACATTTTATAAAAAGTTAATTTCTTAATTTATTTCATAATAACATAAAAATAGAATATCAGCATACAACTCGTTATATAAAAACTAAGATTAACTTTCACTAAAAAGAGATAGGCAGATTTATTTTTACACAAACCTCCCTATCTTCCTGTCTTCTTTATATGCTTAAATACCTATTTTACGAATAACTTTCTTTCGAAATTAGCTAAAGTCTTACAACCATTTTCAGTTACTCTAATTGCTTCACTTATTTCCACACCATAGTTTTCAAAATACATACCAGGTATTATATGAAGTGTCATATTTGGCTGGAGTACAGTCTTGTCTCCCGGTCTAACGCTAATTGTGTGCTCGCCCCAATCTGGTGGGTAGTTGAGCCCTGTAGAGTATCCAATTCTAGACTCCTTAAATAGTCCGTATTTTTTCAAATTATCACTCCAAACTGCTTCTACCTCTTCAGCAGTTACTCCAGGCTTAATGAAATCTAAAACCTTATTTAATCCTTCTACAGTAATCTCAGCAGTGTCTGCTAATTTTTGTGTTGGTGTTCCTAAGAATATTGTTCTTGCCATTGGAGAATGGTATCTTTGATGACAGCCCGCAAGTTCAAGTACCACTGTTTCACCCTCTTGATATTTTCTATCTGTCCAAGTAAGGTGGCATGCGCCAGTATTTTCTCCTGATGGCATTAGAGGTACTATAGAAGCATAATCTCCTCCAAATTCCTCAGTTCCAGTTATAAATGAACGATATATTTCTGCTGCAAGGTCGCATTCTCTTACACCAACATTACATTTATTAATAGCATCTTGCATTCCTTTTTCCATAATTCTTGCTGCACGTTCCATAAGTGCTATTTCATTTTCTGATTTAATAACTCTTACCCAGTTAACTAATCCCTTTGCATCAGTAAATTTGCAGTTAGGCAATCCTTTTGTAAGGCTTGCAAAACATTGTGCTGTAAAGTAATAGTTGTCCATTTCTACTGCAATAGCTTTATTTCCTTTTCCTCTTTTTATGAGTTCTTCTGCTACAAAATCCATAGGATGTCTTACATCGCTTTGAACATAATTATCGCTGTACCCAACAATGTTTTCATGTTTTAGCCAGCAAGTCTTTCTAGCACTTATAGCATCCATAAAACGTCCTATCCAAACTGGTTCTTCTTCATCTATCATGACTACTAACATTTGATGAACATAAAATGACCATGAATTATATCCAGATATATAAGCTATATTAGCTGGATCTGTTATTAATAGTACATCTAACCCTCTTTCTGCCATCTTTGCTTTTACATTTTGCAATCTTTGTAGATACTCATTTTTGTCAAAACTAAACATTGAAATCTCCTCCTTTATATTTTCAGTTTATTTAAAATTTAAGTAAATTAAATTAAAAAGCTTTTACTATTTATTTTTCTTCTTGCTCTCAAGTACTGCTATTTCAGCTTCAAAACCATCTAATATTTTATTTCCTCTATCACCAACTGATTTTCTGTATACCTCTCTAGCAGCTGCACTTGCCTTTTTAAACTCTTCTCTTTCCTCTGATGTTAATTCAATTATCTTTATGTCACTATTTTCTCTGATCAATTCTAATCTTTTTCATTAAGTTCTATTTCTACATCATAAATAAACTTATTCAATTCTTCGATTATCTGTTTCAACATTTCCCTCTCTTGTGAACTTAGTTTGTCATAATAGTCCTTATTTGCTATCATTCCAGAAATGAATCCATCTTGTTTTGCTTGAATTAAGTATTTTTGAACTTCATAAAAGCCCATCTCTTGGATTGCAAAAATTGGATTAACTTGAGCATCTATCTGTTTCAGTTGAAGTCCGCTATAAACTTCCATATAAGGCATTGGCGTCGGATTGGCTCCGTAAGCTGAATAGCTTGCCACAATAAGAGGTGATTGCATGGTTCTTATACTTACTCCTTTAAAATCTGCTGGCTTTCTTATTTCGTTATTTGCAGTCCATGCATTATATCCTTGATAAAACCAATCGAGAACTTTCATTTCATTTTCTTCATTGATTTCATTTAGCAACTTTATTGATTCGCTTGTCTTTAAAAATTCTTGCACATCCCTATCATCTTCAGGTAATAAAAAGTGATTATAGAATATATTATTTTCAGGCACTGTAGTACCACTACTACCTGGATTGACTAATGCAAAATTTAAAAGCCCTCCTTGTACAAACTCTAGATAATCAGTAGCACTGCCAATTTCGTTCGCTCTATATACTTCTACCTCAATTTTCCCATTACTTCTCTCTTCAACAAGCCTTTTAAATTCCATTGCATATTGGTCTTGAACTCCCCCAGCTACCTCTTCATGCCCAATTCTCCAGGTTTTAGTCTCTCCCGCGCTAGTATTTATGTCAGCTGATGAGCACCCTGACAAGATTCCTAAACTCAGTATTGCACAACTAATTAAAGTTAATAATCGCTTTTTCACTGTTATTCCCCCCTAGTTTAATACAACAAATTTCTTGTTACCAAAGCAATCTGTGGGAAGTAGATCATTATTGCTGAAATTGCAGCGTACATAACAAAGTATGGTGCCGTATTCCTAATAATCTCCAAATATGGTCTTTTGAAAACAGCAGCAGCGGTGAATATATTACACCCAAAAGGTGGAGTTGCAGAGCCAATTGCAGCTTGTAGGGTAATTACAATTCCTAGATGAATTGGGTCAATACCAGCGGCTATTGCAGGTCCAGCGAAAATTGGAGCTAATATTATGATTACTACTAATTGGTCACAGAACATACATCCTATAAAGAAGGCCGCAGTAACCACCCATAATACGGTATAAGCAGATGGATTAGGTCCAAGTAGAGTTGAAGTAATTAATTGTGGTATTCTTGCTAAAGAAATTATCCAAGCAAATCCCATGCCTGCAGCAACTAGTATAAATACAACTGCAGTAACCATACCTGATGATAAAGCGATTTTAGGAATGTCCTTAAAAGTGATAGATTTATATACAAACAACTCAAGAATAGCAGCATACAAAACTGAAGCAGCAGCAGCCTCAGTAGGGCTAAACAATCCTAGATAAATACCTCCAACTATAATAGCTGGGAACCCTAGAGGTAGTAATGCTTTCTTAGTAATAGCTAATTTTTCTGACCAAGTTGACTTTGCCATAACTGGTATGTTCTTACGCTTAGCATCGAAATAATTATAGATACTAAAGAAAAATAAAACCAGCAAACCAGGACCTACACCCGCTATAAATAATTCTCCTACAGATACACCAGTCATAACAGCATACATAATCATTACAACACTTGGCGGAATAAGTAATGCAATATTAGCAGAGTTAATAATAAGTGCATATACGTCACTTCCTCTATAACCAACTTTAAGAAGCTTTTCATGCATTGGCTTGCCAACGGCTACAACAGTTGCCTGAGTAGATCCTGATATTGCCCCAAATAGGGTACATGTTGCTGCTGTAGTAATAGCTAGCCCCCCCTTAATATGGCCAACAAAGGTATTCACAAAATCTAAAAGTCTGTTAGAAGTTTGGCCTGTTCCCATTATATCTGCAGCAAATATGAACATAGGAACTGCCATCAGTACAAAGGATTCCACTCCTGCTGATACCTGTCCGGTCAGCCAAAAGGGTTGGATATCAGGCATATATACTGTTAATACTGCTAATGGACCCAAAAGCAGTCCAACCATTAATGGAAAGCCTAAAAACAAAGATATCATTAGTACGGCCATCAATAAAGCAACCATTTATTAATTCCTCCTTAAATATGAACGTTTAATCAAGCACTTTCAGTAACATCATTTATATCAGTATTAGCTTTCAATAATGGTTCTTCATTATTTAAATAAACCTCATTCTTATGAATTAAATTGAGAATAAAGTTAATCAAATATTGAACTCCAGCTAAGAAAAAACCTATTGGCAAAAACATTGTAATATAGTATCTTGGCATTTCCATTGCCGGAGTAACTCTTCCTCTAGCTATTACTGTTAACAGATATTCATAACCTAGATAGGCAAATATAAACATAAGTACCATTGTGACAAAAGAAATAATTAAAACCATTACTTTTTTGATTTTAGCAGGGGCAAAATCAAGAAATGCTGACATGTTGATATGTGATCCCTTTCGAACGGCATAACTTGTTCCCATAAACGTAAGTATAACCATCATAAATTGTCCAGCTTCTTCAGCAAAAGTCAATGAATTATTCAATACTCTTCTTGCGAATACATTGGCTATCAATATAACTGCCATAGCTATTACACTGTAGCTTATAACCAATTCCTCTAACTTTTTTATAAAGCCATCAATTTTCTTTAATATAAGCATAACTTCCCTCCATTCTTTTTAAGAAAAATTTATATAAAAATTAGTTCTTAGTGTTTCTTTGGAGATAAATACTCTAGAGCGGTTCTCACATGCATTTCTGCTCCTATAATAAGAGCATCTTCATCAATATTAAACTTTGGATGATGATGAGGATAATCTGTACCCTTTTTGCTGTTGCCTGCTCCAACAAAATATAGAGTAGAAGGAACATTACCAACAGAAAATTCAGAGAAATCCTCTCCTGCCATAGTCACATAAGGAGCTATATTTTCTTCTCCAACCACTTCTATAGCTGCTTTCCTTACAAGATTTGCTACCTTTGCATCATTAATCACAGTAAAATTAGATGGTATGAATTCTATTTCATACTTAGCATTAAATGTTTCACAGATTCCAGCAACAATCTTTTCTATACGTTGTCTTGGTCTTTCAGCAGTGTCTGATCCTCCTTCATATAGATATCTAAGTGTCCCTGTCATAGTAACCATTTCTGGAATTATGTTAGAAGCAGTACCTGCATGTATAGTTGAAAAGTTTATCAAAGTTGGTCTTAAAACATTAATTTGCTTGGTTTGAATAGCCTGGGTTGATAAAACAATTTGAGAAGCAATTAAAACTGGATCTATAGCGTCCTGCGGCATGGCAGAATGCCCACCTTTTCCTTTAATAACTATCTTAAAATTCTCATGAGCCCCCATTACAGGTCCTTCGCTTATGCCCATTTTTCCTGATTCTATCTGACTCCATAAGTGAATTGCTACACAAGCATCCACTTTAGGGTTTTGAAGCACTCCTTCTTCTACCATGTACTTTGCCCCAGCATCCTCTTCATTTGGCTGAAAAACGAACTTTGCATTTCCATATAGCTTCTCTTTATTGCCGCTTAAAATTTTTGCTGCAATTAACAGCATTGCCATATGGCCATCGTGACCGCAGGAGTGCATTACGCCTTCATTTTTAGACTTATATGGAACATCATTCTCTTCTGTCATAGGAAGAGCATCCATATCCGCTCTCATTAATAAAGTTGGCCCTGGTTGTCCTCCTTTTAATAGTCCCACAACTCCAGTCTTGGCCATTTTAGTTACTTCTAAACCACATTCTTTTAAATAGTTTTCAATTATCTCCTGGCTTCTAAATTCTTGAAATCCAAGCTCAGGATGCTCATGAAAATCTCTTCTAAGACTTATAAGTTCCCCCTTGTAATCGTTTACTATTGCCTTTATGTCCACATCTACCCCCACCTTTCTGTTGATATCATTTCCTGAAAAATATTCTAAATCTTATAACTGCATCGAATTTTAAATTTATACATATTTTTTCATATCACCCCTCGATAGAAAATATGAATCTTTTGTATAACAGAAATCTCTTGAGAAGGTAATCAAATTTTTTAAAATTGTATAGGCCTCCTCACTGCATCTTGAAAATCTGTTTTTTACTTTATTTTATAATAATATAAAAACGCAGTGCTAACATCTTGCGAATTGTATGAAAATTTAGTCTAATCTGTAGTCAATTTGGATAAACATACAGTGGAAACATATATTGCAAGGTAAAATAGTGGTATGATATTATAAAGCTAGAGCAAGCTTGTGTAACCTTATGGAAAAACATGATATATAAATAATAAACATTAATGAAATTACTGGAGGAAGACATGACAATTTCTATTAAAGATTTTTTAAATATTTCTATTATTAAACAAGCTAGAGTCAAAACATCTATAAACACCCTATCTCTTCGTCCTATAGAATCTATATCCGTAATAGAGATTCCTGTAGAAAACTTTGTTCGTCAAAATGAATTAGTCCTTAGTACCGCTATAGGATGTAATAACGCTCCTGAAATATTTAAAGAATTTATTCGAGATGTTTTTGAATCAGGAGCATCTGCTTTAGCTGTTGCAGTAGGTGGTCATGTGAAAAAGATACCAAAGGAAGTAATTGAATATGCTGAGAAACTACAATTTCCTATTATCGAAATACCTTGGGACATTAGATTTGCAGATATAATGGAGGCTGTATTGGCACAACTTAACAGCCGTCAACAAGCTAATTTAAAATGCTTTGAAGATTTGCAAAAGCAGCTTCTTACCTATTATTTAAACGGTTCCACTCTATCAGATGCTGCTGAATTAATCAGACAAGCATTAGGAAATCCAGTGGTGATTGTAAATACATCTGGAACCTTGAAAGGAACAAGCAATAAGGCTGAAGAGTTCATTAATTCCTTAACTCCTTGCCTTCTAGAGCTTTTATCTGATATAGATGAAGGGTCTTTTAAAAAATATAATTCCGAAGAATCCTGCCTAATATTTAGAATTCAGTCTGGAAATATACTATATGGATATTTATTTTTAAAATCTGCCACAGATAAAACATCAAAAGATCATCTTATTAATAAAAAAGCAAATATAATCAGGCATGTAATTACCCCTATAACACTTTGGTTTAACAGGGAGCAGGCAATTTATGAAACAGAGATGCATATGAGAGACGATTTTGTATGGAATCTTGCAAAAGGAGAAATTGATTCTTGGGATGATGTCTCTTCCAGGGCTAAATCTATAGGATATAATCTTTCTACTTCATATGTCTGTATAGTCGGATTACTAGAAAATATGGAAGAAGCATACAAAACACAAAAATCAAATTCTACTTCTTATGAGCAATGGCTCTACGATAATATAAAAAACATTAAAGCACAAATATTACGTATTGGGACCTATTTAAAGCGAGCTATAATGACGACCTATCAACAGGATAGATTGGTTATTTTCCTCGAAGTTACGAATGAGGAATCTAAAGAAAGCATAAATAGATTTCTTGATTTAATTGAAGAAAAGCTGAAAAAACTTTATTGTGGAATAAGGATATCCTGGGGGATTGGAGAAAATCATATAGGAGTGAAACTTTTTCACAAAAGCTTTACAGATGCTAAAATTGCTTTAGAGGTTTGTTATAATCAAAAGGGTCCAGGATATCGAAGCACTTATAATAATATCAGTATTTATAGGATGTTATCAGCAGTTTCCAGTAATCAGGAAGTACAAGAAATGATTAAATTGACAATAGGAAAATTAATTGAATATGATATTGAGCATGGATTGGATCTTATAAATACTTTTAAAATCTATATTCAAAACAAAGGTAATGTAAGTCAAACTGCTCGTGCATTACACTTGCATAGGCAGTCTCTACTTTATAGATTAAAAAAGATTGAAGTGATTACTAACTTATCTCTTGAAAATTCTGACGACTTATTTCTTTTAGATATATGTGTTAGATTGTGGGCAACTCAAACTAATACACACTCATGACTTTATAATAATATATTATTATTTCAAGTAAAAAACAGCTTGTTGATAAATTTGCCAACAAGCTGTTTTTTGTTCTTTTTATTTTATTTGTTCTGCAACTTTACTTAGAGCTTGATCTAAATCAGCTATTAAATCATCTACATCTTCAACGCCTACTGATATACGTACTTGTCCGTCATTTATACCAGCTTTCATTCTATCTTCTTTTGACATATCAAAATGGCTCATGGAAGGTGAATGCTGGATTAATGAATCTATGTTTCCAAGGCTAGTTGCAAGGCTGAATACTTCAACACTGTTCATAAGTATCTTACCACCTTCGATACCGCCTTTAACATCAAAGCTCATCATACCGCCAAAGCCTCTCATTTGTTTCTTAGCAATTTCATGAGTTGGATGGCTTGGAAGACCAGGATAGTATACTTTTTCAACCATTGGATGGTTTTCTAAAAATTCAGCTACTTTTTGTGCATTGCTGCAGTGACGCTCCATTCTTATTCCTAAGGTTTTCATTCCTAACATTAAAAGCCATGCATCAAATGGTGATATTACAGCACCAAAGGTTTGTAGATATGGGAATCTAGCTTTATCAATAAATTCTTTCTTTCCAGCTATAACCCCTGCCACTACTGTACCGTGTCCACATAAATATTTTGTTGCACTGTGAACTACTACATCTGCTCCAAGGTCTAGGGGATTTTGTAAGTATGGTGATGCAAATGTGCTATCTACAATTACTTTAGCACCGTTTGCATGCGCAAATTCTGCAGTTGCTTCAATATCAGTTATTCTTAAAGTAGGATTTGATGGAGTTTCAAGGTATATAACCTTTGTATTAGGTCTCACTGCTTCTTTAATATTTTCTAAGTTAGATGTATCAACTAAAGTCATTTCTATACCATACTCAGTTAAAACATTGTGTATTAATGCAAAAGTACATCCGTAAATTACATCTCCAGCTATTAGATGATCTCCTTTTCTCAATGAAGTCATTAAAGCTGTTGATATCGCAGCCATACCAGAGCCTACTGCTAATGCTGCTTCAGCATTTTCAAGTATGGCTATTTTTCTTTCGAGTTCAGCTTGTGTAGGACTACCAAATCTAGTATATGTGAATCCTTGATCTTGATTTTGATTTAATCTGATTGCCTCGTCAATGTTTTCTAAAACATAAGTTGTTGTTTGGTAGATTGGGCTTACGTGAGACCCTGTAACTGGATCGTGCGTTTGTCCAGCATGCATAACCTTTGTATTAAATTTCATTTTGTTGTGATCCATTATAAATGACCCCCTAAAGTTAGTTAATATTTATTAATCTTTCGATAATCTTATGTTAATACAAAGGATATACAATAGCATCTTGCTAAATGTATGAAACTTTAATCGAAAATGTAGTCAATTTGAATACATTTCTTGTACTAGCTATTAACTGCCCTTTATTACAGGTTTGTATTCTCACATATATATTTACTAAAAATCCTCCCTTACAGCATCTATTAAATTTTCTTTTTTCATCTTTCTAAGTGGTGCTTGTACTGAAATATATCCGATAAACATTGCACCTGCTACTGCAATAATTATGGAGTCTATTGGTAATGCATAGCTTTGCTCTCTTACTCCATTGATTCCCTTGTACATAGAATAGGAAAGTAGTGATCCTATTACCGAACCGTATATGCTTCCCATAATGCCATAAAGCATTCCCTCAAGGGTTATCATTTTTCTAAGACCTCTTTCAGTAAGCCCGATACATTTTAAGGCTGCAAACTCCCTTTTTCTTAATATTAAATTTGTAGTCAAGGTATTAACAATATTGACACTGCCTATTAAAGATACCACTATAACAAATCCAAATAATAGAATTTTAATCATTAATATAGAAGCTTTTGTTTTTCTATTTTGATCTATAATATTTATAAGCTTTAAATTTCCTGAGGCGCTTATTATAGATTCAATATCCTTTTTCCCCTGTTCTTCTAGCTTTGCATCTTTTAGTCTTACATTTAATGCTGAAGGTTTTATATCTTTATTGACTAGCATTTTTGCTACTTTCTCTGTAGTTATTATTTTAATATCCTTCTCATATCCCATAAAAGCAAAGGGGTTGCTTTCAAGTACAGCTAAAATCTTAACTTGATTTACATCCTTACTTCCAAATTCGACATTCCTCTTCTGATCATTCAATCTCTCCTCATTGACTTGAAGTAATATCTCATCCCCTGCTTTTAAACTAGTTATAGATCCGTAGAAGTTATTCTCTGTTTTCTCATTGTAAACTCTATTCTTATCTATTATGATTACTCCATTTTCATTATTTAAATTATTATAATCTATACTACCTTCTTTTAGGTATTTCTTCGCAGCTTCAAGAGAATTCTCATCATAAACCACTAAAGATGCATTTACTAAGGTTTTATTTTGACCCTCATAGTTTATATCTTTATATACTCCGCCTATATTCTTTATAGGATCTAATTCTTTAGTTTTATCTATTGCTGCATAAAAGTACTGTGTACTATACTGTTTATAAGAAATTTCTGTTTCAGGCAGTTTGTTTATATCCTCTACTATTCTATTTTCAAGATTATTAGCATTCCCATTGCTTACCACTGAAAAATGTATACTATCCGATTCATTAATTTCACTATAAACATTTAAGGACATATCCATGAAGGCCTTAAATGCTATAAACAAAGTTACACTAATTACTATTGAAAATACAGTTGTTCTATATCTTTTTCTATTTCTCTTTATATTTTTTGATGCCAAATCCCCTTCGAATCCAAAAATTTTTCCTATAATTAAGCTTTTTCTCTTCATTAGCTTTTCCTTAGTTATAGAATTCCTGCTGCTGATAGCAACTAGTGGTGATATTCTTCCTGCAAATACGGCTGGAAGCATTGCAGATGCATAAATTGAAAGTAATCCAACAAGAGTGCTTATAATTAAAACATCGGGAGTGATAGTTGGATCGATAAAAACTAACTCTCCCTTACCTATAACTTTAAACGCCAAATCTATTCCATATAGAGCAATTATTCCACAACCAAGTCCTATAGGAATGCCTATAGCTGCAAGAAAAGAAGCCTCTCTCAATATGATTTTTCTTATTTGCTTTGGGGTAGTTCCCACAGCTCTTAAAAGCCCAAATTGTTTAATCCTCTCCACCACACTTATTTGGAATGCATTATATATAACCGCTACGGTTGCAACTACCACAATCCCAATTATTACTATAAGTGTTCCTAAAAGTTCTTTAGGAAAGCCTTCTCCTTGCATTGCTAATAAATTTTTGTTTTCCATTATCAATTTCTCATCTGATAGCTTTTTAAGCTCCTTAAGGTTTTCTCCTAGTCTTTTGTTCACATATAATTCTACTAATAAAATTCTTTCACTAGTATTTACCTGAGAGTTAATTGTAATTATATCTCCTTTTCCCTCCATTTGGCTCATATAAGTGTCGTTTAGTATTCCAACTAGGGTATATTTGTTATCTGCTATTTCTATAGTATCACCAAGCTTTGCATTCTGCTTTATCTTATATATGAACCAGTTTTCCAAGACTACTTCTGTGTTCTTTTCTGGAAACCTACCTTCTTTAAGAGTATATGGAAGCAATTTTACACCATCTTCTGTTACAAATACTTCTTTACCCCTAAGATTATTAGCTAGATTAACTTCCTTGCCTTCCGCATAGGTTCCACTTCTTAAAACACTTGGATTACTCTTAATTTTAGTAATAAGATTATCATTAACCTTTGAATAAGCAATATGCCAAGAACCGTAAGTATTTTTCATATCTTGTATTTGAGCCTCTTGCATGCTCTTTAAGAAAAATCCTATGGAGGACACTAAGGCTACTGACAATATAATTCCAATTAAGGTTAGTACAGTCCTTTTTTTATTTCCCTTTAGGTATTTCCCTGTTATTTCTTTGTAGCTGCTAATCATATTTCTCACTCCTAACCTATTTCAAATATCTATCTGAAACTATGTTACCATCCATAATTGTTATTACCCTGTCTGCACTTGAGGCTATGTTAACATCATGAGTAATCAAAATTAAGGTTTGATTATACTTCTTTGCAGAATATTTTAAAAGCTCTATAACTTCCTTAGAATTACTACTGTCAAGATTTCCCGTAGGCTCATCTGCAAGTATTATAGAAGGCTTATTAAGTAATGCTCTCCCTATAGATACTCTCTGCTGCTGACCTCCTGAAAGCTCTGAAGGCAAATGATTTTTTCTATCTTCTAAACCTAAGAGCTTTATTATTTCAGCTAAATAAGCTTTATCTACTTTGTCATTATCAAGTAAGGCTGGTAGTGCTATATTTTCCTCTACATCCAACACCGGCAATAAATTAAAGAATTGAAATATGAAACCTATCTTTCTTCTTCTGAATATAGCAAGTTTTTCTTCCTTATACCCATAAATATCTTCCCCATCTATAATAACCTTTCCTTCAGTTGGCCTATCCAAGCCCCCTAAAAGATGAAGAAGAGTACTTTTGCCAGAGCCAGATGTCCCTACCACAGCTACAAATTCACCTTTGTTTATACTTAAATCTATTCCTCTTAGGGCTTCTACTTTATTTCCCTCTTTTCCATAAACCTTTTTTAAGCCTTGAACCTTCAATATTTCCATTTTTATACCTCCTAGTATTATTCCTTATATCTAAGAAATCACTTTCACTAATTCTCAATTCTGAATTTCAACCTATCAATGATATTATTATACCCCTCATTAAATAAAGCCTCCATGACAGCCTACTTACAGAGGGGAAAGTTTTCTTACTATTTAGTAAGAAACTAAAGTAAGTACTGATCTTACTAATGACAATTTATTGATGCGAAATAGAATGGAAGCCTTAGTTGGCTTCTTGTCTCTTTTCAATAAATAAAAATAGCTATAATACTCATAGTTACAATGATGACAAAAAACAAAAGATCCCGGAATAAACTCCGGGGGAAAATCAACCTTCTTCTAAGTCTTTTATATCTATATTTAATTCTTTATCTGTATTGATATTTTTAATTTTAACCGTATTGCTTTATAAAAAAATCCCTAGGATTGCTCCTAAGCCAAATATTAAATTATATAATCTCAATCTAATATTTTAAAAAAGTAATTATGAACTTCGTTTCCTCTGAAGGCCTACTGATAACTTCAATATACCCACCATGTCTTTCAATTATTGATTTTGCTAACGATAACCCTATACCTACTGAATCACTCTTTTGCACTCTTTTTCCCCTATAAAATCTTTTAAATATATGGGTCAATTCTTCTTCCGGAATAGCCTCCCCAGTATTAGATATGATAATTCTTGTGTATATAGGATTGTCTTCTATGCTAATATTTATTCTCCCATCTTCTCCAGCATGCTCTATTCCATTCTTCACTATATTAATTAAAGCTTCCTGTAACCATAACCTGTCATGTTTCAAATATACAATATCCTCTTGGATAAATTCTACCTTTACCTTTAACTGAACAGCTTTACTTTCCAATATCTCTACAGTTTCTTCTATAGTTTCATTCAAGCTTTGTTTCTCTATTTCAAGCTCTATAGCATTTGCATCTATCTTAGCTAGTTTCAATAAATTTAAAATTAACCAGCTCATCCGATTAAGCTGGTTTTCATTATTCTTTAGGAATGTAATTTGTTGCTCTTTGGTTAAATCCTTATTTAGTAAAATATCATTATATAAAATCATTGTAGAAAGTGGTGTTTTTAATTGGTGAGAAATATCTGAAAGCAGATCTACTAGAAATCTTTTTTCCTTATTAAGAGCCTGGATATTTCCTCTAATTACTTCTCCCATAGAATTAAAAGACTTCGTTAACTTTGACAAATCTCCCTCCTTTTCTTCACTGAGCTTTAAATTGTAATCTCCTTCTACAATTTGTTTTGCTGCGGAGCTAAAAACTCTCATACTTTCATAAAAATAACCATACTGAAAATAGTTAAGAATAAAAAGTAGT
This sequence comes from Clostridium bovifaecis, assembly GCA_009738435.1. Taxonomy (GTDB): domain Bacteria; phylum Bacillota; class Clostridia; order Clostridiales; family Clostridiaceae; genus Clostridium_H; species Clostridium_H bovifaecis. The sequence goes on along the minus strand of CP046522.1, from coordinate 1,075,006 downwards.
GCTGTAAGAATGAACCCTGCACACAGTATGCTTAACTCCATACCCCTAAAACTCCCTTTTATATATGGAAATAAACTGTTATCCAAACTTTCAGTTAATCCATATTCCCGTAAAATTTCTCTACCTATTTTCTCCTCATCCATGGTCACTTCTCTTGTTAAAAGAGGTACTATTTCTTTTTCAAGCTTAGGGTCAGTTTCAACCAATTTTGCTGTAATATTAGAAAAAACTTTTACGTAATCACTTTTTAATTTTCTATTATAACCATTTATAATAGCACTATTGCATAATAGAAAAACAAGCATTATTAAAAGAAAGCTTATCGAACTTTTCTTTATTTCTGGGTTATTAAAATATCTTCTCATTGTACTACTCCTTAGTTACTTCTTTATTCCATTTATATCCCAAACCACGCATGGTTACTATATATTGAGGTTCCTTAGGATTTTCTTCTATCTTCTCTCTTATTCTTTTTATGTAAACAGAAAGAGTATTTTCATCAAAAAAGGCCTCTGCTCCTTCTATTAACTCTCTTAAAATTTCTTCTCGCTTCATCACAGTTTTTGCTTTTGACATAAATATCAAAAGTAATCTATATTCTTGTGCAGTAAGCGCTAATTCTTTATCATTCTTTTTAGCTAATGCCATAGCTGTGTCTATAACAATGTCTCCGCTTTTTAGTTTGTTTCCAGAGTCCACTACCTTAAAGTTTCTTCTCAAGATAGCCTTTATTCTTAGGAGAAGTTCTTTTACTCTAAAAGGTTTAGTTATATAATCATCTCCCCCCATTTGAAAACCAAGCACTACATTTACCTCTTCATCTAGAGCAGTCAGAAATATTACAGGCACTTCACTTCTACTTCTAATATATTTGCACAAGTTATATCCATTGCCATCTGGCAGGTTTACATCCAGTATTATTAAATCAAAATTTTCTTGTTCAAATATATCCTTCCCTTTGGCCCAGGTTGAAGCTGTTAAAACCTCATACCCCTCATCTTTAAGCGTAAATTCTATCCCCATTGATAAAGCCTCATCATCTTCAATTAGTAATAATCTATTCATACATTTTCCTCTCACCTTCAAGTTATAACCTATATTCCTATTTCAAATAGATATTATATATTTATTTTATAATTATTAACAACATTAATAATGCTGACTTGTAAACCAATTTACATATATATATCTGAAAACTCTAGAGATAGCTTTTTATCATTTGTTAAGCCCGAAACATTTTTCTCAGTAATGCTATTGCTTTGATCTACCGTTATATTGGGAAGCTGAATAGTAAATTTTGTCCCCTCACCTAACTTACTTTCCACATAAATTTTACCATTATGCAACTTCACAAGGGATTCTACAAGAGCAAGTCCTATACCACTACCTTCATTATTCCTAGTTGTAGATTTATCCACCTGAGCAAAACGACCAAATATATAATCTAATTTATCTTCTGGTATTCCTATTCCTGTATCGCTTATTGAAATCTCAACGAATTCTCCCTTATCATAAATATTTACAAATATGCTTCCGTTTTCATCTGTGAATTTAACCGCATTAGATAGAATATTTAGCATAATTCTTTCAACTTTTTCTTCATCAACAGCTATTATCTTTTCTTCAACTTCCGTATCAAAGGTAATACTTATATTTTTAGCTCTTATATATTCTGCCACAGACTGGGTAATATCTTCTACTATATATACTATATTTTCATTAGTTAAGTTTAAGCTTAGATATTGTCCATCAACCTTGGTAATATCTAATAGATTATTTATTATTCTTAAAAGCCTTAGAGAATTTCTATCAATAATGCTAAAATAGTACTTTATCTTTTCGTCTCCCAACTCTTTTTTATTATCTATTGATTGCAAAAGTTGAATTGTACTGCTTATTACATTTAATGGTGTCCTTAATTCATGAGATATGTTAGTGAAAAATTCTGTTTTAAGCTTATCATATTCTAAAAGTTCTTTTACTTGTTTTTCTTTCTCTTCATTCTTAGAGTTAAGGTTTTCTACTTCTTCTTTTACGTCATAAACTTGTCTTGTAAGGTTCAAAGCCTTCTCTACCAAATATTCTACTTTAGAAAAAGCCATTGATTGTCTTTCAGCTATAAGATAACAATTAGCTATAATAAATATTAAGACACCTAAAGATGCAAAAGACGCCGTAATTATTATGCTATATTCATATAGTATGTCATTAATCCTTGTAACAAGTAAAGAAAATAATGCTATTATTGTAATATAATCAATTCTATCCCTTCTAATATAAATCCTTGATAGCTTGAAAATTAAATATATCAAAAGCAAAACGGTAATAAATTCAAATACAGCTACTATATTCATGTAATATTTCCAAGGAAATATTACAATTAGAATTGCGTATACATAAGCTGCCGCATTTGAAAACTTTAAAACCCAATTGTCTAATATTCCTTTATAAAAGCTATGTATAAACAGTACAACAAACGGCATATATAGGTAAAATGTCCAGTGCATAATTTTCCCTGATAAAATATAGCTGAAGGCTGGATTCATGTATATGAAGAATCTTTGCCCTAAAAACAATGTTCTAACAGAAATAATTATACATACTATAGCAAAGTATAAGGTGGATTTTTCTTTTCTTCTCTTTAAAAATAATCCTAAATTATATATAGCTGCAATTAGTGTTCCGCCAAATAAAAACATATCGAAAGCTAGTTTTGCCGTTGTAAGCTTTGATACTTGATCTGTTTTTCCCAGTATTATCGTATCTGTAAGACCATGCTTAGCATAGAAATTGCTAGCCTGAAGAGTTAAATATACTTCATTGCTACTATTATAAAAAGTTCCTGTGCTAGGCAACAACTGAGGCACCATTTCTTCTTTACTCTTTCCCACAATTCCCACAGATGAAATCTCCATATCATTTGCCCAAAGCTTATATGCACTCTGCAAAAACTCTACTTTAACGGAATAAATATCCTCTGCTTCATTCATAAGCAGTTTTAATCTATAAGTTCCATACCCAAAGCTTCCGTAGCTTCCTGGCAATTTAACATACTTTTTTTCTCTTCTCTCATTGAAACTTCGGGGAGAGAGGAGTTCATTTTCGTAGAATTCCCAATTACCATCTAATTTTATAATACCATCATTTTTAAAGTCCCAATCTCTTAAATCTAATACTCCATCTTTAGCTATAGGAATATGCTCCTCTTTACCATTTATATCTCTATTTACACTTACATTGGCACTAGATTTAAAAACATGTACAAATATAATAAGTATAGATAAAAGCATAGCATAAAGCTTTCTTCTTCTTCTGTTAATATTTTTAGTATTATCCATTGGTTTCTCCCCAGTTTTTATCTATTGTAGTAATCTATCCAAATATGTAGCCACTCTTTACTCTGGCTTTATATAAAATCAGAATCTTAGAGTGGCTAACTATAATTATATCATGTGGAGGCAATTTGTGTTCATAAATTATTTTAATATTGTATTATGCAAATGGAATAATGCCTTCTTATCCTCTTTACCATATAAAAAACCACAGCATTATTTATGCTATGGTTTTCTTTAACATTTATTTCAAATAAACAGACTTAACATTCTTTATAGCTTCTATTCTCTTCTCTGCTAGCCTTTCTGCTGCCTTATATGTTGGTATATGCTCTTCTTTTGAGATTTTGAAAACTTCTGACACTTTATCATATACATTAGCTGCTTTTGCAAGAGCCCTTTCTTTATTATAGCCCAAAATTTCCTCATATACATTGATTACCCCGCCTGCGTTTATAACAAAATCCGGTACGTACACTATGCCTTTTTCCTCTAGTATTTCTCCATGTCTTTCTTCTGCAAGTACATTATTAGCACATCCTGCAATTAATTTGCAATTAAACTTATCCAAAGTAAAATCGTTTACAACAGCCCCCATAGCACATGGAGAAAATATATCACAGGCTACTGAGTAAATCTCATCAGGTTCAACTCCTTCAGCATTAAAATCTTTTACAGCTTTCTCTATATTTGATTTTTTTACATCCGTTACTATGAGTCTAGCACCTGCTTCATAAAGGTGCTTGCAAAGGTTATAACCAACTGATCCCACTCCTTGCACCGCTACTACTTTGCCTTTTAAATCTTCTGTTCCGAAAGCTTCTCTAGCTCCAGCTAAAATTCCTTTAAATGTTCCAAAAGCTGTAACAGGAGATGGATTTCCACTTTTACCTTTTAATCCCACAACATGATCTGTTTCCATATTGATATATTCCATATCTTCAGTTGTTGTATTCATATCCTCTGCTGTTATATATCTTCCATTCAGTCCTTCTACAAATCTTCCAAAAACTCTAAAGAACTCTTCGCTTTTCATTTTCTGTGGATCTCCTATTATTACAGTTTTACCACCGCCTAAATTTAATCCAGCTGCTGCGTTCTTGTAAGTCATACCTCTTGATAATCGCAAAACATCCATTATAGCAGCATCTTCATTTTCATAGTTCCAAATTCTAGTTCCTCCTAAAGCTGGTCCTAAAGTTGTATCGTGTATTCCTATTATTGCTTTTAATCCTGTTTTTCTATCTTGGCAGAATACTAATTGTTCATAGTCGTATTTCTCCATATTTTCAAATATATTCATTTTAATACTCCCCCTACCTTTTATGCCTAATTTTATTATATATATATACTATTAATACTCAATATCTATTTAATATATTTATAAAAAATATCTGCTTTTATTATTAGTAGGGGGGAGGCTTTTAATTAATTGTAATTAACCTATTCCACCATATACAATTCCAAGTACAAAAACCACAATAGTAGTTACTGTAAGTCCATATTTAACTAAAACTCTAAATAGCTTACCTACTGGTTTACTTGCTCCTATGTTAATTTCTTTGACTGCTTTCTCGCCACCAAATACATAGAAAAAGGCTATTACTATAATTAATGTCCCCATAGGAGTAACTAATATAGTTATAAAATCTGAAAACTTACTAAATAGATCCATATTCATGTCCATAGGAATTCCTAGTATAAAGCATAATATTGCTATTACCATTGTTCCATTTTTACGACTTACGTTTAATTCGCTCATTGCAGCTTCTACAGGTCCCTCTAGCATTACTATACAAGAAGATATGGATGCAAATATTACACTTAAGAAAAATAATGCGCTTAGTAATGCTCCAAAAGGCATAGATTTAAATATGATTGGCACTGTAACAAATAGCAATCCTGGGCCCGCACTAACATCTAGTCCATAGGCGAAAACCGCAGGTATTATTACAAAGGCTGCCAGTAATGCTGCCAAGGTATCGAATATAGCCGTACGAATAGCTGCTGAAGGCAAGTCCACTTTATCATCTGTATAACTTCCATAAACAACTAAAGCGCACCCTGTCAGTGAAACTGTAAAAAACGCCTGTCCCAACGCCATAACCCATGTGTTTACTACTAAAAGCTGTTCCCATCTTGGATATAAAAGATATGCAATTCCTCTGCCAGCTCCTGGAAGCGTCAATGATCTCATAGTCAAAATTATAAATATTGCAAATAGAGCTGGCATTATGATTCTGTTAATCTTTTCAATTCCCTTTGATACTCCAAATATAACTATTAACAATGTTAAACCTACTGCAATTCCGTGCCATAATATAGCTTCCTTACTTGATACAAAGTTATTAAAATATGTTCCTGCATCTATGCTATTGATTTCACCAGTTAAGCTAATGGCAAAATACTTTAACACCCATCCAACAACAACAGTATAAAATATAAACACTCCTCCAAGTCCAAGAGTAGGTATATAGCTTATGATCCTTCCACCTTTTAATTTTTTATCTTTAAACACTCTTCTAATTCCACTCATGGAGCCACTTTTCATAGTTCTTCCAAAAGCTGTTTCAGTTACAATCCCTGTTGTTCCTAATATAAAAACAAACAGAAAATAGGGTATTAAAAATGCTGCTCCTCCATTTTGGCCTAGCCTATAAGGAAACATCCAAATATTCCCTAAACCTACTGCTGCTCCTATACACGATAAAATAAAACCTAACTGCCCTGAAAACTTTTCTCTTTTACTTTTACTTTTGCTTTTACTCATCCTTCATCCTCCTAAAAAATAAAAGGCCACATAGCAAATTGCACGTGACCTTATGTTACTTCCTAGGATATAACTAAAGCCACATAGCATAATCTATGTGGCTTCCCTTATTAAAGTAAATAAAACTAACCTTAGCCATCATAGATACAAAACCAGAAGTTTCATTACTCGGTTTGTATCTATGAGAGTTTCCTAATTCATAAATACAAACCTATCTAAAAAAGCTAAAGTAAAAGAATCCAGTATTAACTTGTGTAACTTTTTCAATTAATAGGTCCATAATTTATTTCTCCCCTTGCAGTTTTTTACATATTATCATAGTTAATAAGATTTGTCAACTGCTGCCGAAGAAGACAATTGTGCTCTACCATGCAAAGAGAATTATTAATCTGCATAGTTGTTCAAAAACCCCATGACGAGCATGGGGTTTTGCTTTTATAGCATTAACTTGCATATATTATTTGTAAATTCTACAGGATCATTTATAGATAATCCTTCAATAAGAAGTGCTTGATTATATAATAATTCTGTGTATAGGCTTAATTTATCCTTGTCATTATCATAAGCACCTTTTAGTGCTTTAAATACAGAATGGTTTGTGTTTATTTCTAAAACCTTATCTGCTTTAATATTTCCTCCATCAGGCATGGCGCTTAGTATCTTTTCCATTTCAATTGAAAGCTCTCCATAAGTTGATAAGCAAACAGGGTGATGCTTTAATTTATTTGATGCCTTAACTTCTTTAATCTTATCTGATAGGATATTCTTCATAGCATCAAATAAATCTTTGTTTTCTTTGTTTTGCTCTTCAGAGTTTTTGCTTTCTTCTGTTTCTATACCTAGGTCACCGCTGGATACAGACTTAAATTCTTTTTCTTTATAATTCATCAACATTTTTATAGCAAACTCATCCACATCATCAGTAAAGTACAATATTTCATAACCTTTATCTAATACAACTTCTGTTTGTGGAAGTTTTTCTATTCTTTCAATGGATTCTCCAGTAGCGTAATAGATGTACTTTTGGTCTTCAGCCATTCTAGAAACATACTCACCTAAAGTGACCATCTTTTTCTCTTTTGATGAATAGAACATTAATAGATCTTGAAGTACGTCCTTATTTGCTCCAAAGTCATTATAAACACCAAATTTCAATTGTCTTCCAAAGGATTTATAGAAAGTTTCATACTTATCTCTTTCATTTTTTAGCATACTTTCTAATTCACTTTTTACCTTACTTTTTATGTTTTTAGCTATAAGCTTAAGCTGTCTATCATGTTGCAATATTTCTCTAGATATATTAAGAGATAAATCCTCTGAATCTACTATACCTTTTACAAAACTGAAATAGTCAGGCAATAGCTCTCCACATTTATTCATAATCATAACTCCATTTGAGTATAGCTCTAACCCCTTCTCATACTCTTTTGTATAGAAGTCATATGGAGTTTTCTCTGGAATAAATAAAATTGCTTTATAGCTTATATTACCCTCTACACTAGTGTGAATATATTTTAGTGGTTTATCAAATCCATAATGCTTTTCTGAGTAGAACTTATGATAATCTTCCTCAGTAAGTTCACTTTTATTTTTTCTCCATATAGGAATCATACTGTTTATAACTTGCTCTTCTATATAGTCCTCATATTCATTCTCGCTGCCTTCTTTAAGCTTTCTCCCTGTTACATTCATCTTAATTGGATATCTAATGAAATCAGAGTACTTTTTAATTATAGATTTTAATCTATATTCTTCTAAATATTCATCATAGTTTTCATCTTCTGTGTTTTCTTTAATTTTTAGTGTAATCTCTGTACCGAAAGAATCCTTAGTGCATGGTTCTATAGTATAACCATCTACCCCTCTAGATTCCCACTTATATGCTTCATCACTGCCAAAGGCTTTACTTATAACTGTAACAGTATCAGCTACCATAAAGGCAGAGTAAAATCCTACACCAAATTGTCCAATTATATCATACCCATCTTTAAGCTCATTTTCTTTTTTGAATTGTAAAGATCCACTCTTTGCTATAACACCTAGGTTATTTTCAAGATCTTCTTTTGTCATTCCTATACCAGTATCAGAAATTTTTAATATTCTATTTTCTTTATCTGGAGTTATTCTAATATAGTATTCATCCTTATTAAAGCTTAATGATTCATCTGTTAATGCTTTGTAGTAAATCTTATCGATTGCATCGCTAGCATTAGAAATAAGTTCTCTTAAAAATATTTCTCTGTGAGTATAAATTGAATTGACCATTAAATCTAAAAGTCTTTTAGATTCTGCTTTAAATTCTCTTCTTTCCAAGTAAACCTCTCCTCTCACAATATAAGCTATGTATTATATTATTAGCACTCTTATTGCTTGAGTGCTAACTCTTAATTTTTATATAACACATTTCAAACATTATGTCAACATGTTCTACTAAAGGCAAAAAGAGCCTTATTAGGCTCTTAGCATATTAACTTAATCCTAGGGTTTAACTTTACTTCATCTATATTTCCTCTGTTGCCTGTCTTAAATATTCTAATTCTTCTCCTTGTAAATATATTGAAAGCTTATCAAATACAGTTTTGTGATAATTATTTAGCCATGCCTTTTCCTCTGGAGTTAATAAGTTTACATCTATGGCTTCTTTGTCTATAGGGCATAAAGTTAAAGTTTCAAATTTCATAAATTGCCCACCATATTCAGTCTTTTCCTCTTCTTGCACAACAACAAGGTTTTCTGTTCTTATACCATGCTTACCTGCCTTATAAATTCCTGGTTCATTTGAAATAATCATCCCCTTTTCAAGCCTTATAGTATTTGGAACACTAGCTATTCTGTGAGGGCCTTCATGAACATTTAAGAAAAAGCCTATCCCGTGTCCTGTTCCATGTTTAAAATCCATTCCTGCATTCCATAGAGGAATCCTTGCTATGATATCAATATTTGAACCAGTAGTTCCATATAAAAATCTCTGCATGGTCAAATCGATCATACCTTTAAGCACAAGTGTATAATCTAATTTTTCTTCATCGGTTAATGATCCTACTGCTATTGTTCTTGTTATATCTGTTGTTCCATCTAGATATTGAGCACCTGAATCTACCAAATAAAAGCTCTTTTGCTCTATTGTTGCTTGCTTTTCTTCTGTAGCCTTGTAGTGCGGCATGGAAGCATTAGATTTATAAGCTGATATAGTTGGAAAGCTTAAATCATAAAATTTATCCCCAGCTCTTCTTATTTCCTCTAATTTGTCTGATGCCTCTATTTCCTTAATGTTGCGTAATTTTATAGTTTTCTTTAACCAGCTTATGAACTTAACCATAGCTACTCCATCTCTTACCATGGCACTTCTTACATTTTGAATTTCCACATCATTTTTTATAGCTTTAAGCTGTGTAGTTATATCCATACTTTCTATAGTCTTAATCTTTATGGAACTGTGTATCCACGTGCTAGTTTTTGACGGATCAAGCAGCATGGTTCCCTCTGAAATATTCTTTAAGAATTCACCAATGCTGTCATAGGGTCTTATTTCTATATTTGCCTTTTGAAGCTCATCTGTGACATCTGAATTTAGTTTTTCATCATCTATGAACAAATAGCATCTCTCTTCAGAAATTACTGAATAAGCTATTGTTAGTGGATTGCATTTTACGTCTCTTCCTCTTATGTTTAAAAGCCACGCTATATCATCTAAACCTGATATAACGTAGTGATCTGCCCCTATAGCCTTCATTTCCTTAATAACTTCGCTAAGCTTATCTTCTCTTGATTTTCCAGCATATTTTGTATCATGAATTATAACCTTAGTACATGGCTTTTCAGGTCTATTCTTCCATATCATATCTATTAAGTCTTCATCGGTCTCAAAGGAAACTTCTTTGCTTTCTAAATCTTCTTTTAGACTTCTAAAGTATTGTACTGCTATAACTCTGCCATCAAAGCCAATCTTTGCTCCCTTAGACAGATTCTCCTTTAAAAATCTCTCAACAGTTGGAACATCCTTTTCACCCATTCTAAATAGTGTAATATCCGTATCTTTTAATTCACTTTCCGCTTGAACAAAGTACCTTCCATCTGTCCATAGGCCAGCATCTTTTAAAGTTATAACTGCAGTTCCAGCTGAACCAGTAAAGCCTGTTATAAACGCTCTAGCAGCATAATGATCTGCAACATACTCACTTTGATGTGGGTCTGCACTTGGTATTATGTATGCCTCTATTCCCTTTTCTTTCATAAGTTTTCTCAATTCTTCAATCTTTTCTCTTACTTCTATGATAATCACCTCATTTATTTATTTTATTATCTTATTATAGCACAATGTGGCAAGTTTAAATTTTGTTTGACGAACTGAAATTGAATATATTTATTTAAATTTTTTCCACGCTACCTCCTAAAATATGTAATCAAAAACGTATTATAAATTAGAGGTATTATTTAAATACCTGTTTCTTAAATAATATTAATATTATACGCCGCAATAGAATAAAGGAGGTGTTGAATGTTATCTAAGCTTTTAAGCTAATGAGAGTATCTATAGCTACTAAAGATTCCTACAAACAAAAGACTAATAGATAATATGTTTAATTATATAAAGAGAATTTCAAAGGTAATATGGAGGTTTTTTATATGAAAATAGAAAACAGGAAAAAATATACTAGTATAGTCTTAACAATATTATTTTTATTTGTTGGAGCTTTTCAAACCAAAGGTTACTCTGCATTAGATACTTCTGAAGGACCAGAGCTCCTAATAACTGAAGTTCTGCCAGTGTCGGATTCTATTAATGATTCTTATGAATATATTGAAATATACAATAATAGTGATAATAATATCGACCTAAAGAATTATAAGCTTCCCCTTCAAAATATAGATATAACATCATCAAAGATCATACCTTCTAAGTCTGTTTTAGTTATATGTATGAGCATCAGCACAACACTTAAAAACTTTAATAGTTTCTACGGCACTTCACTAACTGAAGATAAATTTCTATCTCTTCCTGTAATAAATGGAACCTTAAAAAATGATATGCCTGACACTTTAATACTAGCTAAAGATGGCGGAACTGTTATAGCACGAGCTGCCTATGAAGCAAAATACCTTGAAGCTAAGAAAAGCATAACTTATAAATACCCTCTCTCTGGTTTTGATATGACTATACTAGGGCAAAAACAAATTCCTACACCTGGAACTGTAAGCACAAATCAATTACCAGCAATAGGTACTACTGTAACTGGAATATCTTTAGATAAAACTTTAGTAACCATGGAAGTAGACCAAAAAGCGCAATTGTATGCAGCCGTGCTTCCTGCAACAGCATCTAATAAAAATGTTAGGTGGGAATCTGGTAATTCCAACATCGTGCAAGTCACTCAGAGTGGTATGATAACAGCTAAAGCGGAAGGAGCGTCCTTAATAACAGCTAAAACTTATGATGGTGGATTTACGGCAAATTGTACTGTAATTGTAAAAAAGATACCTGTAACAAGTGTAACTTTAGACAAAAGTAAGCTTTCATTGTATAAAGGTAAAGCTGCAATTTTAAAAGCTACAATTGCTCCAGAAAATGCTACAAATAAATCTGTTGAATGGCTTTCAAGTAACAGCAATATAGCTTCTGTAGATTCTAATGGTGTCGTAATTGGAAAATCTCAAGGCTCAACATTAATAACTGTAAGGACTAAAGATGGTAATTTTACATCTACCTGCATAGTTGAAGTATCTAATATAACTATTAATGTACCAGTTACTGGAATATCACTTAATAAAACAAATATAACATTAGAGAAAGAGACTTCTCTGATTTTAGAACCTGAAATTAAACCTACTTCTGCTACTAATAAACAATTAGCATGGTCATCAAACAATCCTAATATAGCTTCAATTGACAGTTATGGCATAGTTAGTGCAAAAAATTATGGTACTGCAATTATTACAGTACGTACAAAAGATGGAGGATATACCGCAGCTTGCACAGTACATGTTGTTGATGCTTATAAACCTTCAATTGCAACAGGAGTAAGATTAAACAAAACTTCAATATCTATAAAAGAAGGCAAATTTAAGCAACTTACTCCAATTTTCACTCCTGGAAATTCAAAAAATAAATCTGTAATTTGGAAAACAAGCGATGCTAGTGTAGCTATCGTGACTAAGAGTGGCAGAGTTATTGGCTTAAAAGAAGGCAAAGCACTTATTACAGTTTCAACACCAGATGGAAAATATTCAGCTAATTGTGATGTATATGTCTCAAAGAATAAGAAGCATGGAAAAGAAAAAGACAAGAGTAAAATCAAAGAAAATCGTAAATGGGATTAACAGTATGTTTGGGATAAAATCAGTAGATAAAAGCTGTATGTTTTTACATACAGCTTTTATCTACTAATACTTTTTTATAAAAAACAGAAAAACATATACTTGTTGTAATAGCTGCTATTATATCTGCTATTGGTTCTGCCATCAAAACTCCTTGAAGTTTATTTTCAAAGAAATTTGGAAGTATGAATATAAGTGGTATTAATAGCACTACTTTTCTTAGCAAAGCCAAAATAAGAGATATCTTAGCCTGTCCAAGAGCAAGAAAAGTCTGCTGACACGCTATTTGTGCGCCAAATAGTAATATACCTGCAAAGAATATCCTTATACTCCATGATGTAATTTCTACAAGCTCTGGTTTGTTATTAAATATAGCTACGAATACTTCTGGAAACATCATCAAGGCTATCCACATGGCAGCTGTATAAGCTATACAGCTTAAAAATAATAATTTAAAGATTTGTTTTACCCTGTTAATTTGTTTAGCTCCAAAATTATAACTTACAATAGGTTGTGCTCCCTGAGATAACCCCATAAGCGGAAGTAGTATTATCTGCATAATACTACTCATTATAGTCATAGCCCCTACTGCTAAATCTCCCCCATACATTTGCAATTTATTGTTCATTGATATTAGAACTAAACTTTCTGTAGATTGCATTATAAATGGCGATACTCCTAAACTCACAATTAATATAATTACCTTCAACTCGGGGGTTAAATATCTCTTCCTAATCTTAAGTATGCTTTTCTTTCCAAATAAAAATATTAAAACCCATATAGCTGAAGCTAGCTGCCCAAGAATGGTTGCCAAAGCCGCTCCCTTAACACCCATATTAAATCCAAATATAAATATAGGATCGAGCGCTATATTTATAACTGCTCCAATCATTACTGTACTCATTCCTATTTTAGCAAAGCCCTGAGTGTTTATAAAAGGATTCATTCCTAGTGCTATTTGTACAAATACAGTACCTATAAGATATATATTTAAATACTGCTTAGCGAATCCAATAGTTTCACTACTTGCACCAAAGGTCCAAAGTATTGGTTCATTGAATATCATAAAAATAACGGTTAGTATAGCTCCTTCAATAATCAATGTACTAAAACTGTTACTCATTATTTTTTCTGCTTCTTCCTTATTTCCTTCCCCCATCTTAATGGCAGCTAAAGGTGCTCCTCCGCCTCCAAGTAAGGCACTAAAGGCAGATACTATCATAATAATTGGAAAAGCTACCCCTACTCCAGCCATAGCTATATGCCCATTTGATATTCTTCCTATGAAAATTCTATCAACTATGTTGTATAGCACATTTACTAGTTGAGCAATAATAGCTGGTAAAGCTAATTTAAACAGCAAGTTTCCAACACTGCCTTTTCCTAAATCAGTTCCGCTCTTATCCACCTCATCATCTCCCTTCTGAAATATTTATATGTTCTAAATTATTAATAGAGTCTAGATACATTATCCATATACTTAAAATTCATGAATTCATGAATACGTGATTATTATTATAGTCCATTTCTATTTTTTTCACTATTTATACTAATCATTTAAATATACAATTATCTAGCACTATATCTATCAAAATAATAATTATTCGATATATCACACCTTAATGTTATAATAGTTTATGTGATTATATTTTTTAGAGGTGCAAAAGATGAATAAGATAATCGGAGTATTAGCTCATGTAGATGCTGGCAAAACTACTTTTGCTGAACAAATACTATACCATACAAAAAGTATTAAAAATTTAGGAAGAGTCGATCATAAAAATTCATTTTTAGACAGTCATAGCATAGAAAGATTAAGAGGAATTACGGTTTTTTCAGATCAAGCTACTTTTAAATATAATTCTTCAACCTATTATTTAATAGACACTCCTGGCCATATAGATTTTTCTTCGGAGATGGAAAGGGCTGTTGGCGTTATGGATTATGCTATTATTATAATTAGTGGAGTTGAGGGCGTTCAAGGACATACAGAAACAATTTGGCATATCCTTCGCAAGTATCAGGTTCCTACCTTTTTCTTCATCAATAAAATAGATAGGATTGGTGCAGATGTTGAAAATGTGCTTGAAGAAATCAAGATAAGTCTAACTACAGATGTATGCTTTATCACTGACTCCTTTAACGATGGTGAAATGAGCAGTGAGCTTGTAGAATTTATTGCAGAAAGAGATGATTTGCTTCTTGATAAATATATAGAAAACAATTATGAAAAATACCTGTGGCTAAGTTCTATGAAGAAAATGATCAAGGAAAATAAGATTTTTCCATGCATTAGTGGCTCAGGCCTTCAGAACATTGGCATAGACAGCTTCTTAGAAAAGTTTGATATGTTAACTTATACAGAATATAGTACTGAAGGAGACTTTAGCGGAGAAGTATATAAGATACGTCATGATGAGAATAAAAATAGAATAACTTATATAAAGGCTTTAAATGGCTCTTTGAAAGTTAGGGATGAGCTTTCTTTAGGGGAGGATTATGAAAAAATTAATCAGATAAGAATTTATAATGGGAAAAAATTCGAAACTCCAGATAAGGTTTGTGCAGGACAACTTTTTGCAGTTACGGGATTATCAAAAGTCTCCATTGGTGATGGAGTTGGAATTTTAAGAAAAAAATCTAACTATGAAATGATTCCGACTCTAAAATCAAAGGTTATGTTTGACAATGCTTTTAATGCAAGAGATGTTTTAAGTTATTTTAAGATTTTAGAAGTAGAAGACCCTGCCCTTAACATACTTTGGAATGAGCCTTTACAGGAAATACAGGTTCATATTATGGGTACCATTCAACTAGAAGTCTTAAAAGAGTTAATATTAGAAAGATTTAATTTCTCTGTAGACTTTGGACCTTGTGAAATTCTTTATAAAGAAACTATTTTAGCAGAAACCATTGGATATGGCCATTTTGAGCCTTTGGGACATTATGCAGAAGTTCATCTTAAGTTAGAACCCGGAGAAAGAAATAGTGGAATTTTTTTTGAAAGTATTTGTCATACCGATGATTTAACAATCGGAAATCAAAATCTAGTTCATACACATATTTATGAACGAGAACACCACGGCATATTAACAGGCTCTCCTATAACAGATTTGAAAGTCACCTTAATAACTGGAAAGTCACATAATAAACATACCAGTGGAGGAGATTTTAGAGAATCAACTTTTAGAGCTTTAAGACAAGGATTAGAAAGAGTAAAAAATGTGCTATTAGAACCTTACTATAGATTTAAAATGGAAGTAGATTTAGAGTGTATGGGGCGAGTTTTATCAGACATCCAAAGATTGAACGGTTCCTTTGAGCCACCACAAATAATAAATAGTAAAGCAATTATAAAGGGGATAGGCCCTGTGGCTACCTTTATGAACTATAGTATGGAATTCGTATCATTAACTAAGGGCAAAGGTAAGCTTAGTTTTGTTTTCAATGGATACGATATATGCCATAATGAAGAGGATGTTATAAAAAAGACAGAATATAACAAAGATGCTGATATAGAGTACTCCTCTACCTCGATCTTCTGCTCAAAAGGACAATCTTTCTTAGTAAAAGCAGAAGAAGCAGCATCTTATATGCATTGCCAATGTTAAAGACCCGCCCCTTAACATTGGTAACACCCTCCAAAATATAACACTTTAATATTTATCATACTACTTATTTAATCTACTGCCACTCTCAGCCAATATATTATAGTTAACTAAAAAGGCATCTGGTTTCCTTCACAATTCTATAAAAATACCGTGAAGGCACTCTTGATATAACAATAATTAATGGATCATAATTACAATTACAATTACAACAGTACTCTACCTTAAATCATTTTTGTTGTTCCCTTTACACCAATTTTTACAAAACTCAGCTTTCTTACCACACATAACCTTATTAGAACTACAAGCAGGACATACGAATCTATCCTGCTCATAGTTTATTTCATAAACAGTTCCGCAATCTAAGCACTTAAATTTACAAAAACTTGTAGTATAATGTCCACCACTTATTCTAATTGCTTTACCTTCTGTTAAAGCAATAGCTATCTTTTTTCTTGCACTGTCTATAATATTTTGAAAGGTCTGTCTTGATACCTGCATCTTTTCAGCACATTCTTCTTGGTTTAACTCTTCAATATCCTTTAATCTCATAGCTTCAAGTTCTTCTACTTTTAAAAGTACTTCTTCAATATCGCATTTAGGTTTTCTCCATGGAACAAAATAAGTATCCTCTGGAAAAAATTCTACTCTTCTAATTTTCGTTGGTCTTGGCATTTTAATTCCTCCCCGCATTCACTGCATAATCCTATAAACATAATATTTGAATCATATATTACAAAATTGTTTTCTTCCTATATCTTTTTATTTAATTTTAGATATTCAAGGTTTAGACTTTGAATATCTATATCAATTATACTATTACATTTATAACATTTAAAATGAATATGCAGGGGTTTTCTACTAAATATTTTCATTTCATAATAATTTATGCCATTAATATTTAGTTCTTTTACTATTTTTAATTCATCAAAGAGCTTTTTATAAGGTATTAAATCATTTTTCATAAAACTATCCTTTATAATTATTCATCACAATGACCTTTATGTTCATGTTCCCTACAAACACTACCTGTCGATTTTAATTCACCATTTATATATCTTTGTACTATATCATCACTAAATCCTTGTGCACCAACTACTACCTGTATACCATTTTCATTAAATAACTCTTGTGCTGTTTCTCCCATTCCACCTGCAATAATAACATTTATGTCTAATTCTTTTAAAAACACTGGAAGATAACCTGGTCTATGTCCTGGATTTGGAGTAAAACTCTTATTTAATGATTTGTCCTCTGTTACTTCATATACTGTAAATCCTTCACAATGTCCAAAATGTCCACTTGCATACTTTCCTTCACTTGCTATTGCTATTTTCATTTAAAATTCCTCCCTATTTTAGATTTATATAAGCTTTTTTATATTACTCCACATTTTTTCAATTGCCTTTTCTGCTGCACTATCTTCATAGTAAGTTATAGGTTTTAAATCATTTATAGATTTCATAACAACATCATCATATGGAATTTTGCCTACCAGTTGCAAACCTTTATCTTCAATAAATCTTTCTATTTCTATACCTATTTCTTCATTAATATCATATTTATTTATACAAACCATAGTAAAAATTCCGAAGTGTTCACATAAGGCTGCTACTCTCATTAAATCTTCAAGTCCTGACTTGGTAGGTTCTGTAACAACTAACACTGCGTCGCTGCCTGTTATTGAAGATATAACAGCACATCCGATACCTGGTGAACCATCTATTATAGTTAATTTTTCATTTTTATTAAATCTTCTACCGCCTTTTCTTAAATGTGTAATCAATTTTCCTGAGCCATCGCTACCTATGCCCATTTCCGCTCTTGAAATTATTCCTTTTTCTAATTCAGTAATAAAAGTATCGGCTGTTTTTTCATTAGCTAATTTTATAGCATCTTCGGGACATACTAATATACATGCCCCACACCCTTCACAATCAAAAGAATTAATGTTAAAATTTTCTATAGCATGAAATTTGCATATACTCTTACATTTCCCACATTTAGTACAAATTGCTTCATCTATACTTGCTTTTTTCCCTCCTATAAACTCCCCTTTTTCAATATCATTTCCCTTATAAAATAGGTAAAGATTTGGAGCATCTACATCACAGTCTATTCTTATCACATCTTTAGCAAGTTCGGCCAATGCTGTTGCAATTGTAGTTTTACCTGTTCCCCCTTTTCCACTTAAAACCACTAACTCCAAAGTAATACCTCCCTTGTCTTCTTTGAAAGTTTATCAAATACTATCTTATGTTGCATATCATCATACAGTATTTCCCCTTTAGAATAAAGAACAGCCGTATCCTTGCCGTAAGGTATAGTACCAATTAACCCTATTTTTTCTTCTCTGCAATATTTCTTCACTATATTATCTTTTCCATCATCTTTATTTATAACTATACCAAAAGGTATATTATGCATTTTCACAAGTTCTACAGCCATTTTCAAATCGTGAAGTCCAAATTCAGAAGGTTCTGTAACAAGTATTGCTCCATCAGCATATTTTAAAGAATTTACTACATTACAAGAAGTTCCTGGCGGACAATCAATTAGATTAATCTCATCTGATAAGTTTTTAAGTAATTCTCTAATAACTGGTACTGCCATAGGCTCACTTATATTTAAAATACCTCTGCTGCAGCTTATATTTTTTGCTACACCTTTTTCAATTTTACCTATTTCTCTTTTATCATATGTTAAACTGCCATATTTACAGACAATCTCGCAAGCTCCGCAACCATGGCACAACTTTTGGAAAAGCATAATATCATCTTTTACCTTTGCAAGAGCATTGAATTCACATACATTTACACAGGCTCCACATAAATTGCAGTTATTATCATCTATAACAGGATACTCTACCATAACTTTTTCTTCTGTCTCTACTTTAGGTTTTAGAAATAAGAAACCATTGGGTTCTTCTACATCGCAGTCTATATAATTTGCCTTTAGTGCAAGAGCAAGATTAGTTGAAACTGTAGTTTTACCGGTTCCACCTTTACCACTAAGGACTGCTATATTCATAATATAATCACCTCCAACCTAATGGCTTCCTCCATGATGTGCAGGTCCAGACATTTTTATTTCTTCAAGCTCATTATTTTTATATTTCTCAAGTACTGAACTTATAGCTAAACTGTCGCACTTATAGGCTTTAATTCCCGACTTTTCAATTAATTCAAAAGCATTAGGCCCAAGATTCCCAGTAATAACAGCATTTACTTTCTCCCCAATCAATTGATTCGATGAAGCAATACCTGCTCCTCCACTTGCATTTTGACCTTCATTTTCTAAAATTTTAATTTCTCCATTTTCAATATCATGAATTTGAAAATATTCGCATCTTCCAAATCTTATATCAAGTGAAGCTTCAATAGTCCTTCCTGCTGCAGAAATTGCTATTTTCATTAATCTCCCTCATTTCTTAGTTTTATTTTCTTATTCTTTTGTTGAAATATCTAATAAATTTTAATAATTACTCTTCTTCTAAATCTTTAATAATACTTGTTACTATAGGATTAAAAATTAATTCAATACTTTCATTTACGTTTTCATATCCATACTCAGATAAATTACTTATGCTGCTTAACATAGGAAGCTCTCCTAAAAGTTTCAAATCCATTTCCTTTAAAAATTCATCTGTACTTTCTCCATTGAAAAGTCTTATTTTTTTACTACAATCAGGGCAAGTTATGTAGCTCATATTTTCAATGATCCCTAAAATATTGATATTCATTTTTCTTGCCATATTTACAGCTTTTGAAACTATCATAGAAACAAGATCCTGTGGTACCGACACCATAACTACACCGCTAATTGGTATAGATTGCATTACTGTTAGAGCGACATCTCCTGTTCCTGGAGGCATATCAATTATTAAATAATCAAGCTCTTTCCAAAGAACATCTGTCCAAAATTGCTTTACTACATTTGATATTATAGGTCCTCTCCAAATTACAGGGTCATCTTCCTTCTCTGTTAAAAAATTCAGCGACATAACCTTTATACCATCATCAGTTTCAACAGGTAGTATTACCTGTTCTGCCAATCCCGCCTTTTTACCTTTTAATCCAAGAAGTCTTGGAACACTTGGTCCTGTTATATCTGCATCTAGTACACCAACGCTATATCCAAGCTGCTTTAAATGTTTTGCAATAAGAACAGAAATTGAAGATTTTCCTACGCCTCCCTTTCCACTCATAACTCCAATTATTGTCTTTACATTATTTAAAGGATTATTTTCAACCATACAACTTTTTGTATCTTTGTCGCATGCGCCATTTGATGGACAAGAATTACATTCTTCCATAAAATCATCTCCTATATGTATATTGGCATTTGCTAATTAAATATTACTCCTATTTTTTGTTATTGTCAAATGCCAATTAGAAATAATAAGAAAATAATATAATTTCCCCATTAATATTTCTAAACATTTATTGCATTGTAAATTGTGTAAATCAAGTATACAATATACTTGTGATCCAATATTTTCAAAGGAGTGGTAAGTATGTCATATTTTTTAACAAGCGATAATACAAAAATATTTTATAATGAAGCTGGTAACGGTAGACCCGTTGTGTTAATTCATGGGTGGTCATGCAGTCATCTTCACTTCCAAAATCAAATTAACGAGCTATCTAGGAATTACAGAGTTATTTATTATGACTTAAGAGGACATGGTATTTCTGAAGTTACTGACTATGGTTTAACTTTACCAAGATTCGCACAAGACTTAAAAGAATTAATTGAACATTTAAATCTTAAAGATGTAACTCTAGTTGGATGGTCTATGGGAACTTCTATTATATTTGATTATGTAAAGCAATTTGGGTGTGCCAATTTGTACAAGTTATGTTTGATAGATATGGCTCCTAAGATAATAACAGATGAAACATGGAAATATGGATTATACGATGGATTTTCTTATGAGGATAACTTAAACACTATGGTAGACTTAAATGCTAATTGGCATAAGTTTGCTGAAGGATTTATCCCAGCTATCTTCGCAAAGTCTGGCTGCAGAGATAAGAATATTTTAGATTGGGCCTTTGAACAGGCATTTAAAAACTCCCCTCACGTAATGATTAGAATGTGGGTATCAATGTCTTCTCAAAATTATTTGCCTGTGCTTTCTAAAATTACAGTTCCTACATTGATAACCTATGGAGCAGAAAGTTTCTTATATTCTAATAAAAACAGCGAATATATGAATAGAGAAATACCTAATTCTAGATTGGTTTCTTTCCCTCGATGTGGACATGCATTATTTATGGAAAAACCTGAAATGTTTAATGAAGAACTTATAAAATTTATTGAGGAATAATCTTCAATACGTAGTGATAAAAACACCCTAATGTAAATATCTAACAAACCAATATATAGATATTTACATTAGGGTTTACCTTCTACATATTTTTCAATTATTAGTATACTGTTGCATTAAAAAAGTCTCATATCTATCCTTTAATTTATTCTATAGCAACATAGGTATAACGTATAATCCGATACTTGTTATAATAGCCCAAAATGCCCATATATATGCCATATATCCCCATACATCCTTTAATTTCATTCCAACAACTGATAAAGCAGGTATTACATATAGAGGTTGAAGTAGATTTGTTGCTTCATCTCCGTAAACAAAAGCATTTATAACATCCGGAATCCTTGCATTTACCTGTTGTGCAGCATCAACAAGTAAAGGACCTTGAACTATCCATTGTCCACCCTGTGAAGGTATGAAAAGGTTTACTATAGAAGCAGATATATAAGACCACACAGGCATATTTTGTGCATTTGCTACATTTAAAATAGCTCCTACTACTACTTGCCCAAATCCTGATTCTGACATCATTCCTTGAATTCCACCATAGAATGGGAATTGTATCATTATTTCTGTTCCAAGCTTCATATTATCCTTATAAGCTTCAACAAACTTTCTAGGTGAGTTATATAAGAAACAGTTGGCAGTTAAAAATATAAATATTACAAAGTTGATATCTAATGCACCTAAAAATCCTTTAGCAATAAAACTATATACTATAATTACTAAGCCAGCTGCTCCAATTAAGTACATTGTAATTTTACTTCCATTTAGCTTATCAGCGATAGTTATCTTTTCTTCTTCTATTATCTCTTCTTCATCATCTAAGGCAGTTCTAAATTCAACTATTTCATCTTTAGGAGGCATTGTCATAATACTTAATATTATTGTAAATATTGCAAGTATAGTAAATAATATAACATTCATAGGGTTATAAGTTGTTTGGGCTTGAGTAAGAACACCGATTTTACCCTCTAAAAAGTGTCCTTTTGTTGCAAGTAATGCGTAAACAGATGCACTTGGTCCAAGGCATTGACCTAAAATCATAGTAGAATATCCTGCAGCAATCATCATAGGAAAATGCAATCCTTTAATACGTTTTGAAAGTGCCATAGCTAGTATTGGTGTAACAACAGTACAAAAGGCCCAATTAACAAAGCTAGATACATAACCAAACGCCATTAATAGAATCATAGCACCAATAGGAGACTTAGGAAGTCCGGCTAACTTATGCATATACTTCTTCACTTTTCTTGACTTAGCGGTAGCCGCACAAGTTATTACCATGAAAGCCATTTGGAAAGCAAAAGAAGATTGTGTCCAGAGTCCTTTAAACCAGTAGTTCACCATATCTAGAGGACTGCTTTTGGTGAAGATAAGTCCAAGCACAAATACTAAGAAAGTTAAAATAAAACAAAATACAAAAGAGTCTGGTATTATCTTATCAGCAGCAAATTGAAACTTTTTACTAAGTCTCCATAAAAATGACCCTCTGTCTTTCTTATTATAACTGATTTTTGTTTCCATACTACTCCTCCTTCTATAAGTTTTTTTTATTTATCATAGTGCCTAGATGTTTTTAATTGGATTATAAGCCTTCTATTAAACTCATTTTTAAGTTCATTTGCTTTTTCAGGTGGATATTTAAAAAATCCTTCTCCGGATTTAAGCCCCAATTTACCTTCATTGACCTTTTGCCTTAAAATAGGGTTTGCCTCTCTGCTATTATCCATAACGCTTAAAAGGTTATCCCCAACAGCACACCAAATATCTAAACCACCCATATCTGCGATTTCTAACTGTCCAGCTGTAGCATATCTAAAAGCTGGCCCAAATTTTAATGCCTTATCGATATCATCTGGTGATGCAGCACCCATTTCAATTAAAGAAAAAACCTCTCTTGCTACTCCTTGTTGTATACGGTTTGCTACAAGGCCAGGTACATCTTTTAAGACCTTTACAGTGTGTTTTCCAATACTCTCATATAGGTCTTCAACTTCTTTAAATGTTTCATCACTCATATTCCCAAACTTTGAAAGCTCTGCAAT
The DNA here is from genome assembly GCA_009738435.1 of Clostridium bovifaecis. GTDB lineage: Bacteria > Bacillota > Clostridia > Clostridiales > Clostridiaceae > Clostridium_H > Clostridium_H bovifaecis. The sequence continues at coordinate 1,051,601 of CP046522.1, read as the reverse complement.
TGGCATTAAATGTGCTGGATTGTACCAATGACAAACCATAATTCTTTTTTTTCTATCATCACTTAAAAGCTTTGACATTTCGTCTAATTTTAGGCTTGATGTATTGCTAGCAAAAATAGTTTCTGCTTTACAATAAGCATCCAATTCCTTAAATAAAGACTGTTTTATTTCTATTTTTTCTGGTGCAGCTTCTATTACGTAATCTGCATTCTTAACTGCTGATTTTAAATCTGAATAAAGAGTAATGTTTTCTAAAGTCTCATTAACTTTGTCTTGACCTATAAATTCGTTTTCAACTAGAAATTCTAGCTCCTCCTTTATATCATCCTTAACTGTTTCTCTAACCTTATCACTAACTTCATATAATCTAACCTTATATCCATATAAAGCGAAAGACTCCGCTATTCCATGCCCCATTGTTCCTGCTCCAATAACAGCTATGTTACTAATCATAACTCTCCCCTCCTTTTCACTCCTAATATTTCTCTTGCTTCTTCTGGTGTTGCTACCTTTCCACCCATTTCTCTAATAATATTAGCTGTCCTTGTAACTAGCTGCGCATTAGATTTTGCAAGTTCACCAGATCCGAAGTATACATTATCCTCCATTCCAACTCTTACATGTCCACCCATAGCCAATGTAGCTAGCATTATAGGAATATGTCCTTTACCTATTCCTAGCGCTGACCACGTACACCCTTCTGGAAGTAAGTTTTTTAAGTACACCAAATTCTCCACTGTAGCTGCAGTACCGCCAGCTGCCCCCAATACAAGCTGATAGTGAGCTGGTGTATCAAGTATTCCTTTTTTACATAATAAAGTGAATTATATATCATTCCAGCATCAAATATTTCTATTTCTGGTTTAACTTCATTTTCCTTCATTGTTTTGCCAAGCTGCTCTAGGAAATTAGGATGATTTATAAACAAACTATTATGCATCCAGTTCATAGAGCCACAATCGTATGAGGCCAATTCAGGTTTAAGAAGTGCAAGATGTTCTTGCCTTGTTTCATCCGTAGCATTTAGATCACCAGATGTAGTTAAATTGATAAGGATATCGCACTTATCTTTTATTAAGTTAACAGCTTCCCTAAACTTCTCTTTGTTCATTGTCCCCTTTCCTTCATCATCTCTCATATGGAGATGGCAAACAGCAGCACCTGCTTTATAACATTCAAATACATCTTCTGCAATCTCTTTTGGGGTAAGTGGAATGTTTGGATTATCTTTTTTGGATGGCCAAGCTCCTGTAGGAGCTACTGTGATAATTGTTTTCTTCATAACGTATCATCCTTCCTTAAAATAGTTTTCTTCTGTCATTTCATTAATGCAATTTATATGCCAAGTATGTAAAGCCGATAAATTAAGTTCTACACCATCACTCTAGTAACATTATGTACTTTTTTACGGACATATCTGTCTGAACCTCCGTACAATTTATATATAAATATAAACTTCTTCTAATCTATTTAATAAATGCACACAATAACTAACTTCTAAATAAAAAACTCTGCACACTATTATGATTTATACTTAACGTGTTTTGCAGAGTTTTAAGTTTCTATTATTTTATGCTTTGATATTGTGCTTTTTATCTTTTCATATAAAGTACTCCTGCTTATGTTTAATATCTTTGCCGTTAACGACTTATTTCCATTTGTTTTGATTAGTATCCTTATTATTTCTTCTTTCTCAGATCTATTCTTTGTACTTTCTAACAAGCCTATGGCGTCTTCATCAAAAGAATTTTTTTCTACATTAATACGGGATATAAGGAATTTGAAATCTTTTTCTTTTAGCTGTCCATGAGATGCCATAACACAAGCTCTTTCTAAAACATGCTCTAATTCCCTAACATTTCCCTTCCAGCTATACATCTTGAACATTTCTAAAACATTACCCTCTATTCCCGTTATATTTAGATTTTCTTCGTCATTTATCTTATTTATAAAGTGCTCGCATAGAAAAGGAATATCATCAAGCCTTTCTCTTAGTGGTGGAATTTCAAGTTCAACTATATTAATCCTATAATATAAATCTGCTCTAAATACTCCCTTTTGTATAAGTTCTTGTATATCCTTATTAGTACTACAGATTATTCTAACATTTAATTTTATTGGTTTTGTTCCCCCGACTCTTTCAACTTCTTTTTCTTGAAGTACACGAAGAAGCTTTGATTGTAGAAAAAGAGGCATCTCTCCTATCTCATCCAATAATAGTGTACCATTATTAGCTAATTCAAATTTGCCAATCTTCCCTTTCTTGGATGCTCCAGTAAAAGCTCCTTCTTCATATCCAAAAAGCTCCGACTCCAATAAATCTTTTGGGATAGCGGCACAATTTATCTTTACAAAGTTTTTATCATGTCTACTACTGAGCCTATGAATAGTATTTGCAAATACCTCTTTTCCAGTACCAGTTTCCCCAGTTATTAGCACAGAAAGAGAGGAATCAGAAATATCAGTAATAACTTTTTTTAGTTCAACTATTGATCTAGATTTTCCTATTATGCTTGATAATGAGTACTTTTTTTGCCTTAATTCATTTAATTGCTCTTCATAATATTCTTTTTTGTTTTTTAAAGACTCTATTTCTTCACTAAGCCTTTCAACTAGCGATACATCTTGAATAGTCGTTTGTCCAATTGCTCCAATAACCTGTCTATTTTCTATTACTGGTATTCTATTGGCAACAAGATATATATCCTTTTGAGTTTTGTGGTTAAAAAATTTCATAATTTCCCCAACCTCTTCTTTGCCGGTCTTTACAACGACATCCAGACGCGTTCCTGGGATAATATCTTCAACATTTCTCCCTATAGCATCTTCTTTTTTAATTCCAAGCAGATCACAATAGTTCTGATTTATGTATTCGATAATTCCAAACTTATTTACAAAAACAAAAGTGTGTATTGCTTCCAAGCAGTTTCTCAATGCTTTATTTAAATGTATTTCATTCATTTAATAATGCCTCCTTGTTAATAGAGTCATGTAATCAGTACCATCATTGGCGGTTTTTTATTTTTTTCTAAATTTTTACTTTATTATAATAAATAACTAATGTGATTATACCATATATTTGATATCACTATAAATAGTGGAAGCAACTAATTGTAAATGTATACTTAAATATAAATTTCTTTTCTTCTATAGGCTCTGCGTAAATTAAGAAAAATATTACCAATTTATGCACTCATCCCCAAGGACATGCTAAAAAGGACTCAATCTTCTCAGAGATTGAATCCTCTTTTACCTATAGCTACTCCAAAAACGATAATTACAAGAGGAGCTCCATAGGTATTAGTTGAATATCTTTTAAGCTAATTCTAAGGACTCCGTAATATCAGCTCTTTCTTATTAAAATTCATATCTTCTCTTTAATTCATAAATACCAACTAAGGGACCTTCATAATAATTCTCATATTTATATATGCTGTGCTTTTTCTCTAAGAATTATCTTCAGCTTGTATGGCTCTGAAAACATATCATAAATAGAACTTTCAACTATGCAGTGCTTAACTGTAAACAAAAATCCATTGTTAACTGGATAAGCTACTTCCATGCTATTTAGTAGCACAAGGATTTCATCATCAGTTAATTCCTTTTCTATATTATTCTCTGAAAGCACTTCACCATTACTATCTTTAAATTCGAATATTACTTTCATAGACCTTCCTCCTCAAAAGCTATTATTAGAATGGTTCCTATTTACAGCCTATCATTTTTCACTTACTTTTACATTAGGATTTCTATACCTGCCTTTATTTTGAGTGCTTTTACCATAGTTAATAGCTTTCACTGGACAAGTGTGTATACAAGCTAAGCATTGTGTACATTCTTCTCCCCACTGCGGCTTTTCTTTAACCTTAATAGTATTAGAATTACATACCTCTTCACATAAGCCACAGCCAGTGCAGCTATCATTCACATTGAAATTTTTTGTATTCACAGCATGCTTATTAAATAAAGGATTTATAACTGCAGTTAATATTCCTGGTGCAAATCCCTTCACCACTTGAAACACTCCAGCTTTTCTTTCTTTTACTAACTCATTAATATTTTTTAGGCTTTCTTCTGCTGCCAAAAGCTTCTCCTCTTCAACATCTTTTGAATCGACGTTACCCATAATAATGTAATTATTCGGCATTCTAAGTGAAAATCCACTACTTAGTTTCATACCTTTTTTAATTAAACTGCTGTGGAGAACCTTCATAGTATTTCCTATATTCTCTCCACAAGTTGCTACAGCGAAAGTGTAATTATCTTTGTAATTATTAAATTTTAGTTTCTCAATAAACTTTATAACCATTTTAGGTGGTGCCCAAGCATAGACTGGAAACACAAAACCTATAGTTTCCTTATCATTTAGCGTATACTCAAAATTCCCATCCTTATTGTTTATTTCTTTAGCTATAGAAACTAGCTTTTCCCCATTATAATCTGCAATACTTTTAGCTGCTTGTAGTGAGTTTCCAGTACCTGAAAAATAAAATATCATAATAGATCAATCTCCTCGCCATATTAATAAAAATACAAAACGCTAAAGAGACAAACTCCTTAGCCTTTTACTTAACTATATATTAAAGTTCTCTATAAACTCAATCTCAGCACCGTTTGGATCTTCTACATACACAAATTTTGCTCCTGTTGGAGTCTGAACCGGACCTTTTACTATTTTTATACCTTTTTCATTAATAACTTCAACCATCTTATCCACACTATCCACTATAAAGCCTATAGAAACTAAAGATAACCCTTTAATATCTTCACTTATTTTTTCATGCTCATTTTCAATCAGCTCAATTTTATTCCCTTTATCATCACTCAGAAACGTAATTGTTATCCCTGGTCCTGCTGGAAACTTACTGACTATGCTAAGGCCTAAGAACTCTGTATAAAACTTAACTGATTCCTCCATGTCTTTAACTTTAACTGTAACAAATCCATAATTCATAGTATCCATCTCCTTTATATACCTATCTTATATCTCTTTTATGTTCTCTAGACTATAATAATCATCCTTATCAATAAATATAATAACATTACCAATAATACAGTTACAAGTCTCTCTCTTTAGTTATTGGAAAAAACTTCATGAAAATATTTTCAACAAAGTATCTACTATAAAGCCTATTGATAATTATGTAACCTATGCTAAACTATACTAGGATGTAATTGTATTTAATATAAACATTTTTACATAAATGCATTTATTGTAAAATCAAGGAGTGTGCTATAAAAATGAATTTAATGAGTTCAACTAAGATATTTAAAGGTGACATTGTCTTTACAACTACCCCTGAAAGATTTACCTTGATAGAAAATGGTTTTATAGTAGTTGTTAATGGAAAAGTAGATAATGTTTATACTGTATTACCTGAAACTTATAAAAACTTTCAAATAACTGACTATAGCAATAAATTAATAATTCCTGGTATGAATGATTTGCATTGTCACGCTTCACAATTTAAACACCTTGGAATGGCTATGGACAAAGAGTTAATCCCTTGGCTTAATGATTACACCTTCCCTGAGGAATCAAGATTTAAAGATACTGAATACAGCAAAAGGATATATGGAAAATTCATTAAAGAAATATGGAAACAAGGGACTACTAGAATAGCGCTGTTTGCAACAGTTCATAAGAACTCATCCATGGATTTAATAGAGCTCTTTATCAATTCTGGTCTAGGAGCATTTGTAGGTAAAGTAAATATGGACACAAACTGCCCTCCTTACATATGTGAAACCTTAGAATCATCCTTAGAAGATACAGAAGAAATGATAATTAAATACAAAGATAGGTCTTCCCTTGTTAAACCTATAATAACTCCTAGATTTGTGCCAAGCTGCAGCAGTGAGTTACTAAAAGGGTTAGGTGAACTCAGCATAAAATATAATGTTCCAGTTCAATCTCACCTGTCAGAAAATAGAAATGAAATAGCTTGGGTAAAAGAGCTATTTCCAGCTTTAAAATATTATGGTGATGTTTATAATAAATTTAATCTTTTTGGCCAAACTCCAACATTAATGGCTCATTGCAGCTTTTCTTCTGATGAAGAAATAGCATTAATGAAAGAAAATAATGTTATGGCGGTACATTGTCCAAGTTCTAATCTGAATGTTGGAAGTGGCATGATGCCTATTAGAAAATTTCTTGATAATAATATTAGACTTGGCTTTGGTTCTGATATAAGCGGCGGCCATACATGCTCAATTTTTAAAACAATGGTATATGCAATTCAAGTATCTAAGCTATTTTGGGCAAATTCTAATAAGGAAATTTCTTTCCTTTCCAATCCTGAAGCCTTCTATATAGCCACTAAAGGCGGCGGCAGTTTCTTTGGAAAGGTAGGGAGCTTTGAAAAAGATTATGAGTTTGATGCTCTTATCATTGATGATTCTAACCTTAATTACGCCAACTATACCCTAGAACAAAGACTTGAAAGATTTATTTATGTTGGAGACGATAGACATATACTTCACAGATATGTTTCTGGAAACTTAATCGAAGAACCTAAAGGTATAGCCTAGTTTTAGACTATACCTTTTTTGTTAAGTGCCAGGCACTTAACATTAACATTTGATGGCAATATAAATATGGATATAATATATATTAACTTTAGAAAATGCCCATAAATTGAAAGGAGTACCAATATGAACAATAGTTTTTTAGAGAAATATGCAAAACTTATAGTAAAATCAGGAATTAATATTCAAAAGAATCAAATTCTTGTTATATCAAGCCCAATAGAGTGTGCTTTTTTTACTAGAAAAATAGCTGAAATAGCTTATAAAGAAGGTGCAAAGGATGTAGTTCTGAATTGGGTAGATGAACTATCTTCAAAAATTAAATTCTTAAACGCTCCAGAAGAGGTTTTTGAAGAGTTCCCTGATTGGCAAAAAGAATTTTATCTATCTTACGCGAATCAAGGGGCAGCATTTTTAAGCATATCTGCATCAGACCCTGAACTTTTGAAAGATGTAAACCCAGAAAGAATATTAAAATCAACAAGGACTCGCAGCACTGCATTGGAAGAGTATAGAGAAAGGCTTATGAACAATAAGAACGTGTGGAGCGTCGTATCCGTTCCTACAAAGGCTTGGGCGAAAAAGGTATTTCCTAATCTATCTGAAGAAAATGCTATAGATAAGCTTTGGGGTTATATATTCAAGGCAGTTAGAGCCGATAAAGAGGATCCCGTACTCGCTTGGGATGAGCATAAAAATAATTTAAAGAAAAGATTGTCATATTTGAATGATAATCAATTTAAGTGTCTAAAATATAAAAATTCCTTAGGTACAGATTTGGAAATCGAACTTCCTGAAAATCATATATGGCTAGGTGGTTCAGACTATACTCCTGATGGCTTAGAGTTTATTGCAAACATGCCAACAGAAGAGGTATTTACTCTGCCTAAGAAGAATGGAATTAATGGCATAGTGGTAAGTTCTATGCCTTTAAATGAAAATGGAAATTTAATTGAAAACTTCTCACTTACATTTAAAGAAGGACGGATTATAGATTTTAAAGCCGAAAAAGGATACGATACCCTTAAAAATATTATTGAAACTGACGAAGGATCCCACTATATTGGCGAAGTAGCTTTAGTTCCTTATGATTCACCTATTTCAAACCTAAAAACCATATTCTTTAATACCCTTTTCGATGAAAATGCATCTTGCCATTTAGCTATTGGAGATGCATACCCAGTATGTATAAAAAACGGCGAAGCAATGAGTAAAGAAGAGTTAGCAAATAAAGGAGTCAACACTTCTCTTACTCATGTCGATTTTATGGTAGGAACAGAAGATCTTCAGATTATAGGGGTTACATCAAATGGAAAGGAAATAGAAGTATTTAAGAATGGAAACTTTGCATTTTAGAATGATAGGCGGGGGCATAGGAATTGCTCCCTTTTTATTAGACTCTTGAATCCCTCTAACTATATTGCACAGAATGTAGGCAATTATGGCTATAATTGCCCTTGCCTGTGGTACTTTATATTATTTTTCCATATTTATTGATAAGTCTTGGACCTTCATGAATTGGATGCGGATGGTCAAAGGCAATAATCTCATCACAAACTGACATCCCTCCATTTTCTATTGATGGTACAGAAAAATTGAACTATCCTCCTTTCCTTTACCCTATCATCAATGTTTATTTTGTATCTTTTTTAATAATTCTTCTACAAAGTTTGGATGATTCATTATAGGTCTTCCAAGAGCAATGAAATCCACCTCACCTTTTTCTACCATATCTGCTACAACTTCAACATCAGCTAATTCCCCAGCGCCAATAACAGGAATGTTCACACATCCCTTAACAGTTCTGAGCATATCTTTCAGCATAGCAGGTCCTGGTAGCATCAGGGGGTGGAACAAGTCCTTTGAATACATCAAGAATATCAATTCCTAATTTCTCTAGCTTTTTGGCTGCTAAGCAACCTTCATCTAGTGTAAGTCCACCAGGCAGAAGGCCATCCAAACCTAGTCTAACTAGTAATAGACAGTCTTTACCTATTGCTTCACGTACAGCTTTAGTTATCTCCATAAGAAGACGGCTTCTATTTTCCAAGCTTCCCCCATAATCTAAAATCTAACACTTTTTTCATAGTTTTAGTTTCCATTTCTTATTATTCCCCACTTAAGATGTTATTTTATAAACGGAAAATCTTTCGTCCTTATAAATATAAATTCACTAATGTCACTTGCATTTTTTTAGTGCTGTTCAATCAGCATTTTTTCTGCCTCAGCCACAGCTTTATGCTTCTTATCTCTATTATAAAATTCAAGCATAAACATAAAGCAAGATGCAACTATACTTATAATTCCAGCTAACTTCCAAGCACTATTTATTCCTACAAATCTTAATATTTGCCCCATTCCTAACGGGCCTACTGTATATCCTAGTCCATATATCATGGGAATAATAGCGTTCATCCTTCCCCTATGGGATGCTGGAGTATGATTTGCAATAAAGGGAGATGTACTGATTGCAAGTACTATTTCCCCTAAAGTAAATATAAATGTACTTATAAAAAGTGTATTAGCTTGTTATAGAATCCAAGCATTCCAAAACCTAATGCATACAAAACTCCTCCATAAACCATTCTTCTAATGCTTTTAATATCTTTAGATATATAAGTAACCAAAGGAGTAAACAGTATTACCACTATCCCGTTAAATCCAGATATACGTCCAAAAAATTCAGCCTTATCTAAGGGATAAATTGACATTAAATGGAGTGGCATTAAATATGACCATTGAGAATATACAAAATTAAATCCACATACAATTACAGCAAAATAAATTAGTATAGGTCTTTTTACTAGCACTTGGAAAATAGAGCCTTCTTCTTGCTTCTCCATAGTACGATCTTCATCAACTATTTCTTCCTTAGTTTTATGGATGGTTTCTTGGATAAAATACGCAATCATCCCAAGTGAAATTAAAGCTGTAGCTGCATCTCCTATAAAAATTAGAGATAGATTTTTTTCATATAAAATTCCTCCTAAAACTGGCCCTATAGCAAATCCTAAATTCCATCCCATATATGAAAGAGCATAAGCTCCTTCTCTATTTTGGTTTGTAGTTAAGTCTGCAATTAATGAGTCATGAGCTGGCCCCGCAGTAACCATTGAAGCTGATGCTACCATTAATACATATACCATGACAATAGATGGCTTCATAAAACCACAGGTTATATAAAGCAATGCAGCCAAGCAGTCAAATATGATTATTACTTTTTTTCTTCCAATATTATCTGCTAGTTTTCCACCAAGCATAGCAGCTGGCAGCTGCAATATGCCCGCTGCACTTATATACATTCCTACCATTTGCTCTGATAATCCTATTTTGTCTTTAAGTATAATTGTTAAAAGCGGCATTACAAAACACCCAAGAGCATTAATTATTTTTGCCATAAATATTATATATATCTCCTTAGGCAGCCCCCTATAAGGAGCCATTAACCGTTTCAAATGTTTCATCTTATATTCACATCCTTGCGCAATATTATTTCTATTTTAAATCAATACTATTTTATAGCATATCTAACTTAACCCATTCTTCCATCAGCCTTTCTAGTTCTTCTTCAAATTTCTCCTTCTTAGAAGTGAATTTGCTTAGTTCTATATAATCGGAGCCTAAAGAGTTTATTTTAATATCTAATTCAGATAACTCTTGCTCTAGTTCATATATATTTTTTTCTAGTCCTTTGATTATCATTTCTTTTTTCCTTGTTTCATCTGCAGCTTTCACCTTCTTTGGCTTTTCTTCTTTTATTTTTGCCTCTTCTATTTTTTCTATCAATTCAGTTTTTTTAACTTTATAGTAATCATAATTCCCTATGCAACTTGTAAGTCTTTTATTTTCAAGGGCCACTACTTTATTACAAATTTTATTTATAAAATATCTATCATGAGATATAAAAAATATGGTTCCTTTAAAGTCCATTAGTGCTTCCTCTAGTGTCTCTATTGAATCAATGTCTAAATGGTTAGTAGGTTCGTCTAGTACTAGTAGATTTACATCCTCGTATAGGAGCTTGCTTAACTTGAGCCTTGTTTTTTCTCCACCAGACAGACTTCCAACTTTTTTAAACACGCTCTCTCCATAAAACATAAATTTAGAAAGATATTCTCTAGCCTTACCCTCCAATACCTCTATATCTTCTCTAAAATATTGAAGTACTGTTTGCGTTTCATCTTTAAAATTTATATCCTGGGGAAGGTATGCTACTTTTGCATTAGCACCAAGCTGAATTTTCCCCTGATCAATCCTCTCTTCTCCTAATAAAATTTTTATCATAGTTGACTTTCCACTTCCATTAGGTCCTATTAAAGCAATCCTTTCCCCGTAAGTAACTAATAGATTAGCATCACAAAACAGCTCCTTATCGTAAAAACTTTTACATGCTCCTTCTAGTTTTATGGCTTCTTCTCCCGAACGACCGCTGCTTTTAATATTAAGCTTCATATTTTGTTTTTCTGTATTAGGTCTATCTACCTTTTCCATCTTTTCTAATCTCTTTTGCATACTAGCAGCTCTTCTATAGAATTTTTCATTACCACTTCTATTGGCCCAATCCCTTAAAGTTTTTATTGAATTTTCTATAGCATCAACTTTCTTTTGCTGCTCTTTAAAAGACTCCAGCTCTAAAGTAATGTTTTCTTCCTTTTGTTTTATAAAATCAGAATAATTACCCATATAAGTCTTACTTTCTAAATCTTCAATTTCAATTATTTTGGAGACAACGCTATCTAAAAAGTATCTATCATGAGATACTATAACAACAGCCCCCCTATATTCCTTTAGGTAATTTTCAAGCCAGTCTAAGGAATCCATATCTAAATGGTTTGTTGGTTCATCTAAAAGCAATATATCTGGATTTTCTAATAGTATTTTCCCTAACATCACGGTGGTCTTTTCTCCTCCGCTTAATAGACTAAAATGCTTATTTAAGAATTCATTACTAAACTTTAATCCAGTGCATATTCTGCTAAGCTTTTCTTCCTTTTCATATCCTCCTCTAATCTCATACTGCTCCTGCATGTTGCTATACAGCTTTAATATTTTATCTAGTTCTGCATCCTCTAAAGCTCTCATTTTCTTTTCAAGCTTCATCATTTCTTCTTCTATTTGCATTAAATCCTTAAATGCAAGATTTAATACTTCATTTACTGTATATTTTTTACTGTAGCTTGGTATCTGCTCAAGATACCCAATTATTGCTCCTTTTCTAATAGCAATATTTCCTTTGTCAATACACTCAAGTCCTGATATTAACTTTAAAACTGTGCTTTTTCCACTTCCATTTCTTCCAACTAAGCCAACCCGCTCTCCAGTTTGAACTTCAAAAGTAACATTCCTTAAAATCAAGTTGGCTCCAAAACATTTTTCTACAGAATTTAACGATAATTCAATCATACGTAACTCCTCCTTCTACGTTGGAGTAAGGTGTCTTCCCTAGATTCATTCAATTTTTACAACAAAAACCCAGGCAAGTATATTACTGCCCGGGTTAATTCTCAAAAAATAGAATATAAAAAACCGGGCAAGGTCACACCTTACCCGGATATTATTTTTAACTTTACATCTGGTAAAATATGAATTACTTGCTTAACTTCGGAAAGTATTTAATTTTAGACGCACTTATCCCGTTGAATGTATAATTTGCTGATATTCTTACAGATATTGGTCTAATTTTCTTCATATTTCCAAATAAACAAATATTCATAATTAACCCTCCTTTATATGTAATCATTAACATTATAGTTTAAACAGATTATTAAATCAATACTTTATTTAAATTTATTGGATTTTACTGTTAATTCTTCCATCAACGCTAATTAACTGCTAAATATTAAACATTAGCCTAGTAACTCTTTCTAAAAATATAAGTTACAAAAAAACCTCTAGCATCTTCACTCTCAATATATTTTATTAACTGAAATACTTTACTAAAGTTTTCAAAATCAACTGGTTTTATTAAGTCTTTTTCTTTAACCTTTGAATCTAATCTATATTTATGTCCAAAACCGCAAATAAATACAATTCCATCATCGTCTATATGTTTTTTAAGGTTTAAAAGTTGACCTTCATTTAATTTATAATGATTTATTAAAATATTGTCAAAACTACCCAAATCATGTAGAGAGTCCGATTTAGCTAAATCAGCTTCTTTTGTGACAATATTATAATTCTTTCTATTAGCAAATATCTCTAGACGTTTAAGCGCTTTTCTACTGAAATCAACTCCTGTTACCCTAAAATTATTTTCCGCAAGGAATAAAGCGTTTCTTCCATCTCCGCATGCAACGTCAAGAACTGTTCCTTTTTTAAAGTATTTAATGTTTTCTACCAATGATTTTTCAGGTTCTAGCGGCATATCACTTCTATTTGAAAATTTTTCATCCCAATATTGTCGATTTCCTATATAATCCATATTAAAACACTCCTTGCAATTACGCTATTCCTTTTTCACTTTATAATTTTTAAACTTGAACATATAATACTTTATTTTTGCACCATTGAAGGTATTTCTGGAAATCTCTAAGAGTCAGCTCAATTGTTGCAGTATTTACATTTGGATGAAAACATATATTCATATTTTCCTGTTGATTCTTATAAATTTCATCAATTACCACTATTACTTTTTTATTTATATCGTTTATTAACCCAAAAGGAGTAACTGATCCAGGTTTAAGCCCTAGAAACTTATCTAATCTGTCCTCTGAGGCAAAACTTAAAGGCGTGCTTTTTAATTGTAAGGATAATTTCTTTAAATCTACTTTTTTTGATTCCTCTATAATAACTAGGTAGTGCTGGTTACCTTTTCTATTTCTAATAAAAAGATTTTTACAATGATGCGCCTTAGTATCCATATCTAATTCACTGGCTTCTTGAATTGTAAATACTGGTATATGTTCATATCTTACATAATTTATATCTAATTTATGTAAAACATCATATACCTTTTGTTCTTTTTCACTAATCATTGGCTTTCTCCTTATTTAATAATTACTTGATAGGTTAACTATTAGATTTTCTATAGTAATCAAAAGCTACCTCTACTTCAAAATTCATACTCTTATATAAATTTAGAGCTCTTTTGTTTATACTATTAACTTCTAGGTTAATAATTCCTTTGTTATTATCTATTAATTCTTTTAGGAGTAACCTCACTAGTTCTTTTCCAAGCTTTTTACCTTGATATTTAGGTAGTATACCCAATCCGTATATACTAGATTGCTCATTATCAAAAAATACCGATGCTACTCCTGCTGGTTCATCATCTACTATGAACACATACTGCGTTCTTTCTTCCGAGATAAAGGAACTCTCCACCATACTTTTTGAATCATCATATTCATCATTAAAAATATGCTGATTCATTTTTATAAGTTCTTCTAATTCCTCTATAGTTGCTAGTCTTAATGTTGCATTGAGTTTGTCATCAGTGTTTTCTGCACATTCCTTAATATACTTCATGGAATACTCTGTAAACTCATATTTCCCTCCTAGTTTTTCTATAACCTTTTTCCCAGTTATAGCTTCTGATTCACAGACAAATAATACATCTTTTACTTTGTAATTTTTAAGTTGTTCTACCGCTTTTTCATACAGCTTTTTAAAGTATCCTCTTCTCCTATACATTGGTAAGGTGCAAGCCGAAATTTCCCCTTCACTAATAGTAGGTGCAAATACTGAAAGCACAGAAACTAATTTTTCATCTTCATATAATAAAAATATAGCTTTCATATCTTTATTAAAATTTAAAGATGTATCCGGACTAATCCTACCATTTAATTTATCATATTCATTACATAGATCTTGTACTGTGTTTATCTCTTTTATTAATTCATTACTTACACTATTTAATTCTTTAATCAACAATGCTTATATCTCCTTCCAATCCTCAAATAATATTCCCATTACGTACTCATCACAATATCGTCCATCTCTAAATAGCTCTTGCCTTAGAATCCCTTCAACTTTAAATCCGCATTTCTCATAACAAATCTTTGCTCTTTTATTAAAATCAAAAACATTAAGTTTTACTTTATTCATATTCATTTGCTCAAATATAAATTTGACTAATGCTTCCATTGCATCTGTGCCATATCCCTTACCCCAATAGTTTTTATCTCCTATGAATATTCCAACAGTAGCTATTCTACTTAGCCAATTTACGCTGTTTATTCCACAGCCACCAATGTACTTACCTGTCTCCAAATCCTCTATAGCAAAATTATAAGAATCCTTTAAATCAAGCAGACTTTTAAACCAGTTTTCTTCTTGCTCTAGTATCATTGGATAAGGTATTTTGTTAACCAGCAACCTTTTTAATTCATTATCATTCATATACTCATAAGCTATAGCTATGTCTTCTTTTTTATATGACCTTAATTTTACTTTGCTGCCATAATACATAAATTAGCCCCCTAATAATTATCTAAAGCCTTTTGTAATCTAAGCATCCTAATTCTTTTATAATGCCTCATTGGAAATATATAACTTTATAATCCATTTTATAAGACATTGTCTAATTTTTCAACTTATTAATACAATTATCTATAAACTCTTACGACTATCTGTAAAATTAAATAAATATCTTGTGAGAGTATAAAACTTCATGTATAACATGAGGTTTTTTAGATAATACAAAAAACCCCAGACCATAAAGGTCTAGGATTTTTTATATTATAATTTATTTTCTACTATTTTGCTAATTTAGCTGCATTTGCTCCAGCTATTCTACCAAATGTAGTTATATCTGCTACTGCATTTCCGCCTAATCTGTTTGCACCGTGTACTCCACCAGTAACTTCTCCAGCAGCGAATATTCCTTCAATTGCTTTACCTGAATTAGTTATTATTTGAGCCTCTGTATTAATCTTAATTCCACCCATAGTATGGTGTATAGCCGGTGCGACTTCAACTGCATAGAAATTGCTTCCATTAAGCTGTGCCTTCATATCAGGTCTTCCAAATTCTTTGTCTGTTTTAGCTTGTACATAAGTGTTATAAGTATTTATTGTTTTTTCGAATTCAGCTGGATTTACACCTAATTTTTCAGCTAATTCTTTTGGTGTTTTACCTTCAACTAATAACCCTGTCTTAACGTATTCTTCTATAGCTTTTAAGCTCTTTCTAACATTTTCATCAAAAACTAAGAATGCAGTTTTGCCTTCTTGAGCTAATTCAGCTTCAGAAACAGCATCTCTTGTACCTAATTCATTTACAAATCTCTTACCTTGTCTGTTAACCAGTATAGCACCATTACCTCTGACTGCTTCAGTTATAAGCTTAAATTTACCAGGAGCTACAGTTGGATGTGTTTGTATTTGATCCATATCAACTAAAGCAACATCTAATTTTTCTAATAGGTCCACTGCATCTCCAGTTGCTCCTGGACCATTAGTAGTTCCATATCCTTTTAGCGCTGGTTGATATTTTGCAACCATATCTAGGTTAGCTCCAAATCCACCAGTAGCAATAACAACAGCTTTAGCATTTATTGTATATTGATTACCTTTTCCATCTTCTACTTTTATACCAGTAACTTTATTTCCATTATGTAATACTTCTATAGCTTTTGTCTCTAATCTAAAATCAACCCCAAGTTCCTTAACCTTCTTACTTAAAACCTCTACCAAGTGAGCTCCTACCGCTGCTCCTCCTTTAGGTCTATGAGTTCTATCAACGCTTGCTCCACCCATTCTACCTACATCACTTAAATCAGCTCCTCTTGCAGTTAACCAATCAACTGTTTCAGAAGATTTTTCAGCTAAAACTTTTACTAATGCTGAATCGTTTAAATTTTTTCCACCTGTCATTGTATCCTTGATAAATAATTCAACAGAATCCTTAATTCCTTTTGCAGCTTGAGCTTTTGTTTCTGCTGCATTTAATCCACCAGTTGCAAAGTTTGTGTTTCCACCAACGATAGCAGTTTTTTCGATTAATATAACATCAGCACCATCTTCTTTAGCTTGTATAGCTGCTGTCATACCAGCTCCACCAGAACCAACTACTACTACATCAGTTGTTACATCCTCAACCTTAGTGGCTTGTCCATTACTAGACTTGCCAGCAGACAAATCTATGCCAGATTTTTTAACGGCATCTGCTACTGCTTCTATTATTGCTGAGCTTGTTAGTGTGGCTCCAGAAATTGTGTCTATTTCAGCACTATTTGCAGCTATTATGTTATCTACAACTTTTGTAAATACTTCCTTAGTAAAGTCTGACTCATGATTTTCTAAAACATCAATTTTTGTGATTTTGCTATCTTCAATTGTAACATTTACTTTTATTATTCCATTTTTTCCTTTTGCTTCACCAGCAAAAACACCGCTGTTTGATGATGCTTTTTTAGCACCTCCACAGGCAGTTAATGACATTATCATCATACCTACTAGCAAAAATACACCTAACTTTTTTAAATACTTCATAGTTTCCTCCTTCATCATAAAGTTTGTTTTTTTTTTAACTATCTACACGTTAAAATTATATTAATTTTATATACATAATTCAACTTTAGTAAGTTTATTTTATTTTGTTCATATTGTAAATACTAGCTTAACGCTCATATTACTTAAATAATCCCAGTTGAAAAGTTAGTTAAAAAATATCTGGTTACAAGACTAATCTCTCTTATAACCAGATATTTTTATCTATTTATTAACTTATATTTATTTAAAGGTCTTCCTATTTTACCATATTCCATTTCAAGGATAACCTTTCCTTCTCTCTCTAAAAGGTCTAAATATCTCCTAGCTGTAATCCTAGAAATCCCCATCAAATCTGCAACTTCCTGAGCTGTAATAGCCTCTTCTTTATTTTTACTTATACATTCAATGATTTTTTCATAGGTGTGCTGACTGACTCCCTTTATATCTCTAATATCATTATCATTATACTCTTCCTCTTCTTCAGAGTTAGTATTGGATTCTTTTAAAGCTATTTCATCAATGAATTCCTGCTCTGCATCTTCAATAGCTTTAAACTTACGCTTCCTATCTTTATATTGTACCAATGCTTCCTTAAATCTTTTAAATACAAAAGGCTTTATTATATAGTCAACAGCTCCATAACGAAATGCTTCTTCAACGGTTTCCATACTTTTCTGTGCCGTAATTAATATTACATCAGATTTAATATCATTTATTCTTATCCACTTTAAAAGTTCCGTTCCTACTCCTTGGGGAAAAAACACGTCTAATAATATTAAATCTGGTTTATTCTTTAATATTTCTTCCTTTGCTTTTTCTATCGAACCTACACTTTTAAGCAAAATGAATCCTTCAACTTTGCCTAAAAAGCCTTCATTTATCTCTCTAACCATAGGGTCATCTTCTACTATAAGTACTTTAATCATACTCATTACTTCCTTCCATTGGTATGCGTATATCCCATATAGTACCATTATCCTCAATAAGCTTTATTTCTCCTCTAGCTCTGTCTATAATATTTTTAATAATCCAAAGCCCAAAGCCTCTTTTTCCTTCTTTTGTAGTGATGCCTTTTTCAAATATCTTATCTTTAATCTTTTCATCAATGCCTGGCCCATTATCCTGTATTCGAATTCTTAATTCTTCTTTATTTGAATTTAACCTTACTGTTATCCTGCCATTGTCTATCTTTACCAACTCATCTATTGCATTCTCAATTAAATTCCCTATGATAGAACAAACTTCCCCATTAGTTAAGCTCTTTGGCATTTCTTTTAAATATGAATTAGGATCTATTTCTAAAGATATTTTAGATTCCGCTGCCTTATAATACTTTGCCAATAAAATTCCTTCTATATGCGAATTTTTAATATTATTATCCAAGTTCTGTGTAATTAGCTTCTTTTCTTCAGATATTCCTGATATATATTCTACAACCTTATCATATTTTTCTAACTGAATTAGCCCTGATATTGTATGAAGCTTATTCATAAACTCATGCTTTTGAGCTCTTAATTCATCTGTCATTTTCTTTATTCCTATTAGTTCTTCTGCCATCTGCTTAACTTCTGTTAAATCTTGAAAGCTAGATGCGACTCCAATAATTTCATCTTTTGGATTCCTCAATACAGTATGACTACATAGCAGTACTTTATTTATTCCAACTTCTATTTCCTGATTGTATACTGACTCTCCTGTTTCAAGAACCTTCATAATCTGATCTGTATAGTTAGAAGGAAATTTCAATATATTATTTTTTTTAATGTCATTACTAAACCCCAATACCGATTTTGCAGTTTTATTAAAGAATGTTATTTCACCCTTTTCATTTATTGCAAAAATTCCATTTTTAAAGCTTTCAAGAACTAATTCTTCCTGAGCTAATAATATAGCAATCTCCTTAGGCTCTAGACCATATATGGTATTCTTAATATTAAATGACAGAAATGCAGCTCCTACAATTCCTAATATTAACCCCAAAACTAAGATCAATTTCAAGTTGAACATATAAGTACCAATTTCTTTGTACACCGTATCATTTAAAAGTCCTACCAGTACCGCTCCTACTTGCTCTCCTTCATAGTAAATTGGTACAAATGCTCTTATTGCTGAAATCAATTTATTGGTATCAGCAGATACATATGCTTCTCCATATTTAAGAACCCTTTCTTCTCCTCCGCTCCTATAAACCTTCCCTAAAGAATTCTCATATGGATATGAATATTTTATCCCCTCCATATCCATAACAATAATATATTGGAATCTAGTTTTCTCCCTAAAGCTTTCTACAATTCCTTGAATAACTCTATAATCTTTAGTTGTAGCTAGATTTTTCTTAATGCTATCCATTGAAGCAATTGTTTGTGCTAAATCCATTGCATTATTCCCCATTTGTGTTTCAACAGTTTTGTTAACTTGATTAGAAGTTAAAACGCCAATACTCCCTACAACAATAATTAACATAATAGTTATAAATAGTGTTATTTTGTATTGTAATTTCAATAACTAACCTCCTCTAATCTTTTGCATGATAATTACGATTCCATATTAATGTTTATCTATTCTGGCTTTATCTACAGCCTCTCTTATAGCATGGAGTAAACCTTCACTAGTATAAGATGCCCCTGCTATACCTTCAACATCTGGACTATTAATTCTAATGACCTTCTTAGGTATTTTGCTGTTAACTATCTCAAATAGTTGAGGCATTTCATGATGCTCTAAAACCCTTATTTCTTTAATTCTATATTTATCAGTGATTAATTCAATTCTAATCTCTCCGTGATGTCCTTCTCCTCTTCCTTCATATACGCCTTCCTTATAAAAAACCTTTTGTTCACTATATAACATCAATATAGCTGCCAACACTGAAGCTGCTATTAATATAATGAACTTTTTCATTCTCAAATTCACCAACCTTCACAATATCCATGTGTTTTGTTTTAGTCTTTCCAATATATATAATAATACTTTTAATATTAAGCTTAGCTTATTTTTTAACTCAAACAATACCTCAATGCTTTTTCTGTGTTTAAAATGTTCTGTTAAGTAATTTTTCTACGACAGATTTAATTATATATTGGCTTTCGCACTTTGGCAAATTATCTATATTTTCAAAAGCTTTCTTTGTATATCTCTCTGCTACTTTCATAGACTTCTCTATTCCATTATACTTTTTTACTAAACTAACAATTTTCTTTATATCTCCATCATTGAATGTGCTTTTATCTAAAATGTTGCTTAACTCTTTATCCTTATCTTCTTCTAATGCAAAAATTATTGGAAGGGTATAATAGCCTTGTTTCAAGTCACTTTGAGCACTCTTGCCTAGCTCATTCTCATTACCAACATAGTCTAACAAATCATCAATACACTGAAATGCCATTCCTATATTGTAACCAATCCTTCCTAGTAATTTTACTAATTCTTCATCGCAATTACCTTCTTTGGCCCCAGCTATAAAACTTAAAGCAAATAAAGCTGCTGTTTTTCCTGAAATTATTTTAATGTATCTTCTTAAATTTACCTTTCTCGTATATCTGAAATGATATTGCTTAATTTCTCCCATGCAAATCCTATTTATTGCTCTTGATATATCCCTCAAGTTTTCAGTTTTATAATCATGCTGTGAAAGCATACTAAAGCACTTACAAAATAAGAAATCTCCAGCATAAACTGCATATTCTTTTCCATATTTTGATTGTATGCTTTCACACCCTCTTCTAAGCTTTGAATTATCAATTATATCGTCATGAATTAAAGTTGCTAAGTGAACCATTTCAACTGACGCTGCAAGGTCGTATAACCTTTCCTGGTTGCATTGCCCGAATCTTGCTGATAATAAAAGAAATGCAGGTCTTAACATTTTTCCACCATCCTCAATTAATGGCAAAAATGATTCTTCAAAATACTTTTCAGAACTACTTACACTTTTTTTAATAATATTTTTAACAATATCTAATTCTCTAGAAATCTCAGGGCAATCTCTCCAAAACTTATTCATATTATCACCTTTACTTTATAATCTATTTGAAATACTTTAGAACATATTCCTAATTTAATACTTCATCAGTCTTTTCCTTGTTATTGTTATTACCTCTTATCTCCACAAGCACCTCATGTGGTAGACACACTATTACATCTCCCATTTTATTTACAAAACCCGTATTTTCACATATGGAATCTGGGCAATCTGCTTCTATCATTTCAACCCCTCCATCGTGGATTTTAATTATATTTTTACCTAGAGGTGTTTTTAGTTCTATAACTTCTTCACTATCTGCTGTAAGCGGTATTGATTTATATAACTCTTGCTGTGCATATATGTCTATATATATTTTACTGCTATTCTTCTCTATAGAGCCATTTCTATATTTAATTAGTCCAAAGACTCCTATAAAAACAAATAAAATTACTACAAATATAATAATATCTCCTTTTTTCATAATAACCTCTCTTAAAGTCACTATCTTATGTTTTATTATCAATCTATTATTTGATAAATATTAGTTATAATTTCGCATAAAACTCCTTGTTGATAATTACATAATTTTTTTATTAGAAAACATAATGAAATGTCCCTTTAAAGAAATCTTTAAAAGGACATAACATTAAATTTGACATAATATATTTACTTAATCAGTATATAAATAACTTTTTTGTACAAAACCTATCTTTTTCCACCATCTTTTTAATACTGGTAAAACAT
Source organism: Clostridium bovifaecis (assembly GCA_009738435.1). Classification (GTDB taxonomy): domain Bacteria; phylum Bacillota; class Clostridia; order Clostridiales; family Clostridiaceae; genus Clostridium_H; species Clostridium_H bovifaecis. Next base: position 1,029,929 of record CP046522.1, on the reverse strand, counting down.
AGTAGTCTAAGCCAAATGTACTTCCTGATCCACCTATTAATGATATACCAGCAGCTAAATACCATAACATTTCAGTTGGTGCCATTCCTGAAGACCATATCATCATTCCCATTGCAATGGACATAATTGAGCCAAGTGCTGAAAATAGACCAGCTAATAACATTAATCCTACTAAAATTTCTGCTATTACCATGCATGTTTGGAATACTTGAGCTAAAGTCGTAAATCCCCCATCTCCATTGTAGAAGAAAGCATTCATTGACCAATCAACAATATTCTTAATAAACTCTGGTACTGGTAAAGCTTGTACAGCTTCAACGGCTTGTGAAGCTGCTCCTGCAGCTGCTGATGCAGCACTATTAGCATCTGCTGAAGGTGGAGCTGGTATTAAGAAAATATCTGAAGGATTACTTAATATTTTAGGAAGCTTGTTAAGTCCTTCTTCTAACCACTTATAACCAACAAAAAGTCTCAATGGGACCTTCCAGAAATTTGGAGATGCCTTTGCAAAATGTCCTCCAACTAAACTTCTATTATCCTTAATATGGAAAAATTCGTGTAATAAATAAGTCCAGCATTTATTAAATCCAGCAACTTGGAAAAAGTATACTAAATTTATAAAATGTTTTACGAATAATGCAAAGAATCCTGATAATCCAAAGAATTTACCTGGCATTCCAAGATGAGCTACACCATAACGTCCGCCTATACATACCATTGCCCCGTGGAAAGCTGGCTTATAAGATTTCTTTTCCCCGCCTTTTATATCTACAAAAATATTATGTGCAACTAAAGGAGCTGAATTCTCAGCATTCTCTACCATTTGAGGTACAGGTCTTTCTTCGCCTTCTGGAATATAGAATATATTGTCACCAACAACATACACATTTTCATAATCTAGAGACTGCAGCTTATCATTTGTAACTATTCTCTTTCTCCCCTGTTGCTTTATATCCATATCGCCAACAAGATCCGAACCTTCAACACCAGCTGCCCATATAACAGTGTTTGTATTAATAGTACCTTTATCTCCTAATACAACTGAGCTCTTTGAAACTTGTGTAATACCAGCTCCAGTTATAATTTCAACACCTAACTTTTCAAGTCTTTTTTCTGTTTTTCTAATTAAGTTATCTGGAAAAATTGGTAAAATTTTAGGCATTGCATCTACAACATATAGCTTTACATCTTCTTTATCTATATAGAAGTCTTTGCATAACCTATTCTTCCATTCGCCTAGTTCGCCGATCATCTCTACTCCAGTGAAGCCTCCACCAACTACAACGAATGTAAGCATTTTTTGTCTTTTTTCTCTATTCGGTTCCTTAGCAGCTTCTCTAAACATGTTGAGTATATGTTCTTTCAAATTAACCGCATCTTCATAAGACCATAATTTATGAGTATACTCTTCCGCTCCTGGTATACCAAAGAAAGTTGGTTGTGACCCTGTAGCTACTACTAAATAATCATATTTATAGGAATCGTTTTTTGCATTTATTACTTTTCCGTCAAAGTTTATCTTAGTCACTTCATCTAATATTACATTAACTTTTCTTTTAGCAAATATCTTCTTTAAATCAATTCTTATAGAATCTTCTGGAGTTCTACCAGCTGCAACTTCATGAAGTTCTGTAAGCATAGTTTGATATGGTTTCTTATCGATAAGGGTTATTTCTACGTTCTCATCTTTTTTAAACTTCTTAGCAAGTTTTTTAGCAGTTAATATTCCACCATATCCAGCTCCAATAATAACTATCTTTTTATTATCCATCCCTGTCCTCCTAAATAAAGAATTATTCCAAAACGTCATATGATTTTACTCAACAAGTCCACTTATATTAACAATCAGCATCACAATAAATTTTACTTGTATGTTAATATTTTATCATACTCCTTGCAAAAATCTATCTTTACGCTTTTTTTGGTCATAAGCTTAATTTTGTATATTTTGTTCACAATAATTTTTTTATTTTAGACTTTATTTTTTACGGAATGTTATTATTAGTTATCTGACTATTAATATAAAAAAGTATTCAGTAACTTTTTACCGAACACTTTTAGGTATATCACTCTATTTCTTTTTTAGATATTCTACAACGAACTAAAATCTACATATCTTTATCATTCGCCTAATTAACAGAGAATATTACACTTTAAATTTGGATATCTCTTCTTTTAATTTATCCGTATTCTCCTTTGTTCTAAATATCTGATTTAACACTTCATTTGACTTATTATTGATCTCCAATACTCTATTTGCAATGTTAGCAGTCCCACCTGCTCCCTCACCGGCCGCATCTGCTACTCCATCTATAGTTTTAAGCACATCATTTATGGAAGCTAGAAGCTCCTCTGATGTAGAACTAAAATCTGCTACAAGATTATCTACAAATTTTGCATCATCACTATATCTCTCTGCAACTTCAATCATAGTTTTATAGTCCTTATCCACATCTGTTGATAGAAAAGTTAAAAGATTATCAGAGCTTTCTGAAAGATTTTAACTGATTCTATAACCTTATCTGTTACATTTTGTATTTCAATTACTGTGCCTTTTGACTGTTCTGCAAGCTTTCTTATCTCCTCAGCTACTACTGAAAATCCTTTTCCTGCTTCCCCTGCTCTTGCAGCTTCAATTGCTGCATTTAACGCTAGAAGATTTGTTTGTTCTGTTATTTGCATTATAGCCTTTGAAAGTACATTTATCTCTTCTACTATCTCAGAATCCTCTATAGCTTTTTCCAATCCTTTTTTTGTACTTATAAATATTTCTATTCCTTTTTTATGGGAAATTCGTACGCTTTCTTTTGTTTTCCTTGCTCTTTCATTTATCTCTCCTGATTGTTCTGCTCCTTCTTGCGACTTTTCTGCAACAGAATGAACCGCTTTTTCAATTTCTTGTGCTGTAGCCGCCATTTCTTCTGAAGACGCTGCTGTTTCTTCCATACCTGCAGACAATTCTTCTGTAGTTGCTGATACTTCTTCTATATTTTTATTTAGGTCTGTCACAGTAATTTTTACAGCATCTACAACTTGATCTATATTATCTGCACTTTCATTAACAGAAATGATAATGCCTCTTATGTTGTCTATAAACCTATTTAGACTATTTGCTAGTTCGTTGATTTCATCTTTGGAAGGCACTACTATGTTTTGTGTTAAGTCTCCTCCCTTTTCTGCAAGAACATCTAACTCGGCTTTTAAAATATTTAATGATTTTCTTATAGACCTAATAATAAGTGCCGCAATTGATATACCAACTACAATCAAGATTAATATTGTAATTAATGTGACTGTCTTAATAGTAGAGTATAGTTTATCTCCTTCTAGGCTAGCATTTTGAGCCATCTTCTTATTAAGATCAACTAGTTTTAATAGTGAAGATGTTGCTGAATCAAAAGCTACTTTTGATTCATTGTTCATTATCTTCATTGCTTCTTCTATTTTTAGTTGTTTACTTAATTCAATTGCTTTTTTGCTTAAGACTAAATATTCCATCCACTTTTCTTCAAAATCATTAAATACTTCTTCGTTCTCTTTAGCTTCTATAGTTGCCTTATATTTCTCTAAGTAATCTCGTATTTCTTTACTTTTTTCCTCTATAGCTCTTTCTTTTGTGAGCATTACTTCGTTATTATCAGCAATAATATGCTCATACTCAATTAATCTAAAGTCTGATATCATAGTATTTAATCCTTCAGAATAGATTATACTAGGCACTATTTTGCTAGCGATTATTGAAGACTTTTCATTTACTACCTTTAAATTCATTACTGAATAAATACCAATAAAAATAATAATACTTGCAAAGAAAAAAACTAAGAAAATGAGCTTACTTTTAATAGTCTTTAACATCTACGTTCCTCCTCGTATATTTATACCCCTTTTATCGAGGAATCTTTACATTTACTTTAGCCTATTACTATATTTTTCTGCTTTAACTACATTTCTCACAATTTAATTTAATTTATACAGCAGTATTTATCATATGTTTTTAATATAATTTACTTTTTTTAAAAACATATAATCACTCTAATGTTTTATACAAAAATCGCCCTTAAGATTTTATATAAAGTCAGGTTCAATCTGTGCAAAAGGACTTCCTTCCCACATTGTGGTTTCTACAGGTTGCAAAAGGCTGTTTTCAATAATATTAGTCTTTCTTGACCATTTTTCCAAGTATTTCACTGGATAATATTTAGCCTAGATAAGCATAATATGAGAGTATAAAAAATCACATAAAATATGGAGGTAATTATGAGCAGATTATTTGGAATCTTTGATAATGAAGAAGATAGAAAAGACATAAAAGATACAGTTGAAGAGGGAAAACTTCGTCTTCGTCAGGAAGAGCTGGACATAAATAAAAACAAGGTACATACAGGGGATGTAGAACTCAGCAAAGAAATTATAGAAGAGACAAAAACTGTTGATGTTCCTGTTATCCATGAAGAAGTTGTTATTGAAAGAAGAGTCATAGACAACGAGGCATCTGACTCACCTATTACTGACGAAGAAACTATCCGTATTCCTGTTAGCGAGGAAAAAGTTGATGTAAATAAGCATACTGTAATAACAGGAGAAATTTCTGCCTATAAACGTGAAATAGAAGACGTAGAACACATTGAAGAAACATTAAAAAAAGAAGAGGCTCGTGTGAATACATTAGGTGATGCTAATGTTGTTTCTGACGAAACAGCTGAAGAAGAGCGTTAATATATGGATATAATTGAGTAACACCTCCCATTTCGTAATATGACTTGTGAGGTGTTTTTTTTAACCATCCGAAGTAATGATTTTATATCTTCGTATTTTAACCTATACTATTTTAAAAATTTGGAGGATAAAAAATGAATGAGGACAACAGGTTTGAACGAGCCATTTATACTGCTGATAGCAAATTTAATCTCCAACTTAGAGAAGAGCAATTTAAGATTCAAAAAAAACAAATGAAAATAAGCGAGGTGACAGTGCATAAAGAGATTTTGACAGAGGAAAAAACCATTACAGTTCCCATAATTCGTGAAGAACTTGTTATTCAAAAAAAACCTTTAGATCCAGAGTTTCAAGGCAAGATAAGCAATTGTATAGATACTATTCGAATCCCTATCAGCGAAGAACGGATTGATATCTCAAAACATAAAACATTCCTTGAAGACGTCAAAATTTATAAACATCAATTCCATGAAACTAAGTCTATTGAAATGAAGTTAAAAAAAGAAAAGCTCCATCTTAAAACTACTGGAAATCCTAGAGTTATATATAAACAATCTAAAAACCCTTCATAATTCCTGCTATAAATATAGTATTATAGCGATAAAAGGTATAGTTTTCTTCACTAAAAACTATACCTTTAAAATAGCTTTTATTAGCTGCTCCTTGCTGTCCACAGAGTTCTTTAAATTCTATCAGCTGTTCATATTTAAAAACTTACTTGGAGAATATCCTATATATTTTTTAAATACTTCAATAAAATATTTATAATCTTTAAATCCAACCTCTTCTGCAATTTCGTAAACCTTTAAATCTCCTTGTTTCAATAACATAACAGATTGCAAAATTCGATAGCGATTTAAAAAATCGTTAAAAGTGTAAGAGGTTTCTTCTTTAAATTTGGTATTAAGATAAGCAGAAGAAATATTAATTTCTCTGCTTAAATCTTCTAGGGATATCTTATATCTATATTTTGTTTTAATGAAATCAAGCATTTTTCTTACATACTTTGTTCTAAATGTTTGCTTTTCATAATAACTTATATCTAAAATTTTTGAAGACTCAAATATTTTAACTTCATTCTTCATATTAACCTTTTTCATAACCTCTTTAATTTTATACTTAGACTGAATTTTTTCTGTTAGTTTTTGAATAGTGGTGTAAAGATATTCAAAGTCTATAGGCTTCAATAGATATTCTGTAACATTTAACTTTATAGCCTTTTTGGCATACTCGAATTCACTATATCCTGAAATTATTATGGCTTCGTAATCGTATTCAGCTATAGTTTCTTCCAGCATTTGAATTCCATCTTTAAATGGCATTTTTACATCTGTAATTACAATGTCGGGCTTAATTTCTTTAATCCTGTTTATGCCTTCTTGTCCATTACTAGCCTCACCTGCTACAACGCAATTTACTTTCAACCAATCTATCATGTAAATTAAGCCTTTTCTTATTATATCTTCATCCTCAACAACTAAAATTGTATACATTATCCTCACCTTCTACTATTGGAATTTTTAAAACTATTTTTGTTCCCGAGCTATGTTTGCTGTATATATCTAAACCGTATATGTCTCCATACATTAGTTTAATTGCTCGATTCACATTATATAATCCTATATGCTCAGGCATAGCGTACTCATCATTTAATATATTTAGAAGCTTTTGCATCTCCTTTTTTTCTATTCCTTGTCCATCATCTTCAATAGAAAGTTCAATTTTATTTTCTACTATTTCACCTGTTATATTTACTGTGAGTGGAGAAGAATCCTTCATACCATGTACCAAACTATTTTCTACTATAGGTTGTATGATAAGTTTAGGTATCTTGCATTTCATCAACTTTTCATCTATGTTAATATAATATTCTAGCCGCTTATTATAACGAATCTTCTGTAACATCAAATAATTACTTACATATTCAATATCTATTTTCAGTTCAACTTCAGTACTGCCGTAATTAATGCTATACCTCATCAATTTTGCAAAGGAAACTAGCATTTTTGAAGCCTCTTGAGGATTTAAAAGTATTTCGTAATGCAAAGTTTCTAGTACATTAAATACAAAATGAGGATTTAATTGTCCTTCTAAATGTTTTATTTCCATTATGCGTTTTCTTTCAGAAATTTCCTTATTTTTATTAATTAAATATTCCACTTTTGTCATCATATTGTTGAATTTATCATAGAGAATTTTAAACTCTTCAAAAGTATCTAAATCTATTCTATATTGCAGATTTTCATTAGCACATTTATCTATGGCTTCTAATAGTGTATTAATTGCATTAATATTTTTATTAGTCATTTTATTAGCTAAAAAAATTACTAAAATAATTACAAAAAATCCGATAATGAAAATGATTGTTATTCCAAAAATCAAGAATTTTTGCTGCATAGCAATAGATGTCATTGTTATTACTTTTATATTACTTTTTATATTGTCATTTATAGTAGTGTAATAAGCTTTTCCGTTAATGTAAGCAATGTTACTTGAATTCATATCAGGATTATATTTCCCAATAGAATTAACTATATTGTTGTTATTAGAATATATTACGTTATCAAAATTATCAGTTATACTAATGATATCAGCATCTGTATTTAGTATAATATTATTTAAATCTGTTTCTCTAAGCTGGAGCATTAAGTATCCTATGATAACATCATTATCTGCTATACATTTAGCAAAGATATAATTAGACCTTTGTCCGTTATTGTACTGAGCTCTATTTGTAGTAGTTAGTATCTTATCTTTTTCCTTTTTCAATTTATTTATGATATTTTTAACTTCAATGCTATTAGTAAAGCTTCCGCAATTTGCTTTATATAAGTTAGTAGCCTTAATACTTTCATCTTTATCTAAAAGCACAAAGTTAGATTTGATGCCTTGGCTATTTGAAAAGTTATATAATAAGGTAAAAGCATCTGTACTATTCTTTTTATTAAGTACAAATTCTTTTATAATATTATTTTGTGACAGCTCCCCTATATTTTTATAGTATATATCGTATTGATTTTCAAAAAAAGCACTTACTTTCTCATTAGATGATTTATTAGTTTTAATAGCAAATAATTTTAAATTTACAACCATTGAGATAATAAATAGTATGAATATGAAAGAAATTAGTATTAAGGCATATTGCATAAATGAATTTCTCATATAATCTTTAAACTTCGAGTATTTAGTCATATATTCACCTACAAGCACTTTAGATTTATTGAAAAGCAAAAAAGCTCCAAGTATTTCTATGTCTTATGTAAATTATACCATTAATAGGCGTAAAAATATTGATTACTTATTCATGTCTAGCCTTTATATAATAATAGGACTCCATTTATTTGGAGGCCTATCATTTTTTCTCAATGGTATTAAATACTTACTTCTTTCTTACCAGATATTTTAAAGAACAACATCAATGATGTTACAGCTGTGAGAGTTAGTATAGTAGAATAGGCAGATGCATTGCCATAATTACCACGAATAACTTCTGTATATATTGAAACAGTAAGTGTTTTTGTATTAGTAGTATACAATATAATCGAAGAACTTAATTCACTAATTACAGTTATCCAACTCATGATAGCACCCGCAAGCACTCCTGGCAGCATCATAGGCACTGTTACCTTGGTAAAAGACTTCATCTCTGATGCTCCAAGGCTTATTGCCGCTTCCTCTACACTAGGACTGATTTGGCCTATTATAGCTGTACTCGAACGAATAGTATAAGGCATTCTCCTAATAGAAAAAGCAACGATCATGATAACAGCGGTACCACTTAATAATAATGGCTTACGGTTAAAACCAAACAGAAATGAAATACCCAAAACTGAACCAGGTATTATATATGGGAACATTGTAAGTGTGTCTAGCAAATGAGTAAAGAAATTTTTCTTTCGCACAGTTAGGTATGATATTAAAACTCCTAATATTACAATAATAGCTATAGCAGCTAAACCAAATAAGTAAGTATTTCTTATGACAGAGTTATCTTTTGCAAGCAATGTAGCTTTGTAACTTTTCAATGAGAATCCCTTTGTAAACACTTGCCCTCCATTATTGTTCAAGAAGGATGTATATATTACTACAATTTGTGGTATTATTGAAAGAAATGCCACAAAATATACAAAAACATGAGCTATATTTTTTAATCCCTTTTCTTTTTTAGCTTCCATAGGTTTTAATGCAGACATAGAGTACGTGTTACGATTTGCCATGAATCTTTGTAAGAAAAATAGTAATATAGTTACAATTATTACAATGACACAAAGGGCTGCCGCAAAACCATCATCACCACCTACTTCGCTCATAAATTGGGTATATATAAGCACTGGGATCGTTTTAAAACCTTCTCCTATAAGCATAGGCGTACCAAAGTCTGCAAACACCCTCATAAATACCAATAAAGAGCTAGCAAACATAGTTGGCATAATTAAAGGCATAATAATTTTTATGACACGATTTATTCCTGTACACCCCAAACTCTCTGCTGCTTCATTTAATGAATTATCTAAGTTTTTTAATGCTCCTGTAATATACATATAAACCAATGGATATGATTGTAGTGTAAATACAAGAACAATACCTGAGAATCCATATATACCATTCATTTTCACATGAAATATTGAATTAATTATATTAGTTAAAGCCCCATTTCTGCCTAACAGTTGAATCCAAGCATACGCTCCTATAAATGGTGGAGAGAGATATGATATAACGATTAAAATGCTTAATAGTCCACTACCTTTTATTTTAACCTTCTTCATTATATAAGCCATAGGCAGCCCTATTATTACAGAAAGTAATGTGGTGCAAATAGTTACTTCAAAACTATTTACTAATGTGCTCCAATAAAATCTTTTAGAAAAGAATTTTGTAAAATAGCTTAAAGTTAAGACACCTGACTCTGGATCTATAAAACTTTTATAAAGAACTAATATCAAAGGATAAGCAATAAATAACGCAAATATAGCTAGAATTATTAAGGTCAATGTGGTCCATATATTATGACCTTTCTTATTTATGGACTCCATTTATATCACCTCTTTAATTAAAGTGCATTTACTTTCATAATTAAAAACATTTATTTTTCTGCCATCAATTGTTAGATTTACAACAGTTTCATTTGGTATAATATCTTCTACATCCGAATTTTGTATAACTTCTACCTCTTGTCCATTATCTAATTCAATAAAATAGTGAGTAGTTAATCCTAAGAATACACTACTTTTTATAATTGCCTTTAGTCCTTTTCCATCTCTATTAATGATAAATTCTTCAGGACGGACAGATACCAAAATCTTCTCTCCATTTATTACATCATCTGAAACATTATCCATTTTTACTTGATAATCTTTGTTAAAATTAATCCATTTATCTCCATTATCATCAAATTTGATAAAAGCTTCTATTATATTTGATAAACCAATAAATGTAGATACAAAAATATTAGCAGGACGTTGATATATCTGCTTTGGCTTGCCTATTTGTTGTATTACGCCCCCATTCATTACAGCTATTCTATCAGATATAGCAAGAGCTTCCTCTTGATCATGTGTTACATATACTGTAGTTATGCCAATTTTATTTTGTATTCTCTTTACCGCATTTCTCATTTCCACTCTCAGTTTGGCATCAAGATTTGATAAGGGTTCATCCATAAGTAATACCTCTGGTTGAATTACAATAGCCCTAGCTAAAGCTACACGCTGCTGCTGTCCACCTGAAAGATTTGCTGGCATCCTATCTTTTAAATGATCTATTTTCACTACCTTTAATATTTCATCTACTCGTTTTTCTATTTCGTCTTTAGGGACTTTACGATTTTTTAATCCAAAAGCTACATTATCTTTAACAGACATGTGAGGAAAGATAGCATAGTTTTGAAATACCATCCCCATATTTCTTTTTTCAGTAGGAATATTATTTATAATTTTATTATCAACCTTAATTTCTCCACCATCAATAGAATTAAAGCCTATTATCATGCGTAATAAGGTAGTTTTCCCACAACCTGATGGACCAAGTAAAGTGAAAAGTTCTCCTGGATTAATTTTAAGTGATAATCCTTTAATAATCACATCATTTCCATATTTTTTTATAACCCTATCAACATCTATATTAACACCCATAACATTAATCCTACCTTTCTTGTGTTTTCAATATTTTACAAAAGAGTATTTCTTATGTGAAACACTCTTTTATAAAATTGCACAAATATAATTATTTTCTTGATTTTTCAAGATGCTCATTAAACTTAGCTGTTACCCCATTTTTATTTTCGGTTACCCATTTTTCATTGTAATTAGGAGAAATCTTAATTTTATCTAATGAAGTCATATATGATGCAAGTTTGGCATCTTTTCTAAGAGGACGTACAGTTAATTCAGTTCCTACTGCATTTTGTACTTTTTCGGAAAGTAAATAGTCAACAAATTTTTTCGCATTTTCCGGATTTTTGCAGTTTTTATTATTTGCACAGATTCTCCTGGGAAAATAGCTCCTTCTTTTGGAAATACTACTTCTACAGGGGCACCATTTTTAATGTAATTAGCTACTGGATCTTCCCAAGTTAATCCTACTGGGTATTCACCATCAGCAACACTCTTATGAAGTTGTCCAGAACTGCTTGCCATCTTTCCATCTAGATTAGCCAAAAACTTATCTACAAAATCCCAAGCCTCATCAGACATAGGATTCCCATCTTTACCCATAGCATAGAGCATAGCCATAAGCGATTGGAATGCAGAGCTTGAGCTAGCTGGATCTCCAAATGCAATTTTTCCTTTTAAAGCTGGATTTAATAAGTCTTCAAACCCTTCAATCTTTATATCTCCTATTAAATTTTTATTTACTATAAACACTGTTGGATCTGCAAAACAAGGTGTAAAATATCCACTCTTATTTTTAAACTTATCTCCCATATTAACGTCTTCTGGTGAAACATATTCCATGAACAAATCTTTAGAGGAGGACAACATTGTCTCATCAGCAGCCCATAGTATGTCACCTAAAGGATTATCCTTTTCTGAAGTTACACGTTTTTGAAGCTCTCCTGTTCCTGCTACAACAAGATTCACTTTAATTCCTGTATCTTTTTCAAAGTTGCTAATAACTAGATTATTTAAGCTCTCACTACGAGCAGTATAAACGGTCAATTCCTTGCTGTCAGAATTTTTAGCATCATTGCTGCTAGCCTCTTTAGAACCACAGCCAATTAAACTCATGCCTATCATTGAAGTTAATAACATTGTTGATATAAATTTTTTCATCTTCCTTCCCCCCATTAATTTATTAATTATACCTATATCTTAATTGTAACTTCTTAATACTTAATGTCTATCCGGCAAAACTAATATAACCTCTAGGAAAGTAAACCTTTACAAAACATTTTCTAACTGTTAGTACAAATTAAAAAAGGTGGTTATCTTATATGCACTATAATTCTTTTAACCTATATGATATATTTAAGAAAACAGATAATCCCAAACTAGATTATCTTAATAAAATTGTTATAATAAAATTAATTAATATTTTTGTATAGTAATGCATCTTAAGGAGATAAGTTATGGATAAAAGAGAAAAAGACTACTACTTTAATATGTTTCTAAACTTAATAAGAGCTACATACATGAATTTAGAAAAGAACTGGGAGGATGTTGCTAAAGAAGCTGGACTTACTCATGCTCAACAGCATGCCCTATGGATATTGCATCTTGACGATGGTTTAACCTTAGAGGAGCTCGGTAATATCGCCCTTTGGAATAAGTCTACTACTTCAGCTCTTATAAGCAGATTAGAAAAAAAAGGCTATGTTAAAAAACACAAATACTTAAACAACAGCAGAACAATTAAAATTTACATAACTGATGAAGGTAAAGCGGTTTTAGATAAAAGTGTTGGCACTAAATATGCTTTTGAATTTATGGGCCTCTTTGAGCATTTTGAACATGAAGAAATTGAAACATTTTTAAAAACTCTTCATAGAATTTCTGATATGGTTGGAACTTGGGATTTGACTGATTTTCAAAAATTCTTAGAAACATCCTCAAAAAGTTTGTTGAAAAAATAACAAAATTCACTTGATTTTTTCTTATGTATAGGTATAATTATTATTGAAAATATAAAATTCGTTGACAAATTTTATTTATGGAGTGAATTGCAGTCCATTATACTAATAATTTGTAATTCACTTCATCCTTAGCAACACAATAATTTTATCAATTGAATCAAGCTTTATATAAGCTATTATTTTTAATATTAAAATTCGTCAACGAACGTTAAGCACTTAACAAACCTAGGAGGTATTTATTATGTCAAAACTTTTCTCCCCTATTAAAATTGGTCAATTAGAATTAAAAAACAGATTTATGATGGCGCCTATGGAAAACGGTTTAGCTGATATGGGCGGCGAAGTGAATGAAAGAATAATTGATTTCTTTGTTGAAAGAGCGAAAAATGAAGTCTCTATAATAATCACAGGTTCCGTTGGAATCTCCCCTGAAGGAAGAGGCCTTCCAACTCAATTAAGTATATATGATGACAAATTTATTCCAGGTTTAAAAAGAATGAATGATGCAATTCATAAAGCTGGCGCAAAGGTTGGAGCTCAAATATATCACGCTGGTAGACAAGCTAGTGAAGCAGTAACTGGGATTCAACCAATAGCTCCAAGCGCCATTCCTTGTGAAATAGTAGGAAATAATCCTAGAGAAATGACTAAGGATGATATATTAGAAATTAAAGAAAAGTTTAAAAAGGCTGCAGAGAGATCAATAGAAGCTAACTTTGATCTTGTAGAAGTTCACTTTGCTCACGGATACCTCCTCCACAGTTTCTTATCTCCTCACAGCAATAAAAGAATAGATGAGTATGGTGGTTCTTTAGAAAATAGAATGCGTTTTCCTATGGAGGTTTTAAAAGAAGTTTTAGATGTTTGTAGAGGAAATGTCCCTGTAATTATAAGAATAAGTGCAGATGAATACCTTGAAGATGGATTAAAATTTGAAGAAGTTAAAACTATATGCAAAAAAGCCGTAGAGGCTGGGGTTGAAGCTATCAGCTTAACTGCTGGAAGTTACGATGCGGTTGAGTACACAATTCAGCCAATGTTCATAAAACAGGGTTTTTTAATACCATTTAGTGAGGAGCTAAAAAAAGAAGTAAATGTTCCTATTATCGTAGCAGGAAGATTAAATAGTGCAGAGCTCATAAACAGCATCGTTGAAGAGGATAAAGCAGATATGATTGCTATAGGTAGAGGACTTATAGCTGATGAAAGCCTTATTGTTAAAATGAAAGAAAATGATTACCAGGATATACGTTATTGTGTAGCTTGTAATCAAGGCTGTATAGATAAAGTATTTTTAGGACAAGGTGTTAATTGTTTAGTAAATGCTAGGGCTGGATTTGATAAAGAAAGAAAAATAGAAAAAGCAGCCCAAGCTAAAAATGTTGTAATCATAGGAGCAGGTCCTGCAGGACTTGAAGCTGCAAGAGTTTCTAGATTAAGAGGACACAATGTAACTATAATAGACAAGGCAAATAAAATAGGTGGTAAAATGGAAACTCTGTCTATGCCACCTGAGAAAGCTACTTTTTTATTCTTTAGAGATTACCTATACAATCAATTTATACGACTTGGAATAAATTTTGTACAAAAGGACGTAGAATCAGCTAAAGATATAAAGGACTTAACTCCAGATGCTGTTATTATAGCTACTGGTGCATCACAAACTGTTCCTCCAATTAAGGGAATAGATTCTAAAAATGTTGTGATGGCTGAAGATGTTCTAAATGGAAATGTAGAAGTGGGCTCAACAGTTGCAATCATTGGTGGAGGATTAGTTGGAACTGAAACCTCAAAATTCCTTGCTAATAAAGGTGTAAAGGTTCATATAGTTGAAATGGCAGATACCATAGCAAAAGATATAGGAGCTACATTCATAGGCCATTTATTCAAAACTTTAAATGAAAAAGGCGTAGAACAACACCTTAATGCTAAGGTAAATGAAATAACTGAACAAGGAATTATCCTTGAAGATAGAGAAATAAAAGCCGACAACGCAGTTATAGCTGCTGGATATAAGACTAATGATTCTATTGTTGAAGATATAAAAAAAACTTTAAAGAAGTTTATACTGTAGGAGATGTCAATAGAGCAAGAAGAATTATGGATGCAGTAGAAGAAGGCTTTAACGCTGCATGTCAAATATAGTATTTTATAAAACGGAAAATATTTACTAAAATTCAAGTATTGGAAAGAGCTCACGAAGCTCTTTCTAATATTTTAAGGCAGTACCTAATCTATAGAATAAGTTATCAGCTTAGGACATATCTCAGGCAAATCCTTTTTTCGTACTCTTTGAGTAAATTTGTGAATATCTTTTCCCCTTTTATAATTCTTAAACCTTATTATAATTCATAATCGTCTTTCCTTTCTAGACATTTTGTACAATCATTTATCCTCAAAAAATCATCCAATTTACATAGTGGTAAATTTAAAGATTCATATGACTATAGAAATATAAGTAATAAAGACTTCCTCCAATTTATCCTTGATTATACTCATTGTAATATCTATACTAATGTTATACTGTTTTATAAATAGAGTTCTCGAGTTTAGATAGAATTAAATAGAAAAGGTGTATAGATATGAATAAAAATAAATTGTGTTTTATTTTCCATAATGATGAATTACTAATTAAGGAAAAAGACGGAAATATAGTAATACCAAATGCTATTGATGTACAAGCTTTAGGTATATGTTTAAGTAATCTAGATTTATTAACAATAAAAGATACTACGGATTTCCTTTTTGGAGAACTACATATTTCGTTGACTGAAATTGCTGAATTCAAATTTTATAAACTACGCGTACTTATAACTGCAATAGATAACCCTACTTTCAATTTAGCTGCAAAAGCCTTTCATCTCCTAAAATGGGATAATACATATAAGTATTGTAGTAAATGCGGTACTTTAGTAGAAGATAAAAAAGATGAAAGAGCAAAAATTTGTCCTAAATGCGGTCTTATTAGTTATCCTAGAATATCTCCTGCTATTATAACGGCTGTTACTAAAAATGATAAATTACTGCTTGCTCATAACGCCAATTTCCCTAAAGGAACTTACAGCGTAATTGCAGGCTTTGCAGAACCTGGTGAAACCTTTGAAGATTGCGTTGCTAGAGAGGTTTTCGAGGAAGTAGGTGTACATGTTAAAAATATAAGGTATTTCGGAAGCCAGCCTTGGCCTTTCCCTGATTCCCTAATGGTAGCCTTTACTTGCGAATATGCTAGCGGCGAAATAAAAGTTGATGGTATAGAGATTGATGATGCATCTTTTTATGGTGCAGAAGATCTTCCCACTCTTCCCTTGGGAGGCAGTATAGCTCGAAGGCTTATAGATTGGTTTATTATCCGCCAAACAAAATATTAAGAGGCAAGCACTTTAAGTGTCTGCCTCTTAATATTTACATTTGATTAAATAAAATATTTTATAATGCTAACAATAGTTAATGAGATTATAGGTTGTTTTTATTTATAGCTGTGTTATAAATATTGATTTTTACATTCACTTGCAACTTTACTTTTCTTAAATAATAAACTTATTTATTAAATACTTTGATGCATACTTATAAAAAAATAGTTAATTAGAGGTGAACATTATGGACTTAAAAACTATTAAAAAAGTTGAAGATTTAACCATTATGAGTGATACAAACAAGCGCTTAACACAAGGCTGGGTACTTATAGGTACGTATACTAGCAATTATGACCAGCGTACTTATCCAGGAGAAACTACTTTTCATTATGTAGTGGGTCTTCCTGAAGGTACCGAATATATAGATATTCTTCAAGACACAAACTATGACTATCCAGAGTATGTAGAAAGGTGATTTTTATGCATAAATCCTCATATTTGACTCTACTAGAAAGTAAAAAATCAGAAATTAGATATGATATTAGCCATTGCGGTGAAGGGAATGTCTTAACCGCAGAAGATTTAGCAAAGTTGATGCTGTACCCGCAAAGCAAAAGATGTCATAACATAAATCTTGTTTCTCCTAGTAATATTGTGCCTCAAATAGTTGAAATAGAATCTAAATTATATGAAAGAATATTGCGATATAATACTAATTATATCTTATCTATAATAAATGAGGGCTTTTATCCTACCACTGTTATGATTAATATGGCATTCTATGAATCTGAAAATTAGACAGCATAAGCTGGAAATTAAACCTCCAGCTTATGTTACAGCCTCTGCGGCACTTGCCCTAAACCTTAACTTCATCCATGATTCAATGTCTTGAGCTGCCTTTTCTATATCATTCACTTCAATTTTTTTATTATATTCATACTTCTTTTCTGAGCTTGCATAAAGAGGATCGTAATACTTTACCATCAATTGTTCCGCTAGCTCCTTATACTCTTTGTCCACTGCCATCTTTTCATACCTTTGAATGTTTTCCTCGCTCATATACTTTTTTAGCAAATCTAGAGCAAAAAGAATTTCTTTTTCAAAGCCCTCCTTTTTCATATATTCTTTAAGAATTAAATTTGCTCTAAATTCTAGTGGAGCTTGAACTAAGATATGTACGCCTTCCTCCATTCTCTCCCAAATAGATGAAGGAATCACTATATTTCCTATTCTCCTACTCTCTCCTTCTACAAATACAATATCACTCTTTCGCCTTCTCAAAGTATCGTAAACTAGAGATTCAAATTGTTTTTGGCTTCTTGGCTGCCCAAGCCCTACGCTGCCAAGAAGAGACCCTCGATGATTAGCCGCACCTTCTAAGTCTAACACTTCATACCCATCCTGACATAGCTTTTTCAAAATTTCTGTCTTACCTACTCCTGTGTTTCCATGAAGCACTACATAGGTCACTTCTTCATTTAAAATAGGAAGCTCTTCATTAACGACCTTACGATATCCTTTATAGCCTCCCATTAATTTTGATGCATTAACTCCTAAGGAAGCCATTAGTGTAGAAATGGTAACGCTTCTAAATCCTCCTCGTGCACAGAAAAAAACTATATTTTTATGTTCTTTTTCTAATTCCCGAATTTTATCATATAGAAAGGGAAGCTTTTTCCCCACAAGCTCTAATCCCATTCTTTTCGCTTTTTCTACACTCTCTTTTACGTAGATAGTTCCTACAATCCTTCTTTCTTCGTTATCTAGTAAAGGAACATTCACTGCACCTGGAATGGTTGCATCTTCATATTCTCCCGGACTTCTCACATCAACAAGGATAAACTTTCCCCGAAGCTCTCTATAATCTATGTTTTTTAACATGGTAACCCTCCATAATTTTTTTGCATATGTATTCTCTTAGTATATGATTTTTTATGATATCATAAAGAATTAAAAATAAAAAGAGCACGCGGAGGTCTCCTCTTGACAAGAGGAAACCTCGAAGGCTAGAAAACTTCGAGGCTGCAAGTGATTTGAAAATTTGTTATAAAGTCTAAAATTGTGTAAGAGTGTTTGTGCAGGTTATTACTGTTATAACAATAGCATTAATAATACCTGCAAGATATGGGTTTTTAGTTGCCCGGTAAATTTTGCGAGAGATGATAGCTGCAACTGGCAAAATAACAATAATTGGGTAAAGCCAAATCTCAACTATAGTAGAAACATTTGTAAAGAATACTTGACCAGTTGTGAAAAACTTGATGTACTGAAGAACAACAATAATAGCAACCCCAATAACATTAAATACAGCCAACACAGCGATGTTCATCCACTCTTTTTACCTATGCTAATATAATTGAAGCCGTTGATAGCCACAGAATTTGCAACATAGAACACTAGGAAGAATGGTAAGTATTTTAAAGAGATAGCAATCTTATCTGGAGTAAAAGCTTTAACAGCAAGTACCCATATACGGAAGTCTGTCTTAAAGAAGTAGTCAGCAACGAATACAAGACCGAAAGCTGCAACAACCACTAGTAAAGCTAAAACAATAGTTTTGCCTAAGACTTTAACGTTGATAATTACACCGGTTTCACAGAGGTCCATATCATGTCTTTTCGTGAAAAACTTATAAGATAGAATCATAGTAAATATGCTGAAGATACCACAAATTAAGCTCCAAACACCTATATAAAATACAGGAATCTGTGAAAAAAACTCTGGTCGAATCTTGTTAGTCAAGGTAAAAAGTGGTATATAGGTTAAACCTGAAAATAATGCACTTACAATTAAGCTTCCCCAGAACCAAGCCTTATCCACACCAACAGGAGCTGGTCCAGCTGTTGCTTCGCCTGAAGCTTTTAAAGACGTAAATGCTGCTGTATTCAACATTACTTTTGTAAAGCCTACAATAAACATTACAAATCCAATTAATCCAAGAAAATTAAACATGACTTTTATCTGCCAGATTTGACTACTTGATGAAATTGGGTTTGGTGCACCAAAAGCATCTTGAAAAAACTCTATACCGTAAGAAGCACATTTTGCTGAGAAGTGATTCCAAGGGTGATTTTGTGCAGGATTATAAATTACACGAATAGCAGCCTTACCCTCGATTTCTTGTTTATAAATAGTGTAGCTTGTACGAGTCTCAGGTGCTAGTTTAGGCTCTACCCCAAAGTTCAAGAAAGATTGTGCATTATCTGTTTTTATGTAATCACGGGGAGATGTAATGCTTCCATCCTTTAACTTTGTACGAAAAAAGAATTCATCGTATTGAGCTGCAATAATACCAACAGCTCTATTACCATATTTATTGTAGTACTCGTTTGTATCTGGATTTTTATATGTTGCATCGTTAGCAACCAAAAGGACAGCCGAAATCAGAGGTTTATCCTTAAGATTATCTTCATCAACAGACCAATTAGCAGCTCTAGCTCCATTTGAATGACCGGTAATACCTATACGTGTTTTATCAACATATGGGAGGTCTGCCATAAGCTCTACTGCATCATACATACCAGTACCCCTATTTTGCCACTCAGTTGCAGCAACGGCATCGGAGTTTCCATGTCCATACATATCAATTGCCATTACAACGTAGCCGCGGCGTGCATATTCAACATAATTTAAATCCTGCATTTCACGGTTATTAAACCAACCATGACTAGTCACAATTCCTGGAGCAGGAGTGTCCTTTGTTGCATTCTCAGGCACAAAAAGTAATGCGCTCATAAGATGACCCGAAGGAGTTTCCCATCTCAAATCTTTGATTTTAACCTTTCCCCCAGACGTTTGTACAATAGATGCGCCAATCATGCTTATTAAACACAGCATCAGCGAAATTATAAGAGTTCGTAAAGCACCTTTATTTTTCTTCATTTTTATCCCCCTATACCTTAATTTATATTAAAAGACTAATTAAATATCTTTAAATACTTAACCAATCTTTTAATTTGATATGAAATTTTCGCAGATTTTACTTTAAGAATATTGATATATCAGGATTCTTTCTCTCAAGTATATTTTTAACTCTAGGCTCTATAATAGGGTCATACTGTAGATGGGTTAGAATATTTTACCTCCTTTAGTAAATATATCACTTCAAAGTTTTGATAGCTTCATACACAATATTGAAAATTATTGCTTTTACAGTGCATAATGCACTATAATTAAGGGGAGGTGAGGTGTGTGGGAATCAGTTTTAATCAGCTATGCAGGTACTTTTCAGAAAAGTCTATAAGCATATTGAAAGATAATAAAAGTTTAACATTATTTAATGATGCAAAATTGATTACAAAGAACCAGACTGTTTTTTTGAAAGACACTATTTATATTGGAAAGACATCTATGCTTCAGCCACAGTTTAGCAATTCTGTTGGCGTAAGTTTTATTCTCATTAACGATTCCGAAATTTCTATAAATAGTTTTTTTAAAAACAGTGTAAATATAATCGAACTTGAAAATTCAGAAGATATATATGAGGTATTTAACTATATAAAAGATCTTTTCATTGAAGATATTGAAGTAGCTCGTCAAACTGCAACCTTGTTAAAATCATCCATAATTGGAAAAGGACTTAATTACATAGTTAAAGTTGCTTCAGAAATACTCAATAATCCTATAATAGTAATAGATGCAAGCTATAAGGTACTTGCAAGCTCAGATTTAAATGATATAACAGATAAATACTGGAAGGAGAATATTCAAAGAGGATATTGTTCTTATGACTTTATTGCAGAAGTGAGAAAAATAAAAAGTGTAAAAAATGGGGTTAATTCTAATGAGCCCTATGAGGTAGTATGTAAAGGAAGTCCTATATTAAAGCTTATATCCAATATTAAAATTGATGACAAATACGTAGGAAATACTATACTTTTATCATGTAATAGACCATTTCTGCCAAGGGA
Source organism: Clostridium bovifaecis (assembly GCA_009738435.1). GTDB lineage: Bacteria > Bacillota > Clostridia > Clostridiales > Clostridiaceae > Clostridium_H > Clostridium_H bovifaecis. The sequence goes on along the minus strand of CP046522.1, from coordinate 1,008,879 downwards.
TAATGAACTTTTATTGCTGACTAGTCAAATTGTTGCTGAAGAAATAAAAAAGAATAGATTTTATCGAAATACAAATAACATAGCATATGAAGAGATTATTTATGATCTTCTTGATGGCAGCTTAACCAATAGAGAGATACTTCGAGAAAGAATAAAAGGTGCTCATATAAAGTTTTCCAAGAATCTATCTATACTTATATTTGATATTTCAAAATATAACCCTCACGACAAAAATTTAGGTTACCTTACAAATATGTTTAATTCTTTATTTCCCTTAAATAACTCTGTATATTATAAAGACAATATTGTTGTGATAAACGATAATGAAAAAGTAGATATAAGTGTAGCACTTAGCAGTAAATTAAAAGATTTTCTGATTTTGAATAAGCTTTCTCTTGGTATTAGCAAAGAATTTTCGAATATAATTGAATGTAGAAAGTATTATCTTCAAGCAAAGAAAGCAATAGAAATAGGCAAAATCACAAACCCTGAAAACCCTGTTACTTCTTATATAGACGTTCAATTTTATGATTTACTTCCACATAAATCTAGTGATTTAAGTTATACCGATTATTATCATCCTGCTTTAATCAAGTTAAAAAATTATGATAAACTTAATAATACTGATTTATACAATACTTTCTTTATATATTTAAAAAATAGCAAGAGCGTGCAAAAGACCTCGGATAAACTTTTTATTCACCGAAACACTACAAGATATAGAATTCAGAAAATTATTGATATAATCAACGTAGACATTTCAGATAGTGAAAACTTATTTAATATATATGTCTTATAAGATTGTAAATTACTTTGACAAGATTAAAAACCATAACCCTAGACCTGAAGATAATTCATAATTATATTTCATGGACTTATTTAGTGCAAGCTAAATAAGTCCATTTCAATATACTGCTTTCTTCTACTTCTGGGATAGGTTTACTTATTAGAATAAGCTTCTGCTTCTTCCTTACTTGTAATATCCTTTACTAAGATATTGAATTCATCCCCCCAAGCCTAAAGGCCATTAGATTATCACCTTGGATTTCTTTTAACCGGATTGCCACCTTAAGTAAAAGTTTATCACCTATAATATGACCATAGTGATCATTAACGAATTTAAAGTTATCTAAATCCATAAAGAATAATGCAAATTTCTTCCCTCTCTTATAGCAATTTTCAATTTCTTCTGCTATTTTTTTACGTAACATAACTCTGTTTGGAAGTAGTGTATGTTTTAATTCCTAGTTAAATGATCAAGAGCTATCTGTGTCATAAGTGCGGCGCCCTTTTTTAAGACTGACTCATCTATATTGAATTTTTCATGATGATGTGGATATACTATTTCCTTAGCTTCATTTCTTACCCCTAAGAATATGAAAGCACCTGGTATTTTCTCTAGATACATAGCAAAATCTTCTCCTCCAGTCACCTTTGTCATTTGCAATATACTGTTTTCTCCAAACAAATTTGCAGCTGAATCATAAGCTATTTTAGAACACGTAGTATCATTAATTGTTGGAGGTGTACCATATTGGTAATCTAATTCTACATCAGCTCTGTAAGTTTTAGCGGTATTTAGAGCAATTCGTTCAATTATTTTAGGCAACCTCTCCCTTATGTCTTTATTAAAGCAGCGAGTAGTACCTTCTATTAAAGCTTCCTTTGCAATAACATTATATTTGTCACCAGCAGTCAATTTTCCTATACTAATTACAACAGGTTCAAGGGGGTCAACCTCTCTGCTCGCTACCGTTTGCAAACTCAATACTATGGAAGATGCCGCCACAATAGCATCAATTCCTTGATGTGGCGAAGCTCCGTGCCCACCTTTGCCGTGAACCTTTAATATAAACTTATCTGCTGAGGCCATCCTAGGACCTGACTCAAGAGATATTTTCCCGCTCTCTAAGCCTGCCCATAAATGGATTGCATATATAGCTGATAAATCTTTTAATTCATCCATTTTTATTATTTTTTTTGCTCCTTCAATAATTTCTTCGGCAGGCTGAAAAATAAGCTTTACTGTGCCATTTAAATATTCCTTTAGTTCGTTTAGAATTCTTCCAGCTCCAAGAAGCATTGCTACATGCCCATCATGTCCACAAGCATGCATTACCCCTGTATTTTTAGAAGCATATTCCACATCATTTTCTTCTAAGATATCAAGCGCATCCATATCAGCTCGTAAGCCAATTACTGGACCATTTTTGTTTCCTTCTATTGTTGCTATTATTCCTGTGCCTATGACTGAGATATAGGGTATCTTTAGCTTATCTAACTCTTCTTTAATTTTTAGTGATGTATTTTTTTCTTGCCAGCTCAATTCAGGATAAGTATGAAAATATCTCCTTAATTCAATAATATAATCTTCATATTTTTGCGATAAGTCTTCTATTATCATTACTATGCTCACTCCTTAAGCTCTTTTGACAATCAAATCTTTAATCACGTTCCCATTTGGTACCGGCTCTAAAGTTAACTCTTTATAGTCATTTGCAACACATAGGCAAGCAAGCCCAACTTTTCCATTGACTTGTAATGTGCATCTGCCGCAAATTCCATGATTACAGACACTATGCTTATAATAACTGATGGAGCTATCCATAGTTTCAGCTATATAATCGAGTACATCCATAACCGTCCAATTTTTATCTTTTGGCACTGGAACTTCAAACTCATCAAAATAACTTTCCTTATTTTGAGAATAATCGAATCTATATATTTTTACTTTCATCATATTCACCTCCAAATTTACTTGAACAGCTATTTAACGTTTGTATTCTAGATTTTTATCCAAGAAATACTCTATTACATTCTCCTTTTTGCCCTTTGGCAAAGGTGCTTTTGTTACAACTGGTTTTTTAGTATCAAATTCCATTTCTCCATCTTTATCTTTAGCTATAATTCTAAATAAATAATTATCATGATCTAACTCTGGATAATCAGAACGAATATGACATCCTCTACTTTCTTTTCTCATTAGAGCGGCTCTTACACCTGCTTCTGCACAAATAAGTAGATTTTCTACTTGCAAATAATCTATCCATTCATAATTGTAACTGAAGGATTTATTTTTAAAACAAATATTAGGCATTTCTTCTGACTTAATTCTTTGAAGTTCTTTTAGAGTTTTTAGAAGTCCTTCTTCATTTCTTATAACTCCAAATCCCTCATCGCAGGCTTTCTCTATATTTCTATGAACATTTATTGAACTTACTCCATCTGCTCTATTAAATGGTTTCGTTATTTTCTCAAGTAGTGTATTCATTTGAACTTTATCTATATCTAAGTCTCTTGATGATTTTGCAAATTCTGATGCACTAAGCCCTGCCCTGTATCCTTGACAAAGCATCTCTGTCAGCCCATCTCCCACTCTATTTGCTCCAAATACACCACTTGTGACTTCACCTGCTGCAAATAATCCTGGAAGGTCTGATCTCATCTTTTCATCTACCAAGATCCCCCCCATGCTATATTCAAATCCAAGTCCAACTTCAATCAATCCATCTTTTAACATTCTTTGGGTAACCTTGCTCATATCTTCGCCTTTGTAATACCCATACTTATGCCAAGCAGAAAATCTCTCATAGAAACTCTCTAATGACTTTTTCAATTTATCTTTATCATTATCTTGATAATCTAGGTAAACTCCACCATTTTGGGTTCCCTTACCTTCTTCTATGGCCTTACCCCAATAATACATACTAACAAGTTTACTTAGTTTTTTCCCTCTAGAAAGGTTTATTATCTCCTGTGGTATGTCTATTAATTCCCCATTTGAATCTCTAACATCATACTTTACATCTCTCATGTTAAATTCCATTACAAAGGGATATATTGAACCTTTCATTTCATTAGGATATAAAGCTGTAGCAAAAGCTAGTAAAAATTCCATGTCTGCCACTCTGGCACCTGCTCTATAAGCCATACCTATGCCATCACCAGTCATGTCAGTCACTGTATTTTTAAGCGTGCAAGGTTGAAATCCTCCTGTCCCTAATACTACTGCTTTTGTCTTAAATAATATGATTTCTCCAGTATAAATATCTATCCCAATTGCTCCATTAATCTGCCCTTCATTTTTCAAAAGTTCTACTATCATTACATCTTCCATAACTTTTATTCCTGGGTTTTCTTTTAACCCTTGACGAAGAGCTTTTCCCCAAGAAAGGCCAGCGGATATCCAGTTATAAGGAGGTGCAAAAATAAACTTTTGACCTGCTTCTTTCCCCCACTGCAATACTTCTTTAACTATTTCTGGGCTTTCTTCAACATATTGCTCTACCATGTTTTGATCGCTGATATAGTAAGATTCTTTGACTATACTCTCAAAAAGAACCTCTTTGGTGAATTTTCTATCTGCATTCTCCATACCACATAAGCTGTATGCACTTTCTCCATCAATTGAAAATCCGCCCCCTGCCATTATAGCGTTACCACTATGTCCTACTTTCCCTTTTGATACCAGTGTCACACTTACTCCAGACCTGTGAGCAGCTATAGCAGCAGTAACACTTGCTCCGGATCCTCCTACTGTTAGCACATCAGTCTCTATTATCTTTGATACTTTTCTAGTAAACTCCATTTTTCTTCACCCCTCCCCAATTTTTAAAAGTTATTAAAGCATAACCCTTTAGTCATATAATACTTACTATGCATTTCCTAACTTTCACAACTATATATATGTCCGCCACCGCAAATCGCCAACATATCACCTGTTATATATGAGCTTCTATTTGATGCTAAAAAAAGTGCTCCTTCTGCAATATCTTCTGGTCTACACATCCTCTTCAAAATATATCTAGAATTCATTTTTCTCCTAAACTCCTCTGGATTGTCTGCTTGTTCAAACCTGGCTTTTGTCATGGGTGTTTCAGTTAAAGCTGGTAAAATTCCGTTTACTCTAATATGAGGTCCACAATCAACTGCTAAAGACTTTGTAAGCATTACAACTGCTGCCTTTGACGGGCAATATGCTATTCGATCTGGGATAGGTTTAACTCCAAGTTCTGATGCTATATTAATGATGGCTGCTGAATCAGACTTTTTTAGCTCTTTTATAGCTGCTTTACAAACATTATATACAGCAAAAACATTAACTTTAAACTGTCTTTCAAACTCTTCAGCAGTTGTGTTTTCTATATTCCCAACACCAGTGATACCAGCGCAATTAACAACAATATCTATTTTGCTGTATTTCTTGATGCATGATTCAACTATTTTTTCTGCCTCAGCAAAGGAAGTCAGGTCGGCTTTTAAATAAGAATAGTTTTCTCTCTCTATATTAGACTTTTCATCTAATCCACAACCAAAAACTACTGCACCTTCATCAAGATACTTTTTTGCAATTACTTCTCCTATACCTGAACTTGTACCTGTCACTAAAGCTATCCTACCTTTTAACTCCATTGATAAACCTCCTTATGCAGCTTCTATATTTTAACCTATAAACTTAGTAATGTAAGTGATAACAGCATATAGGTTGAACAGAGTAATTATCACACCTAGTAAAGTTGTATACCACCTATTAACATACTCTCCAGCGTATTTTTTGCTGCTTGTATAGTATGTTAATAATAAGATAATTACAAAACCACCTACATTCAAAAGGCCTAGAAAATTAACAAGTATACTCATTGCATTCTTAGCAGCAATTCCCCCTAATAAAACAAATGCTATCCCTAGCCAAACAAATCCCTTTACTTTTTTATCATTTAAGCTTTCTCCAATGTCGAAAAGACTAGTAATTGCATAAGCCCCAATAGTAGCCATTCCTCCTATGGTAGTAAAAATTGCTCCAAAGAACCCAGCTGAAAAAATCCATTTAGCAAATGAACCTGCAATTGGTTCAAGAGATTTTGCAGCACTAAGAGCGCTAGTCACTTTAATACCTGCAGGATTTAAAACAGCTGCTGCTGATAAAAATGCTCCAACACTAAAAATAGTGAATAACAAAGCAAAATATACCTGATCCCATGCTATAAACTTTAGATTCTTAGGGTTCACCCAGTTATTATCTTTTACACTATACGAATACCATAATGCTGAAGTTCCTGGAGCTGAACCTCCAATAAGTCCTGCTACTATAGCTGCATCTTTCAGTGATGGAAGTTTAGGCGTCATTCCTCCTAGCATTGCTGCTGGATCTGGTTTAATAATAAACATATTAATTAAATAAAGAATTGAAGTAATTGTAACCATAAGCGATGCAAGTTTTACTGCATTATTTTTACCAGTTGTAAAGATATAACCTGCTAAACACACGGTAATTACAAAAGCTACTATTGCCACAGGACCAGTCGTCCCAGTTATATATTGCACTAAGTTCAACATTGCGGATCCTTGAGCAAATACAACCATGTACCAAGTAACCAAAATTACAGATAGTAATGCCTTTCCAAATACAGGACTTACATTGTCACAAATATATTCAAAAACATTTTTCCCTGATATAGCAGGAATTTTCCCACCAATATAAGCTACAGCACCATTCATTATTCCACTAAGAACAACAATCCAAAGAAGCATATATCCATAATTAGCGCCTGCACCTAAGCATGATGTAAGAGTTCCTGGTCCCATTGCTGCAGACATGAGGATTGAACCAGCACCTACAAAGGATAAGATATAAGCAAATCTTTTAAAAATATTTCCCCTAGGCATATTAAACTCTCTTACTACTGGAGATGTTTCAGGTTTTTCCATTCAATATTCCCCCTTTTTATATTAATCTTATTTATTTTGGATAAGTAAGGTACACTTGTCATCACCATCCAACATATTATTTGTATGAGTGCATTTAATCTCAGGATTATAGGTAGAAAATTTAGCTTGATCAACATAACAGTAAAGTCTAGCAAGTTTTGGATCCATACCCTCTAGCCATTGTTCTGCAAGCGGGCAATAAGAAACATCTACTACTTGCTCTTTGTCTTTTTCAACTGTTTCACTAGAAAGCTCCCATCCTAACTTAGGCAAGTCTGGTATTTCATAAAAATTAGTAATCGTTAATTCAAGCCCTTTATTTCTTACCCCATTTTGTATTCTTTCTCCGCAAGTCTTACCGAATAAATTTATAGCTTCTAATATAATTTTTTCAGCATCATCGCTGCCAAATTTATTTACAAGAGTTTCTGCAAAGGATTGATATAGCATTGCAGTCCTTTTGGCCATTAAAACCACTTGTTCTTTAGCTTCACTTCTTGATATCTTATCTGACATTTTAAATCCCCCCAATTAATAAATTAATAACACCTTAATTTTTCTAACCTTTTAATTAACATCCCATGATTGATATAACACTTCTGTCTACCTGTGACATGCCCTCTTGGCTTACTCTTCCTAGATTTTTCAAAGTTTCTTGCAAACTAGGTGCTACAATACCATTACCTGCTGGAACTCTCACCCCCTCTCTTGCAAGAAGTGCACATTGCCAAGCCATTCCTGCACTAGCAGAAAGCTTTAAGGAACACCCTACTTTACCACCATCACAAATCATTCCTGCTAAGCTAGAAACGATATTGATAATGGCACTATCAATATCTTCCATAGATCCCCCTAAAAGAAAAGCAAGACCTGAACTTGCTCCTGCTCCAGCAGCTACACCGCAGCCACATACAGGAGACAACCTCCCAGTATATTCTTTTATATAACTAGTAACTAGATGACTTATGGCTAAGGCTCTTAGTACATCTTCTTTAGAAGATTTAAGACTTTTAGCCGCTATGGCAATGGGAATAGTAGTCACTAATCCATGGTTGCCGCTTCCAGAGCTACTCATAACAGGTAGCTGTGCTCCATTCATACGTGCATCGCAAGCTGCTGCTGTATAGCAGGAAATTTCATTATTTAGATCATTCCCCAAAAGTCCTTTAGCAGATAGTTTTTTGCATGAACTGCCTATATTCATACCTCCATCCATTTTAAATCCTGCTTCAGCCATAGTCATATTTAAACTAATTCCCTCTAAAAGGAACTCTAAAGAAGAAGCTTCTAAAGTTAAAATTTTTTCTATTAGTTCATTTAAGGCATATTTAGTTAAAGCTTCTCTTTCTTCAACTACTCTCCCTCCATCTTTTCTCTTATCGAGAATGATTTCATTTTCTCGTTGTAACAATACAATATTGGTGTGACGACCAGAAGTCAGAGCTCTACTAAAACCTTTATTAGTTACAACTTCTATATCAATATAAACACTTGGAGAATCATATAGTACTTCCACTTCCACAGGTGCTATCTCCTGCAGCTTTAAAGCCTTATCTACATCTCCTTTGGTCAATGAAGATAATATAGTTAGATCATAAACAGGGTTTGATATGCAAACACCTAAAGCTGCTGCTATTTCTACTCCTGTATGGATGGTTCCCGGAATACCCACAGCCTTTGCATTTTTATAAATATTAGAACTCACTTTTAACCTTATCTCTTCTACTTCTCCTTTTACTAATCTAAAAGCATTGGCAGCAGTAAGAGCTATTGCAACAGGTTCCGTACATCCCATGGCTGGGACTACTTCCTCTTTTAATACACTTAAAATACTGTCTGGGCTCATAGCTTTTTTCCTCCTTATCATTATAGTAATATTTAAGATATCCTATTGAATAATATAAGCAATTGCTGTGCCAAACTTCCCCTAATGCTTTTTCTCTATTATCAGCCCTTTATAATCCTTTTTAATCTTAAAATTTCCTTCGATTATCTCAGAACTGAGAAAACCATCTCAAACTTGAGATAGTTTTCTATATAAAGTTGCTCGACTTATCCCTAGCGCCTGAGCTGCCTTTTCTTTCCCTTCATCAGACCATCCAAAGCGTTCTAAACACTTTATAATCTCCTCTCTCTCGTATTTACTAACCATTTCTTTGAGAGTACTAGTCCTAGTATCCAAAAAAGCTCCAAATCTATCCTTTATATCTTCTAACGCTATATAATCATCCTCCGCGAAATTTATACCGTACTCAATAATATTCTCTAGCTCTCTTACGTTACCTGGCCAAGAATAGCCTAATAGAAAATTCATAGCTTCGGAAGTAAAGCCTTTTATATTCTTTTGAAACTTCTGATTATATATCTTTAAAAAATATTCTATTAGAATGGGTATATCTTCCGTCCTCTCTCGTAATGGAGGCAAAGATATAGGAATAACATTTAAACGATAATAAAGGTCTTCTCTGAACATTCTTTTTTCTATTAGTTCTTCTAAATTTTTATTCGTTGCAGCAATAATACGCACATCCACAGGCTTAGATTTTAAACCTCCAATCTTTGTCAGTTCTCTTTCTTGCAGAACTCTTAATAGTTTTGCTTGAAGAAATAAAGGCATATCTCCTATTTCATCTAAAAAGAAAGTCCCCTTGTTAGCCAATTCTATTTTTCCTGCTTTTCCTTTCCTATCAGCTCCTGTAAAGGCTCCTGGCTCATATCCAAAAAGTTCACTTTCTAATAGGGTCTCAGGAATAGCGCTACAATTAATACCAATAAAAGGATGATCAGCTCTAGAACTATCATTATGTATAGCTCGTGCAAAAATCTCTTTACCTGTACCGCTTTCTCCTACTATAAGTACAGTAGAATCATAATTAGCTACTTGACGTGCTTTTTTCTTTACTTTATTAAGTTTAGAACTTATGCCGATTAAGTTATCAAAGTTAAAATTTGTATATTTCTCTCTTGCTCTAAAAGCAAACTTCTGAATATTTTCTAAATCTGTAAAAGTGCAAACTGCACTCACAACATTATCATCTTGGTATATTAGCTTTACCGTTGTAAGAAATCCCTTTTTAAAGCCACGTCCTTCAAAATACTCTTCTTTATCAAATAACTCCTGCTCTTTTTCTATAGCCTTTATTATTAAAGCTTCAGGCCATATATCTTGAATACGTATTCCCCATAGCTCTTTTGTAGATTTGGATAAACCTAATAAATTTATAGCTTTTGTATTAATGTGATTAATTTTACATTTCGAATTAACACAAATAACTCCTTGATTTACGTTTTGAATAACAGCATCTAATTCTTTATTACTAGATGCTATTTTCTCAAAAAGAATTGTTTCCCCTACCTTACTTGCTAGAAGTTCTGACATTTTATTCAAAAAGTTTAAAAACTGTTCTTTTCTTTCCTGCAGATACCTTTTTTGTCTCTCATCAAAGGCGAAAATACCAATAACTCCTACAGCCTCTCCCTGCCAAATTATAGGAGTACATATTTCAAAGGTTTCTAAACAGCTATCTCTTTTAGTGCAAGCACAGCATTCTTCCTCTTGTCCAGGATTCTCAATAAGGATAGTTTCTTTATTCTTAAGAACTCTGGTGAAGGCAGAACCATTTGGAATATAGTTTCGGATACTTTCTTGATAAGGTCCTGTTCCTGCCACTCTAACAAGATTAGAATCCACAATGGTAACATTGCTATTAAGGGTAGCAGCAATGGCTTCTGCTATCTGTTGAACCATGTGTCCTACTCTTTGAAGTACCATCATCTCCTCCTCCATTCTCATATATTTTTCACAACTGACGTCAACCTCTTTCCTACTTTTGGGTTTAACTGAATTATTCCATAACAGTAGATTCTACATTTATCCTTCATTTCCTTTTTTATGTAAAATAGTCCATTATATTTCCTGACTTTATTTTTATATTACAATATACCCTTTATAATAGCGGTCTATAGGTAAGGATTTCAGTTAAGATACAAAATATGACAACAACCCTTTTGATTTACCAAAAAGGTCATTGTCATATTTAGTAATACTAATTATTTGTTAATCATATGAATAGCCTCTTTATTAACTGCAAGAACAGCTTCTTTTATGGCCTCTCCAACTGTAGGGTGCGCATGTACTGTAGTAGCTATTTCCTGTAGAGTAGTTTCTAATCTTAGTGCTAGTGCTCCCTCAGTTATTAAATCTGTAGCTCTTGGACCAAGTATATGCACTCCTAAAACCTCATCATACTTCTTATCTGCAATAATCTTAATTATTCCTGAGATTTCATTCATAATAAGAGACTTTCCATTAGCAATTAAAGGAAACTTTCCTACTTTATAATCAATTCCTTTTTCCTTTACCTGTTCTTCGGTTAATCCAACTGAAGCCAATTCTGGTTTAGTATACACACAAGCTGGTACAGTCTTATAATCCATTTTTACATTTTTGCCCATTATATTTTCCGCCGCAACAACTCCTTGTTCTGAAGCTACATGTGCCAGCATATTTTTGCCTGTACAATCCCCTATTGCGTATATTCCATCTACACTAGTTTCCATTCTGTCATTTACAATAATACATCCTTTTTCTGTTTTTACACCTGCTTTTTCTAGATTTAATTCCTCAATGAAAGCACGTCTTCCAACAGCCACAAGAACTTTTTCAGCATCCACCTTTAATTGCTTATCGCCATTTATAAAAGCAACACTAAGCACTTTCCCACTTTCTTCAATTTTAGTTACCTTGCAATTGTTGTAAATTTCTATTCCTTCACTATTTAACTTTGATTTAATAATCTCAGAAATTTCTCTATCTACTGGCGGTAATATGAATGGGAGCATTTCAATTATAGTTACATTACAGCCAAAAGCATTGTAAGCATTGGCAAATTCTATTCCTATTACTCCTCCACCAATAATAACCATGCTTTTTGGTATATTATTTAAACTTAATGCATCTGTACTATCTATTACACCTGGAAGATCTTTTCCTTCTATTGGAGGTATAACTGGTATAGAACCTGTAGATATAATGACCTTATCAAATTCTATATTCTCTACTGCTCCATTTTCTTTAGTTACAGAAACTAAATTTTTCGTTTCAAAATTGCCAACTCCATTTATTATCTTCACTTTATTAAATGCTAATAGACTTCTAACTCCTGAAACTAATGTATTGACTACAATTTTTTTTCTACTTTGTAATTCACTCCAATTTACCTTAATGTCTCCACTAACCTCAATGCCAAATTTACTGCTATCTTTTATTTCATTAAACAATTCCGCAGAATGCAAAAGTACCTTAGTTGGTATACAGCCTATATTTAAGCATGTTCCTCCAATGGTAGACTTTTCAATAAGAGTTACTTCTCCACCTAACTGTGCTGCTCTTATTGCAGCTACATAGCCTCCTGGTCCTCCACCTAAAACTACTACCTTCACCCTTATCACCTTCCTTATAATATAAGTATTTCTGGTTTTTCAATTAACTCTTTGACTTTTGCAAGGAACTGGGCCGCAACTGCTCCATCTACGGCTCTATGGTCAGCTGTAAGTGATAGGTTCATTAGAGGTTTTACAACAATTTCTCCATTCTTTAGAATTGGCGTCTCCTCTATCTTATTAACTCCTAGTATTGCAACTTCAGGTTGATTTATGATTGGAGAGAAAGACTCCATACCAAACATCCCCAGGTTTGTAATTGTAAAAGTTCCACTACTCATATCATTTGGAGTAAGTCCATTCGCTTTAGCTCTAGAAGATAAACTTTTTACTTCATCTGAAATTTCTTTTAATCCTTTCTCTTCTGCATGCTTAACTACTGGCACTACTAATCCCCCTTCTATTGCAACAGCTACGCCAATATTAGCATAGTTTCTTATAATTAGTTCTTCACCATCAATAGAGCAATTAACTAATGGAAATTCAAGCAGTGCCTTTGATACGATTTTCACTAGTAAATCTGTATATGTTAATTTACAAATATCTTTTAGTTCATTCTTGAACCTCTTTAAGCTAGTTATATCTGCCCTCATATTATAGTTAACCACAGGAGAAACACTCCAGCTTTCATACATTCTTGAAGAAATTACTTTCCTCATTGGAGTCATAGGTATTCTCTTTTCTTCAGATTTCTTTTCAGTATCAATGCTATTATTTACAAAAGCTAGAACATCTTCTTTCATTATTCTTCCATCTTTATTTATTTCAGATATATCTACATTTAGTTTTTTGGCCATTTTGTCTGCTACAGGAGAAATTTTAGCTTTATTCTTTTGATTTTCAATATAATCTTCTATATCTTTAACTACTATTCTTCCCTCTGATCCTGTCCCCCTTATTATTTCAAGATCTATACTACTTTCTGCCGCTAGCTTTTTAGCAGCGGGAGCTGCTTTTATTCTTTTTTTAGGTTTATTTTCACTGCTTGCAGATATATTTTGTTCTACAATCTTATTTTCACCCTTTTCTTCTTGGGCCTCTTCTACATTGCACTGCTTCAATAAGGCAGAAATATCCTCATCTGCAGCAGCAATAATAGCTACCGGTTTTAAACATTCCACAGAGTCGCCTTCTTCACTAAGAAGCTTTCTTACGACTCCACTTTCATTTGCTTCAATTTCATTTGTCAATTTATCAGTTGATACTTCAAAGAAAGCTTCCTCAGCATTTATGTTTTCTCCCTCTTTTTTTATCCACCTTACTATTGTTCCTTCTTTCATTGTTAACCCAAGTTTCGGCATTACTACAATCTTTGCCATAAACAATCCCCCTATTCTTTAGATGATACAAGTCTTCTAATCTCCTTGCCCGAAGATGTATACTTTGCTCATGAATACCCACCTTTAATTTCATTAGGGGGGGAAATTCCCCCCAATATTAAAATAGTTTTCTAATACCATTAATTATATCTTCGGCATTAGGAATTACACAGTTTTCAAGGGTTGGTGCATATGGCATTGGTACATTTAATGCTCCTATTCTAACTACTGGCGCATCAAGATTATCAAAACATTCTTCGCTAATTATCGCAGATATCTCTCCACCGTATCCCCCTCTTTTATGCTCCTCCGTAATTACAAGTGCCTTATTAGTCTTTTCAACTGATTCAAATATAGTCTTTTTATCAAGTGGGTATAAAGTTCTTGGGTCTATAACCTCTACTGAAATTCCTTCTTTGGAGAGCTTTTCTGCTGCATTAAGAGCCTCATGAACCATTTTACCTGTAGCTATTACAGTAACATCCGTACCTTCTCTTTGTACCTTGGCTACTCCTAAAGGTATCGGCTTGATATCATCAGCCACTTCTCCACTGATTCCATATAATAATTTGTGTTCAAAGAAAATAACAGGATTATTATCTTCTACAGAAGACATCATTAACCCTAATGCATCCTCTGGAGTTGATGGATATACTATCTTAAGTCCCGGCACATGCGTAAACCAAGCTTCAAGCGATTGAGAGTGCTGAGCTGAAGCTTGTACTCCAGCACCTATTGGCATTCTAACTACTAATGGAAGGTTTATTTTCCCACCAAACATATATCTCATTTTTGCTGCCTGGTTTACTATCATATCCATTGCAACAGTTACAAAATCCCCAAACATTAATTCTGCAATTGGTCTTAATCCAGTAGCAGCTGAGCCTACAGCACACCCTACAATTGCTCCTTCAGATATAGGTGTGTCTTTTACTCTTTTGTCGCCATATTTGTCAAAAAGACCTGCAGTTACACCGAAGCATCCACCAAAAGCTCCAACATCTTCTCCTAAAATATATACGTTTTCATTTTGCTTCATCTCATTTTCTATACCAGTTTTTATTGCTTCTAAAAATGTCATCTTCATCTTACTCTAACCTCCTCTTTTATATCAGAATAAACATCTTCTACTACTGAATCTAAAGATGGATAAGGACTATTATTAGCAAACTCAACTGCATCCTCGATTTGCTTGTCTATTTCTTCTTGAAGTGACTTTAATTTATCTTTATTTAATATCCCATTGTCTAAAATAAACTTCTCTATCCTAGGGATAGGATCTTTCTTTAACCATGCTTCTTGTTCTTCTACTGGCTTATATGTTCCTGGATCTCCTTCAAAATGACCTCTTTGACGATAAGTTTTGCATTCTATCAATGTAGGTCCTTTGCCTTCTCTAGCTCTTTTTATAGCTTCTTTTGAAGCTTCATAAACGGCAAAGACATCATTTCCATCGACAGTTATGCCAGGCATATTATATGAACCAGCTCTCTCAGATACATCCTTTATTGCCTGATGTCTACTTTGACATATAGAAATACCATATAAATTATTTTCACATACAAATATAACTGGAAGTTTCCATAAGCTAGCCATGTTTAAAGATTCATGAAATGTTCCTTGGTTTGTAGAAGCATCTCCAAAGAAACATACACAAACCTGCTTTGTACCTCTATACTGTGCGCTTAAGCCTGCTCCTAAAGATATATTATGGCCTGCACCAACTATACCATTTGCACCTAATATACCTTTTGTTGCATCAGCAATGTGCATTGAACCACCTTTTCCTTTACCATATCCAGTAGCTCTTCCAAAAAGCTCTGCCATCATAAACTTTAGGTCCCCACCCTTAGCAACTATATGCCCATGTCCTCTATGCGTACTAGTAATGTAATCGTCGTTATTTAAATTTGCACATACCCCTGTTGCAACTGCTTCTTCACCTATATATAGATGAACAAAGCCCGGAATTTTACCCTCTGCAAAAAAGTTCATAGCTTTTGTTTCAAACCTTCTTATTTTCAACATAGTTTTATACATATCAATAACATTAATATTCGATATATCCAAACTCATTACCCCCTCTTATTCTTTTATTACAACTTCAATACACGCTACTGCAACTTCAGTACTGTCATCCTCGTGTCTCCAAACCATGGGAAGTATAGTCCTGAAGCCTTAAGACCTCCTAGTAGTGTCTTTACTCTTTTACTTCCTACAGGTAGACAACTTTTAATCTTTTCCTCATCAATTTTTTCTGGATTAGATGCTGCAATTGATATTCCCCCTTTTACTAGTCGTATCCAAAACCACCACATAACTCTATAGCAGTTATTCCTCCACTTATAAGTTCTAAAGTTGTCTTACATGATATTTCATAATTTGAAACATCCACTGTAAAAAGTTCTACTTCATCAGTTTTTATAACTGAGTTGTGAATTTGTGGATTAGCTTTTGGTGCTAGAAACATAAACGCAGCTTTTAACATTATTTCACCTCCTTGTCTTCCCGCATATATACTTAAGCAAAAGCCATACCAAAGTATAGACTATTTATATAAGCCATTTGCCAACCTACTTTCCCAAAAAGTCTCATTAAATTTCATTATGGGAAAAAGAAGTGCCAAATTGGGAATTTTTATCATTTACCAATTTGGCACCTCTTACAATCCGTATTTTTTAATTTTTCTATATAATGTAGACTTTCCAATACCTATCATTTTACTTGCATCAACGACATTTCCATTGCACTTTTTTAATGATTCAAGGATTAAATTTTTTTCGATTTCTTCTAATGTTTTAGATTTTGAATTGTTAATAGAGGAAATTTTAGAAGTATCTTGCATGCTTTCTTTTATATTTTTGCTAATATAATCTGGTATAAACGTATACGAGATTATACTGCTTTTAGAAAGGTAATAAGCTCTTTGAACAACATTTTCTAACTCCCTAACATTGCCTGGCCAATTATAATTTGTTATTGAATTAATAAAGTTTTCATCAAATTTTTTTCAAGATTTGGGTTTTTTTTATTTAACTTATCTAAGAAGAATTCTGCACAAAGTATAATATCTTCAGGTCTTTCTCTGAGTGGAGGTAGTTTTACATTAAACACATTTAACCTATAGTATAGATCACTTCTAAAGTTATTTATTTGAATTTCGTTATAAAGATTTCTATTTGTAGCTGCTATAACTCTAACATCTAAATTTCTTTCGTATTTTCCGCCAATCCTCGTTACAGTATGATTATCTAAAACTCTAAGAAGCTTTGACTGAATTTCCAATGGCAATTCACCAATCTCATCCAAAAAAATTGTTCCCCTGTTAGCTAACTCAAACTTACCAGGTTGTCCCTCTTTTGCAGCTCCAGTAAAAGAGCCCTTTTCATAACCAAAAAGTTCGCTTTCCACCAAATCTTTTGGTAGAGCTGCACAATTAATTGCAACAAAAGGTCCGTTGCTTCTTGAACTTTCATTATGAATAGCATGTGCAAATAGCTCTTTTCCAGTTCCACTTTCTCCTGTAATTAATATCGAACACTCATTTTCAGCTATATTTCTTGCTTCCTCAATTATATTTTTCATTCTTAAATTATTTGTTATAATATCCTTAAAAGCATACTTTGAAGAGAAACCAGCTATTTTATTGACCGCATGCCTGAAGCTATCAACTTTTTTTACAACAATAACAAGCCCTATATATCTTCCATCCTTTTCGACTGGAGTAACATTTATGTTGCATTCAACTCTATAGTCATTTACATACAAACTAACCTCTCTATATCTAATTATATTATTTTTATTAAAATTACTAATATCCTTAATTATATCGCTTAATAAAACTCTTATATCTAATTTATGAATTTCTTCTTTTGCAATTTTTAATATTTCACATATCTTTAGATTAAAATCTTTCACAGCAAAATTACTATCTATTGTTAAAATCCCATCTTCTATAGATTCAAAGGCTGCTTTAGCCCACTTTCTATGCTCAGCCATTAAAAATTGTTCTTGTATAGAATTAGCTGCTTCAACCACTATACCAAGTGTATGAGAATGATAGCCATGGAAGTCTCCTGATAGGTCAATTACTCCAATAATTTTCCCATTACTATCGTGTATAGGTGAAGCAGAACAAGTCCAACCATGTTGCTTTTTTCCATAGTGTTCCGCTCCTAAAGTTTGGATAGGTTTATCTAGATAAATACATGTTCCAATGGCGTTTGTACCAACATCTTCTTCTGTCCACCTACATCCTTCTAGAAAATACAAGTTATTATTTTTTTCCATTATTGTTTCATTTCCAATTACCTTAAGAACTACTGCATTTTCATCTGTTAAAATAATAGAATAATTTGATTCCTTAACAACATTAAATAAACCTAACATTATTGGCTTTGCTATTTCAATTAGTTCTCTTTTATTTTTAAGGATTTTATCAAATTCACCTTTGTCTATATCTTCACCACTTCCTTCAAAGGGATCAACTCCATACTTTTTACACCTAATCCACGAATC
This sequence comes from Clostridium bovifaecis, assembly GCA_009738435.1. GTDB lineage: Bacteria > Bacillota > Clostridia > Clostridiales > Clostridiaceae > Clostridium_H > Clostridium_H bovifaecis. Next base: position 990,892 of record CP046522.1, on the reverse strand, counting down.
CAATATCTCCTTTCTTACATCTTTTGGCACTTGATTGTTTTTTACAAAGTTTTCCCACCGAGCTTCAATATTAGGAATACTAATCAAAGTTTATTACCTCCCAAGTGTTCAAAATTAAAGTTTTTCAACACTAAATTCGACTGAATAAACATTTATTGCCGCTAGTTCTTTTTCTGCCAAACATAAGAGACAAGCTAAATGCATACATTAACGATTTCATAAACTCACGAAAAGATGCTATTAAATTTAATCTTACTCTCTTTTGTTAATAATACCATATTTGTAATAATGGTTACAACGTTGTATATATATTGCAAATATGTTATGCATCATCCTACCTTTTATATGTTTCATGGTTAGGCTGGTATATCATTACTATACTTCTGTAGACATAGCAACTGAAATAAATTAAAATAATAGTAATATAAAATTAACTTAATTATTTAGGGGGAAAACTATGGAAAAATCTAAAGTATATTTTACAGACCTGAGGACTAAACCAGGTTTAAATTTATTAGACAAACTTGAGAGATTAGTAAAAAAGACTGGTATAGAAAATATTGATTTTAAAAATAAGTTTGTAGCAATAAAAATCCACTTTGGAGAGCCAGGTAACTTAGCTTACATAAGACCAAATTATGCCGCAAAAATAGTACAAGTTATAAAAGACCTAGGTGGCATACCTTTTTTAACAGACTCTAACACATTGTATACTGGCAGAAGATCTAATGCAATTGACCATTTAACTGCTGCCTTTGAAAATGGTTTTAATCCATTAACAGTAGGTTGCAATATAATTATTGCAGATGGTCTTAAAGGTACTGAGTATAGAGACATTGAGGTTAATGGAAAACACTGCAAAACCGCTAAGATAGGTTCCGCTATAGCTGATGCTGATATTATAATCTCTATGAACCATTTTAAAGGTCATGAAATGACTGGATTCGGTGGGGCTTTAAAGAATTTAGGTATGGGTTCTGGATCAAGAGGTGGAAAACTAGAAATGCATTCTGCTTCTCAACCTAGAATAAAAGCTAAGAATTGTAAGTCCTGTACACAATGCGTAAAAAGCTGCTCTCAAGAAGCTATAAGTTTAGATGAAAATAAAATAGCTTCTATAGATTACAGTAAATGCATAGGATGCGGCCAATGCGTTGCAGTCTGTCAATTTAATGCAGCACAAGTTATATGGAATGAATCAGCAGATACTGCTAATGAGAAAATAGCTGAATATGCCTATGCTGTTATAAAGAATAAAGAAAACTTCCATATTAATTTTATAATAAATGTATCACCTGATTGTGATTGCTTCAATTCAAATGACTTGCCTATTGTGCCTGATATAGGCATAGCTGCATCCTTTGATCCTATTGCACTTGATAAAGCAAGTGTTGATTTGGTAAATAAAGCTCCAATAATCAATGGATCTATACTATCTGACAAGCATTATCATGAAGGTACAGATAAGTTTAATCATGTTCATTCAAATACAAACTGGGAAACTGGATTAAAACATGGTGAGGAACTAGGATTCGGTACTCTAGACTATGAGTTAGTAAGATTATAGTCCCTTAAACTTAATAAAAAAGAGATAGCCTATTATGATTTTACTCTGAGTTACTATCTCTTTTACTTTAGTTCTTTGGTGGCTATAGATTATCTATCACTACCCCATTATTCTATAAGCTTTGGCTCAGTACCAACTATTTTATACTTATGCTTTTTAACTACAGTTCCATCTTCTTTTTTCTTTGTAAAAATCATTAAATCATACCCATCGTCAGTTTTACTTTTCGAAGTTTCATATATATATCTTACACTATTCTGAACTTCTTCTAGTGTCCCTAGCCAATATGGAAATCTATTAAGCTCCGAATCAAACTTAGTGTATTCTGAAAAAAGCTTATTTGATGCTTCTACATTTATATTTGGAAGCGTCTTCTCAACATTCTCCGAACTAACCTTTGCTTTTCTACCGATGCTTTCTAGATACTTCCCTGCCTGTCCTTCCTGCTGCTTTCTTATTTCTGGAAAATCACTTGAATTAAAAACTTTATACCATAAATTTTTAGGGAACATATTTTTAATTGATTTTGTATACTCTGATCCATCCATAGGTTCTTTATACTCTTTCAATGTATATTCTTTATTCTCGTTTTTGGTAAAGGTTATAACTGTTGGAATCGCTCCGCTCCCACTCACGAAGGTAAATATTCCATTTTCAAAGCCAAAGGCACCATAGCTTACAATAGCATATACTTTTACAACTTCACCCTTTTCTTCACTATAGAGTATAATATGCCCTTCTGTAGCCACCTCTCCTTGCTTATATTTGCTGGCTCTTTCCATTATAGCACCACTTACAGCCGCATCTATTGTTTTTGAATTCTCTGATTCCGATGAAACTAACACTTTAGAGTCTAAACTAGTTATAGAAACTTTATTACTATTAGTTATAACATCTTTGCTCTTTAAAGCTGATTCACCTTTTGTTTTGTCACTAATTAAATACCTTGAGCCTATACCTAGAATACATAATAATCCTATTATGAAGATAATGATTTTTTTACTTTTAAATGAGCTTGCTGTTTTTATCATTTTTACCCTTCTTTCCTTATTTTTTATGTTGATACTCTTCAGAACATTGCTCCATTTACCTTTTAATACAGTATAATTTATAAAAACTAAGAGCTTCTTATATTTTATATTATATCATATCTATAAATACGGTAATCAATGCTAAGCATCTGTACTGTACATGATACTTCTCTATTTGTATGACTAAAAAGTGTATAATTGTACCATTCACAGTTACATAAACATTAAGATATACAGGAGATTAGGGAAAGTTTATATATCATAGATTAGCTTCTTTTCTGAAAATGAAAGTTAAAAGTATCCTCCCAATGTGCTTATAATAAAAATCAAAAAAACTTTTAATCTAATGCTCAATCACCTCATCCTTTTTCATTCTAGCTATTTACTTTTTCATCCATATGTTTTAAAAGTTCATTTCCACTCAGTGATAACTTACTGAAAGATTTTCATACCTTATCAATTTCTACATTGATGCACTTAAAATGTTTTAATAATAATCTATTTAACAATTCTAACTTCCAATTTGAACGCTTGTTTCTTTTGAGTATTTAGAAATATTTTTAAGTATTTGCAAATATTTTATTAATACAAGTGTTATATTATTAATAAATTATCAACATTTTTTTCATATAAGTATTGATTTATTAAAAACAATCTTGTATTATATTAATAAGTTATAAAAATACACTTTAAAGTCAATGACAGGAGAGTATTTATAAATTTCAATTATAGAGAGCCAAGGTTGGTGAGAGCTTGGTATTGAGTTTATAAAGAAGAACACCCTTGAGTAGCTAACCGAAAGTTTTTCAGTAGGCTTAGACGGTAGTTCACCGTTAAAAGAACTAGGTATCAATTAGATAATGTTATTTAATTTGTACTGATTTGAGTGAGCAGCAATGCTAACAAGGGTGGCACCGCGAATATAATCGTCCCTATACAACTTTAGTTGTATAGGGATTTTTGTTTTATAAAATTACAATAAATATAATGGAGGCGCAGAAATGGAAAGAGTACTTATTAAAGATTTAGGCAGCGTAAAACAAGACAAAGTATTAGTTAAAGGATGGATTCATAAAATTCATAATTTGGGATCAGTCAATTTCCTTCAACTTAGAGATAAATCTGGAATAGTTCAAATTGTAATAGATAAAGAAAATTTAAATGATCTAAGAATAGAAACATCTATAGAAGTATTAGGTACAAAGGTGTTTAATGAAAAAGCACCACAAGGAATAGAAATACAAGCAGAAAAAATTAAGATAGTAGGTAAAGCTACCTATGAAATGATGCCTTTTGAAATAAATAAAAGAGAGATCAATGCAGCTTTAGAAGTTCAGCTAGATAATAGAGTAATAAGTCTTAGAAAGCCTAAAATTAGAGCAATATTTAAGATACAAGAAGAAATAGAAGAAGCCTTTAGGAAGTATTTAAAAGAAAAAGATTTTTCTCAAGTTCATACTCCTAAAATTATAGACTCTAGCACAGAAGGCGGAAGTGAAATGTTTACTGTAGATTACTTCGGAAGCAGAGCCTTTCTTGCTCAAAGTCCCCAGTTTTATAAACAAATGATGGTTGGAGCTGGATTTGAGAGAGTTTATGAAATAGGTCATGCTTATCGAGCAGAACCGCATAATACTTGGAGGCATTTAAGTGAATATGTTAGTTTAGATGTAGAAATGGGATTTATTGAAGATGAAAATGATATTATGGACGTAGAAAAGGGATTTTTACAATATTTATTTAAACACCTTAAGCAAACTTGTAAGAAGGAATTAGAAATGTACGGGATAGACTTAAAGGATATGCCTAGTATACCAAGAATACCACTAGCTGCAGCACAAGCTATTATATTAGAGAAATACGATAAAAAATCTCCTGTAGGAAATTTAGATGCAGAAGGAGAAAAGTTATTTTCAAAATACGTAAAAGAAACTTATAATAGTGACTTTGTATTCTTAACGCAATATCCTATTTCTAAAAGGCCTATGTATACACTGCCACATGATGAAATTGAAGGAGTTACAAGAAGCTTTGATCTAATCTACAAAGGTCTTGAAATTACAACAGGAGGACAAAGAATACATGAATATGATATGTTAATAGAAAACATAAAGAAATTTAGGTTAAATCCAGAAGATTTTAAGTTTTACACCGATTTCTTTCAATATGGGATGCCACCACATGGAGGTTTTGCCATAGGACTTGAAAGGCTTACAATGAAGATATTAGATTTACAAAATATTAGGGAAGCTGCACTGCTACCAAGAGATCTAAAGAGAATGACCCCATGAGCAGAGAACCCAAATCTGCGATTTGGTGTGAATCGCTTACTCCTCTGACCATAGGAAGAGGAGTTTCATAAGCAGATATCTCGAATCTTTCATTCGATGATAGTCGCTTACTCCTCTGAAGAAATGATGAGGAGTTTCATATTAAATATAAGGAGTGATAAGTATGAAGGTTAGTGTTGATGATGTTAAATATATTGCAAAGCTTGCAAAACTAAAGTTTAGTGACAAGGAACTTGAAAAGATGACTAAGGAGTTTGAGAGTATATTGAGTCATTTTGAAGCCATAGACAATGCAAATTTAGATGAGATAAGGCTAGATGAATTTGATAAAGTTAATACAGAATTTAGAAAAGATCGAGTAGAAGTCTTTGAAGATAAGAAAAAACTGTTTAGTAATGTAAAGTCTATGAGAGGAACAAGTATAGAAGTACCAAAGGTTATAGAATAAAGGAGGGACATATTATATGGATATAAAAAAGTTAACTGCCTTTGAAATAAAAGACGGTATCCAAAGTGGAAAATTTTCCTGTGAGGAAATAATTAAAGAATTATATACAAAAATTCATGAAATAGATAAAGATATCAACTCTTATTTGACTCTATGTGAAGAGTCAGCCTTAAAGACAGCAAGAAAAATAGATGCTAAAGTGAAAAATAGAGGAAAGCTAGGTAAGCTCGCCGGAGTGCCTATTGCGATAAAAGACAATATTTGTACAGATGGCATTAAAACAACCTGTGCATCAAAAATGTTAGAGGATTTTATCCCACCTTATGATGCTACTGTAGTTAAAAAGTTGAAAGAAGAAGATGCAATAATCATAGGAAAAACAAATATGGATGAATTTGCAATGGGCTCTTCCACAGAAAACTCAGCTTTCAAAATTACAAAGAATCCTTTTGATTTAGAGAGAGTTCCAGGAGGCTCATCAGGCGGCTCATCAGCAGCAGTAGGTGCAGGGATTGCTCCTTTATCTCTTGGATCTGACACAGGTGGTTCTATAAGACAGCCAGCAGCCTTCTGTGGTGTTATAGGATTAAAACCTACCTATGGACTAGTATCAAGGTATGGTCTTATAGCTTTTGGCTCTTCATTAGATCAGATAGGTCCAATGGCAAGAAGTGTAAAAGATTGTGCTCTTTGTCTAGATGTTATTTCTGGAAAGGATCCCATGGACAATACTAGTTATAAACAAGAGGAAGAAATAAGTTACCTCGAAGGAATAGATATTGGGGTACAAGGTATGAAAATTGGTGTACCGTCGGAGTTCTTAGGTGAAGGTCTTAACCCTGAAATAAAAAAGGCAGTTGAAGAAAGTATACAAAAATTTAAAGAACTGGGAGCTGAAGTAGAATATATCTCCTTCCCTATTTCTGAATATGGACTTTCAGCTTATTACATCATTTCTTCAGCAGAAGCAAGTTCAAACTTAGCAAGATACGATGGTATAAGATATGGATACAGAACTAAGGAGTTTGAAGATGTTTATGAACTAATGGAAAAAGTAGAAGCGAAGCCTTTGGAGAAGAAGTTAAAAGAAGAATAATGCTTGGAACTTATGTTCTTTCTTCTGGTTACTATGATGCTTACTATAAAAGAGCATTAAAACTAAAAAAGAAAATAAGTGGAGATTTCAAGAATGTTTTTGAAAATTATGATCTAATATTAAGTCCAGTAACCCCTTCTCTCCCTTTTAAGATAGGTGAAAAGAAGATAGATCCTTTAGAAATGTACCTTGGAGATATATATACAGTAAATATCAATCTATCAGGAGTACCTGCAATTTCAATACCATGCAGCTATAGCAGCGAAGGCTTACCAATCGGACTTCAAATTATAGGAGATCACTTTAGTGAAAGAAAAATACTAAGAGCAGCGGAAGCTTTTTTAGGAGGTGCTAGTCTATGAGTTTTGAAACTATAATTGGACTTGAAATACATGCTGAGTTAAAAACAAAAACGAAAATATTTTGTAATTGTTCTACAAAGTTCGGTTCAGAGCCTAATGAGAATACTTGTCCAGTGTGTCTGGGATTACCTGGAACCCTACCAGTAATAAATGAAGAAGTTATTAGACTAGCAGTAAAAGCAGGTAATGCTTTAAATTGCAAAATAAATCAACTTAATAAAATGGATAGAAAGAATTATTTTTATCCTGATTTACCTAAAGCTTATCAAATATCTCAATTCGATTTACCTATATGTAGTGGTGGATATGTAGAAATTGATAGCAAGGGTGAAAATAAGAAAATTAGATTAAACAGAATACATATAGAAGAGGATGCAGGTAAGCTCATTCACGTAGAATATGAACCATACACATTAATAGACTACAATAGAGTTGGAGTACCTCTTATTGAGATAGTTACTGAGCCTGATTTAAGATCTATTGATGATGCAGTTAACTTTCTAAAAACATTAAAAGAAGTCTTAGAATATGCAGATATATCCGACTGCCGTATGGAAGAAGGTTCTCTACGATGTGATGCAAATATTTCACTTAGAGAAGTAGGAAGCGACAAATTAAATACTAAGGTAGAAATTAAAAATCTAAACTCCTTTAAGGAACTTCAAAAGGCATTAGAAAAGGAAGAAAAAAGACAAAGAGAACTATATACCTTTAAACAAGAATATAAAATAGTTCAAGAAACAAGAAGGTGGGATAGTTCTAAAGGAAAAACCGTGTCCATGAGAAGTAAAGAAGATGCGCATGACTATAGGTATTTTCCAGAACCAGATATTATACCTATTGTTATAAAGGATCGGATTATTGAAGAAGTTATAAAGGATATCCCGGAACTCCCTAAAGAAAAGAGGAAAAGGTTTATAGAAACCTATAAACTAGGAGAAAAGGAAGTAGAGATTTTAGTCGGAGATAAAGGCCTTTCAATGTATTATGAAAATTTAGTTACAATGGGTTCTGATGTGAAGATAGCCTGCAACTGGGTACTTTCAGATGTATTAAGAGTAATTAATGAGAACAAAATTACTATAGACGAATTCTCTATAAAACCTGATAGAATGCATGGACTCTTAAAGTTTGTTGAAAGTGGAAAGATAAATAACACAGCAGCCAAAGAAGTCTTTGAAGAAATGTTAAATAGCAATAAGTCTGCTGAGGCGTTAATTAAAGAAAAAGGATTACTTCAAACAAGTTCTGTAGATGATATCAAGCCTATTGTAGAAGAAATATTGAAGCAAAATCCTAAGGCAGTTGAAGAATATAAGAGTGGTAAAACTCAAGTTAAAGGATTCTTAGTAGGTATAGTGGTAAAAGCTACACAAAAGAAAGCAAATCCTAAAGTTATAAATGAGATTCTAGAAGAAATGTTGAATAGTATTTAAAATAAGTTAATGCAATGGCTGCATAAATAAAGTAAATACCTGTTGACTAGTTCCATATTTAAAACCATACCTAAAAAAGAGATAGTCACTTATAGTTTTACTATAAGTGACTATCTCTTTTTTAGGTATGGAGCGGGTGAAGGGAATCGAACCCTCGTAACTAGCTTGGGAAGCTAGCACTCTGCCATTGAGTTACACCCGCAAACTGGAGCGGAAGACGGGATTCGAACCCGCGACGTTCACCTTGGCAAGGTGACGCTCTACCACTGAGCCACTCCCGCTTATAGTGGTGCAGGTGAAGGGAGTCGAACCCCCACGCCAAAGGCGCTAGATCCTAAGTCTAGTGCGTCTGCCAATTCCGCCACACCTGCATATAATTAATTTACCATTATTAAACATAACAAACTTTATTATCATGTCTTATTAATGCAAAATAACTTGCTAGTGCTTTTATTTCTTCCATAATGCTTAAACTATCATATAGCGACACACTCGGCTTTGTATATGATATACCTACACTTAGATGTATGCGGAATCTTGGATCTAATGTATTGCTTTCTTATGTTAATCTAAATTTTTATACATAAACCAGTCAGATAATTTACATATTCCTTGTTCTTTTGCTTCTTCCTCTGTAAACTTTGTCCCTGCTGGTAAAAGAACTTTATCTCCCATTATTTCATTATTAGGCCAATTAGCTGGTGGGAATAGATGTTTTCCACTTGCAACTTGAAGTCCTTTTACTATTCTTAGAATCTCATCCATATTTCTGCCTAATTCTTTAGGATACTCAAGTATAGTCCTTACTGTTGCCTTAAAATCAACTATAACTACAGATCTTGCAGTTGTCGAATCCTCTTCATCCTCTCTAATCATTCCAAGCTCTTTTGAAATCTTCTTATCTGAATCGTCAATAATAGGAAATTCTATATCTACACCTATATTTCCTTTTATCCATTTAATCCAAGCAAAATGTTCTTCAACAGTGTCAACACTTAGTCCTATTAGCTCTGTATTTATTTTCTTAAACATTTCCATTCTTTTTTGAAAGGCTACAAATTCAGTTGTGCAAACTGGTGTAAAATCAGCTGGATGACTGAAAAAAACAAACCATTTACCTTTGTAATCATTAGGTAAATTTATATCACCTTTAGTTGTCTTAACCTTCATTTCCGGAAACTTGTCCCTAACTAGTAGTTTCATAATATATACCTCCGTTTAAAAATTCTTCTTTTTAATTTCCATCAAAACATTGTATTTAAGCTTAGTTTATAAATTCCATATTGTATCTATATAATTGATTTTTTATAAAGATCATCTATATCTTCTTTTGAATATCCTATTGATGTAAATACCTCTTCATTATTTTGTCCTAATTCTGGGAAAACATTTTTTGCTTGTCCAGGAGTATCTGATAGCTTTATTGGGACTCCTGTCATGATCATATCCTTTCCCGAATTTCTAAAGTTAGATATCTTATTTATCATATTTCTTGCTATAACTTGAGGATGTAAAGTCATCTCTTCCATATTCAAAACTGGAGTGAAACATATGTTACTATTAGATAAAAACTCTACCCATTCATCTCTAGTTTTTTGACTAATAATATTCTGTACGTCTTTTATTATACCTTCCTGCTTTGATTTATCCCATTGGAGCTTTATATATTCTCTTCTATCAAGCCTTTCACAGAACTCAGCCCAAAACTTTCCTTCTACTGCTCCAAGGCTAACATACTTCTCATCTTTTGTCTTATATATCTGATAGCATGCATATCCTCCTGTTAAAGTTTCGTTACCTCTTTGTGGAAGTTCTCTTGAGCCTGACCACTCCCCTAATGCATAAGATAATAAAGATATAGATCCATCTAACATAGATACATCACAAAGTTGCCCTTTTCCTGTTTTTTGTCTGCTTGCTAAAGCTAAAAGAATAGCTATAACAGCATATAAAGAACCTGCTGCTGTATCAGCTATTTGTGCTCCACTCATAGCTGGACTTTCATTATAATTTCCTATTTGATCAGTGACTCCTGCTAAACTTAAATAATTAAGGTCATGTCCTGCAGCATCCCTAAGAGGCCCATTTAATCCATACCCAGTTAATGAGCAGTATATTAATCTTTCATTTATATTTCTTAAAACCTCATATCCCAAATCCATTTTGTCCATAACACCTGGTCTAAATTGATCTAACACCACATCATACTCTGCTACCAGCTTTTTAAATATTTCTTTTCCCTCTTCTCTTTTTAAATCAAGAGTTATACTTTTTTTATTTCTATTTACAGAGAAAAATCTAGAACTTTCCCCATCTATAAGCGGAGCTAAGCTTCTTCCAAGCTCTCCTGTCTTTGGCTGCTCTAACTTAACAACTTCCGCTCCAAAATCAGCTAATATTTGTGTACAAAGTGGTCCTGGAAGATATCTTGATAAATCTAAAACTCTAATCCCTTCTAATGGTAAACTCATGCTTCTTCCTCCTATTCCAGCATATTAAATACAATCATAATTATACCAAATACCCTAATCAATTGAAACAAGATTTGACTTCTATCTCTACCTGCTCACTGCCTATATCTGTGATCAAGTGTTCCTTTTTGCGTTTATCTTCATCTATTTGTTTAATCCATCCTTTCTTAAGCAGATTGTTGAGCGCCCCATAAAGTGTCCCTGATCCTAAATCAACACGTTGGTTAGTCTTATCCTTGATAAATTGCATAATGCCAATAGAGATTTAAGCATTATATAAACAATATTAAGTTTTATCATCAGAACCTTCTTTGTCATTGAAGTCCTCTTATTTTCATTTATAAATCTTAAAGTGGCAAGATTGTAGATGAATAAAGCTCACTCCACCTTTATTTTATTAGATTTGGTAGCTTCCTAATTTTTATTTATATAAGCTTTGTATATTTTTTCGTCTAAACAAACAATAGCCACTTTCTCAATTGTACTGTTGCTTTTCAAAAAATCTTCTATGGTTCTCAATGCTATATCACTTGCTTTATCCAAAGGAAAATGATATATCCCTGTGCTTATAGATGGGAATGCTATAGTTTTTATTTGATGCTTTTTAATATAGGTTTCTGCATTTTCCATTACCTCTTGCCTAAGCTCATCTCTTTTAGCTTCTTCAACCCCATTTATATACGTATCTAAAATCTTATCACATTGCTGTAGATAAATATCTTTATAGTTTATAGCAAGCTCTAAACTGTTTTTATAAGCATCTTCTAATAACTTTTCTTCATTGTAATTTCCACCAAGCCATCGTGGACCTACTGCATGGATTATCCAGTATACATGATTTTCTATTAAATCATAGGATTTTGTTATTCTAGCTTCACCTGTAGGACATCCATTTAATTCTTTACACTCTTCTTCAAGTCCTCTGCCTGCAGCTCTATGAATAGCTCCATCAACTCCTCCTCCCCTAAGCAAACTCTTATTAGCAGAGTTTACTATAGCATCAAATTTTAACTTTGTTATATCGCCTTTTATAATCTCTAACCTATCCATCTGAATTACTCCCTCTAATTAAAGTTTAGTCTAAAAGATAATTTAAAATTTTTAATCTCTCTTTATATATTCACTTTGAAGAAGCCCCATATGAACAATATCATGCCATTTTCCTTCTCGAAAAATGCTTTCTCGAGCTCTTCCTTCATAATTAAATCCTATTTTTCATATAGCTTAATATCTCTATCATTAAATGAAATAGCCCTTAAGTACACTCTATTCAGATTCATTTCAAGAAAGCTATAATTAAGAAGTAGTTTCATTGCTTCTGTTCCGTAGCCTTTACCCAAATAATTTTTATCACCAATATCAATAATGCATTCAGCATTACAATTTTTATAATCTATATTAATCAATGAAGTGATTCCTATAGGCTTGTTAGACTCCTTTTCAATGGATATCTATTTGCTCATTTGCCTTTGTCACTTCTGAACCTAAACTAAATGTATCTAACATTAACCCATCTAAGATCGAAATGAGATATAATGTAATTGATTCAGGCGGCATACAAGGCTTGAATTCTTTTCTTTCAGTACCTGCTTCGATGAACTTTTTTATTGAAACAGCTAGCTTCTCGTATCGTTGTATTAAATAGAGATTACTTTTTTTATTTATTCCATGGTAAAATTCTGTCTTGCAACGTAAAAGAAATTGATTAATATCTTTAATATTTTTCTTTCAAAATAGACATTGGTGCCGTTTTGATTTTCATTATAAACGACACCAATGTCTATTTCAATATTTTTCCTTTAAACTATTATATTTTAGTTTAATAAACTCCTTCGAAGCCTACTTTTTATATCTGTCAAGTACTTCTTTCTGTTTAATATTTATATAGTGCCTGCTACATACCTGTCTCATTAGGTTCTAAATCTTTATTCCTTTCAACAATTCCATCTTTTAGTATTCCATAAGCAAATCCAATCAATGCACCGACCACTGCTGGAACTATCCATCCAAGTCCTTTTGAATAAAGAGGTAAATGATTAAGTAAACTAAACTTTAATCCAAATTGTGATAATGCATCTAAAATACTTACAACTGAAGTACATACCATAGTAAATAAATACACATAGGAACTTCCTTTGAAAAAGCTATTAGCAAATGCAAGTACCATAAGCACAATTGCCATTGGGTATATTGCTGTTAAAGCCGGAACTGAAAATTGAAGTATTTTTGTCAATCCAATATTTGCAAATATTGTGCTAGATATAGTTAGCATTGTAACCCAAGTTTTATAAGAGATTTTTGGCATTAATTTTGCAAAATACTGACTACATGAAGTTAAAAGTCCTACTGATGTTGTTAAACAAGCAAGAGAAAATATTACTCCTAATAGAATTGACCCCTTTTGTCCAAATAGGTAAAATACTACATTAGTAAGAGTCTGTGCTCCATTTTCGGTCGCACCGAATCTTACTTGAGACGCGGCTCCTAAATATGCAAGCATTCCATATATTATGGATAAAAATAATCCTGCTATTGCTCCTGCCTTAATTGTATTGGACACAAGTGATTTTTCTTCTGTTACCCCCATCTGCTTTAAGGCAATAGAAATTACGATTCCAAAGTTTAATGCTGCTATAGCATCCATTGTCATATATCCATCTAAGAATCCTTTAAGCAAAGGGAATTGCCCATAGTCTCCAGTCGGAGCTGAAAATGCTCCTATAGGTTTAAATAAACTAAAAATAAATATACTTGCTATTAAAATTAATAGCGTAGGCGTTAGAACTTTTCCAAATCTATCTACTAATTTTGACGGTGACATACACAGCCAAAATGCAATTCCAAAATACACTAAGGTATATATAAATAACGGCATTCTGCTAGATGTTAACGTAGTTGATATAAATGGAGAAACTCCCATTTCAAAAGCTAAACTTGCTGCTCTAGGTATACCTAAGAAAGGCCCTATTGATAGATAAATTAAAACAGTAAAAGCAAGTGCAAATTTGGGATGAACACGACTCGCTAGTATATGAAGTCCACCAGCCTTAGCAACTACCGCAATTGCAAGTACAGGAAGTCCTACTGCTGAAATTAAAAATCCTCCTAAGGATACTATCATATTTGTTCCTGATAACTGTCCTAATTGTGGCGGAAATATTAAATTACCCGCTCCAAAAAACATTGAAAAGATCATTAAACTAACAAATAATAACTTCTTTTTATCCAACTTTTCCATTTTATAAACCCCCAATTTTTATCTTTATGATTATAGACTATAATGCTAATATCAATGTCACTTTCCATAATCATTCCCCCTTTTCATCTGTTTTAGAAAATAAAAAAACTCGTCCCTTATAATAAGGGACGAGTTTTAACCCGCGATACCACCCTAGTTCTATAAATAAACATAAGTTTAATTTATAACACTCATCAACGTACATCTTAATACGCGTTCCTTTTAACGGTGGACTACCTGCAGTGCTTACTAAATAACTTTCAGCTTTGCTTCTCCGAGATGATTTTCAACTATAATTTGAACATTGGCTTTCAGCATAATGCCAACTCTCTGTAGAACAATAAAATAGTTTACTTTTTCTCTTCATAGAATTTACATGTATTTATTTAACTAATATATTATATACCATGCATCTCATTTTTTGTCAACAACCTAATATTACTCTCTAATTTCTTTTTCTTTTTTCATAAAACCTTTTTTCCGCTGCTTCACACACTCAGTCAGCAAGTATTCTATTTGTCCGTTTATAGAGCGAAATTCATCCTCTGACCAAGCCACTAGCTCTTCCCAAAGAGACGGTGATAATCGTAGTAATACTTGCTTTCTATCTTTCCCTTTGCTTTCCATTCACCACCATCCCACCTTTCTTCTTTTTAATATAGAGACCCACTGTTAACAATAGGTTGGGCATCCTTGTTTCCACAAAGTACAACAAGTAAATTGCTAACCATAGCTGCCTTTCTTTCCTCATCTAGGTGTACAATATCATTTTCATTTAACTTTGCGAGAGCCATTTCTACCATTCCTACAGCTCCCTCAACAATCATCTGTCTTGCATCAATTATTGCAGAAGCTTGCTGTCTTTGAAGCATTACAGCTGCAACTTCTGGTGCATAAGCAAGATGAGTAATTCTTGCCTCTAAAATTTCTAGTCCTGCAATTTCCACCTTTGATTGAATTTCAGCTTTAATCCTTTCTGCTACTTCTTGGCTACTGCCGCGGAGTGATTTTTCATTATCGTCACTTGATACGTCATAAGGGTAGAGCCTAACAATATTTCTAAGGGCAGAATCACATTGAATAGATAGATATTCTGTATAGTTATCCACATTAAAAACTGCTTTTGCCGTATTTACAACCTTCCAAATAACAACAATACCTATTACGATTGGGTTTCCTAATTGGTCATTTATCTTTTGTTTATCATTATTTAAAGTCATAGCTTTAAGAGAAATCTTTTTACTCATTGATCCCAAATTGCCAGCTTGCACTGTATTTTTCCCAGCAGCAGTTGAATGTTCAATTGATACAGAAGCAGTAGTCGGCGTTGAAGTTGCTGGATTTACAGCTGTTACAAAAGGATTCACAAAGAAAAATCCTTCTCCTTTAAGTGTCCCATAATACTTTCCAAAAAGAGTAAGAACAAGGGCTTCATTAGGCTTTAACACCTTTAACCCCGCAAATAGAATAGGTCCTATTATAAAAAGATAAACTGCTCCTATAATAATTAAAATTACTCCCAAAGCCAGACTTGCTCCTTTATTTGCAAAGATAACTCCAAAAATAAATCCAACAATGGCAAGGATCATAAGTAGGATATTCAGCAGGAGAATTCCCATACCATTTTTCGCCTTTAGTTCAATTTCGCTGCAATGAATTTGTTTTTCCTTTGTGCTATCAATTTTAGACATTCCCAAATCCCCTTTCTTTTTATGAATTTAACTGAGAATATTAATATGATATTATTTTGATATCATATTAATATTATATCAATGTAGCCTTATTGTCAACGTAATACAATTAATCCTATTTTTTCACACATGTTATTCAATTTGACAAAACTCACTTTCTAAAATTTGTAGTAGCACCTCCCAACTTTTATCATAGACTATAAGTGATAAGGGCTTGGAGGTGTTTTTTTAATGTATAATAACCCATTTTTTTATTGCTCCTTTTGTATGCAACGAGCTATATGTCCATTCTCAGAAAACTATTTAAGAACCTATGACGAATTTAATAATTTTAATCACTTTGATCCTCTTGATGATTTTAGTGATGAAGATTACTTATACGATGACATGAGAGCTCCTCAGCAGGAGGTAAACAGAATATTAAGACTGCTTAATGCTCAGCAGCCACAACTTTTCAGAAATCTAGAGAGATACGGAGTGCGTAGAGCTGGAATTAACAATTTCTTTAGGATAGCTATAAATTTTACTCTAGACAATGCTGGAAGACATAGTGGAAACATAAATCAAAGAACAAATGCAATATTTAATGATTTCAGAAGAAATCAATCTTGGATATTTACTACTCTTCGAGCTGCAAGGGTACCTAATAATGTAATAAACAGTACTTTTAGAGATGTAATTGAATTTACTCTTAGGAACATCATTGCTCCTCCTGCTCCAGGCCCTGGTCCTATTCCAGGCGATAGATGGAGTCAATGGGAAGACCTTGGTGGAGTTTTAACTTCAGCACCTGCAGCTGCTTCTTGGGCACCTAATAGAATAGATGCTTTTGGGCGCGGAACTGATAATGCTCTTTATCATAAATGGTGGGATGGTTCTCGGTGGAGCGATTGGGAAAGTCTCGGTGGAACATTAACTTCTGCTCCTGGTGCTGTCTCTTGGGGACCTAATAGAATTGACGTATTTGCAAGAGGTACAAATAATGCTATGTGGCACATATTCTGGAACGGTTCTAGATGGAGTCAATGGGAAGACCTTGGTGGAACTTTAACTTCTGCCCCTGCTGCTTCTTCTTGGGCTCCAAATAGAATAGATACTTTTGTGCGAGGCACCGATAATGCTCTTTATCATAAATGGTGGGATGGTTCTCGTTGGAGTGATTGGGAAAACCTTGGTGGAACTTTAACTTCTGCCCCTGCTGCTGTATCCTGGGGAAATAATAGAATTGATGTATTTGCTCGTGGTCAGGGAAACCGCTTGTATCATATATGGTGGGATGGTTCTAGGTGGAGTAATTGGGAAGACCTTGGCGGCAATATAACTTCTGCTCCTGCAGCTTCCTCTAGAGCAGCTAATAGACTTGAAGTATTTGCTAGAGGACAAAATAATCAATTAATCATAAAATCCTGGAACGGTTCTCGCTGGAGCGACTGGAGGAATATTGGAGGAACTATAACTTCAGACCCTGCTTCAGTATCATGGGGGCCAAACAGAACCGACGTATTTGCTAGAGGTACTAACAATGCTATGTGGCACATTTGGAGAGATTAATTTCTAGTAAGCTCTTCCTACGATGCAATAGGAGATGGTTATAAGCCGTCTCCTATTTATTTTCTTATTTTAGTAAAGAAAACTATAAATTACTTCTTACAGCACTTACTGTGAATAAAATTAGAGTATCCTTCTGCTTGACATATCTCTTCTCCAGGATTAATAGCCATCTTACAAAATTCACAGGTATTACTATACATAGCTTTTTTGCCTGTTCCAGCTATTTTTTTAGGCTTTTTTGCTTCTAGTTTTCTTTCAAGCTCCAAAATTTTTCTTCTTATTCTCCCTTTATTATCCTTACAAATGAGGTAATTAATGTACATATTCATGCTGCCGTCAAACATCATTTTAGCTTTTTCTTCAGCAGTTTCTATAACATAATTCTTTAGAGTAACATTTAAATTTGTATCTTCTCCTAGCACTATATTTAACTCTCCTACATCCTTCTTCCTACTAGCAGAGTATGCAATAGATAAGGAAAATGTTACACCTAATCATATTTTATTTATGTTCTCATTATTGAATAGCAGTAAATATGAGCTGTTATTATATACTTTTAGATATAAGGTAAATAATATAACTGTTAGGTAAATAATATATAATAAAAAGTATTGCTAATTATACATTTAGGAAATATAATAACCAAAACTAAGGAGGAAATATGAATCGTATATTTGATACATCATTAAGAACCTTAATTGGATTTGCAGTATTATTAATTTTGACTCGCCTAATTGGCAAAAAGCAGTTAGGTCAATTAACATTCTTTACTTATATAACAGGTATAGCTATGGGAAATATAGCAGGAGATATGGTAGTACATAGAGATATAAAAGTTATAGATGGTGTCGTAGCTCTTTCTATATGGGCACTTTTAACGATTATTCTTGAATTGATAAGTTTGAAATCATCCAAGGCAAGAACATTACTTGATGGTGAGCCTTCAATCATAATAAAAAGAGGTGTTATCATGCAAAAGGAACTAGCTTCACAAAGATTAAACATAGATGATCTGACAATGCTATTGCGAAACAATAATATTTTTTCTATTCAAGATGTTGATTACGCTATACTAGAACCAAATGGTCAGTTAAGTGTATTAAGGAAACCTATACTTGAATCTGTTACGAAAAAAGATATGCAAATCCAACCTGATAACAGAATTTATTTACCCACAGAAATTATCGTTGATGGTAAATTAGTAGAAAAAAATTTGAAGGAATTAAACCTTAATAATGAATGGTTAAAGCAACAGCTAAAGCAAGCAGGATTTAATTCAATTAAAGAGGTTTTTTTTGCTGAACTACAAAGCGATGGAAGCCTTTATATAAGCAAAAATGAGCTCCTATAGACTTTTCATAAATAAACTTAACAATTTAAAATGCTACTTCATATTATATTTTAGAGTTTCTACGAGCTGAGATATCTAAATCTCACCTCGTGAATTTCTAAAATAAAAAATATAACTAATAATATGGAGGTAGCATTTATGTTTAGACAACAGCCAAGAGTTCCACAGAGTTGTCCCCCAGCCTTTCTAGGCCGATATACCGTTCTCCCTGGCGATACATTCTTTATGATTGCCCAAATGTTCAGAGTAAGAATAGAGGCACTTGCAGTAAATAATCCGCATATTCAAAATCCAAATCTATTGTTTCCTGGAGATGTCCTTTGTGTGCCAGGATTCATACCTTACCCATGTTGTACTACCTTGCGCCCCCGCATACGTGTACCTTTCGGAACAAGCGGAGTAGCTTATGTGAATTTTGCTCCTAGAGGTGGTCAGTCCATAAGCTTCATGGCAACATTGCCACAGCCCACTGTATTTGGTAACTTTGACATGTATACTGGTGATATATTCATACCCGGCATCGGTGGTTTTAGCAACCATCTATTTCCAACTCCCGAAGATCCGCCAACTTGGTCAACTAGGATAGATCTTCCTACCGTTGCATCCATTATGCCAAACTCAACTGTGATAATACGCCCTTTTAATTCGCTAACCAGAGTGTATGGTGTTCCCCTCTTAGACGGTATAATTCATAAAATAAATTGCCAATCATGTATGTAAAAGTATTAAGCAATAGCTTCCAGTTATAGATATGCTCTCTGATATCACAATATAAACTGGAAGCTTCTGTTTTCTAACATTTTAGTAGCAAAGTCCGCCCTTAGATATTTTATTTATCAGCAATTTTAACAACAAGTTTAGCTAAAACCTGTCTTTCATCTTCATTTGCCGCATCCCACATTTCTTTAAGAAGTCTTTCCTCATCATTATGAGGGTTTACATTGTTTGAAAGATAGGTACCAACCTTTTCAGCTATACTTGTTATAGTTTTATCAGACATTCCTATGGTTTCGCCAAGGTCAACAGCCTTGCCAAGAGTCTTTTTCCAATCGTACCAATTATCCATTATATACATGTTATCTCTCCTTTTTGTAGTATATGTATATATTATTTTGTTTTCAATTAAATTTATGTAAGTATTTAATACCATCTAGTCAAAAACAGTTTTCGTTTTGCTAATACTTTTATGCTATAATAGTTACTATAAAAAATAAGGTAACCAATTTTAAGATTAAAATAATTAAAAACTTTTACTTATAAATAAAATATAAATTTGCAGAGAAAGCTTTCTAAAGTGAAAAACCATACAAATAGAAACATACAAAAGTAAAAAAAGGAGGGTTTACTATGTGGAGTGAATTTAAAAAGTTTGCAATAAAAGGAAATGTCGTAGACTTAGCAGTTGGTGTTATAATTGGAGGAGCCTTTGGAAAAATTGTTACATCTCTTGTTAATGATATTATCATGCCACTAGTTGGCTTATTACTTGGAAAAATTAGCTTTAGAGATCTATTCATAACACTAGGAGAAGGAGCATTTACTACTTTAGATGCAGCTCAAAAGGCTGGTGTTCCAACCTTAAATTATGGACTATTTTTGAACAATATTCTTGATTTCTTAATTATTACCTTTTCTATATTTATAGTTATCAGGCAGATGAATCGTTTATCTAAGAAAAAAGAAGAACCAGCGCCAAAACCATTGAATACACAGGTATGTAAATATTGTTATAGTGAAATAAATATTAATGCTACAAGATGTCCTCATTGTACTTCTGAATTAAATTAACTTCTGGGACTACCAAAATTTATAGGAGGAATAAGATTCCTTTGATAAAAAGGGAATTCACTAAGCTTCCTCCTAAACATGAGTAATTTCCATATAACCAAGTCTAGGTACAAAACCTATCTGACCTGTACCTCTATTTCTATTTGTGAATAGCATATTGATAGAACTGGTAAGCTTCTCTATCGGTTGCTTTCTCATGGACTATCTTACGAATAGCTTCTGCCATTGCTATAGGATTCTCACTCTGAAAAATATTACGCCCCATATCAAGACCATGTGCGCCTTCGCTTATTGCACGATATGCCATTGTAAGCGCCTCATCTTCAGGCAATTTCTTTCCTCCAGCTACAACAATAGGAACTGGACATGCTGCTACAACTTCTTCAAAATTCTCGCAATAATAGGTTTTTATAATGTTAGCACCGATTTCTGCAAAGATGCGGGTAGCTATTTTAAAATAGCGGTCTGTACGTTCCATATCCTTGCCTACTGCCACAACTCCCATAGTAGGAATACTGTAACGAGCGCCTGCATTGATTGCCATAGATAGGTTACCTATACTTTGGAGTTGACCATCAGCACCGATAAATCCTTGTACAGCCATACAGTCTGCGTTGCAGCGAATTGCATCTTCCATATCTACAGCAACTACTTCATGAGATAAATCATCGTTTAACATAGATGAACCTGATGAAACACGAAGTGCGATTGCTTTGTTTCCAGTCGGCGGTACACAGGTACGAAGTGCGCCCCTTGTACACATCAACACATCAACATGCGGAATAAGTGTTGGAACCAATAAATCAAGTCTTTCTAGCCCTGCTACAGAACCCATAAAGTAACCATGATCAAATGCAAACATTACAGTATTACCGCTCTTTGCATCAAAAATGTTAGCAAGATGTTTCTTCATTCCCCAATCAAGATTGTTAGATCCCTTTACGTAAAAACTCTCAGAGTTATTTGCAAATGGAACATCTACCTGGTAATTCTTTGCAACTTTGAAACCATCTTTATCTGCCATAATTAAACCCCCCTATCTATTTTGTTCCTACAATTTTTCTCTTCAATTATTTACGCTCACTTCATCTGAAGTGAGCATAAGATTTTATCATATAAAAAAGCTATAAATTTTAAATGGTTTAATTAATAAATTAAAAATCATAATTATTCATGTTATCTTTTGTGAAAACAGTTCTTTCAGGAAGTAGTACAACACCTGAGGAAGTATCGGAATCATTTGCTTTAGCGTCAAGTACACTGTTTGGCATAACTTCTACAGTACCAATATCAGGTATATCAATCTTGTCACCAACTTTTACCTCATTACCAGCAGCGATGTAGTATGCCATATAGCAACCTATAGCACCCTGAATTCCGCAATCCCAAAGACCCCAACGGGTTAAAATACCATCTTTACAATATTGCTTCATAGAATTAGGAGAAGCAAAGCCAGTGATAGTAATATCTTTAGCCGTCTTACCTTTATTTTGAGCTGCTTGTGCCTGTCCTGGAAGAGCAGTAGAGTCATTACAAATGATTAAATCAATGTCTGGATGTGCAGCTAGTATAGATTCACCAACTGATATAGCCTGTTCAGCATCCTGATTTGAATAATAGTTATCTGGTGCAACATTCTTCCAATTAGGATATTTTTCTTTTATATATTTCTCTCCTTCTACTTGCCAAGAGTTTTGGTCGGTAACAGTTGCATTAGAATAATGCCATGCATATTTGATAGGATCTTTATCAGGATTTTTGCCTCTTTCTTTCATAGAATCATAACCCATCTGAACTAGCATTTGTCCTAGTTGCTCTGGAGTACCTTGTGAAACCATAATTTTACGAACAGATGGATCTACATCAGAATCCCATGTAGTAACTTTGACACCTGCATTCGCTGCAGCTATGAGTGCATCTTTAACGCCGGCAGCATCAACTGATGATAAGCAAAGAGCATCAGTACCTTGTTGAACTGCTTTATTGATTACAGCTACTTGCGCAGCTGCGGATGCAGTAGCATCACCTTGATAATCAACTTTAAATCCCCATTTTTGAGCATACTTCTGAGCGCCTTTGTTCGCAGATTCAAAGAATGCATTACCAGTAAGCTTTGGAATGAATGTTACAGTAATGTCTTTACTTTTAGAATCTGTAGTAGTTGTTGTACTTTCTTTAGAGTCTGTGGATGTTGTGGCTGTGTTGTTCTTTTTAGCTGAACCACAACCAGCAAGAGTGGTAATAGCCATTGCTAAAATAAGTGTTAACGCAAGACCTTTTTTCATGTTAATCCTCCTCTTTTTCACTCTAATTTATTTTATTTTTTATGCAGACGTAAATACATCCGCCTGTATACATTAAGGCTAATGGTGAAATTAAACATAAATACCTGTTACTTAGTAGTTAATGTTTAAAAGCTAAATGACGTTGAATTAATGCATATATCTTCTGATTTTTAGAAATAGTACTTGCCGCTACAACAATAACCAACATAATACCTACAGGGATATCTAGGTATTGATTTGACACACCATTCATAGAAAGTCCAAATCTCATGATTCCGATTACAATAGCTGCTAATGCAGAACCAATTACTCCTCCTTTTCCACCTAAGGTAGATGTCCCCCCCAATACTACAGCTGTAATAATCGGCATAGTTAACTCGCTGCCAAAATCAGCTTTAGAAGATCCAAGATAGCTTGTCATAACGATGCCAGCAATTGACGCTGCTATACCTGAAAAATATATGTGCTCATAATAATCAGCCTTTTATTGATACCTGAAAATTCAGCTGCGCGCTGGTTAATACCACAAAGAAATACTTTTCTTCCGTACTTTGTATGGTGCAGAATCAAGTAAGCAATTATAGCAAGTGCAATAAATAGAAAGAACTGCTGTGGTACCACACCAAATAAACGTTTCTTTGTAAAACTTGTAAAGTCTTCTGGAAATCCACTAATACCGAGGTAAGCAGCTGTATTTGACATATTTGATACAGCTATAGCAAGTCCTGAATATAGGAAGGATCCACCTAGGGTAACAACCATTGGTTGTACACCAGTATAAGCTATAAAAAATCCACTCAATGCACCACATAAACCACCAATAATCACAGCAATAATACATGATAGATAAATATCTACTCCAAAGCTTTTCCAAAGCACACCAATGATGATGGATGTTAGCCCTACGATAGAACCAGCTTGAAGATCTATGCCTCCTGTAATAAATACAAAGCACATAAAAATTGATATAATGCAAATAGAAATAAAATCATTTACACTACCAAATAAAACACGGGGCTTTAAGAACTTTGGATTTAAAGTACCGAATACAGCTACTTCTGCAATAAGAAATAAAATCAAAAAATATTCCCATCTAAACTTTAATTTTGTATATTTTTCTTTTAGCTTCTTTTTCACCCCATAATCCCTCCTTCCATTTTAGTCTCAACAACTGATGCTGTTTTAGCTGCAAGACGTTCCCGCCTTGCTTTCTCAGTATTGCGGCGCTGCATTATTGCATCTATAACAACGATGGTAATAAGCAAAATACCAGTAATTGTATTATCATAATTAGATGAAAACCCTAAAAATACTAAAACACGGCTTATTGATGCCATGATTAATGCACCAAATGCAGCGCCAATCATATTACCAATACCGCCAGAAAGACTAATCCCACCAATAACACATGCCGCAATTGCTTTCATTTCGTAACCATTGCCAGAAGTAGGTGTTACAAATCCTATACGGCTTACAAATATAATAGAAGCTAAAGATGCACAGAGTGCACAAATCACATAGCTAATCATCTTAGTTGCTGCAACAGGAATGCCAATGTGTATAGCCCCCTCCTCATTATCGCCAACAGCGTGGAAATATCGTCCATTCTTTGTCTTTGTCAAATAGAGATGTATAACAATCATAGCAACAATGGTTCCGACATATAGCCATGATAATCCTGCCACACCCTTCTGAGAAACTGCCTTAAAGTCACTTGGCACGTTTTCAACCCAAGCACCACCAGTGTATACATATGAAAGCCCTCTCACAATGCTGTTGATGCCAATAGTCATAATAATAGATGGAACCTTAAGAACTGCTACCCCAACTCCATTAATAATTCCTATGCAAAGGCCAATACATATAACAGCTAATACTGCCAATCCAAAAGACTTCCCATCTCTAATCATAGAAGCTAACACTGCAGCCGACAGACCTAACGTAGCACCGATGGATGCATCGATTTCTCCCGTATATATAACGAAAGCCATACCAATTGCACAGATTGTAAAAACCGAGGCACCATTTAGGCAAAGCATAATATTATCTAGTTTCATAAATGTAGGATTAATTATTGCAACAATTAAATACAAGGCTAACAAGAAAAAGATAGAAGTAAACTCTCTTCTTTTTGTAAGTTGCTTCATGAAGTTCATACTTTATATGCCCTCCTTTTCATCTTCATAAGCACCAAAAGCGGCACTCATTAGATTGTTTTGATTGATATCAGCCTTTTGAAAGATATGACTGACCCGCCCCTGAAACATTGTAACTGCACGATCCGAGAGCTCAATAATCTCTTCCATATCAGAGGAGATCAGTAAAACAGAAAATCCCTGTTCCTTTAGGTTATTGATAATCATATAAACATCACCACGTGCTGAAGCATCAATACCACGGGTTGGCTCATCCATGATAATCAACTTCGGGTGCGTTGCAAGAATTCTAGCGATTACAACCTTCTGTTGGTTGCCACCTGAAAGGCTTTCAATTAGCTGATCCTGCCCAGTAACTTTAATGTGCAAATCATTAATATACTTATCAGTTATCTGCCTTTCTGATTTAAAATTCATAAAAAACTTGCTTAATTTCTTTAAGCATCCGCATGAAGTATTCATAGTAATATCACCTATCTTGAATATACCATCGCGACGCCTATCTTCTGGAATGTAATTTATGCCCTTTTCAATTATTTGAGCAGTAGACATTCCTGTGATATCTTCACCTGCTAGATAAGCTTTTCCTCCAAGAACTACATCTTTACCAAAAATTGTAGTCGCAAGTTCTGTACGACCAGCACCTACTACACCTGCTAAACCTAAAATTTCGCCAGGATATACATCAAAAGAAACATCTCTAAATCCATATCCACTATACTTCCTTAGGCTGAAAATTGGCTTTAAATTTTCATAATTAGGCGCTTTACTTTTGAAACACTGTTCATTTTCACAGGTATCTGGAGGAAGAAGTCCTTGTACAAGCATCTCACGGGTAACATCTTTGATTTGTTTATTCAATGTGATAATACCATCTCTCATAATTGCAACATTAGTAGCAATAACAAATACCTCAGCAAGACGATGTGTGATGTAGATAATACCAATACCCTTCTTTCTGAGATCGTTAATAATCTTAAATAATGATTCTACTTCATCAAATGTTAATGCACTAGTTGGTTCATCTAGGATTAACAGTTTTGAATTTCGCAGCAATCCACGAAGAATTTCTACCAACTGTTGTTCTGCAATAGATAAACTCAAGGCTTTTCTATTCAAATCTAAATGCCATCCAAGCTGTTTTAATAAATCTACTAGTCGTCTGTGTAATTCTCCCGGTTTCTCATCAAATCCAATCACTATATTCTCTTCCACACTCATATTCGGAAAAAGCATAGGTTCCTGAGGTACAAGATACATACCAAGCTCCATCGCATCCAAAGGTTTTGAACTTGTAACTTTCTTATTTTCCACATAGATATCACCTATATCTTGCTGATAAATGCACATGATAATCTTCATTAATGTGCTTTTACCTGCACCATTTCCACCAATCAAAGCTAATACCTCACCTGCATTAACATCCAGATTAATGCCTTTAAGAACCTGGTTTTTTGCAAAGGATTTATGAATATTGCGTACGGAAAGAAGAGTATTGTTGGGACTTATACCCATATCCTTCGAAACATTTTCTACCATACTCTTAGCCCCCATAATTAAATTTGTTAACATTTGTTGTGATAACGTTTTTTTGTTCATCACAATATGCCATGATGCTGTCCATATTTTGTGAAAGTCGTATGATCTACTTTCATTTGTATATATATTATTCATATTTCCATTTAATACAAAAATTATTTTAATTTATAATCTTTAATATTCCCACCATTTAAAGCATTGTAATTTTCATGTCTGTTAGACCAACTACATTTTATTTGCATATTAATTAAAAAAAGTCATACTTGCTACGAAATCAACATATGTTTACTACTAAAACAAATGTTCATTTCATATTAAGATATTATGTTATACAGATTATATTATTTTTTAGAAACTTATTAATTATATAAAGACGGAGGCAATATAATGGATTACGAAGAAGTTCTTATGACTAAAACAGTATGGTACTATTACTTTGATAACATGACACAACAACGCATTTCAGAGCTTCTGGGTATTTCACGTATACGTGTCGTAAAATTGTTAAACAAGGCACGCAGTATTGGAATTATTCAATTCAAAATGAGAGATGACTCAGTTAGCCGTATGCAGTTAGAAAAGAACTTAGCAGAGACATATGGTCTAAAAGATACATTTATTGTACCTTCACCGCCAAGTGAAGTTAGCATAAATGAAAACATTGCACGAGCAGCTGCCATATATATAAGTAACCGTATCGACAATAAAAATAATACCTTCATCAATATGGGATATGGTGATACTCAAAGCCGTGTCCTCAATAATCTGGCAACCCTAGTAGAGCATCCTATTTCAATAGTATCACTAACTGGCGGAGTAAATTATTATCTTCCAAACAATATGTCCACCATATTTAATGCTAAGCTTTATCTGATTCCATCACCTCTTCTAGTATCATCAAAAGAAGTAGTAGATGCAATCCGGAATGAAGCCTCCATTAACGAAGTCTCACGTATGGTGCAGCTTTCTTCTCTTTCTGTCATAGGTATTGGAGCCATTAAAGATAATGCCACAATTGTGAAAAGCGGTATTTTAAACAAAAATGATCTTCTTTACCTAAAAATGAAAGGTGCAGTAGGCGACATATTATGCCACTTTATTGATAAAAATGGAAACCTAGTGGATTCAAATATTGAAGATCGTCTCATCTCAACTCCACTTTCTACCCTTCGCAGCCTTAGTAATGTAATTGGAGTTGCAGCAGGTAATGATAAGGTAGACGCAATCAAGGCTGTCTTAAAAGGTGGCTACATTGATATTCTAATTACGGATGAATCTACTGCATTCCAATTACTGAAAAGCACTAAGGAATCTTTTGAAAATCTGGAGGATTAAATATTATATGTATCATAAAGGGGGTTCTATTTTATGCAAAAATACTTAATGGCCATTGATGCTGGCACTGGCAGTGTACGTGCTGTTTTATTTGATTTTAATGGTAACCAGATTGGCTGTGTACAACGAGAATGGACACATAATGAAGACCCAAGATGGCCTGGAAGCATGGATTTTGATTGGACTCATAACTGGAATCTAGCATGTGCTTGTATCAGCGGTGTTATTAATGAAACCAAAATTAATCCGAGAGAAATTGCTGCTGTATCAACTACATGTATGCGTGAAGGAATTGTGGTTTATAACAAGGAAGGAAAAGAAATATGGGCTTGTGCAAATGTAGATGCCCGCTCTAATGATGAAGTTGAAGAACTTATCCGCATGAACCCAAAACTAGAAAAAGAATTATATTGGGAATCTGGTCAAACATATGCACTTAGTGCCCTTCCTCGAATTCTTTGGATAAAAAACAAGATGCCTGATATATATGCAAAAGCTGCAACTATAGGCATGTTTAATGACTGGCTAATATATAAAATGACTGGAAAATTATCTGTAGAGCCTAGTAACGGCTCTACTACTGGCATCTTTGATTTGCAAAAGCGTACATGGGATTCTTCTATTGCAAGTAAATGCGGTCTTAGGGATAATATATTTCCTCCCGTTGTAGAATGCGGTTCTGTGATTGGCAAAGTGAATGCAAAGGGCGCCGAAGATACCGGTCTTGCGGAAGGTACTACTGTTGTGGTAGGCGGTGGAGATGCACAACTTGGATGTATCGGTGTTGGAGTGGTAAATCCAAATGAAGCAGCTGTTTTTGGTGGAACCTTCTGGCAGTATGAATTTAATACCTCTGACAGCAAAACCGATTCTGGCTGTCGTGTTCGTGTTAACTGTCATGCTATACCTAGTGTATGGCAGTACGAGGCTTTAGCCTTTAACCCTGGCCTTGTTATGCGTTGGTATCGCGACGGATTCTGCCAGCTTGAAAAACAAGAAAGTGAGAAGACTGGTAAAGATCCTTATTATCTTATGGACAAAAAGGTTGCTGAAATTCCACCAGGAAGCTATGGTATGATATGTGCCTTCTCTGATGTTATGAATTTTATTTCCTGGAAACATTCTGCTCCTACTTTTACAAATTTTGAAATAGACCCTGAAAAATTTAATCGTTATACATTTTATCGTGCAATCTTGGAAAATACAGCTATGGTCACTAAAGGGCATCTTGATTTAGTGCGTGAGGCCACTGGCAATATGCCAGAAAGCATTGTATTTGCAGGGGGTGCTTCAAAAAGCCCACTATGGTGTCAAATTCTTTCTGATGTTCTTGGTCTTGAAGTTCGTGTTCCAGTAGTAAAAGAAGCAACTGCTCTAGGTGCTGCTATCCTTGCTGGCCATGGCGTAGGGGTTTACCCAAATATCTCACAAGCAGCTCGTAAACTAGTACGATTAGATAAAACCTACAAACCAAACATTGGAAATCATATTTTATATAAAACTCTTTACGAAAAATGGCGTAAAGTATACGCTGCACAATTGGAGCTTTCCAATCAGAAACTTACAAAGAACATGTGGATTGCACCTGGAGTATAAAAATTATAAAAAGATTGGAGGAAAATTAAGTATGTATATTATCGATGAAGAAAATAAAGAATATCGTTTTGGCGATAGCGGCCCAAAATATCTGATGAAAGGGCCTCGCATGAACTTCGCTCTAGTACAGTTTCAGGCAAACCAAGATTTTAAAGCTCATTATCATAATATCATGGAAGAGAACTTTTATATTATAGAAGGTGAAATTGATATCATAGTAGACGGAAAAATAAATCATTTGACAAAGGGTCAGTTTATCCATATTGAACCAGGAGAAATTCACTACTGTGTAAACAACTCTAACGCTTCAGTAAAGATGGTTTCCACACTTGCCCCTTATCAACAACTAGATAAAATAGAAATTGAAGATTATCAATATTAATCTATTTAAAAGACTATACGATTGGCTAATACTCTAGAATAAGTTAACTTAAAAAAGCACTAAGCAAAACATTTCGTTTTACTTAGTGCTTTTTTCTATTTACCCGGCGGCAACCTACTCTTCCACACCGTCTCCAGTGCAGTACCATCGGCGCTTTGAAGCTTAACCTTCGTGTTCGGTATGGGAACGGGTGTTACCTTCAAGCCATAACCACCAGATTTTTTGGGGCCTGAGTTATAATTAGGCATCTAGATATTATTCCTTATACCTATGTTTAAACTTAGCCTTACTTTTAATCCCTAGTCTCTATTCGCTAATCCCTATCATTTTAGAGATTAGTGACTAGCTATTAGCGATTCTCTTTGAGAGTTATTCTCTCAAAATTGCACAGTGTACATGATTTGTCAGAATCTTCGATTCTGATACAAATCAGTACTCATCAGCTTTGCTGAATGAGTTTCATATATATTGATCAAGTCCTCGATCTATTAGTATCAGTCAGCTGAGTACATTACTGCACTTACACCTCTGACCTATCAACCTGGTAGTCTTCCAGGGATCTTACTAGTTAAACTATGGGAAATCTAATCTTGAGGTGGGCTTCACGCTTAGATGCTTTCAGCGTTTATCCCTTCCCGACATAGCTACCCAGCTGTGCTCCTGGCGGAACAACTGGTGCACCAGAGGTCAGTCCATCCCGGTCCTCTCGTACTAAGGACAGCTCCTCTCAAATTTCCTACGCCCACGGCGGATAGGGACCGAACTGTCTCACGACGTTCTGAACCCAGCTCGCGTGCCGCTTTAATGGGCGAACAGCCCAACCCTTGGGACCGACTACAGCCCCAGGATGCGACGAGCCGACATCGAGGTGCCAAACCTCCCCGTCGATGTGGACTCTTGGGGGAGATCAGCCTGTTATCCCCGAGGTAGCTTTTATCCGTTGAGCGATGGCCCTTCCATACAGAACCACCGGATCACTAAGCCCGACTTTCGTCCCTGCTCCACCTGTATGTGTCGCAGTCAGGCTCCCTTCTGCCTTTACACTCTACGCGCGATTTCCGACCGCGCTGAGGGAACCTTTGGGCGCCTCCGTTACCTTTTAGGAGGCGACCGCCCCAGTCAAACTGCCCACCTAACAATGTCCTGTGACCAGATTCATGGCCGCCAGTTAGAATTCCAGTACTATCAGGGTGGTATCCCAAGGATGACTCCACAAGAGCTGACGCTCCTGCTTCTCAGTCTCCCACCTATCCTGTACAGACAATACCGAAATTCAATGCTAAGCTACAGTAAAGCTCTACGGGGTCTTTCCGTCCAACCGCGGGTAGCAAGCATCTTCACTTGCACTACAATTTCACCGGATTTGCTGCCGAGACAGTGCCCAAATCATTACGCCATTCGTGCGGGTCAGAACTTACCTGACAAGGAATTTCGCTACCTTAGGACCGTTATAGTTACGGCCGCCGTTTACTGGGGCTTAAGTTCATAGCTTCGCTTGCGCTAACTATTCCCCTTAACCTTCCAGCACCGGGCAGGCGTCAGCCCCTATACATCAGCTTACGCTTTAGCAGAGACCTGTGTTTTTGATAAACAGTTGCTTGGGCCTGATCACTGCGGCCTGCTCTCGCAGGCACCCCTTCTCCCTAAGTTACGGGGTCAATTTGCCGAGTTCCTTAGCAGCAATTCTTCCGACGGCCTTAGGATTCTCTCCTCATCTACCTGTGTCGGTTTGCGGTACGGGCACCATTTTGCTCCATAGAGACTTTTCTTGGCAGCGTGGAATCAGATACTTCGCCAAAATAGGCTCCCCATCACACCTCAGGCTCAGTTGAGCGGATTTACCTACTCAACACCCTAAGTGCTTAGACGCACATCCAATAGTGCGCACATCCTATCCTCCTGCGTCATCCCATTTGTCAAACGCATTATGGTGGTACTGGAATATCAACCAGTTGTCCATCACCTACGCCTTTCGGCCTCGGCTTAGGTCCCGACTAACCCTGGGAGGACGAGCCTTCCCCAGGAAACCTTAGATATTCGGCCAACAGGATTCTCACCTGTTTCTCGCTACTTATGCCAGCATTCTCACTTCTGCACTGTCCACCACTCCTTACGGTATGGCTTCAACCTGTACAGAAAGCTCCTCTACCACGTGTACGTAGTACACATCCATAGCTTCGGTGGTAAGTTTTAGCCCCGGACATCTTCGGCGCGGGATCTCTCGACTAGTGAGCTATTACGCACTCTTTAAATGAGTGGCTGCTTCTAAGCCAACATCCTAGTTGTCTTAGAAATCCCACATCCTTTACCACTTAACTTACACTTTGGGACCTTAGCTGATGGTCTGGGCTCTTTCCCTTTTGACCACGGATCTTATCATTCGTAGTCTGACTGCCGGGGTACAAGTATATGGCATTCGGAGTTTGATAGGGTTCAGTAACTGTTGTCAGCCCCTAGCCCATTCAGTGCTCTACCTCCACTACTTAATTACCCGACGCTAGCCCTAAAGCTATTTCGAGGAGAACCAGCTATCTCCGAGTTCGATTGGAATTTCTCCGCTATCCACAGCTCATCCCATGGTTTTTCAACACCAACGTGGTTCGGACCTCCACGAAATTTTACTTTCGCTTCATCCTGGCCATGGATAGGTCACCCGGTTTCGGGTCTACGATATGCAACTAGTTGCCCTGTTCAGACTCGGTTTCCCTTCGGCTCCGCACCATAAGTGCTTAACCTTGCTACATATCGTAACTCGCTGGCCCGTTCTACAAAAAGTACGCCGTCACACATAAAAGTGCTCCGACCGATTGTAGGCACACGGTTTCAGATTCTATTTCACTCCCCTCCCGGGGTTCTTTTCACCTTTCCCTCACGGTACTGCTTCACTATCGGTCACTAGGTAGTATTTAGCCTTGGGAGATGGTCCTCCCAGCTTCCCACAAGGTTTCACGTGTCTCGTGGTACTCTGGAGTAGATCTACTTTCTTTTCCTTTTGCCTACAGGGTTATTACCTTCTGCGACTGAACTTTCCAGTTCTATTCAGCTAAGAAAATCAAAGCGTTATGATCTATCCTCAACCCCAGAAACAAAGTTCTGGTTTGGGCTCTTCCCCGTTCGCTCGCCGCTACTTAGGGAATCGATTTTTCTTTCTCTTCCTCTGGGTACTTAGATGTTTCAGTTCCCCAGGTGTACCTCCACATACCTATTTATTCAGCATGTAGTACATGATGTTAATCATGTGGGTTTCCCCATTCGGAAATCTGCGGATCACAGATAATTTGCATCTACCCGCAGCTTATCGCAGCTTATCACGTCCTTCATCGGCTCCTAGTGCCAGGGCATTCACCGTGCGCCCTTTATAACTTGATCTTCGTTCATATACTTTCATTCATAAACGTCAAATTTCTTTAAGAATCTCTAAATTCGCTGCATTTTAAATATCTACCTCCTCATATGCGTCGTCCTGACGCACTCGGAGCTTTGTCACGTCCTGTGACAAAATTACGACATTTAAGATTCTGCTCATTAAGAGCTTCTAGAATTCATTTCAATGTTTACTTCATCGAAAATATATTCACTCTTCGTTACTAAATGTTGTTTTGCTCTCGCAAAACTTTAACTTTTATATACACTGTGCAATTTTCAAAGAACAAAAGTTCTAGTCAGAAGCTAACATTTAACTTCTAACTGTTAGAAAGACACTTAGTCTTTCAAAATTAAACAGAATTAAGTCCAGTCTATGAAAGCGTAAGCTTCCATTTCTCCCTAGAAAGGAGGTGATCCAGCCGCAGGTTCTCCTACGGCTACCTTGTTACGACTTCACCCCAATCACCAATCCCACCTTCGGCCGCTGGCTCCTTACGGTTACCTCACGGACTTCGGGTGTTACCGGCTCTCATGGTGTGACGGGCGGTGTGTACAAGACCCGGGAACGTATTCACCGCGACATGCTGATTCGCGATTACTAGCAACTCCAACTTCATGTAGGCGAGTTTCAGCCTACAATCCGAACTGGGACCGGCTTTTGAGTTTAGCTCCCCCTCGCGGGATTGCATCTTGTTGTACCGGCCATTGTAGCACGTGTGTAGCCCTAGACATAAGGGGCATGATGATTTGACGTCATCCCCACCTTCCTCCGCGTTAACCGCGGCAGTCTCGTTAGAGTGCTCAACCTAATGGTAGCAACTAACAACAAGGGTTGCGCTCGTTGCGGGACTTAACCCAACATCTCACGACACGAGCTGACGACAACCATGCACCACCTGTCTTCCTGCCCCGAAGGGCTTCCTCAGTTACGAGTAATTCAGGAGATGTCAAGTCTAGGTAAGGTTCTTCGCGTTGCTTCGAATTAAACCACATGCTCCGCTGCTTGTGCGGGTCCCCGTCAATTCCTTT
Organism: Clostridium bovifaecis; assembly: GCA_009738435.1. GTDB lineage: Bacteria > Bacillota > Clostridia > Clostridiales > Clostridiaceae > Clostridium_H > Clostridium_H bovifaecis. Next base: position 956,883 of record CP046522.1, on the reverse strand, counting down.
GAGTTTTAATCTTGCGACCGTACTCCCCAGGCGGAATACTTATTGCGTTTGCTGCGGCACCGAGGGTGGTACCCCCCGACACCTAGTATTCATCGTTTACGGCGTGGACTACCAGGGTATCTAATCCTGTTTGCTCCCCACGCTTTCGTATCTCAGCGTCAGTTATGGTCCAGAAAGCCGCCTTCGCCACTGGTGTTCTTCCTAATCTCTACGCATTTCACCGCTACACTAGGAATTCCACTTTCCTCTCCCACACTCTAGATACCCAGTATCAAATGCAGCGCCCAGGTTAAGCCCGGGAATTTCACATCTGACTTAAATATCCGCCTACATACTCTTTACGCCCAGTAAATCCGGACAACGCTTGCCACCTACGTATTACCGCGGCTGCTGGCACGTAGTTAGCCGTGGCTTCCTCCTTGGGTACCGTCATTATCGTCCCCAAAGACAGAGCTTTACAATCCGAAGACCTTCATCGCTCACGCGGCGTTGCTGCGTCAGGGTTTCCCCCATTGCGCAATATTCCCCACTGCTGCCTCCCGTAGGAGTCTGGACCGTGTCTCAGTTCCAATGTGGCCGATCACCCTCTCAGGTCGGCTACGCATCGTCGCCTTGGTGAGCCGTTACCTCACCAACTAGCTAATGCGCCGCGGGTCCATCTCAAAGCGGATTGCTCCTTTGATTATTCTCTCATGCGAGAAAATAATGTTATGCGGTATTAATCTCCCTTTCGGGAGGCTATCCCCCTCTTTGAGGCAGGTTACCCACGTGTTACTCACCCGTCCGCCGCTAGGTTTGTTCCGAAGAACTCCCCTCGCTCGACTTGCATGTGTTAGGCACGCCGCCAGCGTTCGTCCTGAGCCAGGATCAAACTCTCAATTTAAAAGATTACTAGAAATCTATGATTTCGTGTAAGCTTTTACTCCTCAGCTCTGCTGAGCGAGTTTCCTTAGCTCAATAAGTTTATTGACTGGCATTTTACCTTAATTCTGTTTAATTTTCAAAGACCAATTGTTTTCGCCGTCATTTGACAGCTTATTTAGTATAACAACTTCATTCTTACTTGTCAACACTTTTTTTCATAACCTCTAATCGCTAATCTCTAGTCTCTAAAAGACAAATTAAAATTTAATTATTAGCGATTGGTGATTAGTGACTAGCTACTGTTCTTGCTAGTCTCTCGTGACAACATGGACTATCTTATCACAAACAAAAAATCTCACTTTTATATTAGTTTTCTTTTATCATGATTTATATTGATATATCTAATGATTCCTCTTAATATATGTCTTTTTCTTATATGGACACGCATGGATTAGTATATTATGTTCTCTATAAAATTACTAGTACTAATGCTATTAACATTAATAGGAAGTGAGGGAATCCCCCCGGACAATAGTATTAAAATATTTAATTTGGTCTATGTAAAATATAGATAAATACATTATACTTATAATATATAATCATGCTGCGGTCCTACTTAACTGGATTTTGAATAACTAAAAATTAGGGCAATGTCAAAAAATACTGTTGGCTTTATAATATTGCCCAATAGGGATCCTCCTTTGATTCGTTATATAAGAATATTGTGTAATATCAAACCTTATATTGTGTAACTATCATTTATCTTCTTTAAAAAGTTATCTACTAAATTTTCTGCTTTTTCAAATGACAGTACACAATAGTTTTTAGAAAAAGGATTACTAAATCCGTGTTTTCCGTTTAATATATAAACATTAACATTCACTTTTTCCAATGAATTAACTAATTCTTGCACATTAAATGAGTTTTCTTCGGTAGGAAAAATCAATAGCACTGGACATTTGGGGGCGATATTCGTATAATCTCTAATACGCGAACCATAATATCCTATGATGCCATCACATATATTCTCTTCGCCGCTGCATAACCATGCAATTGTTGCACCTATACTATACCCTAATAAATAGATGTGTCTATACTGCTTTTTTGCTTGTATAATTACCTGTTTTACTTGCTGAACTGCTGAATCAAAGCCAATATTATTTATAAAATGTTGATAGGCTTCTTCTTGTAAATCGTAATTAAAAGGTTGTGTCAGTCCTATTAGGTTCGGACAAATAATATTATATCCATCTATAGAAAATTTCTCGCAAACCATCTGTATATGATTATTAATTCCATATATTTCATGTAACACTATTATTACAGAATTAGAATTATCTATAATTTTCATATGCTCCTCCTTAAGTTGAGAAATTAACTTTTTCATTACTTCATCATAAAATACTGTTACGACGCAAAATAAAAAAACATAGGAATAATAATATCTATAATACTCATTAAAATTATCTCCTTCATATATAATCTTTGAGATGTTCAATCATAAATTTTCTTAATGCTCCCATTGCTGCATTCAACATATCTATACTTTTTAATGTATCTGAACATTCAAGACGATGATTACCACCATCAATCTTGACTAAATCAACATTTTTACTATTTTCCAAGGTACTCATATTTAAACTATTTATCTTCCCATCCTCTGTACCTGTTATAACTAAACATGGCTGGCTTGCCATGTCCTCGAAAGTCTTATCTACTGGTGTTAAATAAACATGAATTTGTTCATATTTTTTTAAGCCTTCAGATAACTTATTTTGGATAATAGTCCCTAGGCTTTTACCAATAAAAATTATTTTTTTATAATTTTTATTCAAACATTTTTTAGTACCTGTTCTGATTCTTTTGCTACAATATCAAATTCTGTTTCAATATCAAAATCTTTACGTGAAATTTGAAAACCATAATCTATACAAAGCATATCTAATCCCAGTTCTAACGCTACCTTACGTGAATAATACATAATCGGCTTCTCATTTGTATAACCCTCTCCTGGGAGAGTAATAGTTAGAATATCACTATTTTGCTCAATATATTTATTTTTCAAAGTCACACCCCAATGAGATTCAAATTGAATACTTTTTTCATTCATTACTATTTTCCTCCTTAAAATTGAGTACAAATCATTGCTTTACCTTATAAGAAAGATACGACTTAACTGAATCTAAAATTATGCTACCTCAACTTTACAAATTGAAATTTATTAATCAATATGCTTTCGTAACCAATGCTTGAATACATTCAATTGTTCTTCTGTATGAAAGTAATGTTCCCCTTCATCCATGACTTCTAATCTACAGCGGTACTTTTTAACGAAATAATTAATATCTTCAAATTCACATAATTCATCCTTTGCTCCATACATAATATCTGTATCTGTATTCCATGTACTAATAGGATGTTGTTTTACATAACAGAAATAATCCCAATATAACTTTTGACCAATTGGTGTTTCTATGGTCATTTCCTTTTTCAAACGCTCTGGTGTTACATTAAACCATATCATCATATTTTCTATAATTCTTTCCATATTAACTACTGGTGATAAAAATAATGCCTTTCTCAACATATCATTTTTATACGCTAAAAGGCTAAAATGAGCCCCCATACTACATGCAAACAAACTCACTTCTTTCCAATGTTCTTTTGCATAGTTCATAATTATAGATAAATCACTAACGCAAAATTGTACTTTACAAGGTGTACTATTATTTTTTCTTTCACCATGCTCTGGCAAATCAAAACTTAATACCTGATAACCTTTGTGAAGTGCTTCTTCAGCTAAAATTTGAATCACAACATCTTCCTTATTCGACATATTTCCATGTACTGCAATAAAAAGTTTTTTACTCTTTTCTCCCCACAAGACTGTAGGAATATTACTAATATTAAATCTATCCTTAATCATATTCCCTCCATAAAAGCTCTTTATTTTTCTTGTCTCTCATAATAAAATCCTCATTTCCCAGTTAATTCTACATAAAGAATGAATAATACAGCTTATAATACTTGCGAAAATAATACCTATCATAAACAATATATGAAAACGATAGGTTGTTGCAAAGTGACTGAAAAGTTTATCTGGTAGAACAAACGTTATTGTAATTGATAAGAAAAACAATAATACTGAGCACAATTAATATAACCCCAAACACGGCTGAGCTTCTATATGGAGTAGAAAATGCAATTATAAATGAAAGTATACTTCCTAACACAGACATGCCTGTCGTAATTATAAGTGCATTTTTAAACCTGAGTACAGCCCTACTTAACAGATACTCGTATTGTTTTGATGATGCTGTAATTGCTGGTTCTATGTTTTGGCTTTTCAACTTTTCCATGTTTAATAGCTCGTCTACAGTTACCCCAAGAATTTCAGCTAGTGTAAGTCTAAATAGCTTAATCCCTTTGCATTTTAGTCAACCTTAATCTATATCTAATTCATCATATATTTCAGCTGTGAAACAACTGTATTAAAATTTAACTATGGGCCTGGAAGCTTTAATCTATTACTTGCTGTATTGTCACTATTAATCATCCTCACTAGATTTTTCTGTATTCCTGCCTGTATCAACAGCTTATATCCTTGTGAATTTACAATCTCTTGATTATTGAGCTTAGATATGCTTCCAAGGTATTCTGTTCTAATGCGCGCTGAAGTTTCAGCCATTAGCCTTATCTCCTGGTCCGTATAAGTATCATACACTAGCAAACGCCTATATGTTGTATTATAGACATTGTCTTTAAAGTATTCCTGAGAGTATGTCTTAAAATAATTAAGATTTTTATCTTTTAGTCTATTTTCTTTTGACCAGCCTTCCACATCAACAGATGAAGTGCTATAGTCATAGCCATCCTTTGGTGAATATTTGAGTATGCCATATTTCTGGGGATATCCTATAAGAGCGCTTGTAACAATATCATAGACCTTATATTTACCTTTGCTATAGGAACTGTATATCCTGCTGATGGGTATGCCCCGTTAAAGCAAGCTTTATCCCAAAACTTTCAAACAACTCTAATACTTTCTTACTGTTATTTATGGTGAATCCATCCTTGATGATCTTACTATGATCAATTAAATTGTGGTGCATCACTGCAATAATCTGTGCATTGTTCTTTTTTGCTAAATCACTACATTCTTTTATCCATTCAAGTGTTCCTTCATTTATCTCACCATCGAGTCTAGGCTGACCTTTTTGTATATTATCTTTATATCGAGCAGTATCAAGCATCAAAAGCCAAATATCCTCCGAAGGTGATGCAAGATAGCTCAATGTATTAGTATCTCTAGAAATAGCCTCACTATAGCCAAAGTCTTTATATATTTTCTCAAGGTCCTTTTTCTTTATATAGTCAACTACATATTGATTGCTGTTTTTAAACCCTCTGGCAAAAGGATTCAATATATCATGATTCCCTGGGATAACAAACACAGATGTACCGTTTTCTTCAATTTTCTTAAGCTTTTTTGCAAATTCAAGATGGCTGTCTTCCTCCCCATTGGTAGTTAAATCCCCACTTACAATTAGAACATCTCCTTTTTTCTTCTTAATATCATTAGTGAAAGCATCCATTATTTCACTAATATAATTTAATTGTCGTCCATCTCCGCCGCTGATAAACTTCTGAAAGGCTTCACCATTATCTGTCAAGCTCTTAGCCAGATAGTGAACATCTGTTGCTACGAAGAAAGTAATGTCCTTGCCTGATTTGATTTTTGCATTCTTAGTGCTAGCAGGGCTAGATGTACATCCTGCTAAACTGAGTGCAAATAATATGAATATAAGTGCTGTTAATCTTTTGTTAGTATTCATAAATAACCTCATAATCTACATTATAGTGTATACCGACAAAATTACAGCTCAAAGACCTGTGTACAAATAAACTATCCCTATCGGTATACTTTAATTATAATATAAAAGTGCAGTATTATGAATAAATATCTTAAGCTTAACAAGTGCTTGAAATATTAATGTATGTAATTTACAATAGTAAAGTATTAATAAATCATATTAATAAAATTGAAGCGGGGTGTAAGAATGAAAGTATTACTTATTAACGGAAGTCCAAAAGCCAAGGGCTGTACTTATACTGCACTAAGTGAAGTTGCAAAAGCATTAGAGAATGAAGGTATTGAAACAGAAATTTTTCATGTTGGAAACAAACCTATTCGAGGTTGTATATCCTGTAACGGCTGTTCTAATACTGATGGTATTTGCGTATTTAATGATGATCCTGTAAATGCAGCTTTAGAAAAGGCAAAAGAAGCTGATGGTTTTATCTTTGGCTCTCCTGTACACTACGCAAGTGCATCTGGCCTAATAACTTCCTTTCTAGATAGATTTTTTTATGCTGGATCTGGGTTTGAATATAAGCCTGGTGCCGCAGTTGTAAGTTGTAGACGTGGAGGCTCAACAGCAACTTTTGATCAATTAAATAAGTATTTCACCATTTCAAACATGCCTATCGTATCTTCTCAGTATTGGAACATGGTTCATGGAAATACTCCTGATGAAGTAAAACAAGATCTTGAAGGAATGCAGACCATGAGAACACTAGGCAAAAATATGGCGTGGCTTTTGAAATGTATACATGCAGGAAAGGAAGCTGGAATTACATATCCAGAACAAGAACCACGAGCTGTCACTAATTTTATACGTTAAGGAGTTTTAAATGGTCATACAAAATGTTGACGTTTCAGAAGATAGCTTTAAACTAAACAGTTTCTTGGTCCTAGTTATGGCTGCTGCTTCTGGAATTACTGTAGCTAATTTATATTATATTCAACCTCTACTTGGAGAAATAGCTAGGACCTTTCATGTTACTCAAGTAAGTGTAGGTTTCACTTCCATGCTTACACAAATTGGGTATGCCATTGGTATGCTGCTTATACTGCCTTTAGCAGATATAAGGGAAAAGAAATCTCTAATCATACTAATGCTGATTTGTTCAGCTTGTTCACTTATATTTATGTTTTTCTCATTTAATATAACAGTGGTATCAATTGCAGCCTTTGCTGTAGGCTTTACATCTGTTACTCCTCAACTCATAGTTCCTCTTGCCGCACAGTTAGCTGAACCAAAGGAAAGAGGCAAGATAATAGGAACAGTTATGAGCGGCTTACTCATAGGAATATTACTATCTCGCACTTTGAGTGGAATAATTGGAGAATACTTTGGATGGAGAAAGGTATATTTGCTCGCAGCATCTTTAATGATACTCCTAGCCACTTTCTTAAGTAGGCTACTGCCTATATGTCCTTCCAATTCAAAAATGAGATACAATGAATTATTTAAGTCCATGATAAGTCTAACAAAGACTTTTTCTGTATTAAGAGAAGCATCTATAAATGGTGCAATGATGTTTGCTGCCTTTAGTGCCTTTTGGACTTCCCTTACATTTTTACTTGAGAGCACACACTACAACATGGGTGCTGATGCAGCTGGCTTGTTTGGATTAGTTGGCGTTGCAGGAGCTGCAGCAGCTCCTATAGCGGGTAGAATAGCAGATAAAAAAAGTCCAAAGTTTACCATAGGAATAGGAATATTGGTTGTAATAGCTTCTTATTTATGTTTTTTTATGCTGGGTTTTAAATTAGTTGGACTTATTATAGGAGTTATTTTATTAGATTTAGGTGTTCAATCCTGTCAAATTTCCAATCAGGCAAGAGTACATGCATTAAGCGATGAAGCCCGTAATAGAGTAAACACAGTATATATGGTATCTTATTTCTTAGGCGGCTCTTTCGGTTCTTTTCTAGGCTCTTATAGTTATGCCCATTTTGGATGGTCAGGAGTTTGTATATTAGGATTATTAACTCAACTAATAGCAGTCATAGTGCATAAAACATATCCAAACCCCATATAGTACAGATGTAAGTTATATATTTATAGTTCACTAGCAACCTTATTGATCTTACTTTTAAGTCAATAAGGTTTTTTCTTATTCCTAGGAAATCACCACTGACTAACTTCTTTATCTATGCCTAATGCTTTTGATTTACTAATAACTTCCATTTATGCTAATTCAACTATCCGTAATTTTGAGTGCTGGACTCACTGGCAATGATAAAGTACTAAACGACATTATCTCATTCATGTGCTAGTTATTCCATCCGTTTTCCATCATCTCAACCTTTATCCATAACTTACCATTGACTTACTACCTTAAATGTACTATACTTACAACATTACTTAAGAAAACATCTGTTAATTAATATCGCGGGATGGAGCAGTTGGTAGCTCGTCGGGCTCATAACCCGAAGGTCGTAGGTTCAAGTCCTGCTCCCGCAACCATAAAAAAGCATTCTAATTATTTAGAATGCTTTTTTCGTTACTTATTATAATTTTACTATTTGCCGGAACTGTTTCAGCAATTTTCATTTCGCATAATTCAGTATAATCGTGAAAGAAATTAGACTCAATTTATTGCTACATAGGAACAAAGCCTTATCTCATTTAAGAATTTGTGCCGGTGATATTAAAAGACCTTGCTAAGTCTGTAATTTCATCACGACTATTAATCTCTTCAATATCAGTAAAATCTCCATTAGCAACCTTTTCAGATGCTTCTTTTAGCTGCATTATAGGACTTACAATTTTCTCAGAAAATATATTGCTCAAAAAAACACAAAAAAAGAGTGCAAAGACTCCTAAAATAACCATTGTGCTAAGTGTATTAATAATTAAGTCTACTTCTTTATCTATATGATAAACATATCTTACACACCCTATAGTCTGATTTTCTATATAAATAGGGCTTGAGAATAAGATATATTCTTTATTATTTATTTTCTTCACAATGTATGCTTTTGTTCCTGAAAGTGCAGATTTTACGTCTCTCTCTTCTGAAATGCTTGGATATTCTTCTGAATCGCCAATAATACCATCCTCATCATATATTTGAACCCTAAAATTATATCGTTCTGATAAGTTTGTGGCACTGAATGGACCAATATTTTTTAATAAGGTTCTCGGATTCATTTTTTTATCACTTTCTAAGTAATTAATGGTATTAATCTGACCTTGATAGCTTTCTTGACTTAGCATACTAACAGAACTTTTTATAACGTTATTGTAAAGATTACTAACTGTTATAGCACATATGAAAACAATCACAGGCACTAAAACAGCCATGTTCATAATAACTATCTTATTCTTGATTCCTATCTTCATCTTTGTACCTCTAACTTATAACCACCACCATATATGGTCTTGATCGCATTTCCATAGTCTTTTAATATCTTAATAAATCCATGTTGGATTTCATTATCAGATTTTTGATCTAAAAGCTTGGTTTTGTTCACTCTCCTTGATATTGCTCTTATTCGCAATATAAGTTCCCTGCTATCAAAAGGTTTTGTAATATAATCACATGCCCCCAACTGTAACCCTAAAAGCTTATCATTTATTTGCCCCTTGGCAGTTAGAAGAATAATCGGTGTTTCACTATTAATTTGCTGCAAATGATTCATCACCTCAAATCCATCTATGTCTGGAAGCATTAAGTCTAATAAGACTAAGTTGGACTTGGCATCTTTAAATACTTTAATGCCGTCATTTCCACAACTAGATGTTACTACCTCATAACCCTCTAATACTAAATTCATTCTAATCAAATTTAAAATGCTTTCTTCATCATCAATTACTAAAATCTTCATCTATAGTAATTCTCCTTTTTTCTTTCACTAATCTGGCTATTATTTTTAATAAGGCTCAATTATCCATTTGTGGTAATACATTATGTTTTATTATAATCTATAATAGTACACTCTTTCCAGTCATTTTATGTCCCCTATCAATTATAGAAATTAAAAGTCTTGCTGAGACAATAATCAGTATAATGTCTTTATTAGTTGCAAGAGTTTTAGTGTTAAATGTGCTTTATCAAGCAATAACTTCTAATTACAGCTATAGCTTCTAGGTCATAAAAGGAATTAGTGGTTGCTACTTACTAGCAATTTTCACAGACTTCACTCTATAAAGATGCTTATTTCAACATTTTATGCTAAACTAATAAAGGGGTGGTGCAAATGAAAAAATTAGTAAAAGTTGTCGGTGCAATTATTGAGAATGATAAAAATCAAATACTCTGTGCTCTTCGTTCTACAAAAATGACATTACCTAACCTATGGGAGTTTCCCGGTGGCAAAATTGAGAAAGATGAGTCTATTAGTCATGCAATAGTTAGGGAAATTAAAGAGGAACTTGACTGTGACGTTGAATTCATTGATTTGTTTTATGATAATAATCATGAATATGAAAACATAATAGTTAACTTAATCACAGTTAAATGTAAGATAATAGCTGGTGAGCCCACTGCTAGCGAACATGCAAAGCTTATATGGTTAAATAAAGAAAATTTATCTTCACTAAACTGGGCTCCTGCTGATGTGCCTACTGTTGAATTATTGGTATCGCAAGTATAAAGGGCATAGATCTTCGCAAGACTATACCCTTTCATTAAACGCATACATTAACAAACAGAAACTTTGCAGTTTCTGTTTTTAGCTGACGATTTTATAGCATACTCGTGAAGTTAATAAATATACAACATTTAAAGAAGATTATCCCCTTTGCGTTTCCTCTTATTCCATCAAGTGTATTCGCTCCAACATTACAAGATTTCTGGTAACTTGTCGCAATACTGGAAAGGCTATAAAATTATAAGGTTATTATTACTTCTTTATCTGGCATGAAAGTTTTAGTGTCATCATTGAAAATTCCCCCGAGGCAGCAACAGAAACTGGAAGCTTCTGTTGCCACCTCCTATGGGATCATATCCAGAGATTGAAAGCAAGACAGACAATCTCTGATTTCTTTTTATTCAACAACTCTTCTTGCAACTATAAAATGACTTCTAAAATAGCCATCAAATTCAGATACTTTTATAACATCATTAACTTTAGGAGAGTGAATAAATTTATTATCACCTATATACATACCAACATGAGAAATTTCAGATGGTTTGCTTGGATTCGTTGCAAAAAATAACAAGTCTCCTTTTTGAAGATTGTTTATGTTTACTGTAGTTCCTATGTTAGCTTGGTCCTTAGATATTCTAGGTAATGTTATTTCAAACTTTTTAAGTATGTATTGAGTATAACCGGAACAATCAAAGCCACCTCCTATGTATTTACCTGCACTATCATATCTAGCTGGAGTTGTGCCAGATATAGCATATGGCATTCCTAGAAAGCTCTTTGCATAATCTATAATATCGTCTACGTTTATTTTCGAATCATATTGCTCATTATTTTCTAAAGAATTTTCTTCTAGAACCTTAATATAATCATCACTTATGTATCCCGTTTTTCCTTTATAATTTATTTTATAAAATCCATTTACATTTTCATAAAGATCAACTTTTGTACCTCTAGAAAGCCCTCCTATAACAGCATATCCTGTACTTGCTCCGGATCTTACATTAAGGAAACTAGCTGTAGTTTGACCTATCTTTGTGCTTGAGGTAGCCCCCTGATTATTTATAGTGGTTTGATTATTTTCTGAGGGTAAAATTTTCACATAGGAACTATGGATATATCCACTTTTACCCTTATAATTTATTTTATAAAAATCTCCTTCTTTTGAATAAGTGTCCACTTTATTATTTTTATATAAATAGCCTATGACAGAAGATGATAAACTAGATTTTGATCTTACTCTAAGACTGCTGGCTGTTATTTCCCCTGTACTTGCACTAACTGTTTGTCCGCTCAAAAATAATATAATAAGAGTTAATGTTATTACATTCTTTTTCATATTTTCCCTCCTACAATAATATGCATTATATATGTATAATAATACCACATTTTTATAATAAAAAAATCACTATAGAAATATAAAAGCCTTATTATATAGGTATACTTAACTTGTTAAATACTATATACTTTAATATAGACAGTAAGTATAATAAATTTATACAGGAAATAATGGTAAAACCTATGCCACGATTTTGATATATATATATAAATTTTTAACATTTTACTAGGAGGTTCCAATGTATAAGATTAAATCTATTCTTCCAATTATCTCTGCAGTACTAAATGCAGTAATAGTTGGATTTAGCCTATTATTTACTAAAAATGCTGTTGCTGTCTTACCACCTTTATTCACTTTGGCCTATCGTTTTTCCATAGCATTTTTAATAATGTCTTTACTTATATTGTTTAAAGTAATAAAAGTAAATTATAAAAATAAAAATCTTAAAATCCTTTTACTCTTTTCTATTGTTCAGCCAGTTATGTTTTTTACCTTCCAGGCTTATGGAATGAAGTATGCATCTAGTTCAGAGGCTGGCATAATAATGGCCCTAACACCTATAATTATTATGATAATGAGCTATTACTTTTTAAAAGAAAACATATCAACAAGGCAGAGATCTTTTGCTCTTCTTTCAGTTTTTGGCGTCATGGTGATATATATAATGAATGGTATTACTTTAAATAAAAGCTTTCTAGGACCTTTTCTCATATTTTTATCTGTAATATCAACTTCCTCATATACGGTTATGGCAAAAAAGCTTTCAACTAGCTTTACACCTATAGAGCTAACCTACGGAATGATGTTAGTAGGTGCAACTTTTTTCAATATATGTGCCCTTATATTCTATGGTGAAACTTTATCTATGAAGAGTTTCTTAACAACATTGCAAAATAAGCCATTTCTTATTGCAATTTTATATTTAAGCTTTCTTTCCTCTATAGGTACTTCATTTTTATCAAATTACTCAGTTTCTAAGATGGATGCTGCTATTGTAGGAATTTTTTCTAACCTATCTACTGTAGTAAGTATATTTGCTGGCGTATTTGTATTAAATGAAAGTTTTTATGTATACCATTTTATTGGTACAGCTATGATTTTGGCAGGTGTTATTGGAGTGAATAAAAAACTTAACTTAGCTTCTGCAAAAGAGGAAAAGGAAGAACAATAATAAACGTTTCCTTTTACTATAACAAAAGAAAACGTTTATTAAAAAAAGAATAAGCTATTAATATGATCAAATGATAAAAATCAGGTATTAAACTCCTAACACAATGCAAGCAACTGTAGCAACAACACAGACAATTACAGGAATGCAGACGCTGCATGCAAATACATGACGATAAGAGTTCTTATGATTCAAACCCAATACACTAAACATAAGAAATAACCCAGGAGAATGCGGCAAAGTATCCAGTCCGCCAGCAGCAATGGCAGTAAGTCGATGTAATACATCTAGGTTAACCCCAGAGTTAATAAAGGTATCTCCTAAGGATTGATACATTAATCGCAAGCCACCGGAAGAAGATCCTGTAATTCCAGAGAAGACACTGGTAGCAAAGATACCTCGAACATAAGGATGCATATTCAAACCTAACACCCAGTTCACTATATTTGTAAAAGCGGCAGAGCTTTGAACTACTGTACCAAAAGCTAATACAGCAGCTAGTCCCCCAATGCCTGATATACCGCCTCCTAATCCGTTCGTCAACACTTCTGTCCAATCCTTACCTTTAAATTTGGAGTAGTTTAGTAAAAAGGTTAGTAATGCACCAACCAACATTGCAGATGTAGCCAACATATTTGAGTTAGATACAAATTTTCCTCCAACAATAATTATAAGTAAAAGAACAACGATAGGAGTGAATGCCTTCCATGAAATAGGGAGCAAACTACGATCTTTGACTTCAAAGAGGGTTGGATCTATATTATCTGGATAAGTCCAAACTTCACCGCGTGCTACTGCTTTTTTCTGAGCCCATGTGCAATAAGCCAGACAAAGTGAGAATATTCCTATGGCACACAGAATACTGAGAATAGGTGCAGCCGTCATAGTCGTACCCAAATATTCAGTAGGAACCACGTTTGTAAGCTGTGGACTGCCAGGAAGAGTGGTCATTGTATATGTGGCAGAACCTACAATAAGACAAGCCATGGTCAAATGACGAGGCAAATTTGCTTCTTTAAACAATAAAAACATAATCGGTGCAACTGCGTAAACAACTACAAATAGACTTACACCACCATAAGTCAGTACAGAAACAATTAAAATTGTGACTAACATTATGTTTTTTTTCCCAAACCAATCAATAAACTTATAACCGATTGTTGTAGCACAACCTGATTCGTCCATTAGTTTAGCATAAAGAGCTGAGCTGGCAAATAATAAGAAATAACTCATATAGGCGCTAGTATAGCCCTTCATATAGTGAACAGCAAAAGAATCCCAAAGGGGCATTACATTCGTAACGATAGCAACAAGGGAAGCCAAAATCGTTAGTGGAAGTGCACCCAGACCTTTATATGCGCCAATAACTAAAACAGCAATAGCACAGATTAGACCGATAATACCAATCATGGCAGCGATACCTCCTTAATTTAACTTTAAAAGGATTGTCCCCAAAAAAACTTAGATACTATAAAGATCATAGGTGAAGAGTGTGCGATCAAAGAGATTTACGTTATCCATGGAAAGAGGAAGCTCTCCCTTCTCAATCTTGGAAACGACTTCTACAACCTTATCATTGAATGGTGTATCGATTCCGTATTTATCACCAGTCTGACAAACGTAACCATTAATCATTTTTACTTCTGTTAGCTTTTTCTTTTCTAAATCCTGAAGCATACTTGCCTTGGCTGTACGCATATCAGAATACATAGTAAGGAACATCTCTTGGTCTGCATTAAACATAGCTTGATCTTTCAAATCTAACGTTTCGGGAGATTGCTCATGAAGCAGAGTTGGAAGCTGATAACCAGCAGCCTCGCAGCAGAGTTTAACTTCTCGGCCTAGGTAGCTTAAACAAGCACGAGCTATATCATTATCCAAAACACCCCCAAATGTACAACCACAGGCAGCTGACATTCCGCTCATACAAGCGTTATTTATTAGTTTTCCCCAACGTGAAGCCATCAAGCTATCTGAGACTTTTGTATGTCCCATAAAATTAAGAACATCTGCTACAGCTTGAATCCTCGGAGTAATGGAACCATCTATCTCTCCGATTTCAAAAAGGTGGTCATTTCGTGATAGATCTTGAGTTAGCTCTGAAACACCTGGCTCCATAAAGGTAGCTCCCCAAAGAACTGTACCTCCTACTGTACGCTCTTTGCCCACATAATTGGCAACAAAAGGCTCCGGTACACCGTTTTGTAGAGTACAAACTGTACTATTAGGTCCTAGATAAGGAAGTAGTTTAGGAAGAACCTCTTCATTACTTGTCTGTTTCGTGAAGAGGAAGACAATATCGTAGATTCCCTCCATTTGATCAGGTGTAATGGCTTTTACTGGCACCGTGAAATCTACTGTTCCTACAATATGAGCACCAGAATTATTTAGCGCGTCCACATGAGCCTGATAGCTATCGATAAGTTCAACTGCACAACCTTTTTTTGTAAGATAGGCACCCAATACTGTTCCCATAGCACCGCATCCTAAAATTGCAACTTTCATAAATAAAAACCTCCTTTTAATTTTATGCTTATAATTACAGCAACTTCTATGCCAAATAAAAAATCTATCTTTCTTTTTCTCAATTCTATGTAAACTTTTTTATTGTGGATTTAAAGATGACACTTAAGGAACTATCTGCTATATTCTTTATATAGATAGATTAACATCCAGAGAAAGGGGTCTTTATACATGGAACTATCCAAGTTTTACGAAACACTTTTGGATAATGTACCACAAGGCATCTATGTTCTAGATAACTGCGGAAACTATATATTTGTCAATAGCTCCTACATTCGAATGCTAAACATGCCGAAAAATATCTTGCTGCATTACAATGTTCACGACTTTTTGCAAACGAAACAGATTGATATATGTATCTCTGACCTTGTGTATGAAAAAAAGCGTCGTATTGTTATGTTTCAAGATGTCTATGACACACAAAACTATGGCCGCAAGCAAATTCGTCAACTTGTTGTTTCTACTCCACTTTTTAATAGCTGTGGAATGATTGAAAACATTCTGGCTGTAGTTTATCCTCTTGAGATGCTTAATTCCCTTTATTATGAAGCCAGCCAGTTTGACGTTATATCATCCTTTTCTTCTTTATCTTTACCTGAAATCGCCTGGGATAACGACTCTTTTATCGCTAAGAGTCCTTCTATGTTGAATCTTCTTAAAATGATTCAAAACGTTGCTGATGTGGATTCTACGATTTTAATTTCAGGTGAGTCTGGC
Organism: Clostridium bovifaecis; assembly: GCA_009738435.1. Classification (GTDB taxonomy): domain Bacteria; phylum Bacillota; class Clostridia; order Clostridiales; family Clostridiaceae; genus Clostridium_H; species Clostridium_H bovifaecis. The sequence goes on along the minus strand of CP046522.1, from coordinate 940,830 downwards.
ACTGGCAAAGAGGTAATTGCCAAATACATTCATCAAGCTGGAAAGAGAGGTGACAAGCCATTTGTGGTTGTCAATTGTGCGTCTATACCTGAAAATCTTTTAGAAGCTGAGCTATTTGGTTATGAAAAAGGTGCTTTTACTGGTGCTTCTGCTGGAGGAAAAAAAGGATTTTTTGAGGAGGCTGATGGCGGAGTTCTATTTCTAGATGAGATTAACTCTCTTCCAATCAGTCTCCAAGGAAAGCTTCTTCGTGCAATTGAAACAAAAACCATCAACAGGGTAGGCTCAATACACTCCAAGCACATTGACTTTCGTTTAGTGACTGCTGCGAATGAAGATCTTTTAGACCTGGTTGAAAAAAAGCAATTTCGTCTGGATCTGTATTATCGGCTAAATGTGGTTCCTATTTGTATTCCTCCACTTCGGGAAAGAAAAGAAGACATTATACCACTAGCTAATCATTTTCTAGAACATTTTTGCTATGAATATAATAGGAAAAAAATATTTTCCCCAAGGACTATGGACAACATTATGCACTATGAATGGCCTGGAAACGTCCGTGAACTAAAGAATTTTGTAGAACGTGCAGTAGTTGTCAGCATAGGCGATATAATTGAACTTAAAAACATAGAGGATATCTCAGGTGGTCAGCATCAGCATTTTCACACGAATGTTCTTCATACTGTGCCTATTCCCAAATCTTCCTCCACCACAGAACTCTCCTGTGAAAAAATGCTAGATGAAGGCGTTACTTTGAAGGACTATTTAGATCAATGTGAAGAGGCATATCTTTCTCATGCATTGAAACGTTATAAAACATCTTATAAGATGGCTGATGCCTTAGGAACCAGTCAGACCTCCATCATGAGACGGAAGATGAAATATAACCTTTGAATATTATTTATTATAAGTCAAAAACGGTTTGTATCGAATCAATATCGATTCGTAAACCGTTTTTGACTTATTTATATAAAAAAGTATATGGAAATGAACATAAAAGCTTGGCGCAATTCTTGCTATAAGATAAAGATGAGGGAAACATATTTTTCTTAGAACTTTTCCCTATTTTTTATCTATAGGAGGTAAACAAAATGTCTGATTTAAAGAAAAAACGTGTAATTAGTGTTGCTGTCACAGGCTCTTGGCCAACCCATGATGATAATCCAAATGTACCCTTCACGCCTAAAGAGATTGCCGAGGATGTCTATGAATGTTGGAAAGCTGGTGCCGCAATAGCCCATATTCATGTTCGTAATGATGATGGCTCTCCATCTACAGATTTCAATAAGTATAAAGAGACAATCGAACGTATTCGTGCTTATAAAGACTGTGATATATGTTTGAATATGACTAGCTCTGGCAGTGTGGATTTTGGAGACGAAGAACGTATCTATCCTTTGCAGCAACTTCTACCTGAGATGGCTTCCTACGATGCGGGAACTCTCAACTGGCAGCACCGAACCGTATTTATGAATCCACCTTCTTTCCTAGAGAAGTTGGGCCATGCCCTTCAGGAAAGCAATATAAAGCCAGAAATCGAAATTTTTGATGCTGGAATGATTTACAACTCCATTTACTATGTAAAAAAGGGTGTATTAAAGGCTCCCTGCCATTACCAAATCGTTCTCGGCTGTCCTGGCGGCATGACTAGTACAATAGAAAACTTAGTATTCCTACGAACTCTTATTCCTAAAGGCAGTACATGGGCAGCTTGTGGAATTGGCCAAGGACATCTACCTATTATGATGGCTACTATTGCTATGGGCGGTCATTTACGTGTTGGTATGGAGGATAATGTATATTATAGAAAAGGTGTCTTAGCAGATAATAACGCCCAATTCGTTGCTCGTGCTAAGCGCCTGCTGGAAGAAGCTGACTTAGAAGCAGCAACTCCTGATGAAGCTCGCGAGATTTATGGCTTAACTAGAAAGATATTATAGCTCTATAAACCACTATGTAATACAGAACCTGAACATAGTTGGGATACTTTCTTGAATGCAGCAGCTAGTATTAAATCAACAGTATTGTTATTAACGTGAATATAAAAAGGAAAGTGTAAAATAATCTGCGCAAATTCCACCAAATGGAAGGTGCGCAGATTATTCCTTTTCCATATAAAATATAAAATGGAATCTTATACTACAACCTCTGAGGTCATAACAGGAATTGGAAGTTCTTGTTTGCTGAAATTATACTATCCCATCTCACCTTGTTTAAAGCTCTTCAACATTCTTATATAGTGATTTGCTTCCCTGACGACATGGTCGCCAAGCAAAGGATAGGCAATTGATTTAATTTTACATTGTACAAGCCCTTCAGTCCCCTGCTTTTTAAAATCTCTAATTTCAACAGCATTTTTAAGACTTCTTTCTGTTACTTCAGGTAAAATACCTAAGTTATTAGCTAGATTTTTAGCTTCAGCAGTTAGCTCATCAAACCTTCTTCCAAAGTCATTTGCGGTGTCAAACAATTTAACTTCAGTTGGGTCCAGTAAGCCTCTAATAAATTTTGAGTGCTCAGCCATAATCCTATTCCAGAAGTTCTCTTGGTACGCAGCTTCTCTAGCTACATCGAATTCTTCTCTGTTCTGCAACTTTCTAAGCATTCTTAAATAAAACTTAGCTTCTCTTAGAATATGGTCGATAAGCAGTGGATAATTTGTTGTAAACATCCTGCAGGACAACATATTCTGAAGCACATTACTCTTAAAAGCTGCTATTTGCTCTGCAGCCATTATAGCCCTGTTGTTTAAGTCCTCTACCATTCTTACTGTATTCATATTAATCTTGCTGCGGCTTCTCATATCTAGTACTGCTTCCATCCTCGTTATGTTGAGATTGATTTCAATATTAGTATAAAATTGTGTTTCTCTCTCTGCATCTAAAGTTAAATCAGTTACCAATTCTCCTGAACTTATTGCTTCTTGGCTAATTAGCCCCTCAGACATTCTTATAGTTTCTACTAGCAAATTACTGAACAGCTTCTTTAACATTTCTGATTGCTCTATAAATATATAGTCTCTTGTAGTAAAGCTCGCCTCTAAAAATATAGAGTGCTCTTTAGCTATTCTCATAAAGAATAAGTTTAGCTCCAAGGATTGTCTTACAAACTCACTGTTTGACAGCATTTTAAACTCCTATTAAATAATATACAGTTAATAATATGATTAATTCAATTAATTTAACACAATTAATTAAATTCCACTTTTAAAGGGCATAGGTATAACTTTAAAGACTATTCCCATTCATCCATTAGATATACAGCTATAACTTGCTTTGTGCTTGGATCATATTGTACATGTAAAATTAGTCCTTCGTAATCAAAGTTACTATATGCTGAACCAGTATCTTCTAATACTGATTTTCCAAAAACACTTTTAAAGTCCTCTATTTTTTCACCAATCCTTGCTCCATTGAAATCAATATCACTGCTATTCATAAAAATTTGACTTACGTTTTTTCCATCTTCTCCAAACCAAACTCTAATGCCAGCATTTGAAAACTCTAATCCACCTTCATCGATAGGAGTAGCTTCTTCTCCCATGACATCAATAATTTCCTCCTTACTTAAACCAATTAACTTTGTATAATTTTCAATAGTATTTTTCTCCTCTGCTTTAGTTGCTTTCTCTTCTTGAGATACCTTTGCCCCTAGCATAACCTCCTGCTTAGCTGTGCATCCTATCGTAGATAAGCCCAGTAATAAAGTAATGCCTACAGTTATTATTTTTTTCATGCTTATTTACCTCTTTTCTATTATTTTATATTTATACTTATTGCCCATATAATATAGACGTTAAAATAGGACTAATTGTTATATTATTAAATTAATTCCAAATTTTTTTAAACAAAAATTCTTTATGCTCTACAGCCTTCTCCTTTTTTGAGTTTCCTTCCTGACGATTTTCAACCTAAAAATATTGATATGAGAGCTGAAATATGGCGTTGTAAAAAAGATGGTTCAAAGAAGTGGGAAAAAGTATTTAAGTCCACTGATGGTTCAAGCTGGGAAGAAATCACTAGCAATCTTCCTGGCAATTCATCAAGAGCTATGATTGTTCATAACAATAAACTTTATACGTCATCCATAGATGAGTCTGGAGGCGGCCCATCGCCTCCTTCTCCTCACCAAACTGCACATGATATTTTGCCAAACACGGCTTTCTAATGAAAAAAAGATAGTCACTTGAACTTCTATTCTAAGCGACTATCTCTTCTATACTATCATAATTTATAGAGCACCAAAGGGCACATTGAAAACTATCTACTACATAGCCCGAGAGATGCAGCTCTTCCTTTTTCATAGAGAATACCCTCTCATATTCTTCATAGCCTTTTATACTCTCTTTAAGCGTCTTAAACTTTTCTTCTCTATTTAAATACTTATAAACCATGGTGTTATATAAAATACAAGTCTCACTTGCCTTATCATCATAGTGAGTCATTTTAGATTGCTCCCTTGTAACCTCAACCATTTTTTCATAATTATCATAATATAAAGCAGCTGGTATGCATCTCATTAAAGTTCCATTTCCAGCAGTAATGCCTCCAGTAACTTTATGAACATACAAAGAAGCTTCCTTCCAGTCTTCACATTCAACAAATCTTCTTCCTATAGCTTCAATGGGGTTTTCAGGATTTCCAAGTATTCCTTCTGCAACTGCTATGGTCATTGTGGTGTCGTCCGTTACTTCACCTAGTTTTAGACGCATAACTCCTCCACCAATTATTTCTCTGTGGAATCCATATAGTCTTTCCCCCGAGGTGGTAACATATTAACTATATCTTAAATTTCAACACCATTTCATTAAGTTTCTGTGCAAGTTTTGCTTGATCTTCTGCAGCCAAAACCATTTGTTCTATTGCTTTTGATGTTTCCTCAATGCTTTCTGATATTCTTTCTGCATGTTCTGAAGATTTTTGTGACGTTTCTGCCATGCTTTGTACTGAATCACTTACCTGTCCAATTGTTGCAGTAATTTCTTCAGACATAGATGCTATTTCTTCTGACATTTTGCTTACAAAGTCTGCATCACTATAATATTGATTTCCCAGGTTACCAAACTCCTCAAATTCTGGGTCTACATTTTCATTTATAAACTTTAATACATCATTACCATTTTTAGATAGACTTGCAAATGAATTCTGAACTTTTATAATAGTATCCTGAATACCTGATACTGCCTCAGAAGATTGCTCTGCAAGTTTTCTAACTTCTTCTGCCACCACCGAAAAGCCTCTGCCTTCTTCTCCAGCTCTAGCCGCCTCAATGGCTGCATTTAGTGCAAGTAAATTAGTCTGTTCTGCTATGCTTGCAATTGTGTCTGCCATAATCTTTATATTATCTACAACCTTGCCATCTTCGATTGCCTTTAACATATTCTCTTTCTTTTCTGAATATAAATCTCTAACTTCCTTTGTAGCTTCCTTTCCTTTGTTAACAACTTCAGTAGCTCTTTCTTTAGACTCATTTGCATTATTGCTTCCTTCCATAGCTTTACTAGACAATTCATTAATGCTTGAATCTACTTCTTCTACAGAGGCAGTTATTTCTTCTGAGGCTGCACCACTTTCCTGAATTCCAGTTACTATGTTTCGAACTGCAGCGTCTATTTCCTGAGTTTTTGCTGATATTTCTTCTACTGTAGCAGAAAGTTCTTCACTCGATGCACTCATATTCTGTGAATTATTCATTATTGCCTTTACTAAATCACTTATATTATTTTGAGCAGTATTTAAAGCTTTACCTATTTGTCCAATTTCATCTTTGCTTGTAATAAGAATTGGAGTTGAGAAATCATAATTAGACAATCTTTGAGCAAAATCTTTAACTGTTATTAATGAGTTTGTTATCTTTTTACTTAAAAAGATTGATAAGATAACACCTATAATTAGTGCTCCTACAAATAAGAATATATTAATCACTATGCCTTGCATCAAATCTGATTTTATAATAGCTTGCTTATCAGCTATTACTTTATCGATATCATCTACATAATTACCTGTACCTATTATCCAATTAAAAGGAGCATATAATTTACTATATCCTCTTTTAGGTAATGGTGTTGTTTCTCCTTCTTTGGGATACCAAAAATCTGTATAACCACCCTCTTCTTTTTTGCCATTCTGAATTATTTCCTTTATAAGATACTTACCTTTAGAATCTTTTGAATTTAACCTATTAGTTCCTTCTGTTTTAGAACCATAGAGTACAACATTCACACCATCAGTAGTGTCTGCCCAGAAATAACCACCAGTACCAAACCTTAAACTTCTTAATAAATCTGCACTTTGCTTTTTAGCTTGTTCAACAGTTAGTTCACCTGTTTTGGTCTTTTTATTTATTGCATCTATCATAGAAATTGCAATTTCTACTTCTTCCTTAATCTTTGCATCATAATTATCATTTAAGTTTTTCTTTTCAAAAGATAATAATTTATTAGTAGTTTGAATGTTTTTATAAGTTATAGCAGCACTTATAATTATTCCTGTAATAAAAACTATTAATGATGTTACCATGATTATTTTATGGCTTATCTTTTTCATATTTATGTCCCCCTAGTTTAATAATTTATTAGCCCCTGCAAGCTCCCTAAGCCAGTTAGCATTCAAGAACTTTCAAGGTAGACTGCTTTGAGAAAACAAATCAAAATTCATTAAACTTTTCAATATACCACATAATTCTATTTGTCACATATTATATCATATTATTAATTAAAATTGACAAAATTACTAATATTTCCGCAAATAGTGATATACTAATTGGACAAGTATACCAAATATGAATATCTGGTGATAGCATATGAATAAGGCAGAATGATCAGTATACTTTGTGGATTCTTTAAGTTCTTCTTCCCCTAGGTCCATAACAGCCCCTCATTTTTTCCTTATAATCCTCCATATCTTTAAGAATCATTTCTAAAGGATAATTTAGACTTTTGCACTTTTCATAAAGCTTATCCTTTTATAGTCTTAGTTTCCGCGACTTCCTATTTTTTTAAGAGGTTTCTTTCCATGAGCTATTCTATCTTCGTTTATATCTTTTTCTAGTTCTTAAAAGTAATCTTTAGTAGTATGAACAGCATTTTAAATAGAACTACAGGATCTACGGCTGGACGCCCATTATCGGCGCAATAAAGATCTTTTACTAAATCTCTTACAAATGAAAAATCCTTTTTGTAATAAATATAAAAAGGTTGTTGACAAAATATGTTTATCAACAGCCTGAAATAAAAATGTTAAGAGGCTACCTCTTAACATTTTTATTTCAAATTACTTCATATACTTTTTAACTAAATCCAGTTTTTCTTTTGTACAAGGTGAAAATAGGTAACAGGAATAATGTGAAATTTCCCTCGAGGTGATAACATGAACTGGAGGTTTCTGTTTGCTGCTCCCCAAAAAAGACTTACGTAAGCAAGACTTTTTTTGATTGCTATTTAATATTTGTAGTTCCTATCTTAAAGCTATATTTAATTTTTTTATTAATTGCTTTTCCATCAGTTGATAAAAGCTTATCAGTAATATAAAGATAGTAAGTTTCTCCTGAGTTATAATACTTTGAAGGTATAACAGTTACTGTCTTTGTTGTAGCATTATATTTCAACGCAACTTCTATCTTATTTCCTTTTGAATCCTCTACATAAATACTTTCTTTTGTTAGTGTTTTTTTATCTAAGTCTTTATTGAAGGTTATTGTTATCTCTTAATTTCTTAGTTATGCTCATCTCTAATATATACTCAAATAATAAGTATTACCAGCTATTAGATTATACTTAATCACAAAATTTGTGCCATCTTCATCATCATCTTCTGCGAGTATGCTCAAACTTATATCTTCATAAAGCGTCCCATAAGTATCAATAGTTCCAATAGTTTTTATTGTATACTCTCCAGTCATAGTTGGTATAAATTTAAAAATAGTATCTACTTGTGTTGTATTGATTTCTGTTACTTCCTGAGTAATTAATGGTGCTCCTGAAGGACTACCTATTGGCGCTCCACTTAAAGGCACTGCAAAAGCTATTTTCCCTCCTAAAGCAAAAGTCGTGATACATGCAAAGGTTAAAAATGACAAAAACTTATTTTTCATGAATCTACCCTCCAAACTTATATTAATTTTAAATCATATTTCTCTTAATATTTTTCTAAGAAATTATTACTTTAAAAATAACATAATCTTTTTAGTAGAAACCATTCATGTAAAAATTACACACTAAAATTCTAATTCATCTATTGCTTACTCTTTTACCCAACTACTACCTTTCAATTTATATTTCATTGAATAAATACTTAAAATACTTCTCTTTTATTTCCAAAATACTTCCACTACTAATAGGAATAATTATATTATTATTCATGCAAATATGCTTTTGTTCTATCTTTAAAATATAATCCATATTTACAAGAAAACTTTTATGACATCTTAAGAATCTCTCATCTTGAAGACTTTGAAAAAAATCCTCCAGCTTTGAATAGAAGCTAATGACTTCACCGCATTTATCATATATATTTACAACTCTAGCTTTACTTTCAGCATATAGAATATCCTTATATACAATTCTATAACTTCCTTTTTTATTCTTAATGATGATATGTTTATTTTCTTTATTTAAGCTTTCAATAGCTATGTTAATAGCATTATTAAGCTTTTCCTCATTAATTGGCTTTAAAATATAATAAATAGCCCTAGCATCATAACTCTCTATAGCATATTCATTTGAAGAAGTTATAAATATAATTTTACAGTCCTTATCAAATTCCCTTATTTCCCTTGCAATATTTATTCCATTAGAGGCTTTCATAAAAATATCTAAAAATATTATGTCATACAGCTTTTCTGATGAAGTTATTTTATCAATGAGATCTTGTCCTTCATTAAAGCAAGTTATATTAAACTTAATATTCATTTTTTCAAGATCTCACATAGGTATGTAGAAACTTCTTCTACAGCATTTATATCATCATCGCAAACAGCTATATTTATCATTTCTTTCACAAACTCCACTTATTCTTTACTTAAAGGATCATTAGTTGCTACTATGAGAGTAACCAGCTCTTCATTTATATTTTACCATCTTCATAAGGCTTATAAATAGATAAATAATCTCTATGTATAAAAATAAAAACAGACTACTCTTAGGCTATTTAGAGTAATCTACTGTTATTAATAGTTCTATTCTTCAATAAATTTTACTAACTCTTCATTAAACCGATTCTTCTCATCATAAAACAGCCCGTGACCACTAAATTTAAATGATACAAGTTTGGAGTTTCTAATACTCTGTTTGTGAACTTTAGCTAATGGGAACAGTACAACTTTATCGTGAATTCCGTGAAGAATTAAGGTTGAATCATTTATTGGGCCAAACCCCCGAGGTGCTTCCAAATATTCTTGATAATAATTTAAAAAAGTCTTCCATTCCATCCCCAATCCTCAACTTCAGTAAAAGTAATATATATACTATCCTTCGGCATACAAAGTTGGGTTTCAAAAAGATTACATAATAGATTAGTAATTTTATTTTTATGCTCTCTTTCTGCAGTTCCCGCTATTTTTACTTCAATGTAAGCCGCCTTTTCTATTTTCTTTCCCCTAAAATAAATATTCTCACTTTCATTGAAGCTTACCATAAGCCACTCTTCAGATTTTCATGGAATTCCTGTTATAATTTTCCCCATCTTAGTTTTTAAGACTTCTTTGTCTTCTTCTGAAAGCTTTATTGTTAGTTTTGAATTTATGTATGGCATTTGAACTCTCCTTTCTAATATTTGATATACAGGTATATTTATCGTAGAGAAGCGCAAGTACTTCATTATAGCCTTAGCATATTTAATTAAGTGAATAATATAATCAATTTAATATTCACATTTTAATCGCAGAATTAAACTAAATATTAATATTATATTTGTTTATTTTCCGATAAAGTGTAGTCCTTGAAATCCCCAAAATTTTAGATACTTTAGATATGTTTCCATGATTGTCCAATAATAATTGATAAATTTTATTATGTTCTTCCTCGATTCGGATTTTTCTACTCCTTTCACGTACATTTTCATATGATATTCTTGAAAAGTCATGAGAATAATCTACAGAATTTTGCATATCATTAGAATAAATTTCAGCTGGCAAGTCTGTTACAGTAAGTTTATCACTGTTATTTAGCGTAATCATTCTTTCTACAACATTTTGTAGTTCACGGACATTTCCTGGCCAATAATATGAATTTAAATATTTATATATTTCTTTATCTATATTTACTAAATCTCTATTATTTTTTTCACTCATCTTTTTAACAAAATAATTAAACAAGATTTCAATATCTTCTTTTCTTTCTCTCAAGGCTGGTATTCTGATATTTATAACGTTCAATCTGTAAAACAAGTCTTGCCTAAAGTTTCCTTTTTCTATTTCTATGGATAATTTTTTATTAGTTGCACAAATAACATGTACATCGATAGAAATTTCTTTACTATCACCTATACGAACAATTTTTTTCTCTTGAAGAACACGCAATAAACTTACTTGCTGCTCAAGTGGCATATCGCCGATTTCATCTAAAAAAATGGTGCCGCCAGATGCAAGTTCAAATTTACCTTGCATCCCTCCCCGCTTTGCTCCCGTAAATGAACCCTCTGAATAACCAAACAATTCGCTTCCTAGTAATTCCCTCGGTATTGCACCACAATTCACTGCAATAAAAGGTCCTTTTCTTCTACTGCTGTTATTATGGATAGACTGCGCGAAAACCTCTTTTCCTGTCCCACTTTCACCTTGAATCAAAACTGTTCCGTCACTCTTAGAAACATTTATGGCTAAATCTATTATTTTTTCCATCCTTCTATTATTAGTAATTATATCTTGGAAAAAAAATCTTGCCTGAGAATTGTTAAATTTCTTAATTATACTGTTGACTTTATCAATTGGGTGAACAACAATAATAGTTCCTTCTATATGATTTTCATTTTTAATAGGTTTACTTGAAATAATACACTCTACATTTCCTCTTCTTGTCTTCAATAACTTACTTACACCTGCATATTCATCTAGATAATTATTGTTTTTCTCTATATCTTCTCTGTCCTCTATAATCAGCTCATTAAACGTTTTACCAATAACATATGATGGTTTGCCAAATATTTTTTCTGAAGCTAAATTTATTTGTTCAATATACCCATAACTATCTAGTATTATTACCGCGTCTGACATTGATTGAAATATACTATTCATTCTTTTACTAATTCTATTTAGTTCATGGTTCTTATGACTTATTGTTAGCAAATGCTGAATAGCTTCTACTGCAGCAACCACCATTCCAAGTGTATGCCTGTGCGCCTCTTTAATAGGTCCTGAAACATTAAAAATGCCCATCATTTCCCCATTACTATTAAAAATAGGTGCAGCAGAACATGTCCAATCATGGCTTTTTATGCAAAAATGCTCTGGTCCCGTCATTTGGAAAGGTTTTTTAGTATTAATAATTACACCAATAGTATTTGACCCTACATCCTCTTCTTTCCATCTCGCTCCCTTCATAAAATGGATCTGTGCTGCTTCTTCCTCCATATAATTATCTCCAAAAAACTCAAGTATTACCCCTTCCGAATTAGTTAGCATAACTATAAATCCTGAGTTTTTTAAAAACTTATATAAATTTAATAAAAATGGTCTTGCTACTTCTATCAATTCTTTATTTATATACAGTACTTTTTCTAATTCTTCACCTTTTAAAATATAATTTCCTACTCCACCATAAGGATCTACCTTTGCTCTTAGACATCTTTTCCATGATTCTGCAATTTCTGTACGGATTAAAGGGTGATTAATTTGTTTTGTTGTTATAGTATTTTTCCAGGCTAAATACATCTGTTTTATAAAGTATTCCATATCCAAATCTTTTTCCCTCCCAATTAAAATACTATAGTTACATCGAGTAAAATATTAAGTTAATTAAATTTCATCTGCATTAATTAAATAAAATTCAAAAATATGTTTAGTAAATCAAAAATCATATACAAAATAATTATATATGATTTATTATACAATGAACTTTTAGAACACTCAACCATATGTGTAATATAGTGGTAAAACAGACCATTGCATTGTGATAAAACATTTACTGCTAAAACATAAATTAATATCAACAAAAAATGGCCTATATGATTATACCCTAAAATATTTTTGAATAAATTCACTAGCCTCCACCTATAATAGGAAAAAAGGATACGATATCTCCTTCTTGAAGTTTACATAGCATATGGCTACTTATTCCATTAACCAAAACTATATTTACCTCATTTAGGTTAATACCAAGTTGTTGCGCTAATGCCACTGGAGTAGCGGCATCATCTACTTCTAACGTATACCTATTCTTTCTACCACTTCTCAGACTAGTAAACAGTCTTAATTCTACTCTCACAGCTTATCACCCTTTATATTACTCAATAGCCTTACAAATTGTCTTACAATTTATATTCAATGTAAATGCAAAGTTATAAGTACTATCTTATAGTTATAAAACATTATTTAATCCTAATTCTTCACACTTACTATCTGTTGGAATACCATCTTTGTCCCATCCTCGTAAAATATAGTATTCATCTAGCATCTCAGATAGCTTATTAACATAACCTTTACTTGGTCCTTCTTTAATAGGATCTTCTAATAATCGCTTTGGTAATGTATCATCTTTCCTTGTAAATCCACTTTTTAGATTAATTAAGCGCTCTAAATTCCAGATTCTTTCTCCAGCTTTAACAAATTCTTCAGTACTATAGTTAATCCCTGTTACAGCTGTCATTTCTTCAGCTAATTCTTTAACACTAATACCAAATGTAACAAAACAACAGGTACCTGAAGAATCAACCGCAGCAGTATTATCGTGATACATTTTAGTATAGGCAGCTTTTCCTTCAGTTGCAAACCGATCTACAACTTCTGGTAATCCATATATCTCAAGTGCTGGCATAAATCCTCTAACATGACAGGCTCCTCGGTTACTTGTAGCATAGTTTAGTCCCATAGATTGGAGTCCACGTGGATCATAAGCTGATAATTCTTGTTTTTTTACAGACATAGATAGCTCTGGATGACCATATTTGTCTGCCATTCTATATGAGCCTTTAGATAACTCTTTTCCAAATCCTTGATTATACGCAGTTTGCTTGATTAATTCAACAATACTGTCTACATTACCGAAAGATATATCTATACCAGCTTCTTCTTCACTAATATAACCATTTTCATAAAGCTCCATGGCACATGCGATACTTGCTCCCATTGATATAGTATCCAGCCCAAGTTCATTACAAAGTCTGCCAGCTGCCATAACTGCTGCCATATTATCATGTCCGCAATTTGATCCCATTGACCAGATGGTCTCTAACTCTGGTCCCTCACCATAAGTTGCAAATTTCCCATCTGAACGAGTTATTCTTCCACATCTAATTGAACATCCATGGCAACCTTTTGCTCTGACCAACCATAAGTTAGTTTGACTTTCTCCATTTAAAGCTTCAGCATTACAGTCCGTACCTGTGTCTCTAAAATTACGCACTGGTAAAACTCCTGCCTCATCAAGGAAACTATATGTTACATTGCTGCCATAGACATTTAATCCACCATTAACACCAGTACTAGGATTTGTTCTAAGTATCTGGTTTACTCTTTCCATTACTTCATTGAAGCCATCAGGATCAGCAATTTTTACTGCACCAGTACCTCGAACAACAATAGCCTTAAGTTTTTTGCTTCCCATAACTGCCCCTACTCCTGTACGACCAGCTGCTCTAGCATAATCGTTCATTATTGCAGCAAATAATACCAGATTTTCCCCCGCTGGTCCAATGCAATTGACTCTAGCTTTTTTATCTGTTTCTTCTAGTAAAATATCAGTTGTATCATAAGTATTTTTTCCCCATAAATGTCCTGCATCTCTTAACTCTACTTGATCATCATTAATCCATAGATAAACTGGTTCCTTTGACTTACCTTCAAAAATAATTCCATCATATCCAGCATATTTAAGTTCGGGACCAAAATAGCCTCCAGAATTTGAAGCTGCTATTGTCCCAGTTAAAGGCCCTTTACAAACCACTTGATATCTGCTAGAACTTACAGCTAAGGTTCCTGTTAATGCTCCTGTCATAATAATAAGATTATTTTCTTCACTTAAAGGATCTACTCTTGGATCACATTCATCTACCCACATTCTTGTGCCTAATCCACGACAACCTAAATATTCTTTAGCATAATCAGCATTAAGTGGTTCTTTAGTAATCTTTTTTTCTGTAAGATTAACTCTTAGAATTTTTCCCATCCATCCGAACATTACTCATCAACCTCCTCTGCAGCAATCTCTTCTTTACATGCTTCCTGCATATCAGCTGCAATTTCATCTCCGCTTGTATAGATTAGAGCACCTGAAGGGCAGATTTTAACACATTCAGGATTACCACCACATAAATCACACTTTATAATTTGATCATTAACTTTATCGTATTTTATACTTCCTAACTTACAAGCACTAATACAATTTTCGCACTTTATACAAAGTTCTTCATCAATCAAAAGTACCCCGTCAGGCATTCTTTTTATAGCGTCTACAGGACATGCCTCTGCACATAATGCTCTCTCACATTGAATACACATTTTTGGCTTATTAATTCCAGTTTTATCTTCATAAGCTATTGATATCCTTGAAGCACTATGGCTGCATGTTTTTGTATGCTTAAATGAGCATGCTAATTCACAGATAAAACATCCTGTACACTTTTCAGAATCAATCTTTATCTTATTTTTCATATATAAGCCCCAAAAATAACTTCTTAATTATGGGGCACTTCACCTCCCTGCTTCCTTACTTAGGCTTAAACTTTATTTAAAATATTCCAGTAAATAAAAATGCACCGATTAATGCACCGATAATTGGTCCAACTACTGGTATCCATGCATATCCCCAATCTAGATCACCCTTTCCTGCTATAGGAAGTATTGCATGAGCTATACGAGGTCCTAAATCCCTTGCTGGATTTATAGCATATCCTGTAGGTCCTCCTAGGGAAAACCCTATTACTAAAATTATTGCAGCTAATGCTATTGTAATCGCTGGATTAAAGTGTGCTCCACTTGCTTCTCCAAAGATTAAGGCAGGTATTAATACTGCTATTGCCCATGCTACAGTTATAACAATCCATCCTGAATTTTCTGCCTTTGATTTTTTAAGACAAACACCTGCAACAACGCCGTCACCTAGTAAAATTAACATCATTATGCATAAAAATTCTGCTAAAAAAGTTGACATAATAATTCCACCTTTTAGTTTTTAAACTGTATTATTTCATACGTCTATAGAAGCAAACAAGTATATAAGAAAACACTTACTGAGGTTAAAAAAGCCATTATTACGAAGAGAATTTCATTAATCTTTTTAATAATGGCTTTCCTCTATCCTTACATAAGTTTACTTGTCTTAGTATAAAGGGTTAATATTAGCTACCTATTGACACTTCAAGTCCAAAACTTTCAAGTGCTTGTTTTCTTATGCCAAAATACTCCTTATCGCTCACAGAATTTATAGGCTGTAAGGCTTTAAGCAGATAATCCTTCCCTAACTGTTCATATTTAGATTGACCAAGACGATGATAAGGGAGAATACCAATATTTGGTAAACCTAGTTTGTTTTTGACAAACTCAGCTGTATCCATAAGATTATCTAATTGATCATTTATTCCTGGTATCAAAGGTACTCTGATATTAATATTTGCTCCAATACTAACTAATCTCATTAAATTATCCTTTAGTACACGATTATCCGTACCGGTATATTTTTTATGAATACTTGGATCCATATGCTTAATATCAATTAAAAACAAATCAACATACTTGGCTATTTCATTTAACTTATTCCATTCACAAAAAGCAATGGTTTCCATAGCTACATGGAGATTTTTTTGCTTGAAAGCCTTAACCAATTCTAAACAAAAGTCATATTGAAATAATGGTTCTCCACCTGAAAGTGTTACTCCACCTCCACTGCGAGAATAGAAATCTATATCTTTAAGAACATAGTTAACTACCTCTTCTGATGTCATCAATCGACTCGTATTCATTAATGCGTCGCAAGGACATGCAGTGGCACATTCGCCACATCCATTACATTTCTCTCTATCAATAACAATTGAATTTTCTTGCTTTATTACAGCCCCTTGACTACATGCTTCAAGACATAACCCGCATTTATCTACTCCTATACATTCTCTAGGTATAGTCATAACCTCATTTTTAACTGTTTGAGATTCAGGGTTAGCACACCATTGGCATCTCAAAGGACAACCTTTTAAAAACACCAATGTTCTGATTCCAGGTCCATCATGCACCGCATAACGCTGTAGATCAAAAACTAGACCATTCATAATTTTACTTTCACCTCTCCTTCTATTTATCAAAATGGGCGATAAACTTCTAATGAGTTTATCACCCAACTTGATAAATATTAGTTAAGCCATTATAAACTCAGTTCTTTCGATAATATCGTTCTGTAAAGCAGGTCCTAATCTTACAAAGTAAGCACTATATCCTGCTACTCTTACAACTAAGTTCTTATATTTTTCAGGATGTTTTTGAGCATCTCTTAATGTATCTGCACTTACTACATTCACCTGGTTATGGAAGCCACCCTTTTCAAAATATACCTTCATAGCATTCATAAAGTTTCTATTGCCTTCTATTCCTGATAATGCACTAGGGTGATATTTTTGATTAAGAAGTGTTCCATTAGATGCTATTACATGATCTACTTTAGCTACTGATTTTAAAGCTGCAGTAGGACCATTTACATCTCTACCATGAACTGGTGATATACCATCAGCTAAAGCTACACCTGCTTCTCTACCATCAGCACTTGCCCAAGTTGTTTCTCCAAATGGAATATTAGCTGAAACAGGATATAATCCTGGTTGGAAAATGCCACCTCTAGCATTTGGTCTATTTTCTATTGCCTTACAGTATACAATTGCTGCAAAATGTCCAAGTTCATCTACATAGTCATCATCATTTCCAAAGTGTGGGCATTGTAACATCTTTTGTTGTAATACTTCATGCCCTTTCCAGTTATTTAGCAATGCTTTATAAAGTTCCTCAGCAGTTACTTTTTTATCTTTAAATACCATAGTATCTATTGCTGCTAAAGAGTCTGCAACATTGGATATGGCTATACCTTGTGGCCCAGTAAAGTTATATTTAGCACCACCATGAGATACGCCTATTCCTTTCTCTATACATGGATCAATAAGTAATGTTGGTAATAATACAGGAGCCATTTCCTGGTGCACTTTATCTTCAACATTATTGGCCAATACTATTAAATCTGCAAAATATTCAACTTGCTTCTTGTAAGCTTCTTTAACATCTTCTATGCTCTTCATATCAGTAAGCTTTCCAGTGGCTACTCCAACTCTTCCATATTTTTTATAAGCAGGTCCCATTGGATATCCGTCATTAAGTGCTAATTCTAGACAGCGTAATAAGTTAAAGAATCCTGAATCATGCCATGCATATGTCTTACCTGGTACATCAGGTTCTACGCATCCCACTATACTAAAGTCTCTAGCATCTTCAAGTGTTACTCCTCTATTTAGTAACATTTGGATAGTTACTTCATCATTATAAAATGCTGGCATACCAATACCAAGTTTATTGACTTCAATTGCTTTTTCCCATAATGAATCAGGGTTCTTTACTGATAATCTAACTGATATAGCTGGTTCACACATTTTAGTTCTTCCAGATGCATTTAATACAATGTAAGATAAGTCATTAGTTGCATCTAAACCATCTCGTGTAAGACCTCCAGCTTGTAGATTTTGAGATTTACATGCACCAGAGAAAGATTTAGTTACTGGAGTACTCTTAATTTTTTCAGTTTCACCTAATTTAACCCATACACTATCTACTAGTTCCTGTGCTTCTCTTTTTGTAAGAAGTCCGCTTTCTACGTCAGCTTTATAGTATGGATACATATATTGATCCCAACGTCCAGGAGAAATTGAATGCCCATTAGATTCTATTTGTATAACTATTTGAATAAACCAGAAAGATTGGCATGCTTCCCAGAAAGTTCTTGCTGGATACATTGGTACACGCTCACAATTTTCTGCAATCATTGTAAGTTCCCATTTTCTTTGTTCATCTGTTTCCTTTTCTGCTAATTTACGAGCAAGTTTTGCATATCTCTTTGCAAAAACCTCCACTGCATCTATACTAATTACTAATGAATCATACAATGTAACTTTATCAGCATAATCAGGGTCTGCTTTATCTAAACTTGCCTTCCTGTCCAATATCTCTTTTCGTATAGAGAATAATCCACGATCTATAGCTTTGTCATATGCACATGTGAAATGTCCTATTCCTCCTGTGATATAGTTTCCTACGTCAAAAACATTAACAGCTAGTGAAGTTTTAACTTCTTCTGGGAGAATACTGTTTGTTCTATCGAAAACAGTATTACCAAGCCAGTAATCCTTAATAGAACGCAATTTTTCCTTAGTTTCTTCTGATATTATATAAGGCTCTAATTCTCTTTGATCAAATGGTTGATTTTCCATTTCATCAATAATCCAATCATAAGAGTATTCTGGGTAAATCATTGAAGATAAAGGTTTAAATGCTAGATTTCCAACTACCAATTCATCAGGCTTAATATAAATAGTTTTCTCTTCTAAAAATTTATATAAAGCTTTTGCTCTTCTAAGATACATAGGTTGATTCTCGGTTGCCTTATATGATTCAGTTACTAACATTGCTCTTTCAGGATCAATCTCACTATGATGTTTTGAAACATAATCAACATTACTTTGTATACGTTTACTTGGAGTGAAATCATGAGCTAATATATCAAATTGCTCATCCCAATTAGGCACTAAATGAAATTTATAACTTTTTTCCATAAAACATTCATTCCTTTCTCTTATTTATTATTTAATTTTATTATTTGTTTAAATTCATCCGCTCCAGCCTGAGCAACCATTAAATCTTGCTCTACAGTACCACCCGAAGCACCTATAGCTCCAATTAATTTGTTTTCATTCCATAAAGGTATTCCTCCGCCAAATACTACATACCTACATTGATTAGTAGTGTTTAATCCATATAGAGACTGTCCAGGCTGAGAACTACTACTTAACTCCTGTGTAGATACTTGCGTAGCAGCAGCAGTAAAAGCTTTATCTATTGCAATACTGATACTGCCAAAGATTGCTCCATCCATTCTTTTGAGAACTTTAAGGTGTCCCCCAGAATCTACAACGGCTATAACACTTGGTATATTTAAATCATTTGCTTTTTCCATAGCTGATTTAATAATTTTTTCAGCTAAATATAAATCCATTATTTTAGCCTCCTTTGAATCCATATTATCCAGCTGTATTACATAAAAGACTTTCCCCATATTAGATTTCATTGATCTTGTCAAAAGCTCCTCCTACCTTATGAACGTCATTAAGAATAACTGATCATAATTTCCTATTATCTCCCCCCATTAGGTTTGTTTCTACCTTTTATTTACAATCATATATAAAGCAATTACTGTACCAAGTGTTTTGTATAGTTTATAAAAACTTTTTATCCCTCTATTTCCAATGATTTATTATTGTTTATAGTAATATTAATTTCAAAGCTATTAATCTTTTTATAATACAATTGTAACTAAATTGATACCTAAGTGTAATCTAAGTGTAACTTGATTGTAACTTTCTTGTTATATTTAATGCATATAGATTATATATCAGGCTGTTAATAAGCATAGCAAAATAAATTGTGTTCACAATTTGTCTACATATCTCAGGGATGCTTGGGAGATCCCTATGCTCGAGCTTGCCGGAATGTTGGTGCCTGGCACTTTACATTTACATTTGTGTTCTACTCAACCTTCTGATATTCTGGTTTCCATTTAAGCTTTACTATACCGACTTGTCCATTTCTATTCTTGGCTATTATGTTCTCAATGATATCTTTATCTTCCGTATCCCTGCTGTAATACTCATCTCTATATAAGAATATGACCACATCTGCATCCTGTTCAAGACTTCCCGATTCCCCTTTGATTCCTCTAAGGGAGAATACCTTATCGTATACAAATAGATTTGATCTTGATAAATCATTTGATACTCTTGTTATTTTTTCCCACTTCCAAATTAAAGAAAGCCACCTCTGCTTCCTCCCTTAGGGCTGTATTTAAAGCTAAGTTTAATGCCATAGCTGTTTTCCCCATAGAAGGCCTTGCAGCAATAATAATAAAATCCTCCTTGTTAAGACCTCCAAGCATTTTATCGATTACTCTATATCCTGTACTTATGCCTTGTATTTCTCCTCCATTTTGATATCTCTTCTCAAGCATATCTATAACCTGCATCAAATCCTGTTGTGCATTACCATCTTGAAGATTATTTTTCCTCTTTAGTTTTAAAAAAGCGTTTTCCAAAGAATCCACAATTTCATCACAACTTTTATCCTTGCCTTCTCTGTCTCTCTTCTGACCTTCAAGAAGAGTCATCATCCTTCTTAAATTAGCTTTTTCTTTAACTATTTCTCCATAAAACTCAACTCTAGATGAGGGCAGAGAGGATCCATAAAGCTCACCTAAATAGCTTATTCCTCCTACTTCTTGGAGACTTGTACCTAATTTATCACAAAGGGCAACTACGTCTATAGGCTTGCCATCCTCATATAGTTTTACTGATGCATTATATATAAGCTTATACCGAGTGCTGTAGAAATCATCGCTATCTAAAAAATCAATAATGATGCACAGGGCATTATTATCCCTAAATACGGCTCCTATAATATTTAACTCTGCCTCTAAATTATAAAATCTATTAACCTCCATAGCCATTCCCCCTACTCAACGTACACATAAGCCTGGGCATTGGCACCTTCAAATTTAGTATCACTTAACTTATCCTTATTTCTATCCTTCCAATCCTGTAACCTTTCAAGCTCAATAGGAGTTATAGGGTGAATATTATTATTAAACACCTCCACAATTTTACTAAAACCTGTAAATTTTTCTCCATTGATAATATCTCTATAAGCAGCCGCAGTAGAACTCATTACTATTTCTTCTCTTTTTTCTGCTTCTTCTTCAATTTTAATTTCTTCTTTAATTTCTTCTTCCCCCAGGTCCCTATAGGCCCCTTGCATACCCCCTATTTTTTCTTTAAATCCCTCTATACCATGAAAAATTGAATTTATAGGATACTCAAGTTGTACACATATATCATACAACTTATCCACAAATTCTTTATTTTTAACCTCCTTTATTTCCCTATTTATACACTTAATGGTGCATGGACTTTTTATAAAATTGTATTTTATCCAGTTTAAAATCATTATCTCTTTCGTTTCTTCACAATACTGAATTTTCCTATAGTTTATAAATCTCTCTAGTAGCTTGTCTACAGTTTCCCTATTATAACCAGTCTCATATTCAATAGCCCTTTTAGGAAGCTCAAAGATGCCGCATTGTTTTGTGTTAGAACATTGAAGTAAATACACATAGAAAAATTTCTCCTCTGGTGTCAAATTCATAACAAAAGCATCTCTCCAAAATGATAATTGTAATTGTCTATATAGTGCCATAAAAAATCCCCTCCAAAAATTTTATTAATCTATATGGTAGATATGCAGTTATGTAAGTAATGTGTAAAAAAATTTAACTTTTTTTATAAAATAATTTCAGTTAAGTTTTTTGCATAAAAAATAGACCACTCTTGGGAATTTCAAGAGTGACCTGTTCTAGCAAACTGTGGATTATAACTCTTTACAACCCTTGGGGTCTTGTGATACGAAGTTACACTTGCTATTCTAAAATATCTATTAAGATGATGTCACTTGACCTCCATTTACATGAATCGTCTGCCCTGTTACAAACCGTGAATCATCAGATGCAAGATAAACATAGGCAGGGGCAATTTCAAAAGGCTGACCCTGGCGCTGCATTGGATTACCTGGCTGGGTAACCTGATCTGCAGAAAAACTTGATGGAATCAATGGGGTCCATACTCGTCCAGGTGCAACAGCATTTACTCTGATGCCCTGACTTACTAAATTATTGGCAAGCGCACGGGTAAAGCCAACATTTGCAGCTTTTGTAGCTGAATAATCAATCAATTGATCATTTCCATAGTAGGCAACAACTGAGGCCGTATTAATGATAGAACTGCCTGCTTTTAAGTAAGGTAATGCTGCTCTAGTTGTGTAAAAATGAGAATATATGTTTACCTTAAAGGTATCATCAAACTGCTCATCAGAAATATCAAGCAAGCTTAATTGTTGAAACTGAATACCAACATGATTGCAAAGGATATCAAGTTTACCAAAAGTTTGTACTGTTTTTTCCACGATATCAATACACTGCTGTTTTTCTCTTAAGTCTCCAGGCAATAACAAGCACCTTTGTCCAAGCTCCTCTATTCTTCCCCTGGTACGGTTAGCATCTTCATGTTCATCTAAATATGAAATTGCAACGTCTGCACCTTCTTTAGCAAAGGTTATGGCTACTGCTGCACCTATTCCGCTATCGCCTCCTGTTATAAGTGCCACCTTTCCTCTCAACTTTCCCGTTCCTTTATAATTTGGATTTTCAATAATTGGTCTTGGAATCATTAAACCTTCTACACCTGGCTGACGATATTGCCGCTGTTCTGGTACACTTATTGGTGCATCTTCGTAACGAGTTATCTTTCCGTAGTTTGGATACATAGGATACCCTTGATTAGAAAATTCCTCTTGACTTTTTTTATTATTGGACATGAAAATCCTCCTAGAAATATGCTCATCAAATTCAGTTTATGATATATAGCTTAGTAAAGTGCATAACCTATTTATTTCAGGAAGGACTCTCATCGGCATCTGCACTTTACTGCTGGATTTGAATAAAATAGAAAATATAAAGAACTGCTTAAGGAGGCTGTCTTTGTGGAAAAGTTAAAATATGGTCCTATAGTAAACTTACTATTAGTAAACTCATCTAGTGAAAAGGTTGATGTATTATACAATTCAAATTCTAAACCAATTCAACAACCCTTAATAGGACCTAGACCACCATACTATTGCAACCCTCGCATTGGATTTTATTATCCAATTATCTAGCATAAGATTAACCTTATCTAATATGCTAATAGGATGTGTATACAGTAACTTTAGTTTTAAAAAAATGACGCATAAAAATAATAAAGATAGGCACTTGTAATTTTACTTCAAGTACCTATCTTTATCTAATTTAACTTTGTAATTGTCAATTTCTATATCATAGCTATTTTCTTCTACTGTAATTTTTTGTTCTTAAAGGTAGTTTTGATGTTATCTACCTGCAATCAAATATTATTTGTTAAAATTTAAAAACACACTCAAAGTAAATCCATTCTAGCTAGTCTATATCCATTACTTTTCTGCAGCACTTTCTATGAATATAACTATCATACCCTTCTGCCTTACATATCTCATCTCCCTGATATATAGGCTGCTTACAATAATCACATACATTATTGAACATTGCAGTTTTAAATGTTTCTGGCACTTCAAGCGGCTTCTTTTTTTCCTGCTTCTCTTCTATGGTCTTTACAATCTTTTTTACCTCTTGTTTATTATTGCTGCAAATAAGCCAGTTAATATAATTATCCATATTCCCTTTGAACATAATCTTTGCCTTTTCCTCTGCAATTTTTATAATGTAATCATCTAGAGTTACAGTTAACCTTTTTACATTATTTACTCCCATATAATTCTCCTGCTTGAATGCTCCTTACTGGCAGAAGATGAAATATTTCCAAGTACTCAGAATTTATAACAACTATAAAACCAAGTTTACTTGATTCCTCATATTGGAATGCATATTCAAAAAATCATCATTTAAATTGCCCAGGTTGCATTAATATATCTAATACTAATAGCAAGGTCCCTGTTCATTGGAAATCACATACTATAGAACATTATATAAACACACTAGAAGAATATTTATAATAGTATATCATTACTATCCATAAATCTTATCTAACAAGAAAGAGATAATCACTTGAATTTCTATTCTAAGTGACTATCCCTTTATTTATGGATAGCTTCTGAATTTCTCAACTTTAACGTGTTAAACTAAATAACCTTGCCTTGTAAGAAGTTTTCCACATTTCAACTTAAGAACCGACCCCGTGCCAGAGATTGGGAGTGAAGCGTACAATCTCTGGTTACTCAAATGGTTACTTTATGATATCTGATGTGCCTGTCGTCTAGTTTGAGGTCATAGCATAAGTTGGAGATTTATACTTGCTAATCTTTTGATAAATAAAAACAGGTACTCTATATAATAGCATAGAGAAACCTGCTTTTGCTATAATTCTATATTATTTTGCTTAATATATTCATCATAAGTTTTTTCACCTACATTTTTATAATACCTTACTTTAAACATCTTTTTTAAGCCCTCAACATCTTTTCTAGGCCTTTTATAGCTTATTGTTGCATAATCTCCATTAGATAACTTTGGCAAAGACTCATCTAGTGCTTTAATCATTAAACTTTTAAGTTCCGCATAAGTAGGATTGCTTGTATCTAATCCATCCTTTGTAGTAGTAAAAGGCAGTGCACCTGTTCTCTTAGCTTTTGCATACACGTATCCCCTAATTACATGATATTGCTCTTCAGCTCCAATATCCCATCCAGTTAAATCAGTCTTATCAGAAGCTACAACTCTTCTATCATTAAGATAAATATTCCATCCTGATTCCTCATAATTTGGTCTATCTTTTTTTAATATAATCTCTACTGTGTATTTTTTATTATCAATTTTATATCTTACTAGCTCTGTTTCATTTACACTTCTTGATGTCAGTATTACATATCCATTAACTATTATAGTAATGCCTTTTTTAATTACATCCTTATAGGTTTGGGCTATTTCTTCTCTAAGACCCTCAATAAATTTTTCATTATTAAATTTATCTTTAGCTTCTTCACTTAATTCCTTTATGTTTATCTTAGTCCCAATGGAGTTTAAATCACTATTAATTCCAAAACTCTTAAGATTAATATTCCATTCTGGGCTTTTTCTCCATTTATTCACATTAATAGTTAAGGAAAAGTAATCTTTATTTGTAGCTGAATCTACTTTAATTATGTTTCCTATTTTAAAAAATGCCCTTTTCATTCCAATATGATAATGGCCTACAGAATCCTGATTTGCTTTTTCATCACTATTTTCACTACCAAATCTGAAAGCATCCTTTTTGGCTTCTTCTACTGTTATTCCTCCGCAATTATCTTCAATTTTAAATATTTTATTATCAAGTGTTAATCTGATCTTAAACTTTTCGAGATTTTTATTCAGTTTCTTTGCCGCATCAATAGAATTATCAATTAAATCTAAGATTGCTTTTTCAAGTTTTATGTCTTTTGTCAAAATTTCTATAAATAGTCTTTTAGTTGGCTCCATATTAACAGTATTACTATCCATAATTAACATTCCTAGTTATTGATTACATTATAATTTATTAAGATATTTTAATATTATTACAATTTTCATAAAAGGTTTTTGATATGTAGTTTAACTCTATAATCATTGACTAGAAATCATTACTTACTAAGAAAAAAAGGATATCTACTTAAGATTCTATTCTAAGTAACTATCTCTTTCATTCATATTCATGTTCTATAAGCTGTATTGTTCCTCCAAGGTGCTTGTTTCCTTCTTCATCACAATTAGCAAAATACATCATATGTAAATCTGAAGCTGCATTAGATGCTATTTTACCTACACCATGAGAACCTCCTCTATATTGTTCTATGTTTATATCCTCTTCTTCAGAATGAACTCCTTTACTATACGCATAAATTCCCCATGTATCTTCTTTAGAACCACTTTGACCATTTATAGCTCCTCTTAGCCCTTTTGTGTTAGAATCCTCAAAAGAAGTATAGTCAACTTCATCCTTATCCATTTTACTCTTCATATATTCTATAGTTTCATTAGTGTATGTATTATGCCCTTGAA
Organism: Clostridium bovifaecis; assembly: GCA_009738435.1. Classification (GTDB taxonomy): domain Bacteria; phylum Bacillota; class Clostridia; order Clostridiales; family Clostridiaceae; genus Clostridium_H; species Clostridium_H bovifaecis. The sequence continues at coordinate 914,792 of CP046522.1, read as the reverse complement.
GACACATGATTCTAGATTTTACCTCATCAAGTCCCGGTATAAATTCTTTTTTTATCTTTCCTGTTTTTATTGTAACAATAACTGGGTCTGCATTTCCCGTCATTTTTCCATCCAATGAATTTTGAATATTTTCTCTAGTTAATCCTGATATACCATATCTATAAAACTTTTCAACCATACTATTAAAGGTTGATTCTTCAATCCTTTGAACGGGTGTGAACTGCCATAAATTTTTCCCTTCTAAATTATTCATACCCCTCTCCTTTCTAAACTCGATGCTCGAATTTATTATAACTTTGTTGCATATTTCCATAATAGTTTATCGTATAAATAGGACAAATTTAAGGACATTAAGAAAATTACCTGAATTTACATTTAACTTGATAAAGTAGCTTTACAATTAAAACAATTCTTTTAATACTTATATATCCGCTAACTCTTAAACACATAACAAAAGGCGATGTGCTAGGACATCACCTTATTTAAGTGTATAATGTTTGCTTACTGTATCTTCACCGTATTTAGTAATAATGTACCTTTTTTCATTCCCCTTACCCTCAGTCAAATTAATTTGATGACCGTCATACAATTCCTGAATATATTTTCTTATAGTTTTCCTACTTACTTTATCGAACCTATTAATCATTTTATAGCAAATCTCCTCAATATTTAATCCCTTCTTATTACCTAGTAGTAATTCTAAAATTGCTTGATAATAAATGTAGTTTTTACGCTTACAGTTTTTGTGAAATTGTTGTGCAAAAAGGTTTATTTGTTCTGCCATATAATTGTCCTAATATAGTACTCTCATAATATTCTATGAAGAAATTGGCCTTATTAGACCTTGGATGTATACCCCTTTACTATAAATGTTTTCTGCAATATTAGAAGTCCTTTATTGATTAATATCCCTTAATTCCATCTGTTAAGTTTCCACATCAAGCAGCGTATAGCATTTATTGCTACAGCTTTTGAGGTCATAACAGAAAAAGATAGTCACTTAAACTTCTGAAATTGTGACATTCTTCGGGTGGAACCAGGTACTTTTGCGAAGGAGCGTAGGGAATGAGCTTGCTACTAGATAGCTACTTATGATTTGCTGTAGGTGGCTATCCATTTTACTTATGATTAAGCTATGAAATTGTGAGACCTTTCTGTAATATAACTGTTCCTAGTTCATATCCTGTTTTACTTTATTAACTTCCTCTTCTGTGAGTCCAGTTGCCTTTATAACCATTAGTAGATCCATACCCATTTTTATTAGATTTCTCGCTACTTCAACTTTTCCTTTTTCAATTCTTTTTTCAATTCCTCTTTCTATTCCTCTTTTTTCTATATTATCTAAGGTCTTTTCCAGATTATGAACCATAAATTCCACCTCCTCTTGATTAGATTTATAGGCTTGAGCATAACTCACAGCCCTTTTATTCCAAGGCTCGGTAGAGCCCAAAAATCTATATCACTCAAATTTTGACGTATCCTTAAAAGCACTTTGACTAATAATATACTTATTGGGTAAAACTAATTAGTTTTAGTATTTTAAGGAGGTCTTACAATTGTATCAACGCCAAGAACTTTTAAATTTGATAGACTTATTTACCCCTCAAAGTCTAATCGATTTTTATTCTAGTTTATTTGAGAATCTTGATTTATCAGAACTTGAAGACTACTTGCCATCTAAATTTGGCCCGAAGGGCTTTTCTCGTCATGCTCTGCTAAGATCCTTTATAGTAATGAAGTGTGAGAAGCTTGCTATGATAACAGATTTAAATGACTTCTTACACAATAACCTGAAGATTGCACATATTTGTGGTTTTGATATTTTAAAACCATTGCCAGCATACACAGTTCTTCAACGATTTATAAAGGATTTGCCTAATGATATCCTTAAAGAAATTTTTAAAAAGCAGGTATCTAGACTCAAAGGTTTAGGAGCAATAAGTTCCGAATTTATCTCATTAGACTCGACACCAATAAAAGCAAATACTAAGCAAAATAACCCTAAGTCTTTTGCTAAAAACAAATTTAAAAAATCAAATCAACCTAAATCTGATAAAGATTGTAAATTAGGTGTCCATTCTGCAAGCAATGAAATAACTGAAAAAAACTTTGAATACTATTGGGGGTATAAGAATTTCGTTCTTTGCGACGCAATATCTGGTTTGCCTATTGATGAGATGACCACTACTGCTGAAAAAGCTGACATTTCTATGCAGATACCACTTTTAACCAAAACCAAAGAATGGTTTAACTTAGATGGCACCTACTTCATAGCAGATAAGGGTTTTGACTCTAAGGATAATTACAATTTTATTAAGAATGAACTTCATGGACTAGCATTTATAGCAAGAAATAAAAGAGGAACTAAAGAACCTAAGACACTGCCTGCCGGCAATCCCATATGCGAAGCTGGTTTGGCTATGCATAAAGATGGCAGACAATATTTAAAAGATTCTATAAAGCAAAAATTTTGCTGTCCTTTCAGAACTTCTAAGGATGACACGAAGTGTCCTTGCAATCATCCTAAATATTTAAATGGAAAGAAGAACCGTGGTTGTATAAAATATAAGTCTATAGGAACTGACTATAGGGCATCTATAGATACAGAATCTATATTTTTTTAGAAGATTTACTCTTTGCGCACAGAATCAGAACGCTATAATTCAAGGCTTAAGAACTTAAATCTTGAAGACGCTTCTGTTAGAAACTTTGGTTCAATTTCTAATCTAAGTACACTAGGTCATATTTGCTTACTAACCGCAGTTCTCACAGCAATCAAGTTGGGTCAGCATGATAAAACCAAGTCCCTAACGGGATTAAAGCGAAGCGCATAGGTAATAACTGCTCTTTGATAAAACCATATTTTTACAAACCAACAGTCCTAGGGATAGTCTACCCTTTTTTAGATAAAAATATAGTCACTTTTCATCTAAAATTTACTTTTTCAACTCATAACGAAATTTCTTAGTTATGCTCATCTCTATTAGATTTATCAAGTACTTCATCACTATAGGGGTAATTGCCGGTAATTTAAAACGCTTTCTTTGCTCAAAAACAATCCGTAATTTAAAGTTGAAATATCAGCCTTTTATGCTGCACCTTAAGTACAAACTCCTTAAATTCATTCCACATGATTTTAAGTTTCCTCTGTGGAACTAGCGAGGAGAGCTTGGTTTGACGAGCTTGCTACTTTACTTTTTCTACCTCTATTCCCTATTCCTATCTAAATCCACCTATCTTTATTTGATTTTATTTTAAATAAGTATAACAAGACTTTCTTATATAAAATTTTTCTTCTGACTATGTGGCAAATAAATTTACATCACCAGCTTTCGCCCTTTTTCGAGTTTCCCCAGGGGTACTTGCTCGGACAGGCTCTGTCCGAGCTTGCTAATTCATTATTAAATGTGATTTTTTTAATGCTTACTGATATAGCTATAATACCATCAATCAGAATGGTTTCTATTATTTTAGGAATAGTACTAACATTAGTCTTTTGCTTTGTATATGTAGTAGTTGATAAAGCCTATAAAAATTCGTCTGACAATAGCGAAGAAGAAAAAATCAATGAAAAAAGATTCAGAGTTTCATCCTTTAGGCTAGCATGTCTACTAGCACTACATACAGTTTTATTGATAGTATTAACAATATTATTAATAGATTTTCAACTTATGTGATGAAGGAGATGGCTTCATTCATCTCCTATACTAGCTTTGCTTTTCTAGCACATCTCTACCCTATAGCTTTCTCTATTTTTTTAGTTTTCCTGAGGAACTAGCGAGAAGAGCTTGGCTTGATGAGCTTGCTATTTATACTTTTAAAATTTTCACTTCTTCTTCATCAATATTGTATATCTTATAAACTATATTATCTATCTCTTTTTTTACATTATTAGCTGCAACTTCATTCATTTCAGATATGCTTTTAAGTAGTTCATCAACTTTATTTATAATAACTTTTTCTTTACTCTTATCGTAAACTATTGGTATGTTTCTTACTTGTGCTGCATGTATTTATATATTTATTAGATAAAGATAGTGTGGTATAACACCCCTTGAAATAAAATTCCATAAGTTCACTATTCAAAATAGCAGTAATATATTTTAAATTTAACTCACTATCATAAATAATAACTGTAGATTTTCCTGCTAAATATTCTCCAGTATCGTAATAACATTCTAACTTTTTACACATACCTGCAATTATAATTTTTTCTTTATCTGATTGATTTAATCTATTATAATTTAAATCTTCTAAATTCTTCCTACTTATTATTGGCTTTAAATATCTTTCTTTTAAATAAGTTGTCTTTTCCTTACCCCAAAGACTTATATATGGATCTATTACTCCTGTATTAATTAATTTTTTAAAGTGATCTAACTCTAAATTTTTATTATAATCAACTAAATATTGTTTTATTTCATATGCCTCTCCTACTGTTGCAGCCTCATTTACTGTTGCATACTTACTTAATTTAGAATTTTTATTGATTTTGTTGATAATCTTAATAGCTTGTTCATCCTTAATAAAGTATTTTCCCCAATTTATATCACTATAAAATTCAGAATGTCTTATAATACTTTTATTCCATTGATTTCTTCTACTATCATAAAGTTCGACTTTTACATCAGTTTTTATAGCTGTATTTTGAGCAATGAAAGCTATTGTGTATACACTAGCATCAGCGAATAAATTAATTTCTGAATAATCTTTAAGATATAACATATTCATTGAAGAAAGCTTGTTCCTCATTTCTTTAGAATATGGGGCTCCAATAATTTTATTTGGAACTATATATGCTATTATCCCTTTATCCTTTAATAGATCAATGCCTTTCTCTATAAATGGAATATACATATCCCAATTACCTTTTGTTGTTTTATAATTTTTCTTACAATAATCTCTTACATGATTCTGCTGTTTTTTCATCTTTGTAGAATCAATATATGGAGGATTTCCTATAACAATATCAAATCCTCCACTTTCTAAGATCTCTTTAAACTTTAGTTTCCAATTAAAAGCTACCTGTCCAACAATATCTGAATTATCGACAATCGAGTTCCCATAATATATATTATTATCTAAAGATACAAGAGGTTTATTTTTATTAGCAGTTTGTAGCCATAGAGATAACTTTGTAATTTCTACACTTTCCTTATTAGAATCTACTCCAAATATATTGTTACTTAAAATATTTTTGTTTAATTCTAAAAAAATAGAATCATCTACAGTAAAAAATTTCTCTTGTCCATTTCTTAATTCTCTAATAGTTCTATTTACTTCTTCTCCTTTATTACGAAGATATGCAAAAACTCTATTCAAAAAAGCTCCACTTCCACAGCTAATATCTATAACTTTAATTTTATAAAGACTTTCTCTATACTTTTCCCAAAAGTTGATAATCTCTATGTACTTTTTAAATATTTCAGAGTTTTCACTATTTCTCTTTCCTGGTCTGTAATTTCTCTTAATAAGAGTTAATGCTTTTAATTTTTCTTCATCAGTTAATGATGGGAGACTACTATATCCTAGCTCTATCTTTTTATCCTCAATCCATTTATCAATACTTTTTGAAACCATAAAGTCAGTAACTTCTTTTGGCGTATAATAAATTCCATTCTCTTTTCTCTTAGAACTTTTATTATTAACAGGATTCTTTAGTAACTGAATATCTGATATGCTTTGCTCTAGGATATGACCTAAAATATCTACATCTAAATCATTATCAAAATCATATCTTGTTATTCTTCTCAGTTCTTCTAGTACATTATCTGATATAACTAAGTCATCTAAGTCTATATCCCTCTTAAAAAGTCCTCCATTATATTTATTTATATTATTTTTTTTATTACCTTCATCTATTGCTTGAAATAAACCTTTCAAATCCTCCCATAAATTCTTGCTAAGTGTAGGTTGCTTTGGGTTAAATATTCTTTCTAATATATCTCTTGGAAGAAGTTGTTCTTTTGAATCTTTACAGAAACAAATAAATATTATTCTATCTAATATCTTTTGTGCTTTTTCAATAGCTAATTCCGTGTTTATCTTATTATTTATTTTAATGTCTTTTATAATTTTTATTCTAATATCTTTGTATATACTATAAAATTCCTTAGTTATTTCTTCTTCTTTTTCAGTCCTTGTATAGTATAGAGTATCTATAACAGATTCTCCAGTACAATTAATTAGATTGTTCTTATTTAATATATAGTAAAATTTTAAAAATTCTTTCTCTTTATCTAGCTCACTTATATAGAATACTTCGTATTCTAACTGATTTAGAGAATCATATAATCTTACTTCATTAAAATTAGAAACTATTACCCATTTACAACTCCCCCCATATTTAGGCGCATAATTAAAAGCTTGTTCAATAGGTGTTCTACTATCCTTTTGCCTCTTTTGTTTTTCATCCAAATTCGTGCCAGGAGCTTTAAGTTCAACTACAACTTTTACATTGTTCCCTTTATCATTACTAAAGTATCCTAATACCGCATCAGGTTTACTTCCATCTGCTTTAGTTGATGTTTCTTGAATGATATTTACTTCATCACCATAGCCTAAATCCCTATATTCTAATACATCAGAGAATATTCTAGAAAAAAAGGGTCCCTGTAATTGCTTTTCGTTTAACTTTAAAATACTACTATCGTCTATTGTTCTCTTCCACTGACTAATTATCTTTAACTTATTGTTATAATTAATAATGTTATTTGAATCAACTCCAGCTATAACCTTTTTCATGTATGCTGAATTAAATATATTATTTTTATTCACTCTTACACCTATTATAAATTGATTTATAATAGTGTATGTTTGGATGTATATTTAAAATTACAATATATATTTTTAAATAAAAAAATCCAGTAGTTTTAAATGACTACTGAATTTTTTCAACTTCTTTTTACTTTGTAATTGTAATATTTCAACACAAAAACTTTACTTTTTTATAAACGAGTAATAATAAAAATAATAAGCTTTTTATGCCATAAGTTTAAAGCAAGGTGCATAAGTACAATGTGTATCACACTCTATAATCATTAGCTCATTTTGATGGTTTTAGGTAAAATGAAGAACTCATAACTTACAATAACAATAAATGGCAATAGGCTGCTAGCCCACTTAATGGGTATAGTTAATAAGCAAGGTGTAATAATCATATATATAATACAAATGATAATATACCTTTTAAGTTTAAATCTTCTTGATAATATTAATTCAAAATTTGCAATTATAGATACCATATATAAACATAAACTAATTATTGTTACAATAAAAAAAGCTTTATCTGTAGTACCAAGTGAGTTAAACTTGATGGTATAGCCTATTGTAAGCATTATAGCGAAAATACTAATAAATGTGTGTAAAATTGCTGTTACAATTGTTGCAAAACTGCTATTATAATAAAAATATGAATAGAAATCAAAAGCTTTATTAAGAACGTCTATAAATTTGTGTAAATTAGAATAGACATGTCAAATTTAAATTGGAAATTACTACGGGAGCAACTCTTGTAGTAATTTTTATTTTTTGGGGTATTACTAAACAACGGGATGGTGTAGCCTTAATACATTATTATATTTTGTAAAAATACTATTATTATGCATTTATTTTAGAATAAGTACAGGCTATAAATTTATTCCTATTGTTCAATCCTATTTTCAAACATTATCGTCAATTGTGCTAAAGTACTAGACCAATTCTGAGATGGCGAAGTCCATTTTTTCATAATCTGCTCTGTTGCTAAGAATAAAGCTTTTTTAAGGAATCATCTGTTGGGAAAGTAGTTCTTATTTTAGTGAATTTCCTTAGTTGTCTGTTGAATCCTTCCAAAGCGTTAGTTGTGTATATTATTCGTCTTATCTCAGGTGGAAAATCAAAGTATGTGGATAGATTCTCCCAATTATTACGCCAGGATTGAATAACTATGGAATATTTAGCCCCCCAGTTAGCTTCTAGATTATCTAGGCTAGCTAACGCTAATATTTCTGTCGAAGCTTGATATACTGATTTTAAATCTTTCATAAATGCTTTGCTATCTTTCGATGCAACATACTTTAAGGAATTCCTAATCTGATGGACTATACAGTTTTGAATATTAACCTCTGGGAAAACAACTTTAATTGCACCTGGGAGACCTTTTAATCCATCCATACAGGCAATTATTATATCCTTAACTCCTCTATTTTTTAAGTCGTTGCATACTGTAAGCCAGAATTTTGCTCCTTCTTGTTCACCAACCCATATTCCTAATATATCTTTATAGCCTTTCATATCTAAAGCCATACAAACATAGGCTGCTTTATTAACGATCTTATGTTCTTCTTTAACTTTAAAATATAATGCATCCATATATACTATGGGATACACAGGGTCTAACGACCTATTTTGCCAAGCGATAGCTGTCTCCATTACTTTATCAGTTATTTTTGAGATCATTGAAGGAGAGATATCTACCCCGTAAAGTTCATCAATTTCTGATTTAATATCATCTACAGACATTCCTCTGGCGTATAAGCCTATGACTTTCTTATCAAGTTCATTGCATACAGTTTCATATTTTTTTATAATCTTAGGCTCGAAGTTTGCATTTCTGTCCCTAGGGACATCAATAGCGGCTTCTCCGAAGCTGGTCTTAATATTCTTTGAGCTGTGACCGTTTCTATAATTCTTATCCCTAACATTGTTTCTTTCGTATTTCTCTCTTCCGAGATGTTCTTCCATCTCAGCTTCTAAGAATTGTTGAATTATGTTTCCAAATAACCGTTGCATTAACCCATTCTTACCTACTAAATCCTCCATGCTTTCGCATTTACTCAGTTCTTTATTTAGATCAATCTGTGGTATATTTAGTCCTCTCATTTTCTATCCCTCCACAAAAATATTTGTAGTTGTTATTTCCATAATTTCCAACTGCATATACACAAAAAAACGTAGATAGATTTGCATTTACACAAATCTATCTACGTTCTCGCTTTATTTGTTAGCTTTCTACTCAGCCCATATACATCTGCAAATTTAAGCGATTTATATTCAGATATTATATTTTTTATAACTTGCTCTCTACTTTCACTAGAATTAATATCACATTCTATTATAATATTACTAATGTTTTCTGAACATATAGGTAATAACCTGTAAATTCTACCGTATAATAAATCAAATGAAATCTCATTTCTTTATATCTATTTATTTCATGTACTATCTCTGAGTATTCTACTAAATATTTAATTATTGATTGTTCCTCTTTAATTCTGCATCTTTCTGCATCATTTTTAAACTGTTTAAATAATAATATAACTACTACCGATAATATTATCCAAATTAGTATCTCATAGTTTGCTTGTTTAAAAAGATTAATACATTCAATTAAAAGATCACTATAATTCATAATACTATCCCTCCTAGAATATGCATTTAAATTGTATAAGAAATTACGCCGTGTCTTTAATAATGTTTTTTGTCGTTTCATCTTGTTGCAAAGTTCCCAACTTATTATTTAATTTTACAAATAATTTATAATCCCTTCAAAATATCGAAGTTTAATCATATCAAAATAGTATATTTATAAACAAAATTTTTCATTATAGTTTTTAAATAATTCTTTTATGGATTATCCAAAACAGATATACCACCTTCTAGTTTTTCCTTGATAATTTAAAATCTATGCTAAACTATTCATGAGGTGCTATATATAGTATCAGAAGTATAAAAGGTATAGCCTAATTAAAGACTATACCTTCTTATTAAACTCCATATATAAACTAGCTGGTATCTCATTTTCTAATTCTAAAGCAACCGTTATAGGCTTTTCTCCATGGTACTTAATAGTGTTTCCTTTACCTATATAGATATAAGGTTCAACATTTCCATCTATCTCTCTGTATTTTCTAACAAAAAGATGTAAATTAACTTCTCTTTCTTTATTAAAAATTATATTTTTACCTCTTTCTGAAGCTTGTGATGTGCTATTGGGAGTTTGCCATTGAAAAAGCTTTCTGCTTAAAAGCTTATCTTCATAGTTTATACTTTCCTTAATATCTTCTTCTTTATGAAGATCTATAAATAAGAAGTACTCTTTTCCATTAGCAATAAGCCCACTGCCTCTAAAAGAGCTGTGAATCTTAGTGTAATTAGATAGTAATGCAGTATCTATCATTTGATACTGTTCATAGAGTTTAAAAAATGGCACCCCATAGTACTTATTTTCAAATTCCTCTTTATATCTTAAAAGTCCATAGTTTATGATGTCCTCTATATAGCATCTAAAAGTTTTGTTATTAATAATATCCAAAAACTCCTTAGTAGACTTTAGAGTATCCTCAGCATATTCAAAAGATTTTACATTACTTTTAAGTTGCGAAGAGTCGTAGAAATTCTGATTCAAATATTCAAAGGCATGTTCAATACTTTCATCATCTACATCTTCTATATATTTTAGTATTTCATTTCTAGCCTGCTCTAAGGTTATTTCATGATGGTTCATTAAGTATTTTATTATTGCAAATTCATAAACCCTCTTTATTGGCAGCTTTCCTGATATCTCTTTAATAATTTTAAAGAAAATATCATCTTCTTGAAGTTTTTTAAGCTCTTCATCTTTTTCCATTTTTGCTACAAACCCTAGGTAGGTTTTTTCTCTACTTATAAATTTAGTTGGATCTGGAGCACCATCATATCTTATATAATCCATTAATAAGTAGGGTACCTTACCCCCTCTCATTCTTTTAAATTGAAGATATTCCTCCTTTAAGTATTTCATAGAATTAAAATTCTCATTATCTAATTGTTTAAGTATTCTCTCTTGAGAAATTCTGTCCATCTGTATATTTGTACAGCCTGGTATATTTGCAAATTCCGTTGCAACTGCCACCTTCAAACTATCTTTATCATAGTATCTAGAGCCATTTAGAGCTATTGCAATCAAGAAAGCTTTATTGTGATTTCCTATAAAATCTAATACGGTCAAAAAGCTTTTATCTTCATGCTTTCTAAGTCCTCTACCTAATTGTTGTATAAATACTATAGGTGAATTTGTGGGTCTAAGCATTAACACTGAGTTAATTGATGGTATATCTACACCTTCATTGAAAATATCCACAGTGAAAATTACCTTAAGGCTATCCTCATGAGACTCTAACTTTTTTATGTATTCTTCTCTCTCCTGTGGTGAATTATTTCCAGTTAAACATATACTTTCAATGCCTCTTTTATTAAATTCAGCAGCCATGTATTCTGCATGCTCTATATTTGCGCAGAAACCTAAAGACTTTAACTTTTCCCCATCATATCCATAGAAATTAAGTCTTTCAATTATAAAATCTACTCGTTTATTTACCTTTAATCTTTTAGCTACTTCATCCATATTCTTAAGGTCAACATCGCTTAAATCAATCCCATCTATATCGGTTATACCAAAATAATGAAATGGCATGACTAAATCTAAATCTAGAGCTTCCCTTAGTCTAACTTCTAAAGCCACATTATTGAATACATCAAATATATTTTCACTATCGCTTCTCTCCGGTGTTGCAGTCATACCTAACAAAAACTTAGGTTTAAAGTATTCTATTACTTTCTTATATGTTGGGCTTCCTGCATGATGCGCTTCATCTACAATAATATATTCAAATTCATCTTCTCTAAATTCATATAAACTACTATTCATAGACTGTATTGTTGAAAATAAATAATCTGCCTCAAGATCTTTTCTGTTCCCTGTTAACAAACCTGTTGTCTTTTGCTTATTTTTAACTAGTCTTTTAAATGTTCTCTCAGCACTTATTAATATTTCTTCTCTATGAACTATAAAAAGCATTTTCTTTGGCTTAAAGTTAATCACGTCAAAAGCTGACATATAGGTTTTTCCAGTTCCAGTTGCAGCTATAACTAATGCTTTTTCTTCTCCAAAAGCTCTTAACCTATTTAAATTGTCTATTGCTTTTACTTGCATTTCATTAGGTTTTATAAGCTGATAATTTTCAAACTCAATTTTCTTAGATGAATCTATCTTTTTAATTTCCTTTATAAAGTTATTATATTTATTAATAAACTTTTCATTTACAATTTCGGTGCTATCCCAAAGCTTCTTATATTCTATGAGTACATCGTTAAGAAATCTATCCTCTTTTTTAGAAACCACTCTAACGTTCCACTCTACATTGCTTTTTAAAGCTCTCTGAGTAATATTAGAAGATCCTATAATAATCTTATAGTCCTCCTTATTTTCAAATATATAAGCTTTTGTATGAAAGCCTCCATTTTCCTTGTTGGCAATAAATACCTTTAAATCTATATTACTAAAATCTTTAATTCGTTCTAGAGCCTTAGGCTCTGTAAAGTTTAAGTAAGTAGATGTTATAATTCTACCTTCCGCACCTTTTTGCTCTAACTCTTTAAAAGTATCTAGTAAAAGCTGAAGCCCACTAAAATTAATAAAAGCAACGCTAAAATAAAACTTTTCACATTCACTTAGACATTTCTTTAATTCATTTAGTAAATTACCTTGTTCTGAATTAACTATTAATTTATTATTTGATAGGTAAGAGTTGTTTTCTATGCCTTTTGGCCCTATGCTTATATCTTTATATTCGATTGCTTTAATTTGCTCTATATCTTTAGCTATATTATTCATATATATTACCTCATATCTTTAGTTCTTTTAAGTTTTACACGCTAATATATTCAAATCCCCTTCACCACCTCAAACCCCTGATTCTCCGCAATCTGATATAGTGGTGAAATGCATCCCTTTAACTTCTCACTAAAGGCCTCTTTAGGTTTATACTTTAGATACTCTGTAAAATTTTCTATCTTTAAAGCATCAACATACCCTTCTAAGTCTCTCTTCTTTCCTTTTTCTGAAAGGTATATAACTGCCTTATACTGTATATCACAGAAGCTATCAATATACTTATTATAATTAAGCAACTTATCACTCTTAGAACTATTTATGTTTTTGAAGGTAGGTACAAGGTTCCACATCTCATCATGAAGTACAAAACTCCATGGAATGAAGTGGTCAATGTTTAACACTCCATAGTTTTCATAATTTTCTTCAACAAGGGCTTCTCCTGTGTAAATATCCTTAACATTCTTTACCTCAATAATCTCCTTCCAAAGCTTTGTAGCAGTAATTAGATTTCTGACTTTAGGAGCTTCTAGCTTAAAAGCTATAGAAGGAACATTGGGATTTCTCTTTTGAAGGAAGCATACAAGCTTATAATAAATCCATGACTTTATGACTCTGTAATTCTCTTTAAGATAATCAGCCCAGCCTTCATTTAATACTATTTTATCCTTATCTCCCTTAATAATTTTATAAAGACAGCTTTCACTCTCTAGTGATAGTTCAGTAATTAACTTCTCCTTTAAACTATCTTTCTTTCCTCTAAGTTTTTCCGAAAAGAAGGGTGAAAGCAGTCTATATGGAACATTAGTAGTTAATTCCTTCATCATCTTTTTTAATTCCTTATCATCATTTTCACATAAGAATTCTAAAAGCTTACCTTCATTACAATTTGAAGTGAATCCATATTTTACAGCAACATAATTTATAGGCTTTTTTAAATTATCAAACATTCCGAAGCTTAATTTATACTGCATAGTAGGATACCAAGCTCCAACTATCATCCTAGCTATAATTCTATTGAATTCAATTTCAGTTTTGCCTAAGCTTACCTCTTCTAATATTCCAAGCAGCCAATACATTTTATAGCTGGCTACCATTCTATCATCATCAAGAAGTCTTGAAAAAGTTCTCGAATCAACTTTGCTACTATTAGGCAAAATACTAGTTTCTATTTCTTTAGAGGATAAAATATCAATTGAAGTATCAATAATATTATTCATCTGCTTTATTTCCACCTACTCCTTTTTCCAAACCCCCACAGCTACCCCCATTATCCTTGCATCTTCACTTCGGAGCATTATAGGCTCATAGTTTGGATTCTCTGGCATTAAAATAACTGAATCTCCCATCTTAGTAAACCTCTTTAAGGTAGCTTTTTCTCCATCAGCTGCAGCAACTATGTCTCTATTATCTGCGGTACTTTGCGCCTTTATAATCACATAATCTCCGCTATTAATATTTGCTCCTATCATACTATCTCCCTTTACTTTTAGCACAAAATATTGTTCATTTTGAGAAAACCATTCTAGAGGCAGATGCAATTTACTTTCTATTTCTTCATTCATTTGTATAGGTATCCCAGCTGCTATATTACCATAGACAGGAATTCTCTTTAGCCTATCTTCTTTGAATTCTATAGATATACCTTCATTTTTTAAGGTTAACTCTCCTTGCAAAGAATCATCTTTCATAAAATTGAAGGTCTTGTTATGCTTAATATCTAAATATTTATAATTGCTTATGGAAGAAGGTAGCATATTTGTGTTAAAGTATGGTATATCATCAATCTCATTAAGATCTTTATCAATTATAGTTATACTATTACCATCCGTAGCTATTCCATAGTGGCAGGTACTTGAGGTACTCATGTAGCTTTTTAACTGACCTAGCGCATCCTCTATACCCATATTGGGTGCTTTAGTTTCTATGAATATATATGGTATTCTTTTATTGTCCTTATAAATGATTACAACAATATCTACAAAGCCTACCTTTGAGAAGCTGTTGATTTTGTATTCTATATCTACAAGTCCAAGAGGATATTTATAATTATCTCTAAGCTCTTTTAATATCCACTGTCTAACTTTTTCTTCCTTTGAATATATATCTACTATTCTCTCTTTGTATATGTAGTTTTCTACTTGATTTATGTTATAGAATTTGCTAATATTGCAGTTTTCCTTTATCTTTAGAAGCTTTGGATTTATCTCATTAATAAATTTCGAAGGTCTTCCACTGCTAGTCATATATAAAAGTTCATTTGCCCTTGTCATACCAACATAAAGAATTTTTCTTTCTATGGATTCCTGATATTCCTTTTCGCTTTCATCCTTATAAGATAGATAAGGTATTACCCCTTCATTTATTCCAGCTATAAATACTACAGGGAATTCTAATCCTTTTATAGAATGAAGGGTTAAAAGCTTTACCGAGTTTGTATTAAAATCTCCATCATTACTGGTTATTTCACTTGCGGCAATATTTGCAGCCAACAGCTTTTGTTTTATACTAGATAAGATTACTTTGTTTTTAGCAATTATAGCAATATCTTTTAATGTGAAGCTTTTTAGTATTTTGTTTTTTATCTGATCTATTATAAAATCTATTTGCTCACTATCATTATTAAAATGTTTATATACAGGGTAAGAACCTTCTCTATCTATCAATGATGGCTTAACATAGTTTTCATCTTCAATAACATTGGGATCATTTTCTACTAAGCTATACGCAGCTTCTGCAATTTGAGTTGTGGTTCTATAATTCTTAGATAAAATATTACTTTTTCCTGTCATATCAAAGCCTATACTAGAAAAACTTCTTCCCTTCACAAGCCAGCTGTGAGGATAAATATTTTGAGCTGTATCTGCTACAAAAATTATGCTTGAATAATCTTTTCCATTGTACATTTCTTTTAGAATTTCAATTTGGACTCTTGTTAAATCCTGACTTTCATCTACAATTATATGAGTATATTTACTTCTAGGACACTTTTTTATTTGCTGAAGTGCCATTAATGCCATATCTTTAAAATCAATGTATCCCTGATTTCTTAATTCTTCATTATAAAGCAGCATCAATTCAAAAATATGTTTTCTTCTCTCTGAATTCTTCCTAAGCTTTTGAGGCCCTTGGATATTCTTCTGGCTCGTCCTTCCTATTCTATCTACATTTTGGTACTCCTCAAGATTCATATAGTTACAGGATTTTATCCAATCAATTTCGTCCATAAGAAACTGAACATTTGTCTGCTCAAATATATCTTCCTCTGGATATTTCTTACTTATTTTCGCCATAGATCTTTTTAAAGTATTTACGGTTATTTTTTTATCTGCAGTCAAATTATATTTAAGCTTATTTTCCTTTTTATACTCTTGAAAATAGGCATAGATAATCTTATCAATATTTTTAAGGTGTACTCTTTCTTTTTCTCCACTCATTAGTGAATATAAGCTCATCTGCTGTTCTTCATTCTCTACCTTTTTATATAAATGCTCTAAGTAGTTAATTAATGTTTTATTAAAAGTTACCATGAGAATATAATCATCCTCATTGAAACAATAATTGTTTAACAAAAATGGTATTTTATAAATTGCTACAGTGGTTTTTCCAGAGCCTGCTACCCCTTTTATTAAGGCATGTCCTTGCGGCTTAGACTGTATTAATTTCTTTTGTTCCATATTTAAGTTCATATTGTATCCCCCGACATAAAATAATACTTAGTTTATCATATTATGTATTTCTACATATTTATTCCATTATATTTATTTTACCACATTTTATTCTATTTTCCACAATTCTGGATAACAAAAAACACATAACCACCGTAGTTTTGCAGTCATGTGCCCTTTATAATTCAAACATTAACTTTAAGTGCCAGGTATTTAACATTAACATTTTGATTTTATTAGCAGCCTCGATCACCTTTGACATAGTAAAACCTACAGAGTAAACTTTATGTATAAAGAATAAGGAGGTATCCTATGAAAACATATAACAAGCTTGTCCGAGATAAAATTCCTCAAATTATGAAAAATTCGAACAAATTTTTTGACATACATATAGCTTCTAAAGAAGAAGTCCTTGAATTCCTTCATAAAAAGCTGGATGAAGAAGTAGCTGAATTCCACCAGGATAAAAATTTAGAGGAACTTGCAGATATTATGGAAGTGCTCTTTGCTCTAGCTAAAAACTTAGGCTATGATGAAGAATCGCTCATAGAAAAGCGCCTAGAAAAGCGTGAAGCTCGAGGTGGTTTTGATGAAAATATAGTTTTAGAAAATGTATATGAAGTATAATCAGTAATTTATATGCACAAATTAAAGGTTGTGAAGATAAAAAAGTAATTTAGGAGGTAGTTTCTATGCAATTAGCTGCACATGAGTTATATGATTTACATGAATTAATAATTAGCTGCGTCAATAGCATTACTAATATGGCTATGTTTAAAAACGCAGTAAAAGATCCTGAACTAAAGGCTATGATAGAGCAGCACTTTCCATTACATGTTCAAGATTATAATATGAAAGTGGAATTTGTAGCAAAGGCTGAAGGTTCTACACAGAAGTTAAAAGTACCTGATTTAAACAAAATGCTTAATTCCTATACTCAATCACCAACTAATACTTTTCCACCAATCACTCCTAGAACAGATGTACAGCAAATGGATGATAGAGAAATGGCTACTGCATACCTTTTAACTTTGAAACGAGCTGGAAGAGAGTATGCTTGGGCTGCCATGGAAGTAAGCAATCCAGAAATTCGTCAGTTTCTAAAGGATGCTTTTACAATGAGCTGTAATCATGCTTATGATGTATGGCAGTGGATGGCTAAGAAAGGGTATTATCCTATACAGCCAGCTCCTCAATCTGAAATAAATACAATAGCAGGAATCTATAATGAAGTAAAAGAGCCTGCATTGGTATAGAAAAACATAGAAAATCAGCCTAGATTTTCTTGTCAATAAGATTGAGTTTGAGGTTCCAGATCAGGATTTAAATTATATTTATACAAAGACCTCTATAGTTAACGTGCTTAAAAATGAATTTCCCAGCGGAAGCAGCAACCTATAAGGATTGTATATTCTTAGAAAGACATAATGAAGATTATAAAACCTATCCTGTATTTATAAATTATAATAAATCAGAAGATATTAGCGCTGCTATAAACTATGAAGATAGGTTTGAATCCCCATCCCAAATAATTGCAATTTAGATAGTATCACTTTTACTTTATATGTCTTTAAGTTTTTCAAGTACTAATATATCCGCTGGAACCCACTTAAGGTTCTCTATTTATTCTGGGATGCTTCTAATAACTAAAGTCTGTGGAACTCTAACTAAAAATATCTTTTATATCTACTTTAAACTGTTCATTTTTCTTTAGTTCTTCATAAATATCTTCTTTTTCAAGAAGGGTCTTTTCACTATATTTCCCTTATTCATTTCTCAAAATATCTAATGTATGTGCGCTTGCTCCCAATAAATCTGGTCTTTCACAGGTGGAAAAGTGATAATTAAGAAAAAGTTGAAATGCATCTTCATCCATAGCATTCAAAACAGGGCGCATATAATTAGCTGGTCCATCTGCTGCAATTAACTTTATCCTTTGAAGTCCTGCGGCCTCATTTAACTTATTAATATCTTCAATCCTTACATAATCATATAAATCTTCTGGTTCAGATATAATATGAAAATCATCGCTAAGCTTCCCATTATCAATACATGTGCGAATATTGTTCTCCTTAAAACCATATGTTAATACACTATATTCATTCATACAATATGCTACTAAGATAACACCGCCAAGCTTGGTTACCCTTTTTGCCTCCTGCAGCGCTTTTACTTTATCCTCAAATGTATATAAATGATACATTGGCCCAAACACTAACGTCATGTCAAAAGTATTCTCCGAAAATCTTGATAAATCTAATGCTGTTCCTTGCATTGCTTTTACTGTACTTCCTTTTGATCTTAAAACACCTAGATTGTGCTTCACAAGTTCAATTGCAGTAACATCATAACCTTCATTTGCTAATTGTACAGAGTATCTTCCTGTCCCTGCACCAACATCTAAGATCTTTGAGCTCTTATTATTTTTTAGATACTCATGAATATACTTCATTGAAGTAATATATTCAACTTGTCCATATCTTCTCGTTAATCTTTTGTCCTCACAAAATTTATTATAGTACTTTACTAATTCCATTGTCATCTCTTTATGTTCCTCGTTTATTATATATTAAAAATTATTAAATATAAAAGGCTTTCTTTGTACACTTCACCTTTTCATCTCTATGCTCCTTTTATATCCCAACAAATATTATACTATATAAATAGATAATTACCAGTCACCTGTGGATTTTTGCGCCACAGAAAAAGACATAATTACTACCTAAATAACCACCATACCCCTTCCTTATCTCCTTTTTCCAAGTTGAATCCCAATTGTTCCGCTACTTTTATTACTTCTTCACTGGTACAAACATTCGAAAAATCTATCTCTATCTGATTATTTTCAAAACCCTTTTTCCTTAATTCCTGTTTTATATAGATTTTAACATTTTCAAGATTATCCTTTTCTATTTTATCTTCACCAACATGAAATATCTTTTTTATAGCTGCTTTAATATCCATAACTTATCTCCCTCGCAAATTTTCACCATAGTTTATAACTACGCATTTCTATATCTTAATTATAACATTGTTTTAATGCAGTATGTTAATAAGTAAACCTGTGAATTAACCTCCACTTGCTCACGCAGAAGTGTGGCTTCTTATGTCCTGCACAAGAACTTTTCCTACTTTATTGATTTCGTAACCTCCATCTCAGTATAAAGTGTAATAGCAAGTACTTGCTTAAATGAATAAGTAGATAAATCTGATATCTGATGTGCTGGCATCTACAAGCAAAAAATGATAGTAGCTAGTTTATTGTATTGCTCATAAACTAGCTACTAAACAAACCCTAATTTACTTTTTGACATAACTTCTAACCTCTTTACTCAATAAAACTTTCCTTCCTAATTACCTCTGAGCCAATTGCAATTGCTTAAGTTCTAATTGTTCCTTTGGTAAACCTATAATTCTTTTTTAAACTTTTAATTTTTGACCTTTAACTTGACTTCTTTAATTCTTAACCTTTTTGCTTTTCTACTTCTTAAATTCTTAAATACTTAAATACTTAAACTTCTAACTTCTAACTTCTTAACCGCTTGACTTCTTAACTTCTTAACTTCTTTAAACACTAATTTCATAAACAACTTAATTTTGATAAAAACTAACTCTTGCTTAGTAAACTAGGGTTTGTAAGAAGAATTCCTTCTTCTTGTTTATATTATAACACAGACTATAAAAAAAGTAAAGCATTTTTCGTAATTTTCAGTTTATTATTTGTTTACCTGCTTATTCCATATGGTTGATAATAAAATTGTATCTCTTCATTATCCTGTATTATTTATTATGGTTTGTATTAATCTAATAAAGTTTTATATTTATCCACATCACCAAATATCGGTGGAAAAGTTGTTGGAGTATCATCAATATTTTTCATTTGAATTGGGTTTCCACCATTTAGTTTTTTAATAATTATCTCAAAGGAATTGTCGTTATTTAAGGTAATTTCAAAGTTTTGTTTATCACCTTTCATTCTATATATTGTTTTCTGCTTTTTCATAGGTTCCACTATCAACCTCTCTGTTACTAATATATTCAACAAAACTACTGTCATCTTGCCGGATAGACATTTGAACAAAGTATCCATTTACATTTTCACTCTGATAAAAACCTTTTAAAGTAGGCTTTATGTTAGATGAACATCCCCCCAATATCAAAATGATTGCCAGCGATAGGCCCTTAAGAATTATTTTTCTCATATCAATCACCCCTTGGTTATATTAATGAATATGATTTTACCATTGAGGATATATTCCTAAATCACTAACATTTATTTTTAGTTTTCAATCTGTCATATACTCGTTAACTAATTCATAACACCTTTCTTTTGTTGATTCGTACAGAGATAAATTATATGCAACAAATTCAAATGTTCCGCCCTCATATTGAGCTGCTTCCTTATCTGCTGCAGCTTCTTTTTGTTTTATCCATTTAATTTGTTTAGTTTGTAAATTTTTCATTATTTTTGGGGATAACTGCTTTTTTAGTAAAGTATAAATCTCATTTAATGCTTTATCATACATATCATAGGATTTCCCGTAATAACTCCTCATAGCAATTGTTACTCCAGCATCTGAATTCTTCTTTTCTGGTAAGGCATCAAGTTCTTTTTGTATACTGTCTAATCTCCCTATAAATTCTTTTCTTCTTCCCTCTATTTTTGTTACTGTATTTGTTGTATTAATTACCTGAACATTTTTATTTACTTTTGTGTCATTTGTGGAAGCTGTTTTACCTGTATTATCAGCTTTGTACACACTATCCTTTACTTGCTGATTTTGTTCCGTTTTACTTACAGAATCTTGATTTTTTTTACTGTCTTTTGCGCATGCTGCCAATGTAATTATTGATAATGCTATGACCATAAGAAGCACAATCTTTTTATTTTCCATTAGTATCCCCCTTTTAATTTTATTAGTAATCATACTAGTATTAACCATTCATATTCCAAATATTTTTCTCCCCATTGAGCAAGCAAGTAAATTATATTGCTCCAAATAAAATCAGAATATATCATTCATTAAATTAAAACTCTTTTAACCTCATTTATCATAAATTCTTTGTTTTCTATCTCATATAGTACAGTTACCATTATTATATCTTATTTTATATATCCTTTGCTAAAACTTTTTATTCTACCCGTTGATATTGAGGAAACCATTTTAATTTAACTATGCCCACTTGTCCATTTCTATTCTTAGCAATTATGTTCTCTATAACATCTTTGTCTTCCGTATCCCTATTGTAATAGGCATCTCTATATAAAAACATAACCACATCAGCATCCTGCTCTAGACTTCCTGATTCCCTAAGGTCAGAGAGCATAGGTCTATGATTTATTCTTCCTTCTGGTGCTCTTGAGAGCTGGGACAGTGCAATTACAGTTACATCCAGCTCTTTTGCTAGAAGCTTCAATTCTCTTGATATTTTAGATATATCTATATTTCTGTTCTCTGCCCTCTCTTCACTATTTATAAGCTGAAGGTAATCAATTATTACAATATCTAGCCCCTTTTGTATTTTTAATCTTTTACATTCATTCTTACTACCTCTTAAAGAAAAAACCTTGTCATATATGTAAAGGCTTGAACCCGAAAGACTTCTTGAAGCTTTCATAACCTTTATCCAGTCTTCATCACTAAGAGAGCCTTTCTTTATATCTCTGCAATTTATTTCACCCAAGATTGAAAGTGCTCTTTCAATGATTTGATTTTTTCCCATCTCTAAGTTAAAAAAAGCTACCTTTGCTTTTTCTCTTAGAGCAGCATTTAAAGCTAAGTTTAAAGCCATAGCGGTTTTTCCCATGGAAGGTCTAGCAGCTAAAATAATAAACTCTTCCCTATTAAATCCTCCAAGCATTCTATCCATTATTTCATCACAGCTTTTATCTTTACTTTTTACTTTTTCTTTTTCATTTTCAAGAAGATCCATTAACCTTCTTATGTTTGCTTTTTCTTTGATTATTTCTCCATAGTATGACGCCTTATGTGATGGCAGCGAAGAAGAGTAGAGCTCGCTTAAGTAACTCACTCCCCCTGCTTCTACAAGGCTTATACCTAGTTTTTCACATAGGGATACCACATCTATTGGCTTTCCCTCCTCATATAGTTTTACTGCTGCATAATATATAAGTTTATGCCTAGGATTGTAAAAGTCATCACTGCGCAAAAAATCAGTAATGCTGCAAAGAACATTATTGTCTCTAAATACAGCTCCTAAAATATTAACTTCTGCCTCTATGTTAAAAAATCTACTAATCTCCATGACTTTCACCCCTATTCTACATAGATATAAGCTTCAGCATTGGCTCCTTCAAAAACCTTTTCCCTATCTTTGTTTTTATCCTTCCATTCTCTTTGATAAGCAAGAACTGATTCTCCTTCCTTAAGCCCAAGGTTATACCAGTTGTTTAAAACAGAATTAATATAGCTCATAGTTCTAGCACTGTGATTTACTGCCTCTTTAATAGCTAAAACAATAGCATCACAGCTTATATCTTGACTCCAATCTCTTAACTTCTCAAATTCTATAGGGGTTATAGGGTGAATGTTGTTGTTAAAAGCTTCTACTACTTCACTCATTGTTGAAACTTCTTCAGCAGTATCAGTAGGGCTTATTTCCACTTTCAATTCCTCTTCTTCTTTTTCTTTAAATTGTCTTTTAATTTCTTCTACTTCTTTAATTTCTTCTTTAATTTCTTCTTTAATTTTTTCTTCCCCTAGGGGCTTACAAGCCCCTTGTAAGCCCCTTATTTTTTCCTCAAAGCCATCTATCCCATTAAAAATCTCTTCAAGAGGATATCTTAATTTCTTACACAAATCATAAAACTTATCCACAAATTCTTTGTTTTTAACTTCCTTTAATTCCTTATTTATACACATGGTTGTGTTTTTACTGTTAATAAAATTGTACTTTATCCAGTTTAAAATCATAATTTCCTTTGTTTTTTCACAGTATTCTATTTTGCCATAGTTTATAAATCTTTCTAGCAGCTTGTCTATAGTTTCTCTATTATAGCCTGTCTCATATTCTATAGCTCTTTTAGGAAGCTCAAAAATTCTGCACTGCTTTGTATTAGAACATTGAAGAAGATACACATAAAAGAATTTCTCCTCTGGGGTTAAATCCATAACAAATCCATCTCTCCAAAATGATAGTTGTAATTGTCTATATAGTGCCATTAAAATCACCCTCCAAAAATTTAATCTATAGTGTAGATATGCATTTATAGACAAATGTGTAAAGGTAAAATTAAATATTTTTAAATACAAAAAATGCAGAGCTGCTGCCCTGCATTTCCTAGTATAATTATTCTATTTAACGGCTTTTCTCTACTCCCATAGATCTTTAGTTAGCTTTTCTATTTCAGCTTTTCTTTTCTCTGTCTCATAAGCATCTATAGTGATTACATCACTCTCAATGTTAAGCACATCTCCTTCTTTTGCTTCGCTTGGAATTGCACTTCTCTCAATGTCTATCATTTCTCTATTTTCTTTTTCACATACTGCATAAGGTCCTTCAAATCTGTCAATTACTACTTTCATGAAGTTCACCTACCTCTTAGATCTTCTATAGCCAGCAGCCTGTGCTTCTGCTTCAGTCTTAAACAATTCTTCTGCATCTGTTCTATCATAATAGGCTCCACCTGGCATATGATAAATTTTTTCTCCCTTAGAATTAATATTACCTTTTATCAGTGCCTTTCCGCTTGAACTGCTAGTAGTGCTTGAAGGTTTTGTAGTTCTTGGCACTGGCGCTACTGCTGTGGTTTTAGAACTGCTGCTTTTACTGCTTGATGTGGAACTGCTTCCTGATGAAGTCTTAGAGCTGCTTTGTGCTGAGCTTCCAGTCCCATTAGATGAATAACTTCCTGGCTTAGCATCAAAGGTTATGCTAGTTCCATTACTTGCTGCTACTATTGTACCAGCTTCATCTGTTCTATATACTGTAATCCCACTAGCCTTTAGTCTATCCATTATAGGCTTATGCGGATGACCATAAGTATTTCCTTTTCCTACACTAATTATAGCATATTTAGGGGATACTTTGTTTAAAAATGCTGACGTAGTTGATGAACTACTGCCATGATGACCTACCTTTAATACATCTGCTTTAACATCTAACCCCTTAGCTAATATTTCATTTTCTGAAACATCTTCTGCATCTCCCATGAATAAGAAGCTGTTATTACCATATTTCAATTTTATAGCTATAGAATAGTTATTGGCATCCTCATATCCACTTCCATTTGGAGCTAGTATAGTTGCTGATGCATCTCCTAAATTAATAGTACTTCCAACTGTTGGAGTTGTTATTTTCAATCCTTTGCTGCTTATAGCCGATACTACATCTTTAAAAGTCGCTGTGGTTGCTGTTGCCTTTGGCATATACACTTTACCTATATTAAAAGCCTTTATAACTACATCAAGTCCTCCAATATGATCTTCATGAGGATGAGTACCTATAACATAATCTAATTTTGATACTCCTTGACTTTTAAGATAATTTACCACTAAGTTCCCATCAGGATTATTTCCAGCATCAATTAACATATTTTGTCCATTTTGCTGAATCAATATAGAGTCAGCTTGTCCAACATCTATATAATGCACTTTTAAAGTTCCATTTACTGATACATTTGAATTTCCAGTATCGCTTTCTGGCTTTGTAGCCTCTGCAGCTCCATCTTTGCTTACATCACCTTTAGCTTCACTACCTTCAGCATTAGCTTCTTTAGACTTGTCCTCTGTTGAAGCATCTTTCTTAGCCGAGTCACTTGCGACTATGTTTTTACTTTCAGTATTCTCAGTACTGACCTTAGCCCCATTTGAGCCTGCAGCAGAAATAAATATAAAAGCGGATACTATAGATAAAATACTTCTTACTGGTTTACTGAATCTCTTGTTCTTCCACATCATAAAAATACCAACTGGCGCAAAAAATATTAATGTAACCCACATAAACCAGTTAGTATTATAAAACTTATTACCTCTCAACTTAATTCCTCCTTTGTAAATCCCAGTATGTCCTAGATTTAAAGTATATTAATACATTATTAATATTCTATCATAAAAAGTGAACATTTAAAGATACTTTTACTAACTGTAATATATTACCCATAATATTTTCCCATTCAACTACCTATACGCTCCACTTACATCAGCATTGTGATAAGGAATAACCTCTATTATCTGTATATACTAAATTATAATCAATATTAACTCTGTTACATAATATAATGACTCCTTCAAATTTATTAAAAGCAAAAGGGGCTGAGTATTATTATATTTACTCAGCTCCTTTATTGCTATTCAAATGGTTTATTGATTTGTTGTTTTGCAGAGGATATTTCCCTATTTCTAGATACTCTCTCTAAAAACTTTGTTGAATAGGATAAAGTCCTTGTAGGACAAGTATCTACACAGTGCCCACAGCCAACACAGCTAAGGCTAGTAACTTCTTTGCCATCTTTTGCTTTGTCTTTTATGTCAATGGACATAGGGCAAGCTTTATTACATTGATTACATTGAATACATTTTGCCTTATCTGTAGTGATCTTTTGCCCAGCTGCCCTTCCAATCAAACCTAATACAGTTCCTAGTGGGCAATAATAACAATATCCTCGGCCAATAAATGCCACCCAAAAGAACATAGCCATCAATAGTTCTGTGCTAAGGTATTTATAGTTTTCTATCTTACCTATGGCCTTTACGCTTCCACCTATTGGTACACCTGATAAAAAGAGTATCCACCAGAGGGTGAAAAAAAGTGCAATCGAAAGAAATATCCACCTTAAAACGGAAAAAATTTTAAGGATTCTCTGATTCACTTCTTTAGGTTTTCCAATCAAGGGTATCGCTGGTGCAAAGACTTCTGCTGCAAACCCATTAAAAAGACACAATGTAGAGCATTGCCACCTTCTGCCAAACAATAATGTTCCCAAAATAACAATAGCGCTTGCACATACATAAAATATCAAGGCAGCTGTTATACCTGCAGCACCCCAAACTGGAAACCGACTAATATAAAAAGAGGACTTAGAATTTAATAACTGCAGAGGAGTAGTTGTCCATGGCAGCGGCATTGTAAAGAAGTATAATTCGCTGTTATTTAAAATTAATGGAGTTACTATGTGTACAACCAATGCAGATACAATAAATCCAATCAAATTTCTTTTTCTCATAGTAGTTATTTTAGACTTACCTATTATTCTCAAGGTAAGAAAACTACATATAACTATAAATAAAGTTTTGATCCAGTTTTCATAGAAGTGCCAAAACCATGCAATAAAGGCTGCAACTTCTGGGTCTGCCTTACTTGCATAGCCATAATTTAGCCCTGCAATTATTATGCATAAAATAATATAAACACATAGAATGGTTTTAAGTACCTTTAGCTCTAAAGTTTTATTATCTTTCATTTTTATATGCTCCTTTACTGCAGTTCGTTATCATAATTATTTTTTCTTCTTTATTAAGTTGAGTTTATCGGAAGCTAAATCCCATTCATAAACTATTCCATCCTTTGAATTCACAAAATACCACCCCCGCGCAGCAGTGTGAGTAGGCATATTGTCAAATACTTGAATCACATAATATTTTACACCATCTCTAACTTCTTCACGATCAAATGCTGCTGTATTTTCAGACTTATCTGCTGTGAGTTCTAATACTATTTGAACTGCTCTTTCCGGGGTCACTTCTGTACTCTTTATTTCTTTTGATTCTCCAATTACTCCAAAGGAACCTTCAAAATAATCAACTAACCATTTGTTATTTTCAAATTTTAACTCAAAGTTTTTGTTTTCTGCCTCATCAAACCAATAAGCTCTTATAGTTAAGTAGATTGTATCTTTATCTTGTTTCTTCTTTAGAATTTTTCCATTCAAAATATCAAACTCCGAAGCATCTCCTAAAATTATGCAGTATTTATTGTTAATATATTTAGCTCCAATAAACTTAATTATATCTTCAGCAGCATTCTTAGTCCAATATAAATCTAAATACTTCTGTAATTTTTCAGGAGAGTTAAATTCTTCGCTGAGCATTCCATACCTATCATCCAAGGCTTTAACGCCTCTAGTAACTTTAAAAAATGATTCTTGAGCACTATTTATAAGGGATAAAATAGCCTTATCATCTAAGTTAACCAATTGTGGCTTTTCTTCTTTTTTCTCTTGCATTGAAGCCTTTTGTTCTTTTGGTGTAGATTCAACTAATATACTTTCAGATTTATTATTCTGCGTATTATTTAATTCTTCTCTTACTAATTTTGTGCTGCTTCCTTTGTTAACAATTATTAAAAATATTAGTATTATTATCATTAACGGTATTAGTATTAGTGATTTTTTCTTCATTTTTCATTTCTCCTTAAATATGCTATTTCTACAGAGAAATTATATTCTTGTTTTTTGTTTATTAGAACTTAAACAATTATCAAAGAGTTGTCCAATATTAGTGACCACCTCTATTATTATACGAACTTTAAAAGGTATAGACTTGTATAAGCCTATACCTTTTATATAGTTTCTATGATAATTTTTACATTTATCTGTTTTCCCAAGTCATCATTTTAATCATTTGAAATAACCTTTTTACCTTCTTCTAATCCTTCTAATTCTGGATTCTTTATAACCTTATCACCATCCTTTAGCCCTTCTTCAATCACTACTAATTCATCTGTTTTCAATCCTTTTTTCACTTTCTGAATAGCAGCAACTCCATTTCGTACAACCCATATGGCATCCCCGTCTTCATATGGAAATAGGGTAGTTTTGGCTACAGCAAGCTTATTTTGCTGCTGAAGCACTGTAAATTTTACATCTAAAGCATATCCTGGTCTTAATTCTGGTATTTCTCCCTCCGGTGTAATAACCACCTTAACTCTTCGTTCAACAAGCCCTAAAGCAGACATTTTTTCTTCTGCTGAAGGTGCAATAGCTTTTATTACTCCACCAAATTCATAATCCTTGTCTTTTCTTTCTTGAATCAGTTTTACCTTCATACCTTCATGGACATTAAGAATATCTTCAGTTAAAAGATATACATTTACCTCATGAAGAGAGTCACCTAAAAGCGTCATTAACGCTGCTTGTGGAGAGGCTGTCTCCCCTACTTTAGCATTTAATTTACTTACCTTACCATTTACCGGTGAGATAATTACGCTATTTGACATTTGATTCTCAAGCTGCTTAATTTGTGCATCTGCTGCTTCAATTAGACCTTGGTAGTACTGCTCTGTTCCTGTGCTTTCTTTACCACTTTGCTGCATCTCATACTCTAAAGCATCAATTTGCGCCTGCACTGCGTTTTTCAATCCCTGAAAATATTCTGTGGTGCCCAAAACAGGGTTAGAGCGTTCCATAATAAGCTTAAGAGCTTCTTCCTCTTGAGATAATCTATTTTTTAATTGTTCAACAATGCTTTTGGCAGAGTCAAGCTCCTTTTTTGCTACTATCCCGCTCTCAAAAAGAGTTTTTGTTCTTTCGTAATCCTCTTCGCTTTCTTTTAATTGCCGCTTAGTTTCTTCAATTTTTAATTGCTGCTGATTAATTTCAGCTTCATAGATCGGCTTATTAGACTGAATCTCTTGGCCTTCAATGCTCTCTAATTGTCCTTTCAATTGGCCTAGCTGCTGCTGCATCTCTTGATAAGTTTTTTTCTCCTGCCCTCTAAGGCTCTTTTGTTGTGCTTTTAATTGATTTATCTGGTATTCTAAAGCCTTAGTATCAATTCTCGCAAGAATCTGTCCTTTTTTAACTTTTTCTCCTTCTTTTAAATCCATTTTTATAACTTTTCCGCTGACTGTACTATAGATAGGTCTCTCATCTGTGCTTTTAACTATACCTTCTTCTTCAAATTCTTGTGCCACCGTCTTTGGCTGTATCTCAATCAACTCAGCAGTAAGAGGTTTTTTAGAATTATACACAGCGTAACCAGCAATGCAGAATATTACAAAAATACCAAAAATCCATTTTACAATCTTTTTCATAATCTTTCTCCTCACCTTTTTATTCTCTCTCTTTTAAAACTTCTACCAGATCCATCTTGCGTATTTTTCTCTTCACCCAGCCCTGTGCTGATCCTATGGCCAAAACTGTACCTATGAAGGCTAAAAGCAATGCAGATGGATCCACAATAGCAGGAATAGTAAATATATCATTATTCATTCCTTTAGAAATACCTTGCAGCATTACGTAAGTAAGTGGAATTCCTGCTAATATTCCAAGTATTCCAATAAACCATTGTTCTACAGAAACAACTTCTAAAACCTCTTCGTGAGTCAGTCCCATCACCCGCAAAGATGCTAATTCTCTTTTCCTCTCAGCCAAAGTGATGATGCTTGAATTGTATACAATGGCGAATCCTGTAACTACAGCTAATATAGACATTATCCACATACTATAGCCAGATGTAGCCATCAATTCCTCATACTTATCAATGGATTTCTGACGTTCTTCTATAATTCCCACATTCTTTGATAATCTGTATTCTTCTTTTAAGGAAGGTATCTCTGAATTTTCTACTGCTATTAATATGGATGTAGCCATATCTCCTTGTCTAAGCAAACTATTTAATGTATCTTGATTCATATAGACATTGACTCCCATATACTGAGGTATAACACCTGCTACAACTATATAGAAAGGGGAATCCTTTGCCCAGGGACTTTCTACCTGAAGCTCATCTCCAGTATGTATTCTAAGCTTTTCTGCAACCCTTTCAGAAACAAGCACACCCTCTTTAGGAATCTTTACTTCGTTTTCATTCTTATCAAAAATCTTATATAATTCTGCGTCTTCTGTAATTCCAAGAGCAACTATATCTTTCTTATAATGTTTATACCTCAAGGTTACAGGCACCTCCAGCATTGGTTCTACACGCTTTACACCTTTCATAGACTTAATTTCTCTAAGAACGCTCTTTCCGTCTAATGGTTGAGTAAATGATATCTTTACATCATGCTTCTGAGCCTTTGTAAATTGGTCTTTCACCATAATGTCCATCAATCCATTCATAGACAGCAGGGCTCCCATCATGCTAAAAGTAAACATAATTCCTATAAAGGTAAAAAAGCTCCTTCCTCTATTACGAAGTACATTTCTTATAGCCATTCGCCCTTGCACTGTAAAAATAGACCATAGAGCTGGAACATAATCAAAAAAGGTCTTTTTCTGAAGTACTGGAGCAGGTGGATGCATTGCATCTGCTGGCTGAAGCTTTAGTACACCTTTAGCTCCTTGGAAGGCAGCTGCTAAACCAAAGAAAATTGATAACACCATTCCATATAAAAAGTACTTCCATGAAAATCTAGCTGTAAGGTCAGGCAAACTATAATATGTCTGGTATACCTTGGTTAAAGACATAGAAAGAGCTGTTCCCATTAATCCACCAGTGACTCCTCCAAAGAAACCTATAAATAAGCCAAAGGACATATAATGTACTAAAATTTCACGAGTTCTATATCCCAAAGCTTTAAACATTCCGATTTGTCCACGCTGAGATTCAACAAGCCTCTTGAGCATAATATATAAAATTGTAGTTGAAATAGTTAGAAATAGAACTGGTACGCTTTTAGACATATTTTCAAGTTGATTTAATTCTTCTGATAGCATTACGTTGCTTAATTGATCTTTACGAGGAATTAAACTTTCCATGCCATACCTTTTTAATTCCGTTTCTATTTTTCCCTCTACATCGGCAAAGGTAAATCCGGGTTTTAGAGTAAATATAATGTTATTTATCATACCCTCTTCATTAAACAGGGCTTCCATTTCCTCATAGTTCATATAGGCTACTTCAAAGTTCTCAGGTTCTGGAGCAATACTTTGTCCATCTTTTATTGCATATACATATTCAGGACTTTGTCCAGTTCCGGCCAAAGGTAATTCTACCTTTTTCCCATCGATAACCATAACAATAGTGTCATTTAGAGATAGATGGTTAGCGGTATAAAATTTATCGGCAAGCAGTATGCTGCGCTCTTCTTCCTGTGGGAAGGAACCTTTTATCAGTTTGACACCATTAATAGGATTAGATTCTGCTTTATCAATAGATATTAATCGTAGATATATATTCTCGTCCCTTTCAGGCATTATTACTCTCACATCTTTTACAAGCCGGCCCTGAAGCTGATCTACTCCTTCTATATTCTGCAGCTTCCTAAGCTGTGCATATGGCATAGTGCGAACTGCGGCAAAGCCATCAGCAAAATTATAATGCTTATAAAACTGTTCTTGAGCAATAAATAGGTTGTCCTTAGAAATTGATATTGATGCATAGGAAATCAATCCTATCATAATTACAATCATACATGCTAAATAGGCTATGATATTACCCTTAATATCTCGTATCATTTTAAGCCACAACATTTACCAAGATACCTCCTCTGGCTCTAGAGGTTTCTCCACTACTTCAACATGGTCCAACCTCCCATCGCGAATATAGAATACGCGGTCTGCCATTTTTGCTATACCAGCATTATGAGTAATAACAATAACTGTATTTTTATATGTTTTATTGAAATCCCTCAAAAGCTTTAATACTTGTATACCTGTAGAAAAATCAAGAGCACCTGTCGGTTCATCACACAATAAAATTTCCGGATTTTTTGCAATCGCCCTAGCAATAGCTACTCTTTGCTGTTGTCCTCCTGACATTTGTGCCGGAAAATGTCCCGCCCTTTCCAATAAACCAACCTGTTCTAGCACCTCTTCTACCTTTAAAGGATTTTTTGAAATTTCAACTGAAAGCTTTACATTTTCATAAGCTGTTAAGTTAGCGATTAGGTTATAAAATTGAAACACAAATCCTATTGCATTTCTGCGATATTCTGTTAAAATCTTTTCAGTAGCACCATGAAGTGCTTTTTCTTTATAATATATTTCTCCACTGCTGGCTGTATCCATTCCTCCAATTAGATTGAGCATTGTACTCTTCCCAGAACCACTAGGGCCTAGTACTACAATGAACTCTCCTTTATAAACTTCAAAACTTACTTCTTTTAGTGCATCTACTCGCACTTCTCCCATCTGATAATATTTTGATAAATCTTTTGCTCTTAGAATCATCTCCATATATCCCCCTCCTTATATTAAAGACTCTGCTTTTAACGAATGCTGCTTTTTACATTTATTTAAAACTTTCCTTATCATCCTTCCTTTTAAATATCCCATATTTAATAATATCAATATATTCATCTAATTCCTTCATTACAGCTTCGCAGTAATTATTCAAATCAATTTTTCCAGCACTATACATTATGAAGAACTTTTCTGAAAGTCTTTCAAGAATAGCTGCTGTAAAGTTAGCGGATATTTCTGCTGAAATATTGTCTCGTAAATATTCAGAATGGATTAATTCTTTTTTATACACATAATCCTTTAAACGCTCATATGTCTTCCAATTATCTTTGTAAATGTCCTCGCATTCTTTTTTTAAAGATACAGGCGGATTGCTTAAAGCATTCATAATAAGCCGTGTTTCATTATAATATTGAATAGTTACCCTTTGCTTCGTTAAAACAAGTGCTTTGATTCTTTCAAAGAAGTCTTGTTCTTGTACTTCATCAAAAGCTTTCATAAACCTTTCAAAAATCAAGCTATATACATATTTAATTATATAAAGATACAGACCTTTTTTGTTTTTAAAATAATAAAAGAGGCTGCCTTTTGAGATCTCCGCCTTTTCTGCAATAACATCAGTAGATGTACTTTCATAGCCATTTGCAGAAAATTCATCTATGCACACCTTTATAATCTTCTGTTTTTTATCCTCTGATAATTTTTCAAAAGTAGAATACAATTTAATACACTTCCCTTTAAGTTTATATAATGGATATTAAACCCATTGACTGTGAAGTCAATTATAATACAAAATATATTGACTGTAAAGTCAATATATCCTATATTATAATTTTAAAGTTCAAATTATGTTTAAATTCTTTATTATTTTCTAGAATTAAATCTTTAATAGTATAAAAAACTAGCAGAACAACCTGTGGTCAATCTGCTAGTTTTTTATTTTATATTTTCATATATCCTTATTTAATCAATGCTCTTTTCCAGCTCATGATAAATTCGCTGTATCCACTATCTTCATTTATCCCTTCACTTTCAATAACAAATCCTTTTTCCTTATAAAACTCTACCGCTCTATTATTCTCCACATACACTGCTAAACTCAACTTTTTATACCTTTTCTTTGCAAAGTCTATTAACTCAGTTCCTATACCTTTGCCCTGACTATTAATATCTATAAACAAAGCTCCTATAAATTCACCCTCTATAATGCTTATAAACCCTATAGCCTTACCTTTCTCAATATATACGAAGGTTTTTGCTATTGGAATATAAACATCTTTTACTACATTATAATTCTTCAGCCAATAGTCCTTTGGTATAAACTTATGAGCATCTATTGTTGCTTCTTTCCATATTTCCATAACTTCATTTAATTTTTCTCTCTCTAATTCTTTAATCACTTTACCCACTTCATCCTTTCAAAAATAATATCTTGTTTTTATTCTATCAATAAGGACGTTATCATATATCTCCGAAAAATATCTAAATCTAGTTATGTTTAAGAGTAGTATCGTTAATCATAGAATCATGCTTTAAGTAAATTTCAGCACAACACTAAAATAAGCTTAAAATCAAAAAAGGAAGCCCATTTTGACTTCCTTTAAACCTTGTTGCCAATATTTCCCTTTAATAAATTCACTATTTAAAATTCGCGTATTAAACTCATTAGACTTGCATATTTACTTTCTATCAAGCGGTATATGTCTTTCAGTGATTTTGTGCGGTCTCTAGCACTCAAAAACAACACCGTGACTTTATTTCTATTTAAATATAACGTTTTCTATTTATTGATAATTATCTTCTTACCTTCCTTACGCCACTTAGTGAACTCAGCTACTGCTGTGAAAAGTACGTCTGTTGATGAGTTAAGGGCTGTTTCGCAAGAATCTTGTATAACACCTACTATAAATCCTACACCAACTACCTTCATAGCGATATCGTTTGGAATTCCGAAAAGACTACATGCTAGAGGAATTAATAATAGAGATCCACCTGCCACACCTGAAGCACCACAAGCACTTACAGCTGATAGTACGCTAAGGATTATTGCTGTACCTATATCCACTTGAATTCCAAGAGTATTAACTGCTGCAAGGGTTAATACAGAAATAGTAACTGCTGCACCAGCCATATTGATAGTAGCACCTAGTGGAATAGATACTGAATACGTATCCTTATCTAGTCCTAGCCTTTCGCATAAGCCCATGTTTACAGGAATATTTGCAGCTGAGCTACGTGTAAAGAATGCTGTTATACCACTTTCCCTTAAACACTTAAGCACAAGTGGGAATGGATTTTTACGGATACCCACATAGACAATTATTGGATTTACAACAAGAGCTACAAAAAGCATAGTACCAACTAAAACTGCAAGCAATTGTCCATAGCTAAGCAAGGATTTGATTCCACTTACAGCAATAGTATCAAATACAAGTCCCATGATTCCTAATGGAGCTAAGTTTATTACCCATCTAACCATTTGTGATAATGCATCTGAAAAATTAGAAATCATTGTTTTTGTAGAATCAGGAGCATTTCTTAAAGCAAGACCAAGAAGTACTGCCCAAGATAGTATACCAATATAGTTTGCATTAAAAAGTGCTTTTACTGGGTTATCAACAATATTTAATAGTAATGCTTTTAGAACCTCTGACACACCACCTGGAGGAGTTACATTTTCAGCAGTCCCAGCTGGAAGTGTTAAGCTTACTGGGAACATAAAGCTTGCCACAACCGCTACAAGTCCAGCTAAGAATGTTCCTAAAAGATAAAGAATTATAATCGATTTCATATTTGTCTGCTTACCACTCTTGTGTTGAGAGATAGCGGACATAACTAAGAATAATACCAGCATAGGTGCAATCGCTTTCAAATCTTGTGTTGAGAGATAGCGGACATAACTAAGAATAATACCAGCATAGGTGCAATCGCTTTCAAAGCACCTACAAATAAAGAACCAAAAATAGCAACTGGTTTTGCTGCTTCTGGAACGGTCATAGCTAAAATAATACCAATGATTAAACCTATAATTATTCGTTTTACAAGACTTAGTTGATTCCACTTCTTCATTAGATTTTTCATAGTATGCTTTCCTCCTATAAATAAGGTATAAATGAGACCGCACATAGCCACTTTTAATGTGCTATTATTTGACTTACTGTTCCTAATAAGCTTAGGACAAGTATAAGTTTATCACAAATTTTAGCTCATTGGAAGTAAAAAAATATCGAATTTTATCGAATTTTCAATTTATATTAGTGTAAATAGAAGCAACGTATTCCTTATTTCTATTAAATATCTAATTATACCATAATAATTCAAAAAACATGACATGAAGTGAGTAAATTAAGATGCTAAGGAAATAGTTCCTTAATACTTACATTCACCACAATTTTCGCTGCAAATTTCATTGAAATCTTCTATCCCATTGAATACGTGATCTCCTTGTAAATTAATATCTCCAACATTTTTTATAATATTATCTAAATGCTCAAATATCTGAGAGGATAGTTCTTTAGCTTGTTTATAAAAATTATTTGCATTTTCATAATTATTTTCTTCAATTGAATTCATAACTTCTTTTCCATAGTTATGGAATTTCATATGAACTTCTTCAATAGCCTTCCAATCTGATATAATATTAGGATGCTCCACGTTAATTGAATAATAAAAATGTCCAAAAGCACATTTGCTTCCATCTAGCTGAATAGGATATGCTTTCATCTCATCAATAGCTCTTTTTAAATTAGCTAACCAAATTTTATGAGATTCCTTCGCCTTTTGTAAATAAGAGATAAACTCTTCATTTGTAAATGAGTTTGGGCTATCTTTTAAATGAGCTAACATCCCTTTTACTATGTCTGAGAGCTCTTTATCAATTTGAGAAATCTTTGCCGCTTGGTCTGAACTTTCTAAAGCACTTTTGTGTATTTCTTCTGACATGCGGTTAAGCCTTTCTGCATCTACAGTTGATATTTCCATTGCCTTATTTATTTCATTTACCGAAGTGTTAATACCGCTCATAGAATCATTTAGTACTTTTATATCCTTAACTGTAGAACCTAGCAGCTGAACATTTTTTTGTATAGTTACTTTAACTGCATCAATTTTTTCACTCATTCCATTTGTTTCTAATATGGTTTGATCCATGCTATTCTTTCCATCATTTGCGGCTTCCTGCATATTAGACATTAAGGACTTCATCCCTTTAAGGTTATGGGTTGTGTCATCCGCAAGCTTTCTTATTTCATCAGCTACTACAGAAAATCCTCTCCCATGCTCCCCTGCTCTTGCTGCTTCTATAGAAGCATTGAGTGCTAAAAGGTTTGTTTGATTAGCTATTGATTCTACAGTTTTTACAATATCATTAACCTTGTTAACCATTTCAATCAAATAATCTATTTTGCCGCCCATTACATTTGCATTATTTAAAACATCTTCTTTAGCTTTACCTATCTCCTCTATCTGGCTAAGCCCTTCAACGTTGCTTTCCATAAGATTTTGTGATGAATTTGCAACAGTATTAAGTGTTTTTGTTGCAATGCTAGTAGTTTCGTTAACTCCATTCATACTTGCAGTAGTTTCTTCAACAATTGCTAAGTTAGATTGGCTAACCTCTGACATATCTTCAGCAAAATCTATTAAAATATTAGATATATGTTTCATCTCAGAATCAAAGCTGCTTATGCTAGCTCCTATTTCTATGATCCTTTTAGATGATTCAGCCATCTTTTCTTCACTAGCGAAAAGCTTGTCAAAATCATCTGCTATCTTTTTATGAATGCCATACTCTACATCTGGTCTTTTGCTTATTTTCCCCTTCATACGTGCATCCACGTAATTTATAATTTGCTCAGCTTCATAACATGGTGCTTTTTTTGATTTAAACAACATACATTCTCCCCCTGAAAATCTTATTATTCTAGTTTATTATAGTTTTATATTTCTTATGGTTTGTACAAAGAATAATTATCTACAATTAATTATAATTGATTAATATAAATTTTTCCATATCCAAATGTTAATATTAGGTGCCAGGCACCTAACATTAACATTACTGTTTATTCCATCTTCTGCCTACATAAAGTTGGTGGGATTACAAAATCTCTTTCCCCTTGAAGAATAAGTGTAGATATAATAGTTTGTTAATAGCAAAAAATAAATGTATTTAAATATGATGCAGACATAACTTAGCTTTCTATGCCTTTTCTTGCCATTACCCCTTTTTTATAATAATGCTTTATCTCCTTCATTTCCGTAACCAAATCCGCCTTCTCTATAAGCCTTTCATCTGCATTTCTGCCAGTGATAATTACTTCAACCTCTGGATCTCTATTGTCTAACAATTCTAAAGCTTCTTCTACAGTAAATAATTTATAATATAAAGCTATGTTTAGCTCATCTAATACTACAACATCATATTCTCCAGATTTTAAAGCTTCTTTTACTTCCTTCAATCCTTCTCTAGCTAATTTTATATCCTCTTCTTTAGGATTATTAAATATAAATGCATCCCTTCCAAATTGTTTCATAGTGAAGTTGGGCAAATAGTTAACTGCTTTTAGTTCGCTATAGTCCATACCTTTTACAAACTGACCAAAAAACACCTTTTTACCAGCACATATGGCTCTTAAAGATAGTCCTAAGGCTGCAGTAGTTTTTCCCTTTCCATTTCCTGTATAGATTTGAATATATCCTTTTTTCATAAGAGCACCTCTTCTACATTTTCTAAAGTTTTTACAGCATATACCTTATAAAAATCTTGCTTCTCAATAAAGTTAAATGCATACTTTAATTTTTCTTCATCTTCGTATATTATCCCCAGAACATTTCCGCTATGTGCACCTATAATCCCAAGCCCTGAAGTAAGCTTTCTTATCTCTTCAATATTGTTTATCCATGTATAAGGAAGCCTGTGTTGATTTCTCATTACACTTTCTGTAGAAACATATGCAAGTTTTTCTATGTTCTTTTCTGCTGCTCCTTCTTTTAATATAGCGTAAATATCACTCACATCTTTTAAATCCGGCAGCTTTTTATTATTAAACTCTACAGTGCTTATGCCTTTTTTACCCTCAAAAACCAATATATTGTAGGAAAAGTACTCACCTATCTTTTCTTTATATAATCCTTTTTTATAATCAAACAAAGTCATTTCTCTAAAAATTATGCTATCAGTAGGCTCTATTTTTATACATTCTTTTACTAACTCCTCTTCATTAAAGTCCTTATTAAACATCTTTAGAAGAGAACAATATATGGCACAAAGATCTGCAGTACTGCTAGCCATACCTTTGCTTGAAGGGATTTCCGACTTAATGTGTATATCTAAATTCCTATAGTATTTTTCATGATTCCAATTTTTTAATATATTATACAAAAATCTATTTGCTTTATTCCATTTAAGCTTTTTACAAGGATTTTTACTTTCAAATATTTTTACGGTGGTATAAATATTTACAGGACAGGATAAAAGCATGTCCATATTATTTACTTTTCCCTGAAGCACTTCCCCAAAGCTGCCTGGGTAGCTTGTACTAACCTCCATAACCAAATTACCTCATTCCACTTCAATATTTGTATACCATAAGCCCCAAGATAACTACATATATGCATATTCCATAGAGCCTTGCCATAGAAAAGCTAAATTCTTTTTTTAAATAAGGAATATATCCTCTATATCCTCTGCTTTCTATGGATTCCTTTATATTTCCCCATCTTTTCATAGTATTTATAAATAAAAGTCCT
This sequence comes from Clostridium bovifaecis, assembly GCA_009738435.1. Classification (GTDB taxonomy): domain Bacteria; phylum Bacillota; class Clostridia; order Clostridiales; family Clostridiaceae; genus Clostridium_H; species Clostridium_H bovifaecis. Next base: position 875,662 of record CP046522.1, on the reverse strand, counting down.
GCAACTTTCCCTGTATTTATTATTTTAAGTCTTACTCCCCCAAAGCCTCCCCTAGCTCTAACTGAATCATATAAAATATGATATTCGTCATATAACAATATGAGAAATCTCTCCATGGTTTTAGCTATATCACACATATCCCTTAACCATGAATTTTTAGATAATATATATAATATATCATCCATAGGTGTTGTAAGAGCTAAAAAGGATAGGCAGATTCCACTTGATATACTTTTAAGCATTATTATTAAACAATATTTCACTCCATAATCAAAAACTAAGGTTATAGATGAAAATGCTGCAAAGGCTGCTATCTCTAATGTAAATTTAATAGCTGCATTTTTATTGTTATTGCAAAGAAGGTGTAAAATTATAAATATAACTATATTTATAATTATGGGGACCACCCTATGGCAGAACCCTATAATTACAATAGGCATCAAACTTAATATTAACTTTTCTGCAGGATGATAATTAGATATTTTATTTAATTTTGCTAGAGACATTATTAGTTTTAACATTACTCTTCTTTCCTATATAAAATCCTATAAATCCTGCTCCTATTGCTGCCTGCAGAGCAAACAATAAGCTTTCTATTTCACCTGATGGTGGTTCCCATAAATGATTAAACCATGCTTCATAGGTTTGGTTTTGGGAATTAATCACTTCTTCTATTTTATCATCTGCCCCTGAAAATTCTCCTCCTCTTAAGGAACCAATAAGCAAAGAAATACTTACTAAAGCCACACAAAGCATAATTAACAAGAAGTTTCTCTTTTTCATTTTCTACACCTCACTTAAATCCTTAAGTTCTTTAGATGCTGACTTTTCTACAAATTCAAATATTATACTTGTAATTATTCCTTCTACTATAGCTAGTGGAATTTGAGTTATGGCAAATATTGAAACAAACTTTATAAAAGCATGTAATACTCCACCTGTTGTACTTGGAAAAGCTAAGGCTAATTGTATTGATGTAACTAAATAAGTAGTTAAATCTCCAAGCATAGCAGCTAAAAATACAGCTGCCTTCTTATTTTTACTTTTTAGTCCTATGAACACTAAATAAGAGATTATAGGTCCTACTATTCCCATTGAAAACACGTTAGCACCTAAAGTTGTTATACCTCCATGAGCTAGTAGTAGTGCTTGAAATAGAAGAACTATTACAGATACTACACTAGTAACAAATGGTCCAAAAATTATAGCTCCAAGTCCTGTTCCTGTAGGATGAGATGTGCTTCCTGTAACAGATGGCAGTTTCATGGCAGACAGTACAAAGCAGTATGCCGCAGCTAGACCTAAAAGCATTTTTAAATCCTTTTTATTTCTTGTCCCTTTTCTTATTTGCCTAATTCCTTTAATTACAAAAGGAGCTGCAAGTACAAAGTACACTTCACTCCAGACTGGTGGTAGAAAGCCCTCCGCTATATGCATTGCATATGCGTTAGTACTTAAACTAAATGTTAGTGCAATACACATGATGAAAATATATTTTTTACTCATAATATCCCCCATTTTACATAATAATTCCTGTTTTATATTTGATTTATCTTTTCTAAGAATTCTTTTTATCTACTTCACGGACTTCAAAAATTCTATAAGCTTCCTATTATTTTTTCTATCCTTTATGGCAAATCTCACATAATATTCATTAAGACCTTTAAAGTTATGGCATTTTCTTATAGCTATTCCACTTTTCATTGATAAGCCATAAAGCCTATGACAGTCTAAATCTTTTAGCTTGCATAATATAAAATTGCTATAGGTTGTATAAACTTTCTCTATTGCATCTATTGATTTTAGATTACTAAACATAAAATCTCTTTCTTCTTCTACCCACTCTAAAGACCTTTCTATATATTGAAAATCCTTTAACACATATTTAGCTGCAGTTTCTGCAAAACAATTTATATTCCAAGGGTTTTGCATCTTCCTTATATTATTTATTAAGTTTTCATCCTTGCATAAGCCATACCCCATCCTTATGCCTGGCATAGCATAGAACTTAGTAAGAGCTCTTATTATAAACACACACTTGTAATTTAAAAACTCTATAAAGCTAAAGCCCCTTTTCCCTGTAAATTCAATAAAGGCTTCATCTATAATAACTTTTTTATTGTTCTCTTCACAGTAATTTAATATTATTTTAAACTTTTCTTTGTCTATAACTCCGCCATTAGGATTATTGGGATTTCCTATTATAAGTGCTTCTACATTTTGCATTTTTGAAAAAATATCTTCATAATTATAATTCATGTCCTCTGTTAATTTAGAGTACCCAACACTTACCTGCCACTTTAATGCACTTTTTTCGTATTCTATGAAAGAGGGCACCACTATACATATACTCTTAAAACAGCTTATTACTAAATCTATAATCTCTGCTGCTCCATTGCCAAGAGCTATATTCCCTTCATCTATACTTAATTCCCATGAACTTTTTAAATCACTTCTAAAATAATCCCCGCTAAACTTTAAATAATCGACTATGTATTCTTTTAACTTTCTATACTTAATATCAGGATATCTTTCTGCTGCTTCTAGTGCCTCACCTATATGAGCTTTAAAACTTTCAGGAACTCCTAGAGGATTTATATTTGAACTAAAATCTATAATTTCTCTTCCCTTTAAAATTCCTTCTGTATATATGTCTCCACCATGCTCCATTTAATCACCTTTTCTTTTTTAAATCTACATAATCCTACTTCACTTCTGTAATTTATAGAAAAACTGCAATAGCATAAATTATTAGCCCTAATATTTCAGCTGAATACATCAACTTAACTGAATCATTTATGTGTTCAAAATTTAGGTCCTGTTTCTTATCTCCAATAGTAGGCTTGTATACCACTTCTCCAAAATAAACATTAGTACCGCCTAATTGAATCCTCATGGCTCCAGCAGCAGCACCTTCTGGATAAGCACAATTTGGACTTTTATGATTTTTTCTATCTCTTACCATTATCTTAAGACTTTCTATTATATTACCCTTTACTAAAAATGCGGTTAAACACATTAAAACTCCAGTTATTCTTGCAGGTATAAAGTTGAATACATCATCTACCTTTGCTGGAAAGAAGCCAATATATCTATATTTTTCATTCATGTAGCCAAGCATAGAGTCCATGGTATTTACCCCCTTATACATCATGGCAAGGGGTGCTCCCCCAATAATAGCGTATATAAGAGGGGCTATAACTCCATCAGATGTGTTTTCAGCCACTGTCTCCACATCTGCCCTTATGATTTCTTTTTCATCTAATGCTGAAGTATCCCTGCCTACTATATAGGAAAGCTTGACCCTAGCATCCTGTAAATCTCCATTCTTTAGTGAATAATAAACCTTCTTAGCCTCTACTTTTAAAGATTTAGCAGCAAGGGTAGTCCATAGTATAAACACATTAATCATGTGATAAAGCCATGGTATATCCTGTACTTTCCAAAGCAAAGCAAAAGGAATTATAAAACTTAAGGAAGCTACTACTAAGACAATAAATCCTCCAAAAGTTCTTATGCTATCATCAGTTTTACAAAGCTTTCTTCCCGTTTTATCAAGATAGGATATGAGCTTTCCCATATAAATAACTGGGTGAGGAAACCAGCGTGGATCTCCTATTATCCAATCAATTATAACAGCCAACATTATATCCAATATTTCCACCTCCAATCTCAAAAGCCAGCCCTACATTAATTTTTAGCAATGATCTAGCCCCTGCGAAAAGTATCATTGAAAATATCCTCTTGGAGTAATCATCTTACCTCCCTTTATGTAAGTTTGGCTATTTCCAACTATAACTATAGACAACATGTCCACTATACTGTCATCAAAAGTTTCTAATGTAAATAAGGATGCTTCCTCACCATCTCTTAAAGCATTTTTAACTACAGCAACTGGTGTATCTGAATTTCTATATTTTTTTATTATCTCTATGGCTTCCCTTAAATAATTAGGTCTTCCCTTACTTCTAGGATTATAAAAAGAAATTATAAAATCTGCGAAGGCCGCTGCCTCCACCCTTTTCTTTATAAGTTCATAAGGTGTCATTAAGTCACTTAAGCTTATGTTGCAGTTATCATGCATAAGAGGTGCTCCCACTATTGAAGCCGCTGCTGAGGAAGCTGTAACCCCTGGTATAACCTCTATATTTTTTCTTTCCATTTCATCCGCTAATTCTAATATAAGTCCTGCCATTCCGTAGATACCGCTGTCTCCAGTGCTTATTACAGATACTATATTATCTTTACTGAGCCTTAGTGCCTCTCTACAGCGTTCTTCTTCTCCCATCATTCCATTAGAATATATGGTTTTATCCTTTATCAAATCTTTTATCATATCAATATACTTTATATATCCTACAATAATATTGCTCTCTTCGATAGCAGCCCGAGCCTTTAGTGTCATATGTTCACTTCCACCAGGTCCAATGCCTATAACGTATAATTTTCCCATTTACTTCTTCCTTTCTTAATGTGTGTAATAAGTTTATCTATATCACTGAAATTATTTTCTGCGTTATCTGTATCTTTTCTTTTCAAAACCAAAGCCATTACTCCTTCTTGTATAGCTGCTTTAAGTTTTTCCTCTGTACCTCCAGCAGTACCGCTGTCTTTAAGTACTAAAGCTTCTACCTTATATTCCTTTATAAATCCAATATTAAGATCTAATCCTATTGGCCCCTTCACTGCAACAATATTCTCAACCTTAACTCCACAATTTAGGCACTTTTCTAAGGACTCTATGGTCGGAAGAACTCTGTGTATTATTCTGTTTTCAAGTCCAAGTTTTATGAACTTATCTACATTTCTACTTCCAGTGGTATTTAGTATAGTTCCTTGTATCTTATTTTCAATTACTAAATCTTTTATATCCTCTATAGAATTTATTAGCTTTATATTATCATTCTTTAAATATTCTTCTATAACAGAAGGCCTTTCATATCTTAAGTATTCTATCTTTAACTCTTTGCAAATTTCTCTGGTATTTTTCCTTATTTCTACAGCGTAAGGATGAGCAGCATCTACCAATATTGAAACCTTATGCTTAATTAAATGCTCCTTTAACCCTTCCTTTGTAAGGGGAGAGCTATTTATATGCTTATACTTATAATCCTTTAGTAATTCTCCACCATAGGAAGTAGCAGTAGTTACAAAAATGTCCTCAGTAAATACGTTTAATTTTGAAAGTATTTCCTTTCCCTCACTGGTGCCTAATATAAGTCCTATCATCCTTACTCTCCTTCCCCTATGCAAAGTGTCATTCCATCACAAGCTATTTTATCTACTAGTATTCTTGCTCCACACAAATCCACAGATGGCTGGCAGACTGATCTGATTCCTAAAGTTTTTTCTACAAAATCACTGCCTTTGAACTTATGCTGCACAGTCTTTATATCATCTATTGTCCAAATTTTAATTGGACAATTACAAGTTTCTGCTAGCTTTAGTATTGCCTCTTCATTTTTCTTAACCTCTACAGTTGTTATAAGCTTTATAGCTGTAGTATCTATATTGTATTCATTCAATATTTTTTCTACATAGTTTAACATTTTCTCTGAACTATAATTCTTTCTGCAGCCTATGCCAAGGATTATGTTTTTCTTAATGAGCTTTAATGTTGTTATATCTTTAGATAAACCTACAGCCTTTGGATGAATTTTCTTATTAGTTATATGAACTAGCCCTTTTAGCTCCTTCTCATTTCTGTTAAGTCTTACATAACCTGAAGGCAAATAACTAGGGGCTTCATCATTTAAAAATCCTACCTTTTCCCCTTTAACTAACAAGGCTGAAATATTCTTTGCTTTAGATAAGTCTTCTATTACGTAGTTGTTTTTTTTAGCTATGATGTCTGGGGCTTCTATGCCAAAGCTGTCTGTGGCTGTAGTGATTACTGGCTGCGCCTTTAGTATATTGCTTACCTTTAATGTAAGCTCATTAGCTCCTCCTAAGTGACCGCTTAAGAGGGATATTACAAACTTCCCCTCATTATCTATAACCAAAACAGCAGGATCTTTATCCTTAGTTGTAATGAATGGAGCTATAGTTCTAACAGCAATTCCAGCAGCGCCTATGAATATTATAGCTTCGTATTCCTTCATCAACTTTTTCCCTAAGGTTTTTATATTGAAATTTGAATTCTTATCTTTATAATAATGATAGATTTCCATGTGCTCTCTTAACTTTTCAATTATTTTTTTACCTTGGGATGTAAAAGTTACCCCTGCAATCTTCATTTTTCACCCTGCCTAAACATATGAGTAAATCTTTTATCATATAAAAGACTTTTATCATAGTCACAATCTATAAAATCTCCTACTAGTATTTGTGCAAATTTAGTTATGTTGGCTTCCTTTACTTTCTCTTCAATATCATCTAAAGTACCAATTATTATCCTCTCATCTTCCCAGGTAGCCTTTTCTACTACAGCTATAGGAACGTTTCTTCCATAGCCCTTCTTTAATTTTTCCACTACCTTATCAATCATGCCTATGGATAAGAATATTGCCATGGATGCATTGCATCTTGCTAGTATTTCTAAGTCCTGCTCCTTAGGTACTGGAGTTCTTCCTTCAATTCTTGTAAGTATAACGGTTTGACTTACAGAAGGTAGTGTAAATTCCTTTTTTATAGCAGCTGCAGCTCCAGTAAAGGAGCTAACCCCTGGCACCACTTCATAGCTTATGCTATACTTTTCTAATTCATCCATCTGCTCCTTAATAGCACCATATATGGATGGATCTCCAGTATGAAGTCTTACAGTTAGTTTTCCTTTCTCTTCTGCTTTTCTCATAACTTCTATTACCTCTCCTAGAGTCATGGAAGCTGAATTGTAGGTTTCAACATACTCCTTGCAAAAGTCTAAATGCCTATTGTTGACCAAGGAACCTGCATATATCACCACATCTGCCTGTTCTAGTATTCTTCTGCCCTTAACCGTTATTAAGTCCACGTCTCCTGGACCTGCTCCAATAAAGTAAACCATAGTACTCCTCCTTATAGCTATTTTGCTATTTTCTATGAGCTATTATTAAAGACATATAATCTCTGCTTTCTAAAATTCTTTCTCTGTCTCTTATAACTTCTTGTCCATCTCTTCCAGCTCTTTTTACATATACATATTCAAAGCCTTTTTCCTCTAATCTTTCAATAACCTTCTTCTCATTTTTATATACCTTCATTATTACTAAATTCTTTTCATCTTCAATGGTATCTATCTGGTTTGAAGGTATGATAATAAGAGGTTCATCTCCTATTACCAATGGTTCCTTTGCAAGGCTTGCACAGGCAGAGAAGGAAGTTATTCCAGGTACTGTTTCCGTTTCATAGCCTTTTTCTTCAACATATTTCAGTAAGTATATATAAGTACTGTATACGAAGGGATCTCCTATAGTTAAGAAAGCTACATCCTTCCCATTTCTTAATTTTTCTTCTATTGCTTCAAAGGCTTCATATATCTTCTGTTCCTGCTCTTCTCCTCCCATAGGAAAGTGTTTTATAAGTATTTCTGATTCCTTTCTTATAAAGTCCTCAGCTATCTCGAAGGCAATGCTCTTTCCCCCTGACATGGCACTTGGTACCACTATAACATCGCAGCTTTTTATAACTCTAACTGCCTTTAATGTGATAAGTTCCTTATCTCCTGGTCCTACACCAATTCCGTATAATTTAGCCATATTGATCCTCCTCCATCTAATTAGCCCTGCTTTTTACCTGAAACAATAAATATTGGATTGTTTGCAATAAGCATAAGGCTTTGTCCTTTAGTTTTGCTTACCGCAATCTGTGAACATTCAATTTTATATCCTAAGTTTTTTAGCTTATTTAATGCCTTGTACACATTATCTAAAGTTATGAAGTTTAAAACCATTTTGTGGTTAGTTTTAAGCATTTTATCATACTTTTCTATAATGCTTTCAATATTTCCACCGCTTCCCCCTATAAAAACACCCTCAAAGCTTTCTGATATTTCTATATCTAGGGCTTCTCCTTCTATTATTTCAAAGTTATCTGCTTGGAACTTTTCTTTATTTCTATATAAAACCTCTAAGGCATCTTTATCCTTTTCTATTCCTATAACCTTTCCTTCGCTGCAGATTTTGCTTATTTGAATGCTTACAGAGCCTGTTCCTGCTCCCACATCTATCACCACATAGTTAGGCTTTAATTCTAATTTAGCAATGCTTAATATTCTTACTTCTTCCTTGGTCATAGGACAATTTCCTCTAATGAATTCTTCATCTTTAATATAAATCATATCTCTTCCTCTTTTCTCTCTATAATAACTATGGAGAGGTGGCTAAATTTCATGTTTACAACATTCTTTAAATCAACAATAGTTATCTTCTCATCCTCATAGGACAGATTTTCGCCAATATACATATTTCCATTAATTCCTTCTTCTATAAGTCTTTTTGCTATAGCCTGTGGAGTGTTAATTTTATCTGTAAACCAAAAGGATACAGCTTTATTTTTTACGACTTCAATAAAATCTTCATCTCTTCCATGAAGACTTCCTAAGGGAATTCCCTGCCAGGACTTTCTTAACTTTGCAAAAAAGTATTGAAAGGAGCTTAGGCCAGGTATTACTTCTATATCTTCCTCATAGTATCTTTTTATGTATTCTGTAACTCCATAAAATGTCGGGTCCCCTGAGGCAATTACAGAAATTACCTTATCCTTATTATTTAGTGCAAAGTCTATAATCTCTTTTAAGCTATTTACCTGAAGCTTTTTAGTTTTAACAAAATCCACACTTTCAACAGCTCTTTTAAATCCAATGACTACATCACTGTTTTCCATTGTCTCTAGGGCTATAGGCAGCATATATCTTTTATTACCAGGACCTATACCTACTATATTCAATTTCATCTTAGCCTTTATTCCTTTCTTCCATCATAAAGTATCCCTTTATCCATAGAGTACATTATGGCTTCTACCTCTATGTTGTCATAGGTAAACTGTCTCATTCTCTTTTCTATCTTTTCACCAATGGTTTTATATATAGAACTGTATTTATTCTCTATAAGCTTTACAGCTCCTTCTGTGGTTTTTTCATTATAAACTGCCTGAACTAGCTCTCTTGGTGCTCCAATTAAAGCTAATTCAAGAGCAATAACCTCCATTCTTACATCGCAAACTCTGCTGTGAGTGTTAAAGCAGCCTGCAGCGACCTTGCAGAGCTTTCCTATATGCCCTACTATGAGAATTTTATCTATGTTGTTTTCTAAGGCAGAATTTAAAGCAAAGCCTACAAAGTTGGATATGGTTACGGATTTTTCTAAATCTAAATTTAGCTGTTTAGCCCTGTCTTCTCCCATATTTCCAAATACAAATATCAAATCCTTATATCCTTTGTCTGCTATTTTTTGTCTCATCTCTAGAGCTATGGATTCTCTGAGTGCCTCATCAGACATTGGGGTTACAATTCCTGTAGTCCCTAAAATAGATATTCCGCCTATTATATTTAGTCTTGGATTAAAAGTCTTTTTAGCTACTTCCTCACCTTTAGGAACAAATATGGTAATTTCAACTCCGCAATTATGCGGCAGAACCTCTTTAACTTCCTTTTCAATCATAGCTCGTGGTACAGGATTTATGGCCCATTCACCTTTTTTCACGTATAGGCCCTCCCCCTGAACTACTCCTACACCTTTTCCCCCTTTTAGAACATAGCCCTTAGAGATTTTCTCTGCCCTTGACCATATTTCTAATCCATGAGTAACGTCTGGATCGTCTCCACCATCTTTTATTACACAGCACTCTACAAAATTATCTCCCTTTACTATCTTTTCTATTGGAATTGTAAGTTCAATTCCCTTAGGAGTATCTATTTTTATATCTTTCATTTCTTCCCTGCCATAGAGTATAGCTGTTGCAGCTTTAGACGCCGCTGCTGCACAGGAACCTGTAGTGTATCCACATCTTAGTTTTTTCCCCTCAAAGGTTACATACATATCTAACATTTTTAGTTACCTCTATCAACTATTAGGTACATGAGTGCATTTACAATAGCCGCAGCTACAGTGCTTCCTCCTTTTCTTCCCCTTATAGTAATCATAGGAAGTGGAAGCTTTTCTGCTTCTTCTTTTGATTCTGAAGCTCCCACAAAACCTATAGGTGCTCCTATTATAAACTTTGCACTGCTCTTTCCTTCTCCAATTAATTCCTTAAGCCTAAATAATGCTGTAGGAGCATTTCCAAATACGAAGAATTCTACTCCATCACTTGCTGCCTTTTCTACTGCTGCCATGGACCTAGTTATTCCTCTTTCCTTTGCAATCTTAGCCACTTCTTCATCATCCACATAGCACTTTACTTCACAATTCAAGCTTTTTAAAGCCCTTTTGTTGATACCCGATAGAGCCATCTTTGTATCTGTGTATATAGTTGCTCCTTTTTTTAAAAGAGCAATTGCTTCGTCAATGGCATCTTCTCTTATATATAATATTTTTATAATCAAAGTCCGCAGTAGTATGAATTACTCTCTTTACTATGCTTAATTCTCTATCATTGAAATTATGAGGTCCCATTTCCTCTCCAATAATTTCAAAACTTCTCTTTTCAATATCCATTGGTATTTTTATATAATTCTGCATCTTCATCCTACCCTTCTTTTGTAAGGTATTTTAAAAAGTTTACATTGCTAAAAAAGTGTATATGTGCGTAAGATCCTAAGGTATTTTTCTTATAATATCCACAACTCCACTCTTTTATTGTTCCGTTATACACATTTTTTGTTAATTTATACACTTTTCCTTCAAAACTGTTAATTTTAGATTTATGAAATTCATGACAATTTATTTTAAAGCCTTTTGGCAATATATTATTTTCCTTGTTAACTTCTACCTGAGCATACCCAAAGTTTTGAAGCCTATTTGTCATTTTAACTTCTCCTTTTATAAAGCCTACAGTCTCATATCCCTCTATGCTTTCTGTAAGATACATAAGCCCCCCACACTCTGCATAGCATCTAAGCCCTACTTCTAGAGCCTCTTTAATACTCTTTAACATGGACTTGTTCTCACTAAGCTCTTTTATAAAAACCTCTGGATATCCACCACCTATATAATAAATCAATATTCTCTGGAAGCCTTTTATCATGTAAAGGACTAAAGTACACAACTTCTCCTATTTCCTCTAAAAGCTCTAAATTTTCTCTATAATAAAAGCTAAAAGCCTTATCTTTTGCCACCGCAATTCTTACACCTAAACCTTTTACATGAAAGTTATCTTGGAATATAGGGCTTTCTCTAAACATTTCTATAAGTCTATCCACATCAACATATTCTTCAATCAACTCACTGCATAGTTCTATTTTTTTATCTAAATCCTCAACCTCGCTGCTTTGTATAAGACCTAAATGTCTACTTCCCAGCTTTAATCTTTCATCCTTTGGTACATATCCTAATACTTCAACACTGCAATTCTTTTCTATAGCACACTTTAACAATTTAAAATAGCTTTCACTTATATTATTTAATATAATCCCTTTTATATCTGACTTCTCATACTCCATAATTCCTTTTATCTCTGCACATAGTGTAGCACTTTGAGCTTTAGGAGATATAACTAAAACTGTTGGTGCCTCTAGTATTCTAGCTACATGGGCTGTAGAGCCTTCAGTATCTATTCCTCTGCCATCATAAAAGCCCATAACCCCTTCTATAACACCAAGCTCTCCTTTTCCTCTTGAAAAGGCTGCTTTTACTCCTTCTTCTCCCATTAAAAATATATCTAAATTTCTTGGAGGCTTTTTTGTAATATGAGAATGAAAAACTGGGTCTATATAGTCTGGTCCAACCTTATACCCTTGTACATCAAAACCTCTATTAATCAAGGTTTTCATTATTCCTAAGGTTATAGTGGTCTTTCCTCCTCCACTGCAATTTGAAGATATGACTAAACTCTTCATACTATTTCAACCTCATAATCTTATAAATATTTTCTATATCAATGCTTTGTCTAACTATATCCGCTAGCTTATCAAGTTCCTTTTCTCTAAGGTTTTCATATATTTTAGAATTTCTTTCTTCTAATCCCTTTTTTCTTCTAAGCTTGTTTACAATGTACTCTCTAAAGGCTGCTCCATCAAAAATCCCATGAATGTATGTCCCCATAATATTACCTTTATCATTTACAGCTCCATCATAATAGCTAACCTTCTCACCATTTTTACTTATTATCTCAAATAAGGGCTGTGTCCCTTCCCCATAGGTTGATACTCCCATATGTATCTCATAGCCATAAACTCTTGAAGACTCCTTAAATTCAGCTTCCACTCTTGTTGTGGTTTTTTCTTTTTCAAAGGCCGTATTTACATCTAGAAGTTTCATTGCTTCTATTTCTCCTAAAGATGTTTCTACTCCATAAGGATCTTTTATCATATTTCCAAGCATCTGGTATCCTCCGCAAATACCTAGTACAATACCAGTCCCTGCATAATTTTTAATAGTATCTTCTAAACCTGAATTTCTTAAATACATCAAATCTTCTATAGTATTTTTGCTTCCTGGAATTATAAGCATATCAGGATTCTTGAACTCTTCATTGCTTGTTATAAATCTCAGAGAAACATCCTCTTCTATCTTTAATGCATCCAAATCTGTGAAATTTGATATATGAGGAAGTTTTATTACTGCAATATCTATTTTATTATTAATTTTTCTGTTAAACTCTACAGCACCATCTTCATCTTCTAAAGCCAATTTAAAATATGGCACTACCCCAAGACAAGAGATTTGTATGATTTTCTCAATCATATCCAAACCAGGTTTTAGAATATTTACATCTCCGCGAAACTTATTTATTATGGTACCCTTCATTCTTGCTTTTTCATCATCACTTAGTAACAGCATTGTTCCTGCTAAAGATGCAAATACCCCTCCCTTATCTATATCTCCCACTAATAATACTGGTGCATCCACCAGCTCTGCCATCCCCATGTTTACTATATCTCTATCCCTTAGATTTATTTCTGCGGGACTTCCTGCCCCTTCCATCACGATGATATCAAACTTTTTCTCTAGGTCTTGAAAGTCCTTTTTAAGCATATCTCTAAATTCAAGCTTCATATTATGGTACTCCACAGCTGAAGAATTACAGTGCACCTTTCCCTTTACAATTACTTGACACTTCTTATCAGTAGTAGGCTTTAAAAGTATCGGGTTCATGTATACTTGTGGCTCTAACCCCGCCGCATAAGCTTGTAGCACTTGTGCTCTTCCCATTTCTTTTCCATCTAAGGTTATATAGGAATTTAGGGACATGTTCTGAGATTTATAGGGACATACACTATACCCATCCTGCTTAAATATTCTACAAAGGGCTGCCACTAATATGCTTTTGCCCACAGAAGAAGCTGTACCTTGTATCATAATTTTTGCCACTAAATATCACCTGCTTTTAATAATTTTTTCCCCTTAATGTTTCTACCTAAATCTTTATATCTATCTTCTATTGCATCGCTAATATGTTGAAGGTATATATCTTGGAATTTTTCTATTTCACCTAATCCCATTAAGCAGATCTCCACCTGAAACCCTGCCTTTGTAAGTAAGCTTTTCCATGAGTCTTCCTCATGTCCTGCCATGTCATTCTTTGCATGATCTCCTGCTACTAACATCAAAGGCACTAGCCTAATGGTTTGATCTTTATTTTTTAGTAATGTTTTTGTAACATCTTCTATAGTAGGATATCCTTCTACTGATGCAATGTAGATATTATTATGGCCTTGGCTTCTAAGGACTTCTTGCAAGCACAAATAACAAGCATTTGAAGGGTGCATAGTTCCGTGTCCCATAAATAATACAGTTTCCTTTGTATCTATAATGGACTTTACTGCTTCTATAAAGGTTGTATAATCATCTGGTTGTCCTTCTTCATAACCTTTGTAATAAAGTACAGGTCTGCCTAACTTTATATTGATTTTAGGGTTTTCATATCCATAATATCTTACTACTTCTGATATATAATCATATTCCACTCCTGGAATGATATGCAGTGGCTGAACTACTATTTCTTCAAACCCTTCCATAATAAGCTTCTCCATTGCTTCCTCTGGAGTATCAATCTCTATACCATCTCTATCTTTAAGTACCTTAATTACTCCGTGAGCTGTATAAGCTCTTCTCACTTCAAAATCCTCGAAATTCTCTTTAACTCTGCCCTCTATCCTGTCTATGGTAACCCTTCTAGTATCATGATGGGTTGTACCAAAACTTACAACCAAAATTGCCTTTTTCATTTATGTCCCCCTTAAAGCTTAATACTATAAGCTAAAATCAAAGTTATTACCTCTACGAATTCGTTATTTGCTCCTAAAGTATCTCCTGTAAGTCCACCTATTTTTCCTTCACAATACTTATTAAACAAAAGAGTAGCGATTACGGCAGCTGCTGTGATTACTAAAGCCTTAGTCAACCCTAGTAACAAGCCTGTAATAACAGCTCCTAGTAAGCATGAAACCACAAGCTCCTTTTTACTAACATTTCCTATAAATAAGTTTCCTGTTCCAACCTTTTTAGCCTGCTTTCCCATATAAAACAGCAAAACAAATATGGTTCTTGCAACCACTGGTGCTGCTATAATCCCTAAGCTAAATTCTTTATTTATTAGGTTAATATAGGAATTATATCTAAAAGCTAAATCCATTATAATTGCTATACATGAATAGGTTCCTATCCTGCTATCCTTCATTATTTCAATTATTTTATCTTTACCTTTAAAGGCAAAGAAACCATCGAAAACATCTCCTAGCCCATCAATATGAAGAGCTCCAGTTACAAGTATTCCTATAAGCAATACAAAGAGAGCAGTTGTACTATCTGGCAGCACTTTTATAGCTAAAAAATATGTTATCCACTGGATAAATCCGGTAGTAAGCCCTATTAGTGGAAAAAACATTGTTCCTCTTTTGAAATTTTCTTTTTCACAAGTCAGATTTAAATTTATAGGTAGACGAGTAAAAAATTGAAGCATTAATAAAAAATCTTGAATTAGGACTTTCATTTTCCTATCCCTTTATCTTTAGAGGAATACCGCAGGTGACTAGATAAACTTCCTCACTTAAAACTGCAAGCTTTTGATTTACAATACCTGCTATATCTCTAAAAATCCTTCCTAATCTATATTCTGGCACTAAGCCTAAACCTACCTCATTTGTAACCATAACTAAGGTTTTATCCTTCTTTTTAGCTGATTCTATTAAAGCGTTAAATTCTTCTTCTATGTTCCTCTGAAGTCTTTCTATTTCATCTTTGCTTATAGCATCGAAATCCCTCTCTTTTTCAACGAGGAAATTTGTTATCATGATGGTTACACAATCAAGAAGTATATATTCTTCTTTGCAGTTTTCAATAACCTTATCTAGCCCTTTATACCCTTCAAAGGTTCCCCAATTCTTATTTCTTCTTTCCTTATGCTTATTTATTCTATCTCGCATTTCATCATCTAAATCTATTGCTGTAGCTATATAAAGTACGCTATTCTTGTCCTTCAATAATTCCTCGGCATACTTACTTTTTCCACTTCTGCTTCCTCCAGTTACAAGTATGGCCTTCCCCATATCAAATTCCTCCGTGTATTATACTATCTATAAACCAATTACCATATTCATATTTTATTAAGGCTATATCGCAATTTTTACAGCTAAACTTCCAAAATAACTCTAGATTTCCTCCTAAGATGTAGGTATATACAGCCCTTATAATTCCTCCATGAGTAACTACTAAGATATTATCTTCCTCAATAGTTTCTATACCTTTCATAAAGGACTCTACTCTACCATATAGCTCTACGTAACTCTCTCCCCCTGGAGGAGAAAAGCTCTTCCAGCATTCTCTCCATTTTTTCTCCTCCTTAGGGTAAAGTCTTTTTATATCTTCATAACTCTTTCCTTCAAACTCTCCAAAACTTAATTCATTTATTCTAGAATCTACAATGTAATTCTTACTATCACTTAGCACGATCTCAGCACTTTGATATGCCCTTTTGCTTTCGCTAAGATACACTCTATCAAAGTTTATACCCTCTATATGTTTTTTTACATTGATACACTGCCTTATTCCCTTTTCACTAATTCCTACATCTAATCCACCATAATAACTCTTTTTAGCATTTTCTTCTGTTTCTCCATGCCTTAAAAGGTATATATTCATATATCTTACCTTTCCTTATTTGCTGTCTTTTCATCTAAAATTTTATTAATCTCTGTATCATAATCCTCTGTTTCTATGCTTGCTTCCTCAAAGCTTGCCATGTTTTCCATAGTATATAAAGCTGTTTCAATTATGTTAAAAGCCATAGGACATCCAGTTCCTTCTCCCAGCCTCATCTTTAAATTCAGCATTGGTTCTAACTTCATTTCTTTCATAGCTTGTGCAGCTCCTGGTTCTTCTGACAGATGTGAAGGAAACATAAATTCTCTGCATAAAGGATTCAATCTATATGCACATAATGCTGCTGCTGCAGAAATTACTCCATCAATAACTATAGGGACTCTATTTTTAGCTGCTCCTATAAAGCACCCACAAAGCCCAGCAATATCAAAACCTCCAATCTTGGAAAGCACATCAATTACATCTCTTGAATCAGGCTTATTTGTTTCTATAGCTTTATTTACCACTCTTTTTTTATGCTCATGCTGACCATCTGTAAGTCCTGCACCTTTGCCGACAACTATATCTGAATCAAGTCCTGTAAGTACACTTATTACTGCTGCAGATGTAGTAGTGTTACCTATTCCTACCTCTCCAGTACCAAAAAGCTCATAACCCTCCTTTACTAGGTTGTCCATAATTTCAATGCCTACTTCGATAGCTTTAATAGCCTCTTCTCTGGTCATTGCGGCTTCTTTAGCCATGTTTTTAGTACCATAGGCAATCTTTTTATTTATTATCTTTTCATCATCCATTTCAGCATTAATTCCCACATCTACTATAGTTAGGTCAGAGTTATATCTGTTTGCAAGTACACATACCCCTGTATTTCCTTCAGTAAAGTTATCTGCTAATGCCTTAGTGAAACTTTGAGGAGCTATACTTACACCCTCTTCTACTACACCGTTGTCGCTGCACATGATTACTACACTTTTCTTATATTCTTTGAATCTCATTTCCCCTTTTATTCCTGCCATTTTTGCGGCAATCTCTTCTAGGGTCCCAAGACTCCCTATAGGTTTAACAAGGTTATCAATCTTTCCTTGGGCTTTTTTTATCTCTTTTTCATTTAATGGTTTTATGGAACTTAATGCATTATTAAGTAACTCCATAGTATCCCTCCTTTATTTATAAAAAAATAAATCCCCCACCTTTCGGCGGGGGATAGTATAATAAACACAAAAATATATTTCACCTATTTACCTATGAAAATACACTCCATCTAATATATCTTTATCACTCAGCTTAATTCACCTTCCCGCCGAAGGGCTAGCTATTCATCATGGCAGGTATCCTGGCTTACGGGTCTCTCTCCTCCAGCCTTCCCAGTAATAATACCAGTGGCAATGGATTCGTCTCCGTCTACAGTAGCGGGGGCTGCAACGGATTTTCACCGTTTTCCCTATTAAACTTAAAAGTACCAATGACAATTTAATATTCAATTTTATATATTAAACTTATTATAATTTTAAAGCTTAATTTTGTCTACTGAAATTATAATTGTTACCGTAAGGTTGACTCTTTCACTATTATATTTAAATTCCGTTATAATTAGGCTATAACATATATAAACAAGTTACTTTCAGGAAGTTGGTGGTTATTATGGATACTTTAAAGGATAAAACTATAATATTTAATGAATTGTCTGATATAGATATAGTAGACCTTAGAGACGATAATTTAGATATGTTTATTAAAATGAACATTTTAAATAATGGAAAGGTCATATACTCTTTAGATGACAATAAACTTCTGGAGAAGTTTTGTGATGAAACTCATAGAATATACAAAGAGAATGAAGCTTTTATGTATTTTAGAATTAATTTTAACATTTTAACATTTGGTGCCAGGCACCAAATGTTAAAATGTTAAATTTCTTTCTTATTTCGAGATAATAGCAAGCTTATAGCAGCTTCTGAGTTGTTTAAATATCCTGAAATTTCCTTTAAAGTATACTTTTGTCTTATTGCTTCTTTTACAAATTCTAATTTTTGTTTTGTTAAATCTCTTCTTTTACTACCTGATAGTATGAGATTTAGCTTTATTTTATCCTTAAAAATTCTTTTACTTATATACTCAAGGGATTTATTTTCCTTTATCTCTTTACTCATATGAAAAATAGCGCTCATTTCATTTGAATTCTTTTGATCTCCTAACAATTCCCTTATCCTTTCATAGTTTTCACCATCATCATAATAACTTCTATCTGTTGAAACAATCTGTAAATACCTTTTTCTAGCTTTCAATTTATCACTTGAAAGCATATTAAGAATAAATTCTGTATTTAATAAACTTTTGTTATTACTCTTATAAAAATGATGGCTACTCCATTTATAATCATCCAATTTTTCAACCATTTTCGCTCTAATTGGATTTCTATGCACATACCTTAATAACCATATTAAATATGCATCTGAATCTACTTTTTTACATTGATATCTTGACTCAAAAACATGTCCTGTTCTTTCATTTCGTTTATTATAATAACGAGCAAATTTACTGTTAATATTAAGCATAATTTTGTCTAAAGGATTATTATTTAACTTAATAATCATATGATAGTGATTGCTCATTATTACAAATGCAAAAATTTCAAAATCAAATTTTTCATTATATTCTTTTATCTCATGAATAAAGAAACTTTTATCCTCATCTTTTGCGAAGATAAATTCTTTATTATTTCCCCTTTGATACACATGACAGATTGAATCTGTCATAGCTTCTCTTGGTAATCTTGGCATCGCGACTTCACCTCATAACGATTCTATCCAAGCTACATAATTTTATTCACGTATAAATGTTAATATTAAGTGCCAGGCACCAAATGTTGGCACCAAATGTTAATAACATTTGGTGCCTGGCACTATCTTAACAATATCTACTGCACTTCCACGTTTATTTCCTTATTGTAAGTCTTATTATATCTTATATTTCTAATCGCTAATGTGAGTTTATCTCCTGTATCTTCAAAGCATAAAGTTCTAGTATAAGTAATAGTTCCATCTTGTTTTTTATCATGATTTACTGGTACAGTACTCTTAAGCTCCACTTTCTTATCTTCCATCATCATATAAACCTTTGATAGTAACACATCTTCTTTTGTAGTAATTGTTACATGGGTTTTCCCTTCCTTTTCGTATACATCATTAATATCTATCTTTTGCCCTAAGATTTCAACTGACTTACCTTTTTCCCCCTTGCTAAGATCTATTTTCTCATCAACTTTATTATTGGTCTGAAGGCTTGCTACTTTAATTTGAAGCGTCTTAAGATCTTTTGGCAGGGCATCAAATTTTTTATCAAAGGTGATTCCATCAAGGTTAGTGCTTATTCCTCCACTTTGAAGCTGTACTTCCTTTCCATTAGCTATAAGCCTTATATCTAGGTCTGTAGGTCTGAAACCTTCTCCTGAAAGTTCATCTTTTGCAAGTTCAAATATATTTTGTATTTTACCTTTTATATAAGTGGTTGTTGGAGATGCTACAATAGACTCAAAGCTTACCTCTCCTTGATCAATTTTTATGCTTTTATTCATTTTTTTCTTTAAAGTATGCCCCATAGCCTTGCTTCTATCTAATTGAAAGGCAATTTCCCCATTTTCTACTTCATTTCCATTTTTTAGAGTAACATTCCACTTGAAACTTTTTTCAAAGAAATGTGGTTTTTCAAATTCCATCTGCCACTTTATTTCAGTTCCTTCCCCATTTCTTATCCCTTGGCCGCCTTTCATATAATGTTTTCCTAATATTCCCTGAATATACCCCATAGGTGCTATATCCAATTCATCTATATTTCCCTTTTCACTTTCTATAGTATAAAACATCAAAAGTTGATTATCGTCCATCATAACTCCATCTAAGGTTACCTTCACCCCATTCTTGAAGTTATAAATTTTATCTATAACCTGCCCTTTTCCAAGTTCATTGAGCCCTTTTAGTGTATCTGTCATAACTTCATCAAAACCTATTAATTTTTTACCGTAAAAAGCTAGAGTATCACTGTTATACCCTATTAATAAAACTGCAATCACTAAAGAGGCTATTTTTACTGTAAGTCTAGACTTTTCTTTTCTTTTTGGATTCGCATTCTGTAAAGCTCCTCTCAGCCTCTCTTCTAGTTTATCTGGTATTTTCAATTCTTCTATTTCGATTTTTTTACTATTAAACATATCTTCAACTTTACTCAAACCTCTTCACCTCCCAAACTTTCTTTTAAGCTTTTAAGTCCAATGGATATACGAGACTTTACCGTTCCAATAGGAATCTTCAGTATACTTGCAATAGTGCTGTAATCCAAATCCAAAAAATATCTGAGTCTTATGACTTCCTGATGCTTTTCCTTTAGCTTTGACATATGCTCCTCTATAATAATCTCTTGATTCTTTTCTTCCATAACTTCTTTATACTCTTCTTTTACCTCTTCCTTAACTGTCTCTAATGAAATAACTTTACTATTTTTTCTTAAAGAATTCTTGCAACAATTTACTAGAATAGTTTTACTCCAGCTGTAGAAAGCATCATCCTTTTTTAACTTGTGTATATTCTTATATAAAATTAAAATCATATCTTCCATTACATCTAAAGCATCTTCCTCATTTCTCATGTATACATAAGCAAGCTTATAGTAATCTTGTTTTTTATCCATTATAAGCTTGATTAATGCTTCCTTATCCCCTTGCTTTGCCTTTTCAACTAACTCCATACCATCCACCTTCTCACCTCTTCCCTATATAAGACTATTCTATTATATAAAAGGTTCATTTTTTATTAAAATTATCTTCCTATACTTCAAATGTTGATATTAGGTACCTGACACTAAATGTTACATCACTAAGCTGTCGCCCATGCTGGGCATATACGCAAAAAATGCAGAGCAAAAGCCCTGCATTTTTTTATATATTATTTGGGAAATCTATCCAAATATCTTTTCTACATCTACTTTAAAGCCTTCTAAGACTTTTGAGTTAATTACTCCCTTTGAAACCTTATTATCCTTTTGTATATACCCTCCATTTTCATCTAGGGAATATACTTGGATACTATCCAACATAGGGTTAACTATCCAATATTCTTTTACACCGTATTGCATATATAAATTTAACTTTAGTACCAAATCATGAGATTGATTAGATGGTGATAGTATTTCAACTATTAAAGTTGGCACCCCTTTATAATTTTGTTCGTTAAGTCCTGATTTATCACCTATAACAGATAAATCTGGGATAACTATCTTGTCTTCTTCTATATCTTCTTTATGGAGTACAATATCAAAAGGTGCATCAAAAACTTCACACCCTTTACCCTCTAGGTAATTAAACAGTTCAACATATAATCTTCCTGAAATTCTTTGATGTTTTGTAGATGGTGATGGCGACATATAAACAGTTCCATCTATAAATTCCATTAATTCATTGCTAATTTCTCTCATATGGTAAAATTCTTTTAAAGTCATATATTTAAATTTTTCTAGTGCCATTCGCCTTCACAATTATCTTCTCAAAATTTACTATATTAATTACACCCTACTTTAATAAAGCTAATCAACCTATGTTATTAACTAGCCTTTCAGTATATAATTACCTCTTAAATTCACTTAAAGATATTACTTTACAGCCACAGCATTTTTTATACTTTTTGCCACTTCCGCAAGGACACGGATCATTTCTTCCTACCTTTTCTTTGTTAACTACTGTATTTATAGTTGGATTAAGCTCCTGAGTGATATAACTTCTTCAATATTATCGCTGTTTTTTATATGAGCTGTTAATTCGTACATCAATTCTTCCGCATCCTCATGGGTTGCATCGAAGCTCTCTGTTAAAAAATCATAAAAATCATTATATGCTTTAGAATCATCTATATAATCCAATCTTGCAACTTCTAATAATTGTTCTTCTGTAAAAGGATAGTAATCTAACTCTGGTCTTGTATCTTGTTCATTTTATCCCCCTCATCTTCATCATAATGTTTTTACTAAATTAGGCTATGCTAATCTCTTTATATGTGTCTCCATCTAATGTCTTTATTCTAAATATATCTTCTTCTAAAACAGCATAGCAATGAGGAGTATTCTCTTTTGGCAGTGTTATAGATCCCGGATTTATTATAAATATACCCTCCTGTTCTTTCGCTACAGGCACATGTATATGTCCATAAATTAGCACATCGCCTTTGCTTATATTAGGTAAGTTTTCTTCATTATATATGTGTCCATGAGTTAAAAACAGCCTTCTTCCGTTGTATAAAATCATGGAGTAGTCACTCATAATAGGGTATTTAAGAACCATCTGG
This sequence comes from Clostridium bovifaecis, assembly GCA_009738435.1. Lineage (GTDB taxonomy): Bacteria > Bacillota > Clostridia > Clostridiales > Clostridiaceae > Clostridium_H > Clostridium_H bovifaecis. Next base: position 853,215 of record CP046522.1, on the reverse strand, counting down.
TCTACTTCACTATCACAGTTTCCACGAATAGCAATAATCTTATCCTTATAGATGTTTAACAAATTTGCTACTGCCTCTGGATTATATTCTTTTGGTATAGGATTTCTAGGACCGTGATATAATTCATCACCTAATATAATTATATAATCTGGCTCTTCCTTCTTACATTGTTCCATAGCCTTGTTTAAATAATATATAGACCCATGAATATCTGAAATAAAAAATAGTTTCATAATTTTAGTTCCTTCCTCTGTGAACTTACTTTCTCATTATCACTCTCTATAAAAAAGCTCTATTAGTTCTTCTCGGGACAGCTTATTTAGCACGGTTCCCTCTTTAAGTTCACCGGTTATTACACTGTCAACTAACTCTCTTTTGTGTTCCTGCAGCAAAATTATCTTTTCTTCTATGGTTCCTCTAGATATTAGCTTGATTACTTCTACCACATTCTTTTGCCCTATTCTATGAGCTCTATCTGTTGCTTGGTTTTCTACTGCTGGATTCCACCAAGGATCAAAATGAATAACTAAATTAGCCCCTGTTAAATTGAGACCAGTTCCCCCTGCCTTTAATGAAATCAAAAATACCTTTACCTTATTGCTCTTATTAAACTCATTTACTAATCGAATTCTTTCTTTGGAAGGAGTTGAGCCATCTAAATAATAATATTTAATTCCCTTCTCTTCTAAGGAGTTTCCTATTTTCTTTAAGGCAGATGTAAACTGAGAAAAGAGCAGTGTTTTTCCTTTAGATGCTATATTCTCTTCCACTATACTCATTGCAAGCTTAAGTTTTCCGCTTCCCCCTTTGTATTCCTGAAATATGATAGAAGGGTCTAAGCAAATCTGCCTTAGTCTTGTTAAATAAGAGAAAACTGCTATTTCCCCGTCAATATTATTTTTCATCTTTTCTCTAATATTATTTAAATATGCCTTGTATACTGCCTTTTGATGTGGTGTCATTTCAACCAATATTTTCTTTTCCATTTTATCAGGCAAATCCTTAATAACTTCCCTTTTGGTTCTTCTCAATATAAAAGGCTTTATCATAAGTTTAAGGTCTTCTAAATCACATTCCTCATCAGAGAGAAACTTTCCATAAAATGTATCTTTAGAATATAAATATCCTGGCATAACAAAATCAAATATGGACCAAAGCTCCATTAGATTATTTTCAATAGGAGTTCCTGTTAGCGCAAACCTTACCTTTGCATTAACTTCCTTAACCGCTGCAGTGCTTTGAGCTAGAGGATTCTTTATATTTTGAGCCTCATCTATAATACAATAATCAAATAGATGTTTTTTATATTTGTCTATATTGTTTCTTAAAGTGCCGTAAGTAGTTAAAATCAAGTCATATTCTTCTAAATTATCTATTACTTTTTCCTGTTCTGCTAAACTTCCATGGGCAATTCCAGTTTTAAGTGAGGGGGCAAATTTTTCTATTTCACTTTTCCAGTTGTAAATTAAAGATGTTGGAGCGATCACTAAAGATTTTTTATTCTCCTCACTAAGAAGAAAGGCTATAGTTTGAACTGTCTTGCCAAGTCCCATTTCATCCGCTAAAATACCACCAAGCTCTAATTCACTCAAACTTCTAAACCATTTAAATCCATTGATTTGATATTCTCTAAGCTTTGCCTTTAGATTCTTTGGAGGAATAATTTCCTCATTATTTATTTTGACCATCCTGTTTTCTATATCTCTTAGTATTTCAATGCCTCTACCAAATTTATATTCTCTATTTTTTAGATTTTCAGCTATGTACAGAGCCTTGTTTTTTTCTACTTGAAAAAAACCATCTTCTGTGTTTTTATCAAGTCCTAGCATCTCAATTAAATTAAAGAAATTTCTCACTCCATCATCCTCAAAATCTATAAATCCATTATCTTTAGTCTTATAAAATCTTCTGCCAGATTTATAGCTATTAAATAAGCCCGAAAGCTCTTCACTACTTACATTGCCTATACTATAACTGAATTTAAAATGTCCCTCTTCTTCATATACGTCCATTTCAATAGAGTTTCCATCATATATCCTTGCCTCTTCAAAACCATTGCCTAAGATAAGAGTACCCAACGAAGGAATAATGCTTTTTTTATTGCCTATGATATTGAACATGTCCTCGTCTTCTCCAATAAATACAAGCCTATCATCTTTCTTTATAAACTTATGATGCTCAAGTTTCATAATTACCTTTTCTTCTTTTTTTAAATCTCTTATAAGTTGAGTTTTACTACTGCCTTTCTTTAATATGTCAATCTTCTCATTATTGTAAATTGCATATACATTACAGTAGATATTTGACTCCTTTCTATAAATGTAAAATTCAAATTTTAAGGAGTTAGCTGCAAATCTCTTTACATCCTCTGAAAGTGTAATATCCTTTGAGATGCTGCTTAGTAGAGAAATAATCCTGTTGTAATTTTCCATATTTCTATGGAATAGAACTTTCCCATTGCTTTTAAACTTGTTATATAAAGGAATGTATTTTTTTATTTGATTCTTTGAAGGCAAATAGAGCTCATTATTAAAAAAATAAACATCTCTATTTTCATTTAAAGGAATGGGTAGTCTTTTATGAGTGATCAATTTAAAGTATTCATCTTTTTCCTTTAATGTAAAACTAAGAGGCAAATCCTCATAAAGAACAGTCGGATTATATTCTATGCCATTATATTTAAATTGAAGCTTGTTTCCTAGAACACACTTTAAAAACCCTCTAAGCTCATTTGGAGATATTATTAGATTTCTTCCTGAGTTTAACATTTCTCTGCCTTTATCAATGTATTCTCTAATAAAATTTATAATTTTTACGTGCTCTAGAGAAATAGTGTGCTCATTTGGATTATAAATAAACTGACTATTAAAGTAGATATACTTTCCCTCATCATAATCAAGAATAAAACTTTTTAAATCTCTTATTAAACATTTATGCCCTAAACCCAACTTAAACTCTAACTCATAAGTATCTGTCTCTTTCCATGATCTATGTATTACCTTTGGAGCAATACCCACACTTACCTTTTCTTTCTCTTTTTTAAGCGATGTTTCCGTTAAGTTACTTTCCTTAGTCTTCCTTTTACTCATTAAACTTAAAAACTTATAGGCAGTTCCTGTTAAATGCTCACACATAAAAAGAGGCTTATTCTTAGAAAATTCCTTAAAATCATCACAAGTACATCTTACATCCTCAACCTCTTTATTATGCAAGTTCACTTTTATGTGAGTATTTAATTCTTTGTGATTACTGCTACTTGCTACATCCCCATAAATATGATATATTTTCTATTTTTCTTCCCTTTACACTAGATATCAATCCCTTTTTAAATAGTTCTTCTCCTATTTCCCTTCTTATACTAGAAGATGGTTTGAAAATTATTTGTTCTAATTTTTTTAGATTCATTTTCTCACCCTCTCTCTTTCTATTTATATGTGTATATTTTATCATATTTAACTTAGACTATGTTTTAACAAATTGTTGGCGTCATATAATTTTAAAACGCAGCCTTAATTTAAAATAGACTATTACAATAAAGAATCCAGTAGTATGCCTCTATTAACTACTGGACTAACCTTTGGCTTAGCACAAGGTAATCAACCTATATCATACTCCTTGAAGATTCCCCACATATTAACTTTATTATACTTTGGTATATATGAATTGAAAAACACTATTATAGGCGCAATTTTAAGCTTGAGGTGAACATTAAAGAGCTCTCTATCCCCATATCTTATAGCTTCTAAAGCTAAGGGCAGTTCTTTTCTAAAAATTTTATCCCTTATGGCTGATTTAACTTCTCCAAATTCTCCTCCATCTATATATAGATATACATAAAAATAATATTTATTATCATATTTAACCCAATGCCCAAGAACTTCATCTCTCGTAGGGTTAATTTTGTCATAAGCGTACCTTTCTCCTATAGTTAAAAATAACTCTCCAGTTTCATCAGAATGCGTTAATGTGTAATATCTCCCAAGAATGGGTTCTGTAGAAGTAACTTTTTGCCTGTACTCTACAAAAATCTTATCTGGATTTAGCCTTGCCAATACTCCCACCTTCTCATAAAAAATTGCATACTCGACCTAATATATGAAATCACTAAGTCTAGTATGCAATCTTATTCACAAATAAACTGTTGAGTACTAATCTCCCAATGCTATTTTGTATATATCGATTATTTCTTTTTTTCCCAGCTCAACATAGGATTTATAAGTGCGTTTACCAAATCCAGTGCACTTGTCAGCCATCTCTTCAAGGCTGTCCTCTCCCACTCCAAGTTCTCTTAGAGTAGTTGGCATGCCAATAGATTTAAAATATTGTTCCATTGCTTCTATTCCCTCTAAGGCAGTACGCTCTGGATGGTCAAAATTCATTTCTACATTCCAGACCCTTGTTGCAAGCTGGCAGAATTTATTTATATCATATTTGTATACGTATTTTGCCCAAGCCGGAAAAATCACTGCAAGACCTGCTCCATGAGATATATGGTCAAACTTACCACTTAGCTCATGCTCTATTTTATGCGCAGGGAATGGAGCAGTTTTGCCGCAGCCTGTAACTCCATTATGAGAAAGGCTAGATGCCCACATAAGTGTTGCTCTTGCTTCATAGTTATTAGGTTCTTTTATGGCTATTTTGCCTGCCTCTTTAACAGCTACAAGAAGCCCTTCAGACATTCTATCCATTAAGTCTGTATCCTTATCTGGGGTTACATATCTCTCAAGGGTATGCATCATTATATCAACTATTCCACAAGCTGTTTGATATTTAGATACGCTATATGTAACTTCAGGATTCATAAAGGCAAATACAGGACGAAGAAGGTCATGGTTAAGGGAACGTTTAAGTCCTCCTTCAGTATTTGTTACCACATGGGAGTTACTCATTTCACTTCCTGCTGCAGCTATAGTAAGCACTGCACCAACTGGGAAACTCTTTTCTGGTATTATACCATCTATAATCATATCCCATGGATCACGATTATGCACTAATCCTAAACCTATAGACTTAGCTGAGTCAATAACACTACCTCCACCTACTGCTAATATAAAATCTACATTTTCCTTCCTACATAGTTCAATGCCCTCTCGTATAAGTCCAATTTTGGGATTTGGTTCAACTCCACCTAATTCTATCCATGAAATATCTGAATTATCAAGACTTTCTACTATTACATTAAAAAGACCACTTTTTTTAATGCTTCCTCCACCATAGTGAACTAATACTTTTTTATACCCACGTTTTTTAATTTCTTCCCCAACATTTTTTTCTACACCCGAACCAAAGTATACTTCTGTTGGTGTGTAGTATTTAAAGCCTAACATTGAAATTCCCCCTTTATTATCTAGTAAATTTTACTCCAATGTTATCACTTATTAACTTCTATTGTCAATAAAGCCCAGTATACAAATGCAGCTAAATAAAAGCTGTAGATTCCTATACTCTTAAATCCACAGCTTTCTATATTCTAATTCCTAATTATTACTTTCTTCTTTGGTAACTCTTACTTTTTCTTTATGTGGCTTTGGTTTTGGCATTTTATCTCTCATAACCTCAGCTTGTTCTTGTGTTATTATGCCTTCCTTCACCATCTCTTTTATTATATCTTTTCCTCTTAAACCGTTTTTCTGTATATAGTCTTTTCTTTCCTCCTGAGACATACTTCTTAATTTCTTATGTAATTCCCGTCTCTCTTCATTTTGTTTTTCTAGCTTTTCTATGAATTTGTTTGCCTGCTCTTGCGTTATTGTTTTGTCTTTTACTAAACCAGCGAGGCTTTTTGTTATCATTTCTTTTCTCAATAGAATTTTCTTATCAGCCTTTTTATCTCTGATTGCATCTGCTTCTTTGTTTGTAATAACTCCTCCTTTTACCATTTCATCGAATAAACCGATATTTCCTTCTCCTTTATCCTTATTTTTCTTAATATAAGAAAGTACATTGTCAGCCTTCTCTTGGGTAAGGGTGCCTTCCTTAACTAACTCCTTTAAAGAATCCTTTAATATGTTTCCTTCCTTTCCTCTTCTACAAGTACTTGAGCTTATGGAAAGTCTAGAAGATTCTTTGGCTAATACATAGATTGGTTCTACAACGACGCTGGCACCTATAGATAGAATAGTTGCTCCAATTATTATGGATTTTAATGCACTTTTTTTCTTATTGTCCTTCATATAAATCATCTCCTCCTTCGTTTCTTACTTTTCCCACCTTTCTCTCTTATTATGTACCTTCTTTATAGCAGCCCGCAGCAACTTTATATTATCAAGTTTAAAGTTTAAAAAATAGCGACTAATCTCTAATCCTTAATCGCTATTTTCCTGATTATCACTTATTCTAGCAATTAGATGCTAGAGATCTGTCTTTTATACCCTAACTTCTAAACTCAGCGCTTCAACGCCTCCACTTCCAAACTGTTCTTTTGCTCCGTGGCTTTGACAATGTATAATTCCTTCTTTAGAAACAGAACTTGTACCATATAGTTTCTTGTCTTCTCCGATTGGGCATACCTTTATACAAACTCCACAGGGATATGTATAGTTATTTCTAAGCTTTTCATGATATTCAGCGCACTTAACTTTGTCCATATCAGCTATTAGAGCATCCTCCTTTGTTGTAAAAGCAGACGTTGGGCAGCTATTTTTGCAGCATAAACACTTTATACATAGATCTTTTTCTATTACTTCATCTGGAGGCAGTTCTGCATCCGTTATAACTGATACAAGCCTTACTCTTGGACCATACTCCTTTGTAATTAGAGTATGGTTATAACCAATAGTTCCTAGACCTGCGTATTTACCTGCTAATACATGCGAAAAGGCAGCCTCTGGCTTTTTTACAAGTACGGATATGTCTCCATAGCAATCTCTTGGGAAAAAGAATGCTTTATGCCCCAACCTATTAAGATAATTTGCTAACCTATAGGACATTTCATCTAGCATTCTATTAGTAGTATCATATAGTTCTGAATAAACTACTGACGGTGTAGTTTCTAACATTGGCAGATATATTTGCACTCCTAACACAATTACTGATTTACTCCAAGGCCATATGTTTTGTGGATAGTAGCTTTCAGAAGTATTTTCAAATTCTTCCCAACTCTTTACATCTGCAAAACCTACAATATTTGCCCCTAATTTTATTGCCTCTTTTCTTATTTTTTCTTTTAATTTGTATCCCTCTTTTACTTTATCTACTTCTTTTATATATTCCATTTTAATCCCCCTTCAAACTCAATTTGCCCTATAATAAAATTTCTAATTTCAATATTGAAATTTATAAGAGATATTTATTGTTTTCATCTATAAGTGCAGTTCTTTTATTATCTTTGATTTTAGTGAAGCCAAGTTTAAATCCCCACGCTGCCTTGGTCTTTTACCCTCTATTTTTAATTCTTCTACTAATTCTCCCGGATGCCCCCTGAGTATAAATAACCTATTACATAGGTATAATGCTTCATCAATATCATGAGTTACTATAATCATAGTAGAATTGCACTTTTCCCATACATCCAGTAGCAAATCTTGAAGATTCATCTTTGTAAAAGCATCTAAAGCACTAAAAGGTTCATCTAACAGCAATATTTCTGGTGACGTAACTAATGCTCTAGCTATAGCAACCCTTTGAGCCATCCCTCCTGAAAGCTCACTTGGATAGTGTTTAGAGTAGCTTTCTAGTCCTACTAGCTTTAAAAATTCATTTGCCTTAGTTAATTTATACTTACCCTCTAGTCCAAAGGCTACATTTTCCTCTACTCTTAGCCAAGGCATAAGTCTAGGCTCTTGAAAGACAAAGCCAATTTTTTCATGGGTTCCTCTATGCGCCTGTCCATCTACCTTTATTACCCCATTGTATTCCACATCTAATCCTGCTAAAACCCTTAAAAGAGTACTTTTGCCGCAGCCGCTGGTGCCTAATATTCCTATAATTTCTCTCTTTTTAACTTGAAAATTCAAAGGATAAAAGGCCTTTTTACCACTACTAAAATTACGATATAATTGTTCAACCTCAAGCACTGACATTCTTATCCTCCCTTCCAAAAGAGCTCTGCCAATGAAGAACTCTTCTTTCAATATATATTAATACTCCATCTGTTATCTTTCCTAGGATTGCAAATAGCAATATAGAACCTACTATTAATTCAGGGGTGGAGTTGTTCTGTCCAAACACCATTAAATATCCAAGTCCCTTACTTGACCCCATTAATTCTGCGGCCACTACGAACATCCAACCTAAACCTAGTCCACTTCTAAGCCCTGTTAGTAGTGATGGTAATGCTGCTGGAAGTAATATCTGCTTTATGATTTTTATAGTTGTAAAATGATATAGCTTACCAACCTCAACGTACTTTTGGTCTACCCCCTTAATGCCCATTACCCAATTTAGATATACTGGGAAGAATACTCCAACAGCAATTAAAGTTACTTTAGATTCCTCTCCTATTCCCAGCCATAAAATAAAAAGCGGCACCCAAGAAAGAGAAGGGATAGCCCTTAAGGCTTGAATAAGAGGATCAAAAATTTTATATACAACATTGTAATATCCAGTGACTGCACCAAGGACTATTGCCCCTATGCTTCCTACAACAAAACCTGCTAACACCCTGTAAGCTGTTATTTCAACGTGTCCTATAAGTTCACCCTCTTTAAATAGATCAACTAAAGTATTTATTACTGCTGAAGGTGATGGAAAAAGATACGCAGGGAATACCCCTATATTTGATAAAACCTGCCAAGCAATCACTAATATAATAGGCAAAATAGCCCCTAATCCTATATTGCTGATATGATCAATTTTTTTTATAGACTTAATCAAAACTGAAACTTCTTCTATTTTTGAACTATATAGCTCCTGTTCACTCATACTCCTCTCCCCCTTCTGCGATTATTTAAGTATATTTTGTGCAAAGCTTCCATTTATAAATTCATCAGTTATTTTTTCTATATTTACATTTGATGGAATTATATCTTCTTTTTTAAGGATTTCTGCTGCTTTTATTAATGATCCTTTTTCTGCTTCACCTGGTATTCCATGTTTTAAATCTGTACGCTCTAACTGAATTTTTGCAACTTCAGGCTTTAGTTTTGCTTGTGATTCTAGCAGCTTTTGTGCTTCCTCAGGGTTTTCAATAATCCATTTTCTTGCCCTATTATAAACTTTTATTACTCTCTCTACATACTGTGGATAGTTCTTTGCAAATTCATCTCTAACATTTAAGAAACCATATGTGTTAAAATCTACATTACGATAAAAGAGCTTTGCTCCATTTTCCACTTCTACCCTTGCAATATGAGGATCTAATCCTGCCCATGCATCTACCTGTCCAGATACTAAAGCTGCCGCACCATCTGCGTGTTGTAAGGGAACAAATTCTATATCATCTTTCCCAAGTCCTACTTCATTTAGTGCTCTAAGCAAGAAAATATAAGGGTCTGTTCCTATGGTTGCAGCTACTTTCTTTCCTTTTAAATCTTTTACAGATTTAATCTCAGAATCTTTTGTTGTGACTAGTGCAGCCCATTCTGGTTTAGAATATACATATACCTTGAATTGGAGCTCCCTTTGCTTTTGCAATCAAAGCAGCTGCTCCTGCAGTGGATCCAAAATCAATAGAATTACTTTTTAAAAACTCCAAAGATTTGTTGCTCCCTTGACTCTCAACAAAGGATATCTTAATATCATCATTTTTGAACTCTTCTTCTATCCATCCCTTTTCTTTTAATACTAAACTTTCAATATTGTAGGTAGCAAAATCTAATCGAATTTCCTTTGGCTTACCTTCACCAACCTTAGCTTCTTTTTTGCCTGAACACTCAACAGCACCTATGGCTAGAATTCCAGCCACCAATCCAACGCCTAACTTTTTTAATTTACTTTTCATCTTTCTTCCCCCTCTTTAGTAGTTTAGCGAATTAATACTTCATTGTTTTAATTTGAAAAGCCCCCTTGGTAAAAAAAATAACCTCTTCATAAGAAGAGGTTTGGTTAACACGCGTACTCTCTTATCTCTCAGGTTCCCCTGCTGGAATTAGCACCTTGCAAAAAATTTTGCTGGTTGCTGGGCTTCATTGGGCCAGTCCCTCCGCCTCTCTTGATAAGAATATGAAATTTTTATAAAACAATCATTGGTTTTGTTGTGATTATTATAGGTCATATAGGAATACTGTGTCAACATATTTTTTTATCCGATGACTATCTGCCGTAAGACTTCCACTTCTCCAAAGTTGGAGATACTAAAGCTCTTTTGCTTTAACAAATTAGAGTTCTTATACTATGTATAACGTCAGCTGCGTCTCTAGATAAAAACTCCATCTAAAACTTAGAAATCTGTTTATTCTATTAGTTTCATTAGTTCATTTAATTCGGAGCTAGTCAAATTTCTCCACTCTCCAATTTTTAATCCACCTAGCTTAATATTCATGATTCTAATACGCTTCAACTTAACTACCTTATACCCAAATGCCTGGCACATCCTTCGAATTTGACGATTAAGTCCCTGTGTTAGTATGATTTTAAATACCGTATCACTTACACGTCTTACCTTGCAAGGCTTAGTTTTTGTCCCTAAAATTCGCACTCCACTAGCCATTCCCTGTAAGAAGGAATCCGTAATTGGCTTATCTACTGTTACAATGTACTCCTTTTCGTGATTGTTCTCTGCTCTTAAAACTTTATTTACAATATCACCATCATTAGTAAGCAGAATTAATCCTTGGGAGTCCTTATCAAGTCTGCCTATAGGAAATATACGTTCTTTATGATTAACAAAATCAACAATATTTCCTCTTACATGCCTTTCAGTAGTGCTCGTGATTCCTACTGGCTTGTTTAAAGCTATGTACACTTGTTTTCTCTTTTTTCCAATTTGCTTACCATCAATTTTTACAACGTCTCCAGGTTCTACAGTGCTGCCAAGCTCTGCAGTATCTCCATTTATAGTAACTCTTTTTGCCTGAATATATGAATCTGCTTCCCTTCTTGAACATATACCCGTTTCACTAATAAACTTATTGATTCTCATGCTAAAACCCTTCCTAGTCATCTATATATAATGCTATTATATCCAATTTTCTCATACAATACATAATCATCATATACTTACTAAATCTAGAGCTTGTTGCTATTTAACTTATAAAATAAAAATATCTTAATCAATTAGGCTTATACCTAATTTTTTATAAAATTCATAATCAATGTTATGGCTAATAGTAAGGTTATTATGTTTTCTAAACTTTATTACATATTCCTTCATGTCATCTCCATATATACCATCTATATATCCTGGATAATAGCCTTTATCCTTCATCTTTCTCTGCACCTCATTTTGCATTATTCTTTGTTAATATGTTGCTTAAAGCTGCTGCTTGATATCTTAAAAATAAAATACCGATAAAATAGAAAATTATATATTAGATACTAGAATTGATCTTAAGACTAGATTAGGCAGAAAAAGGGACATAGTATATATACTATATCCCTTTCACTATTATTGAATATTTTTTTAAATTAGATATTTAGAGCCTTAAATGGTTTCTATTTTGTTTATAAATTTATTTAACTCTATACTGCTTTGCCTAGTTCTTCTAATTTGTTGTCTACTATTTCTTTAATGTGAGTTACTTTTGGACCATAAACCACTTGAACATGATTTGGATTTGGTTTAATAATCCCGCTTGCTCCTGTCGCTTTAAGGATTTTTTCGTCAACTCTTTTCATATCAGCAATATCAACTCTTAAACGAGTAAAGCAATTTTCTACTGCAAGGATATTTTCTTTTCCACCTAAACCTTTGATAATTTGCTCTGCTAAAGTATCATCATTTTTATTATCCTTTGTATTTATAGGTTTTGCAGTCTCTTCTAAAGCTTCTCTCTCTCTTCCAGGAGTAGCAAAGTTGAACTTCAATATAGCCCACTTAAACACATTGTAGTATATAACTGCATAAACAAGACCTATTAAAACAATCATATACCATTTAGAATTTGGTTGTAATGCACCGAATACCAATAGGTCTATAACTCCACCTTGAGTATTACCAATTGCTGCTCCCACCACATGGGCTAACATAAAGGATAACCCTGCCATAACTGCGTGGAAAGCATATAACATTGGTGCAACAAATAAGAATGAAAACTCTAACGGCTCTGTTATTCCTGTTGTAAACGCTGCTAGTGCTCCTGCTAACAATAGTGGCTTAACTATTGCTTTCTTAGAATCATCTGCTGTTCTGTACATTGCTAAGGCTGCTGCTGGCATACCAAATACCATCATTGGTATTTTACCTTGAGCCAAGAATCTTGTAACCTCAGTAATCTCCATATTATCTGGTACTGCACCTGTTTCTAAGAATTTATTAAATATTAGTAATGCTCCTGAAACTGTTTCCTGTCCAAATTGAGCAATTCCGCCTATTTCCGTAGTACGAGCTAATGAGTTCAAAATGTGATGTAATCCAAAAGGTAGTAATGCTCTTTCCAATAATCCAAATAAGAAAGTACCAAAGTACCCAAGCTTCATTATTGAAGTACCAACAGCTGTAATAGCTCCACTTACTGGTGCCCATACAAATGGAACAATCTGCCCTAAAATAGTGAATACAACAGTTACAGCTATGGCTACGAAACGTTTACCTCCAAAGAAGGCAATAGCATCTGGTAATTTTATATTGTAGTACTTGTTGTGAATCGCTGCAGTAACTAAACCTACTAAAATACCACCTAAAGCGTCCATGTTAACCGTCTTCATTCCTAATACATCACCTACAGCGCTAAGCTGAAGTCCTGTATTTTCTAAGACATACATCATACTTCTGTTGAATACTAAGAATCCTATTACCCCTGCAAAGGCTGCAATAGGTTTTTCCTTCTTAGCCATTCCAAGAGATAGTGATATAGCAAATAGCAGTGGAATGTTTCCAAATAAAATACCTGCTATCTTACGAATTAGCTGTGTAACATACATTACAGAACCTGAAGCTAGGAATGGTGCTATTTCTTGAATCTGAGGATTAGCAGATGCAGCTGCTAATCCTAAAAATATACCTGTTGCTGCCAATAAGGAAATTGGAAGCATGAATGAAGTCCCTAATTGTTGAAAGTAATCTTTCCACTTTTGACTCATATACTTTTCCCCCTTTTCTTTGGTTTAATTTATTTTAATTCCGGCCAGTATTCTTTATTAGCTTCAATTAATGCATCTAATATCTTACGAGCTTTTTTAGCATCAACTATTGTTCTATTTAATGTTAAGGCCTGTAATGCCTTGTTGTATGATCCTTCAAAATATGCATCAACTGTTAATTTTTCATAAGCCATTTGTTGCTCCATCATACCTTTATAGAAAGTACCTATCTTACCTACTCCCATTGGTCTTGGTCCATTTGCTCCTAAAGTTGCTGCAACCTCTACCATGGCATCATCTTGTACATTTGCTACTAAACCATTATTTTCTGTGATGATAATATAGATTTTATTTCTGTTGTGTGCTATAGATTCAGCTACCTCAACAATCATATCTCCATGGGCATCATTGTGTACTACTGCTGAACCTTCTGTCGTTCCCATCTTTGCAATACGTCTGCACTCTTCAAAGACTCTTTTTTCTCTACCATTCATTACCTCATTAGCACGAGTATAGTCTGGATTTAATTTCTTAAGTTTATATTCTGGATAGTAGTAGTATTGAAGATAAGTGTTTGGAAGATAATCTGGGAAGTCCTTTAACATATCTTCAACAATTGCATAAGTGTCCAACCAAGATTGATCTCTTTGCTCTGCATCAGCAGGTTTAAATCCACGTTCTTTTACTATTTCTTTTATCTTTGGAACTAAGTCATTTCCATCTTTATCATAAAGGTGAGTAAACCATCCAAAGTGATTTAATCCAAAGTATATTGGTTCAAATTCATATGGATCCATTCCTAGCAATCTTCCGTATGAACGTAATAGATTTACTGGCTGATCACAGATATTTAAAATTCTCTTATCTTCCGGAAAAGCTCTATTTACCGCTTCGGCTACTATAGCTGCTGGATTTGTATAGTTTAATATCCAAGCTTCTGGTGAATACTTACGAACATTATTGATTAGTTCGATCATATCTCTTATAGATCTCATACCGTAAGCAAATCCACCTGCTCCACAAGTTTCTTGACCAATTGCTCCAAGACTTAGTGGAATCTTTTCATCCTTTTCTCTCATTTCGTATCCACCTGTTCTCATTTGGCAAAAAACAAAATCTACATCCTTAAAAGCTACTTCTTCGTCTGTTGTATATTCAAAATCTAATTCTGGATACTTTTCTCTGAATAAAATTTTTGCAAACTCTCCTATAACTTCTTGACGTTTTGCATTTATATCATACATTACTAAACGAGCTAATGGAAATTCTTCCTTCTTCTTTGTTAAACTTTGAAGTAGTCCTGGCGTCCATGTACTTCCTCCACCAACTAATACAATATTATATCTTTTCATATTTAAACCCTCCTAATTCATCTCTAGTTTATATAATCAATTCTTGTAAATAATCAGTTTTTAATGTGTTGTTCTTTTCTGTAAGGTTATTCTATAACATATTTCGACAACGTGAAAGCCTTTTCAGGGACTTAGTGTCTAGCTTCTCTCTTTGTATGCAAGTACATTTTATGTACAAAAGTACATAAGGCTATTGAGCCTTTATCAGCCCAATAGCCTTTCACTTTTTAGAATATGTTTTCAAAATCATAATTCATCCACAATTTCTTAAAACATATATTTATTTATATACATATCTAAAATTACTTGGAATAACATTAGTACTGGTGCTCTAGACATATTATCAAATTCAACTCTCTCGTCCTTTTCTGTGTGTACGTATAGATTTATGTCAGCAATCTTAGCTAAAGTATTCATTCCCATGCTAGTGACAGATACTACTGCAGCGCCTCTCGACTTTGCAATTCTAGCAAGCCTTATTGGCTGCTCTGTTTCCCCACTTAAAGATAGAACAAATACTATATCCTCATCATTCATTTTATCAGCATATAGATAAGCAATATGTGTATTTGAATGATTTATAGCTAATAGATTAACCAATAAAAATTGATTAGTTATATATTCACATGCAATATTAGATAATCCTTTGCCAAAAAAATGTATCTTTTTTTTCGATATTAATTCAATAATATTATCTATTGTGTCAAAATTAATTAATCTACTTGTCTTTTCTATGTCAAATAAACGCTTTTTTATTATCTCATCATAGTTCAGCTCTTCTATCTTGGATTTTTCCCTGCTAGCCTTTTTCAACTCATACTTAAGCTCTGTAAAGCCAGAGTATCCAAGCTTTTTACACAATCTTATAATAGTGGTTGTGGATACATAGGTATCCTTTGCTAAATCAGCTATGTTTATTTTGCTAACTTTATCCACATTGTTAGATATATAGGTTAAAACTTCAAACTCTGATTTATTTAAACTTTGGAGAACCTTTGAGTCAATGTCTTTAATCACAATATCGCCTCCCATTATTGCTAACCTTAGTTTTCCCGTAAATTATATTGTAAATCCTTTATATTCTAAAAACAATTCAAATTTACTTTTCATCAAAACTTACTCCATCATATTTTAAATGTTGTAAATTTTCTCATTTTTCTTGACAACTGGATTTTAATTATATAAAATATTTCTAAAGTAAAAAAAATTACAAGCCTTGATGTGGAGGAGTATATATATTCTAGAAATTCAGAGAGGGAATGATGGTGTAAATTTCCCATGATAGGTATATAGAATGTAGCCACGGAGCTGTTAATGGAAATCCAAAAGAAAGTAGAATTAACCGGAATCCTACCGTTAAAAAGGAAGTAATATCGACTTTACTGTCCGTATTATATTCGAGTGTATATTTTTATATAAACATAGGTGGTACCGCGGGGGTTACTCTTCGTCCTATTAATTTAGGATGAAGAGTTTATTTTATATACAACTAAATATTAAGGGGGCTTATTATGAAATTAAATGGGGCTGAAATTACAATTAAATTATTAGAAATGCATGGTATTAAAATCATCTCAGGTTTGCCAGGGGGATCTATTCTCCCCCTATACGATGCATTATCCAAAAGTAGTATTGAGCATATCTTAGCAAGACATGAGCAAGGGGCTGCTTTTATTGCTAATGGTATAGCTCGTTCTACAGGAAAACCTGCAGTTTGTTTTGCAACTTCTGGTCCTGGAGCAACTAATTTGCTAACAGGTATTGCAGATGCAAAAATGGACTCTATTCCTGTTATTGCTATTACAGGACAAGTTCCATATTCTCTTATTGGAACAGATGCTTTTCAGGAAATTGACATATATGGTTTGACTATACCCATAACAAAACATAATTTTTTCATTCGTTCTATAGATGAGCTTTTTAGAGTAATCCCAGAAGCATTTAAAATAGCATCAAGTGGTAGACCAGGGCCTGTCTTAGTGGATATACCCAAGAACATTCAGTTACAAGAAATGGAATTTGATGAATGGCCTTCATATGAATATTATTCTGATGTTGAAAGTAATGTTAAAGAAACAGAAATATTGAAAATTGCTGAAGTAATTAATGACTCTAAGCGTCCTATTTTATTTATCGGTGGTGGAATAATTAGTTCAAATGCTTCTGATCTCTTATATGAGTTTTCTAGAAAAAATAATATACCGGTTGCAACTTCTCTTATGGGACTTGGTGCCTTTCCCTCCGACGAACCTTTATACCTTGGTCTTGTTGGGATGCATGCAGCTCCCTATACCAACCTAATAATGCATGAATCAGATTTAATTTTGGCTTTTGGGGTTCGCTTTGATGATAGGGCTATTGGAAACATTTCAAGATTCTGTCCTGATGCTGAAATTATTCATATAGACATTGATGAATCAGAAATTAACAAGTTAAAACCTGCTGACTTTTCAATTATTGGAGATATTTTCAGCATATTAGATAATCTAATACCTTATATAAAAGAGGATGATAGATTAGAGTGGGTAAAACAGATTAAGTTGTATAAGACAAAATATCCTCTTTATTCACCTCCTGAAAATGATATTTTTCATCCAATAAACATAATAAAGTATGTAGGTGACACCCTTTATAGCGATACTATAATTACAACAGATGTAGGAAAACATCAAATGTGGACAGCTCAAGTTTACCCTTTCAAAAGACCTCGTACACTATTAACCTCTGGTGGACTTGGAGCAATGGGGCTGGGACTTCCAGCAGCTATTGGTGCCGCTTTAGCTAACCCAGATAAAAGAATTATTTGTTTTACTGGTGATGGCTCTATATTGATGAATATTCAAGAATTAGCTACTCTCGCAGATTATAACTTAAATGTAACCATCATAATACTAAATAATAAACATCTTGGCCTTGTAGAACAGCTTCAGGAGTTTTTCTATAATAAGAATTACTTTGCTACAGAGTTTATTACTAATCCTGATTTTGAAATTATCGGAAGAGGCTTTAATATACCTTCCTGTGATTTAGGCAAAGAAGATAATCCTTTAGCTAAGCTCAGCGATATATTGTCTCAATCTGGCCCATATATTATTAACATCCCAATTAACCCAGAAGAAGATGTATTGCCTATAGTACCTGCTGGTGCATCAAATCTTGAAATGATAGGTGGTAAAGACTATGTTAAATAGTGATCACTCTGTAATTGAATTGGTAGTAAGAAATCATCCTGGCGCAATGTCACATATTACTGGGCTTTTTGCAAGAAAAGCCTTCAATTTAGAAGGGATTCTATGCGGTCAAATAGGTGATGGCTCTACCAGCTGTATGTTTCTCTTAGTTAAAAATGATAATTTTATGGAGCAAATAATAAAGCAATTGAGAAAATTATATGACGTTTTAGAAGTGACTCTTCATGATGACTATGATTACTCCATATTTAGTAATTTAGATAAACTCTTTAAAATAAAAACCATCAACTAGTCTGTAATCTTCAATTGTTAACTCATAACTTATATAAAATTAAAAGTGTAGAAGCTTAGAAGTCTCATATTATTCTACAAGTCTTCCTCTTCCTAAGCTTCCTACACTTCTACTCTACCTTTTTAACCTTCTCTAGTTCTTAATTTGAATTTACACTCTAAACCTTACTTGATATTAAGTTCTCTAAGCTTTTCTCTATTAGGTACACCTGTTTTCATATTCCAATTTCTATATTGAAAATACTCCTCTAAAGTCTTCTGAACCTCAGTTCTGTCTAATCCTTTTCCCTCTTCTCCCTCTCCTTTTAGCCTTTCCTCATAGAATCTTTCTGGGAAAACAGAGTCCTCAGGCTTTTCCCCTTGAATAATATTAATAAGTTTTTGCACATTCCAAATTCTTTCTCCAGCTTTAATAGCCTCATCAGCCGTAAGAGAAATTCCCGTTAGATTTGTAAACAACTCCGCTATTAAAGTTGGTCCTATTGATTGAAGTACAGGAGGTCTTATACATAAGCCCACAGCATTGTAGAGGGATATTAAATCCTCAGCCCACTTCGACATCTTTATAATATCAACATAATCCTTTTCCCTATTAAAAACTTCATTTTTTATATTCTGAGGCATATCAAAGTTTTCATAAATCTTATCTGGAAATCCAAATTTCTCGCTCCTATAAGGTATTATATTTTCATTGTACTGTAAGTTTTCTACAGGGTTTCTATTCCTTAAATGATCTCCTCCTCTCAGGTTTGTTATATTACCAAAGGTCCAAGTAGACCATCTTCCTCTAGCATCAGCCATAGGTATCTCTAATCCTTTAACATGAATTGCATATTTTTCTGTATTCTTAATCATTTTCGAAGCTCTTAGAGTACCTTCTCCAAGGATTTCTCCAAGCCCTTCCCTATTTGCAATATTATATAATAGTTTAATTACAGATTCCTCTTCCCCCCAGTTTAATGAAAACCCTAAATCTTTCTTATCTATAACTCCCTTTTCATAGAGTTCCATAGCAAAGGCTGCTATGGATGCTGCTGATACCATATCAAGTCCCAGTCTTTGACATATTTCTGTAATTTTTATTATAGATGCCATGTTCCTTATATCACAGCCCGCACCAAAACCCATAACAGGAGTTACTTCCATGTCCTTTATCTCTAGTCCTTTATAAGAACCTTCTTTTATAACTGCCCAGTGAGCACAAGCTATAGGACAGGCAATACAGGCTACTCCCTTATTGCTGTACTTTTGAACCACCTTCCTACTTCTAGTTTCTACCCAATCTTCAATTATTCCAGTTTGAAAGTTTCTTCCTGGAAGTGCCCCTTGTTCTGAATAAGGAAGAGTGGCAAGCATTGTCCCAAACTTTGAAAATGCTCCATAAAAAGGGGATTCTTTTATAGTTTTATTTACCTTAATTACAGATTCTATGAGCTCTTTTCTTTTGGCTGGCCTAATGCTTCCAAACCCCTTTACTGCAATTGCCTTAAGATTTTTTGAACCCATTACAGCTCCAAGACCTGTTCTTCCCCATGCATCGTATGGGCCATTTTGTATGCTTGCAAATCGCACTAAATTCTCTCCACCTTGTCCAATACAAGCTACTTGAAGCTCCTCTATATTAAGCTCTTCTCTCAGGCTTTTTATTGTATCCCAAGAATCCTTTCCCCATAAAAATCCAGCATCCCTTATCTCAACTTTACCATCACTTATCCATAAATATACTGGCTTTTCTGCTTTCCCTCGCAATATAATTCCATCATAGCCTGCATATTTTAATTCGCTGCCAAAATAGTTACCAGAGTTTGATGTCCCTATCAGCCCAGTTGCTGGAGATATAGCTGAAGCCTCTGTTCTTGAGGCAGTAGTTATATTAGTACCTACCATTGTTCCTACTCCAAATACAAGAATATTGTCTGGTCCCAATGGGTCGATTTTCCTTTTGATATTATCATATAATATTTTGCTCGTTAAACCTACGCCTCCTAAATATTCCTTTAGCTCCTTTTCTCCAAAAAATATACCCTTTATTTTGCTTTCACTTAGATTAATATCTAATATTTTACCTGCATATCCAAACATATTTACCTATCCCCTTTATGAAGTTTCTTCTACTTTTAAAGAACCTGTTGGACATACCTCTGCACATTTAAAGCACCTTTTGCAGCTTATAAGAAATTCAATATCGTATTTTCCTTGAAAATCATGTTTTGTCACCCTAATATGTGCTTTATTAATATCATAGTCCTCATTAAATAGAATGGAACAAGTCAGTGCACAGGTAGAACACCCTATACAACTATCTTTATTTATAGCTATCTTTCTATTCATGTCTTATCCCCTTTAAACATATAAACTTTTCTATCATATTGAAAATTATACTATACTTATACAACAGCATGCATAAAATAGATACATATTTATTGATTTTGCTAAAAGATAAGTATTACAATAATTATTTTCTAAAATTATTTTCTAAAGAATATATATTCCACAAACTTTATTATACTAATTTCAAAATTTATACAAAATTTCTTGGATTAATTTTCATATTTTGATGTACAATAGTATATTTGTGATATAATTGTACTATAATACAAACCCCGCACAGGTATATAAAGCAGCTTTAAAAGGAGGAGTTAACTTGAGAATCGCAATCGTAGGAGCCGGAACTGGAGGTAGTAACATATTAAAGTCATTAATTAGCGTAGATAGTCTATCTATCGTAATAGTAGTAGATAGAAACCTAAACTCACCAGGTATACTATTAGCAAAAAAACTTGGGCTTCCATTTTCTCAATCTATAGATAGCATAGATTGCAAATCTACAGATATAATAATTGAGGCTACAGGCAATGAAAACGTTATTAAAATTATTAGGGACAAGTTTCAGGATTTTTGTACTATTATGGATTCTAAGGCTGCCCTTCTTGTAATGACACTAGTAAGAAGAGATATGGATAATTTAAATATAATGAATAAGCACATTTCTCTTATCCACGATATGTCCTCAATAATAAAGGATCAGATGCAGGAAATATCTCTATCCGTAGAAAATATACATAATGTAAGTGATAACTTGCTATATTTTTCCGAAAGCTCAAACGAATATATAAATAAAACTGATAATATTGTTAAATATGTAAATGAAATATCCAGTAAAACAAAAATGCTGGGTTTAAATGCTCTAATTGAAGCTGCCAGGGCTGGAGAACATGGAAAAGGTTTCTCTGTTGTAGCTAAAGAGGTTCAAAAACTAGCTAATGATAGCTCAGGTTTTGCTAAGGAAATCACTGATATATTAAAAAAACTTCACTCAGAAACTAAAAAGATTACAGAGGAAGTAGCTAAGCTAGACTCTTTATCTGAAACACAGATAAATGCATCTAATAATGTAAATGAGGCCATTATTAAACTTATAGAAGAAAGCGTTGCACCATAATAAATGTCAGGTTTTTAACATTTACATAAATATTAATGTTAAAAACCTGATACTTCATCCTTCTTTAACTTCTACCTGCTTTCTATCCACCATAGAATTGTAAGTCATCCCTGCAAGTATTAATATTCCTCCAATAATTTTTCCCTTTGAGACTTCGTTTCCTGTAAAATAATCTAGTACAATCCCAGTAAACAGCTGTCCTATAAAAATAAGTAAAGTTGAGTATATGGTTGGAATCTTAGGTATTATAATATTTGATATAGCAACTACTATTACTCCCATAAAACCGCCTAAATAAGCCCAAAATGGAAAGCCGGCAAAACTTTTATCAATTATGTCTATATCCCTATTTACTATGAAAACAAGCAATGCAGCACAAACTACTCCTAACAAAAAATTTATAAAGGTTCCTTGGAATACTCCTACCTTTTTTGCTATACTAGAATTCACTATCATAGAAAGAAGTACCAAAATCCCAGATATAAATGCAAGTATTATATATACCATGTATAACCCTCCTAGTATATTATCATAATGGATATGCCTGCAAAAGCTAGTGCAAACCCTATGAGCTTTTCCTTGTTAAACTCATATTTATCCATACCAAGCAAACCAAAATGATCTATGATTACCGCTGCAACAGATTGTCCAAGTAATCCTAATGATAAGGTTAGTGACACCCCTAGATGTTTAAAACATATGTTGTTGAATAAGGTTAGTACAACTCCTATAGCTCCTCCAAGAAATAAATAGAAAGGAATTTCTCTCTTTAGATTGATCTTCTTTCTCTTAATTATCAGTATTAGACTTATCGTAACCAAGGCTGTTACTTGTACTATTAATACTGCTAAATAATCTCCTGCATAACTTGCAAGAATTCCATTAAAGGTTACCATAACCGCAATTAGTAATCCTATAAACACTGCAGATAATTTATACATGCACTATCTCCTTCCTTAAATTTTCTTATTTTCCATCAATTATATAATACCTTATTTAAAGTGTATTTAACACCCCCTCCTGTTTCTCCATGCTCCTACTTTATTAATTTACGATAAATAATATAAAACCTCTAATTCTTTGTTAATTTTCAATTAAAGTGGTATACTAATAGGAGTGCTTAAAAATGCTGTTGTTCAATCAACAAGAGGAGCGTATTTGAATTGAAAAAAAATTATAACATTAAGAAAACCATATCTATAAAAAAGTTTATTTCTGAGTTTGGAGAAGACTTTTCTAAACACATGAAGCAAAGGCTTCTTGAACTTGAAGTAAGATCTGTTTTAACAAGAAAAGAAGAAATTAACCATCTTGATCTAAAGCATGTTGAACATATACAGTATGCTTGTAATCCATCTTCTGATTCTGATAAATCAGAAAAGGAATATACTTACGGACAACTCATAGTAGTTGATGGAACTTTATATTTTTCAGAAAGCTGTATTGAAAGTGATACCGTTATGGAATCGCCAGTTGTAGAGAATATATTTAATTCTTTAAGTAGCAGTGGCATGATTATTGATTCAGACATCAGAGCAAAGCAAGTAGATGACACTAATATAGACTATGTTGTAGATAGTCTATTAGATGCATGTCCTCCAGTATCTCAGAAATATATTGATATCGTACAAGGAATGATTTCTCGCTCTACTAGATAATTCTTAAATAGTACCTCAAAAAATATATTGCATTTATATAATAAATCAGTTATAATTATATAGTTATATAAAATCTGTTTATTAAAATAGTTGCAAGGTACAAATTGCAAAATCAGAGTTGTTTCAAATATTAGAGTTAATCACAATTAGAAATCCGATGAATTCTTTGACTTTCAATTCTCTAAGTCTTCAATATCCATCTTCTAATTTAATCCCTAATTCAAAAAGAATTTTGTTCCGTTTTTGTACTAAATACAAGCTTTTGCGCATATATTATATTTTGTTGCAACATTTTTATTTTAAACTAGTAGGAGGTACTTAAATGAACAATAATAAACCATTTATAATTACAGAAGATGTTATTGAAGAATGTTTATCTGAATCTATAGGAGAATAACATACTTAAAATAAAGCTATCAGCAACCTCGAGTTGTTGATAGCTTTTATTATGATTATATAAATTTAGACTTTGTGAAATACTGCTTTAAACTATCCATGATATTTAATCATAATTTTGATAAGGAATGCATGTAGGTGTTTTGAATAAAGGACATGTAACAATTTTTGATTGGATATCAAATACATCCCTAATTAAATCTTCATTTACAATATCCTTTGGCACTCCTTGAGAATAAACCTTTCCATCCTTAAGAGCTATGATATAATCAGCATATCTAAAAGCTAGATTTATATCATGCAGCACCATTATAATAGTTCTGTTCTCAACCTTATTTAAAGTCTTTAACAAGTCTAGAACTTCGATTCTATATTTAATATCAAGATGGTTTGTTGGCTCATCCAATAATATTATATCTGTCTGCTGTGCTAAAGTCATAGCAATCCATGCTCTTTGTTTTTGTCCACCTGACAAATCAGATAATTTTTTATCTTTTAGATTTAATATTCCTGTTTTATCTAAAGCGTAGTCTACTGCTTTTTCATCCTCTCCAGACCATTGATTTAGCCAAGTTTGATAAGGGTATCGTCCCTGCTTAACTAAATTAAATACAGTTAAATCCTCTGGAGCGTAAGGACTTTGAGGTAAGATAGCTAATTCTCTCGCTACTTTTTTTGTTGAAATATTGAATATATTTTCATTATTAATCAGTACTTGTCCATCTATAGGTTTTAAAAGCCTAGCCATTGATTTTAAAAATGTTGATTTACCGCATCCGTTGCTCCCTATTAAAATAGTTACTTTTTCTTTTGGCAATGTTACATTTATGTCTTCAAGTATAATTGTTTTGTCGTAGCCTAAGGTTAGATTTCTAGTTTTTAGTTCCATTAATACCCTCCTTACTTTTGCTTTTTCCATAGTAAAAATATAAAAAATGGTGCTCCGATGCTTGCCGTGAAAATTCCTACAGGTAAATCTAATGGATAAAACATTGTTCTTGCTATTATATCTGCTAATACTACCATGATTCCACCTATTAAAATAGAAAGAGGAATTACATTTTCAAAGGAGGAATTTGTTAGTTGTCTTGCAATATGAGGTGCTATTAAACCTACAAAGCTTATTCCCCCTCCTACTGCAACAGCACCACTTGCTAATGCTGCACTTAGCAAAATCATAATTAAGCGCTTTCTCTCTAATTTAGTACCTAACCCTATAGCTAAATGATCATCTAAATTTTGCACATTTAAATCCCTTATGTATAAAAGCGTTATGACTAAAAAAATTAAAAACCATAATGCTAATAACTTAACTTGTGCCCAATTGGTTCCATAAACTGTTCCTGTTATCCAAGTATTAGCTTCCGCTATAAATATAAGTGGTCCATTTATAATAAGCAATGTTGTCAGTGCTTTTGCAATTCCCGAAAAGGCAATACCTACTAATATTAACCGAAGTGAATTTACTCCATTTTTAAAAGCAGTAACGTAAACAAGAAAAGCCACTAAAAAGGCAGTTATTAGTGCAAATATAGGCATAAAAAATATGCTTACAGTTAAAGAATTATCCCTGGGACTTAAAAATATAGTTAAAAATATTAACGCACCAACTGAGCCTCCGTCAACAACTCCTATTAAATTTGGAGACGCTAAAGGATTTTTAGCTATCCCCTGAAGTATTGTACCTGATAAAGCTAATGACGTACCGACCAATAATCCTGCTAAAGCTCTTGGTAATCTAAAATGTTTTATCATCAACTCGTCATACTTGCTTCCCATTCCTAATAATGTCTTAATAACCTCAATTATAGAAAAATTCGTTTTACCTATGCTCAAGCTAAGCAATACTGAAGCTACAGCTAAAATAAGAAGTATGATAAACGTTATTAATGACTTTCTTTCATATAAAAACGAAATTTTGTTTTTTCGAAAAACTATAAAATCCATCATTATTTATTTTCCGCCTTTCTTGCAATATATATAAAGAAGGGAGCACCGATTAAAGCTGTCATAACTCCTACAGGAACCTCTTTTGGATAAATAACAAAACGAGCTCCTATATCTGAAATAATAAGAAAAACAGCTCCTAATACTCCACTATAGGGAACTATCCAGCGGTAATCAGATCCAACTATAGTTTTAGCTAAATGTGGTGTAATAAGACCAATCAGTGTTATAGGTCCTGCAACAGATACAGAAGCGCCTGCCAATATAACTATAGATACAGCAGCTATCAATTTAAGGCTTCGAGTATTTTGACCAAGCCCCACTGCAGTCTCTTCTCCAAGAGCTAAAATATTTAGTTTCTTAGAAATAAGAATAGACGCAATCCACCCTACAACTAGATATGGAATAACCATTATTAAAATTTCTATGCTTCTACCTTCAATAGAGCCTGAAAGCCAGAACAATGTCTCTTCTAAAGTCTTCTGATCTTGTGCTAACACCCCTTGGGTAAAAGATGAAAAGAGAAATGTTATAGCAGCTCCTGCTAAAGTCAAATTTATCGTATGTACATCTCCTTT
Source organism: Clostridium bovifaecis (assembly GCA_009738435.1). Lineage (GTDB taxonomy): Bacteria > Bacillota > Clostridia > Clostridiales > Clostridiaceae > Clostridium_H > Clostridium_H bovifaecis. The sequence goes on along the minus strand of CP046522.1, from coordinate 827,238 downwards.
AAGTCCTCCCGCTAGAGTATACACTATCGCTGTAGCAATAAACGCCCCTACGAAAGCTACATATACTAAAAAGTTAAAAGATATCTTTGGAAAGAAGCTAATAGCTATTACTAGAAAAAAGGAGGCTCCAGAGTTCACCCCTAATAAACTAGGGGATGCCATTGGGTTTTTAGTAATCGACTGCATTAGCACACCCGCTATGCCAAGGCTTGCTCCTATAAAAGTAGCTATTAATGCTCTTGGAACTCTTGTAGTTTTAATTATAAGCTGTTCCATACTTCCATCAAAGTTTGTATAAGCGTTAATTAGCATATTTAAATCAGTATCCGTATATCCTAAAAGAATGCTTCCCAAAATGCACAAAAGCATAAATACAAAAAGAATTATTAAACCTATCAATTTATTTCTGTCTTTCTCAAAAATAGCTTTCAAGCAAAAAATCCCCTTCCACATAAAAATGTTCATTTTTTTATTCATTATAATTATCACATATTCCCACTTTCAATAATAAGTATAAAATTATATTATGTCAATGAAATTGATAATTAAATTTATTTGAGAATGTGTTGCAATTAGTTTTTTTTATAGTAATATAACCTTGACATACTTAAGATTAAGAAAAAGGGAGGATACATATGAATTTTAAAAAAATAGGTGTAATATTATCATCTTTAACCTTAATGCTTTCACTTGCTTCATGTGGTACTAAGGAGGTTAAAACTGACGAGGCAAATAAAAATAGTCAAGAAGCCAGAGTGGTTAAACATGCTATGGGTACTACAGAATTAAAAGGTTCACCAGAAAGAATTGTTATTTTGACAAATGAAGGCACAGAAGCACTACTAGCTCTTGGTGTAAAACCAGTTGGAGCAGTTAAGTCTTGGACAGGTATTCCATGGTATAAACATATCGAAAAAGAAATGGAAAACGTAGCTAATGTAGGTCTAGAAAGCCAAGTTAATCTAGAAGAAATAGCCGCATTAAAGCCTGACTTAATTATAGGAAATAAAATGAGACAGGAAAAAATATATGACCAACTTTCATTAATAGCACCTACTGTATTTTCCGAAACCTTAAGAGGTGACTGGAAGGAAAACTTCAAATTTTATGCTGAAGTATTAGATAAAACTGAGGAAGGTAATAAATTACTTAGCGATTTTGATAATAGAATAAAAGATATTTCTGCTACAGCTGGAGATAAATTAAATACTAAAATATCTATTGTAAGATTTATGGCCGGAAAGACTAGAATTTACTTTGGAGATACTTTTTCAGGAAAAATCTTTAAACAAATCGGTTTTGCTAGACCAGAAAGCCAGCAAAGTGATGAATTTGCTGAAGAAATAGGAAAAGAACGATTAAAAGAAGCTGATGGGGATGTAATTTTCTACTTCACTTATGATGAGGGAAATGGTGAAGCTAATTCAAGAGAACAAGATTGGCTTAATGACCCACTATTTAAAAATCTAAATGCAGTAAAAAACAAAAAAGTCTTTAAAGTAGACGATGTTATTTGGAATACGGCTGGCGGAATTAGAGCTGCTAACCTAATGCTAGATGACATAGAAAAATTCTTAAAAAATAACAGCTTATAATGATCTACAGCATAAAAAGAGCAGTTTTTCTGCTCTTTTTATTAGTTTGTTCATTTATCAGTTTGTTCATTTATCTATTATATCTTCCTAGAATTCCTTTGATCTTAAATCACTAGGGTCAATGACTTTTAACATATTAAGCTCTTCTACAGTAGGTTCTGGTGTGTATCTTATATCATCACAAACAACTTCAAAGCCAGTGTTTTCCATGACTTCTTCCAAAGATGAAGTTGGGTGTATAGTGTCTAGCACTAGTCTTCCATTTTTAAACTCGAATACACATAGAGGAGTTACTATCTTGTATAGATTACCTCTTGTAGTTACAAAATCCACTTTTTCAACAAAGGTTCTCTTATCATGCTTCGTTCTCCATATAAGAGCTTTTTTGGCTGTTGGAATTAGAACTGCACTGCCTGCTCCACCTGGCAGTCTTACCTTTGGCTTGTTATAGTCTCCTATAACTGAAGCATTTACATTCCCATTAACATCAAATTGAACTCCGCTTAAAAAGGCTACATCAAGCTTTCCCCGCATAGATAGATCAAAAACCTCGCTTAACGGAAAGGCAGCTTCTGCTCCATTAAGTAATTCTAAACCAGCTGAAGAATAGTGTGCATCCTTTATAGTCTTTGGATTTACTCCGCCTGGGATGTTAAGATGATTAAGATTTGGCGCATGAAGAGTTTTTGCCAGCATAACTGCTACCATTGGCATATGCGAAGACACTCCATGGAATACATTTTCTCCATCTCTAAGAATTCTTGCGAGAGCACAAGTCATAATATCGCTTGTTCTCAAAGTCTTTTTTTTGCTAGAATTCATTATCTTAACCCCCTTCCTGAAGTTCTTCTATCTTTAGTTTCATAATCCCTTAAATATAATTGTAATTCTTCTGTGTTTTTCATAGAAGTAAATCTGGTCACAGCTTTTTTATCTACATCATATTTTTTAGCACAAGAGCCTGGGGCCGCTCCCCCTGGCACGTGAACTATAGCCTCTACTAAAAATGAGGAATATCTACAACATACGGATTCATCCTAATTTTGCTTTCAGGCACAATTTGCTCTGTAGTTATTATCACTTTTTTAGCAGCTCTGCTTATAAGCACGTCATCAAACTTTGGTCCATGTATTATACAGTTTCCTTTTTCATCACATTCCTGTACATGAACTACCCCAACTTCTGGAACTAATGCCTTGACTAAAGTTATAGGTTCTCCATTAAAAGGATCTTCAACCACTTTAAAATAGTCATTATATGCAAGTAAATCTCCATACATAAGCCCTTTAACTGGCATAAAAGGAACTCCGTAAGATGCTGCTCTAAGAGCACTTATTACTGTGTAGCATGCATGCTCATTTCCTTTAACTACTCCTGCTTCTACTGCTTTTCTATAATAATTTGCAAGCCCATATTCAGTTTCATAACTTATAAACCCTGCATCAACGCTCTCTACACAGCCTCCAGCACATAGAAGGTCAACTTCATGTGCCCCAGCAGTTTTTATAACCTTAAGATTATTTTTCCCTTGCCTTACAAGCTCACGAGCAAAAGCCATTGGTGCTCTATGAAGTACATTTCCTCCAAAAGCTATTGAGTCTCCGTTTTTCACAAGTGCCGCTGCTTCTTCTAATCCTACTATCTTATTACTCACTCTAAATCACCACCATCATTTTTACTAAATGTTAATATTAAGTGCCAGGCACTTAATATTAACATTTACTTTGCTGCGTTGCATGCTATGTGAATTGCATCCCATACACCTGCAAAAGGAGGTGCATAGCATAAGTCTGTCATTCCTAAATCCATGGTTGTCATATTGTTGTGAATCGCAATGGCAAACATATCTATTCTCATTACTGCGCCCTTATTCCCTATGGCTTGAGTTCCAAGTATTCTATTACTCTTATCCTCATAGATAAGCTTAATCCAAATAGGTGTAGGATCTGGGTAATACGCAGGATGGTCAGAGGCTTTTACAAAAACAGTTTTATAATCTATTGCTAATGCCTTCGCTTCGCCTTCTGATAATCCTGTTCTTGCAAGTTCATAATCTAATATCTTAATAGCTGCACTTCCTAGAGTCCCTACATATTTCTTGTGCTTTCCTGTGATATTTTCTCCTGCTATTCTACCGCATTTATTTGCAGTTGTTCCTAGAGGAATAAAGGTATTTTCTTCTTTTATCTTACTATAAACCTGAGCACAATCTCCTGCCGAGTATATATCTTGAATATTAGTTCTCATCTCTCTATCGATTATAATAGCTCCATTTTGGGCAAGTTCAATTCCAGAACCCTTTAGAAACTCCGTGGCAGGTCTAACCCCAATAGCTAGAACAACTAAATCAGCCCTATATATGCCTTTATTAGTTCTTACTCCTTCTACCCTATCTCCGCCAAGTATTTCTTCAACCTTTTCATTTAAGTTAAGGCTGATTCCCTTTTCTATCATGTGCTTAGTCACAATATCTGTTATTTCACTATCAAAAGGCTGCAGTATTCTCGGTGCAAATTCAATTACTGTTACATTCTTGCCTATATGTGCTAGAGTTTCTGCAACTTCTATTCCTATATATCCTCCACCTACTACAACTACGTTTTTAACTTCTGGCATATCCATAGCTTCTTTAAGGATTAGTCCATTTTCTAAGGTTTTTAGTACATAAACCCCCTTAAGATCTTTCCCCTTTAGTGGAGGAACTACTGGAATTGTACCAGTTGAAATCATAAGCTTATCATAGGAATCTATAAATAATCTCTCATTATCTAAATCCTTAACCATGATTTGTTTCTTTTCGGGAACGATTTTTACGACCTCATGTCTTAAATAAGACCTTATACCTGATTTCTCAAATTCCTCTTTAGTTCTTGCTATCATTTTGGTGTAATCATCATTAATACCTGCTACATAGTATGGAAGACCGCAAGCTCCGTAGGATAGAAAAGAACCCTTTTCATATACTACAACTTCAGAATCCTTATCCACCCTTTTTATCTTTGAAGCTGCTGACATTCCGGCAGCTACTCCACCTATTACAATAGTCTTCATGGTCACACCTCCTTTAAATTTTCAACATCTTTTCTTCCGCCTCATTTAACGCATCCTTAATGGCAGCCTTTTCATTAAAAGCTTTACTTACAGCTTCATACAATACTCCAAACTTATCTCCTGCCTTTAAAATTTGTGGAAGAGGTTTAGCATAATTTTGAACCAACTCTAAATGCATTTCATACCAGTTATACTTATTCATATCTTCTAAATAAGTTGATTTTCTAACTGGAGAACCTGCATACCCACCTACTACTTTATCTACTGCTTTTGATGTTATATATCTTAAAAACTCATTAGCTTCTTTTACAGATTCTGATAGTGCATTAATTCCAAAGCTCCAGGTTACATTCCATGATGTCTTAAGAGCAGCAAATCCAATGTCTTCTTTCTCAATACATCCTTCTCCTAAAACTACTCCAAGCTGTCCTCCCCAAGTCACTGCAAAAACACACTCTTTCTTCTGAAATGCAGTTCTTACTTCATCATTTCCAAATTCACTAGTGTTTGCTGGGGCAAACTTCTTTAAGCTCATATACTTTTTGAGAGCATTCTCACCTTTTTCATTATTGAAAGTTGGAGTATGAGTTGCTTCATCTATAGCATCTACTCCTTCATTTCTTAGATAAGGCAAGAAATCTAAGAAAATTTCGCTTTCATGGGCCTTTAGTACTATACCCTTCATATGATTGTATCCATCACACTTCTCTACCATATCTATAAGTTCATCAGTGGTTAGTACATTATCTGGACACTTTCCTAAAACCTTTTCTACTACAGACTTTCTATAAAGCACCACATGACCATCACAGAAAGATGGATATAGGTACTGAACTCCATCTATTTTCATTTCTTCTCTTATGACTGGAAGAATATCATTATATTCATAATTATCATCATAGTTACTATCCACAGGAGCTAGGTATTTTTTGTCCACAAAATCCTTTAACCACAGATGTCCTGCAACCATAACTACATCGTACTGTTTCTTTCCTTCAAATGCCTCCATCATTGCAGGATAATACTCTGCAAAGGGCACAATATTAAAATCAACAGAAAAATCGCCCTTAAACTTTTGCAGTATTCCATAGTTTTTATCACTATACGCAAAAACCGCAGGATCCGCTACTGCTAAAACCTTCAGCATTTTTTTCATACACATCTCTCCTAACTGAAGAAAACTATGTTCTAAGAAATTATTGATTTCGTAAAACATATTCTTAATATACTAAATGAATCTTCTAAATGAATGAAAAATAACCCTTTGTTTAAAAACTTGATCAAATCTAAAATTATTACCTTTATACTGTAGGTTCTTTATCTAATATGCCTACTACAATAGCGTCAACAGGGGCATTTCTGTCTAGTGCATATTTGGTCATTTCTCCCCTTGTAATGAGTACTAGTTCCCCAATGCCTGCACCAATAACATCTGCCGCTATAAAATACTCCTTGTTATCTCCGTAATAAGGTTCTATAACTAACAGCTTTAGCCCCTGAAGACTATCATATTTACGAGAGGATATCACAGTATTAACAACTCTTCCAATGACCATTTTTTAAACCTCCAAATCATCTTACTATTTCAACCATATCTCCATTGCTAATACCAAAAGCATTAGCTTCATCTACATCTATATGCATATCTAATGTATAGTCTTCTCTTATTCTCACCACTACATTGTCCATAATTCCGCCTCGATGTCCTTTTATCTTTACGCTTACCCTTTCACCATCAGTTACATCATAGTTTAACCCATCTATTGGTGTCATATGAATATGACGTTCAGCTACAATGCATCCTTTATCTAAAGTTAGTATCCCTTTAGGTCCCACTAATGTTAACCCTGGTGTTTCTTTAAGGTTAGCACTTTCTCTTATTACAGGTTTTATTCCTAAAGCCCTTGCATCCGTGGTGCTTATTTCAACTTGGGTTTCTTTTCTTAAAGGTCCTAGTACCCTTACATTTTTAATTTCACCCTTAGGTCCTACAAGAGTTACCTTTTCTTCTGCTGCAAACTGCCCTGGCTGCGATATATTTTTCACCTTGGTCAATCCATGATTAGATCCAAATAGGACTTCTAAATCCTCTTTATTAAGGTGAAGGTGCCTTGCAGATATACTTACAGGCACCAAACTTCTTTTAGTCTCTATTCCTATACCATGAGCAGCCATTTCATTTACAACTAATTCAGTTATACAATTTATTAAGTCCTTTTGCTCTAGTATATTCATTATTCATCACCCAATTATTTTATCATAGGAAGTATTTTATCAATATCTCCGTGCGGTCTTGCAATTACGTGAGATGCTACTAACTCTCCAACTCTTTGAGCTGCTTCCACTCCAACTTCTACAGCAGCCTTAACTGCTCCTACATCTCCCTTTACTACCACAGTCACAAGTCCTGAGCCTATCTTTTCTGTTCCTACTATTTCAACGTTAGCTGCTTTAAGCATTGCATCTGCTGCCTCGATTGCTGCTGTTAATCCTCTTGTTTCGATAATTCCTAATGATCCATTCATGCTTATATCCTCCCTGTTTTTTAATATATTTCTAAACGGAAAATTGAAAGTGGAAAACAGAAAATGAAGGCCGTTTTGCTATTGCAAAACTACACTTTGTGAGCAAAGCTCACTACGTTCTTTGCGACTTGACACAAAGGCGTATTTTATAATTAAGCACTGCTTAATTATTTCCTTTACTTTCCGTTATCTGTTTTCCGTTGTCAACTAAGAAAATTGCTGCACAATTTTCTTAAAGCGCATCTTTACTTTAAAAATGGTAGTATCTTTTCAATATCTCCATGTGGTCTTGGTATTACGTGAGATGCTACTAATTCTCCAACTCTTTGAGCTGCTTCTATACCAACTTCTACAGCAGCCTTAACCGCCCCAACTTCTCCCTTAACGATTACTGTTACAAGTCCTGAACCTATTTTTTCTGTTCCTACTATTTCTACGCTAGCTGCTTTAAGCATTGCATCTGCCGCTTCGATTGCTGCTGTTAATCCTCTTGTTTCAATAATTCCTATTGAGTTCATGTTTTTACTCCTCCCTTATTTTTTCTTCTTCTACTTTTTACAGTTTCTTTTGATTTAGCGTCTATCTCAACATTTTCTTTAATTTTATCCGCGTTCTTATCTTCACTCTTATCTTCAGCTATCTGGACTTCTTCTCTCTCTACCACTCTATTATCTTTAGTTATCTCAATCTTTTTTTCTTCTATTGCCTTAGCACCATCATCATCTTTTACTATAAACTTCATGATCTCCTCATGTGGTCTTGATATAACTAAAGCTCCTTTTATAAGTTCTTCCCTACCTTGGCAAACAAGCCTTGCAGCCTCGATCGCTGCATTTACGTTGCTAATAGAGCCTCCGACTATAGTGGTTACTAGCCTTCCACCAAGCTTCTTTTCACTGGATAAGAATGTTACATCTGAAGCTTTACACATAGCATCTAATATTTCCAGAGCTGTAGTAAAGTGCTTAGCTTCAACTATTCCTATGGCTTCATATTTTATCATATATAACCTCTCCATTTTGACCTATAGCCTATTTTCTGAATCCTTTGATAAGACTCCTTTATTTAAATCTAGCAAAGGCTTCGCAATGGAATGAACTCCAATTAATTCACCACACTTTTGAGCAGCCTCAGCACCAACTTCTAGTGCCATCTTTACAGATTCTATATCTCCTTCAATTATCGTAGTAACTAATCCTGAGCCTGTTTTCTCAATGCTCACTACTTCTACATAAGCCATCTTTACCATCATATCTGCTGCAGTTAAAGCAGCTGTATATCCTAATGTTTCAATAATACCTATAGACTTGCTCATTTTACTCACCTCAAAGCCTTATTAAGCTTGCTTTTTAGTAACCTTTCCAACGGAAAGAAGAGGCTCTAGTTCTTCACTATAAGAAGCTATATGTTCTGTTACTATCTCTTCACTTGGAATATGTTTCTCAGCCTCTTCCCTAGCTACTTCTAAAGCAACTTTCACATCGCTTACACTTCCTGTAAACTTTACTTGTACAACTACAGGAATGTAAGCCTTATCTCCCGCTTTCGGGTTGTTACAATCCATGGCTATGATTTTAACATCTGCTGCCTTACATGCCTTATCCATAGCAGCTAAAGCTATACTATATCCTTGAACCTCTAATAAACCTAAAGCATTTCTATTCATAATCTTCCACCTATCTTATATTATTCTAAACCCACCTTCAGCAAGTACACATCTGCGCTTTCTAGTAAAGTTTTTAGCAGAAGTTAATCCTTCCCCTGTCGGTCCTGCAATAGACATAGTAGTATAACCTTCACCTTCTGCTCCTACCCCAGCTAGTGAAGCAGCGTTTTTAACAAATATGGTTGTCCCTATTGCTCTAGCAAATTTGGTAAGATTGTCTATATTCTTTGAATGCATCATGGCAGTATGTCTATTTCCGTGTTCTGCTTCAACAGCCATATCAATCGCCTCATCTATATCCTTAACTCTAACAATCGGAAGCACAGGCATCATCTGTTCTAGTTGAACAAAAGGATGATCAAATTCTGCTTCAAATATAAGTATATCTACTTTCTTATCAATTCTAACTCCTATCTTTTCTAAGAAAAGATTAGCGTCCTTTCCTACCCAGTCTTTCACCACATGATATTCTCTTTTATTGTCAAGAGAGCACCCTCTTGCAATGCTGTTAACGTTTTCCTCAAGAGCAAATTCCATTACTTGCTCAAGTTCCTTCTTTGACAGCATGTACGCCCCGTTGTTAAGCATATTAAATATAAGCTCATCGGCAACCTGGTTTATAACAAATACTTCTTTCTCAGCAATACATAATATGTTGTTATCAAAAGAAGCACCCTTTATTATTTCTTTTGCTGCATTTTCTATATCAGCTGTTTCATCGACTATAACTGGAGGATTTCCTGCTCCTGCTCCTATAGCTTTCTTACCTGATTGAAGTAAAGTCTTAACAAGTCCTGGTCCACCAGTTCCCATTAGCATTCTTATTTTAGGATGTGTTGTCAATGCTTCAAGGGTTTCCATTGTAGGTTGTTTCACCATATTAATTAGGTTAGCTGGTGCTCCAACTTCTACTATAGCTTTATTTAGAAGTTCTACTAGGTAAGCTGAAACATTTTTTGAGGAAGGATGCACGTTGAAAACTACCGTATTTCCTGCTGCAATCATTCCTATTGAGTTATTTATTATAGTTTCTGTTGGATTTGTAACTGGAGTTACTGCTCCTATTACACCAAAAGGTCCTTGTTCTACTATTGTTAAACCGTTATCCCCTGAAAAAGCCTCTGGCTTTAAGTCTTCTGTTCCTGGAGTTCTGGCTGCAACTAGTTCAAGCTTTGCAAGCTTATGCTCGTACCTTCCAAGCTTTGTTTCGTCTAGAACCATTCTTGCTAAAGTTTCTTTATTGTCCAGTACAGTTTTTCTTATTGCTGATATTATAGCTTCTCTATCCTGCAAGTTAAAGTTCTTAATAAAATTCTTTTGCGCTCTGTCTGCGGCTTCTATAGCCTCATTTATATCATCAAAAACACCATTGTTTACGGTTGAAATTTTGCTATAAAAAGCTGTATTCTCCGCTTCTCTGCTTGATGGTATTTTTATTTCCTTTAATATCTCTATATTATTTACCTTGTCTTCTGCTTTATCAGTATTTGCAACCTGAGCAATGTTTTGCAACACCTGCTGTACTATGCGCTGCAAATCCATTTCGTTTATGTTCATACTCAAGAAGCGCACCCCCTACTTGTTTAAATTCTTCATAACCTGTTCTGTAACCTTAGCTACAATTGCTTTTATAAGATCCTCTTTTAATTCCTCATCTTTCATCGGTTTTTCTTCTACTTTGCATGGTGGCACTCCACCAGCCTTTATTCCCATCTTTTCTCTCATTTTTAAAAGTTCATCTACTTGGTCACAAGTTAATTCATTTGATTGTTTTATGACTCTTCCTGTATACATTAGTATTTTTGCATAATGTTCAAGGGATTCCATTCTGTGATATGCCTCTATTGCATCGCTTCCCCATGTTAATGCTCCATGATTTGCTAAAAGTACTGCATTATATCCTCTGCAGTAAGGAGCTATAGAATCTGGTACTTCTTGTGTTCCTGGAGTGGCATAAGGTGCAACTGGCACATTCCCGAGAAGAACAACAGCTTCTGGCAAAACCGCTTTATCTAAGTGTATTCCTGCTATTGCAAAGGAAGTTGCAACCGCTGGATGTGCATGCACAACCGCATTAACTTCTGGATTCTCATTATAAACTCTAAGATGCATCTTTACCTCAGAAGAAGGTTTATATTTTCCTGATATTATATTTCCTTTTAAATCCATCTTTACAAGCATATCTGGAGTCATAAAGCCTTTACTGACTCCTGTTGGAGTACACCATATAGTGCTAGGACCAACCTTTACTGAAATATTTCCATCGTTAGCTGCTACAAATCCTCTGTCGTAGACTCTTTTTCCTATTTCACATATTATCTTTTTAGCCTCAAAATCTGAGTAATATTTACCCTTTATCATTTTTACCCCCCTCTCTTGCATTTTTAATTAAAAATAAAGGTATAATCTAAATTAATTAGAACTATTATTATATATATGAAATGATAGCTTATTTATATTATTATTTTCCTACTTTTTATTGTATTTGTCAATATTTTTTTGGTTTTATCTTTGACTTTTATATAACAAACAAAAACAAATCCAAGCAAATTATAAAAATACTTTTATTTCATTTGATGATACTGTGTTTAAGTGGTATAATAAAATAAAGAAAATACAAACAAAAGGTGATAAACTATGCTTCCAATTACAAGAAGAAATACAATTAAATCAATTATTACTGAAAAAAAGAGCATTACTGTATCAGAACTATCAAAGACCTTTAAGGTTACAGAAGAAACTATCAGAAAAGATTTGCAGCAGCTTGAAGAAGAGGGCTTTTTAACCCGCACTTACGGTGGAGCCTATATTTCAAGCGGAGTTGAAAACGATGTAGACGTTAACCTAAGAGAGCATATACACATTGAGGGTAAAGAAAAGATTGCTCATATGTGCTTAAACTATATCAATAACGGTGACTCTATATTCCTAGACGCCTCTACAACTTCTTTGCATATTGCTTCAAATATAAAGGATAAGCGCCTAACAGTAACTACAAATTCAATAAAGATAGTGGACCTTCTCTCTAAAAGTCCAAATATAAAGTTAATCATTATAGGCGGTAGAGTAGAACACCCTTCCATGTCAGCCTTAGGCAGGAATGCAGAATCCAATCTACGAAACTATTTTTTTGATACTGCTTTCATATCTTGCAGAGCATTAAGCATGGACCATGGAATAACAGATTCAAATGAACAACAAGCAGAATTAAGAAAGATTGCTATAGAGCATGCTAATCATACTTATCTAGTTGCAGATTATACTAAATTTGATAGAACTGCTTTTACAAAAATATGTGACTTTGATAAGATAAATACTTTAATAGTAGATAAATCTATTTCTGCAGAATGGCAGGATTTTTTGAGGATCAATAACATAGACTTAGTAGAATCTGAATAATTCTAGTGATTTAAATCACTAGAATTATTTAATATATTATATATTAATTTTTATTATGGGGGAGGGGATAAGATGAATTCTATTCATCCACTGCTGCAATCATTTATTGATGTAGCTCCTTTTATTAATAATATGAGGACAAATGGTTATATGGTAGGCATTACAGATAGTGAGAAAACTCTATTGTTTATCCCAAATCATATAATAGACCTAAAAACACCGCCTAATACACCCTTACCTAACGATGATCCTATGCTAAAAGTAATGGCAACAGGTGAACCGCTTTTGGTAAAGGTACCCAAAGACCTATATGGTATACCATTTAAAGCCTATTATCTTCCTATAAGAGATAAAAATAATGATATTATAGGAGGATTTGCACTAGGGCAGGAGTTAGAGACAGAAGAGAATGCAATGGAAGTCTCAAAATTATTATTTGAGTCTATAACTCAAATAGCTAGTGCAGTTGAACAAATAGCAAAGGGATCACAAACTCAAGAGGAAATAAGTAATAACATGGTAGGGGTTGTTGATAATTCATCTAAAAAATATAAAGAAACAGATGATATTATCGATTTTATCAAATCAGTTTCAAATCAAACTAATATGCTATCATTAAACGCTCAAATAGAGGCCGCAAGAGTTGGTGTTTCTGGAAGAGGCTTTGCTGTGGTAGCTAATGAAATGAAAAAACTTGGTACAAGCACTGGTGATGCTGTGAGAAACATTGGAGATATTCTTGCAGAAATAAAGAACTTTAATCACACCATAGAAGAATTAGTTAATAAAAATAACCTGATTGCAAATGAACAATCCAGTGCTATTGAAGAAATTTTAATTAATATACAACAGCTAAATGATGGTATTTCAACTTTAAATGAAATAGTAGCAAAGTTATAAAAAACTGGTGATATCAATTTGATGTCACCAGTTTTTTTATCTTCTTATTCAAAAAGCTTTGGAAGACTTTCGGTATATGGGGGATATGCTATTCCCTTTTCTGTCACGATAGCAGTTATTAACCTATTATCACTCACATCAAAGCAAGGGTTATAAGTCTTAACACCTTCTGGTGCCATCGGCTTTTCATACCACTTAGAAGTAATCTCTTCGCCCGGTCTTAATTCTATGTGAATGTCATCACCTGTTTTACAATTTAAGTCAATTGTTGATAATGGTGCACAAACATAGAATGGCACTCCATAATGCTTCGCTAAAATAGCAACTCCTGAAGTTCCTATTTTATTAGCTGTATCTCCATTAGCCGCAACTCTATCACATCCAACTAAAACAGCCTGAATCTTTCCTTCTTTCATTACTATAGAAGCCATGTTATCTGCTATCAAGGTAACATCTACTTCTGCTTCTTGAAGTTCCCAAGCAGTAAGTCTTGCTCCTTGAAGCAATGGTCTAGTCTCATCTGCATATACCTTAAAGTTAATTCCACGTTCTTTGCCAAGGTAAATTGGTGCTAAAGCAGTACCATATTTAGCTGTAGCTATAGCTCCTGCATTGCAGTGAGTTAGTATTCCCATGCCATCTTTTAGAAGTGATAAGGCATTTTCTCCTATAGTCTTACATACCATTTCATCTTCGGCTCTTATAGCTTCTGCTTCTTCTCTTAAAGCACTCTTAACCTCATCTGGAGTTTTTCCTACTTCTTTTTTAAATCTGCTTTCCATACGGTCAAGAGCCCAGAAAAGGTTCACCGCTGTCGGTCTTGAAGATGCTAAGTATTCTTTCACTTTTTTGAAATCTTCATATAACTCTTCGTAAGTTTTGGCTTTTGATTCTTTTGTGCCAAGGTAAGCACCATAACCTGCTGCAATACCTATTGCTGGGGCTCCTCTTACTCTTAATGCATATATAGCTTCCCAAATTTGATTTTGGCTTGTTAATCTTAAGAATACCTTTTCGTTAGGAAGTAAAGTTTGATCTAATATTACTAAAGTGCTATTTGCATCATCTAAAACTACAGATTGTATAAAGTTTGTTTCTGTTGACATATTATTCACCTCTATTTTATTGAGCTTCTACACTTATATATCTTAAATTAAGCTTCTATCAAATCTAAATATTTCTTTCCATCTAAGAAACTTTCCCTATCCATTATTAGCGCTTTTCCCACTGTTAAGCAGAACTTTTCAGCTGCAGCTCTTTTTTCTACATCTTCAATTGTTGTTATATCTTTTACGTGTGCTAAGCCTATTATTCTTCTGCAAAGCTCCAACCCTGCAACAGCAGCAGTATCTCTTAGTATGCTATTTAAATAAAACTCCTTAAATCCTTCATATTTTGCTACTCTTTCTGTTACCTTTTCATCCCACAGCTTATTAAATTTATCCTTAAACATATCAACCACATTAGCAATAGATTCTTTAACCCAAACTATATAACCTTCCTTTTCTTTCCCATCAGCCATTACAGCTTCAGCATTAGCTAAGGCAAATATAAGATGAGCAATTACATTACCTATATCATACCCTGCTGGTCCATAGAAGGCAAACTCTGGGTCAATAATTTTTGTAGAGTCTTCTTTAACAAATAAGGAACCACTGTGTAAATCTCCATGAATTAAGCTTTGTGCATTTGACATAAATTCAAATTTTAATTTTGCAGTTTCAAGAAGGAATGCTTTATCCTCCCATAAAAATTCTTTAGCAAAAGGTTTTATCTTTTCAAATGCATCAGCCATTTCATTATCAGAGAATGGGAATGTGTAAACCCAACCTTCTGATATTTCGCAAAGCTCTGGATTTATATAACTCTTAACAAGCGCTTTCTTTTCCTTGTGCTCCATAACAACATCTGTAGTTAATAAAAGAGTATTAACCATAAAAGTTGTTATATGCTCTGCTAGTAGCGGGAATTTTCTGTGTTGTAGTAATGCTGTACGTAATATAACATGGTCTGATAAATCTTCCATTGAACAGCAGTTCATTACTGCGTCATAATGATAAACTTCTGGAACTAGTCCTGGAGCAAGTTCATATTGAAGCTTTAATATTTCACTTTCAATTCTATTTCTATCTGTAGAAAGTTTTATATCACTAGATATTCTAGCTTCAGGACCAGCTTGTTTTATTATAACTGATTTTCCTGTACTCTCTTCAACTACTCTAAATACATAATTTAAATTTCCGTCTCCAATTTCTTTGCAAGTTAAAACTGCATCTTCATTAAAGAATTTTAAAACAGTTTTAGCATATTCTATAGCATCGCTTTCCTTCATTGAAAAATACTCTTTAGTAAAATCTATCTTTGACATAAGATAACCTCCTTAAAACTAACGTTTTTTATAGTAAGTTAATGCAAGTGCAAAGGCAAGTACTGTTCCTTTAACTATGTCCATTGCATAGTATGGAACTGAAAGCATAACTAGTCCATTTTGTAGAATTCCTATTAAAACTGCGCCTACTAGCGTACCTATTGCATTAGCCTTTCCTGAACCACCTACTGAAAACCCTATATAAGCTGCTGCTACTGCATCCATTAAGTATGGCGCTCCAGCATTTACTTCCGCAGTCATTACACGGGAACCAAGTACGATTCCACCTATCGCTGCAAAAGCTGCTGATAATAAGTATGCTAATATTCTATACTTATTAACATTAATACCAGATAATCTAGCAGCTTCCATATTACCGCCAATTATATACATATATCTTCCATGTTTTGTATAAGTAAGGAATACATGTACTACTAAAACTACAACTAACATTATTATAATTATCCATGGAACCTTACCAATTTGTCCAAAAGATTCACTTATTTGTCCTGGAGCTGTCTCCCCATTTGCCATGATCATGTTTTGAGAAATAACTGCTCCCTTTGTATAAGTTAAAGCAATACCTTGGAACACGAACATAGTAGCTAACGTCATAAGCATATCTTGAACTTTAATTTTTACTATCATGAATGCATTTATAGCACCGCAAACTAAAGCTATTGCTAAAGCAGCAAGAATAGCAACTACAGTATTTTGTTGATACCATACAAACATCGATATAACAACCGCTACGGATATAGATGCTACAGAACCTGCCGATAAATCAAATCCTCCTACAGATAGAGAAATCGTTATCCCAATAGCTATAATAGTAACAATAGATATAGAACGTAGGATGTTAATTATGTTAGATTGAGTTAAAAACGTGCTTGAAGTAAATGTAAAAAATATTATCAGCAAAATAATAGTTAAGATAGTACCGTATTTATACAAAAAATCAAATACGCTAAAATTGCTCTTTTTATTATTTTTAGTTGCCTCCTGATTAGACATGTTTATTTCCCTCCCGTAGAATAATAAAGTATTTCTTCTTCATTTGTCTCTGCTGTCTTAAGCTCTTTTACTATATCACCGTCATACATAATGTACATTCTATCGGTAATGCCTAAGATTTCAGAAAGTTCACAGGAAGCGTAAATTACTGCTTTTCCTGCCTTTGCTAAGGTACTTATAAGTTCAAAAATGTCTTTCTTAGCTCCTACGTCTACCCCCTTTGTAGGTTCATCAAAAATATACACCTCAGAATCAGTGACCAACCACTTTCCTATGGCAACCTTTTGCTGGTTTCCACCTGAAAGATTTTGAACTTTAGTCTCATGACTTGGAGTCTTAATTCCTAAACTCTCAATCATCTTCTTAGCTTCGTTTTTTTCACTGCTGAAATTTAAAAATCCACCTGTATTACAAAATTTATTTATGTTTGAAACACTTATATTTATAGCAACGGATTCACTGACTAGTATCCCTTCTTTTCTTCTCTCTTCAGGTACAAGTGCAATACCCTGTTTTACTGCATGATATGGTCTTTTGATAGAAAGTGATTTTCCTTTTAGTATTCTCTCTCCGGTGACATTTGGAGTCCCTCCGAATATAGCTTTACATAATTCCGTCTTACCTCCACCTACTAAACCTGTGAGTCCAACTATTTCTCCAGCATTTACATGAAAGCTTACATCAGAAATCATTTGTCCATCACTTAAATTCCTAACTTCAAACAACTTATCACCAACTATGTTTTCTTTTGGCGGAAATTGCTCGTCCATCTTTCTTCCCAACATATATTCAACAATTTCATTTTGGTTGGTATTCTTTATATCCTTTTTAACAACGAATTCTCCATTTCTCATTACAGTTATTTCATCACAAACCTCAAATAACTCTGGTAATCTATGGGAAATAAAAATTATACCTACATTTTTTTGTTTTAGTTCATTTACTATTCTGAACAACTCTTCTGTTTCAGCATTACTGAGTGGTGCTGTTGGCTCATCCAGTATTAAGAACCTGCACTCCCTAGATATAGCTCTAGCTATTAAAACCATTTGTTTTTCAGCTAGAGAAAGTTCACTTACAAGCTTTTTGGAAGAAATTTTTACATTCATACTATCCAAAACTTCTTGAGCCTTTTTATATATAAAATTCCACTTTACAAATGTACTTTTTTCTTTAGAATCCACCATTTCATTCAGCATTATATTCTCAGCCACAGTTAAGTAATGGATTAGTGCAGTGTCAACTTCTTGATAAACGATTTGTACTCCATAATCCTTTGCTTCTTTAGGAGATCTGATATCTGCTTTCTCTCCATCGAAATAAATTTCCCCAGTGTAATGGTTATAGGCTCCTGACAAAACCTTCATCAACGTAGATTTACCAGCCCCATTAGCTCCTATTAGAGCATGAGATACTCCTGTTTCTGTTTTGAAGTTAACGTTGTTTAATGCCTTTACCCCTGGAAACTCTATGGAAATATCCTTCATATCTAAAATAATTTTACTATTTATATCCATCTTTTTCACCTTACCTTGGGATAATTTACAGAGAGCACATAGTGATATGTGTTCTCTGTATAAAATTTAATATCTAATCTTATTTTTTAAATAATTCATTTAACTCAGTCATCCAAGCTTCCTTGAACTCATCTGATTTACCCCAACCTGGAACTACCTCAGAAAGGTTTTCCATGTTAACAGCTTTTCCTGCTTTCTTTAATTGTTCTTGAGTTATTAAAGAAGCTTGTAATTTATGTGTATCTGGTGTTTCTTCTCCAGCTATCTTCTTTGCTAAAATTCTTAAATCTACAGCACCGATTAATTTAGGGTCAACTGCTGCAGTAGCAACCCATGGACTCTTTTCTTCTTGCATTGCTTGAAGGTCTGCATTTGAAACGTCTATACCAACGATTTTAACATCATCTCTTCCAGCTTCTTTAACTGCACGATCTGCACCGATCGCAAAAGCATCCCAAGTAGCAAATATTGCATTTAATTTACCTTTTGGATATTTAGTAAGCATAGCTGATACAGCATTTTGAGTTTGCACTGACGTATCTGCCGCAGCAACTCCAAATCTATCAACTTCTTTGAGCCCAGCATTAGCTTTTAAGAAGTCTTGATAAACTTTGTTTCTAGCTACCATTGGTGGGAAACCATCAACCCAAAGATATGCTAAGTTTCCTTGACTAGAAGTTATTTTGTTTAATTCATCTAAAGCTAATTTTGCTAATGATGCATCATCTTGGGATGTCATTGTAACTCCTTTTACACCTGCTATTCCTGCATGAGAGTCAAAAGTTACTACTTTAATACCCTTGTCCACTAATTTTTTAACATCATTTACAGTAGCTTCATCATCACCATGGGATATTATTACTCCATCATATCCCTTATCCATAGCTTGGTTAATAGCATCATGGAACTTAGCTGTATCACCATTAGCACTAAATGTATCCACAGTAAAGCCCATAGCTTGTCCTTCTTTTTTAGCTCCAGCTAAGAATTGAGCAGTATGGTCGTCTCCTCCTATTTTACGGATAACCATTATTTTAACTCCATCTGTATCCTTTGCAATCTTCTCTGGAATATTTGCTGAATATTCTACCTTCTTATTAGAATTTGCTTGTGAATCAGACTTTGATGAACATCCTGTAAGTCCTAGAGCTAATGTCATTGTAGCAGCTAAAGTAGCAGCTAAAAATCTTTTTTTCATATTTTTTCCCCCTTTAATTTTGATTTTTTTGATATAACCTTACATTTATTGTATTTAATATAAGTTTATCACCTCCGCATTGTATTTGTAACGTTTACATAGGGCTGAAAAAGTATTTTTTTTTATAAACAAATACATATCGGAATAAATCCAACTTTTTAAATATATAATACCATAACACTATATGCTTTTCAATATTTGTTTGCATTTTAACACGGTTTATTTTTGTTTATTCTTTGTTTTGCTTTGTTTTTATTTGTTTTCAAAATTTTCTTTTCCTTTTTTATATTTTCTTAGTTTATTTAATCTTTGTATAGAATTACTGATATAAAGATTTTTTAATTTGCTATACGCACAAAAACCCATTATAAGTAGTTGCTTATAATGGGTTTTAATCTATTTGTTTTATACTTGATATACACTATTCACTTTGAGATAAGTTTATTTCTTCTTAAAATTTGGTATTCCAAAAACTATTGCTAATATTCCGAATACAATCATCAACATAGAATATATGCTATAAGGTACTAATTGAACTGGAGATATTTTAGCTAATCCTGCTGCAACAAGTATTTGTCCACCGTAAGGAACTATTCCTTGGAATGCAGATGAAAAAATATCAAGTAAGCTTGCTGTTCTTCTTGGGTCAATATCATATTCCTTTGTTATATCTTTTGCTAAAGGACCAGCACTTACTATAGAAATAGTGTTATTTGCTGTTGCGATATCTATTAAACTGGCAAGTGCTGCAATTCCTAGTTCTGCACCTTTTTTAGTTTTAACTTTAGAAGTTACCTTTTCAAGTAAAAAACCTACTCCACCATAGTATTTCATCAGCTCTACTATACCACCAATGACAATAGCTATTAAGCAAAGATCTTCCATCCACCCAAATCCTCTTTGAATAAAACCTAATAATTCCACAAAGCCAAATGAACCAATACCTAATCCTATAACTGCGCCAGTTAGAATACCTATTGCCAATACTGCCATTACATTTAGTCCAGCTAAAGCAGCTACTATTATTGATAAATATGGCAACACCTTTAATATAGAATACGAACCAACTTTTATGGCAGCACTACCTATCGGAATGAATGCTAATATTATTAAAGTAACAACAACCGCTGGTAATACTATTAAACCATTCATTTTAAACTTGTCTCTAAGTTCTACACCTTGTGTTCTTGTAGCTGCTATTGTAGTATCAGATACAAATGAAAGATTATCACCAAACATTGCTCCCCCTACTACTGTTCCAAGAATTAGCGGTAGTGAAATACCTGTTTGTTGAGACATTCCAATTGCTATTGGTGTAAGAGCAGTCACCGTTCCCATTGAAGTACCCATAGCAAAAGATATTACACATCCAATCATAAATATACCTGGTAAAATTGCTTTAGTTGGTAAAATGCTCAAACCTAAATTTACTGTAGAATCAACTGAACCCATAGCGTTTGCTACAGAATAAAACGCACCCGCTAATATAAAAATTATTACCATAAGTATTATAGTTGGTTCTCCACCACCACGGGAAAAAATCTCTACTTTTTCATCTAGAGATAGCTTTTCTCCTTTTTTATTAAGGCATAAAGAATATGCTAATACGACTATAAATGCGACAAGTACAGGCATACTAGTAAAGTTTTTAGTAATTATTCCTGTTGATATAAATAAAACCAAAAATAGAATTAATGGAGTCAATCCTAAAAAACTATTCCTATTATCTTGATTTTCATTTTTCATTAATAATTCCCCCTAAAATAAAAGTGATTTTCATAAAATAAATTTTTTATTTTTATTGGATAAATTATGTTTACGTTTACATAAGTGTTATGTCTTAAATCCTCATTACAAAGCTTCTGCTAATGTAACAAGTGTCTTTTTCCACCCTACTTCATCTTTCAAGCATAACAACGACTTTAGTTTTAGGCTATGCATTTTATTTGCAATTCCACCTCCCGTATCGCATAGATTGTGTTTGAGTAATTTATATAAAATAAATTTTTAGTAACTGGTTTATTATTTTGCCCCACCTAGCTGCATTTACTATATTTCTTCAATGTTTCTATAAACTTTTCTCCTGTTTTATGGTGGCTTCTATTTATAATAAATTCTTTGCCTGTTAAAATTAATATCTTTTCAATCTCGACTCTTTTTTCTTCTTCTTTAATACTAGTAATATCTAGCACCTTAGCATCTCCAACAATACGTCTTATTATCTCGAGCCCTACACTTCCAGCTGTATCCTCTAATACACCTTCAAGATACCAGTCATCAAAGCCTTCAGTTTCAGCTAGTAAATCTGCAACTTCTTTTCTAAATTTCTCAATAAACTTATTTTTAAACATATTCACAATATCAATAATGCATTTTTCTATACTTGATAAATAACCTAATCTTTCTTCTTGATTTTCAATAGCTGCATATCCATGTCCCCATGCTAAAAATAAATTAGCTATTACATTTCCAACATCATATCCTATTGGACCATAAAATGCGAATTCCGGATCAATTACCTTTATATCATCTTCATTAATAAATATAGATCCAGTATGAAGATCTCCATGTAATAGGGCTTGTGCATTATTCATAAAATTAAATTTAAGTTTTGCAGCTTCAAGTCTTAGCTTCACATCATCATAAAGATTTTCTTGTACAAATTCTTTCATCAAATCAAGAACAATATTCTCTCCTGAAAAATTACCAAAAGGATCTGTAAAAACCAACTGCTCGCTTATATCGCATAGATCTGGATTTATGTGTCTCTTCACCAACTGCTTTTTCTGTTTATGATTTAAAACAACATCAGTTGTTGGCAATAAAGTATTCACCATAAACGTTGTTATGTTATCTGCAAAATGAGAAAAAGTTTTATTTTGCAAAAGAGCAGTACGCATGATTGTATATTTAGAAAGATCCTCCATTGCATAGCAGTTCATAACTTCATCGTACATATATATTTCTGGAGCAAATTGAGGGCAGTACTTATTGTAAAGCTGTAGTATCTTGCACTCTAGTATATTCCTATCAGTGTTTAATTTTCTTCCTGATTTTGCTCTAGTATCTTCAGAAGAATGTTTTAAAATCATTGACTTATTAGATTTCGCATCTACAATTTTGAACACATAATTTAAATTTCCATCCCCTATTTCTTTGCACTCTAGATTTGATGTATCTTCGAAAAAATCTAGTTTTTCTTTTACATATTCAAGTACATCCTTTTCATCCATTAAAAAATACTTATCAAATCGTCCTGATCCTACGCTTTCTTTTACTTTATTTATGTTACATTTTTTATTATCATTCATAACATTTCCCCCATTTGATAATAATTAATCTATTGATTATATTCTGTATTTCCCAAATAACTCTATATAAATTTCTCAAAATATAACTGTTCTCTCGAAGGAGAAGCATCCTCTTCTCCTTCTTGATTTTATTCATAATACTTATTTAAATTATAAGGAGAATAAATTCCTTTATCTGTAACAATTCCTGAAATTAATTTAGGTGGAGTTATATCAAACGAAGGATAAAATCCTTTAACTCCCTCCATAGTAGTCTTAACTCCCATAGCTTGTGTTACAAACTCTCCATCTCTTTCCTCAATCTTAACTGAACTAATATCTTGATGTTCTTTATTAGGTATCCCTGTAGTAAAATAAGGTATTCCCCAATAGTGGGCCGCTAAGGCCATTTGGAATGTACCAATTTTATTTACAACATGTCCATCCATTGTTATAGCATCTGCAGCAGAAGTAAATAAATCTACATTTTTCAGCTTCATTACATATCCCGGCATATTATCAGTGATTACAGTAACATCAATCCCCATATCTCTTATTACGCTTGCCGTTAAACGAGCTCCTTGGAAATATGGTCTAGTTTCTGCGCAAATAACCTTAACATTATTATCGTTTTCTTTGCAAAGTCGCATCAACATTCCAATAACCGTTTCCCCAAAACACTGCGTCATTATTGTTCCCTCTTTAGGTACTTTTTCATATAAATACTTAGCTACTTTTTCATACCTTTGATATTTCTTATTAGCCTCATCAATTGCAGCCTTAAATACAACTTGAACTGCATTTTCACGGTTTTCAGCAGCTTCAAGAGCAGTCCTATAGCATCTCTCTACAGCTTTTATCATATTTGCAACTGTAGTTGGTCTGGAATAGCACAATGTATGTGCAGCTTTTTTGATAAATTCAATATATTCGTCCTTTGGCAAGTTCTTTGCTTCATATACAGCTAAAACCATTCCCATATTTACAGCAATATAAGGTCCTCCACTTTGAGTTACCATATCAGCTAAGGCCTTAGAAACCTCAATATGTGTTTTGCATTCTACATACTTTGTTTCCAAAGGATATATTCTTCTATCTAAAATTCGAACCTTTCCTTCTTCATACCATGCCACATTCTCGTATTGTAATATAAATGCTAGTCCTTTATCTGCTCTAAACATTTTTACACCTCTTTTATATATTCTTAGTTAAACCCTTACTTACATATTAGCTTAGGAGTTTTTCATAGCATTTACTTCTTCATCAGAAAGAACCTTTACCTCTCCACTATTTTTAGCAATATGATATATCTTAGCAGCATCTTCAAGGTATATTGCAGATGTTAATGCTTTATTAATTGTCTCTCCAATTGCCAAAGTTCCATGATTACTTAACAAACAAGCTTTTCTCTCTTTCAAAACCTTTAATGCCTCAATTCCAATACTCTCTGTCCCTGGCATTCCAAACTTTGCAACCGGCACATCCCCTCCAATATAAGGTACCATTTCAATTAAAATTACTGGTATTTTTTCATGGCACACAGCAAAGCCTGTAGCATATGGTGAATGCGTGTGCAAAATTGATTTAATATCTTTTCGTTCAGTATAAATCTTTGCATGCATTTTCCATTCCGAAGAGGGTTCATTGTATCCTTCAATAATTTTGCCATCGAGTTTTAATACAACCAAATCTTCTAAAGTCATTGTGTCATAAGGTATACTGGATGGAGTTATAACCATAGCATCTATTTCATTGTCATAAGCACTTACATTTCCACTTGTTCCAGCAACGAGCCCTAGATTATAGGAAACCTTCGCTGTTTCTAGTAATTCCTCCTTTAATTCCTTTAAGCTCATATCGAACCTCCTAAGTTTTTATAGTCTTATAATTATAAAGTCGTCTAATCAAATTGCTAGTTTTAAGATTTCAAATATATCATCCTCCGTAAGCTGTTTGAACTTGCCAATATAACCCGAATCCCCTATGGCTTTTAGTGCCATTTCTTCAAATCTATCTATTGGCACTCCTGCTTCGGCTAATCTAGTTTTTAAACCTAAGGATTTAAAGAACTCTTCTACACAAGCTATCCCTCTATCAACAAGTTCTTCCTTATCCTTTTTATCTGTAATTCCAAAAACTCTTGTAGCTAATTGCTCAAATCGTTCCATATTCTCTTCTTTGACATACTTCATCCACGCTGGAAAAACTATTGCCATACCTGCGCCATGAGTTATATCATAAAGTGCACTTATCTCATGTTCAATTCTATGAGAAGCCCAGTCAGAAATTCTTCCAGCATCTAACATGCCATTATGTGAAACAGTAGCTAACCACATAATTTCTGAACAATTATCATAATTTTTTGGTTCTTTCTTTATGCGAGGTCCAACTTCTAAAACCGCTTTCATCGCACCTTCTAGTAAATGGTCGCTTAATATTGAACTTTTTGTGGGAGTAAAGTATCTTTCAAATAAATGAGATAAAATATCAGCTATTCCGCAAGACATAAGATATGGTGGTATTGTGTAACACATTTCAGGATTTAAAATAGAAAACTCAGGAACAATCAATTCACAATCTATACCGCATTTTAAATTTTTTTCTTCATTAGTGATTATACTACTCTCTGACATTTCAGAGCCTGAACCTGGTATCGTTAGAACTGTCCCAACTTTCAAGGCCATTTTAGGAACTGCCTTACCAGAATAGAAATCCCATACATCCCCATCATACTTTGCTCCTAAGGCAATAGCCTTTGAGGAATCTATAGCACTTCCACCGCCAATAGCGAGTACAAAATCGATATCTTCTTCCTTACAAATTTTAATTCCTTCATATACTAATGATAATCTTGGGTTTGGAACAACTCCCTCTAGAACAGTATATTCTATATCATTTTTTTCGAGGGATTGGATAACTCTATCGAGAATTCCAAACTCTTTTAAATATTCTCCGCCATAGTGAATCAGTACTTTACGGCTAAATTTCGATATATGGTCTCCTACTGTATTTTCAGCATCCTTTCCAAAAACAATTCTTGTTCCACTTTTAAAAATAAAGTTTTCCATTCTATCTTTACCTCCCATCATCACTTGCAATAATTACTTCAACTTCATTTTTTATTAAATCATCTTGATATTGTTTAGGAATTTTTTTATCCGTTATTATTGCATCTAAATCGCTTAATTCACAAATCTTATTTATTGCAGGTGTGTCAAATTTAGTATAATCTATAACTAAATATTTTTTCACAGAATTCATCAACATATTCTTTCTAACCACTGATTCCAGCTCATGATTATCCGTAACTCCAAAGTCTACATTTATTGATGTACAGCTTACAAAAGCCTTATCGGCAGATAATTTTTCTAAGCTATCTGTTGTAATATATCCAACAAAGGAGCTAGTACATTTTCTAAGTGTTCCACCAAGACAAATCAATTCGATATTTCTGCTATTTTGAAATTCATATGCAATCTTTACTGAATTTGTAATAATAGTGGCCTTTTTTTTACTTATATTTAGGTTTTGAGCAATATGCAATGCAGTTGTGCTGCTATCAAGCATTATACACTCGCCTTCTTCAATTAATTCAACACACTTTTTGCCAATAAGCTCTTTCTCTTCCAAAAATATATTTTCTCTTATTCCGATAGGAACCTCATGGTCTGACACTTCTGGTAAATAAGCTCCGCCGCGAACCCGCCTCAATTTACTTTTTTTCTCAAGCTTTTCTAAATCTCTTCTAATAGTTTCTTCTGAAACATTCAACAACTCGCTTAAATTACTTATCATCACACTTCCATTTTCAACCAATAGTTCTTCTATTCTTTTTAACCTATCAACTGCTAACATTGATTTCTCCACCTTCAGTACTTTTAATTAAGTTTAGTTTTTAAGTCAATACCATGTAAATATATTTCAAATACAATAAAAAGTTTAAGCTGTTACTTTTATCCATAATCAAATTTTACCACAATATCTAACTTAAGTCAACATTAATTAAAATTTTATAACATTTTCTCACATAAAAACAAATTCAACAACATTTTCACACATATTCTTTATAAACACAAATACTCCTTATCCTGAATTATTACCTTTTCTTAAGTATCCTCATTAATTAATAAACTTTTTAATTCATATAAAAATAAAAGAGCTAATAATCCAAAGACTACTAGCTCTTTTATCTATACAGTTAACTCTTTATGTCACAATCTGCCTTTTTATTGCTTAACTTCTGACCAAACTTTATCTAATTCGGTTATATGCTCTCCAATATCTTTTAGATATTCGCCGTTCTTGACTTCTTTTTCTGATGGATAAACTGCTTCATCAGAAAGTATCTCTTCATCTATAAATTCATGAGCTGCAACATTTGGGTTTCCATACGGGAACTCAGCTGATATTTCAGCTGATATTTCAGGCTCCATTATAAAGTTTATAAAGAGCTCTGCAGCTTTCACATTCTTTGCATCCTTTGGAACAACAAAGTTATCCTGTTGAAGGAATAAACCTTCCTTAGGTATTACATATTTAACATTAGGATTTTCTCTCTTTGCAAGAGCTCCCTCTGCTCCCCAAGCAAATATTGCTTTAGCCTCTCCATTTATAAGAGAAGTCTTTGGACTATCACTATCATAGGCCTTAACGTTAGGTTGAAGCTTCCTAAGCTCCTCCTTTGCCTTTGCCAAAGCTTCTGGAGATGTTTCATTTAAGGAGTATCCTAATTTTTTTAGAGTAATACCTATAATAGCTCTCTGGTCATCTAATATAGTTAAAGAATTTTTAAACTCATCCTTCCATAGATCAGCATAGCTTGTTATAGCTCCCTCTGGGACTTTAGAGCTATCATAAGCTATTATTCCTGCAAGCCACATATATGGTACACTGTATTTATTACCTTTATCAAAAGGTAAATCCATAAATTGAGTATCCATATTCTTTATGTTTGGAAGATTATCTTTATTAATTTCTCTTATTAACTCTTGCTTTTTAAGGATTTCAACCATAAAGTCACTTGCTACAGCAACATCATAGTTAGCTCCACCAGCCATAAGCTTTGCCAGCATCTCTTCATTAGAAGAGAAGGTGCTGTAATTAACCTTTATGTTGTAAGTTTGTTCAAACTTATCAATAACTGATTGCGGAAGATATTCAGACCAGTTAAAAACATTTAATACCTGCTTTGGTCCCTCATTTGCTTTAGCAAAATTCCAAATTCCATAACTTAAACCAGAAATCACAAATATAATCGAAAAAACTACTGCTCCTATTCTTTTCATATTAAGGTTAACATTCTTTAAAGCTGAAGATACCCCAACAGCAGCAAAGGTAAATACAATAATTATTGTTGACAACGCATTAATTTCAGGAGTTACACCAAACTTAACCATAGAAAATACCTTAAGAGGAAGAGTAGTGCTTCCTGCTCCTGCTACGAAGAAACTTATGATTACGTCGTCTAAGGATAGAGTAAATGCAAGTAACGCTCCCCCAATAACCCCAGGCATAATTATTGGTAAAGTAACATGTAGGAAAGTCTCTATTGGTGTTGCTCCCAAGTCCATAGCCGCTTCCTCAACAGACTTATCAAAACCATCTAGTCTTGTTCTTACAACTGCCACAACATATGCTATACTAAAGGTTACATGCGCGAAGATTAATGCTACTCTCCCTAAAGGCATGTGCACAACCGAGAAAAATGCAAGCAAGGATATACCCATAACTATTTCAGGTATAACTAATGGTATATTAAGTACAGAATCTATTACATTCTTTCCTTTAAACTTGTATCTATAAAACCCTATTGCCGCTAACGTTCCTATGATAGTAGCTATTATAGTACTAATAATTGCTATTATAAAGGAATTTTTTACCGCATCTAGTATACCTGCATTGTGCATTAAGCTCTCATACCATTTAAAAGTAAATCCGGTCCAGACTACATTAAGCTTAGACTCATTAAAGGAAAATACTATCAGCACCATTATTGGGATGTATAAAAACATGTAGATTAAAAAGGCGTATATGGATTTAAATATTGCCCCTTTTGAATTTTTCATCCTCTATAACACCTCCCACTTATTTTTGTTTCCATTGAATTTAGTGTAATAGAAGATTAGCACTATCATTACTACCATAAGGATAACAGATATAGCTGAACCAAATGGCCAATCCCTTGCAGTCAAGAACTGATTTTTAACAAGGTTGCTCATAAGTACTACTTTACTTCCACCCATTAAGTCTGTTATAAAAAATAACCCAAGGGTTGGAACGAATACTAAAAGTGAACCTGATAGTATTCCTCCCTTTGTTAGAGGAAGAGTAATCTTCAAAAATTTGTTTAAGGGACTTGCTCCTAAATCTTCTGCTGCCTCCAAAATACTCATATCAAGCTTTTCAATTGATGCATAAAGAGGAAGCACCATAAATGGAAACATCATATATAACATGCCTATCATTACAGCGGTGTTATTATACATAAGCTGTAATGGTTCATTTATTAGACCTATATTCAATAGAATACTGTTTACAATTCCTTCAGTTCTTAGCAATATGATCATAGCATAAGTTCTAACTAAAGAATTCGTCCAAAATGGCAATATAATTAATAGTAAAAATAGTGGTTTTAGTCTTTTTCCAGCCCTTGCAATTATAAATGCAAAGGGATATCCAAGGATTAAACATATTACTGTAGTAGCTAGTCCTATAGCAATTGATTTCAAAAATATGTTAAGATAAAGCTTATCAAATATCCTTGCATAATTATTCAAGGTAAAATTAAATACAATATCACCAGCTTCTCCTCTTGAGGAAAAACTAACTACGAGAATTAGAAACAAAGGTACTAAAAAATAATAACATCCATATGGATACTGGAAATATGGTAGCAATTACACCTAGCTTTTCTTTAAGTTTGTTTACCATGTTATTGAGGGAAATCTTATCTTTCATTGCACTCCCTCCCTTAAGCCTTAATTACTACTGTATGCGTTGGCTTCCAAGTCACAAAATAATTCTCACTTTCGCCTTGGAAGTTAAAACTTTGGCCAATTGGCTCATTTACCACAATATCTTTGCCATTCTTAAGAATCATGACTGTTTTAATTGAAGAACCTACATATATTCTTTCCTTTAGCTTACATTGAAGCCAAACATCGCCTTCTTCTGGTTCTGTCTTAATCTTAATTCTTTCTGGCCTTACTGAAACAGTAAACTTATCTCCTAAATCATAATCAAGATTTGGAATTCTTATTATATCCTGTTCCTGTTCTAAGTGAAGCAATACTTCAGTTTCTTTTATCTTAATTGCTTCTCCCTCAAGAAGGTTTGTCTCCCCTAAGAAGTCTGCAACAAATTTGCTCTTTGGTCTTTCATAAAGCTCTTCTGGTGTTCCAACCTGCTCTATTACACCATTATTCATAACAACTATTCTATCTGACATAGTCAGCGCTTCTTCTTGATCATGAGTTACGAATATGAAGGTTATACCCAGGTTTCTTTGAAGATACTTTAGTTCTAATTGCATCTGTTTACGAAGTTTTAAATCAAGAGCGCCAAGCGGCTCATCTAATAACAAAACCTTTGGATTATTGATTAGAGCTCTAGCAATAGCTACACGCTGCATTTGACCACCACTTAGCTGGGACGGCATTCTAGTCTCATAGCCTTCTAATCGAACAACCTTCAGCATTTCTAGTACTCTTTTAGTAATTTCAGTCTTAGATACCTTCTTCATTTTTAATC
Source organism: Clostridium bovifaecis (assembly GCA_009738435.1). Classification (GTDB taxonomy): domain Bacteria; phylum Bacillota; class Clostridia; order Clostridiales; family Clostridiaceae; genus Clostridium_H; species Clostridium_H bovifaecis. The sequence goes on along the minus strand of CP046522.1, from coordinate 796,966 downwards.
CAAAGGCAACATTATCAAAAATATTCATATGTGGAAATAATGCATAGTTTTGAAAAACTGTATTTACAGGTCTTTCATGTGGTGGTTTATTTGTAATATTTTCACCATCGATTATTATGTCTCCATGCGTTGGCGTTTCAAATCCAGCAATCATTCTTAAAGTCGTTGTTTTCCCACAACCACTTGGACCTAGTACGGTCAAGAATTCTCCTTTTTTAATCTCAAGGTTTAAGTTATTAACTACTGTCTCCTCTTGATTATACACTTTACAAACATTTGACAATTGAACAAAAACATCCCCTGTCACACCGTAACAACTCCTTTACTTTTCATATTTTTATGGCTTTAAATAAAAAGAAAACCCCTTATGGCATAGCATAGGCCAAAAAGAAGGTTATTTAATATGGTTATAATTATAGATATGCTTGTATAATTATAACGTATTAGAATATAACATACTTGCCTTTAAATCTCAATAGTTTTTTTGCTACCTTTTGTTATTACTTTGATATTTATAATAAAAAATAAAGCCGATTTTACACAGCTTTATTTTCTTTTCTCAACCTATCACCTTTTATTTTCTTTTGATATAATCTTAAGGCCGTAAGGATAGCTCCTATTGCACATATTGCTGCTGCGGATAGATATACAATTCTCATGCCATACACAAATACATCTTCTCTTCCTTGGATAAAACCAGCTACTTTGTATCCTAGTCTATGACTCATGCGATTGTATAGTAAGGTAGTGGAGAAAGAAACCCCAAAGACTATTCCTAAATTCCTTACCAATGCATTAACGCTACCTGCAATGCCCAATTTATTCTTCGGTACTGTAGACATTACTAAAGAATTATTGGGAGACTGAAATAGTCCATTACCAATTGATAATATAGACACGTAAATTATCATAGTAGCTATAGCCGAATTCTGATTTAAGGCGGACATAAGACTTAGTCCTGTTATTGTAAACAATAATCCTATGAATGTAAGTAACTCTGATCCTATTCTATCTGATAAATACCCACTAACTGGAGCGACTATACTTAAAATTAATGGATACACAGTCATAAATAAGCCCGTAGTCGATGGAGATAATTTTACAACATCTTGGAGATAAAAAGGTTGAATAATATTTATGCTTCCAATAGCTATAAAGGAAATAAAACCGCAAAATATACTTATAGAAAATAATTTATTCTTAAAAATATCTAGTTGTAATAACGGCGACTTTATATTTCTTTCTAACCAAATAAATGCTGTCATTGAAGCTATTGCTAAAATAAATCCAAAAATGATTACAGAACTTCCATATCCTAATTCCTGCCCTTTTATAATTGACATAAACAAAGATATAATTGATAAAGCAAATAATACTGCTCCTTTTATATCTAATCTTTCATTTATGTTTCCTTTTCCTCTTGGCAGAAGCTTAATTCCAAGTATAAAAGTTATTATTCCTACAGGTACATTAATTAGAAATATGTATTGCCAACTTGCTATTGAAACTATAAATCCTCCAAGCGGTGGTCCTGCCAAAGTTCCAAGAGCAACAAAAGTTCCTAGTATTCCTAGCGCCCTGCCTCTTTCATTTGTCGGAAATACCTGTGTTACTATACCTTGATTTGTAGCCATAGTTCCCGCTGCTCCAATAGCTTGAATTACCCTCGAAATTATAAGCATGGGAAGACTCCTAGAAATCCCACAAAGGAATGAACCTATAGTAAATAATATAAGCCCCAAATTAAACATCGTAGTTTTCCCTTTTATATCTCCCAGTCTTCCAAATACTAGAATAGTAGCTGAAATAACTATTAAATAGCTCGTTACTACCCATTCTATAGATGCCATATTTGCCGAAAAGCTTTTAGCCATAACCGGTAGAGCAACATTTACTATACTGCTATCTAAGGTAGCCATAAATGGCTGCATAACAATGATAGCTAAGATAATCCACCTGCTTTTATAAACACTGCTTTCTGCTTCTTTCATATGTTTCCATCTCCTTACCTGCTTTTATTCCTCTGTGAATCTTTTAAATTATACTGTATAAAAAGGCTGCATAGCAATTTTTCACTACTATGCAACCTTGATTCTTTAGGTTTATATGAAACTCCTCTTCTTTACATTCAGAGGAGTAAGCGATTCACAGCAAATCATAGATTTGTGTTCTCTGCTTATGAAACTCCTCTTCTTTACATTCAGAGGAGTACTCACAGAGTAAGCGACCATCACCAAATTATAAATTTGGGATGTCTGCTTAAGCGATTCACAGCAAATCATAGATTTGTGTTCTCTGCTTATATTGCCTTATCCTCTAGATTCGCACCTGTAAACTGACTATTATAAAGATCCGCATAGAACCCATCTTTCTCTAGAAGTTCTTTGTGATTTCCTTGCTCAATAATACTTCCATTGTTCATAACCAGGATTAAATCAGCATCACGAATTGTAGATAATCTATGAGCAATGACAAAGCTTGTTCTTCCTTTCATAAGGTTATTCATAGCCTTTTGTATTTGAACCTCAGTTCTTGTGTCAACGCTTGAAGTTGCCTCATCAAGAATTAAAATTGATGGGTCTGCAAGTATTACCCTAGCAATGGTTAAAAGCTGCTTTTGACCCTGTGATATATTAGACGCTTCTTCATTTAATACTGTATTATAGCCTTCTGGAAGAGTTCTAATAAAGTGATCCGCATGAGCTGCCTTAGCTGCTTCAACTATTTCCTCAAAAGAAGCATTTTTTCTACTATAAGCTATATTGTCCTTTATGGAACCGTTAAATAACCACGTATCTTGAAGTACCATTCCAAACATAGAACGTAAATCGCCACGTTTAAAGTCTTTTATATCAACTCCATCAACGGTAATTCTTCCACCTTGAATTTCATAAAAACGCATTAATAAGTTTACAAGGGTAGTTTTTCCTGCGCCGGTTGGACCTACTATAGCAATAGTTTGGCCTTGATGCACATTAATGTGCATATCTTCCATAAGTGTAACGGTTTCCTTATACCCAAATTTTACATGTTCAAAAACAACTTCACCTTTTAGTTCTCCTATTGTCTTTAGCTTGTTATTGGATTTGTCTTTTTCTTTTATCTCATTGCTTACAAAGTCAATAATCTTAGCATCCTCTTTATCTGGAATTTCTTCAACTTCATCTAATATTTCAAAAACACGTTCAGCAGCTGCTACAGTTGATTGAAGAATATTAACTATGTTTGCAGTTTGGACTATCGGCTGACCAAATTGTCTTGAATACTGGATAAATGCCTGAACACCGCCAACATCCATTCTTCCTTTAGTTACAAAAACTCCTCCAATTACACATACTAAAACATATCCAATATTGTTTACAAAGTTCATCATTGGCATGATTATTCCTGAAATAAACTGAGCTTTCCATCCTACATTGTAAAGCCTTTCATTTATTTCATTAAAATCTTCTATAGATTTCTCTTCACGTCCAAAAACTTTTACAATCTTATGCCCGGTGTACATTTCTTCTACATGACCATTTAATTCACCAAGAATTTTTTGTTGATCTTTAAAATACTTTTGTGACTTTTTAGCCACCCCAGCTGTTACAAGAACAGAAAGAGGTAGAGTTATGAATGTAACAAGTGTCAACCATGGACTTATTGTAAGCATCATCACAATAATACCAACTATTGTAACCACGGATGTTATAAGCTGAGTCAAACTTTGCTGAAGGGTAGCCGCAACCGTATCTAAGTCATTAGTGACACGGCTTAATACTTCCCCATGAGTACGTGAATCAAAATATTTCAAAGGCAGACGGTTTAGTTTTTCATTTACATCCTTACGCATATCAAAAACAGTATTTTGCGCAACCCCTGCCATAATATATTGTTGAATATATCCAAACAATGCACTGATTAAGTAAAGTGCTATTAATATTATAATAATTCTTCCTATATAATCAAAATCAATCTTCGGACCATGTGTACTTATAAATTTCCAAACCTCTGGATCTATATTTGTAATATCCATACTACTTGACGTTGCTCCAGCAGCAGCCTTTGGATTTGCCATCATATTATTTATAGTTTTTCTAAGAGATTCTGGCAGGTCAGGCATCTTTAGAAGATTAGGTATATTTTCAGGCTTAAACATATTCTTAGCATACTGCCCCTTGGCCATTAGCCCTTCAAATAATTTTGTTGTAGCTCTTCCCATAATCTTCGGACCAACAATAGTAAATATTGTACTTATTATTGCTGTTATAAATACAGCTATAAGATTAAACCTTCTTGGACTTAAATATTTCATAAGCCTCTTCATGGTTCCCTTGAAATCTTTAGCCTTTTCTACTGGTCTTCCCATAGGAGGTCCGCCATGACTTCCCGGCCCTCTTCTTTGTCCTTTATTTTCACTCATGCTAATTCCTCCTCACTGAGCTGTGAAGATACAATCTCACGATAAACTTCACTAGATTTTAAAAGTTCTTTATGGGTTCCCATTCCCGCAATTTTACCTTCCTCCAAAACTATAATTCTATCAGCATCCATTACTGTACTTACCCTTTGTGCAACAATAATTACAGTTGAATTCTTGGTTTCTCCTTTAAGAGCCGTTCTAAGCTTGGCATCAGTCTTGAAGTCAAGAGCTGAAAAACTATCATCAAATATATATTTCTGGCTTTCCAACAAGAGCACGCGCAATAGAAAGCCGCTGCTTTTGTCCTCCTGATACGTTATTACCCCCTTGTGCAATAACCGCATCATATTCATCTTTCATATTCGATATAAAGTCAGCTGCTTGGGCAATTTCGCCTGCATGTCTAACTTCTGCATCAGTAGCATCTTCTTTACCGTATCTAATATTCTCAGCAATAGTACCAGTAAACAGAACAGCCTTTTGAGGAACAAATCCTATTTTGCTTCTAAGGGTTTGCTGTGTCATTTCTCTTACATCCACTCCATCAACTAAGATGCTTCCACCTTGTATATCATAAAAGCGGGGTATAAGGTTTATAAGAGTAGACTTTCCTGAACCTGTACCACCAATTATGGCAGTGGTTTCTCCTGGTTTTGCATTAAAGCTTATATTACTTATAGCTGGCTCTGCTGCTCCTGGATAGCTGAATGTAACATCTTTAAATTCTATATATCCTCTTTCATCCTTAGCATTACTAGGATTTTTAGGATCAGTAATTTCAGGCTCCATATCTAAAACCTCATTAACCCTAACTGCTGATGCCTCAGCACGAGGTATCATTACAAACATCATGGCAAGCATTATGAAAGAAAACATAATTTGCATAGCATACTGTAAAAATGCCATCATGTCCCCTACTTGCATATTACCATTATCAATGCGAATACCTCCAAACCAAATAATAGCAACACTTGTAAAATTCATTATCAGCATCATAATAGGCATTACAAAAGCCATCATTTTATTTACCCTAATAGCTGTAGAGGTGAAATCGTAGCTTGCTTCTTCAAAGCGTTTCTTCTCATCATCAATACGATTAAATGCACGTATTACTCTTATACCTGTAAGGTTTTCACGTAAAATCAGATTTATTTTATCTACCTTTTCCTGCATTACTTTAAATAGAGGTATTGCTTTTTTCGCTACGAAGAATATAAGCAGTGTGAGCAGTGGAATAGCAACTGCTAATACCAAAGTTAATTTCTTATCTTTTGATAATGCCATAATAAGACCACCAACAGCCATTATTGGAGCTGTAACCATAAAACGCATCATCATAACTGTAACCTGTTGAATTTGAGTAATATCATTGGTAGTCCTCGTAATCATAGACGGAGTTCCTATTTTATCAAATTCATGTAAAGAAAATCTTTCCCCTCTTTTAAAAACCATTCCCCTTAAATCTCTACCAAAAGCTGTAGCAGCTTTTGAGGATAAAAAGCTTGCTAAAATTGTGCAAATACCGCTTCCAGCAGCTACAAGGAGCATGAAACCTCCAATTTTCATAATATAATTTGTATCTCCATTTACTATACCTTTATTAACAATATCAGACATCAATGTTGGCAAATATAATTCAGCCATAGCTTGAAGGAACAATAGTACTATAATTAAAGCTACTTGACTTTTATATGGCCTTAAAAATTTAAATAATTTAATCACGAATCTCTCATCTCCATTCTATTAAACTTATCAAAGTTATAATTGTAGAATTTTTTCTAGCAACTTTCAACTGAAAGTACTTAATCCTTTAAAAGCTCTTTTAGTATTTCGAGCCCTTTTATAATATCATCAATTTGCCCTTGATCAGCTTTCGTAAGTTTTTTCCTTAGGCTTTCTTGTATTTTTTCGTGTATAGCAGTGTGCATTATATTTTTTGATTTTTCACATACAGAAACATAGACAACTCTTCTATCTTCTTTGCTTCTAATTCTCTCAACATAATCTTGTTTTTCAAGTCTATCTACAATACCTGATATTGTACTGTTAGAAAGATTTAGCTTTTCGCTTATATCACTAAGTTTCATGCTTCCGTTTTTGCCCAAAGTTGATAATACCATTATCTGAGGAGTAGTAAGCCCTGTTTCATCGAATAGCTCTTTTATACTATGACTTATAAGCTGATTTACACTCTTAATTAAAAGAGGTATTCGAGTCCACTCGTCATTTCCCATTAATTCTCCATCCCTTCATCAATATAGTTATTCCATATTTTAATGTGTGTATTTATTATCAGAATACTTCACATATAAATATTTCATGCACAAATGTTTCGTACACGAAACATGTTAATAGTATACTTCTTTAAATTTAAAAAATCAATATAAATATATCCATTTTAAAATAAAAAATACCGGCAAGCATTTGCCAGTATTTTTTATTTAACTGCATAGTAATTATTTATATTGTTCTAAAAGAGTTTTAAGTTCCTTTACCTTTTCATCGAAAAGTATCGGTTTTTCCCCTTTAGCAACTTCAGATGAATCTGTGCTATAAGCGATCATAACATCTCCGAGCTTATCAAAAATTTCTCTTTCTTCTTCTGTGGAATTTTTCTTGCTATTGTTAATGAATTCTATGTATTGATTCATTTCTTCTTTAGTTGGCTCTGAATAGTTATCATTTTTATGGGATTCAAAAACACCTATGTGTTTAAGGGTACCTTCATATACTTCCTTACGAATTTTGCTCTTGCTAGAACATCCTGCTATTAAAGTTGGTACAAGCATCATAGTAATCATTAATACTATTACTTTTGATGTAAACTTTCTCTGTTTCATATCTAATATTCCTCTCCTTTTTATTTTCATATGTATAATATTTGTCCACCTTTTTATAATACTATATTTTCATTAAATTTCAATAACCTTAAAACCACTTGGCTATAGTGTCAATTATTATTATTATTAAGACTAGTCTGTAAAAAATTTTAATTATAAAATTTATTATATATTATTGATATACTTTCATTTTTACTATATCTAATAAATCAGTTTGCTAAAAATTGTATTTAAAACAATTTTTAATAAAATAAAGTAGTTTCTTATATATTCATGTTTATAATTCTTATCAAAAAATACGTATAATAAATTTTAGATTATTTTCTAATACTAATGTATGTACTAAGAAATACAAAATTAAATCTAAGGAGGAATTTTGATGAGAAGGCGAATCGCTACTTTAACCTTGTTTGTATTGCTTGTCTTCGCAGTTGGCTGCGCACAAGATAATACTCAAAGCCGACAGAATCAACAACAAAATAATCAAGCCCAACAAAATCAAAAGAATCAACAAAGTCAAAGAAATGTAAAAAATAAGGCTCTTGGTGGGATAGAATCTTCTATTTCCCAAATGGGTAACATTGAAAAGGTTAGAATTATTTCCGACAAAGCCAACATAAAAACTGGTGTTTCTAATGATACCGCTACACTTCAGTCACAGAATAAAAACAGCACTCTTGACGTAGTAAGCCAAGTTGGTGATTGGTTTGCAGTAAAACTTCCTAATAATAAAATTGGTTTCGTTTCTCAAGAAGATTGTAAACCAATAGTTTCTGAAGATAAAACCCCTGCACCAGCAGCTCCACAGCAAGCAACTCCGCAAGAAACAACTCAAGGAAACCAGGGTGGAACAGCACCTAAAACACCAAGTGCTGCAACGAATACTGCTACTCTAAGCACTGCTGAGCAGCAAATGATTAAACTAGTTAACGAGGCTCGTTCTCAAAATAATCTACCAGCTTTAAAAGTAGACACCTCACTATCTAGTGTTGCTAGAACTAAATCTCAAGACATGATAGATAATAATTACTTTAGTCACAACTCACCTAAATATGGTAGTCCTTTTGATATGATGAAGTCTTTTGGAATTAAGTATATTCAAGCAGGAGAAAACATAGCTGGGAATCAGAGTGTTGCAAATGCTCATAATTCGTTGATGAATTCTCCTGGTCATAGAAAAAATATATTAAATCCAGAATTTACTCACATCGGAATAGGAATTAGACAAGGTGGACCTTACGGAAACATGTTCACACAAATGTTTATAAGCAAACCTCAATAATATATTTATACATGATTTTAGCCATACTGAAAGTCAGCATGGCTAATTTATTTTCTATTTTGGCAATACCTTCATATTATATCTTACTGCCTCGGTTCTAATAATGTAACTGCTTCTAGATTTGAATTGTCTCCTCCCACCCCCAAAATATATACAGTATAATAATTATTGGGAGCTAACTGAGTACTCTTAGTATTCAAAATACTCTCTTCAGTTCCTGCAGTTCTGATTTCAAAACTGTATCTTCCTTCTAAAATACAAGCGTACTTCGTGAACTCTTTGTATCCAAGATTCTTAAATATTATTGTTTCATCCGGCAATGTTATATCCATAGCTGATGCTCCTGGAGATAAATGTATAAATCTTATGCAAGGTCTCCCAAACTTCTGTCTTGCCACTGGCTCTGGCAGAGGATAAAGACTTATATTAGGAAAAACCCCTGTGATCGCTATGTTTAAAATAATTTCCTTAGGTACAATTATCCTCTCCTTTATTATTGGCTTACTTTTATCTCTTGCAGGATAAACTTCTATATCGTAGTTTCCAACTGGAACATATATATACGGCGAAACTTGCTTATAATTAAAGTTATTAACAATGAGATTTCCATTTGCATAAACATCCACAGCTGGAGTATTGGGAGATGCGTGTAAAATTCTGAAATAAGAATTGATTGGGGAAACTTGTCTATATGGGTAATGATACATATTCCTTTCTATCCCTTCATAATTTCTAACTATTATAATTATATGAAATGGATTTTCTGTATGTGCCTCACCTTTCAATAAGTCCTGTTTGTTTTAAAAATATATTTATTTCATTAGAATTAAGGTATACATCTCCAATTAAGCCATGCTTTAAATCTCTAGTTCTGTTTGTATGAAAGTCTGAGCCAGCAGTGTAGAACTTCTCCATATCCTTAGTTAACTTTATAAAGAATCTTGTATCATCTTCATTGTTTCTACAGTATTTTGCTTCTATTCCATCAAAGGGCATGTTTATAATTTCCGTTAAGCAGCTCCTATTTATTAAAACAGGATGAGCTAAAACTACCACAGCTCCGAAAAATCTTAATATTTCTATACCACTTAAAACCGATAGTCTGCCGCTGCTATTATCTGTATCAATTTCTAAATTAGCTAACCTTTTTAGCATGTATTGTACATTCTTTATTTTATGAACTTTTATAAGCCTTAATACCTTCTGAAAAACTTCACCCTTATATCTATCATCTTTAAAGTATCCTAATATATGAATTCTCTCATTATTAAACCTTGTGGACAGTTCAACTCCCGGAATTACAGTAATTCCATAATCACGCCCTGCTCTTATAGCCTCTCCTATCCCTAAGGTTCCATTATGATCTGTTAGAGCCATTATGTCTACTCCTCTTCTTTTAGCAAGCCCAATTACTTCCATTGGGGTAAGCTCCCCATCTGATGCAGTAGAATGTATATGAAAATCCCCCTTTTGAAACATTCAATACTCCTGCTATATTGCTATATATACATAATATTTACGTTTTTACAAAAGGTGCATAACTAAAAAAACCTCCGAGTACTACGAAGGCTTCTTTAGTTAGAGCTTTCTCTTATAATCAATTCTGTTGGCACAACAACTTTTTTAGAAATTTCTCTTCCATCATTCATTCTCTCAAGCAGCAGGCCAACTGCGGTAATGCCCATAAATTCAGTATGGACTTTAACTGTACTGAGAGGAGGAACCAAGTATTTTGATGTAGGGATGTCATTAAATCCTATTATACTTACATCCTTTGGTACACTTATATTATGTTCATATAGTGCACTAAAAGCACCTATTGCCATGGAGTCACTAGCAATAAAAAATGCTGTGGGCAAATTCCCTTTTTCAACGGCCTCTTTCATTAAACCATAACCATCTTCTGGAGTAAATCTTCCAATATACATATTCCTTCTGTTATATATCCCTTTATTCTTCATAAATTCTCTGTACGTTACTTCTCGTTCATCTTCAATAAGCTCCCTTTTTTGTCCTACGTACTCTCTTCCTCCAATAAATCCTATGCTATTATGTCCCTGCTCTAATAAATATTCTAGTACTTCTCTCATTGCCTTCTTAAAATCAATCACCACAGAATCATACTTCTTTTCATTTGGAGAAGAGTCTACAAAGATTATAATTGGAGAATACACTGAAAATTCTTCTACATCCTCTTTACTAAACTTTCCTATTGCTATAACTCCATCTAAATCATTCAGCTCATTTGTAATAAATGTGTCATCATTTTTAAAGATTGTAATCACTTCTATCTTTTTATTAAAACACTCTTTTTCTATTCCATTAGTAATAGAAACATAATATGGATCTCCTAACTCCTCCTTTTGCGAGTACCAATGAATAACTCCAATTTTTATACTTGTGTAGATACCTTTATTTCTTCTTTTAACAGGAATATAGTCTAATTCTTCAGCTGCTTCAAATACCCGTTTCCTCGTATTCTCAGACACAGAAAGACTTGTATCCTTATTCAATATGCGGGATACTGTAGCAGGTGAAACCTCAGCTAGTTTTGCTATGTCTTTTATGGTAGCCATAAAGGTCTCCTTTCAAAATTAAATCTTTTTATCCTTTTTTACAATCTTGCTTCCGTAAGGCCCGATAATCTCACCTTGAAATTTCATCTTTTCAGAAGAATGATTGTTTACAAACATCCATTCTTCTTCTTTAAAGTCTCTTATATAAACTTCTAAATTCTCCTGGGATTCAATATAGCGAATACGATTTTCTACGATAATTTCTTTTGCTATATCTTTCAAAATGTGTATATCTACACCGCCGCCTATATAGTAAACCTTGCCTTTTCCATATTCATTTTCTGTAATACATGCATTTTCACTGTAAAATTTGTCGTTATATTTATATAAAACTTTAGCATTCTCTGGAATTATCAAATCTCGCCAAACCTGACAATAGGCTATCCTATTATTATACTTATCTACTCCGGTAATTTCAATATTCTTCCCTTCTTGTAAAGCCTCTGTTTCTTTAATTTTTATACCTGAAATCTCCCTTATATTGCAAGGAGTCGCCCTGCCAAAATAAAGATTGTTGTCCTTATCCTTTATTCCAGCTCTAAAGGAAAATACAATTGTCCCTCCTTTGTTCACAAACTCCTCAAAACGTTTTCCCAAATTATCATCTATGATTTGCATAACTGGAACAATTAAAACTTTATATTTAGCAAAGTTTTTATCTACGCTTATTACATCGATATTTGTATTCAGCTCATAAAACGGCGTATATAAACGAAGCAGCTCCTCTGTAAAATTAAATTTTGATGATTGCTGCTGGTAATGCCAAGACCAGTTATTATCAAAATCATATAAAACAGCAATATCTGATTTGATTTTACTATTTATAACTTCTTCATAATTAGAAATGTCTCTCATAAAAGATTGTGCTTCATAAAATTTTCGTCCTTCTTCATTATCTTGATTTATGATACCAAGGCAGAATTGTTCAGCTCCCTTTGTCATGCCTCTCCATCTAAAGAATAACATGTTTTCACAGCCATGAGCCACAGCTTGGTAAGCCCACATCTTTGCTTCATTGGGGCGAGGCAAATAACCTATAATATTATGTCCCTGAGCTCCCATAATTTCTTCTGCTATCCAGTAATTCTTATCTTTAAGACCTCTGATATAATCAAGTGTCATAGCAATATGAGAAGGCCTTAAAGGCTCTCTCAGTCCACCCCATACTGGATAATTATCATAGGAAGCAAAATCTAGTTCTTCTGCTACTTTATTTAAGTCATAAGCCTTTTCAAAAAATCCTCCACTAAAGTTATGGGTAACCTTTTGGTGTTCTCCCTTTATCCCTTTTACTAAATCAATTTGAAGCTTAGCGTAGTTATTAATTGAATAAGACCTAAACCTGGCCCAGTCTAAACTTAATGTCGGATTATGCATGGTAATAGTTGGTCTTGGTGCTGGAACTTCTCCAAAATTATTATAAGTCTGTCCCCAAAAGATAGTTCCATATACGTCATTCAACCTTTTTATTTCTTTATATTTGTTCTTTAAAAACTCTCTAAACCTGTACTCGCACTGATGGCAATAGCACATATCGCTTCCTTCATGCCCAAGTTCATTGTCTATTTGCCACGCTATTATACTTTCCTCATCTTTATAATGTTCAACTAGCCTACTCACTATTTTTTTGTATATTCACTATAAACTTCCGAGTTAAAACAATACTGCCTTCTTCCCCCAAAGACCCTTTTATGTCCAAATTCATCCTCTGATAATATAGATTGATGCTTTTGAGCTAGCCAAGCTGGGAAAGTTGCTGTGGGAGTACCAAATATAATTTTCAAGCCCTGCTTTTTTGCTTTTTCTATTACCATATCGAAAAACGCAAAATCGTATTCTCCTTCTTGATTTTCCATGAGATGCCAAGCAAACTCTCCAATACGTATAATATTTGCTCCCATTTTTTTTATTCTATCTATATCCTCATCAATTAAGGCACTATCCCAATGCTCTGGATAGTAATCTACTCCTAAGTACACTAAATCATCTCCTCTATAACAAAAAACTTATATTCAGTTTTTTCATGGTACTTTTCCCCTACATCTAAAATTCCTGAATTAAACCCTTTATTGTTTATGCCGTCTGGCTCATATTGTGTTTCAAAACAAATGCCATCATATTTGCTGCTCATTTTACTCTGTTTTAATCTTTCATTACTTGGAAAGTTAAAACTGTAAATTACTACACTAGGATACGTAGTGGATATAGTCATCTTTCTTCCACTTAGTTTATCGACCATCTCAATCTGGTTATATTTTTCATTTAATATCCAAGTATGGTCATATCCCTTTGTCATACTTAGTTGTATGTAATTTTCTTCTATATCCCTACCTATTAGTTTAAATTCACTAAAATCCATTGGAGTAGCTTCTACATCAATATACTTACCTATAGGAATTTGACTTTCATTCATTTCTAAATATGCCTTTGATTTAATTTTTAAATATTGTTTAGTAATCTTTCTTTTATAATTTCCCGACAGGTTAAAATAAGTGTGGTTAGTTAAATTACATAAAGTCTTTTTATCCGTAGCTCCTTCATACTCAATTACTAATTCATTGCTTGACCTTAAAGTGTAGGTAACTTTAACCATTAGATTTCCCGGGTAATTCTCTTCCATGTCTTTGCTATAGTAAGTGAATTGTACCGCTGTCTCGCCATCTTTCTCCGATACACTATAATCCCATACTCTAAAGCTAAAACCCTTATTCCCTCCATGGCCTTGGTTTACTCCATAGTTTTTATTTAAATTGTAAGTTTTTCCGTCAAGGACAAATCTACCCTTATCAATACGTCCTGAGGTTCTCCCCACCGTTGCGCCAAAATATGAAGGATTTGAGATGTAATCTTCTATCTCATCGTGGGTTAATACCACATTTTCGATATTCCCATCCCTATCTGGAATTAGTAATTCTACTAATGTTGCTCCATAATTTAAAAGCTTTACCTCCATATTTCTATCATTTCTTATAGTTATTAGCTTAACTTCTTTTCCATATATATCAAAAGCTCTTTCTATAGAATACATAACTTTCACCTGCTATCAGCTATATATTGGATATGGAATTAATAAAGTTCTCAAAAGCATTTAATCCCTTACTGTCTTGCTTAAATACACCTGCATCTAATAGTACCCTTTCAAACTTTTTACCTACTTCCATCCTCAATATTTCATCAAAATCTACAAAAATATTCTCATACTTTTCTTTCAAATATTTGAACCATGTTTTATGTTTTTCTAATTCTTCAAATTCATCAATACTTTTATTTCCTAAAAGGCATTCTTTCAACAACTTCAATTCATCTCTAAGCCTTGCCGGAAGAACAGCAAGTCCCATAACTTCTATAAGTCCTATATTCTCCTTTTTTATGTGATGAACATCACTATGTGGATGAAAAATGCCAAGAGGGTGCGTTTCATCAGTTCTATTGTTTCTAAGAACTAAATCCAGTTCAAATTTATTCTCTCTAAATCTTGCTATAGGAGTAATGGTGTTATGTGCTTCATCTTTGCTGTGAGATAGGATTTTCATACTTTCATCACTATAGTTTCTCCACGCATTAAGTATTACCTCTCCAAGCTCAGAAAGTCTATCTTTTTTCTCACCTCTTATGCGAATAACAGATAGGGGCCATTTCACAATACCGATTTTTACATCTTCAAAACCTTTAATGCTCATCTCCTTTAGAATGGGTGCCAGTTCCATTGCAAATTTATAATTCCCTCCCTGAAAATGATCATGGGATAAAATTGAACCGCCTACGATAGGCAGGTCTGCATTAGAGCCAATAAAATAATGGGGAAACTTTTCCACAAACTCTAATATTCTTTCAAAGGTAAGTTTTGAAATTTTCATAGGTTCATGCTTTCCTTTAAGCACAATGCAATGCTCATTATAATAAACGTAAGGCGAGTACTGAAAAAACCATTCTTCGCCGCATAACTCTATAGGAATGATTCTGTGATTATGTCTTGCTGGGTGATTAATCCTCCCTGCATACCCCTCATTTTCCTTACACAATAGACATTTAGGATAAAAAGTTGACTTCATATTCTTTGCTGCTGCAATAGCTCTTGGATCTTTTTCTGGCTTTGAAAGGTTGATGGTAATATCAAGCTTTCCAAAATCAGTCATGGTCTTCCACCTTAGATCCTTAGAAGTTCTTTTTGTCCTAATATAATTTGATACTTTGGCCATATTATAATAGTTATCCGTAGCAATTTTAGGACTTATTTCATATTCTCTATAGAATCTCCTTATAACTTCACCAGGCCGAGGCATTAGTGAATCCATAATTTTGGAATCTAGTATATCACGATATGTGACTGAATTTTCTTCAAATATTCCTCTTTCATAGGCATAATCCAGGATATTATCTAAGATCTCTTGCGGATTTTTATGGTGCTCTTTTTCTACTTCTAACTCTTCATATTCATCTAGCTTTAAAATTTCTAAAATTTTATTTCTTACATAGATTTCATCTTCCTTATAGATTAAGTTATTTTCTATACTGTAGTTAATTAATCTCTTTATCTCTCTGCTTATATTCACCCAAAATCCCTCCCTCTGTTATAAGTAAAGCTCGCACTTATCTCACTATATGCAATAAGAGGCAGTCTTTTGCTTAAAACTACCCCTTGCCTTCCTTTAATCTAAACCTGCCTAGCACCATCACCAATTGAAGCTACATAAAAATCTCCCTTGTGTCCAATTTCCTTCTCATATTTTTCTCCAACCTTTTTAATAAACTTCTCAATTTCACTATTCCTTACTAGGCTAACAGTACATCCTCCAAAGCCGGCTCCAGTCATTCTAGAACCAATAGCCCCACTTTCCCATGCTGCCTCTACCAAGGTATCTAGCTCAATTCCGGTAACCTCATAATCATCACGAAGTGATATATGAGATTCATTCATGAACTTTCCAAAGAGCTCAATATTACCTTCTTTTAAAGCTTTAACTGCTTTAATAGTTCTCTGATTTTCATATACCGCATGTTTAGCACGCTTTCTTTCAATTTCATTTTGTATTAAGTACTTATTTTTTTCAAATTCTTCTTCTGATAAATCACCTAAACAAGTTATCTTTAATTTCTTTTGTAATGCCTTTAGAGCATTTTCACATTGGCTCCGTCTTTCATTATACTTTGAATCTGCAAGACTGCGCCTCTTATTTGTATTAGCAATGATTATAGAAATTTCATCTGATTTTATAGGTGCATATTCATAATCCAATGTATTTGTATCTAGCAAAATAGCATGATCTTTTCTCCCCATCCCACAAGCAAACTGGTCCATAATTCCACAGTTTACCCCATTGAACTCATTTTCTGATTTTTGACTTAATTTTACCATCTCAATCATATCAATATTTAAACTAAATAGAGATCTTATAGCTATACTCATAACTAGCTCTATAGACGCACTAGATGAAAGTCCTGCACCGTTTGGTATATTACCAAAGAATAAAACCTCAAGCCCCTTGTCGATTAAATAACCCGCATCCTTAAATGTTTTTATTATGCCTTTAGGATAATTCGCCCAATCATCTTCTTCACTATAAGTTAAGCTATTAATATCGGCTTCAATGATTCCTAAATTCCCGAAATTTTTAGAAACCATTCTAAACTTTGAGTCTTCTCTCTTCCTTACAAGAGCATAAGTCCCAAAATTTAGTGCACACGGGAAGACATGTCCTCCATTATAATCAGTATGCTCTCCAATTAAATTAACTCGGCCAGGCGCAAAGAATGTATATATTCCTTCGTCTTCTTTAAAGATGTTCATAAAATCCTTTACTAAACTATCATTATTCATGGCCTACCCCCCAGTTAAAGCTATATTCTAAATCAGTTACTTTTTCTTTACATATTTACGAGTATCAATAGCAACAGCTATTATAATAATTAAACCTTTAATGATGTACTGCAAGTATGGATTAACGCCTATAAATGCTAAACCATAGTTGATTACCTGAAATATTAGAACTCCCGTAACTATTCCACCTACAGTACCTACACCACCTGTAAAAGAAACCCCTCCAACAACGCAGGCCGCTATAGCATCGAGCTCATACATGTTACCAGTATTGTTTGTGGCACTACCTACACGTGCCGCTTCTAAAGATCCTGCAAACCCATATAGAGCACCTGCAAGAGTATAAACAATCAAAAGCGTTTTTACTAAGCTAACACCTGATACAACAGCTGCCTCCGGATTTCCTCCAACAGCAAAAATATTTTTGCCTAAGCGAGTTTTATTCCATAGTACCCATATAAGAGCGGTAACTATAGCTGCATAGATTACAAGATGAGGTATAGCAAACCCTAAAATACTAAAGCTTCCTTGTGCAAAATCCATATATCTTTGATCCAACCCGCCAATTGGTTGTGCTCCATAAGGAGGTCGGTCAAAGTATGTTGAAGTTATTCCATATACAATAATTTGAGTACCTAATGTGGTTATAAATGGGGTAACCATTAATTTAGAAATAACTAACCCATTAAGCAGTCCTATAATACCAGCTACAGCTGTAGCAAGTAAAATAGGCCATATAATCTTTAACTGTGGTAAATTGGGATACATACGATATGCATAGGTTGGCGATTGCAATAAGGATGCAGATACAACTGCTGAAAGACCAACTATACGACCAGCTGAAAGGTCAGTACCTTGAGTTATAATTAGAGCGCCAATACCTAATGCAATGATAACACGCGTTGAGGCTTGTGCTAAAATATTACGAAAATTATTTATAGAAATAAAGCTAGGTTCAATAGCTACTATAACTACTAGTAAAACCATCAAAACCACAAGAATCGCATTATTCATCATCCAGCCTTTTATATCCTTTTTATTTGAAGCCTTCATTTCCACATTAATCACTCCTCCTATAAATACTTTGCCGATAATCGTAAAATTTCTTCTTGATTTGTCTTACTAGTCTCTACTATTCCACTAACGTGTCCATTACTC
Source organism: Clostridium bovifaecis (assembly GCA_009738435.1). Lineage (GTDB taxonomy): Bacteria > Bacillota > Clostridia > Clostridiales > Clostridiaceae > Clostridium_H > Clostridium_H bovifaecis. The sequence continues at coordinate 778,887 of CP046522.1, read as the reverse complement.
ATAACAAGAATTCTATCTGTAACACCGAGCAACTCAGGCATTTCGGAGGAGATTATAATAACTCCTTTTCCCTTTTTAGCTAAGTCAATCATCAGTTGATATATTTCATATTTAGCCCCAACGTCAATACCTCTGGTTGGCTCGTCCAACATTAGTATTTCTGGTTCAGTTAATAGCCAGCGTCCTAGGATTACCTTTTGCTGATTCCCACCTGATAAAGATCCTATCAAGGTCTTTTGCGATGGTGTTTTTACACTCATGCTATCAATAACCCACTTTGTACCTTCTTTACACTTACTATCATTAACTATTCCATATCTATTTGTATATTCACCAATATTAGCAATTATGGAATTGAAACCAACATTTAAAATTCCAAATATACCAGTAGTTCTACGCTCTTCGGTAACTAAGGAAAATCCATTTTTCATTGCCGCTTTTGGAGAACTGTTTTTTACTTCTTTATCATGCAAATAAACAACCCCAGATTCCAATCTTCTTAATCCAAATAAAGATTCAAGAACTTCTGTACGTTTAGAACCAACAAGCCCCGATATACCTAGTATTTCACCCTTACGCAGCTCAAAGGAAACATCCTTAAATGAAGGCTGATATGCTGCTGTCAACCCTTCTACTTTCAAAATTATTTCCCCTGGTTTGTTGTCCTTCTCTGGGAATCGATTGGTTAAATCACGTCCAACCATTAAACTTATAATTTTATCAGTAGTCAATTCTTTTGCCATGTTAGTAGCAATCCATTTCCCATCACGCATGACGGTAACTTCATCAGAAATTTGAAGAATTTCTTCCATTTTATGAGATATATAGATTATTCCTGCGCCTTTTTCTCTTAATACATTAATAATTCTAAATAGATGATTAACCTCTTTCTCGGTTAGAGAGGAAGTAGGTTCATCCATAACTATAACTTTAGAATTATAGGAAACTGCTTTTGCAATTTCAACCATTTGCATCTCTGATACTGATAACTTTTCTACCTTTTCCCGTGGATCTAATTTAATGTCCAAATCCTCAAAAATCTTTTTTGTATCCTCATACATCTTTTTTTCATCGATGAAAAATCCACTTTTAGGATATCGTCCTAGCCAAATATTATCCATAATATTACGCTGCCGAACTTGATTTAATTCTTGGTGTACCATTGATACTCCATTATCTAAAGCTTGTTTCGCAGAAGTAAAATTTACCTTCTTACCCTCTAAATAAATTTCACCTTCATCTGCATGATATATACCAAATAAACATTTCATTAGCGTTGATTTTCCAGCACCATTTTCACCCATCAGTGCATGAACAGTACCTGGGCGTACTTTAAGTTGTACCTTATCTAATGCCTTTACCCCTGGGAATTCCTTGGAGATATTTATCATTTCTAATATATAATTTTCGCCAGTCTTTAACTCTGTATTATTATCCATAGGCTACACCCCACTTCTATATATATCTATTTTAATAAACAAGGATGCAGGAGTATGCATCCTTATTTATTATAGAAATCATATAACTATTATTTATATGCTTCTTCACCTACTGATATATTGTCTTTTGTAACTGCAACGTATGGTACACGCACAGCTTTATTCTCGTCTAGCTTCCATTGTGTTCCATCTAAAATATCTTTCCCTAATGCAGCATTTATAGATAAATCTACTGTAGCCTTACCTTGGTTCTTAGCATCGTTAAGTACTGTACCTACCATCATTCCACTCTTAATTTGCTCTAAAGCATCTGGAATTGCGTCTACACCTACAACAGGCATGAACTTATCATTAGCAAAGTATCCAGCAGCCTTTAACGATTGTACAGCACCTAATGCCATAGCATCGTTATTAGCTATTACATATTCAATTTTATCTCCATGTTTTGCTAACCATGCATCCATTAAGTCCTTACCTTTTACAGTATCCCACATTCCTGTTTGAAGCTCTAATTGTTCAACTTGTATTCCTTGTTTTACAACTTCATCTATAACATATTTTGTACGAGCCTCAGCGTCTGGATGTCCAGGTTCACCTTTTAACAATACATATTGAATTTTTCCATCTTTATTTTTATCGAATTTGGCGTTAGCTTTCCAACTATCAGCAACTATCTTACCTTGAATAATTCCTGATTCAGCAGAAGTAGTTCCTACATACCAAGTTTTATCGTAGCTCTTCATTGCTTCTGCACTTGGTTCTTTATTAAAAAATACTACTGGTAATTTTGCAGCTTGTGCTTTAGAGATAATAGATGGTGCAGCTTGTGGATCGACTAGGTTAATAGCTAAAACCTTAGCACCCTTAGAAATCATCATATCTACTTGCTCATTCTGAGTAGCTTGGCTGTTTTGAGAGTCGTTTAAAATTAATTCTGCTTTATCTTTTGCAGTGGTTTCAATTGCTCTACGCACAAAAGACATAAAGTTGTCATCAAATTTGTAAATTGTAACACCAACCTTTGGCTTTTCTGCTTTTGCTGTATCTTTTGATGTATCAGTTGTTGTTTGTTTTGAATTACCTGCAGTAGTTCCAGTGCCTGTCTCCTTTGATCCACCGCATGCTGTCAATGAGAATGTCAATGCACACACAGCTAATAATGATAATAACTTTTTCTTACTCATACTAAAATCCCCCTTATATATTTTAATAATGTAAGTAAAACGTTTTCACAATAATAATTTACTAAATTTTTACTCTAAAGTCAATATATTCTGAAAATTTTATTTCTCGTAAATTTTCTAACTTTCCTCTTGGTTCTTTACCATATTTTCATGTGATTATGTATTACTATATTATTTAATAAAAAGCATTTTAATTCCTTAATGTTAAAAATTTATTATATTTTTAAGTAAACTTTTACGTTATAAAAAAATATAGATACTGAATTAAGCTTTATCTAATTCAGTATCTATATTGCCTTTACTTCTCTATTTTAAGCTTTATACTTTCTTCAACTTCTACCTCTCTAACCTCTAACTTTTCATTTCCAATACAAGGCTGCGTTAGGTTCTAAATATAACTTCTTCTTTGCTGAACATATATCTTGCAAATAATATAGCTGCAGCTATATATACTATTATCCACCCAAAGGTTATTAGTATATGGTTTGTATTAAGAACTCCTGCTAAAAATTCTTTTATAAGGCATACTGCATTTGAAATTGGTATATGAAAATAATATGTGTCAATATTTCTAGCATCCAGCATATAGGTTGTATAAACAGGCACCAAAGCTATTATATTAAGAGGTGCAAGATAGGTTTGAGCCTCCTTAAAAGATCTTGCATATATACTTATAGATAGCTCTAAAGATGCAAAAACTAGATTTAAAAGTATTACCATAAAAAATATTAGAACAATCCCTTTAAGTCCCATACTCAAAAGACTATCTGCCTTTACGTTCATACCTCCAGTATAAGCCCCACCTTTATATAAAACTATTACAATGCCTGCTATGGAAGCTAACGTAGTTAAAAATCCTATTACAGCTATTGCTCCAAACTTTCCCCATAGAAGAGACATTCTTCCTGCCTGAGTAGTTAAAAGAGGTTCCAAAGTCCCTCTTTCCTTCTCTCCTGCACCTAAATCAACTGCTGGTCCCATAGGCCCTGTTACGCTATACAATACAAGGAGCATTGGCACTAACATTGAAAGGATCATCTTTCCAAAACCCTCATCTTCTTTTGAAGTTGTTCTATAATCTATTTTTATCGGTGTTAGTAATGAAGAATCCATTCCCCTCTTTTCTAACCTTGTAGCTACTATTTGTTTGCTATACCCTTCAATATAATTTTCTATCATTTCTTGAGCCATTATAGATTGTTGACTTGAGTTATCATATATTATATTTATAGCTGCCTGTTTCTCATTTTTTATTAATTCATCTACATCTTCTGGAACCTCTAGTGCTAGCAGCAACTTTCCGTCTTTAACATCTTCTTCTAGATTGCTTGAATCTAAAATCTTTATTTTGTTGTCTTGTTTTATAAAATTAAGAAACTGAGAGCCTTCTCCCCCTTTTATGGAGATTCTAAAGTTTTCTTCAATACTTTTTTCATTACTTGATTCTGCTTTTCCTATAGCAAAGAATATTAGTGGGAAAAGTATTAATGGTATTATTATACTAACTAAAAAAGTTTTCCTATCTCTTAATAGATCTTTTAATTCTTTTTTAAATACTATACTTGCGGAATTATTCATAATTATCACCTACTAAGCTCATAAAAATTTCTTCCATATCTTCATTATTATATTTAGCCTTTAGCCCTTCTACAGTACCTTCTTCTATAAGTCTTCCTTTATGGATTATGATTATTCTATCACACAGCTTCTCTACTTCATTCATGCTGTGGCTTGAAAATATTATTGCTTTGTCATCTTTTTTACACTTCAAGATGAAATCCTGAACAATTTTGCTTGCACTTACATCAAGCCCTATAGTTGGTTCATCGAAAAGCATTACGGTAGGTTCATGAACTATGGACCTTGCTATAGCTACCTTTTGCTTCATGCCTCTTGAAAATTTTCCAACCTTCCTATCTATGAATTCTTCCATCTGAAGCATTTTTATTAAATATTCTATACTCCTTTTCGCATCCTCATCTTTCATTCCATTTAGCTTTGCAAAATACATTATATTTTCTCTTGCTGTAAGCCTATCATAAAGTCCTACTTCTCCACCGAATAAAATACCTATTTCTCCTCTTACCTTGTTAGGTTCGCTTTTCACGCTGTACCCTGATACTTTGCACTCTCCATCGCTTGCCTTTAACATAGTAGCTATCATTCTAAGGGTAGTAGTTTTACCTGCACCATTTTCTCCTAGGAGTCCTACAATCTCTCCCTTATTCACAGAAAAACTTATATGATCAACAGCTTGAACTTTTTTAAACCTCTTTGTAAGGTTTATAACTTCTATCATTTTACCCCTCCTAACTCTCTATATATCCATTGCTATATTTATTTGGCTTTAGTTAATAGTCTCCTCTTTCAATAAGGCTTATTGCCTTCCGCCCTCTTCACATTTCCATCCTATGCTATATTTGTAATATTGTCAATTATACCTGTCACTTTAACTATAATCATTTACAAAAGCATAAGGCCTCTAGGAACTGCTCCCGGAGGCCTAACACAAACACTACTTGCTAGTATTAAATACTACCTTAATTTCAATATCTACACCCTTTACTAAATCTATGTTTTTTCTAAGAAGTTCTATAAATTTTTCGGCATTGTCTAAATCATTTTCTATTTTATTGTTTTCACTAAGTGTTTGTATCACGGTTCTATCTCTATCCGTAATATACTCTCTAAATAGTCTTTTTACATAGCTTGAATTATACCCTCTTTTGATCACATCTTGTACTGAAATTTCCTTGTCGAACATAGACAATATCTCATCCCTTTTACTCATAGACTTCCCTCCTTTATTCAGAAACTTCCTATTCCATCTTTCACCTTAGATGATGTTTCTCACATATCATAATATGATGTATAATCTTTAATTATGTCACAAATTAATTATCACAATTATAGTCGAACTAGAAATATTTTGCGACGCAGCTCTAGAAGCAATCGCTAGTCTCTAATCCCTAATCGCTAACATTTGAATCATTGATTTATCCAATAGCGACTAGTGATTAGTGATTAAGAAGAAAGTTGCTCCGCAACTTTCTTAAAGTATGCAGTTATAACGATTAATGATGCTATTGAAATGATTCCGCAATATACAAAGGCATGCTCTATAGAAGACTGTGCAACTTTTCCTAATGAAAAGTTCACAAGAGCTGAAGAAAGATTTCCAACCATAGCGTATATGGACAATATACTAGCCCTATCACTAGTGACTATAGATTTATTTTGTATATCCATTGATATAGGATTGATCATGGCAAAACTAGCATTTATAAGAGCTATAAAAATCACACTTAATATCCCACTTGAGGTATAACTGAGCAATAAGCTGCTTAAAGCAATTATTCCAAGCAAGTTCTTTATAACCTTGTACGTTCCATACCTTCTGGTTAATTTATATGCCTTGACGGAAATCAAAGAAATAATCTGCATTGCAGTCATAATAAGCCCGAAATATCTTATATTTATACCACCTTTTACATACTGAGGTTGATTTAAGAATACACTTATTGCATGAGTTACTTCATTTATGATCGAAATGGATAAGACAAATATCACCATATTCCTATTGCTTAAGGCATTTTTTATACTACTTCTTATACTTACTTTTTCTTCAAAATTAACCTTTACTTCCTCAATAAATAAGGTTAATAAAGCTGCTATAATATAAGGAACTATAGTTAAAAGCGCTGCAAAATCCATGGATTTTGAAATAATTACCCCAGAAAGTAAGGAGGCTAATAAAAGTCCTGCCGTAGTAAAAGCATTATACCTCCCAAAAGTTTTTTCACTTTCCTCTTTATTTATAGAAGAATAAATAAGTGCCGTATCACACCCGGAAATACCTGATATGGCTAAAGCTGCTATTACAGCTTCCAGAAAGAACATAAGAAAAGAATTAGATTTATAGAAAATCACCTTTGAAAGCAGAAATAAGATATTAGAGACAACTAGTGTTTTCTTATATCCCAACTTATCTGCAAAATGCCCCCAAGGTATTTCAAATAAAATCATTAAAATCATAAAAACAGATTCAAGAATGAAAATCTCATTAATTGAAATTCCTCTGCTTTGTCTATATAAAGTTGCCACCGAACCATAAAATACAAAGCCCTGCAGAAATGCTATAATATACATTAGATAGATATTGTTACTTTTTTTCAATTTAACGCACCTCCAAAATTGCACACTAAAAAACCTGCAAAATTAAATTTTTTGCAAGAATTAATAATAAGTAATTGTAGATAACGTTAAATTGGTGACATGCTTTATTCCTCACTTTTTATTAAATAATTAATGCTGTTGAATATACAACCTTATAATTTCTATCATTCTGTAATTTTTAGTTTTTTATTTTATAATCTCTTTTTGTAAGTTGAACTGCAGTTTTTCAATGATTACATAATACAAGAATATTCCGTACTATTTTGCTTTAACTATTTTTCCATCTATGAATTCTTCATTATATTCCTGTTGATTTTCTTTATTAAGTCTTATCCATGTACCGTGTTTCTTGCCATTCTGAAAATTCCCTATTTGACATAATTGTCCAGATTCCCTATAAAATCTCCATTCGCCTTCCATCTGGTTGCTTTCAAAAGGGCCTTCTGCTTTTATCTTCCCACTTTTATAATAGTAAATGAGTCTATTCTCATTATATGTGTAAACTTCTTGACCATTTGTGTATCTCTTTTTTTCTAACATAACTATTCTCCTCATCTCACAAATTTAATTTTATCATTTTACATGCCCTAACTTTTCTAAAACAATTTCATATTTAAACATCTTTCATTAGTGTCACTGCAGATAGCGACCTCTATTCCCGAATTAGCATAATAAGTAACATATTCGAGAACTTGAGTACATTGTTGCTTTAGCCACTAAACTTTGAGCTAAGCCTTTACAATCCGTTGAATGTACTTCACACTATAATGAGAATACGTTATCGTTCTAAAAAGCACAAACTACAGTAATAATGCCATTGCATAGCCATTTGTATAACTACCATTAGGTAATAACTTATCATTCTTGAATGTTCCTTCTATTTCAAACCCTAGTTTCATGTACAAACTTATAGCTGCAAAGTTATTAGTGTCTACTTCAAGTGTTATTCGCGATATACGATTTTCTCTTGCCCAATTAATGCATGCTTCCATCATTTTCTTGCCAATACCTATTCCACAATATTCTATATCAATTGCTATTCCAAATTTAGCACAATGCCTTATTCTTCTTCGAGTATTTCCATTCAAACTACATATTCCAACTATCTTCGCATCAGTTTCGGCAATAATCGTTAAATCAACTTCTGAATCCAACTGACTCTGAATAAATTTCTCTTCTTGTTCAACAGTTAATATAACTTCATCAGGCTCTCTTAATAAAAAAATAGTTTCCTTCTCTACTTTTTCAATGAGTTTTATCAATTTCTCTGCGTCTTTTACTTCAGCATGTCTTATAGTTATTATTCCTTTATGTGTAGTGTATTTGACTTGTCCTGATTTACTCATTTTTCCTCCTCCTAGCTAAGTAAATTGTATCAAGATATCTTAGCATTTACTTCTAATTATATCAATTCGGTCACATTAATTCTAGCTACTATAAATGCATTCATCAAGCATATTACTATTTAATACTGCATTATTCAATTTTTAAGGTGCAATGTTCGTATCTTCATCTTCATCAGTTACGTCGCAATCAAGCCAACTGAAATTGTGCTACAGAAAACCCATTTTAAAACTTGAAACTGCCACTATATTTCTCTAGAATTACATATAACGTCTAGTATCTCCGACATTCACCAGCTCTACAGTTATTATGAAAGCTTAGATAGCTCTTAATTACCTTTCGCACCTCCTCTTATACCCAATATTATTGCCAAAATATTGTGCCTATAAGAGTTTTGGAAAGTACTAGCTGACGACTTTTTAATTATTTTGGGGAATATTATTTGTTTAGACTAAACACTATCAGCTCATGCTTCGCCTGAAATGACAATGAAATATGCTAAACTACTTGATGATACCAAAAGATATACTTGATATGCTTTGGGCTAATCATAAACTAAATGATATTGATACTCCTTACGGTACTTGTTTGCAGAGAAGCAAAGGAAAGTGCACTTTTGCGAAATAGCCTCCTTGTTTAGCCTGCAACGGAGGTAAACCTTAATACTATAACGGATGGTAATATTGTATATGGTAGATTAGAAAGGTTAATGAGACAAGGTGATACAGATGAGTAGTTATGACCGTAAGAAGCATTTAGAAGCCCTTCATGCTGAAAGAAAAGCTAACACACGCAATAAGGTTGACGAGGCTATACAAAGGCTTATAAGAGCAAACAAGAATATCAATTTTAATAGTGTTGCTGAGGAATCAGGTTTGACAAAAGCAACGCTATATAGCAATAAAGATATTAGAGAAATAATTGAAACATTAAGACACCAACAGGCACAAGTACCCACCCCTGCACAGATTAAAATTAGTTATGCTGATATTTATAAGAAGATTTAAGAAATTGAAGTGTCAAGTATACCTTGTTCAGGGAAGACTTCTTATGCTAATAAATATTTTAACACACTAAATACAGTCATTATATCTAGTAATGAGATCAGAAAAAATCTTATGGGGACTTATGAGTTTTATGAAAAAACTAATAATATAGCATTTGATACTGCAAAGGACATGATAAAAGAGACACTTCTAGAAGGTTTAAATGTAGTTTTTAATGCTGCCAATACTAATTGTAAACATAGAAAGTCTATTATAAAAATAGCAAAAGAAATTGGGTGTAAAACTATAGCTATAGTGTTTTTAAGCTCATTAGATACATGCATAAATAGAAATTTAAAAAGAAGTAAAGAAAGACGGGTTTCCATGGAGACTATTTTAAATATGCAAAATTCAATTCAGATAGAATCTATAAGGAAGGTTTTGCCGAAATTAAATATATAAGATAAAGTGGAGTAATGTGATACAATTATTTGTAAGGTGCTAAGTTCGTAATCGTCAAATATTGTGTATTAAAGGCTTAGAGAAAATAATGTTTTTTACGAGGGGGGATTACTATGACTAAAGTATATTTTGTACGTCATGCAAAACCAGACTTTTCAATAAAGGATGATTTAATACAACCACTTACTGAAGAAGGCAAAAATGATTGTAGACGAGTAACAGAGTTCTTGTTAAATAGAAATATTATTAAAATTTTTTCGAGTCCATACAAGAGAGCCATTGATACAATAAAAGATTTTGCAGATATAGTAGGTTTAGAGATTAATATTATCGAAGATTTTAGAGAAAGAAAAATAGATAGTATATGGATAGAAGACTTTGATAAATTTGCTAAAGAACAATGGAATAACTTTGATTACAAATTATCTGATGGTGAAAGCTTAAATGAGGTTCAAAAGAGGAACATAACAGCACTTCGACATATATTAAAGGAAAATGTAAATGAAAATATTGTTATAGGTACACATGGTACTGCATTAAGTACAATTATAAGTTATTTTGATAAGGATTTTAATTATAATGAATTTGAGAGAATCAAAAATTTTATGCCTTTTGTTGTTTGTATTAGTTTTGATGGAGAAAATATTATCAAAATAGAAGAATTTACACTAAAATAAAACCATAGAGAAAGGATTAACTTATGGCACATTCTTCTTATATGACGAAGCAAAAGTTATTAACATCGTTACTAGTAGGTTTTTCACAACAAACATAAACAAGGGGCTGTCGCATTAGCATATTTTTTTATGCTATAATATGCCCCCTTTTAGGTAGACAAGTGGAATAATAAAACTTGTTTACTTAGAAGGGAGCATTTTCTATGTCAAAAAACAAAATAAGTCCAGATGAAAAGCTTGCTGTGGTGAAGCGCTTTTTGAATGGGGAAGGTAACCAACGTAGTATCGCTGCCCATATGGGTATTAGTTACCAATCTTTTCAACAGTGAATACGCAATTATCAAAGTCTAGGTAGCGATGCTTTTAAAATTATTGGCAATAAAAAGTACTCATCTAAATTAAAGCTTAGTGCAGTGCAAGATTATCTGGTTGGCCTTGGTTCTCAAGATGATATCTGTTTAAAATATGGGATACGTTCAAAAGGTAAGCTACAAAGGTGGGTTACGAAGTATAATAGTCATGAAGAACTGAAAACTTCTGGAACAGGAGGAATCACAATCATGACTAAAGGACGTAAAACCACTTATGATGAACGAGTTGAAATAGTTCAATACTGTATTGAAAATGAAAATAATTATGCTGCAACAGCTGAAAAATATCAGGTATCTTATCAACAGGTCTATACTTGGATGAAGAAATATGGGAAAAAAGGTGTTGAAGGTTTACTTGATCGCAGAAGGCGAACAAAGCCTGAGAATGAAATGTCAGAACTAGAAAGGAGACGATCTTAAGCCAAGTTCAGAACGAAACCACTTACTTGGCAATTCAAGAAATATATGACGAAAAAGGATGCTCCATTTCAGAATTGTGCAGATTCGTTGGAATACCACGATCATCCTATTATAAATGGCTATATCGCAAAGAAAGTAAAAATGAGCTGTTTAATCAAACACTTCTACCATTAATCAAAGATGCATATGAAGAAAAATATGGAACTCTTGGATATCGTCAGATGACAATAAAGTTAAACAGAGAAAATGATTTTCATGTGAACCAAAAACGAATTTACAGACTCATGCAGATACTTAACCTTAAATCTGTTTGCAGGCGCAAGAGAAAAAGTTATGTGAAATCTAAACCACAGGTTACGGCTGAAAATGTTTTAAACCGAGAATCCACAGCAGATAACTTTGGTGAGAAGTGGCTTACTGACGTAACAGAGATGAAGTATGGTGTAGGCAATAAAGCATACTTAAGTGCAACCCTTGATTTAGGAGATAAGAACATTGTTTCATTTGTCATCTGACACTCTAACAATAATGCCCTTGTATTTAAAAACTTTGATTTAGCTCATGAGCAATACCCTGACGTAAAACCTATTTTTCATAGTGACCGCGGATTTCAGTACACTACAAAAACATTTAAAGGGAAGCTAGATGATTCAGGAATGACGCAAAGTATGTCCAGAGTATCAAGATGCATAGACAACGGACCAATGGAAGCATTTTGGGGAATCCTAAAGTCTGAAATGTATTATTTAAAAACATTTAGTTCATACAATGAGCTTGAACAAGCAGTCATTGATTACATAGGTTATTACAATAATAGGCGTTACCAAAAGCGCCTAAACTGTATGACACCGCTGGAGTACAGAGATTATTTACAGCATAAAGTGGCATAAAAATATCTCCAACCACACAAAAATGGTTGGAGATACGAAAACCTTATATTTTTTACCTGTCTACTTGACAGTGAGCTGTTCATATTTTTATAGCCCTATATCTTTTAATAATTCTTTTGCATTTATAGCATCTGATATTGGTACTTGGATTTGTACAAATAGAATACATCCTGGAATGCAATTCTGAATATCGTTTATCTAATACTTTATCCCCTCAGAATCTAAAATTGATTTTGCTAACGCTATTAATCCTAAATTATTAGTTTCTGCAATTGTAGTAAGTTCTACATATTCAAATTCTGTTTCACTTGGTAATTCTTCTATTAATCTATTTAACACCGTATTATTCAATTTTCAAAGAACATAGTTCATGACTTCATTTTTTATACTTAAGCTGCCTTCTACTTATATTATGTACTAATCCTCAATGTGCCACCAAGGACGGCGAGTCTCGCCGAGTCATCATAATTGAAACATTGATTAAAAAACCTTAATTTCTTCTTTCATCCATCATATCTAAAGGAGTTGTTATGTTTAACGTTTGATAGATAGTCCCTTACGTGTAGGTATATTGAGGTTGTTTCCATATTAGAATGTCCCATTAAGGCTTGAATAGTTATCAAATCAACACCATCGTTCATCAAATGATTCGCAAAAGAATGCCTTAAAGTATGTGGCCAAGCCTTTTTAGTTATTCCGGCCTTTAGTAGTGCTTTATCAATAGCATGCTGTATGCAGCGACTGCTTAATGGCTTCCTTGTTTGTCTAGATATAAACAAATAGTCCTCCGGAGAATAATTCTTATATCCAAGCTTCTTCCAGTATACCCTTATTAACTCTAAATTCTTTTGAGTTAATAAAGTGTACCGTTCTTTATTATGCTTGCCATTTCTAATCCTAATTTTCATTTCAGCACTCATAATATCAGATGTTCTTAGGTTTATAGCCTCGCTAACGCGTAAACCTCCAGAATATATAGTTGATAGAATTGCTTTATGCTTTAAATAAGTAGTAGATTCTAGTAAAAGTTTTACTTCCTCTTTCGTTAAGTACTTAGGCAACTTCTTATCATATCTAAGTCTTGGAACCCTTAAATCACTCCATGTTCCTTTAAGTGTTACAACATAAAAGAATTTTACAGTACTATTAATATAATTTACATTTCCCCTGCATAATTTTTTCACATTTATGCAATGAAGATATTCAGAAGCTCATTCTCACCACGAATAAATAATATAATAAAACAGGTAATCCTATTGCAGATAGTATTGTGATTGCATCACGTACTTTTTTCTCATCTCGTAATATAAACAATAAAAACTTATAGCCTAAAATACCAACTAATCCACCTAAACAATTTAAAATTATGTCATCAATGTCTGATGCTCCAATGCCTAAAAGCCCCTGAATGATTTCGATAAATAAACTCACTATGAATACAAATAGCAGATTGGTTATTACTCTTTTATTGTTTTTGAATAATGACAAATATGCACCAAAAGGAATAAAGATAACTATATTGCCGACCACATTACCAAAAGTGAATTTTTTTATAATAGCAGAGTTGCTAAAATATATTCCTTTATACTATAAAAAGGAATGAGATTGACTGACCTAAGCTCGGAATGCGAAATTCTTGATAACAACAATATTTTGATTAACAAAAGTATGTAACAAATGAAAACACCATATAAAAAGACTGTTTTAATTCTCTCTCGTTTATTCATAATACCTCCATTTTTCATTTCATCACTGCTTATTCTTTGACGTTCAGTTTGTAAATTATCTTCAGTTCACACTTTGAGTTGGCTTGATTGCGATGTTGAGGGTAAAAAAGCAACATATATATGAGCATTTACAAGTGATTAAAACTTGATTTATGTTAAATATATGCACCTCAATATCGAAATCAATTATTAGAACGGAGTCTCTAAAAGCCATAGCCCCTCTTACGGGCATTCAAACATTCTTAGCTGGATTTTTGAATAAAAGTTATCATTAATCTTCTAATACTAGTTTGATTTTAACCATAAAACTACAGTTAATATCTATTTTAGTATATAGTTTCCCACTCCCCATAATCAAGTGCTTATTCACTTTTCCTTTTATTTAAGGTGTCGAAGCACTTCGAGGCATTAATTTTCCTATTTTTATCAAATTTCCCTTCTCACAATTTTTACATTTACCTATTTTAATCCCAGTTAATTTAAAAAACAGCTCCGCTGATGATAGATTCTCAAGCTCTCTAGGCTTAATCCTAAAGATTTCTATGCATCGTTTAAACTTTAACTTCTTATTTCTATTTTCTAAAAGAACTCGGTTGGCTGATTATAAAAGTTTGAAAAATTCTTCATAATCTAAACCATATTTTTAATAGTATGTTGGCTGTGCCCCCGAATTTCTAGGTCTTTACCCATTTTGTCTATTTTTTTATACATTTTATCACTCCTTTAAAAGGCGTGTAGAATGTGAGAAGTGAAGCTTCCTTGAGAAAGAAACTTCACTTCTTATTTTTTTTACATATAAACTTTGATTTAACCATTAGCCTAAGCTATCGCTTTTAGCGATTTAGTTCAATTTTATAATTGCGGCATATTATCTACACATAAAAATCACTAAATGTGTAATCAAGATTTTCTTAGCTTTAAAATTTCACATAACGTTTCGCACTCAAGACGTGCTCCAGCGTTACAGGAATTTAGAAAAGCTTACATAGTTCTTATGTTAGATTTCCTAAATTCCAACTCTGTTAGCTGAAACATGTGCTTTGGCTTCTACATTGGCTTGACCCCTTGCTGCCAGAGCGAACTTGAGTGCATTGTTATACGTAGCTTTAGCCACTCACTCTGAACTAAACCTATAAAATAAAAACCCTTAAATTTGTGCCTTATTATAAGAATAATGTGCACTAATTAGTTTCCATGCTATGTTGATTTGAGGTTTACTTTTGCCATATCAGTGAATATCGCCAAAAAAGTTTGCGTTTAACTTTCGCTGTTGGTATGTGCTTTTCAGCTAATGATCTTATCTCGTCCATTGTCATATATGTATCATGTTTACCATGTCTTTCCCAAACTTCTTTTGAATGCTCATCATCCTTTTGCAACCTACCATTTTTTATTAAATTCATAACGATATTAGGAATAAAGGCACTCCCCCATATAATATAGTCTGTCAAAGACTTCGCTTTTGCAAGGTCTAATACAATAAGTTTCCCACCCTTTTTAAGTTTCTCTTTTGAAAAACACAAAAGCCACTCATATGGTAAATGATGTGCTGTGGCAGTTGTTATAATAACATCAAGACTATCATTTTTAAACTTCATATCGAGAATATTCCCATAAACATATTTGATATTCTTATTTGGGTGTAATACTTTTGCCTTTTCAATCATCTTATCCGCGAGGTCAACAGCAATAACATTTTGAGACTTTTTTGATAACATATATGAAAGTTCACCTTTACCACAGCCGATATCAAGGCAAGTTTCAATATTATCTGGCATATGTTTCATGAGTTGCTTAAAATAACAGTTATTATGATTCCATTTTGGTTCATCAAGTTCTGAAATTTCATTAAAATCAGTTTTTACACTATTATAATCTTCCATCATATTTATCTCCCGCTTAATACAAATAATAATATTCATAACATACAATTACGTCTCAATAAATCTAAAAACTTTCAGTCCATTGCCCTTTCCTTTGAAAGTTACGTATAACGTTTAGCACTCAAGACGTGCCTCAGCGTTACAGGAATTTAGAAAAGCTTACATAGCTCTTATGTTAGCTTTTCTAAATTCCGGCTCGGTTAGCTGAGGCATGTGCTTTGGCTTCTTCATAGCCTTTACCCTAAACAGCCAAAGCGAACTTGAGTGCATTGTTATCTGATGAGCCATGTTTAGCAGTTTCCTTCATTCGGTATTCCATACCCTGAGATTGTTCTTAAAATTTCGCCTTCTAAGAATATTTCGAACTATTCTATAAAATTATAAAACTTATCTAAATCAATTGTTCCATCTATAGTCTTATATTTACTGTCATTCACCAATAAATAATTATTATCTAATAGATGTAACTCCCCATAAAACTAAACCACAAAAAACAAAGATACTAATAATACATATTGATATTTTCTTTTTCAAAACACATCCCCCCTATTTAGTTAATTCACCATAATATACTGTTGTGATGTTTTATTAGAATGATGTGACATTAAATATTTAAAAATTATACTAATCAACATCTTTTTCAATAACAATATATGCCTGTCCTGCGTTTATGCTTTCGCCTAAAGCACATGCAGATATATGCTTAACTTTCCAGCCTTCTTCTAAATACCTGTTTACAATATCCAAGCCGTCATCTTCTTTTGCACCTAGCATTTTTCCATTACTTATAACCCATATTACCTTTTCCATTATCAAACTCTCCTCTTATATAATTTATTAAGAATGTGCAATTGCATCTAAAATTACTAATGCGAATAAAATATATGCTTATTTAGCATGATTATTATTTTTAATAGCTTTCACTATTATTATTGTGCATATTACTATTATTGCACAAAGTAATGATATAGCACTAACTACAAGACCTATCTCTCCGGGCCCTAAACCTATTGCACTTCCTATGTTTACAGATAAAATTTCTACAGTCCAAAACACTAAAAATCCTATAACAAAATAGCCGAAGTATTTCATTTAAAATCCCCCTCTGTTACACATTAGTTTACCGTTCCATCACAACATAAAAATATTGTTCATCAATTATAATAATTTATCTTTGCTGTTGCTCTTAACTCTTTAAGTATTTTTCAGTATCTACCCTTAATTTTTCCCTAGTTTTTCCTATAATTAAAGCATTTTTATAACCTTGTACAGCATATGAATTTCAATATTCTTCCTCGGTCAACCCTAATTTTTTATTAAATTATCCAATGTAATTTTTACTTCATCTTTATTATCCGCCTTATTCAGCATATCTTCATATAAATCCCTTTGCTTTTTAACCTCTGTTTTTGCTTCGTTATCTGGGATACTTATCTTTAAATCTTTAGCTTTCTCAAGTAATAATTCTTCATCTATTGATTTTTCTATTGACTCTTTCTCTGGAAAGATACTGCTTATTCTAGCCATGTCTATTTGCTGTTGTGTTATTTTTTTACCGTTTACTGTTGCTAATACTTTTGAAGCATCTTTTACCGTAATCTTATTTTCGTTAGAACATACCGTTATTCCTAATACAAGCATTAAAAATAATATCAGTGTTGAAGTTTTATTTTTGAAAATATATTCCCTCTCTTTATTAATTCGTATTAAAATACTAATCCGTCCCATCATACTATCTATGTAACGGCAACAAGTCTTAATAAAACATGGCTTTTCAGATAACGTCTCGTATTTCTGACGTTCACTAGCCCTACAGTCATAATGAAAGCTTAGATAACTCTTATCTTAGCTTTCATTATGATGACTCGGTTGGCTGGTGAATGTGCCTTGGCATACCTTTACTAATAACCTATATATAGATTATAAACCACATTTTTACACAAGACTATATAAAAATAGTCCACCAGCCAAGGCGGACAGAAATATTTTGTTATGTGATGTTTTAGAGCTTTGCTATCCATATGCGTAGCTCTATCCCTATCAATATCTTTCGTAATATAGAATAGTACGACTGAGCAACCCCTAAATCTTACTTTATTCGTTCTATGCTTTCTCTTACTATCGCTACCATGTCATCTTCGGCACCTAGACTGAATATAATTACTTTTATCCACTAAATTCATAGTCATCCCGCTATTCCCAATATCATTTTCTAAATGCCTAAGTACTTCCTCAAATTTACCTGTTATCGCTTTTTCATATTTTGCCATAATACCCTCCCCAATAAATTTAATTAAAATCTTTCTAATTTAATTTTATATGCTTCACAATAGCCTACTATTATCACATATTCTTTGTACTCAAAATCACTAATTGCGTAAATAAAAACTTCCTTAGCCCTAAAATTTCACATAACGTTTCTAATTTCCGATGATGAGAAGCTTAGAGCTCTTCTCTTAGCTTCGCAGGTATAGCTTGGCTGTCATTTCAAGCCAAGCTGAACGGAAATTTTTTGTTATGAGATGTTTTAGGACTTGCACCTTCTTTAAATTATGCAATTGCCACTTATCTTATCTTTTTAGAACTTAGCCAACGAAAAAAACATGTGACAGACCATCAAATCTAAAATTATGTTATATCTACTCTACAAATTACTATTTATTGAGTTGTTTTACACCTTTCATTTATCACATTTTTTTACAAATCTGACTTGCTTTAATTTTACAATTACCCAAAATCCTCCTGCTAGAAAACTCTTCAATAGACCTAAAATTTCTCATAACTAAGTTATCTCCCACACCTATGTCGTTGTATCCTAAAATATGGTGGTATTTCCGACGTAGATGTCGTGTAATATTGCTTTAGCTTACCCTTTTAATCACTCCTTATTTTATCTAATGGACTTACTATATTAGAAATGCTCTTCTGAGTAACATGAGTATAAATTTCAGTAGTTTTAGAACTGGAATGTCCTAAAAGCTCCTGTATATATCTTAAGTCTGTGCCTCCCTCAAGAAGATGCGTTGTGAAAGAATGTCGCAGTGTATGAACAGATACATTTTTATTTATTTTCGCTAAAAAGCATGCTTTTTCAAATACTCTTTCTACAGTCCTTTCAGTTAAAAATTCATTTTTATTCTGACCAGGAAAAAGCCATCTCTCAGGCTTATAGATTATGAAATACCTTCTTAACTGCTTTAATGCAACCTCTGAAAGAATAGTATATCTATCTTTTTTTCCTTTACCCTGTACTACATGTATTAACATTCTATTGCTATCTATGTCTTCAGGTTTAAGTCTTACAACTTCCCTACTCTCAACCCAGCAGAATACACTAAAAATAGTATTGCCTTGTGCTTCTCATTATCAAGAGCAGCTAAAATTTTCATAACTTCATTATGTGGAATAATCCATTCTCTTTTTTTAGGCTCCCATTTATACCCTTTAATACTTTTTATTTTGCTTACTCTCTCTGGCGAATACGAAAACTTTACAAGTAACATATTTTCAAGCTTTGATATTAAAACAGCCATGATAAAACTCCTTTATATTCATTCGAACATTTGTTCCTAACTTCATTCTTACCATTTTCTGTTTTATTATTCAAATCTTTTAGATGCATAAATAGCTTACATAAAAAATGATTGTGCTGCCAAACAAGCGTTATAGAACATTAATAAAATATAAATGATGATTGTTACAATGCGCTGAACCTCTTTATTTAAACTTTTACATACATGCTTATAATGTTTTCCCTATTGACAATCCTAAATTAACCTTATATCATATAGTAATGATAAATTAATATTGTTATTACTATGAAGAGGAATAGTAAATTTAACTTCTTTTGTAAGAGAGGAAGCCGTTGGTGAGAGGCTTCTAAAAGAACTATTTTGAACCAGCCTCTGAGTTCTGCACCGAAATAGTAGTAGGCTGCAGCGGAGCTTTACCGTTAAAAGAATGAGTGAATATATTTTACATATATATTAACAAGGGTGGTACCACCGAAGGCTCGGTCCCTATTTTAGGGATTGGAGCCTTTTTTGTTTTCAATATAAAAATTTTGTGTCACAAAATTTTTTAGTGTGATATGTTCATTATTAATTTCAAATACTAAAAAAGTGTAGGGAGGAAATGAAAATGGGAAAACAGAAAAAATTCGTTGAAGCTATAACTGCAATGGATGTAGATTTTGCGCAATGGTATACTGATATTGTAAAAAAGGCTGAACTTGTTGACTATTCAAGCGTTAAAGGATGTATGATTATCCGCCCTTATGGATACGCAATTTGGGAGAATATACAAAAATACTTAGATGAAAAATTTAAAGAAACAGGACACGAAAATGTATATATGCCAATGTTCATACCTGAAAGCTTGCTTCAAAAAGAAAAAGACCACGTTGAAGGTTTTGCTCCTGAGGTTGCGTGGGTAACTCATGGTGGAAATGAAGAACTTGCTGAAAGGCTATGTGTTCGTCCTACTTCTGAGACTTTATTCTGCGATCACTACGCAAAAATAATTCAATCTTACAATGACCTTCCAAAGAAATATAATCAATGGTGCTCTGTAGTAAGGTGGGAAAAAACAACTCGTCCTTTCCTAAGAACAACTGAATTTTTATGGCAAGAAGGACACACAGCTCATGCAACAGCTGAAGAATCTCAGCAAGAAACTATTGATATGCTAAATGTTTACGCTAATTTCTGCGAAAATGCTTTGGCTATCCCTGTAGTAAAAGGACAAAAGACAGAAAAAGAAAAGTTTGCTGGAGCAAAAGCAACTTACACAATAGAAAGCTTAATGCACGATGGTAAGGCATTGCAAAGTGGTACATCACATAACTTTGGAGATAACTTCTCAAAAGCATTTAATATTCAATATAATGATAAAAATAGTCAACTTCAATACGTACATCAAACTTCTTGGGGTATGACAACTAGACTTATTGGAGCAATAATAATGGTACACGGTGATGATAGTGGTCTTAAACTTCCACCAAGGATTGCACCAACTCAAGTTATGATAGTACCAATTGCTCAACATAAAGAAGGGGTTATCGAAAAGGCGCAAGAGCTTAAAACAAGAATATCTAAAGTAGCTAGAGTAGGCATAGATATTAGCGATAAGATGCCTGGTTGGAAATTTAATGAATATGAAATGAAAGGTATCCCAGTTCGTCTTGAAGTTGGACCAAAAGATATAGAAAATAATCAAGTTGTTCTTGTAAGACGTGATACAAGAGAAAAATTAGTAGTATCAATGGATGAGCTTGAAATTGCAATACCAAAGCTTTTAGAAGATATCCAAAATTCTATGTATGAGCATGCTTTAAAGCACAGAGAAGAAAACACTTATTCTGCAGCAACTTTAGATGAATTCAAAGAAATTGCTGACACTAAATCTGGCTTTATAAAAGCTATGTGGTGTGGAGATAAAGCTTGTGAAGAAAAGCTTAAAGAAGTTGCCGGAGTAACTTCAAGATGTATTCCATTTGAGCAAGAAGAAATCTCCGATAAATGTATCTGCTGTGGCGGCGAGGCTAAACAAATGGTTTATTGGGGAAAAGCGTACTAGGAGTAGATTATAGCATCTTTGGCACTGTTTCAGCGTATATCACTAGCTAGAAGATTATGAGACATTGCGATGCGTTAAAAAACTTAGGTACTTGTTACATAAGCACCTAAGTTTTTTTATTACATACATTCATATCAAATTATCCCACTTATTTCTTTTGACGTTATAATTGGTAGCTTAACTTCAAATATAGTTTTCTCATCATCACTATATGCTGATATGGTTCCTTGGTGTAATTCTATGATATTTTTTGTTATAGCTAAGCCTAACCCTGATCCCCCTATATTGCTATTTCTTGATTTTTCTACTCTATAGAATCTATCAAATATATATGGTAAGTCTATTGATGATATTGATTGACCATAATTTACAACTTGAACTACTGCTATCTTCCCTTCGATTTTCGTTACTATGTCAACATAAAAACCTTCTTGCCCATACTTAATTGCATTAGATAGAAGATTTTCAAATGCTCTAACTAATTTCCCTGCATCTGCATGTACTATTAGCTTATCTTCTGAGAAATTAATTCTTGATTGCATATTTGCACTTTTAAACTGGTATTCAAAATAGGCAACTACTTGACCTAACAATTCCACTAAATTAATATCAGTCTTATTTAAGTTAATAGTATTATTTTGCATTTTAGTAAGTTCGAATAAATCATTTATAAGCAGGCTTAACCCCTTTGCTTTTTCATATGCTATATTAGCATAGTACCTTAGCTCCACTTCGTCTTTATATTTGTCAGTATCAATAATTTCTAAGTAACCTATTATTGAAGTTAATGGAGTTCTTAAATCATGCGAAACATTTGTTATTAAATCATTTTTAGTCTGCTGTGCTCTTCTTTCTTCTATGGTTATATCCCTAAGCTGCTTTGATATATTATTTATATTTTCGACTAAATTTTTGACATCACCTTTTGCCCTAACTTTTATTAATCTATCTAAGTCACCATCAGCCATTATTTCAGTTTCATCTATAATAGCTACTAAACTCTTAGTTTTTCTATATGTTATAAGCAAATAAAAAAACACCAATACCATTGTTTGGATAATATATATAATTTCCATCAAATACACGGTTAATCATTCTCCAGAACTTAAAAAGGTAATTAACAAATTGAATCTTAGTGTTTATATATAAATAAATCAATATTTTATTACTTATAACTAGTGTAGTATAAGTTAATAATATAGCGATTACTACATCAGCTAGTGATAATAACCAATGTTTATAAAACCTTCTATTTTTCAATTTTATAACCAACTCCCCACACAGTATGAATTACTTTACTTCCTTCCATATGCTGTTCTATCTTATCCCTAATTCTGCTCATATGTACCATAACAGTATTATTAGACTGATAATATCTTTCTTTCCACACCTTTTCAAAAATTTCCTCTGCGCTAAAAACTCTTCCTCTATTTGCAGCTAATAAATATAAAATTTCAAATTCTCTTGCTGTTAAATCTACTTCTTTATCATCTACCGTTACCTTGTGTTTGCTCTTATCTATAAGCATTGACTCGATTCTTATTATGTCATCTGAGTATCCTATGTTAGTATTAAAAAAATATGTTCTCCTGAGTAATGCCCTTATTCTAACTGTAAGCTCTAAATTATTAAAAGGCTTACATACATAATCATCTGCTCCGGTCATAATCCCTTGTATCTTATCCATATCCTCTGCTTTTGCACTTAGCATAAGAATTGGTATATTATACTTTTCTCTTACTCTTCTGCAAACTTCTAATCCGTCCATACCCGGCATCATTATATCTAAAACCATTAAATGAATCTCTTCTCTGTCTAATAGTTCTAAAGCTTCTTCTCCACAACTTGCCTTAAATACACTATACCCTTCATTCCTAAGATTGATTTCTAACAAATTTCTTATTTCTTTTTCATCATCTACTACAAGAATATTATTATTCATTTACTCCTCCAAATTATATAATCATTTTTCTAAGTACTCCTCTAATGTAATTCCATTATCATGGATATACTTAGCAGCTTTTTTACCAACATATCTAATATGCCATGGTTCATATTCTATACCTGTTATACTTTTTTTCCCATAAGGATATCTTATAATAAAACCAAATTTATAGCAATTTTCTGCAAGCCAATCTGCTTCTTTTGTTCCTTTTACAAAATATTTATCTTGGTTGGTAATATCGATACATAGTCCTGTTTGATGTTCACTAAACCCTGGTTTAGCTACATATGCCTCTGCAAGCTTCTTTCCTTGCGACCTTACTCTATCACTATAAGTATTCTCTTGGGACTTATATGATCTATAACCTGAATTGCCAAGTAATATTACTCCTTCCCCTTTAGCTGCATTTACCAATTCTTCTAAAGGTCTTATAATAACTCCAGCTACATGTTTTTCTTCCCTGGGCGTTCCATCAGCAAATAGTATATTGGGTATTGTCAGCTCTTCTGGTTTGTAATCTTTATTTAGACTGTGGTCTTTATTTACTAATACTAATTCTCTACTCAAGTTAATATTATTTTGATTTGCTGACTTACCCTCCTCATTTAAATTAAACTTGATTTCCTCAAGGTTTATAACATTTAATCCCATACCTATATGCTCTATCGCATACCAAAATACACATATTATCATAATAAGTGTTAAAATATTTTTGAATTTCTTTTTCATCTTCTCTACTTCCCTTCTAATATCCTAAATTCATTGTAGAAGATGGATTTTACAAAACTTATAAAAATTTCTTAAGAAATCTTAAGTTTTATGAAATTCAAACATTAAATACATGGACTTATTAAATAGTAACTATAAAAAAAGCATCGAAGAATTATCGGTATAAGTTGGTCTTGAAGCTTAAAAGGTTCTATAAACATGGATATTCCATGTTTATAGAACCTTTTACAAACTTTATAAATCTAACTCCTACTAGTAGTAAACGCTGTTTTTAATTTAATTTTCTTTGCAATCTCTGCTCCTGATATCCTGTGACTATCCTCTTCTAATAATATATCCTCAACCTCTTTCCAGCTAAAACACCTTTGACCTTCCCAATTCTTATTCCACTCATATTCTTTGCCAAAGCATATTTTCAATTCCGCATTACTGCTTGCTAGGTTATCGCCATGATCATCTATAAATATAGCATTCTTCATATTAATCACGCTTTTATCTGTCTTTATACCGCCCTTTTCTACATTGTTAGAGATTAGCACAACATTTTTTATAAATTCAAGGTTATTTTTAATCCACTTTGCCTTATAAGAAATATTGTCCAATGTTCCTATAGAACATATTATTAGTTCATACTCTTTTGATAGCCTTTCAATAACCTCTTTTGCATCAGGCATGAACTCTAGATGTTTAAAAAACTCTTTACTGGAGAATATCTCCTCTTGATGAGCTACCATAGGACACTGGTCTTTTAAATCGTATCTATTGACCTTAGCATAAGCAGCCTCTTTAAATCCTTCTCTATCCTTATATAACTTATTATATATATTACAATAAGTTTTAACTGAGTCTACAATAGTACAGTCAAAATCAAGGAAAAGCCTTTTCATTTGTTATTCCCCCTTTAAAAAATTCCATCACAATTTATTTCTAGTGTTTCTCTATTTAAACTTTCTTTCGTGATTTAACAGCCACTCTTTTATGTGTACTCCCCCTGCATATCCAACAAGCTTTCCATTACTTCCTATAACCCTGTGGCATGGCAAGATTATAGCTATTTTATTTTTATTATTTGAATTTCCAACAGCTCTTACAGCCTTCTCATTTCCAACTCTAATAGCAATATCTTTATAAGTAGCAACTTCTCCATAAGGAATTTTAGTAAGCTCTGTCCATACCTTTTTTTGAAATTCAGTTCCTTCTATAGAAAGCTTTAAGTCAAAGTTCTTTCTCTTTCCTTTAAAATATTCATCTATTTGATCATATGCTTCTCTTAAGATTGGAGGGAATTCAGTAGTTTCTCCTTCTTTATCTACAAAATCTAATGATATGATTGCATCTTCTGAACTAACAATTTCTACTATGCCTATTTCTGAACTATAATAAGTTTTAAATATTTTTCATTTAATATCCCTATCCTTTCTTATATTCCATCTTTCTTCATTATAGAGTTCTTCTTCGGCAATTTCCATACACTTATTTAAAAGAATTCATTATCAATGCTTAACTATATAGATAGCTAAAAAGGTTGCTGATAAAATTTACTATCAGCAACCTTCTGTTATTAAGTACTTTAAAACTCTTGAAATAACTCTTTTTTAACTCCACAAATTGGGCATTTTTCTGGTGGTTCTCCTTCTACAGTAAAGCCACAGATTGGGCATACATAGAAAGGATTGTTCTCCATGTCTTTATTTTCTTTGGCAAGACCTTGAGCCTTTTGAAATAAATCAGCATGATGCTTTTCAGCTTCAACAGCATAGTGAAAGGACTTCTCTGCATCCTTTTCTCCTTGAAATCTTGCAGTTTCTAGGTATACAGGATACATCTGATCAATCTCATGTAATTCTCCGTTTATAGCTCCCTGCAAATTTTCAACTATGTTTGTAAGCCCGAATACAGCTCCTGCTGGAACAGTGTTATCTCCAACTTGTTCTTTTAGTACTTTAAAGTGATTCTTTGCATGAACCCACTCTGCATGAGAAACAGCTCTAAATAATCTGGCTATGTTAGGGAACCCATCTTTCTCAGCTGCCTCAGCCCAAACTAAGTACCTCATATGTGCCATACTCTCTCCACCATAAGCTGAACGAAGAAAATCTGCGGTCATAGCATTTTTTACTGACATAATATCACCTCTTAATAGAAATTTAAAGTATCTATAATTTTAACACTATTTATTATAATATCCACATGAAGGTGATTTTATGAATATAGGTAAGGATTTCTTCTTAAAAATAGTAAACCTTAGCCTTGCTGCTGTAAATCAGACTTGCTTACTTTTAAAGCATTCAATATTGATTTATTAGATAATATTACCTTAAACAATGGATATCCTATAATGGTTACTACCACAAATTCGCCAAAAGCAACTTGTGCTGAAGTTAGCCAGAATGGGAGCTTTAATAGAAAGTACAGCTCTCCTCCTATTATGAATCCATTAAACAACGTAGGCCATAAAGTAGCCACAAAAAGATTCCTTGATCTATTAATCATGTATAAGCTAAGGAAAGTAGCTGCTGTTCCCACAATCACATCCATAATTCCAAGAGGGCTAAATAAATTCGAGATAGCGCACCCTAGAACTAATCCTGGTATATATAAAGGGTCAATAAAGGCAAGAAGCGTCATAACCTCTGACAATCTAAATTGAATGGCTCCATAGCTTATTGGCGCAATAGCTACTGTTAAAACAGCATAGATTGCTGCTACTATGGCTACCTTAGCTAGTTTATTTACTCTGTTATCTTTCATACTTTTACTCCCTTCAAATTGATAATTTAATTTGTAAGCTTTATTTGTCTTTTAAAATAAAAAAAGACTGCTTCTAAACTAAGCAGTCAATCCAATTCATAACATTTCAAAAAAGCCATAATAATATAATTATAGCTGATTAAATATTTTGATTGCATTGCCTTAGTTTTGTTTATAGGCAGGAGGCTCCCGAACTGCCTTGTACCACTTTATCATAGTATCTAAGAAAATTCAAGGTCAATTTTTACCTTTTCTCTATAGCAATTAAAAGTGGAGGATTATTCATTTGATTAATGAATTCTAATCTTATTACATTATATTCCTTTTGGTCTAGGTTAGAAGCAAGTTTCTCTACTGCACATCTTTCCATCTTATCATTATCGTGTCCATGATATATTACAAGTAGGATTACCCCATCTCTGTCTAGGACTTCTAAAGACTTTTTTATAGCAGTTATTGTGGTCTCTGCTTTTGTAGTAATTTCGTGAGAGGCACTTGGAAGATATCCTAGATTAAACATAACTAGCTTAACCTTTTCATTTACATACTTATCAATATTTTCATGGCCATCATGGATTAACTTAACATTACTAAAAATATTGGCACTTTTAAGCTTTTCTTCGGTATTCTCTATTGCTATATCCTGAATATCAAAAGAATACACCTTTCCTTCCTTTCCTACTAAACCAGCTAAGAAAACAGTATCATTGCCATTTCCCATGGTTGCATCTATTACTGTGTCTCCACTTCTTAGCTTGTTTATAGCTATAGCTTTAGCTAAATTCATAGAATTAGTTAAAAGACTCTTCTTCACGGAATATTCTCCTTTCTAATCAAAGTTCTTTTAAATTATTTTATCACAATATAGTCTAGAATCCCTACTCACTTTTTATATTTTGAAGATACTTGTCTCTATAAAGTTTTCATTTTGTTAAAAACGGAATTGTTTACTCAAGGCGAATTATCTGTTAAAATAAAGATTATAGTCGATTAAAATAAAATTCTAGGCTATTAAATGTAATTTTTAAAGGCACATCTAGTTAGAAGAGAGTTAAAAGAATAAAAATAGGAGTAGGATAATTAATGAGTAAAAATAAATTTAATAATCATTATAGTAATTTGGAAAGTAGTGAACAAACAAAAAAATACGTAAAAGAAATGTACGAAATGGCTGATAAAACCGAGCGTAGAAGTACCTTAGCTTTTGCCGCAATAGCCGCACCTATTGCAATCATATTTGTATTAACCTTAGTACAAATGGTTTCATTTTCAGTTAATTTAGCCAAAGGTAATGCTAATTCAAGAGAAGTTCAAGTAGTATCTAATAATGCTGCATCATCAAAAAATAGTACTACTGAACCAAACCAAGCTGATACTTCTAATGAACTAAATGATAAGATATATGCTTATCTAAAAGACGGCAAAAATAGGACTGCTTCCTTAGAGAAAGCTACAAAGTTAAATAAAGGAAGTGATAAAGGTCTATCCACCATATTTGTGGCTCAAATTTTAAGAGATAACGGATATGATATCAACAATTCAGTTATCAATACTAACAAATTAGTTGATGAATTAGAAAAAGCAGGTTGGGAAAAGGTTTCAGACTACAACCAATTAAAACCAGGAGATGTATGTTTTACATCTAACTCTAAAAGCGGTGCTCCATCACACACATACATATTTATGGATTGGGTAAAAGAAGGAAAGACGGATTATGCTAACATAGTAGACAATCAGGTTTCTGAGTATGATGATACTTATCACAAGAGAATATAGATTCTGCAACACCAAAAAAGGATAAGTTTAACTTCTTTATGAGAAAGAAATAGCTAAAAAAGACCAGTGAATATTGGTCTTTTTTCATTTTGCCTGTATACTTGTTTGACGAAAGTTTATATTTCTTGTACATTATAATTAATGTACTGTGTAAAGGTTTTACTTTGCATTTATATACTATAAGTGAGGTGAATTTATATGAATAATGTCTTAAACATCATAAAAGATAAGGTATTAACTTATGAACAGAAGATATTAAGTCTTGCAAGAGAAGCTGAAAACAGCTTAGATGTATTAAATATAAGCGGTGAAGTGCAAGAATACAGAAGCGAGGGAATCATTTGTGATTTAAACGAAGGCCTTGCTCCTTATAGACCTAGATATATTGCTCCTGACTACGAAAAATTCATAAAGAACGGAAGTGAGTTTTTAGGGCTAGAACCTCCTAAAAACATATGGGAAGCCACTAATAATCTTTTAATTCTCTACAAACACGTTCCATCTATTACCTCCTTCCCAGTATATAGGAAATTTAGACACTCTTTTAGATCCCTTTATTGTAAATGAAGAAGAAGCCTACATGGCTATCAAATTATTTTTCACCCATATAGATCGAACCATAACTGATTCCTTTTGCCATGGTAATATAGGCCCTTTTGATACAAAGTCAGGAAGAATTATATTAAGGGTACAGAGAGAGCTTCAAACCTCTATTCCTAATATAAGCATAAAGTATAATACTAATACACCAGATGATTTTGCTATAGATGCTGTTAAAACTGCTTTAATTACAGCAAAACCAAGCTTTGCTAACGATGATATGTTCTCACAAGAGTTTAGTAATTACTGTATAGCAAGCTGCTATAATGGTCTTCCTATCGGTGGCGGTAGCTATACTTTAGTGAGATTGAACCTAGCTGGACTTGCAAAGAAAGCCCTAGATGAAACTGACTTTTTAAATACTGTTCTGCCCGATGCCGTAAGACGAATGACAAGCTATATGGATGAGAGAATTAAATTTATAGTTAAAGAAAGTAACTTCTTTGAAAGCAGCTTTCTAGTTAGAGAAGGCTTAATTTCAAAAGATAACTTTACAGCTATGTTTGGAATGTTCGGTCTTGCAGAATGTGTAAATCACTTTGTTGCTTCTAGAAAACAAAAGGACAGATTTGGTCATGGAGAGAGGGCAAATGAACTTGGATATAGAATTATAGAAAAGTTAAATGAAGAAGTAAATAAGCATAAAAATCCTCACTGCAGAATAACAGGAGAAAATTTCTTGCTTCATGCCCAAGTTGGTATTGAAACGGATAACGGTACAAGTCCTGGATGCAGAATACCTATCGGAGAAGAGCCTGAACTTTATAAACACTTGATCCAATCCGCAAAGTTTCATAAATTCTTCCCCTCTGGTATAGGTGATGTATTTGCCTTTGATGAAACTACTAAGAAAAATCCTGAATTCCTTTTAGATATAATAAAAGGTGCCTTTAAGCAAGATATGAGATATATGTCCTTTTACTGTACAGACTGCGATGTAATCAGGATTACTGGATACCTTGTAAAGAAATCTGAAATGGAAAAGCTGGACAGAGGAGAACAAGTTCTTCAGGATACAGTAGCCCTCGGACTTGGAGCTGTAAAGAATTCTAGAATATTAGAAAGAAAGGTTAGAACTAATGACTAAGGGGCTAGTAAATAGAATACTTCCTTTTAGCTCCGTGGATGGCCCCGGAAACAGAACAGCAATCTTTCTTCAAGGATGTAATTTTAACTGCTCGTATTGCCATAACCCTGAAACAATCAGTCTTTGCTGTAATTGCGGTGCATGTGTGTTAGAATGCCATTACAATGCCTTAACCACAGAAAATAGTAAAGTAATATGGAATAAACGTTTATGTAAAAGTTGCGATAAGTGCCTTCAAGTTTGTAAAAGAAATAGTTCTCCTAAGGCCATATATATGACAGTTGATGAAGTTATAAGTGAAGTAAATAAATTTAGAGTTTTTATCTCTGGCATAACTGTGTCAGGTGGGGAGTGTACCCTGCAAGCCGAATTTTTAGTAGAGCTATTCAGAGAAGCTAAGAAACTAGGATTAACATGTTTTATAGATACAAATGGTTCCATCCCTCTTTGGAAAAACAAAGCTTTAATAGACATAATGGATATGGCTATGGTGGATTTAAAATCTTATAACCCTTTAGAGCACAAGGGGCTTACCGGTATGGATAATAACGTTATAATAGAAAATATCAAGCATCTCTCCAAGCTAAATAAACTTTACGAAGTTAGAACTGTTATAGTTCCTGAAGTTTTAGATAATGAATATAATGTAGATATGACAAGTAAACTTATAGCCTCCTTAAATCCAGATATAAGATATAAAATCATTAAATATAGGCCTATAGGAGTACGAACCTATATGATTAAAAGCTATACTCCTTCGGATAAGGTCATGAGTAATCTTAGAAGTTTAGCTGTAAAAAACGGATGTAGAAATATAACCTTAATATAGTAAAGATAAAGGATAGCTTTTCTTAAAAAAAGCTATCCTTTATCTTTACTTATAATTTATATACTCGTTGAAAAAATATAAGTTCCTATTCGAATAGTATATTTTTGGTATGTATATATTGTTATCGACACTATATTACATAATGCATATTATACTACAAAAAAGTATCTACTTGAATATATGTATTATACAACATAAAATGTAATCAACAGCAGAAAGAATACTTCAAGGAGGTGAATTATATGAAGGATAATAACTCCAATCTGAGAAATCAAAATGAAAAAAAAGAAGAAAAACTTTTAAAGATGATTTGGAATGCTATTTGGGATGACAAGGATTTTGTTTATTTAGTTCAAAGTATTATCGAAACAAGTAAATTTAAAATATACACTAACATTTTAAAACAATAAATGAGAACTTCCAAATCTTATTTACTCTAGCCTTATTTATTAAATGTTTAAAATTATATCATCCTCTCACATTTAAAGTATAAGAACTAACATCTCTTAGTTCTTATACTTTAAATTAGGTCACTACGCCCATTATTTATTCTCTCATAATTAGTTATTTATAGTAGATCTTAAAAAGCATGTGTTTATAAATAAAAAGTGGATAAAATAATATTAAATTACTTAAAGGGAGCATAAGTATGAATAACTCTTTAACAAATAGGCAAATTGCTTTTATCATTTACTGCGCGGTAGTTGGATTCGGTATAGTAAATCTTCCTAGAGATATTGTAGATGTAGGGGAAACAGGAGGATGGGTTTCTCTTTCTATTTTAACTTTAGTGTTTATAGCAATTACATATATAATAACTTTTCTTTCATATGTAAGTGAAGAAAAAGGTTTATATTAATATAGTCAAACTTTAATAAGTAATTCTTTTTCATATATATTTATTTTTGTATATGCCTCCTACTTCTTCATATTCTTTGCTATGATTACAAGAATATACTCTGAAACTGTACGCATTACAATTTTGACTAAAACTCCATCATGGACTATAGCTTTATTCTTCTTTATGGTTGTATATTACGCTTTGAAAAATGGATTAAATGTTATTGCTAGAGTTTGCGAAATATACGGAATTATAAATATAATCGGAAATGTCTTTATGGGAGTTATTCTATTTACCCAGGGGAAAAGCATAAACTTAAGACCAGTGTTTGTAAAGGAGGATATACTAACTTATATAGTCGGAGTGCCTAAATTAGTGTTTATATTTTTAGGAGTAGAAATTCTCCTTTTTATACCCTTTAACAAAAAAAGTAACAAGAATGTATTTAAGTATACAACTACAATTATAGGGGTAACGGGGTTATTATACCTTCTAGTTTCAGAAGCGGTTATATCAGTTGTTGGTGCAGATACAGTTATGCTATATAAAGCTTCTTTATTTAATGTTGTAAGAGGTGTAGATGTACGGTATCTTGAAATTTTCAGAAGACTGGATGGCATATATATAATAATTTGGACATTTAATATATTTTGTAGTGTTACCCTATGGGGATATGGAGTAATAACATGCATAAATAAAGTTTTTAAGAATTCACAAGGCAGGAATAGAGTTCTATATATAACACTTTTAGCATTTATAGTATCTCAAATTCCCGGAAGCACTAATGATGTGGAAAACGTACTTAAGTATAATGGTTACTTAGGCTACCTAACCTCATTAGTAATACCTAGTATTTTATTAATAATTACGAAGGTGAAGAAGTATGATAAAAGGATGCTATAAATTATGGGTTATGTTAATGATATCTTCATTGTTAACAGGATGCTGGGACTATAAAGATGTTAATAGAAGAAATATTAGGCTTTCGGTTGGGGTAGATAAGGTAGATGATAAAATTGAATTTATTGGTGAGAACACCAATCTCTTGGGCGAACAAGAAAAAGGTGGAGAAAAAATACAAATACCAACGCCTAGTTATTATATTGCATCAGGCAATAGTTTAGAGGAAATCAAAGAAAAACTTGATGCATCAACACCACTAGAAGATTTCTCAGGCGCTATGAGGGTTGTAGTCTTTGGAAAAGGTTATGCAGAAGATGGCATAGAATCGTACATAAATAGAATAAATTATTTAACTTATTTAAGAAAATCACTTCTTATTGTAGTAAGCAAAGAAGCACCAAGAGAATTATTTCAAAGACAAGTTGTAAATGACATAGCAATAGGGTATGCGATAGAAAACACAATAAGACAATTATCTGAAAATGGTCGATGTGTCTATATAACAGCTCAAGAAGTACAGGCAAATATTCAAAATAAAGATATAGGATATATTCTTCCCTATGTTGGAATAGAAGATGACATTATAAAACATATAGGCTTTGTAATAATGAAAGATGGTAAGATGGTTGGAATAGTTAGTAATGAAGAAAGTAATGGATTCTTATATCTATTGTTGAAAAAAGCTGTAGATAGAAAAGCTATTTCTGGTGTTGGAAATAAAGATAATCTCTATTCTGTAAGGATTACGCTAAAAAAAAGAAAGATAAAAACAAATTATATCGATAAAAAATTAATATTAATATAGATCTAAAATTTACTCTGCAACTTCAATATCAGTATAAAACAAAGTTTTTAAATGAGCATATTATAAAAGAATTAGAAGATGAGGTATCTAAGGAGGTAGAAAAAGAAGTTTTACATGCTATAGACCTTTCTCAAAAAGAATTCAAATCTGACATATTTGAATTTGCAAAATACTTTAAGGCACAAAATCCTAAAAAATATAAAGAAATAAATTGGAAAGAAGAATATCCCAACGCAAATATAAATTTAAATATAGAAACGAAATTTAGTGATATAAATTTAATTAATATTAATAGCAAAGATGAACAATATAAAATAGAGTAGAATAGATATTATGAAAAAAAAGTGCAAATTAGTTGTTATATTAACAATATCTTTATTACTAACAGGGTGTTGGGATTATGAAGACATTAATAGGAGAAGTATTACACTTTCAGTTGGGGTAGATAAAATAGATGATATGCTGCAATTTACTGGTGAGGTTGCAAAGCTTTTGCGAAATGAGAATTCAAAAATGAGAGGCTCCAAAAATAAAAAAGCTTATTCCTACATATCTATTGGCAGAAATTTTGAGGAAGCAAGAAAGGATTATGATGTTAAGTTTCCATTTCAGGATTTTTCTGGAGCAATGAGAGTTGTTGTTTTTAGTAAAGATTATGCTGAAGGTGGAATAGAATCCTATATAAATAGAATTAACTATTTAACAGAACTAAGAAAATCTATTCTCATCGTGGTAAGTAGAGAAGCTCCAGAAGAACTATTCCAAAGAAAAATCATAAATAATATAGCTATTGGATATGCCATAGAGGATACAATAAGACAATTATTTGAAAATGGAAGATCTATATATAAAACGGCTCAGGAGATTCAAAAAGATATACAAAATAAAGATATAGGTTATGTTATTCCTTATGTAGGAATGGAAAATAACACAATTAATTTTTTAGGGCTTGCAGTAATGGATAATAACAAGATGACAGAATTGATTAATAGAAATGATTGTAATGGCTTTTTATACTTATTATTAAAAAAAGCTACTGATAATAAAGCTATTTATGACATGAACAACAAAAATACAGTATATTCCGTAAAAACTACTTTACAAAAAAGAAAAATAAAAACAAATTACGTTAATAAAAAGGTAAATATAGATATAGATTTAAACCTAAGTATTCAACTGCAATATCAGTATCGAGCAGAGCTTTTGAATGAGAGTATTATAAAAGAATTAGAAGACGAAGTAGCTAAAGAGGTAAAAAAAGAGGTTTTATGTGCTGTAAATCGTTCCCAAGGGGAATTAAAGGTTGATATATTCGAATTTGCAAGGTTCTTTAAATCGGATAATCCAAAAGCTTACAAAGAAATAAATTGGAGAGAAGAGTATCCTAATGCCAATATAAATGTAAATGTAAAAGCAAAGATTAAAAATATAAATTTAATTAATCCTAATAATAAAAAAAAGTATTGAGGTAATAGCTTATGAAAAATAAATATATAAATAAAATTCAACAAATTAAAAATGAAATTTCAGGACTAATAGTTAGAAAGATAACGATTAGTGATAAAGATGTTCATATAGTTTTTATTCCACAAATTACAAACAGGGATAGTATATCAAACAATATAATAAGGCCATTACTTCAGTATAATAAGAAAGAGTCTTTAAACTTAGATAATATTTTTAGTTCTGTTATTTATATAGATGATGTTATTGAAGATAGCGATGAGTCAAAAATTGAAAACTATGTATTGGAAGGCAAAACTGTTATTGCAATATTAGATGAAGATAAGTATTTAGTTGCTAACACTATAAGTGTTGAAAAGCGAACTACTGAATCACCACAAATCGAAACTACTATAAGATCTCCAAGAGATGCTTTTACTGAAAACTTAGATTCAAATTTATCCTTAATTAGATATAGGATACAGGATAAATCATTGAAAATTGATTATGTTACTGTTGGAAAAAGAACCAAAACTGCTGTAGCAGTGGTTTATATATCTGATATAGCCAATAAAAAATATGTAGATCAAATAAAGAAAAAAATAGAGGGTATAAAGATTGATGGAATTATGGAATCTGGATATATTCAAAAATTCATTTCTAATAAGGCAACTACCTTATTTCCTCAAATTGGTATTGTCGAAAAATCAGATTCTACATGTGCAAATATATCGGATGGAAAAATATGTATAATGGTTAATGGAAGCAATCTAGCTTTAATAACTCCTAAAAATCTTATTGAATTTTTAGATGCCTCCGATGACCATTATGATAACACATATATAGCATTATTTATTAAAGTTTTAAGACTTGAAGCATTATTTATAACACTGACTCTTTCAGCGTTATATGTTGCAATAGTTGCATTCCATGCTGATATTATCCCTTCACAATATATTAGCCATTGCATCTTCAAGGACTACGGTTCCTGTGAATGCCCTAGTAGAGACTCTACTTATGGAAATGGTAGTAGAGTTGTTAAGAGAAGCTAGTGCAAGACTTCCACAACAGATTGGGCCTGCAATAGGTATAGTTGGAACTATAGTTATAGGTCAGGCTGCAGTCGCTGCTGGATTGGTTAGTCCATTAATGGTAATCATAGTGGCTCTTACTCTGATGTCTTCTTTTGCTATTCCAGATTACACTATAATGAATCCTATAAGAGTATTAAAATTTGGACTTATACTCATTACAGGAGTGTTTGGATTGTTTGGATTTATTATGGGAATTACACTTATAGTTGTAAAGTTAGCATCAATCACAAGTTATGGAGTACCTTATACAGCACCTATTGCACCATTTTATTCTAAAGACTTAAAAGATTTCTTTTTAAGCAATATAGTACTTTCTAGAAAGAGGCCTAAATATTTAGGTGACCAAGATGAAACAAGGCAATGATTATATTTGAATTCAGCAAACTTACTCTGTTCTCAAAAGCATTCTGTGGCTTCTGGAACGAAGCAAGCTTGCTGAAATTTTTCATCCTCTTTATCGCTAATTTTTTGCTATACCTTTAAGTGCCTCATAATTCGCTTTTATTGTATATTCAATATCATTATCACTATGAGCGGCAGATAGAAATATAGCTTCAAACTGTGCTGGGGCTACCAGCACTCCTCTATCTAACATCTCCTTGAAATATGTAGCATATTTCTTAGTATCACACTTTGACACATCATCATAATTTTCAAATGGTCCTTCTCCAAAGAATAAACAAAGCATAGATTTAAATCTAATTACTGTTGCTTTTACGCCTAGTTCACTTATATTTCTATTAAAGCCTTCCTCTAACTTTATAGCTTTGTCTTCTAATTCTTTATATACTCCTATTATTCTTTAGTAAATTTAAGTTCTTATAACCCATATGCATAGCAAGAGGATTTCCTGACAATGTTCCAGCTTGATACACAGGACCTACTGGAGATACACACTCCATTATTTCTTTTTTTCCACCATAAGCTCCTACTGGAAGCCCTGCTCCTATTATCTTGCCAAAACAAGTTAAGTCTGGTTTTACTCCATAAACCTCTTGAGCGCCTCCATAAGATAACCTAAAACCTGTTATAACCTCATCAAATATTAAAACTGTTCCATATTCTTTTGTTATTTCTCTAATTGCACGTAAGAATTCTTCTTTAGCGGGAACTACTCCCATATTTCCTGATACTACCTCTACTATCACAGCTGCTATTTCTTCACCCTGTTCTTCAAATACCTCTTTAACGGCTTCTAAATCATTAAACCTACAAACCAATGTATCCTTTACTGTATCTTCCGGAACTCCTGGGCTTGTCGGAACACCAAAAGTTATAGTTCCTGAACCTGACTTTACTAACAAGGCATCTGAATGTCCATGATAACAGCCCTCAAACTTTAAAATCTTGTTTCTCTTTGTATAGCCTCTTGCCAGCCTTAAAGCACTCATGGTAGCTTCTGTTCCTGAGTTAACCATCCTCACCATTTCCACAGATGGATATGCTTCAACTATAAGCTTTGCCATCTTTACTTCTATTTCTGTAGGAACGCCATAACTAGTTCCTCTATTAACTACATCTTCTATACCTTCAGTCAGCTCTTTATTGCTGTGTCCCAATATCAAAGGTCCCCAAGAGCATATATAATCTATGTACTCATTTCCATCTATATCATAAATTTTTGAACCCTCTGCCCTCTCTACAAATATGGGATTTAATCCAACAGAACCGAAGGCTCTAACAGGACTGTTTACCCCTCCTGGAATATACTTCACTGCTTCTTCGAACAACTCTTCCGATCTACTACGATTCATACAATTTACCTCCTAAGCATTTTGGCGGCATCTTTTGCAAAGTAAGTTATTATTATGTCTGCTCCTGCCCTTTTAATAGAAAGAAGAGATTCCATAATAGCATCTTCACTTAAAAGACCACTATCTATGCAGCTTCTTATCATGGCATATTCACCACTTACATTGTAAGCTGCAACAGGCATATTAAAATTATCTTTAACCTTTCTTATAACATCTAGATAAGAAAGAGCAGGTTTTACCATTACTATATCCGCCCCTTCTTCTATGTCTAGTTCTACCTCTCTTATAGCTTCATTCACATTTGCAGGGTCCATTTGATAGGACTTCCTATCTCCAAAGGAAGGTGCAGAATCTGCTGCCTCTCTGAAAGGACCATAAAAAGCTGATGCATATTTTGCACTGTATGCCATTATAGGAATATTAACATATCCCGCTTTATCTAATACATTTCTTATAAACCCAATTCTTCCGTCCATCATATCAGAAGGAGCCACCATATCGGCTCCAGCCTCTACATGGCTTACAGCTATTTTACCAAGATATTCAAGAGTTTTATCATTATCTACATATCCATTCTCTGTAAGTATCCCGCAGTGCCCATGAGAAGTATATTCACACATACACACATCTGTTATAACATACATATCCTTAAACTTACTCTTTATCGCTCTTATTGCCTTTTGAATTATTCCATGGTCATGATAAGCTCCACAACCCTTCTCGTCCTTTTCACTAGGAATTCCGAATAATATAACAGATTTTATGCCTAAATCAACAAGCTCTTTAATCTCTTCTTCTAGTCTATCTACAGAAAGATGATAATTTCCTTTTAATGAAGTAATCTCTTTCTTTATGTTTTCTCCTTCTACAACAAATAAAGGATATACCAAAGTATCTAGACTTAATCTAGTTTCCCTAATTAACCCTCTAATTGTTTCATTCACCCTAAGTCGTCTTGGCCTTTTTGTTATACTCATCTTTTTTCCTCCCCACTTATATAATTGCTAATCTCTAATCCCCATTTGTGAGCGGAGGGTCTTTGTCTAAACTTCTCCACTTTGCGCTTTAGCACCTCCACTTCTCCACTCCTAACCTCCCTCTGCGTTTTCCACTTCCAACCTTAGCCTGTAAACTTTTCTAACTTCTAATATTACTAATTTTCCGTTATTGCCTTTATTACTCCATTTATAGTATATTCACTCGCTTCTTTATATACCTTTAGTCCAAAGCTCTCAATTGCCTTAGAGGTTATTGGTCCTATAGATATTAGCTTTGCATCTTTCAATCTATCTTGTTTTTCTACTCCTATTATCTCAAAAAAGTTCTTCACTGTGGATGAACTTGTAAAGGTTATATAGTCTATCTTATCCTCATTTAAGAATTCTAATATTTCTTCTTTATCTACTTCTCCCTTTATAGTTTCATAGGTTTTGCATTCTACTACTGAACAGATTTTTCTTAATTTTTTTACTAAGTATTCTCTAGCTTCACTAGCTCTAGGTATGAGTATTTTATCCTCCTTTGATAAGATCTCTTGTAATTCCTCCACTATAGCTTCTCCTACAAATCTTTTAGGGATTATATCTGCAATTATTCCTCTATCCCTAAGTGCTTTTGAGGTCGCTGGTCCTATAGCTACTACTTTTAAATTTCCTAGTCTTCTGCCATCAAATCCTAATTCGAGCAATCTATCGAAAAATACCTTTACTCCATTTTCACTTGTAAATATAATATAGGAATATTCGTTTATATTCTCTATCTCTTTATCTAAAGCTTCATTAGGTCTTATTTCTTCTATTTTAATAGTTGGAAACTCTATGGGATTTCCACCAAGGTTCATTATTCTTTCTACAAGTTCACTGCTTTGTGCTCTTGGTCTAGTTACTACTATGTTCTTTCCGAATAAAGGCTTATTCTCAAAAAAATTTAACTCTCTTCTTAGGTTTACTACTTCTCCAACTACAATAAGTGTTGGTGACTCTATTTTTTCATCAATTGCTCTTTTATATATGTTTTCAAGAGTTCCTTCTACCACCTTTTGATTTGGGGTAGTTGCCCAGTTTATTAAAGCAACAGGAGTGTTTTTATCCTTTCCTCTTTCAATTAAATTTGTGCATATTTTATATAAATTAGCTATTCCCATTAAAAATACTAATGTACCTCTTAGTTTACATAAAGATTCCCAATCTAGTTCACTATTCTCATCTTTTAAATGTCCTGTTATAACGTGAAAAGAGGAAGCGTAATCTCTATGGGTTATTGGAATACCTGCATAACAAAGTCCTCCTATGGCTGATGTAATCCCTGGAATAACTTCAAAATCAATACCTCTTTGTTTTAGATATTCTCCTTCTTCGCCTCCTCTTCCAAAAACATAAGGATCTCCTCCCTTAAGTCTTGTAACTACCTTTCCCTTATTAGCTATTTCTGCTATTATTTCATTAATTTCATCTTGAGTTTTAGTATGGTTGCTAGATTTTTTCCCAACATATATAAACTCACAACCTTCTTTTGTATTCTTCAATAAATTCTTATTAACCAGCCTATCATATACAATAACATCTGCTTCCTTTATGCAATCCATACCTTTTAAGGTTATAAGTTTATAATCGCCTGGACCTGCACCAACTAAATATACTTTTCCCTTCATATCTAATCAATCTCCTTAAGCACCATTTCAGCAAGTTGAAATCCTATATCTTCTGCTTCATTTATGTTTCCTTCTAATACTTTTCTTATAAGCTTTGATCCGTCTTCTTTTCCTAGAAGCCCATCTACCTTTACCCTGTCTCCATTTATAGTACAAAGCGCTCCTATAGGAAGGTGACATCCTCCATTTACTCCTTTTAGAAAAGCTCTTTCAGCTTCTGCCTGTATTTTTGCTTCTTTGTCCTCTATGCATTTTAGCATCGATTCCAAATCTTCCCTTCCTCTTTTTATCTCAAGGGCTAATATTCCCTGAGCAGGAGCTGGAAGAACTAAATCATCCTCTAAATAAAATATATTATAGTTAATGCTGTTTTCTAATCCTAACCTTTTCACTCCAGCTGCAGCTAATACAACTCCATGAAGATTTTCACTTTCTATTTTTCTTATTCTCGTGTCTACATTTCCTCTTATAGGAACTATATCTAAATCTTCTCTATAGTTTAAAAGTTGATACTTTCTTCTTTTGCTGCCTGTACCTATTTTGGCTCCCTT
This sequence comes from Clostridium bovifaecis, assembly GCA_009738435.1. Taxonomy (GTDB): domain Bacteria; phylum Bacillota; class Clostridia; order Clostridiales; family Clostridiaceae; genus Clostridium_H; species Clostridium_H bovifaecis. The sequence goes on along the minus strand of CP046522.1, from coordinate 737,993 downwards.
TGGCAGCTCATCAATGGTTTTGTACTCTCTGCAAAGAATTAAGATATCCCTATAATCTTCCCTCTGAGGCACATAAGAAAACTTAAGATTATCTGGGATTGAAGTAGACATATCCTTCATACTATGGATTGCCATATCTATTTCTCCGTTCTCTAGCTGCTCCTCAATTTCCTGAACGAATATACCCTTACCACCAATTTTGTCTAAAGCTACATCTTTTATTTTATCACCCTTTGTTTGTATTACCTTTACCTTAAACTCTACTTCTGGATGCTTTTCTTTTAACCTTTCGATAACCCAATTTGTTTGAGTGAGGGCTAGACTACTTCCTCTAGAACCGACTATTATTTTCATTATTACTCCCCCTTTCTTCTTTCATCATCAATAAATCTCTTAAGCTTTTGAATAGGCATATCTATTATTTGCTTTAATATCTTTCTTTTTTCCGCCTCATCATCATAGTTCTTCAATATGAGATCTCTAGCTTCTCCCAATAAATCTATATATTCTTCATATTCATGGGAATATACCTTTTCTAATTCTTTTTTAATTTTAGAAGCTAAAGTTGGACTTTTTCCTATAGTAGATACCGCTATTACTAAGCTTCCTCTTTTTATAGAAGAAGGTACTATAAAATCCGAAATCGCTATATTATCTACTATATTACAAAGTATACTATTTTCTTTGCAATACTTTCTTATATTTTCATTCACATCTTTATTTGATGTAGCCCCTATAACTAAAAAGGCATCTTTTATATAATCATCTTTATATTTATCATCTATTATTTCTAGTCTTTCACTAAACCTGTTTTTTAAGTCTTTAAAGTTATCTATGTATTCTGGACTTACAACTCTAACCATACCTTGGAACTCTAGTACTTTTTCTACCTTTCTTAGAGCAACCTTTCCTCCGCCTACCACTATAACTAGCTTATTTTGTATATTTATCATCAAGGGATAAAACATAGCATCACCCTCTCATTGAAAATCAAATAGACTATTTATCACTTTTATATGTTCATTTATACTTTTCTCATCCCTTAATTCTTTCAAATTTAAAATAGGTTCTTTTATCATCTTTTTAAGAGCCGATGATAGCATTTTATCTACTACCTTTTTACTATTTTCATCTAGTTCTGTCCTTTTACATATATACCCAAAATATTCATCCTTTATGCTGCTGCACTTTTCATTTAAATTTTTAATTACTAAATCAACCTTTATGCTCTTTGACCACTGAATAAACTCTTCTACGTTTAAGCTTATAATTTCCTTTGCAACCTCTGAAAGCTCTTCTCTCTTTCTTTTGTTACCTTCTGATATATTTTTAAAATCATCTACATCATAAAGGTGAACATTTTCTAGAGTTTCTACTTCTTTTTCAACATCTCTTGGAAGGGCTAAATCCACTATATAATTCATTATTTATATTTTTTATGTGCTCAAAATCTAAAACTATATGTGGCGCTGAAGTAGCAGTAATCACTATATCCACCTTTTCTAAAAGTACATACCTTTCTTCAAATTCCACAGGCTTAATTTGAGGAAATTTAAGCAATAAATCTAAAACATTGTTATATGTTCTGTTAGCTACATATATTTCATCTAAATTTTCTTCTAATAGATGAGTTAAAGCTAATCTTCCCATCTCTCCAACACCTATTATGCAAGCCTTCTTCCCTTCTAAAGAACCTAATCTTTCCCTTAAAATCTTTGTAGCTATATAAACCATAGAAATTGGAGTTTCTGATACTTTAAGCTCACTTTTTATTCTTTTTGCTACAGTTACCGCTTCTTTAAAAAGCTTGTTTAGCACTTTTCTACTTAACTTGTGTTCTATAGAAAAATCTAGAGCTTCTTTTACCTGACCTAATATTTGGTCTTCACAAAGAATCATGGAATCCAATCCTGCGGCTACATAATATATGAAATAATGCTTCTTTATCCTTTTTTATGAATATGTATTCTTCTATATGTTCTATATTAAAAAACTCTTTATAAAAATTTTTAATTATCTCAATCTTATCATCTAATTCTTCGCTGACTATATATATTTCACTTCTATTACAAGTTGATAATATAACAACTTCATCTATACCTTTATCTAAAAGATACTTTCCAGCCTTACCTTTTTTCGACTTAGAAAATGAAACTTTTTCCCTTATATCTATAGGTGTATTGTTATAATTAACACCTATTACTGCTAAATTCATAATTTTCACCTACTTTATAACATCTTTAACATGCTGAAGATATAACTTTTGATATTCTATATTTTCTCCTAATCCGTGACCATAAATCCTTACCTTAAATCCTTCTCTTCTTAATATACTCTTCCATGAACCTTCCCCATCTCCAGCAATATCACGTCTTCCATGACCTCCAAATACCAACATATAAGGCATAAGCAACACCTCTTCTATGTTATCCTCCCTCAATTTTGGTATTATATCATAAATAGTAGGGCATTCATCAAGAGTTCCTACATATAATCTTAGATTTTCCTTATTTATAGTCTCTTGAAACTCTTTATAGTATATATTAGCTGTATGCTTTGTTCCATGACCTACTAACACAATTCCTTCATTGCTTTTTAAAGATGGTATTTGAAATCTCAGAGCATCTAATGCCTTTTTGTAGTCCTCTTTATAAAATAAAATAGTTCTACCTGACTTTATGACTTCAAAGGAATTCTTATATTTCTTTATTAGCTCTACAATTTTTTTATATTCACTTCCTGGTATAATATGCAGCGGCTGCAGGATAACCTCAGAAAATTCTTCTGCTTTCATTTTTTCTAAAGCTTCTTCAATCTTATCTATTACTATACCATCATTCTGCTTTAGCTTCTTAATTATGATTTCTGAAGTAAAGGCTCTTCTAACTTCCCATTCTTTAAATTCTTCTGCTATAATATTTTCTATTGCTTCAATAGAAACTTTTATTGCTTCATTGTTGATAGAACCCGAACTCACTACAAGAATTCCTTTCTTACGCATCTGTTTTTCTCCTTACTATACCTCATGTATATATCTTTACTTTATTACACAAATTATAACCATTTATTATCATAATGTAAAACTTATATTAGTATACATCTAAAAATAAAGCCCCATGATTTTACATCATGCGGCCTAAATCCGTATATAATATGATTATCCTCTTTTAATATGTTTTTCACCACTTAATATGCCTTCTTTTTTATCTATCATTTCATTAGTAAGCAGTACTCTTTCCACTTCTTCAAATCCTATTCTATCGATCATATCTCCAAATCTTTCTCCAGTACTTCCGTATTCCCTATAGTATAGTATAGATTTTTCAATAAACTCTAGAGCTTCTTCTACAGTGAATATTTTATTAACTAGTTCACCAACTCTAGGAGATTTTCCCCACTTACCGCCTATGAATATCTTCACTCCTTCTTTATCTAATTCTACTGCATTAAAATGGCATTTATCAATACATTGTCCACAATTTTTGCATTTGTCAAAGTCTATTTGTACTTTCCCGTCTACTCTCTTAACAGCATTCACTCTACACGCCTCTTCAACAGTACATTTTTTACATCCTGAACACATATCCTCATCTAATTTAGGTTTTCTTTGCGGCATTATTCCTAAGTCATTTAGGTTAGGTTTTATACAATTGTTTGGGCATCCTCCAACAGCTATTTTGAACTTATGTGGAAGAATTACATCATACCAGCCCAAATAGAATCTATCATGTATTCTCCTGTTCAGCTCCTGGGTGTCTAAAAGCCCCCATACACAGACTGTTCCTTTACAAGATGTAACTGGTCTAACTCTTGGCCCTGTTCCTCCAGCATATAGTCCTACTTCTTTAAGTTCTGCTTTAACTTTTTCTATGTCTTCATACACAATTCCACGTATTTCAATGGTTAATCTAGAAGTAAAGCTCATATGTCCTTCTCCATACTTTTCGGATATCTCTGCCACTTTTCTAATCTTATCTGGAGTTACAGTTCCATCTACTGTGACTATTCTGCACACAAAATGTTTTTTGTCCCTTTGGATTATATATCCTTGTCCTTTTAGTGCAGCTATTTCTTCCATGGTTAATCTAGCCATATTTATTCCCCCTTATAGTATAAATTTCTTTATTCTTGCCTTATGTATTACATTGTTTTCTTGTTATCAATTTATCAATATTTCTTAAAAACTCTCTGTTTTTTCTTTAAGTTTATATTACTACCATCTTTATATAAAATCCAATTAGTATTTATCATGATTCCATAAGCAAAACTTATAGTTATTTTCCAACCTTTATCTACGGATTAGTTTTATGTTTTAAATTTAACGAACATTATTGTATTTAATTAAGTTTTTATACGCGTTAGTACGAATAATATCATTTTTGCAATTATTATTGTATTGACATATGGATAGAAGGATGTTATTATTAGAACATCCTTAATAGAATAATTTCATTCATATAATCCTAATGATATGGTTTAGGAGTCTCTACAAAAGAGCCGTAAATTCTTTGTCTATGAGTGAATCTTTGTTGAATAATAATTTTTAATTATTATATTTCTATCACCAGATTTACTCTAATAATGGTGGTAGTATTTTTTGCGTTACAAAAATACTACATAATCTCTTTTATTTTTATATTTCGTGACCATAGTCACATATTTTAGGATTGTTAAATATTATAATAAGTTTATAAAATCATTATAACAGACTTTAAATTTAATTAGTACAGATGTTGAATTTTCAATAAGAATTGGCATGTAATCAAGATATAGCAAAGTTGTCACAAGTTATATAACACAATATTAAATTAATGTAATACACAAACTAATATTATAAGGAGCGTGTAAATATGTTCAAGCAATGGGAAAGTTTTAAACAAGGAAATTGGACTAGAACTATAGATGTGAGGGACTTTATTCAATTAAATTATAAACCATACTCTGGAGATAAGAACTTTTTAGTAGGACCAACAGAAAAAACAAAGACAGTTTGGGATAAAGCTAGTGAACTTATAATTGAAGAAACAAAGAAGGGAGTACTCGATGTTGACACAAAGACTATTTCAGGAGTAAATAGCTTTAAACCTGGATATTTGGATAAAGAAAACGAGGTTATAGTTGGTTTTCAAACAGATTCTCCGCTTAAAAGAATTACAAATCCTTTTGGTGGAATAAGAATGGCAAAACAAGCTTTAGAAGCTTATGGATATGAAATAGATGAAGAAATGGATGAAATTTTCACCAAATATAGAAAAACTCACAATCAAGGCGTCTTCGATGCTTATACTGAAGAAATGAAACTTGCAAGAAAAGTCGGGGTTATAACAGGACTTCCTGACGCCTACGGAAGAGGAAGAATCATTGGAGATTATAGGCGAATTTCTCTCTATGGTATAGATTTCTTAATAGAAGAAAAGAAAAAGGATCTTAAAAATCTAAAAGGAGCTATGCTCGATGAGCTTATAAGACTTCGCGAAGAAGTTACAGAACAAATTAAAGCTCTTGAAGAAATGAAAAAAATGGCTGCATCCTATGGACTTGACATATCTCAGCCTGCTAAAGATGCTAAAGAAGCTGCTCAGTTCTTATACTTTGGATATTTAGCTGGTATAAAAGAAAATAACGGTGCTGCAATGTCTCTTGGAAGAACTAGCTCTTTTCTTGACATATATATTGATAGGGATCTTAAAACTGGGTTAATTACAGAAGAGGGTGCTCAAGAGATTGTAGATCAATTTATAATAAAGCTTAGAATGGCAAGGCACTTAAGAACTCCCGAATATAACGACTTATTTGCAGGTGATCCAACTTGGGTAACCGAAGCTTTGGCTGGTGTAGGAATAGACGGAAGACCGCTTGTAACAAAGACTTCTTTTAGATACCTTCATACGTTAATAAACCTTGGAACTGCACCAGAGCCAAATATGACAGTATTGTGGTCTCAAGACCTTCCTGAAAACTTTAAAAAATATTGTGCTGAAATGTCTATTTTAACAGACTCAATACAATATGAAAATGATGATATTATGAGACCTGTATATGGAGATGACTATGCTATAGCTTGTTGTGTATCTGCTATGAAGGTTGGTAAACAAATGCAATTCTTCGGAGCAAGATGTAATCTTGGAAAAGCTCTACTTCTTGCAATTAATGGAGGAATCGACGAGAAGAAAGGATTAAAAGTTATACCTGATATAGAACCTATTACAGACGAAATATTAGATTATGAAAAAGTAAAAGAAAATTATTTCAAAGCATTAGAATATATTGGAGAGCTTTATGTAAACACATTGAATGTAATTCATTTTATGCATGATAAATATGCCTATGAAGCATCACAAATGGCTCTCCACGATACAAAATTAGGAAGACTAATGGCCTTTGGTATAGCTGGATTATCTGTAGCAGCCGACTCATTAAGTGCTATTAAATTTGCTAAGGTAAAACCAATAAGAGAAAACGGAATAGCCCTTGACTTCGAGATTGAAGGTGACTTCCCTAAGTACGGAAATGATGATGATAGGGTTGACAGCATTGCTGTGGAAATCACCGAAAAGTTCTCTAAAGAACTTAAGAGCCACCCAACTTACAGAGATGCCTACCACACACTATCAGTATTAACAATAACATCAAATGTAGTTTATGGTAAAAAGACTGGTTCTACGCCTGATGGAAGAAAAGATGGGGAAGCCTTTGCACCTGGAGCCAATCCAATGCATGGAAGAGACATTGAAGGAGCACTAGCATCCCTTAACTCAGTAGCTAAAATTTCATACTGCACTTGTGAAGATGGGGTTTCAAATACTTTCTCAATCCTTCCAGATGCCTTAGGAAAAGAAAGTGACACTAGAATAAATAATTTAGTATTCATAATGGACGGCTACTTTGGTCAAGGTGCTCATCACTTAAACGTAAATGTATTAAATAGAGAGACTTTAATAGACGCTATGGAACATCCTGAAAAATATCCAACACTTACAATAAGAGTTTCTGGATATGCGGTTAACTTCAATAGGTTATCGAAAGCACAGCAAAAGGAAGTTATAAGCAGAACCTTCCATGAGAAAATGTAAGGGATGATACTATGATAAAAGGCAGAATTCACTCAATAGAGAGCATGGGACTAGTTGACGGTCCTGGAATTAGAACCGTAGTCTTTTTCCAGGGCTGCCCTCTAAGATGTGCCTATTGTCATAATCCTGATACTTGGACTATGCAAGACGGAATTGAAATAACCCCTAGAGAGCTTTTAAATAAACTTTTAAGATTTAGACCATATTTTGAAAAATCCGGTGGTGGAGTTACATTCTCAGGAGGAGAAGTACTTCTTCAACCAGACTTTTTAATAGAAATCTTAAAGCTTTGCAAAGAAAATGGCATACACACAACTCTTGATACTTCTGGCTTTGGCTTAGGAAAATATGATGAAATTTTAAAGTATACAGACTTAGTATTATTGGATATTAAGCATGTAGATGATACAGGTTATAGAAATTTGACAGGTCAAAGTAAAAAAGGATTAGATGAATTTTTAAATGCTTTAGCTAAGGCAGGCACAAAATTATGGATACGTCATGTAATAGTTCCGAAAATCACAGATTCTGAGGAACATATTGCACAGCTAGCTCATATAATAAAACAAATAGACAATGTTGAAAAAATTGAATTGCTTCCCTATCATACTCTCGGAGTTTCTAAATATGAAAAATTGGGTATAAACTATCCATTGAAAAATACTCCTTCAATGGATAAAGAAAAAATAAAAGAGCTCGAAAATCTTTTAACCCAGCTCCTCCTTTGTTAATATATAAACCTTAAAAAGCTACTTAGAAATTTCTAAGTAGCTTTTTACTATAATTTTTTATATTGAACTCTGTCAGTATCATCCTCTGTGATTACTGCTTCGAATTCTCCGTTCTCAACTTCAGCTTTAAACTTTTTCCCATCTACTGTTCTCTTTTCAACCGGAAAATTCTCCATTACTACATCCTTATATTCAAAAGGATGACCTGAAGGAACAGAATTTAATTTATTTATATCTATATGACTTTTTTCAGACATTTCTATGCCCTCCTTATTAATAGAATTATATTTAACTTTAAACAAACCTATTAATAGTATAATCATATATAGAGAGATTATTAAAAAAAGAAAGAGTATTAAATTCAAGTAGACTTACTTTAATAAGACTAATGAACTTAATATTAATCTATACTTTATAGACTACTTATTAATAAAGCTATGTTTAATGCTGCTACTATAAGTCCTATTACCCAAAGCATTACTTTTTCTATTCCAGCATTTGCATACTTACCCATGACATCTTTAGATGACGTTAAATATATTTGCAGCAGCACTGAAATAGGCAATTGAATACTTAAAAACATTTGTGAATATACAAGTCCTTTAAAAGGATTGCTTATAAAGAAAATCACAAGAGCTGCTGCGATTAAAGTAATACCAACTCCTACCTTTGTATGGCTGTCATTGATATCATAAGGTTCTTTAAAAATTCCTGCAAAAATACTTCCTCCCGCCATACCAGCTGTTACAGAAGAAGATATTCCTGCAAGCAATAGTGCAATCGCAAATACCACAGAGGCTGTATTGCCTAGCAGCGGCTTTAGCATCTGTTGGGCTTGCCCTAATTCCGTAACCTGTATCTTTTGTGTAAAGAAAGTTGATGCTGCAATTAATATCATGGCGCTATTTATAGCCCATCCTATTATCATAGAAAAGAAAGTATCTAGGAACTCATACCTTAATTGCTTTGCTATAACCTTGTCGTTCTCTAAGTTCCACTGTCTGCTTTGAATTACTTCAGAGTGTAAAAATAGGTTATGAGGCATTACTACCGCCCCTAAAACACTCATTATAACAGGCATAGATCCTTGTGGAAAGCTAGGTTTTACCCAGCTTACAAAGACTTCATTCCAGTTTACATTAACAAAGGTAAGTTCTATTATAAACGATAATCCTATCAACGATACAAAGCCTATGATCCATTTTTCAAGCTTTTTATAGGAATTTGTATATAGCATCCACATAACAACTCCTAGAACTAAAACCGCTCCTATTTTTAAAGGAAGTCCAAATAGCATTTGAAGAGCTATTGCTCCTCCTAATATTTCTGCTAAAGCTGTAGAAATTGCAGCCATCATTGCTGTTATTAAAGCTGCTTTGCTTACCCATGGTATAAGATATACTGTAGCTGATTCTGATAGACAATAACCTGTAACAATACCAAGGTGAGCTGCATTATGCTGAAGCACTATTAACATAAAAGTTGATAGCGTAACCATCCAAAGAAGTGTGTATCCATACTCTGCTCCTGCAGCTACATTGGAAGCCCAGTTTCCTGGATCAATAAAGCCTACTGTAACCAAAAGACCTGGTCCTATATATTTAAAAAAATCTAAAGCCATTAGCTTTGCTTTATGATCTTTACCCCAATTAACTCCAGCCTTTAATAGTTTCATATTCTCTCCTCCAATCTTATGAAAAATAAATCTTTTATCTATAATATGAGTTTTTAACATTCTATTTATATTGTTTATTATACTAGAAAACCGCTGATATGCAAATATTTATTATTAATTGATAGTAATTATCAATATATATCAAGCGTATTTCTACTTAAAAAGTGAATTTGTTATTTTCATAACTTTAGCATTATCAATTTGCTCGACTTTTACTAGCAAAACCTAACACAAAAAGTTAGGAAGCATAATAAAACATGCTTCCTAACTTTTCATCCTTATATTATAAAATTAAAGCTGCTATAACTCCGCCAATTATTAGTGGTATATTATAATGCATAAATGTCGGCACACAAGTATCCCAAATGTGGTTGTGCTGTCTGTCTGCATTTAAGCCAGATGTTGGTCCAAGAGTACTATCTGATGCTGGAGACCCTGCATCTCCTAATGCCCCTGCAACCCCAATAAGAGCAATAATCCCCATAACACTAAATCCTAAGCTTTGTGCTAAGGGTGTATAAATTACGGCTAGAATAGGCACCGTTCCAAAAGATGTACCTATACCCATAGTTACTAAAAGCCCAACCAATAGCATTAATATAGCTCCTAATACCTTGCTTGCCCCAATTATCCCTGCCACTGATTTTACTAAAACTTCAATAGCTCCTGTTTCTCTTAAAACACTTCCATAACCTGCTGCAACCAACATTACAAATGCGATGAATCCCATCATCATAATACCTTCATTCATCAAATCGTCTATGCTTTTCCACTTTATAGCTCCTGTTACAATCATAAATATCAATCCTACTAATGCACCTAGAGGCAAAGACTTTGTAAACAATTGAACTAGAAAGGCAAGTATAGCACCAACTAGAGCGAAATAATGAGTTTTATTTAATTTAAATTCTTCTATTCCTCCTACAGATTCATCACCTATTGCAGCTTCTCTATATTCTTGCAATTCAGTATTATTAGGATTATCTAGTCTAGTATTTTTGTATTCTCTTGGTTTTTTATAAGTCACAAATACAGCTATTAAAAGCCCAACTATCATAGATAAACCTGGTATCCATAAGGCTTTCCATATCATATCTGTGCTTACAGTTACTCCATTAGCCATCATTTCGTCTCTTATTATATTATGAAATATAAGACCAAACCCTACTGGAAGGACTACGTAAGGAGTCTCAAGGCCAAAAGTTAAAGCGCAAGCTACTGCTCTCCTATCAATTTTTAATCTATTCATAAGCTCTAAGAGAGGCGGAATTATAATTGGTATAAAGGCTATGTGTATTGGAATTAAATTTTGTGAAAAGCAGCTAAAAAAAGCTATTAGCAGGATAAATGCTGTATTTTTTCCTTTAACAATCTTTGATATTTTTTTTGCTAATACGTGAGCAAGTCCTGTTTTACTTATAGCAACTGCTAATACTCCTAATAAAATATAACTTAATGCCGTTTCAGAATTTCCACCCATGCCCTTTATGAGTATTGCCATTGTATCTCCAAGAGGAATTCCTGCACTAATCCCAGCAACCATAGCTGCAATTAATATTGCTAAAATTACGTTTAAATTTAAAAGGCTCAGAACTATCATAACTATAACTGAAATAACAACTGGATTTAATACTATCATGAATTTTCTCCTTTATTTGAAATTTAGTTTATTTCATATTTCAGTAAATTTGCCCTCCTACTTGTTAGGACCACTTCGATATTTTACTAAACTAAATTAATAAAGTAAAGATTTTTCTAGACATTCTTTAATTTTTTTTCTAAATCTTTTTATTACTAAAGGATAACAACTTTTATTGGCAAATATGATAATCTCATACATGGAGTGATCTCTTTTTATAAAGGAGAGTGATTATTTTGAAAATGCTAGATTGCAAAAACCTATCAGTTGATTCATGTTTTGCTTCAATCCCCAAAAGTAACATTACATCTAGACATTACACTTTCACATATTCACTTAAGAACTAAAAGCTTTTTCTCAACATAGGGACAGGTTACGCTTATAATAAAAAGTACCTCTTAAGGTAGAATGTAAAATCCTTGTTTGGATATATCTACTTTAAGAGGTTTAATCTTTTCCTTATTTTTATATGTCTCTTTTATTTACCCAGTCCTTTATATTTTCAATTATATTATTACCATAGCTAATTTTTAGATCGTCTAACCTATTAACTATTTCTTCTTTAGCCAACTTTATTCCTTTTAAAGCTTCTTCTATATCTTTTATTAGCTTGGAATCCATAGCATCAGAAAATACTGCTATCTCACTTATATGCCCGTCTCTTAAATTGAAATTGATATCTAAGTCTCCCCAGCTGAATCTATTATAGAGATTAATTTCAAAGTTTGGTGTTTCTCCATATCTCCATTCCCAAGAGGAATACTTTTTATATAGGCTTTCAAATTTACTTATGTCTCCATCAATTATAATAGTCTCACTTATAGTGCTATTATACACCTGTTGAAAGCTTTTTTCCAAAGCTTCACTTAAATTGTCTATATCTATATCAGAATTTATATTGCTAAGATTTGTAACCCTGGCTTCAACAGATTCAATTCCCTTTGATTTTATCTTTTCTTTACTTACTTGAAGATATTTAGCAAGCTTAGTCATCTCTGATGATACTAGAAGTGTACCATGATGATAGCAATTATCTCCATCGTAGTAAAAAGCATTACCTGAAAACTTCCTTCCTTCTGCTATTATATCATTTCTTCCCGAAAACTCTGCATTTATGCCAAGATGCTTAACTGCTTCAATGATTACTTTAAGTTGTTTCTCTATATCAAATAGATTTTCTTTAGCAATAAAAGTGAAGTTTAAATTTCCCAAATCATGGTATACTGCTCCGCCGCCTGAAAGCCTTCTAGCTAGTTTCCCTCCATCATCTTCTAGTTCATTATATCTACACTCTCTCCATGGATTCTGATTTCTACCTATTACAACGGTATTGTCATTTTGCCATAAGTAAAGTATTACCTCATCTCTTTTTACGTTACTAAGAAAGTGTTCTTCTAGTGCTAGATTATGCCACGGGTTGTAACTCAAGGATTTAATAAGCTTTAGTGTATAGTTATTCTGCAAAATGTAAAGCTCCTCCTTCTACAGATAGAACTCCTTCATGAATCACTTCTGCTGTTGTTGGATGTGCAAAAATTGTTTCTACTATCTGTTTTGTTGTCAATCCATTTCTAATAGCTAAAGTTAATGGAGATATTAAATCAGCTGAGTTTATTCCTACTATACCTGCTCCTACTACTTTGTTTGAAGCCTTATCCTTTATAACTTTGATGAAACCTCTTTCATCGCCCATAGTAAGAGCCTTTCCATTAGCTGCATATGGAAATTTTCCAACTTCTACATCCATTCCTTTTGATTTGACATCTTTTTCTGTTAATCCTACTGTAGCTATTTCTGGGTGCGTAAATATAGCACTTGGCACAGCTGAGTAATCCATTTTTACATCATGCCCCATTATATTTTCTACTGCCACAATACCTTGATGAGAAGCTACATGAGCAAGTTGAATTATATTTGTAACATCACCAATAGCATATATATTATTTATATTTGTCTGCATTTTTGAATTTACCTTAATGCCTCTTTTGTTATCGTTTAACTCTATTCCAGCTTCTTCTATTCCTAAACCTTCAAGGTAAGGCTTTCTTCCTACAGACATTAAAACTTTATCTACTGATATATATTTTGATTCTCCACCTTTTGTAAACCTTACTATGCACTTATCATCTTCTGTATCAATTATTTCTTCTACTCTTGAGCCCGTATATAACTTTATTTCTTTTTTCTCTGCAGCAGCTTTAATTTCATCTATTATATCTTGATCTAACATTTGAAGTACGTTATCTAAATACTCCACTACATATACTTCTACTCCAAAAGATGCGTATATAAAGGCAAATTCCATTCCTATTACTCCGCCGCCTATTACTGCTAGCTTTTTAGGAAGTTTTTTCATATCCAATATTTCTTTACTCGTTAAAACACCTTTAGAATTTGCTCCTGGAATAGGAAGATATACTGTTTCAGAACCTGTAGCAAGTATTATATTCTTGCTATTTACTTCTATGATCTTATCTTCTGTTTCTGCCTTAACTGTATTTTTATCTACTAGTTTTCCATTTCCGCTAATTAGTTTTATGCTATTCTTTTCTATTAGGTATTGTATACCTCCAACTAATTTACTTACAATAGAGCTTTTTCTATTGATAACCTTTTCCATATCTACACTGTATTCTTTAACACTTAATCCGAACTCCTCAGCCTCCTTTAAGCTATCATATACTTCAGCTGAACGAACTAACGCTTTTGTAGGTATGCATCCCCAGTTTAGGCATGTACCTCCTAAGGATTCCTTCTCAATTAGTACAACCTTAGCTCCCATTTTAGCAGCCTTAATTGCAGCTACATATCCCCCTGGTCCTCCACCTACTATGGTTATATCGCTTTCTATCTTTTCCACTGGTTTAACTTTTTCCTCAGAATTTCTAGTATTCTTCTCTTTGAATTGGGTAATTTTCACTAAAACATCTGCAGCTTTTACTTGAGCTCCTTCTTCTACTTCTATAGATTCTATAATTCCCGCAGATTGGGCTTTAACTACCGCATTTCCTTTCTTTGTTTCTAAGGCTATTAATTCTTGGCCTACATCAATTTTATCTCCAGCTTTTACATTTATCTTGCCTACAGTTCCTAATCTTGGACTCTTTACTAGAATAACTTCTACTTTTTCCTCTTCTACTTCTGTAGTATTCTCTTCCTCAATTTTATCAATCTTAAGCAAAACTTGTGCAGCTGTTACTTGCACTCCCTCTTCTACTTCTATAGATTCTACAACTCCATCAAATTGAGCTTTAATTCCTGCATTACCTTTCTTTGTTTCTAGTGACATTAATTCTTGGCCAGCTTCAACTTTGTCTCCAACTTTTATATTTATCTTACCTATAATTCCTAATCTTGGACTCTTTATTTCCATAATCATTACACTACCTCCAAAATTTTACTTCAAAGCTATGACGAAAAAACTAGCTATACCTATAACTAGTTTTTCCAAATATAATTTTAAATTATTTCTCTATTGTTATTTTAGTTCTTTCAAGTTTTACTCCTTGACCTAATGAATCTCCTACTGGACATCTTTTTTCGATGAATTCTACAAATTCTTTAATTTTTTCTTCTGAAGCATCACTTTTTACATGCATGTTGAATCTTACATGAGAGTAACCAGGTCTTACATCTGCTAGTCCTAAGAAGCCGTCGGTATCAAGATCTCCTTCTAACTCAACCCAAAAGTCTTGCAAGTCTATTCCAAATTCACCTGCAAATGCAGATGCAACTATTGTTTGGCATGCTCCAAGACCACATAGTAAAACTTCAACTGGGTTCATTCCAGTATTGGTTCCACCTAATTCTTCTGGTTCGTCAAGAGTAATCTTAAATCCTCTTGCTTCAGTTTCTACTGCTAATCCCTCTTTTTTTCTTGCTACAGCTTTGAAAGTTGTTAATGGCATTTTACCCACTCCTTTTTTATAGTTAGTTTTTAACTTTATCATAAATATATACAAACGATTGTCCCTACAATAATTAGTATAGCAATTATTTTTTTATAAATCAATATGGAGCAGATATATTTCGTTAATTTTTTCCCATTCTTTTTACAGATATAAGATTTACACAAAAAAGTTACATCACTCATTTAAGTGATGTAACTTTTTATATAAATTCCAAGCTGCATTATCATTGTTTCAAAAATAAGCCTTAAGCTATTTTTCAATTGTTATCTTAGTTCTGTTAAGTTTTACCCCTTGTCCTATTGTATCTCCAACTGGACATCTTGCTTCAACAAGCTCAATTAAATCTTTAATTTTCTCTTCTGAAGCATCGCTCTTTACATGAAAATTGAATCTTATATCTAAAAATCCAGGTCTTACATCAGTTAGTCCTGCAGAACCATCTGAATCAATCTCTCCTTCAAGCTCTACCCAAACATTCTCTAAATTCACACCAACTTCTGGAGCAAGTAAAGTTGCCATTATTGTTTGACAGGACCCAAGACTACATAATAAAAGTTCAACAGGTGTCATCCCTTTGTCTGTTCCTTCTTGGTCTATTGGCTCATCGATTAAAAGCTTAAATCCTCTTGCTTCTGCTTCAACTAGTACTCCTTCTTTTAGTTTAGTAACTGCTTTGTATGTTCTTACCATATCAATATTCCTCCTATTTAAGCAATCAATTAGCAATGATACTAACCTGACTACATTATTAAAAATTATTGTTACACTTACAATTAGTATAGCAATAATCACTGTATAAATCAAAAGCTATTATAAGCAATTATATATACTTTTATTAAATTTCTTCCTTATTTGCATTATCTGCCATAGTCTTTAGAACATTTTTGAAAACTGCTATATCTTCATCTGAAATACCTTGACGTACCAATTCACTCATTCTTTGTCCCTCTGGAAGTAGTTCTTCTCTTAGTTTTCTTCCCTTCTCACTTAGGGTTAAATATATCACTCTTCTATCTTCAGAGCTTCTAAGCCTAGTCAAATATTCTTCTCTTTCCATTCTATCTATTAATCTTGCTACTGTAGATGGCTTTACATTCATATAATTAGCAAGCTCTACTTGACTTATCTTTTCATATTTTCCTACGTAATAAAGGGCTATCCACTGAACCTTAGTAACTCCCCTTTTTGAAAGTCTTTCATTAAATGCATCGCTAATCTTTTTAGCGGAGTATCCTGTTATATACGCTAAGCAAGTATCTATATCAAACATCTATATTCCTCCCAAATAAATATCTACTTTTTATAATATACTACAAAATAACATAATTCAATATCGAAGAATTCTGCCAAGCAAATCCTTCTAAACAGAAAATACTATCCATTTTTCTTATAGTTGTACATAAATTTAGTACGTACTGCATTATATTATTAATAAGAAAGTTCAAGGATGTGTTATGTTGGTCAACATATTTAAAGTTAATGAGGAAAAACATGTTACATTACTTGCTATACTTATAATATTAATTGAGGAAACTGGACTCTTGTCAGGATCTTTATGGATTAGCATTCATAGATATACTTATAATGCTTATATTTATACTTTTAACTCCCTTTGATTTTTATAAACATGATAAGGTAGCCTTATTATTAATGCTTCCGTATATTATATGGGTATACTTTGCTGTAGTTTTAAACTATGTTGTACGGATGCTTAATTAAGGCACTTGATGTCCTGTTGAACTCTCCCAGATTTCAAACCACTGCTCTCTACTAAGTTTAATGTCTAAAGATTCAACTGCAATTTTAATTCTTTCTATCTTTCCAGAACCAACAATAGGTATAATATTGGCCGGGTGATTTAAAAGCCATGCATACATAACCTTTTCAATAGATTCTACGCCTAATTCATTTGCTATCCTTATAAGAGTATTACGTACCTTTACAGCATTAGTCTCCTCAAAACTAAATACCTTCCCTCCTGCAAGAGGTGACCACGCCATATGTGGTATCTTTCTCTCTTGGCATTGTTCTATGGTTCCATTTTGAAAATTAGTCAAGTTCATAACTGAAACTTCTATTTGATTTGTAACCAGTGGAAAATTCATATGGGAACTGAGCATATTAAATTGAGAAGGATTAAAATTTGATACACCAAAATGCTTAACTTTTCCTTGTGACTTTAAAATATTAAAAGCGTATGATACTTCCGCTGGATTCATAAATGGGTCTGGTCTATGTATTAATAATACATCTATATAGTCCGTATTAAGATTTCTTAATGAATTTTCCACAGATTTTATAATATGTTCCTTACTTGTATCATAATACTTTATTTTATGCTTTGGCCTATTTGGTGAAATTAGCTTTATTCCACATTTTGTTATAATCTCTATTTTTTCCCTCAAGTTAGGTTTTAACTTTAAAGCCCTTCCAAATAATTCTTCTACAATATAACCCCCGTATATATCCGCATGATCAAAAGTTGTAACTCCCATATCTATACTTTGCTCGAGTAAATTTAATAATTCTTCATCTCTCATATTCCAACTTGCAAGCCTCATAAGTCCATGGACTATTCTCGAAAACTTTAAATCATCATTTAGTTTGATTTTTTCCATATAGATTCCTTCTTTCTTCTAGTGTGCGTCAATTGTAATATACTAATATTATGGAGCTATAAATATAAAAAATTCTAACTAAATAAAAATTATAAACAAATTTAATAGTAAATTATCCACAAATAATATAAAGAAGAGCTATATTATATGTACATAATGTAGCTCTTCTAACACTTTTCCCAATTAGTTATTGATGAAACATATCTACAGTTTTTTATATATCCGAGTTTAATAGGTTGCGTATTTTTAAATGCTGTTTCATACTAAGAAGCTGATAAATTAAGTCTATAGTGGGATATCCTATAAGTCTTAATACTTCTGTTGATTGCTTTATAATATCTTTACTATTATATAGCTCCTTTGCATTTGCATTAGTATTTCTAAAAGCACATATAAAAATAGCTCCTAATGTTGTCTTTGCATATCTATTTATGTCTATATCCATCATCCTAGCTTTAAATAATACTTTATCAAATTCTTCTAATAACTTTTTTCTTGGAAGACTTAAATTGATTGTAGTTATCATAAACTAATCCCCAATATTATTGCTTTATTTATTGTATGATAAAAAAGTAAAACTTGATATAAATATCTCATATTTTTTCTAATGTATATGTATTTTTATATAAACAATACTCCAACTCCGATAATAGTAACAATCGAGCCTAATATCTCTCTTGAAGTAATCTTTTCTTTGAAAATTAAAATAGCAGGAGGTATTATTAAAACTGGTACTATGGATGTAATTGTAGATGCTACTGCAGTGCTTGTGTATTGAATAGCGATTAACGTAAAAGAAACTCCTAAAAAAGGGCCAAATATAGATCCAAGGGAAATTGTCTTTAAAATAGAAATATTCTTTAAAGCAGAAAATACCTTGTCCCACCCCTTCATTATAAAAATCAATACTGCAAACCCGCAAATTCCTGCAATTGTACGAATTTGTGTAGCTGCAAAAGCGTTATAATCCTGCATTCCTAACTTGCTTAGTACAAGCCCACCAGCTTGTCCTATAGCACCTAAGAGAGCAAATACAAGTCCTCTTATAGGATGTGAAAATTGTATCTTATTCTCGCTATCGTCTTTCTTCAAAACTACAATGGCAATTCCTATAATAGTAATTACCATACCTATAATATTAGCCTTAGTTAACTTTTCTCCTAAAACTATGTAACTAATCACCGCGGCAATTGGAGGAGCTAATGACATCACCAACATAGAGACTCTTGACCCAATCTCTATATAGGCTTGAAATAAAAATAAGTCTCCTAATACAAATCCCACAAGCCCTGAAAGAAGTAACCATGTCCATGTCCTACTTGAAGCATCTAAAGGTAAAAACATTCCTCTAGTAATAGAAGTATATACGCCTATTAGCAAAAATCCAAATATAAGCTTCATAAAATTCACACACGAAGATCCAACCTTTTTCCCTGCCGATTCAAAAACCACAGCCGCAATTGTCCAAAAAATTGCTGTAAGTAGTGCTGCAAACTCCCCCAAGTGAGCTGTTATCATAAGTATTCCCCCCGAACCAATATACATTATGTCTAATTTTA
The DNA here is from genome assembly GCA_009738435.1 of Clostridium bovifaecis. Classification (GTDB taxonomy): domain Bacteria; phylum Bacillota; class Clostridia; order Clostridiales; family Clostridiaceae; genus Clostridium_H; species Clostridium_H bovifaecis. The sequence continues at coordinate 718,787 of CP046522.1, read as the reverse complement.
ATTAATTAAGTATAACAAATATTTTTATTTTAAAATAATATATTTTTGTGAGTAATATCAGTTTTTTTCTACAGACTGTATTTATTTAAGTTCAGGCACTAAATTAGGTGGTGTATGTCCTGACAAAGCAATTATTAAGTTTTTTGCAGCAAGCATTGACATATCAAATCTAGTTTTTGATGTAGCAGATCCTATATGAGGTATTGTGACTACATTAGGCATTTTAAGAAGAGGATTATCTAAATTTACCGGCTCAACACTATATACATCTAATCCTGCAGCTAATATTCTTTTATTTTTTAAAGCATCAATTAACGCTTCTTCGTTTATTGTTTTGCCTCTAGATGCATTAATAACAATAGCAGATTTTTTCATTAAATCGAATTCTTTATAATCAATAATATGTTCTGTCTCTTTCGTTAAAGGTGTCATCACTACTATATAATCAGATTTTTTCAATAAATCCTCTAAACTAGAATACTCTACCCCTAGTTCTTTTTCTATCTTAGGCTTCATACTTCTATTATAATAAAGTACCTCCATATCGAATCCCAAGCGCGCCCTTTTAGCAATGGTTTCACCTATTCTTCCCATTCCTATAATTCCTAAGGTTGAATGATGAACATCAACTCCAAATAGATTTTCATTGTCGCTTTCTCTCCATTTACCTTTTTTCACATATGCGTCAAGCTCTGAGATTCTCCTCGCAGCTGAAAGAACAAGAGCAAAGACCAAATCTGCTACTGTGTCATCTAGTACACCAGGTGTATTAGTTCCCATGACCTTCCTAGCCTTCATACAACCTAAATCAAAGTTGTTATATCCAACAGAAATGTTGCTAACTACCTTTAGTTTTGGAGCATGTGACAATAATTCCTCATTAATTTTAGTACCACTTGTTAACAAACCTTCTGTATCCTGTAGCTCATTAAATAATAGCTCTTTGTCAATTTTACCATCAAAACTTCTAATTTTATAATCACAGTGCTGTGCAATATAGTTCTCTACTTCTTTAGGAATAGTTTTTGTAATAAGTACTTTGGGCTTAATCATAATTACCCCTCCCTCTAAGAATCTTTTAGCATCTTATTTCCAAAGTATCATCAAATGAATACTTTTGCAACCTCTGGCAATAAAAAATGCTGGATTGACTCCATATCCTTTGTAAATGATTCATCTAAGTTATAGTACATTCCAATTTTGTTAATTAATTATTGATTCAAAAAATAGAAAAGAAGCTCTTGGATTTACTTCCTTAGAAGTGCTCTAGCTTCTTCACCAATTATCTTTATTCCATTTTCTATATCTTTCATAGATGTTCTTGAAAATCCTAATCTAATAGAGTCTCCACCATTTCCATCAGTATAAAATATATCTCCTGGCGTAAATATAACATTTCTTTTATAACATCTTTCAAGTAAACTCCTAGCTTCTATCCCATCTAGCTTTATAAATAAATATAATCCTCCATCACCTAATATAAATTTATGAGGAATATATTTTTCCACAAGTTTTCTACACAAATTATACTTTTCTCTATATATGCCTCTAACCTTCTTAACATATTTCTCAAAACCGCCACTTTTCATATATTCATATAAGATCCCTTGATCTAAAAATGATGTATGAATATTTTACTCCGTTTAACACTTTCAAGCGCATCTATAAGTCTCTTGTCTCCAAATACCCATCCTATTCTCATTCCTGGGAATAAAATTTTTGATAAACTTCCAATATATAACTGAATTTTCTTCTCCACAAATAGTGGCTATAGGAGCAATATGACTTCCTAAATGCTGCAACTCCTCATTGAACCCATCTTCAACAATAGGAACTTTATGCTTTTTTAATAAGTTATAAACATTTTCCATCTTTTCATAAGACATTACCATTCCAGTAGGATTATGATAAGAAGGAATAAGATACGCTGCCTTAATAGGGTTATGTTTAAGTGCATTTTTGATTTTCTCCAAATCTATACCATCTTCATCTATATCAATACCTATAATACTTAATTGGTGAAGCTTCATAAGCTTTATTGCAGTATTATGAGTAGGATTTTCACAAATTATATTATCACCCTTTTGGACTATAGATGATAGAACTATATCAAATCCTTCTGTAAAACCGTTGGTTATTATGAGATCCTTACCTTTTGTATTTACACCTTTTTCTCTCATATATTCCATTATAAAATCGATTAATGGTTTATAACCCTTCGCGTATCCATAATTTAAGAGTTTTTCTCCTTCAATTGAAATTCTATTTAAAAAAGCTCTTTTTACTTCCTCTACATCAAATAAACTTTCATCTGGAGCTATGCTTTTAAAAGAAATCATTCCTTTTTTATATAACTTTTCGTGTTTCATTATATCCAACTTTTCTGACATCTTTGCATAGTTAGTTATATTATTTTCCCAATTAATTTCCCACTCACTTTGTTTTACTACGGGTACTTTTGATACAAAAGTACCTCTCCCTTTTATTGTGTAAACTAGGTTATTATCTTCAAGAAGTTCATATGCCTTTACTATTGTAGTTCTACTTACATCTATCATTGAAGCCATTTCCCTTGTAGATGGAAGTTTACTATCCTTAGATAGCATTCCATTTTCTATTATTTCCTTTAAATAGCCGTAAACTTGGATATAAATTGGCTCATCTTCATGAAGCTTCAAATTAAAAAACATTAAAACACCTCAAAATCAATTTTTACTTTCTCTTAGTGAAATTTCTATTATTTTATCTAATAGCTCATTAAATTTAAGCCCATAGGCCTTAGCACTCTTTGGAAGTAGGCTATTTTTAGTCATTCCAGGAAGAGTATTTATTTCAAGTACATATACATTATCATCCTTTACTATCATATCAATTCTACAGTATACCTTCAGATTAAAGCTTTCCCAACATTTTAATGAAATTTTTTCAACTTCATTCTTTAGATAATCATCTAGTTCAACTATGACTTCCTCTGATTTTTCAGCATCGTACTTTGATCTATAATCAAAAAAATCAGTTTTATAGTTAATAGCAATTATAGGAAGGACTTTTCCATCAAGCATACAACAGGTTATTTCCTGTCCTTTAATAAACTTTTCAACTAAAATATCATCATATTTTAACGCTTTGTTTAATGTTTCTTCTAATTCATATTTATTATTAACTATGGATATTCCTATACTGGAACCCTCACTATTTGGCTTTATTATAAGTGGATATCCTATTTCTTCAATTTTGCTATAATCAACCTTATTTAGTTTTTTTATTAAAACCCATTTAGGAGTTTTTATATTTTCTGCAATAAATATTTTTTTACTCAGATCTTTATCCATACATAATGCACTTGACAATACCCCTGATCCTGAATATGGTACTCCAAGACTGTCAAGTATTGCTTGAACTTTCCCATCCTCACCAAAACTTCCATGAAGAGCAATAAAAGCAAACTCTAAACATTTAGCCCTATCTGTAAGCTGAAATTTTGTATCTATTGGTACTGGTAAAACTTCATATTTACTTTTATCTAAATTATCTATAATTTCTTTTCCTGTCATAAGTGAAATCTCTTTTTCGCTTGATACTCCACCCATTATAACTCCAATTTGCATAATACCCCTCCTAATTATCCATTAATCAACAATAGTAACTTTATTTCTACTTAATATAATTTTATTTCAAGCCTTAGACAATAAAAATAACCACAATATGTTTAATTTATGTATGATGTGGACTAGGAATCTAATTTTACGATAAAGCATATCCTCTTATTCCTACCTGTATTCAAATCATTAGACGTGTAGGATTTGTATTAACAATTAGTCAAAAGTTCCAATCGAGTAGGAGCTGAATAATTATTTTATTCAGCGTCCTCTCACACCACCGTACGTACCGTTCGGTATACGGCGGTTCGTTAAGTAGAATGAATTTTAATATATTGACGTGTTAGGCTTTTTAAGCCTAAATCCGAGAAGAATTAATTTGTAAGTGTTGTGCTTAAAATAGCACTATTAGCTGTCCGCCAGTATCCCTTACGGGTATTGGCGAATTTTATTGCTTGATAGTATTCAGTCCCAATTTCTTAAGGTTTTTGTATCTTGTTTTGACCTTCTTCCATTGTTTCCATGTACACATTCGTAGTCTTTGCCTTATCCAAATGTCTATCTGCTCTACTATTCCCTTGTATTTAGCTATTCCATAACTCTTTTACCTGCTCTCTCACTCTTAACGTATATATTACAGTCGTCAGCATAGCGACAAAATTTGTGTCCTCTTCTTTCTAATTCTTTATCTAGTTCATCTAGTATAATATTAGAAAGTAGTGGGCTTAGTGGTCCTCCTTGCGGAGTTCCATTTTCACTCTTAGTTACTATTCCACCTATCATTATTCCTGATTGCAAATACCTTCTTATTAACCTGCTATATTTACTCCTAGGGATTCGGGTAGTGTTGGACTTTGTTTTGTTTTGCAAACTCGTCCGTCCCTAGTAAGCCTTATATATAGTTTATGTACCTCAGACCGAGATTTTGCCTCCGGCTTCCTTGCTGGGCGCACAAAAATAAAAGACACTAAGCATTTGCTTAGTGTCTTTTTCTATTACCCGGCGGCGACCTACTCTTCCACACCGTCTCCAGTGCAGTACCATCGGCGCTTTGAAGCTTAACCTTCGTGTTCGGTATGGGAACGGGTGTTACCTTCAAGCCATAACCACCAGATTTTTTGGGGCCTGAGTTATAAATTAGGCATCTAGATATTATTCCTTATACCTATGTTTAAACTTAGCCTTACTTTTAATCCCTAGTATCTATTCGCTAATCCCTATCATTTTAGAGATTAGTGACTAGCTATTAGCGATTCTCTTTGAGAGTTATTCTCTCAAAATTGCACAGTGTACATGATTTGTCAGAATCTTCGATTCTGATACAAATCAGTACTCATCAGCTTTGCTGAATGAGTTTCATATATATTGATCAAGTCCTCGATCTATTAGTATCAGTCAGCTGAGTACATTACTGCACTTACACCTCTGACCTATCAACCTGGTAGTCTTCCAGGGATCTTACTAGTTAAACTATGGGAAATCTAATCTTGAGGTGGGCTTCACGCTTAGATGCTTTCAGCGTTTATCCCTTCCCGACATAGCTACCCAGCTGTGCTCCTGGCGGAACAACTGGTGCACCAGAGGTCAGTCCATCCCGGTCCTCTCGTACTAAGGACAGCTCCTCTCAAATTTCCTACGCCCACGGCGGATAGGGACCGAACTGTCTCACGACGTTCTGAACCCAGCTCGCGTGCCGCTTTAATGGGCGAACAGCCCAACCCTTGGGACCGACTACAGCCCCAGGATGCGACGAGCCGACATCGAGGTGCCAAACCTCCCCGTCGATGTGGACTCTTGGGGGAGATCAGCCTGTTATCCCCGAGGTAGCTTTTATCCGTTGAGCGATGGCCCTTCCATACAGAACCACCGGATCACTAAGCCCGACTTTCGTCCCTGCTCCACCTGTATGTGTCGCAGTCAGGCTCCCTTCTGCCTTTACACTCTACGCGCGATTTCCGACCGCGCTGAGGGAACCTTTGGGCGCCTCCGTTACCTTTTAGGAGGCGACCGCCCCAGTCAAACTGCCCACCTAACAATGTCCTGTGACCAGATTCATGGCCGCCAGTTAGAATTCCAGTACTATCAGGGTGGTATCCCAAGGATGACTCCACAAGAGCTGACGCTCCTGCTTCTCAGTCTCCCACCTATCCTGTACAGACAATACCGAAATTCAATGCTAAGCTACAGTAAAGCTCTACGGGGTCTTTCCGTCCAACCGCGGGTAGCAAGCATCTTCACTTGCACTACAATTTCACCGGATTTGCTGCCGAGACAGTGCCCAAATCATTACGCCATTCGTGCGGGTCAGAACTTACCTGACAAGGAATTTCGCTACCTTAGGACCGTTATAGTTACGGCCGCCGTTTACTGGGGCTTAAGTTCATAGCTTCGCTTGCGCTAACTATTCCCCTTAACCTTCCAGCACCGGGCAGGCGTCAGCCCCTATACATCAGCTTACGCTTTAGCAGAGACCTGTGTTTTTGATAAACAGTTGCTTGGGCCTGATCACTGCGGCCTGCTCTCGCAGGCACCCCTTCTCCCTAAGTTACGGGGTCAATTTGCCGAGTTCCTTAGCAGCAATTCTTCCGACGGCCTTAGGATTCTCTCCTCATCTACCTGTGTCGGTTTGCGGTACGGGCACCACTTTGCTCCATAGAGACTTTTCTTGGCAGCGTGGAATCAGATACTTCGCCAAAATAGGCTCCCCATCACACCTCAGGCTCAGTTGAGCGGATTTACCTACTCAACACCCTAAGTGCTTAGACGCACATCCAATAGTGCGCACATCCTATCCTCCTGCGTCATCCCATTTGTCAAACGCATTATGGTGGTACTGGAATATCAACCAGTTGTCCATCACCTACGCCTTTCGGCCTCGGCTTAGGTCCCGACTAACCCTGGGAGGACGAGCCTTCCCCAGGAAACCTTAGATATTCGGCCAACAGGATTCTCACCTGTTTCTCGCTACTTATGCCAGCATTCTCACTTCTGCACTGTCCACCACTCCTTACGGTATGGCTTCAACCTGTACAGAAAGCTCCTCTACCACGTGTACATAGTACACATCCATAGCTTCGGTGGTAAGTTTTAGCCCCGGACATCTTCGGCGCGGGATCTCTCGACTAGTGAGCTATTACGCACTCTTTAAATGAGTGGCTGCTTCTAAGCCAACATCCTAGTTGTCTTAGAAATCCCACATCCTTTACCACTTAACTTACACTTTGGGACCTTAGCTGATGGTCTGGGCTCTTTCCCTTTTGACCACGGATCTTATCATTCGTAGTCTGACTGCCGGGGTACAAGTATATGGCATTCGGAGTTTGATAGGGTTCAGTAACTGTTGTCAGCCCCTAGCCCATTCAGTGCTCTACCTCCACTACTTAATTACCCGACGCTAGCCCTAAAGCTATTTCGAGGAGAACCAGCTATCTCCGAGTTCGATTGGAATTTCTCCGCTATCCACAGCTCATCCCATGGTTTTTCAACACCAACGTGGTTCGGACCTCCACGAAATTTTACTTTCGCTTCATCCTGGCCATGGATAGGTCACCCGGTTTCGGGTCTACGATATGCAACTAGTTGCCCTGTTCAGACTCGGTTTCCCTTCGGCTCCGCACCATAAGTGCTTAACCTTGCTACATATCGTAACTCGCTGGCCCGTTCTACAAAAAGTACGCCGTCACACATAAAAGTGCTCCGACCGATTGTAGGCACACGGTTTCAGATTCTATTTCACTCCCCTCCCGGGGTTCTTTTCACCTTTCCCTCACGGTACTGCTTCACTATCGGTCACTAGGTAGTATTTAGCCTTGGGAGATGGTCCTCCCAGCTTCCCACAAGGTTTCACGTGTCTCGTGGTACTCTGGAGTAGATCTACTTTTCTTTTCCTTTTGCCTACAGGGTTATTACCTTCTGCGACTGAACTTTCCAGTTCTATTCAGCTAAGAAAATCAAAGCGTTATGATCTATCCTCAACCCCAGAAACAAAGTTTCTGGTTTGGGCTCTTCCCCGTTCGCTCGCCGCTACTTAGGGAATCGATTTTTCTTTCTCTTCCTCTGGGTACTTAGATGTTTCAGTTCCCCAGGTGTACCTCCACATACCTATTTATTCAGCATGTAGTACATGATGTTAATCATGTGGGTTTCCCCATTCGGAAATCTGCGGATCACAGATAATTTGCATCTACCCGCAGCTTATCGCAGCTTATCACGTCCTTCATCGGCTCCTAGTGCCAGGGCATTCACCGTGCGCCCTTTATAACTTGATCTTCGCTCATATATTTTCATTCATAAACGTGAAATTTCATTAAGAATCTCTAAATTCGCTACATTTTAAATGTCTACCTCTTCGTATGCGTCGTCCTGACGCACTCAGAGCTTTGTCACGTCATGTGACAAAATTACGACATTTAAAACTCCGCTCATTAAGAGCTTCTAGAACTCATTTCAATGTTTACTTCATCGAAAATACATTCACTCTTCGTTACTAAATGTTGTTTTGCTCTCGCAAAACTTAAATTTATATACACTGTGCAATTTTCAAAGAACAAATGAGAGTTGGTCTCTCAAAATTAAACAGAATTAAGTTATTAGTCAGTCTATGAAAGCATAGCTTCCATTTCTCCCTAGAAAGGAGGTGATCCAGCCGCAGGTTCTCCTACGGCTACCTTGTTACGACTTCACCCCAATCACCAATCCCACCTTCGGCCGCTGGCTCCTTACGGTTACCTCACGGACTTCGGGTGTTACCGGCTCTCATGGTGTGACGGGCGGTGTGTACAAGACCCGGGAACGTATTCACCGCGACATGCTGATTCGCGATTACTAGCAACTCCAACTTCATGTAGGCGAGTTTCAGCCTACAATCCGAACTGGGACCGGCTTTTGAGTTTAGCTCCCCCTCACGGGATTGCATCTTGTTGTACCGGCCATTGTAGCACGTGTGTAGCCCTAGACATAAGGGGCATGATGATTTGACGTCATCCCCACCTTCCTCCGCGTTAACCGCGGCAGTCTCGTTAGAGTGCTCAACCTAATGGTAGCAACTAACAACAAGGGTTGCGCTCGTTGCGGGACTTAACCCAACATCTCACGACACGAGCTGACGACAACCATGCACCACCTGTCTTCCTGCCCCGAAGGGCTTCCTCAGTTACGAGTAATTCAGGAGATGTCAAGTCTAGGTAAGGTTCTTCGCGTTGCTTCGAATTAAACCACATGCTCCGCTGCTTGTGCGGGTCCCCGTCAATTCCTTTGAGTTTTAATCTTGCGACCGTACTCCCCAGGCGGAATACTTATTGCGTTTGCTGCGGCACCGAGGGTGGTACCCCCCGACACCTAGTATTCATCGTTTACGGCGTGGACTACCAGGGTATCTAATCCTGTTTGCTCCCCACGCTTTCGTATCTCAGCGTCAGTTATGGTCCAGAAAGCCGCCTTCGCCACTGGTGTTCTTCCTAATCTCTACGCATTTCACCGCTACACTAGGAATTCCACTTTCCTCTCCCACACTCTAGATACCCAGTATCAAATGCAGCGCCCAGGTTAAGCCCGGGAATTTCACATCTGACTTAAATATCCGCCTACATACTCTTTACGCCCAGTAAATCCGGACAACGCTTGCCACCTACGTATTACCGCGGCTGCTGGCACGTAGTTAGCCGTGGCTTCCTCCTTGGGTACCGTCATTATCGTCCCCAAAGACAGAGCTTTACAATCCGAAGACCTTCATCGCTCACGCGGCGTTGCTGCGTCAGGGTTTCCCCCATTGCGCAATATTCCCCACTGCTGCCTCCCGTAGGAGTCTGGACCGTGTCTCAGTTCCAATGTGGCCGATCACCCTCTCAGGTCGGCTACGCATCGTCGCCTTGGTGAGCCGTTACCTCACCAACTAGCTAATGCGCCGCGGGTCCATCTCAAAGCGGATTGCTCCTTTGATTATTCTCTCATGCGAGAAAATAATGTTATGCGGTATTAATCTCCCTTTCGGGAGGCTATCCCCCTCTTTGAGGCAGGTTACCCACGTGTTACTCACCCGTCCGCCGCTAGGTTTGTTCCGAAGAACTCCCCTCGCTCGACTTGCATGTGTTAGGCACGCCGCCAGCGTTCGTCCTGAGCCAGGATCAAACTCTCAATTTAAAAGATTACTAGAAATCTATGATTTCGTGTAAGCTTTTACTCCTCAGCTCTGCTGAGCGAGTTTCCTTAGCTCAATAAGTTTATTGACTGGCATTTTACCTTAATTCTGTTTAATTTTCAAAGACCAATTGTTTTCGCCGTCATTTGACAGCTTATTTAGTATAACAACTTCATTCTTACTTGTCAACACTTTTTTTCATAACCTCTAATCGCTAATCTCTAGTCTCTAAAAGACAAATTAAAATTTAATTATTAGCGATTGGTGATTAGTGACTAGCTACTGTTCTTGCTAGTCTCTCGTGACGACATGGACTATATTATCATATATATAAAACTAATAAATCATTAAAAAGCCTACTATAATAATATAGCTCCTCCATTCTTGCTATATCTTCATATATATACTTATTAAGCACTTGGATACACAAGGGTAAGAGTACTTATATATTTCACTTCAAATCGCCGTAACTATACAAAGCCAACAAAACATAACAAAGTAATTAGAATCAAGAACTTTGTTATTCACTATATGCAAGCCTTTCTCTTTATAAAAGTAACTGTTTTAATAGAAGTAGATTCAATCTCAATTTATCTTGTGAACACTTTTTCACGTAGGTATTGACTTTTATTGTTAACTATTTTATACTATTATAGGAAATAAAAGTAATAAAAGGAGGTAGAGTTATGTTAACTAAGTTTACGAAAATAAAACTTCTAAAAATTATATACATTTATTTTGATAACTCTGCCATAAGTACGCTCTGTATTTAGTTTAATAAGTGTTTTAAATTATTCTAGTATTTACGATTATTTTATGTCATGGGTTATCAAGCCCATGGCTTTTGTTTTTTTAACAACTTATTTAATTTTTTATTCTGTTATAAGGCCGTGGATATCCACGGCTTTTTATATTATAGGTATGTTTTAGCCGCTATATATAAAGCATACTTAAAATAAACATTATGAAAGGAGTAGATGAATATGATGAATTTAACAATCTTGAGAAAAGCAGAGGAAAATAAAATATTAGGAGGCACTATATATGCTAAAGCCCGGTGCAAATTATCATTATTTAATGTCTGACCAAGTTTACTCAAAGAAACAAATTGAAAGTCAAATTAGTCACTATTGTAAATCTGAAGGCATAAATCTGTCTTATTATGCTTATCTAATGGAAACTCATAAAGGACAAGGAAATATTAAATCCAAACTCTTCAAATTATCTTTAGAGATCCTTAGTGTAGTTTCTATAACTTTAATAACCTTGTATAATTTGATTTAATCATGTAAGCTAAAAAGGAAGGCAATCATCTAATGAAAGTCAGATGATTGCCTTCTTTTTTATTAAACTTTATAATACATAACTACTCTTACTAATTTTCTAGCTTTCCAACTATCTTTTACAGCTTGTTCTTATGGCATTTTCCCTAAGGCCAAGCACTTTAGTGCTTCTTTTATTTCTGAAATAGTTTTATTTATACTGCTTTCAACTGATGCTGTTATAGCACCTTCAACAATAGCAGTATCTACTATATCTACTTTACATTTCATATCTTCCTCAAGATATTCCAATGCCATTTCTGCGTTCATATATGCGCTTCCTAAATCAAAAATAATTAACACTCCATCTTCTGAATAGACTTCATTTATGGCGTTTACGATTTTTTCAACATCTGTCCCTAGCCTTCCATCACTAGTTCCTCCAGCTGCAGCAATAGGAACATCTACAGCCATTTGACTTGCTAGTTCCTTTACTCCTTCTGCTACCTTCTGGCTATGAGATACTATCACCAGTCCTACCATGAATTTCTCTCCTTTACTTTTATCCTATATTAATGAAAACCTCAGATAAACCCTAATAGTAAACCCAAGGCCTTCTTAATTGAAAACTTTACTTTGCTTTTTACTTACCCATTAATTTCTTTATATATAGTTTCTAAGATCAGAGCACTAGAAGTTGCTCCTGCATCTTGATGTCCTATACTTCTTTCTCCTAAATAGCTTGCTCTACCTTTTCTTGCTATTATTTCTTTTGTATATTCAACTCCTCTGTAAGCTGCATCTATTGCTTCCTTTAGGGCTTCTTTTGGTGATAATCCTTTTTCTATGGAATCTTTTAAGCTATTTAATGCTGGTTCTATAGCATCTATCATAGTTTTATCATTTAATTCCGCTTTGCCTCTCATCTTTATGCCGTCTAAAGAAGCTTGTAACATTTTTTCAAAATCTCTTATATCAACTTCGCTCTTCCCATTTACCTCTGCAGCAGCCTTCATAAAAGCCGTGCCATATAAAGGTCCTGATGCTCCTCCTACATTGGATACTAGAGCCATGCCAGTTTTCTTGAGAATATCTCCAATATCATTTCCATTATCCCCTTTTAGTCTTTCTTTTACTGCATTGAAACCTTTACTCATGTTAAGTCCATGATCTCCATCCCCAATGGCAGCATCAAGTTCTGTTAAAAATAATTTATTCTCCTCTATAACTTCCCCGACTTTATTTATTATTTCTATAACTCTTGATCCGTTTACGCTCATCTTAATCTCCCCTATTTTCCTTATAATACCTTAAAAGCTGGTGTGTCTGCTGTTGCATCTAAAAGTTCTTTTAATTCTTCATCTAATTTTAATATGCTCACTGAACATCCTGCCATCTCAAGTGAAGTCATAAATTCTCCAACTAAAGTTTTATAAACCTTTACTCCTTTTTCTTGAAGCATTTCATTTACTTTTCTATTAACTATATAAAGTTCCATAAGAGGCGTAGATGCTAATCCATTAACCATAACTGCAACTTCTTCTCCCTCATTTAAAGGCATATCTTCTAAAATTTTGCTTACTAAGTGCTGTGTAATCTCATCAGCTGTTTTTATATCCTCTCTATGAGTTCCTGGCTCTCCATGAATACCCATTCCAATTTCCATTTCATTTTCTTCTAATGTGAAATTAGCCTTTCCTGCTGCTGGGACTATACAAGGTGTTAATGCCATGCCCATGCTTCTTACATTATTGATAACCTTTTCAGCTGTTGCCTTAACTTCTTCTAATTTAGCCCCTTTTTCAGCCTTCGCTCCAGCTATTTTATGAACAAAGATTGTTCCTGCAATTCCACGTCTTCCTGCAGTGTAAGTACTATTTTCTACAGCTACATCATCATTAACTACTACATAATCTACATTTATGCTGTCCATTTCAGCCATATCTTTTGCCATTTCAAAATTCATAATATCTCCAGTATAGTTTTTAACGACTAAAAGTACTCCAGCCCCTCCATCTACAGCTTTAATCGCTTCGTATACTGGGTCAGGTGTTGGTGATGTGAATACATCTCCTGCTATTGCACCATCAAGCATTCCCTTTCCTACATACCCTCCATGTGCTGGCTCATGACCACTTCCTCCACCACTAACTATAGCAACCTTTCCTTTTATTGGCGAACTCTTCCTTACTAGAACATTGAAGCCATCTAGCTTCCTTATATATTCTGGATGTGCCAATACCATTCCACTTAGCATTTCTTGAACTACATTCTCTGGATTGTTAATTAACTTTTTCATATTCTATTCCCCCTTAAAAATACTTTTATATAACTTTATTTTTCATGTGCTTTATTTAAAACCTATTCTTTAAATATTTTTACTGCTATATTTAAGCAAGATTTATACCAATGATAGCAATAGCTATTATATATGTTTCTTAATTTATATTGAGAAAAAGTACCAACCTTCTTATATAAATGTTGATACTTTTTCCCAGCTTGTTCATTTTTCCCATACTTCAATTTTCTCTATACCATATAGCCTTGCTTTTGAGGCTACAGTTTTATGAGTAATTCCAAGGGCTTTTCCTGCTGCATTAAAGCTTCTATACTTTTTTAACGCCTTTTCTATAATAATCTTTTCATAGTCCCTTAAAGGAAGTATTTCTTCATTTTCCAAAACGAAATTTTTTACGTTATCTACTCTTATCTGCCTCTCTCTTTTATTCCTTAAGTCTCCAAACCCACTTCTTATATATACAGGCAAATCTGAGAGTTGAATTTGCTCCCCATCCGCTAAAGTCATTATCCTTTCTACTAAGTTTTCAAGTTCTCTTACATTACCTGGCCACTTATATTCTAAAAGTGCTTCCATAGCTTCATTTGAAACCCCTTTTATGCCTATTCCTAAATCTTTGCTTAGTTTTTCTATAAAATATTCTAAAAGGAGAGCTAGATCCTGTTTTCTTTCTCTTAAAGGGGGTATCATTATAGGAATTACATTTAGTCTATAATATAGATCTTCTCTAAATTCTCCTACTGCTACCATCTCTTCGAGATTTCTATTAGTAGCAGCAATTATTCTAGTTTCAATTTTTATTGTTTCTTCTCCACCTATTCTTTCAAATTCCTTCTCCTGGATAACCCTTAAGACTTTAGCTTGCATGCTTTTTTCCATTTCTCCTATTTCATCTAAAAATATAGTACCATTATTGGCAAGCTCAAATTTTCCTAGTTTTCTTTTTATAGCTCCAGTGAATGCTCCCTTCTCATGTCCAAAAAGCTCGCTTTCTAGAAGACTTGAAGGTATAGCTGCGCAGTTAACTCTTATAAATGGTCCGCCAGCGTTGGTACTAGAATAATGAATTCCTTCTGCAATCAGCTCTTTGCCTGTCCCGCTTTCGCCCCTAATAAGCACAGTAGCATTTCCTTTAGCAGCCTTAAGAGCCATTGCAAGTGCGTCTAATATTTTCCCACTTTGTCCAATAAACTTTGCAAAAGCTGAGTGTGGCTTTCTACTTCTTATAAGCTCTTGCTCCAAGTATTCAGCCTTTTCTGACATTTTATTCAGCTTTTCTGATAACTCTTGTATTTCTGTAACATTTTTAACTACAGATACAACCCCAGCAGTTTCTCCATCTATAATTATGGGATTTACATTAGATACTACGGTAGCTCCATTGGTCTTACGACTGATAGCTCCTACAATATTCCTCCCTTCTTTTAGAACTTTACTTCTTGCACCTTCTGGAGATATTTCTCTTATGTTTTTTCCCAAAATATTTTCTTTGCTCTCTCCTATAATTCTGAGATAAGCCTTATTCACATAATCTACAATTCCTTTATCATCCAGTACACATATGCCATCCTGTACTGATTCTAAAATAAGTTGAAGCCTTTCTTTAAGTTCCTTTACTTCCTTAAGCTCTCCTTTTATCCTTTCAATATTTGATATATCTTCAAAGATAGCCACAGCTCCTTTAGACTTTCCCTCAATAAGTATAGGACTTCTATTTGTCAGTAAAATTCTATCACCTACTACCTGTTTATAGGCGATTTCTTCTTTTCCTGTGCTTTTCACTATATCAAGTCTAGAGGATGGAAGAATGCTTGTTACCTTCTTTCCTATTACATCAGCTGCTTGTATTCGTAAAATTTTTTCTGCTGAAGGATTAAATATCGTTACAATATCATTCTCATCTATTGCCATAATCCCGTTTGCTGTGTTTTCAAAAACCTGTTCTAGAGTGATAGTATTGTTGTTAATTATGTTATCTACCTGCTCTATAGTATTTTTATCTTGTTTATTAAAATCGCTTTTCAAAAATTCAATCATCTCATCTAGTGGTGCTTCTGTACTGTTTCCTATAGCCTCAACTGTTATTTCTTCAAGTCTTCTAATCTTTAGAAGTACTAGAGGCATTAAGCTGGTTGCTGGAACCTTTTTTTTATCTTTATATGAAATATACAATTCTACTTCGTACTTTTTTTCAAGCTCATTAGCTTTATTTACTACCATTGCAGCCATTCTAGCATGAAGCCCTTTTTCATGGTGAATTTTTACTTTTCTTGTACTGATCACCTAAATTCCCCCAATCATAGTTATACGAATCAATGATTTTATACTTTATTTTAGCCCATTTTTCCACTTATTTGCAACTAGAAGCATCCTTATGCCTCCTTTCAATATGAAAAAAACTGTGCCTATCATGTCTAAATTACACAGTCTTTTTGGTATTCTTATATAAATCCTAATATTATCCTACTTTTTCGAGTCTTATTGACTGCTAATACTATTGGCACTGTTATAAAGATAGCAAGAGCAGCGAAGTTAAAGCCATTAACTATCAAGGCAACCAAAGATTTGCGATACTTTTTATACTTTATATGATAAGATAAATTTAATGATCCTCGCAGCAATAAACACAACAAAAAGCATCTCTTTAATGAGATGCTTTTTATTGGAGCGGGTAAGGGGAATCGAACCCCTGTGTTCAGCTTGGAAGGCTGACGTTCTACCATTGAACCATACCCGCACATAGGTATTAGCCTAAAATATTTTGTTTTAATTGGTGGGTCTAAATGGACTCGAACCATCGACCTCACGCTTATCAGGCGTGCGCTCTAACCAGCTGAGCTATAGACCCTAATGGTGGAGATAAAGAGATTCGAACTCTTGACCCCCTGCGTGCAAGGCAGGTGCTCTCCCAACTGAGCTATACCCCCATAAAATTTATTTCCCTTAGGACAAGTGTTATTTTAACATAACCATAATTTATGTAAATCCAGTTATAATTTATTTATTTAAATTATTTTTATATACTTTGTATTTTCTCACTATATCTAAACATATCTTATATAGACACTCCAGGATGAGTTTATATGTTCTTTTTATTCCTGCTTACAATGTATAATAAATATCAGTAGGCATATTGCCTACTGATATTTATTTTATTGATTATATCTCTCTTTAATTTTAGAGTATTTTCTTAAAGCAATCATAGCATTAACAGCTTGTTCTGCAGTTGGATAAGCTGGAATTCCATGATCTCTAAGTTTAATTATAGCATTATGACATTCTTCTCCACCTTGACATTCCATGACAAATGGTTTTCCTAAATGTTTATACTTTTTATATATATCAATAACTATATCTGTTACTGCTGGAACATCTGTTACAGAAGTTGGGCAAATAGAACCTAGAATCCCATCTACGTTAGGGTCTCTTATTGCCTGAGTAAATGCACCTTTATATTGTAGTGGAGAAGCAGTTCCTGATATATCTACAGGATTTAATGGAGAACCAAACATAGGCATGTAGGCTCTAATTCTCTCAACTAGTTTAGGAGATATTTCCTTTAGCTCATGTAAAGGCATATTTCTTCTCTCAAAGTGATCACAAGATAATAGTCCTGAGCCTCCACCATTTGTAATCATTACAACCTTATCGTCTTTTAATTCTGGTTGTAACCCAAGTGCTAAAGAAATGTCTAAAAACTCCTGCCATGTTGTAGCCCTTATTGCTCCAGCTCTTTCAAATATTTCATCATAAAAAGCATCATCTGTTCCTTCATTTTCTGATGCAGTATGAGCAAAAGCTGCTTTAACTCCTATTTGAGAACCTCCAACTTTAATGGTTACTACGGGTTTTTTACCCTGTGCCTGTGTACAAGCTTTTACAAAGGCATCTGGAGAATCTAGTCCTTCAATGTATACTGATATGCATTTTGTATTATCATCCTGCTGAGCATATGAGATAAATTCACAAAAATCTACATCAGCTTTGTTTCCAAGTCCGACAAAGAAGCTCATTCCAAAATGATCCATCTGTGATGTACCAAGTGCTGCAAGCAAGTTAGCACCTGACTGGGATATCATAGCCACGGAACCTCTAATAGGCAAATATGGTATAAATCCACAGTTAAAGTTTAAATATGGACTTCCCATTCCAACTAAATTTGGCCCAATTAGAGGCAATTTATTGTCTCTACAGTATTGCGTTAAGTTGTTTTGAAGTTCTCCACGTCCAATTTCTTTGAATGCACTAGTAGCTATAACTATCATTTTTACCTTTTTCTCCACGGCATGCTCTAGAATCATTTTTACTAAGTGGGCAGGTACAGCTACAAAAACTAAATCGATTTCATCAGGGATATCTATAATGGTTTTATATGCTTTTAGACCATGAACAAATTCTGCACGGGGGTTTACTGGATATATTTTCCCCTTATATCCCCATTTCTTTAAGCCTTCTATAACTTTGTATCCAACTTTCATATCATAGCGCGAAGCTCCAACTACTGCGATAGAAGACGGATTTAAAGCATACTTTAGATTATCAACAACATATTGACGAGGAGCATCTATCTTCATTTACTTGTCCTCCTTTCCATATCTGCAGCATCTGTTGACTGCATCGTTATATGCAAAATTTTGCAGAAAATCATCAGTAAACACACATTCTTCCCAGTAATTATTTTCTTCATCTAAGCGGCATACCCATCTTCTAAACTGTCTAGTTACATTAGCCTCTTTTATTTCTTCTACTTCACTATAAGATTCAAGTTTTGCCTTTAATGCTTCTATATCAGTTATTTCATTATAGGCTGAAACCTGTATATCATATAATGCATCTGAAAATTCCATTACAGAATTTAGTTCTGGGATTTGGATGAGTTCGTCCACAATTTCAGTCTTTCTATGACATGGTATAGTTTGGAATAAACGTATTACAAATAGTCTATTTGTAAGATTTAATTTCTTAAAGTTTAAATAAAATAAAGGAACCAAAATTCGCTTATCCTCTATAATGCCTTTAATGCCATTTTTCATATCCTCTGGGTCTAACCCTGAAATTTCAGATAAAACATTAAAATCAAATAATTCTTCTACTGGTCTTTTATCATTCAACGCCTTAAATATCCTCAAATCTGTTAGATCTAACTTATCTTGCACTTGTACTAGCTTTTCTAATTGCCCTTCTCCCCAATAGTTTTCTCTGTATAAGTCTCCTGGAGCGTCCCACATATTAACATGTGATTCTCTTACATCACGTCGTATAGGGCATATATTTACAAATTCTACTTCAGGATTTTCTTTCCATGGGCCTATTACATCATATAATAAGTTATCTAAAACTCTCATATGATCTCCATTATAAAAATCAAAGTCTCCATTACATTCGTACCCTGTGCAAATAGGATCTTTATTTTGATACCACTCTGCTAATTTATCTTTAACCTCTTTTGGAGTATCTTTTTTCAACTTAACAAACCAATAGTACAATCCCCATCCATAAACCTGAGTTGCTGGGTTCATAACAAACATAATCAAATGATCATTATACATTCTTTTCATTCGTTTGATTATTTCATCTTTATCAAGCTCTAAAACCTTAGATAAATAATCCATGTTGAAAACTTCTGGATGTATCTGATAAGATGATTTAGCTATATTATAAGCGCTCATTGCAGAATCATCTAATGGCACAGCACCCGGCTCTAAG
This sequence comes from Clostridium bovifaecis, assembly GCA_009738435.1. GTDB lineage: Bacteria > Bacillota > Clostridia > Clostridiales > Clostridiaceae > Clostridium_H > Clostridium_H bovifaecis. The sequence continues at coordinate 699,785 of CP046522.1, read as the reverse complement.
AAGCCAATTCCCCTTGGTGCAAAAAAGTATTTTTCCATCCACTTTTGTTTATCATTGCTACCAAGCATATACTTTGGAGATGCTTTGGAATTTTCACCTGACATTTTTTACCTCCCCCTTAAATAAACCAATAGTAAAAGTACTTTACTATAAAATACTTTTAATTGCATTAATAAAATATTCATAATAACTATATATTATTACATTGTATTCATAATTAACTTTTAATTTTCTTTAAACTTTTCTAGCATATAATCATAACCACCCGTAAACGGGTCAATGTATTCTTTCAAACTCATTTGTTCATATGCTAAATCTTCTTGTATTTGATTTTTTATATATTCTTCTATTACCTTTTTATTTCTTCCTACTGTGTCAACATAATATCCTTTGCACCAAAATTGTCTATTGCCATACTTATATTTTACATTCGCATGCCTATCAAAAATCATCAACGAACTCTTACCTTTCAAATATCCCATAAATTGAGATATACTTAGCTTCGGTGGTATACTTACAAGCATATGTATATGATCTTTACATGCATTTGCTTCTATAATTTCTATTCCTTTATGCTCACATAATTTTTTAAGTATTGCTCCTATATCAGCTTTTATCTTTCCGTAAATAATTTGTCTCCTGTACTTTGGTGCAAAAACATATGATATTTACAATTCCATTTACTATGTGCTAAACTACTATTATCCATATTGGATATACCTCCTTTGTTCATGGTTGTGGTCGGCAAACCTACTTCCATTCTACATTGGAGGTTTTATATTTTCTACTCATAGCTGCAAGCCTTTCTGAACCACAGGTATAACCTGTGGTATTCTATATACAAAAATAATGCAGTCTTACATTAGAAGACTGCATTATAACTAAAAGTTATTAAAACTATTAAAATCATTAAAACCGCTCATACTATCGAAATTATTAAAGCTATCAAGACTACCAAAGTCATCCATTGGCGAACTTAGATCAGCGTCGCCAAAGTTATGCATCCCTGAGCCATAACTATCCATACTCATAAGACCATCGTCATAATCCATATCGAAGTTTGAATCAAAGTTCATATTATACTCTAAATCATTATTTATAAAATTGTTGAATGCATCTTCATGCATTCTAAATCCATCTTCATTCATAGCTACTCCCATTTCATGAAGTCTAACTCCATCTTCATGCATTCTCCTTGCCTCTTCGTTCATTCTGTCAATACTATCTGCAGTCATAAGGTTTTCAACCCCACACTGGCAACTACCTCCAATAATGCTTTTCCCAAAATCCAAGCCATCTTCCTCATAGGCCTTTTTATCTAAAATAGTATTATAAGATCCAATCCCAATTTGTGACTTTTTAGTTCTTTTGATTGACTGCTTCATCATTCCTATCAACTCATCATAATGCTCATTTAATTCTTACTCTCTTTTTGAAGGTTTTAGCTTGATAAATAAGATACTTATCCCACCTAACATGATTATAATCCCTAAATAACTAAATCCCTTGTTTACTGTAGCTGTGAATTTCGTCCAATGATATCCAGCTAATATAATTCCTATCCCTAGAGTTCTAATAATTAATCTTTCAATAAAATTCATGTAAAATTCCTCCTTACGTTTCCTTTGTACCTTATATACAACTATAATTTAAAATTTTCGCAGCAAAAATAAAAAAACAGCAAATCTTTTTTGATCTGCTGTAAAAAAAGTCACATTATTTAGCTGAGTTTACCCTTATATTCAGCCAAAAGCGTCTCACAAGCAGCTATTTGTGCATCTACGGATATATCCATAGCTTCTCCCCTACCAAGCTGATTATTTCCCTGCTGCACATATAGGTTTTGCAACAATCCCTTCAAGTTTTCTATAGTATAATTACAACTATTATCTACAGCATATTTTAACGAATTATAGGTTTCTTCAAAGATTTTATTAAAATGCATTTCTTCCCAATTTGTATCCATGATTTTTAATCCTCTCCTCAATTCATTTTACTCCAATTTTTAAAACATCGTTTTATATGTATACTAATAGCCGCATTAGGGTCCTTTAAGTATAACTATTTAATATTCTTACCATATACCAAAATAGTTTATTCAAAAATTGCTTCAAATTAATATTGAGTTCATATCTAACTTTTCTATTTGTAGCAATTTTAACATTTTTGTAGCATTATTGAAATAACTTCATAAATTATTATTGTGGCGAAAATTATTTTAAAATGGAGGAAAGTTTAATGGATGACAAGGACATATTTTTAAAAGGTCTTGCTCAAATTTATAATGGAATAGGTTCCCAATCTACTTGGGTAGGAAGCTCATGGTCACCTGAAAATATTTCTGCTGAACAGCTTCTAACTATGAATAAGTTATTCTTAGACATGATTGCTGAAGCTAGAGTAACTCTTGGGTATTATTATAATCGCGAAGACTCTGAAAAACCATATTCTTATGGTGAAGCTAAAGCAGAAATTCAGTCATATAAAACAGCAAAAAGCTTTAACGCACCAAAAACCATATCAGACATTAAAGAAACTAAAAATATTAACGAATCACAAGAAGCTAAAGAGTCTGCAGATACAAAAGAACATGGGCAAAGAAAGGAACCTAGACCTGGCCGTATATCTATAGGTCAATAACCCTTAGATTTAAAATAATAGATATTAAAGGGCAGCAAGTGCCTTCTGCTTGCCGCCTTATCTCCCCTTAAATTCTGCATCTCTCTTTTCTAAAAATGCTGACATTCCTTCTTTTTGATCCTCTGTTGCAAAACAGAGTCCAATAGCATCTCTTTCTATCTCCAAAGCAGTATCGATATCAGTTTCTATGCCTATAGTCATAACTGTCTTCGCATATTTTACAGCCACTTGCCCCTTTGAAGCTATTTTGACAGCCATTTCCATTGCTTCTTCCATTAGCCTTTCTCGAGGTACTATCCTCTCAACTAGACCAATTTGCTCTGCCTTCTTAGCAGATATAATTTCACCTGTATATATCAATTCTTTTGCTTTCCCTCTTCCAACTAATCTTACAAGTCTTTGAGTTCCTCCGAATCCCGGTATAATTCCTAGGTTAAGTTCTGGATGTCCAAACTTAGCATTTTCTTCTGCTATTCTAATGTCACAACTCATGGCAAGTTCACATCCTCCCCCTAGTGCAAAACCATTAACAGCTGCGATTATTGGTTTTTCTAACACCTCTATTCTTCTAAAAACATCTTGCCCCTTTTTTATAAAATCTCTTCCTTGTTCAGAATTATAACCTTGCATTTCAACAACGTCTCCTCCTGCTGAGAAAGCTCTTCCTTCCCCTTTTATAATTACTACCTTTATGTCATCGTTTTCAGAAATGTAATATATAGCTTTATTTAGTTCTTTTAAAACCTCAGTATTAATAGCATTTAAAACCTCTGGTCTATTGATACTCAATATAGCTATTCCGTATTCTTCCTTCAATAAAATGCTTTTAAACTCCATATAATATCTCTCCTTTGATTTAATTCCTAGACCTTAAGATTTTTAGCAATATCCGCGCCAAAGATGGATATTGGAATTTCGCCATCTTTCAGAGCATTAAAAATATCTTCTGATAAAAAAGATACACTATATAATAGTGTACCCTTCATTTTACTAATTTTCAATACTGTATAATTTTATCTACATGTATATAGATAGTTACACTCCTTTAGCTTTCTTATTCAACTTTTTTAGTATATTATTTTTCCCTTCAACAACATTCCATTTTTCTAACAGCTCATAACTCTTTTCTTAAATCACTCTACAGAAATACAGTATATAAAACAAAACCTTACTGCAAATTCCCAACTTAGCATAAGCACAAAAATCATTATATAGACAATATGCTATAAAGACTTTTATTAAAATTTACGATAAAGTAAAGGTATAAATTTTTATTTACCTGTAAACAAAGGTTGGTGGAACTATGGAAGTAAATAATTCTAAGCAAGTAGAACAATTTATGCAATTTCAAATGATGAGTGAAATGCTAAAGCAAGCTGCCGGAGACTCTCCAAGCTTTCAAATTGCCATGGAAAGCCTTTTAAAGGCAGCTACAGATGATAGGGGAAATATTGATTTAAGCAGGTTAGGCCTATCTGAAGCAGATTTAAGTAAACTTGGATATGGAGGCGGAGAAAGGCTTAATAATGTTTATAAGGATATAAGAACATCTATAGGTTCTGGAAGCACTACAATTGAAGAAGCTGTAGAAAAAGCTTCAAAAAGATATGGAATAGATAAAGATCTTATTATGGCTGTGATAAAACAAGAATCAGATTTTAATCCTAAATCTACCTCTCATGCAGGCGCTCAAGGACTTATGCAGCTTATGCCTGGAACTGCTAATGATCTTGGTATAACAGACCCTTATGATATTGATCAAAATATAGACGGTGGAACTAGATATTTGAAATCCATGCTAGAAATGCATGGAAATTCAAAGCAGCTTGCCCTTGCTGCGTATAATGCTGGTCCAGGTACCCTTAGAAAACGCGGAGTAGATACCGTAGAAGAAATTTCTAGGCTTTCTTATGAAACAAGAGATTACGTTAAAAAGGTAATGAAATACTACGGAAAATAAGAAAATTGCTGCGCAATTTTCTTAGATCACGCAGAAAGTTTTCAGAATATATTGACAACTATTTGTATAGGGTGTATTATTATAGTATAAACTTTAATTAACTAAGGTTTATAAATTCAGTAAACGGAGGTGTTGCTCATTTATACAGGATTGTAAAATCTAAAGCTTGGGGGTGATACCACCAATAAGAAATAAAAGGAGTTAGTGGTTTTGACAAAGGAAAATATATCAGAACATAAGTAGAGTACATTTGTTGTGTTTAATACAATAAATGTACTCTAATATATTTATCTAACTTTTTCATTTAGTTCTTTTTCTTTAATTCTAGAGTATATCTCTTCGGCTTTTTCAAATTCCTCTACTTTTATATATGAATTTCTGAGGGCTGTTAGTAATCTTATTTCCTCATTAATGTATTGATAAGGTAAAGTTCCTAGCAAAGATATAGCGTCTTTGTAATTTTCTTTATCGTATTGAATAATTCCTAAAAGTGCTTTTGCCTGTATATTCCGACTATCTATAATCATTACCCTTTCAAGCTCTTCTTCGCTTTCATAAAGCTTACCTTTCATATATAACGTTATGGCTTCGCATAAAGATCCGTTTATTTTATCTTCACGTTTTTTCAGAAACTTTAACCCTACAAATACTAAAATAGGAGAAAATATGAGAAGGTAAGGCACTAATATGCCCAATAATGATATAATAACCCCAAAGACTATATAACCTCTTCCTTGTGTTTTAGGTGGTCTTAAATATAGTGGTCTTAAAGCCTGAGCATTATTAATAACTAATTTTATAGGATTTCTTTTTTCATATCTCAAGGCTTCTTCCTCCTCGCATTGTAACTGCTTAAAAATTATTTCTCTTAAATTAATATAAGCTATTTTCACCTTATTAATTCTACAGATAATAATTTATTTTTTATTAGATTTCTACTATCACCTATAATGTATCTCTTTCACAATCTGCGATAGAAGTTTTAAGAATAGGTAGAGAACGGATTTAATGCTAAAAATAAGATCATCGTAATCATTTACATAAAACTCTTATTTTTAAGATTTCACTATCCTACTAAAATATAACTTGTACACATTAATCACTAAGTTTATCTATTGGTCTTGAGCTTCTTCTTTATGTTCTTTTCTATACTTCACCATAAGTTCTGAAAAAAGATCTGCTGCTGATGGTGGTGTATAAGTAATCGCGTTAGCTCCAGCTTCTATAGTTTCTTTTATAGTTTCTTCTGTAGGCCCACCTGTGGATATTATAGGTACATTAGGGTAGCTTTTCCTAATCCCCCTAATTATATCAGGAGTTCTTTTAGCTCCTGAAACATTCAATATATCTGCTCCTGCATCTATCCTTGCTTGTATATCTTCATACTCTGATACAACAGTTATTACTACAGGAATATCTATCGTTTTTCTAACCTGTTCTAAAACTTCATTAGATGTAGGATTATTTAATACAACTCCTAAAGCGCCTTTAAATTCCGCATCTAAAGCTAAATTTATAACCCTTTTACCAGTTGTTACCCCTCCACCTACTCCACAAAATACTGGCACATCTGCTGACATAACTAGGGCTGCCGTTATTAGTGGCTGAGGTGTAAACGGATATACTGCCATTACAGCATCTGCATTAGTATTTCTTATTACTGCAACGTCTGTACTAAAAACTAAAGATTTGATCCTTTTTCCTAAAACAATTATACCGCTTGCATCTCTTATAATCCCAGGTAATTTAATCATATGACTTCTTAAATTACAGTTTACTTCTGGCACACTTTTCTTCATAGCTTTCTCTCCTCACTTTAAATAATACCCTTGTATGGGAATATAATACACTTTAACCTAAAAAAAATTAAATTCTACTTAAATACTTTAACAAAAGCTCTCACCTAAATTATACATTATGTTTGGTTACTTTCCATATACTTTTTGTTAACTTTATCACATATATAATGTTTTTCTATAAAGCTTTCGAAATTAAATGGCTGCTCAAAAGAGCAGCCATTTAATTAATTTTTATTAGTCTATTGTAATCTTTCCTTCTAGATGAGGTACGTCCGATAATTCTTTAGCCACAGAATAAAACTCGTATTCATAGCTTCCTTTTTCTAGAGGTAATTCCGTAAGGTCAACTTCATATACCTCACTTGCACCTTGTATTAATTTAGTTTCACAAATCATCTGGATAAAACTCTTATCCTGAGACCAGGTATAAACCAATTTTCCTTTCTTATAGAACTTCATATCATATTTTTGTCCACTAGTATAGTTTATATCTATAGGTCTTTCATTTTGATTTTTAACTTCTACCACTAGACTCTTTTCATTTTGAACATTTATATTGTATTTCAAAGGAAAATGAGCAATTCCTGAATTGTTCGATACTGAATCACTAGGATTCTTTACTTTATCGTCTTCTCCATCCTTTTGATCAATATCTTTCTTCTCTATAGTCAAGGTTCCCTTCTTATGAGGCAAAGCTTTCAATTCATTTGCAACTAAATAAAATTCATAGTCATAGTCTCCTTTTTCTAACTCTAAGGATTCTAGGTCAATATTATATTCCAAACTTCTCTTTGGCTCTACTACTTTTTTAACTATCATTTCACCAAAGGACCTATTCTTAGAAAATCTATAAACTTCTTTCCCTTTCTTAAGCAATATAAATTCATATTCTTGAGTAGTATTAAAGTTTAAAGTAATATCCTCTTTTAAAGGGTTTGTTGCAACAATTCTTAAATTTTTACCTTTCTCCCCCTGTGTAACTTTATAAATATTATATTTATTATTTTTTATATTATCTTCAATTTCCTTACTTTCATTAACACCTCTATTTGGAACTTTAGAACTACATCCAATAATACTTGATGCCACTATACAGGTTAGCATTAAAGCGGCTATTTTTTTCTTTACCATATAACTTCTCCTTCCAAGCCTTATTTTTATACTAGCATTAGCTTTACAGTAATTACTGCCTTTAATCCTTCACTATTTAATACGGTTTTGATTCCAAAAAGTTTTTATTAAAATAAATAAGCGGCAAATTTATCCCATGTTGGTTAAATTCGCCACATACATATCTGTGTTATTTTTATATAGATTATAAACTCTACTGTATTTGTTGTAAGTCTATATGTGTAATATGATTTAAAGTTGCATGTCTTTGAACTTCTTTTATAATCGTCTTTACAGTTTTACCATTTATATTAAGATTCATAACACTATACTGCCCATATCTTATCATGTATTTTTCAAGATGATTTTTTTCTAGTGTAAAATATACCTCACCCATGTTGCCACCGTACAAAACTCCTGGTACTTTTCCCATTCTTCTAAGTTCTTTACAACCATGACACTTTTTAATCTCTCTTACATTTGCTATTAACTCACTCATACTATTTCCTCCCCACATTTTTACTTCATTTTTAGCTAAGGTATTACCTTAAAGCTGTTATCTGCTTAATATATTTTTATAGCGCAGGGATTGAAATAATTCCTAGTAAGTACAAATAATTTAAAATTCTTATAACATTAATAAAATAAAAAGGAACTGCATCGCAGTTCCTATATATTCACTATCTGTTGAAGCCTCTGTTATTTCTTTGTTGTTTTCTAGCTTTTCTGCATTCTGGGCATCTTACTGGATCATTTTCGAATCCCTTTTCTTTATAGAATTCTTGTTCTCCTTCAGTGAATACAAACTCTTTTCCACAATCTTTACATACTAATGTTTTGTCTGCCATTTTAAAACTCTCCTCTTTTCTTAAATCGCGACTTACTTTATCACACAAACAAGCCTCTATTCGAAAATGCCAATGTACGATACCTCATCGCTATAATTTCTTCTATAATTTTAACATATTACCAAATATTATTCAATAAATTTATAATACTTTTTTAAAATAATACCTTTCCTTTTATCCTCCCTCAAGTCAATAATAGCGCCTAATTAATCATAAGAATTAAAAAATAAAATTGTAAAGTATATATTTTTTATTTATGTGCAGAATTGTAAGCATAAAGTCAAAATTATAGAGGTGAAATTCATGAGCTCTTTTTCAAAACTCATTTTATACACGCTTATTTTGATAAGCCTTAGAATTACTCATAAGCTACTTTCCCCTAGAGCATCTAAAATTAAAGAAACTTTTAAGGAAGAACGATTGATGTATGGATTAACTTCTAGGTACTTTTTATCTAGCTTAACCAACAGTGAATTCGAAGAATATTGTAGCTATCTTTTAAATAAAAAAGGATATTCGAATATTATTTCTATATCAGAAGATTTTAGAGGAGGGATAAGTCTCATATGCAGCAGCACTAATAACTCTAAAATATATGTGAGCTGCATACAATCCTATTGTAGAGAAAGCAATATAGATGATAATTATGATACGATTGAAAGATCAGATCTTCAAAAGTTCGTTGGTGCCATGATCCATGATAATATTCTAGAGGCTATAGTAATTACAAACGGTAATTTTTCTAAGGATGCTATTAAGTATATTGAACAGCTTCCTTCCCGATATAATATACGACTTATAGACGGAATAGCCCTATCTAAAGAATCTTGGGCTATAAGCCAAAAAAACATTAAAGATCTTTCTCTTGCAAATTTACTTTCATGAAATAAGGAGGTGCTTTCATGATATATAATTACCTTTTGGAACTTACAAAAATCATATCTAATTTTATAAGTACTATATTACTCATTTTTATTTGCATTTCAGCTATACAATTAGTATATAAACTTATAGGATTAATAAAACTTTATCATAGTGAATATAAGAATATCCAAAGGTTAAAAGAAGGAATACTAACTACAACTGATTTGCTTAATCTTTCCCCAAAGGAATTTGGACATTGGGCTGCTTCTTTCTTAGAAAAACAAAGCTTTACTGATATAGTTGCTGCTTCTGATGGTTCTGATGGAGGAAAAGATATTATATGCATCAGAAATGATGAAACCTATTATGTGAAATGTAAAGGATGTTCGCAATATAATTTTGTAGATATAGAAGCTACTCGTAGACTTTTAGGCACTATGGAAATCGACGGAGTTAAAAATGGCATCATAATAACAACTGGAATGGTTACTGAAAAAGCTATAAATTATATTTATTCTCTTCCCAAACCCTATTCTATAATAGTGTACGATGGCAAATCTTTGATAAATGAATATAATATTCTTGCAAATTCTTCTGTAGTAAATGCCTAGTAGATGAACGATAAAAAAGACTGCACATTAATTAGTGCAATCTTTTTTATCGTTTTGATTTTCTAAAGCCTGCAGATTTTAATCTATCTGTAGTTAATTATGTGGATGCCCATACTCATTTCCTTGCCTGACAGAGATTACGGCATACTTTGGTTTAATTCCTCGCAAGATTTAGCATCTTGGGATTTTTGGGATGACTCTGTATTGCCCTGAGCTTTTGCCTTATTACTATCAGCAGCATTTCCACAAGCACTAAATAAAACCGTGATACTTATCAGTGAAAATATTAAATCCACTATATAGTACTTCATTTAATGGTATTTTTAATATATAAACTATTTAATTTTAAATTTACTAACCTTTTCTGCAAATTCGGAGGCTATTAGAGATAATTCTCCGGATGATGCTGCAAACTCTTCTACTAACTCTTCTTGTGTCTGAATAGAAGCTGATATTTCTTCAGTATTAGCTGCTAGCTGTTGAGATCTTCCATTCACACCTTGCACACTTTCGATAACCTTGTCCTTTTCTTCCATAGACCTATCTACAGCATCATAAACCTTATCTATATGAGGCATAATAGCTTCAATCTCATTAAGTATATTTTTTATAGAAACTACAGTACCGTCTACAGTCTTCATTTCTGTTCTCATCTTATCTGAAACTAAGTCAGTAGTTTCAGATACTTCTTTAGTATTCATCATTACAGTTTGTACTAAATCAGTAATGCTCTTAGATGATTGAAGAACTTGTTCTGCTAATTTTCTTATTTCTTCTGCTACTACTGCAAATCCTCTTCCTGATTCTCCTGCCCTTGCTGCTTCTATAGCTGCATTTAGAGCAAGAAGATTTGTTTGCTCTGCTACTGCATTTATAACATCCATAACCTCTGTAATTTTTCCTACGTTGTTATTTAAAAAGTCAATTTTTTCTGCTGAACGTGCAAAGGCTTCTTTCATATCATCTATAACTAATACAAAGGTTTCAAGTTCCTTTTCTCCAAGGTGAGCAGCTTGTTCTATATTTCTACTGCTTGCAGCAACCTTCTCAATTTTATTATGAATTACGTCAATATGCTTTGAGAAGTTTCCTATATATTCAGTAGTATTTCCCATAGATATAGATTGGTCACTAGAGTTTTTTGCTATTTCATCTATGCTATTTGTAATCTCTAAGCTTGTAGCAGCAACCTCTTCGCTAGAAGTGCTTAAGTTTCTGGACATTTCATCTAACTTCATAGCAGTTCCCTGTATCTTTTCTATTATCTCTCTTAATGTACTAATAACATAATTTAAAGAGATCATTAGTGCACCAATTTCATCTTGCTTTTTAGGGTGAAATTCTATAGTAAAGTCCCCTTGGACTACATTCTCCATCTTTTTTGATATTGTGTTTATTGGTTTTACAATATTCATTGAAATTATGTAACCGGTTATTATAGCTATAGCTAGAATCACAAGTGCTAAGATAATTGTATCCTTCACATATGCTTTTAATGTTCCTGTCATATCAGGGATACTTATCCCAATAGAAATTGCTCCAGTTATTTCATTTGTATCTTTATTGTAAAATGGAGTTAGTACATTATATACTAGTTGTCCATCATTTTTTATAATTTCTCCTATTACTTCACCTTTCATTGTTTTATCAAAATCTTCTTGAGGTATATTTCCTGCTATTCCATTGTTATCACTACTACTTGCTATTATCTTATTATTTTTATCTACTACAAATATATATTTAACTTCCTCATTAGAGTCCTTCTGCACTCTTTCTAATTCTTTGTCTATTTCATCAATATTGCCTATAGAATACTCATCTATAGTTTGTTTAGCTGTTGCGGCGATTAATTTACTTGCATTATCCATCTGCCTGCTTAATGCTTTACTTACTCCATACACTCCTAAGCCTGTAAGCGCTATCATTGTTATTAAAGTAACCGCAATAAACCCTGATACTATTTTATTTTTTAATGACTTAAACATAAAATCCCCCTACCCTTATTTTATAACTTCTAATACTATAAACTTCTAATACTTAGCTATTAATTTTTATCTTTTATATATCCTCCATCAACAGTAATAATCTGAGAGGTTATATATTTTGAATCTTCACTAGCTAAAAAGGTAGTAAGCTTAGCTATATCTTCTCCCTCTCCAAATCTCATCATAGGTATTTCTCCTTCTAGTTCTTCCTTTTCCTCTTTAGTAAGCCACTTGTTCATTTCAGTATTTATAATCCCTGGCTGTACAGCATTTACCCTTATTCCTGATGGTGCTAATTCTTTACCTAAAGCTTTTGTGAAAGAATTTATTCCTCCTTTTGAAGCAGAATAAAGTACTTCACAAGAAGCTCCTACCTCTCCCCATATGGAAGATATATTTATAATACTTCCTTGCCTTCTATCAATCATATGTTTTGCTACACTATGGCAGGTATTAAATACTCCTTTTAGGTTAGTACCAATAATGCTATCAAAATCTCCTTCATGCATATCTATGAAAAGGCCTATTTTAGATATTCCTGCATTGTTTATAAGTACATCTATTTTGCCAAACTTATTCAATATATCGTTTATCATACTCTTAGTAAAACTATAACTGCTTACATCTCCTTTAATACTTACAGCATAACCTCCTAAATCCTCAATATCTTTTAAAGTTTGCTTTGCTGCGGCATCATTATGTCTATAGTTTATTATCACAGTGCCTCCTAACTTTACAAATTCCTTTGCTATACTGTTTCCTATTCCTCTACTTCCCCCAGTAATTAAAATTACCTTTCCATTAAAGTTCATGCATTCACCTACCTTCAAATAACCTATAATTGAAAATATACCACTTTGGTTATTATTGTCAAGAAAGTTTTCCCTCATTTATGCTCATATTTGCTAATTTAACATGTTATTCATAATATACAATGGCTCAACCCCTTGCATAATTAGTTTCATAACTTTTTCTTTTATTTCATCGTATTTCTTAAAAGTATTCACAGCATCTAACACATTATGATAAACCTTCCAGTATCCAAAGGTTAATGCCTTTTTCTCTGGAAACTCTATAAATTCAATCACATCATCTATTGGATACCCTAAAAAAATTCCAATTTCGTGAGGGCATACTTTCTTATACCTATCCTTTAATGTCCTTAAACTCTGCTGTAAAGACATACCTTTTATATAACCATATGCTTTCAAAAACTCACTGTGTTTATCTTGATTTAGCACTTCACTTAGTTGATCTTTATTATAAAAAAGTACTGCTGTACTATTGTTTGCTTTCTTTAATTCATAGAATTCTATTCTTAATTCTTTCTTTATAAAATTTTTGTAATCCTCCCACGCTTGATAGAGATTTCTTTTACCTTTATCATGAAATATTATAAGATAGGAAGGTTTATATCCAGCTATTGCAGGCGCCGCATTATATATTATTATTGATAAAATATAGGTTTTATCATCAAACTTATCTATGCTACTAATAAAATCTTTCACCAATTCTTTACACATAAAATATCTCCTATAAAATTATTTGAAGTTTTTATATATTTTTATTATGTGTAATATATTGTATGGATTATGTAGTGAATTGAGCATGATAAAAAGCAATGAATTATCAATAATCCATTGCTTTTTATTTATAGCATCAATAAAGTATTCTTTGTAAATTATCTAGAGAATTATATACAGCAAGTGCTGCTTCTACTATAGTAGTATTATTCTTCGGTCTAAAATTATTATCTTTAAGATCCATAATATTAAGTCCTTGAGCTATTGCTACATATCCCTTCATATTAGCACTTACTTCCTTAGCATCTTTGTTTGGAAGTGCAAATATGGATTCTGCCTTCGCTAATTTTTCATATCCAAGAGCTTTTACTAAAATCTCTGCTAACTTTTCTCTGGTTATCTTCTCATCTAAATTAATTTCGCCTTCTGTATTGTCTATTATCCCATACAATACTGCCATCTGTAAGTACTTATAATTTGCATCTCCTACCTGAGCTGAAGATTTAAATTTAAGTTCAGCTGCTTCTCCTAGCATATACGGTCTATATCCTTTAGCATTAACTAGCATCTTAATGATATCCATCTTTGTAACTTCTTTATTAATCTCGAAATCCTTAGTATCTAGTATTCCATTCCTAGCCAGTATAGATAATTCTTTTTCATATTTATTTCCTTTTATTTTTCCATTAAAAATTTCTAGATTATCATTTATTTCTGCTCCTTCATAATCTAAATATCTTCCAGTAAAGGCATCTATATTTGCAAATTCCCCATAATCATCTACTGCTCTCAACTTATAGACAAGCTTAACTTCAGGTTTTGTCTCATTTGGATCCTTATTTGCATTTATATTTGTGTATACTAACTCTGGAGTAAATTTGTTGAAATATAACTCTTTTGCTTCTTTTTCAGATATAATTCCATTCACCTTTGGGAATTGAGCATTTTCATTCCACATACTGTGCATTTCTAAAATTTCTCCAGTTACTGCGTTAATATTTATAGATATATTATTATCCATAAATACTATACCATTAGCTACTCTTGGAAAATTAAAATAGTAGTTTCTTCCTGGAATTTCTTTCCCATTTACTATTTCTTTAGTTTCATATAGAGTTTGTTCTGTTCTAATATCCTTTATTTTGTCTGGATAATATTTGGCTATTATCTCTATCGCTTTATTATACGCTTGTTCTTGGGTTAGCTTAACATCACCGTTAATAGACTGAAAATAATCATAGTATCTAGAAAGACTTATAATAGCACCGTTTAAGGCATTTATCTCTATATTTCCTCCTTCTCCTTTATATCCATTTTCCCCCTTTTTAGTGACGTACGCAGACCATACCTTTCCTGTACCTGCATAGTAATCATATTCATTAGAATAATCTCGATAACTTATATTTTGTATTTCATAGCTTTCTCCAAAAAATTCTTTTACTTTATCCCTTAGTAACACTTCCGCTTCTTCTTTCTCTAACTCTTTTTCAAAATTTTTGAAAGGTACTGCTTTTTTATAAAACTCTTCCTTCTCTTTATCATTTAAATCCTTTACTAATGGTTTCTCATTATTTAATGGATTATAAGAAGTTATCTTTCCTGTCTTTGCATCTACCATATCTCCATTTTTAAAATTTGGAGAATACATAAGTTTTACACTAGCACCATTAGAATAGTAATCATATTTTTCCCTATATAGTCTATAAGACAAATCCATTGTATTATTATTCTCTAAAACTTCTTTAGCTTTCTTTAAATCTACTATTTCATCTTTCGCAAGTTCTTGTACATTATCATCCCAAGTATAACTATATCCTACTATATCCCCTGTAGCTCCATTCACTTGAATTCTTATTGAATTACCTTCAAAAGGAATTCCATTCAATTTTCTTCTATAAACAAAATTATAGTTTACAAGATCATATCTATATTGTACAGGAGAATAGCTTGTAGTTTCTAATTCCTTATATTCTCTTGGTGCTACCTTCTTTATAAAGTCTATAGCAAGCTTTGCAGCTTCTTTTGGGGTTATACTAGCTATGCTTTGCTGTTTACCTTGCTCATATTTATTCACATTTGCATTTAATACAGTCCCCTTATCAGCATCAACTGATACCCAAGCATTGATGTTTTGTAAATTAGTATTTGAATTCCATCTTATTTCCCAAACATACTTAGAGCTTGGATACATATAGTCCCCTCTAAATTCTATATTATAAGTAAACTTCTTGTCGTCAACTTGAATATTAAAGTTATCCTTTAGCATCTTCTTAGCAATTTCTTTTGCCTTTTCTTTAGATATCTTTGCAGCTTTCTCCTCCTTTACATTTTCAGTTAATTTTACTTCCTGCTTTACTTCTGATGCTGATTTTGCAAAAGCATATGGCGCATAACTAGCTAGAAGTGCCGCAGTAATCATCAGTGACATAACTTTTTTACTTTTCACTTATAATCCCCCTATTCATTTTGTGTAAAATATTACCATATAATTATACGTTTTTTTTCTGTAAAAAGTTATACGCAAATTACTACAAATTCCACAAATTAAAAAGAGAAGGAATTACTTTTCTATTCCTTCTCTTGCTTAAACTTTCTACTTAGAAATATTTTAAATTACAAAATATTTCTAATTTATTAGTCGTAGTCCTGAATAACTGGCAATTCAAGTAAGTTGCTAAGTTCTTCATGAGGTATACTCTTCAAAAACTCATCTTTCTGTTTATAAACTCCCTCACTTATTCCTTTAATAGCGGTTTGTTTCGAAAGATCCACAGCTTCTCCCCTTGATATTACGTCACCATTTTCTAATCTATATCCTACAATATCATTTCCAGGGCCTTTTACTAAATCTGTTATCACATGAGCAAAGGTAAAATCTATATACACAATTTACACCTCCTATAATCACTTTTCATAAATGTATTACTAGATTTAATACTTATTTCCAGCTATGTTTTAAATGAATCTTGTCATTTAAAACTTTCATTATTTTTATAAAATACACTTCCATAGAAATATTATTTGCTTTTTGAAATTTATATATTACAGTAAATAAAGGAATTAGCCTGTTTTAACTTTGTACTAATTCCCTTTAAACATAAATTTATCGGATTGATTCTTCTTGTGTCTTGAACTTTTTTACATATTCTAATAATTTATATGCACTCTGAAAGTTTTGCTGTGATTGTATTGTTATAAGCTCATTTTTATCCTTAATTTCTCCTATGCCATATCCAATCTTCAAGGACGCACCTACAGCATCCTTTACCCATACTCTTATTTCTTGCATATTCTCTGCTATATCATCAATAGCTAAAGAAATATTATCAGTTGAATATGTGAAATTTTCTATTATATTTTTATAATTTCTCCATCCTTATTATATTCTTCTCCTATGCATATAAATTTATTATAATCTTTAATAATTTCTTCTTCAACGGTACTAACCATATTCTCAGAAGACTCTGCCAATTCGTCTACAGCTTGTAAAACACGTCCTACCAAGTCCTGTATGTTAACAACGGTTATCGAGGATTCTTCTGCAAGTTTTCTTATTTCTTCAGCAACTACAGCAAAACCTTTTCCTGCTTCGCCTGCTCTGGCAGCTTCAATTGCAGCATTTAGAGCTAAAAGGTTGGTTTGTTTTGCAATAGTCAAGATGTCTTCTGCCATCTTAGAAACTTCATTGACTACCTTTGCATCTTTTATTGACCTTTGGAGTTCTTCTTTAGAATTTTTATATATGCTTACAATTCTATTTTTAGATTCATATGTTTGATCCTTAATATCATTTGCTTTAATTTTAATTTTTTTCGATGCTTCAAGTCCATTTTTTATATTTAAAAGAGCATTATTAACTTCCTCTTTTACATTTTGTGTATTGTTTGATACTACGTTTATAGCTTCACTTGAAGTCTCCATACTGCTTGCTATTTCCTGCGATGCAGCCTGTGCTTGTTGAAGGAATGAGTTTACCTTATTTATCATTTCATGTGTCCTTTTCGCAGATTGTGAAGATTTATTACTCTCACTTTTAACTATCTCAATAACCTTTTGTAACCTGTCTACAGCTATATTCAAAGCTATTGCAGTTTTTGCAAATTCATCCTTTCTCATTATATTTATTCTGTAAGATAAATCACGTTCTGATAATTGCCTAGCATATTGTTCTATTTTGATAAGAGGTCTCTTTATATCATCTGCAAAAGCTATACTAACTACAATACCTAAAACAATAAAACCTAATGTTATTAATATTGTATCTCTTCTTAATTGCTCTACTTCTTTAAAAACTTCCTCTTTAGGTAATGTTAATGCTAACGCCCATTCTGTATTTGGAATTGGTGCATAGGCTATAATCATATCTTTTTTACCTATAGAATATATGCTATGTCCATACTCTTTACTTATCATCTTCTTCTCTATCTCAGATAAGTTCTTTAAGTTTTTGTCCTTCTTAGCTTTTTCAATATCATTATCTCCTTGTAATACAAGCTTCATATCCTTATGCGCAATCTTTCTGCCTTTATTATCTATAACAAAAGCATAACCTTCATTTCCTACCTTAGTTTGCTGAACTAGTACATTTAATTTAGATATTCCAAGTTCACCAACTATTACTCCTAGAATATCTCCTCCATTATTTTTAATTGGAGCTGCTATTGAAAGTACCATTTCTCCATCAGTTGTCTTAGTAGGATCTGAAACACTTGACTTACCTACCATGCTATTTTTTAGATACTGGAGCTCTTCATTTTCTGAAGATAAATCTATTTTTATTACCTTTCCATTAGTAAAGCGCATATTTCCTTCTCCATCTACTATGCTTAGCCTTCTATAACCCATCCTTTCAGCTTCATTTGTTAAGACTGATTGTTGAAGGTTAAAATCCATAGATTGCATCTCTGGTCTAGTAGCCAGTATACTTAAAGACTTCACTTCAGCTTCTATCATAGATTTGATTACTTTTCCTCCGTCCTCTGTCCTATACTGAAGAGTTTCACCAATATTATGTTTTAACGCTTTAGAAGCACTATAATAAGATATGATTCCTAATACTGAACATATTATCACTACTAACGTAGTAACTTGTACAGTAACTTTAACTTTTATATGTTTAAATATTGCTCTATTATTTATTTTTTTATTTCTATCTTGTTTTTTATTAAACCTTTCTTTTATTATTTCTATAAATTTATTAAGCTGGAGTCTTTTTTTCTTGGTTAACTCTACTATAAATTTTCTCATTTTTTATCCCTCTCATTCAAATAAAAGTTTAAACCATTCGGTCTAAATTCATTTTAGCATCCACCTATGTAAAATATAGGTTTGTTAATCAATATTAACCAAAGTTAACCTGATTTTATCAAAAATGTTTGATCTAATTCAGAAAGTTTTTATATTAACCCATTATATCCAAATACTATAATATTAGCGTTAAAATAAAAAACATAGTATAGATTTATATTTCTATACTATGTTTTTAATCCGCCTTTTTTTAATTTTGCTTTAAGCTAATTATCTAGAATTATAACTTATTTTATTTAATCCTTTAATACGCTCTATCTAATTATTTAACTTGCTAATCTTCTTTTTCTAACTCGCCTTATCTGAACTTTGCTATAAGAAATTTACTTTTTATTCCTAGTTCTTTAAACTTAGTTTCATATTCAGTCATAATATTTTCTTCAGCATAATCGCTATTGTGTAAATCATAAGTCTTATAAGTGATATCAAATCCACTCTCTTCAAAATATCCAAGAGAAGCTTCAAATAAATCTAGGTCATCCGTCTTAAAGTGAACTTCTGTGCCTGGCTTTATAAAGGTCTTATATTTTGTTAAAAACTTTGTATGTGTAAGTCTTCTTTTGTTGTGTCTTTCTTTTGGCCAAGGATTACAGAAATTTATATATATTCTGCTTATCTCATTTTCTTCGAAAATCTCCTCAATAAATGCTATTTGCATAGCTATAATTCTTACATTTGTAAGCTCTGCATTTGTTATATTTCTAAGAGCAAAAACTAAAATCTCATCTTTAATATCTACAGATATTAGATTCTTATTAGGATACCTTTCAGCAACCTGTTTTGCAAATCCACCTCTACCGCAACCTAACTCTAGATATATATCATTATCATTCTTAAATTCTTCCTTCCATTTTCCTTTTAAGTCTTTTGCTTCTTCAAAAGACTTAAACAAAGGGCTTGCTTCTAATTCTGGTCTTGCCCATCTTTTTTTCCTTAGTCTCATAATCTTCCTCCCAAGAGTTTGTTCTTCTTATATATTTCTACTTGATATTATACTTTAATCATCAATGGTAAACAACCTTTAAAAGTTAGCTACTTCACTAGTTAGACAGTTAGATGTTAGGAACCGAGTAACTATCTAACTTATTATTTTTAACTTATATAAAGTTTCCTGTCTTATCCGTATTTTTTATTTTAAAAACTGCCACTGAAAAGAGTACTAGTGAAAATCCTATTAATATTAATATATTTAATTTTGCACTTTCTATGCCAATTCCAGCTTGAAGCTTTGATATAGCATATACAACCCATTTTTGAGGAATAAAATTCGATATCTTTTATAGTTGTACTCTTTCCAGCTCTATTTGGCCCTAAAAGTCCATAAATTTCTCCTTATTCTATTCCTAAACTTATATTATCAACAGCAACTAAATCTCCAAATCTTTTAACTAAATCTTCAATTTTGATCACTTCCACTTTTTACCTTATGCCCTTTATCTTATAGTTTTATTATATAAAAAAGCGACCTTTCTTTTTACTAGAAAAGGTCACATTATATATATGACTAAAGTCATGTTTTAAATCTTTAAAAAGTTAGTAAAGTTATTTACAAATAAATCCTCTATATCTCGCCTTATTTCTTCTTCGCTTATTTTCCATCCTAAATCAAAAATATCTTCATACCTCTCAAGTAATACCTCTGATATAATTTTTCTTAAATAATCCCACTTATATATTAACTGCTCTAGTATCTCTGCATTTGAATATTGAGGCACGAAAGATAATCCTACAGTTTCCATTCTTGTTCTTGTGATTTCCTCTATAAGACTTGAATTACTTAAAAAGTTCCAACATCCAAATATAAATAGATTTCTAAATTTTTTTGAAGCAACAGCAAGTTCATGCTGATTTTCTCTTGATAGCATAGTTATCATAAACTTATTGTTAGGATATGATTTACACATATATTCTACTGCTTCTATTCTAGCCCTTCCTATAGAGTATCCTCCTTCCTTTAATTCCTCATTAACTCCTCTTCTAATTCCAATTGTCATCGCAAAAGGGATTTTATATTCTCTACAGATAGGCATTACGCAATCTTTTATCAGCTTTTCTCTTTGATAAGAATCAGGAAGAAAAAATTCTGGCGGCATAGATGATACTACATACAGAGCATTTACCTTATCTATCCATTCTCTTAAAAATCTTCTTACTTCTTTTAGCGACTTTTCATCTAGTCTGCTATTCACCTCATAACCTAGAGTCTTTAATCTTTTATAACTTTCTTTATAATTATTTAAAAGAATATCTAATCGTAAAGCCGACTTAAATCTACTATCACTATTCCCACCTTTTTCCCATACCCTTCTATCCTTTTCTTTAAAAGGGTCATTTGTCATTACTACTTCTTTTAATTTGCATACTTTAAAAATATTGTCAATGTGTTCTTCTAACTTAAAATTACTAAAAACTGTTCTTATTGGCTCTAAAGCTTTTGTAGAAATATCTATATTAAGTTTGTTTAATATAGCAAGTATCTCTTTTTGAGCTTCACTTACTGGAGAATGTTCTATAAACAGCGTTTTCCATACTAGGTCTGCTTGTTCTTGTTTTGAAAGAGTAAAGAATTCATTATAACTTAAGGTTGAATATCTAAAATATTCTTCTACAATATAATGATTAGTTAAGAGCTCGTCAATGCCCCATAAAACTAAGTCATCAAAATCTCTAGAATATAGATGTGTATGCAAATCTATAGCTCTTACATTTTCTATTTCCCTATATAGTACCTTTCTTAAATCCTCTTTACTTAGAATCATAGACTCCCCCCATATATTTTGTAGTATGTGTTATATAGTATAGATATTTTCTACTTTAATAACTTATGCTAGTAAAATAAGCATCTCAAACTTCCCCTTTTAGGTAATATATAGCTATTTGAGTCCTGTGCTTTAGATTTGTCTTAGATAGAATAGTTATATAACTAAGTACCCCTATTAAGACATATTCATCAATAATCCATGAATCTAGAAAAAATATTATTATCGTTGATATAGATACACTTAACCATTGTTCTAACTTATTCATATTAAAAACTTCAAATAAATTGGCAGTAAAAAGCATACAGAATATAAGGCTTATTCTTATGCTGCATATTATCAAAATTATTAAAGAGGTATTCAAAAAAACTGCCGTATCTTCTTTTTTTCAAATATATACATGGCAGAATTTAGTGACATAAAAATAAAAAGAAATAGCACTATATATCCTAAATCTTTTGTGCTATATTTCGTAGATAATAGATCAACATAGGCAACTATACAGAACTTAGTTAATATAACCCAAGCTTCCATAACATACCTCATCAATTAATTTATTCCGAATCCTTAACTTATACAAGATTTACTATTGCGTAGGTTAACTTAACAAATATATTAGACATTATGGATGCTGGTCCATGTATAATAAGCCCAATGAGCGATGATCCTCCGAAAATAGGCATAATAAATATTATTAATATTAAAAATTGAAATCTATATAAAGCTCCTTCAACCTTATAAAAGGTATTTGGAAATAAATCTCTCAACACGTGAAAGCCATCGAACCCTGGAAGCGGAAGCAGGTTCAATACAAATAGCAAACAATTCATTTGTATTGAAAAAAGAGCAATTAAGGTTAGTATCTGTAAAAGGTTTTGATTTTGTATTGGTAATTTTAAAACTAAAGCTAAAACCATAGCCGATATAAATGCAACAAATAGATTCCCTATCACTCCGGCTACAGATACCTTTAAATCATCTTTGTAATAATGTTTAAAAGCACTTGGATTAGTTTGAACTGGTTTTGCCCACCCAAATTTGAAAATTAATATCATAATAAATCCTATTGGGTCAATGTGCGCTAATGGATTTAAGGTAAGTCTTCCTTGAAACTTAGGGGTTTTGTCTCCTAGTTTATATGCTACCCAAGCATGTGCATACTCGTGAAATGTAAGACCTAATAGTATTCCTGGTATTAATAGTATTGTGTATAACACATTTTCGTAATTAAACATACTTTTCCTCCTAACTTGTAATAATTTTATTATATCAAAGTAGAAGATAAAAAACATTATGCTTGATGTTTATTTTACACAAATATCATAAGTAAAGGCTTATTAATCAGGTAAAAGTAGGTAGTTAATAA
Source organism: Clostridium bovifaecis (assembly GCA_009738435.1). Taxonomy (GTDB): domain Bacteria; phylum Bacillota; class Clostridia; order Clostridiales; family Clostridiaceae; genus Clostridium_H; species Clostridium_H bovifaecis. The sequence goes on along the minus strand of CP046522.1, from coordinate 677,013 downwards.
AAAAGCCCTACCTCTGTAACAGAAGTAAGACTTTTTATAGTATCAAATATTGCTTTACATATTAGTTTGCTGGTATTACTAAATGTTGTCCTATATAAATCATATTTACATTTTTGATGTTGTTTTTCTTGGCTATTTTATTATAATCAATACTGAATTTATCACTTATCTTTCTAAGAGTATCTCCTTTAACTACAATATAAACTGTATCCTTGCTTATGATTATCTTTCCTGGGATTACAATCTTCTGCCCTGGGAAGATCATACTAGGATTTTTAATTCCATTAGCTTTTATTATTTCTCTGTAGTCTACTCCATATCTTTCTCCAATTTTACGTAGAGTATCTCCTGACTTTACTACATATGCATTTGAAACTTCTGGTTGTGGTTTTACTTCTGGTTTTTCTATTGGTTTTGCTTCTCCTTCAGTTAAATACCCAACTTTATTAACTGAAAGATTTTTAGCAGCTTTAATAGCATCAACCATTGCATCTCTAATTGGCACAGCAGTATCAACTACATCTTTGGCATTGCTAAAGTTATATTCATCCCCATTTGTAGCCATAAAGTCATTTGTAACTACTTTATAATACTTATTCATATCTACTGGAGTTCCATCTAGGAGAGTCATTGAATTTATCTTTCCATCCTTGTAGGTTACCATAACTCCTGATATTTGAACCCACCCTACTTTTTCATTATTTATACCATGTTCAATATTTGCTTTCAAATCTGAGCCTTTAAGTTCCATTGTAACTAATGTGTTGTCAAAAGGCATAACTTCATAAAGATTTCCCATAGTTATATTACCTTTAGCTATTGAAGTTCTAATTCCTCCACCATTAGTTATAGCAACCTGAGCTCCTGAAGCCTTTCTCATAACGTCACAAATCCATTCACCGAGCAAGCTTGGTCCTTGACTTTTATCGTGAGTCAAATCCTTATCTGTTGTTCCAACAACTTCTCCTAATATAGGTCCAACCTTTTCTTTATATTTTTCTAAAATTGCTTTAGCTTCTTCATCTTCTAATATTGTGTCTCCTCTCTTGTATAACTCATCAAGAGATGGTTCTATTGATAGAAGGCTATTGTTATTATCTAATACAACTTGCAGTTTTGCTAATGTTCTACCATTATAATAACCTTGAACTACTGGAATCCCCTCTACCTTACCACATACTGTTGCATGTGTATGAGCAGAAATTACAGCATCTACTGATCCTGATTTCGCAAGCTCTGCAGCTTCTCCTGTGATTTCTTTAGTCTTGCTATCTTGGAATGCTCCTAAGTGTGTTAGTGCAATAACTACATCAGCGCCATTATCCCTTGCTACCTTTGCCCATTCTTCTGCTGCTTTAATAGGGTCTCTAAACTCTAAATTCTTAACATTTTCTGCTTTGGTCTTATATAACGTTTCTGGAGTTGCAAGACCTACTAATCCTATTTTAACTCCGTCTTTTTCAACTATAACATAAGGCTTAGCCCATGATACAGGCTTTCCTGTATTTTTATCATAAATATTAGATGCTAAGAAATTAAACTTCCCTTTTTCTGACCATTTTGCTATCTTATCTACACCCCAGTCAAACTCATGATTTCCTACCGCTGAAGCCGTGATTCCTATTGACTTTAAGAATTCACTAACTACATCACCATATGTTAAATTAGACATTGCACTTCCTTGATAAAGATCTCCACCTGATACAACTATAGTGCTCGAATTTCTCTTTTTCATTGCATTAATTGCTCCAGCCACTTTAGCTATACCTTGATTCTTTCCGCTAGCTTCTACAGAACCATGGAAATCGTTAAATGATACTACATCAATTACTTTTCCACCATTAGCTTTTATAAGATCATTTTTTGTTACTGCTGCAACATTTGCAGTTCTTCCATCTTCTGATCTAGGTAATTCTATCTTTCCTTCATTAATAAGTTTGATAGCTTCTTCTCTTTGAGCTTCGTCCCAATCTGTACCTACTACTTTCCAGTTATTATCTACTTCTGGAGCTATAACTCCTTTTTTAACATTTTCAATATAATCTTTAATTAATTCTCTGATAGGAGTATTTTCAACATCTTTTTGTAATAACTTTGGAAGTTCTTCTCCTTCAGCATATATTGCGCCTGCTTTTGATAATTGTGAATCATATCTATAGTTGTTTACAGCAAGTTTTAATACATCAGTATCTTTTATTGGAGTGTCATCCATTCTTCTTAAGTTAACTATTCTGCTTCCTACTTCCTTGCTTATATCTATTTCATATTTAACTCCAGAGAACATATCATAATTATATCCTCTTATGTTTTCATTGAATGATACAGTTAAGTCTCCAGGTTTATATGTGTTATAGAACTTTGCTGACCATTCCATATACTGTTTTAATTGTTTTCCTGTTACTTCAACTAAGTAAAGAGTATTATCATACTTATAAATTAAAGCTGAATCAGCTTTTTTAATTTGACCTTCTCTCATGTTTGCATCATCTCTAAAGGCAGCTGCAGACGACACGTCTGCTCCTGTATAATGCATTTGTACAGCATTGATTAAATCAATCATAGCTGTATCTTCAACCTGAGCATTTGGTATTCCTTTTACTTTTTCAGGTCCTACTAAATCTCCGCCCTTTAATTCTCCTATTACAGTATTAGTATCCTTTAAAGCTGTTTCGTGATAAGGCTGTAGTTTTGTTAACAATTCTTTATCAGCTTCATAGTTAACTTCTTTAGTTTTAGGATCTTGCATATAAACTAATTTAGAAGTTACGTCTGATTCTTTATTCCCAACTGCATACTGACCATCTTTCTTAGTTACTTTTATGTCTATCTTTGCTAAGGTATCACCTGTACTCTTGTTTTCAACAATTACAACACCATTAACTTTTGTTCCTTCTACTGCTTTATGGGCATGAGCCGCTACTATAGCTGTAAGCTCAGGACACGCTTTCGCTAGATTTTCTGCTGAATCATACTCAACATATTCTTGAGTATCTCCAATGTGTTGAACAGCTATCATTACATCTACTTCATCTTTTATTTCGTTAATTACCTTTCTAGTTTCTTCTATAGGACTAGTTACTGTATATTCTGTTAGTCTTGGGCCATCCCATTTAGTTATATTAGGGTTAGTCATCCCTATTATTCCTACTTTTACTCCTGCCTTTTCTACTATTGCATAAGGTTTTCCAAGGGTTGTTCCATCTTTTCTATGAACATTTCCTGCAAGAATATTGCCTTTAAATTGGTTCATATTCTTTTCAAGAGTTGGAATTCCTTTATTAAATTCATGATTTCCTAAAGTCCATGTATCATAACCGATTTCATTCATCGCCACCATCATAGGATTTATTCCATCTAAAAATAATCCTTGTGAATTTCCTTCAATAGTGTCCCCTGCATCAACCAATATTGTGTCAGGATTTTCTGTTTTTAGTTGTTTTATTGCTGTAGCAATGTTAGCTAAGCTTCCTGATTTGTCTTCAGCATTTGTTGCGTAATCATAAGGATAAAATACTCCATGCAAATCACTTGTAGCAAGTATTTGCAATACAACAGTATCCTTGTCCACTGTAGAAGCAAATACTGTTGATGGTGTTACCATTGTAAACATCATCAAAAATGTCACTATCAATGATGTGCCTTTTTTCATTTTAAAATTTTTAAACAATGTTATCCCCCCTTACATTTAATCCAAATTATTTAAATCATTTATTAATTTAGAAATATTATAAATAATTTGGTATATAATTAAATTATATAAATTTTGTTATTATATGTAAAGGGATATTCATAAATTGTAATAATATATTAAATTTATATTGAGTTACTATTTACTTTATTGCTATTACCATCTTTTTATCATGTTTCTTATTAACTTTTCAAATCCATGTTGATATTCTTAGTTTAAATTTTAAAAAATGGAGTAAATATCATTTCATGATAATCTTTATCCTATAAACGCAAAAAATCCTTACTGTTTCTAGTAAGGATCTTTTAATCTATTTCAGTGGTGTTTCTAGCAACCTTTCTTCACTTACGGAAGCCACTCCTCCATCGTACACTTGAAGAAAAATTCCCTTATATTCTATTTTCTTTTGAGAAGCTAATTCTGTAACTATTCCTTTTAAATTATCATTTATATAAATTTTTCCTTCTCTTGATATATAAATATCTTTTTTATTTACACTCTCTGGAAGGCCAACCTTGTTCCATTCATTCATATTTTCATCAATAGTTCCATAGTATATATTCTTAACCTTATAACTTCCGTTGATGCTATTTTCCTCAAGTTCCCCTACATAAATTTTATCATTATCATCTACATCTATAAGGCATAGTTTATTAACTCCGTCAATAGATATAGAATTTTCCCTTCCAGTTACATAAACCTTATTTTTAGTAACTGCTTCATAAGCTATTCTGTCATCATTAGGTATTATCCTTATATCTCCTATGAAAGTTGCTTTAGTATCTACCTTGTTTATTCTTTTCATTATATTTATATTATGAATGTTACTTCTACCACCGCTTAAGGCAGTCTTAATATAAATCATATTGGTGAGAGGTGATAACTGGAGATCTTCCACCTCTGCAGATTTATTTGAGGTAAGTGCTGTATCATTTTGTTCTTTCGTCTCAAGTTTTTCATTTAGGTCTCTTTCCGCATCATAAGAGTAGAAAAGAAACTTGGAACTGTTATTATACTCTTTTTTTGCTGATATAAGCATTAAGTTTCTATCTGGTGCCCATCTGTAAAAGGATACTTGAAGGTTGTCCTCAAGTTCTATACTCTTTTCTTTTCCAGTATAAGTGTCAATTATCTTCAGAGCCTCCTCATCGTAATAAGATAAATACATCCCGTCATAAGATAAAGACACATTTTTCGCTTCTTCTGGCACTAATATAGTTACATCTTTTTTCTCTTTTTCTTTTTTATCATCAACTTTTGTAGAAACTATTGTATTACTTACACCTTCTGAAGCAAACAAATAATTATCTACATAGTATAAAACAGCTATCTGCATACCTAAAGATATCAGCACCCATATTATTATTCTTTTCAAAGCTTTCATTTATTTCTCTCCTTTAAGGTTCAACATATATAACTGATGGTATAGATCTCTCACCTAAAGCACTATCTGGTTCATTGATTACTTTTCCATCATAATACATAGTAGTAGATGAACCTCCATCTAAATTGCTTGCATTATAAGCTCCTTGCTCATAAAGTACATCTTGTACATCTCTTAATGTTGCAGCTAGTCTTGATATTTGTTTACCATCAAGAACTAATAATAGTATACTTCCATCTTTTCTTTGACCTATGGCTGTTCTTGGGGCCTTTCCCCAACCTCCATCACCACTTGTAATAGCCTTCTTCCCGTTAACTATTAATGCTGGACCAAAAGATACTGCTTCTTTTACACCTTTTTCTTTTAGTTCATGAACACTATGCTTTCCTACTAATAGTAAACCTTTTTCAGTAATGGCAACTATATCATCCTTTATATCATCATTTTTATAATCATTATATACAACTTCTCCCTTTGACATTATAATTCCCCTTGGGAGTCCACCATTGCCAGCCCATTGTTTACCATTAGCGGATTCATCTATAAATCCACCTGCATTTACTGCTGCTACTGCACCATTTTTCTTTGCAATTTTACTCGTAGTCTCTCCTGATTTTCCAATGTTACTGCTATATCCTACTCTTACACGTTTCGGGTTGCGAATAACTAAAAGATATCCTTTGAAGGTTTTTCCTTCTATATCATATCTTTCTATTGTACTATCATGAGTATCTTTTATCTCCATTTCATCTTCTGGATTGCTTGTACTATTTGGGTCTATATCTTGTATCTTATTTTTATTTAAAATCTCATTTATTCGTTCTTCTGATAAGAACGTGGTTGCAATCCATTGATGACTTAAAGTTGTCATCGCAGCCCCAACCATAGTATTCCTTGCATTTTCAAATGGCCCATAATAGAGCATAAAAGGTCCAGTTATACCTGTAAATACAAGTTCAAAAATAATAAAGGCTAAAAACAATTTAAATGAAAGTCTTTTTTTCTTTTTTTCTTATTGCTTTTTTTATCAGTTTTTTTCATTTATTAATCATCCTTTTTGGTATTTATCTTTTTTTAATAGTCCAAATTATATTGTACAATAAATTCGACCTTTTTAAAACTGATTTTTTTTGCAATTCGGCTAAATTTCATCACCAAATTTTCCTTTTATGCCCTATATGATTATGGATTTCTATCTTTGCCCTTAGGATTATCAATGGGTTTAACATTTGAACTATTTTCGTTATTTAAATCAATTAGATTTTTTTCTTGTTGTTCTGTCTCTTCACTCGGGTTAGTTGCATCTTTGCCTCCCTCTATTTCTTCGTTCATATCTTCTTGGTTATTCTTATCCTCACTTGAACCTTCTGTTTCTTTGCTGCTATCTTTCTCAGTTTCTATATTATCATTGCCTTGGTTATCTGAGGTATTATTTTGTTCTTCCCTGTTTTCTGATTCATTACCATTTTCTTTTCCTTGTGTTCCTTCTTCTTCCTGGTTATTAATCTTCTCTTTGCTCTTATCATTTATAACATCTTCTTTGTTATATATAGGCTCATTTTCCTCTGCATCTTTTGGATTAGTGCTAATCTCTTCTCTATACTTTTCCATGGCTTTTTTAAATAAAGCAAAATCTAAATCCTTAATATCATACATTTTATCCTCAAAGATAAAATCATGAATTATTTCTGCTGTTTGATTTATATCCATAAGTAGAACCCAGCCCTTATTCTTCAATATTTTAGAATCCGTTATCTCTGGAACTGGAATAAGAATTTGCTCTGGTGTAAAATTGTTTATTTTATATACAGTATAAGCATAATTTAATATTTGTCCTACCTCCATATTAGTTTTAACATAAGGGAATAACTTTGACACTACTACTGGATATTTTAAAATATTTGTATCCTTTAGCTTATCTATTATGGCCGAAACTACCTCTCTTTGTCTTTGAGTTCTATCGTAATCTCCATTTCCTATTTTTCTTATTCTAGCGTAACTCAATACTTGCTGGCCATCTAGGTGCTGGAAGCCTGGTTCTTTTACTAAATGAGGATCCTTAGGATTCACCTCTGGTATAAATTTATTCATTTCATTCATTTCTGACTTGGATACATCCAAATCTAATCCCCCTATTGAATCTATTAGCTGCTGAAATCCATTGAAATTAATTATCGAGTACCGATCTAACTTTATCTTAAAATTTTCCTCAATAGTTGCCATTAGAAGCTCTGGTCCTCCTAATGCATATGCATGATTAATTTTTTGCTCTCCATGGCCTGGAATTTTTACATAACTATCCCTCATAATAGATACCAATTTTAACTTTTTGTGGATATTATCTATAGATAGTATCAAAATTGCATCTGCCCTTGACTGTTCATCTAAATTTCTTGCATCGCTTCCTAATAATAGTACATTTGTTATACCATCTACTTCTTTGTAGTCCCCCTCACCATTTTGCTCATATGAAGACAAATTTTCTTTATTATCCTCCACATAAGAATTATGTCTAAATGAATAGTATAAATAAATTATTGTTGAAAAAATCACAGCAGCTACACATATAAGAGAAATTATTATTACTACTTTTTTAATATTTTTAGTTTTCTCTACTTTCTTTTCATGCTTTGCCAAAGCTCCCCACTCCTTATGTTTTAACGACTTGGTAACATCCTATTAACATTATATAATAAAAATACCTTTTTAAGTAGTTTGTAAATGAATAACTTGAAATTATACTACGAATACAAAATTTTAAAAGTTCAATACAGATCAAATAATATAAAAAAAGGAGCTCTTATATTAAGAAAGTTATCTAAATTTTATTTTGCTTATAAATTCATATATAATAAAAAACGCCAAAGCTTTGGCGCTTTATAATCTCTGTGAAGCCTCATGAGCAAGATTAGATCTTTCACATTCATCATATTTAAGGGTCACTTGATAGCATAATTTACTACCTTTCATTCTTTCTGAAGCATAACATAATCCATTTGACCTATAGTCTAAAAATGGCTGATCTATTTGCTCTGGGTCACCGATCAGTACTAATTTAGTCCCTTCTCCAACTCTAGTTGTAATTGCCTTTACCTGCTTTGGAGATAGATTTTGAGCCTCATCAATTATAACCCAATTTTTTACTATAGATCTTCCTCTTAAGAACGCTACAGCTTCAGTAGTTATTATTCTCCTATCAAACAACTCCCTTATTTTATCATTTAACTCTTTTTCATTTTTGTATCTTTCTTTTTCATCTGAATCTATCAAAATTTCTAGATTGTCTAAAACAGGTCTCATATATGGGGCTATCTTTTCTTGTTCTGTACCTGGCAAAAATCCAATTTCTTCATCCATAGTGACATTAGGCCTGCATACTAAAACCCTTCTATACTCACCGCTATCCTCTTCTAAAATTTTATGAAGTCCTACAGCAAGGGAAAAAAGAGTTTTAGCAGTTCCCGCCGGTCCTTTTATTATTGCTAATGGAACTTGCTTTGCATCAGTAAATAAGGCCTCTAACATAAATTTTTGCCCTACATTTCTTGGATTAATCCCCATAGGAGAATTATCTTTGTGTATAAGGGGAACAACCTTTTCTCCATCGAATTTAGCTAATGCAGTTTGTCTTTGATTTTCTAAAGAGTGAATTATAAGAAATTCATTAGGATATAATATAGGCACTGAATACTCTCCTGTACTTTCTGAATAAAGTTGCAGTGAATTAGTATCTAACCATCTATTTTTATAAAAAAAGTCTATTTTATCTGGAGAAGCGTACACATCAATTCTCCCTGTATATTGGTCATCATATTCTGGAACTACCTTTTCATAATAGTCATCGACTTTGATTCCTAATGTATCTGCCTTAATCCTTTCAAATATGTCCTTGGTAATAAGGTAAACATCTTCTCCTTGAGCTCTTAGTCCTATACATACCTGTATTATTCTATTGTCCGCCTTCATTTTATCCCAGTAGCAAGGTATCTTTGTATCGTAATGATTCATCTCTACCCTTAACTTGCCGCCACTTGGCAAATCTATTCCTTTAATAAGATTCCCTTGCTTTCTCATAGAATCAATAAGTCGTGCTGCTGCACGTGCGTTAGCTCCAAGCTCACCAGTATTCTTTTTTAGAGCATCTAATTCTTCTAGTACAACCTCTGGTATAACTACATTAGCGTCATCAAAACAAAGAATGGAACGTGGAGAATACAAAATTACATTCGTATCTAATACATAGGTTTTATTCAAAACACAATTCCCCCTCTCTTTCTATATTATATTATGCTATAAAGGATATATATGTATTAAAAAAGGTAAAAAAAGGCTCCTAGTATTTATAGGTTAATTGACTAGGAATAACTTTTATTATATAATAATCAATGAGAGAACAAGAAGGGTGGTACCTATGGACAATATAACAGCAATATTTAAAGAAAAAAAACTAAAGTTAACACCTCAACGAATTGCAGTTTATATGTATTTACGTTCAACTAAAGAGCATCCGTCAGCAGAAACTATTTATAAAGCCTTACACAAAGACTACCCGACAATGAGCTTAGCTACTGTTTATAAGGCTTTAAAAACTCTAGTAGAAGTAAATCTTGTAAAAGAATTAAATGTAGGAGAGGGAAATTTTAGATATGACGGCAACGTAACTCCTCATCCTCATATTCAGTGTATGTCTTGTGGAAAAGTAGATGATATTGAAGGTCTTTCTTTTGATGACCTCAACGATAAAATAAGAAATTATACTGATTATGAAATAATATCAAACAGAGTTTATTTTTATGGAATCTGTACTGCGTGTAATAAAGAGAAATAGGCATCAATGGCCTATTTTTCTTTTTTGTAAATATTTTATTCTTATCCTTCATAAATATAAGTAAATGGAGGTGTAGATTTTGAAATTTAGAGTATTGTTTTTAAAACGCAAACAAATTTATTACTTTTTTCTCATTATTATAGTACTGCTCTTCTTTGGATTTTCTATTTTATCTGATAGTAGGGCGTCTTATACTACCTTTAGTGTAGGTTCAGTCAATAAAACCTACAAAGCAGACCTTACTGGTGATGGTAAACAAGATGTTCTTTACATAACTTCAAACAAGACCAAGTATTATCTTCAAGTAAATACTGAAAAAGATAGTTTATACCTTGAACCTAGTAAAAACATAGCTTCAGTGGGAAATTATTATGCTCATTGGCCTATGCGAGTTAATTTGCTAGATATCTCTCGAGACAAGATTCCTGAAATCTTCATTCAATCTTCTCAATCTAATAAGCCCATTCAGCATGTTTTTTTACATAGAAATAATGGTTTTAAAGACATATTTTGCAGTTATAATAATGTACTGGGTTTTATAGATTGTACTAATAATCGCACTCCCAAGATGATATCTGGTAAAATATCTAAAAGTAGTTTTTCTTTTTCAAATTATATATTACTTCAAGATAAACTAGAAAAATATAATTATCAAGCTGAAGAAACTTTTATGGGAAAAGACACCATATTGCATTTTATTAATATTGTAACAACTCTTAATCCCGAAAACATTCAACCTTCTGAAGAAATTTTTGATTCTAAAACCTATGGTAATTCATTATCTACTATTAAGTGGTTAGCTAATTCTGGCTCTAACTTTATATTCCAAGATGCAACCTTTCTAGATACCAAATGTGATAAAGATGGAAAGCCTATACAAATAGAATGGATATTAAATTTCAGGGCAAATCCTATAAAATCAACTGATGATATTAAAAACTATACTCTCAAGCTTAACCTAAATGCTTTTAAAAACTCTAAAGAAACATACTACTTTAAAATATCATCCATCTCAATTGAAAAATAAAAAACGGACCGCATTTTGCGGTCCTAATCAAAAGGGGGATGGGGGGTTTTAGCACTAGTGAGAGGGTAACATTTTATTTATGTATTGTTACTCCTCCATTGTACATTATATATGTTAACCTCTTTTATAGTTTTTATTCACTAGCTTCGAATATTTTTCGAATATTTTTCTACGATTTTCCCCATTTCTTCTTTGATTTCATTTCTTAATTCTACAGGCTCTAAAACCTCTACTTGAGACCCAAATCCTAAAATCCATTTCTTAACTTCTTCTAATTCACTTATTCTTACTTTAAATACTAGGTCTCCGCTAGAAAGGCATTTCATCTGCTGATTCAAATTCCATTTGTTTTCCTTAATAAGTTTTCTAATACTCTTACTGCATTTAACTCTTATAGGTATTTGTTCGCCTCTAAATGTTCCCCAAGAGTTTTCCAGGCACTCTTTTAAGTTAAAACTTTTAGGTTTTATAAATATCTCTTTGGTAATTTCTATGTTTTCAATTCTAGATATCTCAAAAATTTTATCTTCTCGATCAGTATTGCAATACGCAATCAAATACCACATTCCTTCTCTAAAAAGATAGAGTAAGGATTTATTCTTCTCTCAACTTCACTATCCTTATGTATGGAGAAATATGTAATCTTTAACACTTTTCCTTTGCTCATAGCATAATTAATTTTTGACATAATATCATCAAAATATTCTAGATATTCTCCCTTGCCAATCATAACTGATATATCATCTTTTAATTCATCACATTCTTTTAAGTCAATCAAAGAAGTATTTTTAATTTTAGTTATAGCACTTTGAAATTCATGAGCATAAAAAAAACCATTTTCTTTGGTTAGTATTTTAGCTGCCATTATCAATGCTTCTAATTCTTTTCTTTCTAACTTAGGGTATTTCATATGAAAGCTTTTGCTTATGAAGAATCCTCCATACCTTCCCTTCTTAGCCTCAACTGGTATATTAGACATTTGAAGTGTATCAATATATCTATATATTGTCTTCTTATCCACTCCTAGTATATCTGCAAGCTCAGAAGCTGTTGTAAACTCCTTATATTGAAGCATAATGATTAAGTCTAACAAATGTGAAAGTTTAGACATGCTTTTTCCCTCCAACCTGTTCTTAAGTATTTTATCGTCTACTTTCATATAAAATTTAATAAATATATTATTATAATTTTTTAATAATAATCATAAGCTTAATTAAGTACATATATTGGGAGGGTTTTTAATGTTGAGTGAAAAGGATATAAATAGAATTGACAATCTCATAGGGGTACAGTGTAAGATTGCAGGTAAAGTTCATGGAAAAGGCTTATTAAAAATTGATGGAACTGTAGAGGGTGACATAGTCTGGGAAGATAATATTATCTTAGATTCTTCGTCCTTATGCAAGGGAAATGTGTGTTGCAAAAATGCTATTATAAATGGAACAGTTGAAGGAGATATAATCTGCAAGGATACTTTAGTTATCCAAAGTTCTGGTAAAATAACAGGAGATATAAGCACAGTTAAATTAGTTATAAATGAAGGTGGTAAATTTAGCGGCAGATGCAGCATGATGCCAAAAATATAAACTTCCACTTTGGAAGTTTATATTTCATCCATGCTTATATTTTGCCTTGAATATATAATTCTACTATCTTATCTATTATTTGAGCTCGTTCTGGATTTACCATAGGTTTTATAGCATTTAAGAGCATTACAACAGAGTCATCTGTTATTGGTTGTTGTGTATATCTTTCTTCTCCTTCTTTATTTCCTTTACCTTTGCCGTGCTTTTCTCTACTTCTTTCACTTGCAGCTTCATTGTTATTCATGATCATATTATTTAAATTGCTAGCTTGGCTAAGTAACTGAGCAAAATCTATATTATTAAGACCTGTTAAATCACTCTCTCTTTGATTTGTATCTGAACCATCTTCACTTACTTGATTAGGTGCAAGATTGCCTAATATACCTGTTGCATTCAGAAGAGAGGCTATTTGATTTATGTCTATATTACCTAGTATAGATGATAAATTGTTAAGATTCATACCACTTCCTGGATTAACCTCATCATAACTTGTATTGTAATCTCTTTTATGCTTCCTATGCTTCGCCATTATCTCACCTCTCTATAAATAGGAGGGCATAAAGCCCTCCCTAAATTTTAGTAACCAAATCCTCCTGCGCATATGCTTCTTGATCCGAATCCTCTGCAGCAAAGCAAGAATAAGAATATTAATATTGTTGCAGTTTCATGATCGATGATACATGCTCTCTTCAATATTAATAAGAATAATGCTAATCTGCATGGATCAAATCCTCCGCATCCTGTTCCTCCGAACCCAGATACTCCAGCAACTGGATATCTATCGTAGTCGTATTTGCATCCGCATTTACATCTTCTTGACATGATATACCCCCCTTTCTTGGGCCATGGTTTCAATGTAATTTATTCTTCTTCATTAGCATCCATATATTCTGAATTTTCGTCTTGAGTATCTAAATTATCTGTAGCATTAAAGTTGAAGATATTGTCTGTAGCATTTGACGTTAGCGGGCTAGCTCCTCTACCAGAGCGGATTAAAAGCAATATTATTATAATAAAGATTATATTGCTAAAGCCTCCATAACCGCCTTGACAGCCATACCCACCATAGCCGCCATAGCTGCCGTAACCGCTATAACCGCCATAGCCATAGTCACAACAACAATCTCTTCTCCTGCGGTGTTTGTGATGTTTCTTCTTACAACAGCAGCACATATATTGTGGGGAATTAAAACCATAGTTACTGCCTTTATTGCCAAATAGGATTATCAAGAGTAGAATCAAGAGTAGAGGAAACCTGCTACTTCCTGTTCTATTTATCCCTTTGCTTCCTAAAAGGCTTGCATACTTACTAAGGTCGCCGAGTCCTCCAATACCAGCCCCGCCTGTTAGATTGTGCATTAAAGAGCCTAAGCCCTCTAAATTGTTTAGATCCACTTTACCTCCCCCTTTCTGCCCATCCTCATTTATCTTTTGTATAGTATATACTATGTATCTATATTTTAATTTGACACAAAAAATAAAAAGTGTGCTAAATTATCTTTTTAGGATAACCTAGCACACTTTTTAAATAAAAACTAATTCAAATTAAAGGATTCATTTTTTATCTTATTCATTTTCTTGAGATACTCCCTCTAATAAAAGGTCTATTAACTCTTCTTTACCTTCCTTATTAAGAGCTGAAAAGAAAATAAACTTATCTTCTGGCTTGATATTTAGAGTTTCTCGTATCGTTTTTTTATTCTTATTAAAATCATTTCTCTTTAACTTATCACTTTTAGTAGCTACAATTATAGCTTCATATCCATAATACTTAATCCATTCATACATCTGAACATCTTCTTTAGTAGGTTTATGTCTTGAATCTACGAGTAAAGCTATTTTTTTTAGTTGTGTTCTATTTACTAAATAGGCTTCCATCATACCGCCCCATTTTTCCTGTTCACTTTTAGAAACCTTAGCAAAACCATAGCCCGGTAAGTCCACAAAATAAAAATCGTCATTTATAAGAAAAAAGTTTATTAATCGTGTTTTACCTGGAGTTGAACTAGTCTTAGCTAAATTTCTTCTATTAGTTACAGTATTTATTAAAGATGACTTACCCGCATTTGATCTTCCTACAAAAGCTACCTCTAATCTGTTGTCTTCTGGATACTGTGAAGGCTTAACTGCCGAAGTTATAAATTCTGACTTTTTAATCATCATTATCTTTCTCTCCTACAAGTGCATTTTTAAGCACTTCTTCTATTTTCTCTGCTGCTATAACCTTCATCTTGTTCAAAATTGATTTAGGTATTTTTCTTAAGTCTTTTTCATTAGCCTTTGGAATTATTATTGTATCTATTCCAGCTCTAAAAGCAGCTAAGGTTTTTTCTTTTAATCCCCCAATAGGTAGAACTCTTCCCGTAAGAGTTATCTCTCCTGTCATAGCCACATTATGTTTTACTTTTCTATTGCTCAATGCTGAAACCATAGCAGTTATCATAGTGACACCAGCTGAAGGCCCATCTTTAGGAACAGCCCCTTCTGGCGCATGAATGTGTATATCTTTATCTTTGTAGAAATCAGGATTTATATCATATTTTTCAGCATTAGCTCTAATATAGCTATATCCGGCCTCTGCTGATTCTTTCATTACATCCCCTAACTGTCCAGTAAGCTGTAATTTGCCTTTACCTTGCATTACTGTAACTTCTACTGGAAGAGTATCACCACCATATCCCGTCCAAGCCATTCCCATAACTACACCTATTTTATCATCCTTATCAATCTTATCATAGGTATATACTTCAGGGCCTAGATACTTCTTTATATGATTTGCTGTTATACTAATTTTACTTTTATCTTTCTCTAGCATTTCTGCAATAGCTTTTCTTATAACAGTTGCAATCTTTCTATCTAAGCTTCTAACTCCAGATTCTCTAGTATAATCTTCTATAATCTTATATATAGCCGAATCAGAAAAAGAAACCTTTTCTTCATCTATTTTGTGCTCTAAAAGCTGCTTTTTAACAAGGTGTCTCCTAGCAATATGGAACTTTTCTTCATAAGTATATCCTGATACTTCAATTATCTCCATCCTGTCTAAAAGCGGTCTTGGTATTGTATCTAAGCTGTTAGCAGTAGTTATAAACATAACTTCTGATAAATCTAAATCTAACTCTAAATAATGATCTCTAAAAGTCTTATTTTGCTCTGGGTCCAGGACTTCTAGTAAAGCACTTGCTGGATCTCCTCTAAAATCTCCATTTAGCTTATCAATTTCATCTAACAAAAATAACGGGTTTTTATAACCAGCTTCCTTCATTCCATATACTATTCTTCCCGGAATAGCACCTACATATGTTCTCCTATGTCCTCTTATTTCAGCTTCGTCTCTAACCCCACCTAAAGACATTCTAACGAAACTTCTATTTAACGCATTAGCAATAGACTTTCCAATAGAAGTTTTTCCAACTCCAGGGGGACCAACTAAACAAAGTATAGGCCCTTTTAAAGACCTACTCATGCTTTTAACTGCTAAAAATTCAATTATTCTATCTTTAACATCTTCTAAGCCATAATGTTCATCTTCTAAAATTTCTCTTGCCCTTTTTATATCTAAATTATCTGCAGTTTTCTTAGTCCATGGAATATCTAAAACCCAATCTAAATAAGACCTTATTACTCCACCTTCTGACGAATATGACCCGGTATTTTTAAGTCTATTTAGTTCATAGTATACCTTATCTTTTACTTCTTTAGGAAGCTTTGCTTTCTTTATCTTCTTTTCATATTCATCTATTTCTCTTTTGTTTTCATCCTCTTCTCCAAGTTCTTCTTGTATTGCTTTTAACTGTTCTCTTAAAAAGTATTCTTTTTGAGATTTATCGATTTTGCTTTTTACTTTTAATCCTATCTTTTTTTCTATCTTCAAAATCTCAATCTCATTTTTCAAAACTATAAGAAGCTTTTCTAATCTTTTATTTACATCGTATGCCTCTAATAGCTCCTGCTTTTTTAGTTCCTTTAATATTAGATATGAACTTACTACATCTGCAAACCTTCCTGGCTCATCTAATTCATCTATATTTAATAGTACCTCTGATGAAACTGTATTTGACAACCTTGTATATTCTTCGAAGGCTTCTTTTACAGAGCGAAGCAGAGCCTCGCATTTTTTATGGTCTTCGCAGGCATTATCCTCCAGCATCTCAACTTCCACTCTGAAGAAAGGCTCTTGTTCTATATACTTAACTAATTTCGCTCTACTTTCTCCTTCAACTAATACTCTAACCGTATCCCCTGGAAGTTTTAATATTTGTTTTATATTGCAAATGGTTCCTACCTTGAATATATCATCTTCTTCAGGTTCTTCTATTTTAGCTTCTCTTTGTGATGCTAAAAAGATTTCTTGACCATTTAACATTGCTTCTTCAACTGCAAGAAGAGATTTTTCTCTCCCGACATCAAAATGCAACACCATATGAGGAAATATGGTTAAGCCTCTTAATGGAATTAAAGGAAGAACTTTTAAGTTTTTCTCCATACATTTCCCTCATTTCTATCTATATTGTTCTTATGTCATGTATTGTAATTAAAATAATTATACTATGCTATTATAACCATAAACACGGTTTTTTTCAATTAATTTTCATTTTGTGTTTATTTAATTGCAATAAAAGTTCCTTGATTAATTCATCATAGATTCGGCAGTAAGGACATCAATTTTAGAATTTACTTCTATAACAGTACTTTCATTTTCCGCTTTTGCAACTTCTTTTATTAAGGCTGAATTTATTACATCTTTAATATGGCTTACTGCAATGATTTTAACTCCTTCTTCATTTTTAAATCTATCCTGCCAGTTTTCCTTTGGAATTATTATAGTCTTTGCTCCAGCTTTTTTAGCTGCTGCTATTTTAGCATTTACTCCTCCTATAGGTTTAATTCTTCCATGAATAGAAATTTCACCTGTCATAGCAACTTTATTATCTACAGGTACTCCCATTACCGCGCTATAAACCGCCGTCACCATGCTTATTCCCGCAGATGGTCCATCTACAGGCATTCCTCCTGGAAAATTTACATGAATATCATAGTCATCACAATTTATATTAAATATCTTTTCTAGCACAGTTAAAACATTTTCTATAGATGCCCTAGCGGTACTTTTTCTAGTTACTTTCTTATTCATGCTACTTATTTCTTCTTCTTCAACTATGCCTGTTATTTTAAGCTTTCCTCTCTTTCCAACAACCTTTACAGCACTAGCCTCTATCTCCATAACTGTTCCCATATTAGCACCATATACTGCAAGGCCATTTACGTATCCTATTTGTGGTTCCTCAGGAACGTTCTTTTCTGGTCTTGGAGAGTATTGACCATTTTCTATAACCCACTCTATATCTTCAACTTGGACAACATCTCTTTCTTCATTCAAAGCTATTCCAGACGCCAACTGTATCAAGCTGACCGCATCTCTTCCATTGCTTGCATATCTTCCTACTAATTTTTTAGCTTTTTCTTCTATTTTAAACCCTATCTTATCTACTGCATTTTGGGCTATTATTTCTATTTCTTCTCCAAGAAGAGGCCTAAAATATATTTCAACGCATCTGGATCTAATGGCTGGGCATATTTCTTCTGGATTTCTCGTAGTGGCACCTATCAGCCTAAAGTCCGCTGGGAGACCACTATCAAAAACTTCTTTTATGTATGCTGGCATGTTTGGATCTTCTGAATTATAGTAAGCACTTTCTAAAAATACTTTTCTATCCTCCATAACTTTTAGAAGTTTATTCATTTCTACAGGATGAAGTTCTCCTATTTCATCTATAAACAATATGCCACCATGCGCCTTTGTTACTGCTCCTGGCTTAGGTTGAGGTATTCCTGCACTTCCAAGAGGACCTGCTCCTTGATATATAGGATCATGTACAGAACCAATAAGTGGATCAGCTATTCCTCTATCATCAAATCTTACAGTTGTTGCATCTATTTCAATAAACTTTGAACTTTCTTTAAAAGGCGAGAACTTTCTCTTCTTAGCATCTTCAAGTACTAATCTAGCAGCTGCAGTTTTTCCTATTCCAGGGGGACCATATATTATAACATGCTGAGGATTAGGTCCACATATCGCAGCTTGAAGAGCTCTTATGCCTTTTTCCTGCCCTATTATCTCTTCAAAAGAACTTGGTCTGCTCTTTTCTGTAAGAGGTTCGGTCAATTTCAAACTTTGCATTTTTCTTAACTTTTCCATTTCTTTTCTATTTTCTTTATTTATAATCATTTTATTACTATTTTGTTCTTTAAGAGCATTAAAAAAATACATTCCCATGATAATGGTCACACCTAAGCTTATAACACTTAATACTGAACCTGTCATTGATACATCATCCCCTCACATACTATATTTTTAGTTATTTATTCTCTTTTTGTATTTTGTGCAAATAATGATAATTCAATACAGTTTCTCAGAAATAAAAAGGTCTAGAAGATTTAGGTATAAGTTCATTACCTAAACTTCTAGACTCTCTAAACTCATTTTCTAATTTTAACTTCAAACTAGTACTCTAACTTACTCAATTCTCTAACTCTCTACCTAACTTTATGCTGTTTCAGGGCCTTTTTTCTTTCTTTTACGTTTAGGCTGAGCAATCGCTGGTCTTTCTTCTCCATCAGTTAAAGTAATTTCAGGTTGCTTAGTTTTGACTGTTTCCTCACTTATTGTAACTTTCTTTATATCCGTTTTTGAAGGTATATCAAACATTATATCTCTCATCATATCTTCAATTATGGCTCTAAGTCCTCTAGCACCTGTTTTTCTTTCAATAGCTTCAGCTGCAATCAATTTTAAGGCTTCATCTTTAAATTCTAATTCAACATTGTCCATTAATAATAGCTTTTGATATTGTTTTACTAAAGCATTTTTTGGTTCTTTTAAAATTCTAACAAGAGCTTCAGTATCAAGTGACTGAAGAGTAACTAGTATTGGCAACCTTCCTACAAATTCAGGTATAAGTCCAAACTTTAATAAATCCCCAGGAACTATGTTTTTTAATAGATCTCCAACATCTTTATCATCCTTGGATTGCACTTCTGAACCAAATCCCAAAGAACTTTTTCTAGTTCTTTTTGCTATGATCTTATCAACACCATCAAAGGCACCGCCGCAAATAAATAGTATATTTGATGTATTTATTTGTATAAATTCTTGATGAGGATGCTTTCTTCCACCTTGTGGAGGAACAGAAGCTACCGTACCTTCCAATATCTTTAATAATGCTTGTTGCACGCCTTCTCCTGATACATCTCTTGTTATTGAAGGATTTTCTGACTTTCTAGCTATTTTATCTATTTCATCAATATAAATTATTCCTCTTTCAGCCTTCTCTATGTCATACTCTGCATTTTGGATTAGTTTTAATAATATGTTTTCAACATCTTCTCCAACATATCCTGCCTCAGTTAATGTAGTTGCATCAGCTATAGCAAATGGTACATTAAGAAGCTTAGCTAAAGTTTGAGCTAACAATGTTTTTCCAGAACCAGTAGGTCCCAAAAGAAGTATATTACTTTTCTGAAGTTCTACATCATCTACATCAATAGCTGAGTTTATTCTCTTATAATGGTTATAAACTGCAACTGATAATGCTTTTTTAGCATCATCTTGACCTATTACATATTGATCAAGATAAGATTTAATTTCGCTTGGTTTTGGAAGAGAAGTTAAATCAACTTGTGCATTCTCTTCAAACTCATCTTCTATTATTTCGGAACAAAGATCTATACATTCATCACATATATATACCCCAGGTCCTGCAATCAATCTTCTAACTTGCTCCTGTCCCTTGCCGCAAAAGGAACATTTTAGTTGTTTTTTATCATCGTATTTAGACATCCCAACACCTCACTAGGGTTTATTTCTTTCTGTTAGTTATAACATCATCAATTAAGCCGTACTCCTTAGCTTCATAAGCCTCCATGAAGTTATCTCTCTCAACATCTCTTTGTATTTGCTCTAAAGGTTTGCCTGTTCTTTCACTTAATATTTGATTTAATTTTTCTTTAATTCTTATAATTCTTCTAGCATGAATATCAATATCTGTAGCCTGACCTTGGAACCCTCCTAGAGGTTGGTGAATCATTATTTCGCTATTAGGAAGGGCAAATCTTTTCCCCTTTGCACCTGCAGCTAAAAGGAATGCACCCATTGAAGCAGCCATACCAACACATATGGTTGATACATCTGGCTTTATATATTGCATTGTATCATATATAGCCATTCCAGCTGTAATTGAACCACCAGGGCTATTATATATAGATAAATATCTTTATCTGGATCTTCTCCTTCTAAGAATAACAATTGTGCCACAACTAAGCTAGCTGTTACATCATTTACTTCCTCTCCAAGAAAGACTATTCTGTCTTTTAATAATCTAGAATAAATGTCGTAAGATCTTTCTCCTCTATTAGTCTGTTCAACTACTACTGGTACTAAACTCATACAAATCCTTCCTCCTTTTAATAATCTACTCTTTAAAATTATCACCTATATTGTCTATGATATTCATAATTTTTATAATTTATTGTAAAATTAATTGCCAGAAAATTTTCTGGCAATTAGCTCTACCTCTTTATGCTATGCAATTTCTTTGCTGTTATTCACTAAAAGCTCTATAGCCTTTTCATTTACTATTTGAGTAACTAACATTTCTTTTTGTGATCCAATTATAACATCTACTAACTTTTCTGGTTCGTTACTTCCATACTGTTTTGCCATTTCCATAGCTTTTTCTTTTATTTCTTCTTCAGAAGCTACTATATTTTCATCTTTAACTATCTTTTCAAGAACTAATTCTGTTTTTACTCTCTTTTCAGCTGTTTCTTTCATGTATTCTCTAACTTTTTCTTCTGTGTTGTTTGTATATTGATAGTATGATTCAAGATCTAATCCTTGATACTTTAATCTCATTTCTAAATCTTTAAGCATCATATCTATTTCTTTTTCTATCATCACTGCTGGAATTTCAACTTCAGCCTTTTCACATACAGCTTCTATAACAGCTTCCTCATATTCAGCTTTTTCTCTTGCTTTATTTCCTTCTTCTAATTTCTTTCTTGTATCATTTTTTAACTCATCTAATGTATCAAACTCTGATACTTCTTTAGCAAATTCATCATCTAGAGCTGGTAATTCTTTTGTTTTTATTTCTTTAACCTTTATCTTAAATACTGCTGGCTTTCCATTTAATTCTTCTCTTCCGTAGTTTTCTGGGAAAGTAACATTTACATCCTTTTCTTCTCCTGCCTTTAGACCAACTAACTGATCTTCAAAAGTATCTATGAATGTACCTGATCCAATTTCTAGTGAATAATCAGCTGCTTCTCCACCTTCAAATGCTACATCATCTATGTATCCTTTGAAATCTATTATAGCGATATCGCCTTTTTGAACGGTACCTTCTTCTTTAACTGATACTCTTGCATTCTTTTCTTGCATGCTCTTTAATTGTTTTTCAACGTCTTCATCATTTACAGTATATGAAACTTTTTTAACTTCTAATCCTTTATAGTCGTTAATTTTTACTTCTGGTCTAACTGTAACTTCAGCAGTATAAACAAAATCTTTATCTGATCCAATTTCAACTATGTCTATTTTAGGATAATCAACTGGTGATAAGTTGTGTTCTTCTACAGCTTTTGGATATGTATCTTCACAACAGTAATTTATAGCATCTTCATAAAATACTCCTTCTCCATAATATCTTTTTATTATGTTTAATGGAGCTTTTCCTTTTCTGAATCCAGAAATATTAAATCTTCCAACATTTTTTTTGTATGCTTTTTGTATAGCTTCATTAAATTTTGCTTTGTCAACTGTTATTTCTAATTTTACAATATTATTTTCTACTTTTTCAATTTTAGTGTTCATTAAGTTTTTCCTCCCAATCACCGTAAATACTTATTTTGACTTCATATATTATAACACACAATATACTTTTTTTACAAATATATATTCTTATTTTATCATAATAATAATTATATACTAAAAATTTTATATTACAACAATGATTTTATATAAAAAATTATTTATTGAATTTTTGTTAAATATTGTCTACCCTCTATCAATTCTTTGTATTCCGAGAAATTATCACTATACACCTCTAATATCCCTATTCCTCTGTATTCTATATCCTTCAGTTTTTTAAATATTTTACTATAGTCTACCATTCCCTTTCCAGGAATCAAACAAGAGTTTTTATCATCCCTATCATTTAAATGAAGGTTTACTATCCTTTTCCCCATTACATCTATATAGCTTTCTGGAGATATTCCTGCTCTATAGGCCTGCTTTATGTCTAAAGTAAAGCTTATAGGATGTTTACACTTGCTTTGAAGCATTTCTAAGAAACTAAGTTCTGACGACATACACCAAGATACATTTTCTTGAGCTAACTTTATTCCTATCTCTTCTGATATGTATATCAATTCATTATATGTATCAATTACATGCTTTTCATTTAGAAATCTGTTATCTATTTTTCTCATACCATGAAAAGTATAAGACTTAGCTCCTAAAGTTTTTCCTGCCTTACATACATCTTTAAAATACTTTAACATATCATCTTTTCTTCTTTTATAGCTGTCAAAAATATATGGCTCAAAAGAAGATGAAAATGCATGAACAGAGTTTATAATAAACCTAGATTTTTCACTTTCTTCTAAGAGCCTTTCTGAAAATTCCTTAGTGAATTCACTTGGACAATTAAAGAAAACTTCTCCCTTATTAAAACCTAAGCTCTTCATTAATTTTATACTATCTTCCAAATTTATATTAGGGTAAAAACACGCCGACGAAATACCTATATCCAATATTCTTAAACCATCCTTATTCTACTTTATAATATTCTTCACTCCATCAACTAGTACCTCTAATCCATGCGAAGTATTAGCTCCATATTTTATATCCACACCTGAAAGTTCTCCTCCGTTTGGAGATAAATTATGATAATACTGATTATTACTTATGCTATATTTCCAGAGGTATCTTTGGTTTACTTTATTAAACCAAGGTAATTGAGAAACATATATTATATTATCTTCATTTAAGTATTTTGGTGAAGCGCACCATATGTAGCTAGCACTCTGTTTTAAAATATAATCTTTTTTAAATATGTCTCCTTTGCTTGATATATATTCTTTTTTAGTAATATCTTTTTGGGTACCATTGATATCAATTAATATCATATTTTGAGTTTTATTTTCTATTATAACTACATTCTTTTTAGATGGGCTTATATCATAGCTAATTCCCTTTGGAAGAACCTGAGTATATTGTTTTTCATTATTTACTATACTATATATTAATTTTATTTCTTCTTCATTTGAAAGCTTAATAGAATAACTACCAGTCTTAGGAACTTCTTTCTTTATTGGTTTTTGGTTTGCATTATTTTTAATCTGATTACTTTTAGCATCTTGGTTGTTTTTACTAATATCTTCTTTAACATTACTATTCTTATTCTCTTTATCTTCATCTTTAGCTTTGCTAAAAAACTTAATATTAGATATAGAAGTTATTTTTTCTTTAATATTTGCAAACCCTGATTTAGTCTTTTTCCCAAGCATATTGCTTATACTTGCATTAAACAAAACTACTAAAGCAACAACTAAAAGAGATATGAATATTACTATCCTTCTTCTTTTTCTCTTCTTCATCTTTTCATCATAATCCCTACTAAAAATACTAGGCTTTGGCATTGAGTCACCTCCCGACCTAAGAACTAACCCTTTAATATAATTACTACACACTAGAAATATTTTGCGACGCAGCTCTAGAAGCAATCGCTAGTCTCTAATCCATAATCGCTAACATTTGAATCATTGATTTATCCAATAGCGACTAGTGATTAGTGATTAAGAAGAAAATTGCGTCGCATTTTTCTTATATTATAATTATAATACTATTGTCTGCCTTTTAACAAATATATTATACAGAAAAAGAGCTAAGATTTCAAAAATCTTAACTCTTTTTACTGTTAGCTAGCAAAATATTCATTTAAAGGCCTATACTCTACTTTCCCATTTCCCTTAATTAACCTAATTGTTCTTAAAAATATTTTTGCTGTATCTATGCACGTAAACACAGGCACCTTGTATTCAGCACTTTTCCTTCTAATTTTGAATCCTCCACTGCCATTATCATTACCCTTAGTAGGAGTATTTATTATTAGTTTTATTTTTCTTTTACTTATTAAATCAAACAATCTGTGTATATCTACTATTTCACACTGAATGTTATTTTCTCTCAACACTTCTCCAGTTCCTTCTGAACTGTAGATTTTAAACCCTAAATCATAATATTCCTTTATTATACTTGTTCCTTCTGTCTTATCTACATCTTTAAGAGAAACATATATGGATCCTTCAGTTTCTATGCTTATTCCTGCCCCAATAAATCCTTTATAAATCGCCTTATCTAAATCATAGTCAGTTCCCAAAACTTCTCCAGTTGATTTCATCTCTGGTCCTAAATAAGTATCAACATCAGCAAGCTTTTCATTAGAGAATACAGGTACCTTAACTGCGCATATAGAGTTTTCTTTCATAAGCCCTGTTCCATAATCCATATCCTTTAGCTTTCTTCCAAGCATAGTTTGTACTGCTATATTTACCATTGGAACTCCTGTTACCTTACTTAGTATTGGAACAGTTCTAGATGCCCTTGGATTAACTTCAATAACATAAACATTCTTTCCATCAAAAACATACTGAATATTTATAAGGCCTACTGTATTTAACGCCTTTGCTATTCTTTTAGTGTTTTCTACCAATTTGGCCACAGTTTCTTCTTTTAAAGTTATAGGCGGATATACTGTTATGCTGTCTCCTGAGTGTACTCCTGTTCTTTCTACGTGCTCCATTATTCCTGGAATTAAAATTTCTTCTCCATCAGCTATGGCATCTACTTCTATCTCTGTGCCTTTTACATATTTGTCTACGATTATGTTATGACCATTTTCTAGGCTTACCGCTTCCTTCATGTATTTTTCTAGCGCTGCCTTGTCATATATAACTTCCATAGCCCTTCCCCCTATTACATAAGAAGGTCTAACTATAACTGGATACCCTAAACTCTCCACTACTTGATACGCTTCTTCTATATTAGTCACAGCTTTTCCCGTTGGCGTTTTTATACCTAGCTCCTCTAATAGATTTCTGAATTTATCTCTGTCCTCAGCTAAATCAATAGACTCAAATTTAGTTCCTAATATATTTACCCCTCTTTTTGACAGTTTCTCTGCCAGATTAATAGATGTTTGTCCTCCAAATTGCAGTATTACTCCTTTCGGATTTTCTTTCCTTATTACATTCATGACATCATCTATATATAGTGACTCAAAATAGAGTTTATCAGAAGTATCAAAATCCGTACTCACAGTTTCTGGATTGTTGTTTATCATAATTGATTCATAGCCTGCTTCATTTATTGCCCACGCACCATGCACACAGCAATAATCAAACTCTATTCCTTGACCTATTCTTATAGGACCTGAACCTATTACCATAATCTTCTCTTTATTAGAAACTGTATTTTCATCTTCTTTGTCATAACATGAATAATAGTATGGAGTTTTGGCTTCAAACTCTCCACTGCAAGTATCAACCATTTTATATACAGGATATATATCTTTTAGCTTCTTAACTATTTCTATCTTTTTAACATCTATATTAGATAACTTGCTTATCTGCTCATCAGTAAACCCTAAAGTGCTAGCATCACAAATTAATTCATTATCTATTTTTTTACTTTCAAGTTTTTTTTCTATTTTAACAATATTATTTATGCTATTTAAAAACCATTTATCAATCTTTGTTAACTCATGTATGAAATCTATAGAAATTTCTCTTCTAAAAGCTTCACCTATTGCGAAAATTCTCTCATCATCCTGCATTTTGATTTTTGATATAAGTTCTTCATCTGATAGTTCACTTCCATTCGGAAGTTTTAATCCAATTATTTTACTTTCTAAACAAGTTATAGCCTTTAAAAAAGCACTTTCAAAATTTCTATCAATAGCCATAACCTCACCTGTTGCCTTCATTTGGGTCCCAAGTCTTCTTGCCGCAGTACTAAACTTATCAAAAGGCCATTTTGGCATTTTAACTACCACATAATCTAAGGCTGGTTCAAAACAAGCACTTGAGGTTTGTGTTACATAGTTTTTAAGTTCATCCAAGCTATATCCTACAGCTATTTTTGAAGCTATCTTTGCTATAGGGTAACCAGCGGCTTTAGATGCTAGAGCACTAGAACGACTAACTCTCGGATTCACTTCTATAACTATATATCTATCGCTAAGAGGATCTAATGCAAATTGTATATTGCATCCTCCTTCGATTTTAAGACTTCTTATGATTTTAAGAGCTGAGTTTCTAAGCATGTGATATTGTTTATCTGTTAATGTTTGCGAAGGAGCTACTACTATGCTATCCCCAGTATGAACTCCTACTGGATCAATATTTTCCATGTTACATATTATAATGCAGTTATCCTTTTTATCTCTAATAACTTCATATTCAAGCTCTTTCCACCCAGCAACACTTTGCTCAAGGAGTATTTGGTGAATTGGACTCATTGTTAGCCCTAATTCGCATATCTCTAAATACTGTTCCATAGTCTCTGCAATTCCACCACCCGTTCCGCCTAATGTGTATGCTGGCCTTATGATTATAGGCAATCCATTTTTCTCTGCAAACTTCAAGCATTGTTTCATATCTGTTGCTATAGCACTTTTAGGAATAGGTTCATTAATTTCTATCATTAGTTTTTTAAATTCTTCCCTATCTTCTGCTTTTTTTATGGATTCACCATTAATACCTAATAATTTTATATTATTCTTATCTAGAACTCCTTTTTTTTGAAGTTCCATGGCTATATTTAAGGCAGTTTGTCCCCCGAATCCTGCAAGTATTCCGTTAGGTTTTTCATTTTCAATAATTTTCTCTATAACCTCCACCTTTAGAGGTTCAATATATACTTTATCAGCCATATTTAAATCAGTCATTATAGTAGCAGGATTGCTATTTACTAGAATAGTTTCAATGCCTTCTTCCCTTATAGACTTACATGCTTGGGTACCTGAATAGTCAAATTCCGCTGCTTGACCTATGATTATAGGTCCTGAACCTAAAATTAAAACCTTTTTTAAACTTTTATCTAATGACATATTTTTACCCCCTTAAGATGAATATTTCTATATTGCCTGATTATTTACTTCTTCCTTCATGTAAGCTATAAAATTATCAAATAAATACGAACTATCCGCTGGTCCCGGCGCTCCTTCTGGATGAAATTGAACAGAAAACACTGGCATAAACTTATGTCTTATTCCTTCTACCGTATTATCATTTAGATTTACATGGGTAACAATTAAATCTTTATCCTCTATGCTTTCTTTCTCTACAGCATATCCATGATTCTGAGCTGTTATATATGCCTTATCTTTTTCTATATCATAAACGCCATGATTGCCACCTCTATGCCCAAATTTCATCTTATAGGTGTCTCCTCCCAAAGCTAAAGCTAGTATTTGATGCCCTAAGCATATTCCAAAAGTAGGCTTAACTTTTATAACTTTTTTAATAGCTTCCATTGCTTCTGGTACATCTTTTGGATCTCCAGGTCCATTGCTTAGCATTACACCTTCTGGATTTAACTTCATTATCTGTTCAAAGCTTGTATTGTATGGAACTACAGTAATATCACAGTTCCTTTCCCTCAAGTTTTCGATTATATTTGCTTTAGCACCGAAATCTATTAAAACTACCTTGTGTCCTTTTCCTGGAATATGATAAATTTCCTTAGTACTTACTTCCTTAACATAATTTCCGTTAGTATAAGGTGTCTTTAACAATTCTTCAAGCTGTCCTACCGTCAATTCTTTATTTGTTATGACACATCTCATAGTTCCATTGTCTCTTATTTTTTTAGTAATACTCCTTGTGTCTACTCCATATACTCCAACTACATTCATACTTTCTAACATATCATTTATAGTTTCTTCACTAGTATAATTAGAAGGTATATCACAAATTGACTTAACCACAAGTCCCCTTGCGTATATCTTTTTGGATTCCCAGTCATTCTTGCTCACTCCATAATTTCCAATTAGAGGATATGTCATATTTATAATTTGACCTGCATAAGATGGATCTGTCATTATTTCACTATACCCTGTCATAGAAGTATTAAAAACTAATTCTCCCACAGAAGTTCCTTCTTTTCCAAAACCCTTACCCATATAAATTGTTCCATCCTCAAGATACAATATCCCTTTCACCTTTTATTACCCCCTCTTAACTACAAATACTTTTATACATACATGTAAATTTATACACATGTTTTATGCAATGATATCTCAAATTCATGCATTTTGACAGTGTAATTCTTTAGAAGTGCTTAATCTAATTGGTGTTTTTATTTTATATTCTAGTTATATTTATACATTAAATATTATATTTATACAAAGATTATCATTTTATTTTTTTGCTGTCAATACTATATAATAAAAAAACCTCCGCCAGAAGGCAGAAGGCTGTTTATAAAAGTAACCCTTAGCAGTAATATATTTTTTATCAATATTACCATTAAACTTTTATAATTACTACCTTTCTAACCTCTCTGGATTAAATTAAAGGTTCTACTATATTCTATTTAATATTTCTACTTCCTGGTTTTACATACTCTATTCCTTGCTTACACAAAGGGCATTCCTCTTTATCAAAGCTATCTATTTCTAATTCTATGGCGCTATATATAGGATATTCTATATCGCTGCTCTTCCTATCAACTATACAAGCAAGTCCTATAACTTCTCCTCCAAGATTTTTAATAACTTCAGCGGTTTCTAGAGAAGACTTTCCTGTAGTTACAACATCCTCTGTTATTAATACCTTTTGTCCTGGTTTTATTTCAAATCCACGTCTAAGAGCCATCTTTCCATCAATTCTTTCTGTAAATATTGCAGGTTTTCTAAGCTGACGCCCAAGTTCATATGCAACTACTACTCCACCCATAGCAGGTCCTAATACTATATCAAATTCTAAGCCTTTCACTTTATCATGTACTACACTCAAAACCTTTTCCGCCTTGTCTGGATACTGTAAAAGTTTAGCACATTGCACATATCTGTTGCTGTGTCTCCCTGATGATAGTAAAAAGTGCCCCTCTAGTAAAGCCTCAACTTTTTTTAAAATCTCTAATACATTTATGTTATTGTTCATAGTTAATACCTCCAAATTTTATTCAATCGCTAGTATCTAGTCACTAATCCCTAAAGTATAATCTGAAATTAAGAGTTAAAAACTAGCAATGAATGTTGTTTTTCTTATAGAGAAACTTTATTAAACTTTTCTAAACCCCTACATTTCTCCACTTCTAAACTACTCCTACATGATTCCTATAATTTCACCTATATCCTTAACCCCTTCTATTTCCATAAACCTTTGAATTCCTTCTATTATATCTAGACATATATCTGGTTTCATAAAATTCGCACTTCCTATTTGAACAGCATTTGCTCCAGCCATTATGAACTCTATAGCATCTTCAGCACTGCATATTCCTCCCATTCCTATCACAGGAATATTTACATTTTTGCATACTTCATAGACCATTCTAAGGGCAATCGGTTTAATTGCAGGTCCTGATACCCCTGCAAATGTATTGTCAAAAACAGGCTTTCGTCGCTTTATATCAATAGCCATACCTTTAAATGTATTTACTAAAGATAAGCAGTCGCCTCCAGCTTCACAACACTTATATGCCATATCTACAATATCCTCAGCATTTGGTGATAACTTCACTATAAGAGGCTTTTTGCAAATTTTTCTCACTTCAGAAACTACTTCAAAGGCAACTTTTGATTTTATGCCAAATGCCATTCCCCCACTTTTAACATTAGGACAAGATATGTTTAGTTCAATCATATCTATACCTGTATCATTTAACTTCTCTATACCTTTTAAGTAGTCTTCGATACTCCCTCCACCTAAGTTAGCAATTATCACTGTATCTAACTCTTTCATTGCTGGGAGCTTTTCTCTAATAAAACTATCTACCCCTGGATTTTGAAGTCCTACACTATTCATTATTCCACTGGAAGTCTCATATATCCTTATTCCATCATTTCCTTCTTTTTTATTTATAGTGAGCCCTTTTGTAGAAATACCTCCTAATTTAGAAATGTCGAAAAGCTTGGAATATTCTTCTCCAAAACCAAAGGTACCTGATGCAGCAATTACAGGGTTTTTAAAATTCACTCCACAAATATTCACGTTAATCATTAAAGACCAAATCCTTCCCATTATATACCGGACCATCTTTACAGGTTCTCTTATTTCCTTCTTTTGTTTTACAAGTACATACTAAGCAAGCTCCTACTCCACAGGCCATTCTATTTTCCATGGATATACACTTCTACCTTCTCTTTTATGCACATATCCACAACCTTTTTCATCATAACTTCTGGTCCACAGCATATAACTAAATCATATTTTTCTACCTTCACTAAATTTGTAACAAAACCTTTATATCCTATGTTTCCAGTTTCAGTTGAAACTTGCACTGAGTTTACATACTTTTCAAAACCCTCTAAGGAGTAGCTGAACTCTCTAAACCCAGCATACAAATCAATCTCGCATTCCTTGAGTTCTTTCACTAAGTAGTTCATAGGGGCAATGCCTATCCCACCAGCAATTATAGCCACTTTTCCTTTTATGTTCTCAACTTCAAACCCATTTCCTAGAGGTCCCATTATCTTAACCTCATCATCTTCTTTTAGTTTACTTAGGATTTTTGTCCCTTTGCCTACCGCTGCATAAAGGAAGCTTATTCCTTGTTCATCTATATCATATATACTTATAGGTCTTGGAAGAATCAACTCTCTCCCCCAAGCTTTTAGCATATAAAATTGTCCAGGCTTTGCTTGGAAGTATCCTTTTACTGTAAGCTTAAATATTCCTGGTGCAATTTCTATATTCTCTTTGACTTTTTCACTAGAAGCTATCATCCTATCCTCAGCACCTTCCTCTATTTATGTTTACTATATCCAAGCTCTTTTTTCATCTTTATAACTTCTTTTCTAGCACACTCATCAAAAATTTTTTCTCCATTTTCATACTTCTTGTATGACAGAAGAATTCCTCTAGAAGAATTTACAACCCCACCATTACCATTTTTAAGATATACAGAAGCTTCTTCAGCTCCGCCCCCTTGAGCTCCAAATCCCGGTATTAAAAAGAAGGTTTTACTAAATTCATCTCTTATCTTTTTTCCGTCTTCAGCAGTAGTGCAACCTATTACTCCTCCAATAGAACTGTATCCCGAGTTTCCTAGCACTTCTTCCCCTAGGGTTTGTACTTTTTCACCTACAATTTCATAGACTCTTCTCTTAGAATCGCTCTGTATATACTCAAAGTCCTGCGATCCTTTATTAGATGTCCTGATGAGTACAAAAATACCTTTTTCTTTATTTTTAATATAATCTATATAGGGTTCTATACTATCCATACCCATATATGGGCTTACAGTGATAAAATCCGTCTCAAAATCGCCTTCAAAATGTGCCTTAGCATACATTTTTGCAGTATCAGATATGTCTCCCCTTTTAATATCAGAAATTGCTATGCAGCCTAAGCCTCTTATATATTCTAAAGTCTTTTTATATGCCATAAGCCCTTTTATACCATAAGCCTCATAGTATGCTATTTGAACTTTAAAGCATGCTACATGATCATGTACTGCATCTATTATCTTTCTATTAAATTCAAAAATTCCATCTTCTATACTATTGTAATTTCTTAAAAATGTAGTTGGTATATAGCTCAAATCCGTATCCAGCCCTACACAAACATTACCTTTACTTTCTACCGCTTTATATAATCTATCTATAATCAATTTGGTTAACCCCCCTCTTTATTTTTTATGTTGGACGCTTAGCTTGTTAGAGCGTTAAAAGTCAGCTAAACTCTTTGAATTAATAATTTCTAACTTTCTAACTGCTCTTGTAGACTGTCTTTCCACCTTTGATGGTCATAAGTATTTTCCCATATACATTTTTGCCATCAAAAGGTGTGTTTTTACCTTTAGACAAAAACTCCTCTGAGTTTATTACATATTCCTTATCTAAATCTAATAAGACTAAATCTCCATTAAATCCTACTGCGATTTGCCCCTTATTCAACCCCATAATTTCAGCTGGCCTTTTCGACATAAGCTCTGATAATTTATTTAGTGATATATTCTCGTTTTTAATAAGTTTTGTATAGCATACCGAAAAAGCTGTTTCTATGCCTGATATTCCAGGTGCTCCATTTAACTTATCTTTTAATGTATGAGGAGCATGGTCTGTTGCGATAGCGTCAACATAGCCATTTTTTATTCCATTAATCAAAAAGTTTACATCTTCTTCTTCTCTAAATGGTGGATTAACTCTATACCTGTCTTCACCAGCCAGTGACAAATGATGCGGTGTCACTTCACAAGTAATCTTGGCTCCTTCTTTTTTTGCTTCTATTACATATCCCATAGCTTCTTTTGTACTAACATGAGCCATGTGAAGTTTGCAGCCAATAAACTTTGAAAGGTGTATATCTCTCCATGTCATCATATTTTCTGCTACTCTCATATCTATATCACTCATTTCCGGATTTTCAGCATGAGATATTACAGTGATTCCTTTACTTTTTGCCTTCACCATAGCTTCCATCATAATCCTGTTATCCGAAACACCCTTTCCATCATCAGAAATAAACTTAACGCTAGAAGTAATTCCATCTAAATGCATTAAGTCTTTTCCATCTAAGTTTTTTGTAATAGATACCACTTGATGTACATCTACTAACCCTATTTTCTTGGCTTTCTCCTTAACATAATTAACCACATTCATATCTGAGCTGACAGGGCTAGTATTAGCCATTAAGTTAACAGTAGTATATCCACCTTTTACAGCTGCCTTACTTCCGCTTAAGATATCCTCTTTATGAGTAAAACCCGGCTCTCTAAAATGAGCATGTAAATCCACGAAGGCTGGCATTAAAACTTTCCCATTTCCATCTATAACCTTGCAATTTTTGGATATTCTCTTACCTATTTCATAGATCTTTCCTTTATTTATATAAACTTCTCCATAAAAGTCCTGAGACCAATCTACTATTCTTACATTCCTTATCAAAACTTCCATGCACTTTCCTCCTAGACCTCTCTTTTATATGCTTCATTGCAATACTTACATCTATATTCCTTATTCGATTCATCTACTAAGTAAAATTGATGAGGTACATATTTTTCTATGCTAGTTATGCATCTAGGATTTTTACACTCTATCACATTTTCAACTTCTTTTGGCAGTTCCAACTTAACCTTTTCCTTTCGTTCTCCACTACTTATAGTATTAATCGTTATATTGGGGTCGATTAAACCTAATACTGTGAAGTCTAAATCTATTCTATTTTCAATCTTTATAATATCTTTCTTTCCTAACTTTTCACTATTAGCATTCATTATGAGTGCTACTGAAAACTTAGCTTTATCTAAACCTAGATAGTTAAAAATTTGTATACCACTACCTGCTTTAATGTGATCTATTACAATTCCATCTTTTATACTATCTATATTCAACATCAACCCACACCCCCAAAAGCTTACATATTAAAGCCATCCTCACAAACATCCCAAATCTAGCTTGCTTAAAATAACATGCTCTCGGGTCTTTATCTATTTCATTCGATATTTCGTTAACTCTTGGAAGTGGATGAAGAATTATCATATCCTGTTTTGCTTTCCTCATTTTTTCTTCATTTAAAATATAGCTACCCTTAAGCCTTACGTAATCTTCTTCATTGAAAAATCTTTCTTTTTGAACTCTTGTCATATAAAGTATATCCAGTTCATCTATAATCTTTTCCAATCTATCTACCTCTATAAATTCTATATTGTTTTTCTCCAATATTTCTTGTTTTATATAATCTGGAATTTTTAATTCTTCTGGCGAGATTAGAATAAATCTATTATTCTCATATCTAGATAAGGCTTTAACTAAAGAATGTACTGTCCGTCCAAACTTTAAATCTCCGCAAAGCCCAATTGTATGATTTGAAAAGTTTCCTTTTATATTTTTAATGGTTAAAAGATCTGTTAGTGTTTGGGTTGGATGCTGATGCCCTCCATCCCCTGCATTTATTACAGGGATACTTGAATGCGTAGATGCAACTTTAGCAGCCCCTTCTTTGGGGTGTCTCATTGCTATAATATCAGCATAGCATCCTACCGTTCTAATAGTATCTGCTAAACTTTCTCCTTTTGAAACAGAGCTAGAATTAACATCTGAAAACCCTAAAACTTCTCCGCCTAATCTTAGCATAGCTGCCTCAAAACTAAGTCTAGTTCTTGTACTAGGTTCATAAAAAAGAGTAGCCAAAAGTTTTCCATTACAAATTGTTGAATACTTCTTTGGATTTTCGATTATGTCGTTTGATAATTCAAACACTAATTCTAATTCTTCTAATGTAAAATCCATTGGATCAATTAAACTTTTTCCTTTTAACATAGTTAACTCCCTTCTTAGTCTCACCGAACTAATTTTAAAGGTATATAAAAAATGCCTTCTCGTACACGAGAAGGCATGAAAATACAACTATATAAACACACAATAAACTATTATGTGTATTTCACGTTCGTCCTTCTCAGTATCTCGTACCAAATTAAAGGCATTTCCTATTAACTTTTGATTAATTTTAACATAGAGAAATTATAAAATCAATAGGAAAATGTGAAATCATTATTCTAGAAAATTTTTAATTGATATTTAATATTTATCATTTCTATGCAATACCCATAAGAGCACATAAAACCACAATTATAAGAGTACAAAGTGGAATTACAACTGATACCATTCCCATATCTTTATATGATTCTTTATGAGTCATTCCACAGATACCAAGTAAGGTTATAACTGCTCCATTGTGTGGTAATGAATCAAAGCCTCCACTAGCTAATGCCGCTATTCTATGAAGAACTTCTGGGTTTATTCCTTGTTCTACTGCCATTTGCAAGTATTGTTCTCCTAGTATTCCAAGAGCTATACTCATACCACCTGAAGCAGAACCTGTTATTCCTGCAAGAACGTTTACACTTATAGCTTCAGAAATTATTGGATTAGATGAAATACCGAGTAATGCATCTTTTATTATGGCAAATCCAGCCAATGTTTGAATAACATTTCCATATCCAACTTCTGATGAAGTGTTTATTATTGCTAAAAGAGAACCTATAGCACCTTCATTTACACTTCTCCTAGCACTTGATAATCTCTTAACGTTCATTACTATAGTTATTAGTATAGCTACTACAAGTGCAATAATTAGACTCCATGTACCTCCAACTTTTCCCAAGGTTGTTAAGAAAGGTTTTTCTGCTAAGTATGCTCCATCATATACCCCTTCCACATACACAAACTTAGATAATATAAAGTTAATAGCTAGTACTAAAATTATAGGTATTAATGCTACTATAAGGTTTGGTAAATTATTATCGTCTATAGCTGGTGACTTTTCATCTGGATGATTTCCATAGCCTTCCCCTGCTTTTTTAGCTTGTTTAACTCTATGATTTAGCCATAGAATACCACCACTGAACATGAATATAGATGCAATAACTCCTAGTACCGGCGCTGCATATGCATCAGTTCCAAAGAAAGGCATTGGTATAGCATTTTGTATTTGTGGCGAACCAGGTAGCCCTGTCATTGTAAAAGTAAATGATCCTAAACATATAGCTCCTGGTATTAATCTTTTTGGTATATCAGCTTCCTTATATAACTGCATAGCTATTGGAAATACAGCGAATCCACAAACGAACATCGAAACCCCACCGTATGTTAAAATACTAGCAGCAAGTGAAACTGCCAATACAGCTTTGTCTGCACCTACTTTTTTTGCTATAGCTTGGGAAATAGCTTTAGCAGATCCAGAGTCATCCATCAACTTACCGAAAATGGCTCCAAGCAAGAATATTGGAAAATAAGACTTTGCATATCCTGCAAAGGATGTCATGAATATTTCTGTATACGTTGCCATTAATGGCATTCCGCCATTCATTAAAGCTGCAAATAAAGCTAAAATCGGTGCTAAAATTAAAACCGTGATACCCCTATAAGCGAGATACATTAATAGAACTAAAGAAATGACAATGCCTAAAATCCCCATGTTTATTCCTCCTTAATTAATTGTTTTAACTTCTTAGACAAATTTTTCATAATTTGGCGTTAATTTTTTATCAAATTAACTGTCTTAATTCTATCTTATCTACCATATTTACTCAAGTACGCACTTTTTTGTACTCTTATATCTTTTCGTATACATGGTTTAATAATTATAGTTGGTTTCTTTTAAGTTACTTTAATTATATATACTTAATTAAATTAAATTTAAAAAAATATAGCATGAACTTTAAAGTTCATGCTATATTTCCTTCTATTTTTATTAGTTATATATGATATTAAACCAATCCCATTGTCGCAAGTAAAATTACAACTACTAAAGATAGAATTGGGATTACAACTGAAACCATACCAATATCTTTATAAGACTCTTTATGAGTCATTCCGCAAATACCAAGTAGTGTTATAACCGCTCCATTATGTGGTAATGAGTCAAGACCTCCACAAGCAAGTGTGGCTATTCTATGAAGTACTTGAGGGTTTATACCTTGTTGTATAGCCATTTCCATATATTGTTTTCCCAACACTCCAAGTGCTATACTCATACCACCCGATGCTGAACCTGTGATACCAGCAAGTACATTAACCGCTATTGCTTCTGAAATAATTGGGTTACTTGATACTCCAAGAATTGCACCTTTTATTATTGCAAATCCTGCAAGAGTTTGAATAACGTTTCCATACCCAACTTCTGAAGATGTATTTATTATTGCAAGAAGTGAACCAATTGCTCCTTGGTTAACACTCTTCTTAGCATCAAGTCTCTTAAGATTTAATACTATAACAAGTATTATAGCTGCAACAAGACCTAAAATTAAACTCCAGTTACCTGCTACTTTAGCTAAAGTAGTTAAATAAGGTTTTTGCTCTAAATATGCACCGTCATATTTTCCAGCTACAAAAACAAATTTAGAGAGGATGAAGTTAAGAACTAGAACCACAAGTATAGGAAGAACCGCAGCTCCTAAAGATGGTAAGTTACTTCCGTCAAATTCAACAATTTTTTCATCTGGATGATTTCCATATCCCTCTCCAGCTGCCTTAGCTTTTTTGGCCCTCATTGTTAGCCATGCTGTACCGCCACCGAACATCAATAATCCACCAACAATTCCTAATACAGGCGCTGCATATGCGTTTGTTCCGAAGAAAGGCATTGGTATAGCATTTTGAATTTGTGGTGTTCCTGGTAATGCTGTCATTGTAAATGTAAATGATCCTAATGCTATTGATCCCGGAATCAATCTCTTTGGAATATCAGCTTCTCTAAATAATTGCATTGCTATTGGAAATACTGCAAATGCAACAACGAACAATGAAACTCCTCCATAAGTTAAGACACCACAAGATAATACAACTGCTAATATTGCTTTATCTCCACCTAACTTATTTGCTATTGCGTGAGCAATTGTTTTTGCAGAACCTGAGTCGTCCATCAACTTACCAAATATAGCTCCTAGTAAGAATACTGGGAAGTATGATTTAGCGTATCCTGCAAAGTTAGTCATAAATACTTCTGTGTAAGTTGCCATTAATGGTGCTCCACCATTCATTAAAGCTGCAAACAAAGCTAAAATTGGTGCTAAAACTAGAACTGTTATGCCTCTGTAAGCAAGATACATTAAAAGACCTAATGAAATTATAATACCTATAACTCCCATACTGTTGATCCTCCACTCCTTTAAATTTTAAATTTTTTAGATTTTTAATTAAACTAAAAAGAGAACTCTTCTTAGCAATTAACTAGTATTAAATTTCTATGCATGGATTAATAAAATATATGAACTTAAAAATTATATAGATACTACGGCAAGTTTTTGATAATGTTATCAAGAAATGAGGTGCAATTATAAACACGTAAAATGCCAAGTTTCAAAGGTATTAAACGTTTACAATACTGTTACATCTTTATTTAGAGATTATGTTTCCACACATTGTGGATATCAGATTAGTGTTTTTATTCACAAAACACAAAATTTAAAAAACATAAGGAATCTTCTGAATATTATAGTTGCAACTTTATTCATATTTTAATTATACACTAAATTCACAAATTTGTACATATATTTTTAGATAAAAATGTATTTTTTTTTACTTTTTTATATAATTCCACTTAAAAAAAGAGAATATTTGACCTTTTTACAGGCCAAACATTCTCTTTTTTATTTATTATAATTTACTTTAAACAACTCCCATAATAGCAAATATAATTGCCACTATAGTTGATAGTACAGGAATTACAACTGAAATCATACCTATATCAGCATAAGATTCCTTATGTGTCATTCCACAGATTGCAAGCAATGTTATAACTGCTCCGTTGTGTGGAAGTGAGTCAAATCCACCACTAGCCATTGTTGCTATTCTATGAAGTACTTGTGGATTTATTCCATTTTGTATAGCCATTTCCATATATTGTTTTCCTAATATTCCAAGTGCTATACTCATACCACCTGATGAAGAACCAGTGATACCAGCAAGTACGTTAACGGATATAGCTTCTGAAATTATAGGGTTGCTTGAAACACCAAGGATTGCTTCTTTTATGATAGCAAATCCAGCTAACATTTGAATAACATTTCCGTATCCAACTTCTGAAGATGTATTGATTATTGCAAGAAGTGAACCAATTGCACCATCGTTAACACTCTTCTTAGCTTCAAATCTCTTTAAGTTAAATAGTATAGTAACTATAATTCCTATAACAAGTGCTATAATTAAACTCCAAGTACCAGAAACCTTTGATAACTCAGTTAAATATGGTTCTCCTTTTAAGTAGTCACCATTATATTTACCTGCTACAAAAACAAACTTTGATAGTATAAAGTTAATAACTAAAACTAATATTATTGGTAATATTGATAATACTAATGATGGTAAATTGTTTTCATCTAAGTCATTAGTCTTTTCGCCTGGATGATCTCCATAACCCTCTCCAGCCGCTGCAGCTTTTTTAGCTCTCATTGTTAACCATAATATACCACCTGCAAACATACATGCACCACCAATGATACCTAATACAGGTGCAGCATATGCGTTAGTTCCAAAGTATGGCATTGGTATAGCATTTTGTATTTGTGGTGTTCCTGGTAATGCTGTCATTGTAAATGTAAATGATCCTAATGCGATAGAACCAGGTATTAATCTCTTTGGAATATCAGCTTCTTTAAATAATTGAACTGCTATTGGGAATACAGCGAAAGCAACAACGAATAATGAAACTCCACCGTAAGTTAATATACCGCAAGATAATACAACTGCTAATATTGCTTTATCTTTACCTAGCTTGTGAGCAATAGCATGAGCAATTGATTTAGCTGAGCCTGAATCATCCATAATCTTACCGAATATAGCTCCAAGTAAGAATATAGGGAAATAAGACTTAGCATATCCTGAGAACGCCTTCATAAATACTTCTGTATAGGTTGCCATTATAGGCACTCCACCATTTAGTACTGCTGCTAATAATGCCAAAATTGGTGCAAGAACAAGTACTGTTATACCTCTATAAGCAAGGTACATCAATAATGCAAGTGAAAGTATAACTCCAATAACTCCTAACATTAATTCATCTTCCTTTCTTTCGTATGTTTCGTTTTAATATTAAGTTTTCTTAGGAGGATTATTCCTCCTAAAAAACTTATCTTGTAAATCAATAATTAATCATGAGTTAGATTATTATGGTTCTTGTGTGGTTTTTGTGTGGGTTTTGCCTTTTTTAACTAAAGTTCATTATAATTTATTATGGGGTATAAATTATAATGATTTGGTGAAAGTGGGTATTTACTATGAAAAATAAATTAAAAATTTATTTTTATAACTAATTTTAATTAAAATGTTATTTAAGTCCCATTAGTTCATCTTTGAAGATTCTTTCATCCATTAATTTAAGATCTTCAGCAACTATTGGTGCAAATGCCATTTGATCTAATACATCTTTTTGAAGATCTACTCCTGGTGCTATTTCAGTAAGAACTAATCCTTCTTTTCTTAATTCAAATACAGCTCTTTCTGTAATATATAGAACAGGTTGACCAACTTCTTTAGCATAGTCTCCGCTGAATGTAACTTGTTCAACTTCTGATATGAATTTCTTAACTTTTCCTTCTTTTACGATAACTAATTTACCGTCTTCAGCTTTAACTTCCAATCCACCTGCAGTAAATGTTCCGCAGTATACAACTTTCTTAGCATTTTGAGTGATGTTTATAAATCCACCACATCCTGCAATCTTTGGACCAAACTTACTTACATTGATATTTCCTTTAATATCACATTGTGCAAGCCCTAAGAATGCTACATCAAGTCCGCCTCCATCATAGAAGTCGAATTGATATGGTTGGTCTAGCACAGCTTCTGCATTGATTGCCCCACCGAAGTTTAATCCGCCTAGAGGAACTCCTCCTACTGGACCTGCTTCAACAGTTAGAGTCATGCTATCACCAATTCCTTCTTCATTAGCTACCATAGCTACTACTTCTGGCATTCCTATACCTAGGTTTACAGCTGCATTCTTAGGTAATTCCATAGCTGCTCTTCTTGCAATTAATTTTCTTTCACTTAATTCAGCTGGTTGTATATCGCTTAGCGGAATTGTAGTTTCTCCACAATATTCTGGTTTAAATTGTTCACCAAATGTTTGCCAAGAAGCTTCTCCTTCTCCAACAACTACTATAGCATCTACATATATTCCTGGTATTTTAACT
Organism: Clostridium bovifaecis; assembly: GCA_009738435.1. Classification (GTDB taxonomy): domain Bacteria; phylum Bacillota; class Clostridia; order Clostridiales; family Clostridiaceae; genus Clostridium_H; species Clostridium_H bovifaecis. The sequence goes on along the minus strand of CP046522.1, from coordinate 635,573 downwards.
AGTTTTGGATCTAATGAACCATTTGAAACTATCTTATTAACTTGAACTATAACTTTTCCACCAGAGTTTTTAGCTGCTTGAGCCATAGATAAAACTTCTACTGTAGCAACTTCTTTTTCAAGTGAAATATTTCCTCTTTCATCAGCGTAGCTTCCTCTAAGTAAAGCCACATTGATTGGGAAAGCTTTATATAGTAATCTTTCCTGTCCTTCTATGTTAACAACTTTAACTATATCCTCAGTAGTTTTTGCATTTAACTTTCCACCTTCAAGACGTGGATCAACAAACGTTTTCAAGCCTACATGAGTAATTGTACCTATTTTACCAGCTGCAATATCTCTCATTAATTGAGATATTGTGCCTTGAGGTAAGTTATAAGCTTCTACTTTGTTTTCTAATGCTAACTTTTGAAGCTTTGGAGCAAGTCCCCAGTGTCCACCTATTACTTTTGCTACTAATCCTTCATGTCCTAAGTGGTTTAATCCTTTATTCTTTGAATCACCTTGACCTGCTGCATAAACTAATCCTAAGTTCTTTGGAGATCCTTCTTTTAAGAACTTTTCTTCTATTGCACTAGTTATACCCTCTGGATGTACAGCGCCTAAGAAACCTGATACAGCAACCATATCTCCATCCTTAATCATTGCAATAGCTTCTTGCATAGTTTTTACCTTTGAAGCCATTTTGTTCCCCTCCTTATAGTTCCTATTTCAATATAAATAATATTTTTAATAGCCGTTTATTTTATAAAGCAACTACCATGCCAAAAATATTCTATCCTTGCTTTTAACCTAAAACACCAATTTCACCTAACATTTTTATAGTATAATTTAATGCAAGGGTCATTTTTGTAAATGTTTTCGTACATTTGTTCAATATTTATACAAAAAGTGTAATGTTTTTCGTACACTACACTTTTTTGTATATCTTTTTTGTAAGATTTTATTTACACTTTAATCTTATTGTTTATTTTTTATGTTATAAACTTCTTACGCTTATATAACTTAATACTTCTTCTCAAGCTCATACATTATCCTATATTGTGTTTAGTCATCTTCTCATACAAAGTGGTTCTGCTTATATTCAAAGCCTTAGCTACTTGAGTTTTATTGCCATTAAACACACTCAAAGCATCTAATATAGCTTCTTTTTCAGCCTTATTTAAGGTATCTTCTAGCTTTTCTATAGGACTTTCAACTATATTTCCTGTCATATCTTGTGGTAAGTGCTCTAGTCCAATTTCCTCTCCGTGCTCTACTATATTTATCGCTCTCTCTATTACATTTTCAAGCTGTCGTACATTTCCTTCCCATTTGTACTTTTTCATATATTTCATGGCCTTACTGCTAATTCCGCTGACCTTTTTATCTAGCTTATTACATATTTTATCTATTAAAAAAGACGTAAGAGTGACTATATCTTCTGGTCTTTCTCTAAGAGGAGGTATATTTATAGTAACTACATTAAGTCTATAATACAAATCTTCTCTAAACTCTCCAGATTTGATCATCTCCTCTAAGTTTCTATTGGTCGCTGCTACTACTCTAATATCTATACACTTTGTAACTACAGAACCAATTCTTTCAACTTCCTTTTCTTGAAGAACCCTTAAAAGCTTTGCTTGCATATGCAATGGCATATCCCCTATTTCATCTAAGAAAATAGTCCCCCCATCTGATAGTTCGAATTTACCTATTTTCCCTTCTTTGTTAGCTCCAGTAAAAGATCCCTTTTCATATCCAAAAAGCTCAGACTCTAGTAAATCCATTGGAATAGCTGCGCAATTTACCTTAACAAAATTCCCATAAGCACGATCACTAGCATTGTGTATTGCATGAGCAAAGAGTTCTTTTCCAGTCCCACTCTCCCCTTTTAAGAGAACATTAGAGTTGGTCAGTGCTGCTTTTTTTGCAATATTTTTTGCTTCTTCTAGTTTTGCGCTATTCCCAATTATATTGCTAAAAGAATAAGTAGCACTATTACTTTCCTTTATGTCTCCATTATATCTTTCAGCATCCTTTTCTATTTTTCTTATCTTGTTATATAAAGAATTGAAATCTTTAATATTTCTAAACAAAACCTTACCTACAGCCCCTTGAACTTTCCCCTCTTTTATTATAGGAATTCTTGTAGCTATCATATACCTGCCATTAATCTTCTGAAGTTGAGCTATTTCCGCTATTCCTGTCTTTGCTACAATATGCATTCTTGTATTTTCTATGACCTCTGTAACGTGTTTTCCTATTACAGCTTCTCTGTCTACATCTAAGAATTCTGCATAAGCTTTACTCAGCATTGTGGTAATACCATTATGATCTACAACTGTAATCCCGTCATAAACAATTTCTAATATAGTGTTTAATACACCTCTCACATTTTTTTCCTTGCTTAATTCTTCTACAACACTTCTATAAGCCGTATTATCATAAATAAGTGCTGCAGCACCCCTGCTTTCTTTTTCAATTAATATAGGCAATTTATCAACTATCAGTTCCCTGTCATTATGCTGTATCCTTACGTTTTTTTCTTTCACACCTGAGTATATAACCCTATCAATGTCTAATTCAGGAAATACTTGCGAAACAGGTTTGTCTAAGTACTTTCCGCTTTTTAAATTAAGAATTTTTTTAGCTGAATTATTGATTTTTGTAATATTTCCATCAAAATCTATAATAATAATTCCGACATTTATATTATCATTTATCACTTCTATTTCTTTTCCAGCATTATCAATACAACATTTTTTCACATTTATTAACCCCTTTAATTCAATCTGAGTTTCATTGCCTGACTAAATGCCATTAAACTTTATGCAAAACAAAAACTCCAGCCAAATCGGATTTCACTTCTTATATTCATATTTTAACAGATATCGATTATTAATTCACTATATTAATGCTTCAAAAAAGGAGTAATTACGCTTAATCGTAATTACTCCTTTTAGAAATAAATCATGAAACAATTTATTCCAGAACAAAAGTGTCTGTTTGATATTATTCTTTTTTCACTAATAATAAAATTACTTCGTAACTTTATTAAACTGCTTTAGGAGGCATAACCTTTGCTTGACCTTCTATAACAACTTTACCATCTTGATTAGTTACAGTTGTCTTAAGAACTAGTCTATTCTTTTCTGCATTTCTTTCAATAACTTCTGCTTCTGCAGTAACTGTATCTCCCATTCTTACTGGAGCAACGAATCTTAACTCTTGACTCATGTATATTGTTCCTGGTCCTGGAAGGTACATGCCAAGTACTGTTGAAATCAAGCTAGAAACCAACATACCATGGCATATTCTACCTTTAAACATAGTTTTTTCAGAGGCAACTTGGTCAAAATGTGCAGGGTTTAAGTCTCCTGAGATTCCCCCAAATAAATATACGTCAGTTTCTGACATAGTTTTAGTAAATGATGCCTTGTCTCCGATTTGGATTTGATCAATAGTCTTTCCTACCATTTAAAACACCCACCTTATGTAATTTTTTAGAGTTATTTTGCAAATAAACTCTATCAAAAATAATAGCAAGTTTTATACCAACTTGCTATTATTTTTACATATCATTTCATATTATCTTTCTTCTCTGAAATAAGCATTTCCTAATCCCATGGGCGCTGAATTTTTTTATTCTTTTTCATAGATACTACAACTAATACGAATATAGTTACAAGATAAGGAAGCATATCAATAAGATATTGAGATACATATGCCGTTAAAACTTCAAATCTGAAGGCTACTATACCTAATCCTCCGAATAAGTACGACCCCAGAATAGCTTTATACGGATTCCATGCCGCAAAAATTACAAGTGCAACTGCAATCCATCCTCTTCCTGCTGTTACATTTTCCTGCCATGCCGGAATATACACTAAAGATAAATAGGCTCCTCCAAGGCCGCATAGTCCACCACCTATAAGTATATTTACATACTTATACAAATTTATATTTATACTAGCAGCATCTGCACAAGCAGGATTTTCACCAACAGCTCTTATATTTAACCCTTTATTAGTGTTATACAAGTATACTCCTAGCCCTATAGCTAAAACATACCCTAAGTATACAAATGGATCATGCTTAAAAAACACGGTTCCAGCAAAAGGTATCTTGCTAAGCACTGGTATCGGAACAACTTCAAAAAAACCTTTCACATTTTCTGGAGTTTTTTGCCCTATTAAATTTGTAGCTTTTCCAAGTAAGCTTGAAAACCCCGTTCCGAATATAGTAAGCGTAAGTCCCGATACAACTTGATTTGCTCTTAGACTTACTGTTAGAAACGCATATATCAAAGCCCCGCAGGCTCCTGCTATAGCTGCTGAGAATATCGCAAAAATAGGACTGCTTGTCTTTAGACCTACTGCAAATCCAACAACAGCTCCCATAAGCATCATACCTTCAACACCTAGATTTAGGTTACCTACCTTTTCTGTGAGAATTTCACCTAGAGTTGCAAAAAGCAGTGGAGTTCCTGCAACTACTGCAGCACTTAAAAATATAATTATTGAATCCATTGCCCAGCCTCCTTTAAAACCTTCCTACTATCCTCAGCCCTTTTACTTATAACAACCTTGTACTTAATAAAAAATTCACTTCCTAGTATGAAGAATAATATAGTGCCTTGAAGTACAGATGCTGCTGCTGATGGTATCCCAAAGGCTGTCTGTATATATGCTCCGCCTTGTAGCAGTGCTGCAAAAAGTATAGATGTTACCATTATTACAGGCGCACTTAATGCTGAAAGCCAGCTTATAATTATAGCTGTGAATCCTGCTCCACCCGCAACTTCTACAGATAAAGTATTACTTACTGCCGAGGCTTGAATCATACCTGCAAGTCCGCATAGTCCTCCACTTAAAAATACCGCAGTAATTATAGTTGTTTTTATATCTATTCCTGCATATTTAGCAGTTTTATCACTCTCTCCAAGAACAGTAATTTCATAACCTTTTTTTGTATAGTTCATAAATACATATACTGATATGGCAAGTACTATGGCTATTACCCATCCAATGTGGACTCCAAAAAGCTTAGGAAGTACAGCATTGCTGGAGAAGTTCGGAATTTTAGGAAATCCCATTGCCTTCGGATCTTTCCATATGTCATATTGAAGATAAGTAACCCAATTTAGTGCTATATAATTCATCATTAAAGTTACGATGGTTTCATTAGTTCCCCACTTAGATTTAAAAAATGCTGGTATAAACGCCCAAAGCCCTCCGCCAAGTACACCTGCTATAGCCATCATTAAAAGTAATACAGGTTTGGGAATGGTTGAAAAATTTAAAGCAATAAAAGCTGATGCAAAAGCCCCCATAATTATCTGGCCTTCTCCACCTATATTCCAAAATTGCATTTTGAATGCTATAGATATACCTAACGAAGATATCAAAAGAGGAATTGCCTTTATTATAGTTTGCTTTACTTTATACTCTGAACCAAATGCCCCCTCAATCATAGATGCATAAACTTTAAAAGGATTTAGCCCTAAGCTGAATATGAAAACTCCAACTACTATAAGAGAAAGTAATATAGCTATTATTCTCATTTTGAATCCGTCGCTTTTACTCATCTCATCTTTTTTTATGATTGTTAGCATTAAGAAGCCTCCTCCCCTTTTCTATTTCCTACCATCAACATTCCAATTTCTTCTTTTGTAGTATTTTTTGCATCTAATATTCCAGTCACTTCACCATTATATAAGACCATAATTCTATCGCATAATTCCATTAAAACATCTAAATCTTCCCCTATATAAATCACAGAATTTCCTTTTCCCTTTTCTTCATTAATTAAATCGTATATGGTATAACATGTATTTACATCTAGTCCTCGAACTGGATAAGCCATAATAAGCAGCTTAGGATACAAACTCAATTCTCTTCCTAATAATATCTTTTGGATATTGCCGCCTGACAAATATCTTATAGGATAATGTATACTAGGCGTTTTTATTTCAAGCTTTTCAATCATTTCTTTAGCCTTTTTTTCCATTGGTTTTCTATTAATAAATACCCCTCTTTTTAACTGATAGCTTTTCAATAAAAGATTATCTACCATATCCATAGATGCTACAAGCCCCATTCCTAGTCTGTCTTCTGGAATAAAACTCATACTTATACCTTTTGTTATAATTTCTCTTGCACTCTTTCCAACAATGTTCTCTTCTTCGAATATGATTTCTCCATCATCAGTTTTTTGAATTCCAGCTATAGCTTCACAAAGCTCTTTTTGACCACTTCCAGCTATCCCAGCTATCCCTAATATTTCACCCTCATGAACATTAAAGCTAACATTTCTAATTACTTCTATCTTTTCTTCGTTCACAACTTTTAAATTATTCACTTCTAAAATTTTATTTCCTTTATTAAAAGGTAATCTTTTTATTGATAAATCTACAGAACGTCCTACCATAAGGTCAGTAAGTTCTTTAGGATTAGTTTCTAATTTATTTAATGTTGCTATAGTTTCACCTTTTCGTAAAACAGTTATTCTGTCCGCCATAGCCATAACTTCATCCATCTTATGGGTGATAAATATTACAGCACACCCTTGATTCTTCATATTTTTCACTATTTTAAATAACTTTTCACTTTCTTGAGGCGTGAATACAGCAGTAGGTTCATCTAGAATGAGTATATTCGCTCCTCTATATAACACCTTTAATATTTCAAGATTTTGCTTCTCTCCAACAGACATTTCATATACGTTCTTGTTTAAATTTACTTCTAGCCCAAATCGGTTTACAATATCTTCTATTGTTTTTATATTTCTCTTTTTATTTAAAAATAATTTGTTTTTTTGTCCAATTATTACGTTGTCTACAGCAGTCATATTTTCTATAAGTTTGAAATGTTGATATATCATACCAACACCTGATTTTATTGCATCACCAGGAGATGTAAACTTTTTTTCTTTGCCATGTAGGAAAATAGAACCACTATCAGGAGTATATACTCCTGATAGCATATTCATAAGTGTACTTTTCCCGGCACCATTTTCCCCTAAAAGCGCATGAACTTCTCCTCCATGCACTTCTAAGTTTATATTATTGTTAGCTATAACTTTCCCAAAGCTCTTGGTTATATTTACCATTTGTATATACGGAATTTTATTTCCCTGCATTCTGAACACCCTCTACAAACCAATCGAATTTTAGCAATTCTTCATCACTCATAACCTTATCCTTAGCCACTTTTTCTGCACCTTTGTTATCCTTTAAAGGCCCTACAAATATCTTATTTTTACCTGACATTATATCTTCTTTCGCTTGTTTTACTTTTTCTTCTGCCCCAGCAGGCGCATTTTTAGTGAGTGGTGCTAAATCAACTATTCCTGCTTCTAATCCCTTCCAGTAGCTTTCACTCTTCCAAGTTCCGTCCATTATAGCCTTTATCTGTTCTACATAATAAGGTCCCCAGTTCCAAACTGCTGATGTCATATAAGCTTTTGGTGCCTTGCTCTCCATGTTAGTATTGTATCCTATAGAGAAAGCTCCTTTTTCTTCAGCTGCCTGCTGTGGGCCTGCTGTATCTTGATGTTGTGCAATTACATCTGCACCTTCATCTAAAAGAGCTTTAGCTGCTTCTTTTTCTTTAGCAGGGTCATACCAAGTATTAGTCCATTTCACTTTAACTACAGCTTTAGGATTTACAGAACGAACTCCTAATGTGAAAGCATTTATTCCTCTTACAACCTCTGGTATCTCAAAGGCGCCTACATATCCAATTGTATTTGATTTTGTCTTTATTCCAGCAACTATACCCGATAAATACCTCGCTTGATACATTCTTCCAAAATAATTTGACATATTTTCAGCTGTTTTGTATCCTGAACAATGCATAAACTTAACATCTGGATGTTCTTTTGATGCTTTTTCCATTCCATCCATAAATCCAAAGCTTGTTCCCACTATAACGTTAGCACCTTGATCGATCATACTTTCAATAACATTTTGAACCTCAGCATCATCTTCCTTTACAGACTCTTTGATTATAGATGACTGAAGTCCTAATTCCTTCTCCATATATAATCTTCCTTGATCATGAGCATAAGTATAACCTTCATCTCCTACTGGCCCAACATATAAAAATCCTACTTTTACATCTTTAGCACTTAATTTTGTTTCTGCTTCATTCTTTTCTTGTTGATTGCTATTAGATAGTGTAGCCTTTCCACCATTAGAACTGCACCCTGTTAAGATTGCACCTAGTGATAAGATACAAATTAATAATAATCCTGTTAGCTTTTTCATGATTTTCCCCCTTAATTTATATTAATTTTCAAAAATGATTTTACCTTCATCCATGGACTTTATAATAGCTAGTGACTCTAATTGTATCTTTTTATCTTCAATAATTTTTCTTCCATCTTGGAAACCTTTTTCAATTACAATCCCCACGCCAGAAACTTCTGCATTAGCTTGAGTAACTATATCAATGAGCCCAGCTGCAGCATTTCCATTTGCTAAGAAATCATCAATTATTAACACCTTATCCTTTGAGTCAATGTATTTTTTTGAAACTTTTATTTTATACGATTTGTCTTTTGTGAATGAAAATACCTCTGATTCATAAGTTTCTTTATCCATATTGCTTCCCTCATGTTTCTTTGCAAACACTACAGGAACATTAAAATACTGAGCTGTTATGCATGCTATTCCAATGCCTGAAGCTTCTATTGTAAGTATCTTTGTTATATGTTTTTTTTCAAATCGTCTTCTAAATTCTTTTCCTATTTCATTAAAAAGCTCCACGTCTATCTGATGATTTAAAAAGCTATCTACCTTCAATACTTTTTCACCCAAAACTTTTCCGCTAGATAAAATTTTATTTTTTAATAATTCCATATTATCCCTCCACATTATTAAGTACATAAAAATCGCTTCGCCACTTTCGCTGCAGAATAAAAAAAACTCCCTATAAGACTAGGGAGTTTATACGGAATAATAGCTAAATTATTTTATAATAAATCTATAGAAGCTTGTACTTATTAAAATATAAATAAATTACTCTAATTTAGTATTTATTTATAAGTAATACGAACATAATTACCTATAGAACTTATTAAAGCTAATATTTCGTTATATAAACACCCGTAGTCAAACAGTTTTCGGCCGTTTGGTAGAGACGCTTAGACCATATTTCCAAGCATATACGAGTATGCGAATATTATTGAATTTTATTCAAATATAGTTCGTAATGTTTCCTTATATTAAATATAATAAATTAAATTTGTTCAAAAAGCAATACCTAATTTTTAAGCCATAGTTAGAAATCCTTCCAACTACGGCTTAAATATAACATTCAAAAGGTTTATGCTACAACTTCATTATTTAATTCTTTGCTATTACCATTGTAGACAGATAAATTGAGTTCTTTTTCTAGATTAGACATAATCATTGTAGCTACCGCATCTCCAGTAATATTAACAGTAGTTCTTAACATATCTACTATTCTATCTACACTAAGAACTAAAGCAACTCCTTCTAAAGGAAGCCCCACCTGTTGAAGTACCATAGAAAGCATTACAACTCCTGCTCCAGGCACACCTGCAGTTCCTATAGAAGCCAATGTAGCCGTTAATATAACCATCAGCATTTGATTCATAGTAAGATCTACTCCTACTAATTGAGCGATAAATATAGCAGCTACTCCTTGCATTACAGCCGTTCCATCCATATTTATAGTAGCTCCTAAAGGTATTGTAAAACTTGAAATAGACTTTGGCGCTCCTAGCTTTTCCTCGCATGTTTCAAGATTTACAGGGATTGTTGCATTACTGCTTGAAGTACTAAATGCAACTAGCATAACTGGCCAAAACTTCTTATAAAATTTAATAGGGTTTAATCTTCCTAAAAATCTTAATGCTAATCCATATACAACTACGCCTTGGAGTACTAGTCCTAAAGCAACCGTTAATAAGTAGTTTAAAAGTGGTAGTAATACAGCAGTCCCTTGAAGCATTATCACTTTAGAAATTAAAGCAAAAACTCCTATTGGAGCTACAAGCATTATAACTCCTATCATCTTTAAAAGTACTTCGTTTACTTGAATTATTATATCTAAAAGCGGCTTTACTTTCTCTCCAATTAAAGTTATACATATTCCAAATATAAGAGCAAAAACTATTATTTGCAGCATATCGCCTTTCACCATAGCTTCGATAGGATTTGTAGGTACCATATTAACAAAAACATCCATGATAAAAGGTGCCTTTGCTGCTTCAACAGTATTCTTAGCTTGTGACAAAGTAAGACCTGTTCCCATTCCTGGCTTTATTATATTAGCTACCCCCAAAGCTAAAGTTATAGCGAAGGCTGTTGTTAGGGTATAATATATAATTGTTCTAATGCCAACTCTCCCAAGCTTTTTAATATCTCCGATACTAGCAACTCCTGTTATTAACGAACATAGTACAAGAGGAACAACCAGCATTTTTATAGCTCTTAAAAATATGTCGCCTAAAGGTGATAGTACCCATTTGTTTAAACCTTCATTTATTGTCGCAGAAAAAAATCCATTAGCTATTAGTCCAAAAGCTATACCAATAGCTAAAGCTAAAAGTATTTTAGTAGCTAATGACATTTTTTTGTTTTTATTCATTCGTATCCCTCCACGAAAAGATTTTTATTTTAATTAAATTATTCATTTTTACACTAATTATATCAGATATACAGGCGTATTTCAATAAAAATGAATTTTTATTATCACTTTTCTTTCATGGGGTTTTGAAATTTGAATAAACACTCATTTTATTATTTCATTATTTTATTACTCTATTTAAATCTTCTTTCACTCTTTTCTCTGAATCATTCTCTTTATCAACTTGATTTAATCCTAAGTTAATAGCTCCATATGCTAACATACTGTTAATTTCCTTTGCTATCTCATATTGCTGCTTGCTAGCTTCTCTCACCTGTCTATTTATCTCTCTATCTACATCTATCTCCCTATCTATCACAGTATCCCTCCTATAACATTTCATCTTTTTTAATTTTCCCATATATATGCTTAAAAATGTAGATACCCTAAAATAAAAATAAGGCTCTACAGACTAATTAAAATTCCGTAAAGCCTTATTCTATCAACTTATCGTAATGTTATTTGGAGACAGAAATACCTAATGGTATTATCTAGTAAGCTGAGTATTTATCCACGTTTTCGCCAAAGAATCATAAGCTAGTTCAACATGGTTCAATGCTACTACTTTCTTTTCAAGCAATACAGCTCCTCCTGATGTCATAGGATCTGTCATTGTAGCACTATCCACAAAAACTATTCCATCGCTAGGTCCATCATCTTCCATTGTAATTCCATTAATTACGTTTACATTGCCGGCAAGAGTAGCTATTTGTACCGAAGATGCTACCGGACTATTCTTTAACGTATTAATCAAATTTTCCCCTTGTTTTATTGCATAATCTATTCCATAGGAGTAGCTATAAAATCCTTGGCCTCCATAATAGGTAGTATACCAATCTTGTTCATAGATATCTAAGGAATATTTATCAACCCATTTTGCTAGCATCTGCGACTGTCCTGTATATGCTCCCCCACCATCAGCTGCACTATACAAGCTATGATATGATGTATCATACCACAATCCATAAATCATCATATCAGTATAAGGAACAGGGCCATGTTCTCCAGTAGACATTATACCCCAAGCTGCCCATGTATTCCTAAAGCTATAGTCTATTCCACCATTTGGAGCTCCAAGCTGTATATATCTTCTCACATCATTTCTAAAGTCAGTTCCCCAAGTTCGTTTTACATTTGATACATACATTCTTGCACTCATATTGCCTTTGCTGTGTGCGATCACATCTACCTTTTCCGCACCAGTAACTTCTTTTATTCTAGATATTGCTGCCGCAAGAATTTCCCTTTGATAGAAGTTATCTCCGTGTTGGTGTGCAAAAGATATAGAAAATACCTTAAACCCATTACCTCTTAGATACTGCATTACACCTTCTATAGACCCATCCCCTTTAGGGTCTGCTGCATAATCGCCATCCGTGCCTGCGCCATGAACAAACAAAACAGGATATGGCTTAGTTCCAGTATTCCATCCACTAGCATAATGGAGCAAAAAAAGCTGCGAACTAGGCTGTGCAGTGTTGCCAAATTCAGTTATGATATTGGCTTTCTTTTGTTCATTGTCTGGAATAAACTTTTCCTGAGTAATATTCGTGTCATTAAGTCTTATCCTTTCAACCTTTTCCCAATACTTTGTTGTGTTGATGTCCGTAAACGTTTGTTCTACTGTAATGGTAGATGCAGCTTTACCAACGTTAGGAAATGCTACTACCGAAACAATAAGAATCGCTGCCATGAGTAATTTTTTAACTCTCAAAATATCTACTCCTTATAATTTTTTTATATAAGTTAAAAACTTATATAAAAAATTATAGCAATTGCTATTCCATAACACTCCCACTATTCCGTTATGTCTTATAATTTATTCTATTCTTAAACTTATAGAAAATATCTAACTTTCATGTATCTATTTTCTATAATATCATGAACCTGCTTCATGCAATAAATTGTTTTCATTTAAAAATTGTATCAATTTTATACATCTGTCATACTTTGATACAGTATATCTATCATTGTGGAAATATAAAAAATAAGAGGACTAGCAATCTTGCTAATCCTCTTATATCAACATTTTTGGTGCGCCCAACAGGAGTCGAACCTGCGACCTCCGGATTCGAAGTCCGTAACTCTATCCAGCTGAGCTATGGGCGCAAAAAATAGAAAATGGAGCGGGTAAGGGGAATCGAACCCCTGTGTTCAGCTTGGAAGGCTGACGTTCTACCATTGAACCATACCCGCATAAAATGCATCAATAATACTATTAAATTGGTGATCCACCGGGGAATCGAACCCCGGACAACTTGATTAAAAGTCAAGTGCTCTACCGACTGAGCTAGTGAATCAAAATGGCTGGGATGGCAGGATTTGAACCTACGCATGTAGCAGTCAAAGTGCTATGCCTTACCGCTTGGCGACATCCCAATTTTAATGGGGTGAACGAAGGGACTTGAACCCTCGACAACCAGAATCACAATCTGGCGCTCTACCAACTGAACTACGTCCACCATGTTTGGTGCGCCATCGGGGACTCGAACCCAGGGCCCACTGATTAAGAGTCAGTTGCTCTACCAACTGAGCTAATGGCGCATATTTATTGGTGCGTCTTAAGAGATTCGAACTCCTGGCCCACGCCTTAGAAGGGCGTTGCTCTATCCAGCTGAGCTAAAGACGCATATTTTGGAGCGGGTAAGGGGAATCGAACCCCTGTGTTCAGCTTGGAAGGCTGACGTTCTACCATTGAACCATACCCGCATAAAATGGTCGGGGTAGCAGGGCTCGAACCCGCGGCCTCATGGTCCCAAACCACGCGCGCTACCATCTGCGCTATACCCCGAAATTTAAAACTTCATATTCTTTTAAAAATAAATGGTGCGCCATCGGGGACTCGAACCCAGGGCCCACTGATTAAGAGTCAGTTGCTCTACCAACTGAGCTAATGGCGCATATTTATGGTGCGTCTTAAGAGATTCGAACTCCTGGCCCACGCCTTAGAAGGGCGTTGCTCTATCCAGCTGAGCTAAAGACGCATATTTGGAGCGGGTAAGGGGAATCGAACCCCTGTGTTCAGCTTGGAAGGCTGACGTTCTACCATTGAACCATACCCGCATATTGGAGCGGAAGACGAGATTCGAACTCGCGACGTTCACCTTGGCAAGGTGACGCTCTACCACTGAGCCACTCCCGCTTATATTGGTGCAGGTGAAGGGAGTCGAACCCCCACGCCAAAGGCGCTAGATCCTAAGTCTAGTGCGTCTGCCAATTCCGCCACACCTGCACGATATTATATTTAATGGTGATCCACCGGGGAATCGAACCCCGGACAACTTGATTAAAAGTCAAGTGCTCTACCGACTGAGCTAGTGAATCAAAATGGCTGGGATGGCAGGATTTGAACCTACGCATGTAGCAGTCAAAGTGCTATGCCTTACCGCTTGGCGACATCCCAATTTTAATGGGGTGAACGAAGGGACTTGAACCCTCGACAACCAGAATCACAATCTGGCGCTCTACCAACTGAACTACGTCCACCATGTTTGGTGCGCCATCGGGGACTCGAACCCAGGGCCCACTGATTAAGAGTCAGTTGCTCTACCAACTGAGCTAATGGCGCATATTTATTGGTGCGTCTTAAGAGATTCGAACTCCTGGCCCACGCCTTAGAAGGGCGTTGCTCTATCCAGCTGAGCTAAAGACGCATATTTTGGAGCGGGTAAGGGGAATCGAACCCCTGTGTTCAGCTTGGAAGGCTGACGTTCTACCATTGAACCATACCCGCAATTGGAGCGGAAGACGAGATTCGAACTCGCGACGTTCACCTTGGCAAGGTGACGCTCTACCACTGAGCCACTCCCGCTTATATTGGTCGGGGTAGCAGGGCTCGAACCCGCGGCCTCATGGTCCCAAACCACGCGCGCTACCATCTGCGCTATACCCCGAAAACTTATTTACTATCCATCGCTTTATCATCTTGCTTTTGTCTACTTGCCTTAGCGACATTGATTATTCTACACCATATTTTAAAGCACGTCAATACATTTTTTCATTTTTTTTATATTTAATTTATACAGAATGTATACTTGGCCTTATTTCCCCATCTTTTAACTCTATAAAAGCAATACTTTTTTGTCCGTCTCTTGGCAATGAAGCACTCCCTGGATTTATAAGCCATATTCCATCCTCAAAACTTATCTCTGAGACATGGGTGTGACCAAATAAAGCTATATTAACTTTTAATTCTTCGGCTCTACTTTTTAACTGTGTTAAGTTATTCTTAACATCATATTTATGCCCATGGGTAATCAGCATTTTAATTCCACCAACCTCCTCTAATCTTTCTAGAGGCGTTCTTAATCCAAAATCGCAATTTCCTCTAACATTTATAATCTTGTTTCTATATACTTTTCCTAATTCTTCTGCATCTGCTACATTGTCGCCTAAATGTATCATTATATCTGCTTTTTCTATTATTTCCCCAAGTTTTTTTATTGTACTTTTATCCCTGTGGGTATCACTAACTACTGCTATAAGCATTATAATGCCTCCTATAGATATCTCTTAACTTCTTCCCTTAACTTTCTAAGTGCTTCCCCCCTATGGCTTATAGAGTTTTTTTCTTCGGAATTCATTTCAGCCATAGTCTTGCCAAACTCTGGGACATAAAATAATGGATCATACCCAAAACCATTATCACCTTTTTCTCTTTCAATTATATATCCATTTACCTCACCTTGTACATTTATAATTTTATTTTCATCTATAATTAGTTCTATAGCACAGATAAATTTACCACTTCTTTTTTCAAAATCTATACCTTTTAGTTTAGAAATCAGTTTTTCATTGTTTTTTTTGTCATTTCCATGCTCTCCACTATAGCGTGCTGAATACACTCCTGGTTCCCCATTCAAAATGTCTACAGAGAGTCCTGAATCATCTGCTAATACCATTGAATTTCCTATAAGCTTATATATTTCTATCGCTTTAATATGAGCATTTTCCGCAAATGTACAACCATTCTCTTCAACGTCTATATTAATTCCCGCCTCTTTTAATGAGATAATTTCCAAGGGAAAATCCTTTAATATTTGTTTTATTTCTTTTATTTTGTGTTCATTATTACTTGCTACAATAAGCTTTCTCATATGTAATACCTCTCCTTAAACTGCTTCTATTTTTTTGTTAATAAATAGTTTTCTTTTAGAGCTTCTTTCTGCATTCTAATTAACTCTTTATTACCCTTTTCACTTAAGTCTAAAAGAATATTTAGTTCATCCCTTGTAAAAGGGCGCTTTTCTCCCGTCCCCTGTACTTCTATGAATTCTCCCGCTGATGTCATTACTATATTCATATCTATCTTCGCTTCGCTATCCTCTATATAATCTAGATCTAATATAACCTCATCTTCTCTAGATATCCCTACACTAACTGCACTTACAAAGTCCTTAATAGGATACTCCTTAAACCTTCGGCATCTATTCATTTTATCTATAGCATCCACCAAAGCCACAAACGCTCCTGTAATTGAAGCTGTTCTTGTTCCTCCATCAGCTTGGATTACATCACAGTCTATCCATATAGTTTTTTCTCCTAATGCATTTAAATCAACTACAGATCTTAAGGCTCTTCCTATTAGTCTTTGTATTTCCATAGTTCTACCATCAACTTTACCTCTACTGGACTCCCTTACTTTTCTTACCTTGGTTGCTCTTGGAATCATCGCATATTCGCAAGCTATCCACCCTTCTCCCCTTCCTTTTAAAAAATGTGGAACTTTTTCTTCTATAGAAGCTGTACAAATAACCTTAGTATCTCCTATTTCTATAAGAACAGAACCTTCTGCGTACTTTGTATAGTTTCTAGTAATTCGTACCTTTCTCATTTCATCTTCTTTTCTTCCATTTATTCTCACAAACTATACCTCCAATAGTTTAAAAAGTTCATCGCTTTCTGGTGGATATACTAACTTTTCTTCATTATTTTCTATTAAAACTTTATTTTGTTTTGTAATGTTTCCTATAACAGTAGCATCAATACCGTTTCCTTTTAGTCTTTTAACTAATTCGATCCCATTCTTGCAGGTTATAAGCATACTGCCTGAAGATATAAACCTTAATGGGTCTATAGAAAACAGCTTACAAAGCCTTCTTGTTATATCTGAAATTGGAAGTTTTTCATTGTATATAGTAAATCCTACTTTACTGCCTTCCGCAACTTCCCATAAGGCTCCCAGTAGTCCACCTTCTGTTATATCATGCATAGAATTAACTCCAAATTCTCCCCCTATTTTACCTTCCCTAACGACACTTATTCTATGAATATACTTTTTAGCCTCATCTATTTCTTCTTTGCTTAATATATCCTTTACTTTATCATAGTAATCATTAACTAAAATAGATGTTCCTTCAAGACATAACTGTTTTGTAACAATTATGTCGTCTCCTTCTTGCGCTCCTCCCGTCGCCACTGCCCTTCCCTCTTTGGCCTTACCTATAGCAGTACACGAAACTACAATTCTATTAACCGCATCTGTAATCTCAGTATGTCCTCCTAGCACCTCCATATCTAATTTTTTAGTTTCCTCATTTATTTCCCTCATTATAACCTCAATATCTTCTAGTTCAGTTTTAGGAGGAGCTAAAATAGTGACAAGAATCCCTAGAGGTTCTACTCCACATGATGCTATATCATTAGAATTTATATGTACTGCAAGTTTTCCAATATTGTTTTCTGCTCCCGTTATTGGATCTGTAGAGACAACACATTCAAATTCACCAAAATTTATGACACTACAATCCTCTCCAACACTACTTCTTATTCTTACATCTTCTCTTGACATGCCTTTATTATTTCTTATTATTTTGCTTAAATCCTTCCAATCAAGTTTACCTATTTTCATGAAAATCTCCCCTTTAAATCTAAAAAAGTATCATCATTTATTATATCTTCTCATATTATTTATATAAGGATTAATTTATGGTGGTGTAGATATGTTAAGATATAGGACCCTTCCTACGAATGAATAAACTGAGCTTAGATCAAGTAGAAAATCAGTTATTCCACTTATCTAAGGAAACTATAAAAGAATTAGTCTTCAGTTCAAAATGTGGAATTGTTCTAGATCCTAAAGAAATTAATTTAAAAAACATACCTAGTACTGATATTAACACAACAAACTTAAATTCTCCACTTTTATGTATATATAAAAAGGCAAATCCTAAATTGAAAAACAAAAACAATAAACTCTGTTGGGATGATGGAGACCTAAAAAAAGATATCAACATATCAAGCAATGGATATATGACTTTAGCTCTTCTAGAACTTGTCGATTACTATAAAAGGTTTAAAGATATAGATTCAAAAAAGTATGCATTAAGCAATCTATATATAGAAGTAGCTAAAAAACAACTAGAATTTTTTGCTTCTAATCTCAGAAACCAAGAAGGGGTTTTTGTAGACAAAAAAGATTGCACAGATCCCTTAATTGGTAAAATTAAACTTAAAGATAAAAACAAAGGTTTTAAGTTTTGGGAACAAGCATTACTGATGAACGCTTTTTACAAATGTTCCACGTACTTAGACGGAGAGCTTAAAGATTCCTATAGAAACTTCTCTTTAGATATCTTAAATATGTTTTTAGAATTTAAAGAAGAAATTTATGATATTTCTTTTGAAGATAGATGCAATTTATGCTTGAACCTAAATATTTTCTATGCTTACTCTAGAATAGAAGATGTTAAGCCTCTTATTTTGGATGTATTTGATCTATTATATGAAGAATATAAGAGTTCTACATCAGAGGATAAAATTCAGTATATGTGCCTAATATATTTAAACTCAGCTCTTCTTTTTAAACATACAAATATGTTTAAATTCAAAAAAATAAGTAGCAAAATTAATGATATTCTAAAAAAACATTATGATGAAGATTTATCTATTTATAAAGACTACAGAGTCTAAAGAAATAAAGTTTTCTGGTGATGAGATTGTACTTTATCTTCTTTCAATGCTTTACCATTCTTCTTTAGAAGAAGATGTTGACGAGAAAATCATAACAGATGTATTTAGATGCCAATTAGTCGATTCTGGAATAATATTAAGTTGGCCTGACACTCCTAGTTTAGACGATGTAGAGCATTATAAAAACTTTAATCCAAAGCCAGAAAATTTATTAGATGAACAGTACTTTAAGATGCCTACTATAGCTACTTCTGAGAGCAATGAATTAGCACCTGTATTTATTAAGTCAGTGGTCTATAATAAGGAAAAACGTAGTTTTAAAGCTAGCAAATCCAATTTCGATAGTAGAAAAAACCTTAATCTATTTTTCTTGATACTTTTCATTTTAAATAAAACTCCCTAAATTTAGGGAGTTTTATTTTGGATTCCGGATATATGCTCTTTTTAAGATTACATTTCCTTTTTTATTTACTTCCATACCATTTATATAAGCTTTTCTACATAAAGTAATGTTGTAAAAGCCAATTGGTATACAGGGCATATCTTCAATTAATGTCTTTTCTGCTTCTTTAAACTTTCCTATCATTTCTTCACTATTATCTAACATTCTTGAATTTAACACATAACTATCGAATTGAAAGTTTTTATATCCACTTATATTATGAGGCGAATCACTGAGCCACCTTTCTAAGAAAGCATATGGTGAATCATATTCTCCAATATAATTTGTAAGAAGCATATCATAGTCATTACTATAAATAACTTCTTTCAACTCCTCTTCACTATATCCTCTACCTATAACCTTAATTTCCACCTCTTTTAAATTATTAATAATAGAGTTTGCTATTTTCTTATTACTGTCGTTATTATCCAAGTATACCAAACTTACTTTTTCCCCATCATATTCACTTCTAGATAGGGTATCCTTCATGCTTTCTTTTGATTTCCTAGGTTTCTATATTTTCTTCTCTATTTATTCCTTTAATATTATAAGGTATGTAAGATGATGCTTTGTCTAATATTCCATTGAGTTGTTCTTCTATTCCTTCTTTATCAATTGCATAGTTTACTGCTTTTCTAAAATAGGGGTCAGCAGTAACTCTATTCTTATTTAAATTAAAATTTAAACTTACTCCTTCTGCACTAGGTCCTTTATCATTTTTTCGTCCGAACTCATATTTTCAAGTTCACTCGAAGGAGCGTTGGTCAATATATCTATATCATTGGATTTATAACTTGCTAATGCAAATCATCAGTTTTCTCATTTTATGGATTTTATTACTTAATACACTTTCCTTATCCCAGTATCTCTCATTCTTTTTAAGAGCAATTTCTCCATTTTCATAAATATTATCAATAGTAAAAGGCCCTGAATACTTTATTTTTTTATACTCTGCTTTCCATTGTCTTAAATTATAGAAATTCTCCTTTAGCGAAAGTGCCGGACTAGCTATTATATCTAAAAAATAGCTGCAAGGATAATTGAGTCTTATTTCTAACTGTTTTTCATTTTTAGCAGTGATTGCAACCCCATCAAAGCCTATTCTTTATCACTATAATCTTTTGCTCCAAAAATACATTCAAGTTGTTTACTATAGATATTTTCTTCTCTTAATGCTCTTGAAAAAAGTCAGTGAAGTCTTTAGATGTTATTTTGCTTCCATCACTCCACTTTGCATTTTCTCGTATTGTAAAAGCATAAGTCAACTCCTTTGATACTGTCCATTCTGAAGCTAAAGCAGGTATTATTCCCTTCTGCATCTACTGATACCAAACCCTCGAATAATGAAACTTAAATCCTGTTGTCTTATATTACTATTATTTAACATCAACAAGTCCTTGGGGAATTCCTCCATATGTATACTATGTAGTCTCTCGCACTTTCATTGTATACCTTCTTTTGTATACATCCACTACTTAAAGACATAATAATTCCTAAAAAAACACATATAACTTTTTTCATTTTACAAATCACCATTCTATACCAAGATATATTTTAATTATTTACAATAAAAAAAAATAAACAAAATATTGTTAATTATATTTATTAACAATATTTTGTTTATTTTGGGAGATACTTGTAAAAGTTAAGTTTTCTTTGCTTGAATACGTTGACAGTCTTTCCTCTTAACCCTAATTGCTTTTCATAAAATATGTGTAATCATCTAAATAACTTTTTTCCTAAAAAAAAGCTTATTTCATTCTTATGAATTTGAGTTTCAAATATCCCGCTAGTTATAAACGCCCTTATAGCTTCTTCATTATCATGTTCCTTCTTCATCTTATTTAAAAATTCATTATAATCTTCACTAAAAAATATCCGTTCTATGGTACTTTAATAAGGTTTTTCTTTTTTCCCGATAATTTTACTAAAATATAGTCATGCCTTTTTCTAAGATTTCATTCTTTATATCTTTTTCTTCACAATTTCTTATAATCAGTCGTAGTATAGCTTCTATGTTGATTTTTCTTAATCTATATCTCGCTTTCTTTATTTCATTTCTTTTTATTTTAAAATATAAGGCATCTAATAATTTTCTCAGCATATGCTTAATTACTCCTTTAATGATAAAGTCTCATTCTACATTATATGAAAACTACTAGATTTATATTATGAAAAATGATTTAATTATAAAATTGACATTTATGTTTTTCCAACATGTTTTGAATAAGTATTTTTATCATACCATTATGCTTTATTCCCTATTTTTTATAATGCTTAAATCCTTTATAGTTATAGAATTCTTATCGTATGTCAGTAGTCCATTCTTCTTCATCTTACTTAGTTCCCTTGATAGAGATGTCCTCTCACACCCTAGCCTTTCAGCTAACTCTTTCTTAGTCATGTTTAAATTTATGCTAAGGCTATTTGGGAATAGTACTCATAATTTAAAAAGTCAATTATGGATTCTCTTAAAGATTTAGTAGATATACTTTTATCTTATTCGTTAAAAGAAAAGTCTTGTCTGAGATACATTTTAAAAACTACTAAGAAAGCCTTATTTTTTTGACAAAGCTCTCAAATCAAATCTCCGTTTATTTGCTTTTTGGGAATAGTACTCATAATTTAAAAAGTCAATTATGGATTCTCTTAAAGATTTAGTAGATATACTTTTTATCTTATTCGTTAAAGAAAAGTCTTGTCTGAGATACATTTTAAAAACTCTACTAAGAATCAAATCTCCGTTTATTGAAGCATTATGGTCATAGGATAAGAATTATCCTTTGAAAACAGAAGATTTCCTCCTAAATTATCTCCAGTTCTAAACTTCTCAATAGTAAGAATGCTTCCATCTTCATCAATTTTTTGTACTATTATCTCCCCTTGTATAATCAAATCCAAAGTACTACATTTCTCGCTTTCAAAATGTATGATTTTTTTTTCTTATATAAAGAAATTCTATAACATTCTTCCTTAAATAAATCTGATAATTCTTCCTCTTTAAAGTTTTTAAATAAATCCGTAGCCAATAAAAACTTTATGTGTTTTTCTATATGCATAAAAATTTCTCCCTAATTTTCTAAAATAGTTACCGTGGTAACTGCGGAAATCTCTTTTAAATTATAATATAGAATTATCAAAATTTAAAGGAGGAGCGAAAAATGATTGAAAAAAACTATAGGTACAGTTTATCGAATGAAAAAATTATTGAAAAAATAGTGGAAGATGAAAATCTCCACTTAAACAATGATATACAAATCTGTAGTAGAGGTAAAATGACGATTAAATTAAATAGCCAAGAAGCTAATGGCTATACTGCAGGAAACTTGTAAATATACCTTACAATACGAAAATGAATGTTAATAACTTTGAAGATGAAGTGCTAGAATTTTTGTAGTTAAAGCACCAAATCCTAAAAATTATAGGAGCGAATAGATATGGATATATTCACCTTATCTCTTTGGATAATTACAGGTATAGCCTTTATAATATATAAAAAAAGACAAGACTAACCCTAAATTCTATGAAAATGGCTAAAGGTATGATGAGAAATATGCTAGGTCAAATAGTTGGTATACTGTTTCTTATAGGGCTTATTCTAACCTTCATACCGCCAGATACAATAAGAAGTATTTTAGGTAATTCAAACTTAGCATTATCAACTATGGCTTCAGCTCTCATGGGAAGTATAACTTTAATACCTGCCTTCGTAGCCTTCCCCTTGGTCGGCTCATTAATAGATGTAGGCGCTAGCATAGTTCCGTCTGTAGCTTTTCTAACCACTCTAACTATGGTTGGTTTTGTAACCTTTCCTCTTGAAAAACAAGAATTCGGGTTAAAATTTGCCTTAGCCCGAAACGTGCTTAGCTTTATATTTGCTATAATCATAGCTCTTACAATGGGGGTGATGATATGAGTATAACTAAGATTATTAAAGAAACAAATTATTGATTTTGGTATCCTTGATATATCTTTCTTTTATTGCAGCGAGAGACAAGGGAGTTCAATCAGTAAAGAATAGTATGTACTATGTTATAGAAATGTTAGAGATTATTCCTGTAGTATTCTTGCTTACATCTATAATAGCTTGGGTACCAAAAGAAGTTATAATGAAAAGTTTGGAGAAAGTCAGGAGTAAAAGGCAATATATTTTCCTTCCTACTTGGGAGCTTTTCAGCAGGCCCGATATATGCTGCCTTTCCAGTGTGCAAATGCTTCTTGGTGTGGGGCCAGGTTTTATGGGGGTAAGATGGGTACTGACCACTATTTCAATCTTTGCTATGGCTCACTTAATATCATTTGTTGTGAGAAAAAAGGATTCCAAATGAACATAATGTAAGTAGAGAAATTAAAAATGTTCCTTATATCAAGAAAGAATACTGTATAGGATGTAGTCTCTGTACAAAAATCTCTCCTGAAAACTTCTATATGACAGATAGAAAAGCTGTAATTAGAGATACTTCCATTGATGAAAATGTATTAATAAATATAACTAAAGCAGCTAAGAAATGTCCTGCAAAGGCTATTTGCTTAAAATAGCCCCTTATTTAAACATTTAATCTTCTTTACAAATAACCTTAACATGACTTTCATTTTCTTCTATACTCTAAATTTATTAATTAAATATATAGCCTATCATACATGTACGCTACTCTATTACTGTGTATCATAAACTACTAAAGGTTGTAAGATACGCTAGAATCAAAAGAGCCATACTAGTTTATTTCTATATACAGCTCTTCTTCTCTTATATATAACTTATTCCTAACTTTCATTAATAGATTTCCATAAACATAAAGACCATAGTACCAAATCCCATTACCATGCATAAAGCCGAGTTTAACCATTCCTTGCTCTTTAATTCAAACTGCTTAATACTCCACAGGAACATTGTTATAACTATGCTGATTTGAAATATATAGTAGTTACTAAAATATGTAATTTATAACCCTGCAGGTGGAAAGCATAGTAAGTATCAAGCATAGACTGGTAATCCCTACAAAATCCATGCTAGTATACTTATAAATTTTTTCATTTTTCCTCCCCCTATTTCATATACACATTAATTAATCATATGCTTGAATTCATCCTCATTGAGAATCTTAACTCCAATTTCAACAGCCTTCTCATATTTAGAACCTGGGGCTTTTCCTACTAAAACATAATCTGTCTTTTTACTTACACTGCCAGACACTTTAGCTCCTAAAGATTCTAGCTTTTCCTTTATCTCACCTCTCGTAAAGGATTCTAAAGAACCTGTAACAACTACAGTTTTTCCGTTAAACACATTTTCCTTTATTTCTTCTTCCTCAAAATACGGCTTTATTCCTAAGCTTAAGAGTTCATCTATACTCTGTAGAATTTTTTCATCACTAAAGAATTCAATTATGCTCTTTGCAACTATATCTCCTATATCCTCTACAGATATAAGCTCTTCAAAAATCAGCCTTATTAAACTATTAAGCGACTTAAACTTCTTTGCTAAATCTGTACTTGTTTTCTTGCCTACATTAGGAATTCCTAGAGCATAAACAAATGATGGTAAATCACAATACTTGCTCTTTTCAATAGCATCCATTAGATTTTGGGCCTTCTTATCACCAAATCTTTCTAGGTTTAATAGGTCTTCCTTTTTAATCCTATATAGGTCAGGGATAGATTTTATATCTAGTTCCTCAAACAACTGTCCTGCTGTTTTTCACTGAATCCTGCTATATTCATAGCCTCTCTACTTCCAAAGTGTACGATAGATTTTACTAGTTGAGGCTTGCATGAAAGAGTATTTTCACAGAAGTAATGAACCCCTCCTGCACAAGGTCACTTCCGCAGTAAGGACAATTTTTAGGCGGTTCTATAATTACGGCTTCTTCGGCTTCCTCGGCAACTCCCATGAT
This sequence comes from Clostridium bovifaecis, assembly GCA_009738435.1. Taxonomy (GTDB): domain Bacteria; phylum Bacillota; class Clostridia; order Clostridiales; family Clostridiaceae; genus Clostridium_H; species Clostridium_H bovifaecis. The sequence goes on along the minus strand of CP046522.1, from coordinate 610,687 downwards.
TTCAGGAATTACATCATTAGAACGTCTAACAAATACTCTGTTTCCTATTTTAACTCCCTTTCTATTTATATCATCCATATTGTTTAGAGTAGCCCTCTTTACAGTAACTCCACCTATATCTATAGGGTCAAGCAGAGCTGTTGGAGTAACTCTACCGCTTCTCCCCACATTCCATTCGACATCTAGAAGCTTTGTTGTAGATTCTTCTGCCTCAAATTTATACGCTAATGCCCACTTTGGAAATTTTACTGTATATCCTAACAATTCTCTAGTGGAAATATCATCCACTACTATTACAATTCCATCAATTTCATAATTTAAATCATATCTTATCTCTTCAATATACTTAATTTCTTTTTCTATTTCCTCTACTGTACAGCATTCCCTTACATAATCATCTATAGGGAGCCCCTTTTGTTTTATAAAATGAAGCATTTCAGTATAGGTTTCAAAAGGTTTCCTTCATTGTATCCTATATCATAGAAGAAGGCAGATAAATTTCTTCTTGCCGTTTCCTTTGTATTTAAATTTCTAAGCGCTCCAGCTGCTCCATTTCTCAAATTTTAAGTGGAACTTCTGCTACTTTATTATATTCCTCAAAGGCCCTTTTTGTCATTATAGCTTCTCCATGAACCTCTATTACAGCATTATTACCTATTTTTAATGGAATAGTTTTTATGGTCCTAACTTGAGCTGTGATATCTTCTCCAATTTCTCCAGTTCCTCTAGTTGCAGCTGTAACCAATATTCCATATTCATTATATGTACAATTTACAGTAAGTCCATCAAACTTTTTAGTTATGATATATTTTAAAGGTGGCAGTTTTTATCATGAGTTAGGTTATATTCATTAACTGCTTTTACATTTTTATTATGCCACTCCCTTAACTCTGACAAGTTTTGAGCTTTTCCTAAGCTCCACAACCTCGCCTTGTGGGTATACTTTCCAAATTGAGATAGTATCACATCACCAACTCTTTGAGTAGGTGAATAAGGAAGAATTACTCCTGTTTCTTTCTCAAGGTTTAGTAACTCATCATATTTTTTATATTCTTTATCAGATACACTTGGATTATCTAAGGTGTGTATTCATAGGCTAGCTTATTAAGTTCTTCCACCAACTCATGAATCTTTTGCTCTTTACCTCCCATTTATCTCACCTTTCTTTAACATAATCCCTAATCACTAATCTCTAGTCGCTATTAGTTTTCCTTATGATATATTTTAGCGATTAAAGACTAGGGACTAGCGATTTACCTCTTATACTCTAATTTCTAACCTTAGATCAGTTTAAGTGGCGCCATGCTAAACATCAACTGCTTGATTCCCATGTTGTCAAAGGCAATAGTTACTTTTACATCATTAGATGTTTTTGAAGCGCTTACTATAGTTCCTACGCCAAACTTATCGTGCTTAACCTTTCTTCCCGGGCTTATCTCATCTAATTTAATATTTTCTCCATCTTTGCTATTGTCTCCTCCTATATTTTGCGAAATGCTTTCGCTTAAAATAGAGTTTATCTTTTGCTCTGCCTTTCTAGCTCCAAAGCTAGATAAGGAATGGGAACCAAAGCTATAATTTCCAAAAACTCCACCTAGAATTCCTCTATTGCTGCCTTGATTGCTTCCTAAAGCAGCTTTTCTCTCCGATACAATTTCTTTTAAATCTGCCGATATTTCATTTAAAAAGTCTGATTCTGCATAAGCAACTGTCCTTCCAAAGACCCTCCTAGTACTTGCTGAGGTCATATATAACTTTTCCTTAGCTCTAGTTATACCAACGTAGCAGAGTCTTCTTGACTCTTCCATCTCAGTAAAGTTTTCTAGGGACTGCAATCCTGGGAAAATACCATTTTCCATACCTACCATAAACACCACTGGGAACTCCAATCCCTTAGCACTATGCAATGTCATCATTACTGTAGTATCTGCATACTCATCATAGTTGTCGACATCAGATACCAAAGTAATCTTTTCTAGGAAAGCAGAAAGAGATTTATCCTCCGAAGTGTTTTCAAATTCTACTGCTGCTGATACTAATTCCTTTATATTTTCAATTCTACTCATATCCTCTATTTCATTAGACTCTTTTAATTCCTTCAAATATCCTGTGCTTTCTAATATCTCTTCTATAAGTTTAGAAACACTAACCTTATCCTTAGTTCTGTTAAAACTATTTATAAGACTAGTAAACTTATTTATAGAGGTGACTGTTCTCTTAGTAAGCCCTGGTATAGCTTCAATATCTAACAATACACTATACATGCATTCATCCATATAACTTGCAAACTCCTGTATTTTATCAACAGTTGCTGCCCCTATCGCTCTCTTTGGAACATTTATTATTCTTCTTAAACTTATATCATCTTGAAGATTATTTATAAACTTAAGGTAAGCGGTTATATCCTTTATTTCTTTCCTATCGTAGAACTTTAGTCCTCCTAAAATTCTATAGGGAATATCCCTTTTCATAAAGATGTCTTCAAACACTCTTGATTGAGCATTTGTTCTATACAAAATAGCAAAGTCTCTAAAGTTTCTATTTTCTTTTTCTATAATTCTTTTTATTTCATTTGCTATAAAGTTTCCTTCATCTATATCTGAATAGGCTCTATATATCTTTATTTTCTCTCCACTAGCATTTTGAGTTCTAAGAATCTTGCTCTTTCTCTGGGAGTTATTCTTTATAACTACATTTGCAGCATTTAATATATTAGCTTTTGATCTATAATTTTCTTCTAACTTAATTACTTTAGTTTCAGGGTAGTCCTTCTCAAAGTCTAATATATTTTTAATATCTGCTCCTCTCCACTGGTAAATGCAATTGTGTACTACTACATCATTTGCTATATACTGTCTTAATTCTGGAATACTTAAGTCATATACAAAACCTTCGTAATTTTCAAAGCTTATTTCTGAGATGATATCTTCTTTAATCTCACTATTATAATGTACAGGTATACTCATACCTACTCTTAAGCTGCCAAAAGGCATAAAATAATAAGACTTATCTTGAGTAAGCTTTGCTTTTTTCATAATACTTAAACCATCCATAGTGGAATAAAGCTTTCTTCCTAGAGCTTCAGCCTCATCATATATGCTCCTCTCTGTTTCAACTCTCCAGCTTTCTCCCTTTTCAGCTCTCACTGGGAAACCAGCCTTAGAAAACTTTTCTTTTTCATCTTCACCAGAAGTTATAAAGCTGACTCTGTGGGAATAATACCCTCTATGTTCAGATTTTTTACAAGAAAAATAACTAATATTTATAATTTTTCTTGAGGTGTCACCACGAGTCACAGCACTGCTAAAATGATGTGGATATTCATTAAATAAATATAAGTCTTCCATTAATTTTTCTGCAGCACTATAGGTTTCTATTTCCTTAAACATCTTGTCAATATATTCTTGATTCATAGTTAAAGCTCTACCTTTATCATGAAAAACAACAGTAGGGATACCATACTTTACAGAATAATATTGTTCATAGTAACTTGCTTCTGCTTTTGTCTCACAAGTTTTAACTATCCACATCTTGTCGGCCTTTTCTTGATTAAGTCTTACTGCTAACCCGTTATCAAGTTCATCTTCATACCTACTTCTTACCCCTTGAGTCTGCCCTATTCTGTATCCCATACCCGACTTATACATCAGGTATACATAGTGAACATCAGAGAGCATATTAAGTGATGCAAAGGTTATATGGTTAGGTGTAGCTAAAATTTCTCTTCCGCCTTGGGTTTTAACTCTAACAACAGTACCTTTGTACTCTTTCTTCAGCACTTTTTCTACTGTTCCTTTGGTAATTTCTCCATTACCTGCAGCACTATATACCTGTTGTCCTTCAGCTATATCTTCAACCTTCATCATTCCGTTTTCAGTATTTATTAGCGATCCTTCTGGGAGACACTGATCATCATCTCCCACAACAAATATGTTTCTATGAGCAGCTGCCAACATCTTAACCAATTCATACTGAGTTTTATTGGTATCTTGATATTCATCTACCATTATGTATTTAAACTTATTTTGATAGAATTCCAAAACTTCTGGATTCTTTCTGAAAAGTTCTACTGTCTTATAGATTAAATCATCAAAGTCCAAGGCATTGTTGCTCTTAAGCTTTTTTTGATATAAAAGATAAACATCCGCTATTTTGTTTTTTCTGAAATCTCTTTCATTTAATTTCTTGTATTCTTCTGGAGATACTAAATTATCCTTTTGTTTACCTATTTTACTGATTATCTCTTTTTCATCTATATCTTTATCGTTTATGTTAAGTTCCTTCATACACTGCTTTATTAGAGTCTTCTGATCGGAAGAGTCATAAATAGCAAAGTTTTTGCTATATCCAAGTTTATCTATTTCCCTTCTTAAAATTCTAACGCAGCAAGAGTGAAAGGTTGATACCCACATATTCTCTATATCACATTTAACTAATCCTCTAATTCTTTCCTTCATTTCTCCTGCAGCTTTGTTTGTGAAGGTTATAGCTAGAATATTATATTGAGGAATTCCTAGATCCTGTATCATATGAGCTATTCTATAGGTTAAAACTCTTGTTTTTCCTGAACCAGCACCTGCTAAAACAAGTACAGGACCTTCTATAGCTACAGCCGCCTCATACTGCTCTTTATTCAATAATGACTTTAAATCCATACAATCCCTCCTTGCAATCTTTTATGTATTATTCCCACTTTATTCTTTCCAATACCAGATTATATCCATCGCTTCCATAATTTAAGCACCTATTAACTCTGCTTATAGTAGCAGTACTTGCACCTGTTTTCCCCGCTATTTCTGCATAAGTTTGTTTTTGTTTAAGCATTTTGGCTACTTCTAATCTCTGTTCTACAGCCTTTAATTCGTTAATTGTAAATATATCCTCAAAAAATCTATAACACTCTTCTTTTGTTTCTAAAGATAAAATAGCCTCACATAAATAGTCCATTTCTGGGCTTTCTAATCTGGATTTATATTCTGACATACAAATTCACTCCCTATTTTATTAACCTATTTGAGCATAATTAAATTTTAACACTTTAAAGTGTTTTTCTCTATATTAATTTACACATCCTTCTATTTTAATACTTTAAATCTATATATTCAACAGCACAAAAATTACATATTATGCATTTATTAAATAAAAATTAACCACTCCCAAATCCCATTTTGACTCTTTTATTCCCATACATCCAGTATAGGTAATTCCCATTTCACAGCCTTACCGACTAACTTTAAGCTTACATAAAACCCCATTCTGCTAATTTGTAAAACACATTTATGGATATTATTTAGATTGATGAAATATTGATTTTTTACTTGCATAACTAAATTAAAATGAATAAATACATTCAAACATTAAACAAACTTTCCTAAATGCATATAAATTTATTTTGTAAAATAAAAAAACACTATCACCGGTGATAGTGTTTTTTGATATTATATAGGGTAAGACCAGTCCTGGGGCGGGACTGCCTTAAATAAAAAGGGGGCTATTCATTCTTTTTATTTTTCCCTTACACAAGCTATTATATTAAATAAATTAAAAAAACGCAAGTCATTTTGCAGAATTAATTGTAAACAAACTGTAATAGCAATTATCATCCTTCATATTTTCCTAAATTTCCACTCTTAATGACTCCATATTGCTGATTTATCTTTCTTTTATAATAGATAACTCTTCTTTCGACAATTCTCTATATTGACCTTCTTCTAAATCTTCATCTAAAACTAAGTTTCCCATTTTTATTCTTTTTAAATATAATACACTTTTACTTCTAGCTTCAAACATCCTTTTTACTTGATGAAATTTTCCTTCTTGTATAGTAACATTTATTTCTGACCCATCTTTGTCTGATGATATAACCTCAAGTTTTGCAGGCAAGCATTTATATCCGTCATCTATTACTATACCTTTTTCAAAGGCTTCTACATCTTTTTCATCTACCGCTTTATCTATCTGTGCATAATACACCTTATCCACGTGCCATTTTGGAGATGTAAGTCTATGATTTAATTCACCGTCATTTGTTATTAATAGTAATCCCTCTGTATCTTTATCTAACCTTCCTACTGGAAAAGGATTAAAAACTGCATGATCGGGTTCTAATAAATCTATTACAGTCTCATCATAATTATCAAAAGTAGCCGAAACCACTCCCGCAGGCTTATTCATCATAATGTAAATGTATTTTCTATAATTAATTTCCTCACCTGACACTTTTATTTTAGCCTTTTCCGGATCCACTTTTATATCACTGCTTTTTACTATCTCACCATCGACCTCTACTACTCCATTTTTAACAAGAATTTTTATTTCTTTTCTCGATCCATACCCTAAATTTGATAAAACCTTATCTAGCCTTTCCATGCGATTCACTCCTCATTTATATTATACTAAACTATTCTATCAGATTTTATGTACTATTTCAGCGAAAAATCTCTTAATCTTACGATTAAGAGATTTCACTAAATAGCTTTTCATTAACCTTTATTTCTATCATACAATAATCTTCATAAGAGTTACTTCTATAACTATTTTTAGCTAAAACCAGTATTCTATATATCCCTTTCGAAAAAGGAATGAAGCTATAATAATCTTTTTTACTATACTTTTGCACTAAATTCCATTCTCCTTTTTCCATTAGATAGAACTCATAAAGTACATCTTTACCTCCACAGCTTTCTGCTGTAACAGTAACTGGTTCATTATAAAAGAACTCTATTTTATCACACTTAATGATAGTATTAGTTATTGGCGGAGCTTCATTAATTAATAAATTTATTTCTTTAGCGCTATCAAATTCTTTTTTGCTCTTTTCATTCTTTGCATATACCTTAATTGTGTATTTTCCGCTGCACTTTGGAATAAGTATATATTTTTTATTTTTCATATAATCTGTTTCCTCAACCTTATGTCCATTTATATTCAATATATACTTTAGTAAGGTATTTGAAGTATCCCTCATTATAGCATTTAACACAATCTGATCTCCTACCAAATAATATTCCCTAGGCTCCATTAATATATAGTCTATCTTTGCAGGTATGTATTCATAGCAATATAAAGAAACTATAGAATGTGCGTCAAATTCCTTATCCGAATATTTATCCTTAACTCTGACTTCAATTTCAAATCTTCCCTCCTCTTCTGGCGTAAAATTAACCCAATTGCATTCCCCGTATTCGATAGACTCAAGTTCCTTATTATTCTTTTTAACTATAAAGTTATATAAAGGTTTAATCCCCCCCTCTGCTATAGCCTTGATATTTACAAATTCCCCTACTAAAACATTATCTTTTCTATTTACAATTACATCATCTATCTTTATAGGTTCTCTAGCTACTTCGTCGATGAGAAACTCCAAGCTCTCACAAGCCTCATACTTTTCTTTAGAAGAAATATCTTTTGCCCATAAACTTATTTTATAGCTACCCGCTTCTTTTGGTTCCCACAAAAAAGTATTGCTCTTTATGTAACCACTATCTTCATTTTTATTTCCTTCTATAATAAATCTATGTCTTAGCTCTTTTCCTCCTCTTGTTATCGCTTTTAATGTAATATTTGCAGTCATTATCTGAGGAGAACTTAAATCACTGGTAAAACTTTCAATAACTACTGGCTCGTACGGCTTAACTTCGTAATGGAGCACTGCTCTATCGTCATATTCATTAGATGAATACATATCCTTAGCTTGGCATAATAGCTTATATTGTCCACTGTAGTTTTCTGTATAACTTGCCATCTTTTTAGTAGAGTAATCCTGTATACATTTTACTTGTCCATCTTCGCTTATCTTTATAAACTTATATAAAGTAGTTCTATTATCATCACATTTTGCTTCAACTTCAAATAAGAGTTCTTCATCTACTAGTAGAGATGGGCTAAGGCATTTAAAATTAATAATTTCTAGTTTACCAATACTTACAACATCAAACTCAACCTTCATTGCATCCTCAAAATTCTTTTCCGAATCTAAGGACTTGCACTGTACTAAAATCTCATGCTTTCCAGGTGAGTTAGCCCTCCATGCAAAACTACTTTCAGTACAATAGTCTTTTGCAAGCACCCACTTTTCTCTTTCTTTTATCATATATCTAAACATTACAAATTCCTTTTTCACCTCAACACATACAGTAACCTTCTCTCCTACATATAAACTTTCTTTATCTATATATATTGCTTATTAGCTTCTCGCTAAAGTCCCCTATGGATAAAGGCTTTCTCGATACATAGTCAAAAGCTTTGCTGCTACCTTCTCTCTTAGCTTGTACCATCAAAATGTAATTTCCGCAATTCTTCGGCTTCCACATAACTTTTTTTTCTTTTCCAAAATCTTTTAGAGTTTCCCAAGTTCCATCAAATCCAACTATAAACTTATATAATAAATTTTTTTCAGGTTCGTTTAGAATATCTATAATCATTTCTGCATTTTCTGTCTCTGCAGACTCTATATTACATCCTATAATTATTTCGTTCATACCATAACCCCCCTAACAATGTAAAATGTAATAGGAATAAATTGCGCCGCAATTTTCTTATTATTAGTATTATACTATAATTCCATATTTTGTAAAAGACATATTTTAACCAACTCTTTAATATAATAATAGTTAATAATTTTTATTAGAATGCGTCTTAAACAAATGTTAATTTTGCATTCATTCAAAACTTTTCTTTAGCGCTTTTTATGAAACCTACAATTTCCTAAAATGCAGCCCTTTGTTAAGATTTTGACTTGTTATATTCTAAGTTTTATAATAGAACTACATCATCCTAATTTTGTACTCGGAGGTAAATTATGCATAAAATAAACGCCTATATCTTAGGATTTAGAAAAATCTCAATCAGCTTTTCCAACCCTAAAAGTTTTAGTATAGAAAAATTATTAATAAAAAGTGGTTGTAAAACTTTAACTATAAATAGTTATACTACTAAGGACGAAGATTCCTTTTTAGTATTTTTAAATGATGATATTAGTATAAAATCTTATTGCTACGTTTATTATGACGGCATGCAGATTAAAGCAAGTTATACTAAGCTATTTATAACCTCTGAATTCAATAATAGATTTTTTTACGATGGAAATTTAGGTCTTACTTATACGAGAGAATTTTCTACATTTAGAATGTGGTCTCCTGCAGCTACCCATGTTTCTCTTCTTTTGTATAAGAATGGTGATCCAGACATTCCTGAAACCCCTATAGAAAAAAGTATGAATGAAGTGAATGGACTTTGGAGTATAATCTTAAATTGTGATTTAAAAGATTACTTCTATACTTATAAAATACATGTATACGACTTTATAAATGAAACTGTCGATCCTTATGCTGTTGCTGTAGGAATTAATGGATTTCGTGGAGCTGTAATAGACTTAAAAGAAACGAATCCCGCAAACTGGCATGAAGATTCTTCTCCACTACTTAAACATCATACCGACGCTATAATATATGAAACAAGCGTCAGAGATATATCTATGCATCCAAACAGCGGGGTAATCCACAAAGGAAAATTCTTAGGGTTAACGGAAGATAATACATTTTCTGATAAGGATATTTCTACTGGATTATCTCATATAAAAGAGCTAGGAGTAACCCATATTCAATTTATGCCTTTCTATGACTTTAGTAATATCAGTACAGATGAGAAAAACCCTCAAAATTATAGTTGGGGATATGACCCTCAAAACTATAACGTGCCTGAGGGAATTTACTCTACAAATCCATATAAGCCTAAATGCAGGATTTTAGAGCTAAAAAAAATGATACAACATCTTCACTCTAATGAACTTCGTATAAATATGGATGTAGTATACAACCATCTCTACCATAAAACTGATAATAGTTTCGAAAAAATATTCCCAGGATATTATTTCAGATTTAATGAAGATGGAAGTTTTTCTAATGGCAGTGGATGTGGTAATGACACAGCCTCCGAGCACAGTATGATGAGAAAATTTATCATAGACTCTATCATTTATTGGATTAGAGAATACCATATTGATGGTTTTAGGTTTGATTTGATGGGTCTTCATGATATCGAAACTATGAAAACTGTGTATACTATAGTATCTAACTTAAATAAATCTATAATGCTTTATGGAGAAGGTTGGAACCTGAATACTTCACTTCTTGAAAACATAAAGGCTACACAACTAAACGCTGCGAAGATTCCTGGAATAGGATTTTTTAACGATACCATAAGAGATACTATAAAAGGTAATGTTTTTGTGCAAAAGGATAGAGGTTTTGTAAATGGGAAAGAAGGCTTAGAAGATATAATAAAAGCTTGTATAGCCGGCTGCACTATAACAATTAGCAACTTTAAATCCATATATACTTCTCCTAATCAATCTATAAACTACGTTTCCTGCCATGACAACAACACTCTTTGGGATAAGCTAGAATTTAGCAATAAGGATGATACATTGGGCGACAGAAAAAACATGGTTAAGTTGGCTAATGGAATAATTCTAACCAGTCAAGGAGTCCCCTTCCTTCATTCTGGAGTTGAATTCTGTAGAACAAAAGAAGGAATTGATGATAGTGTTAACGCCTGTGATAGAATAAACACCTTAGATTATGATAGGAAAGCTGAATTTTTAGATGTATTTAATTATTATAAAGGACTAATAAAACTAAGAAGGGAGCATCCAGCCTTTAGGATGATTTCAGCTGAAGATATTAAATCTAATCTAGAGTTTATAAATGACACTCCTAAAAACATTGTAGCTTTCTTACTAAAAAATCATGCTAATGAAGATGCTTGGGAGAAAATACTGGTAGCATACAACGCTAACAAAACCACAGCAACAATTGATGTTCCTAAAGCTACTTGGCACCAAATCATAGATAAATCTACTGCTGGAACTAATATTTTAAGAACATTTTCTTCTGATAAAGTAGAGATAGAAGGCATATCTATGAGTGTATTCTATTCAAATTAACGCTATAAGAAAACTGCGAAACAACTTTCTTATTTAGTAGGAAGCGGAAAACGAAGAGCGGAAAGTGAATGAAATAATTAGGCATAGCCTAATTATTTAGTACCTCTTGTAGCAAGCTATGCTGCCCTTCTCCACTCAGTGCTTTCGCGCCTCCACTATTCTTCTAAAAGAAACTTGCTTTTTCCTCCAGTATAATAAATATCAAGGCGATGAAGCGCCCTTGTGCAAGCTACATATATCAATCTTCTGTCAAATTCACTTTTATAATTTTCAGCAGAAGCATTATATAAGATTACTACATCAAATTCCAGACCTTTCGCCATATAAGAAGGTATAATGAGGGTGTATTTCTCATCATCTTCATTCCAATCTTTTATAGTCTTAACCTGAACGAAATTTTCTAGTCTTTGTTTTATTTCTTCTGACTCCTTCATAGTCTTGCAAATAACAGCTATAGATTTATATCCTTTTTCATAGTGTTTATTTATATCATCAGCAATAGCTTTATTAAGTAAACTTAAATTTTCTTGATATAAAATTCTAGGCTCATCCTCATGTCTATCAAAAGAAATAAATTCTTGACTTCCACCCAATATATTGCGTATAAAGCTATTTATTTCTAAGGAAGATCTATAACTTTTATCCATAAACAACTTTACTGATTTTTTCTTTTTTAGTATATCTTCTATATTATCATATAACGTCTTATCCCCAATTCTTTCGAGCGTCTGATTAAAGTCTCCTAACACCGTATATCTTGAACTCTTAAACATCAAATTAAAAATATGATATTGAATAGGATAATAATCCTGCGCTTCATCGATTACCACCTGTTTAATTTTTTCGAATTCTTTATATCCCTCTAACTTTAATTTAATATATAAAAGTGCAAAGGAATCTTCATAAGAAACATAATTAGCTTCTAATTTCTTTAAAGTCTCAATCATTATCTCATTTATATTATCAGGTACTTTAATCCCTCTCGCAAGCCTAAATAAAAGCCTCTTATCTTTAAAAAGCAATTTATATAAGTCAGCATAATCTATCTCAGTAAAGCTATGGAGGTATTTCATAAAATTTTTAGCTTCCTTAATAGCAACTAATCTACTAAAAGACTTTATTTCCAGTATATGATTACCGACATTTCCTACAATCTTTTCAATCTTCATAAGCCTTTTCTTTCTTAGAGGATGAACTTTATTCAATATCATGCCTTCTATTCTCTTAAGCCTCTTAGCTATAGGCATATTTATCTTATTGTTAAGAAAAAAGTTTTTTATTTGTTGTTTCGTTTCAATAATTTCTCCATCATAATAAACATCCTTAAAATTAATTAAATTCTTTTCAAAATAATTTATTAATCTATCAAGAATTATTACAAAAGCTTCTGAAGCCTTAAATTCAATGCTTTCTTTTATTGCAGAAAACTTATTATACTCCTGAGAAATAATTAAATTTTCAAGTTGATCTTGCCTTGTTTCAACCGAAAATCGTTCTTTCAAAACTTTTAAAATTATATCATCAAAGGTTATATGTTCTACATTTTCCTCTCCAAGTTCAGGCAGAACCTCTGATATATACTTACTAAAAATACTATTTGGAGAAATTATAATCACATCATTAGCGTTTAGCTTTGAATTCAACCCTTGATAAAGCAAGAATGCAATTCTATGCAAAGCTACGGAGGTTTTGCCACTCCCTGCAACTCCCTGCACAATTAATAACTCATTTTCAACATCTCTAATGATAACATCTTGATCTCTCTGAATAGTTTGAACTATATTTCTCATCTTCGGAGAAGAATTAGCACTTAAAACTTCTTGTAATATCTCATCATTAATCTTTACATCACTATCAAAATAATATCTAAGCTTCGAATCTTCAATTTTATACTGTCTTTTAAGTGAAATATTTCCTGATACTATTCCAACAGGAGATTTATATGAAGCCCTACCTAGTTCATATTGATAGAACATACTAGAAATTGGGGCACGCCAATCATATATAATAATTTCATCCTCTTCTGTATCTATAAGATTATAAAGCCCTATATAAATTTTATCCACATCGCCAAATTCATCTTCTTCAAAGTCAATTCTTCCAAAGTAAGGTGATTTTAATAGCTTATTAAATCTTTCTATTTGCTTTTGAGTTCTTAAATAGTCTCTAGTTTCTCTATTAACTTCTAAAAGGTAGTGATTCATCTCTGGTATTCTGTCAAGATCAGTAGAAAAGTGGACACTTTCTTCCCACATCTCTCTTCTTGAAGCCATAACATTAGCGAACTTACTCTTTAACACCTCTTCTTCTTTACTTAGTTCTTTTTTTATAATGTCTGAAGCTTTTTTTAAACACTTCAATTCTTCTTTGCAATCCTTTTTAAAATTATCCATATTACTCCCCTCCTAATTTTTTTAAATATCTTGACACAGCTGTTAAACTTATGATATGATAGTTATGAAATTTTAGTGCATCATGATATACTTGTTATAATTATGCGCAAATATTAATTTTACAATAAAAATCTATCATTGTAAATAATATTCTAAAAAAAGATCAGCATAATGCTGACCTTTTCTCTTTGCTTACTTTCTATTATTTAACAGCCGACTCTTTCTCAACTTCTTTATTACGCTTTTTCTTGATGACTTCAGGGATATAATAAATAACGGAATAAATTCCTAGTGAAAGTACCGTTCCAGCTAATACATCGATTAGCGAATGCTGCTTTATAAATACGGTAGATGCACAGATAAAAATCATAACTATAGACGACAAACTCTTTATTCTTTTTCTGTTATTAAATAAAGCGCTATTACAAACAGCTATATTTACACCGATAGCGTTTATCACATGTATGCTTGGGAATACATTTATAGGAGGGTCTACGGAATATATAAATCCTACCGCCTTTGAAAATACATCCTTATCATTTAAACTAGGTCTCATATTTTGACCACTAGGAAACAGTACAAATATCATATAGCTTATACTCATTCCCCAAAATATAAATTTTAGCAACTTTATAAACTCTTCTTTAGATTTCAATCCAAAGTATACAAATCCAATTGCCATGTATATAAACCAAAATATATAAGGTACTATAAAAAATTTTACAAAAGGTATGTACTCGTCATATTTGGAATGCATTATATACCTCGGTGTTATAAATCTCTGGCAAAAGTAAAATACAAGTATTAGTGGTACAAAAACGAGCAAGTACAAAAAATGCTTATTTTTTTTAAGAAATCCTATTATGTAACTCATCATAATTCCACCCTTAATTGATATATAATATATTTATTCTTTGCAGTTCTACCTATCAATTTCATTCTAATATAATTATCTACCAAATAGAAAAATCCGTCTAGTTAAATTAGACGGATTTTCTTATTTTTAGTATCTCTATTTTATTTCTTTTTCGTAATATAGTTATTTTGAAATAAGTAATCTAAAAGTTTCAAACGAGCCATTTCCTCATCTTCAGCTTCAATTTTAATTATTTCACCCGAACTCATTTTGAACTCATAAGTATCTTCAGCTATGCTTACCACTTTAGCTGCACATTCTCCATAATACTTATATTCAGGAGTTCCTTTCATAATATATTGAAGCTTGACCCTATTTTCTTCTGCTACTTTAATAACATCATCCCATTTATAGTCATGGTATGAATATACAAATATATCATTCTTCTTTAAGTCTTTAAAAAATTCTTTTTTATTAGTGTGCAGTGTTAAAAACTTATCCATACTCATCCCTCCATTAATAAAAATTATAAATTAATGAAGATATCAATACAAATCATAAATATTACCATAGTTTTATTTTCCAAAAACTATGCATTAAGATTAATTATTTTAACCTATAGCGTTCTTAATAAGCCTTAAAATATTTCTATATAATCTTTCATTATCTTCTTCTGTCCTCTTTTTGGGATTCGAAGTTTTCTCTCCATTCCTTCTAGCCTTTGAAGATAGGTGCCTTTCGAATAGTAACCTATCTATATTATCATTATCATAAATATACCCTTTCGGACTTATAGCATACGCGCTCTTACCAAGCACCATAGCAGCTACCCCAAAATCTTGAGTTACCACAATATCTCCTTGTTTAGCTTCATTTGCTACCTTCATATCTACACTTTGAAAACCACTATCTACAATTTTGACTATACTATATTCACTAGTTATAGCATGATTTATATCACAATACATTATTACATCTATTTTATTTTCTTTTGCTGCTTTCTCAATAAGTTCTCTCCCTGGGCAAGCATCTGCATCAACTATTATTTTCATGTTTTATCTATCCTCCTTACAAATTATATTTTATCATAGCCTTAGAATGAATTTACAATTTATTTAAGCAGTATAATAACTTATTACTTTTTATAACGTATATATTTATAAAGTATTAAGAAAATTTTGCTATAATGTGTAATTAATTATAAAAAATAAGGAGGTATATATATGAATAAACAAAAACTTTTTTCTATTTTATTAGCATGTTCTATGCTATCTCCATTTGCACAACAGGCCTTTGCTGCAACTTCTTATGATACTCCCAATGCAAAGGTTATATCTACACCTAGCGACAAAACCGATCCAAATGAGGATATTAATGTATCACTCTCAAAAGAATTAGCTTTAACTAAAGGTAAAGAAGTTCTTAAGAAATATTTTAATATTGATATTAATGAAAAAGACTTTAAATATAATATTAGCTTAGACCCTTATGTGTACAGCGATGTCAAGGAAACTAAATCCTATACTTGGAATATATCCTGGTATAACACCTCTTTTAAAGGAAGTACAAATATTTATATATCTTTAGATGGAAATACCGGAAAATTGATTTCCATGAATAAAAGCGAATACAACAAAAACGGTGAGAAATCAATTCCAACCCTCTCTATGGAGGAAGCACAAAAAACCGCTGAAGAGGCTATAAAAAAAATAAATCCTGATGAATATAAGAACTCAAAATTAACCACTGATAAATGGTTCTCAAATAGATACAATTCTTCAAACTATAGCTTTAACTATACTAGATTTGTAAATCAAGCTTCCTACGATAACGATAATATATATATAAATGTAGATGGCGTTACAGGTGAAGTTACAGCTTATCATTATAATTGGAATAACTCGTTAGTATTTCCTAGCGATAAGGGTTCTATATCTTTAGACAAAGCAGAAAATATATTTAAAAGTAGTACAGATATGACGTTAAAATACAAGCTCTTTAATAATAAATACGAATATCAAAATGCGGATAATAAGAAAAATATAAAGCTTGTATACGAGCCCACTTTGAAAGATGGTCAAGTTATAGATGCTAAGACCGGAAAACCTATAAGCTATGCCGGAAGCTTAAATTCTAAAGTTGAAACTATTAGCCCTAATCAGAAAGAAATCGATGAATTGTATAAGAAATACAAGAAACTCGAAAATGCAAAAGATCCCCTAAAAAAAGATAAGGCTTTAACCATTATATCTAATATAGTTAACAATATGTACGGTAAAGGATATACTATAGGCGACTTAAGATATAGAGAAGATGACAATTCTTTTAATGATAATTCAACTAAAACTTGGACTGCCTTTTTTACTAAAAAAACAGAGGTTAAAGATGCAAAAGGAAAAGTAGTAAATACAATAATAAGAGATGGTTCTATATCAATCAATGCTTTGAACGGTCAAATTTTATCTATATATAACTATACACCTTATGAGTATAAAGAAAACTTCACTCCAAAAATCACCTGGAAAGAAGGTTACTATAAAGCATTAGCTATCCTAGGTGAGCATTATAAAGACAAACTTAAGGATATAGAATTGAGTTTAAATCATGTAGAACTATTACCTAAAGAAACTTATAGTGCAAAAGAAGCCGAGAGATTCTACAGATATTCATTTGTAAGAAAAGTAAACAATATACCTTATGAAAATAATAGCATTTATATGGAATTTGATGCGGAAACTGGTGAAGTATCTTGCATGAATTTATCATGGGATGACGGTATAGCTTTTCCACAAGCATCCTCTAGTATAGATCCTTCAAAAGCTAGGGAAACTTATTATAATAAGTACACTCCTTCATTAAAGTATATGTTGATAAATACTAGCCCTGATCCTAAATCTATAAAAAATGAGTTAAAACTAACTTATTGTCTAGAACCGACTAGCAGTTTTGTTGATGCTTTCGATAGCAAAATTTTAAATGATTATGATGGTGAAGAAATTAAGTTTGATATTTCAGATTTCCTAAATGAAGTAAAAGGCAGCAAAGCAGAAAAAGAAATAACTATACTAGCATATAAGGGCTTAATTGATACTAAAGACTTTAAATTAAAAAAAGAAGTTAAATATATTGATTTGGTAAAAACCTTAGTTGATGCTCTTGGCTATACTCCATATATAATAAATACCGAAACAACAAAATCTTCTCAGTCTGATGCTAAGGAAGATTCTGCTGGCAGTGCAAATCAGGCGGCTCTATCTAATGATGACTATTTAGCAATGGCAAAATACTATGGTATAATCGATGAGAACTTGAATAACTTTGATATCCAAGCTCCTGTATCTAGAGAGGAAATGTGTAAAGCTTTAATAAAATTCCTTCAGTATGAAAAAATAGCTAATTGTTCAGATATTTTCTCGCTTAATTCTGCAGATGCTAAAGATGTAAGCAAAGAAAACTATGGTTATGTAACCCTAGCTAAAGGTCTTAACTTAATAGATTTGGAAGATAATAAGATAAACCCTAAAAAAATTGCAACATCAGAAGATCTCGCTCTTGGACTTTTCAGAGCACTCCAAAACAAAGAAGTGAATAATAATTACTATCCTATGTATAAATAAAGAGTAGCACCTTCATGGTGCTACTTTTAAATTCTTGCCTCTAACTTTTAGCATAGTAAGGTTCTATACTTAACTCATCGTTAAGTATAATTACCTATTTAAGTTTCGCTTCTATTTCAGCTCTCATTCCTTCATAACCAGGTTTTCCAAGAAGAGCAAACATGTTTTTCTTATAAGCTTCAACTCCAGGTTGATTAAATGGATTAACTCCTAGTAGGTAACCACTTATTCCACAAGCCTTTTCGAAGAAATACACTAAATATCCAAAATGATAAGGAGTTAATTCCGGAATATTTATAATTATGTTAGGTACTCCACCATCATTATGAGCTACTACCGTACCTCTAAATGCTTGATGATTTACAAAATCCATGTCCTTTCCTTCAAGGAAATTTAATCCGTCAAGGTTATCTTCATTCGCTTCTATAACAACTGTTTTTCTTGGCCTTTCAACATTTAAGTGTGTTTCTATTAAATTTCTTAAGCCTTCTTGTATATACTGTCCCATAGAATGTAAGTCTGTTGAGAAATCTGCGGCCGCAGGGAATATACCCTTGTTATCTTTTCCTTCACTTTCTCCGTAGAGTTGTTTCCACCATTCACCCATATAATGAAGAGCCGGCTCAAAATTAACAATCATTTCAATTTCTTTACCTTTATTGTATAAAGCATTTCTTGCTGCTGCATATCTATATGCTGCATTTTTGCTCAATTCTGGAGCACTAAATTCTTCTCTTGCCTCTGCAGCTCCTTTCATCATCTCATCTATATCTATTCCTGCTGCTGCTATCGGAAGTAGTCCCACTGCAGTTAATACTGAATACCTTCCTCCAACATCATCTGGAATTACGAAGGTTTCATAGCCCTCGGCTTCTGCTAGGGTTCTAAGTGCCCCTTTTTCTTTATCCGTAGTAGCAAAGATTCTTTCTTTTGCTCCTTCTTTTCCATATTTCTTCTCTAATAAATCCTTAAATATTCTAAAAGCTATAGCAGGTTCTGTTGTAGTTCCTGATTTTGAGATTACATTAACCGAAAAGTCCATATCCTTTATTGCTTCTATTAAATCTGCCATGTATGTAGAACTAATATTATTTCCAGCATAGAATATTTGTGGCGACTTTCTGTCTTCCTTTGAAATAGTATTGCAGAAAGTATGAGTCAGCATTTCAATAGCAGCTCTCGCTCCTAAATATGACCCTCCTATTCCTATAACGACAAGCGCTTCTGAATTTTTTTTTATTTTCTCAGCGGCTTTCTTTATTCTTCCAAACTCTTCTTTATCATAATTAACAGGTAAGTCTACCCATCCTAAAAAATCACTGCCTTCACCTGTCTTATTATGCAGCATATCATGTGCTGTATTTATCATAGGTTGAAGCTGCTCTATTTCATGTTCATTTAGATAAGGTCTTGTTTTTGATAAATCTAAACTTATACTTTTGGACATAAATTAACCCTCCATTACTAATAAAGTCATTGTACTTTTCTTCACAAGAATTTTAATTCATTTAGCTAGTAAATTCAAGCATCTGCACAAACGTTTGCACATTTTTATTCAATATTAATCATCTCTCTAAAGTATTCATACTCACATTTTAATATGCCCTTTCTTTTTAATCTATAGTCGCACACTAAGAAAATTGCGGCGCAATTTTCTTATAGGATAGTCCCTAGTCTCTAATCGCTAATCACTAAAATATAGATGTTAAGCTTCAGATGTTGAGAATAAATTGATGTTGCAGTGTAAAGCAAAATGAAGCAAAAACTAACTACAAACTTCTTCTAACTCCACATAATAAGGGCTTAGCATCTACAACATTATCTTACCGCTGACCTACTAGCGATTAGTGACTAGTGATTAGTGATTTAGAAATATTTTGCTTCGCAAAATATTTCTTAAGCGTTGCTACAACGATTTCTGGTCTGTTGAATATTCTAAGTGGCGCTAAGCTATTTCCAAGACCTCTGCTAATAACCATGGTAGAATTGCCTTTTTCATGCTTTCCCGAAGTATATTTAGGAAACCAACCTTGATTAGGTGCTATCACTCCTCCTACAAATGGTAACCTTACTTGTCCACCATGTGCATGACCACTAAACGTTAAATCTATATTATTCTTAATATAGATTGGGAACTTCTCCGGTCTGTGAGATAAAAGAATTTTATATGTATTTTTACTATTACCTACTGCCTTATTTATCTCATAATTCATTACTGCACTTTCCTTTTTTTGATTTAAATAAGGGTCATCTATTCCAGCTATCAATATTTCTTCTGTACCTATCTTTATCGTTTTACTTTCATTCCTCAATACTCTCGCTCCTGCAGACTCTAATTTCTTCTGAAGTGATAAAACTTTCCCCGATCTCATTTCATGGTTTCCAGGAACATAATAGACCGGAGCAATTTTAGAGATATTTTTTACTAGTTCTACACTTGGCTTTTCATCATACCTTCTGCTGTCAATTATATCTCCCGTGATTACTATCATATCAGGATTAAGTTTTTCTATCTTGTTAACCAGTCTTTCTTGATTCCTTCCAAAAGATTTATTATGTAAATCTGATAAATGAACTATACAGTAGCCGTCAAATTCTTTAGGTAGTTTTTTGACCCTACATCAATATTAGTTATTGTTATGCAATTGTTCTCCATACACAAAAGAATCCCTATAGCAACTATCATAACAGTTATAAATATTACTTTCCCCTTCATCGAATCCTCCTTTTTACAAAACTGATATCTTACTTGAAATTTTCAATTATGTTTTTAACATTCGATAAGTCTTCTTCAAAGCTTAATATCTCTTTCGTACCTTTTTCTTCCCAAATACTATTTACAGCAATAACTTTACAGCCAGCTGCAATGGCTGCCTTTATTCCATTTATAGAGTCTTCTAATATTATAGTTTCATCACTAGTACTTTCTAGTTTTTTCATTGCTATTTTGTAAGCCCACGGGTCCGGTTTGCACTTTTCCACTTCATCCCCTGCTATGATAAATTCAAAGTAAGATAGTATTCCTAATTTATCAAGTATAAACTCTGCTATATCTCTATTGCTTCCAGTTACTACTGCAGATTTAATACCCGATATCTTTAAATACTCCAAAAGATCACTAAGCCCATTCATAACCTTCATTTCTTTGTTTACTATATCCTTATATATTATATTTCTTTCTTTAAAAATATTCTCGCAGCTATCAGAGAGATCAAAGTATTCCTTTATCTTTCTAATTTCCTCCATCATGCTGTTACCCATAACACTTCTATGAAATTCTTCATTATAGCTACCCTTACCATATTTCTTCAACAACGCATCACTTGCCTTATATGACAAAGGTTCTGTATCTACTATTACTCCATCCATATCAAATATTACAGCTTTTAACATCGCCATTCTCCTTTACAAGTACAATATATTCATATAAGTTATATACATTAGTATTATGATTTTTTCTCCATAGAACTATTCTATCATATAATTAAATAAAAAAAGAAGCCCATGCAAAACATGAGCTTTATAAGGTAATTTCATTTAAATAATTTTAAATGAAAGGTTGCTAACTATTTAATTATCCTGCCATCTTTTCTTTTTCAACTGCTTGCATCTGTTCACATACATATTTTACAAGATCAACTACTCTTACGGAATATCCCCATTCATTATCATACCACGCTACTACTTTTACCATATTATCTTCAATAACCATGGTTGATAATCCATCAACTATAGATGATCTATTATCACCTTTATAGTCTACAGATACAAGAGGTTCATCTGAATATCCAAGTATTCCTCTCATTTCTCCTTCAGCTGCTTTCTTAAATACTGAATTCACTTCTTCAGCTGTTACATTTTTATTCAATTCGCAAACCAAATCTGTAACGGATACAGTTGGTGTTGGAACCCTTAATGCAAAACCATTAAGTTTCCCCTTTAGTTGCGGAAGTACTTTTGCTACTGCCTTTGCAGCTCCTGTAGTTGTTGGGATAATAGATTCAGCCGCAGCCCTTGCACGTCTTAAATCTTTATGAGTTTTATCTAAAATATTTTGATCGTTTGTATAAGAATGAATAGTAGTCATTAATCCTCTTATAATTCCAAATTCCTCGTCGAGTATCTTCGCCACTGGTGCAAGGCAATTAGTTGTACAAGAGGCATTTGATATTATCTGGTCTTTCAAAGGATCATACTCCTCTTCATTTACTCCCATAACTATCGTAATATCTTCTCCTTTAGCTGGGGCTGTTAATATAACTTTTTTTGCTCCTGCCTCTATATGCCCCATAAGTTCTTCTCTTG
The DNA here is from genome assembly GCA_009738435.1 of Clostridium bovifaecis. GTDB lineage: Bacteria > Bacillota > Clostridia > Clostridiales > Clostridiaceae > Clostridium_H > Clostridium_H bovifaecis. The sequence continues at coordinate 588,571 of CP046522.1, read as the reverse complement.
TTTTAAATTTCCCTGTAGATTCTACAACTATATCTACTCCCATTTCTCTCCATGGCAAATCTTTTGGTTGGCTTTTTCTTGTAATCTTTATCTCTTTACCATTTATAACAAGAGCATTTTCTTTAACTTCTACACTTCCATTAAATCTTCCGAAACAAGAATCATACTTAAATAAATGTGCTAAAGTCTCATCATCAGCTCTTGCGTTTATTGCTACAATCTCCATGTCATCCTTTAACTCTTCTTGAGCAATTCTTAAAAACGTTCTTCCGATTCTTCCAAATCCATTAATTGCAATTTTAATAGACATTAAAAAACCCCCTATAATATTCATATATACAATAAACTTCTAAATAAAATTACTTATTGGTATATTACACACTTTTTTCTTGTTAACCCTATATTAGTTATACCAATAATATATAATATTGTCAATAGTGTAGACTTTATATCTTTTATTTCTTATATAGTGTATCACTTTGATTTGTTTTATTATAAGTGGTATACACCTATAGTCTTTTACATTATTTTCATCTTTTTTTACATTGTCTTTGTATATTTTTAATACTACTAAAATGCATATCTAAATATACACTTGTTAACATTTTATCACTTTTATGAATGCAGTATATTCTCTCAATAATTAATGTAGTATAATTAATTTGACTTTTATATGAAGGTGTGAGTTAATTACATGAAACTTTATAAACTTATTCAAGATAATAGATCAAACTTGGTTGAGAAATTACTCTATTACAGCGAAAAGTATAATTTAAAGCAATATTATAATGCAGATACTAATGCTTGGTCTTACCCATTAGATACACTAACTAGATATATGTTTGATTTCAGAAACTGATGATTTCAGCTCAAAATCAAGCGCCTCTATAGACCAAATGTATAAATTTATGTCTGATATAGGTATAGATAATATCTTAAATCATTATAGGTCAAAAATTGATTTAGGTACTTTTCTTCATACAATAAAATGTTATAGACATGCTTATATAGACACTATTATTTCTTCGAATATACTCTATAAGGAAAAATTGAACTATTCATATCTCTTAGAGAGGGTCTTTGATAATTTAGAAATATTCTCTTGTAGTCAATGGAATAAAACTTCCAATAGCGAAATAAAATTTAACACTTTATCCGAAATAACCTCAGCACTTATATTCATGCATGACTTTGATAAGTTAATATATGTGAATTCAGCTGTAGAGCAAATCACCGGTTATACTAAAGATGAAGCCTTAGAGATAGGTTTTATAAATATGATTCACCCTAGTTATCTTGATGAGTTTAAAAACTATTTATTAAACAAAGATATCACTTCATGTAGTTCACCTACTTTCGAAGTTAAACTTGTTACAAAGAACAACATAGAAAAATGGCTAGAATTTAATCAAGGATATATTCACTTTGGGGATAGGCCCTTAATCTTAGGGATTGCTTTTGACGTAAGCAATAGGAAGAAGGTAGAAGAAGAAAATAAAAAGCTCCACCAAGCTATGGAGTACGATAAGTTAAAGACAGAATTTTTCACTAATTTATCCCATGAATTCAGAACTCCTCTTAATGTTATAATGAGTTCTATTCAGCTCTTGGATATACTTGCTCCCACCAACACTTCCTCCAGCTTTAAAAAATACATTTCAATTATGAAGCAAAACGGTTATCGTTTAACTAGGCTTATAAATAACTTGCTTGATATAACAAGTATAGAATGCGGCCATATTAATGCTCATTTCGAACATTGCGATATTGTATCTTATATTGAAGATATTGTACTATCTTCTGTAAAATACGCTAAGAATAAAGACATTACAATCGTATTTGATACTGACATCGAAGAAAAAATAATAGTTTTTGACAAAGATAAAGTTGCAAGAATTATACTGAATCTTATTTCAAATTCGATAAAATTTACAGATCAAGGAGGGTATATATATATAAACATATATACAAAAGAAAACAGTGTTACTATATCAGTTAAAGATACAGGAATAGGCATTCCAGAGGAGAAGCATTCAATTATTTTTAATAATTTTATCAAAGTAGATAGATCTCTATCTAGAAGGCAAGAAGGAAGCGGTATAGGGCTTGCCCTTGTAAAATCATTAGTAGAGGTTCATAAAGGAAAACTATACCTAAGAAGCAAATCTGGCCGAGGTTGTGAAGTTGCAATTGAAATTCCTGCAAATTTAGAGCCTACCATCTCTTCTACTGATAGCATTCATTGTCATATTGGAAACAGTTATATTGAAACAGTTCAAGTGGAGCTTTCAGACATATATTAATATTATCATGTAGGTAGCTTCACCTACTTTTTTAATATAAACAACTTGCTGCCATACTCATTGCAATTATGTGATAACCCCTGTATACTTTAACCATTAAGATAGTCCTTGTTATTATAATTTCAAATACATATTATACTTCGTATTGTGGAGGAATTAAATTTATGAAAAAGAAACTTTGTTTATTGATTATATTTATACTTTCTACCTTGTTTAATGGATGCGCTATAAAAAAGTCTTCGCAAAATACTAATTCTAGTATCTCTTATACGGAAAAGAAAGGCGTTAATAGCAGCTTCAATGATAAATCAATTGCTTCATCATCCAAAAATACACCAAAAGTATTAAAGTATAATGATAAAGGCATACCTGTTATTATGTATCATTCAATAAAAGATGAAAAAGACAACCCAGTTAGAGTTTCTAAAGAGAGCTTTCAAGCTCAAATGAAATATCTAAAGGATAATAACTATACTGCTTTGTCTTTAGATGAATTATATGAATTTATAGAAAATAACGTTCCAGTCCCTGAAAAATCCGTAGTACTTACTTTTGACGATGGATATAAAGATAATTATGAAACTGCATATCCAATTCTAAAAAAGTATGGATTTAAAGCTACTATTTTCGTTATAAGTGATTATATAGGTAAAGATGAATATTTAAATGCCTCCCAAATAAAAGAGTTAGACAAAAGTGGAATTCGCATTGAAAGTCATACTGTAAAACACGAAGCCCTTAATGCTCTTTCTTATAATGACCAGCTTGCTACGCTTAAACAATCAAAAGAAAGCTTACAAGGACTCCTAAGCAGACAAATTAAGTATATAGCCTACCCTTATGGTAAATATAATGAATCCACTATAAAAGCTGCAAAAGCCGCTGGATATAGCTTAGCGCTTACTACAGATGGCAGATGGTCTGATAAATCTGATGGAATCTATACTTTAGATAGAGTGTTTATAAGTGGACTTCATAACTTGGATACATTTATATATCGAATAACTACTTTCGATTATGACTTTAATAAAGTTGTTAAAACCGAAGCTACCCTTGAATCAGAATACAGCAAAGCTTATGCTGCATTTTTTGATCATAAATATAAAGAAGCGATAGAAATATCAGATAAGATTATAGATAAGGATTCTAATTTCTTTAAAGCCTATAATATAAAAGGTATAAGCTTGTGTTTTTCTCATAACTTCGAAGAAGGTATGAAAAATATAGATAAAGCTCTCAATTTAAACCCTAACTTTGGATATGGTAGGTTTAATAAGGCTTTAGCTTATGAATTATATGGCCACTATGACGAAGCTCTCCTTTGGTACGATAAAGCTTTGGAAATAGATAACTACGTATGGAGCTATTATGGTAAAGCTAGTATCTATGGCAGACTCGGTGATGCATCTAATGCAGTAAAATACTTGAAAATAGCCATAGCTATGCAAGAGAGCGTAAAAGAAGAGGCAAAAAAAGAAAAGGATTTTGACAAGGTTAGAAATAATAAAGAGTTTATGGAATTGATGAAATAGTGAAAATATAAAATAAGGATATAATCTATTAGCGGATTATATCCTTATTTTCATACAATTAATATTATTAAGTTGATTAATTTACATATTTTGAAGGTAAAACCGCATCTATTTCTATAGATTTTACATTTTCACTATTTATGAACTTCAATAATTCTTTTGCTTCCCCATAAACTAAAATTCCATAGATATTTACCCCATTTCTTTCAACATAGCTTAAAGCACTTTTATAATATGCTGCTTTAATAGAGCTACTATCTAATGCCTTAACTGTTTTTTCTCTATCATTCATATATTTTAATAGTGAAATAAAATGCTTACTATATACATCTGCAAATGAACCATTAAAATTTTTTCTACTTTCTTCATTTATAGAATCTACCAATTGTAAATATGGATACTTATTTTTATAAGAATTATCTGCAGTAACTGATCCATCACTAAAATTAGGATTAAAGCCTGACAAATAGCTATATTGATCACTTTCGTTCTTAGTGCGCACTCCGACCCATGTAAATCTAACTTTATCAGAATATTTTCTTCTTAGTTCCTCCAATTCCTTTATACTTAAATCTTCTTTAAATATTATATATGAAGAAATATAAGAAACAGGATTCAAATCATTAATATGATTAATGATTTCTTCATTATCGATTTCAATCATTTCATCTTTCCTGGGATTAGGATATCTAATATCCATGAATCCTAAATAGTCCTCAGCAAAAAAGTCCTGCCAATTTCCTATTTTGTTACTTTTTTTAATCTTAGCAGTAATATCCTTTTTCTCACGATTAAATAAATTTAGTCTCTGAAATATATATTATGAACACCGAATCCTAAGCTCTCTGAACTTGCACCGGTAATTACATATCCCGGCAAATTTAATTCAGTAAAAACTTTTAAATCATAGTATAAATCCTCAGTATATTCGCCTACTGTCTTTGATGATGGATTATAGTAAAATCTACCTATAATAGGGGAAATTATATAGTAAATAATGAATAATATTAAAAACACACTAGAAACAGAGACTAAGATTACTTCACGCAATTTTTTATTTACACTTCTTTTAATAAAAGTTGTTTCGGTTTGAGTCTCTTCTTTAGAAGCTTGATTTTCAAAATTTATATTATAACTTTCCGATAAATAATCCTCTATTGCTTCATATTTATTAAGCTCTTCTTCTATTAACTTTCTTTCCTCTATAGAAGCATTTCCACTTTTGTATTTATCTAATAACTCTTTAAAACTCACTTTAACCCCTCCTCTAAAACTTCTTTCAATTTTTTTCTCGCCCTAAATAGTAAAGTTCTAGCTGTCCCCTGGGAAATTTCAATTATTGATGATATTTCTTTTAAAGAAAAATTACAATAATAATATAAAGTAATTATTTCCTTATAGGATGTTTGTAACTTCAAGACCTCATAATACACCTTTCTTCGCTGTTCATTAAGTATGATTTTATCTAATGTATTATCCTCTACTAATAGTTTGATTTCATTTATATCTATACTCTGCAAAGACTTGTTTTTCTTTATATAGTCTAAGTATAAATTTTTACATACTCTAAATAGCCAATATTTAATATATTGATGACTATTTTCAATGGATAACAAAACTTTTAAGAAGGTTTCACTTACCAAATCTTGAGACAAATGATGATTTTTACATAGTGAAAGGGCATAAATATAAAGTTCTGTACTATACTTCTTGTAGATAGTTTCAAATTCATCATTTTTCACAACTTTATCTCCCCTTTCACTTAATAAACGAATAACTTTCATTTATGTTACACTATATTCCAATTTTATTTTATAACTTCGCTAACTACAAGCAATAAAAAAAGCGTCTTAGATACTAGACAAACTTGCCTAACATCTAAGACACTAATTATATTATAAGCTTTATATAACGTATGCCAAACTGCCCCTAACTTCTAACGTCTAATTCGCACATCCTAACCTGCTCTTTATTCCCACTCAATAGTTGAAGGTGGTTTTGAAGTTACATCATAAACAATTCTGTTTACTCCTTTAACTTCATTAACTATTCTTCTAGACACCTTATCTAAAACCTCATATGGTATTCTTGCCCAGTCTGAAGTCATAGCGTCTGAAGATGTTACCGCTCTTAGTGCTATGGTATGGCAGTAAGTTCTTTCATCTCCCATTACTCCAACTGATTGAATATTAGGCAGGCAAGCAAAGTACTGCCATATACTACCTTCAAGTCCTGCCTTTGCAATTTCATCTCTGAATATAGCATCTGCTTCCCTAGTTATAAATAGCTTCTCCTCTGTAACTTCTCCTAAAACCCTTATAGCAAGCCCTGGTCCTGGGAATGGCTGTCTCCATACCAAGTGATGCGGAATTCCAAGCTCTTCGCCCACAGCTCTAACTTCATCTTTGAATAGTTCTCTTAATGGCTCAATTAGAGAAAACTGCATATCTTCTGGAAGTCCTCCAACGTTATGATGACTCTTTATAGTAGCTGATGTATTCGTTCCACTTTCAACTACGTCTGGATATATAGTTCCTTGAACAAGAAAATCTATTTCTCCAAGCTTGTTAGCTTCTTCTTCAAATACCCTTATAAATTCCTCACCTATTATTTTTCTTTTAGTTTCAGGATCACTTACTCCTTTAAGTTTTCCTAAAAATCTCTCTTGAGCATTAACTCTAATTAGATTCATATCAAATTGCTTCTTAAATATTTTCTCTACTTGGTCTCCTTCGTCCTTTCTAAGCAGACCATGGTCAACAAATACGCAAGTTAACTGTTTACCTATAGCTTTATGCACAAGTACTGCTGCTACTGATGAATCAACTCCACCAGATAAGGCACAAAGAACCTTTTTATCTCCTACCAATTCTTTTATTTCTTTTATTTTTTCTTCTGCAAAAGAAGCCATTGACCAGTCGCTCTTAAGCCCACAAATATTATATAAGAAATTTGAAAGCATCTTTTCTCCAAATAAAGTGTGCTCAACTTCTGGATGAAATTGAACTCCATATATTCTTTTTTCTTTATTTTCCATAGCCGCTACAGGACATTCCTCTGTTGTCGCTATTATCTCAAAACCTTCTGGAATCTCAGATACATAGTCAGTGTGACTCATCCATGACTGATCTATTTCACTTATATCCTTAAATAATTCTGATTTATTGCTAATTCTAACTTCAGTTTTTCCATACTCTCTTATTTCAGGACTCTCAACCTTTCCACCTAAGGTGTAAGCAGTTAGTTGATGACCATAACAAATTCCAAGTACAGGCACACCTAATTCGAAGATCTCTTTATCTACCCTTGGAGTATCCTCTCCATATACGCTATTTGGCCCCCCTGTAAAAATTATCCCCTTAGGATTTTTGCTTTTTATATCTTCTATGGAAGTTGTGTAAGGAACTATTTCGCAGTATACATTGTGCTCTCTAACTCTTCTTGCAATAAGTTGATTATATTGCCCTCCAAAATCCACCACAAGAACTAACTCATTCTTCATACGGCTTATCTCCTTTGTTTTTATTTTGAACTTCTAAACTACTCTATTCCTAAACTACCTTTTGAGTCTTTCTCCACTTGCGCTTGAGCGCCTCCACTCTAAACTTAATATTATAACATTAGGTGCCTGGCACCAAATGTTAACTTTGTGTACTATAGTTAGGTGATTCTTTAGTAATTGATATATCATGAGGATGACTTTCTCTAAGTCCTGCTGAAGTTTGCACTACAAATTTAGCGTGTTGGAATAAATCTTCTAAATTCGCTGCTCCTAAGTAGCCCATTCCTGAACGTAGTCCCCCTATAAGTTGATATACAGTATCTGAAACAAGTCCTTTATATGGAACTCTACCTTCTACACCTTCAGGAACTAATTTTTTATTATCTTCTTGGAAATATCTGTCCTTACTTCCACATGCCATAGCACTTAAAGAACCCATTCCTCTGTATACTTTATAGCTTCTTCCTTGATATATTTCTACTTCTCCAGGTGCTTCTTCACACCCTGCAAGCATAGATCCCATCATAACTACCTTAGCTCCTGCTGCAAGAGCCTTAACTACATCCCCTGAATACTTAATGCCTCCATCTGCAATAACAGGAATACCGTATTTATTTGCTTCTTCAACACAATCCATAACAGCAGTTAGCTGAGGAACTCCAACACCAGCGACTACTCTTGTTGTGCATATTGAACCTGGTCCTATACCAACTTTTATGCAATCTGCTCCTGACTCTATAAGATCTCTTGTAGCTTCTGCTGTAGCTACATTTCCCGCTATAACCTGAAGTTCAGGATATCTTTCTTTGATTTGCTTAACTGCAACCAATACTCCCTTTGAATGCCCATGAGCAGTATCTACTGTTATAACGTCAACTTTAGCTTTTACTAACGCATCTACTCTCTCCATCATATCAGCTGTTACTCCAACTGCTGCTCCACATAATAATCTTCCTCTATCGTCCTTTGCAGCATTCGGGAATCTTCTAACCTTTTCAATGTCTTTTATTGTTATAAGTCCTTTTAAATTATTATCTTTATCTACTAAAGGAAGTTTTTCTACCTTATGCCGTTTAAGTATCTCTTTAGCTTCTTCAACTGTTGTATCCTCTGAAGCAGTTATTAAATTCTTACTAGTCATTATATTCTTTATTTCTTGGCTGTAGTTAGTTTCAAAAGCTATATCTCTATTAGTGATAATTCCTACAAGCTTTCCTTCTATTGTTATAGGAACTCCAGAAATCCTATATTTAGCCATTAGACTTAATGCTTCTTCCACAGTATTATCTGGTGATAAATGAAACGGATCCGTTATTACACCATTCTCTTGCCTTTTAACTCTATCTACTTCCATAGCTTGTCTTTCTATACTCATATTTTTATGAACTATACCTATTCCACCTTCTCTAGCTATAGCTATTGCCATCTTTGATTCAGTAACTGTATCCATTCCAGCACTCATCACAGGAAGATTTAATTTTATTTTTTTCGTTAAGCTAGTCTTCAGAGTAACATCTTTAGGTAAAACTTCAGATTTATTTGGTATTAGCAATACATCATCAAATGTATAAGCTTGTTTCAAAATAATTGCCATTATCATCAACTTCCCTTCAAATTATTTATATCCTTACAACTTCCACTAAAAGTTTCATTATAACCACTCTTTTAGTTATACATTTATCCCTAATTCATATTAATATAACAAAAAATGCATCAACCTCACCTCTATCTCTAAAAGTAAGATTAATGCACAAAAAACGTTATGCAATAACCACTAATAGTCGGAAATTTACGGCTTCCGGTAGAGACTCCTTGCCATATTCAAGGGATATATAAGTGAATGTAAAAATTCTATTTAATTTTTGTTATGTCTATTTTAGTTGAATTTTTAAACTTTGTCAATTTGTTTAAATCGTTTTCTGATAATATTCTTGCAAAAATTTAATTAAGTTATACTGCAATTATCTAATCAAAATAGAAATGTCATAAATTGTGAAAGCCTTTTAAAAAGAGTATATCTTTATTCTATTGTTTACTCTTAATTTTATACATATGATATATGAATAATTTTGAAATGATATGGTTAAAAACCTGCTTAAAACTTGCTATAAATATTTCACTTTTATAAGCATTTTGCAACAAAAGCATCATAACGCCTATAATCAAACTTAATGTATATAAAATGAAGGTAAAAACTTTTTCTTCATTCTATAAGATCTCTCCAGTTCCCAACCATACTATAGATGCATGCCGCTTCCCATATACCAATTTAACGATACGGCAGAATTCACTTTATGCCGCGACCTGCATTTTTGCTCTCAACTTTTCGGATTACTTTACCACCACACTTCAAACCAAGTATTGCTACCACTCTTAATGGTTGGCTGCAAGTCTTGTTGTCAATTACCTTGACTGGACTTTCATCAGTAAGCATGGTCCAGCTTTGCTGGACGAACAAATTAAGAAAAGGGACTTTTGCTATTGCAAAAATCCCTTTTCTTAATTTTAAACTTTAAATTGCTTTTAATACATTCCATCCATACCCATTCCGCCCATACCTGGTACTGGCGCTGGGTTCTTTTCTGGAATTTCAGCTACAACACATTCAGTTGTTAAGAATGTTGCTGCAACTGAAGCAGCATTTTGAAGAGCTGATCTAGTAACTTTAGTTGGGTCAACTATTCCTCTTTGAGCCATATTTACATATTCTCCACGTAATGCATCAAAACCTATTCCTTGTTCACTATTCATTATCTTTTCTATTATCACTGAACCTTCAAGCCCAGCATTATAAGCTATTTGTCTTACTGGTTCTTCAAGAGCTCTCTTTATAATATCTATACCAATCTTAATATCTGCAACATCTGCAGTTAATTTAGCAACTTCTTTTAAAGCATTAATGTAAGCAGTACCACCACCTGCAACTATACCTTCTTCTACAGCTGCTCTAGTTGCTGCTAATGCATCTTCTATTCTTAGCTTTCTTTCCTTTAATTCTGTTTCAGTAGCAGCACCAACCTTAATCACTGCAACTCCACCAGCAAGCTTTGCTAATCTTTCTTGAAGTTTTTCTTTATCAAATTCAGAAGTTGTTTCTTCAATTTGTCTTCTAATCTGAGCTACTCTTTCTGTTATTTCTTCTTTATTTCCTTTTCCATTTACTATTGTAGTATTTTCTTTAGATACCTTTACACTTTCAGCAGTTCCAAGCATATCTAAAGTAACTTCTTTTAAGTCTCTTCCTAGCTCTTCAGATATAACTTCTCCACCTGTTAATATGGCTAAGTCTTGAAGCATATCTTTTCTTCTATCACCAAATCCAGGAGCTTTTACAGCTACACAAGTGAATGTTCCTCTTAACTTGTTAAGAACCAATGTAGTTAATGCTTCTCCTTCTATATCTTCTGCTACAATCAATAATTTCTTTCCTTGTTGAACTATTTGTTCAAGAACCGGAAGCAATTCTTGTATGTTTGATATTTTCTTATCAGTTAATAGGATATATGGATTGTCTAATATAGCTTCCATCTTTTCTCCATCAGTTACCATGTATGCACTTAAGTATCCTCTATCAAATTGCATTCCTTCAACAACTTCAAGCTCAGTTGCCATTGTTTTTGATTCTTCTACAGTAATAACGCCTTCATTACCTACCTTTTCCATGGCATCAGCTATTAGTGTTCCTATTTCTTCATCAGCAGCAGAAATAGCAGCAACTCTTGCTATGTCTTCTTTTCCATCAACTTGCTTTGAACCCTTTTTAATTTCTTCAACAGAAACATCAACAGCTTTTCTTATTCCTTGTCTTATAAGCATTGGATTAGCTCCAGCTGTTACGTTCTTTAATCCTTCTCTTATAATTGCTTGAGCAAGCAATGTTGCAGTTGTTGTTCCATCTCCAGCTACATCATTTGTCTTTGTAGCAACTTCTTTAACAAGTTGAGCTCCCATGTTTTCATACGGATCTTCTAATTCAATTTCTCTTGCTATGCTAACACCATCATTTGTAATTAATGGTGCTCCAAACTTTTTATCTAAAACAACATTTCTTCCCTTTGGTCCTAATGTAACCTTAACTGCATCAGCTAGTTTATCAACGCCCTTTTGCATTGAACGTCTTGCTTCTTCACCAAATAAAATGCTCTTAGCCATTTTAAATTACCTCCTTTAATTTATTCAACAATTGCTAATATATCATCTTGTCTTAAGATAGTGTATTCTTCTCCGTCAATTTTAACTTCTGTCCCAGCATACTTTGAGAATAGTACTTTATCTCCAGCTTTAACTTCCATTCTTATTTCTTTTCCATCTACTACTCCGCCTGGGCCTACTGCAACTACTTCTGCTTCTTGTGGCTTTTCCTTAGCAGTTCCTGGTAGTACTATTCCGCTTTTTGTTGTTTCTTCTGCTTCTAATCTTCTAATTACTACTCTGTCTCCAAGTGGCTTTATTCTCATACAAAAACCTCCTTATGTGATTTAATTTATTTTTATAATTAAATTAACAGCTCTACTTGTTAGCACTCAATCATCTTGAGTGCTAATACAATTATAATAATAATTTATACTAAATTTAATAGCAAATTCCACTTTTTAACTTACTACATGATTTAATCCAACTAAGTTAAATTATAATGAAATATCATGTTAATTCATCTTTTTTCTTTTATTTTCTTTAATTTTTATTTGATTAAATTATAGTTTATTAACATTTAAAAATTCTAAGTTTCAAAATTAATTTTTTTAAAACTTGATTATTCATCTTTATATTGTCAATACTAAAAATAGTACAACCTTTACATTGAATTTATGGAGTGGATATCTTGAAACATAATTTAAAGAACAATTTATATTTTCTAATGATTCTTCAAACCTTACTAGCTTTTTCATTCTCCCTACTGATCATCATATTAATTGTAAAATTAACCTTAAATCTTAAAGCTATTTATTATTTAGATATTGTACATTTAAATATACCTAAACTATCTAACTTAGAGCTTAGTGAAATAAAATCTAACTATGACTACGTTATAGAGTATATGAATAGTTCCTCTTTAACTCGATTTAATCTACCAAGTTTACCATATTCTTTAGAGGGTAAAATACATTTTGAAGAAGTAAAGATTATTTTTAATTTTTTAGATAACTTAGCATACGTTTTAGCTTTTACCGTATTAATTCTATTTATTCCTAATTATAAAAAGAAAAACTATAAATTTCTTAAATTAACTTCTATATACCTTTTAGTTTTACCTATGCTTTGCCTAGTGCCGTTTTTAGTTGACTTCGATAAAAGCTTTACTCTATTTCACAAGGTATTTTTTAATAATGATTACTGGCTATTAGACCCCAAAAATGATCCAATAATTAATATGATGCCTCAAGCTTTTTTCTTTCACTGCGCTATATTTATAATCACATTTTTGATAATAAGTAGTACTATCTTCTATTTTATATATAGAAAACTAAAAAAATCTCTTAAGAATTAAAAAAATGAAGAGATTGCATTTCAACTTTATGCAGTCCCTTCATTTTTAGTTATTTTTCTAAATGTATATCTTTAAATTCACACAACATTTCATTTGAAATAACCTGCTGCGCCTTCGACTCTTTACTAAACTTATTTAAATGAGCTTTGGTTTTCTTTTGAGAACATATAGTAGCAGCTCCTCCAATACAACCTCCCTCACACATCATACCTTCAAAGAAGTTACCTGGAAGTCTTCCGTTTTTAGCTAAAAGCATGAACTTTCTAAGATTAGAATATCCACTTATCTTTACAGGATTAAATTCAACATCTATATTATTACTTTTAATATAATCTTCGACTGCTGCACTTAAGCCGCCTCCTTGAGCAAAACCTCTACCAAAAGCTGAAGCATCATTAACTTGAATATCCTCGCATTCCTCAGGGTTAATATTATATGCTCCAAACATAGCTGCTATCTCTTCAAAGGTTAAAACGTAATCCACGGCATCCTTAATACCTTCTCTTCTAATCTCACTCTTTTTAGCTGTACATGGACCAATAAACACTACAACAGCATCTTTATCTTTTTTCTTTATAAGTCTTCCAGTAGCTATCATTGGTGATACTGTATTCGATATTTTTTCTACTTGATCCGGAAACTTCTTTTCTATAAAAGAAACAAATCCCGGACAGCAAGAATTGGTCATGTAGCTATCCCCATTCTCCATTCTCTCTACGAATTCTAAAGCTTCGTGAGCCGTCACTGCATCTGCACCACAAGCTGCTTCTACCATACTTTCAAACCCCAACTTTTTCAATGCATCTTTAACTTGTCCAACAGTTACTTTGCCTCCAAATTGACCAGTAATTGAAGGTGCTACCATTGCATATAACTTTTTATTCGTCTTTAATGCATTTATAACCGGAACCATAAAACTTCTATCTGATATAGCTCCAAAAGGACATGCCTCCATACATGCTCCACAATCTACACAATCTTCATGTTTTATCATAGCTCTTCTATCTTCTGGGTCTATAGCTAGAGCCTGGGTAGGACATACAGTCTTACAAGGTCTCATAACTTCTGATATAGCGTTATAAGGGCAAGATGCTTTACATAATCCACATTCCTTGCATACATCTTGATTTATATATGCTTTTCCATTAATCCTTGTTATAGCGTGTACGTTGCACGCCTCCATACACTTATGTTGTAGACATCCTCTACACGCTTCTGTTATAGTGTATTTATTGATAGGACATGTATCACACGCCGCTTCTATGACGTACATTATTGGAGAATCTTCTTCGGCTCTTACTAAGTCACCTGGTCTATCTCCATTAGCTAAGTAACCAGCAGCAAGCTTTGCTCTCTCTTTTACAATAGCTCTTTCATGATATACACAACATCTGTACTTCGGCTTATCACCTTGAATTATATCGTAGGGTACCTTATCCAATTCACCTTGCGTTAATCTTTCTTCTTTAGCTAATATTGCAACATCCCTTAAAACTTCGTACTTAAGCTTTTTTAATTCGGTTTCAAAAATCACTATATTTCCCCCCTACATCCACAAAAATATATCAACTATATTCTTATTATATCAGATGTTTGTTAAAAATGTAACATTTATTTTTATAACAGCGTTGTTTTTTCATTGTAACAGATGGTTTTTTATACTACTTAATTAAATATAAAAAACTCTGTTATAAATCAAACAGAGCTATATCTTAATATTATTCTCTCTTGCATAGTAAAAAAGGTATTGTTGAGCAAAACCAGAGAATTCTTCAAACTTATCTCTTCCAAAATCACGTATCTTTTTTAATGATACATCCGGAGCCAAATAGAAGTGCTGCATAGCTCTTTTTACCCATACATCTACAGGAAATGCTGAATATTTTTGCATAGAAAAAAGCATTATACAATCCGCCACCTTAGGTCCTACTCCACTTAGCTCCTGCAATGCGTTATGACATTGATCATCACTCAACTCTTTTATATCTCTAAGGTTAATCTCTCCTTTTATAATCCCCTCTATGGTGCTTTTGATGTACTTAGCTCTAAACCCTGTTCCACAATCACTAAGTTCATCTATAGTACAGTTTTCTAGATCCTTAATGCTAGGGAAAGTATAATATGTATTTCCTTTATAATCTATAGCTTTTCCCCATTTTCTAGCTATATTATTTATAGCCTTCTTTATCATAGGTATTCTGTTGTTAGCTGATATTATAAAAGATATAGTTATTTCAAAAGGCTCTTGCTTAAGAATTCTTATGCCTTCTCCAAATTCTACGGATTTTCTTAAAAGCTCGTCTTCTCCCAAAACCTTTTTTATGCTAGAATAATCCCTATATAGATCAAAATAGTCCACCCATATATCTTCAAACTCTTCTTCAGTAGTGTTATAAATAATTACATCATTCTCTCTTTTTTCTACTTCAATTACTCTTTCAAAAGCAATTCCTATATAGTTTCCATTTTCCTGACTATTCCATCTAAAGCATTGTCCACAATCAAATATATGAGGAAGCTGGAAATTAATTACATCTTTTACTACTATACCGCCTTCAAAGCTTTCTACATATTTAAAGTCCACATTTACACCTCCGAAATATTTTGCGAAGCGCAACCTTTGCAAGTTTAAAAGTGGAGGCTCTAAAGCGCTGAGCGGAGGAGTGGAGATATACTTTGTTTTATAGGACTCCACTCCTCAACTTCTCCACTAAAAATTTTGTATCACAAAATTCTTATTAATAGTATTATCTACAAAATCTCCTCATATGTAAAGTATAGCTGCAAATATTAATATCTTTTGCAGAAAATTATTATGAAATGCTGAAAAGCTACAAAGGTAAATATGAACATAATAACCTTTATATAATCTCCACTTTTTTATAACTCTTAACCAAAAGCACTTGCTAGAATAGAGCTATTCTAGTAGGTGCTTCACTAGCTTAATAAATTTCTTTAATTATCTTTGCTAGATAGGAATTCATCAATAGCTTTAGCTGCCTTTTTTCCAGCTTCCATGGCAAGTATTACTGTAGCTGCTCCTGTTACAGCATCTCCTCCAGCGTACACCCCATTTTTAGATGTTTTTCCTGTTGCTGTTTCAGCCACTATACATCCCCACTTATTAACATCAAGACCCTTTGTAGTTGAAGATATCAACGGATTTGGTGAAGTTCCAAGAGACATGATTACAGTGTCTACATCCATTATAAATTCAGAGCCTTCTATAACTCTTGGACTTCTTCTTCCAGATGCATCTGGTTCTCCAAGCTCCATTCTTACACACTTCATTCCTTTAACCCACCCTTTTTCATCTGCTATAATTTCAGTTGGATTGGTTAAAAGATCAAGTATTATTCCTTCTTCTTTTGCATGGTGAACTTCCTCCACTCTTGCTGGAAGCTCCTCTTCTGATCTTCTATATACTATGTGAGTTTCCGCCCCAAGTCTTAAAGCAGTTCTTGCTGCATCCATTGCAACATTTCCGCCTCCTACAACGGCTACTTTCTTTCCTATCTTAACTGGTGTTGCATAATCGTCCCTGTAAGCTTTCATTAGATTGACCCTAGTTAAAAATTCATTAGCAGAAAGTACTCCATTTGAGTTTTCACCTGGTATTCCCATAAACTTAGGAAGTCCTGCTCCTGAGCCTATAAATACAGCTTCAAAGCCTTCTTCCTCCATAAGCTTATCTATATTAGCAGTTCTACCTACTATTACATTAGTCTCTATTTTAACACCTAGTTTTTTAATATTTTCAATTTCACTTTTAACTACTGTTTCCTTTGGAAGTCTAAATTCCGGGATACCATATACTAAAACTCCGCCTGTTTCATGAAGAGCTTCAAAAATAGTAACATCATAGCCTTTTTTAGCTAGATCTCCTGCACATGTAAGTCCCGCCGGACCACTTCCTATTACTGCAATTTTTTTATCTTTCTTAGGTTCTGTTTCTGAAAGATTAACATTGTTTTCTCTTGACCAGTCCCCTACAAATCTTTCAAGCTTTCCAATGGCTACTGGTTCTCCTTTTATTCCAAGGATGCACTTTCCTTCACATTGAGATTCTTGCGGACATACTCTTCCACAAACTGCTGGTAGTGAACTATATTTTGCTATAGTTTTTGCAGCTTCTTCAAATTCTCTATTTTTAACCTGCTCTATAAATTTAGGTATATAAATCATAACAGGGCAAGCCCCAACACATAGAGGATTCTTACATTGCAGGCACCTGCTAGCTTCTAATACCGCTTCCTCTTCGGTATATCCTAAACAAACCTCCTCAAAGTTCTTAGCTCTAACCTTTGGATCTTGTTCACTTATAGGTGTTCTCTTCATTCTATTCATTATCTATCACCTCCGCAGCATCCACAGCCCCCGCCATTTTTGTGATGTTCTATTTCTATATGACCTTCTTCTGCCTTAAGAGCATCTCTTCCTTCTTCACTTTTATACATAGCTTGCCTTCTTATAGCTTCATCAAAATCTATCAAATGACCATCAAATTCTGGTCCATCAACACAGGCAAACTTTGTTCTGTTTCCCACAGTAACTCTACATGCTCCACACATTCCAGTACCATCTACCATTAATGGATTCATGCTTACTATAGTCTTTATTCCATAAGGCTTAGTTGCAAGCGCTGCAAATTTCATCATTACAATTGGCCCAATTGCTACAACATAATCATATTTCTTGCCTTCATTATCCACTAAATCTTTAAACTTTTCTGTAACCAATCCTTTAAATCCATAAGAGCCATCGTCTGTTGTTACATAAACATTTTCAGCCACAGCCTTCATTTCTTCTTCTAGAATTAGTAAATCCTTAGTTCTAGTTCCCATTATTACATCAACTTTTATTCCGTTTTTGTGGAACCACTTAACCTGTGGATATACAGGTGCTGCACCTACTCCTCCAGAAATAAATAGTACGTTTTTGTCCTTTAACTCTTCTATATTTTCATCAATAAACTCTGAAGGTCTTCCTAAAGGCCCTACAAAGTCTTGCACGTATTCTCCTTCTTCATATCTTGCCAAGTCTATAGTTGAACGTCCCACAGTTTGAAACACTATTGTCACTGTACCTTTTTTCTCATCGTAATCGCAAATTGTAAGAGGGACTCTTTCCCCTCTCTCATCTGTCTTTATAATTATAAATTGCCCTGGCTTTGCAGATTTTGCTACCCTTGGTGCCTCTATATCCATAAGATATATATTTGGTACCAACAATTTCTTTTTTGCAATTTTAAACATAATTAACCCCCACTTCTCTTAATATATCTTAATTATAAGTATACCCCTAAAACTTTTCTTGCTCAAATTAATATGTATATTATAACTAATAAAAAGCTCTCCGTAAAGAGAGCCTTGTTGAAACATTTTAAAAGTTAACCTTTTCGCCATAAAATGCGCATTTGTACATTTTTGCCATACTTTCATTATCTATCGGTCTAGGATTTGAGCCTGTGCAAGCATCTAGTACTGCATTCTGTGCCATAAAGCCAACTTTTTCTTTGAAATCTGCTTCATTTACTCCCCACTCTTTTATAGTAGAAGGTATGTTTAATCTCTCATTTAAGTTATTGATTAATTCTATCAATGAGTCAACTAATTCTAAGTCATTATTTCCATTTAGTCCTAGAGTCCTAGCTATTGCTGCATACCTGTCTTCACAAGCTTTTCTGTTGTATTGTATTACATAAGGAAGAAAAATAGCATTTGCACAACCATGTGGTATATGGAACACAGCCCCTATCTTATGTGCCATACTATGAGTAATTCCGAGTAAAGCATTAGAAAATGCCATTCCTGCAAGACATTGCGCAATGTGCATTTCATCCCTTGCATCTTTATCACCTTCAAAAGACTTAATTAAATTTTCCTTTACCATAGCAATGGCTTGCATAGCAAGTGGATCAGAGAAGGCTGATCTTGCGCTTGCTACGTATGCTTCTATGGCATGAGTTAAAGCATCCATCCCTGTGTGGGCAACTAGCTTAGGCGGCATAGTTTGTGCAAGTTCTGAGTCTACTATAGCTATATCTGGTGTTAGATTAAAATCAGCTAAAGGATATTTAATTTCAGTTTTGTAATTAGTTATTACTGAAAAGGCTGTAACCTCTGTAGCAGTTCCGCTTGTTGAAGGTATAGCTACAAATCTTGCCTTTTGTCTTAGTTCTGGCAATCCAAATGGAACTACCGCTTGCTCAAATGTAAACTCTGGATATTCATAAAAAATCCACATAGCTTTTGCTGCATCTATAGGAGAGCCTCCACCTATTCCAATAATCCAATCTGGCTCAAACTCTCTCATAAGAGCTGCACCATTCATTACAGTTTCTACTGATGGGTCTGGCTCCACCCCATCAATTAACCTTGTCTCTATACCAGCTTCCTTTAAATATTCTTCTACTTTATCTAAGAAGCCAAATCTTTTCATTGAGCCTCCACCCATAACTATTACTGCTTTTTTCCCTTTAAGTGTTTTTAAAACCTCTAATGTTCCTTGTCCAAAATAAATATCTCTAGGTAATGTAAATCTTGCCATAGTAACCCTCCTAAATACTTATATATTGTTTATATAGTTATTTTCTTAACAATGTATTACAAAGCAAATACTATGCCAAAAATTTAACTTTCCTCAAACCCACTATCCAATTGCTAAGTCTTATATTTATTAAATAAAAAACAAAAACTGTCATGAAAACGAACATTTTTTATTTGTTTTTATGTTCATTTTCATGACAGTGTTCAATTTTATGACACATGTCTATTAACCGCATTTCTTATATAGTTATTTTTATATCAAGATATTATATTTTTTTATTTTAGAATATAAAGTATTTCTTCCAATTCCTAATGTTTTAGCAACACGAGACATATTTCCATTATGCTTTTTTATACACTTATAAATCAAATCTATTTCCATCTCTCTTATAGTGTGTATTTCGTTACTTTCTTCACAATTTCCCGTGGAACAACTCTTATTTTCATCTTTATCCTCAATTCTAAGATTAAATGTAGTTTTCCCGTTCAAGTTTACTAGATTTTCTATATAGTTCTCTAGTTCTCTTATATTTCCAGGCCAATTATAAGCAAGCATATTATCAATAACATCTTTTCCAATGAAAGGTACCGGCTTGTTTAATTTCCCTGCCTTTACTATTAAATAATATTTTATTAGTATATCCAAGTCTCCCTTTCTTTCACGAAGGGATGGCAATTTTATAGGAATTACTCGTAGTCTATAATATAAATCTTCTCTAAATGTTCCTTTTTTTATTTCTTCTTCTAAATCTTTATTTGTTGCAGCAATTACTCTTACATCAACAGGAATAATTTTATTTCCCCCAACTCTGGTAACATAACCTTCTTGCAGGACTCTTAAAAGTCTTACTTGCATATCAAGAGGCATTTCTCCTATTTCATCTAGAAA
Organism: Clostridium bovifaecis; assembly: GCA_009738435.1. Classification (GTDB taxonomy): domain Bacteria; phylum Bacillota; class Clostridia; order Clostridiales; family Clostridiaceae; genus Clostridium_H; species Clostridium_H bovifaecis. The sequence goes on along the minus strand of CP046522.1, from coordinate 568,309 downwards.
TATAGTGCCTCCGCTAGCAAGCTCAAATTTTCCTGGCTGTCCGCCACTTCTAGCACCAGTAAAAGCACCATCTTCGTATCCAAAAAGTTCACTTTCTATTAGGCTTTTCGGAATAGCTCCACAATTTATGGCAATAAAGCTTCTGTCTTTTCTATCTCCATAGTTATGAATAGCTTGTGCTAAAAGTTCCTTGCCAGTTCCACTTTCACCATGTATAAGAACTGTTGACGGGCTAGCTGCTATAGTCTTCGAAAACTCAATTACTTCTTTTATCTCTATACTCTTTCCGATTATGTCATCAAAAGTATAAGCAGCTCTCATTCCACTATATTTATTTACTAAGTTAAAAACATTCTGTATTTCCTTAAATACTACTACCATACCTATTATCTTACTTCCTATTTTTATAGGTGATGCACTGATATTATATCTTCCCTGTATATTCCCATTCAATACAGACTCTTTATCTATATAGCTTATGCCATGCTCTAACTTATTAAATATCTTTTCCCAGTTTGGCATTATGAAATCAGAAGGTTTATTTAGAATTTTTTCTTTGTCTACACCTAATATAAGACAAGCATATTTGTTTATACTCTTAACTATTCCCTCAGAGTCAATTGTATAAATTCCAGAGGACATAGAGTCTACTATAGTATTCATATATTCATAGGCTTCTAATAATTTTCTATTAATGTCATCTGCTCTTAATTGATTTTCTATAGATCTAACGGCAGCTACAGCAAGCCCTAAAGTATGCGGATGAACTTTTTCTTTTTTCCCAGTTAGATTTAGACTTCCTATGATCTTTTTATTGCTATCATGAATAGGAGCCGCGGAACATGTCCACTTATGATAAGCATTGATGAAGTGTTCTTTTGCAGAAACCTGTATAGGCATATCTTCTTTTATAGTAATTCCCATAGCATTTGTTCCTATACTTTTTTCATCCATATAAGCTCCAACTATCATGTTCATCTTTTCAGCCTCTAGTAGAATATCTGAATCTCCAACAGTATTTAATATACATCCTTCATCATCTGTCAATACTATAAAAAAGCCTGAGCCTTGAAGAATTTCTTGAAGGGTATTCATAACAGGCACTGCAGTCTTAATAAGAATATTATTTTTCTTTATATTAAACTCTATATCTTTTCCTTTTAAAATTTTAGTTGAAATCACTCTTTCTTTTTCCACTCCATAATATGTAGATCTTTCATGCGACTTTTTTATCATTTCATTATGTAATTTTTCGTTGTATGCCACTCTATCACCCCTTAAAAAAGTGTCTATGTATTTATAAGCATTATAATACAACATTGTGATATATATTTACATAAAATAAAAGAGTATGCTAACTTCATTTTAGCATACCCCGCACAAACTATAAATAATAAAAGAAAATTGCAATGCAATTTTCTTATTTAGCGTAGTTGTGGAATCCTCTTCCGCTTTTTCTTCCTAACCATCCAGCTCTTACGTATTTTCTAAGTAATGTATGAGCTCTATATTTTGAATCTCCAGTTTCAGTAAATAATACGTCCATTATTGCAAGACATACGTCAAGTCCTATAAGATCTCCTAATGCCAAAGGTCCCATTGGATGGTTAGCTCCTAGCATCATAGCTTTATCAATATCTTCAGCTGAAGCTATTCCCTCAGCTAATATACCAACTGCTTCATTTATCATTGGAATTAGTATTTTATTTACAACAAATCCAGGTGCTTCTGCAACTTCAACTGGTTCTTTTCCTATTGCTAATGAAACTTCTTTTACAGCATCAAAAGTTTCTTGAGAACTTGCCATTCCTCTTATGATTTCAACAAGCTTCATTACTGGAGCTGGATTGAAAAAGTGCATTCCTATAACTTTGTCTGGTCTGTTTGTTGCTGAAGCAACTTCAGTTATTGATAATGAAGATGTATTTGAAGCAAGTATTGTTTCAGGCTTGCATATTTTGTCTAACTCAGCAAATATCTCTTTCTTAATTTTCATGTTTTCTACTGCTGCTTCTACTACTAAATCGCAATCAGCTGCCATATTTAGGTCAACTGTTCCTGTTATTCTTGAAAGAATTTCTTCTTTTTAGCTTCTTCCATTTTACCTTTTTCTACCATCTTAGAAAGAGATTTATTTATTCCCTTAAGCCCTCTTTGTACAAACTCATCTTTAATATCTCTTAAAACTACTTCAAATCCCTTTACAGCAAATGCTTGAGCAATTCCTGCTCCCATTGTTCCAGCACCAAGTACACATACCTTTTTCATAACTTCATACCTCCTCAAGTAAATTATTTCTTGTCTTTTAAGATTAATACTTACTGAAATCTTCTGAATATTTTAATGTTAAGTTAATGTTTACTCCGATAAATCAGAGTAAACATTAACTTAGTTTTAACTATTTATAGCTTTTAATTTGAGCTACTAATTCAGGAATAACTTTAGTGAAGTCTCCAACTAATCCTAAATCAGCAACATGCATAATTGCCGCATCAGCATCTCTGTTGATAGCGATTATGTAGTCACTATCTTGCATTCCAGCTAAATGTTGAATTGCTCCTGAAATACCTACTGCAACGTATACTTTTGGTCTTACAGTTTTTCCTGTTTGACCTACTTGTAGTGCATGGTCAATCCAACCATTTTCAACAGCTGCTCTTGATCCTGCTACTGTTCCACCTAATACATCAGCAAGTTCTTGTAGTAATGCAAAGTTTTCTTTGCTTCCTACTCCTCTTCCTCCTGATACTATAATTTCAGCTTCGCTGATATCTGCTACTTCTTTAGCTATTTTAACTACTTCTTTAACAGCTACTCTTAAGTCGTCAGCTCCTAATGTTGCTGATACTTTTTCGATTTTAGCTGCATCTACTTTAGCTTCATCTTTAGCTAATTTGTCGAATACTCCTGGTCTTACTGTAGCCATTTGTGGTCTGTGTTCTGTACACATGATTGTAGCCATTAAGTTTCCGCCGAATGCAGGTCTTGTCATCATAAGCTGACTTGTTCCTTCTTCAACGTCTAGTCCTGTACAGTCAGCTGTTAACCCTGTTCCAAGTCTTCCAGCTATTCTTGGTCCTAAATCTCTTCCTAAGAAAGATGCTCCTATGAATAAAACTTCTGGCTTTCTTTCATTTACTAAATCACAGATTGCTTTTGTGTAAGCATCAGTTGTGAAATGAGCTAATTTTTCATCTTCAACATATAATACTTTATCTGCTCCATATGCTAATAATTCTTTAGCTATGTTATCTACATTGTTTCCAAGTAATACTGCAGTTAATTCTGTTCCTAATTTATCTGCAATTTCTCTTCCTTTTCCTAATAATTCTAGAGCAACTTTTTGAAGTTCTCCATCTCTTTGTTCTGCATATACCCAAACGCCTTTGTAATCTGCTATATTCATTGATTATCCCTCCACTTCTACTTATATACTAAATATAGTGCTTTTCTTTTAATTTTGAAGCTGCGAATGCTGCTGCTTCTTTAGCTGACATGTTAACAACTTCGCCTTTGCCTTTGTTTTCTTTTGGCCAAGATCTCTTAACCTTTGTTGGTGAGCCTTTTAATCCTAAAAGAGCTTTATCAACGTCGATGTCATCAGCGCTCCATACTTTAACTTCTTTATTGAAGATTTGGAATATGTTTCTTGCATTCATATATCTTGGTTCGTTCAATTCTTTTATAGCTGTTAAAAGACATGGCATTTTAACATCTAATACTTCATATCCATCTTCTAAAGCTTTAGTTACTGTTAAAGCACCATCTTTAACTTCTACTTTTTGTACATAAGTAACTTGTGCAAGTCCTAAGTGTTCAGCAATTTCTGGTCCTACTTGTGCAGTGTCTCCATCGATTGCTTGTCTTCCAGCGAATATAATATCATATTCTAATTTCTTTAATGCTCCTGCAAGCGCATGTGAAGTAGCTAATGTATCTGCTCCTGCAAATGCTCTATCTGTTACAAGGATTGCTTCATCAGCTCCCATAGCCATAGCTTCTCTTAAAGCAGCTTCTGCTTGCGGAGGTCCCATAGTTATAACAGTGATGTGTGCTCCGTTTTCATCTTTTATTCTTAATGCTTCTTCTAAAGCATGTTTGTCTTCTGGGTTTATGATTGATGGAACGCCTTCTCTTATAAGTGTTCCTGTAACTGGATCTATTTTAACTTGGTTTGTATCTGGAACTTGTTTTAAACAAACTACTATCTTCATCGTTTAATTCCCTCCTTAATTAATATCCTATTTGAATAATGCACCTGAGATAACCATCTTTTGAACTTGAGATGTTCCCTCATAGATTTCAGTTATCTTAGCATCTCTCATTAATCTTTCTACTGGATAATCTTTAGTATATCCGTATCCACCAAGCATTTGAACAGCTTTAGTAGTTACTTCCATAGCTGTTTCAGCAGCAAATAATTTAGCTGTTGCAGCTTCTAATCCATAAGGAAGTCCAGCTTGTTTATTATAAGCAGCTTTGTATACTAAGTATCTAGCAGCTTCAATTTTAGCTTTACATTCTGCAGCCATCCAAGCCATACCTTGGAACTTGTACAATTGTTTTCCAAATTGTTTTCTTTCTTTCATATATTCTACAGCTTCTTCTAAAGCACCTTCAGCTAATCCTAATGCTTGAGCAGCTATACCAATTCTTCCTCCGTCAAGAGTCTTCATTGCGATTCCAAATCCTTTTCCTTCTTTTCCAAGTAAGTTTTCAGCTGGAACTACGCAATCTTCAAATATAAGTTCAGTAGTTGATGAAGCTCTGATTCCTAATTTATCTTCAACTTTACCTATTGAGAATCCTGGGAAGCCTTTTTCTACTATGAAAGCAGATATTCCTTTAACACCTTTGCTCTTATCAGTCATAGCGATAACTATGAAAGTATCTGCATATCCACCGTTTGTTATGAAGATTTTTTGTCCATTAAGAATGTAGTTGTCTCCATCTTTAACTGCTACTGTTTGTTGTCCTGAAGCATCTGTACCAGCGTTCGGCTCAGTTAAACCAAAAGCACCAATTTTTCTTCCGCTTGCTAAGTCTGGAAGATATTTTTTCTTTTGTTCTTCGTTTCCAAATGCATCTATAACAGCTGCACAAAGTGAAACATGAGCAGAAAGAATAACGCTATGAGTACCACACTTTTTAGCTAATTCTTCTACAGCTAATATATATGAAAGATAGTCAGAACCTGCTCCTTCATACTCTGTTGAGAATGGTAACCCCATTAGTCCATATCTAGCCATCTTTTTAACGTTTTCTATTGGAAATTCCTCAGTTTGGTCTATTTCTCCAGCTATCGGTTTTACTTCATTTTCAGCAAACTCTCTAACCATTTGTCTTACTAATTCTTGCTCTCTAGTAAATTCAAAATTCATACATTTAACCTCCTATCTGTTTTTAAAGCCTTCTAATTTTCTTTTTTCAACAAATGCTGTCATAGCATCAGTTTGGTCCTCTGTTGAGAAGCATTCTCCGAATACTTCTGCCTCTATAATAACTGCTGTGTCCATATCTACTTGCATACCTCTATTAATAGCTTGTTTAGATAGTTTTACAGCAACTGGTGCCTTACTTGCTATCTCATTCGCAAGCTTTTTAACTTCATCCATTAAAACTTCTGGTGCAACAACTCTATTTACAAGTCCTACTCTTAAAGCCTCTTGAGCATTTATTGTTCTAGCAGAATATACTAGCTCTTTAGCCATCCCCATACCTACAAGTCTTGGAAGTCTTTGTGTTCCTCCGAAACCTGGAGTTATCCCTAGTGTAACTTCTGGTTGCCCAAATTTAGCCTTTTCTGAAGCTATTCTTATATCACAAGCCATGGATAATTCACAGCCGCCACCTAGAGCAAATCCATTAACAGCTGCTATAACTGGTTTTTCTAATGTTTCAACTTTTCTAAATATCTTGTTTCCTAGCATTGCAAATGCTCTTCCTTCTAGAACATTCATATCTTTCATTTGAGATATGTCAGCTCCAGCAACAAATGCCTTTTCTCCAGCACCTGTTAAGATAACTGCTAAAACTTCATTGTCATTGGAAATCTCATCTATAACCTTGTCCAATTCTTTTAACGTATCTGAATTTAATGCATTTAATGCTTTTGGTCTATTGATAGTTACTATGGCTATCTTTCCTTCTTTTTGAAGTAGAACATTTTCGTATTCCATAATAATCCTCCCCATAATAGCTTGTCGAAATTGTTATTACATTGTTAATATCATAACAATCAAGCACAAATTTTTTTTTGGCATTACGCCTTTAAGACAAAACCCACATTTATAATTATATAACTATTATTTTTATTTTTCAATAAAAATAATAGTTATTTTTGAAAACGTACTCACTTTTTTAATTTTATCAGTAATTATTTTCCATCTTTCAGCATATATGTCAATGTAAGTAAACTTTCGCTTAAATGTACATTCTCAATTGCTACATTTTCTCCAGCATGTAAATCAACAGGCGCAAAGTTCCATATTCCTCTTACTCCATTAGAAACAAGCATATCACAAACATTTTGAGCATTAGCTCTCGGAACACAGATAACTCCTATATCTGTCTTTTCATTCTGCAAAGTTTCTTCTAAATCATCTATATCTTTTATTTCGACATCCTTTATTTTTAATCCTATTAACTTAGGGTTAACATCGAAAATCCCCTTAAGATTGAAGCCTAATTTGTCGAAATTAGTATAGTTTGCAATCGCCTGACCTATATTTCCAGCTCCAACTATTACTATGTTATACGCTTCTCCTAATCCTAGTATTGTATTTATTTCTTTATACAAATCCTTTACGTTATATCCATAACCTTGTTGCCCAAAATCACCGAAGTTATTAAGGTCTTGACGAATTTGAGAAGCAGTAAAACCTATTTTTTCACTTAGTTCTTTTGAAGAAATTCTATCTACATCATTTTGCATAAGCTCTCTTAAATATCTTTGATATTTTGGTAGTCTTCTTATAACAGCCATTGAAACATTATCTTTTTTATCCACTTTATTTACACTCCCCGTCTCTTTCTATTTTTAAAAAGTTATAGAAAAATACACTTAATAATATATGCATCCTATTTTAATATAAGTATAACACTATTAATTATTTTACTACACTTACTTTGTTAATACAATAACGCCATTAAACGAAAAAACCTGTTTTTTTATATTATTACACATAGATAACTCACCTTGATTCATTACATTTTTTTACATATAATATTGATATTTTTCCCTTTTATTCAACTTATATTTACATATTTCTTATTTATGGCGTTAAATTATTAACTATTAATGCTTATACGCTACTTTTATATAAAATGTGTTTAAATTTCACCTTTTATTAATTCTGATTAATAAATTTCCACTACAAAAAATTGCTTTTCCATAGTAAAATATACTGAGGAAGGTGAATAACATGATAGTTTTAAGCTGTAAAGATATACAAAAAAGTTATGGAATAGATGTAGTTTTAAAAAATATAACCTTCAATGTAGATGAAGGAGAACACGTGGGTTTAGTTGGCCCTAATGGTGCAGGCAAATCTACTCTATTTAAAATTTTAACTAAGCAGATTGATGCAGATAATGGTGATATGTTTATTGATAAAAATAGAAAAGTAGGTTATTTATCACAACATTTATCTTTAGAAACTAACAACTCAATATATAATGAAACTTTATCTGTATTCCAAGATATCTTAAATTTAGAAAATAAATTGCGGGAACTAGAAGAAGAAATGAATAAACCTTATAATCCTGAAAAAGAAGAATATCATAGTAAAGTTATTAAGGACTATACAACTTTCTCAGAATTATATAATAATAGAGGAGGTTACTCTTACAAGGCTGAAATAGGCAGAGTGCTAAAGGGACTGGGCTTTACTGAGGATGATTACGACAAACCCATAAACATTTTAAGTGGCGGCCAAAAGACTAGAGTTTCCTTATGTAAACTCCTCTTATCAAATCCAGAAATCCTTTTGCTTGATGAGCCTACCAACCACCTAGACTTAGAAGCTATAGAATGGCTCGAAGAATATCTAAAAGGATATAAAGGGACTATTATAGTCATATCCCATGATAGATATTTCCTTGATTCCATCACTACAAAAACTTTTGAATTATCAGACGGAACACTTCAGTCCTATAACGGAAACTATACTGCTTTCATAGAGTTAAAGAAAAAAGGTTATGAAGAGAAATTAAAAGCTTACACTCTTCAACAAGCCGAAATAAAACGGCAGGAAGAAATTATAGAACGATATCGTTCTTTTAATAGAGAAAAAAGTGTTCGAGCCGCAGAGAGTAGACAAAAGGCTTTGGATAAAATAGAAAGAATAGACGCTCCTACTCAGAATAGAAAAATAACTAAAATAAAATTCGAAACCCAAATCAAAAGTGGTAATGATGTGCTTCATACTGAAAACTTATCTAAAACCTATGGAAATAAGCTCTTATTTGAAAATCTTAATTTAGATATTAAAAGGGGAGAACAAACAGCTCTAATTGGAGAAAATGGTAGGGGAAAAACTACATTATTTAAAATATTAATGGATGAGGTTAAAAGCGATAGAGGAACTTGTGTTTTGGGAAAAAACGTGCATATAGGCTATTATGATCAAGAACAGTCTAATCTAAATCCTAATAAAACAATACTAGATGAAGTTTGGGATGACTTTCCTAACATGACAACTACAGAAGTTAGGAATGCCCTCGCTGCTTTTTTATTTACAGGAGATGATGTTTTTAAGGAAATATCTACATTAAGCGGAGGAGAAAAGTGCAGAATAAATCTTCTAAAGCTTATGCTTTCCAAAGCTAATTTTCTTCTCCTTGACGAGCCTACAAATCACTTAGATATAATGTCCCGCGAAGCCTTGGAAGATGCTATTTCTAATTATGACGGAACTGTCTTAGTTATATCTCATGACAGATATTTTCTAAATAAGGTTGTAGAAAAGATACACGAACTTAATATAGATGGCATAAAAACTTTTCTTGGAAATTATAGCTACTATGTAGAAAAGAAAAAAAATCCTTTAAGATTTCAGGAGCTTGAGGAATCCGAAGGCAAAACAAAGACTCAAATACAATATGAAAAGAAAAAGAAAAGAGAAGAAGAAAAATTAGAGAAACAAAAACAATTAAAAGTTAAAAATTTAGAAGAATCTATTTCTAATCTAGAAAAAAACATAGAGGACCTTCACCATAAGCTTTGCTTAGAAGAAGTATATTCTAATCCTGATAAAAGCGAAGAAGTTAATAGAGAGATTTCAAACTGCGAGTCTCAGCTTGAAGAACTCTATATGGAATGGGAAGAACTTATTGCAGAGTAGAAATATTTTGCAACGCAGCTCTAGAAGCAATCGCTAATCTCTAATCCCTAATCGCTAACATTTGAATCATTGATTTATCCAATAGCGATTAGTGATTAGTGATTAAGAAGAAAATTGCATCGCAATTTTCCTATATGCTGCTGTATTCAAGGCTGTGTGCCTTCGCCACTGCCTCATAAGTGAGTTTTCCTTCTATAAGGTTAACTCCTTTTTTTAGTGCATCATTATCTTCAATTGCCTTTTTAAAGCCTTTATTTGCAATCTGTAGAGCGTAAGGTAAAGTGGCATTGGTTAATGCAAAGGTTGATGTCCTTGCTACTGTTCCAGGTATATTAGGCACCGAATAATGCACTATCCCATGTTTTATAAAGGTAGGATTATCATGGCTTGTAACTTTGTCCATTGTTTCTATGGAGCCCCCTTGATCTATAGCCACATCCACAATTACTGAACCTTCTTCCATTGTTTTAACCATTTCTTCTGTAACCAATTTGGGTGCTTTGGCACCCGGAATAAGAACACTGCCTATCAACAAATCTGCTTTCTTAACTGACTTAGCTATATTATAACTATTTGATGCTAAGGTTATAATTCTTCCTCCGAAAATATCATCTAGGTATCTTAGTCTAGCTAGATCTTTATCTATTATAGTTACTTGAGCCCCCATACCTAAAGCTATTTTTGCAGAATTAGTGCCTACAGTTCCCCCACCTATGATAACTACCTCTGCCTGCTCTACTCCAGGTACTCCTCCTATGAGAATTCCCTTTCCCCCTTGAGGCTTTTCAAGAAATCTTGCACCTAATTGAACAGCCATTCTTCCTGCTACTTCACTCATTGGCACTAATAAGGGGAGAGATTTATCTTCTAATTGAATTGTCTCATAGGCTATACCTATGATTTTTTTATTTAGTAATTCCTTTGTAAGTTCAATTGATGCTGCTAAGTGTAAATAGGTAAATAAAATCTGCCCTTCTTTAAATAATGAATATTCCTGTTTTAATGGCTCTTTTACCTTTATAATCATGTCTGCTTTTTCAAAAACTTCTTCTGCTGTACTAACTACTTTAGCGCCCTGTATAATAAATTCTTCATTAGCTATACCACTTCCAACTCCTGCTCTATCCTGTATAATAACGCTGTGTCCATTTTTGGTGAGAGTCTCCACTCCAGCAGGTGTTATAGCTACTCTATTTTCGTTGTTTTTTATTTCTTTTGGCACACCTATTATCATAAATTTTCCCCCAATTCCTAATTCAAAATAGAAATAGTTTACATAGTTAATTATACTCTTTTTAGTTATTTTTTTCCATATAATATGCAGTTTTATTTATTCTGCTATAATCTAAAACCTTTAAAGGCTTTAAAAATAAAAAAGCTAAAATCGTACTTTACTATACGCTTTTAGCTTTTCTTCATAACTTTTCACCACAATTAGGGCAATATATCACCCTTCTTTTTATAGATTCTAGCCTTTTCCCACAATAAGGACAAAACTTAAAGAGCTCTTTAAACTTCAATGCGCTCTCAAATTTTTCTTCACTTATAGGTGTTTGCATAACTTCGTCCACACTAAATTCTTTGTAATTTTCTAAACTTAAAGGATTACTAGAGGACAGCACACACCAGGTATCCTTCTTAATGCTTTTTATTCTTTTTATAAGTCTATCTCCAGTTATTTCTCTCATAATCAAGTTTGCAATAACTATATTTGGAAGAAACTCTTCCAATTGCTTTATAGCTTCATATTCATTTGATATTCTAACGTCATACCCTAATTTCTTTAATAAGTCTCTAAAGATTATTTCTTCAAACTTACAATCATTTATAACTAATACTTTCTTCAAAATTTATATCATCCCCTAGATATTGTAATTATATTAGCCTTCATTTTCCAAATAACTAATATCATTATACGGTATTTTTTCAGCTATAAAAAGATATTTTTATAGCAACATTTTCTTTATCATATTGAATAGTAAAGGTTTCATATTATCAATATTATCAGGTTCGTTTAAAATTATAGAACTATAACATACCGAACTTACCAATTCAATAATCATAAAAACTACCTTTTCCAAAGTATCGGAGTCCATGTTTATAGGTTTGTTGTTATCTAAGAAAAAACTTCTCACTTCTTCCATTCTGTCATGGTTTCTTGGATCTCTTAAAGCGTTTCTAAATACTCCCCAAGATAAATTCTTATTTATTAATTCTAATAATCTTTTATTTTCTTTTAAGTATTCAATAACATATCCCGTAAAAGTTATCATCCTATCTACAAAAGAAGTGTCTAACTTCGGAGCTTCCTTTTCTGTTTTGTTCATAGCTTCATTTAAAAGAACCAAACTTTTGTGCCAGACTATTCTATCTATAATGTCATGCTTATCTTGAAAATATAAATAAAAAGTTCCCTTAGCAACTCCTGCCTTTTTTGCAATATCATCAATAGATGTTTTATTTACTCCCTTAGTAGTAAATAGTTCATAAGCTGCATCATAGAGCTTTTTTTGCTTTATAAGCTTTTTCCCTTCAGCTTTTGTTTGTTCTCGTGAATTTTTATCCAAACTATCTCCACCTTTTTAAGTTTTATAATCATTAACTATCTCTTATTTTACTTTTCTGTTTAATTAATACGTTCATTTTCTTTCTATATTCTTCTATATTTTCAACTATAATTCCTTCTTAAATTATATTCAAATAAAAAATATATAATAAAAGCTGTATTTGCAAAGAGTATCAAAGCATTTCTCTTGCAAACACAGCCCATAACTTTAACTAAAGTTCTAGTATAAATGGCAGGCTACTTGATGGCCATTTTCTAATTCTTTCATTCTTGGCTCAACTTCTTTACAAATCTTCATGCACTTACTGCATCGTGTATGAAACCTGCATCCCTTAGGAGGATTTATAGGACTTGGTACATCTCCTTCTAGGATAATTCTTTCGCTTCTCCTTGTTGGGTCCGGTATAGGAATAGCAGAAAGAAGTGCTTGCGTGTATGGATGCTTTGCATTATTATATAAGCTGTCGTCCGCTCCAATTTCTACTAGCTTACCAAGATACATAACTCCTACACGATTGCTAACATGTTTTACTACATTTAATCCATGAGCTATAAATAAATAGGTTAGATTAAATTCCTTTTGAAGATCATCTAGTAGGTTTAAAACTTGAGCTTGAATAGACACATCAAGGGCAGATACAGGTTCATCACATACAATTAATTTAGGTTTTAATGCTAAAGCCCTTGCTATTCCTACCCTTTGCCTTTGTCCTCCACTGAACTCGTGAGGGTATCTATTTCTGTGATAAGATGCAAGTCCTACATATTCCAAAAGTTCCTTAACCTTTTTTTCAAGTTCTTGCCCCTTGGCCATATCATTTACTCTCATAGGCTCTGCGATTATGTCACCAATAGTCATTCTTGGATTTAGAGAGGCATATGGGTCTTGAAATATAATCTGTATTTCCTTCCTTAATTCCTTTTGCCTCTTTTTATTTGCTTTTGCTATGTTCTCATTATTAAAAATTATCTCCCCTTCAGTTGGGTCTAACAAATTAACTATCATTCTCCCTGTGGTAGATTTGCCACAACCAGATTCTCCAACCAGCCCTAGGGTCTCTCCTTTAAGTATATCAAAACTTATATCATCTACAGCTTTCACATTATTTTCAACCTTATTTAGAAGCCCTGAATGTATAGGAAAATACTTTTTTAAATTTTTTACTTGTAGCAATACTTCAGCCATTACTTACTTCCCCCTTCTCACTATACAAAAAGCATCTAACCTTTCTTTCTCCTACTTCAACTAAATCAGGACCTTCTTCTTTACATCTATCCATACACTTTGTGCATCTAGTACTAAAAGCGCAGCCTTTAGGTAAATTTAATGGATTAGGAACAACACCCTCTATTACAAATAGTTTTTCCTTTTCATCGTCGATTTTAGGGATAGACATTAGCAGTCCTTCAGTATAAGGGTGAAGCGGCTTTTCAAAAATGTCCTTAACACTTCCTTTTTCCACAACCTGCCCACAATACATTACTACTACTTTATCTGCAGTTTCAGCTACTACTCCTAAATCATGTGTTATAAGCAATATAGAAGTCCCAAACTTATTTTTAAGGTTCAGCATTAAATCTAAAATTTGAGCTTGAATAGTTACATCTAAAGCTGTTGTCGGTTCATCAGCAATCAATAATTTTGGGTTACACGCAAGCGCCATCGCTATCATTATACGTTGTCTCATTCCTCCACTCATTTGATGAGGATAATCCTTTACTCTTTTGCCTGGAGAAGGTATTCCAACTAGCTCAAGCATTTTTACAGCTTCTTTTACAGCTTCTTTTTTATTTAAATTTTTATGCCTCATCAGAGTCTCACATAATTGCTTTTCTATAGTAAAAACAGGATTTAAGGATGTCATCGGCTCTTGAAATATCATTGATATCTTATTACCTCTAATGTCCTGCATTTCTCTTTTATTTTTTTTAAGCAAATCTTCCCCTTCAAATACAAGTTCTCCTTCTACGATTTCTCCAGGTGGATTAGGTATAAGTCTCATTATCGATAAAGAAGTTACACTTTTTCCGCTACCAGATTCTCCAACTACAGCAACAACTTCTCCTTCATTAACCTGAAAACTTACACCATTAACTGCATTTACTACTCCATTTTTTGTTTTAAATTGCGTCTTAAGATTTTTCACTTCTAATAGCATGATACCTTCCCCCTTAGTTACGTAGTTTCGGATCTAATGCGTCTCTAAGTCCGTCCCCAAATAAGTTAAAAGCAATTACTGTAATTGTTATAGCTATTCCCGGAAACACTACTATATGAGGAGCATTAAAAAAGTAAGTTCTTCCTGAGCCAAGCATACTACCCCATTCAGCAGCAGGTGGCTGCACTCCTAACCCTAAAAATCCTAAGGCGGCTGTATCCAATATAGCTGAAGATATTCCTAATGTTGCTCGTACAACTATCGGAGATATGACATTAGGTAAAATATGCTTAAATATAATAGAAGCATCACTATTGCCTATTACTCTTGCAGCTTGAACAAATTCACTTTCCTTAATAGATAATATAGATCCTCTAACTATCCTAGCATATTCAGGTATTGTAACTATACTTATGGCTATTATTGCTTTATCAATGCCACGTCCAAGAGCAGCCATAAAAGCTATAGCCAAAAGCATAGATGGAAAGGCTAAGATTATATCCATAAATCTCATGATAATCATATCTATTTTTTTACCATAATACCCCGCAACTGCTCCTAACACAGTCCCTATACTAAGAGCAAATGCGACCGCCATGATTCCAACCCTTAAAGATATTTTTGTACCATCTATAATTCTGCTGAATATATCTCTTCCTTGCTCATCTGTGCCAAGTATGTGAGCCTTTGATGGCGCTTGAAGACTTTGAGAAAGCTCACCTACATTAGGGTCATACGGTTGTATATACTTACCAAAAATAGCTATTAAAATAAGCACTATTATTATAATCATACCAACTACTGCAGCCTTATTTTGTATCAGCATATGCCACATTTCTTTAAATTGCGAAGCAGCCTTCTCTTCCCTCATTCTTGCATTTACTTCTATTTTATTTATGCTTTTTATCTCATTGTCTTTTATCTCTAATTTTTCTTCCATATTTCAGACCTCCTTATGAATATTTGATTCTTGGGTCTAATTGTGCATATAGTAAATCTACAATTAAGTTTACTAGTACAAATATGACTGCTAACATCATAACGGCGCCTTGCACAACAGGGTAGTCTGACTTTAATATCGCATCTATTGTATAGCTTCCAACTCCTGGCCAAGAAAAAACAGTCTCAGTTAGCACTGCCCCTCCAAGAAGAGAACCTAATTGAAGTCCTATTACGGTTACTATTGGAATTAATGCATTTCTTAGAGCATGGCTTAAGATAACTACCCTCTCAAAAATACCTTTAGCTCTAGCTGTACGAACATAGTCTTGTCTTATTACTTCCAGCATTGTAGACCTGGTCATACGTGCTATGATAGCAGTTGAGTAAGATGCTAAAGCAACAGATGGTAAAATTATATGACTTAATGAGCTCTTAAAAGCTTCCATATTTCCACTTATCAAACTATCTAAAATATAGAGTCCAGTTATATGCTCAGGTTCTATTCCTATTTGTATCCTACCTGCTACTGGTAACCACCCAAGATTTACAGAAAATAATATTATAAGCATAAGTCCAAGCCAGAAGATAGGCATGGATACGCCTAAAAGAGAAACCACAGTACCAACATAATCAATAATTGTGTTTTGTTTAACTGCTGATATTACCCCTATAAGAATTCCAAATATAGAAGCTAATATAATAGAAACTAATGCCAACTCTAATGTAGCCGGAAATCTTGAAGCTATTTCCGAAGTTACAGAAGTCTTACTTATAAGAGAATTTCCTAATTCTCCATTTAAAATACCTTTTAAGAAATCAAAATATTGAATATATAGTGGTTGATTTAATCCGAGCTCTGCACGAAGCCTTTCTACTTGTTCTGTAGTAGCATGTTGCCCTAATATTATGCTAGTTGGATCTGAAGCAAGTACGTGCATAACAATGAAAACCATTATGGAAACGCCTAAGATTACAGGAATAAGCATAACCAATCTTTTAATTATATATTTAGCCACAAAAACGCCCCCTCTAAACTTCATCTAGACATATAAAGAAAATGGAAAACCCTAAAGGGTTTCCATTTTCTAATCTTTAGCAATTGACTTACTCTTTATCAACTTGATTTAGGAATACAACACCAGTTGGATGATAAATAAAACCTTTTACTTTAGCAGAATATGCAGCCATACTCTTAGCACTTGAAATCGGAAGCCATGGTGCATCCTTAGCTAATATATCTTGAATATCCTTATATGTTTTTTCTCTTTCTGGTCCATTTGGAATTTTTCTAGCATCTTTAAGCAACTTATCTACCTGTTCATTTTTGTACTTAGCTACATTTAAAGTAGATGCAATTTCATTTGAATCAAGCAATGATAAGAAATTATCGGCATCTCCATTATCTCCATTCCATCCATAGAACATAATGTCTCCTTCTCCTTGCGCTGCTTTTTCTTTATACTCTGTCCATTGGTAAACATCTATTTTAGATTTAATTCCTACCTTTAGTAAATATGCTTGAATAGATTCAGCTAGCTTTGGTCCTACTGCATTGTATGGTCTTGGGTTAGAATATGCTATAATCTTGATTTCTAAATTCTCTTTTCCTAATTCTTTTAACATAGCTTTAGCCTTTTCTGGATTATATTCATAAGGTTTAACCTTATCATTAAATCCTGGTATAAAGCTTGGCATCTGGCTATTAGCAATCTCTGCATAACCTTGGTACAAGAATTTAACAAGTTCATTTCTGTCTATAGCATAACTAATTGCCTCTCTAAGTTTAGGGTCATTAAATGGAGCTCTTGAAGTATTGAATGCCATATAGTTTATATTCATTCCTTGTTCTAAGAACATCTTCGCTCCTGACTTCTCTATCTCAGCTACATTGCTAGCATCTACACCATCTATAATATCTACAGCCCCTGTCATAAGCTGTGTTGCTCTTACTGAGTTCTCCTTTGTGAATTGAAAAACTACCTTATCTACTTTTGCTTTTTCTCCCCAATACTCGTTATTCTTCTCAAGGGTTACCGATTGTCCTTTATCCCATTTTACAAATTTAAAAGCCCCTGTTCCCACTGGATTTTCAATAAACTTGTCTCCATATTTTTTAACAGCTGTAGGGCTTACTATTGGAGCAGCAAGTGCCATAGCTAGATTTGAAAGAAATGGAGTATAAGGTTCTTTCAAAGTAACCTTTACTGTATAAGTATCTACCACTTCTACCTTGTCAACTGGACCGAAAGTAAAAGATGCATATGGCATATCATCAGTCCTGCTTGGTGGCAATTGCCTATCTATACTAAACTTAACTGCCTCAGCATTAAAGTCTGTTCCATCATGGAATTTTACGCCTTGACGCAACTTAAAAGTATATTCCTTTCCATCCTTACTTATTTCCCACTCTGTCGCTAAAGCTGGTTCTAATTCTGTTGAATCTTTCTTGTACTTTAATAATCCATCAAATACATTTACAATTATTTTTGCAGATTCACCATCATCTACAAATGCAGGATCTAAACCTCTTGGGTCTGACCCTTGTGCAAATATTAGTGTCTTTGGCGATTTACTTTGTTCTTGTTTTGCCCCATTAGTTGCTGTACTATTTTTACTTCCACACCCACTTAATAGAGATGTTAAGGCAAAAACAGATGCAAGCGCTGCTATTAACAGCTTTTTCTTCATAATTATATTCCCCCTTTTTGCAATATAAATATCAAATAATTCAATTGTCTAAAATTTCACATTCTATCAAATTACATATATTTGTATATATCTGCTACTTTCTTAGATAATGAAAAATCATTTTTCTATAAGCCCCTATTTTTAAAATAATTAATTTTTTTTATATCTTATACTATACTATCAATAAAGCTCTTTGTTTTATATAAAAAAAACAATATGTAAACCCATGATCGTTATTTCCATTTTTATGCTCTATATCAATTTTATATAAATTATACATATTTATTCATGCATTTTTATTTTTTATTATATATCATTCTTCTGTAAAATGCAATATGAATTTTATACACTTTCATTTTTTATTTTATCCATTAACGCATAAAACAGATAACTTAGTTGTATATTTTAATAGCTTATTCATAAGTACCTATCATGCTATTTATCAGCATAAAAAAAGTAATAAGCCACCATAATATTGACTTATTACTCTTACTATTATCTTTCCCCTAACTTCAAGTTAGGTATAGCATTTAATTCCAGATGTGCTTTTCTCCCTTTTAAGAACTCAAAATATGCTGCACTTCCTATCATGGCTGCATTATCTGTACATAAAATCGGATCTGGAAACAAAACCTTTATACCATTTTTTCTTCCTTCTTGCATCATCGCTTCTCTTAAATGAGAATTAGAAGCTACACCGCCAGCTATAGCTATTTTATCTACTTTTTTAAGACGACAAGCCTTTAATGCGTTGTCAACTAACACATCTACTACAGCCTTTTGAAATGACGCTGCTATATCTGCTTTATTTATTTCTTCTTCCTTCATATTCATTTTATTAAGGTAATTAAGTACCGCTGATTTTATTCCACTAAAAGAAAAATCTAAAGAATCTTTATCGTGAAAATTTGCTCTCGGAAATGCTATAGCTTCCTTATTTCCTTCTCTGGATACTTTATCTATCTTAGGTCCTCCAGGATATCCCAATCCTATAGCCCTAGCTACTTTATCGAAAGCTTCTCCTGCCGCATCATCTCTTGTTTGTCCCAATACTTCAAAATCTCCATAGTCTTTCATATATACTACAAAAGTGTGTCCTCCAGAAACTACAAGACAAACAAAAGGGGGCTCTAAATCTTTATATTGTATGAAATTAGCACTTATATGTCCTTCTATATGATTTACCCCTATTAAAGGCTTCTTTAATCCATAGGAAAGCCCTTTGGCGTATTGGACTCCAACTAGTAACGCTCCTACAAGCCCTGGCCCATAGGTAACAGCTATAGCATCTATATCTTGTAATTCAGTATCAGCCTTGGCTAAAGCATCTTCTACTACTAACCCTATAGCTTCGATATGCTTTCTCGAGGCTACTTCAGGCACTACTCCGCCAAACTTAGTATGAATATCTATCTGTGATGATATTATATTTGATAACACTTCTCTTCCATTGACCACCACTGCTGCAGCTGTTTCATCACAGCTAGTCTCTATAGCAAGAATTTTTATATCTTCATTCATGGTATTCCCTCTTTCGCATTTACAGCATAATTATATTATAGACAAATTTCAGAAATAATTATACCCTACCCCCAAACTATTAGCAAGTTTCACTTACTAGTTAGAAGTTTGGAGCGGAACGATTCTAATAACCTAACATCTAACACTCTAACTTGTTTTCCTAACCTACCCTTCTGTGTTATAATATTAGCTGACTCTAGAAAAAAAGGGGTTGATATAATTAAAGCTTATGCAAAAATAGTTGTAAAAGGTTCTCCTATTTCAAAATCAAACTTTAAACTTTCCAACCTAAATGGAAGGTCTATTTTACCTTACAACTCTGGTAAGTATCACGATAGATATGCTTTATACGAAGAAGAGATAGCTTATTCTGCAAGGCTTCAAAATCCTAATGTAGTTCTTACAGAGTCACTGGTCGCAATCTTAAAGGTTTATTATAAGAGTAGAAAAAGGCATCCTGATACAACCAATATACCTAAAAGCATTTTTGATGGAATTGAAAAAAGCGGAATCATTATAAACGATGCTCAAATTAGAAGGCTTATAATTGAAGAATTTTATGATTCTAAAGATCCTCGATTTGAATTGGAGCTTTTTGGAGAAAGCACATATTACATGAATTACGATATTCATCATAGAGAATCCTACTGTGAACCAATAGAGTACACTCCTCCATCCAATAAAAAATCTCAAGGATTAAAAGCCATTACACCTAAACCCATAGAAAAATCTACTCATATTTGCGAAGTTTGCGGAAAGCCTATAGTAAAGCAAGAGGAGATTATTTCTGCAAATAAAGGTAAAACATTAATATGTAGATCTTGTTTTAAGAAACTATTTTAAAAGGCCTAAGGAATCTTCCCTAGGCCTTTTTATCATAATTAAACTTAATGTAGTTAGCTGCATTTTCTCCAGCTTTATATCCTTCGAGAGTTATACCATCTACTCTACCATGTGCATATAGTAAATCTCCACAGGCATATACTCCTTCTAAATCCGTTTCCATTTCCTCATTTACTTCTGGACCTCTTGTTTCTTGAGAAATCTTAATTTTAGCCCTTTTTACTAATTCATTATCTGGCGAAATTTCCACAGATAATAAAATCGTGTCACAGGTGATATATTCCTCCGTTCCCTCTATAGGCTTCTTATCGTCATCAACCTTAGCAATTGTAACTCCCTCAACTCTATCTTTTCCCTTCAAATCTATCACCGTATGAGATAATCTTAATGGTATATCAAAGTCTTCTAAGCAATCTGCTTCATATTTTTCAGAAGCTTTAATGTTAGGCATAATCTCTACAACAGCCTTAACTTTTGCTCCCTCTAAAATAAGCCTTCTTGCCATAACAAGAGCTATATTTCCCGAACCTAGCACGACTACTTCTTTTCCAGGCATATATCCTTCTAAATTCACAAACTTCTGTACCATTCCTGCAGTATATATCCCTGCACTCTTACTTCCTGCTATGTTTATAGCTCCTCTTGGCTTTTCTCTACATCCAGTAGCTAAAATTACAGACTTTGATTCTATCTCCATTACTCCATCTTTTTCATTAACTGCCCATAACACCTTATTTCTGCTAAAATCAAATACAGTTGTATTTAATTTATATTCTATCCCCATCTGCCTAATTTGTCTTATAAACTTCTCAGCATACTCAGGACCCGTTACCTCTTCTCCAAATGTTTTCTCACCAAACCCACTATGTATGCATTGATTTAATATCCCCCCAAGAGAATCTTCTCTTTCTAAGATTATAACCTTATCAACTCCACATTCTTTAACTCTTATGGCTGCTGCAAGCCCTGCAGGTCCTCCACCAACTATAGCTACATCGTATTTATGCATTTGATCCCCCCATTTGCATAGCTTAATATTCATACTGGAGATTACTAACCTTTATATCATATTTAATAAGCTCGCCCTGCTTATTTTTCACATCCTCTGGATAATACAAAATAGTCCATGGTCTTGAAGTATTTGAAGGTAGCTCTCCAAAATCCTGTACTATAAAACTAAAAGGCGCTGATGCAATGATCTTACCATTTTCTATTATATCTAAAGTAGCCTCTAAATTAAATACCGGGTAAGAATAGCCATTACGAATAAATAAATCTACAACCAAGGAACCTTCCTCATCATAAAATGCACTTATCTCGTTGAATGTTACCCTATCCTTAGGCGGATCTCCTAATCTATCTAATTGGTCCTGAAGATCTTGCTTAGTTTTATCATCTATTTTAGATATATCTGCCATAGGACCAAAACTATACTGCTGCTTTTTTAATATAGGCTCTAGTATAGGCTCATTTTCTTTTATATTTTCATTAGGAGAACTTACTTTACTAGCTGTACATCCTAAAAGCAAAAATGTAAGTGATATTAACATAATTACCCTTCTCATATTGCCTCTCCTCTAGTGCTAAATTATGACGTTATTTAAAACCAGTGTAATTATATCACTTCAGTTTGTCTGTGTCTATTGAAGACATGCAGTTATTTTTTATATTTCTATTTAAGCTTTTCCCCACAATTTGGGCAGTATGTAAAAGCTGATTTCACTCTGTTTCCACACCTTCTGCAGCTTATTTGATCATCATCATAGAATTTCTCTCTATAATTGCTATATACTTCATGGAGCTGACTGTCTTCTATATACTCATTTTCACCTTGTTCTAGTCTTTTGCCAACTTCTTCTGGTACTTCAAATATAGTGCCACAACATCTTGATTTTAGGTAGTACCTTTCTTTCCATTTGATTATAGGAATAAAAAATATATGAAATATATTATAAGTCTTTATCATTTTATACGTAGTCATGGAGTTACACTTTTTACATATTATATTGCTTATATCTCTTATTTCTTTTTCTCTATTTGAAATGCCAAAAACCCCTAAAAAAAACATGCCTTTACCCCTCATTATAAAAATTCTACTATTAATAGTATTATAAAATAAATTATAAAATGAAGGCAACTATGTGCCTTCATCCTATTTAATTACTTTTCTCCATCATGTCTGTGCTGCGCAATGTCTATTGAACCAAGGACTATGTGTGCTAGTCCAAAACCTAAAATACCTGCTGCAATCATAGGCCTTATATGCTTTTTAGTCATAGTAGCCCCAGTCCCACTTACTATAGCTCCAAGAACTGTTGGGATTAATCCTTCTTGAATTCTCATAAAAATCCCTCCTTATTTTAGGCTTCAATATTATTATTTCACACCCTTTAGGTTTTATTCCACTAACGTATAAGAAAATTACGATACAATTTTCTTATATTAGGGCTCAAGTGCCAGTTAGGCGGCAAAGCCGCAGTTAAATGTTAGGAAAAAGTTATTTTCTTAGCTTAGAAAGTTTAGCAGTTTAGAGAGTTAGAAAAGCAAATTAGATGTTAGAGCGTTAGAAAGTTAGTTTGAAAATTTTAGTTTTTTTCACTACTAACCTTCTAACATTCCTTTAAAACTCCTAAACTCTAACGTTGTTCTAATTTCTAACCTTGGGCTTTAGCACCTAACTTAAGCTTTACCCTCTAACCTGAAAAAAATTGCAGCGCAATTTTTTCCAATACTTACCTAATATATAATCACCCCTATAATTCCAGCGGTGACGGTCATCAGTATAGGATCTACTTTATATTTATATGAAAGTATAAACGCTCCAACAAAAATCAATATACTTTTATAATCCGTAAAGGATCCATAAGCCACTAAAATAGCTGCAGCAGCCACAAGCCCCACAGTTGCTGGCCTTAAGCCTAAGAATCCATGTTCAACATACTTATTATTTTTAAACTTTACAAAAAATCTAGTTATTATAAGCATTATTATTATAGATGGGGTTACAACTCCTAAAGTTGCAAATATAGATCCAATTACACTGTTTACTTTATAGCCCACATAAGTAGCCATATTTATAGCTACTGGACCTGGAGTAACTTGAGAAACGGCCACCATATCAACAAATTCTTTAGTTCCAACCCAATTATGTACTGTTACTACTTCTTGTTGTATCATGGAAAGCATAGCATAGCCCCCACCAAAACTAAAGAGGCCTATCTTAAAAAAAGTAAGAAATAACCTTAACAATATCATTTTTTCTCTCCTCCTATATACTTCATATAAATAATACCGCTTAACGCTGAAGCTATTATGATTATTATAGGAGTTATATTTGCAAACGCTACTAAAAGAGCTACTACAATAGGTATAGCTATAGTTTTTCTATTAATTTTCGCACTTTTACTCATGTTTATAACTGGTGCTGCTATAAGAGCTACAACAGCTGGCCTTATGCCTTTAAAAGCTCTTTCTACAACAAGATTATCCTTTATTCCAACAAAAAAAGAAGCTATCACTAAAATTATAATAAAAGATGGCAAAACTGATCCTAACGTTGTAGCAATAACTCCTGGGATTCCTCCTACCTTATATCCTACAAATACAGAGGTATTAACTGCAATAGGACCAGGAGCAGACTGAGCTAAGGCTATCATATCTAAGTATTCTTCCCTTTTTATCCACATTTTTCTGTCTACCACTTCTTTTTCAATCAAAGGGAGCATAGCATAACCTCCCCCAATGGTAAAAGCCCCAATTTTAAAGAAAGCTGCAAACATCTCTAGATATTTTTTCATTCGGACACCCCTAACATATCATGCTTTATGTAAATCTTATTATATAATACATATCTATATTACCACTTATACAACATAAAATTCTATAGCTTGTCTTTTCTAAATATGTTATATACCCTATTCATCACATTTATATAGCCTGTTTCATAATATATAGTGTATCAGAGTAAAGCTTAGTTTTCAAAAACAAATGGAAATATAACTTAAGGAGGCGTCATTTTATGCTATGGCGTAATAAAAAAAATGATCCTAAGCCTTTAGGCGTTGATGGAATAGCTCAAGAGCTTCAAGATATAAAAGAAATAATAAAGAAATGCTGCTGTTGCTTACTACAAAAGGAATTCACATGTACTTGTGGATGTACTTGTGAGTGTACTTGCTCTGGTGGCGAAGCAAACAATCCATGCTGTTGTATTGCAAACTCTCAATGTGACGATCAAAATGGTGCTTCTACAGTAACAATTCCCGAGGATGGTAATGTTTGTATCACTAAGATTTATGCTTCATTTATCGGCGAAGGTAATAGCGTTCCATATGCTAAAGTAACAATAACTTCTGATGGAGAAACACTGTTCTGCCATTATTTTGGCAATGAAACTGGTCAAAGTGGTTCCTTCGACACAACCTTAGTTCAACCTCTATGTGTTCCTGCCGGCGCCGAAATTACAATAACTCCTTATGGTGCTAATAACCGTCCTACTACTACACCAACTACAATAACTGTAGCATATTGCCCTGATTGTGATTGCGAAACACCACCTCTAGAAAATGTATAACAATAGCAAAAGAGATTGGATAATGCATCCAATCTCTTTTGCTATTGTTATACACATCATTTAAATCTGGCAGGGGCACCAGGACTCGAACCCGGAACCAATGGTTTTGGAGACCACTACTCTACCAATTGAGCCATACCCCTTCGAACGAATTTTATTGTATCATGTATTTATAAAATATGCAACACTTTTTATAAGAATTTTATCTTACTCTCTTGATTTTATTAGTTTAGCATTACACATTTAAAATTATGGTATATTATGCTAAAATTATTCTTATGCATTATATTTTATTTTTAAGCGAGGTAAGATAATGGAAATAAGTTTAAATGAAACCGTAAGAGCTATGTCCATAGCACTTGACTTAGTTGAAATTAGTTCATTAGAAGATAAAAATATAGTAGAAACAGTTTCAAAAGTAAATTATTCAAATCATGAGTTTGCCAATCATTCCAAACGTACCGCTTATATAGCCTTACAAGTAGCCAGTTTTCTTGGGCTAAATTCAGAAATTATAAAGCGTTTGTATTTATGCTCTCTTTTACATGACATAGGAGCTGCTAACAGTTTAAAATATAGTCACTCTTCTAATAATTTTATAAGAGAACATTGCATTAAAGGTTCTGAAATAATTAAACCTTTTCCTATTCTTCATGGAGTGCCAGATATAATCTTATACCATCATGAAAACTATAACGGAACTGGACCTCTGAACATAGACGGTCACAAAATCCCCATAGAAAGTCAAGTAATACGAATTGCTGACTTGGTTGAACTATTGTATGAGGAGAATATACCTCCGTATAAGCAAGAAAGCCGTATAATTGATTGGGTAACTTCTCATTCTAACACTATATTTTCTACTGAAATAGTGGATGCTTTTTTAAGAGCTTCCTCTACAGATAAATTCTGGTTCGACCTTGAGAACGTAGGATTTATAGATTCTATACTAGACGAAATTTCGCCTAATTTAGATATAGCTCTGAATTTAGATGAATTTGAAACTATAGCTTGTATTTTCTCAAACATAATAGATTCTAAAAGCGAGTTTACAGCAACCCACTCTAGAGGGATTTCAGATTTAGCCTTTAGTGTTTCAAGATACTTGGGATATTCAGAAGAGAAATGTAAAAAAATGAGAATTGCAGGTCTTTTACATGACATAGGAAAAGTAGCCATTCCATCTAAAGTATTAGATAAGAATGGTCCTCTTACTAAAGATGAATTTTCTATAATTAAATCTCACGTATACTATACCTCAATTATATTAAACAAAATAGAAAATATTAAAGATATAAGCGAATGGGCATCAAATCATCATGAAAAATTGAACGGTAAAGGCTATCCTAGGGGACTATCCTCAAAAGATTTATGTGAAGAATCTAGAATTATGGCTGTTTGCGATATATACCAAGCCTTAACTGAAGATAGACCTTATAGAACTGGATTGAATAAAGATAAAGCCTTCGAAATTATGATGGATATGGCTTCAAATAATTTTATATGCAACGATTCCTTAAATCATTTAAAAAGTGCTTTACTCTGAAATAGTATATGTAAAGACTCTACCTTAATTAATTCTTTTTATCTTTGGTAGAGTTTTTACATGCTTTTATTTTCCTAGATTTTAGTATACAATAACTAATGGTATAAAAGTTTTCAACTTAGGAGTGAATACATATGGAATTTATAGTTGATAATGTAGATAAAACAATGGATATAGGTGTTCAGATAGGAAAACTTGCTAATAGTGGTGATATTATTTGTCTTATTGGCGATTTAGGAACTGGAAAAACACATATTACAAAAGGAATTGCAAAAGGTCTCGGTATAGATGAACATATAACTAGTCCTACTTTTGGTATCGTAAATGAATATAATGGTAGACATAAGTTGTATCATTTTGATGTGTATAGAGTTAATGACCCTGATGAAATCGAAGCTATAGGCTTTGACGAATACATATTTTCTGATGCCGTAAGCATAATCGAGTGGGCAAATTATATTGAAGAGTTAATACCAGTAGAACACCTAAGTATAACAATAGATAAATTACCTGAAATAGGTGAAAACTACAGAAAAATTACTGTTAATTTTAATGGAAATAAGTATGACTATGTAAAGGAGATCAAAATATGAAGGTGCTTAGTATAGATTCTTCTACAGCTACTGCTGCCTGTGCGGTTATAGAAGATGGAAAATTACTTGGAGAAATGGTGTTAAATGATAAGAAGCAGCACTCTGTTATTTTAATGCCCATCATAGATTCTTTAATGAATAACTTAAAATTGGATATTAAAGATATAGATGCTTTTGTTGTATCAAGCGGCCCTGGCTCCTTTACTGGACTCAGAATCGGTATGGCAACAGCAAAGGGTCTTGCCCAAGCTAACAATAAGCCCTTTATTGGGATTTCTACTTTAGATGCACTTGCATTTAATTTAGCTTACACCTCTGGTATCATATGCCCTATTTTAGATGCCCTAAGGGATAATGTGTATACAGCTTTGTACTCCTTTAATAAGGGGAGCTTAGAAAGAATATCGGACTACATGGCTGTTCATATAGATGAACTAATCCCTCTTATAAAAGAAAAAGCTCCTAATTCCGTAGCATTTATAGGAGATGCTGTATCTAAGTTTAGTGAAAAGCTAGAGAAAAGCTTTGATTCTGTCTACTTTGCTCCTGCCCACCTTAACTTAGCTCGAGCGTCCTCTTTAGGGGAATTGGGGCTAGTTAGGCTGGAAGAAGGGCATCAAGATAACTTGTTAACCTTCTCCCCAATTTATATTAGAAAATCTCAAGCCGAAAGAGAATACGAAAATAAAACGGGAGTCAGTATAAATGAATGATTTAATGGTATGCGAAATAGATGAGGCTTATCTTGATGAAGTTCTTGAAATAAATAACCTTTGCTTCAATCCTCCTTGGAGCTTAGATTCATTAAGAAATGAATTAAAAAATAAGTTTTCAAAATATATTGCTGTGAAAAAGAAAAATAAAATTATAGGTTATGCTGCTCTATGGTTGATTATAGATGAAGCTCATATAATAAATATAGCTGTACATCCGGATTATAGAGGTATAGGCGCAAGCAGCATCTTAATGGATGCAATAATAGATATTTGCAAAAACCATAAAATTCCTGGAATTACGCTTGAGGTCAGATCCAATAACACTGTGGCTCAAAATTTATATAAAAAATATGGCTTTGTAGAAGAAGGTCTTCGTAAAAACTATTACGGAGACAACCTACATGCCATAATTATGTGGAAGAAAAACGTTCTTTAAAAAAATTGTAATACAATTTTCTTAAGTGGAGAAGTGGAGGAGTGGAGATAGTGGAGACCTTTAAGAAGGATATATCTCCACTTCTCAACTTAGCGCTTTAGCGCCTCCACTCCTCCACTAGAAAAGAAGTTGCGAGTTGCAACTTCTTTTTTTATTACGCTGTTCTTCTCTTTTCTGATAGCTCTTCACTATGAAGGAATGGTGAAACACTCTTATATAAAGGAACAGTTACTACAGATACGACTAATCCTTTTAATAAATTAAACGGTAGTATTGACCACATAACTAGATCTTTTACAGTCTTTATGCTAGGATTAACAGCAGAACCCATAGCTACGAAAGCATCTATTGGAGCTTTATAAACCTTAGCATATAAAGGTAACAATATTGTATAATTTAATACTGACGCTGCTATAGACATTACTACTGATCCAATTATTAATCCTAAAATTGCAGTCTTCTTTGATTTCTTAATTCTATATATACTTCCTGCTGTTGCAGCTAAAATTGCACCTACTGCAAAGTTAGCAAGTTCTCCAACAAATCCTGTTTGAGTACCTTTGAAAATTATGTGTAATACGTTTTTAAAAAATTCAATACCAATTGCAGCTGCCGGCCCTAATGCAAACGCTCCTAAAAGAGCTGGCAGATCGCTCAAATCGATTTTCAAGAAGTTAGGGAAAATCGGAAGTGGCACTTCAAAAAACATAAGTATAAATGCCATAACTGATAAAAGTGAAAT
This sequence comes from Clostridium bovifaecis, assembly GCA_009738435.1. Lineage (GTDB taxonomy): Bacteria > Bacillota > Clostridia > Clostridiales > Clostridiaceae > Clostridium_H > Clostridium_H bovifaecis. The sequence continues at coordinate 539,640 of CP046522.1, read as the reverse complement.
TTTAATCATTGTGTTTAAACCCTTTTGTCTCATATAAATACCCCCCATTTTTATCTTCAAGGGTATCGGCAGAAGTTAAATCAAAAAGCCCTGACAATTTTAAAAATCGTCAGGGCAAAAAATCTTATTCAAACTCTACCTTTACCTTCTTCCATCCAGACTTTACTGTCGGTCTTGGAGTTTCACCAAGTCAGCCGTATATAAAATACACGGGTCGCGGACTATACCGCCGGTCGGGAATCACACCCTGCCCTGAAGATATTTTTTATTTTACAATCATATTATACACATCTTATTTATGAAAATCAAGTTGAATTTTAAACAAGCCCAGTTTTTTATAGCCAGTAACCAAAGCGATTTTAAAGCTAACATGCCTTTTAAGGCTTTCTCCACTACTCAACTAGAAGAATTTTATTTCTTCATTGTAAGAGATATTCTCCCCCTCTTCTCATCAACCTCTAAGACCTTAACTTCAACGATGTCTCCTACCTTAACTACATCAAGTGGATGCTTTATAAATCTATCAGCTAACTGGCTTATATGAACAAGTCCATCCTGATGTACTCCTATATCTATAAACGCTCCAAAATCAGCAACATTTCTTACAGTACCTGTTAGTGCCATTCCTGGTTCTAACTGATTGATATCAACTATTCCTTTTTTAAATATTGGCTTTGGTAGTTCTTCCCTAGGGTCACGTCCTGGTTTTTTAATCTCTTTTACTATATCTTCAAGGGTAGGCATTCCAATCTCTAGCCTTTCAGCTAAGCTTTCTAGCCCAACCTCCTTAATCCTACTATCTATTTCTAAAAGTTTTCCCATTCTCACATCATCTTGAGAGTATCCTAGAAGCTTTAAAAGTTCCTTTGCTGCCTTATAAGATTCTGGGTGTACAGCTGTATTATCTAAAACCTCCCTGCTCTCTGGAACTCTTAAGAAGCCAGCGCATTGCTCATAAGCCTTAGGCCCAAGTCTCTTTACCTTTAAGAGTTCTTTTCTATCCTTAAACTTTCCATTTTCCTCTCTATATTCTACTATATTTTTTCCAATGGCAGCATTTATTCCTGATATATAAGATAGAAGTGATGGTGTTGCTATGTTAAGATCAACCCCTACACTGTTTACTACATCCTCTACAACTCCCCCTAAAGATTCATCTAGTCTTTTTTGAGTTACATCATGCTGATATTGCCCAACCCCTATAGACTTAGGATCAATCTTTACAAGCTCAGCCATAGGGTCCTGAAGTCTACGTCCTATAGATATTGCACCTCTTATAGATACATTTATGTCTGGGTATTCCTTTGATGCAAGTTCTGAAGCAGAGTAAACAGATGCTCCTGCTTCTGAAACGACCACATAGAATAAATCCTTTCCACTTTCTCTCTTAACCTCATCTATAAGTTTTGCTAAAACTTCCTCTGACTCTCTGCTTGCTGTCCCATTACCTAAAGATACAACCTCCACATTGTGTTTATACACTAACTCCTTCAATATCTTTATAGAACCTTCTACATCATTTTGAGGAGCTGTAGCATATACCGTTGCTGTATCAAGAAGCTTTCCAGTGTCATCTAAAACTGCTATTTTACACCCAGTTCTAAACCCTGGGTCATATCCTAAAACAACTTTCCCTTTTATAGGCGCCTGCATTAAAAGAGCCTTTAAGTTAGCTTTAAATATCTCTATTGCTCCTTCTTCTCCTTTATCTGTAAGCTCTGATCTTATCTCTCTTTCTATGGATGGGTAAATTAACCTCTTTAATGAATCTGCAGCGCTTTCTAATATGTATTTATCTGTCACAGGATTTCCCTTTACACTTTGGCGATTTAAATATTCTAGTATTTTGTCCATATCGCTTGTAATCTTAACGGATAAAATCTTTTCTTTTTCTCCCCTATTTACTGCAAGAATTCTGTGGGAAGGTATTTTTGATACTGCTTCCGAATAGTTGTAGTACATCTCATAAGGCGTTGGCTCTTCACTGCTTCCGCTGCACTCAACCACCCCTTCTTTTCGTACAAATTCTCTTATCCATTTTCTATGTTCTGCTTCATCTGATATTATTTCTGCAATTATATCTTTAGCTCCATTTAACGCATCTTCCACAGAAGTTACTGCTTTTTCTGCATTTATAAACTCTTTTGCATATCCTATAATATCTCCCTTAAACTCTCCTGCTAACACAATATCAGCAAGAGGTTTTAAACCCTTCTCTACTGCAATAGTAGCCTTTGTTCTCTTTTTTGGTTTAAATGGTCTATATATATCTTCTACTTCTGTTAAAGTCTCGGACTTTTCTATTTGCAACCTTAACTCTTCTGTAAGCTTTTCTTGTTCATTTATTATTCTTATTACATCTTCTTTTCTATCTTGTAAGTTTCTCAAATATGTAAGTCTTTCAGCAAGATTTCTTAAAACTATATCATCAAGCCCTCCAGTTTTTTCTTTTCTATATCTTGCTATAAACGGAACAGTATTCCCATCATCTAAAAGCTCAATAACACTATTTACTTGATTTAATCCTATACTAAATTCTTTAGCTAACTTATTATTAATATTAGTCATAATGTCCTCCATTCAAATTTATTAGGCCTTATTTTAAATGAATTATTATTAATATCCTCTGCAAATATAGCCATTTTTTGTCTCTCATAATTTTACATTAATAAAACTAAAAAGTCCAATCTTTCATCATATAATAACTTTTTCATTCATAACTATATATATCAATTTATAAGGAGTTTAAGTATGAAAAGAATTATAATTGGTCTTTTTCTTTGTTTTCTATGGTAGTTTTTGCTCTTAGCTTCAAAATCTATATTAATATACATCCGTTCAATGTAAAAAATGTTGTCAATACAATAAACTTTTTATCATCCGATAGCCTTAAAGGTCGGCTTACTGGTACTCTTGAAAATAAAGAAGTTGAGCAATATATCAAACTTCAATTTATAGAAAATAACCTAAAACCCTTTATGGGAGAGTATACCCAATCCTTTAAAATCAAATACCCCTATAGATTAGAAAGCACGCCATACCTAACTGTATCTGATGACGAAGGAAAGGTTATAAAAGAATTTATCTATAATAAAGATTATAAAGAAGACATGTTAAATTTTAGAAGCAATAAGTTTAGCTTTAACAAAAGAAATCCTCAAATAAACTCTGAGGGCAACGTAATTCAAATAAAGCAAAACTCAGATTATTTTCTACTTTACATACCTTCTAAAGGAAGCTTAAGCTTTAGAAGTTCCTTTGTAAATACTGCTCATTGGAGTATGTGTATTATGGTAACAGAACCTACATTAATAGCTATAAAAAAATACATCGAGGATGGATACAATATCAACTGTTTTATCCCTTTTAGTGCAAAAGAGACACTTGCTAATAATGTCATGGGCTACATAGAAGGGAAAGATAAAACAGCCGATCCCATTATACTCTCAGCTCATTTTGACCATTTAGGTATAGACCTTGGTAATACTATATACAAGGGGGCTTTAGATAATGCCTCTGGCACTTCCTTTATGCTTGAAATGATGAGATATATAACTTCTTTAGGGCAGCCAGAAAGAAGCATACTTTTTGTAGGTTTTAATGCTGAGGAGTTTGGATGCATTGGATCTTCAGAATTTGTAAAAAAGTATAAAGAGCATATCCAAGATAGCAAAGTTTTTAATTTTGATATGATAGGAAGCGATAATGGCGTGCCTCTTTATATAGTGGGTGGTCCACAAGATACTGCTAAAACTGCTTTTTTGAGATCTGTTTCGGATACCTGTTCCGATGAAAAAATCAACTTTAATTATAGATTTGGTGATGATAGCGACCATAAAGCCTTTAGAGAAAATAATATAGATGCTATAACTTTTTGTGATAATGATACCTCAAGAATTCATACTCCCAATGATACACCAGAATTCATAAGCACCACCGCAATAGATAGATGCTTTAATGTAGTGTCTAAAGAAGTTATCAAGCATGCCTTTAACCATAATATTCTTATAATATACTATAAAGAAGCATTAGTAACCTCATCCCTAATAATAACTGCAATTACTATTTTTCTTATTTGCACGAGAAAGAAAAATAAATAGAACCTTGCAATCGCTAATCTCTAATCTCTATTCATTAAAAGTCTAGATTATTAATTACTGAACAGCGACTAGGGATTAGTCACTAGCGATTCACCTTATCTTTTATTTTCTATAATAAAATATCCTTAAGTTCATCTAATCTTCTTATTTCATAGGTTGGATGAAGTCCAGTCTTACCTTTCATTCCTTTGGAATTAAACCAGCAAGTATCTATACCAAAGTTAGTTCCACCCTTGATATCTGAGTTTAAACTATCTCCTACTATTAGAGCAGTGCTTTTATCCTTATGTCCTATCTTATCAAATGTATACTGAAATATTCCTGGGTTAGGTTTAGCTATGCCCGCTTCTTCGGAAATAACAACAGCTTCAAAATATCTTGCTATATGAGATCGTCTTATTCTAGCATTTTGAACAACTAAAAGCCCATTAGTTATTAGGGCTAACTTATAATCTTTTGAAAGTATCTCCAATATATCTTCAGCTCCATCTAATAAAAATGATGCCTCACATAAAGCACTAGTATACTTGTCGTTGGCTTCTTTGCAATCTATGCTTATATTTATTTCTTTAAATAATCTTTTAAATCTCTCTACTTTTAATTCCTCGGCAGATATTAATTCCCTTTCAAATTCGTCCCATACTTGCTTATTAAATTTTTTATATTCTTTTAAATGATATTCTTCATCATAATTTATATTAAAATACCTCATGGCTTTTTCAAAAGCATATTTCTCTGCTTTCTCAAAGTCTAGTAAAGTTTCGTCTGCATCAAAAATAATAAGTTCATACCTTTTCATTGACTTTCCTCCCAAGCATAATATTTAAAGTTGCATTTTATATACTTATATAATTATAAGATAGCACTCTCTTTTTTTCTACCAAATAAAAGATGTTTTATATAATGGATTTTTTCCGTGATAATTATCACAAAATGTAACATAAGTTACTTAATTTAATTATTATTTTATTGTATAATTATGATAATAAATAGTAACTAATATTTCAAAGGAGAATTAATATATGAATTCACCAAAATATGCTACATTACAAAAGGTAAGAAATGAAAAAAGGACTTATGCTATAACTCCTAGAATCCCAGGTGGATTTATTTCCCCGGAAATATTGACAAAGTTTGCAGAGGTAGCTGAAAAATATAGTGGAACTCTTAAAATAACCTCTGGTCAAAGAATTGCTATCCTAGGTTTGAAAGAAGATGACGTTAATAAAGCTTGGGATGATCTAGGGTTAGAGCCTGCAGTACTTTCACCTTATTCTGTGAAAAATGTTGAGATATGCCCTGCAGCATTTTGCAAAAGAGCAAAACAAAATTCTCTTAAGCTAGGCATGAAAATCGAAAAAGAGTTCTATGGTACTAAAGCTCCTAATAGAACTAAGATAGGTGTAGCTGGCTGTAAAAATGCTTGCGGAAGTATGAATGCTAAGGATATCGGAGTCATTGCCGATAAGCCTGGGTATATTGTAGTTGTTGGAGGAAGTGCAGGCTTTTATCCAAGACTTCCCGACATAATAGCTGAAGAGTTAGATGAAGATGATGCATTTACTATGGTAAAAGCGATAATGAAATACTACAATGAAACTGCAGAATTTGGAGAAAAACTAGGCCCTTTCATTGATAGAATTGGCTTCCAAAAGTTTAAAGAAGATGTAACTAGCCTTTTTGAAAAGGCTAAAAGTTAAGGTTTAAAACACAACGTTAGAAGTTAGAAGTTAGAGTGTTACGTACTAACTTCTAACTTTTATAACCTATAACTTTTCCTTTGTATCCACTCTAACCTACTAACCTGCACTTACAGGGTTTGAGTAGCAGACTTAATAGTAACCTCTACAGTGGCTCTAGCCCATGGAAACCTTTGTTTCATCTCATCAAATTCGGAACCTTCTTTTACAAATTTAGCAGATCCATCTATTAAAAATCCCGTTCCTGGCCCATTAAATCCCTGTACTTCTCTGCTACCTACTGTTATTAACACCTTATCATTATGTTGTATATTAGCTTCAGTAGTGTTCATGTATCCTGCTGGAAGCAATAATCTTTCATCTTCTGTAATCCTTATATAGCTATTCCATGTATTAACTACATGAGCTCCTTCTTTTCCTTCTGTAACAAGAGCAACTACCCCTTCATGTTTTAATACTTCTAACATCTTATCTGGAATCATTTTTATTATCCTCCTTATTATATATCAGTTATCCCTTTTTTAAAGAAATGACTTTGCTTCATCTATTGTTTCCTTTTCTGTGTATCTGTAAACACGTTTTGCACTATCTCCAACATATAATACTGGGTCCACTTCTACATAATTTAGCTTACCCTCTTCATCTAAAGCCTCTGAGGAAACTATTCTCCCTTTAACCTTTGCCAGTATGTTAGTAATACCACGATAATACTCTCTCTCTATAATATCTGTTAAAGTACATTCAATAGCTATAGTGCATTCCTCAATTATAGGTGCATTTACCACTTCTGACTTTATAGGGGTTAAGTTCATTGCATCAAATTTGTTGCAATCACGACCTGAATTAAATCCACAGAAATCTATTTCCTTCATAAAGCTTCTATTAGGTATATTAATAACAAAGTCCTTAACCTTTTTTATTTCATTTATAGCATATCCTTTACTCCCAAATCCTAAACAAACCATATCCATCAATGAAAAAGATGATGATATAGTAGTTATATTTGGAACACCCTGTTCATCATAGAAGCTAACAAAAAATATAGGGAATCCGTAATACATCTTTTTATAATTAACTCTCTCCTTACTCATTCTTATCCTCCTTGTTTTACTATTTTCATAAGCCTTCATTTTAAATTATAGACCTTTAAAAACTGTATTTCCGTGATAATAATTACATTCCAAATCTACCCAAGAAATTTTATTTTGTGATTTAAATCACTGTACTTCTATCATATGTGGATTATAATGCCATTAGATAGCAAACATACACAAATATATAGGAGGTATTTTAATTATGAAAGGTTTTGTTAATAAAGATACTTGTATAGGCTGTGGATTATGTGAAGGGATTTGTCCTCATGTATTCTACATTGACAATGATGGCAAAGCAGCTGCCATTGCTGAAGAAATCTCAGCTTCAGATATCGATGATGCAAGGGATGCAGAAGCTCAATGCCCAGTTGAAGCTATCACAATAGAATAAAAAATTTAGGTTTCCCTACACTCTCTGAAAAAATGGGTACAGGACACAACTTTTATAAAAAAAATTGTGTCCTGTACCCAAGTTATATAAATCTTACTCTGACGTTCTAACCTAGCACCTTCGTCGCTCTAACCTGCTTTTATTTCTCGTGCCAATAAATATTATCTTTAACTTCTGCTATTTCTGGTAAGTTAACATCCTTTAATGCCCACTTTTTAAATTCTTGGAATCCAGTTCTGTCAACTATATATCCTATATGCTCTTTTCCACCTGGAGCATCTTTATCTATATATTCATGAATATAATCATAAGTGTTTAAAATTATTTTAATTATGCTGTCTTCGTCTATCCACTTTATAAAATCTTTCGCTATTCTTGGGTTCTTTTTCCCCGTTCTACCCATTATAACAAGCTTATAATATTTTTCTTTGCTTCTTGTCCAGGCTCCAGTTGGGCATTTTCCTACACATTCACCGCAGCCGATGCACTTTTCATGATCTCTAACTACTTTAAAGTTTTCAAATTTAAGAGCTCCGGTCGCTCTTTTTTTACAATTTGTTACACATGCTTGACAACCTACGCATCTATAAGAGTCGTATTGAGGCTCTGTCATTCCTAATACTCCGAAGTCGTGCATTCTAGCTTTAATGCAGTCATTTGGGCACCCTGTTACCGCAACCTTAACATGATAGTCATTAGGGAAAATTGCTTTCTCTATTCTTTGCGCAAGTGCTGTAGTGTTGTAGTTCGCAAATGGACATACATTGTTACCTACGCAAGACGCTACGTTTCTTGTGCCTGCTGCTGGGTACCCTGTGTTAGGGTCTATTTGATTTATTTCTAATCCTTCTATAACAGGTTGAATTAACTCATTTACTTCCTTCATATGCTTCATATCTATGCCTGGAATCTCAAATCCTTGCCTTGTTGTTATGTGCACAGTTCCATTTCCATATTCATCAGCAATTTTTTGTATGGTAGCAAAATGCTGAACTGGCAAATGTCCTCCCGGAACTCTAACTCTTAGGGCAGTTATTCCTCTATGCTTAGTAACTCTAAAAGCATTTTTCTTTAAAGCCTTAGTATTTATATCCATGCTCACGCTTCTCCCCCCTAGTCTATTAATTCTTTGGCCTTAGTGTAGTTAAATACAGGTCCTTCTAAACAAATATATGTGTCATCTATTTTACAGTGACCACATTTACCTACTCCACAGCACATCTTTCTCTCATATGAAACAGTAATATTTTCTTCTTTAATTCCTCTTTTTATAAACTCTGGTATAGTAAATTTCATCATTATAGGAGGTCCTACTATTATCAATTGCGCTTCAGCAGGATTTTCTATAGGCAAGTTTTCAACGTATTTAGTTATTAAGCCTATATTTCCTTCGTATCTCTCTTCTGCTTTATCTACTGTTAAAGTAATATCAACAGTCCTTTCCCATTTCTTCATATTTTCTCTAAATAATATATCCTGTGGAGATTTGAATCCTGTAATCAATCTAAAACTTTTCGCTTTATATGGATTCTGTGCAAAATAATCTACTATCCCTTTAACTGGTGCAAGCCCTGTTCCACCAGCTGCAACTATAATTTCTTTGTCTTCGTATTGAGTAACATCAAATCCATTTCCATAAGGTCCTCTTAAGAATAAAGTATCTCCCGGGAAAAAAGTATGAATAACATCTGTTACCACACCTACTCTTCTTATAGTCAAATCTATATATCCATCACCAATTTCGCATATCGAAATAGGAGCTTCACCGTACTTTGGAATAGAAACCTCAAAGAACTGACCTGGCTTTGCATCACCTTGATATTCCATTCTGAAAGTATAGTCAATGTCCGTGTGCGGAGTTATACTTAATATTTTAGATCTTATAGGCATATATATATTACTCATTTATTCCACCTCTTTCATAGCATCGTTCAATTTATTTACACAATTTGAGAAAGAAATATATTCCGGACAGGCGTCATCACATCTTCCACAGCCAATGCACATATGATATCCAAATCTCTTCTTAAAATCATAAACCTTGTGCATAACCTTAAACCTCATTCTTTGTCCTTTCTCATAACGGAATCCGTGCCCACCAGCCATAGTTGTGTATCCGTCGACATGGCAAGAAGCCCACACTCTTCTTCTTTCACCGTTCTTAGGATTGTCTTTGTAGAATATATCTTGCATAGTGAAGCATGTACATGTTGGGCAAACAAAATTACATTTTCCACATGCTATACATCTTGCTGAATACTCCTTCCACATTTCTGAATGCATTACCCTTTGATCTAAGTTTTCTGGTATTTTAACTTCTGTATCATTTGAGTATATAAAATCTGGAGTTACCTCTATTGATTCTCCTTTAAATGCTGCTTTAAAATCAGCGTTTTTTATATCCATAAATACTTCTTCATCTTGCATTTTGACATATATCATATTCGTCTGTTGTGTTACTTTCCATACTTACACAGAAGCAATTTTCAAAGCTATTTTCGCAGCCCATTAGCACAAATTTAACTTTTTCGCGCAGTGCTTTATAGTATGGGTCTTCTGCACCATTCCTTAAATAAATCTCGTCTACCCTTTTTAATCCGTGAATATCGCAGCTTCTTAGAAATATTAGGACCCCTTTTTCTTCTTGCTTTGGTTCAATGTAAGCGTCTTCTGTAAAGTAAAATAAAGTTTGAGTAATAGGAAGCACAACCTCTTTAGCTGAAAAATTAGATTTTTTATCAAATACTACTTCTTTAATACTGTCTATCTCTGCATATCTAACCGTATCTGTATCAGAAAAAGTTCCCTTGCCTTCCATTAAAACCGGAGCATATATTTTATAATCTTTTTTTAACTCTTTTATATAGTTATCAAACTTTTCTACATTCAATTTTATACCCATAGCTTTACCACCTTCCACTATTTATCTGATTACTACGTCCATCGGTAAAATTCTCTAAGTTTTAGATAAAACCCCTCTCTGAAGCTAAAGACTCTATTTGTCTTTTGATATAAACCAGTAAGCAAATCCTACAAAGAATATTCCACCTACCATATTTCCTAAAGTTACTGCAGCTAAGTTATATGCAAATCCCCCTAAACTCACTGCTGCAGTGTGAGGAATCATTAAACCTATTGATAATAATGTCATATTTGCAACACTGTGCTCAAAGCCTGAAGTTATAAAAGCAAACAAACATAAGAAAATCATCACAAGCTTCGCTGTATCTTCTTTTAACTTAAAGGAACACCATACAGCAAGACACACTAATATATTACATAAGATTCCTCTCATGAATAGCTGCATAAAAGGTGCAGACATTTTTGCTGCTGAAGTTTTCAATATGAATACCGCTGTGGAATCCTTTGCAAGCCCTGCTAAAACAAATATTCCAGCTAGTATTGCTGAGCCAATCAAATTTCCTATATAGCTGTAAATCCAAACTTTTGATGTATCTTTCCACGACACTCTTCTTTGAAGCAATCCTATAGTCATTACCATATTATTTCCCGTAAACAATTCAGACCCTGCCATAATTACAAGACTTAAAGCTATAGCAAAAGATAAGCCCATTACTATTTTTGTTGCAGGGGATTGTACACTTGATAGTAACCCTCCAATAGTAAATATGAGTAATATTCCAAATCCAACATACATACCTGCTAAAGCTGATGAAATCAAGTACTTGCTTTTGCTCTTCTCTAATAAGTTTTTCTTACCTTCTGATGCATCTGAAACCTTGTTAATTGTTTCACTAAACATAGCATAATTCTCCTTTCAGATAATCACTACAGCTTATATAATAAATGAAAATCAAAAAAGAGTATGTGATTTTTATCACATACTCGTCATAAAAATCACATACTCATAAAAAACTTATAATTCCCTATAATACTTTGCTAGCCTTTCTGTATCCACTATCATCTTTCTATCTTTATATTTTACTAATCCTTTTTCTTCTAAAGACTTCACAGACCTTGATATAGTTTCTCTTGGGGAACCTAGCATGTCTGCTAGATATGTTATAGTTATCTTTAAATTTATTAAAGTTCCCTCTTCAACTGGTATTCCATAATCTCGTGAAAGTTTCCACAATTTTGCTGCTACCTTCCTATCCATTTTAATAGGTACTGTGTTCTTTAACTGCCGATACAATCTTCTTATTTTTTTAGCCATCATATTCATCATTTCTTTAGTTAGGTTGAAATCATTTTCCATAACATTTAAAAGTTCTTCCCAAGGAAATGCTATTATTTGAGAAGCTTCGAAAGCTTCACATCCTATAGAGGCAGGTTTTCTATCAAGAATCACTTCATTAATCGCCTGTCCATCGTCAAGTATATATACTACTTTTTTTTGCCCCTCCTCATTACTTCTATACATACTCACTTTTCCTTTTAGAACAACATATATATTATCTACGTTATCTCTTTCTAAAAATAATTTTTCTCCCTTTTTTAAATCAATTTTATAAGCAATGGCCGTTAATCTTTCTAAAGTGCCCTCTTGAAGCTTCGAAAACATAGGAATCTTTAATAAATCCTCTTTTTTTATCTTAATCATCCCTTAATTCCTCTCATTCATATCACTAATAGCTATATAAATTCTTACTTATTAAATACTTATAATTAAATATTATTATTTAATTATAAGTAAGATCTTATGTAATTATTATAACTAAAACATATTTAACAGTTCAACATTATAAAAAATTAACTCCCTTACTTGTTAATTAGCCAAAAGGCCTCTTAACAAATAAAGGAGCAGCAAGATTTTTCTAACCTCTATATTGAGGTTCTTCTTGTTTTACAAAGTCTAATCTTCCTTGAAGTGCTTGTGCTACGTTATCTACGTTTGTAGCTAATTGATTAAACATTTGTTTAGCGTCTTGATTATCAGTATCTAATCCAAATGTCTTTAATTGTGCTGATAATCCTTTAGCGCCGGCTAATGCTTGCTCTAATTTATTTCCTGTAGGCATTTAAAATTCCTCCTTTAATATATCATTGAACTCAACAATAATAGTTTGGCTTATTATTTTGAAAATATAATCTTTTATTAATTGAAATATACCTCAAATATTGATTTGACTTGGTGCTATTCATATAATATCCAAATATTTTATACAAATTCCTACACCTTTCCATCTGTATTTTCACTACATATCTTAACGGTATTTGTAACCACTATATAAGATTAATCATAATATAATATTAAGACAAGCTGTTTTTTTGGATTGTCTCACTCATTTATAGATTAAAAGGAGGTTTACAAAATATATGCAGTCAAATGTTGATATTATAATCTTGGTTTGCAGAGTAAATACCAGCTGGGGTTGGGACTGTGGCAGTTGGAGCAACTGGAATAACTGTAACCATGACCACCGCAACTACCACGATGACTGTGTTGTAGTAGAAAGTTCTTCTGATAGAAGAATACCACGAGGAGCTAGTTGTGCCCAAGCCATGGATAGACTTTTAACTCTTGGATATAGATTAATAAACACAGCAACTTTAGATAGTAATTGTGGACAAATTGTACACACTTTTGCTAGATATACTCATCACCACCATGATGATGACAACTGTAGTGTACAACAACCTGCAGAAGATGGTTGCGGCGGCGTGTGCTAAACTTACATTAAATGTTACTTTTAAAAACTAAAAGAAAAAGCTATGCTTAAATTGTTGGTTTCGCATAATCCTAAAAACAGCAATTTAAAACATAGCTTTAAAATTCTATTGATTACTTTTCACGCTTTAAATGAGTGAGAAGATATAATTGAATTACAAATTTACTTACTCCACTTTAAAAATTCTGTTATAAATAAGTCTATTTCTCCATCCATAACTGAATTTACATTTCCGATTTCCGCATTAGTTCTATGGTCCTTCACCATAGTATAGGGTTGAAATACATAAGATCTTATCTGACTTCCCCAGCCTATATCCTTTAGATCTCCAGTAAGGTCTTCTATTTTTTCTTTATGCCATCTTTCTTTCAGCTCAGCTAACTTTGACTTTAGCATACTCATAGCGGTATCCTTGTTTTGAAACTGACTTCTTTCACCTTGACTTTGAACAACTATTCCTGTAGGAAGATGCGTTATTCTAACAGCTGAATCAGTCTTATTAACATGCTGACCTCCAGCGCCGCCTGAACGATACGTATCTATCCTTAGATCATCAGATTTTATCTCAATATCTTGACTTTCTGTAAGCTCTGGAAGTACTTCAAGAGAAGCAAAAGAAGTTTGTCTCTTACCATTAGCATTAAATGGAGAAATCCTGACTAAACGATGTATTCCTTTTTCTGCTTTTAAATAGCCATATGCAAATTCACCACATACCTTTAGGCTTACACTTTTAATTCCGGCTTCATCTCCTGGGATTAAATCTATAATCTCAACCTTATAGCCTTTTTTTTCTGACCATCTTGTATACATTCTAAGAAGCATCTGTGTCCAGTCTTGAGCATCTGTACCTCCTGCTCCTGCATGAAGGCTCACTATAGCGTTATTTTTATCATATTCACCAGAGAGGAGAATTTGTATCTTAAAGCCCTCTATTACGTCTTGTATTTCCTTTATTTCATTCATAATTTCATCTATGGATGACTCATCATCTTCTTCAATGCTGATTTCTATCAAAACTTCTAAGTCTTCTAATTTAGATTTTGTATTATTGTAACTATCCAATTTATCTTTTAATCCTTTAGCTTCTTGGGTTACTTCTTGAGCAACATTTATATCATCCCAAAAATTAGGCTCCTGCATTCTGTTCTCTAGTTCTGATAGCCTCTTTCCCGTTAGAGCTATGTCAAAGTGAAACCCTCACTTCATCTAAATTTGCCTTTAATTCAGCAATTTTTCCTTTACATTCTTCCAACTGAATTATCATAAAATCACCCTTTCTTAAATTTTTTGTATTAGTAATTGGGGATATCTGCTTAATTAAAAAACCCAGCGAAGCTGGATTTTTTAATCAGATTATTTTCCGCAGCAATTTTTGTATTTTTTTCCGCTTCCACATGGACAAGGATCATTTCTTCCAACCTTATCCTCTTTTCTCTTTACTGGCTCCTTTTTAAGCGAATCGTCTCCACTCATATTTGTTGAAGTCTCTTTAGCAACTCTTTCTCTTTCAGGAGCTTTTTCAATTTGAACATGGAATAAATATTTTACAGTATCAACCTTTATACTGCTAATCATCTCCTCAAACATTTCGCTGCCTTCAAATTGATATGCTTGAACAGGGTCTTGTTGTCTGTATGCTCTAAGTCCCATACCTTGTCTTAAATGATCCATATTATCAATATGGTCCATCCACTTACTATCAACAACTCTTAAAAGAATAACTCTTTCTATCTCTCTCATCTGCTCTGAACCAATAGCTTCTTCTTTTTCAGCATATACTTCTTCTGCAATAGCTGTAAGTTTTTCTTTTATTTCTTCATCTGACATCACCTTGAGTTCATCTACAGTTACAGTTTCCTTTGGTAGGAATACATCTTCTAGGTAAGCAATAAGTTTTGCAATATCTTCTTCAAGATTCTCATCTACTCCTGACATATGAGCATTAATAGTTTCGGCTATAACGGCTCTTATCATTTCTTGAATATCTTCCTTTAAAGACTCTCCCTGTAGAACCTGTGATCTTTGTTTGTAGATAACCTCTCTTTGCTGATTCATAACATCGTCGTACTGTAATACATTCTTTCTTATGTCAAAGTTATTTCCTTCAACTTTCTTCTGAGCATTTTCTATAGCGCTTGAAACCATCCTGCTCTCTATAGCGTCTTCATCGCTTAAGCCTAACTTCTCAACAATTCCTTGAAGTCTTTCCGATGCAAATATTCTCATTAAATCATCATCTAAAGACACATAAAATCTTGAGAAACCAGGATCTCCTTGACGGCCAGAACGTCCTCTTAACTGGTTATCTATACGTCTTGATTCATGTCTTTCAGTACCTATTACTTTAAGACCACCAAGCTCTTCTACTCCTTCTCCAAGCTTAATATCCGTACCACGCCCTGCCATGTTCGTAGCTATAGTTATATTACCTCTTTCACCAGCATGAGATATTATTTCAGCTTCTTGTTCATGATATTTAGCATTAAGAACTCTGTGAGGAATTCCTCTTCTCTTTAGCATATCTGAAAGCAATTCTGACTTTTCTATGCTTACAGTACCTACAAGAGCTGGCTGGCCTTTTTTATAAGTTTCTTCTATTTCATTAACTATTGCTTTGAATTTAGCCTTTTCGGATTTATATACTACATCTGGAGAATCCATTCTTGCTACAGGTTTATGAGTAGGAATAACTATTACGTCTAGACCGTAGATCTCTCTAAATTCTCCCTCTTCTGTTTGAGCTGTCCCTGTCATACCTGAAAGCTTAGAATACATTCTAAAGTAGTTTTGGAAAGTTATTGTCGCAAGAGTCTTTGACTCCTTTTGAATCTTAACCCCTTCCTTAGCTTCTATAGCTTGATGAAGACCGTCACTATATCTTCTACCTTCCATAAGTCTTCCTGTAAATTCATCAACAATTATAACTTCATCATCTTTTACCATGTAATCTATGTCACGTTTCATATTATAATTAGCCTTTAATGCTTGAACTACGTGGTGTTGAATCTGCATATTATCTGCATCTGCATAGTTTTCTACATGGAAGAACTTTTCTGCCTTATCCACACCAGAATCCGTTAAAATAACAGATTTAGTTTTTTCATCTACTGTATAATCTTCTTCTTTTAAAGATTTTGCAAAAAAGTCTGCTACTCTATAAAAATCTGTAGACTTTTCTCCTTCACCTGAAATTATAAGAGGAGTTCTAGCTTCATCAATTAAGATAGAGTCAACTTCGTCTACTATACAGAAGTTTAATTGTCTTTGAACTCTTTCTTCTTTATACACAACCATGTTATCTCTTAAGTAATCAAACCCAAACTCATTATTTGTTCCGTAAGTTATATCAGAATTATAAGCTTCACGTCTTTCATCATTATCTAAGTCATGGATTATAACTCCAGTAGTAAGTCCTAAGAAACCATATAGCTGACTCATTTGATCTCTATCTCTTTTAGCAAGATAATCATTTACAGTAACTACATGAACTCCATTTCCTGATAGAGCATTTAAATACGCTGGAAGAGTTGCAACTAATGTCTTACCTTCTCCTGTTTTCATTTCAGCAATTCTGCCTTGGTGAAGCACTATTCCTCCCATAAGCTGCTCTCTAAAGTGCTTCATTCCAAGCACTCTCCATGAAGCTTCTCTTGCAACTGCAAAGGCTTCTGGAAGTATATCTTCTAGAGTTTTCCCATTTTGAAGCATTTCTTTAAACTCAAAAGTTTTATTCTTCAATTCTTCATCAGTTAGTTTTTCAAACGTTTCTTCATATGATATAATTTTATCAACCATAGGAATGATCTTTTTTAGTTCTCTATCACTATATGTGCCAAATATCTTGTCAAATAATCCCATTTATCTTCATCCTCACTAACAATATTTTATAATTCATATAAAATTTCCAAGCAAACGTTCCAACTTTAAAACTTGGTATGTTTACTTATTCTTTTAGTTCTCCTCTGACTACATGGAAGAGAAGTTTCATAATTTACTATACTTATTGATTATAACACCTAATTTAATAGGGTTCAACATTATACTGTGTAAATAATCCAAGATATATCGTTGTTTAAATTTAATTGTAGTTTTGTAGTTTCTTGTATTTGTTTTTTTTTTTTGTATACTATTTTTAACCACTTTACATAGGGAAGGAAATTTATTATGTTACCTGAACAGCCATACTTTATTTTCTATATTGAAAGTTTGTTATTGGGGAATGGAAGCGCAGCTCCCGAAGCTCTAGACTTTATAAAAAAACTTAATGTACAAGATTGCTATTACTTTACTCATAACTGTGATATAAGCAGACATGAATTTTATAATCAATTAATCCAAAAAGATATTCCTTGTAAATATAGCAATGTAATGACACCTAACTATCTTCTCATAAATTATTATAAGGAGATATACGGAAGCTTTTCTGCACATTCTATAAGTTTATCTAAGGATTCTCGTGACTTTACTGATTTAGAAATTCAAATAGATCATACCGAACCTAGATTTATAATCATTTCATCAAAGGAATTACAAGAAGAGGATTTAAATCTAATATCGAATTCTAAGGCTTATGTATCCTTTTCTTCTAATATTTGCTCTCATAGATCATTAAATTGCAATACTTGTAAAACTCACTGCATTATAAAAAATATTAAAGAACAATTTAAAGATAGAATTTTAATTCCTGATGCACCTACAATATATAATAGCTATAATGTCTTTAAACAATTAAGCATTCAACCTAAACGATGTGTAGTTATTACTCACATATTAAGAGATGATTATGCTCAATTTCAAAGATCTGGGTGCAAACTTATTTTAGTCTTGAACAATGGTACTACCTTTGAGAGCTATATAAAATCTCCCTATGATTCAGACTTGGTAGTAGATAACTTCAAAAATTTATCTTTATTTATGCATAAATAAAAAGGAGGTTTCCCTCCTTTTTCTATTAAAATTCTGGTTCTATTAATCCATATTGTCCATCTTTTCTCTTATATAACACATTAACCTCGTTTGTATCTGCACTTTTATATACAAAGAAATTATGTCCTAAAAGCTCCATCTGAAGGACAGCTTCTTCTTCACTCATTGGTTTTACTGCAAATTTTTTTGTTCTTACTATCTTAGACTCTATATCATCCTCATCATCAACGGGAATATATTCAGGTATGAATTGGAACTTTAAAGCATCTCCATACTTTCTTTTTTCCAATTTAGTTTTTTGCTTTTTTATTTGTCTTTCTAGTTTCTCTAATACTATATCTATAGCTGCATACATATCTTCATTCACTTCTTCTGCCCTTAGTATAACTCCATTAAATGGTATTGTAACTTCAACTATTTGTCTATTCTTTTGAACGCTTAGAGTTGCATCCACTTCTACACTGGGACTAAAATACTTTTCTAGTTTGGATAATTTTCTTTCTACTGCCTCCCTCAACCCATCTGTTATAGCAATATTTTTGCCGCTTACTGTTATGTTCATAAAGTCAGCCCCTTCCTTGTATATATTCTATTATGTCTTATGAAGATTTGTTAATTAATATTACTTATTTTCTTATATTGTATTACTTATTTTCACTTATAACAAACATAACAAAAGTAATTTGCAGAAAATTAAATCAATTTAAATTGCTCATAACCCTTTTTACTCTTTTTACTTCCTTTTTACCCATTCACTCTAATAGAGATAATTTATTGTTTTTGTGATATAATAGAATTTAGGGGTATTTATCTACTATACGATAATTCCTAAGCTTCAGTTAAGATAAAACCTTTGGTAAAACTTACGGATTCTACTTATATACTACTCTTTGCTCCTGTCAGTATACATACGCTCACAGCTCCTTTTTCCATCATAAGCCTTGAGCAATAAAAAGCTGTAGCCCCCGTAGTTATAACATCATCTACTAATAATATCTTTTTATTTTTTATCTCATTTTCATTTATGGCCAAAAAAGCCCCCTGCAGATTCTCCCACCTTTCCTCTCCACTTAATCCTATTTGATCCTTAGTGTGCTTAATCTTTTTTAATAATGTGAGTACTTTAGTATTAGTATTATGTCCAATTTTTTTAGCTAAATACTGGCTTTGGTTGTATCCCCTTTTTTTCATAGTTGCTTTGCTGCACGGAACATAGGTAACTGTATCAAATTTCACATCGTTAAATTTAATTGTATACAGCATATATTCTACCAACGCATCTCCAGCTCTAAAATCGCTTTTATATTTTAATCTTCCTATTAATTCTTTCCCCAGTCCCGAATAATAAAAAGAACTATAACAGCTCATACTATGCCCGTGAATTGTAATTTCAAAAGATTTATTGCATAGCTTTATTGATGAATTACATCTTTCACATAATAAGCTTTTACTATTCGCATATTCTCCACATGCTATGCACTCTTCTCCCGAATTATATATTAAATCTAAAAAGCAGCTGGTTAAATACTTTAGATTCTTAATAAATTCATATCCCATGCTTCTTTATTGAAATGTCTAGTTATACTTTTAGCCTTATCCATATCTTCAGTTTCATAATTACCTAAAAATACAACCTCACCATTATGGTTACTTTCATTTCTCCCTACCTTCCCACAAAGATATACTAACTTTTTATAGTCAAAATACTTGTTATCTGCAAAAAATACCATGACATTTATATTCCTTAAATCAAAGTGAACATCATTAAAATGATCTGTGATTACTATACCCTTCTTCATTTTTACAAAATTATATAGTACTCTCTTTTCACTTTTATTCTTAATAAACGGAAGAGTTCCTCTACTAAACTTGCTGCAATATTTGGATAAGTATTCATGTACATTTTGTACCTTAGTTGCATCTGGAACATATACAATAACCTTACGGTCTGAATTTATAGACCATTCTATATACTCGTAAGCTACATAAGGTATATCCTTATTAATGTCTATCCTCGTTGATATAAATTTAGGTTCTACTAAAGGGGAACAATTTCCTCTTACAGGCAAAATTATCTCCCTACTGTGGTCAAATATCTTTTCTATTGAATAGCTGATTATCTTTCCATCCTTCCTACACATATTAATTGATGCCTCAGCAACCTCTTGTTTTGTATGAAAGGAAAAGCTCTTTATATCATCGTAAATTACTAAGTCAAACTTATCTTTAATATCATGGAGCGTATTGTGCTTTGAAATAATAAAAGGACTGTTCTCATACTGACTGTTTTCTTTATAATAAGTATATCCTTTAAAATCGTATTCTTTCTTCATATGATTTATAATATGAACATTGCTGCTATCTTCATTTGTGATATATAAAACTTTTCTATGAGAATTTATATTCCTTAGTATAACATCTGAGAAAATTTGTACTAAGTTATAAGGCGGAGAGGTTATGTTTAAGAACTTTTCTTTCCCTAAAGCCCACTCAGCTATTTCTCTCCTTAATCTTTTTTCTATACTACTAGGATTTATATTTTTTGAGTACATATCTATTCCTCATCCCCTTGAAATAAATCCTCATGATTAACAATATCACCTTCTAGTATATTCAATATCCTCCATTTTAATGCAGAATACCTATCAAAACTTTTGTTATTATTAATCATAAAGTTAACAGCCTTTGGAAATCCTACCAATACTACCATTTGCTTGGCTCTTGTTATACCTGTATAAAATAGATTTCTATTCATAAGAAGAGGAGGGCCCATAAACATAGGCATAATGACTACTGGAAACTCGCTGCCTTGACTTTTATGCACTGTCATTGCATATGCAAGCTCCAGTTCATCTAGATACATATTATCATAGATAACTTTTCTTTCCTCATCAAAAACTACAGCTATTTTCTCTTCATCAACTTCCCATATATATCCTATATCTCCGTTAAAGACTCCTAACCCCTCTGGTTCTCCATCACCATCTACTCGAATCCATTTTAAATTATAGTTATTTTTCGTTTGCATCACCTTGTCCCCAAGCCTAAAAGTGATTTCCTTAAATTCTTTTTCACCTTTACTTTTATCCTTTGGATTTAGTATCTCTTGAAGCTTTTTATTTAATCCTTCTATTCCTAAAAGTCCTCTTCTCATTGGAGAAAGTATTTGTATATCCCTAATATTATTCCAGTTTTTGTTGAACTTTGGCAATCTTTCGTTCATAAGTTCTACTAAAGTATCTAATATCTTCTCTTGTTCTTCACAATTTAAAAAATAAAAATCCTTATTCTTTTTATTTAATATAGGCATTTCCCCGTTGTTTATCTTGTGAGCATTAACTACAATCATACTTTCCTCTGCCTGTCTAAATATATCTTTTAACCTTACAACCTTCACGCATTTGCTTTCAATCAAGTCTCTTAATACATTCCCTGGCCCCACTGATGGAAGTTGATCCGCATCTCCCACTATTATGAGTCTTGTTCCCATAGGTATAGCTTTTAGAAGATTGTTCATAAGCAAAATATCAATCATAGAGGCTTCATCAATTATTAACACATCACATTGAAGAGGGGATTCTTCGCTTCTCAAAAAATCCATATCTTCCTCATCACTGAAACCCATCTCTAATAATCTATGAATGGTCTTAGACTCTCTTCCTGTTGCTTCACTCATTCTTTTTGCTGCTCTTCCTGTGGGAGCTGCCATAAATACAGTCATAGATGCATTCTCAAATACTTCTGTTATACATTTTATTATTGTGGTTTTTCCCGTACCCGGCCCACCTGTTATTATTTCTATTCCATTTCCGAAAGCCCCTTTTATAGCTTCTATTTGGGTAGAAGCAAATTTGATATTATTATCCTTTTCGAATTTTTTAATTTCACTCTCTATATCTATTTTAATATCATCATAACTACTAGTGGTTAGAGTCAAAATTTTACTTGTGACAGATAGCTCACAATAATAATATGGCATTGTAAAGACAGCCTCTTTACTATTTATTGTCTCTACTCTTAACTTTCCATTCAACATAGATTCTTGTATATTGTTTATTATCTCATCCTCTGATACTCCAAGTATCTCCTCTGATTCCTTCAATAGTTTTTCTAGAGGCATATATGTATTTCCCATGCCGCAAAATTGATTTACTATATACCTTATTCCACATTGAATTCTAAAGGGAGAATTACTCTCTATGCCTAGGCTTCTTGCTATTTTATCCGCTGTTTTAAATCCAATTCCCGATATGTCATCTGTAAGAGTATATGGATTTTCTTTTACTATTTTAATAGAATTAGCTCCGTATTTTTTATGAATTTTTACACACTGTTTTACAGTAACCCCATAGGCCTGAAGAAATATCATTATATTCCTTATTTCTCTCTGTTTAGAATAAGATTTTGAAATAGTTTCTACCTTCTTACTTCCTATTCCCTCTATTTCTTTTAGTCTTTCAATATTTTCATCTAATACTTCTAGGGTTTTATCTCCAAAATGCTCTACAATTTTCTTGGCTGTCACAGGCCCTATACCAGAAATAACACCAGAAGATAAGTATTTTTCTATTCCCTCTAGAGAATTTGGTACTACTTCCTCACAAGAAGTAACCTTAAATTGTTGTCCAAAATGAGGATGTTTAAACCATTCTCCTTGTACTTTTAAATTTTGTCCTTCTGTTATAAAAGGCATACATCCAGTTATGGTAATTTTTTGTCTTCTGTCTTTTATATGAGCTACAACATAGCCATTATCTTCATTTTTAAATACTATGTCTTCTACCCTTCCTTGTATTTCAGTCATAAAATCTCCCCTAAAACTTTCATTTTCATAAGCTAATTATAGAATATAACTTCTGCTTCTCTCAACCATTCTAACATATTTATTATTTTCTCCACAAATTTATGTGAATAAACAATAAAAAGCCAATGCCTACTGCAGCATTAGCTTTTTATTGTTTATATTTTAAATGAATGTTATTTTTCAAATTACTATATATACTTTTTAATTTCCTCAACCTTGCTTAGATGTTCCCATGGAAGCTCCACATCAGTTCTTCCAAAGTGTCCATAAGCTGCTGTTTGTCTGTATAACGGTCTTCTTAGTTCTAAATCTTTGATTATAGCACCAGGTCTTAAATCAAACACTTTATTCACTATTTCTACTATTTTATCGTCTTCAATTTTACCTGTTCCAAAAGTGTTAACTAAAAGTGATACTGGATGAGCAACACCTATTGCATAAGCTAAACCTATCTCTAACTTATCTGCAACTCCTGCTGCAACTAAATTCTTTGCAACCCATCTAGCTGCATATGCTGCTGATCTATCAACCTTTGTTGGATCCTTTCCTGAGAAAGCTCCGCCGCCATGTCTTCCATATCCGCCATATGTGTCAACTATAATTTTTCTTCCTGTAAGTCCTGTATCTCCGTGAGGTCCTCCAATTACAAATCTTCCTGTTGGATTTATATAATAATGCGTGTTATCGTCTAACCATTCATTAGGAATTACAGGCTTTATAATATGTTCCATAATATCCTTGTGTATTTGCTCTTGAGTAACTTCTGGATCATGCTGTGTAGATACAACTATCGCATCTATTCTAACTGGCTTATCATCTTCATACTCTACTGTAACCTGAGTTTTCCCATCCGGTCTTAAGTATGGTAATGTACCATTCTTTCTAACCTCTGTTAATCTTCTAGCGAGCTTATGTGCCATACTTATTGGAAGAGGCATATATTCTGGAGTTTCATTAGATGCAAATCCAAACATAATTCCTTGATCTCCAGCACCTACAGCTTCTGTATCATCTTTTTGTCCTTGTCTTGATTCTAAAGCTTCATTTACACCCATAGCTATATCTACTGACTGTTCATCTATTGAAGTTAATACAGCACAAGTCTCTGCATCAAACCCGTATTTAGCTCTTGTATATCCAATGTCTGTAACCACTTCCCTTACAAGTTTTGGAATATCAACATAGCAGCTTGTTGATATTTCTCCCATAACCATAACCATCCCGGTAGTAACCGCTGTCTCACAAGCTACTCTTCCATAAGGATCTTTCTCTAAAATCGCATCTAATATAGCATCAGAAATTTGGTCACACATCTTATCTGGATGTCCTTCTGTAACTGACTCTGAAGTAAATAATCTTCTCATTTTACTCTTCTCCCTTCACAAAAAAAATAAAACTCTTCTTATTCGAAGAGGTCATAGATTAACACTTGATATTTCTTATCTTGCAGACTATGCTGCAGGAATTAGCACCTTGGTACAAATCGTACTGGTTGCTGGGTTTCACAGGGCCATTCCCTCCACCTCTCTTGATAAGTTTTTGGTCTTATCTTTTATTTAATTTTAAGCAAACTAATATTATCACAGTAGCATACCAGTGTCAATAATGTCAATAGAATTATTGTATATTTTATGTTCATAAGTAAAATTTTAGAACATAAAACAAAGGACATCTGTACAGATGTCCTTTTCGTGGTGGAGGAGGATGGATTCGAACCATCGAAACGAAACGTAACAGATTTACAGTCTGCCCCCTTTGGCCACTCGGGAACTCCTCCATAATTAAATTTTAAGTAAAATTGTATCTAGAACCAACTAACTATATTAATAAATGGTGGGCACAACAGGGCTCGAACCTGTGACCCTCTGCTTGTAAGGCAGATGCTCTCCCAGCTGAGCTATGCGCCCATTTATTTTATGGTGGAGGAGGATGGATTCGAACCATCGAAACGAAACGTAACAGATTTACAGTCTGCCCCCTTTGGCCACTCGGGAACTCCTCCGTTGTTGGTGCTGGCATCAGGAATTGAACCCGAAACCTACTGATTACAAGTCAGTTGCTCTACCAATTGAGCTATGCCAGCATACCTTTATTTATTTATTGTTTCCAGCGGGCTGACCCGCTCAACGAATATTAGTATAACTTGATATTAACTTTATTTCAACCACCCTAAACCACCTTTATACGAAGTTTAATTTGCATTTCTTTAATTTTCGTCACTTTCCTTCGCTTTTCTTGTATATTTATATATTTTTTAATCGCTAATTATTAGTTTACATTCATTAAAACGCAGTCAATAATGAATTTAGTCTCCATTACAAGAAAATATCAAATTTCATACTCTGTTTTATACTTTAAATTTTATCTATACTTCTACGTTACATATAAATATATCTTCCCAAAATGCTCTTGACTTTCTCATAGTCCTTATAGTCTAGTTTTTCTTTAATTAGAGCTATAATTCTTCTTGCTGCTTCTTCTTCGTCCTTCCAATAAAGATATTCTCTTATTTTAGCGAAATCGTAGGGTGATAGTTTTGTTGCTATTATGAATAGCTTCTGTTTATCTCTTAAAGTTACTTCTTCCCTCATTACATCAGTAGATACTTTAAAAACAGGGGCATCTTCATTTTCCTCTTTATATAAATAGTTTTCATATGTATCTAGGCTTGAATTCATATATTCATTCATTAGAATTTCATATTTGCTCTTTTTGTCGATGTCAAAATCATATCCTTCTTTATTCTCAACTGCTTCTTTTTCTTTTATATGTACATCTTTTTTATTAGATTTACTTATAGACTTCTTAGTGACAGCCGCCTTCTCTTCGTTTCTATTAAAATTACTTTCAGCAATTTTGCTATCCTTAGCATTGTTTTGTTTAACATCAAAACCTATCATAATAGAGCTGCTTATTAATGTACATAGCGCTACTATAAGAGATAAATACTTATTATTCACTTTCCACCACCTCTATTTGTGAATTATTTCATATTTTACTTTTTTTATTCTCTTATTTCATCATATTATAAATTTATTTTTCATATAAATTATCAAGGAGGTGTCGGTTTTGAATAAAATCAGAGTCCACTACAAAGACAACTTATCATATTATGAGATTGCATACTTCTTAAAGGATTATATTGATAATAATTCAATAATTGTATGCATAGGTACAGATAGATGTATAGGTGATTGCCTGGGACCCTTGGTTGGAACATTACTTAAAACTCAAAACTTTCCTCTCAAGGTATATGGAACTATTTCAGAACCTATACACGCTTTAAATATAGATAAGAAACTACAAGAAATAAAAAAAATACACCCTTCATCAAATATAATAGGTGTAGATGCTTGTTTAGGCGATATTAAAAATATAGGAGAAATACAGGCTAGAGACTATCCTATACATCCCGGAAAAGGCGTGGGTAAGTTTCTTCCTGAAGTCGGCGAGACCTCCATAATAGGGATTGTGGACTCTAGCGACAATAACGAGTTATTCACAAATAGGAATATACGTTTAGATTTAATTATTGGTATGGCTAAAGTTATTACTCATTCTCTTATTCATTCCTATTATCTTTCTCAACTACACTCGCAAAATAGCGAGAATATTTTATAGCTTAATTATAAAAAGCTCCTCAACCACATGGTTATGGAGCTTTTTATAACAAGTATAAATTTAATCTATTAAGTTGATATCTTGACCTTTGTAAGCTGCATCTATTTTGTCTAGAAAATTCAAAACTTCTCCTGTACCAAGAGCAACTGATGAAACGGAATCTTGAGCAACATATACGGGAACCTTTGTTACCTCAGCTATTAGCTTATCCAATCCATGTAATAGCGACCCTCCACCTGTCATCATAATACCTTTATCAGCTATATCTGCCGCTAGTTCTGGTGGCGTCTTTTCTAACACTGAGTGAGTACATTCTGCAATCGCATTTACAGACTCACTTAGTGCCTCTCTCATTTCTTCTGAGGATACACTTATATTTTTAGGAAGACCTGTTATCAAATCTCTACCCCTTATTTCCATGGTCACATCATCTTCTCTTTTATACGCAGTTCCTATATTCATTTTTAAATCTTCTGCTGTTCTTTCACCTATCATAAGCTTATGCTTTTTTCTTATGTATCTTATTATGGCATCATCAAAATTATCTCCAGCAACCTTGATAGAACTTCTTACAACCATTCCTCCTAAAGAAATAACTGCAATATCAGTAGTGCCTCCACCAATATCTATTACCATATTGCCACTTGCTTTTGTTATATCCAATCCAGATCCAATAGCTGCTGCTAAAGGCTCTTCTATTAAGAATACCTTCTTAGCTCCAGCGTTAACTGCTGCATCCTTAACAGCTCTCTTTTCCACTTCAGTAGCTTCACATGGAACACAAATCACTACTCTTGGTGCTCCTACTTTTCTCTTTCCACATGCTTTTCTTATAAAATGCTTTAACATCTTTTCT
Organism: Clostridium bovifaecis; assembly: GCA_009738435.1. Taxonomy (GTDB): domain Bacteria; phylum Bacillota; class Clostridia; order Clostridiales; family Clostridiaceae; genus Clostridium_H; species Clostridium_H bovifaecis. The sequence goes on along the minus strand of CP046522.1, from coordinate 512,512 downwards.
GTTATATCATAATCAGATATTACCCCATCCCTCAATGGACGAATAGCAACTATATTGCCTGGAGTCCTTCCTATCATTTGTCTAGCTTCTTCTCCAACAGCTAACACTTTATTAGCATTTCTGTCGATTGCAACTACTGAAGGCTCCTTTAGAACAATACCTTTCCCTTTAATGTAAACTAGCACTGTAGCTGTTCCTAGATCTATTCCCATATCTGTGCTCATTCTAAAAAACATCCCTATTTTCACTCCTGCTCTTTTGTAGATTCTACTTAATTAATTTATCTATACTCATTATATACGTTTGTCTTTATTTATTCCATAGGATTACAAAAAATCCTTTTTTTTGAGTTAAAATAGGAATATTTTACCCTTCTAGAGTCTTATACTTCATTTTCGTGGCTTTTCCACCTCTTATATGTCTTTCTGATTTATTTAAATCCAATACATCTTTCGCCTCTTTAGCAACTTGAGGATTTATTTTAGGTAACCTCTCTGTCATATCTTTGTGTATTGTACTTTTACTTACACCAAAAACCTTAGCTGTTTTTCTTATAGTAGCTTTTGATTCTATTATATATCTTGCAACTTCAAGAACTCTTTCTTCAATGTAATCTTTCAAAGTGCTACCTCCTTAACCTTATATATTTATAAATATGCACTTATAACCTTTTAAATTACTATATGACCTTTATTATTTAGCCATTTTCCGAATAAAATCGGAAAATGGCTGTTACTGTTAGATTAATACTTTATATACTTTTCTGGGTTTTCACTTGCAAACTGTGGATCCTCTTTTGAATTCTTAAGGATCTCAAAGTGTAAGAAGTTGTTTCCTATTTCTTCTGACATTCCTCTTAGAGAACTCTTTCCTATCTTCCCTATTTCTTGTCCTTGAGTGACTTTATCACCTTTCTTAACCTTCACTTCTTTATCTAAGTTTCCATAAAATGTGGTCTTCCCATTTTCAGGATGGTAGATAGTGATTGAAGTTCCAAAAGAACCATTTTCATCTACTGCTTTAACTTCTCCATTAGCAACAGCTTTTACAACTGTACCAACATTGGCTTTTACGTTTATACCAAAGTTAGGTCTATATGACTTTGAAGTTTCCCACCATATTGGTGTCTGTGAATATTTCATTACTATTTCACCTTCAACAGGTTTTATAAACTTCGGCTGTGAAGTTGTTGATACTGCTGCTTCTTGTTTTGAGGAGATTTTAATTCCTGTTTCACCTTTTTTTCCATTTTCATTTTGCTTTACTTGAACTGCATTATTAATTTCCTTATCCTTTTGTGATAAAGAAACACTATTTGGCTTTTCAGGGTTAGATTTCTGATTTTGTGTAGTTTGTGGTTTATTATCTACCTTTTTGTTATTTCTTGTTGTTATTGCAGTAACTGTTGCTACTATGCATAAGCAAACAAATAAAACTACATAAAAACCCTCCCTCTTGAAGAAATTTGAAACACTTTTCTTATTATCTTTGTTTTCCATAAAAACACCTCCTTTTTGTAGTTTGTCCTTTGGAGAATAAAAAATACCTGTTTTATGAAAAAATATTTCCTTATTTTTCATTATTTTTAGACACTATTTTACTTTTAAGAACAAAAACCACACCTTTTTCGGTAACCAGTAACCAGTAACCAGTAACCAGTAACCAGGGCTATTTTAAATTGACAATTGCCAATGATGGATATTTTTCTTTTTTTAAATAAAAAAACAAATGCTAAATTAAGCTTTGCTTAATTCAGCATTTGAACTTTCTACTCTAAACTTTACACTACCTTTCTAAACTTGCTAAACTTCTCCGTTTTCTCCACTCAACGCCTTAGCACCTCTACTTTAAGCTTTAACCCACTTCTCTAACTCCTAACATATCTTGTATCTACTTAACCTGTAGCTTTGTTATGTCCGTTCCTTGATAATAGTGCTTAAGTATATCTTTATAATCATACCCTTCCTTGGCCATAGCATCTGCTCCCCATTGACTCATTCCAACCCCATGTCCATATCCATTGCAAGTAATCACTACATTGTTTAACTCAAACTTTATATCAAAGTTGGCAGAGTTTAAATTTAATACAGTTCTGAACTTTTGACCTGATACGTACTCCTCTCCAATCTTCATTTTAGATACGCTTCCACCATCACTTCTTTCTAGTATTAATATCTGTTTTTTTAATGTGTCAGATTTTATTTTTAAACTAGGATTCCATTTATTCAATATATCTGCAAGCTGATTATAGGTATATTTAAACTCACTTTTATACTTTCGTGATCGTTCCTCTCCAGGGCTTTCAACACTTTTCAAGTATGGTATTTCGTGACTAAATACATCTGCTGCATCCTCTGTTTTCCCACTACTAGTTGAAAAATAATAAGGTGCCATTACAAGCTCACCATTATAAGTTAAAACCTCTCCTTTTGTTTCTTTAACAGCCTTAGTTAACTTCTCCCAATACTCTTCTTTCTTCTTTTTAGGCCAAGAATTCATTCTATCTTCTTTATACATAAACACTTGAAACTCTGTAGTGTCGTTTACATCCGCTCCATATGCCTTTGGACCTTTTTTGCCTCCAAAATTTTCTTTATGGGCAAGTCCATAAGTTCTAGCTGCTATAGCCTGTGCCCTTAAAGCTTCTAATTCAAACTCAGCTGGCATCTCAGCAGCAACTACTCCTAATACATAGTCTTCTATATCCATCTTATCTATTTTACCTTCTTTGGTTATATAAACGTCTATCTTCAATTCTTCATCGCTATAGCTTGACTTTATTTTCACACTATCATTCCCCAATTGATTAACTATATCTTTAGGTGCTTTTCTAATATTTGATTTAGTATCTATTCCAACAACTATTATAGAAAGTAGTATAATAAATAATATACTAGAAAGTATAGCAATAATAATCTTCTGCATATGTTTTTCTCCCTATTCTCTAAATTTAGAATCAATACTATCTTATTATTGCTTACTGAAAAATATAACCCACCTTTAAGTAAATCGTGTTAAAAATAAATTACGAAGCAATTTATTTCAGGTTAGAGGCTAAAGCCTGAGTTAGGCGCTAAAGCGCAAGATTAGAAAGTTAGAAAACAAAGTTAAAGTTAATGGTTGAAAACTCTAAGCTTTGCACTTTAACCTAACTCTTAACTTCCTAATATCTAACATTCTTTTCTAACTGCGGCTCTGCTGCCTAACTGGCACTTGTGCCCTAACCTAAGGAAATTGCTTCGCAAAATTCTTATATTATTCTTCAATTCTTGTAATATCTGCTCCTAAGCTTAAAAATTTTTCTTCTATACTAACATACCCTCTATCTATATGATATATATCCCCTATTTTTGTGTATCCATCTGCAGCTAACCCTGCAAGTATAAGAGCAGCCCCAGCTCTTAAGTCTGTCGCTTTGACCTCACTACCAGTAAGCCTCTCTACTCCTTCTATTATTGCGGATCTGCCATCTATTTTTATATTTGCACCCATTCTTTTAAGTTCGCCAGCATGCATAAATCTATTTTCGAAAATAGTCTCGGTTATAATACTAGTTCCTTCTACTATCGATAATAAACTCATCATTTGAGCTTGCATATCTGTCGGAAATCCTGGATAAGGCATTGTCTTTATATCTACATGCTTGAATTCATTATCCCCATCCACGATTATGCTATTTTCTCCCTTCTCCATGCAAACTCCTATTTCTCTTAGCTTAGCAATAATAGGATTTAAGTGTTCTTCTCTTGCTCCATTTATCCTCAATTTACTTTTAGTAATTGCTGCTGCAACCATAAAAGTTCCTGCCTCTATTCTATCTGGTATAGGCTTATAGCTGGTGCTTCTTAATTCCTTAACACCTGTAATTCTAATTGTGTCTGTTCCCGCACCACTTACCTGAGCTCCCATTGAATTTAAAAATTCTGCCAAGTCTTGTACTTCTGGCTCACCCGCAGCATTTTCTATAACGGTTTCTCCCTCTGCTAATACAGCTGCCATCATTATGTTTTCTGTAGCTCCAACAGAAGGAAAATCTAGATATATCTTATTTCCTATTAATTTACTTGCATATGCTTCAACATGACCGTACCCAAAGCTAACTTGTGCTCCAAGAGATGTAAAGCCTTTTAGATGAAGATCTATAGGTCTACTGCCAATGTTACACCCGCCTGGTAAAGATATTTTAAATCTTCCAAACCTTGCAATCATAGGTCCCATAATCAAAAAAGATGCCCTCATCTTCCTTACTAATTCGCTATCAGGCTCCCCGCTTATTACCTTAGAAGTATCTATAACTATTTTTTTATTGATTCTATCTATATTTATATCAGCATTAATTGATTTTAAAACATCGGTTATTACAAATACATCTTGAAGCATCGGGGCATCAATTATGGTAGTTTTCTCACCATTTAATATGCTAGCTGCTATTATAGGAAGGACAGCATTTTTAGCTGAACTGATACTCACTTCACCACTTAACTTTTTTCCACCTTTCACTATTATCTTTTTCATTTATATCCTCTCCATTCTATTGTTCCTTAGCTAGTAGGTTATAACTATCTCAGGAGTTCCAATAACTAAATATTTTCCCGATGTATAACTACTTAATGCAAAATTCAAATCCATTTGCTTACCATTGTTGTTCCTTGGTTTATATCTATACGTATATGCGCAGGTACTAAATCCATTATTCAGTTCTATTGAGCTGGTATTTACTGCTCCATTAATTTTTAATACAGATATCAATTCTTGGTTTATGCTAGCTAAATCCTTATTAGGTAATCTCACTTTTAAATACTCATAATATTCCTTATCTTTGTGTGATACAGGAGCAGTAATAAGTTCTATCTTGCTTTTAATTTCATCCAGCTCATTGCTACTACACTTTTGAACAATATCTATGGTTACTATGTTCTCTCCTTTAGAGCTTGCTATCGTTATAAATCCTTTGGTGCCCTTTTCTTCAAAATTAATATAGTAATTTTCTTTATTTTTATAAGATTTCACTTTAGTATCTTTATAATTAACTTTATCCATGAAGTATTCAGTTAATTCTTGTCCATTTCTACTAGACTTAAAACGCGTTCTTACTCCACTTTCTACGATCTCTCCTTCAGCTGTTTTAACCATTTCTTGGAGTAAATTTACGTTTTTATATGCATAGGATATTTTATAATTTAATATCATAGCTACCAAGGTTAAAAATAAAATTAATATCTTCTTTTTCTTTTCCATAAATATCCCGCCTTTCTCTTTAGATTATGGACAACGAATTAATAATATATACTTCGGATATATTATTAATATATAATTCTTCTAACAAAAGTGTGCCAAAAAAGAAAGACATTATGATAAGGTATCCTTAATAGATAACTTATTATAATGTCTAACAATATAAGCACTTACACTTCTGACGCTTCAAGCCTTTTCACTGCTCTAAGCACTGCTAATTTGGCTCTTTCTATATCTATCTTATCTTTTTCTTCTAGCCGTCCTTCTGCTCTAGCCTTTGCCTCTTCAGCTCTTTTCCTATTTATATCCTCTGGCCACTCTGCAGCATCACAAAGCATAGTTACTTCCTCATTGCTTACTTTCAAAATTCCTGTAGAAGAAAAAAATCCTTTTTCTTCTCCACTTTCTTTTGTAATCTTTGATACAGTAGGCTTTAATATAGCTATCAGAGGAGAATGCATAGGGAGAATCCCTCGTTTCCCTTCTATGGTTTCTGTATCCAGCCCCTTCACTTCCTCTTCAAAAAAAACTTTTTGTGGGGTAACTATCTTTAATTTAAACAACTTTGACATTTGAGTTCTCTCCTACTACTTAGACATAGCCTTTGCTTTTTCTACTGCCTCTTCGATTGAGCCCACGAATAAGAAAGCTGATTCAGGTATGCCATCGTATTCACCTTCTATTATTCCTTTAAAACCTTTTACTGTCTCACTGACTGGCACAAACTTTCCTTGCATACCTGTAAATTGCTCTGCTACAGTAAATGGCTGAGATAAGAATCTTTGAACTTTTCTAGCCCTTGCTACCACTAACTTATCTTCTTCTGAAAGTTCATCTAAACCTAAAATAGCTATTATATCTTGCAATTCCTTATACCTTTCAAGAATATGCTTAACCTTTATTGCTGTTTCATAGTGGTCTTCTCCTACAACCCTAGGATCTAATATTCTAGATGTGGACTCTAGAGGGTCTACCGCTGGATATATGCCAAGTTCAGCTATGCTTCTTGATAGAACTGTTGTAGCATCAAGGTGAGCAAAGGTTGTAGCTGGTGCTGGGTCAGTTAAATCATCCGCTGGCACGTAAACAGCTTGAACTGATGTTATAGACCCATGCTTTGTAGATGTTATTCTCTCTTGAAGAGCTCCCATTTCTGTAGCAAGAGTTGGTTGATATCCAACAGCACTAGGTATTCTTCCAAGTAGAGCTGATACCTCTGAGCCTGCTTGGGTAAATCTAAATATATTGTCTATAAATAAAAGTACATCCTGCCCTTGATCTCTAAAGTATTCTGACATGGTGAGCCCTGTAAGAGCTACCCTCATTCTTGCTCCAGGCGGTTCATTCATTTGCCCGAAAACTAAGGCAGTCTTATTTATAACCCCAGACTCTTTCATTTCATAATAAAGGTCATTACCTTCTCTTGTTCTCTCTCCAACTCCTGTAAATACAGATAGTCCACCATGTTCCTTAGCTATATTATTTATAAGCTCCTGAATTAAAACCGTCTTTCCAACTCCAGCTCCACCAAATAGACCTATTTTTCCACCCTTTTGATAAGGTGCAATTAAGTCTATAACCTTAATACCAGTTTCAAACATCTCTGGTTCAACTGATTGCTCCTCAAAGCTTGGTGCCGGTCTATGGATAGGGTAATATTGTTTAGCTTCAAAGCTTCCCTCAATATCTATAGTTTTTCCTAGTACATTAAATAACCTTCCTAATACTTCATTCCCTACAGGTACTGATATTGGCTTGCCAGTATTAACTGCTTTCATGCCTCTCTTTAAGCCCTCTGTAGATTCCATAGCTATAGTTCTTACTACATCGTCTCCAATATGCTGCTCAACTTCAGTTATAAGTACTTTTTCTCCCATATCTACTTCTATAGCATTATAAATATTAGGAAGGAAATCAGAATCAAACTTTATATCAATTACAGGTCCTATTACCTGTACAACCTTACCTATGTTCTCTGACATGAATATACCTCCCTTATCTCTGAGCTTCTGCTCCCCCTACTATCTCTGATATTTCCTGAGTTATGGTGCTTTGTCTTATTCTATTATATTTCAAATTAAGTTTATCCAGTAAATCATTTGCGTTCTTTGTGGCACCATCCATAGCCGTCATTCTAGATGACTGTTCACTTGTCTTAGAATTTAGCATTAGATTAAGTATGGTTTGCTTTAGATAAAGTTCAGAAATATTCCCTAAAATTTTTCCTTTTTCCGGTTCAAATTCTATTAAAGCATTTTCATCATTTTCATGACTTACTCCTATACTATCTTTATCTATGGGAAGTAGTTTTTTTAATTTTGCTTCCTGCTTTACAGCAGAAACAAATTCTGTATATATGACATTTACCTCTCCGACTTCTCCCCTAGAATATAGTTCTAAAGCTTTATCTAATATAGTTTTTGCTTCTTTAATAGTAGGCAGATCTGGAATTTCCACATACTCTGCAACAGATTCTATATTAAACCTTCTAAAATATACTCTGCCCTTTTGTCCTACAATGATTAACAGAGAATTTTCTTTATCCTTCAGCACATATTCTAAAGTCTTGCTAACTACATTACCATTAAACCCTCCGCATAGACCCGTATCTGACGTAAGGGCTATATATAGCTTTTTATTGCTATCATTCCTAGTAAAATATATATTTTTATCAACTTCACTATCGGATAGCACTGTATTCATAACTTCTCTAAAGGAATTATAATAATCATTATTCAGGGATAAACTTTCCCTAGCTTTCCTTAGTTTAGAGGTGGCAACAAGTCCTATAGCTTTTGTTATCTTCTTAGTGTTATTTATAGATTTAATTCTTCGCTTTATAGCGATTAATCCTGCGCCTGCCATACTTTACCTCCTAAGGCCCATATATGCTATGCTAAAAAAATCTTTTTGAACTCTTCTATAGAAGTATTCAATTCTGATTTTATTTCATCTGTTAACTCTTGTTTCTCTACTATTTCCTTACCTAGATTTCTATGATGAGTATCTATATACTCTAAAAATTCTTTTTCGAAGGATTTAATATCTGATACCTTAATATCAGATAAATAGTTGTTAACAGCAGCATATAAAATCATAATTTGTTTTTCTACTGGCATAGGATTATATTGGTCTTGATTTAATATCTCAACTAATCTCTTTCCTTTTTCAAGCCTAGTTTTTGCTTCTTTATCAAGGTCAGAGCCAAATTGAGCAAATGCTGCTAGTTCTCTATATTGAGCAAGCTCTAATCTTAGAGTTCCCGAAACCTGCTTCATAGCCTTGATTTGCGCATTACCACCAACACGAGATACTGAAATACCTGCATTTACTGCTGGTTTTTGACCTGAATAGAAAAGCTCTGCTTCCAAGAATATCTGACCGTCGGTAATAGAGATTACATTTGTAGGTATATACGCTGTAACATCTCCCGCAAGAGTTTCTATTATTGGAAGTGCCGTAAGAGACCCTCCCCCTAGCTTATCTGAAAGCCTCGCAGCTCTTTCTAAAAGCCTTGAGTGTATATAGAATACATCCCCTGGATATGCTTCTCTTCCTGGTGGTCTTCTAAGCAATAGGGACATAGTTCTATATGCTACTGCATGCTTTGATAAATCATCATAAACTATAAGCACATCTTCTCCTTTATGCATAAAATATTCTCCCATACTGCATCCAGCATAAGGTGCTAAAAACTGAAGAGGTGCTGAATCAGATGCCGTGGATGATACTACTATAGTATAATCCATAGCTCCCATTTGAGTTAAAGTATTTACTATATGAGCTACAGTCGATTGCTTTTGTCCTATAGCAACATAAATACATTTAACATTCTTATCCTTTTGGTTAAGTATAGTATCAATTACAATAGAAGTTTTACCTATTTGTCTGTCTCCAATTATAAGCTCTCTTTGACCTTTACCAATAGGGACCATTGAGTCTATAGCTTTTATACCAGTTTGAAGAGGTTCTTTAACGGACTGCCTTTCAATAACTCCTGGAGCCTCAACCTCTATCTCACGCTTTTCTGAAGCTTTGATCGGTCCTTTTCCATCAAGAGGCTGACCTAATGAATTTACAACTCTTCCTATTAAAGCTTCTCCTACAGGAACCTCAACTACCCTTCCTGTTCTCTTTACAACGTCCCCTTCTTTAATACCTTTTTCTTGACCAAGTAAAACGCATCCAACATTATCTTGCTCTAGATTTAGAGCCATTCCATATATATCGTTAGGGAACTCTAAAAGTTCTCCCTCCATACAATCATCTAGTCCATAGACTCTTGCAATCCCATCTCCTACTTGTATTATAGTACCTGAGTCTATAGTTTGAATTTTGTGCTCATATCTTTCTATTTCTTTTCTTATAATTGAAGTAATTTCTTCGGGTTTTACGTTCATACGCCCACCTCTTTTCTATTATCCTAACTATGAATTATCCTTTTTCTGATTTCTTCAAATTTAGACTTTATAGTGCCGTCTATAACGTCATCACCTACTCTTATATAAACGCCGCCAATTAGACTCTTGTCTATCTCTTCTTTTAGAAGAATATTTTTATTATACTTTCTCTTCAAACTTTCTTCTAAAGCTTTCTTCTCCTCTTCATTTAACGGGATTACGCTCTTAATATTGGCTACTAAGATGTTTTGTCTTTCTAAATGAATTTTTTCCATTTCATTAAGCTTTTCTTCTAGATACAGAATTCTATCTTTTTCTATAAGTATTAATAGAAAGCCCAATATATATTCATCAATCTTCCCTCTAAATATAGATTTGAAAACTCTCTTTTTTTGAGAAGTTGTTATTTCTGGGTGCTTTACTACGCTTAAGAGTTCCTCATTATTCTTGATTAAGTTGACTATTTCTTTTAACTCTTGTATATATTCTTCTACTTTACCATTCTTCTCAGCAACCTCATATAAAGCAAGAGCATACCTTCTATCTAAATACTCATACATAATTAGTTACCTACCTTAGCAATAAAATCTCCAATTAATTCTCTATGCTTAGCTTCATCTATAGATTCTTCCAAAGCTTTCTTAGATAACTCTATAGCTAAGTCTACTGTTTTTATCTTAACTTCGTATTCTGACTTTTCTCTTTCTCTCTCTATTTCTTTTCTCGCTCTTTCAAGAATAAGTTCAGCCTCTCTACGAGCTTCAGAAACAATCTCCTGAGATACCTTTTCAGCTTTTTCTTTATAATCTTCAACTAAGCTCTTGCCTTCTTCTTTTGCTAACTTATATTCCTTTTCATTTTCGCTCTTAAGTTCTTGCGCTCTTTTTCTATCTTCTTCTGCTTTTTTTATATTGTCCGCAATTTCCTTATTTCTTTTATTAATAATTTCATTAACAGGCTTAAATAAGAAATACGAAAGAATCCCTAAAAGCACTAAAAAATTTATTATTGTCCACACAAACGTTGGTATAGTAAATTCAATCATTTTATAGCTAAAGCCTCCCTTCAGGCTTATCCTTTGCCAAACTCATTTTATATTAGATTTCCAATCTTTAACACCAATAATATTCCTATTAAAAAACCATAAATTGCTGTTGCTTCTGACAAAGCACTACCAACTATCATAGTAGTCATTATTTTACTGCTAGCTTCCGGCTGTCTTGCTACGCCTTCTACAGCTTTTGCTGTGGCATTTCCTGTTCCAATTCCTCCTCCTATACATGCAAGAGATGCTATACCTGCTCCTATTGCGCACATACCTGCTACAAATGCTTCTGAACTTATCATAAATTTACTCCTCCTAAATAAAATTTTATTTAAATCTACTTTTGCATATGAATTAGTGTTCTGATATTATTTTTATGTTTATCATTGTAAGCATTACAAAGATAAGCATTTGAAGGCCGCCATCAAAGACATCAAAGTAAAAATGTAATGGAATGGGTACTACTAATTGTCCTATTCCTAATGGTGTTTTAGCAAGTCCATTATATATTAACTCCATAATAACTGCTGCTGCAGTAATGTTTCCAAATAACCTTAAGCTTAGAGATACCGGAAGCATTATTCTTTCCATTATGTTTATAGGAAGTAAAATACCTATTGGTCTTGCATATCCCAAAAAGTAATCCTTTAAGCCATGTTTTCTTATAGCATAAGCTTGAATCACTATGAAGCTTATAGCGGCAACCCCCGTTGTAACACTAAAGTCCCTTGTAGGTGGTTCAATGCCAAATATACCTGAAATATTCATCATTAGAAGAAATATAACTACGGTTCCCACATAAGGAACAAATTCTAAAGATTCTTCTCCCATAGTGTTTCTTACTAGATTATTAATTCCTTCAACAAATATTTCTACCATACTTTGTTTTTTATCTGGAACATTTTTTAGTATACCTCTTGCCATAACAGAAAAAATTAAACAAATTAATATTATTGCCCACTGAACAATTATTACTTCTGATATACTAATCTTATATCCTAATAAGTTAAGATAAATTATCTCTTTCCCCTCCACCATCTATTCACCCCCTTCATTATTACTTTTTAGCGATAGTCCATAAAGGATTAAGGATAAAAAACGAAAGGTATAACCTAACGTATAAGCTATTATATTAAATCTATTATGTGTAAATAATACTACTCCTATTATACCTACTAGAAATATCCTCAAAAAGTAGCCCAAAATGATTAAAACCTTACTATTCTCTTTATTCCTAGTAAGGATATATTTAACTGTATAACTATTTATATAAAAACTAACAATAGCTAAAAAAAATCCCAGCAAACATATAAGTACATAATTAGGATTTATTAAATAAACTAAAATCCCAAGAACAAGTCCAACAATTAGATCTAAATATACCATATTTTTTAACATTTGTTGAATCTCGTCGTTTCTTTCCATTTTTCCTCCTTAAATTTTAATATAATAAACTCTATTATATAACTCCTATTAATACATTCAAACCTCAAAATACCCAGTAATATCTTATAATGGCTCAAAAACAAAGATTTTAAACTAATATTCATTAGTTATCGTCCATTTGTATTTAATTTCATATTTTTCAACTTTTTTCGATGTGTTTCTAATAGCATACCCTATTTTCATAATTTTCAGAATATACTATCGATTGTAAATATTTGAACCCAAATTTTTCATTCTGTATTAACATTGCCTTACTAGCCTTACTTTTGTTATATATTAATTAATTGTATTTAATATAGTTTGAATAAACGTATCAATTTTCATGCAATATTTATAATAAAAAATATTACTAAAATGTTTATTATAAGGCTATATTTTAAGAAATGGTTGCTTTTCTACTGTGTCGAATGTAATTCTAAGTTCAAAATATAACCTTAAAATATTAAAGGACACTATTAGTCGAGTGTAAAAATCAACTTTTATTTAACCATAGCGAAAAGTTATAACAAAAAAGTGACTGCATTTAACATGCAATCACTTTTTATGTTATATATTTAAGATGTCTCACCGGAAACTCCTCTTCTATAGTCAGAGGAGTAAGCGACTATCACCAAATCAGAGATTTGAGATGTCTGCTTATCTTTCAACGATAAGAGTAGTTCCCATTCCTCCACCTATGCAAAGAGTAGCTAAACCTCTCTTAACATCTCTCTTTTGCATTTCGTGAAGTAATGTTACAAGAATTCTAGCACCAGATGCTCCAATTGGGTGTCCAAGTGCTATAGCTCCTCCATTTACATTAACTTTATCTAAATTGAATCCTAAGTCTTTTCCTACTGCTAAGAATTGAGCTGCGAATGCTTCATTAGCTTCTACTAAATCGATATCATCGATTGTTAATCCAGTACCTTCAAGAGCTGCTCTAGTTGCACCTATTGGACCAACTCCCATTATTGATGGGTCTACACCCTTTGAACCATAAGATACTATCTTAGCTAATGGCTTAATTCCTAATTCTTCTGCTTTTTCAGCACTCATGATAACTAGTGCAGCTGCTCCATCATTGATTCCTGAAGCATTTCCTGCTGTAACTGTTCCATCTTTCTTAAATGCTGGTCTTAACTTAGCTAATCCTTCAGCAGTTGTTCCAGCCTTTGGATACTCATCAGTATCAACTACTTTTTCTCCCTTTTTAGTTTTAATTACTACTGGAACTATTTCGTCTTTAAATCTGCCTTCTTCTATTGCTTTTACTGCTAATTGTTGAGATCTTGCTGCAAGTGTATCTTGTTCTTCTCTTGTAATATTCCATTGCTCTGCAACATTTTCAGCTGTTATTCCCATATGATATTGATTAAATGCATCCCATAAACCATCTTTTATCATCTCATCAACTAGTTTTCCATCTCCCATTCTTTGTCCCCATCTTCCATTTGGAACTAGGTAAGGAGCTTGTGACATGTTTTCCATACCACCAGTAACTATGATATCTGCATCTCCTGCTTTTATCAATTGAGCTGCTAGTGATACTGTTCTTAATCCTGATCCACAAACCATATTCATTGTGAAACATGGTATTTCAACAGGTAAACCTGCATTTACTAATGCTTGTCTAGTTGTGTTTTGGCCTTGTCCAGCTTGTAAAACATGCCCCATTATAACTTCGTCAACTTGATTTCCTTCAATTCCAGCTCTCTTTAAAGCTTCTTTGATAACGATTGCACCTAATTCTGCTGCTGGTACATCTTTTAAAGCTCCACCATAGCTTCCTATAGCTGTTCTTACTGCACTTGCAATAACTACTTCTCTCATGCTAAAACCCTCCTATTTTTAATCACTTTATTTTTTGTTAAGTATAATCATTTTTATTATACTGCTGAATTCCTATCTAATCAACTTTTAATTTCCTTATTATTGTTAACATGATAACAATATCTAGCTATGTGCACTATAATATACGCTATTATTTAATATATGCATATTTTTTCCATTATTTTTCTTTATTGTATATCTTATTTATTCCAAACAAAAAACCCGCAAATGCAGGTTTTTATATTTTTTCAACAATGAGCGAGGTGCCCATTCCACCGCCTATACAAAGAGTGGCTAATCCTTTTTTAGATTGTCTTTTTTCCATCTCATATAACAAAGTAACTAGTATTCTTGCACCCGAGCATCCAATTGGGTGGCCAAGTGCTATAGCTCCTCCGTTCACATTTACCTTATTCATATCAAAGTGTAAATCTCTAGCAACTGCTAAGCTTTGAGCTGCAAAAGCTTCATTAGATTCTATTAAGTCTATATCATCTATAGTTAGCCCTGCCCTTTCAAGTGCTATTTTTGTAGCGCCAACTGGACCATATCCCATAACTGATGGATCTACTCCTTTAGAACCATAAGACAATATTCTATACATAGGTTTTACACCTAGTTCTTTTGCCTTATCTGCACTAATAACAACTAATGCAGCAGCTCCATCATTTAATCCTGATGCATTTCCAGCCGTAACTGTTCCATCTTTCTTAAAAGCTGGTTTTAATATTTGCAGAGATTCTTTGGTTGTATTATCTTTTGGATATTCATCAGTATCAAAGATAATCTCTCCCTTTCTACTCTTAATTCTTACAGGGACAATTTCATCTTTAAACTTTCCTTCTTTTATTGCCCTTTGAGCTAATGTTTGAGATCTTAGCGCAAATTCATCTTGCTCTTCTCTTGATATATTCCACTGTTCTGCTATATTTTCTGCAGTTATTCCCATATGATAGTAATTGAACGCATCCATTAATCCATCATGAATCATAGAATCTACAAGTTTCCCATCACCCATTCTCATTCCCCATCTAGCGTTCATTGCTAAATATGGTGCTGATGACATACTTTCTACCCCACCTGCAACTATAACATCTGCATCTCCATTACCTATAAACTGCGCTGCCATGCTCACTGTTCTAAGCCCAGATCCACAAAGCATATTGATTGTCATAGCAGGAACTTCTACAGGAATGCCTGCTCCTATCGCTGCCTGTCTTGCTGTATTTTGACCATGCCCTGCTTGAAGCACTTGACCCATTAAAACATCATTTACTTGTTCTTGAACAACTCCCGCTCTTTGGAGTGCTTCCCTAATAACTATAGCTCCCATTTCCGCTGCTGTAACATCTTTTAAGGTTCCTCCAAATTTTCCAATAGGAGTTCTAACGGCACTTGCTATTACTACTTCTCTCATTTAAGTCTCCTCCTCAGCTAATGTTATTCCATGCTCACATCAGCTTTCGTTAAAAAGTTCTCAAGTAATCCCATATTAAATCCTTATCATTTTTCGACAACATCTTTCAATATAGTTTCAACTATTTTAATCGAAGCTTTTCCATCACCATAGGGATTTACTGCTTTACTCATCCTATAGTATTCTTCCTCATTATTTAATAAAATATTAGCTTCCTTAACTATATTTCCTGTATTAGTTCCTACAATTTTTACAGTACCAGCTTCTACAGCTTCTATTCTTTCAGTTACATCCCTAAGTACTAAAACCGGTTTCCCAAGATGAGGAGCTTCTTCTTGTATTCCACCTGAATCAGTCATTATAAGATAACATTTTTTCATTAAATTATGAGTATCCTTAGTATCTAGAGGAGATAGCAGATGTATTCCATCTACTCCTTGTAAATGTTTATATACAATTTCTTTTACAATAGGGTTTAAATGTACCAGGTAAATAATTTCAACATTTTCATTATTTCTTTTAATTTTCAGCAAGGCCTTACATATATTTTCTATTCCTTTATCCCAATTTTCTCTTCTATGTGCAGTAACCATTATAACTCTTTTGTTAAAGTCAACACTATTTAATATCTCATTATCAAAAATATAGTTTTCCTTTATAGTATAATTCATAGCATCTATAACTGTATTTCCAGTTACAAATATTCTATTTTCTAATATGCCCTCTTTGAGCAAGTTATCTCGATTTCTAAGAGTTGGTGCAAAGTGCAGATCTGCTATTGCTCCTGTAAGCTTCCTATTCATCTCTTCTGGAAATGGAAAATATTTATCATGGGTTCTAAGTCCAGCTTCCACATGTCCAACTTTTATTTTGTTGTAAAAAGCCGCAAGAGATGCAGCAAATGTAGTTGTAGTATCTCCATGAACCAAAACTATATCTGGCTTTTCTTTATTAAATATATCTTCTAAACTCTCTAAAACATTTGTTGTGATACTGCTTAAACTCTGTTTTTCCTTCATTATATTTAAATCATAATCAGGGCTTATACTAAAAAGAGTTAGAACTTGGTCTAACATCTCTCTATGTTGTGCTGTAACACATACTACAGATTGGATTCCATCAGTTTTTTCTAGTTCTTTAACAAGCGGAGCCATTTTTATTGCCTCTGGCCGAGTTCCAAAGACGCTCATAACTTTTATCTTTTTCACGTTTTCACTCCCTATTATACGAATCTAAAATTTTCTAAAGCATATTTACTCTTTATGTTTAAAGAATCCTACTCTCCAAGCAATTAATCCAATTATTATTATTACTACAGTAAGTAAAAAATATGATCTTGGTGTACTGATTTGCATTGCAATTATTGAAATTCCACCTAATACTGCACTTATTAAATACATTATTATTACTACCTGCCTTTGGCTTAATCCCATATCTAAAAGCCTGTGGTGTAAATGTCCTCTATCTGCCTGCATTATAGGCTTTCCATTTACCTTCCTTCTAATCATTGCAAATAAAGTGTCATATATAGGAAGTCCAAAAGCTAAAATTGGCACTGCTATTGCAAATGTAGTTGCCGATTTTATTGTTCCTTCTAAAGATATCGCCGCTAACAAAAATCCTAACAGCTGAGCACCTGTATCTCCCATAAATATTGATGCAGGATTGAAGTTATACGGTAAAAATCCGAATATAGCTCCGCTTAAAATCGCGGTTAAAAGTGCAGCTTCTCGTCTACCATTTAAAACTGCTATAATAAAAATTGTAAATGAACATATGAATGCTACTCCTGCTGCAAGCCCATCCACGCCATCTATTAAATTCAATGCATTAGTAATTCCAACTACCCATAGTATAGTTATAGGTATGGACCAATATCCCAAATTCAAATACGAACTTCCTGTAGGAAACGGATTCGTTATACGGATTATATGAACTCCAAATACTATAAGAATTATTGCTCCTGCTAATTGAAAAGCTAATTTCATCCAGGGTTTTAAGTCTCTCAAATCATCGATTAACCCACCAATTACAATTATAGTAGCTCCTATAAGTATCCCTGTTTCCGATTTATTTAAGGAACCTTCCTTTAATATCATTGTAATTAAAAATGAAATATATATAGCAATGCCCCCAAGCAAAGGTATTGGTTCCTTGTGTATCTTTCTCTTATCCTTTGGTATATCTAGAGCCTTAATATAAAAAGCAAACTTTTTAATAAAAGGTGTTAATAAAAATGATATCAGTACCGAAATCAGCGTTAAAATTTTTATACTATCCATAATTTAATTCTAACCTTCCTTTTGTTAGTATGATCCATCTCCTTTTAGTGAATCATCGTTATCTATCCATTCTTGAACATCTATAGTTCTATAATCTATTTTTGTATCTCTTATAATCACCCTAGATATTCCAGCATTTATTATAAATCTTTTACACAGAGAACAAGGTGATGCATCTTTTACTAGATCTCCATTGTTCATTTCCTTACCTACAAGATATAAAGTTGACCCTATCATATCCTGTCTCCTTGAAGAGATAATTGCATTTTGTTCTGCATGAACAGACCTGCAAAGCTCGTATCTAGTTCCCCTTTCTACCTTTAACTCTTCTCTTCTACAATATCCCAAATCCGAACAGTTCTTTCTTCCTCTAGGTGCCCCTGAGTATCCTGATGACATAATTTCATCATATTTTACGATTATTGCTCCAAAATTTCGCCTAAGGCAAGTTCCTCTTTCTAATATAGTTTCACAAATATCTAAATAATAATTATGTTTATCTATTCTGTCCATAATCTTTCTCCACTCCTAAAAAAGCTTGTAGTACTTCTATCCTATATTATTCTATACCATAAATCAAATAATTGAAAGATTTAATAAAAAACTTTAAAAAAAGAATATATTTTGTATAACTTTGACTAAAAAATTAATAAAAAAAGAACTAAGTTGCAGATAATTTATCTGCAACTTAGTTCTTTTTTTATCCTTACTTAGTGCCAAAAAGTCTATCTCCTGCATCTCCAAGACCTGGAACTATATATCCTTGTTCATTCAATCTTTCATCTATATCAGCAACATATATATCTACATCAGGATGTGCATCCATAACAGCCTTTACTCCTTCAGGTGATGATATAAGACACATCAATCTTTATTTTGTGCTCCTCTTTTTTAAGTGCATGAATTGCATCTATAGCAGACCCCCCTGTAGCAAGCATTGGGTCTGTAACAATTATTTCCCTCTCTTGTATATCTTGAGGCATCTTGCAGAAGTATTCCACAGGCTTTAATGTTTCCTCATCTCTATATAATCCTATATGTCCAACCTTAGCAGCAGGTATAAGCTTTAGCATGCCATCTACCATACCAAGACCAGCTCTTAATATAGGAACTATTGCAACTTTTTTTCCTGCAAGCATTTTGCACTTTGTTTTGCATATAGGCGTTTCTATTTCAACTTCCTCTAATGGTAGATCACGAGTAACTTCATAAGCCATAAGCATAGCAACTTCTTCAACAAGTTCTCTAAAATCCTTAGAACCTGTTTCCTTATTTCTTATTATAGATAATTTATGCAGTATTAATGGGTGTGCAATTTGTGTTACTTTACTCATAAAAATTTCCTCCTAGTTTATACATTTTATTCTATTTATAAATCATGTTGATTTTTAAATTTATTAAAACGTTTCCTACTTATAATATTTTTTCTCTACTTCTGCAATCTTATCAATTCTTCTTTCATGCCTTCCACCTTCGAATTCTGCTCCTAAGAAAGTATCTACTACTTCTAGAGCAAGACCAACTCCTATTACCCTTTCTCCCATAGCAAGTATATTGGCATTATTATGTTCACGAGTTGCGTGAGCGCTAAATGTATCATGGCATAAGGCTGCTCTTGCGCCTGGAACCTTATTAGCTGTAATACTTACTCCTATTCCTGTCCCACATATAACTATACCAAATTCATAATTCTTAGCTACAACCTCTTCTGCAACTTTTTGTGCAAATTCAGGATAATCGCAAGACTCTTCAGTATATGTACCAAAGTCCTTAACTTCCATTCCTCTTTTTTCCAAATGCTCAATTACAGCGTTTTTTAGTCTAAATCCACCATGATCGCATCCTATAGCTATTTTCATAACAATTCCTCCTCAAATCATGTTTTATACAAAAAAAGAAGATACCAGTATGTTTTACCACTATCTTCCTTTTAATTTATGCAACAATAATTCCACACCTTTATTTAACATATCAAATGTGGTCTTATATGTTTTCATATCCCCACCATAAGGATCCATTACGTCATTTTCAAGATCCACGTATCCATTTAAAGTATATATTTTATTTTGATATTGTGGAAAAGCTTCACATATAAGCTCTTTCATATAAGTAGTCATGGTTAAAATGAGGTCGCTCTTTCTTAGGTCTTCCTCTGTTAGCTGAACAGCTTCTCTTTCACTAATATCTAAATTAAAGTTTTCCTTTATAAGTATAGCAGCATTTTTAGATGTTTTGCTTCTAGGCATAATAGAGATTCCTGCAGAATAAGCTTCAACGCCCTCTATATCAGATAACTTATTAAAGATAGCTTCCGCCATGCAACTTCTACATGTATTTCCCGTGCAAACAAATAAAATCTTCATACTGCCCTCCATTAGTTATTAACATAAATTATATCAAAACCTGCTGCTTTTTTTAGCCTATTCATGACAGCAATACCTATTTCTTTTTCCTCAAAGGCCTCTGATAATATTATGTCTACATTTTCATCATCAAATTCTCTTAAAGTCTTAAATAAATTTTTCCCTATACTGCTTAAATTTTTTCTACTTCCTAAAGATTTAATTACGCCTCTAGGATAGCTCTCTATACTCTCATCAGTTGCCATAATTCCAACTGTTTTGCCATCATCCATATAATTTTGCACCATTTCATTGATTTTGCAATAGTTTTTTGCAAATTGCCACTAACAATTTTTAATGGAGCTTTTGGAGCATAGTGTCTATACTTCATTCCTGGTGCCTTAGGCTTAAAATCTTTTTCTACCTTTTTCATAATAGCAGGGTCTATATATATCTTGGTTAATTTTCTTTAGCATTTCTAAAGTAATCCCCCCTGGTCTTAATACGCATGGAGGCTCCACAGTACAATCCACAATAGTAGACTCAAGACCTACATCGCAATTTTCTCCTCCTATTATGTACTCAACTTTTCCCATTAAATCATCTATACATCTTTCTATATTAGTAGGGCTAGGTTTCCCTGAAATATTAGCTGAAGGAGCCGCTATAGGTACTCCAGCCATTTTAATCAATTCGTTAGCTACAGGATTTGAAGGCATTCTAATTCCAACACTATCAAGCCCTGCACTTGTTACATCAGGAATTTTAGAAGACTTTTTCATTATTAATGTTAATGGTCCTGGCCAAAATTTGTTCATCATCTTCCTTGCAATATAAGGAACCTCCTGTACAAACTCATCAATTTTAGTACTTGCCACATGGACAATAAGAGGATTATCCTGAGGTCTTCCTTTGGCAATAAAAATCTTTTTTACCGCCTCGGAATCTAATGCGTTAGCTCCAAGCCCGTATACGGTTTCTGTAGGGAAAGCTACAAGCCCACCTTCTCTTATCGTTTTTCCTACTTCTTCTATTATTTTATTATCAGGCTTATTAGCATCTAAATATTTTACTTTAGTATCCATATCTATTCACTTCTTTACTATTAGAATTCATTATTATAACCCCCCTCTTCCTTTTAGTCAGAGGAATAAAGGGCCATGACTAAATTGTAAATTTAGAATGTCTCTTTATGTATTTTATTATAACACGTTAGTAATTACAAGACCTAATATCAATCCTAGCAATAAGCTGAAGGTTACAGTTTTTCCTCTCCATAATCTTAAAGACTCTGGAAGCATTTGTCCAAAAACTACATAAAGCATTATTCCAGAAGCAACACCTAAGCATTCACCTAAAACCACATCAGAAATATTACCTATGTACACTCCAAGCCCTGCTCCCGCTAAGGTTGGAAATGCTGTTATAAACGCATAGCTTAATATTCTAGACACTTTAACTCTAGATGCCATAAGAGGAGCTGAAACTGCAATTCCTTCTGGAATATCATGAATAGCTATAAGCATACTCATTTTGATTCCAAGATTTGCATTGGCTAAAAACCCCGCTCCCATTATAATGCCTTCTGGGAAATTATGAATCATGAGACCTATCGCAGCCATAAAAGCAGCCTTAGTATGGCTGTCATTAAAAATTTTCCCCTCATCCCCACTGAGCATGTCTACCAACATAATAATAAAAATTCCAATTATGCAAAATATAATAGTGTTAAAAAATTTATTTTAGCTATCGATTCTGGTATTAAATCTAACATAATTATGGAAAGCATAAGCCCTGCTGCAAGTCCATTATACTCCCTATTACCCTCTTTGACGGTCTTCTTATTATATACCTATTGACGCACCCAACATGGTGCCTGCTAGCGAAAGCAAACTAGCAAAAGCCACTATTAAAACAATTTTACTTTCCAAAATAAAACCCCCATTTCTAATTTATATTATTTTAGAAAATAGGAGTTTATTCTTTAATTTCTATATTCTTTTATATTTTTTATGGAGCTTTCTGTAAAGTGAGCTCTTGTACAGTATCTATATACTATATCTAAAAGCTTATATTTAACATATCCTCCTTTATTTATATTATATAATAATATTCTGTTGTAGAATTTTCACCTTTTATATTACAGTATTTATTAGCCCAACTATGTTTTTTAAAAACTTAGAATCTACCCTTTTATCCTTTTACTTCTTAACCTTGACTTTAATACTATTATTATCTCTAATTCTCTTCCTTCTTTTGTGTGTGTACAACTTCTACCTTATCACAATCTATACTATACCTATCCCTAAAAATTCCATTGTGTACTTTTTTAAGCCCAACTATTGTTTTTTAAAAACTTAGAATCTACCCTTTTTATCCTTTTACTTCTTAACCTTGACTTTAATACTATTATTATCTCTAATCTTCCTTCTTTGTTGTGTGTACAACTTCTACCTTATCACAATCTATACTATACCTATCCCTAAAAATTCCATTGTGTACTTTCAACCTACTTCCGTACTCAAATTTCAAGGTTTCTTTATCAAGTTTAATTAACATTACTACTATTACCAAAATCTCTATTATAGCCAGGTATATGAGTAAAAATGCAGAAAAAGTCTTAGAAATATATACAATAGTCGGAAGTAAAATAAAAATAAAGCCCATAGATAGCATAAATCCCTACTAGACTTTTTTTGCTTCTAATGGCTTTATTTATATTCATAGCTACACCTCTATAGTTTTCTTATGGATTATTGATTATTGCCATACCCTTCATCTTTTCTGCTTGTTCTGCTGTTACTAAAGCATCTATTATTTCATCCATTTCTCCATCAAGAAATGCATCTAGTTTATACACAGTAACTCCTATTCTATGGTCTGATACTCTTCCTTGTGGATAGTTATAAGTTCTTATTCTTTCACTTCTATCTCCACTACCTACTTGGCTCTTTCTATCTGCGGGATAGCAGCATTTCTTTCCTGTTCAGCCTTTTCATAAAGTCTAGCTTTTAAAATTTTTAAAGCCTTTTCTTTTTTTTAAGCTGAGATTTTTCATCCTGACAAGAAACTACCATTCCTGTTGGTAAATGCGTCATTCTTACAGCTGATGAATACAACTTCCTTGAACCCACCAATATCTGTTTCATTAGAACTCATGAATTCGGATTTCCATCCATGACGTTCAGCATATCTTGTGTACATTCTAAATAGGTTAGATGCAATAGTGCAGCTTCTTCTCCTCCAGCACCTGCTCTTATTTCTATAAATACGTTTTTATCATCATTGGGATCTTTTGGAAGAAGCAATACTCTTAACTCCTCTTCTACATTTAACTTAGCTTCCTCAAGAGACCTTATTTCCTCTTGAATCATCTCTTTCATGTCTTTGTCGCTTTCTTCTCCTAACATTTCTTTATTAGCTTCTAATTCTTCTAATGTATTTTTGTATTCTCTATATTTATTAACTACAAGCTCAAGCTCTGAATGCTCCTTACAAAGCTTCCTCCACTCATTTTGATTAGCCATTACTGTCGGGTCACTTATTTTTATAGATAATTCATCATATTTATTTTCTATAAAGTCTAATTTATCTAACATTTTATCACTCCGTAATCTCTATTTTCACATTTAATTATTATAACAAACACTCGCTAATTGACAATTGTCAATTAATAGTTAGAGATTAGAGAGCTAAATTTATAAAAAGTTAAGCTTTAGGGAGTTGATGTCTCATTTTTGAAAACTTATACACTCCTCCTTTTTATATATGAATATGTCTAATTTTGAGCTCCTTATAGGCATTAATATATTAATTTGGACTTTAGTTCCTAACTCCCGTTATCACCCTATCAAGCCCTGCTAAATCTTTAATGCACTTGATTTCCATAAATCCTTTCTCACTTAAGATAGCCTGAACTTCCTCTTTTTGGTCATATCCTATTTCAAAAGCTAAAAGCCCACCTTCATTTAGAACCTGAAGACTCTGCTCTGTTATCTTTCTATAAAAGTCTAATCCATCTTTCCCTCCATCTAATGCAAGATGCGGTTCATAGTTTTTAACATCCTCCATAAGAGTTGGAATAATATCTTTTCTTATATAAGGGGGATTAGATACTACCACATCAAACTTTCTGTCCTTTATTATCGCTTCATCCATCCATTAAATCACTCTTGAACACTCTTATCTTATCACTTACTTCTAATTTATTTATATTTTCCTCGGTAACTTGGCAGGCTATATCAGATATGTCATAACAATAAACCCTAGTATCTTCTACGAGCTTTCCTATAGAAACTCCTATAGCTCCGCTGCCACAGCATACATCACAGACTTCTCTATATTTATTCTCATTTATTCTATCTATAACTTCTTCCACTAAAATTTCTGTATCTCCTCTTGGAATCAGTATTCCTTCTCTTACACTAAAGTTTAATCCCATAAACTCGCATTCACCTAATATATACTTCACAGGCATTTTATTTTTTCTTAGTTCTACCATCTTGAAATATTCTTTTTCTTCTTCACTGCTAATTTCAAAGTTTCTATTTATCATTATAAATAATTTATCCTTCTTTAAAGCCTTTTGAAGAAGAAGTTGTGAATCAAGCATATATGTATCTATGTCAGCATTTTTTAAAAGTTTATATGCCTCAGTTAAGGCTTTACCTATATTCAAAAATATCACCACCTCTTTTTAGTAACCAGTAACCAGTAACCAGTAACCAGTAACCAGTAACCAGTAACCAACTTTATTTTAAGTTGCTGAGTTTAAAGTGTACAGTTTAGAAAAAAAGTCACTAACCTCTAGTCGCTATTGTTTTCTGCTTATGACTTATTTTAGCGATTAGTGGCTAGTGACTAGCGATTTACATTTTATAATCTAACCTATCCTTTAAGTTTTTCATTTTCCATTATCCGTTTTCCATTTTAAACTGTTTCCTTAAACTTGCTCCACTACTCCACTGCTCCTCTGCCTTTTAAGACTTTCCACCGTTTCCAAGCCTTCTGCAACCTGAAGCGACTGAATAGCAACTTGCAGCTGCTCCAAATCTGGCTCTTTAGTTGTAAGCTTTTGGAGCATAAGCCCTGGATATGATAAAACTTTACTAACACCCTTACTGCTGCTTCCCATCCATTTAATAAGCTCATACGTAATTCCCGAAACTATCGGAAGAAGTATCACTCTATACATTATTCTTTCCCATATAGAGTTCCATCCTGTTAAAGAAAATAAAATAATACTTACTATCATAACTAAAAATAAGAAGTTTGTTCCACATCTAGGATGCAATCTTCCCTGCTTTTTTGCATTTTCAGGAGTTAGCTCTTCCTCATTTTCATAGCAAAATATAGTTTTATGTTCTGCTCCATGATATTGAAAAACTCTTTTAATATCTTCCATTTTACTTATAAGATATATATATTAAGAATATAGCAACCCTTATTATTCCTTCAAGTATATTTAAAACAATAGTGTTCTCAATACTCATCTTTTTAAAACCATTAGCTGCAAAAGTAGGAATTATAAAAAATAATAGTATAGATAAGGCTAGAGAAAAAACCAAAGATACACCCATTATAATATCATTAGTCTTATCTTTAAATCTATCTTCTATCCATAAATCTATTTTTGATGGCTTTTCATCTTCCTCTTCTTCAAAAAAAGATGCAGAATAATTCAATGTTTTTACTCCTAATATCAAGGAATCAATAAGTGTAATAAACCCTCTTATTATAGGAAGAGAAAACACCTTATTTTTTTTAGTAAGAGGAATACACTCTTTAAAATCAATTTCTATCTCACCATCACTCTTTCTAACAGCGGTAGCAACGCCTTTGCTCCCACGCATCATTACACCTTCTATTACTGCTTGCCCTCCAACTGAAGTTCTTTTACTCATACCTTCACCTCTTTTCTGATAAATCACATCTATTTCTTACTTTTATGTGTATGTTTATCTTTATACTCAAAGTAACATCTAGGGCAGAGCGCTTCATATTCAACATTATCTTCATTGTCTATCGCTATTTGCTTGCCTTCAAATACAAACTTTCCATTTATTTTTCTTCCATTTAATAAAGCCTTTTTGCCACAAGTACAGATAGTTTTTAATTCCTCTATACTATGGGCTAATAAAAGCAGCCTTGTACTTCCTTCAAATCCATTCATTTGAAAATCCGTACGAAGCCCATAGCATATTGTAGGTATATCCATCTTTACAGCAATCTTCAAAAACTGATCAATCTGGTTTTCTGCAAAGAATTGAACTTCATCCACTAATATACAGTCAACCTTATCATTTTCTTCACACCAAGCCTCTACCCTTTTATATATATCCTCATTTTTATCTAGAAGCATGTCCACAATTCTTGTTACTCCTAGTCTAGAAACCACTGTATTCCCACCCTTGGTATCCGTTTTGGGTTTTATTATAATAACCTTCATTCCTCTTTCTTCATAATTGTGCGCTACCTGTAATAGGTTTGTTGATTTACCACTATTCATGGCTCCATATCTAAAATACAATTTACTCATCTGCTTTTGCGCCCTCCACCTTTAGCATTCTCATATTAAGTTATTATACCACTAATTTATTTTAGATGCATACTCCTTTAACTAGTAAAAGACAGGTTTAATTTCTAGATAATTGCTCTTAGATATCAACAACCTATGACTTTTGCTTTAGCATAAATTTCTCTTGGAGAATGATACTATTAGAAAGACGATATCTAGGAGGCATTTAGGATGAATTCTAATCCTTACTGGTACTTAGGCTTAATTATTTTTAGTTTAGTCCTTCTTATTTTTATCTGCTACAAAAAGGAATTATTCAGAGTTTATCGATATTTTTAGTGCTAGTCCAATGCGCTTATATTATAGAAACTATAATATATATCTTCGGAGAAAGCTACCAGTACTATCCAAGGTTTGTAAAATATAGTATATATTATGATAGTAATATAGCCGCCCTAGCATCAAATTTATTGACAGTGCCTGTAATATCAACGTTTATATCTACCTTTCAATTAGGTAAGCTTTGGATGATTCTTTTTACAATCCTTCTTGCTGGAGTTGAATTTTTATTCGTAAAACTTCAGATAAAAGGTTTTCTACACTCTTTATTCTTATTTTTATGTATATGTCCAACCTCAGGTACATTCCAAATCATCCCTATAATGTTGTTCTCAAACAGATATTACCGTCCTGGATGGTTTGAAGATCCAGCACATGACACTACTGCATTTGCTTCCATTTACTATCTGTGCATTAGTTTCATTCAAGTTTTACTTGTGAAACTTAACTTGAAGCATAAATGGATAAAATACATAATCTTTATATCAATCTTATCTATAGCGACAATTATATTGAAAAAAACGGGAATTCTTTATAGCCTTAAATGGTGGTATCCTTGGTATTATATTCTCTGCCCCTAAATCCCCTTAAAAGTTACTGATGCCTTAAGCAAATACCTACCTATGGATCTAGCATCAAATAAGTAGTACGCCGTTTTACTTATTTCTTATTGATATTTAATTTATGTTATGATATAATTCTAAGAGTTGACGATTCGGTTTGAATTATTCTATATTAAGAATAATATCTTAAGCGAGGTGAAATATAATGAAAGAAGGATTACATCCTGAATATCATCATGATACAGTAGTTAAATGTGCTTGTGGAAATACTTTTACTACTGGTTCAACTAAAGCAGAACTTAAAGTCGATGTATGTTCTAACTGCCACCCATTCTATACTGGAAAACAAAAAGTTTTAGATACAGGTGGAAGAGTTGAAAAGTTCATGAGAAAATACAACTTAAAAGAAGACAACAAGTAATATTAAAAAATGGGAAAGATTTTATCTTTCCCATTTTTCCTTATTAAACATTCCTAAAAACTCTTTATTATTCTTTGTTTTTGAAAGTAAATTTATAAGCTTTTCTGTTACAGCCCCTGTATTATTCTCTTTATATAGAACTTTTCTTATAGTAAATGCAGCTTCTAATTCTTCTGATGTAAGAAGCAAATCTTCTCTTCTAGTTCCCGATTTATAAATATCTATAGCTGGGAATATTCTTCTCTCTTCAAGCTTTCTATCTAAGTGAACTTCCATATTACCTGTTCCCTTAAATTCTTCAAAAATCATATCATCCATCCTGCTGCCGGTATCTACAAGAGCTGTTGCAAGTATTGTAAGACTTCCGCCCTCTTCAATATTTCTTGCAGCACCAAAGAATTTTTTAGGCATTATTAATGCTCCTGGATCAAGCCCTCCAGATAGAGTTCTTCCAGTTGGGTTGATAGTTAAATTATACGCTCTTGAAAGTCTTGTTAAACTGTCTAGTAGAACTATGACATCCTGTCCTTGTTCAACCATCCTTTTAGCTCTCTCAAGTACCATGTATGCGACTTTTGTATGATGATCTGGTTCCTCGTCAAAAGTAGAGTAGATAACTTCACCCTTAATTGATCTTTGCATATCTGTAACTTCTTCTGGTCTTTCATCTATTAATAATACTATTAATTTGGATTCTGGATGATTTTCAGTTATGCTGTGAGCGATTTTTTTTAGAAGGGTAGTCTTTCCAGCTTTTGGTGGAGCAACTATTATTCCTCTTTGACCTTTCCCTATAGGGGAAATTACATCCATAAGCCTGGAAGATAAGTCTAATTGACTTGTTTCTAGCTTTATTCTTTCATTAGGATAAATAGGAGTTAACTTTTCAAATCTCTGTCTTCTTACAGCCTTTTCTGGATTTTCTCCATTTATTCTTTCAACATATATAAGAGCTTGGAACTTCTCGCCTTCCTTAGCTGTTCTAATTTTTCCCTCTACCTCATCACCAGTTTTCAGATTAAACCTTCTTATTTGTGATGGAGATACATAGATATCTTTAGGTCCAGTTAAGTAGTTTTCTCCTCTTAAAAATCCATAATTATTATTTTCAATAATTTCCAGCACACCTTTTGCACTGTTTGATTCATTTATCATTTCCTTTAGGTTTTTTTCTTTATCTACGTTGCTTTCCGATTCATCATTTTCATTAAGGTTATCTGGTTCCTTTGCTTCTATATGTACAACATCAGCTTTTTCCTTAACATCTTCGTTAACTTCACTTGTTACGCTATGTACACTTTTAGGACTTATTTTTTCTCTTAGCACTACCCCATTCTTATTTATAGACGCTGGAGAGTTCTTACTAATCTCATCTATTAGTTCTGATTTTTTTAATTTTGAGCTTCCCACAATACCTAAATTCTTAGCTATCTTTCTCAGCTCAACAACCGTCATAGCATTCAAATCCTTATTGGTCAAAATAGCACCTCCGTATTTTGTTATATATATATACCCTTGGGAAATAATTTAGATTGAAATATTTGATGTGTAATGCCTCTTAAGATTATAACCTATTTTATATTTTTATCTACTTTTTTCAAAATAAAAAGCAATCTGTCTATAATATTGCCAGATTACTTGCACTATATTCAATCTATTGGAACATTGCATATATTTTTTCATTTACTTCTTTATATTTATTTATTTTTTCTTCTACCTTTTCTTTATTTCCTATAAAAAATACTGGATAACCTAATTTCTCACATCCGCCAATTACCATACTTCCTTTTATAAGATGAGTAATATCATAGCAATAATAATGATGCTCTTCACATATAGGACATTTAATTTTAAGCTGAATTTCTCTACTTAATACAGAATTAACTTCTATACAATTAAAGTACTTATACATATCTGTAATATTAAATATAGATATTCTTTTTATATCATATTGCCCTAAACTGTTTTTAAAGGCAGCGCTAACTACAGTATCTATTAACACTCATTCCCACCTCCATATAATTAGATTCTATATTTATTTAATATTTCCTTCAATGCAGAGTATAAATTTTACGACAATAAAAAAAATAAAGAAACCAATGCTTTTTTGACATTACATTAATTTCTCTATTATATATTATAAGTTTAAACTGAAGATTTCATTGTAATAAGAAGTTAAAATCCTAACGGAATTATTTCTAAACTTTACAAAATAGACAACCTCTTAAGATACAGTCTTTATTTATTATTAAATGCCGCCTTTATAAAGTCTCTAAATAGCGGATGAGGCCTATTAGGTCTTGATTTAAGTTCAGGGTGGAATTGAGTAGCCACAAACCAAGGATGTTCCTTAACTTCTACAATTTCTACCAATCTATCATCAGGGCTGACGCCTGTAATTTTAAGTCCTGCCTCTATAAGAACCTTTCTATATTCATTATTATACTCATATCTGTGTCTATGCCTTTCATATATTACTTGCTGTCCATAAGCCTTAAAAGCATTGGAGTTTTCTTCTAGTTTACAAGGATATAAGCCCAATCTCATAGTTCCGCCTTTTTCATCTACATCCTTTTGTTCTGGCATTAAATCAATCACCGGATAAGCAGTACTTTCATTTATTTCTGAACTATTGGCATCCGTATACGCTAAAACATTTCTTGCAAATTCTATAACAGAACACTGCATTCCAAGACATATTCCTAAGAAAGGTACTCTATTAATTCTTGCGTATTTTATAGCTTCAATTTTGCCTTCTACTCCTCTATCTCCAAAACCTCCTGGAACTAATATGCCATCTACGTCTTTTAAATAACTGTCTACATTTTTAGAATTAACTTCTTCTGCATTAATCCACTTAATGTCTACATTTGAATTATTAGCGAACCCTCCATGGCTTAAAGCTTCTGCGACTGAAATATAAGCATCATGAAGTTCTACATATTTACCTACAAGCCCTATAGTTACATCATCTTTCAAATTTTTAATTCTATTAATCATCTCTAGCCATTCTGTATTATCTATTTCATTGCAGCCTAAATCTAGTTTTTTACAAACCAAAGTGTCTAATCCTTCGTTGTGCAGCATTACAGGTACTTCATAAAGATGCTCAGCATCTAAGTTTTGTATTACCGCATCTGCATCTACATTACAGAATAACCCTATCTTCTCTTTTACTTCCTCAGATAGAGGTTTTTCAGTACGGCATACTAATATATCTGGCTGAATACCTATACCCCTTAATTCTTTAACTGAATGTTGAGTAGGCTTAGTTTTAATCTCTCCAGCTTTTCCTAAGTACGGTATCAAAGTAACATGAATAAAACATACATTTTCACGTCCAACCTCATATTTTATTTGTCTTATTGCTTCTAAGAAAGGTAAAGACTCAATATCTCCAACTGTCCCACCTATTTCTGTTATAACTACATCTAAATCCTTTTCTTTAGCAACCCTGTAAACCCTTTCTTTAAGCTCATTTGTTATATGTGGAATTACCTGAACCGTTCCTCCTAAATAATCTCCACGTCTTTCTTTTTGGAGAACAGACCAGTATACCCTGCCTGTAGTAACATTGTTGTTTTGACTTAGATTTTCATCTATAAATCTTTCATAATGCCCTAGATCTAGATCTGTTTCTGCTCCATCATCAGTTACAAAAACCTCCCCATGTTGATATGGGCTCATAGTACCTGGATCCACATTTAAATAAGGATCAAATTTTTGTATAGAAATTCTTAACCCTCTGTTCTTTAATAATCTTCCAAGTGAAGCAGCTGTTATCCCTTTTCCTAGAGAAGATACAACTCCTCCAGTTACAAATACATATTTAGTGCTCAAAATAATTCCTCCTTTGATATAAAAAAACTATTGACATACTATTTAATAGCCATTATAATAGAAATTACCCTATAAAATGGGGTGTTTATATGCTTAAATCAAAAACATAAATAATATGATATCACATTCTTTGTAATTGTGCTAGTCTTTTTTGTGTTTTTTGAATTTATATCAATTGGCTTCTTCAATTTTCTTTTCTACTTGAAAATATACTTCCCTAAATTCTCTGTTTAAAAAACTTTTCTTGAGCTTTTTTTACATTATAGTTAACAGTTCTTCTACTATTTATTGAGAAATCCTTACTAATTTTATTTATATCATCGCATTTATATCTTTTTAGAAGTAAAAATAAAAGATATTTAAATTCTCTATCTTCTAATATTTTAAAAAGCTCTTCCTTGTCTATGCCCTTCATAGAACATATTATTTCTATTATTCTTTCATAATTACTCATTACATACATAGATTTCACCTCCTCTAAAATTATTATCCATATAAATTAAAATTAAACTTTTTCTTCAATATTATTTTAAGAATAAAAAAATCACATAGCCCCACAAGTGGTATTCTACGTGATTTTGCAGCTTAATAATTTAAATATTTATAGCTTTTTTACCTTTATGTCTATGTTTAGTATGGTCTTTAAAGGTTTTTGTCCTGCCAATGTCATATTGTAGTCTATAAAAACTTTTCCTCCATTGTCATCTACATCTATGTCTAGTTTATTTGTTTGTACTACTAGTTCCAAAGGCCCATAAGGAGTATTATACAAGGATACGTTACTGCTTTTGTTTTCAAAATCTACTTTAGCATTGGTACTTCCCATTCTTATTAGACTAAACTTATCTGGTTTAATTTTTAGTGTAGTTGTAGTACCTTCCATTCCTGAAATTTCAGTTTCATTATACACTGCATAATAGCAATTTTGCTTTTTATAGAACTTTCCTTTAGTTATAACTTCTACAGCTTCATCTTCATTACCAATTTGCTTACTTCCCACAGAAATAATTGCATCCATTTGCGTACTATTCCTCCCTTCTTAACCTATTATATATTTTAATAATTCTTCTTCTGTTGCTGGTTTTATTTCTAAGAACTTGTTATATGGTTTTCCATATTGTCCATAAATAACATCAAGCTTGCCTTGCTCTCTTCCCTTAGAATATCTCCCAGCTACCTTAGCTGCAAATTCTATATCCTTCTCTGCAGCATTTCCTATTATAGCTACCATGGAACCATTAAAGTCTTTAACTAAAAAAGCCACATCATCTTCATTTAGGTATGATTTTAATAGCGTTCCCTCTTCTGCTGTTCTTGTTGATATAACTTTTGCATTTTTACAAACTCTAAAATGCCTTCCTATCCTTAAAAGCTCTATATCTCTTTGAGTAGGTTCTTCTTTATGCTCTACTAGCTCCCTAAGCCTTACCGAAAAATTAGGATCTGTCAGCTTACATCCACCAGCTGGCGACGGATAATCCTCTATTCCCCACTTTTCAGCAAGTTCCATTTGAATTTTTCTACTTCTGCCTGTTATGCCCATTAGCTTTTCTCTGTCTACCAATCCATTCAATTCCATTTCTGTTGGAGGCAGAGCCTTTGCACAAAGAGGTCTTAATATTTTATCTGCAAAGCCCGATTCTTTTTTTACTATATTTAAAGAAGCTTTATTCTGAGACATAGGCCTCTGATTTAGCACTTCTCCTGTTATAATAAAGTCAGCATTAAATTCATTTAATAACTCTCCTGCATATCTCATCATCATTGCATGACAGTCAATGCACGGGTTCATGTTTTTTCCATGTCCATGTTTAGGGTTTTTAGTTACCTTAAAATGCTCTTCTGAAAAATCCACGATTTCCAATGGTATATCTATCTGTTTAGTCATTCTTTTAGCATTTTCCGGGCCAAAAAAATATGACTTAAAGGTTATTCCTATAACTTCTATTCCCTGTTCTTTAATGAGCTTAGCAGCTAATATGCTATCTAATCCCCCCGATATAAGAGCTAATGCTTTTGTCATAATGTTCCCCTTTCAAGTCCTTTGTTAATTATAAATTATTTCTTTCAATAGCAAGTTCTATAAGCTCACTAATTAAGTTATTATAAGACTTTCCATCTGCCTGCCACATCTTAGGATACATGCTTATCTTAGTAAACCCTGGTATAGTGTTTACTTCATTTAGATATACATCTTCAGTATCTTTATCCACTAAAAAGTCAACTCTTGATAACCCTGCGCAATCTAAAATCTTATATATCTTAATAGCTTCTTGTCTTACTTCTTCAAGTTTACTTTCATCTAAAGCTGCAGGTATTAAAAGTTTAGATTCTGCATTAGAATACTTTGCTTCATAATCATAAAATTCATTAGCAGGGATTATTTCACCTGGAGTTGCAGCCACAGGCTCATCATTTCCTAGAACAGCTACTTCTACTTCTCTTGCATTAACAGCTTCCTCTACTAGTACTTTTCTATCGAATTTCAATGCATCTTCAAGACCCTTTTCTAGTTCTTCTCTGTTATGGGCCTTGCTTATTCCTACTGAAGAACCACTATTTGAAGGCTTAATGAATACTGCATATCCTAATTTATTCTCAATTTGTTCTATTAAGCTTTCTTTATTGCTTCTATATTCATAAGCATTTACAACCACATAGTCAGCTTGCTTTATCCCGAAATTTTCAAGCAGATATTTAGTATAAACTTTATCCATACACACTGCTGAAGACATAACTCCAGGCCCCACGCAAGGAATACTTAAAAGCTTGCACAATCCTTGGATTGTACCATCTTCTCCATATAATCCATGCATCACTGGGAAAACAACGTCTACTTCTCTATTAAAAAGAATTCCTTGGCCATTTGGTGTTTTATAAAACTCATCTTTTTCCCATTCTCCATTTTCTATTTTTTCGATTGCTCCTGTATATTCAAACCATTTTCCATCCTTTGTAATTCCTATTGGATATACATCATATCTGCTTAGATCGATATTTCTTAATACTGAAGATGCCGAAACACGTGATACTTCATGTTCTGTTGATTGTCCTCCAAAAAGAATTGCTACTTTCTTCTTCATACTTCCATCTCCTCATAACTTTATAATCACTTCACCAAAATTAGCTTATACTTAACTTCATTATATGAATACGTATCATATTTTAATGCAAATACTAATTCATTTCAAATTATATACCAACCCAGTAGTTTTGCAAAGCAAAATTGGTTATCAAGCAAAGCTGAAATTAGAATCGCCACCTTCAGTCTTTGACTGGTTGCTGGTTACTTAATTTTAAATCGCGATATTACTTTCGTCAGTTTTTCGACGTTTTCTTTAGCAGCATTTATGGACTTAAGCACATCATTTGACTTTTCTGATACTATACCGATACTCCTAGTAATATTTTGAGTACTATTAGATACTCCATTATTAGAAATTACAATCTCATTAATTGATTTTATCATCTTACTTGTTTCAATAGCTATTTCATTCAATGCATTACTTAAATGTGAAACAAATCCTTCAATATACTCAGCATCTTTATAATATTGACCACCAATATTCACTAAAATTTCATAATCTTTAACTACATTTGTATTAATAAATTCAACCACACCCTCGGAGCTTTCCGTTAAATTTTCTACAGACTCCATAACTTGGCTAGTAACTTTTCGAATTTCATTCACAGCGTGCTTAGAATTTTCCGCTAGCTTTCTAATTTCCTCTGCAACTATAGCAAAGCCTTTTCCATCTTCTCCAGCCCTAGCAGCTTCAATGGCAGCATTTAATGCTAAAAGGTTAGTTTGGTATGCAATCTTAAATATTGAATCTGTTAATAAATCAATCTGCTCTACTGCCTTTGATTGTTCAATCGCAGCTCTTAGTCTCTCTTTAACTTCATTCCCCATTTGTCTTGCACTATTTTCTGATATTACCGCATTCTTCTTTAATCTTTCTGCTCGGGTTCGAATTTCTTCTACAACGGAAGCTCCCTCTTGAGCCTTTGTATCAACGATTTGAATAACCTCTTCAATCTTTGTAGCAGTTGTTAACATTCCTTCTGTAGATGCAGCAGTTTCTTCCATACTTGCTGACATTTCTTCCGTAGTTTCATATACTTCCTCTATTTGTTCCGCTAATTTAAATATGCTTTCATTGTTCTTCTTAACTATATCCTCTATCTCAAATGACTCATTTATAATAGTACTTATGATATTTCTAAATGAATCCTGCACTAAATTTATATTATTTGCCAGCTGACCAATTTCATCATTACTTGTAGCATTAATATGTTTTGTCAAGTCTCCTTCGCTACTTGCTATATCCTTTAGTTTGTCTAGTACATTGCTGATTGGTTTAACAATGCCTCTTGACATATAACTCCAGATAATAACTAATACCATAATACTTATAATGATTGATACAACTATTAACACTAATGATTTATATATTGATTGCTCTATATTTTTAATGGATATGTCTATACGCCGATATGCACCATCTTTAAACTTATCCACGGACCCATTCACACTTTTAGCCATTTCATCAAATTTCAGCATGCTTAGGTTTCCTTTTTCAGGGCCGCCAGCAATATATGCATTAGCCATTTTCTTTCCAATTTCATAATAAGGTTCAAATTTATTTTCTATGTTTTCTATGGCATCCTTATCTTCAGGATTGGATTTTTTAAGCTCCTCAAAAATCTTCTTAGTACTTTTAGCATGCTTTTCTGCTTCCTCAAAGCCATCATCAAAACCTTTTGCCGCTCTTGTTGCACTAATATCTGTAAGCCACTGTTGAACTTGTACAACGTTAAGCTTTAGTTCTTCTGACTTTGATACCGTCGCAAAAGCCTTCTCATTCATTTCCCTTACACGCCCTAAATTACCATTCAACGAAACAATTTGAAAAATCATAACTGCAATAAAAATAGTTACCATACAAAATACAGGTAATATTATCTTTATTTTTATACTTTTTATATCTTTCATAATTCCCATTTCCTTTCATCATCTTTTTTCTTCATCTACAATATGTTATTCGCAACCTTTTTTGTAGTTCTTTAATTTCTCAAAATTATGTTTTCAATATTTTCAATAATGAATAATCACACTTATTAATCACTGCTATTAATAGCTATCAAGTATGTATAAATTTTTAATTAATTTTCAATGAATATTTGGTAAATCCTTAAAGCTTGTAACTAAATTAATATCCAGTAACATACTATTCATGATATAATACTAGCAATTGTATAGGAATTCTGATATTTCTAAAACTTTCATAAAGGGGGACTTTCATGGTACAAACACTATTATTATGCGGTATAGTATTGCTTACTTGCGTGCTCTCTAGCAAATTATTATATCGATTCGGAGTACCTACGTTATTAATTTTTTTAACATTAGGTATGCTGTTGGGTTCTGATGGCATCGGGGGAATATATTTTGACAATTCAACTTTTGCTCAGCAGATAAGTAATATTGCTTTAGTATTTATTATGTTTTGTGGGGGATTCGGAGCTAACTGGAAATTAGCAAAACCTATAGCTCCTCAAGCAATACTTTTAGCAACAGTTGGAGTTATGCTGACAGCACTCTTAGTTGGCATATTCTCACACTTCGTACTAAATGTAACTCTCCTCGAAGGAATGCTTTTAGGCGCAGTAGTTTTTTCCACAGATGCTGCATCTGTATTCTCCATCTTAAGATCTAAGAGGTTAAACCTCAAAGGTGGATTAGCTTCTATGCTTGAAATAGAAAGCGGAAGTAATGATCCTATGTCATACATGTTAACCATAGTCGCCATCTCTTTAATAACGAATAATCACTAACAATCAATAGTAGAATTATTATCTCATCAGGCAATCTTCGGCCTTGCTATTGGATTTGCTATCTCAGTAGTGTCAGTATTTATACTAAAACGCATTCACCTAAACGTAGATGGATTATACTCAATTCTTGTAATATCAATGCCGTTACTTGGGTACTCCTTAAGTGAGCTGATTGGCGGAAACGGATTTTTGGCAGTTTATATAATCAGAATTATTATGGGCAATAGCAAGATTCCACATAAAAAGAATCTTGTCCATTTCTTTGATGGATTGTCATGGCTAATGCAGATTATCTTATTCTTCACTTTAGGTTTATTAGTTTTTCCATCTCAGTTGCCATCAGTTTTTACAAGCGGGCTTATAATTGCAATATTTATGGTTTTAATAGCGCGTCCTATTGCAGTTTTCAGCATATTAAGTTGGTTTAAAGCTCCCTTAAAACAGCAAGCACTAGTCTCTTGGGTTGGACTTAGAGGTGCTGCTTCTATTGTATTTGCTACTTATGCCCTTACAAATAATCTTCCTATTGCAAATGATATATTCAATAGCAATATAAGAAAATTGCGCCGCAATTTTCTTAGTGGAGAAGTGGAGGCGCTAAAGCGCAAAATAGAGGAAGCGGAGAGATACTCTCATTTAAAGTTCTCCACTCCTCCATTGAAATATTTTGCGTTGCAAAATACTTCTATATTGTCAGTTCTCCATCTAGGGTTTTTATAATTTGAAGAATCTTTTGTTCATATCCAGTTTCTGCGTTTATATATACAATAAAATCTTCATCTCTATGTTTTCCAACAAACTCATAACAAAGAACCTCTTTATTATTTTCAGTTGGTATTATAGCCAAGCCTGTTGATGTTATCTTAAGATTCTTTCCTACCTTTTCCCTTGCCTTATCTTTAGAAATCTTAGGCTTAGGTATATCCCTTTTTTCAGTATGGGATACCAAATACTGTTGAGATTCTATTCCTACTATATTTCCATTGTCTAAAGCTATTTTAAGCTTTATTTGATCAGGATATATTGGTATATCCTTTTCATGATATACATAACTTACAGTTACAGTACTGTCATGCTTCATTGTATAAGTTGGTTGCATATTTTTATAACCTAGTTTGCTTAGGTAATCACTACCCAATGCAGCAGCCTTTTTTACATCTATCTTCGCACCCTCTACGCCTCTATTATCAATTAAGTAAACAACTTTTCCTCCATTCTTGCTTACTTCGCATACGACCTCTTCACCCTTTTCTCTTCCCTTTAGCGAAACATTAAAGCTGTAAGAAAGTATCTTGGTTTTTCCGTCTTCTCTTCTTGTTATAGTTTCCACTCTATTAGCGCCTAGAAGATTTTTTACAACACTTTTAGCTTCAGCTTCTGTAACTTCCTTCATTCCTAATATCCTTGGCTTTACCTCTAAAATATTCTCCGAGAAAGGTCCGTCATATATTAGAGCTGGATATTGAACAACTTGGGTTTGTATGTTTTTAAACTTGCTAGATACCAAACTTTCGTTAGCCTTATTTAAGCCTAAGCTAACCTTCTTTCTTATCTCTCCCCATTTAACCTTACCTTCATTTATATCTTGCTGAACTTCATTTAATTGAATTAGCAAATAATCAGCTTCATTTTTTAAACTTTCTATGTTCTCATAATCTTTATCAGATAGGTCTCTTCCTTGAGATGAGGCTCTAACAATACTATAAGCAAAATCGCTTACTTGGGTTAGAAACTTACTAGTTCCATCTAAATCTTCTTGCGGTATAGGCAATGAATGAATTTTATCATTGGCTATATCTGCATATTTCGAAATACTTCCAAAAGCGACTAGTCCCTGTTCCTTAGAACCTACAATTGATGACTTAGATAAATCAGTTTTTATATTTTTTACTGAATCTATCAATTGATACATACTTTTAGAATACTCACCTTGTAGATAATTTCTATAATCTGTTCTTTCAAGTGTCATTAAGATAGCAAAAGTAGTTGAAAAAACCACTATAAAAGCTACTGCTATAGTGTAAGCAATTCTCTTTTTACTCATATTTAATGTTTCCTCCCCTTTATTATCATATAATTCCTATGACTAGTATTTGTTCTAATAATTTTTGTTATACATTTTGGTTATACTATTACCAACGATATTAATGATATAGAAAGAGTGAACAAAAATGAGAACACTAATTTTTTCAATTTCTGCTGGCGAAGGCCATCATCAAACCTCATTAGCAATGAAAAAATACATATTAGCAAATGATAACTCTTCAGAAGTTATGATAGTTGATACATTAACCTACATAAGTCCTTTGCTAAATAAAATAGTTATAGGAAGTTATTTAAAGGCGGTACAGATTAAACCTAGCCTATACAGGAAGCTATATTACGTCATAGATTCTAGTAATAAGTTATCTTCTTTTCAATTGAGCTCTAAATTCAATAATCTATTGTGTATTAAACTAAAAAAACTTATAGATGACTTTAAGCCAGATACTATATTGTCAACTCACCCTATACCTACAGAAATGTTATCTATATTGAAAATAAAGTGCGGATTAGATGTTCCTATTATTACAATAATTACAGACTATGCCCCTCATAACTTTTGGTTGCATAGCGGTATAGATGCATATATTACAGCAAATCAAGGTCTAATTGAGGATATTGCAGAAAAGGGAATGGATAAAAGTAAAGTTTATGACTTTGGCATTCCAATTAATCCAGATTTTCTTCAGAAGTACGATAGGATACAGACACTAAGTTCTTTAAACTTATCTCCTAATAAGCTTACCTTTTTAGTAATGGGCGGCAGCTTAGGCATGGGCAAAATTCTCGATTTATGCAAAGAGTTAGATAAAATAGACAATGATTTTCAACTAATTGTTATAACAGGTAAGAATACTAGACTGTACAGCCAATTAATCAAACTAAAGCCTTCCTTTTCTAAAGACATTAAAGTCTTAAAGTATACTAAAGAAATAAATAAATACATGCAAGCTTGTGATTTGCTCTTCACAAAACCAGGAGGAATAACAATAACAGAGGCTATGCTTTCTTCCATTCCTCTCGTCTTATTTTCTCCTATTCCTGGCCAAGAAGAAAAAAACATCGAATTTTTGACCAAACGTAATTTAGCCATTTATTTAGATAACATAAAGGGCTGTAGTTCAATCATCGAAGACCTATTGATGAACTCTTTTGTATTGCAAAAGATAAAACATAATTACGCTAATTACATAAAACCTCGTTCTGGAAATGACATATATAATTTAATGTATTGTCTTTCTCAAAATAACATATTAAAAGAAATGCAAAATGCAAAAGTCCAAAAAAACTAGTTTTCTGGACTTTTCTATATATGCTCTTTATTCCTTCTAAAATTTTAAACTTGAACACTACTTCATTACTCTCTATTTCTTCATTATTTCTATTGTCTACAAGTTTATATTCCTCTGGCGTTAAGACTGATTTCATTTCTTTTTCCGTTTCCTCATATGCTATTTCTCCCTTTGTTATATCTGTAAAGCATAATGGCGGAAACATTACACACCACCAATTATGTCCTTCGCCACTTCCTATTATAATTCTATAGGCTTCATAATTTCCCTGTGGCAGAGTTATATTTCCGTAACTTTTAACTGGAAAATTTTCATGAGATAGCATTGTGTTGACAGTATAGGTGTATCCATTTTCCTTAACCACCTTCTTAGCAATTTCTTTTATGATTACGTTATTTGATTCCAGTATCTTTCTTGAGTCTTCTATGTCTTTAGCATTTTTAAGCTTTGGAGTTATGTATTTTAGTACTTCATCTCTTACCTTCAATTTTAAAGCTTGATCCTCTGTAGTATCACTATTTGCTATAACATGAAACCTTATAAGCTTATTTGCAATAGTTTTCTGACTTGCATCAGCTCTCATATAAGAAACTCCTAATATAATTCCAAACAGTATAGTTAAAAAGCACATAATAGCAATTATTCTTTTCATAAACCTTGTCCCCCAATTTATTTTATCTGTTATGTTTTAAATTATTGACGGCTTTTTTTAAATATATACACCTATACATAAAAAGATTGAGAAAAATAAAGCTTAATTTTTCTCAATCTCTATAAATCTCATACATTCTTTTATTTGTTATGTTTTTAAATTGTGAAACATTATAGCGGGAAGCTACACTTCCTTAGCACACAGCTCTTTATTTCGTAATTCCAAGTCTTCTTGCCTTAGTACTTACAGTTACATCTATATTCGCATTTTTATAAACTTCTTCCCAATTATTTTTTATCCTTTTGTATAGCCCTGGTCTAAACTTTTCAACATACTCTTTCAGTCCTATAGCATCTATTGTGTGCTGTTCCTGTATTATTCTAGCTACCTTCTCACATTTTCTCTCTATTACGTCATTGAAGTTATCTTGAATTTTTTCAATTTCACCTTCTGAAAATATATCACTATCTATATAATATCCTTTTAACTGTCCTTCTAATAACACATCTATAGTAAACTTTAATTTTTGGGGGTTAGCATCATCTACTAAACTTATGTTTCTCTTTATTCCTGTTATTTGCAATTCTATTGGGTGCCCTTCTTTTAATATAACTTCTTTTCCACCCTTTATTTTTCCTCTTAATATCTCTAGAGAAGCATCCTCTGATGGAGTTAAATACCCATCTAGTTTATAGTCCTTTATTAAAGCTACCCCCGATATAATCAGTTTATTTTTATCTACCTTATCAAACTCTATAGTAGGTATTATAGCATTTTTATTTTTATAAGAAGATATCAAAACATCATTCATCCTGGTAGGAAGAACATTGAAATTACTAATACCGCTTTCCATAAGCCCGCTTATATAAGATTCGATATTCTTTTCCATACTAGGTTGGAAGTTTACAAAGTCTTCAGCTTTACCTTTTGCTATAACTACCAACATCATTCTATTAATATCAGGTTGCCGTTCTAGAAAATCAAACACCTCTTTTACAGTTTCAGGATACTCCATTATTTGGTCACTCAATATCAAGAGCTTTGAATGTCCTGTATATACACTTCTGCTCATTTTAGAGGCTAGCCTAGTTACCGAGTCCTGCATAGAAAAAGCTTCAGTCGTTACAATCTGTTCTTTTGCCGTACTTCCTTTTTGAGGTCCCAGTTCACTAATATCCGGAAAACCAAAGGTAACATTTAATTTTTTAAAATCCTCTTCTTTAAACACTTCATTTGATCTTATTTCTTTAAATTTCTCTTCATCGCCTATATCTTTACCTGTATCCACTGCAATAGTTGATATAAAGCTTCTTCTATCTATCTCTACTTTATCCCAACATCCACTTAGAAAACAGCAAGCCAAAATTAAAACTACTCCTTTTTTAAGCTTCATCTTTAACTCTCCTCGCTTTACTAAATCCAGTAATCAATAAAGCAATAGGCAATATCCCAATTATTATAGGCTCTATATACGGAATAAATTTATTTTGAATACTATACACTTCAGCTATGTTTTCTGGATACAAGGATAGTATGTATATTATAGGTGTTATTAATACTAATGAAACCTTCACATCTTCTAAATGAAATACATCTCTAATTATCTCTGAACTAAAATAGTATAAGTTCACGTAAGTAGTGAAATAAAATATTATCCAAAACGTCATAACTATGCCTTCCCAACGCTCTATAAAGGTTCCTGGGATATCTACAGTAGAAAGCATGGTTATTGTTGGCCAAAGCAGTTGAGAATTGTATTCCTTAGAAAACACAAATAAAGCTGACAAAGTTATAACAATATAAAATCCAGTTATAAAAGCAACGCTCCTAAATGTAACCCTTACTACATCTTTTTTGTGCTTTGCCATAGGTATTAGCATATATAATATTGAAAAGCCTAAGAAACTAAACAAGCTTACCCTTGTAGCCTTTATATATTCTAATGGTTCATGAGTAAGGATAGGAAATACATTTGTAAAATCCGCTCCTTTTAATACAAAAGGAATAGATAACAATATTGGAATAAACATTAACCAGAAGGCTATCTCATTAAATTTTATTACACTTTCTAATTCTCCCCTTACAAGAAAGCCTCCTACCAAAAACATTACCAATATTATAAACTCCGTAGGTGTTCTATTTAAAAGATACATCTTAATAACTTCTGCAAATGTTCTCATTTCTAGAGAAATTATAAAAATGCCTGTTAACACAATATAGAGTCCAATAGCTGCACCTAAAACTTTTCCAAAGTTTCTTTCTAGCGCCTCTGTCAGTCTTCTATATTCATTCACCTTAATAGCTTGACATGTTAAATATATAAATGGAAGGG
Organism: Clostridium bovifaecis; assembly: GCA_009738435.1. Classification (GTDB taxonomy): domain Bacteria; phylum Bacillota; class Clostridia; order Clostridiales; family Clostridiaceae; genus Clostridium_H; species Clostridium_H bovifaecis. Next base: position 468,696 of record CP046522.1, on the reverse strand, counting down.
ATATAAGACCACTGAGAATAATTACAAACCACCCATCCGTCCCTATTACCTCACTGAGCCTTCTTGGATATGTAAATACAGCACTTCCAACTATAGTTACCACTATGGTTGCAAATAAATCGTACTGGCTCAAAATATTCTTTTTATTCATAAGGATACATCACCGCTCTTTCCAAATCATTTTTGTCTTATTTTGTCTCCAGTTTTCATATAATCTGGTCTTTTCTTAAAATATTTAAGAGGCAACCTTACGAACATATCTTTAAAATCTTTTATATCCGGATTAACAGCTGGGGCTAGATAAGGTACACCAAAGCTTTTAAGCCTAATTAAATGAATAAGCAGTAAAATAAGTCCTAACATTATTCCGTAAAGACCTAGTATTGTAGCTGCAATTATAAGCAATATTCTTACAGATCTCAAACCAATAGAAACTTCATGATTAGGAGTAATGAATTCGGTAATAGCAGTTAAACTAGTTATTATTATCATTATTGGACTTACTATACCAGCACTTACTGCAGCCTGCCCTATGATAAGTCCTCCTACTATACCTATGGTTGAGCCTATAGGTCTTGGAAGCCTCAATATCGCTTCTAACAAAAGAGCAAAGCTGAATTCCATAATCAAGGTTTCAATAAAAGCCGGAAAAGGAACCCCTTCTCTAGAAGCCGCTATAGAATAAGCTAACCTTGATGGTATAATTGCCGTATGGAATGAAGTTATTGCTATATATAAGGCCGGAAAAATAACAGACAGCGTTACAGCAAAGGTTCTTAATATTCTTATTGAAGATGCATTTATCCAACGTTGATAATAATCATCCGGAGATTGAAATAGGTTAGGAAGCGTTGCTGGAACTACTATAGCAAAAGGCGAATTATCTACTAAAACAGCTATCCTTCCCTCGTACAATGCTGCCGCCACCACGTCTGGTCTTTCTGTACTTTGCATCTGTGGAAATGGTGAAAAAGGATCATCTTCTACCAATTGTTCTATATATCCACTATCTAAAATAGCATCTATCTCTATATTTTCTATTCTCTTATTCAGCTCCTCAAGGACAGACTCATTTACAATATCATCTATGTACATTATAGCTACATCTGTCTTCGACCTTTCACCTAAAGCTTTGGGAACTACTCTTAGCCTAGTATCTCTTATTCTCCTCCTAACTAAAGCTGTATTAAATCTTATAGTCTCTGTAAAGCCTTCTCTAGCACCTCTTATTACAGTTTCTCCTGATGGTTCACTTACACCTCTTGCTGGCCAAGAACGAGTAGCTATAATATATCCTACTTCAAGTCCATCTATTAGCATTAGAGTTTCTCCTGAAAGCATTGCATTGATTCCTTCTTTTAAGGTTTCAACTTCCCTCATATCAGACACAGTCAGTACTTTGTCTTTTATGTCATTAACATCTTTTATTTTGCAATCCTCTTTCATCAAACTTTCTAATACATAATCATTTATCAGAAACTTATCCGCCATCCCGTCTATATATACAATAACCGCATCTAAATCTTGAATTTGAAACTCTCTAAATACTATATCCGAATTATCTTTCAATAGTTCTTTCATATATTCAATGTCTTTTTCAATATCCCTAGATATACTTTCCTTTATTTTTTCCTTCAACCATCTCACACCCCTTATCTTTAAGTACTTGGAGTTAATTTATCTTTTATATAATTAACCTTAAAATAAATAGCATACCTCCTACTAAAATTATTCCTCTTCCTATTATTTTTGCTTTTCTAGAAGCCTCAGACATTCCTGCTTTTCTCAAGCTCTTCGAATCTATCAAGGCTAATACCAACCCTTGTATTATAACTAATGCTAAAAAATATCCTCTAAACAAATTTATAACTTTCATCTTATCACTCCTACTCAGCTTATTTTTTGTCTTATACCAATAAAATATACACACGCGAAGGTTATATTCTTTACCATTTATAAGGGTTGTGCTCTTTTTACATATGCAGGTTATTTCTTTTATATAAAAAGAACCATATCCTCACAGTTCTGAGAATATGGTTCCTTTTATATAGTTCTTGTTATGTGAACTTCATTATATTTATCTTTGAAATAATCATAGCATCTTTGTGCTTTTAATGTATCATCAAAAAATCCAAATATCGTCGGTCCACTACCGCTCATCATGGATCCTAATGCCCCACTCCTAATCATTTTTTCTTTGATTTCTTTCAAGACTGTGTGCTTTTTTAAAGTTACATTTTCAAGCACATTTTTCATATTTTCACTTACATACATAATATCATCATTCTCTACAGCCTTAATCAGTTCTAATGTGTTAGGATGCTTATATATCTTATTTAGATCTAAACTTTTGTATACCTCTTTGGTCGACACACCAAAGTTAGGCTTAACCAAAACCAATATATGCCCTTTAAAAGATTTAAGAGGGGTTACTTTCTCTCCTATACCCTTGCATAAAGCAGTTCCCCCTTTTATACAATAAGGAACATCCGCTCCTATATTCAAACCTATCTCACTAAGCTCATCATCACTAGCATTTATATTGTATAAGTCCCTCATAGCTACTAAAGTAGCAGCAGCATCCGTACTTCCACCTGCCAAGCCAGCTGCTACAGGAATGTTTTTATTTATACTTATATCCACTCCGTCTTGTATGCTATAAGCATCTATAAATAACTTAGCAGCCTTATAAACTAAGTTTCTCTCATCAATAGGCACATAAGGTCTATTACATTCTATATTAATACCTTTTTTAGCCCTTTCTATTTTTAAAACATCATATAACTCTATATTTTGCATTATCATCTCTAAAAGATGATATCCATCTTCTCTTTTCCCTAATACATCTAAGGATATATTTATCTTAGCGTATGCCTTAATTAACATCTAAACTTCCCCCGTAATATCTATTTCAAATTCAACTACTCCATATTATATCACAAAATCATAGACAAAAAACTATAAGCTTAGACCTATTATTTGTATATTTATTTTATACCTATAATTTTATTTTTATTAGCCAAGTTTTTGGGCAACTATCCTTATAAGGTTAGGCGCTTCACTTATTAGTATGTTAGAAGTTAGAGCTTATTAATTTTTTCCAAAAAGTAAAATTACTACAGTAAAAATACCGTAGTAACTTTAAGATAAATTTGTTTAATTTTATATAATACTTTAAACTAAATTTCTAACCATCTAATTCTCTAACTTGTTTTTTCTAATCTGTTCTTATATAATTGCTCTTCCTGGAATAAGCAACTTTTGTCCAACCATTATATTTTCATTTTCTAATTCATTAACCTTTACCAAATCTTCTATAGTTGCACAATATCTTTTAGCAATCTTCCATAATGTATCCCCATCTTGCACTACATAAATTGTGATACTAGCTTTTTTCTTCACTACCTCATCTTCAAGAGGAACTATGTCCACTAAAAATTCCTTATGAGTAGTATAGTTAACCTTTGCATAAACTCTTGCAACTCCTTTTACTGCTATAGTTCCAGCTTCTACAACAGCTTCTAAATTCTCTAGATGAGCCCTAACTATACATTCCATATCAATCTTTGCTCCAGCCACATCTACATTACAATTAAAAGGAATTTCTTCATTTAGTGTAGCTACATACCTATCTTCATCCGATGTTTTATATAATACATTTACATTTAATAATCCTTCCATAGCAACTTTATCTTCAACTATTTTTTTATCTGTCACTGATACCTTTCCTGTAGACATGATAACTTCTACTGGCTTTGGCATGTTGTTGTCTAATTCTATGTTTTCCCTAATTATAGTCTCATTTACATTATGCCCCAACATAGTATTAAGCTCATAACCCTTTTTGTCCATTTTTAACATTTTAGAAGGTGAATATGCATCTTCTATCATGTCAACCTCTTCTTTATGCATAACCTTCGTATCACACTTTACTAAAGCTTCAACATCAACAATACGATTTTCTCCTAAATCATCTTCTTTAACATTAAATTCAATATCTTCAACTACAAATTCCGAGCTATTCTCCATGAACTGATCTGCATCTGGGAATTCTATTTCTTCACTAACAAATACATCTTCCTCTAAATTGCATAATTCTTTACTTCCTACCGCCTTATATAAAACCTTCACTTTTGTAAAGGCTTCAATCTGAACCTTTCCTTCTTGAAGCTTTGCATCTCCCTTGTGAACTATAACATCACAGTTTAATACTTTGCCTATTTCTGGCTTATCCATAGGAACTTGAATATGAGCCTTGCTTACTAATTCTCCATTAGCTTTTCCAATTACTTTATCAATAGTACAAGGGTTCTTAAGCAGCTGAATATCTTCAAAGGAATCTACATCTTTAATTACATTAAATTCATATTTTTTATAAACTCCTAGCTTTATCTCCATAATTCCTTCAATAGCTATCTTTCTTTCATTGATTATGTTACATTCCATATGTTCAATATTACATTCTAGTGAACAACCCATGTCAGCTCTAGCGCCGTTCATCTCAATATAAGTTGAGAATTCCTTTGTATATATTACATTGAAAACCTCACTATTTTCTTCTCCGTTTGCTAAGTAAAGCACATTACATTTTATCTTTCCCTCTACGTATACTTTGTTTTGCATTACCTCTTTATTAACAATCTTAGGTTTAGCATCTACCATTAAGATTTTTTTCACATCTGGCTGAACATCAGGTATAACGTATTCTTCTTTTATCATATTATCAACTGTCTGTTCCCCTAGAAGTTGTTCGTACTCTATATTTTCCTTTATCAATTCCATAGCCATCCATTCTACCTCCTATAAAATACCTACTAACTAATGTATATACCCTTTATAGAAAATATGATATCTTTTTAAAAATAATTACCTATTTTTTAGCAGTAGAAAACTTTATAAGCGGAAGGTAGAAAACGTAGAATAGACAGTGTCCGTTCAAAAATGAATTACTTAGTAACTTATTTCTTGGCATAAAAAAAGAAATACTGAAATTCAGCATTTCTTCAGCCAGCGAAGTCTATTTGAACTGTTTTTGTCAAAACATCTGAGTAGCTATATGTGACTGTCCTTTGGGTGTCGTCTTCTAATCTAACAACGAAAATACTTGGGTATGTTTTTTCTAATACTCCACTGCTTACAATAATCTTTCTTCTTCCATTGTTAGCTCTTAGCGTTACTTTTTCTCCAATGTGATCATCCATCTCATTTTTTATAGACGCTAATACGTTCTTTCTCTCCATAACTAGCACCCTCTTTCTACATTATATATTATACAGTGCATATCCCAAATTGTCAAATAACTAATTATTTTATCACTAACATATTATACTTGTCAATGTAAATTTTCTGTAAACAAATTTAGCTTCAAGTATTAGACGTAACTTGAAGCTAAATTTCTTCATATCAGTCGTTTATATTATTATTATCTTCAAATTTATTATTAATATACATAAAGTTTCAAAATTAAAAATTTAATCATGAACTTCAATCACAGTTTAATGTAAGTTGATTAAGTACGCGTCTCAATTTAAATTTATTGACGTCTACTTACTCTTCGAGTACTCATTCTAGAAACATGATACACCTTTTTCTTTAAGAATACTTTGACTTAGGAAACCCCTCTCTATATTTTCCTCTGGTTTGAAGTCCGCCAATTCCATCCACTCCCGTTATAGTATTCTGTATCACCTCGTGTATAGATACTATTTTCTCTACATTAGTATAGGCTACCTTTTCAGAGATAAAAACAGGGTCTAAGCAATGAATTAGCACTCTATTAGGCGAACTTGCAAAATTAGCGCCAGCATCAAGTATAGCCTCATAGCACGATTGACATGCCCCTGCGAATATAACCAAATCATCATAATTAGGTTCATAATTTCTTAGTTCCGTTACTGTATCAACGAAATGTCTTGAATTTTTATAGTTGTTAAGGTTCATATAGTCTTCAGTACCTTTTACAATAGCATCGTGTCCAGTTAATACTACTATATCAGGCTTTAATCGTTTAACAAGTTCTAGAACTCGTTTAGGCTGTTCTTCTTCTGCTATCACATGTCCAATAGCTTCTACAGCCAACTGTTTATATGTTTTTAAACAAACATCTAAATATTCTGCATCTCCGTCAACATGAAGTACTCTTCCTGGCCTTCCAAAAAGCATTGAAGGAGCACTTTCTTTAGGCTTCTTTTCATTTTTAGCCTTTCCTCTACTACTATCAATTTCTCCCCTATACTTTTTTTCAACACTTCTATCTAACAATATCTTCTTTATGCAGCCATTGACCTTTTTATTAAATGTAGCTTCTTTTTTAGTCATACCTTCTTGAGCTGCCAGTTCCAAATCATCCTCTGGAGAGTCGGCTATTATTCTCAAATTTATACCTTTAAGTACATAAAGAACCCCATAATCACTATTTTTTATATCTATTATCTTGAAAGTTATATCTTTTCCATAAGACCTTCTTACTACAATATCCCCTATTTGCAAACCATCATCCCCAATACTAGAAGTTCTATTTTTATAGTATGTTAAAGTGTTACCAATGGTTACTGCTAAAAGAATGCAAAGTAATTTTCTTATATTTGATCTCTCAACAGATGGTATATTAGAGGATTAGAAGATAGCCTATAGTTTAAAATGAATGTTTTGCAGACAACAAAATATAAAAAGTGGCTAAATATTTTCTAGCCACTTTAAAATTTAAGCTTCTTTTTATAACTTCTAACCTTTTATTATTCTATATCTCTTTCCACTCAGTACTTTCCACTGCTTTTCTATCCTCTGGCTCTAACTTTTGTTTCAAATTATTATAGAAGCTTGCAGTTGTTGCAAAAATATATGGTCTAAGCCAAACATATCCTATTCCTAATGTTAATAGTGATAAAATATGCCATCCTATATAGCTTAAGTTTAATAAAAACATCCTCCCCTTATTGCCCTTCATCATCTCTTTACTATGATTTATACAATCCATAACTCCAGCATCCTTATTATCATTATAAATGTAATAAGCCAAAGCATATCTTAATACTATAATGGAGACAATTATAGAACAAATTATGACTAATACAACTATAAGCCCTATTGCACCTGCCCCTATAGTCCAAGGAAGTTGTTCAAGCTCAGTTAAATTAGGGTAACTTGAAAAAGAAACCACTAATATGATAACGCTTATTATAATTACAGGAATATATACTAGCAAAGCCCATAAAGCACTAAATATCCCGATAATTAATTGAATTAAAAAATTTTTTCCAAAATACTTAAACCCTGAAAATAAGTTTTCAACTTGAGGATTTTCATTCCTGGTTAGATTTAGGAAGAACCTATTAAGTCCATAGGAAATGCTTCCACCTATCAACAAGTTTACAAGCGTACTTAATCTCAATAGTATAGTAGAGCCTACTGTTTCTTCTGCTAAAGACTCGATATTATTTAAATTAGAAAAGAACCCCTCATTAAAAATATCTGATACAGTTGATATTCTCGCACTAATGGAAAATCCTCCTGTTATTATTCCTGCAATCAAGCATACCAGTATAGCTATGCCCCATTTCCCTTTAAGGCTTTGTAACCCTTCACTTTTTAATTGTGCTATATTTTTATACTCCATCATAAAACAGGCTGCTGAGCAGAATCTTTGATCCTGACATTATAAAGCCTTCCTCCCATCTATATTTATATTTATATACTAGTATAGTTTTTACTCACTATCAAGTTATTATTATAATAGAGCCATATAAGCATATCTACTTATATGGCCCTATAGAAAAAGACTTCTTCTCTCATAATTCCTCTTGCTGGTTATAAACTTTCTTGAATTCCTCTATAAATTTCATATACTGCTCCTGCTCAGATATCAAAATCTGTATCTTTTTATTAAATGTATTTGTAGCCCAATTAACTTCATTATAGTAGTATCTATTTCCTAGCCTCCAAAAACGTTGAGGGAAAAGTAAAAAAGCAAATAGCACCCTGTATTCCTCTTCACTTAAAGGACTTACTTCGTTATAAGCATCAATAATAAGCTTTGCGCACTCTATATTCCATTCTCTTCTCTTAAGTACCTTTGTCATAAAGTTTGAGATATCATAAGTCCTTATCTCTCGCTTACAGTAATCAAAGTCAATTATGTTCACATTGTTTTCTTTATCTATTATTATATTATGATAAGTATAATCATGATGACAAAAGCTTTTTTCTTCCTCTGCAACTCTGCATATGTTCATATAGTCAGAATTATTTAGAACTTTTATTGCCCTTTTTCCTAGATTTTTATAAAATTCAACACTCTTTATATAATTGATATCAAATTCACCTTTTCTGCTTTTCTTTCTTGACATATCCCTCATCTTATCTAAAGCTTTAACTCTCTTATCCATAAGGTGCGGCCATCTTCCAAGATCAGTTTTTAATTTACTGTTTTCTGGAGGATCATAGCCTTTTGATGCTATATGCATTTCTGCTAAAGCTTTAGCTGCCATAACTATATCCTTATCCTCATGAAAATCACATTCTCTCCCCTCAATCCATTCTGATAACGTGTATATATCTTCATTTACAAGCGCATAAGGTTCCCCTTCATTATTTAAGCTATACCTATCAACATGAGTAAATCCATTATTTATCAAGTGTTCTTTTGCTCCATATACAAAGCAGAGTTTTTGGACACCATAATTTATTCTCTTAAGGCATTTGGCTCCTTTATTTGTTTTTAAAAAATATACTCCTTTATTAGGCTTTATACTTTCGATTCTAATATCAAATTGTCTTTCAATTTCAAACTCCCTCATCATTATTATCGCCTCCCTATAAATTTATATGTTCAAATTTACATATTTAGAATTACTTTATAAAGCTATGTTTCAAATGGATGTTGATTTTCGCATTCATTCAAAACTCCTTTTTATAATATGAAATCAACAATTTCTTAAAACACAGCCTTTTTAAATGCAATGATTTATTAACACTTTTTACTTAACAATAATATACTAAATTGTAGTAACTATTACTTTTTGAAGGGATGCTATATGAAAATAGGAATAGATTCTCGTGCTGCAAATTGGTATAGAGGAACCGGTATAGGAACTTATACTTACCAAGTTATCAACTCTTTAAATAAAATAGACTTTTTCAACGAATACTTGCTATTTATGCCTAAAGACACTAATTGTGATATCAAATTCAGTAGCAACTATAAAATAAAAAACATATCACAAGATATGAAAGGTAACTTTTGGGATGAAGTTAATATCCCTAATATACTGAAAAATAGAGACATAGACCTATATCATGTTCCTCAAAACGGCATTGGCCTGCCTCAAGAAAAAACTTGCCCTTTTATAATAACATTACACGACATCATACCTTATAAGATGCCTGAGACTGTAGGTGAAACATACTTAGAAATATTTCTTAGAGAAATGCCTGAAATAATTCCTAAATGTGATGGAATTATAACCGTATCAAATTACTCAAAGAAGGATATAGTGGAAGCCTTTAACTTTCCTGAAGAAAAAATATTTGTTACCCACCTAGCTAATGAAGATATGTATATTCCTCTTGATAAAAAGCAATGCAAGAATTTTGTAAAGAAAAATTATGCTATAGAAGATGGCTACATTTTATACGTAGGAGGCTTTAGCCCTAGAAAGAACATCGTAGGATTGATTCAAGCCTTTAGCAAATTACATCATAGAATAAAAAACAACAATTTGAAACTCGTTATAGCCGGTAAGCAAGGCAAATCCTATAGTCTTTATAAAAAGACAGCGGAAGATTTACATGTATCTGATAAGGTTGTTTTTCCTGGATTTATTCCTCTAGAACATATGCCTATTTTTTATAATGCTTGTGAACTTTTCGTATATCCTTCTCTTTATGAAGGCTTTGGACTTCCTCCAATTGAAGCTATGGCTTGTGGAGTACCAATAATAGCTTCAAATCTAACCTCTATTCCTGAAGTCGTAGGTGATGCTGGGATTCTAATAAATCCATATGATGTTGATGAATTATGTAATGCTATTGATAGTGTTCTTCAGGATAACTTTCTTAGAAATACTCTCATTACTAAATCTTTAGAGAGAAGCTCACAGTTTAGCTGGCTAAAAACAGCAGAAAGCACTTTAAATGCTTTTAATAACATTTCAAAAGGATAATTTACTATTTTTGAAGAATAAACTATAATGGATTAAAATATAAAGGCGACTGCACTTTTCTCTAGTGCAGTCTTGCCTTAAGAAATCTAGAGGAGGACTCAGTATGTTCAAAACCATTAACGTAGGATTAATAGGCTATGGTACAGGAGGCCGTTTTTTTCATGCTCCTATAATAAGCAGCATAAATGGATTAAATCTTACAAAAATAGTTACTAGCAAAGAATCTACAAAACAACTTATAAGTGATACATACCCCACTGTACAGGTTGTTTCCAATATAGATGTCTTACTTCAAGATCCTAATATAGATCTAATAGTAGTAGCAAGCCCTAATGCTTCTCATTACCAAATAGCTTCTCAATGTTTGCAAGCAGGAAAACATGTTGTAGTCGAAAAACCTTTTACCCCTACTTCAAAGGAGGCTGATGAATTAATAGAGCTTGCAAAGAAGCAAAACAAATTATTGACTGTATATCATAATAGAAGGTGGGATAGCGACTTTAAGACAGTTTCAAAAGTCATAAAAAGCAATTTCCTAGGAAATATAGTTGAATATGAAGCTCATTTCGATAGATTTAGAAATTATTTTACAGAAAATGCATGGAAGGAAAAGCCTATTCCTGGTTCAGGAATTTTGTATGATTTAGGCTCTCATTTAATAGATCAAGCACTTTACCTATTTGGAATGCCAAAAGAGGTCACTGGCCTTATTAGGATCCAAAGATCAAGCGGAAAAACAGCTGACAATTTCGAAGTAATTTTAGATTATGATTCTTTAAAAGTTACATTGAAAGCTGGAATGCTAGTTAAGGAACTTGGTCCACATTTTATCGTTCTTGGAGATAAGGGTTCTTTTATAAAATACGGAATGGATGTTCAAGAAGCTGCTCTAAAAAAAGGGGAATCTCCTTTAACTATTGATAATTGGGGCGAAGAATCAAAAGAACTTTTTGGAACAATCAATGCGGAAATAAATGGATTACATATTCGAGGTCAAGTTGAAAGTGAGATAGGAGATTATAGATGTTTCTATAAGAATATTTATAAAGCTATTTTAGGCGAAGAGAATTTAAAGGTTACGCCAGAACAAGCTAGAAATGTTATAAAAATTATTGAACTTGCTATTAATAGCAATGACAAGAAACATACTGTAAAAGTAGAATAAATCCCGCAAACCTGCAGGATTTATTTTTTATTCTATATTTATACTTCTTATTTTCTCTATTATTCCAGGCATAACTTCAATTAGATAATCTATTTCATCTTCCGTAGTTCTTGCTCCCATAGTAAATCTAACCGAACTTCTCGCCATGTCCTCAGGCACTCCCAAGCTTAATAGTACATGAGATGGTTCAAGAGAACCTGCTGTACAAGCACTTCCTGCGGATGCAAAAACACCTATATCATCTAAAGCTATAAGCATCGTTCCTCCACTTACATCCTTAAAACTCACATTTACGTTTCCTGGAAGCCTTTTTTCTCCAGTGGGACCGTTTAATTTAGAATTGGGGATTCTAAGAAGGCTATCAATAAGTTTATCTCTTAGACAACTTAGTCTATCTTTTTCCTTTTCTAAGTTTTCTGTTGCTAGCTCTATAGCCTTTCCTATTCCAACAATTCCTGGTACATTTTCTGTTCCGCTTCTCTTAGCTCTCTCTTGAGATCCTCCATGCATTAGATTATGAAGCTTAACTCCCTTTCTTATATAAAGAGCTCCTACCCCCTTTGGTCCATAAAACTTATGTGAAGACATAGACAATAAGTCTACATTTAAGTCTTTTACATCAATAGCAACTGATCCTACCGCCTGTACTGCATCTGTATGAAATAGTATATTTCTCTCTCTGCATATCTTTCCTATTTCTTTTATTGGCTGGATACTTCCAACCTCATTATTCCCGAACATTACAGATACTAAAATAGTCTCTTTTGTCATAGCTTTTTTCAAATCTTCTATTTTTATGATTCCTTCTTCATCTACCGGCAAGTATGTAACCCTAAAACCTTGTTCCTCTAAATACCTACATGAATTTAAAACCGCATTGTGCTCAATTTTTGTTGTAATTATATGATTACCTTTATCTTTGTTTCTGAAAGCTACTCCCTTAATTGCCCAGTTATCAGCTTCTGTGCCTCCAGAAGTAAAGAATATTTCTTCTCTATTAGCATTTATAGCATTTGCAGTTCTTATTTTAGCTTCATATATAGCTTTTTTAACTTCTCTTGACATAGAATGAATAGATGACGGGTTCCCATAATACTCAGTAAGGTAAGGCATCATTTCTTTTAGTACTTTTTCTTTAATAAATGTAGTTGACGCATAATCTAAATAAATATTTTTGCTCATGTTATTTATAAAGGCCGCAAATATGCAGCCTTTAATTCTCCCCTTTCTTTTTATATGAAATTATATCCTAATAAGTTCTGTGTTTTCTAAAGCTTCCTCTACTAATTTATCCACATCCAAAACTTCTTCAGATTTTCTCATGAATTGAACTTTTGGCTTTGTCTTTGGATGCTTAGGTACGAATATAGTACAGCAATCCTCATAAGGTAGAATGGAGGTTTCATATGTCCCTATTTTTCTTGCTATATCCATAATATCTTCTTTATCCATGCCTATGAGAGGTCTAAATATTGGTCTATCTGCTACATCTGTACTCACAACTAAGCCTTCCATAGTTTGACTTGCTACCTGTCCTATACTCTCCCCTGTTGTAACTGATTGAATTTCATTTTTATCCGCTAACTTACAAGCTAATCTCATCATAAACCTTCTCATTATTATAGTCAATTCATCCTCAGGACATTTATTTATAATAGCCATCTGTATAGCAGTAAAAGGAACAACATATAGATTTATTTGGCCTGTATATTCTTTTAATATCTTTGCTAAGTCCTTAACCTTCTCCTTTGCTCTTTCACTAGTATAAGGTGGGCTATGGAAATACGCACAGCTTATTTCTACTCCTCTTCTTGCCATCATATAACCTGCTACCGGAGAATCTATGCCCCCAGATAGCATAAGCATAGTTTTACCATTGGTCTTGTAAGGCATACCTCCAACAGCCTTTATTCTTCTTGAGGTTGAATAAATATATGCCTTCTCTCTTATCTCTACATTTATAACCACTTCTGGGTTGTGAACATCAACTTTCAAATTTTCACTGTTTCTAAGAATATGTGCCCCAACTTCTCTACTTACTTCCATAGAATTCATAGGAAACTTTTTGTTTGCTCTTTTTGTTTCTACTTTGAAAGTATCAGGGTTTACCTCTCTTATCTCTCTTAAAGCTTCTTCACTTATAGCATTTAACTCTGCATCTACTTCTGTAACTATATCAAGTTCTTTAACTCCAAAAACTTTACTTACTCTTTCAATTACTTCTTGCAGATTTTCAGAATACAAAAGCCATCTGTTTTGATCCATGCTAAATTCATATTCAATGCCTTTTAGAGCTCTCTTTATGTTAGTCATTAATTTTTGTTCAAAGACACGTTTATTTAAACCCTTTAAAAATATTTCCGATGCATATTTAATTAAAACTAATTTTCTCATCTCTTTAATCTCCTTAGAAAACTTAAAGATTTTTTCAACGCTTCTACTACATAATCTACTTCTTTTTTAGAATTATATTCGCTGAAGCTAAATCTTATGGTTCCTTCAATTTCTTCTTCTTTAAGTCCAATAGCTTCTAATGAATAGCTTTTTTCATGAAGCCTCGATGAACAAGCTGAGCCGGTGGACACGTATACTTCATTTTCCTCTAAAGCGTGAAGCAGAACTTCTCCTCTAACACCTCTGAAAGATACACTCAGTATATAAGGAGAAAACTTTTCTCCTTCACTGTTTATCTTTATCTCATCTATATCCTTAAGCTTATCTATGAAATACTGCTTTATATCTTGAACCTTATTAAGGTTCTCTTGCATATTTTTAAACTTCTTATCTGCGGCAACAGCAATTCCCATAATAGCTGGAAGATTTTCTGTTCCACTTCTTAGTTTCTTTTCTTGTCCTCCACCATATATTAGTGGTTGCGGGTTAAGACCTCTTTTTATGTATGCTATCCCTACTCCTTTTGGTCCATGTATCTTGTGACCGCTAATAGACAATAAGTCTATATTATCTCTTTTAACATCTATATTTAGCTTTCCATAGCTTTGAATAGCATCAACATGAAACCTTGCTCTACTGCTTTTTTCTTTTATTATATTACCTATGGCATTAATATCTTGAATTATACCTATTTCATTATTTACATGCATAACGCTTACTAGCACAGTATCTTTTGTTATGCTTTCTGATAATTCGCCAAGGTTTATTCTACCCTTATTATCCGTACTTAAATATGTAACCTTTATTCCTTGCGTTTCTAATTCCTTAAAGGTATTAAGTACACTTGGATGCTCAATTCTCGAAGTTATCATATGAACACCTGGCCTTGCAAAACCTCGTATTAAAAAGTTATTACTTTCACTGCCCCCAGATGTAAAAATAATTTCATCCTTAGTGCAATTTATAGTTTTTGCAATTACTTGCCTAGCCTCATTTAACTTTTTTTCTCCCCTAACTCCATGCATATGAGCCGAAGAAGGATTACCATAGTAATTTTTCATTATATCAACCATAGCTTCTATAACTTCATCATAAGGCTTTGTAGTAGCACTGTTATCCATATAAACTTCTATCTTTTCTTTCATTTAAAAAAGCACTCCTTAATTTTTTAACATAACTTAATTAAAACTTTCCCCAACTGGGGAAAGTTTTATACTTAAAAGTTTAATAACTGTCTATTCCGCAAATACAGGCTCTGACAAATATCTTAATCCTGTATCAGGTAATAACACTACTATATTTTTGCCCTTATTTTCTTCTCTTTGTGCTAACACCTTCGCTGCATGAACTGCTGCTCCTGAAGATATTCCTACAAATAGTCCTTCTGTTTTTACAAGTTCTCTAGTAGCTTCAAATGATTCTTCATTACTAACTTTGATTATTTCATCTATTATAGCTGGATTTAAAACTTCTGGAATAAATCCTGCACCTATTCCTTGGATTTTGTGAGGACCTGGTTTTCCTCCTGATAAAACTGGTGAATCTGTCGGTTCTACAGCTACGATTTTGACATTAGGGTTCTTTTGTTTTAGTCCTTCGCCTACTCCTGTTATTGTACCACCTGTTCCAACTCCTGCAACGAAAATATCTACTTTCCCATCTGTATCATTCCAAATTTCTTCTGCTGTAGTCTTTTTATGAATATCAGCATTTGCTGGATTAGCAAATTGTTGAGGAATAAATGAATTTGGAGTATTTTTAGCTATTTCTTCTGCCTTTGCTATAGCTCCCTTCATTCCTTCAGCTGCAGGAGTTAGCACAAGTTCTGCTCCATAAGCTTTTAATACTTTTCTTCTTTCAATACTCATTGATTCTGGCATTGTTATAACTAATTTGTATCCTTTTGCAGCTGCTGTTAAAGCAAGACCTACTCCAGTGTTACCACTAGTAGGCTCAATTATTACTGTATCCTTATTTATAAGCCCTTTTTCTTCAGCATCTACTATCATTGCATAACCTATTCTATCTTTAACACTACCTGCTGGATTAAAATACTCTAACTTTGCAATTATATTCCCGCTTAAGTTGTTTACTTTGTCATAATTTCCAAGCTCCATCAATGGTGTGTTTCCAATTAATTCAGTTAAATTCTTTGCTATTTTCATAGAAAATCCTCCTCTTAATTTTGACTACATAAAAGCATTTATATGCTTTATCCCATGACAACCACGTCATTGAATAGCGACTTCTAAACTTCAGCTGAAGTAAGAATTCCATCTGAGGCTAAGAGCTCTGCTTATATGTAAAACATATACCCATTATTGTTTGAATTATTGTATTCCCATACTAAATCTTCTAAGCTTATAGAGTCTGCTATTTTATCGATGCTTTCATTAATCTTATCCCAGACAGTCTGTTTTATACATATATCTACTTTATCATTACCTTCTTCTTCTGTTGAAACAATATGTAATTCGCCTTCAAGAACTCTAAGAATATTTCCTATAGTTGTATCCTTTGAATCTCTACTCAGCATGTAACCTCCCTGAGGTCCTTTTATGCTCTTTACTAAATCACCTTTTCTTAATGCTGAAAAAATTTGTTCCAGATATCTTTCTGATATATTTTGTCTTTCAGATATGCTTTTTAACGTTATACTGTTTTCGCTATTTGAATAAAGAGCTAAATCTACCATAGCTTTTAATCCATATCTGCCTTTTGTAGATATTTTCATATCAACACTCCTCAATACCTATTAAAACTATTGGTTTAATAGGATTATATTATAAAATCATTTTTTTGTCAATAAAAAAAGTTTTAGGCTAATATATTAAATATTAACCTAAAACCTCTTTACTATTCATCTCTCTAAATACCAATTTATACTAGATTAGCTTTAAATTCCTCCAAAAATTCTCTTCTATCTTCCTTAAGGTCATTCTTTTTTATTAATTTTTCTAAAAATATATCATATTCCCACTCCTTAGTCCTTGTATAGTATTCTTTAGATATAATGTAAAAATCCTGTGGGAATATCAACATTCCATATAAAACTTCTAACTCTTTTTTATTTAATTCATTATTAATACAGTAACCTTCAATTATTGAATTGGCCTTTTCAATATCGTAAGCTGAACCTTTTTCAACTTTATTAATAAAGTTACATAGGTCATGAACCTTTAAATCTATTATAGAGTAATCAAAATCTACAAAGTATGCTTCTTCATTTTTAATCAATATGTTATGATGAGCTAGATCATGATGACATAATACCACTTTATCTTCTTGGCTGCATAACTTATAAAAACTAGATTTATCTAAGACTTTTATACTCTCCTTTATCTGTTCTTTGTAGTAATCAACATTTTCCAAGAATATATTATCAAACTCTGTTCTATCTTCTCCCAAAAGGGCTATGCTTCTAAATAACTCCATCTCTTGAATCTTTCTTTTAAAATCGTCAATAGTATTTCCACAAGCATACCTTATTTTATCCTTATATCTAAAGCCTTCACTGGCCTTATGGAGCTCTCCTAACCCCTTTGAAGCCATATCTACATCTATAGGATTAGTGTATTCACTTTCTCTAGCCTCTATTAAATCCATAACACAGTAAATATCTTTTTTCCAGATTACATAAGGCTTTCCTTCCTTTGTTAGATAAAAATTAAATATCCTATCAAAAGAATGGCCTCTTATATAACTTATTCCTCCATGTATAAATTTTAATTCTTCAACTCCATAATTAAGTCTTTTGAGAATCTTATTACCTTTATTAGTGATCAATATAAAAACTTTTCTAACTGGAATCAAGTCCTCTACAATAAAATCATAGTTTTTAAAAATACTTATATTCAAGTCATACCGTATCAGTGCCTTTTTATCTTTAAATCTAATATTTTCTAACATCTCCCCACTCCCTTATACTAAGCTTATAGAATCATCCTTAATTGCCTTTTGCAACTTAGCTTCATATTTCTCTTTTCCTTCTTCTCCATTCTTTTTATTATACCTAATACAATACTTCATAAACTCATAAGGATAAGATACTAACGCTTCTATAAACTTTTCACTTCTTGAATCCAACTTTTCAACATCGCAAAACTCTTTTATCAGATTTTTATAGTCTAAGTCGACCCCTTTTTTTATTAGCTTACTGAGAAGGTCTGCCCCATCTATCTCCACTAAATCGTAAGCGCACTTGCTTAAGTTATTAACTTCTATTTCTTGCCTCATTCTAAGATTAGAGAAGTAGGTATCCCCTATACATATTTCATTTCTATCCATGCTTCTTTTTATAAGATCTAAATACCCATTTTCGTATATTACTTCTATACATTTTTGCGCCCTGTATAAATACTCATCCCCATATTGAAGCAACAGACGTTCAAAGCCGTTAGGTGAAGATTTTTTTTTATTGATTCATACTGGCGTCTTACCTTCTTTATATATACTTTATATTGCTCTACAGTTCTGCCTCTCTTATCTTCTAGTCTGTGTCCTATATAATTGTCATATCCCATGGCTTTTTTATGGAACTCACTTAATGTGTACATATGATTTATTATGTCATATTCATCAATATATTTTCTAAACAAATTATTACTTTGAAATTCTACCTGCCTTATTCCTTTCTCCCTAGAATACTTTAAAAAGGAATTATTAGATAAGCTTATCATCAATTTCACCTCTACCTATCTTTCTTCATTTTTCTCATTAAATGATGTTTCTCCTTCTCTAGTTTTCTAAGCTTCTCCTGCCTTTTCCTCAGCTTCTTTAATCTCTTAATATGCTCCTTCATTTTATCAAGTTCTTTATCATACTCTTCTATATCAATATTCTGTGTATCATAATCAATAAACTTATAGTCTTCGTTTTTACTCATTTTACCCCCCCTAATATAAGTTAGTAGGTTAGATATGTTAGAGGTTAATTAATAATTTTTTCTACTTTAAACTAATTTTCTAACCCTCTAGCTTGCTAACTGATCTCTCTAATCTGTTTTGTCTACCCTCCTAACTTGCTTTTCCTAGCTATCTAACTTAATCTTTCTAACTTGCTCTATAAACTCTTGCTTCTGCTCTCTGTCCTCAATGTACCTTTCAAGTTTCTTTATAAAGAAATCTTCTCCCCAAGGCTTTTTTTCCCAATAATATTGAATTCCTCTTTGCCAATAGTCCTGTGGAAATTCTATAAACGCAGCTATTATTGGAATATCATCCTTTTCTACCTTATTTACTGAGTTGTATACTTCTAATATCTCTTTAGCATTTTTCACATCCCACTTCCCATACTTCATTCTTCTGATTAAAAGACTAGATAGATCATGTAGATGAGTATCTAATATGCAGTAATCAAAGTCTATTATATTCACCTCATTATGCTTATCTATAAGTACATTGTGATAGGCATAATCATGATGACAAAAGCCTCTGTTTATTATTTCTTTTTTCATCTTTTCTACATAGTTGCTATTTATGAGATTTTCGATAGCCCTAT
The DNA here is from genome assembly GCA_009738435.1 of Clostridium bovifaecis. Taxonomy (GTDB): domain Bacteria; phylum Bacillota; class Clostridia; order Clostridiales; family Clostridiaceae; genus Clostridium_H; species Clostridium_H bovifaecis. Next base: position 449,478 of record CP046522.1, on the reverse strand, counting down.
CTGCTCTTTTCAGTTCTTCATCCATTATATATAAATACATTTCATCAAATTGTGATTTCTTTTCTTTATTATTTATTCTATGTTTAAAGTCCAGAACCTCATTTTTTCTCGTCTTATATGTTTCTATCCATCTTAACCAACCTATTCTAGGCTTCATTTCCTTAGTTACATTAAATTCAGTGCTTTTTATATGAAGCTCAGCTAGTTTTAGTGCAGCTATTTCTATATCTAGTGGATTCTCATAATTACAATGTCTTGCATTAACCCAAGGTGTTAAATAAGCATAACCACTGCCAAGCTGTATATAGTCTCTTCCTGATTCAGTCTTTATTATTTCTGGTATCTTATAGAATTCCTTTTTTTGAAGATGTTTTATTGCACTAAGAATAAAAAAGAAATGTCCAAATTCATACTTAATGACCTTTAAGCAAAACTTTTTATTAGAAATGTTTATTTTATATATGTTTTTCAGAGATTCTATTTGATTTACAGTAATTCCATATTCCTTCTCTACAATTAATTTTATGTCCTTTATATCCAAAGAACCTTCCTCCAAAATCTTTTTCTCTTTTCAGTATATGAATAATTTTTTTAGTGTGTGAATAATAGTAAGTATTGATATTTATATCACATTTTTATTATGTATTTAATATTAATACTATATAGGGATTATAAGGGGAGGATTTAATGAGAATAGCCATTGATGCTAGAGGTATCAATTGGTATGGAGGTACTGGAATTGGTACTTATACAGAAAATGTTGTAAAAAACTTAATAGATTTATATAAAGATAACTACTATAGACTATACTGGTCAGAATTAAATTATGAAGAATATAAAAGAGATAATACAGAAATAATCATGACATCTAAACATCATCCTAGATTTTTTGATCAAAACTACTTTTCTTATGACCTAAGTCGTGAGAACATAGACATTTATCACGTTCCTCAAAATGGCATTGGTTTAAATGTAGACACAAAATGCAAAAAAGTGATTACTGTTCACGATTTAATACCTTATATTATGCCTGAAACAGTGGGCCGTGGTTACTTGCTTAAATTCTTGAAAGAAGTGCCTAATATTATACAAAATGCTGATGGAGTAATTACCGTATCAGAGTATTCTAAAAGAGATATACTAAAGTTTTTTCCTATAGATGAGAACAAAGTTTTTGTAACTCCACTTGCTGCTGATAGCATATATAAGCCTTTAAATAAAGATACTTGCAGAGAATTTTTAGCTAAAAAGTATAATATTAATAACCCGTTTGTTTTATATTTAGGAGGATTTAGTGCTCGAAAAAATGTAAAAGCTTTAATAAATTCTTTTTTAAAGGTAATCCCTAGACTGACTGAGGAATATAATTTAGTTATAGTGGGCGCCAAAAAAGATTTAGGAGAATATTTAAGCAACTCTTACTCTCACCTAGCTTCTAAGATAGTATTTACAGGTTTTATACCCCAAGGAGAACTCCCTGTTTTCTATAACTCTTGTAATGCTTTCGTATATCCATCATTATATGAGGGTTTTGGTTTGCCTCCTCTTGAAGCAATGAGCTGTGGAGCTCCAGTAATTACTTCTAACGTCACATCAATACCTGAAGTAGTAGCTGACAGCGGCATATTAATAAACCCTTATAATGAGGATGAGCTTATCGATGCCTTGGAAAAACTACTAAATGATGACGCTTTAAGAAAAAGCTTAGGTGAAAAAGGATTAAAGCAGGCTTCAAAATTCTCTTGGCTAGAAACAGCGAAAAATACCTTTGAAGCCTACGAGAAAATCTATAACATATAAAAAAGTTTAAAGCGAAGGGCGTTTTGTAAAACAAAACGCCCTTCACTTTAAACTTCCTTTTTATTATCCTCTTGAAAAGTCATCGTTACCCTTTTCGCCAAACCTTTCTTTCCATGCTTTTTCGGCATAAGGTGCAAATTCTTTAGCTACTTGCTCTACTTTTTTCTTATATTCTTCATCTTCAAGCATAATCTTTCCACCTAAATCTGTTGGCTTAGCACCTACCTTTTGGCACACTTCTCTAACTACATGAGGATTATCTATCATCATGCAAGGTCTTAACATATTTTTATTATAAGGCTGTCTATGTCTTAATTCTTTAAAGAAAGGATCTCTAAACACATCTACAAGGTGTTTTCCTTTTAGATTTTGCGTTGCAAAGTGAGCAAATATACAAGGTTCACAATCTTCATGAACATTTACGTGAAAGAAGTACTTTCCTGCTATGCATCCTCCAACAAATGGCGCATCATTGAAAAAATCTAGAGTAAAGTATGGTTTAGTTTTTCGTATTTCATTAGCCCTCTCTCCAAGATAAATTCTCTGCTCTGGAGTTAACATTAAATCAAAGTCTGGCTTTTCACATCCAACTGGCATGAATAGGAAATACCAGTTCATTTTTGCACCTTTTTCAATTAGTTTATCTACAAATTCGTCTGATAATACAGAGTCAATGTTTAGCCTTGTAACAGCAGTAGACACGCCAAATAATATTCCTCTTTCATTTAAAAGATCCATAGCATGCATAACCTTTTTATAAGTACCTTTTCCTCGTCTTGCATCTGTAGCTTCCTCTTCTCCCTCTACAGAAAGCATAGGGATTACATTTCCTAGTTTTTGAAGCCTATCTGCTATTTCTTCATTTATCATAGTCCCATTGGTAAATGGTGTAAACATCATATCATCATATTTTTCATATATATCGAGTAATTCTTTATAGAAAAATGGCTCTCCACCTAAAACTATTACATAATAAATTCCAAGTTCCCTAGCTTCTTTTATTATTCTATCCACTTCTTCTATAGGTATTTTAGGTTGGTCTAACATGTCTGTAGCATAACAACCCTTACACCTTAAATTACACTGCATAGTAGGACTTATAAGCATTGTAAATGGTATTTTCGTATCTTCATCAAATAAATATTTAGATCGTTTAGAGCCAGCATACCAGTTTGCATTTGCAAAAAAGTTAGTAAAAAACTTTTTTAAACAGCCCTTATCTGTATTAGTCAATATACTTTCCACTAATTGTCGGGTAGCTGGCTGCATCTTATACTGTTTATGAACCGACTCAATCTGCGCCAGTTGACTTTTATCTCTTGTAATTTTCTTTACTGCCTCAAAAATCTTCTCTACATTCTTTTCTGGGTCTTTATCTATAATGCTCAGTACAGTGTTCACTACCTTCTGTTTAACACTTTTCTCCAAGTTGTCTTTAACTCCCATTATAATACCCCCCTAATACAAACTAAAATCCATAAAACTCAAACCTTATTATAATAATTTATTTCATTTAGTTCCATTATATTCCTAAATGACTAAAAGTCAATATTTCGCGAGGGTTATTTACAAAGTATTAATAAATAGTAAACATTAATATATCATGTAAAATTGTGTATATTGCTATTCTTCCACTTCAATAAGCTTTCCTTCAAATTTTAAGTTTATTATTATCATCCCTATTAATATAAAAATACATCCCTTAAGTGTCTTGCCAGTTAATTTATCTCCTATAAAGGTTGAAAATACTGCACTAAATACTGGTTCTGCTAAAAATATTACGGCCGCATGAGTAGGATTAGTATATGGCTGCATCTTGTTTTGAATAATAAAGGCATAGATTGTACAAAAAACTGCCGTGAAAAGGATCGAGCCAATTGTAAGCTCATTAATATGCAGTGCTGCACTTTCAACTATTATAGAAGGAATAAGTGCAAGTATACCTATAACAAACATCTGCAGGCAGCTCATTAAAACTATGTCTACATTCTTTGCATATTTGTCTACTAATAATATTTGAATTGCAAAGGCAACAGCGGAAAATATAGTTAATACATCTCCTAAATTCATGCTCATGCTTCCATCTAAAGACATAACTGCAAGCCCTATGATTGACAGCACTACTCCTATAATACTTTTAAGATCAGGAATATTTTTATAAATTATTGCTATAAAAATTGGCACTAAAACTACATTAATTCCCGTAAGAAATCCTGATTTACTTGGTGTTGTATACACGAGACCAACAGTTTGTAGGATACTTCCTACGAATAATGATAGCCCAATAAAGACTCCTCCCTTTATTGTTTTCTTTTCTATATTCTTTAATCTTTTAAAAACCATAGGAAATAAAATAATCGCTGCTGTTAAATACCTAAGAGCCAGAAAAGTATATGGTCCTACACACTTCAATGCCGAACTAATTAACGGAAAACTAATCCCCCAAACCAAAGTCACCGATAACAAAGCTAAATCTGCTTTTAATTCTTGTCTCATCTTATTCTCCTTCCTTGAAAAAAATTCACACATTCGTCTTTATGCTAATTAAAAACTCATAAATTAAAATGTGTAAACAAACCAGCTTATATTTGTTTACACATTTAGAACTAATATATTATAGATATACTTTATATCTTATTACTATTCTTTATAAATAATTAAGTTATAAACTATCAGCTAGTTCATGTAATTGATCAGTTAAAGACATTACCTCTTCCACACTAGCTGCAGTCTCTTGTACAGCGTCAGCTTGCTGTTGAGTTGTAATAAGTGTTGATTTAGATATCTCTATTGTCTTATTGACAGATTGTTGTATATCTAAAGTAAGTTTTCCAATGATATCTGCCGTATTTTTTGAATCATCAGATAATTTTCTTATTTCCGTGGCTACAACTCCGAAACCTTTTCCAGCTTCTCCAGCTCTAGCTGCTTCAATGGATGCATTCAAGCCTAGCATTTTAGTTTGATTTGCAATTGTCTTTATAGCATCTAATATTTGATTAATTTTCTTCGATACCTCTTGAACAGTATTAATCTCTTTATTTAAAACACGTTGATTTTCAGATACATTTATTGATGAAGCTGCTAATTCCTCCATAGTGGCTGATATTTGTGAAAAGTTATCTGAAAGAGTTCCTGCTACTTGTTTTAGCTTATATTGCTCGTACCCTATTTTGGAGAGTGTATTAGCTAAAATAAATAATACCTCTGCCGCCGCCCTAATATTTTCCTCATCTACGATTCTTACCTTTTTTACTGCCGAAATATATCCTTCCTTGTTTACCCCTATCTCTTCAGCTGTATCTATAAAACTTGCTTCGTTTGGCACTTCGGGTAATATTTGTCCTCCTAGAATAGTTCCTATCTGCTTTCCTTCTAGCATAATGGGTGCTGCAAAATCAACTAGTCCTGCATGACATCTATATATAGCTGGTTTTCCTGTTCTAGATGCCTCCTCCCCTCCTCTTTTATGCGATTCAGCACATCTGCTTTTTCCCACACTTGTTGATTGAGTAAAACCACTGCAAAATTCAGTATAACAGCTTGGATTGGTTACGGGGTTTCCATGAGTATCTACAGTTACACTAGCTATATTCATGCTTTTTGCAAAATTATCTTGAAATTTTTGAAGAAACTCTAGGTCAATTATATTCTTTAACTCTAGTTGATCCAGGTCATCTGTGTTTTCTGATAAGCTTTTCACTTTTATCTCTCCTCTTTGTTTATTTAAAATTTTAATACTATACACTAATTTGGTATAATTATACGACATTTTTCATGTTTACTCAATACTTTATGCTATTCCGATATTAAATGACAAAAAACTACAGAGCAATTTTTTAATTCCTCCTCTCTAGCCTCTAGTCTCTATTAGATAGTCTATTAGCTATCCATTTAGCGGTTAGAAGCTAGCGATTAGTTACTAAAAATCGCTCTGTAATTCTAAAGTATCTTTCCATCTATATCTATGGTCGCTTCACTATAAGAAACATCTTTCCCAGACTCCTCCATAGCTTCCTTAACTATAATCGATATCCCAGTGCAACAAGGTACAGACATCTTTACAACTTTAATACTGTTTATATTATTATTCTTTAATATTTCTACTATTTTTTCCTTGTAAAATTGACTGTCATCAAGTTTCGGACATCCTATCGCCGTAACATGCTGTTTGATAAAGTCTCTATGAAAATTAGCATATGCATATGCGGTACAATCTGCAGCTATTAGCAAATCTGCATTTTCTAAGAATGATGCAGATGTATTTATAAGCTTAAGCTGTACAGGCCATTGTCTCAACTCTGATTTATCACTATTTATATTATCAGCAATCATAGTAGGGCACGCTGATATCTTTTTAAATATATCATTTTTTGCTTTACTCATTCTCTCTTCCCCCTCCTAGCAACTTCCCCTTAAATCTTGTGACTTTCATCACATACTTGATTTGTTTTCTTAATTATACTAATATTATTCTAATAAATATGTAACCTAAGTTACCAAATCCAACACATTGGAGGTTTATATATGAAAGAGATTATGATGGCTTTAAAGCCTTGTATTCTATTTAGCGGCTTCAGCGAAGAAGAAGCAATAAATATTCTATCTAGTACTAATTATAAGGTAAATTCGTATAAAAAGGGTGAAACTATAGCCCTAGAAGATGACCCTATTTCAAGCATAGGCATAATTCTAGAAGGAAACATAGAAGTTCAAAAAAATTATCCTTCTGGCAAAACCGTTACAATAAACCGTTTAGGGAAAGGAAATATATTTGGAGAAGCTATAATATTCTCCACCAAGAAAACCTATCCTTCTACTATAGTATCTGCGATTGATTCAAAAACACTTTTTATATCCGAAAGGGATATTATTAAATTATGCAGCTCTAATGAAACCTTTTTAAATAATTTTATGAGAGTATTATCTAATAGAATACTTAATCTAAGCAAAATATTAAGAGAACTTTCTTATCAAACAATAAGGGAAAAAATTTGCAGCTTTCTTTTGGACGAGTATAAAAAGCAAAAAAACATGACTATAGCTTTAAATATATCTAGACAAGAAATGGCCGACCAATTTGGAACCACTCGCCCTTCATTGTCGAGGGAACTTATAAATATGAAAAATGATTGCCTTATAGATTTTGATAAAAAGACAATCACTATTTTGGATTTGGAAGGAATTGAAGAAACCCTATTTTAAGAAAAGTGCGACGCAATTTTCTTCTTAATCACTAATCACTAGTCGCTATTGGATAAATCAATTATTCAAATGTTAGCGATTAGGGATTAGAGACTAGCGATTGCTTCTAGAGCTGCGTCGCAAAATACTTCTACTCTGTCTTAAATTTATTTATAGACTCTTGAAGTTCTCTAGCTAGAACCTCTAGCCCTTTTGCTCTAGTTTCCATATCTTCTATTGAAGACAACTGCTCTTCAGCCGATGCTGATACTTCTTCTATAGATGCAGAGGTTTCCTCAGAAGCCGCTGCTATATTTTCTATTACTCCTACTATTTCATCTTTCCTAATCATCATTTCTCCGTTGTCTTGCTTAATGCGCTCTAGTTGTTCTATTAGCTCTGTTATAGCCTTGGAAATTCTTATAAAAGTACCTTCTGTTTCATTTACAGCTTCAAGTTGTTCTTCAAGCATGATTTTCGAATTATCCATAGCTTTTACAGACTCTTTTGATTTGCTTTGGATTTCATTTATTATATTTCCTATTTCTTGGGTAGCATTTGAAGTCTCTTCAGCTAACTTTCTAATTTCTTCAGCTACTACAGCAAACCCACGACCAGCTTCTCCTGCTCTTGCAGCTTCTATCGATGCATTTAGTGCTAATAAGTTTGTTTGATCAGATATTTCATTAATAGTCTGTATTATAGTTCCAATCTTTTGCGAACTACCATCTACAGAAAGAATTATATCATTTACTTCTGAGCTAGAAGCCTTTGTTTTATCTGATCTATCCCTCAAAATTTTTATTGTCTCCAACCCTCTCCCGCTTAATTGACTTGATGTATTTGACATATTAGCAACATTATTTATAGAGTTAGATACAGACTGTATACTTTCTGACAATTGATTTATTTTTTCCGTTCCTAATAGTGTTCCTTTAGCATTTTCTTCAGTTGTCGCTGAAATTTCTTCTATGCTTTGTGCGACTTCCATAGTTATCTCATTAGTTTTACTTATCTCATCCATAAGAATTGTAGATGAATCTAACACGCTTTCAGATACCTTTTGAGTATCATTTACTAAAGAACTTATCTTTTCTATCATAATATTAAACTTCTGCGCCAATAATCCAAATTCATCTTTTGAGGCTATTTCTGCTCTTGAGCTTAAATCTCCATTGCTAGCTTTCAAGAATGTTTCTTCTAAGTTTGATATTGGCGCCTTTATTAGTTTTATGAACATAGATGTTCCTAACATGATAGCCAATAATACTACTGCAATTATAATTATATTAGTTTGTAAAACTTCAGCTTTTTCCTTAAACAATTCATTTTGATCTCCAACAATAGATAGTGTCCATCCTGTTTCTCCAATATTATAGTTAGACACTACCTTATCTGTTCCTTTATATTTGACTTTTAAAAACTTGTCCTCACTGTGAGACTTTAAAGAATTTATAGTCTTACTAAGTTCATCCTCAACCTCTGATAGTTTTTTATTCATGATGTATTCCTTATCAGGGTGTACTATGAATGTTCCATCCTGTGCAGTTAAAATGGCAAAACTATTCTTACTTAGATTCACACTTGCTAAGGTCTTCTGTATGAATTCTAAAGTTATATTATTTCCTACCGTTCCTATGTACTTGCCATTATATCCTTTAATGGGCGCTGCAACTACTACAGCCGGCTGGCCAGTAGAACGAGACACTATTACATTACTAACTACTACCTTTCCCCCTATTAAATCCTTCCAATACTCTCTATTAGCAACAGTGCCACCACTTACCTTTTCTACATTTCCATTAGAATCAGGTGCTGCAAATAAAAAGTTCCCTTTATCGTCTGTTGACCATTGAGCATCATAAACCCCTTTATGATTATTAGTCATTCTGTATAGATTATAAGCAGTATAGGTCGTTCTCTCTTCGGGGGTTGCCCCTTTTCTTAATAAAGGTACATTCGCCATGGCGCTTACCTCATCTTTTTTGCCAATAAACCATTGATTGATCTCATTTACTTTTGCATTAGCCTTTTCATCCATTAATTCGTATATTCTTTTGTTCAATAAGTTATTTACGGTATTATAGTTATTAACAAATATAATCATTAACGGAATTACAGATAATGTAAATACAAAGATTAGCAGTTTGTAAGATAGTCTTAGATTTTTCAAGTTTTCCCCTCCCTAAAGAAATAATTTACACATTAACTATATTTTACACTATTTTTACACTTTTTTGTATGTTTTTCTCAAATTATTGCACATCATAATTTTATCTATTGCTTACCCTATCTTAAACAGTATAAATTTTAATAATTAATAAACATCTAACTATTAATTCCATATTAAAATACATAAATTTGTCACTTAGAGAAAACCTAATACTTAAGAATAATTTCGTAGTACCATCTTATATACTTGATATACCAAAACTAAAATAGGAGGGCTTTTCTTGAAAAAATTAGCAGATAATGTTTATTGGGTTGGAGGCACTGACTGGATAGTGAGAAATTTTCATGGCTATGAATTATCCACCCATAGAGGAACTACATATAATTCTTATCTTATAAAAGATAAACAAACTGTGCTGATTGATACAGTTTGGGAACCACTAACAGATATGTTTTTAGAGCATTTGAATGAAGTTATTGACCCAGGTGAAATTGATTATGTAGTCTTGAATCACGCAGAACCAGACCATTCTGGGGCTTTGCCAGCTATACTAGAATATTGTCCTAACGCAACTGTTATTGTATCAAAGACTGGACTTGAAACTACTAAAAAGCACTATCACAAAGACTGGAACTTCAAAGTTGTAAATACAGGAGATAAAATAAACATTGGGGAAAATGATCTTATTTTTATAGAGGCTAAGATGCTTCATTGGCCTGATAGCATGTTCACATATTTAACTGGCAAAAACATTCTATTTTCTAATGATGCCTTCGGTCAACATTTTGCCTCTTCTGATATTTTTGATGATACTGTGGATGAAGCTGAAGTATATCAAGAGGCAATAAAATATTATGCTAATATATTAACTCCTTTTAGCAAATTTGTTACTAAGAAGATAGATGAATTAAAGAAACTAAATCTCCCTATTGATATGATAGCACCAGCTCATGGCATAATATGGAGAAAAAGCCCTATGGACATTGTAGAGAAATATTATGAGTGGTCTAAAGGAGACTCAGAAAAAAACGTAGTCATCTTATATAATTCTTTATGGGGTGCTACTCATAAGATGGCAGATTTTATAGCTCATGGCATTGGGTCTGCAGGAATTAGTTATAAAATATATAATTCTGCTACCTCGGATAGAAATGATGTTATTACAGAAATTTTTAAGTCTAAAGGGATAATTCTCGGATCATCCACTGTAAATAATGGTATACTTCCTTCTCTTGCTCCATTTATAGAAGATTTGATGGGATTAAAATTTATAAACAAAGTAGGCACTTCCTTTGGCAGCTATGGCTGGAGTGGTGAATCTCCTAAATTGCTTTCTGATTATCTAGAAAAGGCTAAGATAAAAGTATTGCAAGATGGATTAAAAATAAAATATAACCCAACTGACGAAGAGCTACAAGTATGTTTTAATTTTGGAAAGGATTTTGGAAAAAAGCTTCTTGCAGAGTTTTAATGCTTTATATGAGGCAAAATTAAATTTGTATAGACCAAAGGCTGTTGAAAATTAAATCAACAGCCTTTCTAATTTTTTGCTTACCCTCCACAAATTATTGGAGCTACTATTATTTGATCGCCTTCATTTAGTTTCAATGTTTCATTGATATCAACTTTTTTATTATTTCTTGTTATATAGTGTACTTGCCCAATAGGTACATTTAATTTTCCAAGCACTTCTTCCATTTTAATCTCTTCTTCTACCTGTAGATTATGATCCTTTTGTTTTTTGTCAGCATACCACATTAAATGTCCTAATAGCTTTACCTCGATGTCCACCTTTTTCCCCATAGTTCCACCTTCTTATTGTGCACTGCTGAGTATCCCAAGTTTATTTAGCTTCTCTTCTGTCGGTATACCTTCAGGGGTCCACTCTCTATAATCATAATAATCTTTTAATATTCTAGTGTAATTTGGAATACTTCCACCTGCACTACCAGTTTTACGATCATGCATTAAAAGTCTAGGAGGAAGTACGTCGTCTTTACGACTAACTCCTAATCTCACATTATACATTCTTTTAAGATTAAAGAGCCTATCTCCTATAAGCTCCATTTCTTCAGTACTAAGATTCCATCCAGTTACTGCATTAACCCAATCTTTCATTATTTCTGGAGTTATATGTCCTAACATAATAAATTTACATAGCCCTAAAGCATCAAACAGATTCATAAAGTTTTGCAATCTTATAGCATATTCTGCTTTGCCCTCAAAACCATGTGGCTCTGTTTTCTTATTAAAGCCTACGCATTCTCTAGGAACAGCTCCCCCCTCTGAGAAGTAGCCCAAAGTTCCAAGATGGCATGCTCCTCTATTTGTGGTTGCATAACCTGCTACCATAGTTGTATAAGCTCTAGGGTCATGCATAGCATAAGAGAGTCCTTTTGTTTGTATTGCAAATTCCTTTGCGATACCTCCAATTTCCTCTGCTGCTTTTCTAGATCCTTTTGCTAATATTTTCCCAATACCTTCTTTATGTGCTATCTTTTCTATGACTTCAAGCAGCTCATCTTTTATGCCCCATTTCAATTCTATTCCATCAGTATCTTCCTTGGTTAACAAACCATTTTCGTAGCACTCAATAGCCATAGCAATTGTATTCCCTGTCTCAATAGTGTCTAAACCGTATCTATTACAAAGATCGTTTGCAGCACAAATGTAGTCTAAATCATCATTTAAAATAAGAGCACCAAATGCAGCTCCTGTTTCATATTCAGGACCATGCCCAATAGCACCTTTGTAAGCGCCTACTCTAACTTCAGCATTTTTACCACATCTTACTGGACATGCATAACATGCATAATGACCAGTTTGACAAGTTTGCGCTAGCATCTGACCACTAGTTTTTGTAGCTCCTTCTTCCCATGACCCAAGAGTCCAATTCTTGATTGGTAAATCTCCTTCTGATTCTACTCCTTGTATAGTTCCTAATGTCCCATAGTCATGAAGAACTTCAGCATTTTTTGTGAGATTAGGCATAAACTCCTTTACTAAGTCTCTTAATTTTTTACTATCATAGACTTCTGGCTGCTTTGTTCCTTTAACTGCAATTGCTTTAAGATTCTTGAATCCCATTAGTGTTCCAAGTCCGCATCTTCCTGCAGCTCTAGTCTCTTTTCCACCTATCATTATACCTGCATATGAAACCAAATTCTCTCCAGCTATTCCGACGCATGCTACTTCCGCCTTTTTATCTGTTCTTTCCTTCAATAATTCTTCTGTTTCGTAAACATCCTTACCCCATAAATCTTTCGCATCTAAGAATTCAACTTTATCATCATTTATATAAATTGCCATAGGTTTTTCTGCTTTTCCTTTAACAACAAAACCGTCAAATCCTGTTTTTCTAATCTGTGCTCCCCAAAATCCACCAACAATAGATTCACCCCAGATCCCTGTCAATGGTGATTTAGAAACAACTGTTGACTTAGCAGCTGCTGGAGCAGGTAACCCTGTTAAAAATCCATTTATAAAGATTAAAGGATTCTCAGCTGATAGAGCTGGCTTTTTATAATCATACTGCTCATATAAAATCTTTGCTCCTAACCCACTACCACTCAAATATTTCTTGTAATCTTCATCTTTTATTGGAACTATTTTGGTGCTTTTAGAATCTAAATCTATTTCTAATATTTTTCCCCAATATCCATGTGCCATACTCATATCCCCCTATCTAATATTTATTTTGCATACTAAAACTGGGAGTTATCTCATCCCAGTTTTAGATCTATATATCTCTTAATACATGAATCATGTAAAACTTCATTGATTAGAAAAATTAAGAAAAATTAAGAATAATTACATAGCCGCTTCAAAAATCTTTACAATATCCTTAGTAGTTCCTTGTATTGGGTTAGAACCAGCATTACCATCCTTCAAAGCGTTTACAGCCATGAGTTCAAAGTCTTTTGGATCAACATTTAGTTCTCCAAGACCAGAAGGAATACCTACATCTTTAGAAAGTTTACTAATAGCTTCTATTGCTTTGTCTGCTGCATCTCTTAGAGAAAGTCCTTCTATGTTTTCGCCTAAGAATTCTGCAATATCAGCAAAACGTTGTAAGTTTGAAGGCATATTATAACGTTCAACATGTGGAAGCAAAATAGCATTTGCTACGCCATGAGGCATATCATAAAGACCACCTAACTGATGAGCCATAGCATGTACATATCCAAGACCACCATTATTAAATGCCATACCAGCTAATAATGATGCATATGCCATATTTTCTCTTGCCTCGAGGTTATTACCATTAGCTACAGCTGGTCTTAACCATTTATTGATTAATTTCATTGCTTGTATTGCCTGAGCATCTGTTACTGGGTTTGCTCCAGTAGAAACGTAAGTTTCTAAAGCATGTGTTAAAGCATCCATACCAGTAGCTGCAGTCAATGCAGGTGGCTTTTTCATCATGAGTATTGGGTCATTTATAGAAACTTGTGGTAGATTTCTCCAACTAACAACAACAAATTTTATATGTGTTTCTGTATTTGTTATAACACAGTGTCTAGTAACTTCACTTGCTGTTCCAGCAGTAGTATTAACACAAATTAAAGGTGGTAATGCATTAGTAAGAGTCTCTATTCCAGCATAATCACTAATTTTGCCAGGATGAGTAGCTAGTATACCAATCCCTTTACCGCAGTCGTGAGCACTTCCACCACCTATAGTAACAATCATATCGCATTTTTCTTCTTTAAAGATTCTTACTCCTTCTTCAGCATTCTTATCCTTTGGATTAGGTTCTACACCATCATAAATTGCTACTTTTATCCCGGCATCTTCAATATAACTGATTACTTCTCCAACGATACCAATTTGAACCATAACCTTGTCTGTAACTACAAGAACTTTTTTCCCATCTAGTATCTTACATCTCTTGCCTATTTCCTTAACTGCTCCAGGTCCCATTAAATTAACTGCAGGCATTAAAAAATCATACATTTAAAAATTCCTCCCATTTTTAAATTTTTATTTATTTGCCTTTTCCATCAGAACTTTAATCTCATAGAAAAGGCAATAAATACGTTTTTATTAGGCCTACTTTCACTGCAATTTGTACCAATATAAAAAAGCAATATATCACCACTTATTGTAATGTGCAAAATAGACCACAATGGTTAATGCAGCCCCGAATATACAAGTGCAGATTATGTGTTTACAAAAATGCATAATAATACTGATATTTATGTTATAAAAAAATAAGTCTTATCCGTATCAACATAAGGATGTAGTTACTGAATAGGTAACTCCTAATGATACATAAATCTTTGAGATTTCCTCAATAGTAGATTAAATTTCACATTAATATCCTCTTTTTATTCAAATAATTTATTAACTGTATAACATAATTATATATTGTGTTATATCATTTCTCAATAATGCACTTTTTTGTTACATAGTACCTTATATGGTACCTTGTTTACAATAGTTACATATTAACCCAGTATAATTAATCCATATAATGATGCTCTTTTAAATTACACCTAAATAAAAAAGCGTAAGGTTCAGAGCTACTAGCTTAAAGTATTTTTCACTTTAAGCTTTACTCTTTAAACCTTACACTTTTTTATGCTTTAGAAGTTTGGTAAGTTTAGACTTTTCTACGCTTCTAAACTCCTCCACCCTCTAAACTGCTAATTATTGTTCTCCTAAGAATAATTTAATATCATCTTCTACAGTTCCAATTCCAGCTATTCCAAAGTTTTCCACTAAAACCTTAGCTACATTTGGTGATAAGAATGCTGGTAATGTTGGTCCTAAGTGGATATTTTTAACTCCTAGGTGTAATAATGCAAGTAATACTATCACAGCCTTTTGCTCATACCAAGCAATATTAAAGGAAATTGGTAATTCATTAATATCTTCAAGTCCAAATACTTCTTTTAATTTAAGAGCTATTACTGCTAATGAATATGAATCATTACATTGTCCAGCATCTAGCACTCTTGGAACTCCGTTTATATCTCCTAAATCAAGCTTATTGTATTTATATTTGGCACATCCTGCTGTTAAAATTACAGTATCCTTTGGTAGTGCTGCTGCAAAATCTGTGTAGTAGTTTCTGCTCTTAGCTCTTCCATCACATCCAGCCATTACAAAGAATCTTCTGATTGCTCCACTCTTAACTGCTTCTACTACTGTATCTGCTAAAGCTAGTACTTGGTTGTGTGCAAATCCACCTACGATTTCTCCCTTTTCTATTTCTGTTGGAGCAGCGCATTTTTTAGCATGTTCAATTATTGCTGAGAAGTCTTTTGGTTGTCCATTTTCTCCAGCTGGAATGTGTTTTACATCTGGGAATCCAGTTGAACCTGTAGTGTATAATCTATCCTTGTATGAATCCTTTGGTGGCACTATACAGTTTGTTGTCATTAATATTGGCCCATTGAAGCTTTCAAATTCTTTATCTTGTTTCCACCATGCATTTCCGTAGTTTCCTACAAAATGTTCATACTTCTTGAATTCTGGATAGTAGTTTGCTGCAAGCATTTCACTGTGAGTATATACATCTACTCCAGTTCCTTTTGTTTGTTTTAATAATTCTTCCATATCCTTTAGGTCATGTCCACTTATTAAGATAGCTGGATTACTTCTAACACCTATATTAACCTTTGTTAGTTCAGGATTTCCATAAGTAGATGTATTAGCTTTATCAAGTAGAGCCATACCATCTACACCGAATTTACCTGCTTCTAAAACTATAGCAACCATTTCATCAACGCTTAAATTTTGAGTTGTTGATGCTAAAGCTTTTTTCATGAAAGTGTATAAACTTTCATCTTCAAAGCCTAAGTTGTAAGCATGTTCAACGTAAGCTGCCAGACCTTTTATTCCGTATATTAATAATTCTCTTAATGATCTTACATCTTCATTTTCTGTTGCAAGAACTCCTACTGTTTTAGCTTTTTCTTCAAACTCTTCGAGAGTATTTCCATTCCATAATGCAGAATCATGAGTTATATCATCTATGTTTACTCCAGCGTTTATTAATGAAGCTTTAACTTCATCTCTTAAAGATAGTCCTTTTCTAATTCTTACATCAAAACCTTCTTTGTCAAAGTTAGCATTTGTAATTGTTGCAAATAATCCATCTACTATAAATTGATTTACTTTTTCATTTTTGATTCCAGCATCTATTGCTTTTAAATCATATAATGCTACTCCTTTGATTGTGTATATTAGTAAGTCCTGTAGATTAGCTACATCTGCTGGCTTTCCACACACACCTTTAATTGTACATCCTGTACATCCCACAGTTTCTTGACATTGATAACAAAACATGCTCATTTTCATACCTCCATTTTTTAACTCTATTGTATTAAAATTAAATATTTTCATAACTAATTCATAAGCAGAGAACACAAATCTTAAGTAGAGAGCCCAAATTGTGATTTGGTGCCAATCACTTACTCTGTGAGCTGATTTATTATGAATCGCTTGCTCTGCGAGTGCCCCCCCGACTGGAAGAAAGAGGAGTTTAATTAATAATTTCTATGTCTTTATTATAGATGGTAAAATATTTAGTTTCTGTAACTTTTGTTACGACTTTAAAAAATACTAAAAAAATTATTATAATCTATGTTTCAACACCAATATTCCATATTAACAAACTTTTAACATATTTCCCCTTCTAATTTATTGTAAATTCAGATATTAATTCTGATATAATCGTGATATAATCTAACTTGTACAACTTTAAAGGAAAGGTGATAATATGAAATACTTTAGTGAAAAAACTTCTAACGTATTAGAAGAGTTAAAAGTAGATTCCAGCAAGGGTCTATCTGATTCCGAAGCCAAAACTAGGCTTGAACAATATGGACCTAATGAGTTTACACAGCAAGAAAAAGGCTCTATATGGGATGATATTAAAGAAGCGCTAACAGAACCTATGATGATTATTCTTTTAGCTGCGGCTCTTATAAGTGCTCTTGTAGGAGAAGTTCATGATGCTGTTGGTATAGTTTGTGCTGTAGCTATTGGTATCACTATAGGAATTGTTACTGAAGGTAAATCTCAGAAGGCTGCTGAAGCCCTTTCAAAGATGACTGAAAACATCGAAGTCAAGGTTCTCCGCGACGGCAATATAATGCAAATAAGCAAAAGCGATTTGGTTCCTGGGGATATAGTGTTCATTGAAATGGGAGACATGGTTCCTGCCGATGGAAGACTTATAGAAAGCATAGACTTAAAAGTTAGAGAGGATATGCTAACTGGAGAATCTGAAGATGTTAGTAAAAATGCAGATATTACTGTCGAGATGGAAACTATTGAAGCTAAAGGTAAAACTGTAGTCCAAGATCCTATCCCTGCAAAACAAATTAATATGGTTTTTGGAGGTACTCTTGTTGCCTATGGTAGAGGAAAGTTTATAGTAACTTCTACTGGTGACTCCTCTGAAATGGGAAGAATAGCTAAGAACCTTGAAGAAGGAGATCTTGAAACACCTCTTCAAATAAAACTTGGAAATTTAGGCACAACAATTTCAAAGATATCTAGTGCCATTGCAGCTGTTCTTTTTATAATAATGCTTGTAAAAATGATTTTAGGAAACGCTCTTAATGTAGATACATCTGGATTTATACCATTCCTAAATTCTATTGGACCTGTAAAGACAGCTTTCGTAGTTTGTGTAGCCTTAATAGTTGCAGCAGTTCCAGAAGGACTTCCTACAATGATAAACATGACTCTTGCCATAACTATGCAAAAGATGGCTAAGATAAATGCCCTTGTTACTAAAAAGGAAGCTTGTGAAACTATAGGTTCAGTCAGCGTAATCTGTTCTGATAAAACAGGTACACTAACTCAAAATAGAATGACTGTAGAAAAAGTATATTTAAATGGTAAATTTGTTGAAAGAGAAGAACTAAGCGAAAGCAGTAACTACTTTATAGATAACTGTTTAGTTAACTCCACAGCTGATATTGAAAAGGCAGATGGAGAAGTTAAATATTTAGGTAGCGCTACAGAATGTGCTCTTCTATTATACAATGATTCTTATGATTATATTAAAGAAAGAGAAACAAGAAAAATAGTACATCAAATTCCTTTTACTTCAAAACGTAAGAGAATGAGCACTATTATAGATGAAGAACATACATGTACTGTTTTAACTAAAGGTGCACCTGAAGTAGTTTTAGACTTGTGTAACTATGAACACCTTGAAGGCAGAGTAGTAAAACTTACTGATGCCAGAAAGAAAGAAATATTGAAAGACATTGAAAGTCTTCAAAGGAAATCTATGCGTGTTCTTGGATTTTCTTATAGAAATGTAAATGAAGAAGTAGCAATGTCAACAGAAGCTGGAATTATTGAAAATGACTTAATATTTACAGGCTTTGTTGGTATAAAAGATCCGCTAAGACCAGAAGTTGAAAAAGCTGTTAAGATTGCTAAAGATGCTGGTGTAGCTACGAAAATGCTTACTGGAGACAACATAAATACTGCAATAGCTATCGGAGAAGAACTTGGCCTTTTAAGCGCTGAATTCAGAGCAGTTGAAGCATCATATATAGACACCTTATCTGATGAGGAGTTAAAAGAAGAAATAAAAACCATTGCCATAGTTGCTCGTTCAAAACCAGATACAAAAATGCGAATTGTTCAAGCGCTTCAATCAAATGGAGACGTAGTTGCGGTTACAGGTGACGGAATAAACGATGCTCCTGCTTTAACTAAAGCAGACGTTGGAATTGCCATGGGTATTGCCGGTACAGAGGTTTCTAAGAATGCAGCAGATATTATATTAACTGATGATAGCTTTGGTACTATAGTTAAAGGTATCCAATGGGGACGTGGAATATATGAAAACTTCCAAAGATTTATTCAGTTCCAAATCACAGTTAACATTATTGCCTTTTTAACGGCTATTTTATCTGTATTATTTGATTTTGAAATGCCATTTACAACTATACAATTATTATGGGTAAATATTATAATGGACGGTCCTCCAGCTCTTTCTCTTGGACTTGAACCTGTTCGTAATGCTGTTTTAAACAGAAAGCCTACTAATAGAAATGCTAGCATAATAACAAAACAAATGATAACAAATATGATTTTAAATGCATCATATATAACAGCTGTAATCATGATACAAATGATGTTTAATCCTCTTGGAGCTGAGGTACCTCCTGCAGGTTATAGAGGACCAAGTGAAATGGAAACTGTATTATTTGCTCTATTTGCCTTTAGTGCATTATTTAATGCATTTAACTGTAGAGAGTTTGGTACAAACAGTATATTCCCTAACTTCACACATAACACAGTATTCTTAAAAGTAATAAGTGTTACAGCTATAGTTCAAATATTTGTAACAAATGTATTCTCAGGATTCTTTAATGCAGTTGCATTAAGCCCTATTATGTGGGCTAAAGTTATATTAACTTCTGCTCTAATAATAGTTATAAACGAAGTTGTAAAACTTCTATTAAGAATCTTTAAGAAAGAAAGCGTTAACGCTCCAAACGATATGGCAGCATAAAATAAATAAAGGCGTAAGGCAAGATTTTGCTTTACGCTCTTTTTTTGCTTTTTATAGGTTATGGCTTACGCCCAATATATAGTGGAGGAGTGGAAAGTGGAGGAAAAAACCTTGTTAGGTATTATACTGCACTAGGTTAGAAAATTAGGAACTAATATGCCAAGTTAGAATATTAGAAAATAGCATAATTAATACTTAAAAATTTTGTGCTACTTCTTTGGCTTCTTTGATAGCCTTTTGTACTATACCTTCTACATCTGCTCCAATAACATCTAGATTTTCTGCAGCTACAGTTGTAAAATCTGTAATTCCTAAGAATCCGAAGATTGTTCTTAAATACCTATCTCCCATTTCATAAGAGCTAAGCGGCTCTACACCATAGCTTCCTCCTCTTGCTACAATATGCATTGCCTTTTTCCCATGACATAATCCTACTGGCCCATTTTCTGTATATTTGAATGTTATCCCAGTTACGCTTATATAGTCTATATAAGATTTTAAAATAGCAGGAATACTCAAATTCCAAAGTGGTGCTGCAATCACATATTTATCTGCAGATGCGAATTCGTATGCATATTTTAAAATCGGATGACTTTGTGCATCATCTCCCTTTTGTGAAAATATATCATTTATGTCTTCTAAGGTTAGATGATGTATATTCTCCTTATATAAGTCTAAGGTTATGACCTCATCTTGAGGATTCTTTTCTTTATAACCTTTAATAAATTCTTCAGAAATTCTAAAGGTTCTTGAAACATTATCCGGCTTTGGGTTTGCTTTAATATATAATAGTTTGCTCATAGAAACTCTTCTCCTTTTTTCTTAACTATTTTCTATTTATGTATATAGCTTACCTATTAAATCTAAGTCTTATGCTATATTATATAATATTACCCAAAAGCCTTAAAATTCTTAGAAGTTTGCTATGCATTTTTTAAAGTTCTATGGTATCTTTTATAAATACAGTCAGCTTTTTCATCAGGTCTATCTCATAATAATCGTTATTTTCATCATTAATTATCTTAACTATGGGCCTAGTTGGACATGCTCTATGGATGTCTACTACTATGGCTTTTCTTCCATCCTCTAGTATAACACCAGTACCTATAGGGTATATGGCTATGTTTTCTAGGAATTTATCGTAAACTTCACTATCAATCTTATCAGGAACTTTTGAAGATAAAGTCTCTAACACCTTATATATCGGTGTTTTACTTCTGCTACTTTTATCTAAAGTCATAGAATCGAACATATCACACATTGTGACTATCATTGAAGATTTTAATATCTCTTTTCCTCTTAATCCCCTCGGATAACCACTGCCATCCAATAGTTCATGATGGGAATATATTATTTGCTTTGTTATATAAGATAATGATAAATCGTTTCTCACTATATCATACCCGTATTCAGTATGGTTTCTTATAGTTTCTTGCTCTTGCTCTGATAATTCCTCTGACTTATTTAATATTTCCGGGTCAATTCTTACCTTACCTATATCGTGCAATAATGCTCCCATAGCAATTTCTTTGATCTGTTTAGTATTTATCCCTAAAGATTTTGCAGTAAGAATAGCTAGTATGGCTACGTTTACGCTATGCTTATATGTATACATATCAGTTCCCATAAGCTCAGTCATGCTGTATAATACGTTTTCATTTTCTTTTAAATTGTTTAACAAATTCTCTATAATGTTTTCTACCTCTAAGTGTGCTCTTAGCGGAATCCATTCTATCCTTTCCTTTCCCTTGCTGTGATACATAGCCATATCAAATACTTTTTTTATAGTATTTATAGCCTCTATTCTAACTCCATCATCAACTATACTTTGAACTTCTATTCCTTCTGATATCTCATCTTCTATATAATATATAATATTTGATGCTTTTTTAGTGTACTAATTAATTTCCTATCTAACTCTATTCCTTTGCTTAACAATAGCCTTCCATCAGAAGAATAAATTGATTTCCCTAAAATTGTACCTTCTTTAACATTATTTACACTTATTGGTCTCATAATTCTCCCCCTTAAAACAGCAAGAATTCCCTAGTATAAAATAATTATATACTAGGGAATAAAATCTTGCATTAACTTATTTAGTTTATCCCAATCCTCAAAAACAAAACCTGAGAAAAATAATCCCCAGATTTTATTTTTTATATCTTATTTGTTATTGAAGTCCTTTGTTTTGAGCTGATTTATTGTTTAATTGTCTTGCTTCTTGTAATGCTGAATTATTTAAGCTAGTTGGTGTAGCACTACTAGTCATGTTAGTATTACCAGCAAAGTTTGTCATGCCAGCTCCTGCTGTGCCTGCTTTTGATGCTGACTGAGCATTTAATTGTTTTGTTTGTTGTAATATATTATTATCTAAGCTAGTTGGTGTAGTATTACTAGTCATGTTAGCACCACCAGCAAAGTTTGTCATGCCAGCTCCTGCTGTGCCTGCTTTTGATGCTGATTGGGCATTCAATTGTTTTGTTTGCTGTAATGCATTATTATCTAAGCTAGTTGGTGTAGTACTACTAGTCATGTTAGCACCACCAGCAAAGTTTGTCATGCCAGCTCCTGCTGTGCCTGCTTTTGATGCTGATTGCGCATTTAATTGTTTTGTTTGATTTAATTTATTATCCATGTTAATTTTTCCTCCCATAAGCTATATTTTTAACGTTTATCTTAAGTGCAGGTTTTTTATGTCCAATTATATCTTTTCCATTTTGTCTTTCACTATGCGTTAAAAATCTTGTTAGATATTACTCTATAATGCACTTAAGGTTAAATTACAAAGGTATTATTTTATTAAATGTTGTCAATAATTTATTTTAGGAGGAGTTAAAAATGGATGAAATTATATATGATGTTTTAAAATTAAATTTATTAGATAGAGTCACTAGCGAAGCTTCTGAGCTGTTAGCTAAACTAATTGAAAACAAAAATATTAAAATTGAAGAGCTTTATCTTGATTATATAACTGATCAGCTAAATATTACTATAAAATGTGAAAATCTAAATGATGCTAAGTTTTTATATAATACTGCAGAAGCTATAAATAATACTCTCTGTAATTCTTTATCAGAATACGTATATAAATAAATGCTTACATTGTTTTTCAATAACGTAAGCATTTATTTTAAAATTATGCATTAAACCTTTTTCTATATCCACACCTTTTACACAGCTCTTCTACCGCTTCTCTTCGCGAAAAACCATTAAAGAGATTTTTAGCCCTTTCACCTTCTATAATCTTAGAAAAATTCGTGTTATGAATATTGCCAAGATTAATTACACCCTCCCCATCAAGGCAGCACGGTACTACAGTTCCATCTACTAGTATAGCTACCTGATTTCTAAGTCCATAACAAAAACCTCTACCTTTATCTTCCTCCTTATCTAGACCTGGCCACTCAAATTCATAATCTTGATTTAAATATATCCTATCTCCGATTTTGATTCCTCTTCCTGGGCTGATTTTTTCTTCAATTTTATAGGAAAGTTCAAAAGCATCTTCAATTATTTGGAGTATCTCCCTATTTCTTTGTCGTTCAATATTTGTTGCATTATTTTCATCTAAATTCCACAATCTAAGAGAAATTAACATACTTGTATTATGAACAGCTTCTTTTGTAAATGAAATTATATTATTAATATAGCCTTTCTTATTTGACCCCTTTTCATTTCCATCGAAGCTATGTAAAGAAAAATTAATTTGTCTTAAAGCTGGTTTCATTAATATCTTGTTTTTAACTTCATCTATAAGGGTTCCATTTGTTGTTATATTGACTTTGAGTCCTTTTGCATAGCTTAAATCTAGTAGCTTATCTATTTCTGGATGAAGCAGCGGCTCCCCTTTTACATGAAAATATATGTAGTCTGTATAAGGTTTTACTTGTTCTAGTATTTTACTAAAGGTTTCTATATTCATAAACTCAGATTTACGTCTAGTTTGTGGACAAAAATCACAGGCAAGATTGCATATATTTGTTATTTCTATATAAAATTTTTTAAATTTTTTCATAAGTTTTTGCTCCTTATATATTGTGACAGCAATCTGTCGAAATTATATACTAAATTTTATCATATATTCAAGAGGAGTAAAATTCAAGTCGCCTTTTATAGATAATCACAATTTTTTTGATTATTTATAAGACTTTTATGTTAAAATGTAAATCATATACTTTTATAATGTTTACTATTACTTACGATATCAGTTAATAAAAGGAGTTGTTTATATTGGAAAGACTTTATTATGAAAATCCCTATATGAAAGATTTTACCGCTGAAATTATAAATGTAATTGAAAAAGAAAATAAATATCATGTTCAACTTAGCAGCACTTGCTTTTATCCTGAAGGTGGAGGGCAGCCAAGTGATATTGGGTTTATAGAATCCTATCCAGTTACTTATGTATATGAAGATAGCGGAAACATATATCATGTAATCGAAACAAAGCCTATTAAAATTCATAGGGTTAAGTGTCGCATAGATTGGAAAAGAAGATACGATAATATGCAGCAACATCTTGGACAACATATTCTCTCTGCATCTCTAGTAAATTTATTTAATGCAAACACTATAGGCTTTCACCTTGGAGAAAACTATACTACCATTGATATTGATAAGGTCTTAGGAAAAGATGAAATAAAAGAAGTTGAAGATATAGCTAATAAAATAGTTTTAGATAATATTAAAGTCGAAATACTTTACCCAACTAATTCAGAACTAAAAAAATCACCTCTAAGAAAAGCTCTTCCAAAAACAAATGAGCAAATTAGGATAGTTAAGATTGGTGATATGGATATAAATGCTTGCTGCGGTACTCACCCAAGCTCAACAATTGAAGTTCAAATGGTCAAAATTACAAAATGGGAAAAATACAAAAATGGCATAAGAATCTACTTTTTATGCGGTTCTAGAGCTGTCTCTGACTATATAGGAAAACATGATGTCATTGAAATAATGGCTGGTCTTTTAAAATGTAATACTAGTAGCGTTCTTGGAGAGGTTCAAAGACTTTCTGGCGAGCTTAATAAAGCTCTTGCTGAAGCAGGCTCACTTAAAACCGAGGTTGCAGGCTATAAGGTGCAGAACATGCTAAATTCTTGTGAAAGTATAAACAGTATAAGAATTGTTAAGGATATATTCGATAACTCAGACCTAAAATCTCTTAACCTATTAGCTTCAAAATTAACAGACTTCCCAAATGTCATAGTTTTGTTTGGTCTCAAAGCTCAAGATAAAGCACAGCTTTTATTTATGTGTTCAAAGGATTTAAAAGTTCTTAACATGGGTACCCTTCTAAAGGATGCTATAACTTTAATTGATGGGAAAGGTGGCGGAAGCGCTTTTTCAGCCCAGGGTGGTGGAAAAAATAACAATAATTTAGAATCCTGCATTGATTATGCTTATAATAAAGTTAAAGAAGCCCTATTATAAGAAAATTGCGGCGCAATTTTCTTCTTAATCACTAATCACTAATCACTAGTCGCTATTGGATAAATCAATGATTCGAATGTTAGCGATTAGGATTAGAGACTAGCGATTGCTTCTAGAGCTGCGTCGCAATTTATTTCTTTTATGTAAGAAAAAGAACAGTTCTCAAAACCTCAAAGTAGTCTTTTGAAGTAAAGGATATAACTTTAGGCGATACTAATTTTGCTCCTGGATAAAAAGAAAATCTATAAGCCTTTGTATGAGATACATAGCCTATCTCTAAATAAAATTCTTCTGGTAATTTAATTTTGCAAAGACTTAAATCACTTTTTAAAGCTTCCTCAACTTCTCTTTCTATTTGCTCAACTGCTAAATCTGGATGAATACTTATAGTCGATGCTCCTACTCCTTCATTTACCGCTACAGTTCTAATATTTTTATTAAATTTTCCTACATCTTCACAAAGTCCTTTATCTCCACTTACAAATACAGATGGTACTCCAACATAAGCTGCTGCATAAGCATGAAGAGTAAACTCGCTAGCATACTCTCCATTAATTTTTATATAATCAACATCATAAGGATTCATGGTATGCGCTAGAGGATTATGCTTAGAACCTCCGTGAGAGTGATAGCCTGTAAATAAAACAGCATCAAAGGTATTATCTAATTCTTGAACCATAGAAAACGGATGACCTGCCCATCCTCTTATTATTTTAGTGTTTTGGGGAAATAAACTCGGACTAAGATTTCTTCCACTATCATGAGCATCATTGACCCATATCTCATCAGCTCCGGCCTTTACAGCCCCTTCACAAGCAGCCTTTACTTCTCTATTCATCTGCTCTTGAAACTTGCTATAATCTGATTTTAACTTTTCTGTTTCATCCCAGTTTGTTATCCCTGTAGTTCCTTCAATATCAGCACTAATATATATTTTCATTATTATACCCCCTTTTTATTATTAAAGGTATTTTACCTTAGTAATAATTATAATACAATATAAGAATTTTGCGCCGTAAAACTCTTATATTCTACCAATAAAAAAAAGACAGGCACTCATCGTACCTGTCATTTTTTTATATCTCCATTTCAAGAAGTGCTGAACTAAGACTCTTTCCATGCTTATCTATTGCTAATGACCTAGTTACCCCACCACCTAGGGCCTTATCCATAACAAAATTTAAAGCTCCAAGACTCGGAAGTTCATATCTTTTTACTTCTCCCATGACAATATCCTTGAACCATTCTTTGACACGTTCAGGCGTAACCTTTTCTTGAAGTAATTTATAATCTTCTTCTTTATATGCTATCAAAGATATATTTGATATATTTCCTTTGTCTCCAGTTCTTGAATGTGCAATTTCTTTTAATTTCATACTCTTATACCTCCTCATAAAGAACTTCTATTTTGATATCACTGCGTGGTACAAATATAGATGCTATAGAACCTATTTGTTTTACAGATTTTACAGCTCCACCGCCGCCTGATGGACCATTAGTATAAAGAGCCTCTACCTCATTTGCTATTAATTCAGCATTTTTTCTATCTTTTGTTCTTCCTGATACTCTTAATCTTACTTCACCACATTGACTTCTGTCACTCACCATAGAATTACTTATATAATCTTTATATAGAGAATTTAATCCTATATAGTCAACCCTAAGTTCTTCTATTTCTGCCCCAATATACTCTAGTCTCTTTTCAACTATTTCTCCAGCTAATTTAGCTCTTTCGTAAGCCCCTGATCCTCCATAACTGATTTCACCTTCACCAATAAAACAATCCATGTATCCTACACTAACCTTTAAAGTTTCAGTCTTTTCTCTTCCTGTTGCTCCTTTAATAAGAACTCTATCTTTACCTATTTGCTCCATAGTTATTCCTGTAAAATCTGCTATTCCATCTGGAGTAATATAAGATGACGGATCATGAATTTCATAAATTATTTGTTCTTTGCAAGTTGCAGTACTAACCATTCCACCTGTTCCTTCTACCTTTGTTATAACAACATCTCCATTTTCACTAACTTCTGCTATTGGAAAGCCTATATTCCATGCATCCGGTATATCTTTATATCCAGGGTCTGCAAAATATCCACCGCAAACTTGAGCAGCACATTCTAATAAGTGACCCGTCATTATCCCTTTTCCAATTAAATTATAATCATTCGTATCCCATCCAAATTCATATATAATAGGAGCAAGGAATAAAGCTGGATCTGCAACACGTCCTGTTATTATAATATCTGCACCATTTTTTAATGCTTCCACTATTCCATCTACGCCTACATATGCATTAGCTGAAACTATTTTTCCTTCTAAGGCTTTTAATTTTGTTCCTAATTCTAAAACATTATAATCCATATATTTGTCTATAGAACCAAAGATATCGTCGCCTAGCACTGCTGCTATTTTCAAACCTTTAATTCCTTTTTCTTCTGCCATTTTCTTTATAACTTTAACTGCACTATAAGGATTAGCAGCTCCCATGTTAGTTATAACCTTTATATGCTTTTTAGCACATAACGGAAGTACCTTTTCCATACGATGTTCCAAAAGATTATTATAACCCTTATCTGGATTTTTAAGTTTTTCTTCTTGAGCTATAGCTATAGTTCTTTCTGCTAAGCATTCAAAAGCTATATAATCTAAGTTTCCTTTCTCCATAAGCTCTACAGCTGGCTCAAGTCTATCTCCAGCGTATCCAGCGCCTGACCCTATACGAATTGTTTTCATTTAGCAAACCTCCTTGAATAAGTTTTATATTTTATGTCCATCAGATAATATCTGGTGTTTATAATTTAATGGCTCCTATAATTAGTGCTACTACTAGCATTACGATTGTAGTTGCAAAAGCATATGGAATAGTTTTCTTCTGATGTTCTCCTAGGTCAACTCCAGTAAGTCCTATAAGTAAGAAAGTAGCACCAGTAAGTGGGCTTATAGGGAATCCCGTAGTCATTTGTCCTAGTATTGCTGCTCTACCTACATTTACACCTGAAACTCCAAAGGCATTAGCTGCTTCTGAAAGTACTGGAAGTATACCGAAATAAAATGAATCTGGGTCAAAGAGTAAACTTGCAGGCATAGATATAACACCAGTAATAACTGCTATATATCTTCCTAAAGATTCAGGTATAATCGATACCATAACACTTGCCATTGCCTTTATCATCCCTGAATTTTGCATGATTCCTATAAATGCACCTGCTGCAAATAGTATACTGGCCATCATAAGAGCTTCTTTTGCATGTGCATCAACTCTTTCTCTTTGATCTTTTACATTTGGGTAGTTAACAATTATAGAAATAGAAAAGGCTATCATAAATACGACAGTTGGTGGAAGCTTATCACTTATAAGCACTGCAATAGCTGCTATAATAGTGATAATATTTACTACAAATAATTTAGGTCTAGCTAGCTTTGCCTTTTCTTCATCAGTTTTTCTATCAACATTAACATCTTGTACATCTTCATTATTAACTCTTGACTTTTCCATCTTACCTAGTCTGTAGTCTACAAATAGTACAAAGATAACTCCTGCAATAAAAGGTATAAGAAGAGGGTTAAATAACTCTGTAACAGGTACTTTAAGTGATGTAGCCGCTCTTATTGTTGGCCCTCCCCATGGCAGAATGTTCATAACTCCAGCTGATAATGCCACTACAGTAGCTAAAGTAGTCCTTTTCATTCCAAGTGCATCATATAAAGGGAGCATAGCTGGTACAGTTACTAAGAATGTAACAGCCCCTGAACCATCTAAGTGTACAAGCATAGCTAATATACCTGTACCTATTGTGATTTTAACTGGATCTTTGCCTACAACCTTAAGAACTTTATTGATAATAGGTTCGAATGTTCCTGCATCTGTTAAAATGCCAAAGAATAATATAGCAAAAATGAACATAGTTCCTGTTGGTGCTATAGATTTAATTCCTTCTGTTATAAACTTACCAATTCCAAATCCAAATCCCCCAATCAAAGCTGTTACTATGGGAATAACTATTAATGCTAATACTGGTGTAGCCTTTTTAGCCATGATAACTGCTAGTAAGGCAACAATTGTAATAAATCCAAGTAATGCTAACATAAATAATACCTCCTATAAATTTTAGTTATTTCTTTAACAATATTATTAGCAAACTTTATGCCAAAGTTAGGTTTTAAAAAAGTTCCTTAAAGCTGCTTATATTCAGGACTCTAACAGCCAATTACATGAAAATTTTTACCCAATTTCTAAAATTTTAGAAACTCGTTAGGGTTTTTATTAAAATAAAATAAGAGGGATTATGTAATCCCTCTGTATAAATAAATTCTAAAATTTTAGAATTCTCATTTATCTATTTCTAATATTTTAGAAACTTCTTTAAAATCCTATAGTTTTAGCTACTTCAATTTATTATAGAGAGTAGCTAAGGATATTCCCAACGCTTCTGCTGCTTTTTTCTTTCCATCTACGCTATCCCCATAAATAAGAATAGCCTTTTTAATTTCACTAATTTCTGCTTCCTTTATAACTTCTTCGAGAGGTTTTAGTTTAACAAGGTTTTTCTTTATTCCTTCTGCCTGGATTATCTTAGGAAGGTGCTCTGGTGTTATAATGTAATCATCAGCCATGTTTGATGCAAACTCCATGGCATTTTTCAACTCTCTGATGTTACCAGGCCAGTGGTAACTCAATAATATATTCATTGCATCATTAGAAATCTCTATATATCTCTTTATTTTATTAGCTAGTTCGTTTAAAAAATGCTCAATAAGAGGTCTTATATCTTCTTTTCTCTCCCGCAATGGCGGAACATTTATAGGAATTACAGCTAATCTATAGTATAAATCTTCTCTAAACTTACCTTCATTTATCATTTTCTCAAGATTCTTATTTGTAGCCGCTATAATTCTAACATTTAAGGATACTTCCTTTAATCCTCCTATAGGCCTTATAGTTCCTTCCTGCAGTACTCTCAATAGTTTTGCTTGAAGTCCATATCCCATTTCTGACACTTCATCTAAAAATAGAGTTCCTCCATCAGCTAATTCAAACAATCCTATTTTTCCTCCCTTTTTTGCCCCTGTAAATGCTCCTTCTTCATATCCAAAGAGTTCGCTTTCAAGCAGATTACTATCAAAAGTTGCACAATTAACTGCTATAAAGGGACCATTTTCTCTATTGCTAGAATTATGTATAGAATTAGCATACAATTCTTTTCCAGTACCACTCTCACCGATAATAAGTACGTTAGAATCCTTGCTAGAGATTTTCTTTGCTAAGTTTTTCACTTCCAATGAACTTATATCTTTAGATATTATATCATCAAAATTATACTTTGCTTTGCCCATCCTTTTCACATGACTTTCTAAGTTCTTTATAGTCATATTAGATTTATTTAATTCCTCTGTAAGCTTATAGATATCTGTTATTTCATTTAATATAGATATGCCTCCAATTATTTCATCTTCCTCTACAATCGGAGACATATTTACCATATATTCTACTTTACCCTCCTGCCTTGGTATCCTTAATAGCTTTTTCCCACTTCGGATTACATAAGGAAGTCTAGCACCAGGTCTTATTTCTGATAAGGGCTTACCTACTATATCTTTAGCATATACTCCAGTTATTCGAGTATATGCTGGGTTGATATACTTTACTATATAATCTTTATCTGCTATAAGCACTCCATCATAGAGAGAATCTATTATAATTTTTACCCAGTTGGTTATATCCATATACTCTATCCCCCATGCACAAATATTTATAAGTATTATACAACTTAAGCATACCATATAATATAGGAAATTTGGAATTTGAATTCTATTAAATCAATTCTAAAGAGTTTCTATCATAACTTCTGATTTTGATACAAAAAAATACAGGCTTTATGTCTGTATTTTTTAGATAAATATAATTTTATTCATTTTGTCTCATATTTTTGGTAAAAGTACCTTTTGAGCTTAATCGTAGATAATCCTTGCACCAAAACAACTCAAAATCTATCATGTCCTTATAATATTCAAATAATTCTTGCACATTTTCAAAATGTATTTCTGTATGAGCTAATTCTAAACAACTTTTTTTCATTTGT
Organism: Clostridium bovifaecis; assembly: GCA_009738435.1. Lineage (GTDB taxonomy): Bacteria > Bacillota > Clostridia > Clostridiales > Clostridiaceae > Clostridium_H > Clostridium_H bovifaecis. The sequence goes on along the minus strand of CP046522.1, from coordinate 418,310 downwards.
ACATTCCTTATATTAGTATTTTTATATTTTTAAGTTTCCATTACATTCAAAACTTAACAAGTTAATTCATTAGATTATCGTTAAGTTTCTAACAATGAAAACGTTATTGGCATATTTGTTTTTTTATAAAAATTTCACTCTTCTTTATATAAAAAAGTTACGGAGCTTTTAGAAAACTCCATAACCTTTTCTATTATTAACAAGAGGACGTATTTCCCCCTTTTATAACGAATCCACGCTGAAACCAACTATTTGAATAGTCTATAACTGAATTAGCTAAGAACTGTCCAAGGTTAGTTTCATATACTATTTTTACTCCCTCTGATTCTACAATTACATCATTATCCTTTTTTAACTCATCCAGAGTTAAATCTAATCTTGGGCCTCCTCAGCCATAGCCTCCAAAAACTACTCTAAGCATAGCCTTCTCTGGATTTTTAGATTTAGCTACTACTTCATTAAACTTTTCAGCTGCTACTTTAGATATCTTTATCATATTTTTCTCACCTCCTTTAAATAGACTCAGCTAAACCAGTATTTATACTAAATAATCTAAGTAATGAACCCCTGGCTTTCTAATATCTCCTTCTCTTATTGTAACTCCTAGGCTGTCTAAATACTCCATCAGCACTAAAGCTGTCTTTCTGCTAATATCTAAATAGTCTCTAATTTCAACAAGGGAAGCGGTGCCTTTTTCATCAAAGAGAATTCTTATTTTATCTACAGTCTTAATTAACACATCCTTATGAATCAGTCCTCCACTACCTAACTCTACTACTTTTCCAAGTTGTATTAGAGCCTTTTCAATATCTTCATGCCTATATGGCTCTATTTTTATAGCTTCCTTTAACTGCTGAATACTTTTAATATTTAAATCATATTCAAAGATAGCCTTTTCAACTAATCTTGTTTCCTTCGCTTGAAGAATTCTATTAATAGCATTCTTATTAGCTTGTATTATAAAATTATTATCTAGCTCAAAGATACCATCTTCAATACATTTATTTATTAGATCTGCAAAGTCCCTTATATCTAGATTAGTAAAAAGTTTGCTTTTTATTTCTTCTTTATCTATCTGAAATCTAAAAGGATATTTTTTATATAAACTTTCAAACTCGTTATTAATAGCCTTGATATACTTTTCATATAAGCTGATGCTTAAATATTTATTGGCTTCTTTTAAGAGTATTATCTTCTTATAGTATATTAAGTTATTAAGGGCCCTTTCCATTTCTTCTTTCTTTCCAAGAACTTCTCTCCATAAATCAGCCATACTTAACAACTTATTTGACTCCTCAAGTATTAATTCTATTAACTCCTCTAAATTGCCTGCTTCTCCAATCCTAAAAGCCTTGAGGCTCTTTTCAGAAAATCTTTGTCTGTTTTTAGAGGAATGGAAAACTATACTTCCTCCACCTATAGTAACTGTTGGAGAATACGAACGTACGATAAATTTATCTCCTCTTATAGCTGCAACAGCCTCTTCAAATCTAAGTTGAACATATCCCTTGCTTCCCCCTAGTATTTCATCTCCTCCTAGAATTCTTATCCTAGCGAGAACATCCTTAGTACCAAGATGAACATGTACTCTTTGATTATGAACTATACTCTTAATGCTATTTACTCCATAAAGTACAGCATCAACAACCCTTGTAGACTTCATAACTTTCGGTTCTGCTGCAACGTTTCCTCTTTCTATTTCTGTTTTTTCAAGCCCAGCAATATTTAAGGCGCACCTATCTCCAGCTGCAGCTGCTTCTACAGCTTTATTGTGTACTTGAATTCCCCTAATTCTAGCAGTAATGCCTTGAGGTAAAATCTCTACGGTATCACCCTTTTTAACTTCTCCTCCTGAGATAGTTCCTGTAACTACCGTACCATGGCCTGTAATGGTGAAAACTCTATCTATGGACATTCTGAACAAATCCTGTGCATCTACTTCTGATGCTTCCTTTGATAGGTATTCAAGTTTTTCCTTAAGCTCATCAATGCCCTCTCCATTCACAGAGGATACAGGAATGATTGAATACTTCTCCAGAGGAGTTCCTTTAAGATTCCTCTCTATATCTTCCTTTACCAGGCTAAGCCATTCCTCATCTACTAGGTCTGTTTTTGTCAAAGCGATTACTCCAGAACTTATATTTAAAAGAGAAATTATATCTATATGCTCCTTAGTTTGAGGCATTATACCTTCGTCAGCAGCTATAACGAGCATAACAAAGTCTATGCCTGTAACTCCAGCCACCATGGTTTTAATAAATTTTTCATGTCCAGGAACATCTATTACAGAGATAACACTTCCTGAGGGTAATGTTAGCGGTGCAAAGCCAAGTTCAATAGTCATTCCTCTACGTTTCTCTTCTTCTAATCTATCTGTATCAACTCCTGTAAGTCTTCTTACAAGGGCTGTCTTTCCATGATCTATATGTCCAGCAGTTCCCATTACAACGTTTTTCATATATCTTCACCTAATATCCCTAAAAGAGTTTCAACAATAACATGAAAGTCTTTATCCTTAATGGTTCTTAAATTTAAAATAATTTTCCCTTTATTTATTCTGCATATTATAGGTATCTCTGCTCCTCTAAGCTTTTCTTGAAGGGTATTTACTCCCATACTTACAGCCTCTAATGCAATTGCTTTTCCGTTAAGCGTCACACTAGGGAGAGATCCTCCTCCAACTTCATCTAGATCATCAATTACTTCTACTATACATTTATCCTTTAAAGACTTACTTATAAGCTCTTTAAGGTCATTGGCTTTGTAAATAAGTTCTTCCTCAGTTAATGCCATCATTCTAAGAGCTGGTACTTTATGTGCTGCTTTGTCTAAATCCATATATAACTCTAGCACAGCAGTAAGAGCAGCAATAGTGAGCTTATCGCATCTAAGCATACGTGTTAAAGGATTCTTCTTAATTTTATCAATTAAATCCTTTTTTCCTGCAATTATTCCTGCTTGAGGTCCTCCTAAAAGCTTATCTCCACTAAAAGTTACTATATCTGCTCCATTTCTTATGCTGTCCTGAACTGTAGGCTCATACGGCAATCCTATTAATGATAGGTCATATAAACTTCCACTTCCTAGATCCTCAATGACAATTAAATTGCATTTTCTTCCTAATGAAACTAACTCTTCAAGTGGTACATCCTGTGTAAATCCAGTTATTTTATAATTACTGGTATGTACCTTTAATAACACAGAAGTTTCTTCAGTAATTGCATTAGAATAATCACTCAGCTTAGTTTTATTAGTGGTTCCAACCTCCACCATTCTTGCATAGCTTCTAGCTATTATGTCTGGAATTCTAAAGCTCCCTCCTATTTCTACCTGCTGTCCTCTAGATATAATAACTTCTTTAGCATTAGCTAATGTGTTTAGACATAGAAATACTGCTGCTGCGTTGTTGTTAACTACCATAGCACTTTCAGCACCTGTAATCTTTTTTATGATAGGTTCAATGTGTGAATATCTAGAACCCCTACCACCAGCCCCAAGATCAAACTCAAGATTGCTATAGCCTTCACTTACCTCTTTTATTAACTCTATTGCACTATTTGGCAATGGCGCCCTTCCAAGATTCGTATGAAGAACAACCCCTGTTGCATTTATAACCTTCTTTAATCCATGTCTCTTATACTCATCAATATATTCATTAAGCTTTTTTATGATATAATATGTAATTTCTTCTCTTGACATAAGTTTAATATTTTTTCTAAAATCGCCTATAATTAACCTAACATTCTCAACTATAAAATCTCTACCATAAACTTCAATTAAATTCTTTACTTCAGCTAGATCAAGCAACATATTTACAGGTGGAATCTCCCTAAGAACCTCCTGTTTAAGAAATTGCTTCAAAAATTATTCCTCCTTTAGAAAAAATGGGCATAACCATCAATTGGATAACTCCTCTTGAGACCATGCCCATTATATGCTTCTTTAAACAACAGTAATTATATTTTCTTCCGTTCCTAATTCTAGTACTTCTCCAATTATTTCTGACTTTATCTCAACCTTAGCATTCAATTCTTCCAATAGTTCAATAGACTTTTCTTTAGGCACGGAAATTAATAATCCTCCTGAAGTTTGAGGGTCAAACAATGCAACTGTAGTGTCTTTATCAACATAATCCTTAAAGTTAACCCACTTTCCAAAGAAGTCCATATTTGAATATGCTCCTCCTGGAACAGCTCCTATTTGAATCAATTGTATTACATTTTTCATAAATGGTACTTTGTCACTGTGAATTTTAATTTGAACCTTGCTGCCTTCAGCCATTTCGTAGCTGTGACCTAAAAGTCCAAAACCAGTTATATCTGTACAAGCATTAGCACCAATCTTTTGCATGGCCTCAGAAGCTGCCTTATTTAAAGTGGACATAGCAACTGCAGCTTCGTGAAGCTCATGTTCACATATTAAATCCCTTTTAAATGCAGTTGTCATAATTCCTGCTCCAATTGGCTTTGTAAGAATGAGGACATCCCCTGCTTTTGCTCCCGAATTTGTTATTACTTTTGACGGATTTATAGTCCCTGTAACTGATAAACCATATTTAATTTCATTATCTGTTACAGTATGTCCACCTGCTAGTACGGCACCTGCCTCTTTAATTTTATCTGCTCCTCCTTGTAGGATCTTAGCTAAAATACTAGAATCAATAGAACAGGAGAAACAAGCAATATTGAGTGCTGTTAGAGGCTTTCCACCCATCGCATATATATCACTTAAGGAGTTTGCAGCTGCAATCTGACCATACAAATATGGATCATCAACTACTGGAGTAAAAAAGTCAACAGTTTGAACTAAGGCAAGCTCTTCAGAGAGCTTATATACACCTGCATCATCTGACTTATCAAATCCAACAATTAGATTTGGATCTCTTTCTTTATTATCATCTAAATGGCACAAAACTTGTGCCAAGTCCTCAGGACCTAATTTACTTGCTCATCCAGCCTTTGAAGACATATGTGTAAGTCTTTTTAATTCCTTATCAGTCATGCTGCTTCCTCCTTATGACATTGGTCTTAATAAAAAGTGGCGGGAACGTGTAGGAATTGAACCCACCCCGGCCGGTCTTACCACCCGACTATGGATTTGAAGTCCACGGGGCCCACCAGGACCCATCCGCCCCCATATTCATCTAATTTACATTTTATATTATATACCCATTGCGGGTATATGTAAATAACTTTTTATATTTTATATTATATAATGCTCTTCTAGATTGATATTATACTAAATAAAGGAGTCAAGACACACCTTTTAAGCGCTGTATCCTAACTCCTTTTTATCCTTAAAACATACTTCTTTTTATATATTGTGTATGAAGCAATTCATGGGCTTTATGTCCATTTGCCTCTCCAAGAAACTCCTTATATAACTGATTTATGCATGGATTTTCATGTGATTTTCTAATTGAAAGATTTCTATCTTCTTCATATATTGCTCTTGCTCTTTCTGCTTTTATATTAATCTTTTCTCTTATTTTACTGCTTACTATTGGTTGACCTCCTCCAGTTACACATCCACCTTCACATGCCATCACTTCAATAAAATCGTAATGCTTTTCTCCACGCCTAACTTGTTCCAGCACTTCTCTTGCATTTCCAAGACCATTTATAACTGCTGTGCTTATACTCTTTCCATTTGGAAGATTAACTTCTGCCTCTTTCACTCCTTCTATTCCGCGAACCATATTAAATTCTATATCATCAAGTTTCTCTCCAGAAACTATTTCAAAGACTGTTCTTAAAGCAGCCTCTGCCACTCCTCCTGTAGCTCCAAAGATTACAGCTGCACCGGAACCCATTCCAAGTGGGCTATCGAATTCTTCATCTTTAATATTTGCAAAATCAATAGATGATTGTTTTATCATTTTTGCTAGCTCTCTAGTAGAAAGGACATAATCTACATCCGCCATTCCATTATTAGATAATTCTTCCCTTTGTTCTTCAAATTTTTTAGCTATGCAAGGCATAATTGAAACTACTACTATTTTTGATGGATCAATACCTTCCTTTTCAGCAAAATAACTCTTTATCAATGCACCTTCCATTTCATGAGGCGATTTACAAGTTGATAAATTGTCTAGCATATCATGAAAATGATGCTCTACAAATTTTACCCAGCCCGGACAGCAAGAAGTCATAAGAGGAAGATTTTCCCCACTCTCTAATCTCTTTATAAATTCTGTTCCTTCTTCCATTATTGTAAGGTCTGCTGCAAAATTAGTATCAAAAACTCTATCAAATCCTAATCTTCTTAAAGCTGCGACCATTTTCCCTGTAACCCTAGTTCCTATAGGAAGCCCAAATTCTTCACCTAAAGCAACCCTTATTGCTGGAGCCGATTGAACCACCACGTACTTGTCTGGATTATCTAATTCACGCCAAACATCCTCTATATTTTCTTTTTCTATTAATGCACCTGTAGGACAAGAAGCTACACATTGTCCACAATTTATGCAAGTTGTATCTGCAATAGGTCTATCATAAGCTGGTGCCACTTTTGTTATAAATCCTCTCCCTGAGAAATTTATAGCCCCTACCGTTTGAATATTATTACATATGCTTATGCACCTTTCACAAAGTATACATTTTTCTGGATCTCGTACAAGGGAGGTTGAAGATAAATCTAAATCACAATAACTTTTTTCCCCTTCATACTCTATATTTGTTAAGCCTAATTCCTTTGATAGCTTTTCAAGTTCACACTTTCCATTTCTAAGACAAGTCGTACATTCTCTTTTATGATTTGACAAAAGCAACTGAACAACACTTTTTCTGGCTTCTCTTACCTTTGGAGTGTTTGTCCTGATTATCATCCCTTCCTCTACTACTACTGTGCAGGATGGCAAAAGCTTATTTCCGACCTCTACTAAGCAAACCCTGCAGCTAGAAACCTCATTTATCTCCTTTAAAAAACATAAAGTTGGTATTTCAATTCCTGTAGTTCTTGCTGCTTCCAGAACAGTACTTCCTTTATCAACCTCTACTTTTATACCATCTATATCTAAGGTAACCTTTTCCATTATCCTCACCCCTTAAACCAAATTACTCTTTAACTATGGCGTTAAATGCACATACTTGTTTGCAAACTCCACATCTTATACACTTTGTTATATCAATATCAAATCCTACTCCTGCCTTACCATGTATTGCACTAACACCACAGTTTTTTGCGCATAATCCACATTTCCTGCATAACTCTGGTTTAATCCTATACTTGACTAATGTTTTACAAGCTTTTGCTGGACACTTCTTATCAACTACATGAGCGATGTATTCATCCTTAAAATACCTTAAAGTAGATAAGATAGGATTTGGCGCTGTTTGTCCTAAGCCACATAACGCAGTATTCTTAACCTGCCTTGCTAGCTTTTCCAACCTTTCAACATCACTCATAGAGGCTTTGCCGCTGGTTATCTTCTCCAATATCTCTAACATTCTTTTAGTACCTATCCTGCAGGAAGTGCATTTACCACATGACTCATCTTTAGTAAAATCTAAAAAGAATCTTGCTATATCTACCATACAGTTATCTTCATCCATTACAATCATTCCGCCAGACCCCATCATAGATCCTAACTCAATTAATGAATCATATTCTATTGGTATGTTCAGTGCTCTAGCCGGAATACATCCACCTGATGGGCCTCCCGTTTGTACCGCTTTAAATTGTTTGTTATTAGGTATTCCACCGCCTATATCGAAAATTATTTCTCTTAATGGTGTTCCCATAGCTATTTCCACTAGCCCTGTATTTCTTATTTTTCCTCCCAAGGCAAATACCTTAGTTCCTGAACTTTTTTCTGTACCTATAGACTTAAACCACTCTGCTCCTTTTAAAATTATCGGGCATATATTAGCAAAGGTTTCGACATTGTTTATTACTGTAGGTTTGCCCCATAGCCCACTTACTGCTGGAAATGGCGGCTTAGTTACAGGCATTCCTCTTTTTCCTTCTATTGATTTAATTAAAGCAGTCTCCTCCCCACATACAAAAGCTCCTGCCCCGAGTCTTATTTCTATATCAAAATTAAAATCTGAACCAAAAACCCTTTCTCCTAAAACTCCATATTCTTTAGCTTGAGCTATAGCTATTTTTAGTCTTTCAACAGCTAGAGGATATTCAGCTCTTACATATATAAAACCTTTGTTAGCTCCTATGGCATATCCACCTATTGCCATAGCTTCTAATACGGTATGCGGATCCCCTTCTAATACAGAACGATCCATAAATGCACCTGGGTCTCCTTCATCTGCATTACAGATTATATACTTCTCATCATTCTTTTGTTTAGAAGCAAATGCCCACTTTGTACCTGTTGGGAAGCCTCCGCCGCCTCTACCTCTTAATCCAGATTCTTTGATTACATCAATTACTTCCTCTGGCTTCATCTCAGTTAACACTTTCCCAAGTGCCTTGTAACCATCTCTAGCTATATACTCTTCTACGTCCTCTGGATTAATTATTCCGCAATTTCTAAGTACAATTCTTTCTTGTTTTTTATACATATCAAGATTATTTAGTGCTCTAATTCTTCCATCTCCTGGCTTTAATTGATACACAAGTCTCTGTAAAGGTTTTCCTTTAATAAAATGCTCAGCGACAAGCTCTTGAATATCACTTGCTTTTACATTAGCATACACAATAGAACCCGGATACACTATAATGCTCGGCCCTAGGTTACAAAGCCCAATACATCCAGTCTTTATTATTTCTACATCCCTGTCCAATCCATGCTGCTTAAGTTCTACTTTTAATAGATTTAGAATTTTCTTAGCTTCCCCAGAATTGCATCCTTCTCCACTGCATATTAGGACCTGATAATTAAAGAACTCCATTGTTCTCCCCCCAATTAATCATCTATTCTAATAAAATCATTTAGAATTCTATTTTCAATAAGATGAATAGTAAATTCCTCAATAGCTCTTCCCCCAACAATATGCTGCTGGACAATAGCTCTAGCCTTATTTGGCGTTACTTTTACATATGTTATCTTTTCTTCTCCAGGTTTTATGACTTCTATAAGCGGTTCTAATCTGCATACTCCTACACAACCTGTTTTTACAAGATTGATATTCTTTAATCCCTGCTTTTCAATTTCAGCTTGTAAAGTCTCATAAACTTGCAATGCTCCTGCTGCAATACCACAAGTCCCCATGCCTACCGTTATTCTAATAGTTTCTCTATCATTTCCCTGATTTACTTTCTGTAGATTTCTTTCTTTTATCTTATCTAATTCTTCTAAAGTCATCCTCTTCATAAATAAAACACCCCCTTATTTATACTCTTCTAAAATTTTTATAACCTCATTTGGAGTCACTTTACCGTAAACTCTATCATCAATCATCATAACAGGTGCTAGTCCACAGCTGCCAAGGCACCTAGCAGCCTCTAATGTAAACTTACCATCTTTCGTTGTCCCTCCCACTGATATATCTAGTATGGAATTCAGCTTATCTACAATGCTTTGAGCTCCCTTTACATAGCAAGCTGTTCCCATGCATACTCGTATAGTGTGTTCCCCTTTAGGCTCTAATGTAAATAAAGAATAAAAAGTAGCAACCCCATATATCTCTGCCATAGCAATTTTTAATTCTTTAGCTACTATATGAAGCGCATCCTCTGGTAAATATCCATATAAGCTCTGCACTTCGTGAAGTATCGGAATCAAAGCTCCCTTCATATCTTTATGAGCTTGAACTATTTGTTGAACTTTTTCTAATCTTATATCAGTATTTTCACATTGGCAGTTACACTGGCTTTCTTTCACATTACTCACTCTCCCCAACCAATCATTTAAATTTTAATCTATATTAGTTCAATTTATTGTTCTTTAAGTAATTATAATACATTCTTTCTACTTACTTTAATATTATTATTTTTTTAACAATACATCTGAATATTAATTAGTTTTTTTGTATTATTATTCAAAATATCTTTGCTATTTGTGTATATATATGCTTTTAGTGCTATTTTGTTTAATAAATATCAAACATATCCTTTATTTTTCTGTATTTTTTTTAAGACTTGCTATCTATTTTTGGCAGTTATTTAACTGAATTATTTGACTATTATGTAATTTGACACATACTGTCGAACGATTTTTGGCTCTTGCGCTCCTGAACGAGTTCTTTTGCACCATAGAATAAATATCCATAAGCTAATTTAATATTTTAACTAAAAATAAGTAGACAAAACTCAGGTTATACTGTGTTTTACCTACTTATCTAATTAAACTCTGAATCCAGAAGTTATCTCATCTAATTTTTTTGCCATCTCTGATAATCTTCCCGTGGTTTTTTCAATTTCAGTCATAGTACTAAGTTGTTCTTCAATGCTTGCGCTTATATTCTCAGTACCTGATGCAATTTCACTCGAAGTGCTGGCTATATTGCTCATAGCTGATTCTATCTCCTTAGTACTTCGAGCTTGTTCTTCATTTGCTATGTCAATCTCTTCGATTTTACTTACAATGTCCTTTATATTCTCAATAATATTTTCTATACTTTTACCTACTTCTGAAGCCTTAGCTACACCTACAGAGACCTTCTTCTCTACTTCACTAACTGAATTTACAGCCGAGTTTGATTTTAACTGATTTTCCTTAACTAAATTGGATATTTCCTGAGCTGCACTGTTGCTCTCGTCTGCTAGTTTTCTAATTTCATCTGCTACCACACTAAATCCTCTCCCAGCTTCACCTGCACGTGCAGCCTCTATAGCCGCATTCAAAGCAAGTAAATTGGTTTGAGCAGATATTCCTGTTATGATTTCAATTATATCTCCTATCTTTTTAGAAGAGTTATCTAGTTCATTTATGATTGATGAAACTTCCATTGATGATGCTGCTATATCTGTTATAGATGAAACAACTTCAGATATTTTCTCTGCCCCCTCTTCTGCAATTTCTTTAGCCTTTTTACTATTATCTGCAGTGTTTTTACTTGCATTTGAAGTGGCCTTAGAAAACCTTGCTGCCTCAGAAAGGCTTGTATTAGTTTCTTTAGCAACAGCCGCTGCATCGGAGGTACCTGCTGCAATCTCAGTAATAGTGCTTGATATTTGCTCTAAAGATTGGATAGTAACTCCAGTAGCTTGGTTCAGTTCTTTGCCGGAAGACAATATAGTCTTTGCAGAAATAGATACTTCTTTAATAATTATTTGAAGCTTGTCCATAAATAAGTCAAAATTTCTACTAAGCTCTCCTATTTCATCCTTACTTTCGTATCCAATTCTCTGCGTTAAGTCCCCATTGCTTTGAGATATTTCCTCTAATTTTTGAGTAACGCTTTTTACAGGAAGAGTAATTGATCTTATAATCACTATAGATAGTAAAACTATTATAGCTGCACATACAACAATCAATGATATAAGAGCGTATAATGTGTTCTTATAAACTGTCTTGCTATCCTCATAAGTCTGCTTTGCATCACTAATGTGCTTATTAATAATAGTATCTAAGGCCGAAATCACAGCTTCTCTTGTGGTATCCATATTCGCTATCTCTGTAGGAGCACCCTTTCTAATTTGACTATCACTGCTTGGCTGTCCATTTGGCACTTCTTGTACTGTTCCAGCTCCCCTAGCTTTTATAAAGTTATCTTTAGCAGTTAAAAAATCATTATAACTATCTATTACCTTTTTATATTCATCATTATCTTTATACCCTGATAACTTTCTATTTGAAGAAACCACACGAGCTTGGATATTATCTTGTATGGTCCGTTTTGATGAATCATCCTCTGCATCCATAATGGAATTGACTTGAGCACGAATGTATTCAATATCAGATTTTATAGATTCAAGCTCTACTATTGGCGCTAGCCTCGAATCGTTCAGCTCCATAATTTTTGAATTAACAGTATCTATTTGCCTTATTGCTGCGAAACCTATTACTGCAAGAAAAACAAGGAAACTCGCTGAGAGTAAACTAACCTTTTGTGCAAGCCTAATATTTTTAAAAAATTTCATTTTTTGCCCCCCTAAATATTAATATAAACCTCAACTAATCACTGCTCTAAATGCCTATCTACATCAAACCAAAAAACAACGCCTTCTGCTTTGTTCTCAACCCCATAAGCATTTTCATGAAGTTCTTGAATAGCTCTTACAATAGAAAGCCCTAATCCTGATCCGCCATAGCTTCTAGTTCTTGCTTTATCTACTTTATAAAAACTAGTCCATATTTTATCAAGAGCCTCTTCTGGAAGAGGCTTACCAGAATTATACACAAAAATCCTTACCTTATCTTCAGTGGGCTTCAAAGTAAGAGTTATAATTTTTTTATTATCTACGTGGTTTAAAGCATTATTTATATAATTTATGATTACTTGTTCAATTCTTACTATATCAGCATAAACCTCTATATTATCACTTTCTTCAACACTCAACTTTATCTCTCTTTCCTTAAAAACAGCCCTATAATTATTAATCACAGAATTAATCATAGAAGAAAGATTGAACACCTCTTTATCAAGTTCAGAATACCCAGATTCAATTTGCGATAAATTTAAAAGCTCCTTCACTAAACGATTCATTCTATTTGATTCATTGATGATTACATTACAATAAAATTCCTTACTTTCTTCATCTTCCTCCATTACATTGCTTCGCAACCCCTCAGCATAACCTTGTATTAAAGAAATTGGAGTTTTTAATTCATGAGAAACATTAGATACAAATTCCTTTCTCATTTCATCTATTTTTCTTTCTTTTTCTATATCTTCTACCAATCTTTGATTTTTATCATTTAACTTTCTTATGGTGCTATCCAACTTGCTTGATAGAAAGTTTATATTCCTACTTAGTTCCCCTATCTCATCCTCGCTATCTATACTGCTGCTCTGAGAAAAGTCAAGCTTCGCCATGTTTTGAGTGAGTTTATTCAGTTCTAAAACCGGTTTTGTAAACCTACTAGAAAATACATAAGCCCATACACTTCCCATAACTAGTGCAATTGCCCCAGTAAACATTATAAATCTATTAGCAATAGATACATTTTCAGTAATAGCTGGCAGAGGAGTCCTTATAATGATTATATCTCCCTCATTTAACACTGACCTCATAGTTAAAAAGTCCATTTTTGATTTAATATCACTTTGAATTTCAAAAATAGTATCCGTCCCAAAACTTAAATCATATAGACCCAGTGATTTAATAAGTTCTTTTCCGTCAGGAACTTTTTTCCTATCTGCTTCACCAGGAGAAATTCTTTTTTCAAATCTAATTTCATCTATATTTCTTAGGAAAGTGCTGTATTTAGGTCGTCCCTTACTATCCACAATTACTATATTTGCTCCTGCAGCATTTTCTAATTTTTCTAAAGCCAAAGCTATGTCACTAGGTTCTCCATTATAATTTTCGTTAATTGTATTTGTACTTTTTATCAGTAGATCCTTCTTCTCCGATATGTAATAGTTTTCTAGAAATTGCGTATTTAATAACCAAAATAAAAGTACAAAGGCCACAACAAGCCCATTAATCCATATAAATAGCTTATATCTTATAGATTTTCTCATTTCTTTCCCTCAAATTTATATCCAAATCCTCTTACCGTTTGAATATATTCTTCTTTTTCCGTAAGTTTAATCCTCAACCGATTTATATGGGTATCTACAGTCCTTAAGCCTCCGAAGTAATCATACCCCCATACTTGGTTCAAAATTTGCTCCCGACTTAATGCCTTCCCACTATTTTCAACTAGATATAATAGCATTTCATATTCCTTAGGGCTTAAGTCAATTTGACTTTTTTCTACCAATACAGTACGTGCCTCTTGATCAATCACTAAACCATCAAAAACTTTTACTGCTTCTCCAGTTCCCTCGGTTCTCCTTAAAACTGCATTAACTCTCGCCACTAAAATATTGGGGTTAAATGGCTTTGTAACATATTCATCTACTCCTATTTCAAATCCATAAAGTTCATCAAATTCCTCACTTCTTGCTGTAAGCATAATTATAGGAACTTTAGACGTCTTTCTTACTTCCCTGCATACTGTCCACCCATCATATCCAGGAAGCATTACATCTAAGATTACAAGGCTGATATCTTCATTGTCTAAAATCATATCTAAAGCCTGTTTACCATCCTCAGCCTCTAGGGTTACATATCCTTCCTTTTTTAAGAAGTCCTTTACCAGTTTCCTAATAAGCATTTCATCATCTACAATTAATATTTTCTTTCCAGCCAAAGTATATCTCCTCCAATGCAGCTGGCTTTAATCTTAATCTACTCTAATAGTACTATGAATATAACAATATTCCCTTTATTTACATACTTTTCGCCACATTTGTCTATAAACTTAATTCCAGCATACAAAAATTATACAGCATATTTGTCACAGTCTTGTTACATTCATTCATCCTTTTGCCATTTTATAGTTATTATTTCTTACATATGAAGTTTCCTAATTTGCCCAACAAGTTTAATCTAGGCTTTAGCGTAAAATTAAAAGACTCAAGAAAATTCTTAAGTCTTTTAATTAACCTTGTTATATTATTTTTGTGAAGGTACTGCTGATTTTTGTTGCTTTACTCTTAGTTCTTTATGCTGAGGAAGTGCCGCCTTTACTATATCTGCTTCTTCTTGATTAATTATTCCTGCAGCTACTAATTCACTCAATAAATCAGTTTTTTCTTTTGATTTACTCTCTTGGAAATAAGCTTTACGCTCTTCTTCTGTCATATTCTTAATCTTTTCCATTTCAGTCTTTCTTGCTTCCTCTTTCTTATTCATGAATTCAATAATTTTATCTTCTTGTGCCTGTGTTATCTTTCCTGACTTTACCAGAGTGTCAAAAATTGTTTTAAAATCTATCCTTCCCTTCATCCATTTTTTATTCTCTCTTCCTTGAGGAATCACTGCCTTTATTTTATCTGCCTGCTCTTGATTAATTATTCCTGCACCTACTAATTCCTTAAACGCATCTACTTTTTCAGCAGCTTTTTGATTTTCAAAGTAAGCCTTCTTCTCTTCTTCAGTCATATTTCCAACTTTTTTCATTTCGGTCTTTCTAGCTTCATTCTTTTCGTTCATAAATTCAACAATCTTATCCTCTTGTGCTTGTGTTATTGTTCCTGACTTAACAAGGTTATCAAGCTGTGTTTTTAAACTTTCTTCACTAAAGCCTTTTTTATACTCTTTTCCATTTTGTGTCCATGCTTTTGTTGTGGTGCTTGACGCTTTATCCTTAGTTCCTGCAAAAGCTGTCCCTGACGTACTCAAAGTCACTCCTGCAATAATCACTCCTGTCATTAACTTCATTACTAATTTGTTACTTTTCATATCTTATACTCCTTTCAAACTTATTAATTTTGTTTCATTTGATACTTTTATTGTAAGAAATAAATGTAACAGCTTTGTCACAAGCATTTGTATTTTTTATAAAAATAAAATTGGATGGCAAAAAGAGTCAGAACACACCTTTTAGAAAATTGTGTCCTGACCCCAAACTTAAATTTTGAATTTATAGTATATATCAACTTTCTTTTCCTCTAAAAATCTATTTTCTGATACAATAATTTTATCTATTAACACTTCAATAATACTCTTATCTATAGTATTTAACCCAAGCACTCTGTCCATTTCTTCTTTATAATTCTCGTAGTAAAGTTCGCTTTCATCTTCGCTTCTTTCCTTTAACCCCTCAACATTGCTCTTCTTTATAATTAAAAACTGCTGCCTTTTTCGCAAAGCTCTCATTAAATTTTCAAAACTTTTATCGCTTATTAATCCTTGTATCTTATCCGAACACATTATTTCAAATTGCTTTTCTATCTTCTGTAATTCTCTTTCGATTTTTTTGAGCTCTTTTCTATATCCATCAGCAGTTATAGCCTTCTTATTTTCCATTTTATACATTCCTACTCTATCAACCTTATTCTCCATATAACTCCTTAAATTATTCTTTATAACCTCCAATAGGTAATCTTCCTTAATAGAGTGAGCTGTACATCTTCCTCCTCCCTTTTGGCTATTTGTACACTTATATCCTCTATACCTTTCTTTATAACTCATATTTCCACCGCACTCATTACATTTAAGCATTCCTGAAAATATGTGAATACATTTAAACGTTTTCTTTAGCTTCAAAGAAGAATTGCTTGCCCCTATAGTTTCTATTTTATTTATTGATGACTTTTCATAAACTAACTTTTTTATAATTTCATCTAAATCTTTATTACCATAATGACTATTTACTGTTATTATACCTTGAGCCATAGTCTCCTCCAGCATATTGTTTTTATATCACTATTTATATGCTGGGGATCTTTAACTGTTTCCAGTAAGCTTATATATTTTTAACTAAATAAAGTGAATAGGGTCAGGATACAATTTTAAGGAAAAATTGTGTCCTGACCCCACGATTACCAACCCTTTGCTTCTTTTAAAACCTCATCCGAAATATTCCCTGATAAATACTCTCTTATGGATTCTTCAATAATATCTAAAGCCCTATCAATCTCTTCTTTGCTTATTACAAGTGGTGGTTGTATCCTCAAAACATTGCTTGATACGAAGGTAACCAGCACCCCTTTTTCCCACGCGCGATAACAAATTTTTGCAGCTCCGTCTTTATCTTTTTCTTTGGTCTCTCTATTCTTGACAAGGTCAACACCTACAGTCATTCCAATACCTCTTACATCTCCAATGACCTCATATTCCTTTTGCATTTCTCTAAAACGTTCTTTCATATATTCTCCCAGAACCTTTGAATTCTTTAATAGACTTTCTTCTCTTATAATATCAAGTGTTGCAATAGCTGCTTTACATGCAATTGGATTTGCAGCTACGGTAAAGGTATGAGCTGGAGAATCTAGAGACTCCATAATTTCTTTTCTTCCTACAATAGCACTCATAGGCATACCTGATGCAATGGATTTGCCAAGGACAATCATATCTGGCTCTATGTCAAAGTTCTCTATTCCAAACCACTTACCAGTTCTTCCAAATCCCTGCTGTACCTCATCAACTACAAATAGAATTCCATTTTCTTTGCATATACTATAAAGTCTTTCCATGTACCTTTTAGGCGGCACTATAAGTCCTGCATCTCCTGCTATGGGCTCTATTAATATAGCTGCCACTTCATCTGGTGCTAAGTAATGTTTAAATGCATCCTCAAGTTCATCAATACATTCTAATTTGCAGCTGCATTCCTTCTTTCCAAGCCTACATCGATAGCAATCTGGATAATGTATATGATGTATATCAGGAACTAGTGGACCGATCTTTCTACGCATATTAAGATTCAGTGCAGAAAGAGAAATAGCTCCATAGGTTGAACCATGATAAGACCCTATAAAAGATATTATTTTACTCCTTCCTGTATACGCTCTTGCAAATTTTATCATTCCGTCATTAGAATCAGAACCTGTAAGTCCGAAAATTATCCTTTTCTCAAAGTTTCCTGGTGTGATATCTATGATTTCCTTTGCAAGTTCCACAAGTGGTTCATGATATACATATGGATAAATATAATGTACAAATTCTTTAGCTTGAGTTGTGATTGCCTCTACAATTTTTGGATGAGCATGCCCAGTATTTAATACCGCAGCACTAGAAAGCATATCAATATATTCATTTCCATCAGCATCTTCAATTATTGCTCCATGTCCACTTTTTACTGCCAAAGGGAAATATGGTATTTTTCCTGCTTGTGCATATAATTCTTTATCTTTTTCAACAATAGCTTTACATTTTTCAATACTTCTGCTCAATTTAAACTCCCCTTTTAATTAATTTAGTTAATGTACATACTTAAAATCTCAAATAATTTACTTCAATATTTCTCTTTGCAAGAATCGCTCCAAAATCTAAAAAGTCCTACAAGCCTTGTATTTTCTACATAATCTCCTTTTCCCTTATAAATAAAAAACGACCTAAGTGTAAACCACTTTACACTTAGATCATTTATCCTTTCTAAAACACTGCTATTTCTAAGGTCTGCTCAAAAATATAAAGTGTAAAGCATTTACATGTAAACGCCTTACACTTTTTTTATAAATTATATTTTTTAATAAATTTATAAAGAGTTGGCCTTGAAATTCCTAAAATTTCAGCTGCTTTTTTCTTATTCCCTTTAGCTAATTTTAATGTATCTATTAAAATACTTCTATTTATTTTTATCGAGTCTTTCCTAACCACTTCTTCGTAGTCTGTTTCCTTTAATCCTGCCATAATAAGCGTTTCTTCTGTAATCAAGTCTCCTTCACAAATAAACATTGACCTCGATATCGTATTTTCAAGCTCTCTTACATTTCCTTGCCAATTATGAACTGTTAGCATCTCTTTTGCCCTACTGCTTATCCCTTTTATGTGTTTATTGCCTTTGCTTGCAAGCTTTTTTAGAAAATAATCTGCCAGCATCGCTACATCCTCTCCTCTTTCTCTTAAAGGAGGAACTTCGAGGAATAACACTTTTAGTCTATAATAAAGGTCTCTTCTAAACTTTCCCTCTTCAACTAAATCTTCTAATCTTTTATTTGTAGCTGCAATTATTCTTACATCTACGCTTATGGGTTTGTTTCCTCCAATTCTGTTTATACACATGGTTTCAAGCACGCGTAGTAATTTAGCTTGTATATGTATCTGCATCTCTCCTAGTTCATCAAGAAACAATGTTCCTCCGTTTGCAAGCTCAAACTTTCCAGGTCTTCCGCCCTTCCTAGCTCCAGTAAAAGCTCCTTCTTCATATCCAAATAGCTCACTATCTATAAGTTCATTAGGTAGATTCGCACAGTTTAATGCAACGAAAGGCTTAGCTTTCCTGTTACTATAATTATGTATGGATTGAGCAAATAACTCTTTCCCAGTTCCTGTTTCACCAAATATTAAAATACTCTCATCACTTTTTGAAAATATTTTTGCTAAATTTATAACTTCTTTTAATCTAGAATCTTCTCCTACAATATCATGAAACATAAAAAATGCTTGATGTCCTGCGATTGTATTTGCAAGCTCTCTCGAACGTTCAATGCTTCTAAATATATCTATAGCACCAAGAACATTTCCTTCCTCATCAATTATAGGATATCCTGAATTTATGAGATGTGTTCTTTTACCTTCAAAATTCCAAAAGTACTCTACATCTATAATACTTTTCTTTTTTTCAATAACCTCCATTAGCATTGGCTTATCAGGTGATAGAGTATCTACCTTTTTATTAAGTATTTCTTCTTTGTTAGTTCCTAGTATTTCACAGCATGCATTATTTACATATAACAAATACCCGTCTTTATCACAAAATGATATGCCGTCACTTACCGAATCCAACGCCTTTAGAAGTATATTGTTGAAATCTTTATTAAAACCTTCTCCTTTAATAAGTGAGTAATATGCTTGCTTTGCTATTACCTCTTCGTTCATTATATCTTCCTTTCATCAACACTTTTTGGTTGCTCTATAACTTAAACAAAAGCTGTCTATCTATAGGATTTATCAGCCAATTTACAACTTTCTGCCCTTGCTTATATTATAAGCCATAAGGCACCAGTATAAGCAAGAATAAAATTGACGAACCTACTAAAAATAAAATAAGAATGTAATTTTTAGGTATACACTAAATATATAAAGGTGATGTTTTAATGTGGAAATTAAGGAAGATGTAATGGTTCCTCTTGGATATGGTAAGTTTGCTCGTTCTGATAAAATTATTAGCTTAGAACGTATCGAAGATGAGCGTGGCCCAGGAAGAAGAACAGTTGTACATGTCGAATAGTTTTTTTCCTTCATAGTCTTCCGCATAAACCATTCTATCAAGTTCATCATATCCATAGCTTACTTTTTTGACTTCTTCACTAATCTGAGCTCCACTGTAGCTTTTTCCTGTAACTCTGTTTAAAATATCATAGTTATAATTTATCACTGTTCCATCTGGTTTTGTATAGTTTAAAAGGTTACCTACTTTGCTACATTTAAAGCTTTCAATTTCTCCTAGTGGATTCTGTACCGATGTAAGTACCCCCCTCTTGTCATAGCTATACTTATTTCAATATTTAGCAAAAATCACACACGATTTCCTACAATATACCACATTATGACTATTCTTCTACTACCTAAAATGTTGTACAATATCTTGTATAATGCAAAAACTTTATAATAACTAAAAGGACGTTTAAGAGGGGGTATTTTTTGTTGAAAAAAACTATTAAAAAAATGACAATTTTCTCGGTTATACTATTTAGTCTTGCATCAAGAAGCATTATTTCTAAAGCTTTCGATTTTCCAATTAAAGAAAATATAAATAATGATAAAGTCTGGACTATAAAATTTAATAAAGAAATTACTTTTGATGAGTCGGTGAAAAAGCAAATCTCTGTAACAGATAGCAAAGGTAATTTATTGCCCTTATTAATAAGCTTGGGATCAGATGGAAAATCTCTTATTGTAACACCTGATAACGCTAAATACAGTTATGGAGAAGAATATAAGCTAACAATAAGCGATAATATCTATGATAAAAATAAAATTAAATTGAAAGAAAGCTCTTCCTTAAGATTTAAAGTTAAACAAGCTACATCAGATGTATCTAAATACTTGGATGCAGCTAAACAAAACATTTTAGCTGGTGATTTTAAACAGGTTATAGAAAACGCTACAAAAGTTCTTGAATCAGATACAAATAATGTTGATGCTTATATATACAGAGCTTATGCATCTGCTAGACTATATACATCTATTGAAAGTGGTTTTGAAGATATAAATAAAGCTATAGAGCTTTCTCCTAATAATCTTATAGCTTACTCAGTAAGGGGTTATCTCTATTATAGAAATCATGACTCAACTAAGAGCACAGTTGATCTAAATAAAGGTATTTTATCTAACCCTAGTAGTTCTGCTGAATACTTAATTAGAGCATTAGCAAATATGACTTTAAAAAATTATGATGAGTCATTAAAGGATTTAAATGCTATTTTAGAGGCAAATCCTGATTCTGCTGATGCATATAGCGGCAGAGGAGCGGCTTACCTTATCTTAAAAGAATATCAAAAGGCAATAAATGATTTTGATAAATCTACTAGCATACGTCCTAGTTATTATGATTATTATTACAAAAGTATTGCGCATTTTACTCTTAAATCCTATGATGAAGCTATTTCATCTATAACAAGTGCAATTGAACAAGCTGATGTAGGAGATATAAGTGATGAAGACTTATCTATCTCATACTTGAGAAGAGGAGAATACTATATAAACGTCGGAGAATTTGATATTGCTATCGAAGACCTGCAAACAGCCTTGGAGCTTGATCCAAATAATACTGATGCAAGAGATCACTTAACCTATATGCTAGGTAATTAATTATTTTTCTAAAATAATGGGGTCAGGGCACAATTTTTCTTTAAATTGTATCCTGGCCCCAAATGTCATTTAAGAGAAACAATCACTTTATTTTTCCCTTGTAACAAAGGTACAGTCATTAAAACACCTAGCACAAAAAATAGTGATGATATGCTGTACATAGTTACTAGAGAAAACCTAACCTTTAGGAATCCAGCTAAGCTTGTAGCTAGAACCATAGCTGCTATTGACATAAGATTTAGAACTCCATTTACCCTACCAACGAACTCTTCTTTTGTTACATTTAAGATTAGAGTATTTATCCCGATGTGAATACAAGGGGTGAACAAACCATTAATAAACTGAATAGCTAAAGTTAAATGCCAATTGGTTGATAAGGCAATAGCAATAACATTTATAGCATTAACCATAAGACCTATAAACAGCAGTCTTTGTGGGCTAATTCTTTTAGATAATATTATAACTAAAAATCCACCAATAAGCATAGCTGCTCCATTAACTGATAAAAGCCACTGAAAACTTTCCTTAGGCAGCCCTAATCGCTCTGTTACAATAAAAACTCCAAGAGGTTGGATTACTCCTGCTGCAAAGCCAAATGCAGTAAAAGCACCTCCAAGAAAGGTTAAAACTTTCTCACCTCTTATAAAATATATCCCTTCCTTAAGCTGAACCCAAAAGTTTCTTTCAACCTTTTTACTAGAAATTTTCTTTTCTGATGGAATTAAACTTAGCACAGCAGCAGAAAATAAAAAGGCCATTCCTGTTGCCACTATCGCTGTATTGATACCAAACTTCTTATATACAAAGGTTCCTATTATAGGACCAATAATAGCTAATACTGCCATAAAGGTTTGATATGCTGCCATTCCTATTTGTATTTGGTCTTCTTTGAGGTGCAGCTTAAATAATTTCATTCTAGATGAATTTGAAAACTGTGCTAAAGTAGCAGATATAAATATTATTAAATACACTAATCTCCATGCACCAAAGCTAATCGGTAGAAGAATAATAACAACTGATAGACCACTGAAAAAGTCAGACCAAATCATTGTTTTTTTAGGCACCCACTTATCTGAGTAAATACCCCCGATTAGGGAAAATAAAAATATAGGTAGAAGTTCTACCACCGAAACCATGGCTACTGCAGAAGAATTATTTCTAGTCTGCTCCATAACAAAGAGTAAAACTGAAAAATTTCTAATCCATACCCCTAGCTGCAGAAAAATACTTGATAAAATAATTGTCTGTATAAATCTATTTTTAAAAAACATTAATTCAACTCCCTAAACTATATCAAATCATAGGTAATGCACACTGGCTTACTGTCCCTAGGATCCTTTACTATTTCAGCATTTATATTAAATATTTCTTTTAGATTTTCTTTTGTCATCACCTCTTCTGCACTACCATGACAAACTATCTTTCCTGCTTTAACGCCTACCATATAGTCCGCAAATCTTGCTGCATTGTTTAGCTCATGTATAACCATTACAATTGTTCTTTTCTGCTTTTTATTGAGGTTCTCTAGCAGCTTTAAAATTTCTAACTGATGCGCTAAATCTAAATATGTTGTAGGCTCATCTAATAGAAGTATTTCTGTTTCTTGTGCTAACGCCATTGCTATCCAAACCCTCTGCCTTTGCCCTCCTGACAATGCATCTATAGGTCTATTTTTATATTCTTTTATCCCTGTAACCTCTAAAGCCCAATCAATAACTTCTCTATCTTCCTTCTGCAACTTTCCAAATCCACTTTGATGAGGAAATCTTCCATAGGCTACCAACTCATCTACAGTTAGCCCTTTAGGTGCTTGTGGAGTTTGCGGTAAAACCGCCATTGCTTTGGCTACCTCTTTTGAACTTTGACCTTGTATGTCTTTACCATTTATGTAGATTACTCCACTTTTAGGCTGCAATATTCTTGCTATAGTCTTCAATATGGTGGATTTTCCACATCCATTAGCCCCTATTATTGTAGTAATTTTACCTTTAGGTATATTTAAATTTAATTCCTTTACAATCTCTGTATTTCCATAGGATATAGATAAATTTTTTGTTCTTATACTATTCATTTCAATCTCTCCTAACTATTCTTTTATCATTAAGTAAATAAAATATGGCACTCCAATAACTGAAACAACTATTCCTACAGGTATTTCTATAGGTGCTAACATATTTCTTGAAATAGTATCGGCTACTAATAGAATTAGTGTCCCAACTAATGCTGAGGCTGGTATCAACATCTTATGCTTAGGACCAACTAATTTTCTAGCTATATGGGGTGAAACAAGGCCTAAAAAAGAAATACTTCCTGCAACAGCAGTGGCAACCCCTGCTAGGGCTACAGTAAATATTAATAATAATCTTCTCTCTTTTTCAACTTGTACACCTAGTCCTATGGATAATTCATCACCTAAATTTAAGACATCTAAATACCTTGCTTTATAAATGGTTAACACCATAAAGATCAGTACCCATGGCAAAGTTGCTATGACATAGTCCCAATTGGTTCCCCATATGCTTCCTGATATCCAGACCATTACTCTATTAAACTCTTGAGTAGTAAATTTAAGTTGAAATACTATTAATAAGGCATTAAACGCTGCATTTATTCCTATTCCTATTAAAATCAACCTTGTTGAATTTATACCTTTCTTCCATGCAAAGGCATAAATTAAAAAAGCTCCTATTGCTCCTCCAATTAAGGCTATTATAGGCATAGTAAATATAGTCATATTGCTAATTCCATCATAAACATTTCCATTCATAAAATATATGTATATTACTACCGCCAAGGCAGCCCCTGAATTAATACCTAATATTCCTGGATCAGCCAAATCATTTTTTGCTATACCTTGAAGAACCGTACCTGCTATAGCTAAAGCAGCAGCTACAAATATAGCTATTATTATTCTTGGAAGCCTTATATTAAAAAGTACTATTTCTTGTTTTTTAGTTCCTTGCCCAAATAAGGTCTTAATAACCGCTAATGGTTCTATAGAAAAGGATCCTAGATTTAAGCTTATTATAAATGTTAAAAAGATTAAAATTGCTAGTATAGTTATGGTCCAAGTGAATCTTTTTTTCTTATTATTTATGTCCATTACAGTTCTCTAGTCTCCTTTCTAACAAGATATATGAAAAATGGTACTCCTAATAACGCAGTCAGTGACCCAATAGGAGTTTCAAAAGGCTGATTTATCATCCTAGCTATAATATCGCTATACACTAGCAAAACAGCTCCTATTACAATGGAAGAAGGAATTATATATCTATAATCTGGACCTACTAGGCTTCTTACTATTTGTGGTACGATAAGTCCAACAAAAGCAATATTTCCTGCTACGGATACTGCACTTCCGCTTAATAGTATTACAATTATAATGCTTATAAATCTTATTAAATTAGTCTTTTGTCCAAGTCCAATTGCTATCTCTTCTCCTAAACTTAAGATAGTTATCTTAGGTGACATTATCATGGCAGCAGTGATTCCGAAAATACCTACAATAAACAATAGCTTTACCCCTTGCCATTTTGCAGTAGTTAACCCTCCAGAAATCCAAAAACTCAATTGTTGTGATAAATTAAAATACATTGCAATCGCTGTTGCTAAGGATATTAAAAGCGTCCCTAGTGCTGTTCCTGCTAAAGCAAGTTTTACTGGATCTACACCCTTTATAGATCTAGAACTTACAAAATAGACCAATAATCCACTGATGCTTGCTCCAGCAAAAGCAAAAATCATTAGTCCTACACTATCTATGCTCTTTTGCATAACAAAAGCTATAGCTATAGTGAATGTAGCTCCTTGGGTAATTCCCATTATTGAAGGCTCTGCAATAGGATTTCTAGTAATTCCTTGCATAATAGCCCCTGATACAGCTAAAAAAGCTCCTACTAATGCAGCAGAAATTGCTCTAGGAATTCTTATATCCCTTATAATCTGAGAGTCTATCTCCTCTTTCCCTGTAAAAATGCTGCTAAATACAGTCGTTAAACTTATATCTTTAGCTCCTAGTGAGATAGATAACCCAATCCCCAAAAACAAAATAATCAGACCAAGGATAATTATTAAAGAAGTTACAGCAATTCTACCCATCCCATTTTGATCATTTATAGACTTTAATTCATTCATTGGTATTTCAATCCTCCTACCCATTAAAACAATAGAGGATGACAAAAGGTATTTTTGTCCCTTAAGTCACCCTAAATAACTATTTTATAACTTCTGCTTTTATTGAATCCAATAATAATTCTTTTCCTATCGGATTATATCCTTGTCCAAAATATGGAGTGCTATCAAGTATAGTTACATTTCCTTCTTTAACAGCTCTCATGTTTTTCCACACAGTGCTATTTTCTAAATTCTTTTTATCAGCTTCAGTTGCTATAACTATTATGTGATCAGCATCTATTTCGGATAATCCCTCCATAGTAACAACTGGTAAACTTATTCCATTTTGATCTGGTATATTAGATGGCTTAGTTAATTTCATGTCATCATAAAGTATTGAACCAATTCCAGAATCCTTAAAAATAAAGAATTGATCTCCACTAGCTAATACAGTTAGATAGCTTTTCTTACCATTATTTTGAATAATTTCTTTTCCTATCTCTTGAGCCTTTTTATCATATTCATTAAACCATTTTTGAATATCAGTCTCTTGGTCCAGTAGTTTAGCAATATCTGTCATCCTAGCTCTCCAGTCATTAACATAGTCTTTCATCATAACAATAGGTGCTACATCTTTTAATTGATCATAGATTTTTTCTTGTCTTTGACTCATTATAATTAAATCTGGATCTGCCTCTAATATTGCTTCAATATCCATTGTATCCATCATATAATATCCAACAATCTTCGCATCTCCCATTTTATCCTTTATGTAATTTGGAAATTCCCCTGTTTTATATGAATCCGAGTTTGCGGTAGCAGCTGGAGTATGTCCTAAAATCAATAGCTCTTCACTAGCTCCTGATATATCAACTATACGCTTAGGAGCAGCTGGAATCTTAACATCTCCTTTTAGTGTACTAACTACCTTTATTTCATTTTCTTTTTTAGCTTCCTCACCTTTATTACCACACCCAGCTAAAACAACCAAAGATACTAGGGCTGCTGTAATTAGTCCTACTATTCTTCTTTTTCTCATCATAAGTTACCTCCTATTTTAACTTCCACTATAATTTGAATATGTAGAATCTCGTAAAAGAAATTGACTTTCTTTTGTAATTGATAATGATTTTCACACTTGATTATATATTATCATTCCTCAAATTAATATGTCAATAACTTTTTATTGGGTTTAAATTTTCTATAATACTCACATTACCTTTGCTTAATTATGAATATAATAATTAAGCATTTCGAAGAGTGCATGGCAAATCTCAACTTGTCAAATTATCAACTATGTCAAAAGAAATGGCTTGGATTCGCGTGAAAGGTAAAGTCGTATTTTCTAACAACATAGATATAAAAGCAAAGATAATATCTAGCAGTGACTTAGAATAGAGAATAGGGTCAGGACACAATTTTTCTAATAAAAATTGTGTCCTGACCCCAAATGTTTTAAGTGCCAGTCACCTATACCCCGTATATTTCCTTAAACTGATCTGCCTTCAATTTTTTCTTACACTTATCACATAAAATACTGTATTCTTTTTCTCCACTCTTTTTATGCGCATATTCATATTGCTCTTTTGTAGCAAATTCTTTTCCACAGCACTCACATTTTAGCATTTCAAAGCTTTTGCCCCAAATCACTCTTTTACCTTCACTATCCTTTATGTCTATAGCATCTGTAGGACATACGAAGGCACAAGCTCCACAGCCAATGCACTCTGCTGAAGGTTCATCATAAGGGGTCGAAACCTTTTTATTAACCCCTCTGTCCACTGTAGAAATTGCACTGCTGCCAAGCTCTTCGCAGGCTTTTGCACAAAGTCCACATAGCATACATTTTTCTGTATTATCTACATGAAATCTCTTTGGTTCAGGTACACCATACTCTTCTCTCAATTCTTTAATTTTTTCGCTATTAGGAGCTTCAGCGGATAAAAGCATAACGATATTTTTTCTCATTCTCTTAATTTTTTCAGAGTTTGTCAAAACTTCAACTTCTCTTGTAATAGGAAAAATGCAGGAGGTTACCACCTTTGACCACCCATTTTCAATTACTTCTACAATACAAAGCCTACAGCTTCCAAGCCCTGGGATGGCATCACTATGACAAAGGGTAGGTATTTCAATGCCGTTTCTCCTAGCAACAGCTAAAAGATATTCTCCACGGTTTGCTTCGCACTCTTTTCCATCAATTATAACCTTCATTCTGACACCTCCTACTTAACCTTAATTGCATTAAACTTACATATATCAATGCAATTACCGCACCTAATACATTTTTCTTCATCAATAGCATGCGTCTTTTTAAGTTCTCCACTTATAGCAATCGTTGGGCAATCTTTTCTACAAGCATCACAGCCTATACATTTATCACTTTCTATTATAAAAGTTGTAAGAGGCTTACAAACGCCAGCAGCACATCTTTTATTTACGATATGTTCTATATACTCATCTTTAAAATATTTTATTGTTGAAACTACTGGATTAGGAGCACTCTTACCAAGTCCACATAACGATGCTTCTTGGACAGTTTCAGAAATTTCTAGAAGTTTATCTATATCTTCAAGTTCTCCTCTACCTTCACAGATATCTGTAAGTATCTCTAGCATCCTTTTTACTCCCTCTCTACAAGGAACACATTTACCACAGGATTCCTTTGATAGAAAATCTAAATAATATCTTGCTACATCAACCATACAGGTTCTCTCATCCATTATAATCATTCCGCCAGAACCCATCATGGCATCAGCCTTTTTTAGAGAATCAAAATCGACACTTAAATCCAATAATTCTTTTGGAATACAGCCTCCAGAAGGTCCACCAATTTGAACTGCTTTAAATTTCTTATTATTAATAATTCCCCCGCCTATATCAAATATAATTTCTCTTAAGGTAGTACCCATAGGTACCTCAACAAGGCCTGTATTTTTAACCTTGCCTACTAGCGAGAAGACCTTTGTACCTTTACTATTCTCCGTACCGATAGAACTAAACCAATCTCCACCCTTATTGATTATAACAGGTATATTTGCCCAGGTTTCTACATTGTTAAGTACAGTAGGTTGTCCCCAAATCCCTTTCTCTACAGAGTGAATATATTTTGCACGTGGTTCTCCAACCTTCCCTTCAATAGAAGACATTAAAGCTGTGGATTCGCCGCATACAAAGGCTCCTCCCCCTCTAACAATCTGAATGTCAAAGTCAAATCCACTTCCAAATATATTCTTTCCTAAAAATCCTCTCTCTTTTGAAGTACTAATTGCTTTGTTCATATCCCGTATAGCTAAAGAATACTCATCTCTTATATATGCAAACCCAAGATTACATCCAATAGCATAAGCACAAATAGCCATACCTTCTATAACACTATAAGGATCCCCTTCCATAATGCTTCTATCCATAAAAGCACCAGGATCACCTTCATCACCATTACATATTACATACTTAGGGAAACTGTCTATCCTGTCGCATTGCTGCCATTTGCGTCCTGTTGGGAATCCTGCTCCCCCTCTTCCTCTTAATCCTGATTTTTGAACCTCAGAAATTATGTCTTCTTTCTTCATTTCTAATAGTGCCTTTTTTAGCGCAGTAAATCCGCCTTTTTCAATATAATCATCTATATTTGCTGGTTCCACCTCTCCTACATTTCTCAAGGCTATTTTCATTTGTCTATTGTAGAAAACAATGTCTTTTGCAGATTTTACTTTTCGCTTTAAAGTCGGTTCAAAGTATAAAATTCTATCTACTGCTTCATCCTTTAAAATGGTTTTATCAATTATATCCCTAACATCTGAAACTTTAACCTTAAAATAAGATATATCATCAGGCTCTATTCTGATTACTGGACCTTTTTCGCAAAGCCCCTTGCAACCTGTAGGTTTTACATAGGTTTCAACATCAGCATTAATATTCTCTTCTTCTATAATCTTTTTTAGCTCTTCGTAAATTGCCATGCTGCTATTGGCAAGACATCCTGTGTCACAGCATACATAAATAGTCTTTTTAGCATTATTCATCTATATCGCCTCCATATTCTTTAAGAATATCTCTTATCATATTAGGCGTAAGCTTTCCATAAAATTTATCATTAATCATCATAACTGGTGCAATTGCACATGATCCTAAGCAATTTACAGTTTGAATTGAGAACTTTCCATTCTCCGTGGTTTCTCCTGCTTTTATATTCAATGCCTTTTCAACTTCCTCTAAAACAGTTACTGACCCTCTTACATGACAAGCAGTACCATCACAAACAGTGATTATATTCTCCCTTTGGCGTAAGGCTAAGGGCTTTATAAAATGTAGCCATACCATAAAGTTTGCTTACAGGAGTATCTAAGTACTCTGAAATTATATTTAAAGTTTCTTTTGGAATATAATTGTACTCTCTTTGAATATCTTGAAGTATTGCAAGAGTATATCTTTTCTCATTTGGATACTTCCTTATAATATCCTCTGCTTTAGAAATATTATTTTTAATATCCGATGTAGCCATAGTAATATCACCTTCCATCATTATACTTGAATAGTTTAGTCAACCTCCTGCTACAACAGGAAATATAGCTACAACATCCTCTCTATTTAACTTAGTGCTAATTCCATCTAGGTGAGCAATATGCCTGCCGTTGACTAAAATTATCACTTCTTTGCTCAATTGATTTCCCTGAAAAACCTTATTTCTAAATTTTTCACCATAAGCCTCTGAAAGTCTTCTAAGAAGCATTTCTAATGTTTCGCAGTATTCAAAATCAGTTTCTTTACAGTTTGTATAATCTCGTATATATGCAAAAAATTTAACCTTCATAAATTATCCTCTCTATAATTATTTCAAACTCAAGGACAGCTCCCAAATTAATATAATTTAGGAACCGTCCCTTTTAATTCTAATCTATAGAAAGCTCGTTTAATTTCTCTTTTGTTGGAACTCCATTTTCATCCCAACCTCTTATCTTATAGTATTCACCAAGCATTTCTGGAACCTTAGACACTCTTCCCTTTGCTGGTCCCTCTGGAAGAGGTTCTTCTGTAAGCCTTGGTGGTAATTTATCATCATCCTTAGTAAATCCTGCTCTTATATTGAACATTCTTTCAAGATTCCATGTTCTCTCTCCGCTCCTTAATATATCTTCATCTGGACAGTCCAGACCTACAGCAGTTTTTATCATAGCTGCAATTTCAGGAAGTCCTAGTGCGAATGTTGTAAATAGGCATATTCCAGAAGAGTCAACAGCTGCAGTTAAGTCTTGGAATATTTTTAGCCATTGAGGCTTATCTGTAGTTACTAGTGGATCTAATTTTTCAGGAAGTCCTAATACTTCAGGAGATGTCATATATCCTCTAACGTGGCATCCTCCTCTATTGGAAGTGGCATATTCAAGGCCTATACCTTGTAAGTTCCTGCCATCGTATGCTGGCATTTCTTGTTTCTTAACTGTCATAGAAAGTTCAGGGTGACCATACTTTTCTGCTAATCTATATGAACCTTCTGCTAATTCATCACCAAAGCCTTCTCTTGTTGCTACCTTTAATGCTAAATCAACTACTGCTTCAGCATCTCCAAAGTTTAATTCTCTTCCAACTTGTTCTTTTGTAATTATTCCTTTGGAGTATAATTCCATAGCACAAGCAATAGTAGAACCCAATGTAATAGGGTCGAATCCGTATTCATTACAAATAAAATTAGCTTTACATACTGCATCTAGCTCTTTAACTCCACAATCGGCACCTAATGACCAACCTGCTTCATATTCAGGGCCTTCTCCAAAGCTCTTAAATTTTCCTTCTTTTATTTTTGTAACTCTACCGCAACCTATATTACATGCAAAACATCCTTTATTTTTAACTAAATATTTCTCAGTTAAAGCCTCTCCGCTGATCTCTTCTGCATGTTCGAAGATTCCTCCATCTTTCCAGTTCCTAGTTGGAAGAGCTCCAGTTTGATTTAAAATATTAACAAGTATTTGAGTTCCATAAGCAGCTAACCCTGTACCTGTAACTGGATGATCCTTAAGCATTTTTCTTGCATTCATGCACGCTTCTAAAAACTTCTCTGGATCAGCTACTTCAACTGAGCCAGTTCCCCTTACAACTACAGCTTTTAGTTTTTTAGAACCCATAACAGCGCCAAGTCCTGATCTTCCTGCTGCTCTGTGTTTATCATTCATTACTCCTGCATATAATACAAGCTTCTCACCAGCTGGTCCAATACATGCAACCCTAGCATTCTCATCTGTTTCTTTTAAAACCTCATCTGTAGTTTCATAAACTGTTTTTCCCCATAGATGAGAAGCGTCTCTAAGTTCAACATTGCCATTTTATATATAAATAAACAGGTTTTTCTGCTGCGCCTTCAAATATAATTCCATCAAAACCTGCGAATTTTAGTTCTGGTCCAAAATGTCCTCCTGAATTAGATGCTCCAATAGTACCTGTAAGTGGAGCTTTAGCTACAACTTCATACCTTCCTGCTGATGTACCAAGAGTTCCTGTTAAAGGCCCTGTTAAAAATATAAGTTTATTATCAGCGCTAAAAGGTTCAACTTTTGGATCAACTTCATTCATAAATATTTTTGTTCCAAGCCCTCTTGCACCTAAGTAAAGTTTAGCGTCCCTTTCATCTAACGGTTCTACTTTAGTAGTTCCTTCTGTTAAATTAACACGTAATAACTTACCAATCCATCCAAACATTATTTGTCCACCTCCTCAAATAGTTCTCTGAACTTATCAGCTATTATTTTCTTTTTGTTAAGCTCGCTTGGAGTAGGTTCTTTGAATTGAATTGCTCCTGAAGGGCAGAGTTTTGCACACATAGGGTCTCCATTGCAAAGATCGCATTTTACCATGGCTTTATTTTTTGAATTAAAGCTCATATTACCAAATTGACAAGCACTTATACAAAGCTTACAGCCTATACACTTTTTATTGTCTACAATTACAGTTCCATCCTCATTTTTTGATATTGCATTTACAGTACAGACCTTCATGCAGGAAGGATCCTCGCACTGCATACACATAATTGGAACTGATAGAGCAACCTCTTCATAGTTATAAACTGAAACAGCTGCATTTTGTGGATTAAAAGATTTAGTTTTATTAAAGGAACAAGCCATAACGCATGTCCTGCAGTCAGTACATTTTTCTGGCGAAATAATTAATATTTTTCCCACTTTATCCTGGTCATTCTCATGAAGGAATGCCAGTTCACACCTCCCTTTATATTTATAAATATAAAAAGTCCATATTTAAGCATAGTTATACAATGAAAGCTATGCGTAAATATGAACTCCTTTGCACACTGGCAGGTATAAGAATTACTTCTTATGCCCTATCGTCTCTCGAGCCCTGTAAGGTTCTTCGAGATCGGAGTATATTAAATTGAACTCATATATAATGTTTATTAAAAATAGTCTGAATTATTACACTAGTTTAAATATATATTTCTACTATAATCTCCAAATTCCTTCTTTATATAAAAAAGTTTAATACTGTATTACAAAAATTTATATATCATTTTCCCTTTATTTGCTCCTGTAGTTATCACAGCATTGCAACTCATCTTAGCATAATGATAAAATTATATAGACTTATTTAACGAAAGAAGGAATAAATATGGAGTTAAAAGAAAAGGTCAAAAGCCTTCCCTTATGTCCTGGAATTTATCTTATGAAGGATTCTCTAGACAACATTATTTATGTAGGAAAATCGAAAAGTCTAAAAAAAAGAGTTCAATCCTATTTTCAAAGTTCAAGTGCTCATACGCCGAAGGTTAAAAAGCTTGTAAAAAACTTAAAGGATTTTGACTATATACTCACAGATACGGAATTCGAAGCTTTTATGTTAGAATGTAAGTACATAAAAGAATTAAAGCCAATTTACAATAGGCTTATGAAAAATCCACTTTCTTATACATATGTCGAAATACACACGGATAAGATTTTCCCTACTATATGGATTACTAATACGCTAAATCATAATAACAAAAGCCTATATTTTGGTCCCTTTACTAGTAGGAGTACTGTAGAAAAAGCTATTGAAGGTATAAAGGAATTCTATAAAATAATATGTAGTAATCCTTCTAAGAAGAACACTTCTTGCTTAAATTATTCCTTAGGAAAGTGTCTTGGTATGTGTCTTGGAGGTTCCGCAGCCGAGCAATACAATAGCATAATTAACAAAATTATAGGTTTATTTGATAACACTGACAGTAACATAATTGAAGAAATAGAAGAAAAGATGCTGCATGCTTCTGAGAACTTTGATTTTGAAACTGCAGCAAAGTATAGGGATATCATAGATACAATTAAGATTCTCATAAATAAAGAAAAAATTATAGACTTTACAGAAGAAAATAAAAATATAGCAGTAATTGAAAAGCTAAATGATTATACCTTTAAACTATTTCTTATTAAAAGAAACAAGGTACTTTTTAGTGAAAAATATAATATAGAGAGCGTAGATATTGGACAACTAACTAGGATGATAGAGTCAAATATCTTGACCTATTATCAGGATGAAGTGCTTCCCCCACATAAAGAGGTTACAAAAGATGAAATAGACGAAGCAGAAATAATCTATAGCTACTTGAAAAGCAGCAAGTGCCGTTATATCATAGTCCCTGAAGAATGGCTCTTTCCTAAAAATAATTTCTGTATTAATGAGACTCTTAGCAAATTATTGTACGAGGTCAAGACACAACTTTCCTAAATGAAAGTTGTATCCTGACCTCAAGTTTAATGTCTAAATTTATTTTTTAAGGTTAGATGCATACAATCCTTCATGCTTTTTCCATAATCGTCTCCTCCGTGCTCCAAGTATCCATACCAATACAAAGTCATATGCAGTAAGTTGATTCAAGGCTCTTTTTAATATATATCTGCCTACTAGAAAAGCTATTAAACCAACTATAAAAGTTCTTATTATAAATCCTAATAGCGAAATGTCTTTAATAACACCAAAACTCTAAGCATAAATTGCCTCCTATGAACTTATATATAATTTTTTATCCGAAGTTAAAATTCCTAAATAAATATTATTTATGTTGTCAATACTATTAGATCTAAGTTCTTTCTCAACCCAATCTCGGCTTAATCTATTCTTTTAAGAATCTTTTCATCTAGTTTTCCTTTATAGATAAGAATTTCAGGCAAAATGTTTTGCGGTGGAACTATTGACATATCTAATTTAGTTATAGGAAGACTATTGTTATTTACAGCAACGCTAAAGTCGCCTGTGGATTCAGCGATTAAATACTCTACCTTTTCAAGATTAGGTGCATCTTTTTGTCTTAATATTGAAATTAAATTATCAATTGTTAGCTTTGCTTTTGAAGTATTATTTTTTATGACTTTCCCATTCTTAACCAGAATAATAGGTTTCTGAGAAACTACAGATGGAGCTTTAAAATATAAATATGAAATAAACAAATTAATTAAAGTATATACTATAATTATACCTATTGCGTCCACTAATCTAGCTTTAGGATTGACCATGCGAGAAGCGGCAATGTGACTAATACCTGCCGCCATTAAAAAGCATTAATGGCTTTGCACTAAAAGCGCAAAGCCATCTTTTATAAAATAAAAATTTGTAAGTTATATGCACCATTTTTCCATAAACTCTAAAAGGATGGCACTATAATCAAGAAGCTGCTGCATTTCTACACACTCATCTACTGAATGTGCCTCCTCTGGGCAACCTGGGCCATACAATACTGATGGAATTCCACCATGGACAAGCCATCCTACGTCAGTAACGCTAGGGTTCATATTTACATTTGCTTTTTTACTTAGACAAACTTCATGCACACTGCAAAGAAGTCTAACTGCTTCACTATCTTTCTCAATTTCAGCAGAAGGAAAAATCTCGCCTCTCTCCTCAATCATTGATTTTCCGCCCCATTTAAATTGTATCGGATTCTCTCTAAACCACGGGTCTTTATTTGCTAACTTCTGTAGATGTTCCTCAACCTCTTTTATTACTGACTCGTAGCTTTCGTTCGGATAGAAGTGTACGGTGACCCAGAGTTTGCACTCGTCTGCTACAAATGCTGCATTTCTCCCTCCCTCTATCACTGCTGGATTTATTGTATTCACACCTCTTTCAAAACCTGAATAAGACTTCGTTTCATACCAGATTTCTTCAAGCTCACGAAGTGACTGAATAACATCTTGCATCTTTTCAATAGCACTTGCTCCAAAAATTCCACCCTCTGGATGAATTAAATTTCGGCGAACTGCATCATGAAAAACATCCTTACTCTTCACCGTTATCCACGCTGTAATCACTCCACCCTGCCCCTGAATTTCAAGATTGCTTGTATCCATACATATTCCAAAGTCAGCTTTATACCCACGCTCCAAAATGGCACGAGTGCCAGCCTCTCCTGCCTCCTCACCAATTACTGACTGAATCTGAAGATCTCCGCCAAGCTTAACCCCATATTTTTTTAAGAGCCAAACAGAATAAAGAGCACACGCCATTGCCCCTTTCATATCAGCAGTTCCACGTCCATACAAGAAACCATTTTCTTCAGTAAGTTCAAATGGCGGATGAGTCCAATTACTTGTATCCCCTACAACTGCAACATCAACATGACCATTTAAAATAAGACTTTTCGCCTCTTTCCGCCTCTTTCCTGGAATAACTCCTACTAACAAGCTATCACCGGAATACATCTCCCATTGTTCAAGTTCAGCTCCCAATTCACTCAAAAAATTGTATATGTAAGCCTGTACACCATCTGAATTTCTTCCGGGTGGGCTAACTGTCTCAAAAGAAATTAAACATGACAATATTTCCCACAGCATTTCCTGATTCTCATCCACAGATTTCGTCCAATTCATTTTCATTCTCCTTCACAAAATATCAATTCATTATAATCCCATTATACCACCCCACTAAAAAAGATAATAAATATTTTAGCTTTATACTTCTGCCTTAAATTTTTTTAATAAACCTTTCAGGATTATCTCCTGCGACAGTATTGGCTAGAATATGCTGGAACCTGCTGCAACTACTTCATTATCTGCAATCGTTACTCCTAGCAAAATCGTACAGCTTCCACCAATACATATATCTTTACTCATAAAGTTATATTTTACCCCGCTCTTTCTTCATTTTGATTAAAGTTAGTTAAGATTTTTTCTAACATTTTGATATCTCATTAACAAATCGATGTTATAATCTTCTCCATGTACACCCATGAACGCTTTGAAAACGCAACTTTTATATAATTTTGTTTTGATTCCCTCTTAATAGACTCAGTTAAGCTATGGCCTACATAATGTACTAAAACTAATATTTGATCCAAGTTTCATAATAGCGCCTTTTCCGAACTGTTTTTCTATCTGTCTCATAGCCACTTCCAATGCCGCAATCTTATCCTTGTTTATAATCATTTGTTATCATCTCCTAATTTTTAGTACTCATTCTCATTTATAAAACTAAGGACCTTTTCACATATTGCTTCAGACGTAGTATTCTAATTCTGAAAAGAGTACATTTTGAATAGTAGTTAAACTATCCAAACTATACCTGGCTGTTTGAAAGATTCTAAAATTTCTTCTGCTTCCTTCTACTTAGAAGTTCTAACATGATTACTTTTTCATTATCTACTGGAGTGCTTATTTTTAATTTACAATTTTTTACTGGACTTATGTTATTTTAAATATCTTTGAATCTTTCTTACTTTGATTTAAATAAAACTGCCGTAATACCTTCTAGCAATATGTCTTTGTACTGACCTATCAAGGCTTGATAAACGATTATACACCCATTGAATTTAATTTTCTTTCATCTCTAGAAATCTATATGTCAACACTGACATATAGATAAAATCAGTATAGTATATATAATGTTGATTATGATGTGTCAATTATGACATATTAGAGTTGTTTTATTGTATACGCCATTGTGAACAAGAAACAATGCTACTGATAAAAAGATATACATAGAAAAGAATATAACAAAGCACTTATGCTAGTTAATGCCATAATGATACCTTTATTAAATACTGCCCTTCTTATGGTTTTTCCTCCTGAAAAAAGAGGTTCAGCTTTCTTTATGAAGGATGTTATACCATTAAAGAATCCTAAGATAGACTTCCTGTCCATTATTCTATCAACAGCAGGATTTGGCTTAATGCTGTATGGGTTTAGTAATATAGGAAATAAAGGATGGGGTGATATTATTGTTATTACCAATATATTTGCTGGAACACTTATAAGTGCTTTACCTAATAAACTGCTGGTACATGCCTCTGCAGTTATTAATATGTTTAAGCAAGTAGCAGGATTTCTTGGTTCTGCAGTAGAGAAAACTGTAGCTGTGTAACTACAAAGTGCAAAGTAAGAAACTAACCCTGCTAAATAGATTTGAAAGAACTTTCACTTTATCTATTTAGCAGGGTTAGTCTTTATTATGCAATTGGAATGACACCAATGGTAAGTACTATATCCAATAGTAAAAAATCTCTACTTAAACCGCATCGAAAAAACTCATTTGATCACTTTCCGGAAGACCTGTTAAGCAGCCAAATTTTCTGAGTAAATCTACAGCGGAATTTCCAATCTTAGCACGTTTTCTTAGATCTTCTATAGAACTTAGAGGCTTCTCTTCATGGGATGCATTATATATACCTTCTGCTGCCACAGTTCCCATGCCGGATATACTGTTTAGAGGTGGTCTTATGCTATCCTCTTCTAGTAGGAATTTCGTGGCATGAGACTTATATAAATCAATAGGCAGAAATTTAATGCCTCTCTCGTACATTTCCAAAACAATCTCCAGGTCATCGTACATATCCTTATCCTTAGGAGCGGCTTCGTTACCCATCATTTCAATTTCCTTCATCTTTTCTTTAACCTTTTCTTTTCCGAAGATCATAAATTCTGCGTCAAAGGCTTTTGCTCTGATGGAAAAATAAGCTGAGTAATAGGCCTTAGGTATGTGCACCTTAAACCAAGCAATTCTGAAAGCCATCATTACATAGGCTGCAGCATGGGCCTTAGGGAACATGTATTTTATCTTTTTACAGGAATCTATATACCATTCCGGCACATCATGCTCCCTCATTAACTCCTCATATTCAGGGAATTTTGGATCCTTTAAGGCCTTTCCTTTACGAACTAACTCCATTATCTTAAATGCAGAGTTTGGCGGAAGGCCTTTTTTAATAAGATAAACCATAATATCATCTCTGGTACATACGGCTTCACTGATGCTGGTAACTATTCCCCCGTCAATTAAGTCCTTTGCATTTCCCAGCCATACGTCAGTACCATGAGAAAGTCCCGATATACATATTAAATCCATAAAGGTTTTTGGCATTGTGTCCAAAAGCATTCCCCTTACAAATTTTGTTCCAAACTCAGGTACGCCAAAGGTTCCTACCTTGGAATTTATCTGCTGTGGTGTTACCCCCAAAGCTTCTGTAGATGAAAATATAGACATGGTCTCCTTATCATCCATAGGTATCTTTTGCGGGTCCACTCCAGTGATATCTTGAAGCATTCTTATTACTGTAGGGTCGTCATGGCCCAGTATATCCAGCTTCAATAAGTTCTGGTCAATAGAGTGATAGTCAAAATGTGTTGTTATAATATCTGAATTCGAATCATCAGCAGGATGCTGCACTGGGCAAAATTCAAAGATTTCTCTTCCCTTAGGCACTACTATGATTCCACCAGGGTGCTGCCCTGTGGTTCTTTTTATTCCTGTACAGCCTTTTGAGATTCTCAGGATCTCTGCCTTGTTCACTGGGATGTTCTTTTCCTCAAAATACTTTTTCACGTATCCAAAGGCTGTTTTTTCTGCTATGGTACCTATGGTTCCTGCCTTAAAGGTTGTGCCCTTTCCAAAGATAACTTCTGTATATCTATGAGCCTTTGCCTGATATTCTCCTGAGAAATTCAAGTCTATATCCGGCTCCTTATCCCCATTGAAGCCTAAGAAGGTTTCGAAAGGAATATCTATGCCATCCTTAAGCAGCTTTTCTCCGCAAACAGGACACAACTTATCCGGTAAGTCAAACCCGATTTTATAGCCGTAATCCGTAAAGTCTGAATGTTTGCAGTTTGGGCACCTATAGTGCGGCGGCAGCGCATTTACTTCTGTTATACCTGTCATATATGCTACAACAGAGGAACCAACGGAACCTCTGGAACCTACCAGGTAACCATCCTCGTTTGATTTCCATACCAGCTTTTGAGCAATAATATACATTACTGAGAATCCATTTTTTATAATGGAATCTAACTCTCTATCCAGTCTTTGCTGAACAAGTTCAGGCAGTGGATCACCATATAGCTCATGTGCCTTCCCAAAGGTAATATCTCTAATAGTCTGCTCGCAGCCATCTATGTGTGGTGTGGCTTTCTCCGGTGAAATTGGACTTATCTGCTCACACATATCTGATATCTTATTGGTGTTTGTTACTACAACTTCATATGCCTTTTCCTCTCCTAAGTAGTAAAATTCCTTAAGCATCTCCTCAGTGGTTCTTAAGTATAGTGGGGCCTGATTATCTGCATCTTTAAAGCCCTGACCTGCTTCTAGTATACGCCTGTATATCTCATCCTCAGGATCTATAAAGTGAACATCTCCCGTTGCCACTACAGGTTTATTCAGCTTCTCACCAAGAGATACAATTTTTTTGTTGATTTCCTTCAAATATTCTTTGTTTGGTACTTGCTCTTGTCTTACTAAATAATCATTATTCCCTAAAGGTTGGATTTCTAAATAATCGTACTCCTCTGCAATTGCTTCAATTTCCTCATCTGACTTTCCAAGTAAAATTGCCTGATAAAGCTCTCCTTCGCTGCAGGCACTACCAAGGATTAAGCCTTCAGAGTATTTTTTATAAAGGCTCTTTAATATACGTGGTTTTTTATAAAAGTAATCTAAATGCGAATAGGATACCAGCTTATATAAATTCTTTAATCCTACATAATCCTTTGCTAATATTATTGCGTGATAGGTTTTAAGCTTTTTATACTCTTGCATGGATGCCTCTTCATCGGAGGCATATATGTCTATATCCTCAAGGGTTCTTACTCCTCTTTCCTTTAACTTTTCAAGCATTACATTAAACACCTTAACAGTGGTATCAACGTCATCTAAGGCTCTATGGGCAACCTCCACCTTTATGCCAAGATGTTTAGCAATTCTTCCTAATTTATAGGTTTTAAAATCAGGGAATAGCTCCTTTGCTAAGGACAAGGTATCCAAGTATGTAAAGTCGAAATCATAGCCTAAAACCTTAGCATTATATTTTAAGAATCCTATATCAAACTCAGCATTGTGGGCAACTAAAACACTTCCATTAATAAAATCCAGCATTTTAGGAAATACCAGTTCTATAGTTTCCGCATTTGCTACCATATCATCGGTTATCTTGGTAACCTCCACAACTCTTGATGGAATAGGTTTTTCAGGATTTACAAAGCAACTAAATTTATCTATTACCTTACCATCTTTAAGCTTCATGATTCCTATTTCAGTAATTTTTTCTGTTTTTGGTGAAAATCCTGTGGTCTCCAAATCCAGCACACAATAGGTGGTATCAATGCTCTGTCCCTTAGTGTTTGTTACAGAAGGCTTTTTATCCGGTGCCAAATAGGCTTCCACTCCATATATAACCTTCATGTCTTGATTATCGCGTCCCAATAGCTTATGTGCCTCAGGAAAGGACTGTACCACTCCATGGTCCGTTATAGCAATTGACTTCATACCCCAACTCATAGCTCTTTTTATCAAATCAGTAGCACTGGTCATGGCATCCATCTGACTCATCTGTGTATGCATGTGAAGCTCAACCCTCTTCATCTGTGCATTATCTTGCCTCTTAGTTCTCTTTCTACCTTCTGTCTCTACTATAGTGTTGGCAATAAGCTCAACTTCTCCAGAAAACTTGCTATAACCTGCATTTCCGGCAAGCCTAATGCCCTTTGCACTTTTAAGTCTTGATAATACTTCACCGTCTTCACCTGGCTTAATAAAGCTTTTACAGGTCATGGAACTTGAGCCATCATATAAGTCAAAGGAAATTAGTGTTTTTCCGCTTTTTAATTCCCTTGATTCTATATTGGATATTTCACCCTCTAATGCTATCCTGCCCTCGTCCGGTGTAATGTCAGTAATTTTTATTATAGAATCTTTAATTTTAGAGTTTCTGCCTAATATTAAGAATGGATCACCTTTTTTTCCACCGGCTTCTGATTTTACTTCCTGCCTTATTTCTGCAGCTTCCTTAGGTACTTTAGGGGCACTATTGCTTGGTGTAGCCTTAACTTCGTTTTGAATAAGCAGCTTTTCCTTTGCACGTGCATCCTCTGCCATCCTTAATAATTCTTCACTACTAACTTTATCAACAAAATTTATTTGATATGATGTACCGTATAAGTTTTTTACGGCCTCGTGGATTTTTTTATCGTAATTCATGGCCTTTAAAAATCTTGATACCACAACTTTAAAATTAAAATTTATAGTGCTTTCATCCACTTCATATTCACAATTGTTGAGCACTGCTTTCAAAGCTGGATACTTATCTGCCATGGAAAATATAATATTTTTGAGTTCCCCTTCTACAGGCTTTTTTTCCGTTCCATCATCATATTTTACAGCGATTTTAGAATCTTCTAAGGCAAATCTTTCTCTTATAAACTTATTAAGACATTCAAATTCTCTTATTTCAATATATTTATCCGACCTGATTTTCATCTCCAAGGTTTTAGTATTTTTCCTTAAGACTACCCCTTCTACAATGGCAGTATTAATGTTCCCCTCTGCTTCATAATCACTAAAAATTTCATTTACTCTTTTCATGTTACTTACCTTCTCTCAAAAATTTTTAGTATGCTACTATTATATAAGGTAGACTTATGATTTGTCATGTGGAAAAAAGAAGTATAGAGATACTCCCTCTAAAAAAGTGTCTCTATACCCCCTTTATATTTATTCTGTATAACATTTATACTCTTTTTAAAATCCTAGTATATCATACACTTTTTAAATCTTAGAGTATTTTTTTGATGATTATTACAAGTTTATATTTAATGATTATAATCTAAAAATTAAAGATTGGCGAGAGAAAAATTAATTTTTTCATGCTTAACATCTCTATATATTGAATTTTATGTTAATTATGATATAATGGCATAATGTATTGGGGGTGTTTTTATGAAGGTCTGTGATACATTCAGCTCTAAATCAGCTTGCTCCTTGCAAAGACTACAACAAAGTCAGCTATGCTTTGTTTGGAGCCTAAGCTGTTAAGTTAGCTAAAATGCGTACATGTTTTAGGCTCTGTAACACATAGCTTTTTTGTATTCTTTGCTTTAATACTTTCATAAGAGTGGAGGAGTAAGGAAATGAACTATGTAAAGGCACAAGATGTGTTACCAGAGGAAATTGTTAAAATAATACAGGAATATGTAGATGGAAAATATCTTTACGTACCCAGGAAAAACGGGCATCATAAAGCTTGGGGAGAAAAGAGTGGTATAAAGAATAGTCTTAAAGTGAGAAATAATGAGATTTATAAAAAATATATTGATGGAGCTACTATTAATGAACTAACTCAAGAGTATTACCTGTCAGAAAAAAGTATAAGAAGAATAATAGGTC
This sequence comes from Clostridium bovifaecis, assembly GCA_009738435.1. Taxonomy (GTDB): domain Bacteria; phylum Bacillota; class Clostridia; order Clostridiales; family Clostridiaceae; genus Clostridium_H; species Clostridium_H bovifaecis. Next base: position 375,251 of record CP046522.1, on the reverse strand, counting down.
AACAAAAACTTATGTGCTCACAATCATTACAGAATTATTCATTAGATTGAATGCTTATTTTAAACCATGTTATACTTTCATTGAGGAAATCCAATGAAAGTTACCATATATCTAATTTAAAGGTTCAAAAGTAAAATGATTGTAAATATGCATGTATTACGTTTTAAATCAGGATGATTATTGTTACTTTAAGTTGGAGTAATAATAATCTTTTTGTTTGTGGACTTATAGTAAAGTGAAATTGGAAGCAACATTATATTAAAATAATACATGTTAGAAAAGAGGTGCTTGATTTTATGGATGCTTTTATAAAAAAGCATGAGTATAATTATATAAGAAAGTGTTTATATGATTTAAATAATTCTTTCAAAAATTGTGTGGATATTAATGTTATTGAATCTGTTAAGGCATATATACAAGAAAAAATATTATATCCTTTTACAAATTTATCTGAGGAAGAAAAAGAACTACTTAATATTAATAAAATAACCGATTCATCTCACATCGGTAAGTATTTAGCTGAGTTGGATCAATATGTATATGGAATGCCAAACATTACAAATGCGCAAATTAGTAGATTGTTTAAAAAGGAAAAGAAGCTTAAATTACCAAACCTAAATTCACAGGATTCAAAGAATGTGTATTTAGGTTGGATTGATAACTCCATTAGAAAATTATTTGTAGCTTACAATATGAATGGCAAACTTGTAGGCATGTCATGTAGAATTACAAATCCTGTTTCTAATAACGCTCATATATGTGTACTTTGCAATCGAGTAGGTAAGGGAAATGAAGTTGCCTTTGTTTCCCCTATCTGTAAAACAGCTAATGCTGCGGAGGGTGCTTATAGGTCAATAGGCTTTGATATATGTTTAGATACCAAGAGGTGTAATGAGCGAATTGTATCTATCGAAAAGCTTGAGAAAATTTTAAAGGATGTAAACAATATAGAGTGATAGTGACATGCATATCTAGACCATCTCCATATGTAAAAAAATTAACAAATAAAATTGAGATTTCCTAGCCTAGAGCATCTTATATCATGCTTTAGGCTGTTATCTATCATACAATACTTTAGCATCTGTTCACTGATATCTCTTTACCTACAACTTAAATCAACATTGCTTTGACAGCCATAACTTTTCTCCCTCTCAAGACTGCCTTTAGTTTGTTTTACTTTTATGACACTTTATTATAAGAGTACGAGCTGGTTTACTTCTTACTATTGACAATTTCTATAGCGGCTTTACCTGTCATATGTTCGATTTTGACTTCAACTAAACATACTCTATCCCATGCTTTCTCAATTGCCTGCTGTCCTTCTTTAATATAGTCAGGTGAATATTTTTCAACTAAACTTTCGAGAACATATCTCTTCTCGGAATCCTCTGTAAGAATCCTTGCTCTACCAAAGATGGAAACACTTCTAAAATGAGTAGTAAAAGTTTTTTGTATTACTTCATCTTTTTCTATTACACAAAATGATACCTTATCATTCCTTTTTATACTGTCAATCTTATGCCCTTCTTTTGCACTATGAATAAATATTTTGTCACCTTTTAAAGTGTAACTTACTGGAACGGTATACGGGTAATCATCTTCACCAATTACACCTAAAACTCCAGAAGTGCATGACTTTAGAATTTCAATTGTCTCTTCTTTGGATAATAATTGTTTCTTTCTTCTCATTTCTCTGAACATAATCACACATCCTTCTAATTCTCTCGCTATTATTGTGAACTAACCTTATTCCAAACTTGATACATACTATTATGACAACAATCATAAAGTTGATGACATTCTTATATTCTCTGTTACTTTACGGCATTAGGGTCTATTGTTACATGAACATAAACATTATCACAATTTTTTTATAGGAAGCCAGTATATAATTTTTTCATCAATCATTTTAATTCCTCCTTGCTATTCCTGAGTATCAAATAGCAGACTTGCTAAATGCTTTGATTGTTTTCCACCAAGCTTGAGCCCTTTGATACAATAGTGACAGTATGCAACCACTTTATCGGTGGTGATTGGTTGGCAATGTTCCTGCATCAATTCCAGCTGCTCTTCTTTTGTATGCGGAATAAATTTCTCCTCTGCATGTTCCACAAATCTTCTCGGAGCTAATTTCAGATTTCGTGCTGGCGAAGAAGCGTACAAAGATATGCCGCAGAACTGAGTTTTTTCGTAATTCTCCTCCTGCTCTACAATATCCACATTCATTTTCTGCAACAACGCACGGACAGCTTCTTGCTCTGGGCGGTTATCATAGGAACGCCAGCAATCCTGTAATGTCATTTTTTCATGCGAATAATCGGGAAAAGGAAATTCTGTATCATTTAAAATGAGTTCCCACAGTGAAAGCCTCTTTACTTCCGGCATCGTTTCTTGAAAAATTGCTGCACAGTTATGACATACATATACCATTGTGCTATCTGCAGCAAAGTCTTTATAATGTGGAGTGTCTTTCCAGCGAGGCTGCAACCATTTCGGCATATCAGCCGTAAACTCCTCAACTTTGTAGTTGGGGACACAGCACCTTATTATCTGCATATTAAATCTCTGTTTTAAATAATCTTGAATTTTCGCACTCAATTCTGGTTCCTCTCTTGTAAACACACAACTTGCCACATAAGTATAGTTTTTAACATCCATCATCCCGTTACCTCCATCTACTTTTTCATTATGAAATTGCTCAAATTTTAACTGCATACTACAACCATAAGTTTATTATACATTCATTATAAAATTATAGAATATTAATATGTTTAATAATAAAGAGAATTTTTAGATTCACTATTTAATACTGATGGAAAAGTGTATGTTACTTATGGTATAGTTCAGGTTTCCTAAATTCTAATACTTTGAAAAGTTAAGTCATTATATTGTACGATTGCATCGTAATGTAAGGAATATGCCAGGTAATTCTTTATATAAATGAACTAACTATAAGATAAGAGTTAACCGCTTATTGAATTCGAGTTAACGACACATGTGGTGCTTTGCACGTAAATCTGATTACGGTACAAAAGAATCACATATGTCGTTTTTTTGTTATCTAAAAGATGATAGCAATTACTTGAGCAAAAGAATGGGAGGGATGTCAAATCAGGTATTTATAGCATCACGAAAAGTAATTGTAATTGAGTTTGTGTTCGCATTTTTACTTGAAATACTTATTGCGGGTCCCCTTTCGGAAAAATTGGCTTTCCGTGTCGTAAACCCGAGAGAGGATAAGCCATATGTAGTCACAACAGCTATCATATGTGCGACAAATCTCTAAATTTAAGTTGAGTAAATATGAGTAATTTCTTATCCTACAGTTATGAGCATCTCTATAAAATAACTGGAATCTTTAGCGTCAATCATTATAAAAATAGCCTAAACAAGCTGGAAGTTCATTTCCAGCTTGTTGTACTATTCAGGCTGAAGGAAGCTCTGGTTACGCTAATCGTTTCAATTATATGAAGAACTTTAATAATTGCCACTAACTGGACGCATAATAATGTTCTCGAAACTTCTAGATCTTTTCTTTTTTCTATAAGATATAGGATTAATAAAACCTTCCAAGTCCTTCTACCCTTTTTATGAATGTTGAACTAATCCTGAGCTATATATGCCAACAAGAATAATGTCATCATCTTAAACAGCTAACTACAAGATATTTATTCTATTTCAGTGATATTAATATAAAACTACACAGGGTCAGGACATAACTTTCATTAAACGAAAAGTACATCCTGACCCTAAAAATCAAATTTATAAATACTTATCATAATCTTTTTGTTCCTGAATAACATTTACTAAATGCTTTATCTCCTGATCCTTATTCTTATCCATCACAAGAAGCACATCTCCTGCATCAACTATAATTAAGTCTTTCACCCCAAACCCTATTATTAGCTTTTCTTTTCCAAAAACAAAACAGTTCTCACTTTGTTCCATAAAGGCATTTCCTGCAATACTGTTTCCCCTGTGACTATTTAAGAACCTGCACATAGCTGAAAAACTTCCTATGTCATCCCATTCAAATTCTGATTTTATAACATATGCCTTTCTAGTCTTTTGCATTATTCCAAAGTCCACAGATATACCTTCTATTAAGTTATACTGCTCATTTGTAGTGTTTTCTTCTTTATCTGTTCCAACATCCTTATATATTTCCATTAAACTTCTATACATCTTAGGAAGATATCTTTCCATCTCCCTCAAGAATACATCTGCTCTCCATGCGAACATTCCACTGTTCCATAAGTAGTTACCATCAAGTAAAAAATCCTTAGCCACTTCAAGGTTAGGCTTTTCAGTAAACCTAGCTACCTTGAAGGTTGGGATGTCTCCATTGATTCTGTTCCCCATTTGAATATATCCATATCCAGTTTCAGGTCTTGTAGGGTTTACACCTATGGTTATAAGCCCTCTCCTCCTTTCTGCAATCTGAACAGCTTGATTTAATGTATCTATAAATAACTTTTCTTGCTGAATAAAATGATCTGATGGGAGCACTAGCATAACTGCATCTTTATCTTTTTTCACAAGCTTGACTGCTGAAAGGCCTATACATGTAGCGGTCTCCTTATTAGCAGGTTCTGCAAAAATATTTTCTGAATTAATATCTGGTAACTCTTCTTTTATCTTATCTATATAATCTTTATTGGTAACCACATAAATATTCTCTTTATTTACTATTGGAGTAATTCTGTCTACAGTATTGCGCAAAAAACTTTTCTCATTAATAACTTTTAAAAACTGTTTTGGGCTTTTTTCACGAGATAGTGGATAAAGCCTTGTCCCCTTTCCACCGGCTAATATTAGTGCATATATCACCAAAACACACTCCATCTTGAATTGTTTATATTCTATATTATGTAAAACTTCCTGTTTAGGTGAACAAAAAAGAATCTTGCCAAGCAAAATTCTTTTTATCATATATCTTATTGTATTATCCTTATTAAAGATTGTATCTTAAAAAGCTTCGACTTATAATCTTTCACCAGCTCATTTTCAAGGTTATACCTTAAATATATTAACCTGGTCCATCATCTCTTTAGTCATATTACTTAATTCTTCTGCTGCTATTGCTACCTCATCAGAAGAAGCATTCATTTCCTGTGAAGATGCTGCTATTTCCTCAGAAGATGCAGATACTTCCTCTGCAACAGACGATGCTGCCTCTATTTTTTCTATAATAATATTCTTTTCTTTGCTTATTCCTACTGCTGAATTATTAACTGCATTAATTTTAGGGATTATACCTTCTACGGCCTGCACAATGGTCTTAAAAGATTTTATAGTATTTTCTATAATTAAAGTTTGACTATCTAATTCTTCCGTCATTAACCCTGATGACTTAATCATGGTATTAGCTTCTCCAGCTATACCCCCAATTAGTCTATTTATATCTTCCGATGAGGCTTTTGATTGTTCTGCAAGTTTTCGGATTTCATCAGCTACTACAGCAAAACCTCTTCCCGCCTCTCCTGCCCTTGCAGCTTCAATAGCTGCATTTAAAGCCAAAAGATTTGTCTGATCTGCTATGTTATTTATAAGACTTGTTATTTCTGTAATCTTATTTATGTTAGTGCCAAGTTTAGAAATTTTACTTATAAACTCACTAAATGAAATTCCTACTTTACTTATAGACTCAGTTAAAATTTTCATATTTCCATTGCTTTCATTTGCATAATTATTGATTCCTCTAGAACTATTATCCACATCTTCTATAGCTTGGGCAATATTCTCTATGTTTTCACCAAAACTATTCAGTATATTGATTATTGTAACTAAATCTTCTGCCTGTAACCCTACTCCTTTGGCTACATCCTGAGTAGCCTTTGAAACATTAACAGATGACGAAGACATTTCTTCTGATATTGCTGATAGATTATCTGATTTGCCATCTATACTTATTGACTTTTCCTTAACGCTTTTTATTATAGTTGATATATTATCTATTGTTTTAGCTATAGCTCTTCTCATTGCACTAAATTCATTTGTACCCTTTGTATCTATTTCAACCGTAAAGTCCCCTTCAGATACTTTCTCTAAATTTCCTACTATTTCTTTTAGAGAAGCCTTGATCACTTTAGTTGCAAAGTAAGTAATTAACGAAAATATTACAATCGAAAAAGTTACTATAACTAAATATAATCGAAAGCTTCTATTATATAGCTTTTTCCCATCTTCATGTAACTTTTCTGCTTCTTTTACCTTAGATGTCTCCAATGTGTATATGTCATCCTCAATCTTATTTCCCAGATTTTCTATTTTAACAGAATACTCCTCCGAAATGCCCTGCCCCTTAACGAGTATTCCCTTAGTTTTTGACCACAATTCTATAAGTTCATTATATTGCGCCATAATATTATTTATCTGATTTATTTCATCTTCATCTTTCTCTATTGAAATAAAATTCTCATAATCTGTTTGTACCTTAGCATCGTACATACTTATACCCTCATCATATTGATTACTATACTGTATGTAAGCTTTATCAATTAAATCTTTGATATTAAGTATGCTTGCTCTAATAGATGATATATTTGTTATAGGAATTAAATTTTCATCATATATAGATGCTAATTTGTTATTACTTTTCCTCATATTATAATATCCTGTAAAAGCTATTGTAACTACCAAAATGATTGCTAAAGAATTCATAAGCAAAATACTATTAGATAGCTTTAAATTTCTAAATTTTCTATCTTTTTCAACCATACTGCTTCCCCCTAACTTATATATCTTCAATACGATATAGTATATATTCTTTCAAAGTTTGCTTTATCCTCTTACAATTATTAAAGTTTCATATTTTTCTATAAAAATAATGAATATAAGTATTGTCATAACATATAATCCAATAACTCTTAAACAAATATTTTAGGGTACAGCTCAAAAGAGTGTACCCTAAAATATTATAAAGTAGTTTATTATTATAAAAATCCCAAGACTTATAAAGTTATGTATACTAAACTTTATCAAATACTCTCTGGATCTGTCTGGATAATCGCTAACATAAAGTTTATACGCTATTACGCTAGCAAGAGAAGCGATAAGGGTTCCCATTCCCCCTATATTTACTCCCAATAAAATTTCCCTCCAATTTTCTGTAAATCCAGATAATAATATAGCGCAAGGAACATTACTTACAACTTGACTTAGAGAAATAGCTGTAAAGTAGGTTTTCTCCCGACTTTGTAAGATATGCTTCATAAATAAATGAACAGCTTCACTATTAGATACATTGCCAATAAAAATAAAAAATCCTATAAAAGTAGCCAATAAAAAATAATCCACCTTCACTATAAGTTCTTTATCAAGGATAAAAACTAAGATTATGGTAATTACTGAAACTAGCTTATAATCTATAAAATTAAATATAGACATTATAATAATCGTAAATAAAACTCCATATATAATCGCCTTTCCTTTATCCTTTACTTGTACACTGTTTAACTGAAAATCCAAAGGAATGTTTTTAGTCTTTAAATTTATTATAAAAAGCCATATTCCACCTATAATAACCAAAGGTGTAGTTACTTTAAAAAATTCTCCAGCATAAAGCTTATAATAAGAGAATAAAAATAAATTCTGAGGATTCCCCATGGGCGTAAGGCTACTTCCTATGTTTGCAGCTAAAGTTTCAAATATTATTGTGTCTATAATATCTATTCCAGCTTTTTTCCCTATGATTAAAGATAATGGAACAAAGGTTATTAACGCTACATCATTCGTAATAAACATAGAACTTATAAATGTTAAAGAAATTAATATAAATGAGACTATTCTTGAGTTTTTATATCTGCTTAATATCTCAATAGCAAGTTTGTCCATAATTTTCAACTCTTCAAATGCCTTTACCATGAGCATTAAATTGAATAAAGAAAATAGCACTTTAAAGTCTATATATTCAACTTTCGGAATAGCTATAAATGAGGTTCCTACAGCTAGAATCAAAGCACCAATAAAAACTACTTCATTTTTTAAACTATTTATTACATTCTCCAAACTTATCACCATCCCTTGATAATTATAAGTTTATACTAATGTGTTTGCAACGTTAAAATAATAAAAGTCACCTGGCGCAAATGGACATCTCCCAAGTCCTCCTGCAGCAGACTCAAATTCATAAACCCCACGCTGCAGTGCAGCTACTGTATTAGCAATAGTCAAGCTCCTTGTATCATGCAAGTATATACATATCTTATTTACATGAAAAAGAACTGCCTTAAAATCTTACTTTAAGGCAGCCCTTTAATCTTTAGTTAGCTCAATCCCATTTTCTTTCTCTTATCTATGATATGCGCTTCTATATTATTAGCTACTTCTACTGGATCATCTCCAAGAGCAACTTTTCCTCCTGTTATGCCTTCTACTTCTTCAGTTAATAACTTTACAAGTTTAGGAGCACCAGTCATAAATGGAACTGGAGATAAATGAGTGTATGCACCATAAGCTACTGCAAATATTCCATCTATTGTTGCCTTTTGTTCCATCCATTCTGGAGCAGTAACTGCTATTGGAAGATCGGATACATCCACATTTAAATGGTCTGCAAGGGCAGTTACAAGCATTGATATCCTCCCTGTATCTGTACAAGTTCCAAAACTTAATACTGGAGGTATCTTTAATAAGTTACATACTTCTTTTAACCCTTCTCCTGCTATATCATTAGCTGCTTCTAAAGTACAAAGTCCAGCTACTTCTAGTGCATGGTTTCCACAGCCTCCGGCAACTACTAGTATGTCTTTTTTAATTAATTCCTTTGTAAGATTTACTGTATTCCAATCTTGTGGTCCATTTCTTAATGTTGAACAGTTTGCAAGTGCTACTACACCTTTAATTTTTCCTGCAGCTATTACATCTACTAATGGATCAAGCTTATTTCCAAGTGCTCCTAAAACTGCTTCAGTTGAGAAGCCTGCAATAGCCTTTTGAGTAATCTTAGGAACCATAGGTGTAACTTTACCTTTACGTTTTTTGAAGTTTTCTATAGCTAAGTTGATTAATTCATCTGCCATCTCATTTACTTTTTCAGGATAGTATGGAATCTTATATTCCAATCCTGGCAAGTCTATTATAGTACTTATACTTACTAAGGTTGCTTGATATTTTTCAGCATAATGGTCTATAGCTGGTGGTGAACAGTTTTCCTCCATTGCTAGAACGTCTACTGTTCCTGTAGCTAAAAGAGGTTCTATTGATAACCAGTTACCCATTAAACCTACAAAAACATCATCTACTTGAAATCTTTGTAATAATTCTTGACCTGTTTCAATAGACCCTACTACATGAAGCCCTTTTGCTCCAGCTGCTCTTGCTCTTTCTTGAACTTCATCTAGCTTAGCCTTTTGTATTGTTGCAGCGCCTCCCCAAGGTTGGTGTCCATTAAATACTACATTTACATAGTCTGGGTCCATGATGCCTAAGTCTACATTTACTTCATGAGGCATTGGTGTTCCAAATAAAATATCCTGAACCATTTCAAGACCTATTTGAGAATTGTATATTGTAGCTATTCCTAAACGTAATGCTTTTGCTGCTAAGGATTTATAGCTTCCATCTACATTTGTTAAACAGCTTGCTACACAATTCTGTTCTTCGTGAATTGTTCCTTTAGGGTAAACATTTATCTTTTTCCAAAGTTCTTTTCTCTTTTTTGGTGCAAAAGCCTCTACCATAAGGTTATCATCATCTTCACCAATCTCTTGTTGTCTTTGTAGCAACTCTGCTAGTTGTATAGCCATTTGATTTATTTCTTGGTTTGTATCAATTCCTAATTTTTCACACATCCATTTTAATTTATTAGTATCTTTAATTATGAATGGAGTTTTTCCTTCTCCTGTTGCTTTAAGTGTACGGAAAGCTTCATATGCATGATGACTGTATGTACCTGCTCCCATTATATTTTTTAATAGGAAATTTCTCATTGCCATAGCATCTGGTCCAATTCCGCATACACCCTTATCTGGTTCCCCTTTATCATTTAATCTGCATGGTCCTTGAGAGCATAGCTGGCAGCTTAGTCCTTGAAGGCAGAACTTACAACGAATCTTTTCCTGTTTTGTCCATCTGTCAAATACATTTGACATCCCATCTTCTCTAATTCTTTTTAACATCTCTTCAACAGAATCGTGATAACTTACACGACCTTCAGCTTTTTCTAGTATAGTTTCACTCATGGAATACTCACCTCTTTTTAATTTTTCTATAGTAAGTTTTCCACCTAAGCATATAAATATGTATTAAATGTTAGTAAAAATAAAGCGAGTGCACTCTACTGAATGCACTCACCTTTTTTATGCACATTTTAGGATAAGTTATATATGTGTTTCTAGCCATAAAATTAGGTTTTCTATAACTTCATCTCTATTTATCTCATTAAACATTTCATGTCTTCCATCTTTGTAGAGCTTATACTCTACACTTTTTATTCCTGCTTTTTTATAGGCATTTATTAATTTTAAAACACCTTTACCCATTCCTCCCACCGGGTCTTTGTCTCCTGAAAAAATAAATATAGGCAGCTCCTTTGGAACTTTATTTATTTCTTCCTTTCTTGCTATGAGCTTTAATCCTTGAAGCAAATCACAGTAAAACCCCGCCGTATATCCAAATCCACAGGAAGGATCTTCTATATACTTATCAACTTCTTTTTCATCTCTAGTTAGCCAATCAAAATCTGTTCTACATGGGGCAAAACCTTTATTAAACCCTCCGAAAGTCATTTCGGCCATTTTTGCACTCTTGCTGTTTCTTCCAATCTTCTTTACTTCTCTATTAGCTATAAATGAACCTATGTTAGCAATAATTCCCTGGCTCCCATTGGAACCTGAAAGTATTACACCTCTCAGTTCTTTTCCATGCAAGCATATATATCTTTGAGTTAAAAATGATCCCATACTGTGTCCTAATAAAAACACGGGTAACTCACTATTTTCTTTCTTTATAATTTGGGTAAGCTGATACATATCATCTACCATTAAGTTGAAGCTATCATCGCCCATTTCTCCCAGCTTGTCAATTTCCTTAGCAGTCTGCCCATGCCCTCTATGATCGTCAGCATACACAATATATCCTGCATTAGTCAGCCTTTCTCCAACTTCCTTATAACGCCTTGCTGTTTCTCCCATACCATGAGCAATTTGTATTACCGCCCTTGGTTGTACTCCTTCTTCAGGCATCCATTTATAAGTAAATATCTCTAGTCCATCTTTGCTTTTAAATGTGAAGTTTGTTTCTATCATAATATATCCTCCTAAATAGCCTCTTGCTTATTAGATTCTACGTTATATGAAAATTCTACCATTATATAATTATATTTACAACCTGCTGTGTAATATCACTTTTAATCCATAAAAAAGAAGCCCCTATGGACTTCTTTTAATTCATATTATTTTAGTTATTTATTAAAACCTCTTCCAGCTCCCATTCTTCCGCTATTCATTCTTCCATACCCATTTCCTAGTCCTTGATCATTGTCTTTTGCAAATCCCATTCCCCCACCAAACTTTTGTCCTAACCTTTCTCTGTTTGGGTCTGGTGTTCCATCGCAATCAGCAACTCTTTCTGCAAGTTCTTTTTTAAATGCATCTGCTTCTTCTTTAGTAAGAGTCCCTTCTGCAACCCTCTCGTCTATTACGCTGCTTTTGTACTTTACCATCTCATTTTTAAACTCGTCTAAAACTCCATTGTCTGCTGCAATCTCCCCATATGACTTTCCTTCAACTCTTTGCTCATAAACCTTGTCTGATGTAGATTTAGTTAAATCTGAAATTATATCTGCTGGACTGCTGTAATTTGCAGCTAATGCAGTTCCTGAAACCAATAAAGTTAAAGCAATTGCTGTTCCCATAATAGTTTTTTTATTCATAGTTAGTACCTCCTAAAAGTTAATTTATCTTTCTTTAAATATACAATAATCCTTTAATTTGATACTACTATGATGAAATTGTGATGATTTTGTGAAAATTGAAAAGTCTACTATACTTCATTTAGGTCGAAACTTTTAAGTACTAATATTCCTCTTTTCTATAATTAGCAGCATCCATCACTGCAGCTACAGCCTTTAGATTTAATTTTGAATATAGTTTTAAGAAAATCCTTTGAGACCTTTACTATTTAGTAGTTGATTTATCAACAGGTTATCAACAAAGGCCTGTGGATTGCTTGAAGTATCATACCCCTACACCAGAACCTTGTCAATAGTACTGCTATTTATTTTTGAAATAGAAAGACTCAATCTAAAGTAGGTGTTCACTGCCTTAAGATTGAGTCCTATGAGTTTTAAGTTATAGAAGTATCATTCCCTTTATACTTATCTCTAACTTCTCCTAATTCTTTACGTCGAGAGATAAATTCTTGTACTTTACCTTTTAGCCAAACTTGAAAGTGCTCTTTCAAATATTCCTTATTAAACCTTTGGCCTGATTCATTATAAGACCATTTAATGCCTTCATATCCCATTGATAAAGTTGCTGTCTGTCCACATATAGGGCAAACTGCGGTATTAGGAGCTGGAAATTTCCATATATCAGACCAGCAAGTAGGACACTCACCCTCTCTAGCTTTTCTAGATTCTCCAAATAAAGCCTGTCCCATTTCCTTAGCTCTTTCTAGGGCTCCTTCACCTGAAATCCCCTCTCCTGGCAAAGCTCCAACAAACATATGGCTATCTTTGAGGTCAAAGCCCATAAATCTAGCTAAGGAATTTAGAGCGGATAAGGTGTAGCCTTCCCACCCTTCAATACCATAAGTTCCTATAACTACGCATGGCTTACCCCATAATTCGTCAAGGCATTGATCTACAGCTATCATCCTATCTGCCAACACCTTAGTTATAGCAGCAGGTCCTAATACATAATCAGGTGCTGCAATTATAATGCCATCTGCAGCCTTAATTCTTTCTAAAAGATAATATAAACCATCATCAATAGGGCATTTCTTACCTGGCATTAAACAAACATAGCATCCTCGGCATGGATCTAATTCTAAATCTGTTAGTCTTAATAACTCTAATTCGTACTCATCTCCTACTGAAGCTGCTACTTCTTTAATTATAATTTCCCCATTAGCAAGCTTACGTTGAGATGCTACTAGCGCTAAAATCTTTTTCATTCCCATCCCACCCCTTAATTTTGTTATAGATTTACTATACCATACTTTAATAATTTTGCGTCGCAAAACATTTCTTTCTAGTAAAAAAATAAACCTCCGTACAAACGAAGGTTTATTTTTATTTCAATTATTATTTTTCTTCCCAGTTTTGTGCTCTGCCTACAGCTTTGTGCCATCCTTTAACTAATTCAGCACGTCTTGCTTCATCCATGTTAGGTTCAAAAGTTCTAGAAATCTTACAGTTGACTGCTATATCTTCTTTATCTTTCCAATATCCTACTGCAAGACCTGCAAGATAAGCAGCACCTAATGCTGTTGTTTCAATAACTTCTGGCCTTTGAACTGGAGTACCTAAAACATCTGATTGGAATTGCATCAAGAAGTTATTAGCACATGCTCCACCATCAACCTTTAGAGCTTGGAGTTTTATTCCTGAGTCTTCTTGCATTGCCTTTAATACATCATAAGTTTGATATGCCATAGATTCTAATGCAGCTCTTACAAAATGCTCTTTTTTAGCTCCTCTTGTAAGTCCTACTATAGTTCCTCTAGCATAAGAATCCCAATATGGTGCTCCAAGCCCAACGAAAGCTGGCACTACATATACACCATTAGAATCTTCAACAGCAGTAGCATATTTTTCTGATTCTGGAGAACTGCTTATCATTCTAAGCTCATCACGTAACCATTGAATAACTGCTCCACCTATAAATATACTTCCTTCAAGAGCATATTCAACTTCTTCTGTACAGCTAGCTGCCATAGTTGTAAGAAGGCCATTCTTAGACTCTACTGCTTTGTGTCCCGTATTCATAAGAAGGAAACATCCTGTTCCATAAGTGTTCTTAGCCATACCTTCTTCACAACAGATCTGACCAAATAGTGCTGCTTGTTGGTCTCCGGCATCTCCAGCTATCTTTATTGGTGCTCCAAATATAGATTGATCTGTTTCTCCATAAACCCCACTTGAAGGTTTAACTTCTGGAAGCATTGATTTTGGTATATTTAATTCTGCTAAAATTTCATCATCCCATTTTAATTCATGAATATTATATAACATTGTTCTTGAAGCATTTGTATAATCTGTTACGTGAACTTTACCTTTTGTTAAGTTCCAGATTAACCATGTATCTATATTCCCAAATATTAATTCTCCTCTTTCAGCTTGTTCTCTAGCTCCTGGAACATTGTCAAGTATCCATTTAACTTTTGTTCCAGAAAAATATGCGTCTAGAATTAATCCTGTTTTTTCTTTTATATTCTTATCAAAACCTTTTTCTCTTAATGTATCACAAGTTGAAGCAGTTCTTCTGCACTGCCATACTATTGCATTGTATACAGGTATCCCTGTATTTTTATTCCATACTACTGTAGTTTCTCTTTGATTTGTAATACCTATTGCAGAAATGTCCCCAGCATTTAATCCAGCCTTTTCTAAAGCTTCTCTAGCAACCCCTGATTGTGTTCCCCAAATTTCCATAGGGTCATGTTCAACCCAACCAGCTTTTGGATATATTTGAGTAAATTCCTTTTGTGCTACACTTACTAATTCCCCTTGTTTATTGAATATTATACATCTTGAACTAGTTGTACCTTGGTCTAAAGCCATTATATATTTTCCCATAATATTCTCCCCCTATATACTAAACCTTAAAACATAATTTGTTCAATACTTAACTTTAATACAGTTAAAAATTGCATATATATTATCTAGAACTAATTTAGAATATTCCATTGAATAGAAATGCTCCAATTAATCCACCAATTATTGGTCCAACTACTGGTATCCATGCGTATCCCCAATCTGAATCTCCCTTACCTGCTATTGGAAGTATTGCATGCGCTATACGTGGTCCCAAGTCTCTTGCTGGATTTATAGCATATCCTGTTGGTGCTCCTAGTGAAAGACCTATAACCAATATTACTAATCCTACTGCTAAGGTTCCAAGTCCATCTGTCATTTTAACTTGACCAAGTCCTAAGATTGCAAATACTAATACAAAGGTTCCTATGATTTCAGTTATAAGATTTCCACCTGTGTTTCTAATAGCTGGCGCTGTACAGAATACTCCAAGTTTTGCAGCCTTGTCTTCTGTTGCTTCCCAGTGTGGTAGATAAGCAAGCCATACTAAAGCTGCTCCTACTATAGCTCCCAACATTTGAGCTATTATATAGCCTGGAACTGAAGCCCATGAGAATTTGCCTATAGCTGCTAATGCTATAGTTAGTGCTGGATTAAAGTGAGCTCCACTTGCAGCTCCAAAAATCCATGCTGGAACTGCTACTGCACATGCCCATGCTGCCGTTACAACAATCCATCCTGCATTTTGAGCTTTGCTCTTATTAAGAGCTACTCCTGCTACAACGCCATCACCTAGTAGAATCAGCATCATTGTGCCTAAGAATTCTGCTAAAAAAGTTGACATAAATAATTCCTCCCTTTAACTTAAATTTTATATACCATTTCATACTCATGAGAGCATAAAATGAACATATACGGAAACGTTTACCCAGATAAAAAAGTCCATTATTAAGAAGGAGTCTTTATCCTCCCTCTCAATAATGGCTCTCCTCTCTCCGCCATATTTGTTCAGTTTTTACCCTTGCACCTTACCCCTTTTGTAGCAACAATGTTAATCCCAGTACTTGCTATATCTTTTATGATTATATCCCCTATGCTTATAGGAGCTTTAACTCTTACTCCTTTAAGATATTCCATACACTCTGATATTTTTTCTTTTGGAATATCCCTCTCTGTCTTGACTGAAACTACAGCTAATTCTCCTTCTTCTACTTCAACAGTAGAAGTCACTATTCTTGTAGGATTTGTACATTCTTTTTCAGCATAGGCCACTCCTTTAATGCAGGTATTTCCCTTGACATCTACAACCTTTTTACCTTCCAGTGTAACTTCTAAAGCACATCCCATAGGGCATCCTATGCAAATAAGTTCTCTTTTTTCGCTCATATCACTACACCCCTTCCACTTTTACAGTAATCTTCTTACAATTTGGATACTTATCAAGCATATTCTTTGTAAGCTTTACTGTTTCCATTTCACCAGGGGTTAAAATTCTCTTCTTTATGTGCAGTTCCCTCTCCTCATCAAAATAAATAGAAATATATTTATCTCTATACACATTATTAACTCTAAATCTAAGGTCGATAAACTTACTTACATTGTTAGTATTAATATATTTTGGAACTGTGTAAGTTATTCCATCTAATGTTAAAACTTCTATATCTTTTTTATTAAAACAAACTCCCTTTACATACCTGGCTGCATTTCTACCAGCATTTACACTTTCCTCTGTAACATTATCAACCAAATCATGGACATGAAGCACATTCCCACAGGCAAAGATTCCATCTATATTGGTCTGAAGACTTTCATTGACTTCTGGTCCTCCTGTAACCTTTGACATAGCAATCTGTGCCTTTCTTGAAAGCTCATTTTCTGGAATTAAACCTACAGATAATAATAAAGTATCACAAGAAATATATTCTTCTGTCCCCTTTATAGGTTTTCTATTTTCATCAACCTTTGCAATGGTAACCCCTTCAACCCTATCCTTTCCATGTATTCCTACAACTGTATGAGATAATTTTAAAGGAATATTGTAGTCATCTAAGCATTGAACAATATTTCTTTTAAGCCCACCAGAATAAGGCATAAGCTCTACTACTGCTTTAACCTTTGCCCCTTCCAAGGTCATTCTTCTTGCCATTATAAGTCCTATGTCCCCTGAACCTAAAACAACAACCTCTTTCCCTGGCATATATCCATCGATATTTACAAACTTCTGAGCTGTCCCTGCACAATATATACCAGCACAGCGGTTACCTGGAATACCTATGGCACCTCTTGGCCTTTCACGACATCCCATGGCAAGCACTATAGCTTTTGCTTTAATCTCTAATATACCATCCTCTTCGTTTACTGCTGTTATAACTTTATCCTTACTAATATCTATGACCATTGTATTTAATTTATGCTCTACCTTTAAAGTACTTATTTTATCTATAAATCTTTTTGCATATTCTGGTCCTGTAAGCTCTTCTTTGAATATATGAAGTCCAAAACCATTATGAATGCATTGATTTAGAATTCCTCCTAATCTATTATCTCTCTCTAGGATTAGTATACTATCTATACCTTCCTCTTTGGCTCCTACAGCTGCTGCAAGCCCTGCAGGTCCAGCCCCTATTATTACTATATCATATTCCCTCATGGCTCAATCCCCCAAACATTAATAAGGTTTATATTTCTTTGTTCTTGCCTACAAGAATATTAGAGTTTCCTCCAAATAAGGTCACATCTTTCTTATCTATCTTCAATTCCTCTGCTAAAATATTTAATACCTTATTTGAGCAAAATCCACTTTGGCATCTTCCCATACCTGCTCTTGTTCTTCTCTTAACTGCATCTAGGTTTCTTGCACCAAGAGGTCTTCTTATAGCTTCTAATATTTCTGCTTCTGTAACTGTTTCGCACCTACATACCACTTTCCCATAGCTTGGGTTTCCCTTTATCGCCTTTACTCTTTCTTCTTCACTCATATCCCTAAACCTTGGTATACCTTTTCTTATTGGATTAAAATTCTCATTTTTGCTTGGAGATAGTTTTTCAACTACGATGTTTCCTATCATTTCTGCAATAGCAGGCGAACTTGAAAGTCCTGGAGATTCAATTCCTGCGGCATTGATAAATCCCTTCACATCATCTGCTTCTCCTATTATAAAGTCGTCTTTGTTTCCTCTTGCTCTATTCCCAGCAAAGGATTTTATAAGGTATCTCATAGGAATATCTTTAAAGGTTATTCTAGCTTTATCTACAATATCGTCTAAGCCTTCCCTTGTATTTGATAAATCACACTTATCTTCAATATCATCTGCATTTGGTCCTATTAGTAGGTTTCCGTCTACAGTAGGGGTTACTAAGATTCCTTTCCCAAGCTTAGTTGGCAACTGGAATAAGGTCATTTTTGCCATTATCCCCACTGTCTTATCAAATAGGCAATATTCTCCCCTCCTTGGCATTATCTTTATTTTATTCTTGCTTACCATATTGTTTATGTCATCTGAGAACAATCCTGCTGCATTTATTACAACCTTACTTTCTATTTCTCCTTTTGAAGTTTTGATTAAAAACTTATCATTTATCTTGTTTATTTCTACAACTTCGGTATCAAGCTTAAATTCCACACCATTTGTAGCTGCATTTTCTGCAAACGCAATAGTCATCTCGTAAGGACATACAATTCCTCCTGTTGGTGCGTATAGAGCAGCAAATACATTTTCATTTATATTAGGTTCTAATTCTAATATCTTTTCCTTATATATTATCTCAAGATCTGGAACCCCATTTTTTTCTCCTCTCTCTTTTAGCTCCAATAAATTAGGCATTTCCTTTTCATCAAAGCATAAAACCAGAGAACCATTTCTCTTAAATGGGAAATCAAGTTCCTTTACCAATTCGTCAAACATGGCGTTCCCTTTTGCATTTAGCTTTCCTTTTAAAGTATTGGGTTTAGCATCATATCCTGCATGGATTATTGCGCTATTAGCTTTTGTAGTTCCTACAGCCACATCTGAGCCCTTCTCCAATACACAGATATTTAAATTATATTTTGCTAGCTCTCTAGCAGTACAACAGCCCACAACTCCTGCTCCAATGATAGTTACATCAAACATAGCATAACCTCCTTTATAAATAGAGTTCTTGACTTTAAGTAGATATCAACCCCACCTAAAGCCTAGAAATCATTATCATAAAAAAAGAACCACAATAATAAGAGATTTTACTCTCTTAAAATCGTGGCTCTCATTTACTCCGCCTCTTATATAACGTATACATTTTGTTTACAGTAATATATATATGAGAAAAGACCTTATATTAGTACCCAGTTGAAATATTTTGTGGCGCAGCTCTAGAAGCAATCGCTAGTCTCTAATCCCTAATCGCTAACATTTGAATCATTGATTTATCCAATAGCGACTAGTGATTAGTGATTAATAAGAAAATTGCATCGCAATTTTCTTATTACATGTACCAAATTTCTTCTTTGCTAGTGGATATAGCAACAGCTCCTGCTTTAAGGCTCTGTACTACATCTTCTTTATCCATTATAAGTCCTCCAGTTATGATTGGAACATTGGTTTTGTTGGTAAATATTTTTGTAACCTTAGGCATTATTCCTGGAAGTATTTCTACTGCATTAGGTCTCATAGACTCTATAGAATGTATTCCTGTATCTAAAGATAGATGATCCAATATGAAAAACCTTTGAATTACAAACATATTAAGACTTTTCGATACTTTTACTAAGTTAGTTTTAGTGGTAATTATTCCATCTGGATTTATATTTTCATAAACATACTTCAAAGCTAGAGCATCTTTTGCAAGACCATCAATTAAATCTACGTGTATATATACCACTTTTCCTGAAGCCCTAATCTTATCAACAATAGATTTTATGTTGAATATATCTGACTTTAAAACAAAGATAATCTCACAGGGAGACTTTATAGCTCTATCAAGTTGCTGCTTATCCTTAATAGCTGCTATTATTGGATTTATTTGTAACCTATTGTAAAATTCATTTCCCACTATAATCCCCACCTGTCTGAAATAAATATAAACTACAAAACATTCCTAATTACATCATACTTTTCATCGCTACTCTCTATAAACCCCTCAATAGGTGTTTTAAATTCTTTTAACCCCTGAACCTTTATAAATGCTTCTTTAATTTTAGTCATAAGCTCCTCTGACATTCTAGGGTTTGCAGCTATAGCATCTTTAGGTATATCTTCCGTCTCCTCAATTATAACAATGTCCTCTACCTTTAATCCGCTAAGTTTCGCATTATCTAACGCCTCGTTATAGGTAGCTCCGGCATCTATCTCTCCTGAAAGAACTGCTTTAATCACATTGTCATGACTTCCCATAAAATATATCTTGCTAAAAATCTTCTCTGGATCTAAATTATTTGACTTTAACATATGTTTAGCATACAAATATCCTGAAGCACTGCTCTTATCTACATATCCAAAACTTTTATTTCTTAAGTCCTGCAGATTCTTTATATTACTATCCTTTCTAGTAATAATATATCCCCTGTAGGATGCCTTGCCATTTACCTTAGGAGTAGCTATTGGAATTATGCCTGCATTTTTATGTGCATTTACATATGCAAAAGGTGAAAACCATCCTAAGTCAATTACATCCTTTTTTATACTTTTACTTAAAGCATCATAATCCTTTACTATTATAACTCTGGATTTATATCCTATAGAGCTACATACCTTCTCTAGCACCGGAATATACATATTCTTTATATTTTCTGGAGATGTAAACGGATTAATACCAACAATAATTTCATCTTCTTTTTTAAACTTCGTTGATATTTTTTGAAGATTTTCTGATATTTCTCTTAAAGCATTAAATTGTTTAGCCATTTCTTCATTCTTAATTTTTTGATAATTGATACTTTCAATAGATTCATAGGATAATTTATGGGTATCTTCTATAGCTGATGACATGCCTTCTACTGCCTTTTCTATTTCTGTAGATGTATATAATACTTGTGAGGACATAGATTGTAAGTTGATTATAGAGTTTTTAATATGATCTACAATGTTTTTTATTTGATCGATAGCACAAGTTGAGTTGCTTACTACTTCTTCTACCTTGTTTATCTTTTCATTGCATTTTTCTATAGCTTTATTTGAGTATACTATTTTACTCGAAGTATCGTCAACCATTTCCTCTATTTGAGAAATATAAGTGTGTGTCTGTTCCGAAAGCTTTTTAATCTCATTTGCAACAACAGCAAATCCTTTTCCAACCTCTCCTGCCCTAGCGGCCTCAATAGCTGCATTTAAGGATAGTAAGTTTGTCTGATTAGATATTCGCTTTATATAGTCTACTACCTTATATATATTATTAGATGATTCCATTAGTTCTTCATTGCTTTTAGAGGCATTGCCTACCTCATATGTGAGTTCTCCTAAAAAGCAGCCTATTCCTTCTATAATACTTCTATTTTCTTCTAGCATGTCTACAGACTTTACAGAATAATCCTGTATTTCCTCAACACTTTTGTTTAAGTCTCTAGAAAAATAAACAAATTCATTAATACTAGCATTTATCTCCTCTGCGCTAGCCGCATTTTGTTGGCTATAGCTTTCTACTTTATGAGATATATCATATGATTTATTAAAGATAGAAGCATTTTTATCTGCAACCCACAATAATTGCTGTACATTAAACCCTATAGCCTCAGCAGCAGATAATAGTTCTTCATTTATTCTCTCATCGATTCCACTCTTCTCAGTTTTTATACTTGTGCTATCTAGCAACTTCGAATCTAGTATTATCCCTGAAGTCTTACTGGATATGAATAGTATAACTATTCCCCCTAAGGTCGATATAATAAGATATGCTATATCATGTGCCTTATAGAAATATAGAACTATATTCAATAGTATAAGCGCGATAGATGAAAGAACAAGTTTTTTCAACTTCATACTATTTGTCCCCTTTATTATAGTATAAGATGAACTTCTATAGTAATCCATAGAAGTTCATCCTTATCTGTGATTTATTTAATTATTTTTCCCAACCTTGAGATCTACCAACAGCTTTATGCCATCCAGCTATAACCTGATCTCTCTTTTCTACATCCATGTTAGGTTCGAAAGTTTTTGATGGTTTACAACTTGAGCATATATCGTCTAGGTCTTTCCAATATCCTACTGCAAGACCTGCAAGGTAAGCTGCTCCCAATGCTGTAGTTTCTATAACTTCTGGTCTTTCTACTGGTGTATCTAATACATCTGCTTGGAATTGCATTAAGAAGTTATTAGCACAAGCCCCTCCATCAACCTTTAATGCTTGTAATTTTATTCCTGAATCTTGTTCCATAGCTTTTAATACGTCATAAGTTTGATATGCCATAGATTCAACAGCTGCTCTTACAAAGTGTTCTTTCTTAGCCCCTCTTGTAAGACCTACAATAGTTCCTCTTGCATATGGATCCCAGTATGGTGCTCCAAGTCCAACAAATGCTGGCACTAAGTACACTCCATTTGAATCTTCAACTGCTGTTGCATATCTTTCAGATTCAGCAGCACTATTGAACATTCTTAATTCATCACGCAACCATTGAATAACTGCTCCCCCTATGAATATACTTCCTTCAAGAGCATATTCAGGCTTCCCATTATAGCAAGCAGCCATAGTTGTAAGCAATCCGTTTTTAGACTCTACAGGTTTATTTCCAGTATTCATAAGAAGGAAACATCCTGTTCCATAAGTGTTTTTAGCCATACCCTCTTCACAACAAACTTGTCCAAATAAAGCTGCTTGTTGGTCCCCAGCATCCCCAGCTATCTTTATTGGTGAACCAAATATAAGTTCATCAGTTTCTCCGTAAACTTCACTAGAAGTTTTTACTTCTGGAAGCATTGACTTTGGTATACTTAATTCTGCTAAAAGTTCATCATCCCATTTTAATTCATGAATGTTATAAAGCATTGTTCTTGAAGCATTTGTATAATCTGTTACATGAACTCTTCCTTTAGTTAAGTTCCAGATTAGCCATGTGTCTATATTACCAAAAAGTAATTCTCCGTTTTCTGCTTGCTCTCTAGCCCCTGGAACATTATCAAGTATCCATTTAACTTTTGTTCCTGAGAAATATGCATCTAATATTAATCCTGTCTTTTCTTTTACTACTTTGTCAAACCCTTTAGCTTTTAATTCATCACAGTATTCAGCAGTTCTTCTACATTGCCATACTATAGCATTGTACACTGGAATACCTGTTCTTTTATTCCAAACTACTGTAGTTTCTCTTTGATTTGTAATACCTATTGCAGCAACATCTGTTGCATCAAGACCAGCTTTTGCTAAAGCTTCCCCTGCAACTCCTGCTTGAGTTCCCCAAATTTCCATTGCATTGTGTTCAACCCAGCCTGCCTTTGGATATATTTGAGTAAATTCTTTTTGTGATACTGCTACTATTTCACCTTGTTTGTTGAATATTATACATCTTGAACTTGTTGTTCCTTGATCTAGTGACATTATATATTTTTCTTTTTCCATGATTGTATTCCTCCCACAATTATATTTCACAATTATATTTATTATAAGGTTTACATGGCATATACATGCTTATTTCTAGCTATATTAGAAAACCATTGTAAACAATCCTGCTCCAATTAGTCCACCAATTATTGGTCCTACTACTGGTATCCATGAATATCCCCAGTCTGAATCTCCTTTTCCTGCTATTGGAAGTATTGCGTGTGCTATACGAGGTCCTAAGTCTCTTGCTGGATTTATAGCATATCCTGTTGGTGCTCCTAAAGATAGACCTATAACTAAGATTAATAACCCTACTGCTAAAGTTCCTATTCCATCTGCCATCTTAACTTGTCCAAGTCCTAAAATACCAAAAACTAATACGAATGTTCCGACGATTTCAGTGATAAGGTTTGCACCCGTATTTCTAATAGCTGGTGCTGTACAGAATACTCCAAGCTTCGCAGCTTTGTCTTCTGTCTCTGCCCAGTGTGGTAAATAAGAAAGCCATACTAAAGCTCCTCCTACTATAGCACCTAAGAATTGAGCTGCTATGTAGCTTGGTACTAAACTCCATGAGAACTTTCCTATAGCTGCAAGTGCAATTGTTAGTGCTGGATTAAAATGTGCTCCGCTTGCTGCTCCAAATATAAATGCTGGTATGGCAACTGCACATGCCCAAGCTACTGTTACAACAATCCATCCACCATTTTGTGCTTTACTCTTATTAAGAGCTACACCTGCTACAACCCCATCTCCTAATAAAATCAGCATCATAGTACCTAAAAATTCCGCTAAAAAAGTTGACATAAATAATTCCCCCTTGAATTAATATAATATATTTTAAGTCTATGTTATATGTACATAAACTTAAATTCTTATTGAGCTAATAACCATATCCCCTTTTGAAACCGTTTTCCCGAAGCTTAAGATAATAAAAAGCCATTATTAAGAAAAGGATTTTGATTCCTTTCATAATAATGGCTTTCTCATCTCTCCGCCTTTAATATTCACTTTTTCTATATATTCGCCACAATTCACTAATTTTGTAATTTTTTATCTAATATTATTTTACACTATTTAATTAATTTTTGCAACACTTTTAGTAGCAATAATATTAACTTTTGTTCCAGATATATTCCTTACTATTACATCTCCTATATTCACAGGAGCTTCTACTGTTACCCCTTTAAGTTCTTCTACGCATTTCATAATCATACTTTTTGGAATATCAGCTTCTGTTTTTACAGAAACTGCATCAATTTCTCCATTTCTAACCTTAACAGAAGAAGTTACTATTCTTGTAGGATTAGTACATTCCTTTTCCGCATAAGTTTTTCCCTTTAAACAAGTATTCCCCTTTACATCCACTACTTTATTATCTTCTAAAGATACATCTAACATACAACCTATTGGACATCCAATACAAGTAAGCTCTTTCTTTGTCATCATAATATTCCCTCCAAACTCCTAAATTTCTAACCTGTTCTACTCTTCCACCTTAACAGTAATTTTCTTACAATTAGGATACTTTTCAAATAATGCTTTTGTAAGCTTTACTGTTTCCATTTCTCCTGGAGTAAGTATTCTCTTCTTAATATGCATTTCTCGTACATCATCAAAGTAAACGGAAACGTAGCTGTCTTTGTAAACATCTCCAACTCTAAACCTTACATCTATAAGCTTTTCTACATTTTCAGGATTAACGAATTTCGGAACTGTATATCTAGCTCCGTTTATAGCAGCTATTTCTATACCAGTTTCATTGAAGGTTTGTCCATTTATATATTTTGCAGCATTTTTCCCTGCATTTATGCTTTCCTCTGTAACAAAATCAACCAGATCATGCACGTGGAGAACATTTCCACAAGCGAAAACTCCTTCTATATTAGTTTGAAGACTTTCGTTTACTATTGGACCTCCTGTAATTGGAGATAATTCAACATCAGCCTTTGTAGATAGCTCATTTTCCGGAACAAGTCCTACTGATAAAAGTAAAGTATCGCAAGGAATATATTCTTCTGTTCCCTTTATAGGTTTTCTGTTTTCGTCAACCTTTGCTATAGTAACTCCTTCTAATCTATCTTTTCCCTTAATATCAGTGACAGTATGAGCAAGCTTTAGTGGTATTCCAAAATCATCTAGGCATTGTACAATATTTCTCTTAAGTCCACCTGAATATGGCATAAGTTCTACAACAGCCTTAACCTTTGCTCCTTCTAAAGTCATTCTTCTTGCCATTATAAGTCCTATATCTCCAGAACCAAGAATAACAACCTCTCTACCTGGCATATATCCGTCAATATTAACAAATTTTTGAGCAGCTCCCGCTGAGTATATACCAGCACACCTGCTTCCTGGTATATTTATAGCGCCTCTAGGTCTTTCACGACATCCCATAGCTAAAATTATAGCTTTTGCCTTAATCTCTAAAATTCCGTCTTCTTCATTAACTGCTGTTATAACTTTATCTTTATTTATGTCAATAACCATAGTGTTTAATTTATATGATATTTTCATATCCTGCACTTTATCAGCAAACCTTTGTGCATACTCTGGTCCTGTAAGTTCTTCCTTAAAAGTATGAAGTCCAAAACCATTGTGAATACATTGGTTTAATATTCCCCCAAGACAGTTATCTCTTTCTAATATCAGAATATCTTCTATACCTTCTTCTCTTGCACCTATTGCAGCCGCAAGGCCTGCAGGGCCTCCCCCTATTATTACTATATCATGTTCTCTCATTTTTCAATCCTCCAAACCCTATAGATATATTAGTGTAGCAAAAGCACTAAATCTCTTTATTTTCTCCTATTAAAAGCTTAGAATTTCCACCAAATTTAGTAATCTCAGTTTCAGATAGGTTTAATTCTCTTGCTAAAATCGTTACTATCTTTGTTGAGCAGAAACCTGATTGACATCTTCCCATACCTGCTCTTGTTCTTCTTTTAACACCATCTAAATCTCTTGCTCCAAGTGGTCTTCTTATAGCACTTAAAATTTCACCTTCTGTAACTGTTTCACATCTACACACCATTTTCCCATAAGTTGAATCTTCATTTATAAGCTCTTTTCTCTCTTCATTATTCATTTCTCTGAACTTAGGAATTCCGTGTCTTACAGGGTTAAAGTCTTCATTTTTAGCTGGTGATAACTTTTCTACCACTATACCTTCAACCATTTCTGCTATAGCTGGTGTACTTGAAAGTCCTGGTGATTCTACTCCAGCTACATTTATAAATCCTGGAACGTCTTCAGCTTCCCCGATTATAAAGTCATCTGCTGTGCTGTGAGATCTAAGTCCTGAGAAAGAAGTTATTATCTGTCTCATTGGAATTTCTTTAAAAGTTAATTTAGCTTTATCTAATATATCATCTAATCCTTCTTGAGTTGTGCTTAAATCAGTCTTGTCTTCTATATCTACGGCATTTGGCCCTATAAGAAGATTTCCATCTACTGTTGGCGTTACTAGTACTCCTTTGCCCATTTTAGTTGGTAATTGGAAAAGCGTTCTTTCAGCTAATGAACCCGCTACCTTATCAAATAAACAATATTCCCCTTTTCTCGCTATTATCTCTATCTTGTTTTCGCTTACCATATTATTCAAATCATCAGAGAATAATCCAGCTGCATTTATAACTACTTTGCTTTCAATATCTCCTTTGTCTGTCTCTACAACAAATCCAGTTTCAGTTTTCTTTATATTTTTAACTTCTGTATTAAGCTTAAATTCTACTCCATTTGTATAGGCATTTTCAGCATAAGCTATAGTCATTTCATAAGGACATACAATGCCCCCTGTCGGTGCATATAGAGCAGCTGCTACCTTCTCATTTAAGTTTGGCTCTAACTCCAATAGTTTTTCTCTATCTAGTACTTGAAGGTTAGGTACTCCATTATTTTCCCCTTTTTCTTTTAGTTCATATAATTTATTAATGTCATTTTTATCAAAGCATAAAACTAAAGAACCATTTCTCTTAAATGGGAAATCTAATTCCTTTGATAACTTATCAAACATAGCATTTCCCTTTGCATTTAATTTTCCTTTTAAAGTATTTGGCTTCGCATCAAAGCCAGCATGTACTATTCCACTATTAGCCTTTGATGTACCTGTGGCAACATCTGAACCCTTTTCTAAGACGCAAGTCTTTAAATCATATTTTGATAGTTCTCTAGCAATGCTGCTCCCAATAACTCCAGCTCCAACAATAACTACATCAAACATATTATACCTCCTATCCTGAATCAAAAAAGCCATGACTTCAAAAGATACACAAAAGTAGTATCTTTTAAAACCATGGCTCTCTATACTCTGCCTTTTATATTATATTTTATGTTTTCATTATATCACCATATATTTTTACCGTCAATAACTCGAATTAAACCTTTTCATAAAATTTCGAACTTTTTTACATTTCCCATATATCTTCTTTACTTGTGGAGATCCCCATAGCCCCTGCTTTAATACTTTCAATTACATCCTCTTTATCTAAAATCAATCCTCCTGCAATTATAGGAACTCGTATTTGATTCTTTATCTTTTTTGTTATCTTAGGCATAATACCTGGCATAATCTCCACCGCATCAGGTCTCATAGTGTTTATTGAATGTATGCCACTCTCTAAAGATAGATTATCTATGATGAACAATCTCTGTATACAAAACATATCTATTTCCTTAGCTATCTTAATTAAATTTGATTTAGTTGTTATAATCCCACTCGGATTTACTCTTTCTTTTATATGCCTTAGTGCAAAAGCATCTCTTCCAAACCCATCCATTAAATCCATATGAACATATATGCTTTTTCCGCTTTTCTTTACACGACTTACTATTTCTTCAATACTACATATGTTTCCTTTAAGCAGAAAAATGACTTCACTTGGTGATTTTATAGCTCTATCTAAGGCATCCATATCTTTAACTGCTGCAATTATTGGATTAATACTTAATTTATCATAGAATTCGTTTTTCATCTTGTCACTCCCATAAACGTAGATATTAGTACATATTATGTTAAATATATAAATAGTAACTTAAGCTATTCCATAGCTTTTTCACCTTCATTTAGTCTTTTCATTTGATGTATCATAAATACAAGAGTTATAATCATAGCTCCTAAATCTGCTATCGGAAATGATATCCATATCCCCATCATACCCTTAAACTTAGGGAGTATGATTACTAAAGGTATAAACAGTATCACTTGTCTCAATAAGGATAAGATTAATGCCGGCAGAGCCTTACCTAAAGCTTGAAAAAGAGTAGCTCCAACTATCTGAACTCCTATTATAGGTGTCATCATAACAACTATTCTTAGTATCGGAACTCCGTTTTTTACAAAATCTTCATTCTTATTAAAGAGGCTCATTAGTGGTTCAGGAAACGCCTCCGAGACTATAAATCCTATAAACGCTATAGTAGCTGTGACCTTTAATGACAGCACAACTGCTTCCTTAACTCTTGCTAATTTTTTAGCTCCATAATTAAATCCTACTATAGGCTGCATACCCTGTACTACTCCAAACAAAGGCATAGATATAAACATAATAATTCTATATATTGTACCATAAATTGCAGTATCTAAGCTTGTTCCGTAAATTCTAATAGAATTATTTAAAACTATTCCTACGACACTTCCAGATACTTGTCTTGCAAATGCTGCAGAACCCACTGCGAATATTTCGCTAATAATCTTAAAGTCAGGCTTTAAATGCCGAAGTCCTATCTTTAGACTGCTTTTCCCGCTATAAAAGTAGTAAAAAACAAATATAAAGGATGCGAACTGAGATATGATAGTTGCAATGGCTGCCCCTTTTATTCCTAAATTAAAAGTAAATATAAAGATATAATCCAAAGGTATATTAAGTCCTGTCCCTATTATCATAGAAAACATGGCCATTTTTGCATTTCCCTCAGACCGGATTAAGTTATTTGATGAAACAGCAAAACCATAAAATATACTTCCTAAAAATATTACGGAAATGTACTCCCTAGCATAAGGTAAAAGCTCATTAGTTGCTCCAAAAAGTTTTAATATTGGTTCTATAAAAACGAGCCCCACTATGGTAATTAATGCTCCCGATACTAGAATAACTAAATATGAATTTCCAGCAATGTGATCTGCTCTTTCTTTATCACCCTTTCCAAGACAGATGGATACAGAAGCTGATGCTCCCACTCCTATTAAGAGGTTAAACGCCATCATTATCATTTGAATAGGAAAGGCTATAGTAAGCCCTGCTATACCAAGAGTGCCTACTCCTCTTCCTATAAATATAGTGTCTATTATATTGTATAGGGCATTAACCATCATTCCTATAGTAGCTGGTAGCGACAGGTTTCTTAAAAGGACTTTAATATCCTCACTTCCTAATTTTTCACTTCTATCTCTCATCTCCTACCTACCTCCAAGTTATTGATGCTCATTCATCATGTAGAGTGCTGCATTGCTTGCCATTTTCTCTAAGATTTCAATTACTTCTTCCTTTTCTTTTTGTATAAATCCAGTTGCTAATATATCTGTCCAATTCTTTAAAGCCTCAAATAATGCAGGTTTTACTTTTAATGCCTTTTCTGTAATATATATTTTATATGCTCTTTTATCCTTTTCATCAACTTTTCTAACTATATATTCCTCTATTTCTAACTTTTTTATAGCTCTAGCTGTAGTACCTTTATCAATGTGCAGCCTGCAGCTTAATTCTTCTTGACTTATTCCATCTTCTCTCAAAAGAACTGCTAAAAAAGGATATTGTCCACTGCCTATGTTATATTCTTTAAGTTCTTTACTAATATAGCATTGAGCGTATCTGTGCAGAATGGAAATCCACTTTCCTATAGAAGCATTATTTTCCTTCAAATCTATCCCTCCAAATATTTTTATTTTTGTATTTTATTAGTTGCGTACGCAACCAATATTATTATATTCCTGTTTAATTACCTATACAACTATTATTAAAAAGAAAATTGCACATAATTTATATTATAAACATATTATATATAATTGCATTATCGATAATGAGTTTTAATTGATATGTATTATTTATAAGTCATTGCAATCACGGAGGTGCTTCATATGGCAATTAATAACGCAAAAATATCCGTAATAGGTGCTGGCTATGTAGGCTCAACTACGGCCTATGCCTTAACATTACAGAAAGTCGCTTCAGAAATAATTTTAGTAGATACAAATAAAGACAAAGCTAGAGCTGAAGCTTTAGATATAGCTCATGCAACTTCTGCTCTAGGAGATATAAGTGTAAGTCCTGGCAGCTATGAAGATACTAAAGACTCTGATATAGTAGTTATAACTGCTGGAATTGGTCCAAAATACGGTGAATCAAGACTCGATATCGTAAATAAAAATTTGAAGGTTTTTAAATCTATGGTGCCTGAAATTATAAAATACAGTCCAAATGCCTTACTTTTAGTTGTATCAAATCCAGTAGATATACTAACATACGTTACTTATAAGCTATCCGGTTTCCCTAAAAGCAGGGTTCTTGGTTCTGGTACAGTTCTTGATACCTTAAGATTAAAATATGCTATCGAACAGAAATATAATCTTGAATCAAAGGACATAGATACCATAATAATTGGAGAACATGGTGATTCTCAAGTGGCCTTATGGAGTCAAACTACTATTCATGGAATCGGCATAGATTCATACTTTAAGGCTATGAATAAAGAATTTCAAAAAGAAATAAAAAGTGAAATCAGCGATGAAGTTAAAAAATCAGGATATGATATTCTTCACGGCAAAGGGTATACTAATTTTGGAGTAGCTCTTGCTGTAAGCAGAATAATAAGAGCTGTAATTTACGATGAGAACGCACTACTTCCAGTATCATCATTATATACTGGAGAATATGGAATAGAAGATATATGTCTTGGGGCTCCATGTATGGTTGGTGAAATTGGAGTTAGAAGAATTTTCCAAATACCTATAGCCAAGGAAGAGCTCACCCAACTAGAAACCTCTGCAAACAGTTTGAAATCTTTAATAAAAGGCTTAAATATAATATAAAAAGAGTTAAATTACTTAATTCTTGTAATTTAACTCTTTTTCATCTACAAAATAACTTCTTCTATAAACAGAGTTAAATTTTGTAGTAAATTATAAAAATTATATTTTCCATCTTCTCTAACTTGAACAATTGGTCTCGTTGAAGCATCCTTATTCTGAGCTATAACCACACCCTCTAATCCGTTATTTAATTTAACAGCAAGCCCGTTAGGATAGCAATAAACAGAATTCACAAAATCTCTATACACATCTTCATCATAAGAAGCTATTGCTTCAGCTCCAATTTTTTCCACAGCTTCATGAGGCAATATTCCCTTCTCATCACCTAAATAATTCATATATCGATTGCATATGCTAACTATTTTAGATAATTCAAATATTTTATCTCCACTCATCCCTAGCGGCCCGGTTCCATCCTTTTTTTCATAAAGCTCATATACGCACATATATGAAAGTGGACTGAACAAAGTGTTGCCTTTCAATAGCTTATATCCCATTTCGATATGTTTTTGTCCTTGAACAAATAACTTTCCTACATCATGAAGTAGTGCTCCTATTGCTAAATTAATCAATTTTTTTTCATTATATTTTCTTTTGGAACCAACCATTAATGATAATAGGGTCACATCCAAGCTATGAACAGCTAGCCTAGATATATCATCTTTTGGAACTAAATTATTTATAATTACAGCATTCTCAGATAGATTAATATTTTCTATTAATTGCTTTACTATATCCTCAACTTTGCTATAACTAATTCCTTTACTACTTTTAGTCTCATCAAATACAGACTTTAAAGACTTTACTAGTGCTAATCTTATTGTGGTAGGTAACACCTCTTGCAGTGTCACTTCGCTATTCCCATCATCTATATAAACACTATTTATTCCTATCTTATTCAGCCTTTTAATTATAGATTCTGTAAGAATGCTTTCCTTTCTTAGGAACATAACGCCATCTTCTGTGTAGATACTGCTTCCTAACTTTTCTCCAACTAATTTCCCGTTTAATATTACCAGTTTCATCCCATTCGCCCCTTTTTCTGCAGTATTATATGTAAATTTGCATAATTAAGCTTTCTATATATTATATCAAAAATTAATGCATAAGGGGTTACATATTTATAATAAATATGCAATTAATTAATCTATCTCTATTCCTGCCATCTTTATAAGATATAACGCATTCCTTGTAGTTGAAATTCCACTGCGGAGCTTGTAATCAAAATATATTTTATCTTCCTTATAATACTCTCTAAAATGATAATTTTTCACCTTACCCTGACTCTCTTCTTCCAATTCTCCTAATTCTAAATCATGAGTTGATACAAGCCCTAAAGCTCCTTCTCTACTTAACCTATTTATCAACACTTTTGCTCCTGTATGTCTATCCATGGAATTGGTACCTTTAAATATCTCATCTAGAAGGAAAAATATCTGCTTATCCCTTTTTGTGGCTTCTACTATCTTTTTTATTCTTAGGATTTCTGCGTAAAAAGATGAAATACTTCTCTCAAGATCATCACTCACTCTCATACATGTATAAATTTCCATTACTGAGCACGAGAATTCTTTAGCACAAACTGGAGCACCTGCATAAGCTAAAACTAAGTTTATACCTGCAGTTCTTAGAAGTGTACTTTTGCCAGACATATTAGATCCTGTAATCAAGAGGATATTAGATGGCTTTTGCATTTTTAAATCATTACATACTCTCTCTCCAGTAAGAAGAGGATGCCCCATTTCTTTAGCTGAAAGCAAAGACTGATTTTCTGTAAATGAAGGCATCACCCATTCTGGATTATCATACTTTATAATAGATAAACCTGCTAAAGCTTCAATTTCTCCCAATGTATTAAGCCACTTATTTATGCACTCTCCTGAATCTTTTTTCCACATTTCAAGAACCCTCATATATCTATAGTCTGAGAGGGTAAGTATATTAATTATAGAATAATAAACATTTCTTCTACCCGATACTTTTTCTTCTATGACTGATAATTTTCTTATCTGCTCTGATGCAGTATCTCCTTTATCATTGATTAGATTGCTTTTTATATTTTTTATATACCTTGAATGAAATTGTTCTTTCTCAAGGGCTTGAAGCATTCCATAGTAAGTCCTTATGTTTTCTTTATATTTGTCCACCGTACCAAGCACCCTACTTCTATCTTCATTATCCCACATAAGTATACCTATATTAATACATATTACTAAAGCGCCCATATAATATGGTGTTCTAGTTGTAAACGGAAGTAATATCGCTATCACTGTAATAAGTGGCCATATATAAATTATGAAGTTTAATAAAGGATTACAGTAAAATTTTTTTCTACTATTTGCCCATAAGAATAGCTCCTCAGGATTATGTATTTCCTTTGCAGCTATCATTCCTTCAGCCATAAAGTTCTGCCTAAAGTCAAGCTTCTCTGCTAGTTCTCCCACAGCTTCTTGCCTTTCATAAATATCGCTTATTTCCTTAGAAGGCTTCTCAAAAATCTCTCTTAATCTTTCTCTCCCTAAATATGTAACAGTTGTATTAATCCATTGAAAAAGAGAGCCTTTTCCAAAGATATCTAAGTCCTTAGAATAATTATGCTCAGCATCTACGAACTCTTCTCCTGTATCTATAAATTGTTTCCATTCCCCCTCTATTCTTTTTATTGATTTATCATTTATTTCATGTAATGCAGTCATATAGCTTCTTTTTTCTATTGCTTTATTATGCATTTTTACTAACATAATAAACGCCAGTAAAAAAGCTAAAAATACAGCTACCGCTAAATAATAGTTTTTAATTAAATAATAGAATAATGCTCCTACAATTCCTACTAAAAAAAATACAAGCCTTAAGTTACTAATAAAAGCTATCCTTCTGTTTTCTTTCATAATTAAGCCTTCATAGTGCTTTTTTCTTTCTTCGTATCTGTCTTTTATACTGTTCAACGAATGTTTCCTCCCGTTATACTCTATCTTTGCAATCCTAACATGTCGTCTAATCTATCATTCATATATTGGTATGCATCATAAATCCCTTTATTATAGAACTCCATTGCTAACTTTTCTAATATAAAGTCTAATATTAAGGTTGCTCCTAAATCTCCTAAATTTTCATCTCTTTCTTCATAAAAATAAGACTTTATTATTTCTATCATCTGCTCTCTTTTTCTTTGCTTAGCTCCATTTTATTTGTTTTACCTTGTCTTTTCAAAACTTTTCCTCCTTAGGTTTATGATTAATTCTTTTTAATAAATTCTAATATCTTATCTCTATACCAAGCATTCTCTTCACCAAGTATATCTTCTACCACTAGATGCTCCTTATCCTTAACTACCCACAATTCAGAATTATCACCTGCTTTTTCCTTCAGATGATAAGCTTGCTGCACCGAAGTCTGACTATCCTTGTCTCCATGAATTAACAGAATAGGTCTTGGAGATATCTTTTTTATTGTATTTATTGAAGAATTCTTTACTGGATTCATGCCGTATTTTAACAACAAAACTAACCTAAAACATGGTTTGTAAATACTCATCATGGCTTTAGGTACATTAGCTTTTTTCATATAGTCTATAATTTGACTTTCAAAGGATTCATAAGCACTTACACTGATTACCGCGTCTATATCTTTTCGTACAGCTGCTGCATTTATTGCTGTAGAACCACCCATAGATAAACCATAAACTATAATTTTTTTATTCTTATACTCTTTCTTCTCCTTTATCCAATCTAGCAGAGCATTTACATCTCTAACCTCTGTATATCCTAGTCCAATTTCATTTCCTGAACTATATCCATGCGCTCTCATGTCCAACAAAATGGCATCATAGCCAGCTTCTTTGAAAAACTTACCAAAGTCCAATAATGATCCACCGTCCATCCCATGCATCCCATGGAGAACTATTACTATCCCTTTTGGACCATTCGTTTTAAACCTCCACGCACTTAGTTTAATTCCGTCAGAAGTTTTAGTTTCAACTTTATCTATCTCTTTGTCATACTTCTTTAGCAGTTTTTTTCCATCTTTATCTTCTATTCTGCCGTTAACCATGCTGCTTATTATAGAGTTGCAATGCCAAATTATAGCTCCAAGAATAAGAATCCAAATAGTAACAATACTTACTAAACCTATTTTGAAAATTCTTCCCTTCATGGTTACCTCCCTTAATATTTTCTTCTTATATGTATAATATATCTTATTTAAACGATTCCATCTAATGTCTTATTTACTCTATAATGTAATTATAATACATACTATTATTGAATGATATATGTTTAACATAAAATAATAAACCATCTTTATTCGATCAGTCTTTTTTAATTTATTTCTCTTATATAATATAAAAATAAATCTATAAAAATAGTTTGTACCCTATTGAGTAAAACACTAATTTTACTGCATAATATATGAAGATTAAATTTTAATTTTAATAAAGAGGAGCACATATGGAAAAAGAAAGATTTTCTCTAAAAAAATACTTAATTGACGTGTTAAATTATATGGCTCAAGGATTATTTTCATCCCTAATCATTGGACTAATTTTAAAACAAATTGGAGATAAACTCGGATTTACTTTACTAACAGAGTTTGGAAAGGCAGCTCAGTTTTTAATGGGACCTGCAATTGGAGCATCTGTTGCTTATGGAGTCAAAGCTCCTGTATTATCTATTTTTTCATCTATAATCACTGGTACCATCGGAGCTCAGAGTCTCTTTCTTACTGATACAGGTCTTTATTCTATAAAAATAGGCGAGCCTGTTGGGGCTTTGATTGCAGCGCTTATAGGAGCTGAGTTAGGAAAACTTGTGCAAGGAAAGACCAAATTAAACATCATATTAGTTCCCGCTGTCACCATTATTGCAGGTGGCTTTACAGGTATCTTTATAAGCCCTATTATGTCTTCAATCATGACTTATCTTGGAAATGTTATTAATTATGCTACCGAGCTCCAACCTCTACCTATGGGGATAGCTGTTTCCGTAGCTATGGGAATGCTGCTAACCTTACCAATTAGCAGCGCTGCTCTTGCAATTTCTTTAAAACTCAGTGGTCTTGCCGCTGGTGCAGCTACAGTCGGCTGCTGTGCTCAAATGATCGGATTTGCTATATCTAGCTTTAGAGAAAATAGGTTTGGTGGACTAATTGCCCAAGGGCTTGGAACATCCATGCTTCAGGTTCCTAACATTATCAAAAACCCTCTTATATGGATTCCACCTACATTATCTAGTGCAATTTTAGGTCCTATTGCCTCTACTTTATTTAAAATGAAGAATACCCCTGCTGGTGCTGGCATGGGAACTAGTGGTCTTGTAGGACAATTTGCAACTATAGAAGCTATGGGAGCACACTCTCTGCCTTCTATATTGATATTGCACATATTAGCACCTGCTGTTTTAAGCTTGCTAATTTCAGAATTTATGCGTACCAAAGGTTTGATTAAATATGGAGACATGAAATTGGACCTATAGGAAAAATGCGCAGCATTTTTCCTAGTGGAGAAGTGGAGAAGTTTAGAGTTGAAACTATTTCCGTATTCATCAGTAAATGCTTGTCCATCATTAAACATTTACTATATAATAATTACTGGTGATTAAATATGTGTTATGTATATATACTTGAATGTTCTGACAGCACCTTGTATACGGGATGGACTAATAATCTTTGTAAGAGAATAGAAACCCATGCTAAAGGAAAGGGCGCAAAATATACAAAATGCAGGCTTCCTGTAAGACTTGTATATTTTGAAGAATATGAAGATAAGATATCTGCCCAGAAGAGAGAATACTCTATAAAACAATTAACAAGAAAAGAAAAACTTCAACTTATTAGTAATCAGCCTTGTAAAGGTTAGGTGCTTCGCAAGTTAGAATATAGGTGCTGTACTCTCTAAAGCCTAGCTTTCTAACTTGTTTTCCTAACTTACGCTCTTACTTTTCACTCCAACTTTTCAGCACTCAGATATATGTTATCAAGCTCGTCTTTTGATAAAAGCCACTGTACTAGGTATCCCATTATTATTATTCCTGGTATATCTACCATTAGCCTTGTTAAAGTAAACTTATATCCTAAAGCTGTAATTTCAAACATAAATGTAGTTATCTTTGTTACGCACCAAGCATTCATAAATATTATTATATTGCTGAATCTAACACCTTTTCTTAGCAATACTACGGTAAAAGGAAATGCAGCATACATAGGTCCAGCAGCTATAGATCCTATGAGTATAGCAAGCCCAATGCCTAAAAATCCTGAATTATCCCCCATGTACTTCATCATAGATTCTCTTGGGATCCATACATCCATAAGCCCAAGTAAAATCATAATAGGAGGAAGTACAGATAACATTTGTTTAAAGCTTGCTCCTGCTATACTAAAGGTCTTAAATCCTATTTCCTTATTTACTATAGTAATTATCGCCGCAATAATTAAAGCGCCTATAAAAAAGGAATATCTTTTTAAAATTCTTTTTCTCATGCTCCTCCCACTGCCTTTCCAATAACAAAAGCTACTACAAAGGAAAACATAAAAGCTAGAAAGTTTCTGTAAAAAGTAGCCTTCTTACCTATGTATTTAGCCTCTAAAGAAAAAGTAATTATTCCGACTAAAGTTAGCGTAGATACAAGCGCTCCTACTTGAGCATACCCTGCTCCATTTTTAAGAAGCATATCTGCTGTTGGAAACGCCACAAAAGTAGGCATCATAGTTATAGAACCAACTATTGCAGAAAGTACTACTCCAAATATCCCAGATTCTTTTCCTATAATATGGGATATAACCTCTGGCTTTAAAACAGATAACATTATTCCTATTATAAAGATTATTCCCAAAAATTGCGGCATTACATTCTCAAAGGACTTCCAGGCTCTTCTTAGAGCTTTCTTGGTTTTACCCTTATCATGTATATATGACAATAAAAGTAATATAAGTGCAACTCCATATAAAATTAAGGCAGTCACAATTCTTCCCTCCACCTAATAGCTGCTTATTCTTATAATAGTATATTCATGATAGAAATGTTTTGCTACGCAATTTATTTCAGGTTAGAGGCTAAAGCCTGAGTTAGTCGCTAAAGCGCAAGCTTAGAAAGTTAAAAAACAAAGTTAAAGTTAATGGCTGAAAACTCTAAGCTTTGCACTTTAAACTAACTCTTAACCTCCTAACATCTAACATGCTTCTCTAACTGCGACCTTGTCGCCTAACTAGCACTTGTGCTCTAACCTAAGAAAATTGGATCACAACTTTCTTATAGTGTGTTCCATAATTGTTAAAATTTAAAACTCATAAAAATTGTACGTCCTCTGCAAAATAACTGTGGAGGTGATCAACTTGAAAAAATTTAAAGTATTTCTATCGTCTTTGTCTTTAGCTTTAATTCTATGTATTAGCAGTGCTTATGCTCAATCTATTACTTATACAGTAAGATCTGGAGACAGTATGTGGAAAATTGCAGTTAAGTATCAAATCGGAGTAAGTGAATTAATTGCAGCAAATCCAAGCATTAAAAATCCTAATTTAATTTATCCAAATCAAAAATTACTGTACCTAATATCGATGATATAAAGGTCATCGAAAGAGAAGTAATTAGGCTATGTAATGTAGAAAGATCAAAGAATGGATTAAAACCATTAGCAGAAAACTGGGAACTTTCAAGAGTGGCTAGACATAAATCTATGGATATGGCAACTCGTGGATATTTTTCTCATACTTCCCCAACCTATGGTTCTCCTTTCACTATGATGCAGAGCTTTGGTATTAAATATACTGCAGCAGGTGAAAACATTGCCTACGGACAAAGAACAGCGCAAGAAGTAGTTAGAGGTTGGATGAACTCACCAGGACATAGAGCAAATATTTTAAATTCTAACTTTACTGAAATAGGTGTAGGGTATACAAAGAACAGCAGTGGAACTCCTTACTGGACTCAAATGTTTATTAGAAGATAACTAAAGTCAATCTAAACATTATAAAAGACTATTATGTCTCGTTAACTGTGACATAATAGTCTTTTATAGATTTTATTCGAGGATATACTTAAAATTATTAATAGTTACTAAAAAACTTATCATTTAACTTTCTTATATATAGTTTAACTCCAAGTAAGCTTTTCTAAAGCAATGTGACTTCTATACCAGTCATCGCTTTGTAGAAGCTCTTCAGGAGAACTTACATTTTTAACTCTACCCTTTTCTAAAATAACTATGGTATCGCTAGCAATCATAGAAGATAATCGATGAGATATAGATAATATTGTATGTCCTTGGCTTGCCCTTTGTAGCACAGACACAATCTTTTCTTCTGTAATGGCATCAAGATTAGCAGTTATTTCATCAAGAATCAAAATAGGCGGATTTGTTACAATAGCTCTTGCAATAGCTAATAGCTGCTTTTGTCCTTGTGAAAAAAGATTACCCTTTCCTACTTCAGTATTATAACCTCTCTCTAAAGTTCCTATATAATCCGTTAGTCCTACAAAGTCTAGCGCCTTTTCCACTTGCTCTCTTGTAATGCTTTTGTCCTGTAAACTAACTTGATCTACTACTGTGCCTTTGATTGTATGAAAACTTTGATCTACATATCCAAAAATTTTGCGCTTTTCAGAGTTTGATATACTATACACGTCTACTCCATTTACGGTTATAGTTCCCTTTGTCGGTTTTAATAGTCCCATAATCAACTTAAATAATGTTGATTTCCCAACTCCTGTTTTTCCTACAAAGGTAACCTTTTCCTGAGGGATTATTTCAAGATTAATATTTTGAAGAATATCCTCTCCTTCTTCATAACTAAAAGTCACATCATTAAATGATATTCTTACCTCTTCACGATTTGAAACTATATGCTCCCCTTTCATACTCTTGTTTTTACACTCCTCTTCATTCTCATTGTAAAAATCATTTACCCTATGAATACCTGATACTGCTTGTTGAATACTTTGCAGTTCCATGCCTAGATTTTCAATTGGTGCAAATAAATTAGAGATTAAATCAATGGATGCCGCAACCATCCCTAAGGATATACCCAGATAATTTAGCCGTTCAGATGATAAAACTACAATAGTGCCTATAGCAGCAGCACGAATCAGCTGGATAATAGGAGAAAACACAGAGTCATAAAAATTTACCTTCTCAATAGTTTTATAATTCTTCATTAAATGCTCAATGTATTTATCTTCCATATAACCTTCCTTGCTGTAAGCTTTAATCATCTGTATATTTTTTAAACTCTCAGAAATATGGTTATTTACCTTACCAACTAAAATTCGATTTTCTATTTGAGCCCTTAACATTCTCTTTTGAAAAAGTCGAGTTATAGAATAGATTATAGGAAGTAGCATCAAAGTAATAATTCCAAGTCTTCTACTGAATAGCCAAATAGAAATCACTATGCCGATGACTTTGAAGCAATCAATTATCATTCCAATAATGCCACTAGTAAACATAGAATTGATTGCATCAACATCATTAGTAAATCGAGAAACTACTATACCCGACTCATTAGCTGAAAAAAACATGGTATTTATCCTCTCCAACTTTTCCATCATTGCAATTCTTATTTCCTTTGTAATTTTTTGGCCCAATACCGTAAGTATGGCTTCTTTCATGAAATCAATAACTCCAATAAGCAATATAGCGCTCATGTAGCCGATTGCTAATAGAAGTAATCTATTGGTGCTTTTCGGTATAAGATTATAGTCAATAATATGCTTTAATATTTGGGGAGGAACTAGACTTATTATTACAACACCGCAAACAGCAAATACCAATAAAATACTTACTCCAATATTTTTTTTAATTACTTTAATAATAGACTTTTTCACCAAGCTATTTTCCATTATTCTCCCCTCCTTCAGTGCATTGCAAATCAAATATTGTTGCATAAAGGTTAGACCTTTTCATAAGCTCATTATGCGTGCCGTATTCTATTACTTTGTCATTATGTAGTAATATAATCTGGTCAACTTTAGGAAAAATGGCTAAACGATGAGAAATTAATATGATCAGACTATCCTTGTAATTCTCTTTAAGATTTTTAATAATTTTCTCTTCTGTATTCATATCAACCGCTGAAAATGGATCATCTAGTATTATAATCTTATTTTTGTTAATCAAAGCTCTGGCAAGAGCTATCCTTGCCTGCTGGCCGCCACTTAACCTAACCCCACCGTT
Organism: Clostridium bovifaecis; assembly: GCA_009738435.1. GTDB lineage: Bacteria > Bacillota > Clostridia > Clostridiales > Clostridiaceae > Clostridium_H > Clostridium_H bovifaecis. The sequence goes on along the minus strand of CP046522.1, from coordinate 333,847 downwards.
TCCAACTAAGGTATTTTGCCCTTGAGACATCATTATCAAGTCATCATCAAAGCAAACGTCCTTTAGGACAGAAGAAATATCCTGTCCACCTCCAAGGGTTATATTATTATAAATGGTATCAGAAAGCAGTTGAGGTTTATGACCTAAATAGGAGATCATTTGACTTCTCTCATATTCTGAATAACTCTTTAACTCCCTGCCATCTATTTTAACACTGCCTATATAAGGATATAATCCAAGCAAGGATAATCCCAAGGTTGACTTACCCGCAGCAATAGCACCTGTTACCCCTATAATTTCTCCCCCTTTTCCCTCAAAGCTGACATTTTCAATGGTGTTATGCTTGTCTAATGTGTAGGAGAAATTAAGATTTTCTACCGAAAGCCTTGTGCTATTGCTATTTATATTAGAAACAGTATTTCTATTTTTATATTCTGTTAAATATGGCTTAATTCGTTTCCATGATACTTGAGATTTTTGCACAGAATTAAATAACTTAGATGCTTTGCTTGCCTTATTTGCCATAGCAATAAACATGGTAATGTATGTAGAAAATATGCCCACAGTCCAACTTCCATCGACTACATTTGATCCCCCAAGATGAATCACTATAGTTATTCCCATCATTGCAATAACATTATATATAGGCTGCATAGAATTTTCTAATATACTTGCCTTAATCCCTTTATTTTGTAGATCTTCTAAATCTAGATTATATTTTGCTCTATTTTGAGCTTCCATGCCACTTATACGATATAACATAGAATTTTCAATGACATCATAAGTAATATCTGCTACCTCACTGCTTTTCTTCCTAAAATCAATGGAGTACTTATAAATAATGCTTTTTAATTTTTCAGCAAGGAACATTGCAATAGGAATAAAAAGAATAGAAAGTATAGTTATTTTTACATTGTAAAAAAGCATTGATATAAGGTAAGCTGCCATGAGAACACCAGTGTCAAATATTTCTGTGGTGAATTTCCGCATACCTTCCACGCATAGGTCGACATCGGAAACAGCTCTTGTCATTAGGTTTCCCATATTTTCTTTATCTAGCTCTGAGGTCCTTTTGTGCATTATATTATTGTATATCATAAGCCGCATAACAGCACTAGTACTGTTGGCAAAACGTCTTATATAAAATCTCTTAAAATATCGCATTAATTGAATAATTCCAATAATAGCTACATAGATAATAGCAAGTCTTGCTACGGAAGATAGAGCATTCCCATTAACAATTGAATCTATAAGTTTACCTTGATATATAGGCCCTAAAACCGTCGCGCTATTGAAGGACACTCCAGATATTATAATACATGCAACAACAACCTTTTCTTTCTTCCAATAATTAATAATTTTATCTGGTTCTTTCATAGGTTCAATCTTCAACTTAGACACAGCATATCACCTCTATTTTTGTACTTATACAACATTCCACAGTTTCTTTTATATTTATACAAAACTTAATTGAAACCTTTTATTACTACTACCAAAGCAATAACCCATATCAGTATAATCAATATTGCTCCCATTTTTTATACTTGTTATCAATGCTGACTCCATTCTCCGCGTCAGTCGTACATTCTTCCCATACTGTTGCAGGAATAATTTTTATAGCTATTATAATACCCAATGATATTAGCACAATATCATCAAGTGTACCTAAAATTGGAATAAAGTCAGGTATTAAGTCTATAGGGCTAGCCGCATACGCAAGTATTAGTAACAAAAATGCTTTCTTGTACCATTTTACATCTTTATGCATATATGCAAGATAAACAGTTGCTACTTGTATTTTAAGTTCTTTTCTATTTGTTGCGTTCTCTCTTCAGCCAACTTTCCTTCTGATGAATTAAATATATCTCTGTCTTTAATCTTTTTATACCAAGATATAAGTTTATGAAGCTCCTCCTCTTCTTCTTCAAGCTCTGCAAAGGTAAACTTTTTTATTGAAATTTCCTTTTTAAGTTCCTTTAAATACTTATCGCATTCGTTAATATACTCCATATATTCCTCATTTCTCATATTATTAAAGAGAGCAATAATTCTTTCTTCATATTTATCTTCAAAAAACGTGCTTTTCATAATAAGCGCCTCTCCATCATTAGCTTCAATATCCTGATCAATCCTCTGAAGGGCTGAGTAATTATCTATACTATATGGCAGGACCCACATTGATTGCTGAATGTTTAGCGCTCCTAGTTTTTTAAGTGCTCTCCATGCAGCTACCCTATATCGCGAAGGCTCCGTAGGAAGATTATAATTTATAACAAGCCAATTCATTTTTCCCATATTAATACTCCTTTGTAATATATGTTCACCTATATTGCTATATTAGCATATTGTAATATCCGTTACAATATACCAGTACCTTTAATTTACCAGCTGTCTACCAGCCCTAAGACTCTCATTCTCTCAAGGTAAGAGTCTGGCGGCTACGACTCTAGATAGCTATTTCTAAACAAAGTCGAAAATAAAAAGAACTAGGGCAATGCCTAGTTCTTACTTTATATACTCACTGCTAATTAACCCCTTTGAAATAACCTCTGTCGGTATTTCAAACTCAACCACACCCATGTACCCTGGTGCCACTTCATACTTATCAAAGGATATAACTAGTTTTCCATTACTATTTATATAAAAGTCTTGGTTTTTATCAATCTTTTCAAAACCATCTTCTTCTTTACTCTTAATCCAATAAGCCTTATCAGAATTCTTCTTCATCTGCTCTTCCATCTGAGCTTTTATATTCTTACTAATAATATCTACATATGAATCATCCTTGAATAAGCTTGGAAGGGTTATTAATATTTCTCTTTTTTTGTCTATTGTATCATACTCAAATTCTGTAGAAGATGAACCAACAGTATTAACTGTATAACGTCCTATTGATAGTATGCTGTCATTATCAGTCTTAATTTCATACCCGCTGTCTAGTCCTAAATGTCCTCCTCCATTTGCTTTTAATTCCTCTACTTCTTTTTTAAATCCTTCATACAATTTCTTATTTTCTTCTAAATACTTTTCATTTAAACTCTCCTCTAAATTTTCATTGTTCAAGCCTTGTATAGCTGGAACCTTTAAGTTCGAATTATAACTTTCTTCATTAATTGCATACTCTCTAAAAGTAATAACCCCTACTAAATTCGCAATGATAGGAACTTGTGACATAGCTTTTGCTACTGTAGGACTTATATTAACCCCCGCAGTTAAAATAGCTAGCGCCGCTACTGCACCTTTAGCAAGCTTAGTTGCTTTACTTTTCTTTATTTTATTTTTGCTCTCCTTTATTGCTTTATTTACGACAAAACCCAGTTCTTCTGGTATTGGAATACTATCATAACTTTGTTTAAGACTTTTTAACTTATCCATACTATACCTCCTATAATTACTCTTCCATTTCTATACGAAGTTTCCTTAATCCTGTATAAAGCCTTGTCTTTACTGTACTCAAATTTTCTCCAAGTATGTCAGCTATGTCTTCTAATCTTAAATCTTCAAAATATCTTAGCGTAATAACTGTTTTATTTATCTCTGGCAGATTATCCAATGCCTTTTGTAAATCAATATCTTCATAATTATCTTCTTTACTGTCATCATTTGAATCTAAAATAAAATCCTCAACTAAGCTTATCTTGCTGTTTTTTCTTATATAATCTATAGCTGTGTTAATTAATATTCTATAGAACCAAGAGTTTATATTATCTGTATTCTCTAAAACACTTATAGACTTAAAAGCTTTGTATATGCTGTCTTGAACTATATCCAATGCATCTTCTTTATTTTTCACATAGCTATAGGCTACTCTGTAATGAGACTCCTTATTTTGCATAATATACTTTTCTAAACATTTACTCTTACTTCTCATAATATCTAAATAACTCCTTCTCAGATACGTATCTTACTTCTTGTTACACTATATAGACGTATGCACTATAAAAAAAAGTTTTATTTTAAAATAAAAAAAGACTAGAGATTAATCAATATATCCCTTAGTCTTTATAAAGTTCTGAAATTAGAGGACTCTCATTCTGTATGCATTCACTGCTGTATCTCCGAGCTTATCCATGAGCTGATAATTAGCATAAGCTCCCACCACAGCACCAATTCCTGGCACTAACTGAAGCATTTTTGCTAAATCAATGTAATCTCTATATTCTTGTTGAAAGCTTCTCCATTCAAAGGAGTTTATGTCATAAGGAAAATTCTTTATATAGTTATCCCAATTCTCTACGTATTTATATACTTTATTCCGCTTTTCTTGGCTCGAAAATGCTAGCTGAAATACATATAAAATATATATTCTTTCTCTGTAATCTCTTACATCAAAGCCATATAAGCTAGCAACATCAAATAAGAACTTAATCTTTAAGCTTAAGAGAATGGGAAAATCTGCAAGACCAAGCAAAATTCCTCCTGCTCCTGTACCAGCTCCACTAACAGCAGCAGCTTTTTTGTAAAAATCTAATTTTTCTCTTACTAGAGCTTCTCTTTCTTCTAACGTTCCATGATCAAGGGGCTTTTTTGTAGTATATTCTGAGCCACTAATCACAGCCTTTACCATATTCTTAATTGCCCCTGTAATTATAGTATGCACTTTCTCTGGTATCAAATTATTGGTCTTGTTTTGTATACCTTTAGATAGTTTATCTGTAATTGATGGCCTTTTAGCCATCTTACTCCGCCACAACTTTAGTTCCTTTAATGCATTTTCCCTATAAGTTGACATGTTTTATACCTCTCAAAAAATTTTTATTATTTTTAATTATACTATATTATTTATTTTATGCTCCCCTTTTAAACCGAATGTTTTAACCTAGCTCTTATACCGACTTATATTTGATTTCCAAGCTTCTACTTAAATCTATAATTACAAGTCAAAAATCAAGAAGAAAAAACTTTTATTATATCTTATAATAAATATATAGTTTTAAGTCTGTACAGTCAATTTAACTAACTAATTAATTTAAATCAGGAGGTTTCAATGAAAAGACTTTCAAATGAGCAAAAATACAAAATAGTGGTAGAATGTACTCCAGAATACGATGGAATATTCTATTATGGCGTTAAATCTACTAAAATATTTTGCAGACCTTCCTGTAAATCCAAAACTCCCCTATCAAAAAATCTAACATATTTTTATGACATTTTTGATGCATATAATAATGGTTTTAGGCCATGCAAAAGATGCAGACCAGACTTATCTAAAGACGGAAACAGTCAGATATTAAACGCAGTTAATGAAGTTAAGAATAGTATTGATACAAACTTTAGCAAAAATGTATCCATACAAACTTTGTTAAGCAAATTTGCTATAAATGAATTTTATCTTGCTAGATTATTTAAAAAACATTATGGATGTACTCCCCATGAATACTTAATTCAGATTAGGCTGCAAAAGTCCATGGAATACTTAAAGACTACTAATAGAAGCATAACTGAAATCGCTTACTGTACGGGCTTTAATAGCTTGAGCAGTTTTTATGTTAATTTCAAAAAACATATAAAAGTTACACCAAAAGAATATAGAAAAATGAAAGGCGGAATAAAAATGCAAATATTAAATATAAATGGGTCACAAAAAGAATTAAAAATAGTTAAAGGCGAACCTAAACATTCTGAACACATATCCTACCTTGGTAAAACAACTTTCAGAGAGACCTTTGGATATCTTTTCAATCCAAAAACTCTAGACAACTACTTGGAAACCACATTCAATTCTAAAAAGATAAAAAAAAGCATAGAACAATCAAAAAATCATTTCTTGATTGTTTACCTAGATAATGAACCTATAGGATATGCAAAAATTAAAGAGGATTCTACATATGAAGGAATTGATTCCTCGAAAAATCAGCTTCAACTTCAAAAGATATACTTGCTATCTTCTTATCATAGATTAGGTATCGGCACAATTATGATGGAATGCTGCAAAGATATTTTTAATAAATTCTCTCCTATAACCGTTTGGTTAGATGTTCATGAGGACAATATTAAAGCTATAAATTACTATGAAAAGTGCGGCTTTAAAAAAATAGGTAAATATTATTACAGCTTTGAAGACGCAAGTTTTACATATCATGCCATGGCCTTAGATGTATAAATGAGGGCTCCATATATCTTGGAGCCTCCTTATCACTTACTAACTATATTTTTCCCAATAGATATGAAGCTCTGTAGTGCAAGATACGCTTTGGCATCAAATTTTAGCTCTGTCTTTAGCATATTTTCAGCTTCTTCCTGAGACACCAACATAATTTCTATTTCTTCATCATCTTCTAAGTACTCAGTAGATGGCTCTCCTTCACATAAGCAATAAACTAAAGCCATAGACTCGTCTGTCATTCCTCCTGATGCATATATTGGCATTAGTTTTTTGCTCTCGTCTATATGTGTTAAGTTTAGCCCTGTTTCTTCCTTAAGTTCTCTTTCTACAGCTGTAAAGATCTCTTCATCTTTATCTATAAGTCCTGCTGGTAGCTCATATAAATAATCATTAACAGGTACTCTAAATTGCCTTAATAGTACTAACTTATTTAGCTCTTTATGCAGAGCAATTATTACCACTGCATCGATTTTTTCCTTTCTACCTTCAAAAACCTGAGCTTGCAAGATCTCTTTGGTCTTTCTAGAAGCTATAGTCCAGTGCTTTGTGTTTCCTTTTTTATTCACATACTCTGCATCGTATAAACCTAAAAATTTAGTTTCCGCTAAAGTTTCTATCTTATTAATCTTTGTCTTACTCATCAGTACATTTCTCCAATCACGAATTTTATTTATATACTCGATTAATATTTTCTTTATATACCTTTCCTATTGAAAATGCCTCCATCATTTGCACCTATCTGTGATCTATATTCTTAATTACCTTACATGGGTTTCCTGCTGCCACTACACTAGGCGGAATACTTTTTGTTACTACACTTCCTGATCCTATTACACTATTTTCTCCTATAGTTACTCCAGGATTTATAATAGTTCCTCCGCCAATCCATACATTGTCTTCAATAGTTACAGGTTTCGCAAATTCCACTCCTTGTAATCTTAATCTCGGATCTATTGGGTGAGTAGCAGTAAAAATTCTTACATTAGGAGCAATTAAAACATTTTTCCCGATTTTTACTGGAGCACAATCTAATATTATACAATCAAAATTAGCATATGAATTCTCTCCCCATTCAATATTAAACCCATAATCACAATGAAAGGGAGACTCTATATAAAATTTATCTCCTGTTTTTCCAAACAACTTTTCTATTATTCTTTTCCTCTTACTTCCTTCTTCTGGCAAAGAATCATTAAACATTTTAGTAAGCCTCCTTGCATTTTGTCTGGCATCCACTAACTCCCTATCATTTGCATTATAGCACTCTCCAATTATCATTTTTTCCCTTTCTGTCACTATATTTCCTCCTATATACCATATAATGTTAAATTTATTAATAACACTTTACTCCGTTCTGTGCTTTCACGCCCTATAGCTTAGACTAGTTTTCTTCTTAAATTATACCACTATACCCTGTATTCCTCACTCATATAGCCTTAATTTCTTTTATAGCATAATACCAAATTCTTAACTGCTCCACTAAGAAAATTGCGCTGCAATTTTTTTATAGTCTGTCATTTTATCGGTAAATTTTCTTTATTTTCTTCTGTAGACATTCTAAATACCGGTAAATTTAAATTCAGTATAATTGCTAAAACTCTAATAATAAAGGTTACTGCAAAACAAATATATAAGGCTGCTACATGCGGAACATGATTATATGAAAAGTATAGTATCAAAGCCCCTAATATCGAAGCAATAGCATATATCTCCTTTCTAAATACGAAGGGTATGTCCTTAACAAAAACATCTCTTAATATTCCACCCCCTACACCTGTAATTAGTCCCATAGATATAACTATAAACGGCTTATTGAAATCATGAATGAACGCAGTACTTGAGCCAATGGCTGTGAAAACTCCAAGCCCAACAGCATCAGTTATCAATATAACATTTTTTAATGTTATTATTCTCTTATAAAATATAAAAACAGCGACTCCTGCCCCCATACTTATTAGGCAGTAAATTGGCTTTACAAAAGCAACAGGTGGTGTGTTCCCTATTATTACATCTCTAAATATCCCTCCGCCTACTGAAGTCGTAATTGCAAGAAATATAACTCCAAATAAATCCAATTCTTTTTCCGTACCTATTAATGCTCCTGAAATAGCAAAGGCTATGGTTCCTATTACTTCCAAAACATTTATCAATGTCATATAATTCCTCTCCCTAATACTATTTTGTGCTAGTATCGCAACCCTATAATTTATTTTTTTGAAATCTTATACATTCATTATATTGTACAGCCTTACATTTTAAAACATTGAAACACCCTTATACTTATAGTAGAATTACTAAAGTCTTTACAGTATGACTGCATAATTATCTTCTTAGTGTCGAATTATATAGAATTATAGATTATTATTATGTTTATTAATTACATATAATAGGAGGAGAAAAATGGACTCTAATGAGAAACAAACTGGAAAATTAACCTTAACAGCATTAATTTTAATGATTTTCACTTCAGTATTTGGATTTGCAAATATGCCTAGGTCCTTTTATTTAATGGGCTATGGTGCAATTCCTTGGTACATTTTATCTGCTATAACTTTTTTATACCCTTCGCATTTATGATGGCAGAGTATGGATCGGCCTTTAAAAGTGAAAGAGGCGGGATTTATTCTTGGATGAAATGGTCTGTAGGATCTAAGTATGCATTTGTGGGCACTTTTATGTGGTATGCCTCTTATATAATTTGGATGGTTAATATAAGTTCTGCTATATGGATTCCATTGTCTAATGGATTATTTGGAAGAGATACTACTGCGGAATGGAGCATTTTAGGATTAAGTTCAACTCAAACCTTAGGATTACTTGGGGTTGTCTGGGTTACAGTAGTTACTTTGACAGCATCTAGAGGCTTAGAGAAAATCACTAAAATTACATCCTTAGGTGGTAGTGCTGTTGCCTTGTTAAATATTGTATTATTAATTGGGTCTATAATCGTCCTAATAGCAAACGGTGGTGCGTTAGCTGAGCCAATTGTGTCTTCTCAGTCTTTTATACGCTCTCCAAATCCTAGCTATCAATCTTCTATTTCTATGCTATCATTCTTGGTATTTGCTATATTTGCCTATGGAGGTATAGAGGTAGTCGGCGGATTAGTAGATCAGACCGAGAATGCTGAAGTAACCTTTCCTAAAGGTTTGACTCTTGCTGCTTTTATTATTGCTATAGGATACTCTGTGGGAATATTTTTAACAGGAATATTTACTAACTGGAGTAATGTTTTATCTACAAAAGAAGTTCATATGGGTAATGTAGCCTATGTAGTAATGCAAAACTTAGGCTATCAGTTAGGCCAAGGCTTCGGGCTAAGTGAGACTGCTTCTTTAAGTCTCGGAGCTTGGGTAGCTAGATTTGTTGGATTATCTATGTTTTTGGCACTAACTGGAGCGTTTTTCACATTATCTTATGCCCCTTTAAAACAATTTATTGAGGGAACTCCCCCAGAATTATGGCCTAAAAGAATGACAATTATTGAAGATAATATGCCTAAGAATGCTATGTGGATTCAATGCATTATTGTAGCAGTATTTATTTTACTTATATCTTTCGGTGGTCAAGGCGCTGCTCAATTCTTTACTAAGTTAGTGCTTATGACAAATGTGGCTATGACGTTACCATATTTATTTTTATCAGGTGCTTTTGCCTCTTTTAAAAAGAAGAAAGAAATAGAAAAACCTTTTGAAATTTTTAAAAGCTATGGATCTGCCTTGATAGCTACAGTAATAGTTACCTTTACTGTAGGTTTTGCTAACTTTTTCACTATAATAGAACCTGCACAAAATGGAGATATATCCTCTACAATTTGGATGATTGCCGGACCTATATTCTTCACAGTAATTTCATTAATAATGTATGGAAGATATGAAAAAAAAGTTAAAGATTAAGAAAAGAAAAAGATTGTATAAAACTAGCAGGGCTATTGCCCTGCTTATCTTTTGCTCATAAACTCTTCAATTTCTTCAACTGTCTTAATTATATCTTTAGACAGGTTCTCATATCCATCCTCTGTAACTAGAATATCATCTTCTATTCTTATTCCTATGCCTTCTTCTGGAATATAAAGTCCTGGTTCATTTGTAAATATCATTCCTGGCCTAAGCACTTCTTCTCTATCTCCTACATCATGAGTGTCAAGGCCAAGATAATGAGATACTCCATGAAAATAGTACTTTGAAAGTTCGCTATCTTCATTTATAAGTCTAAGTTCTTTGCATCCTTCTGCTAAAACCTTCTTTGCAATTTCATTTAACTCCGCAAAAGGAAGTCCTGGCTTAACAGCCTTCATAACTTCTTCGTTAGCCTTTAGAACTACATTATAGACTTGCTTTTGCCTTTCTGTGAACTTACCACTTATAGGGAAGGTTCTGCTTATGTCAGCACTATAGTAATTATATTGTGCTCCTAAATCAAATAATATTAGCGCATTATCCTCGCATCTACTGTTATTTTCTGAGTAATGAAGTATCGTGGCATTTTTCCCTGCTGCTGCTATAGTTTTAAATGCTTTATCCTTTACACCCTTTGAAGTTAGCACGTAATCAAAATAAGCTTCTAATTCATATTCCATAATTCCAGCCTTAGAATTTCTCATCATGTTTTCAATACCTTGTTTTGTTATTTCTATAGCTGTTCTTATATTATCTACTTCTTCCTTATCTTTTATTGTTCTTAATTCACTAACCTTATAAAAAATATTTTTAAGATTAAAATATGAATACTTATTTCTTACTTCCATAGCAAACTTTTGAGCTTCTGTCATAGAAATATTCCATTCTTGTCTTTCAAAGTCTAAGTACAAAATGTCATATTCATATCTAGATAAAAGCCCACCGAAAGCATCGTGAAAGTTCTTAATGTAGTCTATACTTTCAATTCCTGAAGCTTCTTTAGCTTCATCTGCCTTCATCTTTTCTCCAACCCATCTAGCAAGCACTGGGTCACTTTCTTCAATGAATAACATTTCGCTAGTCTTTCCATTTCTCTTTGTAATCATAAGTATAATATTTTCTCTATCTATTCCTGTTAAGTAATAAAAATTTCTATTTGGAGTAAAGGGGTATACTTCATCAGCTGACTTGTATGGTGCCCTTCCTGCAAACATTACTAATATAGAATTATCCTCTAATCCATCAGCCAGTTTTTTCCTATTGTTGATAAAAAACATTTTATTCATACGATCACCTCTGTCTATTATTCTTTTTTAATTATATACCTTTTATACCATATCAGTCCAATATTGGGTATAATAAAAATAACAAACATATAAGAAATTGCGTCTCAATTTTCTTAGCGGAAAAGCGGAGGCGCTAAAGCGCAAATTGGAGGTGAGAAAGGTGAAAATTGATATTATTATTTCAGTGGATGATATTAAAAAAGAAAAAATTAAGGGGAAAACAGTAGTAATTATAGATATGCTGAGGGCTACATCAGTAATAGTTACTGCATTAGCTAATGGCTGCAATGACGTAATCCCAGTAATAGATATAGAAGAGGCTAAACGTCTAGCTAGCATAAACAGAGAAATCTACATTCTAGGCGGAGAAAGAAATTCTGTAAAGATCGAAGGCTTTGACTTTTCTAATTCACCGTTAGAATATGTTAGAAATATTGTAAAAGGTAAGACTCTAATAATAACTACTACTAACGGCACAAAAGCTATCCACGGCGCTCTGGGCGCAAAAAGCATATTAATAGGCGCTCTAATAAATGCAAAAGCCGTTGCACAAAAGGCTATTGAGTTAGATAATGACTTAGTCATAATCAATGCTGGTACTCACGGTGAGTTTTCTATGGATGATTTTATCTGCAGTGGTTATATCATAGACTGTATCTTAAATAATTCTGATACAAAATTATCAGACATCGCTACTACCGCTCATTACGTTTATACTCAAAATACAGATATGATTAACTTTTTAAGCAAGGCAAATCATTATAACTTCCTTGTAAATCTAGGACTTGAAAAGGACATAGAGTACTGCTGCAAAAAGGATATTATACCTATCGTTCCCCAATGTGATAGTAATTCCTTTTCCATAAGAATACAAAAAAAGTGATATTCAAATGAATATCACTTTTAGTTAACCGTATTTAAAACAATCTATTTAAATACTAATTATAGTTTAGTTACGTTAGCAGCTTGAGGTCCTCTAGCTCCTTCAGTTACTTCGAATTGAACTTTTTGACCTTCTTCTAGGCTCTTGAATCCATCTCCTTGGATAGCTGAGAAATGTACGAATACGTCATCTTCTCCTTCTACTGATATGAATCCAAATCCTTTTTCTGCATTAAACCATTTAACTGTTCCTGTTTTCATTGAAAAAATTCCTCCTAAAAAATCTTAAAATATATGTACACAGATTTCTACTTTTGCGTGGAAACCAGCGAACAAACTAGTTCATATTGTTCTTTTCTTTATAACATGAATTAGGCAATACTTTTTAGCTTACTCAGTACATTAAGCTAATGTTATCATATATACTTTTTCTTGTCAATAAACGTATTTTCCCAATTCACTTTATTTCTTTGTTCTTTATTATGTTTTCCAAATTTACTTTTAATATTCATAGAATATATATTTTTTTAGCCTTATAACTTTTTTTACTTTTTTTGAATATATATCTCATTCATACAAATACTAAACAAGAGGTGATTAAAATGGCTAATATTGCTGTAGAAAGTGGATTACACGAATATGCAAACTATTTAAGAAATTCTGGTTATACTGTAGAAGAATTTCATGGGGATATGAAAAATAACTCATCCTTTTTTAATAGATTTGATGCTATAGTTACAAGTAAAACTGATGACAATGCCTTTGACTTAGAAGATGAGATTACTAGCTCCTCTGTAATAAACTCAGATTTGCTTAATATTCAAGGCGGATTATCAACTCACTATGCTGTAAATACTGGCCTTTTAAACGAGAATGCTTTTGGTTTAAGAAGACATTCTTCTGTGCCAACAATCTATGCTAATGAAAGAACCCCGGAGCAAGTAAAAGATGCTATTGATGCAGCTTTATCCTAATGACTTCCTTTATAAAAAATACTGGCAGCATAGATTTAATGTCCAGTATTTTTTAATTTCTAAATAAAAAAATACTATGCTGCATATTCATTTCAATTTTAGATAAATATAATAACATGATTATATTTATTTTAACTTTTCTTTGGAAAGGTACTTGCTATCATGAAAGAACTATATACTATTGGGCATTCTTCTCATAATTTAAATTACTTTTTATATCTACTTAGAAAGTTTAGAGTCAATTCAGTAGTAGATATAAGAAGTGTGCCTTTTTCTAAATATGTACCTCATTTTAATAAAGATAAGCTTAAAAACTTTTTAAGCCTAAATCACATTTACTACATCTACATGGCTAAAGAGTTTGGACTAATTCAAGAAGATATAAGCTTGTTTCATCCTGAAGGATATCTAGACTTCAATAAAATGGCCAAAACTGAACTCTTTAAAAGAGGCATACAGAGGTTGAAAATTGGAGTTGATAAAGGCTATAAAATAGCTATAATGTGTGCTGAAAAAGACCCATTAGACTGCCATAGGAGCATATTAATTTCTCCAGCTCTCATAAAAGAAGGCTATTCTGTAACCCATATACTTCCTGATAGTAAAATAGAAACCCATAAAGAATTTGAAGATAGACTTTTAAATCTTTATTTTCCCCAAACTCCACAACAAAACTTTTTTCATCTAATTAGCCAAGATAATAGTAAATATAAGCTGCTAAACATGGCTTACATTTTAAGAAATAAAGACATTATAAATAATGGCAAAATGAAAAATAGAATTCGATCATAAACTAATAGAAATGCGAAGTACTTTTAGAAGTACTTTTATTATTAAAAAGTTGAAAGTGGAAAGCGAATAGTAGGTGTATGCTATCAAAACATCTCATACTTTCCATTTCCCACTGTCTATTTAGAAGCATTCTAATTAATAGAGTTCTTTTTAGTTGACTTCTTTTATTATTGGATTCGTGGTCCAGCCTTCAAATCCTATAATTACATTTAATTTAGTTCCACAATCCATAGTACCAAACTTCTCTTTGAGACTTTCCGTAATTCCAAATACCAAGAATTCCTCTCCTATCTTAAACTCTCCACTATTGGAATCAGCCAAGCCAACAAATTCAACTTTAGCCTTTTGCCCTTCTTTAAAGCTGGACTTTATATCTTCAAGCTGTTCTTCTCTTGCCTTTTGCTCGTATGTTAATCTTTCATCTATTGCATTGTTTTCATCATCTTTTGTTATAGTTGGAAACTTAACATCTACATTGCTTTTAAATTCTATAAATTCCGATGTAATTTTGAGTCCATTTTGATCTTCAAAGTATTCTTTCAAAGCGATGCCCGCTCCTTTATCTATCCAAACTTTATGAACCCAATTTTCATTCTCCTTATAGATAAGCTTATACACCTCTGTTTCTCTTCCTGCTAGCATTTCTTCTCCTATTAGTTTCGCATTTTTTAATTGTTCCATTTTTTCCTTAACTTTTCTATCAGCTCTGTATGTGGCTAACTGAAATTGCAAGCTGCTTTCGTTTATAGAAGTCATAGTTAGCTTATCATTTCTATCATATTCATATAGAGTATCTCCGCCATTATATAACTTAGAGATTGTCTTACCATCTTCTAAATGATGTAATGCATAAAATTTATTTGGTTCAACATATTGAATGTCTATTTTCTGGCTTGATACAGAATTTTTATCTATTATTTTTTCTTCCAGCACACCTTTAAAACTATGAATGTCATCATATTTTTGTATCATTGCATAAGCAATATTCTTGGCACTCTTAGCATTGCTTACATTTTGATATAAAAACCCTCCACCTATAAGAATCACTGCCATCGCTGCTGTCGCTAAAATCTTCCTTAAAAATGAATTACGTCTCTTCACATTTTTCATCTCCGTTCTCTTAATATCTTCTATATCTAATAGCGCAAGCTCTTCATCTTCTCTCAACCTTTTCACAGCACAAACGGTTTGAAGCATTTCAATCAACTCATCATCTTGAGTTTGATACATTGTTTCATATTCTGGCTTCCTCTCATCATTTAAGATATCAATGAAGTTTGAAAGCATGTTTTCTCTATCTTCCTGCGGTAAGCTTTTATTAAACATATTCATACTCTCCTTTCTTTAATATTTCCTTCAATTTATTCAATGCTCTAAACTGTAAGCTTTTTATTGTCCCTTCTGGCTTATCCATAATCTTAGCTACTTCTTTTATGCTGTAACCTTGGATTATTCTAAGTTGTATAATCGCTTTTGAATCTTTATCCAACTTACTCATAGCATCTTTTACAATCATACTCTCGGTAATCCTATTTTCTTGATGTCTATCAATATCTAAATTATTAGTATCCTCTATTGTAATCACTTTCACCCTTCTTCTATTTTGCCTCCATCGATCTAGTACTATATTCTTTGCTGCTTTAAAAATATAAAATTGAATTGTACCCTTTTCCACCTTGTTTTCCTTATATTTTATGAATATCTTTTGAAATACATCTTGAGACAGCTCTTCTGCCTCTTCTTTATTTTGCACAAAATAATAGATGTATTTATAAACTTTTAACCATAATTCAGAATATATAGCCTTAAACTCATTATCATTTCTCAATTCTTCTTCCATACCATATCCTTTCCTTTCATTCTTTTTAAGTCCTTCATCTATAAATACGGCAGTATCCGCCTACAGGTTGCAATATATAAAAAAATTGCGACACAATTTTCTCAGGTTAGGTCACAAGTACCAGTTAGGCTTTAGCCTCTAACCTGAAATAGATTGCATCGCAATTTATTTCTAGTCTAGTTTTTCTAGTCAATCCTATTTTTCATACTGATTAGTTGGTCATGCAGCTTTTCAAACAAAAGCCCTGCTATAAACCAAGCTGGTGCGTAATCTAATCTTATTAGTCCATAGACAGCGAATGGGATTTCTCCATAGTCCCATGGTGACACTCCTATAATATTTCTAAATATCCACCCACTTATAAATTCAATAGTGAAAATTAATAAAGTATATACACCTCCTCTTACAAACGTGGGTAAATCTCTAATGCTGTTATGCACAAGTTCTAGCAAAACGGCTAGTCCATAAATTGGAAACATCCATAAGGAAGTCTGTCCTACAATATTAATATCTCCTTTCATTAAAGACCAAAAGCCATTCCAAACTACTTCCATACAGAGTCCTGCAAGTCCATATATAACAAATCTTTTTTCCATGATTATAGACTTTGCATATATAAATTAAATATTCTAAAAAATCGAGTAGGAGGGAAGAATTAATCCTCACAGTGGACTTTCCCCACCATGCTGGGCGCACTACAAGAAAGAGATATACTTTACACAAGCATACCTCTTATAACTAACTGCATTGCAGTCTATATTATTACTATTTTTCTTCTAAAATCTTTATCATATTCTCTATAACTTCAATTCTGGCCTTTACTTCCGAATAATCCATATAATTACCTCCATATTGGTATTTCATACTTTCTATAAAATCTTCTAATTCTTCTTTAAGCAATAATATTTGTACTTCCTTATCTGCCATAGCCGTTTCTCCTTTATATAAACATTTTGTATATTTACAATGTTACATACTAATCCTCTTTAAAACAAGCGTTTATATTTTTTTCTTCAGATTTACCAACTATTATTATAATCACAAGTGCTACTAATCCTTCTCTTCCAACTCCTTGTCCAACAATTATAGTGTTAAGGAGAATGTACAGGAAAAACATAAGCATTCCCCATATTCCTGTAGATAAATATCTATCAAGTAGCTTTGGAATATTATCACTCAATAAATCAATCTTTTTACCCATATTGACCCTCCTAATTAACCTATACATTCATTATTCAGCACAAAAGGCCCAGAAAATATCATAAATGATACCTCCCAGGCTTTTTCCCCTCCGTGTCTACAGTTATTCTGTAGGTTTTCTCTCGGATCAGACCATTAAAAATTGTGGAACCCTAGAAAACATTAAATTTTATATTATCTATCACAACTATTAACTTTTAGAATTATAAGCCTATTATACACAAATTAAGAAAAAAGCAATCTCATATTCTTAGTTTTTAATAAGCCTCTTCAAGTAAATTAAGTAAGTTAAATTGCAGCGTAAATAGCAATTGATCAGCTACATGCCAATAGCTACTTCTTTATCAGGTTCTATCCCTTCTTCCATCTCCGTTGTCCTTACCTCTTCCTGTTATAGCATCAAAGATAAATACTACAGCTGCTACTATCAATAGTAAATGTATAAGTCCTCCTCCGATTCTAAAAATAAGACCTAGAACCCAAAAAAGTACTACGATTCCGCCTATCCAACGTAATAAAGTCATTATTATATCCTCCTATTTTTGTAACATTAAAATCCTTTGATAGTAGTATTTCCGTATATTTTATATTTATTACATACTATAAGAAAATTGCGCCACAAAATATTTCAGTTATGAAGTTTTCTATACCCAAATGCTCCTCCACAGAGTCCTCCAATTATATGAGTAACCTGGGATATATGGTCTTGCACAAGTATCCCGCTAACCACTTCTTTTCCAAGAAAAATAATTACAACTATTACAAGAGTCAATGGTATCTTACCCGTTTCAGCATTAGCAAATGAACTTAATAAAATCATCATAAATACAATTCCACTCGCACCTAGAAGAGCCGAATCAAATAGTAAAGTATTTAAGAGTCCTGTAACAAATGCTGTTATTGTAATCATCTCAATCATATTCTTTGATCCGTATTTTTCTTCCAACATAGGCCCTAAAAGCAATATTATTAAAAAATTCCCGCTAAAATGTTCCCAAGTCGCATGTCCGAGAACATGAGAAAAGAGCCGAATATATTGAAATGGATCAAAAAATGAAGTTCTATAATTAGAAAACAATATTGTTGTGCTAGCATGATTTGTAGCAATTCCAAGAAGCAAAACCCCTAATGCCATAAAAGTATAAGTTAAAGTCACAGGAGCATTGTATTGAAATCTTTTTAATTGTTCATTCATATTAAATACCTGCTTTCTGAAATATTAATAATTTATTTTATTATATTATAATACACTTATTTTACTCATTCCAATCTACTAAACCTTATATGCGCCTTATAAAATCGTTTCCGAATTTATAAATCTTAGACAACTTCTTAAAACATAGCTTTTCTTTTAACCTTTATAACGAATAAATGCAAATATTCAGTGATAAAATACTCCTACAGTTATGTATTCTTACAGAAAGGAGTATAAAAAATGAAAGTTGAAGTTTTTTTTAATGATATAAAAGAGGCAAACGAAGCTGCAAATTCTATTAACAATTCAGGTCTTGCTAGCGCCGTTGTAGATTTAAACGAACATTATGGAGCAGATGTAAATAGTCAGCATAGATTTCCAGGAACAGAAACAGCAGTAAATTTATCTTCCCTTGTTTTAAATACAGGAGAAGATTATGGCCCATCTTCTCCCTTAGCTGCTGCTAGCCCTATGGCCAGTGGCATGGGAAGCTTTAAAGAAGTCTCATCTGGAAACAGTTATAAACTAATGGTAAATACTGATTCTTCTAATGTAGATAAAGTTAAAAACATTATAAATAATTTTAGTGGTACCTTAACCGATACTAGTATTGACTTATCTAACAGTGTGAAAGATATACCTATACCGTAAAATTAATCTTAGAATAAATACTCTTAAAAGGCTTAAACTATTTAAGAAAGTAATCTTTATATTATAGGAGGAATTGATTATGCAAGGAAGAGTAGAAAAATCAAACACACCTCTTTCTGGTGTTAAATGTGTTGTAAACACTTGTCACTATTATGAACAAGGAGATCATTGCAGCGCAGCAAAAATAGAAATTCAGCCACGTAATGCATCTAATACTCACGAGACTGACTGTGCAACTTTCGTTCCAGAAGCATAATTTAAAAGGCATGCAAAGATTCTGCATGCCTTTTATTTATAACGTAGATTAGTATAAACTTTAATTGCTCTTCTTATTATTGATTAATGCCATTATTCCCATAATGTATCCATAGATTCCGAATCCGCTTATCTGTCCAAGACAAGCTGCTGCCGTAACAGATTTATGCCTGAATTCTTCTCTCTTATGAATGTTACTTATATGTACTTCCACTGTAGGAATTTGTACAGCCACTAACGCATCATATATAGCAATGCTATAGTGGGTATATGCTCCAGGATTCATCACAATTCCATCATAATCACCATAAGCTCCTTGTATATAATTAATTAGTTCTCCTTCAATATTACTTTGAACTATATTCACTTCAGCCAAACTTTTACTTTCTTCTCTTATATACCTACACAAATCCTCATAGGTTGTAGTTCCATAAATATGTTTTTCTCGTATTCCTAACATATTTATATTTGGACCGTTTATCACTAATATTTTCAATGTTTACACCCCCATATATGAAAATTGCCACGCAATTTATTTCTAATTGAATCATATCAAAGAAAGGATTCTACTAATGCTTTCTTCTATACTAGAATTAATTATTTTGTAATCGCAGTATTCATTATAAAGAGGATACCTCTCCTCATAAAGCTTATATAACTTTTCAACTCCATCCTTTAATAATGGCCTGCTTTTCATATCTACTCCTTCTGCAATATCTTCCACAGGTCTATCTATAAAAAACACCACTCCATTTTCCTTTAAGGTTTTTATGTTATAAAATCTTTTTATCGCCCCACCACCTGTAGCTATGACTTTAGGATAGATTCTACATATTTCATTTATTGCTCTACTTTCAATTTCTCTAAAATGCTCTTCTCCCTCTTCAAAGATTTTAGTAATGCTCTTCTCTTCACTTTCTACTATATACTCATCTACATCGCAAAATTTTATGTTTAGCCTTTTAGCTAGCCTTTTTCCTATGGTAGTCTTTCCGCAGCCTGGCATGCCTATTAAAACTATATTCTTATTTAACTTATTCATGAACTTCTTTCCTTTCTAAAGCAAATCAGAAAGTTGTTTATAAACTTTATCCACAATTTCTTCATCAATCTTTACACTATTCCACAGCTCTTGTGCTTTTACCGCCTGCCCAACAAGCATGTAAAGTCCGTTTATTCCTTGTATTCCATTCTCATTAGCATATCTTAATAATAATGTTTCCTGTGGATTATAAATTAAATCTATAACTATTTTAAATTGTGAGACTTGTTCTTTAGTTAAAGGTGAGACTTCAACCTTAGGGTACATTCCAAGCGGGGTACAATTGATTACTATATCTTTATCTCTTAATTCTTTAATCTTTTCATACTCTATTATGTTAAATTCTTTAAATCTAGTCTTTACTTCTTCTATATTTCTGCTTACAAAAGTAATATCCCTTACATCATTGTCTAAAAGGTATTGAAGTACTGCTCTCGATACTCCCCCAGTGCCTAAGATCACAGCTTTTTCCCATTTAAGATTTATATTAAATTTATTTAACATCATTCCAAATCCATAATAGTCAGTGTTATAACCTATGGTCTCCCCCTCTTCAAAACAAATAGTATTAATTGCGCCTATGTTTTTTCCTTCCTGTGATATCCTATCTAGATATTTCATAGCATCAACCTTATAAGGAATGGTTACATTTACCCCTTTTATCTTAAGGGCGTTAAATCCTAAGACTGCATATTCTAACTGTGCTTTATCTACCTCAAACAAGTGGTAGTATCCTTCTAAACCTAATTCTTTAAATATTAAGGAATGTATTCCCGGAGAAAAACTGTGTCCAAGCTTTTCTCCTAATAATCCATATAATCCCTTCAACATAATAACCTCATTTCCTAAAGCATTGATTCTAATCCCATTGCAAAATTGACTTTAATAGCCCCATGATATAATCATCCAGTCATTGTTATATAAATAAGGCTTAAAATTCTTATATTATAGGGACAATAACATTATGTGCCTTATAATTTCCTAGTAGTTTAAAGTCATAGCTATTATTTCTTATCTCTCCTATAGCTTCCTTTACTGCCTTATCATTCAGATTTCCTTCAAAATCAATATAAAAGAAATATTCAAAAGACTTATCTATAATTGGTCTTGATTCTATTTTTAATAAACTTAAATTGTATTCTGCGAAAATGCTTAAGATATTATAAAGTGAACCTGCTTTGTGGGGCAAGGTTAATATAGTGCTAATTTTATTATAGTTATTTTCTAACTCCAAACTTTTTCCTATGATTATAAACCTTGTATAGTTATTTTTATTGTAATTTATATCATCTCTTATTATATCTAAATCATATATTTCCCCAGCCTTTTTACTAGCAATAGCCGCCTTCTCCTTGCTATTTTCATTTCTTACAAGCTCAGCACTGGCTGCTGTGTTTCTATATGGAATGCAGTTCCACTTAGGATAATTCTTTAAAAATTCACTACTTTGCTGAAGCGCTTGAGGATGAGAATACACTTCTTTTATGTCCTCTATTTTAGCTCCCTTTACTCCTAACAGATTGTGGCTTACCTTTATGGTTCTCTCCCCTACTATAAAAAATCCATACTTTCTTAAAAGATCATATACCTCAACTATGCCTCCTGTAGATGAATTTTCAATGGGAAGCACTCCATAGTCAATCTCATTATTTTTTAGAGCTTTAAATATATCTTCAAATTCCGTCACATTATGTGCAATTACACCCTCTCCGAAATGCTCCAATAAAGCTTCTTCGCTAAAAGAGCCATGTACCCCTTGAAAGCCTGCATTTATATTATTTCTTTTAGGTAAGCAAGCAGCTTCATTACTTACTGTGTATTCTAGCTCATTTTTTTTATCTTCTTGTAAATCCACATTATACTCAAATATTTCCCTTGCCTGAGCCTTTCTACTAATAGCCATGACGTTTTTTAGAAATTCTGCTTCTTCCTTCTTAAAACCTTTGTTCTTCAAATACTTTATATTCTTTTCAATAACTTCTTCTTCCCTATTTTTATTTAGTATAGGTATATTGTTTTCCTTCTTATATTGTGCTACCTTTATGACTGTCTCCATTCTCTTTTCAAATAGTCCTGTAAGCTGCCTATCTATGTCATCAATTTCATTTCTTAAATTCTCTAAGGTATCCACTTCTCAACGTCCCCCATCTTCTTAGTAACCAGTAATCAGTAATCAGTAATCAGTAATCAGTTCCATTTTAAATTGACAATTGTACATTATCAATTACTTTATGTTTTCCACTTCTAAACTCAGCGCAGCGGCTAACCTTCTAACTTAGAACTAGTTCTAATATTCCTATAGCTGCTGCTGCTTCAACTATTGGCACCGCTCTTTGTACAATACATGGATCATGCCTTCCTTGAATTTTTATAGTGGTATTTTCTTTAGATACCAACTCTACAGTTTTCTGTTCCTTTGCAATAGATGGCGTAGGCTTAAAGGCAACCCTAAATACTATCGGCATTCCATTTGTAATTCCTCCTAAAATCCCTCCATTATTATTTGTATAAGTTTTAATATTGCCATCTTCAATATAAAACTCATCGTTAGCTTCTGATCCTTTCATTTTAGATATATTAAACCCTGCACCAAATTCTACTCCTTTTACTGCTGGAATGGAGAATAAAAGGCTGCTTATGGTACTCTCCACAGAATTAAAGAAAGGGGAGCCTATCCCTGGAGGTAGATTTAAAATTGCTCCTTCTACCACCCCACCTATTGAATCCATTTTTTCTTTGCACTTTAATATTTCGTCCTTCATTTTTAAAGCTTTTTCTTCATCCATAGTAGGGAATTCCTTGTTAGCTAGTCTATTTAACAGCTCTTCTTTTATATTAATATCATCAAAGTAATCTTCTTCAATGCTGCCAATACTCTTTATGTGACTTCCAATTATTATCCCCTTTTCCCTCAAAATTTGTTTTGCAACGGCCCCTGCAAATACAATTGGTGCTGTAAGCCTTCCTGAAAAATGACCTCCGCCCCTATAGTCATTAAAGCCACTATATTTTATAAATCCAGTATAGTCAGCATGCGCCGGTCTTAAAAGATTTTTTGTTTTTTCATAGTCTCTTGAATGCTGATCACTATTTTTTATCATAATGCATAGAGGAGTTCCTGTAGTTTTTCCGTTAAAATATCCACTTTGTATTTCAAATTCATCTTTTTCATTACGTGCTGTAGTTAGCTTATTTTTTCCTGGTGCCCGTCTTCTCATCTCTCTATCTATTTCTTCTAAGTCAAGGTCTATTCCTGAAGGTAAGCCATCTATAATGATTCCTATAGATTTCCCATGAGATTCCCCAAAGATAGAGTATTTTATTTTATTCCCCCATACTCCACTCATCTACTGTACCCCCTAACATCTTAAAGTCTTCCCAAAAATGAGGATAGGATTTATTAACTACTTTGCTATTTGTTATTACAAGACTTCCCTCACATTTAATCGATGCAACTGCCATAGCCATAGCTATTCTGTGGTCATTCCAGCTATCAACGATTCCGCCTTTTAAACTTTTCTTTCCTCTAATTACAAGTCCATCATGAAGCTCTTCTACTTCCGCCCCAATTTTACTAAGCTCCGTCACCATAGCCTTTAGTCTATCACATTCTTTAATTCTTACTCTTTCAGCATTTATTATCTTAGTAGTTCCTTCACTTACTGCTCCAAGGACGGAAAGTATAGGTACAAGGTCTGGACATTCGGAAGCATCAATTGTAATTCCTTTTGTAACCGAGTTTTTAACTTCTATGCAGCCCTCTTTTATTTCTAATTTTGCTCCCATTTCTCTCACTATATCAAGTATAACCTTATCTCCTTGAAGGGAATTTATATTTAAATCCTTACATTTTATACTTGAGCCTAGTATACCTGCCACTATCCAAAAGGCCGCTTGAGAAAAATCTCCCTCAACTCTATAATCTATTTTTATATTGTTGATTTCCTTTAATATAAAATTCCCTGTAATCTTTGTTCTGCACTTCTACTCCAAATTCTTTAAGGCAATCTATAGTTAAATCCACATATCCCTTAGATTCTAACTCCGTGGTCATTACAATTTTAGAATCTTCATTTAATAGAGGAAGTACAAACATAAGACCAGTTATAAATTGAGAGCTTATATTTCCTTTAACATAAAAGATATCTGGTTTTAATTTACCTTTTACTTTTAGAGGAAGTCCTCCTTCATTAGTTACATATTCTATTCCTTGCTTCTTAAATATTTCATAATATACATTAAGAGGTCTAGTTACTAACTTTCCTCTTCCATTGAAGGCCACTTCTTCTCCAGTCAATAACCCTATTGGGATTAAGAATCTTAAAGTAGAACCTGATTCAATGCAATCTATAGTGTTTTTTATAAGCTCTAACGGACTTTTGCCTTTAACATTTACACTTTTATCTTCGCTCTCAACTTTTACTCCAACACTTTTCATACCTTCAATGGTAGCTTTAATATCTTGTGAATATATAATATTGCTTATATTGCTTATCCCTTCCGAAAGTCCAGCGCATATAACCGCCCTATGAGCTAGGCTTTTAGAAGGTGGAATATTTATCTCTCCTCTTAAAGGCGATGGTGTAATCCTTACATTTTCCACCCTCTCATCTCCTCTTCTATTTATTTAAATAAAATCAATCATCTCTACCCTTTTTATTTCGTGTATAAAGCTATCTCCAATATCTCTAAGAAGAACTATATTTATAAACTCTCCCTTATTTTTCTTATCCAAAGATATTGCTGACAATATACTATCCTTATCTTCTAAATTAATCTCGTGCTCTAGATTATGTCTATTGAGCACCTTAGCTATTAACGCAGCTGTTCCTTCTTTAGTTAATTTCATCTCTTCACTCTTCTTAGTTATGATATACATTCCTAAAGCAACAGCCTCTCCATGAGTATATTTCTCAAAATTATAATATTTCTCAATAGCATGACCTATAGTGTGTCCAAAGTTTAGAAGCATTCTATCTCCAGTATCTTTTTCATCTTTTTCAACTACCTTTTTCTTTATACTACAGCAAGTATAAATTATATTTTCCATATTGCTTAGTAGTTCTTTATCATCATACTGAATCAGATTATAGAATAACTCTTTATCTTTTATACATCCATACTTTATCACCTCTCCCATGCCATCATATAAAAACCTCTTATCTAAGGTATCTAGTACATTGGGATCTATAAACACTGCCTCTGGGTGATAGAAACTTCCTACTAAATTTTTACCTCTTGGTAAATCCACAGCAACCTTTCCCCCTATGCTGCTGTCTATCTGAGCTAAAAGCGAAGTGGGAATTTGAATATAGGGAATTCCCCTTAAAAATGTAGAAGCTGCAAAGCCTGTTAAGTCACCAACAACTCCTCCTCCAAGTGCTATTATAAGATCTCCTCTTGTAACCCCTATGTCCAAAAGCTCATTATATAATTTTATAAGCTCCTCCATAGACTTACTTTTCTCTCCAGGCTCTATAACTACCTTAAAAAACATAAAGCCTGACTCTTCTAAGCTTTCTTTTACCTTATTTCCATAAAACTTATCTACATTCTTATCCGTTACAATAATCACCTTTTTATTAGCGGATACATCTTTTATACCATTGTCAGTATATATGCTTTTTATTTTTTTTCCTATTCGATCTAAAAGACCTCTTTCTATATAGAGCAGATAAGTCTTTTCCTTAAGATTTATCCTAAGTTCTCTCAATTAGGACATCTCCTCTCTTTTTTTGCTAGCTTTACTTAAAATCTCACTTAAACTTTTCATATCTTTATTTATCAAAGCAGTTTTCACATCTGTTATATTTTTCTCAAACTCTTCTATTTGATTAATCAGATTTTCTCTATTCCCCATAAATAGTTCAGTCCACAGCTTTGTATTAATTCTAGCTATCCTTGTAAGATCTCTGTAGCTGTCACCAGTAAATTTTCCTACATCTACTCCTAGATTATCGCTATTTACCAAAGATACTGCTATAACATGAGGAAGTTGGCTTGTAAATCCTATAATTTCATCATGTTTTTCCACAGTCACCTTCTCTACATTTTTGCACCCAAGTCCTATTGCAATATCTTCTATAAGTTTTATGCTTTCTTCTTTATTTCTTTCTGTAGGAGTTATTATATAGTTTGCTCCTTTAAATATTTCCTTTGATGCATATTTTACCCCAGTGAATTCTCTTCCTGCCATAGGGTGCCCAAATACAAAATCTATATCTTTTCTTAACCCTGCATTTATTTCTTCTGCAAATTCTCTTTTTATTCCTGTAACATCAGTTATTACTGAACCTAACTTAAAGTTATCAATATTATTTTTAACAAAGTCTTTTATATCCTTTGGATATATACAAATTATTATTAAATCAGATTCCTTTAGAGGGATCTCAGGGCTTATAAAGCCCTTATCAATAATTCCCATTTCCTCGCCAACCTTTATAGCTTCTTCATCTTTGTCAACTGCATAAAGCTTTTTTGGTTGTAATTCTTTTAGTGCTAGAGCATATGAGCCCCCTATAAGCCCCAACCCTACAATAGTTATATTTAAATCTAACCCCTTCATTGTTAACCCCCAGTAATATCTTTAAATTTCCCTATCCACAGCCTTTGCTACCATAGATAGTTTTTCCATAAGACTGTGGAATTTTTCAGGTTTAAGTGATTGAGACCCATCACTTTTAGCCTTAGCTGGATTGTTATGAACTTCTATCATGAGTCCATCCGCCCCTACAGCCACAGCTGCTTTAGCTAATGGTTCTACAAGCCACCAAATTCCTCCTGCATGACTTGGATCTATAATTACTGGTAGATGACTGTGTTTTTTTATTACTGGTACAGCACTTAAATCCAACGTGTTCCTTGTGTAAGTTTCATAAGTTCTTATTCCTCTTTCACATAATATTACATTTTCATTTCCCTCAGACATTATATATTCTGCTGACATTAAGAATTCTTCTATAGTGGCAGCTAATCCTCTTTTTAAGAGAATTGGCTTGTTTGTCTTCCCTAACTCTTTTAGTAGATCAAAATTTTGCATATTTCTTGCTCCTACTTGAATTACATCAACATCCTCCACAAACTTCTCTACCATTTTCGGAGACATTATCTCTGTTACTATTGGCAGTCCTGTTTCTTTTTTTGCTATCTTTAATAGCTCAAGCCCATCTAATCCCATGCCTTGAAAGCTGTATGGAGAAGTTCTTGGCTTAAATGCTCCTCCTCTTAAGAATGTAGCTCCTGATTTCTTTACTTGTCTTGCAAGTTCTACTATCTGTTCTTCACTCTCAACTGAACAAGGACCTGCCATTACCGCTAGCTTAGTGCCCCCAATAAGCTCACTTCCTACAGGTATTATTGAATCATGAGGATGAAATAATCTATTAGCTTTTTTGTAAGGTTCTTGAACATGAACTATCTTTTCAACCTCTTCATTAGCTTCTATCTGCTTTGGGTCAATGACAGTTGTATCTCCAACCAGCCCAAGTATGCAGTACTTCTCTCCTTCGACCTCGTGTACCTGAACTCCCATTTCACTAATATCCTCTTTAATTCTTTCAATACTTTCTCTTGATGCATTGTGCTTCATTACAATAATCATATAAACAACCCCCTAGTTAAATTTTTTTATAAAAAAAGAAGACTCATTAATGAGCCTTCTTAGATATACTTATAATAATACACTATTGATTTGAACCTACTTAAAATGTTCTCTCATGTATTAATTAACTCATTAGAATTAGGAATTTTAAATTTTTCACAAGACAAATAACCAGCGTTATAAAAATAACCCCAGTTTCTAAAGTAAAAGCTATATTGTCTTGTCATTCCTTTTCTAATAAGGCCTTTCATGAGCTTTTCCTCCAAACAAAAAATTTTTTAATCCTATTTTGTTATTGTGAAAATTATACCACTATTAGGTTCCATGTCAATACTAAAAATAAAAAATCTAAATTTATATTAACACTTTTGTTCCAATGATAATATACTATATTAAGTCCACAATATCTCCAACTTAGACAAGCTACACAATCCTAAGCAGATATCCCAAATCTATAATTTGGCGATACGCTTACTCCTCTGACGGCAAGAGGAGGAGTTTCATATTAATGGAGGTGGTTACAATATGCTAGGTTCATTCTTGTTTCCTTTATTATTCTTAGGCGGATTTAACCGCGGTGGTTTTGGACGCGGATATGGTGGTTATGGCGGATACGGTTGTGGATGTACTCCCCAATATAACCGCTGCTGTAATCCTTGTTCTTGCTGTGATGATCATCATCATAAACATCATAAACACCATAAACACGAAGAATGTTGTTGTCAATGCTATCCAATAAGCCCTTGTCATCAGCCTTATAACAGAGGCTGCTCATTCTTCGATTGGTTCTGCTGTTAATTATAACACCCCTGGGGCGAAATATACCCCAGGGGTGTAACTAGTTAGAATAAAATCATTCTAATACTATAGCTAATTAGAGTAAAACGCATCCTAAAGGCTTAAATTCGCCTCTAGGATACTTTGACTATATAAGCCCTTTTTCTTTTAAAAATTCATCTGCAACAGTTCTCGGATCTTCTCCAAGTTTATCTACTTTATAATTAAGCTCCCTCATAGTTTCATCATCTATCTGTCCTGATAACTTGTTTAAAAGTTCCTTTAGTTCTGGATACTTCTTCAACGTGTCGTTTCTAACTATAGGTGCTGCATTATACGGCGGAAAAATATTTTTATCGTCTTCTAAAGTCACAAGATTGTATGCCTTTAGAAGCCCATCTGTTGCAAAGGCATCTATTACATCTGATTCCTTATTACTAATAGCTGTATATCTCAATCCACCGTCTACAGGTTTTACAGTATCAAACTTAATATGATATATGTCTTGCATTCCTAAATACCCATCTTCTCTATCTGTAAATTCCATGGTTGGACCAAATATGAAATTCTTTTCTCCTATCTTTAAGTCTGATATTTTCTTAAGGTTATACTGCTTAGCCGTATCCTGCCTTACTGCAAGGACATAGGTATTATTAAATCCTAATGTATCTAGCCAGGTTATATCATACTCTTTGTTAAAATGCTCTTTTACTATGTCATAAGCTTCTTTAGGGTTACTTACCACACTTTGCTGCATAATATTAACCAAACCAGTCCCAGTATACTCAACATACATATCTATATCTCCAGATTTTAGTGCTTCCCATGCTACACTAGAACCACCTAAGTTTAAGCCAGTTCTCTTTACATTTAAGTCTGTATTCTCTTCAACTAAGGTTGCAAACATATTTCCTAAGATAATCTGCTCAGTAAAGTTTTTAGATCCTACTACAAATTCTTTGTTATTGCTATAGGCTTTATATCCTATGCCACCTATAATACTAATAACTATGGCTGCTGCAGCTGTGATTGCTATAGCTCTATTTCTTCTTTCATTCTGTCTTGTTCTTCTTTTCACTTTTCTTCTTTTACCTTCTTTATTTAACTTTATTCCTTCAGGGACTACTTCATTTTCTATTTTTCCTATGATAAAGTCCATTAAAAGAGCTAATATACATGCTGGTATCGCACCAGATAGTATCATAAAATTATCAACCCTCTGAACTCCTGTAAATACCATGTATCCAAGTCCGCCTGCTCCTATAAAGGCAGCTATAGTCATAAGTCCAACTGCTGTAACAGCCGCAATTCTAATACCTGCCATTATAACTGGAAGAGCCAGTGGAAGCTGAACCATTTGAAGCTTTTGTCTTGACGTAAGTCCCATTCCTTCTGCCGCTTCTAGCATATCTGGATTTATATTTTTAAGTCCAGTATATGTGTTCTTCAGAATAGGAAGCAGCGAATAGAGAAATACCATGACTATAGCTGGAGTACTCCCTATACCTAAAACCGGAATTAAGAATCCAAGTAAGGCTAAGCTTGGTATTGCCTGTACCAAGTTAGCTAACCCAACTATAGGTCCTGACAGACTTTTCTTTCTTGTTATTAATATTCCCAATGGTACACCCACTAGTATTGCTACAATTACCGATGCAATGGTAAGTCCAAGATGTTGCAGCAGTAAGCTTATAACTTGATCTTTTCTCTCTAAGAAATACATAAAAAATTCTCTCATTATGCACCTACCTCCTCTTCATCTAAGAATTGCCCGCTTAAAACACTAATTAAACTACTTCTAGTTATAAGTCCTACTAGAGTCTTATCATCATCAACTACTGGTATATATCCGACCTTCTTTTCATTTATAACTTTTAATATATCCACTATGGATTCATCCTTTTTAACGCATATAACATCTTTCTCAATTATATCCCTAAGATTTGCTTTGCTATTTTTTTCTCTATTTTTCTTATGTCCTTTAGTGTAACTATTCCTTCTAGCTTACTTTTTTCATCTACAACTAGAATGCTATCTACATGTCTTTCGTTCATTATCTCTGCTGCCTGAAGAAGTGTTCTACTTCCTACTGCTTTTACAGGATTCTTTATTATTATATCTTCAGCCTTTATAAATTCCGGTTGATTCCAAATCCTGTTTTTACCTACAAACTCTTCAACAAAGTTATGAGCTGGATTTTTAAGTATGTTCTCAGGGGTATCATACTGCACTATTAGTCCGTCCTTCATTATGCATATTTTATCCCCAAGCTTTAGTGCTTCATCCATATCGTGAGTGACAAAAACTATAGTCTTTTTAAGCTTTTCCTGCAAACTAAATAGTTCATCTTGAAGCTGATTTCTGGTTATAGGATCAAGAGCTGAAAAAGGCTCATCCATTAATATTATATTCGGATCTGTGGCAAAGGCTCTAGCAACTCCTATTCTCTGCTGCTGCCCTCCACTTAGTTCGCTGGGATATCTATCTATATATTCCTCTGGATTCATACCAACCATCTGCAGCAGTTCTTTAGTTCTTTCTGCTATTTCCTCATCCCCCCAGCCTTTTAAATATGGTACTAGTCCTATATTGTCTCCTACAGTCATATGTGGGAACAATCCTGTCTGCTGGATTACATATCCAATATTTCTTCTTAGCTCAATAGTATCTTTCTTGCTTATATCTTCCCCATCAATATAAATCTCACCTGATGTTGGCTTTATAAGTTTATTTAACATTTTTAAGGTAGTAGTCTTACCACATCCACTTGGACCTATAAGCACAACTAACTCTCCTTTGTTTATCGTTAGGTCAATTCCTTTTAAGATTTCAACGTTTTTAAAGGCCTTTTTTACTTTTTTTAACTCTATCATGTACATCCTCCTTTTTATTAAGATTTTTGCACTAGAGATTCTTATCTTTACTAATGAATTTCCATTCATTATCCAAGACAACTTATCTACATCACAAAGTTGTTTGTTAATACAACTTTATGTTAACATATAAGTTGTTACATTGTCAAATTAACCTTATATTCAAGTTCATAAGATAAAAAAGCATTTTTTCAAGTCTAATCAAAAATAACAACACCCCTGGGCAAAGGAGTTTATCCCAGGGGTGTTGTTATTTTATATTTTCATTTTCCAGATATCTTTTTATTCTATGAGATAGGCTTTCATCTCCTACTACTAAGACTTTATCGCCTTTCTTAAACTCTAGGTAAGGACCAGGGGATATTAATATCTCTTCTTCCCTTTTTACTCCAACTATTGTCCCTCCCGTATTATGCCAGAATTCACTTTCTCCTATAGTCTTCCCTATTATATGAGACTCATCAGGCACTTCAACCTCTATAGGCTCTATCAAATCCGTATTTTTGAATCTATACGAATAGTCTATAATCTTTTCATTTACATCTTGTATTTGTTTCTCTAAAATATTTCTCTCTTCTAGAAGCTTTTTCATTGTACTTCTCAACATTCCTATGCTTTCTTTTTCCTTAAAGCTTTCAACGAATTGATATGCCTTTTCAGGAGACTTTATTATTATTCCGCTCCCCTTATTTACATCTACAACTCCTTTATCCTCTAAAAGCTTCATAGACTTTCTTATGGTCTCTGGAGAAACATTATACTCTCCTGCTAGAACTGACCGTCCTCTTAGCTTTTCCCCTTCAGATAATTCTCCCTTATAAATTCTTGCTGCCACATCTACTGATATTTTAACATATCTGGGCATCTCAATACGCTCACCCATGTCATGAACCTCCAAAACTCCATTATAATCCTATTTGCAAGTTAGATTATAACACAAACTTCTTAAATTGGGGAAAATATATTACACAATCATTTTTTCGCTCCATTTACCACATCTATCACCAAAACACCCAACTACTTCTGCGGAATCCTTTATGTTTACAACTTCGCATCTGTTTGGGCATCCATTACATTCAAAACTGTTAGATACAAATTTTGCATCAGCTACTCCAAGTCCCTTAAAATTTGTACTCTTTTTTCTTTGAACTGCCTCTGCACCTATAATGCCAGCGCCTATTGCCCCCATAACATCATGGTGTTCTGGTACATAAACTCTAAATCCTAAAGTATCTTCAAATGCCTTCTTTATACCTTTATTTGCTGCAACTCCACCTTGAAAAAATACCTTTTGCTGAATATCCTTTCCCTTTGCTACATTATTGAGATAATTTCTTACCATAGCTTCGCAAAGTCCTCTTATTATATCAGCTTCATTGTAACCTAACTGCTGCTTATGTATCATATCAGATTCTGCAAATACAGCACATCTACCTGCAATTCTAACTGGTACATTAGAGTTTAAGGCATAATCCCCAAATCTCTCTATCGGAATTTCTAACCTTTCCGCCTGTCTATCTAAAAAGGAGCCTGTTCCTGCTGCACATACAGTATTCATAGCAAAGTCTGTTACAACTCCTCCTTTTAATGTTATTATCTTTGAGTCCTGACCACCTATCTCTATTATTGTACGTACATCTTCGTCAAGGTGGAGAGATGCAATAGCATGCGCAGTAATTTCATTTTTTATAGCATCTCCGCCAAGGAGAGCTGCTGCTATATGTCTTCCACTTCCTGTTGTACCTACGGAATCAATTGTACCATTGCTGTATTTCTCTTTAAGCATCTTTAATCCCTGCTGTACTGCCTGTATTGGTCTACCTTTTGTTCTCAAGTATATTTTTTCTACTACATTCATATCTTTATCTAAAAGCACAAAATCTGTACTAACAGAACCTACGTCAACACCCATATGATACATCTTTCTGTCTCCTCTCTATTAAATCTAAAAACGCTTCTATTCTGGTGATATAGCCGCCTTCTCCAGTCATTTCATCAACTACCAGACTCATTATAGGAAAGTTTTTATCTCTTGATATTGATGGAAGTATAGCTTTAGTTATAATTTCAGGCATACATCCCATGGGGAATATCTGAATTGCTCCATCAAAGTTTTCTTTCTGTGCTATCATTGCTTCTCCTATACACTCTCTTGCATGCCCACCTATGTAGTAAGGTAAGTATTCTCTTGATGCTCTTCTAAGATCGAGAGAGTTTAACTTTAACACCTTCATAGCTGCATCCTTAACCCACCAACTAGGAGTTAGTTTTCTCTTGCTGCACACCCCATAATCCATAAGCTTATCTTCTATGTTGAGATTGGAAAACGGATCTATAACCGTATATATTTCTCCAATTACGGCCACCTTAAGGGGATTCCTGCTTTTATCAATTTCAACTTTTTCTATCATTTTTCTATAGTTCTCTAAAGTTTTTATTCCTTCGTTTGGATCGTTGGTTTTAAACACATCTCTCTTACATTGATTTAATAGTTTCTTGCAATCTCCTCTATTTATCTCGTATCCAGCTAAATAATGAGCTCTTTCTTCAATCTTATCGATTAAATTTATTGCCTTAAGTGCTCTTAACGCTGCTACGGCCTTCTCTCCAGCGTTTTTAGGGCTTTCCGATATTAAGTACTCTACTCTTTTTAAAAGCTCTCTTTTCCCTATATCTTTAGGATAATCCATGACTATAAACTTTAGATTATGCCCTAACTTTTCTAAAGCTTTCATTTGGAGCTCACAATATTCTCCGAATCTGCAAGGCCCACAGCTCCCAACTAGAAGTATAGTATCTGCTCCCTGCTCTATACTTTGAATATAATTTCCTATCATTATCTTGTAGGGGAGGCACATCTCTTCTGGTGCATAGGTAACCCCTATTTCAAGAGCTGTTTTGTTGTTTATTGGAGGAATCACATAGTCTATTCCTAACCCATCAAAAAGTATCTTAACTGCAATGTACACATTCCCCATGTGCGGAAATGTTACCTTCAATTTTATTCCCCCTTTCTATCATATCTACAAATGCTTCTATTCTTGTATTAAATCCAGCTTCTCCTGTTTGTTCATCTATTTTTAGAACAAGAAAAGGGAAATCGCCAATCCTATGCTTTATAAGCTCTATTACTACAGAGTCAATTCCACAAGCAAAAGAGGAAATGTATATAATTCCATCTATTTTATTCTTTGAAAAAAGATTTGCTGCAGCGCCATAGGAGTTTCTAGCAAAACTCCAGAAAGGTCTTTTAAATAAATTGTCTACTTCTTTATCTATGTCGTCTTCTGGAACAAACTCCTCTGTGATAACGCCAACTCCAAACTTATGAAGTTTATCTACTAAACCCATATTTATGAAATTATCGTATATATTGTATGGATGTCCTAATAAGGCTACCTTTATATTTTGGCCTTCATCATTTATTCCCATTTTAAAGTTTCCTTG
Source organism: Clostridium bovifaecis (assembly GCA_009738435.1). Classification (GTDB taxonomy): domain Bacteria; phylum Bacillota; class Clostridia; order Clostridiales; family Clostridiaceae; genus Clostridium_H; species Clostridium_H bovifaecis. Next base: position 299,028 of record CP046522.1, on the reverse strand, counting down.
CACTGCTAAAGCTTTTATATATGCTGTATCTACCATATATAAGTTGCTGGTTATCATAAATCCTATCTTTCTGCACCAATTATAAAGGTTTTTTTCTGAATTTATATATAGCGGTATTTCTGTAATCTTAGGCATACCTGGTATACTATTTTTAATCATTTCAGGAAGCCCACAAAATTTAGGGCAAATGTATTCCCTGTCCCTAATGCACATAATTCTAGGCACAATCATCAAATCGCACTTATCTTTTATACTTACCACATGCCCATGAAAAACCTTCATAGGAAGGCATGCTTCATCTACAGCGTATTTAACTCCTTCGTTAAGTATTCTTTTATTAGTGTCATCGGAAACGATAATCTCTGCTCCTACTTCTTCTAAAAATGTATGGATAAAAGGATAATATTTGTAGTATAGCAATCCTTTGGGAATTCCGACCTTCATACTATTCCTCCCTCTTTTATAAACATAAGCCTACATTTTCTTATTATTGAGCAAATGTTTCCAATTTATTCACAAAAAAAGAAAATTGCGACGCAATTTTCTCAAAACTCATTTATTTTCTATTTTCAACTTCCCGCTCAGAAACACTTTGTTCCTCAAAACATTTCAATTCTATATTATCTTTTAATTCTAGGGTTTTAACTTTATATTATTTATCGTAGACTGCTACCACTGGTTCACCTTCACCTCTTGTTTTATATAAAAATAATCCTAAGAGCATAAATGCCGCAAATATTCCTGTTACATTTGATACTAAAGCATTAATCCTAAAACCTTCTGGTGCTTGCATTATATAGCTTATAGATACAGCTGGCATGAATGCAGCAGGAAGTGTTGATATCCAATGATTCTTGACTTTATCCTGTGGATATTTAATTATATCTCCTAACGCGAGCCTTGCACTTCTAAACGCAGTATCGCCTGTAGTTATTGGACACGCTATAACCCCGAGTATAGCAAGTATGCTGCCAACAGGCCCTAATAAGCTTTTGGTTATTTCAAATACTGCACCAGCGGCGCCGGCTTTTCCAAGTACTACTTTACTAAGGCCAGGGACCCCATTATAGAACGCAAGTCCTGCCGCTACCTAAATAAGCGCAATAACTCCTTCTGCTATCATAGCCCCATAAAATGAATGTCTACCAAACTTTTCAGACTTAAGACATCTTGCCATCATAGGTGATTGTGTAGCGTGGAATCCAGATATTGCACCACAAGCAATAGTAACAAACATCATCGGCCACATTGGTATATTAGATGGGTGTAAATTAAAAAAACTTACTTCTGGAATATTATATCCCCTTATAAGTATTCCTCCTCCAACTCCTACAGCCATTATTAATAAACATATTCCAAACAAAGGATATATTTTACCAATAACTACATCGACAGGAAGAATAGTCGCCAAAAAGTAATATATAAATATAACTCCTATCCAAAAACGAGCATCTAAACGTCCTGGAGTTAGTTGCGCTAGTAAATTTGCTGATCCTGAAACAAACACAACCTGCAATTACCCACAGGAAAGCTACTGGTCCGTACAACGCCCCTTGTAACGCACTGAATATAGGACCTAAACCTGCAAATGTTTACTACATAGTTATTTTTCTTTGTCCTTGTATATAAACAACTATTGCAATAATTACTATCATACTACCGCCTAAAACGCTCATAATATCTGGAACTTCGTACCATATGAAGAAACCTAGTACAGCTGAAAAAACTATATTCATGTAATTATAAATTGCTACTTCTGACGCTGGAGCATATTTATAAGAATAGGTTAAAGCAAATTGAGCAATAGCTGCAAAAATTCCTGTAAGAATTAAATATAGAAATTGCATTTTAGTTGGGGCTGCATAGTTTACTATTACAAAAGGAAGAGTTCCCAGCACTGATACCATGGAAAAATAAAATACTATAGTAGAAGGATTCTCCCTATTTTTTAAAAAACTAACTAGAGTATAAGCCCCACCTGCAAAGGCTGCTGATAAAAATCCTAATAATGCTGGGATAATAGTTAAATCCCATTGAGGCTTTATAATTAAAAGTGCTCCTACAAAAGCAACCATCATAGAGATAATTTTCATAGGAGTCAATTGCTCCTTTAAAAAAACAATCGCAAATAAGGTTACGAAAAACGGAGAAAGATTAGTTAGCATTGATGCATCTGCAAGATATAACTTGCCTATAGCATAAAAGCTTAAGTATATACCTATAAGTCCAAGTAAAGATCTTGCTATTAGATACTTCTGATTCTCTCTTCTCCCAAACATGACTCCCCCACTTTTTTTTAGGACTTTAAAGGCTACAAATAAGCTTATAAGATTTCTAAAGAACACCTTTTCCATGGTTGGAATATTTCCTGACAGCTTAACCATGGCAGCCATAAAAGCAAAGGATAAGGCTGATATTATCATAAATAAAACTGCTTTGGACTTATTATTCATTTTAGTTCCCCCTTCAATAATATCCTATATATCATACCATATTATTGACAAACTTATCTTGAAAAACTCCAAGTCTTATTATGAAATGATTACACCTCACCCATTGATCACATGGTCAACGTGCGAGGTGTAATCATACATATAAGCAAAAATCCTTTAAATACAAAAAGGTATTAGAATCTGGTGAAATATATGAAAAATTTGCTTAACATTATTCATTTTGTAATGCTGCTCTGCCTTCTTCTCCTGTCCTAATTCTTACAACATTAGCTACATCATATATGAATATTTTACCATCACCAATTTTGCCTGTGTGCAAAACTTTCTTAGCTGCTTCTACGACCAATTCTACAGGTACTTCACAAGTTACAGTCTCTATTTTCACTTTTGGAACTAAGTGAATCTCAAGCGGCACTCCTCTGTAATACTCTGGAAACCCTTTTTGCATTCCACATCCAAGCACTTGTGATACAGTCATCCCTGTGACTCCTATTTCGTTCAATGCTTTTTTAAGTGCTTCAAATTTTTCAGTTCTCGTTATTATTTCAATTTTAGTAATTTTATTCACCAATTATATATCCTCCTTATTTGATTTTGCCCATATGAGATTATAAATGTAAGTCAATTGGGTCAGCTTTAAAGCTTACTGTTCTTTTAGGCCCAAAATCCGCATAACTATCTATTCCATGTTCTGTTAAATCCAATCCCGTAATCTCTTCTTCGCTACTTACCCTTAATCCTACGGTAGTCTTCATAGTTTTAAACATTATAACTGTAGTTACTATTGTCCAACCTGCTACAGCTATTATGCCTAACAATTGTATTCCTAAAAGCTTAAATCCACCACCATAAAATAAACCTAAATTTTCTCCACTAGCTGCAAACAATCCTACACAAAGCGTCCCAAATACCCCATTGCAGCAGTGTACTCCTATTGCTCCCACTGGATCATCTATTTTTAAAGCCTTATCTACAAATTCTATACCAAACACAACTACAACTCCCGATAATATTCCTATTATAACTGCTCCTGTAGGAGTAACTAAGTCGCAACCTGCTGTAACTGCTACAAGCCCCGCTAGAGAACCGTTTAATGTCATGCTTACATCTGGTTTCTTATATCTAAGCCAGGTAATCATTAGTGTTACTAATGTTGCTGCTGCCCCTGATAAGTTAGTTGTTACAAATATATGAGATATTGCATTTATATTTGTACCAGAAAGTGTCGAACCTGGATTAAATCCAAACCATCCAAACCATAATATAAATACTCCTAAAGCACCTAGCGTTATATTGTGTCCAGGAATAGCCTGGGGTTTTCCATTTTTTGAATACTTTCCTATTCTAGGTCCAATAGTCCACGCACCTATTAAAGCTGCCCAGCCGCCTATAGAATGAACTACTGTTGAACCTGCAAAATCATGAAATCCTAGTTTTGAAAGCCATCCACCGCCCCAAATCCAGTGGCCTGCTATAGGATAAATTACTGCACTTATAATAAAGCTGTAGAGTAGGTATGATTTAAATTTTGTTCTTTCCGCCATTGCACCCGAGACTATGGTCGCCGCTGTTGCACAAAATACTGTTTGAAATATCAAAAAAGCTTCTAGCGGAATTCCAAGTCCTAAGTGTTCATAGTTTCCTCTTGTAAATAAATCCGGCATTCCTATAACTCCACCAATGTCTCCTCCAAACATAATACCAAAACCTAAAACCCAAAAGATTAAAGATCCTATGACAAAATCCATAAGGTTTTTCATAATAATGTTTCCTGCATTTTTAGCCCTAGTTAATCCTGTCTCTACCATGGCAAATCCTGCCTGCATAAAAAATACCAATGCAGTAGCAACTAAAGTCCAAACTGTGTCAATCGATGTTACTAATTTCGTTAAGTCCATAAAATAACCCCCTTAATAATTTGCATTATAAATTAATGTATTCAAGTTTCTATTTATACAGTAAAGCTGTATTTAGAAAGCTTGAGCACTATATCTAACCATGAACTTGGCTGTGAATTTTCAACTGAGCAACTTGTAATTTTTAGCTTTTATTAATTTGTTAACGTGTAACTGTTTATATTGATAAATTAATAATAAACTCTGTATGTTTGTTATTATATTATTAATTATAAATACTGTCAATTATCAATTTATCAATGTATACGTCTGCATGTAAATAATTTTTTAAATACTAAAAAAACACCCCAAGAGGGTGAATCTTCATTATACAGTATTTTTTATTGACATATGACTACTTAGAGCGTAATTATCTCAAGAAAAGAGTATTACCCTATATTCATAATGATTAATAATGTTGTCATAATAAGGACACTAACCAGAATCGATATAGAACTTATAAGACTTGATAATGCTACATTTCCTTTGCACTTTTCCGTAAATACAGGAGATAACGCTGATATTGGAGCAAATACCAAAATCGCCAACACCTGTCGGATCTCCAGAGAAAATGGAGTGCAGAAGTAAAACAACAAAGCAAAAATTGCGGCAAAGGAATATCTAATCAGCAATATGCTAGTAATTTGTTTAACATAGCTTAGCTCTAAATCAATTTCAAACATCATACCAATCATCAACATTGCAAGAAATCCATTTGCAGCGCCAATAGTAGAGGCAATTGTATTAATTCCTGATGGCAAACTAAGTCCTGCTGAAGATAAAATCATCATTACCATATAAGTATCAAATGGAACAGAGGATATTAATTCTCTTATAACTCCTTTAATGCTAATTCCCTCCCCAGAACTAACAACACCAGATGTAGCTGCATAAGTCCCACCAGTACACATAATAGCATTTCCTGTATCAAACATACAGGTTACTACAACACCAAAAGGTCCAAGGAAACTTTGCACATAGGGCATGGCAAAAGAACCAATATTGTACCCTGGAAAATTAAGCATATAAAGCACCTTAGTGCTATCATCTTTTTTTCTAGACATTAAAAATCCTACTAACAACATAATTATATTGCATACTAAACCCAATAAAGCCACAAAGACCAGTAAATTACCTTTTTCAAAGTTTGCAAATGCTGTAATAACCGCAGCAGGCAGAGTGATATTCAGCATAATTTTCGAGATAAGTTTGTAATCCTTTGATTCAAAAAACTCCAACTTTTTTAATGTATATCCTAAAATGATTATAAAAATAAATCCTAATGCCTTTAGTAAAATCGCTGACACATTAACCCCTTCTTTCCTTGGAACTTTATTCTTGTCAAAAATAACCTTAATAATAGTTTATAGCTTGTGTACTTTTTACTAAACAGCTCCATTATATCATCTTTTACATTGCTCACAAAATCCACTTAAGAGGTTTATATTCTTAATTTCATTTAACTTACCTATTTATTGGCTAAGTCAATTTTAATTGACAATATAATCCTTTCTAACTACAATGAATCATATGTAATCTAGTTCATGCTTAGATAATATTTCGATAAGTATTTATGAATTATGATATGGGGAAGAGGTGCACAGTAATATGAAAAAGCTGATAAGCATATTGCTAAGTCGAGCAGTAATATTTGGAAGTTTGATTTTAGTTCAGTTATTTACATTTGTAATCTTAATCTTGAAATTTAGTAACTATTCCGTTTACTTTATTTTAGGAAGTATAGTAGTTAGCTTAATAGCTGTTTTATGCATCGTAAATAATAGGCAAAATCCTGCTTATAAACTTGCATGGATTATACCTATTTTAATTTTCCCTATACTAGGAATATCCTTTTATTTATTATTTGGCATGCAAAAGGTCAACAAGCGTGTTATCAAAAAAATGAAGGAAGTAGAGATTAAAACCAACTCCATGTTGATTCAAGATATTACAATTATTCAAAAGTTAAGAAATCAAGATATTGGAATAGCCAACCAAGCAAACTATATATATAACGCTTCCCATTACCCAATTTATCAAAATACAACGGTAGAATACCTAAGTTCTGGTGAAATGAAATTTAACCGGCTAAAAGAAGAATTACTCAAAGCAAAACATTATATTTTTCTTGAATACTTTATCATTGAAGAAGGTATTATGTGGAATACAATACTTGATATTTTAATTAAAAAAGTAAAGCAAGGTGTTGATGTTCGGGTACTATATGATGATGTTGGATGTCTGCGAACATTACCTTATAATATAATGAAGTCCTTGAAGGTTACGGTATAAAGTGCAAAGTATTTAATCCTTTCATTCCTGTTATGTCAATCAAAATGAATAACCGTGATCATCGTAAAATTGTAGTGATTGATGGACATATTGCATTTAACGGTGGTATTAATCTGGCTGATGAATATATTAACGCTTAAAAAATATGGCTATTGGAAAGACTCTGCGGTTATACTTAAAGGGGATGCGGTATGGAATTTTACAGTTATGTTTTTAACTGTTTGGGATTACTATAATGGCAGCTCAGAAAATTATAATAACTTTTTACCTAACAATAATTGCAAGGAAAGATTTCATAGTGATGGATTTGTATTGCCTTACGGTGATTCTCCTTTAAGTAATGAGAAAGTAGGAGAAATGGCATATTTGAATATAATAAATCAGGCAGAAGATTATGTATATATTACTACTCCTTATCTCATTTTAGACAATGAAACTGTAACAGCTTTATGTCTTGCTGCCAAAAAGGGAATAGACGTAAGAATTATTACTCCACATATACCTGATAAATGGTATGTTCATATGGTAACCCGTGGTTACTATCCTGTACTTATCGAAAATGGTGTGAAAATTTATGAATTTACGCCAGGTTTTATCCATGGAAAGACTTTCGTCTCTGATAACGAGTTGGCTATTGTCGGAACGATCAATCTCGACTACAGAAGTCTATACCTTCACTTTGAATGTGCAACTTGGATGTATCAGTCCAAAGTAGTTCTTTCAATTAAAGAAGACTTTATTAGCACATTAGAACAATGTGAGATGATTACTATAGAAAAGTGTAACAAAATAAAATGGCCTATCAAATTCATGCGTACCTTAATGAGGGTATTTGCACCTTTAATGTAATTTATTTTTAATCACTAATCTCTAGTCACTAATCCCTAATTTATATACTTTGAGTTTTTTTCGACTAGCGATTAGAGACTAGTGAGTTGACCTTTTTCTCGTCTCGACAGTTCTACCTTTTCCTCTTTAAACTTTACTCTTCAACCTTCTTCTCTAATATTCTAACCATTTAATTTATAACTGCCTTCTAGTATCCTATAGCATCTTTAGGACATACATTTACACACTTACTACACTGTATACAATCTGGATGGCTTAAAACGTCTCCTTTGTAGTCATAAGGTACTATTCCCATAGGGCATTTCTTTTGACACAGCTTACATGAAACACAAGCTGAGCTTACTTTTAAGACTTTTTTATCCTTCTTAAAACTTGATATAAAGGCAGATATGCTTCCCATAGGACAGAAGTTACACCAAGTTCTCTCATGATAGAATGGCGATAGCGCTATCCCTACCACCGTCGTTATAACTATAATTCTATAAAACACCATTCCCATATCAGCTAGACTTCCCCAGCTTTTAGCAAGGCCTGTCCCAAACATATAGAACATAAATGTAATAACAGCAAATCTAAATATTGGTGATTTTAAAATTCTAGGTACAGATTTATGTCTGCTTATTTTTCCTATTATATTATCATAAAAGTTTCCCCTAGGGCATATATTCCCGCACCAAAACCTTCCTTTACCTACAAGTGCAAAACCTATAGGCGCTAGCATACAAACTATCGCTGCTAAAGCTATTCTTAAATCAAATAATCCAGCTACCACAAATGCAAATAGCAACATATATGAGTACTTCTTCCAAAATTTCAATATCATTTTCAATCATCCTCCTTGGTTTATATACCCCATAGGGGTACATTGATAATTTTATTATATTTGCTTCCCTTTGTCAACTTGGAATATTTTTCACTATAATCATACTTCACACCATAACTTAATATTCCTAACTAAAAAAGCAAGCGCAAAGAACTCATTTTAGAATTCTTTACACCTACTTCTAATCATAAATCAGCACTAAATTTTATAGTTTCTCTACCACCTAAACTGGTCCAAAACCCCTAAATCGCCTTCTATATCCTTCTTCAATAATTTTTTCCTTTAATTCTTTTTCGGATATCATATCATAGTTATCATTATCTAAAACATCTTGGAGAGTTAACTGAATGAAATCTTCTTTTAGGACTGGCTCATAGGTTATAAAAATCTCTTCTTCTATACGCATTTGAGTCTTCGAGCTGTCTTCGTCAATTATATGCTCCATTTCAACTCCATTGCTTTTTAAGGCATATCCCAAAAGAATACTCCTATGGCAATTAAAAGGATTTCTTTCTGAACACAAAAGAACAATACTATGTCCCCTTTTAATTCCTTCTACTATTTTACGTATACCCTTTTTAAATAATTCGTCTTCTATAGCCATATCTAAATTCAACTCATATTTTTTGCTCCCTAACTCCTTACCCATGTATATATAGTTAATACCAGATCGTTTAACATTTTCTTCCAGTATTTCTCTATCAAAAGCTTTGCTGTAATTGTTCTTAGCATAAGGACTATCTCTAACATCCATTACACAGTCAATCCCATATCTTTTGATTATTTCTATAAACTCCTCTAGCTTTCTTGTTGAGTGTCCAATTGTATAGCATATCATTTGTAAATCCTCCATTTATGAAAAATTTTTTAAGCGATTTTATAAATATTCTTTAAATTTATGTTTTTATTACTTTCTTCATTAAAACTCATACAGTATCTTAACAGATTAGCTCTTACACAATCCGCCTTTAAATCCTGCAGCTCTACAGAATGAAACAGCCACATTTGCTTTCTTGCCCTGCTTGCTGCTAAAGCAAACCTCCTTATATCTCCTTCCCTAGTTAATGCTGCAAATTTAACATTGTTTGCTATAACCATAGATAAGAAGATTATATCCCTTTCATCTCCTTGAAAAGAATTCGGATTGCCACAGATAAGCTTTCTACTACTTATTTCTTTTTCCTCAAGCCTTTGCTTTATTAAACTTTCTATTATCTCACTTTGAGCATCTCCTAAAAGAGAAATTACTCCCATAGTCATCCCTTTATATTTAGGGTCATTACAGCATTCTGATATCTTATCCACTAAGCTTTCAGCTTCCTTTATATTTATAGTTCTTACCTTATCTCTCTCTCCTTCAACCTTCACAGTCTTTACTGCGCCTTCTAATACTCCATTATTAAAGAGGTTCGTTATTGGAACAATCTGATTGGAGTAATACAGCTTATTGCTAAACCCTATTATTTCCGGTACAGATCTAAAATTTTCTCTTAGCATAACCCTAGCAGGAAATACCCTAAGTGCCGTACTGTGAATACTTGTCCACATATCAAACCATTCTGAATGTGGTATTCCATTTAAATGTTTGTCTATAAGATTCTGAACTTCTCTTCTACTGCTTTCTGAAGCTTCATGATTTACTTGCTTGTCATCTCCAACTATTACTGCCTTTTTAGCCCTAATTAAAGCCGATATTGCAAAAATGTTGCTTTCACTTCCCTCATCTATTATTACTACATCAAAAGGTTTTTCAGACAAGTTGAAGTTTTCTATCACCTTGCTAATTGGCATAATCCACACTGGTATAGCATCTTTAAAATTCTTCATTTCCTTTTTAGCTAACTTCATGTAACTACTCTTATTCTTGCCAGAAGACTTTTCAATTCTTCTTACAGCTTCCTTCCAAGCGTATAAACTTCTTTTTTCACTTTCTCCAATTTTGCTTATAGTATTGAACCAAGCCCCTTTCTTAACTAAGCTTTTTACTAAATAAACTTCTTTCTCTTCTTCTAACTCGATTTCCTTTTTAATGTTCTCAATCTGGAATTCTCCAATCTCCTCATTTAAAACATTATGCAACTGTCTCCAAGACCATGCTATACTGAAGTTCTTATATTTTATTAGCATATTTAATTTATCTCTTTCATTAATTAGTCTTTGGACTAGCTTAGGACAATCTTTATTTACCTTCTCTAATAAATACTCTAGTTCTCTAATATTAGGCGCTATTTCTTTAAGCCTATGAACTTTTTTATATGATTGTCTTAATGATAAAATATCCATTTTGTGAAGAGCTATTACTATTTCTTCAAAACCTCCAATATTTGAAATAAGCTTTTCGATATTATTAATATAGCTTTTTAAATTTTCATATTCGCTTATATACTTTATGCTTAAGACTCCATATTGTAAGTTTGAATAAGTCTCTACGCTATACCAATCTATTTCATTCAAGAATACAATTTTTCTCATAGAATCAATTATTCTTTCTTTGATCCTCTTGTCCCAATTTATAATCACGTCTATTTTATTGATGTAATCCTCTAAATCCGTTAAAGTATTTAAGTTTATGCTGCCTACTTCTTGTGCCCCATATTCTATCATTGAATTGTTCCATAGTTTTTTTAAGCTTTCTTCAATAGAGCACTGCTCAATGTACAGCTTAGCTATTTTAGCCTGCTCCTTTGTTTCTACAGCTTTTCCATCTACTAAGCATTTCTCTAAGATACTTTGGCATTGGCTATGGAAAATTCTAAATAATCTACTTACTTTTCCTTTTTGCTCATACTGCTTATAAATGATATCAAAATCATTAGCTAACAAATAAATATCCATACCCTTAGGTATCTGAATGTTATGTCCACTTATCTCTTTTACAATACTTCCTATCTTTTTTATATAATAGTTACTCTTTAATATAGTCTGTTGAAGCACTAACTTAGCTGTTTCTCCTTTTCTAGTACCTTCTAAAATATTTTGAAGCCAAGTTTCCTTTATATCTTCTAGAAACCGTTGTGCATTCTCTAATAGTTTCATAATATAATCATAATCATAATCAGAGTTATATGAAATGCACCAATCTTTTACTGCCTTTTGATAGCCTCGATAGCTCTTTCTTATATCCATCATCCTCTGGATTTTAGCTATAAGTTCATCACAAGGTGGTATATTATAAAGCAGCCCACCCATAGCATCAAACTGACTTATTTCGTCTTTACTTATATTGCTGATAAGATAAACTAATCTAGAGAACTTTGCGTCTGTTATAAGTGGCTTTTGAGTAGGCTTTATATCATCTTCTATCCATGAATACTGCTTTTCATTTTCTTCAAGCCAAACCTTTACACTTGACAGCTTGTACTTCTTGCCGCAATACTTTATTTCCTTATCCCCAGTTGTTCCTGCTTCCTTCAGATTCTGTTGTAATAGCTGTTGCTTTCTTCTGCACTCTTCCAAGCTTTCGCTAATACTTTTAATGTGCATATCTAAACTTTCTAGATTGATATCTAAGCTTTCAACTATTTTATTTATTGAATTGTCAAGTTCCTTTAAAGCCTCTATATCACTTTTAGTTATACTAGCACATAAAGGTCTTATCGGTTCAGGTATCTTGTTTAGTAGCACTCTAAGCGGCTTATCATTTTCGCTTGTAACCAAAATCCTTTTTCCATGTGCTAACAAGTGGCAAATCAGATTTGCTATTGAATGACTTTTCCCTGTTCCCGGCGGTCCCTCTACCACAACCCCAAAGCTTTCTGCTAATCTTCTAGCAATTTCTCTTTGTTCATTGCTGTATGAAAGAGGATATAATATATTTTGTGCAGTATTTTCCCATTCTTCTACATTTACTTTATCTTCATCTACATAACTTTCATCAACTAAGGCTTGTATGGATGGCGGCATATATCCCCCATGATCAATTTTAGTTGCAATTTGTTCTAATTCTTTGCTCCATGCTTTACCGGCTTTTGGATTAAGTTCTCTTATACTTATTAGATATGAAACCACCCTAAGCAGCTTCTCTCTTGCATCCATAGGCATACCCCCTATGCAAAATGATTTACATTTGATTTTATTTTTTACATTTTTTACCTTAATTATCTATGATTATACCATATACTGGCAATAATGGGTATAAAAAAAATGTATGCCTTTTCGACACACATTTTTCTTTATTTGCAAGAATCTCTTTCGACAAGTGTATATGGTAAAACAAATAATTTTTTATCAAGGGGCTGATTGTTTATTTTCTTTATAAGCATTCTAGTTGCAACAGATCCCATATCGTATAGAGGCTGCGCCACTGTTGTAAGTCTTGGATAGAAAAACTCTGCACCATAGGTGTCATTAAAGCCAATAACATCAACATCTTCCGGAACTCTTATTTCATTATTTCTTAGAGCATTTATCGCTCCCATAGCAAGCTCGTCGTTTACACAAAACAATGCATCTATATCCTTAGCTTTTTCTAAAATTGAATTCATTGCTTCATATCCATCTTCTGCTTTTAGTGAGTACTTGCAAAAATAAACTATATCCTCATTATAGGAAATATTATTTTCTTTAAGAGCACATTTATATCCATCATATCTAATAGCACTAGCATTTACAGCTTCTCTATCTGTTCCTATATATGCTATTTTTTTATTTCCTTTATTAATCAAATAATTTACTGCATCTATAGCAGCTTGCTTGTTATCTATTACTACACTTGGATACTCTGTCTTTCTTCCATTAGTCTCAATTAGCACTAAAGGCATATTAGTATCCTTTATAGTTTTCATTATAGTTGGCTCCAAAGAATTGCTTATATATAACACCATCTACCATTTTTTCTCCAAGAACCCTTAGATACTCTAGTTCCTTTTGTGGATCTAAATCAGTGTTGCAAAGCATTATATTATACTCATAAATGTTAGAAACATCCTCAGCTCCTCTAACTATCTCAGGATACATTGGATTTGATATGTCAGGTATTATTATTCCTATTGTCTTAGTCTTTTGAGTTTTTAAGCTTCTTGCTACTATATTAGGTCTATAATCTAGCTTCTCTATAGCTTCTAAAACCTTTTTCTTTGTCTCTTCATTAACTACATCTACATTGTTTAAGACCCTTGATACTGTGGCAATAGATACGTTTGCCTCTCGAGCTACGTCCTTTATTGAAGTTGCCATTTTACCAACTCCTACTTTATATATTTTTTTATTATTATACAATACAAATCATTTAAAATACAAGCTATCTTTATATCCCATGGAAATATTTACACTTAGCACTTACATACTTTATATAAATGCTAATGCCCAATATTTATATAAGTATTTTCTACAAATACAACCTCTCATTATTAATTTTATACATTTATACAAATAGTATGTACGATATTTTATACTAATGCAACTTTTCTCAAACATTTTCTAAGGAGAATTAAAACTCTCTTTTTTACCATACTAATGTTAACACTATATATCTAAATGAGGTGATATTTATGAATGAAGCTCTCATAGTTCTTGTTAGAGGAATAATAAGCTTTTTTAGCCTATTAATTTTTGCTCGTACTTTAGGTAAACAACAAATCAGCCAGCTTACCTTTTTCGATTATATACTGGGCATAACTATTGGTTCTACAGCTTCTACCTTAACAACAGATTTAACAAGCAGAGCTTGGCCTCATTGGATTGGACTTATTACATGGACAGCTTTATCTCTTGTATTACAATTTATTACCTTAAAGTCTAAGCGGGCTTCTGATTATCTCGACGATAAGCCTACAGTAGTAATTATGAATGGAAAGATATTAGAAGATTCTATGAAAAAATTAAGATATAGACTTGGTGACCTCCTTGAACAGTTGAGAGACAAAGGCGTATTTGATTTAACTCAAATAGCTTTTGCAGTTTTAGAAAAGGATGGCCAGTTATCTGTATTAAAAAAAGCTGAATATCAGCCTGTAACTCCACAAGACTTGAACTTAACTCCTTCCCCAGTATCCTTAAGTTCAGAATTAATCTATGACGGAGTAGTTATTGAAGAAAATTTAAAGAAAGCTAATAAAGATATAGATTGGCTGATTCAGCAACTTAAAGCTCACAATGTAAGAGAAATCTCCCAAGTTTTTGTGGCTACTTATACTCCACCTAATTCAATTTACATTGATCTTTATGAAGATCATATGCAATAAAGGAGGAGTGTTGTATATGAAAAAACTTTTTCGTTACTTTATACCTATTGCTGGCTTAGCTATTTTTGTAGTCATTATGTTAAGTGGAGAATATTTAAAGAAACCTCTAGATGCTTCTGAAGATGTAATGAGCTTTGTATCAACTACTATAGAAGATACCAAAGTAGAAGACTGGACTAAAGTCAAAGAAGATGTGTATAATCTTGAGCATGCTTGGAATAGGATTGCACCTCGAATTCAATTCAGTGTCGAGAGAGACGAGATATATAACATAGGAATAAATATAGCTAGACTAAAAGGTGCACTTACATCAGAGGATAAATCATCAGCTCTTATTGAGCTCTATGAGCTTATCGAAAATTGGAACGAACTATCAAAATGAAGCCTTGTAACTTATTACAAGGCTTCATTTGCATTATCACATTATGAATACAATATTTCTCCAAGTGACCTTAGTTTATTAATATGGCTGTTCCTGTTAATATAACATAAGATACATTCATCAGAACAAAATTTTTAACTGCCAAGACAAAGGTTTCTCCTTTACTTGGCCTATTTTGGAACGCCTTTATGTTTTTACTTATTGGAATTAAAGTGGTTAGTAATAAAAGCGATGTCACTGGGAATACTCCTAAAATTACTAATATCACTATATCTATATACCCAATATAATATAAGACCTCAAATAACCTTAGTGCATTTTCTTTACCTATATAATAAGGTAAGGTGAATCTCTTATTTACGATATCTTCTTCAATATCACAAATGTTATTTGCAAGCATTATATTAGCAATTCCATTTATAAGTGGTATGCTTATTAAGAAAACATATACTAGCTCCTTTATATTCATGCTGATGCCTAAAATATCATTTTTATATACTACAGACATTATTCCTTCATTATATATATGGATGTATATAGACAAAAAAGTAATTATAAATCCCATAAATATACCCGAAAAAACCTCTCCTAATGGCATACGAGATATAGGTATAGGTCCAAAAGTATAAAAAATTCCTGCTATAAAACATACTGCTCCTATGAGGAGAACAACTAAACTTGTATTTAAAGCTAATAAAATTCCAAATATTGTTGCAATAGCTAACAAAGTAAATATTATAGTTAATGCTATAGATTCTTTTATATTATACTTTTCAATAGCATTCTTGATTTCATAATTATATCCTCCATTACTATGAGCCTTTTTATAGTCACAATAATTATTGATAGCAGTTGTGGCCATATCAAAGCTTATTAGAGATATAAACATAATTATAAAATTCTTAAAGCTAAAATCTCCATATCTGTGTAAAGCATAAAGCGTTCCTAGTGTAAATGGAATGACACTAGCAACCTTAGTTTGTATCTCAACAAATTGAAAAAAACCACGTAATAGCAACTTTTACCTCCCTCTAATTCATAAGGCTAAATTCATCATTAGTAATCTTAAAAATATCCTTTAATCCTTTAGTTACATAGACTTTTTATCTTTAGTAACGAAAATAGCTTCAACGCCTTGAATTTTTTCAATAAAATCCATTCCGTCTTTCAGTCCTTTGGAAAATACAGAAGTGGAAAGTGCATCCCCATCTATGGATTTGTCACTTACTATGGTCACTCCTGCAATTTCATTATCGTAAGGATACCCTGTAAATGGATTTAAAATATGGTGATACTTTTTGCCATCCTTTTCTATGAATCTTTCATATATACCTGATGTAACTATAGATTTATTCTCAACTTCAATAGTTCCAGTAATCTCACCCCTTGGTTCAAAAGGATTTTGAATTCCTATCCTCCACAAATTCCCGTCAGGTTTTGTACCTAGCGCAAGTATATTTCCTCCCAAATCTATAATTGCACTTTTTACTCCTTCTTCTTTTAAAACCTCTGCAACAGCATCTGCTGTATATCCTTTTGCAATAGCCCCAAGGTCAATAAGCATACCTTTCCTCTTTAAAAATATGGACTTATCCTTCTCATTCGTCTGCAAATCTTCATGTCCTACAAGTTTGATTTTTTCATCTATCTCTGCTTGAGCTGGAACTTTAGCCTCTGGAAGGCCTATACTCCAAAGCTTTACTATAGGACCTACAGTTATATCAAAACTTCCCTGCGTTAACTTAGAATATTCTAGTCCTTTTTGCGTGATTGTAAATGTGTCATCCTTCACCTTTACTGGCGATTTTCCAGCTGAATTGTTGACCTTGTCTAGTTCTGTTCCTTGAATATTTATACTTACTTCGTTCTCAATCTGCTTAATTCTGTCAAAACCTCTACTAATTATATTTGGATCTTTCTTATCATATAATGAAATTTTAACTACTGTACCCATAAAGAAATTCGTTTCACTTATTGGATCACTAGAGACCTTTGAATTATTATCCTTAGGAATATTTTGATTATCATTCTTTGTACAAGCAACCATACTCACACTAAATATAAGCAGTATTAACATTACCAATATTTTTTTTATATTATTCATTAAGGGGATCCTCCTTTGCATAAGTTAAGGAAAAAAACCTTAGGCTGCATAAACCTAAGGTCATATTCTAATTAATTATATCAAATTCCAACTAATTGTCTAGTAATTATTCTGCCATGTTAACAGCTGTTACTGCTGTATCTCCAGTTTTTGCACTTTCAAGTGCTTTTCCAGCAAGTTTTCTAAAGTTATCTACAGAATGGGTTGCACCTGCTACAGTATCAACTTTAGTAGGATCTTGTTTTTCAACTAATGCATCTTCTAATTGTTTAGTGTATTTAGCTGGGCCTGTTTTAACTTTAGCTTCCATGTTCTTATTATATTCAGCATCTTCAGACTTAAACTTTCCTTCTTTATTTGTGTAATCAAAGTTAGCTGCAGCGATTTTTCCACCTTTAACTTCTATTTCAACAAATGGTTTCCATCCCTTGTCATCAAAGTCTTTAGCTTCTGCCTTATATTTTCCATCCTTTAAAGCAGCTGCTGCATTCTCTTCTCCCATAACAACTTTTGCTACTGCTGTGTCTCCAGCTTTTGCATTTTCGAATGCTTTTCCAGCAAGTTTCTTGAAGTTATCTACAGAGTGAGTTGCTCCTGCTATAGTATCAACTGTAGCTGGATCTTGTTTTTCAACTAATGCATCTTCTAATTGTTTAGTATATTTAGCTGGGCCTGTTTTTACCTTAGCCTCCATGTTTTTGTTGTACTCAGCATCTTCTGATTTAAACTTTCCATCCTTGTTAATATAATCAAAGTTAACTGTTGCTATTTTTCCATCCTTAATTTCCATTTCAACAAATGGCTTCCATCCTCTTTCATCAAAATCTGATGCTTCCGCTTTATATTTTCCATCCTTTAAAGCTGATTCAGTTTTTGTAGTCGTCTCAGTTTTAGTTGTATTTGTTGGAGCTGCTTCTTCTTTAGAACCACATCCAACAAATAGTCCTGCACTTACAATAGCACTTGCAAGTATTACTGATAACCATCTTCTTTTCATTTTATAATCCCCCCATCGATTTGTTTGTTAAATATCAAACAAGTTGAATAAAATTTTTTAATAATATTAATTTAAATTAAATTTTTGTCTTCTTAATTATACTATAATTCTCATATATTGTGGTAGTTAAAATTCTAATATTGGATTCAATTTCCTTATGGCAAAATTTGCTATAAGATCTCATCTACCTCAGCATCCCCAGGCTTTAAGGCCTTCTTCAAGTTCTAACATGCACGTTTTTTTACTTATTATATCTATAGACATATTTTAAGTTTGCATATAAAATTTTATTGTGGGATTAATAAATTGTTATAATTTTATTAAAGTTTTAATATAATTTTAAGGGGTGATTACATGTCAGGAAATACAAAAATACTGATTTTAGGCGCAGGCTACGGCGGTGTGCATGTGGCAAAAAAACTAGCGAAAAAATACAAGAAAAATGATTCTATACAGATAACATTAGTCGATAAAAATCCCTTCCATACTTTAATGACAGAACTTCACGAAGTTGCTGGTGGAAGAGTTCATCCTGAATCAGTTCAAATCGAATTAAGCAAAATATTCAGTAGAACTAAAGTCAATGTCGTTACAGATTACATCGAAAAGGTAGATACAGATAATAAAACAGTAACTACTTCATACGGAAAGTATGAATACGATTACCTAGTTGTAGGTACTGGTTCTGAACCTGCCTTCTTCGGTGTCCCAGGAATAAAAGAACACGGATTTACACTTTGGTCTTTTGAAGATGCAATGAGAATAAGAAAACATATTCAGACTATGTTCTCCTTAGCTGCAAAGGAAAGAAATGAAGCAAAACGAAAAGAAATGCTTACTTTTGTTGTAGCAGGTTCTGGATTTACTGGAATTGAAATGGCTGGAGAGCTTCTTGAATGGAAGAGCAAATTAGCCAAAGAGCATAATGTAGATGAAAAAGAAGTTAAACTCTTAGTAGTAGAAGCAATGTCTACCATTTTAAATATGCTTGATAGACAACAAGCAGCTAAAGCTGAAGCTTATATGTCTGAACATGGCATGGAAATATTAAAAGATTCTCCTATTGTCGAAGTAACTAAGGGCGGTATAAAATTGAAGAGTGGAGAAGAAATTCCAACTCAAACTCTTATTTGGACTTGTGGTATACAAGCTAATCAGGAGTCCTCTGAATACGGCTTAGAAAAAGGTAGAGCTGGAAGACTTCTTTCAAATGAATATATGCAAGCTATAGGAAAGAAGGACGTCTTTGTAGTTGGTGATATCACTTACTATGAAGAGGAACCTGGCAAAGGGACTCCTCAAATAGTTGAAGCAGCTCTTCAAACTGGAGATACAATAATCAGTAATATAGCTGCATCAATAGAAAATAAGGAAATGTCTAAATTTAAATCTAACTATCATGGCTTTATGGTTTCAATTGGTGGAAGATATTGTGTAGCTAATCTTTCTGGTATGAAGCTTTCTGGATTCTTCGCTATGCTTATGAAACACTTAGTTAACCTCCACTACCTATGGGGAGTAAACGGAATTAATGCTTGTTATCATTATCTAATTCACGAATTCTTCTCAATGGAAGATAAAAGAAGTATAATGAGAGGTCACTTATCTTCTAAAGGAAATAGATTATGGCTTATTCCATTAAGATTATTTATGGGAATTATTTGGTTATTAGAAGGTTTAAAGAAATTTGTTGGTGAAGGTACTTGGTCAGATAAGGGATTTAAAGCTTTATTTGATGGCCCTGCTTCAGATAGCTGGATTAAGGCAGGCAATATCAAAATGCCTTTTGAATGGGTGCAAACTGCTGCTAATTCAGGAGCTTCAGAAGCCGCTAGCGCTGGTGCTGCTGCTACCCCTACCCCAATATTAAGCCATATGCCAAGTTTTTATAGTTCAATAATGAAATTTATGATACCAACTCCTGAAGTTGCTGTTTGGTTCCAGAGAATGGTCGTTTGTATCGAAGTAGGTGTTGGACTTGCCTTACTTGCAGGACTGTTTACATTCTTAGCAAGTGCTGCGTCAGCATTCATGGTTGTTAACTTTGTTCTTTCAGCAATGGCTGGATGGGATATAATGTGGTATTTCTTTGGTGCTATTGCATTAATGGGTGGAGCTGGTAGAACCTTTGGATTAGATTACTGGGTAATACCATGGATAAGCAAGTCTCTTGGTAATTGGTGGCTGGGAAAGAGAATCCCAGTTTATAGTCAAGGAGTTTCAACTAGCCACCTTAAATCAAATAAAGCAGACTTAAATCGATAGAGCAAATAATCTTTGACTGAATTATAGGTAGAGTGGACTTCACTCTACCTTATGATTATTTGCAAGCTATCTACAATAACAGTTAACTTAGGTGACTCCTTCCTTTAAAAATCTAATGTAGAGGAACGATGATATGGATAAAATATGGGACAATTATAAAGATGTAAAAAGTGAATTAGATGCTGTAATTTCTCTTATGGAAAAGAACGTAAAATGCAAAGATAAAAAAATCGAAAACTCAATTATGGAATTAATTTACTCTGGCGGAAAAATGCTTAGACCTGCCTTTGTCATAATCGCCTCTAACTTCGGCAATTATGATGCCCAAAAGGCTCGGTCCTTAGCTGCTGTAATTGAAATGCTTCATATGGCAACTTTAGTTCATGATGACGTTATAGATGATGCTAAAACAAGGCGTGGTCAAGAGACTGTACAATCAAAATACGGAAAAGACTACGCTGTATATATAGGGGATTTTCTTTTTTGTGTTTGTTTTAAAATTTTAGCTTCTTCCGCTACTCTTCAAAGCATAAAAGTAGACAGCAAATCTATGTCTAGAATTTGCCTTGGGGAAATAGACCAACTAAATTCAAGATTTGATAGTAAGCTATCAGTAAAAAATTATTTAAATAGAATCTCAGGCAAAACGGCTGAACTATTTTCCCTCTCCTTATATACAGGGGCTGCCGAGAGTGGTTGCAGTGATGCCCTCTCAAAGCAATTGTGGAAAATAGGCCATAATATTGGAATGGCATTTCAAATTATAGATGATACTTTAGATTATGTAGGAAATGCTGATTCAATAAGAAAGCCTGCAGCAAGCGACTTAAAGCAAGGAATATTTACCCTTCCATTCATATATGCTGCAAAGAAAGATAAAAACACCTTTAAATACTATCTAGAGAAAGAAAGCTTCTCAGATGAAGATGTTAAAAATATCATACTGTTAGTAAATAAACATAAGGGCATTGTAAGTGCTAAAGAACTTGCAGATAAATATACTAAAAAAGCTTTTAAACTAATAGACAACCTCCCAGAGAATCCTTATAAGATGATTTTAAAGGAAGTTGCAGAAAAGTTGCTCGTAAGGTCATATTGAAAACTTCTAGAATTAGAAAGGACAGTATTATAAAATACCGTCCTTTTTACTTTATAAGTTCTAAATCTACTTTAGCAATTTTTTGGCTTCTCTTTTAAAAATATCTATTAACTTTTTAGACTTATAATAGCTGTTTTTATTATAAGAAAAAAATACTTCATATTCAAAGGATAAATCCTCTACCTTAAAAGTCTTCATAGCTCCTTTTTCAATCTCTTCTTCAACGCATATTTTGGGGAGAAGGCTTATATCCTCGGTTTTTTCTATAGATTCTTTAGCTATTCCTATGGAATTGGCTGTAAATACAACTTGCAAATCATCAATATCATAACCTTTAGACTTAAGTGCATAATTAAGCATATTAGGAATATCTGGGCCATCACCGAGCAAAATAAATGGATATTTATAAAGCTCACTTATAGAAACACGTTCCTCAATATCAACTTTAGGATTTGCCACAAATACTAGTTCATTGGTACCAACTTTAAAACTTGTTATATTATCAGTTTCAATACTTTCATATGTTATTGCCATATCAGACAGATTTCTATCCAGTTCTAGCTCAGTATTTTCTTTAGGCATTGTATTGATTTTAAAAAACCATTGATCATTTATTTCTTTTATAACAAGGAGTATTCTTAAGGTAATTAGGTCAATCTCAGAGGATGAGGATGAAACTACAAAGGTTTCCTTATGATCTTTAATATTTGAAATATCCTCAATTATTCTGTCATAAGCCCTAATCATAGTTTTAACATGCCTTAAGATAAGTTCTCCTTCTTGAGTAATGTTAGTTCCCTTATTACTTCTTTCAAGAAGAGGTATCCCTAATTCCTGTTCAAGTTTTAAAATACGTTGACTGAGAGCCGATTGAGATATGTGCGAAAGGCTAGCTACCTTGGATATACTCTTTAAAGTTGCAACATCGTAAAAGTTTCTTAAAAATTGAATATCCATATTTCCTCCCTCTCTGTAAACGTTTTACAGTGTTAAACAATAGCATTTATTTTTCAACAGTTATTAATGTACCTAATTATACATTATTCTAGAATATATCTCAAGTTATCCACCAGAATTTATGGAGTAAAAGTAAATAAATGTATTAATGATTAAGTATCTTCATCTTTTCTCCTCCATACTCGATTCCCGCGCAGCTCCCTATATCACAAAATAAAATTCTATTTTTGCAGATATCTTTTAACTCCACCGCTACCTCTCCTCTTACACTTTCTTGAACTAAAGGCATCATCTTATCATCTCTTGGTCCATTGCACAGGATAAAGTCTCCTTCAATGCTTTTTGTTTTTATGGTTAACAAATAGTTATCATTTCTAGCCCTTATTATTACATCAGAATCTCTTTCTACAATGCTGATCTTGCTTTTATTCATCGTGGTAAATCGGTAAAATTCTCCACAAGCCTCAAATCCAATCAAAAATCCTCTAAAGCTTCCTAAGGGAAATGGAATATGACCAATAGAACATGATAACGCTCCTTTACTATTTTTAAAGCAGTTACATTGAACCCATATCCAAGCATATGGAAAAGCTCTTCCCCAATTCTTTTCTATATAGCCTTTCCCTTTTGTAAAATCTATATTTTCGCCGTTTATGTTTAAATTACCTTCCACACTCATATCTATAGCACAAACCTGGCTATAGCATTGCATGAAACTTAGATAATTATAAAATCCCATGCTGCCTGGATTAATTCTTGAATCTGGCCATTTTTTTAAATTAATGAACCTTAATTCTCCTCTTAATCGTATATCCTTCTTATCTATATTTAGTTTTAATTCATTTAGAGAAAAATAATTATCTTCAATCCACAGCTTAAACTCTGAATCTAAATATGAAAATAAATTCATATCATATTTGTTATAAAAGTACTGGTTAGTTTGCCCTAATAAAATCTGAATAAAACTATGAAAGCCTCTCTTATCTTTTCCCTTAAATACTCCTGGAATAATTGAAAGAGGATGCTCCTCTGAATAATCTACAAATTTAAAATACCAACCTTCAAAAAAGCTTTTTCTCTTATTTTGGCCATGATATAAATCTGGATTAAGTATATTTTTTATCAAGTATTTCAGCTCCTCATACACTTCTCACAATATTCAAATTAAATAAGATTAGTATATGTAAACACAGCACCAATTATATATTTTTAGAGTTGTCTCTTCTCAGCAGAATAAAAATAAAAGCTACTGGATATCGACTATCCAATAGCTTTTATAAACTAATTTTAATGATTTTATTATGCTTCTCTCTCTACAGCTATCTCAAGATTTTCTCCGTTAATCCTATAATCATTGTATTGTCTACCTTCATTGTAAGCAATCGCTGTAGCAAGGGTTTCTCTCTTTATATGCTCTTCAAACTTTTTAACTATTTCTTCAAGCATATCATTACCTGAAACATAAAGTTTTATTTTATCCGCAACTTCAAACCCACTTTCTTTTCTTAGGTTTTGAACTTTGCTTAGAATTTCACGAACAAAGCCTTCTTCTCTAAGCTCTTCAGTAATAGTGGTTTCAAGAACTACTCCTACTTCTCCTGATCCAGCAAAAGCAAAGCCTTCAAGTCCTTGCATTGTTACAAGTAGATTTTCTGAAGTAAGCTCTATTTGGTCCTCTAAGCCCTCTACATCTATGAATACGGATTTTCCGTTATTTATATCTTGTGCAAGCTCCATTTGATTTTTTGCAGCTATTGCATTTCTTATAGCAGGGATATTCTTTCCGTAAGACTTTCCTAACACTGGTAGATTAGGTTTGATTTCAAAATTAACGTATTTTGAAAGGTCTGCACCAAACTCTACATTTTTAATGTTAAGCTCTTCTTTTATTATATCTCCATAATATTCTGGAAGAGATCTTGTGCTAACAAGCATTTCTGCAAGAGGCTGTCTGTTCTTTATGTTAGCTCCGTTTCTAGCACTACGTCCAAGCTTAACTATTTTATAAGCTAAATCCATTTGATTTTCAAGTTCGCTGTCTACAACGCTTAGATCATATTTTGGCCATGTTAGAAGATGAATACTTTCTGGAGCATCATCATCTAAGTTTACTACTAAGTTTTGATATATCTCTTCTGCCATAAATGGTACAAATGGTGATGCAACTTCAACAAGAGTTACAAGAACCCTATAAAGTGTTGTATATGCACCTATCTTGTCATCTGTAAGTTCTGTAGTCCAGAATCTTGCTCTGTTACGTCTTACATACCAGTTTGAAAGTTCATCTACAAAGTCTTCAAGTTCTAATGCTGCCTCTGTTATTCTGTAGCCATCTAAATGCTCTTCTACATTTTTAATTAATGTATTTAACTTAGATACTATCCACTTATCCATTACGTTTCCTGATACAAAGTCTTTATACTCAAGCGGATTGAATTTATCAATATCTGCATATAGTACATAGAATGAATACACATTCCATAATGTGCTTAAGAACTTTCTTTGAGTTTCTTTTACATCCTCTACTGAGAATCTTGTAGGTAACCATGGTGCACTAGCTGTGTAGAAGTGCCATCTTGTTGCATCTGCTCCTTCATTATCTAAAACATCAAATGGATCTACTACATTTCCTTTTGACTTTGACATCTTAAGTCCTTGCTTATCTAAAACATGCCCTAATACTATACAGTTCTCGTAAGAAGCTTTATCAAATATAGCTGTAGATATTGCAAGCAGTGAATAGAACCATCCTCTTGTTTGGTCAACAGCTTCTGATATAAATTGTGCTGGATAAGTCTTTTCGAAGACTTCCTTATTTTCAAACGGATAATGATGTTGTGCAAATGGCATTGAACCTGAGTCAAACCAGCAGTCTATAACTTCATGAGTTCTTGTCATTTCCTTTTGACAATGAGGACAAGTAAGTTTAACTTCATCTATATATGGCTTATGAAGCTCTATACCCTCTGGAACGTTTATTCCTTTTTCTCTAAGCTCCTGAACGCTTCCTACACATTCTCTATGGCCACATTCACATTCCCAAATTGGAAGCGGAGTTCCCCAATATCTATCTCTTGAAATACCCCAGTCTATAACATTTTCAAGGAATTTACCCATTCTTCCTGTTCTAATGTTGTCTGGATACCAGTTTATTTTATCATTATTTTCTAAAAGCTTATCTCTAAGAGATGTCATTCTTACAAACCAGCTATCTTTTGGATAGTAAAGAAGTGGTGTATCACATCTCCAGCAATGTGGATATGAGTGAGTAAACTTCTCTGATTTATAAAGCATTCCCTTTTCTTTTAAGTATTCGATTATTTTAGGGTCTGCCTTTTTAACAAACATTCCCTTCCATGGTTCAACAGAATCTACAAACTTACCCTCTGCATCAACTAAGTTTATAAGAGGTAGATTGTATTTCTTTCCTGTCATACTGTCATCCTCACCATAAGCTGGTGCTGTGTGTACAACTCCTGTACCATCTGATAAAGTTACATAGTCTCCATGCACTACATAGAAAGCCTTTTCTTCTGGAGTTACGAATTTAAAGAGCTGCTCATATTCTGTTCCAAGCAATTCTTCTCCTGTAAATTCTCTTACTATTTCATATTCTCCGACTAGCACCTTTGGAGCAAGTTCCTTAGCAAGAATTAAATACTCTCCGTTGTTTAATACTTCTACATAATCATATTTCTTATTGATTGTTAAAGCTACGTTACTTGGTAATGTCCAAGGAGTTGTTGTCCAAGCGAGTATATATTTATTTTCTTCTCCTTTTACCTTAAACTTAGCAAAAACAGTAGCTTCTTTAACATCTTTATATCCTTGAGCAACTTCATGAGAGGACAATGCTGTTCCGCATCTTGGACAGTAAGGAGTTATTCTATGACCTTTATATAGAAGATCCTTTTCCCACATTTGCTTTAACGCCCACCATACAGATTCTATATAATTGTTATGGTACGTTACATATGGATCATCCATGTCAACCCAGAAACCTAACTTTTCCGACATATCCTTCCAAAGACTTGTGTACTTGAATACACTTTCCTTACATTCTTTAACAAACTTTTCTACTCCATACTCCTCTATTTGAGGCTTACCTGAGATTCCAAGCTTCTTTTCTATTTCAAGTTCTACTGGAAGACCGTGAGTATCCCAGCCAGCTTTTCTTAAAACCTTATATCCCTTCATAACTTTATATCTTGGGATTAAATCCTTCATAACTCTTGTCAAAACGTGTCCTACATGTGGCTTACCATTAGCTGTTGGAGGACCATCATAAAATGTGAAATATTCGCCATCTTGATTTCTATCAAAGCTCTTTTGAATTACATTCTTTTCTTTCCATAATTCTGCTATATTTCTTTCCATATCAACAAAATTCATGGAAGCTTCTACCTTCTTATACATCTCTTTTCTCCCTTCTTTATGTGAATCCATTACTTCTTATTATTGACACAAATTAAGAAAATTGCACAACAAATTTCTTAAAGTTAGAGCGCATAGCGACGGTTAGATGGCAAAGCCTGACTTAAACTTTAGCTTCTAACCTAAAGGAAACTGCTTCGCATTTTCCTTTAATTATATAAATAAAATATATAATTAAAAAAGCTCCGCCCATAAGGACGCAGCTGCATAAACCACCTATGTAAAACATTTCAAGTACAAGCATACTCTATTTCTTAACGCGAAATAACGGATAAGCTTACTAAGGTAACTTCCTTTCAGCTTTCTACTCCCAGGTGATTTTCTTTAAACTTTAGCTATGAGGCTTCCACCATTCCCCACTCTCTTTAAGCATACAATTTAAATACTTTTCCTGTTCATAGTATTTTTTGAGTTCATATTATCATTTTAAGTCATATTATATTATAAGTAACCCTTATTGTCAATTTATGTTTGTAGTATTTTATATAAGGAAGCAAAAAAAGACCGGTATAAACCAATCTTTTTTGCTTCTAATATGTCATTTCATATGTTATATAATCTCCTAGCCTGTGCTAGGTATGTTAATTTTCAAAGAGTGATATGAAATATAGTCTCCTAATCTTAATTAGGTATGTATTATCTCTCTACCGTTTAATTCTATCATTAATGCTTAACTTAGGCAATATATTTTTAATATTTTATTTATTTTTCATTTAATTTTTTTATTATTCTACTAGTATTATATTCAACTTTATAAAATTAATTACAAATCTAAGGAAATTCTAAGCTTGGAATCTAAAATATCCATAAAATCTTTTTTCAAGGTTGCAATGTGCCTTCCTAGCCTTGCTTTCGATACTACTTTTATCTGTTCTGCAAGAACTGTTCCTGTAATATGATTCTTTTCCCCATCTTCAAGAATATAATCACTTTCTCTAAGTTCTATATGAACTGCAATTTTCTTGGGTCTATTTGATATAGGTGCAACTATTGTAGTTGGAGCATTCTTATTTCCTGTGTCATTTTGAATTATTATAACTGGTCTAATCTTATTTTCTTCCGATCCAATATTTTGCCCAAGCTCACAAGTCCATATTTCTCCTCTTCTTGGAATCACCTTTGTATCCCTTGAAGCATTATTATTCATTTTTATCTGTTCATTAACCCAATGCACATAGTTATAAATTTTAATGATGTCATAAGCCTTTTTTCTCGTAGCTTCTATTCCATCATTTTTCTGTAAGGTATCATCTATCATAGCTTGGTATTCTTTTAATAACTCATAGATGTTTTCTTTACTCTTATATATAAATCTTCTTAATTCTTCCTCTCTCATATTGTTAATATCTTGCTTCATTGTGCGATCCCCCTTATATTATCTGATAAATAAAATTCTGCCCCTTTTAATTATTTAGTGTGATTTATCCTTTATATATAGTTATTAACTGTCCTGCTATAATAAATGCATATAGTATTAATGCTGCATACACCGGCCAATTAAAAACCTTCACAGGGGTCTCATCTAAACTCATATTCTCTATTCCCCTTTTTCCATGTATGCCAATTAACTTTTGCATTAGAATTATTATAACTCCTAAACCTACTATAGCTGCAATTAACAATGAAAAAAATGTGTTAATCAGTTGAGCTGCTGACATAGAAGATATTCCTGTATTCTGAGCTAATTCTATAGATTGACCACTTAGACGTAACATTCTAGTAGCAAGTTCTGATAAAAGTACTTGAGTTCCATTAACTGTGAAATGGCATATCATCGATGCGTATATAGACCCTGTTATTCTTACTAGATATGCAAATATTATTCCTAAAGCAAATGCATATAATAGCTGATTCCCATCCATATGTAATATTCCAAAGAACAACCCTGTCATTAGAGCAGACTTCTTTATATCAATATTATCGTATCCCCCTAAAACCACACCACGCATAGTGACTTCCTCACAAATAGCAGGTGTTAATGCTATTATACCAATTCTCACTATAAGTGGAATATCGTTTAAAGTTGAAACAACTTGACTTATTCTATTGGGAAAAACAAATTGGGTTATTAATGATAGAAACATAGCTATAGGTTGAGCCAATAACCCTATAGCAACGATAATACCTATAGATTTAAATCCTATCTTTTTAATTTTAAAGTATCCTTAACAGAGTATCTAGTAATCATAAAATAAACTATAGTTGGAACTAATAGCAAAAGTATTTGAGGTAGTACGATATATGAGGATGAAGATATATTCATCTTTTCAAATATGGGTATAAGCGCACTAGGTGCTATTGCATATAGTCCTAACAAAATAAACGCAAACAAATTAGCTTGAAATACTCTCTTATTTTTCATATATAACTCCTCGTTATCTAAAAATTAATTATGTAATATTAATATAATAAAGGAAGAGATAGAATATTACAACTGGCTTTTTGCAACATTTATCTCTTCCTTTCTATTTATTTTCCTATTGTTTTTATAATTCCACTAGCTATAGCCTCGGCATATTTTTGTTGATATACAGGATCATTTAGCATGGCTTCTTTTTGAGGATTACTTATAAACTCTAACTCTACGAGTACTGCAGGAGCATTTGTATATTTAACTACATATAACCCACTGCTTTTTATTCCTCTATCTTTAGCTCCAAGCTTGGATATAAGCTCACTTTGTATATTAGTAGCTAGAGGTATTCCACTAGTAGTTTCTCTGTAGTAATAAGTTTCTATCCCAGATGTAGTAGGACTTCCATCTACACTATTTGCATGGATAGATACAAAATAATCTACATTAGCATTGTTAGCTATATCAACCCTTGTTTTTAATCTAGTCTCGCTGCTATTTAACCAAGCTGCGGTGTCATTGGTCCTAGTATATACAACCTCTATTCCTTGCTTTTCAAGAATTGCTCCAAGTTTTAAGGTTACGGCTAAGGTTATATCTTTTTCCTTAATTCCATTAGGTCCTATAGCACCAGGATCCGTTCCTCCATGTCCAGCATCTAAAGCAACCTTATATTTTATTGTAGGTTTAGGCGATATGACTATAGTAAGAACTACTGGATTACTATAGTTCTCTACTCTTCCTACGAGCGTCACTGTTCCTACTTTGCTTGTATCTACACTACTTTTATCCCAGATAACATTTACCTGGACTTTTGCACCTAAAGTGTTAATAGCATCTACCTTAGTTGGTAAAGAATAAGTATCCCCTTCAGTTAAGTTCACTGTAATATTATTTATAGACTTAATGGTATCAGTAGAAGTACCTGGTTCTGTTTGAGAGCTTACTACTACTTTTAAGCTTGCAGCTCCGCTATAACCAGTGACAGTTCCTTTATAATAATATGTACCTTCTGTTGAAGTATCTACATAACTCTTGTCCCAATTTACAGCTACCTTAGAAGTGATATTATCGCTCATTAATGCATCTACAGTAGTCGGCAGTGTATACTTCTCATTCTTATATAAAAGGACGGTTTTATCAGGTATACTTTTTATATAAGCTTGCTCCTTTATGTTTAAGTACTTTAGCACAGCACTGGCTATCGCTTCTGCGCTATTATTCTTAAAGACTTCACTATTTAGGATTTTTTCTTCAGTTGGATTAGTTATAAATCCTAAATCAACATAGACTCCAGTAGCACTTACTCCACTTAAGGTCTTTAAAGTACTCTCTTTTATACCCCTATTAGGCAGCTTCGTTCTATTATAAAGCTCCTCTTGAACATAAGAAGCTAAGTTTTTAGAATTATCATTCCCTTGAAGATAGTATGTCTCAGAACCTGTAGCTGTAGTACTAGCTGAGTTACAATGTATACTTACAAGTACATTTGCTTTTGCATCATTTACTATCTTACTTCTAGCAGCTATACTCTCCTCTGGGCTCCAGGATACATTATCCGTAGTTCTTGTATAAATAACTTGTACACCATTAGCTTTTAGTATTTCTCCAGCTCTTAGTGCTACATATAGATTTATATCCTTCCCTTTTACTCCAGTCGGTCCCACCTCATAGCCTATATCATTTCCTGCACGTCCCGCATCTAATGCAACTACACGCCCTTCTAAAGCTTTAGTTGTAAATACCATTCTTGTAGGCAGGTTTATCTTACCTCCCAGTTTAGATTTAACCCCTTCCTTTACTATCAAAGTATAGGTTTTACCCGGCTGGTAACTATATATAGGAGAGACAGATACGGTTTTGCTATCCTTACACTCTACCTTAATCTTTACTTCTACATTTTTATCGTCTAGCACAACTATATTAGTTGTATTAATGGAACTTGGGTCTACCTCATTGTTAAATTTAATGTTCCACACCTTATTGGTTTCTTGTCCAAGTTTTTGTCCTATATCCTTATAGGTTACAGCTAAAACTTTTGGAGATAATCCAATTACAATAAATAATGCAGCTACCGAAAACATTACAAATCTTTTTATCCAACTCAAAATATCACCTCTCCAAAATCAACATATATATGTATATATTATTTCAAATAGATAAATAATGCAATAATTCTACAATAATCTTAAAGTTTAATTAAAATATTTATTTAAAACTTTTTATTCCTATATATATCTACGAAATCATTTATAATTAGTCAGGGGTTTCTAATAAAAAATGTAAAAGGAGTATTATGTTCTCTCTTATATATTAATCGTAAAATTACTATGAATATTAATATAGAATAATTTATAAATTATAGGGTTCTGGGTAATTTTCTACAAAATAACGTCTATACTATATGATATAATAGCTCATAATAAGAATACTATAATTTTATGAAGGAAGTGTGTTTAATGGAGATAACTTGGCTTGGACATTCATCTTTTTTAATTAAAGACTCAGGCGGCAGAAAGATTTTAACAGATCCTTTCGATGACTCTGTAGGCTATAAAACTTTCAAAGATGAGGCGGATTTGGTAACCATAAGCCATCATCATTTCGATCATGACTATCTAGATAGCATAAAAAATAAACCTGAAATCGCCGATGAAGTTGGATTGTTTTATAAATGTGATATACCAATAGAAGGAATACCTTCCTTCCATGATGATGTAAAGGGCGCTAAACGCGGCGAAAACATTATCTACGTATTAACTATAGACGGATATAAAGTTTGTCATTTAGGTGATTTAGGGCATATTTTATCCCATGAAGACATAAACAAAATCGGCAATATAGATGTACTACTCATCCCTGTTGGGGGTAACTATACTATAGATGGGAAAGAAGCTTCCTATATTGCTAAAAGCATTAATCCTCATATTATAATACCTATGCATTATAAAACCCCTTACATATCCTTCCCTATAGCTGGAGTCGAAACCTTTGTAACCAATATGAAGAACGGCGATAAAGTTAAAAGCCATACTCTTAAAGTCAAGGGTGAACTTACCGAAATAAATATAGTAAAAATCTTAGACCCAGCACCACAAAACTAAAGAAGTTAGAGGCTAGAGCGCTAAAGCGCCAAGTTAAAAGTTAGAGGTTAGGGCACTAAAGTGCTATATTAGAAGTTAGATACAGAATATCTTTGCTCCCCCTTCTAACCTGACCTTCTAATTTCCAACTTCCTAACTAACTCTCCTATCTATAACTTCTAACTTGCTTTTCTAACTACAGATTCGCCACCTAACCTGCTTTTATAGTTTTATTTCCACTCTATCAAGTCTTACTAACACTTTAATGTCCTTTACTCCTACAGTTTCAGTTCTTAAAGTATTGCTATTGCTTATTAATAGCAATTTACTACTATCTAATCTTTTTATTTGTCTTATATACCTTTTATCTCCATGTTCTATAAGACAAATTGCGTTATTCTCCACCTCATGAGTTATATGTCCAAAGGCCATATCCCCCTTTGATATTCTAAATCCTATCATATCGTCTTCTTCTATTTGTAGAAACATTACCTTATCTTTTGAATATCCCTCTATTTTATTGTTTATAATAGGCATTTGTCTTAGACCTAAAGCCTTGTTCATATCATATCCATAGATAGGTACTGTCTTTAAAACTGAACTAAAGGCATCATTCCAAAGATCATTTACCGCTTCTACAGTCTTTTTGTTTTCTTTTTTATTTTCCTTTTCATTTAGTGTTTCTTCAAAAACTTGTGCTTCAAAGGACATAGTAATATCATTTAAATCTTTTCCTAAGACCTTAGATATCTTATCCATAACACTTTCACTTACGACTTTTCGTCCACTCTCAACTTCTTTTATAAAACTTTCTGAAACACCTAGTTTTTTAGCTAATTGTTTTTCAGTCATCTTTAAGCTTAGTCTAGCTTCTTTTATTTTACTCCCCACTCTGCTCATACTTCAATTGCCTCCAAATCAACATTTTTTATATTAAAGTCTACACTTTCTTATGTTATATTTTAATACAACTTTTCTTCCTTTACCAATAATATATTCCATAAAAATATAATTTATAAAAAAGTATATAAAGTTAGCTCTTGAAATCAAAAATTTCAAGAGCTAACTACTATTTTATAATATCACCTTTCGGTTTTTTCGTTCTATTTTCATACCATTTTCGTTCTTGCATTAAGTGTTCTAAAAGGTCTTTAAACTTCCATTGAATTGATGTAGGCGTTACCATAGCAAAAATAGGCTTTTCAGTAAAATTAGCTTTAATAACTTTCATACATCTCATAACTTCATCATCCTGGCATTTATTAAATAAAACTATCTTTTCCTTAGGCAAATTATAACCTTCACCACTACTATCTACGTCAGATAATATATCTCCTATTGTGATGTCAGCCATATTATCTTTTATAACTTTATGTTGAGGTAAACTATTTTCTTCTAACAGTTTTCTTAATGTACTTTCTTCTTCATCATTAAATCCACAAATTAATAATGTTTTCTCAGTTTCAAAGTCCATTTATATACCTCAACTTTTCCTATATTTTTTCTGGCTCTGGATATTCTACCTCAAAAGTATCTACAGTAACACTTTCCATAACCTGATCCTCATATGGTCTATCACTGTAGTCTGTTTTTGAATTGACTATTTTATCTGCTGATTCCATACCTTCTATTACTTTACCAAAAGAAGCATACTGAGCATCTAAGTGTGGAGCATCCTCTACCATAATAAAAAATTGGCTTCCGGCTGAATTTGGATTCATAGTTCTTGCCATAGATAGTACTCCTCTTGAGTGCTTTAAGTCATTTTTAAATCCATTAGAAGTGAATTCACCCTTTATTGAATATCCTGGTCCACCCATTCCTGTACCATCTGGGTCTCCCCCTTGAATCATAAAGCCTGGAATAACTCTATGAAATATAACGCCATTATAATATCCTTTCTTTATTAAGCTGATAAAATTATTTACTGTATTCGGTGCAACTTCTGGGTATAATTCAGCTTTAATTACATCTCCGTTTTGCATTTTGATAGTAACTATTGGATTCATAGTTTGTATCTCCTCTCGTTTTAATACTTATATAAACTATTTAATATAGTACACTAAATTATACCACAGTATACACATTTATCATAAAAACTTCAGCAAATTTTCTCACTTGTCCAGTCTATATTCATGCGAAGATTGGACACTTCATTATCTAACTTTATAAATAAACATCCCTTTGGAAGCACTATCAATACAGAATCTCTTAAAATATCGCACTCCTTATTTTTAGAAAGTTTACTTCTTATTAGCTCAATTTTTTTATTATCTTGGTACCTTTGAATCCTGCTCTCAACGTTAAATATCCCCATTTTATCTGCAGAGTTTACTTCTCCCTTTCCTCTAAACATTTCCTCTTCTCCGTGCATTAGACATATCCCATTAGTTTCATTTTCACTAAGAATTTTCATGTTTTTTATCGTGCATATCTCATTACTATCAGAAGGATTCCTAATAACGATATAATTAAACTTATCTTTTTTATTAAGACTTATATAGGATACCTTATCTCGATGCTTGCTTTTTAGTTCATCCTCATTTTCCTTTTTAACAGTAAAGACCTTCATTTTTATCACCTTATTTCTATTGTTTTAGTGAGGAGTTAGTAAAAGCTTTTCTAATACTAATTTATTCCCCTCATGACTTAAGGTGATAAATTGCTTTGCTATATTTCTAATAACTTTTTAGATATATCTATAATTTCCTTGCTATCTAAGGAATTCAGAATCTTAATTTTCCCTATATCATCATTATTATTAATGATATCTTTATTTAACAACTGTCTTTTTAACTGTGTCACAGTTCCCTTGCTTCCATCTATAATCACAACTTCACTTCCTAAAACTTTAGATAGTTCTCTTTTTATAAATGGATAATGGGTACATCCAAGAACTACTGAAGATATCTTTTCTCCTTTTAGTGTAGAGAATTTTTCTCTTAAAAAACTATTAATCCCTTCACCTTCTACTATACCTTTTTCTATATACTCAACAAGTCCTGGGCAAGGAAGAGGTACTATATCTGCATTTTCCTTATACTTTTCCATAAGACTATGAAATTTTCTCTCGGCTAAGGTCATAGGTGTTGCCATTATCACCACCTTTCCCTTTCTATTTAATTCTACAGCCGGCTTTAAAGCCGGTTCTATACCTATTATAGGGATGTCCTTATATGTATTTCTTAAATCTTCAATTGCCGCACTTGTCGCAGTGTTACATGCTACAACAATAGCCTTTACTTTATACTCTAATAATAATTCTGATGCATGGAAGCTTAATTCTTTTACTTCATCAACACTTTTAACCCCATAAGGAGCATTTAAGGAATCTCCAAAATATATAAAATCTTCATTAGGAAGGAGTTTTATAGCTTCTCTTAGAACACTTAACCCACCAACTCCTGAATCAAAAAAACCTATGGGCATATTTTTTGTACTCATATTATCCATAATTCACCTCCAACTTTTAATCCACATGATAAAATTATACTGCACATATATTATTATTTCTACTTCATTACCTTCAATCTAAGCACTCTTTTAATTATAAATCATAATTATTCAATTTCAATTTTCCGCATTATAGTTTATAATATTTATTGTTTAAACCTTTTCAAATTATATATATATCACAAATGAATTGACACTTTAATAATTATATAATATGATTTTTATATAATTATTAAAATAACGCACGTCAAAATAATAAACTATAAACGTCCCTAGAAAAAATTTTAAGCATTTGCTGAATAGGAGGATAAATATGTTTAATGACTTAATTTACACCATCCATAAAGAAGAGCATTCAGATGAGTCTTTAAAAAAATTATTAACTGCTCATCCTGAAATTAAATTTGTATCTGTCGTAGGTATTGATTTATCTGGTAATGATACAGATGCTAAAATCCCAATGAGGATATTTTTAGATGACATAAACGGATTCTTAAAAGGTGCAATACAGACCGACGGTTCCTCTGTAGCTTTTCCTGGAATCGCTACTCTAAATAACGCTAAAGTAGATATGGTTCCTGACACTGAGGTTAATTGGTTTGTGGATTATAATTTTGAAAACTTTGACGAAGAATTAGGAAAACCTGTAGGTACTCTTAGAATCCCTTGTTTTTTAATTCACGAAGAAAAAGCAATAGATTCAAGGCACATTCTTAAATCTTCCATTTCTAATATTGAAGAAAATCTTATGAATTTTTACAGAAAATATCCTGAGTTATTAGATGTATATGGAATAGGCATCGATGATATTGAAGATATAGTGGCTACCGCTGCAACAGAATTAGAATTTTGGGTAAAAACACCTGAAGAAAAAGCTCATGTTGAAGAACTTTCAACTTCTCAAGTACTTAAAGAGCAGTACTGGACTAGAACAAAAGGTGTAGTTAGAACTGCTCTTGAGGAAGCCTTGATGCTAATGGACAAATATGGTCTAGAGGCTGAAATGGGTCATAAGGAAGTAGGAGGAGTTAAAGCTACCCTTGGCGAGGATGGAAACCTTACTCATATAATGGAACAGCTTGAAATAGACTGGAAATACGCGGATGCTCTTCAAGCGGCAGACAATGAATTATTTGCAAGAATTTTAGTAAAAGAAACCTTCAGAAGACATGGACTTGATGTATCTTTCCTTGCAAAACCTGTGGATGGTGTAGCTGGTAGTGGAGAGCATACCCACCTAAGCATAGCCTTAAAATTAAAGAACGGAAAAAGAATAAACTTATTTGCTCCAACATCCAAACATTTCTTAAGTATTTATGGATATGGATCATTAATGGGAGTATTGAAAAACTACGAAATTATAAATCCATTTGTAACTGCTACAAATGATTCCTTTAGAAGGTTAAAACCTGGTTTTGAAGCTCCTATTTGTATAGTTACTTCTATTGGTCATTCTGTAGATATACCATCAAGAAATAGAACGATTCTAGTAGGTGTTATACGTGATATTGGTTCTCCTCTTGCTTATAGGTTTGAGCTTAGATCGCCAAATCCACATACTAACACTTACCTAGCTTTAGCCACTTTATTCATGGCTTGCAATGATGGTATAACTTATGCAATAACTAAGGGTAAAACAGAAGACGATCTTCTAGCTGAGCTTTCAAAAGAAGCTGGGGTTAAAGCTGACTATCTAGAACAAGACAGAGCCTATAGAAGTGAACATGATGTATTTGAAGATTATATCGAAGAAGAGAGAATTAGATTGTTCGGAAAAGCTCCTGCCACAGTATATGAAAACCTTGTTGCTTTGGATAATTACCCTGAAAAGTTAGAAGTCTTAAAACAAGGAGCCGTATTTACTGATAGATTAATACAGAGCTATAGAACTGCTGTAGAAAGAAGATGGATAACAGAAATTACTGGTAGAATAATACCTCATTATGCCGATGAAATCAGAAGCTATAAAATGCTTCATGATAGCACTAAAGCTCTTGATGTGGACGTTACTAGATGGCAAAAGGTCAATGAATTAAGATTGTATTTAATGAAAGATTCTTACTCTATAAAATCTTTATTCACACGAATAAGAGAATCAGTAGAAAATCATGACCATAAAACTGTATCTGCTCTTCAAATAGAAATGGACGCTAAAATGGCTGAGTTAAGAGACCTTTATGGAGAATATAAGAGAAACCTTCTAGATATCTAAGAAAAATGCGAAAGCATTTTTCTTTAGTTCAAAGCTTACGGTATAAAGATAATATATCCACAGCCATTATTTATTATATTGTTATTAGATAAGCATATTTTACTAACAACAACTTTTACCTTATTTCTCTTAGCCGCTAATATAATCTAAAATTAAAAGAGTGCAAAACATATTATGATTTTGCACTCTAACATTATCTATTTATTAGTTTTTCACTATAATCCTAACTTCTTGACTGCATCCCTAATGTCTAACTCTATCTCCTATCAGTTATTTAACTGTTGCTGAGCCGCTAATCAAATAGCTTTGTTATACAAAATTATTTGATTAGATCTTTACTTTCAACCTTTGCTTTAAGTAAATTCTTTTCTTGTAACCACTTAATATTGTTATCCCAGTTTTCTTCATCTTGGCTTAAGAATTTACCATTCTCATTCTCCATTAGAGGCATTAGTATTTCTAAGCCCTTCTTTTCTATCTCTGGGTCAAGTGGGAAGCTTTCATTTTGAACCTTTAATATTAAATCTAAGGCTTTATCAGGGTTATTTTTAGTATATTCAAATCCCTTTTTAGCTGCCTCTAAGAAAGCTTGTATAATATCATTATTATTCTTAACTGCATCGTCACTAGCTACAAATACTAATTCATAGTTGTTTGGTACCCCAAAATTTACTGGATTAAAAGTATCTAACTTAATACCTTGTTTTTCAAGCAAAATCTTTTCATGATTGATATATCCACCTATAATTCCATCAACTCTTTTAGCTTCAATACCAGCCATTAAATCATAACCTACATCTACAAATTCAACCTTTGACGGATCTCCGCCAGACTTTTCAACCATTGTTTTTACTGTTTCTTTATCGATATCAAAGGATGGGAATCCTACCTTTTTTCCTTCTAAATCTTTTAATGTTTTAATTCCTGAATCGCTGCGAATCATAAGCTGATTTAACGAGCTTCTAACTATTGCTCCAACTGACTTAACAGGAATGTTTTCGCCCCTAGCTAAGATGAGTTGTTTTGGGTAGCTTATAGCTAAATCAGCCTTATTAGCCGCTACTAATTTAAGTCCATCATCAGTACCTGCTGGTGTAATTAGATTAACCTTTAAACCTGCTTCTTTAAAATATCCTTGGTTCTCTGCCGCATATAAGAATGAATGTACTGCATTTGGATACCAATCTAAAAGAACATTAACTTCTTTTAACTCTTTCGCAGTGCTTTCCTCTTTCTTATTATTGGAATTACTAGAGCACGCGCTTAATACTAAACTAAATAGCATAACCATTACTAACAATATACTAGTTTTTTTTAGTCTCATAATTATCCTCCTTTAATCCTTTTCTATATTTTAATAAAATCTTTTCTAGTAAAAATCCTATTGAAAATAGGAGTAATCCTAAAAATGATAAAACCAACACTCCTGCAAAAACCGAATCCGATTGTAACATCCCAGCTACTCTTTTTACATATATGCCCAAGCCCTTTTCAGCTCCCAACCACTCTCCTATGGTAGCTCCTGCAACACTATAAGTAGCAGCTATCTTGAAACTACTTAAGAAATTAGGTAGTACAGAATTCATGTGAAGCTTAAAAAATATTTGAAATTTACTTCCTCCTAAGGCTTTTAAAACATCCTCTAAATCTTTGTCTACACTATTCAATCCATCTAATGTGCTTATAACTATAGGAAAGAAACAAAATAATACTACTACTGCTACCTTTGACCATACAGTATAGCCAAACCACATAATCATAATAGGAGATAAGGCTATAGTAGGGATTGTTTGGGAAAATATTATAATTGGATATAGCGTTTTCCCTACATTCCTCCAAAGGTATATAGATAAGGCACAAGATATACCTATGACTACAGATATAATAAGTCCAAGTATCGCTTCTCCTAAGGTTACTAATGAATGTCTGTATAATAATTGTTTTTGAGTCCACAAGGCCTCAATGACCTTAGAAAATCTAGGTATAATGTAATTAGGCACTTTAAAATATGGTACTAAAAACTCCCAAGCAAAAAGTATAATCACTAGAAATATTAGAGGGAATGTATATTCTTTAAGCTTCTTCATCCTCTATCTCCCCCTTTCTTTTCTAGCACATCAAGTATATTCAGAATAGATCTTTTTATCTCTATAAATTCACTAGAAAGCGTTGTTTCATAGGTTCTAGGTCTTTTAATATTGACATCTATAGACTTTAGCCTTTTATATGGAAGCTCAGTACAAATGAGTATCCTGTCAGATAGAAGTAAAGCCTCGTCAATATCATGGGTTATCATAAATACAGTATTTTTTTCCTTTTGGCAAAGTTCTAGCAACCATGCTTGCATCTTTCTTCTAGTTAGTGCATCTAAAGAAGAAAATGGCTCATCCAATAAAAGTAAAGCAGGTTTATTTACTATGGCTCTTAAAAATGAAGCTCTTTGTCTCATGCCACCTGATAATTCATGGGGATAAGACTTTTCAGTGCCTTTAAGTCCGAAATCTTCGAAATATGTAGCTGCTATTCTCCTTGCTTCCTTCCTACTATAGCCATTCAGCTCAAGTCCTACTGATGTATTATCAAGGATATTTCTCCATGGCATTAATGAATCCTTTTGAGGCATATAACCTATAATATTCTTATTAGCATCACTTCCTATGTGAATGCTTCCTTCTATTGGCTTTAGTAATCCTAAAATTAATCTAAAAAGAGTAGTCTTACCTGTTCCGCTTGGCGCAATAATCGTGACAAACTCATTTTTATCCATACTAAAGGACAAATCATCAATAATACGTCTATCCGAATCTCTATATCTAAATGATAAATTGCTTATTTCTAGTGCCTTCATCTAAATGACCCAACTTTCTTTTTTATAACATCCATCCCAAAACATATATTCATACTTTGAAGATATGATGAAAATCTTCTCTAGTTTTTTGAGTTGCCTTTCTGGAAGACCTTCAGCTACTTTATCCATTAACTTAATACACCAGTCATTTTCCCTATTATATTCTTCATTTGCGTAAGTAAGTATCCATTCTTTGTAAAGAGGATGCTCTAATGCTTTCTTATTCTTAGCTAAGGTTTTGCCAATAAGTGCATAACTCCACATACAAGGGAGTAATGCAGCTACTAGCTCAGGTAAAGATCCTTCTGTAGATGTTTGAAGCATAAACTTAGTGTATGATAAATTACTTGCGTTTGGTTTTGTATTCTCAAGCTCTTCTTTAGTTATTCCAAACTTTTTAGCATATTCGATATGCGCATCCATCTCAATATTAACTATAACATTTGCACATTTAGAAAAAGCTTGCATATCTTCTAAGGAATCCGCCTTAACCATACCTAATGCAAAAATCTTTATATAGTCTATTAAGTAAACATAATCCTGCTTAATGTAGAAACAAAACTTATCTTCCTCCAGAGTACCATTACTAAGTTCTTTTAGAAAAGGATGCTCTAGACATGCTTCCCAAATTGGTTTACCCTTCAAAAATAATCTTTGTGAAAACTCCATAAAAAAACTCCTTTCAAACAGTATTTGGCATACCATCGAAAAGAGTTAATAATCTAATAATTGTAAATCCGCATAAACTTTAGATTTAGCTTTTATATTATCTTATAACTTCCCTTCGCTGGCATTACCCAGTGCAGGTTCAAAGGGTCTGAATAATTCATCTCAGCCATAATGGCACCCCTAGTACATGACTAAATTTTATACTTTAAACAAATTAATGTCAATGATGATTTTCTACTTATCTTATATTTTTTAGACTTCAGCCTTCCTTAGCCCGATTATTGATTGCTAGCTGCTGCCTCCTGTCTTTCAAATGCTTTATTATAGTAGTAGCTAATAATCTCACTTCTCTTTATTATTCCTATAAATACCCCTTCATCATCAACTACTGGCACAAAGTTTTGGTTTACAGCAAGGGTCATTAGGTCTTCAATATCAGCCTGTATGTTTACTGGAGTATTATTCATACGTCTAGGTATATCCCACAACCTTACCTTATCAGTGTTTTTAAAGTTTAAATCTGGAGTATTTTTTAGCTTCCATAGCAAATCTCCCTCTGTTATAGTACCTATATATCTTCCCTTGCCATCAATAATAGGAATTGCCGTATATCTATGATACTCCATTCTCTCTAGTACTTGCCTCATAGTAGAATTTTCTTTTTCGTATATCACATCTTTTTTTGGCGTAAGAAAAAATGCTATATTCATTTTATTACCCCCCATACATAAAATTCAAAACAACCTGCAAAAATTTCATACTGCAATTTTATTAATGGAGAAGTGGAGATAGTGGAGACTTTTTTAAAAAATACATCTCCACTTCTCCACTAAGCATTTTAGTGCCTCCACTGCTCCACTAGAAGGAATTTTGTGTCGCAAAATCCTTCTATCTTGCTTATAATATAATTATAACATATTATAATTATAAAAACCTTAAAAGGGGGATCATATTATGGATTTTAAAAATACATTCTCTAAATTAAAACAAACCGCTGTGGATACGGCTTCTACTGTTGCCCAGACCGCTAAGGAGGGTTCTGCTGTAGTCGCTAAAAAATCAACTGACCTTATAGAAATTTCAAAGCTTGCAGTATCCGTAACTTCTGAGGAATCAAAGATGAAAGATGTTTATGCGGAAATCGGGAGGAAGCTATGTGAAAAACATGAAAACGGGTTATATATAGACCCTGAGCTAGTCGAAGATTGTGATTATGTTATTAAATTAAAAAGCAGCATAAAAGAAATGAAAGACAAAATTCAAGAACTAAAAAATAAAGATAATACCCCTACCTAATAAAAAAGGATTACAATAACTCCAGACTTGTTATTGTAATCCTTCTTAAATACTAAAATTCTGCTCCTGTTACATTACAGTTTATAAATTTTTCTCTTTTCTTTATATTCAACACGTCACATATAGCCTCAGTTATGCCAATTTTTGAAACTTTGCTGCCTAACTTAGTCTTTTCAAATTCCTCTCCTATAATCCATAAAGGAACTATCTCTTCTTTATCCCATACATCCTTATCATCCAGTCTGTTTTCTGTAGTAACAATTACTCCATACCCAGCTTCTAGCCACATTGGAATTACTAACTCAAGGGTATTGTGAATTTCTAAAACCTTATCGTAATATTCCTGCGAGTTTAACCCGAATTTATAAATTGCATAAGCAATCCCCATAGCATGTACTAAAAGCAAATTAGGATTATACTTTTTTCTTATAAACTCAGAATCACTAAATACGCTATGATCTGGATAAGAGGCATCAGAATAAAAACTCCCATATTGAATGTTAGAGTCCTCATCAAACTCTAATTTAAATTCAGTTTCATTGATTTTTTCCTTATTGTAGGCTTCACTGGCCCAATAAAAAGCAGCCGCTCCTGTTTTAAGTCCTCTTTCTCTAGCTAATTCAAATATATTTTTTTTCTCTGGTATCTTTACTACTTGATGATTAAGCATAGCATTTACATATAGGCTTGTATTATAAAACATATCTTCATATATAGGTTTTGATAAAGTCGTATTCTCTGGACTTACAGTATAAAATTCTGCTTCGCCTGTTTTTACAAGTTCATTCATATAACCCATGCTTAATGTGGCCGCCCCATAACTTAAGCCTTGTAATATCACTAAAATTATCTTATTATTCACGATAACACCTTTCCCCCTATAAGGATTTTGCGAAACAAAATCCTCCAAAATGGAAAATAATTTCGCAATTTTCTTAGGTTATCAACCTATATAATTTCACATACTATAAAGTATACAATTAACACTCAATATTATAGCTCTAAATTCTATAATATTACACTACTTTTTTGTTTATATTTCCAAGATTTCCAGGTTAATAATTATGAATTTTGCAAGTGAATTTTTTTAAATATGCAATTGAAATAATCTTTGAACTCATATAATAATATTATTCAAATTTTTGAATTTATCAAATAGCAAAAGTTGCAACACTTACATACATATAACTAATAAAGGGGGATTGAAAATGATAAAAAAATTTAAAAGAGTTTTAGTAGCAAACAGGGGTGAAATTGCTATTAGAATTTTTAGAGCTTGTAATGAGTTGGGATTGAGAACCGTTGCTATATATTCAGAAGAAGATAAGGTTTCTTTATTTAGAACTAAGGCTGATGAGGCTTATTTAATTGGAAAAAACCAAGGCCCCATTGAAGCTTATTTAAACATTGATGAAATAATTAACTTAGCCTTAAAAAAGGGCGTTGATGCTATTCATCCTGGTTACGGCTTTCTTTCTGAAAATGCAGAATTCGCCAAAAAGTGCCAAGATGCTGGTATAGAATTCATCGGCCCTACTTCAGAAATGATGGAAAAGCTAGGTGACAAAATAAAATCTAAAATTGTAGCTCAACAAGTTGGGGTACCTACCATCCCTGGAGTAGAAAAACCTGTAACCTCTGAGGA
Organism: Clostridium bovifaecis; assembly: GCA_009738435.1. Classification (GTDB taxonomy): domain Bacteria; phylum Bacillota; class Clostridia; order Clostridiales; family Clostridiaceae; genus Clostridium_H; species Clostridium_H bovifaecis. Next base: position 254,737 of record CP046522.1, on the reverse strand, counting down.
AGAAGCCATTGAATTTGCTGCATCTTGCGGATACCCAATTATGTTAAAGGCTGCTGCCGGCGGCGGTGGTCGCGGCATGAGAATAGTAAGGAATGAAGAAGAACTGTTACCTGCTTTTAGAAGCGCTAAAAATGAAGCAAAGAAGGCTTTTGGAATAGATGATATATTCATCGAAAAATACTTAGAAAAGCCTAAGCACATTGAAGTTCAGATTCTTGGAGATAAACACGGTAATATAGTGCATTTATACGAAAGAGATTGTTCGATTCAGAGGCGTCATCAAAAAGTAATTGAATTTACGCCTGCTTTTGCTCTTTCAGAAGAAAAAAGAGAAGAAATCTGTTCCGATGCCTTAAAAATTGCTAATTATGTAGGGTACAGAAGTGCTGGTACTTTGGAATTCTTAGTAGATATGCACGGAAATCATTACTTCATAGAAATGAACCCACGAATTCAAGTAGAACACACTGTAACAGAAATGACTACAGGAATAGATATTGTGCAAAGTCAAATATTAATTGCTATGGGCTATCCTCTTTCTTGTCCTGAAATAGGTATAAAATCTCAGAATGATGTTAAACCACATGGATTTGCAATCCAGTGTAGAATAACAACAGAGGATCCATCTAACAATTTTGCTCCTGATACAGGAAAAATTGATGTGTATAGAACTGGGTCTGGTTTTGGTGTAAGACTTGATGGTGGAAATGGATTTACTGGAGCAGTAATCAGCCCGTACTATGATAGCCTGCTTGTAAAAACAACAACTTGGGCAAGAACCTTTGAAGATGCTATAAGAAAATCACTCCGTTCTATGAAAGAACTAACTATATCTGGCATAAAGACAAATGTAGGATTTTTAATAAATGTATTAAACCATCCTACTTTTGCAGAAGGTAAATGCAATACTGGATTTATTGAGGAAAATAAAGAACTTCTCAATATAGCTTCTAAAGAAGATAGAGAATATAATATTCTTAGATATATAGGTGAGAAGGTTATAAATGAAACTCGCGGTGTTAAAAAGGACTTTGATGTACCTCAAGTTCCTCGAGTAACTATTCCTTCTAACCTAAGTGGAACTAAGCAAATTCTAGATGAAAAAGGTCCTGAAGCATTGGTAAGTTGGATAAAATCTCAAGAAAAATTACTTCTTACAGATACCACTATGCGAGATGCTCACCAGTCTTTAATGGCTACAAGAATGAGAACTACAGATATGGTTAAAGTAGCAAAAGCTACTTCTGTCCTTGAAAAGGATCTATTCTCTCTTGAAATGTGGGGAGGAGCAACCTTTGACGTTGCTTATAGATTTTTAAAAGAATCTCCTTGGATTCGTCTTCAGGAGCTAAGGAAAAGAATACCTAACGTATTATTTCAAATGCTTGTAAGAGGATCAAACGGTGTTGGTTATAAAAATTACCCTGATAATGTAATTAGGGAGTTTATAGATGAATCTGCGGCTTCTGGCATTGATGTATTTAGAATATTTGACTCATTAAATTGGCTAAAAGGTATGGAAGTTGCAATTGACCAAACGCTAAAAAACAACAAAATTGCGGAAGCTTGCATCTGCTATACAGGAGATATATTAGATTCTTCAAGAGACAAATATTCCTTAGAGTACTATGTGAATAAGGCAAAAGAAATTGAGAAAATGGGTGCTCATATACTAGGTATAAAAGATATGTCTGCTCTTCTAAAACCTTATGCAGCTCATAAACTAGTTAAAGCACTTAAAAATGAAATTTCTCTTCCTATACATCTTCATACTCACGATACAACAGGAAATGGCGTAGCAACTATTATAATGGCTGCTGAGGCTGGGGTAGATATTGTAGATACAGCCCTTAACAGTATGGCTGGTCTTACAAGCCAACCTGCATTGAATTCTGTAGTTGCAGCTCTTGAAAATACAAGAAGAGCTATCGGTATAGATGTTGATGGTCTTCAAAGGCTCTCAGATTACTGGGCTGCAGTAAGACCTGTTTACGAGAAATTTGAATCTGGATTAAAATCAGGTTCTACAGAAATATATAAATATGAAATTCCTGGGGGCCAATATTCTAACTTAAAACCTCAAGTAGAAAGCTTTGGTCTCGGCCATAGATTCGATGAAGTTAAAGAGGCGTATAAAAAAGTAAATGCCTTAGTTGGCGATATTGTAAAAGTAACACCTTCTTCTAAAATGGTTGGGGATCTTGCAATATTTATGGTTCAAAATAACTTAACTCCTGAAAATATATTAGAAAGAGGAAAGGATATGGCCTTCCCAGACTCTGTAGTTTCATACTTCAAAGGAATGATGGGTCAGCCTGAAGGCGGCTTCCCTACCGAGCTTCAAAAAATTGTATTAAAAGGAGAAGCCGCTATCACTTGCAGGCCTGGCGAGCTACTTCCACCTGAAGACTTTGAATATATTGCTGATGGCTTAAGGAAATACTTTAAAATAGAACCAACTAGACAAGATGTATTAAGCTACGCATTATATCCAGATGTATTTGAAGGTTATTTGAAATATATTAAAGAATACGGGGACCTTAGCAGAATGGGAAGCGATATTTACTTCCACGGACTACGCGAAGGAGAAACTTGTGAAATAGAAATTGAAGATGGAAAGACTATGATTATTAAGCTTCTTGAAATAAGCAAGCTTGACGCTGAGTCAAATAGAACTTTATACTTTGAAGTTGATGGAAATAGACGTGAAATAAAAATTAAGGATAAGAGCACAAATACAAATACTGTACAGACAGCCGCTATACAGATGGCAGATTCTAATGACCCTCTTCAGATTGGATCAAGTATACCTGGAACGGTACTAAAGGTACTTGTTAAAGCCGGAGACGAAGTGAAAGAAAATGATAGCTTAATCGTAATTGAGGCTATGAAAATGGAGACTAATATCACTGCTTCAGCTAACGGAAAAATTGATTCTATATTAGTTAAAGAAGGACAGCAAGTTAAATCTGGCGAACTTTTAATAAAGCTTAAATAAAATTTTAGAGGCTTATAGGAAGTAACAGACATATTATCATGTTATTTCCTATAAGCCTTCATTATAGCGTGACTCAAGTTTTCCCTTAATACTTATAATATTTTTTACTCCCTATGGTCATCTTTACTAGTATAATAAATAGCAAAATCACATAACCTATCCAACCAATGTAGTTAAGTGGAATAATGTAAGTTAATATTGCAGCTACAAAGGATAGGACTCCTAGTAAGAAATAGTGATTTCCAATCCATTTTATAAACTTATCTTTATCAATAACTTTATTTTCATTATAATCATTTATAAGATTTACATTTTCTTTGTACTTTATTAAATATCCGAGAGCTAAAAACACAATTCCAATGCCAGAAAACACCACTTCCTCAACTTTCATTCCCATCCTCTCCTTTTAATCTTTAATTATATCTTATCGTCACCTTTTACAGCGTTAATCTATATTATCTGTACATTTAAATCTTTTCTTTGAATTAAAAATAAACCTTATACTAGAAATTGCTACTATAAATAGTATTCCTTCTGTTATAAATACATTAGAATTAAAAGCTGCTACATAATTTACTAAGGCATGTATCAGTATTGCATATAATAAATATGTATTATTTTTTTTAACTACTCCTTCCAACACTATAATAGACAAGGCTATATGAAATATGATTATAAATATCCTCTCCACCCCTCCTAATAAAAACATGTATGAAGGCGTATTTATTAAAGTATCTCTTAAATTTAGAGCTTTCGCCTGTGGCATCTTCTTCAAAACCCCATCAAAAGCTCCTATGTTAATTATTATGCTGAAGAGCAAATTGGTTACAATGGTCCATCCAACTAAAGCCATGGCCTCAATTCCGCCATGCCCAATTCCGTATGCAATTCCATTTTCCCATTTCAACTTATCCTTGAGAAAATATTTAAACCCCACATACCTCCCTACTTCTTCAAAGATTCCAGCTGTTATAGCAAGAAATCCAATATAAATCATATTACTTGATTTCATAATACTTAAAAAAATAGGATTTAAATTCATGTAGTTGATCAAAGGAAGCCTAAGCACCATTTGAAATAGCATAAACATAAGTATTCCAACAACTACAGCTCTTAGAGAAATCTTCTCCTTCTTCCTAAAGTAAATCATAAGTAGCACAGGAAATCCAAAACAGATTATGCTGCTTATGGCCATGAAAATCATCGATTGCTTATGAACCATACCTATTTCTCCTTAATTTTTTTATTTTTTAGTAACATTTGTTACTGTATATATACTTATATTACTATAAACTTATTACATAAAACAGCTATTTGTGTATGCTATATAGTATGAATGCAGATAGGTACGACAATACTATAATCGTAATATTTATTTAATAGCTTAAAATATTTAACAGAGAGGTGTTTATAAATGAGTAGATTTTTAGCTCCAATTCATACATGGTTATTCAATAAAATAAAGTTATATGAAGCACTTGAGCAAGATGTTATTGATAACTTAAATAATAATCCTAAAACCGATATTAAGGATATATTAACAGATATAAGTAACAAATTCCAAGCGCCATTAGATGATAGTCCTCTTGAAGCTGTTATTGATGTTACTAATATTCATGGATGGCTTCAAAATAGAATAAGGATTGCTGAAACTAGGCAGGCTTATTTAATAACTAAAGTTGCGGAAAAGTTTGGAGATGAAGGTTTAAACCTTATTAAGGAAGCCTACATAGAGCAAGGCAAATCAGCTGGAAATGACGCTGCCGAAAAATATGATGTAGTTACTCCTAATGATTTATTTAAGGCTTTAAATAATTATATATTAGAAGGTATGCCATGCGACAGTGCAAACAGTGTAATGAGAAATGAAGAAGATATTCTTGAATGGAGAACTGTAACTGATCTTCACAAGGATTACTGGGAAGCTGTAGATGGAGACGCTGCAAACTTTTATGAACTACGCAGAGGATGGATAGAATCCTTTGTAAATTCAGCTAACCCTTCATTTAAGTATTCTTTCGAAGTTAAATACTTAAACGAAGCTAAAGAATATCTACATGCTATAGTGAGAAAATAGCACCAAAAGGAAATTGCAAAGCAATTTCCTTTTTTAATCGCTAGTCTCTAATCTCCATTAGCCAAAACTCTAATCATCCCGTTGTCTAATAACGATTAGTGAATATTCTTTATCCTAATGTATTATCCAAAAACATCATAATGACAAATCCAACTAGCATAGCATGGGTGGCTAGCTTAGAATGTCCTTCATGACTTTGAGTTTCTGGAATAATTTCATGAGCTATTACAAAGAGCATAGCTCCCGCCGCAAATGCCATAGCAAAAGGCAATATAGGCTTTGATATTTGAACAAGCCCAACGCCTAAGAGTCCGCCAATAGGTTCAACTAGTCCACTGCCAAGAGCTATCAAAAATGCTTTCTTTCTTGTATATCCTTCTCTGATTAATGGGAGTGCTACGGCTAATCCTTCTGGGAAGTTTTGAAGCCCGATGCCAATAGCAAGACTCAAGCCATTTGCAATGTCTCCATCTCCAAATCCAACACCTACCGCTAACCCTTCTGGAAAATTATGGATAGTAATAGCAAGAACGAATAACCAGGTTTTTCTTAAGCTTTTGCTTGCCCTTATAGCAATGGTATCAACTGCATTTTCTTCTCCTTCAGTTCCATCTACTGCATTTGTAAGTAAGTTAGTGTCTGGAAAATACTTATCTATAATATCAATGAAATATCCTCCAACTAAAATTCCAATTAGAGTAATGGTGGAACCCCTAACTCCCCCGCCTCCTTTTTCAATTGCAGGAACTATTAAACTAAATGAAGTTGCTGCTAACATTACTCCCGCTGCAATCCCTAATAAAATATCTAAAAGCTTCTTTGATACATTTCTTGTAAAAAATATAGGAATAGATCCAACCCCAGTAGCTAATCCTGCGCAAAGACTTGCCAAAATTCCTAGCCAAATCAAATTGAACTGTGAAAGGTATTCTATCATATTTACCCCCCCTTGCCACCTCCACTACTTTTATAATATGACTTGAAAATAACATGGTTACCTCTTTTTTAGAGCTATCTGCTGACCTCTAACTACTTTTTGATAATTACTTGCCACTTAAGTTAATTTGACATTTAATTAACTTAATGCTATATTGAAAATGTAAGGTTAACATTACAGGAGTGATTATCAATGAAAAATAGAATAAGAGAATACAGAGAATCTCTCGGCTTAACACAAGAACAATTAGGAAAACTTGTGGGAGTATCAAGACAAGCTATTAATGCTATTGAGACGGAAAAGTTTGAACCATCTATATGGCTAGCATATGATATTTGTAAGGTGTTTCAAAGCACTATAGAAGAGATTTTCCTTTTCGAAGAGAGCGAAAGAAAATCAAGATCACAACAGAGTAGAGGTGTTGTTTAAATGGCTTTAAGACAAATTAGGCTTTTCGATGATGAAATATTAAGAAAAAAGAGCAAGCCAGTAGAGATAGTAGACGATAGGATAAGACAAATATTAAGTGATATGGCAGAAACTATGTATAATACTGAAAACGGAGGAGGTTTGGCAGCCCCGCAAGTAGGTATACTAAAAAGACTAGTTGTACTGGACATGGGGCAAGGGCTTGTAAAGTTAGTTAATCCAAAAATAATTAAAGAGGAAGGAACTCAAGAAGTCACAGAAGGATGTTTAAGTATTCCTAATACATGGGGAAAATTAAAAAGGCCTGCAAAAGTAACAGTACAAGCATTAAATGAAAACGGTGAGGAAATTATACTTACAGGTACAGGAGATTTAGCGAAATGCTTCTGTCACGAAATAGACCATTTAGACGGTATACTTTTTACCGATTTAGTTACTGAATATATAAGATAATACTATTTAAATCATATCAAAGTAAAGAATAAAGCCTGAAGATTGCTATAATCCACCTTTAGGCTTTATTCTTTTGTTATTTGTCTATTAGTTACTATCAATTCCTTATTTTACTTTATTGCTTTTAGTACCTGAATAAGGTACTCATAGGTTCTCTTAGTAGAAGAAATGCTTAGCTTCTCTTCTGGAGTATGAACATCATACATATTTGGCCCAAAGGAAATCATATCTATGTCCCCAATAATATCCTTTAATATTCCACATTCAAGCCCTGCATGTATAGCTGTTACCTTTGGTTCTGAGCCATACATATCTTTATATACGTTTTTAAATACCTCTCTAATATATGAGTTTTCTCTGTATTCCCAAGCTGGATAATCTGACTCTAGCGCCATTGCTGCCCCGACAAGCTTACACAGACATTCAATCTCTGCTACAATACTTTCCTTTAAACTCTTTACGGAGCTTCTTATAGCACTTTCAAAAGTTACTTCATCCTCAGTTGTAGTAACTACGCCTAAGTTTGTAGAGCTTTGAACTAGCCCTTTAATATCCATGCTCATAGTTTGAACTCCTTGAGGAATAAGCATTAGTAAGGCTATAATCTTATCTGTTAAGGCTCTTGAGAACACTCTATACGGCTTTTTATCCATTTCTGCTAACTCTAGTGCTACTCCTGGATCTGAAACCCTGAGTTCATCCTTAAAAACATTTTGCATTTTCTTAACTATGCTATTTAAAGTGCTTTCGCTTCCTTCTCTAATAAATATAACAGCCTCAGCCTCTCTTGGAATGGCATTCATCTTGGCTCCACCATTTATATCTGATATGTAAATTTCCATTTGCGAATTTATATCATTTAACAAGCGCCCCATAAGTTTGTTAGAGTTTCCTCTACCCTTATCTATATCCATTCCTGAATGTCCGCCTTTTAACCCCTTGACTATAACTTTATATGGAATAAATCCTTGTTTTTTCTCCTCTAACTCTATTGTAAGTCTAACACTATTTCTAACCCCGCCTGCACAAGAAGATAATAACTCTCCTTCCTCTTCCGAATCAATATTTATCAAAGTCTTACCTGAAAGATTTTCTGCTTTAACCCCTGAAGCCCCTCCCATTCCAGTTTCTTCTTCAGTTGTAATCAAAACTTCTATAGAAGGATGCTCTATATCATTACTTGCAAGAATAGCTAGACAATATGCAATTGCTATTCCATTGTCCGCTCCTAATGTAGTTCCTGTAGCTTTTACAAAATCTCCTTCTATTCTTAACTTAATAGGATCTTTTTCAAAGTCGTGCTCAGTCTCCTTATTTTTCTCACAAACCATATCCATATGCCCCTGCAAAATTACAACAGGAGCATTTTCATAACCTTTAGTAGCTTCTTTTTTTATTATTACGTTTAATACTTCATCTTGTATTACTTCTAGATTATGGGCTCTTGCAAAATTAACCAGATAATCGCTTATAGCTTTTTCGCTTCCAGAACATCTAGGTATTCTGCTAATCTCCTCAAAATACTTAAAAACTAGACTTGGAGATAAATCCTTAAGTATATTATCCAAATTACTCATCCTTTCACAGTTTGATTATATTAAATCAAAATCTCTACTACAATAATTTTAGCATATACTCAAGAATTAATACAGAAGCTAGCAAAAATCTTGGAAGATAATGCGAAAATCAGGTTCTGTATTCTCCGTTAATTTCTACATACTTGTAGGTAAGGTCACAGCCCCAAGCCTTTGCACTAAAGCCTCCATCATTTAGATTAATATACAAAACTATACTCTCATCCTTTAAAATCTCCACAGCCTTGTTCTCATCAAACTTAATATTTTTCCCCTTTTTAAATACTTCTACCTCACCTAGGGAGCTTTTAAATGTTAAATCTACCTTATTTGGCTCAAATTCACCTCCTGAATACCCGATAGCACATATCACTCTTCCCCAATTAGGGTCATTTCCAAACATAGCCGCTTTCACTAGATTCGAAGATATTATGGACATAGCACATTTTTTTGCACTCTCTAAATCCCTAGCGTTAACAATCTCTGCCTCCAGTAATTTAGTAGCACCTTCACCGTCTCTAGCCATCTTCTTAGCAAGCTCAATATTCACATAGTCGAAAGCTTCCTTAAATATGATATAATCCTCATTTTCACTATCTATAATCTTATTTCCCGCTGCCCCATTGGCAATTGAAAGAAACATATCATTTGTGCTTACATCCCCATCTACAGAAATCATATTATACGATGAATTTGTACTGCTTTTTACAGCCTTTGTAAGCATTTCCTTGCTTATATTCGCATCTGTCACAACAAAACTAAGCATAGTTGCCATATTAGGCTTTATCATTCCAGACCCTTTAGCGGCTCCGCTTATTAATACTTTTTTACCATCAAGTGTAATTTCAACAGTTATTTCTTTTGTTCTAGTGTCCGTTGTCATTATAGCTTCTGCTGCATCAGCTCCTCCATCTTCTGAAACTAAAGAACAAGCTTCTTTTATTCCTTTTTCCATTATGTCCATAGGTATAGATACTCCAATTACTCCTGTAGATGCTTGCAATATCTCTTTTGGGCTTAGTCCAAGTTCCTTTGCTGCTATTTCAGTTATACTTAAAGCATCCTTAAAACCTTCTTCGCCTGTGCACGCATTAGCATGACCACTATTAACTACAATAGCTTGAGTATTTTTATTTTTAATATTTTCCATATTTAAGGTCACACAAGCAGCCTTTACCTTATTGGTAGTAAAAACCCCTGCTGAAACAGAGTTTACTTCACTATATATGATAGCTAAGTCTTTTTTATTGCTCTTTTTTAGTCCAGCTGCAATTCCAGCGGCTCTAAATCCTTTAACGCCTTCTATAAATTTATTTTCTAATATTTTCATATATCCTACCTCCTTAATGAATTTATAAAACTAAATTTGCATTGGAAGGATACCAATTCCTTCACTTTCCTTAAATCCGAACATTAAGTTCATGTTCTGGACAGCTTGCCCCGCTGCACCTTTTATCAAATTATCTATAGCAGAAATCACTATAACTCTATTAGTTCTTTTATCTACTTTTATACCTATATCACATAAATTACTTCCTCTAACATTCCTAGTTTCAGGTAGAGTTTTTACTATTCTTATAAACTGCTCTTTACCATAAAAATCCTCATATATCTTATATACATCCTCTTCCAATAGGTTATCTTTGAGTTTTGCATAAGAAGTACAGAGTATCCCTCTATTCATAGGTACCAAATGCGGAGTAAAGATTAATGTTATACCTTGTCCTGCTGCCTTTGATAATTCCTGTTCTATTTCTGGAGTATGCCTATGAGCAGCTACACCATAAGCCTTTATCGATTCATTGCATTCTGCAAACAGGGATCCTATCTTTAATTCTCTTCCCGCTCCTGATACTCCCGATTTTCCATCTATTATAATAGAACTATTATCTATTAATTTGTTCTTTAACAAAGGATATAAAGCTAATATACTTGCAGTAGTATAACATCCTGGATTAGCTATCAGCTTAGCTTTCCTTATATACTCCCTATTTACTTCTGAAAGTCCATAGACAGCTTCTTCTAATAGCTCTGTTGCATTGTGCTCTACTCCATACCATGTCTTATATACCTCTGAAGAATTTATTCTAAAATCTGCCCCTAAATCTATAACCTTGACTCCCTTATTCAAAGCCTTTTTGGTAATATCAAAGGACTTTCCATGCGGCAAAGCTATAAATAATACATCTATATCTTCTAACTTTCTTTCAGCTTCAAGAATACTTATGCATACATCTTGCATAAACTTATAAAAACTGTTGTATACCTCCGCAAACTCTTTCTCTGCATAATTATGAGAGGATATGAACTCTATGCTTACATTAGAATGATTGTGCAATAACCAAATTAATTCTTGACCAGCGTAGCCAGTTCCTCCAATTACCCCAGCTTTAATCATAATATCACCCCCTTGAAATTATACTAAAGATTATATATATATGAATAAATATTCAATGTTTTTTTGTATTTATTTTCGAAATCATTAATTAGCTTGATATTTATGAACTTTTTTCTAAGTACCTATTGAATATTTATTATAAAGATAGTATAATTATTCAAAAGTCATCTAAGTATTTTTAAAGGCTGGTGTTAGTAAGATGAAATTCATGGAATATTTAAATATCTTTAAAGGCAAAACTTTTATAATCAAATATGGCGGAAGCATAATGAATAATAAATCTGCTCAAAAAGCATTTTTTGAAGATGTAGCAAAAATGAAACTTGCAGGTATTAATATAGTTATAGTCCACGGCGGAGGTCCTGAAATCTCCAACTGGCTAAATAAAGTTGGGCTAGAAAGTAAATTTATTAACGGGCTCAGAGTAACCGATAAAGATACTATGGAAATAGTTGAAATGGTGCTTTCAGGGAAGCTTAATAAAGGAATAACAGCTTCTCTTAGTAAAGAAGGCGTAAAAGCTATCGGTATTAGCGGAAGTGATAGTAATCTAATTGTTGCTAAAAAGAAATATGCAAATATTGATAACAATCAAGTTGATATAGGCTTTGTTGGTGAGGTTACCTCTATAAATAAGTATCTTCTTTTAAATCTCATAGAAAAAAATTATGTTCCTGTCATATCTCCAATCGGCTATGACAGTCAATATAGTAAATACAATATAAATGCAGATTCTGTTAGTGCGTTCATTAGCTCTGTTTTAGAAGCAGAAAAACTTATTATCCTTACAGATGTTGAGGGAGTATATAAAGATATTCAACATAAATCTTCCTTAATAAATTCAATTACAATAGATGAAATTAAAACTTATATAGATTCTGGAATTATAACAGGCGGCATGATTCCTAAAATGGAATGTTGTATAGACGCTCTAGAAAAAGGAACCAAAAGTGTCCATTTAATAGACGGAAGAAAAGAGCACTGTTTAATTAATGATATCCTTTCTAACTCTGGAACTATAATTAATTGGAAAGGCGGGATTAAAAAATGTCAAAAAGCAATATAATGCATACCTACAATAGATTTGATGTAAATTTTGAAAAAGGACTAGGCTGCAAATTATATGATATAAACGGAAAAGAATATTTGGACTTTGTTTCAGGTATTGCAACAAATTGCCTGGGTCACTCTCATCCAGCAATAGTTAATGCTATACAAAAGCAAAGCTCTGAATTGATTCATATTTCAAATTACTATTGGAATTCTAATATGGAAAAGTTATCTGAAAAGCTTTGTGAAAGCAGCGACCATGAAAAAGTATTCTTTTGCAACAGCGGAACTGAAGCAATAGAAGCCGCTCTCAAGTTAGCAAGAAAATATGGAAAGCTGAATGGCTCAGGTAGTAAAAACAAGGTAATATATATGAACAATTCATTTCACGGAAGAACTTTAGGCGCTCTAGCTGTTACTGGCCAGAAGAAATATCAAGAAAATTTCTCTCCTTTAATGGAAAGGGTTGAAAGTGTAGACTTTAATGATATAGATGATTTAATAAATGTTTTTGACGAAGATGTGTGCGGAATTATTCTAGAACCAATACAAGGTGAAGGCGGAATTATTACTGCCAATGTAGAGTATTTAGAAAAAGCTCGTGATCTCTGCGATAAATATAATGCTCTTTTAATATTCGATGAAGTTCAATGTGGTATTGGAAGACTTGGAAGTTTATTCGCCTATAAAAAATTCGATGTAATTCCCGATATAGTATGTATGGCTAAAGCCTTAGGTGGAGGTTTTCCAATAGGGGCTATGATGGCAAACAAGCGATGTTCTTATGCTTTTGTTCCCGGAGATCACGGTACTACCTTTGGTGGTAATCCTTTAGCCTGTGCCGTATCCTACGCCGTTTTAACTGAATTAGTAGATGGTGGAGTGATAGCTTCAATTGACGAGAAAAATAAGTACTTAACCAATAAGCTTATAAAACTAAAAGAAAACTATCCTGCAATAATCGATATTAGAGGAATGGGGCTTTTAATAGGTATTGCTATATCCCTTAATCCTAAAGACTTCGTTGCCGAATGCTTTAATGAAGGCTTCTTAATAGTAAGTGCTGGTGAAAATGTAATCCGACTTCTTCCCCCTCTTAATGTATCGTTCCAAGAGATAGATGCAGCGATAGATATTTTAGAAAAGGTTTTTCACAAATTATGCTAATATCTTAATTTATTTGATATTCCCCTTGAAGAAGTCTCTAAGAATTTAGAGGCTTCTTCTTTTTATTTAATTAATAATTTTTTAATACTTCTTAATATTTCTTAATATTTCCATATTTGTTCTGACTTTATTTATTTTAGTGGTATAATATAATTTGTGCACGTAAGTATTTATGAATAACATGTAATTTATCTATCCCCAATAAGGTTAAATGGTATTAATAATAGCCATAGGTATTCCCCTAGTATTATCATGTACTCATAAGTGGAATTACGGTTGTTATTATTAAATTTCTCAAAAAAAGAAAACAGACATAGCTTTTTATTGAAATTTAACGGTATCAGTCGAAAGTTTATGTTTGTATATTTCAATTTTAATTATATAATGTATATGTATGTTTAATTTTAATTACAGTTTTTGTATATGTGGTTATGGAGTGGCGAAACATTAAACTAAGGTTTCTGAACTCCATATTTGTTTGAAAGAGTCGATTTGAATAAATCGTTAATTACACGCAAAAAATAGATGAAGGTGGTCTATATGTTAAAGAAAGAATCATTAAACGGAAGGTTCCCAAAAAAGCTTTTTATATTGTTTGAAGTTGTTTTTACGTTATTAACTGCCCCATTTATACTATATTATGGCCCTTTTGAAAATGTAAAAGCTACTGTTGTTGGTTCTGCTATGACGACATCAACTCACCAATGGATTGCCACAACATTTCTATCTCGAAAACGCATAGATGAGATACTTAGCAGAAACAAAATAAGTACTATAGTTCAGTCAGACATAAATGAATTAAAAAAAGAAATCAACGCTGGATTAACAAGCGACACTAACGAAATCGAAAAACATGACATCGATGGAGATAAATTTAAAGGTCATTTGCTTATAATTAAAAATCCGAAAAACATAAAGGTTGGTTATAGTGAAAGCTTAGGCGAAGATGGCGAGCCTACTAGCCTTATGGCTAAAAGATATAATGCGGTTGCCGCTATAAATGCCGGTGGTTTTATAGCAAATAAAGATGCCGCAGATTCTCCAGAGGCCATGGGAAATCCCGGTGGTATACTTATTTCCAATGGAGAAATTGTTTATAACGGGTTAAAAGAAAATGAGAAGATATGCATAGCAGGTGTCACCAAAGATGGAATTCTACTCGTTGGCGATTATAATTTAGAAGAAATGCAGAAGCTAGGAGTAAGCGAAGCCGTATCCTTCGGCCCCGCATTAATTGTAAATGGCAAAAGAACCATTACCTCTGGGGATGGAGGTTGGGGTACTGCTCCTCGAACTGCTATAGGCCAACGAAAAGATGGCAGCATTCTCTTTTTGGTAGTCGACGGAAAATACATTGGCAGGCTTGCAGTAACTTTAAGAGAGCTTCAGGATATATTATATGAATACGGAGCATATAATGCCATAAACTTAGATGGCGGTTCTTCTTCTACTATGTATTATAACGGGAAAGTTATCAGCAACCCTTACAAATCCTCAGGAGAAAGACCAATCCACTCCATATTTTATGTAGAACCATAATAAGAGTAAATTAAGCGCTAAAAGGCGCAGTTAAAGGTTAGAAAGTTAGAATACAGTTTAGAGAACTTATTGATTCATTATCTTAATAAAGTTTTTCTTGACTTCTATACTCTCTGACCTTTTAAATTTATATAATTTAGGAACCGTGAATTAATTAGGCATCAGGTAATCCATAGATTTTTATTTCATCATATTGTTACCATTTCCTCCTATATATAGTACAATATTAGTGAATGAAGCTTTTTTATATCTTTTACCACTTAATATTTTAAGGAGGAATACTTTATGGACCCATTCTTAGGCAGAGGTCTCTTCTTGGGAATGCCACCACTTTTCACGATTTTTTTCTTGTTTATACTAGGACTTATAATATTTTCAATTATTCAATCAGCTAAAAATTATCATAAAAATGCTACATCCCCCATTCTGACGCAACACGCAAGATTAGTTGCTAAACGTACTGAAGTTAGGCATTATACTCACCATACTAGCGATAATAATATAAATGGATCATCAATAACTTACTACTATGCCACCTTCGAAACAGATGCTGGACAAAGATTTGAGCTCACTTTAAGCGGGAAAGAATTTGGTCTTTTGTCTGATGGAGATGTTGGAGAGTTAACATATCAAGGTGAATGGTTTAAAGCTTTTAAAAGAGAGATGTATTAAAGCTCGCATTATATGTGTGAGCTTTAATATATAATTATCTGCATTTGTTAACAATACTTTTAGCAAATTCAATTATTACAAAGGAGTGATATGGATGAATTGGATAGATAAATTTGAAAGAAAGTATGGTAAACTAGCCATAAAAGGTCTTATATCCTACATAATTGCAATAAACGCTATTGTCTTCGCCTTAGTATACGTTACTGGCTCTTATGAGCTCATAAACCTTATGACCTTAGACCCCTCTCTTGTTCTTAAAGGTCAAGTTTGGAGACTTATAACCTATATATTTATTCCACCTAATTCAAGTATATTTTGGATTATTTTTGCCCTTTATTTTACTTATATGGTAGGAACAGCTTTAGAACATGAATGGGGAAACTTTAGGTTTAACCTTTACTATTTAATGGGTATGTTAGGCACAACAGTAGCTGCTTTTATATCAGGAGGTTCTGTATCTGCAGTATACCTAAACTTATCTCTTTTCCTAGCATTTGCAAGGATTTATCCTGACTACGAGCTACTTCTACTTTTTATACTTCCTGTTAAAGTAAAATATATGGCATGGCTTAATTGGATTTATATAGGATTCACGGTAATATCTCAGCCTATACCATATAAATTAGCTGCATTAGCATCGGTAATTAACTATTTTATCTTCTTTGGAAAGGATATAGTTAAACGAAGTAAAACCAACCGCCAGACCTACTATAATAGAAAAAAGTTTCAGTCTAAACTTCCAACTAAAACTTATATCCACAAGTGCACAGTTTGTGGAATAACGGAAAAAGATAATCCAGATATGGAATTTAGATATTGCTCTAAATGCGAAGGAGACTATGAGTACTGCATGGACCATTTAAAAAATCATGAACACAAAACAAAAATTATAGACTTTGAGACTATACGTGAGAAGAAAAGCTAATATAAAATAAAACTCAAAAAATTTAAATAATATAACCATAATTGAGAAGTTAAGAAATACAAAAATTACTGATTCTTAACTTCTCAATTTTTTCATTGAAACCTTTTATAAAATAACTTTATAATTATAGAGTATTTATATCTTTCTATTATTCAATTCAACACCAAACTTCAAATTTTGAACCTTTCTTTTTGTTCTAAATAAAAAAGATAGTATATTGAAAAAAAACGTGGTATTATGTCTAAAAAAGGGTTTTTATCAATTAAATTGCGAAAGGTAGAAATCCATATATCTTTATTAGGAGAGTGTAAAAGCATATGGACAAATCAACTAAGCTTCTTAAAAACTTAAAAAGCATTAAGATTAAACTTCTTCTTATAATGCTCGCTTTAGGCATCATTCCTGTCGCAATAGCAGGGCTTATCACAAATATTCAATCCTATAAAATCCTGTCAAATAAGTTAAAAATCACTACTAATCAGACCTTAGTAGGAATTAATGAAAGTATTAATAACTACTTTGAGGGCCTAGAGGGCTATGTAAACGTCGCATCTGAAAATATCAATTTTAAGGAACTAGGAAATCATCCTGAATACGAGCCCTATTCATTAGATGCATTAAAAGGCTTTGCTGAAAGCAGAAGTGATATAAAGTCTTTTTACTTTGCCCAACCGAATAAAAGAATTACTGCTTACAGAAAATCTGGAGCTACATCTAGCTATGATCCCACTACAAGACCTTGGTATAAGAAGGCCGTAGAGAACAAGGGTAAATTAGTATATACCGATACTTATAAAGACGTGAATACTGGAGAATATGTAATATCTTTAGCCAAAACTGTTGAAAATAATGGTACAATCGTGGGTGTATTATCTATGGACATTAACCTAACTGACCTTTCTAATAGACTATCCAAGAAAAAGGTAGGTAATAATGGGTATGCTTTCTTGACTGATCCAAGCGGAATAATGCTTGCTCATCCCGACCAATCTCTATTAGGCAGCAAAACTGCTACTGAGCTTAGCTTTTGGAAAGAGGTCCAAAGTAGCAAAAATGGCTTTATCGATTATAAATATGAAGGCGAAGATAAGTATCTAATCTACGTTACAAATGAAAAAACCGACTGGAAACTCATGGGCTCAATGCAGAAAGAAGAGTTGTATCGCGATACTAATATTATGAGGAATTCCATCTTACTTATAATACTTATATTGGGTCTTATTTCTTCAGTAATAGCTTTATTTGTAAGCAACTCTATAACAAAAAAGATCGTCCTGTTAAAAGATATCTTTGAAAAGGCTTCTTTTGGGGACTTAACAGTAAAAGTAAATATGCATTCTAAAGATGAATTTGAGGAGCTAGGAAATCATTTTAATATGATGATAGATAAAATCAGAGAGCTTATTTTAAATGTAAAAGCTTCTTCGGATATAGTATATAAAGCCTCTAATTCTATAAACGCTATGGCCACGGAAACAGATTCAGCTATCAATGAGGTTGCTATAACCATCGATCAAGTTTCTCAAGGTGCATCAAGACAGTCTCAAGATATTGTAGCTGGAGTTGAATTAGTGCATAACTTGGCAAGTAAAATAGAAACTGTGTCTAGTTTAACTGAAGTTATGATAGATATATCTCAAAAATCCAATAAGCTAAGTGAAAAAGGCTTAAATGTAATGGCCACGCTTACGGATAAGACAGAAAAGAATCGTGCAGCAGCTTCCGAGGTAGCTCAGGTTGTACTCGATATGAACTCAGCCACAGGGAAAATCGGATTAATCACAGATGCTATTAATGATATATCTGCGCAAACAAATCTTCTTGCCCTAAACGCTGCCATAGAAGCTGCTAGAGCCGGTGAAGCTGGTAGAGGCTTCTCTGTAGTTGCAGATGAGATTAGAAAGCTAGCAGAACAGTCTAGCTCTTCAACTAAGCAAATTCAAGAACTAATAGAGCTAATTAAAGGCAAATCTGAATTGACCGTTAAATCTATCGAAGAAACCAATGTAATTGTTAAAGAACAACATGGAGTTGTTAATGAGACCAAGAATATATTTAGTGAGTTAATGAATGCTATCAAAGAACTAATAAATGAGATCTCTTCGGTCCAAAACTCGATTGAAAAAACTCGCGAGAGCAAGAATGAGCTAGTATCTAAAATGCAAGATATCTCTACAGTTTCTGAGGAATTCTCAGCTAGTGCTGAAGAAGTTTCTGCTGCTACAGAAGAAGTAACCGCTAATATGAGCGAGTTCAATAATTCTGCAGGCAAACTGAAATATTTAGCAACCCAGTTAGAAGAACACCTTAACAGATTTAAATTATGATTTTTTATTGAAAATAATATATTACAACAAATTTATAAAGGCTTACTTATGCTTATCACAGCAAAAGTGAGCCTTTTTACATCCTCTATAATTAAATCTTATATTTAGCAACCTTTACTTTACAATATTCCTCAATACCCCAATCTTTTCGATTTCACACTCAACTGTATCTCCAGATTTCATATAACGTGGAGGGTTAAATCCTAATCCAACACCAGAAGGAGTCCCCGTAGCAATTATATCTCCAGGCTCCAAAGTAATGCCATTAGAAATTTCAGCAATTATCGATGGAATATCCGCTATAAAATGTTTAGTATTAGAGTTTTGCCTCAGCTCTCCATTTACTCTGCTGTAGATGTTTAGTTCTACCGGAAACGGTATTTCACTTTTATAAATTATAGCAGGCCCTAATGCTGTAAATGTATCTAAGCTTTTCCCCCTATACCATTGATTATGCTGCTGTTGTAATTGCCGTGCAGAAATATCATTTATAACTGTATACCCAAAGATATAGTCTTCCGCTTGTTCTTTAGGAATATTTACACCCCTACGGCCAATAATAACTGCAAGCTCAACCTCATAATCTAATTGTTCATCAATATCAGCATGACTTATTATAGTATCATCTGGCCCAATGGCTTCTGCTGCTCTTTTTGAAAAATAAACAGTTTTATTAGTTTTATTGAAACTATTCTTATCAAAACCTGCCTTTGCTTCTTCTAAATGTGCTTTATAATTTACACCTACACAAATAATATCATGAATTGGTCTTTTAATAGGTGAACAAAGTTTAATCTCATCTATTGGATATGCTGCAAAACTTCTTCTAGTATTTTCAGATAAAGTGCTTTTAATTACTTCAAGATCACAGTCCGAAATATTTTTTATCAAGTCATTCATATCAACAAAGCTTTTGCTTAGCTTAATACTTGATAATTCTATTGCCAAAGTTCCATCTTGAGAAAGAACACCCAACCTTTCTTCTTCTGATGCTTTAAAGTTTATAAACCTCACAATATCCCCCCTTTTTATGAAGCGCCCTAAAACTATAATAAAATAGTGAAAAAGTAGAGAAGTACAGATGATTTAGAAATTAATACACCTCTCCACCTTCTACTCCTCTACCTGCCTTTTTCATTATAAATTCTAATCTTTAGATCTTATATTACTCTAATCTCTAATGAGCAAGTCTTCTAACCTAAGACTTGCCTTATTTCTAACCCGTTCTTACTTAAACTTGTTTACCATTTCTCCTAGGCCAGAAGTAGTATCCCCTTCTCCTGTTGCTGCAAACTTCCACTCACCACCATGTCTGTATATTTCTCCTACATATAGAGCGGTCTTGTTTGAGTAATCCTCTGTCAAATTGAATTTAATCATTTCTTGATTATCTGCAAGGTTTACAATTCTTATATATGCATTTCTAATCATTCCAAAATGCTGCTTACGCTTTATACAATCGTATATGTTTACTACAAATATTATTTTTGCAATATCCTGAGGGACCTTAGCAAGTTCAATCATGATTTGCTCATCATCGCCTTCACCATCACCCGTAAGGTTATCTCCCATATGTTGAACACTTCCACTTTTATGAACCTTATTTCCAAAGTATACTATATCTTCCTTTGATCTAATCTTATTATTAGCGTCTAACATGAATATAGATGCATCGCAATCTATATTAGGAGCTCCACCACCAAATAAACTTCCTAATAATCCTTTGCCACCTTGTGCTACAGGATCCCAACCTAGACCTACCATTATCTTTGATAATCCAGCATTATCCTTAGTCAGGCTTATTCTTTGACCCTTTTGTAAATTAATAGCCATTACTACTCCTCCTACTTCTACACATTAGTGTAGCTCTTGCTAACCTATATCTATTCCAAAGTTATTGCAAAGTGCAGCAAGCCCTCCTTGGAATCCACTTCCTATAGCATTGAATTTCCATTCTCCATTATGGCGATATAACTCAGCAACAACTATTGCAGTTTCTATGCTGTAGTCTTCGCTTAAATCATATCTTATCAATTCTTCATTATTATCTGCATTTACAATTCTTATGAAAGCATTTGACACTTGGCCGAAGTTTTGTGATCTTACATCTGCTTCGTGAATTGTTACTGTGAAGTCTATTTTTTCTATACTTGCAGGCACTTTTCCTAACTCTATGCTTATTTGCTCGTCATCTCCATCTCCTGCTCCTGTACGGTTATCCCCAAGGTGGGTAACAGAGCCTGAAGGATCATTTAAGTTGTTATAAAATACAAAATCACTGTCTGATGTAACCTTACTATTTCCGCCAAGTAAAAAAGCAGCTGTATCTAAATCAAAATCATGTCCACCATCGTACTTGTTAGTATCCCATCCAAGCCCAACTATCACTTTTGTCAAACCTGGATTTGTTTTTGTTAAATCTACTTTCTGACCTTTTGATAAACTAATTGCCATAGCAAATACCTTCCTTCTCTTAACAATTTATTACATTATATCACTATTATATCTATTATAATTTTAAAAATCAAACATTCTGACATATTAGGTCATTTACAATTTTTACTATATCCTCTGAAGCGCTTATTCCACTACTTTTTGTTATAGAAATATGCCTTTGCTCTACCTTTTTTTCCTCTATTAGAGCCTTTAATTCTCCATGAGATGCACATATAGGGTGTTCTGCATTTATCAGTATTGGATAGTCTAAAAATGAATCTCCCGCAGAGATAACTTTGCTTTTATTTTTTCTTTTCTTAATATATAAAAGCGCGTCCCACTTGTTTACACAGTTTGGAACAATGTACAACTTTCTGCCTTGAAGAGATATATGCCATTCATTATCTTCTACCCAGCTTTTAAATTCCTCCAATTCTTGAAGGTTTATAAGTTCTTTATTTAAAAAATGAACGCTATAAAACAATTCATCTCTAAAAACCATTCTTTCAATCCAAGTGGTATCCTCAAAACTCTCTAGAAATCTTTTTTTAACAATTAAATGCGGCACTATTTTACTTACTTTACGGTTTATAATTTCTTTCCAGTCTCTATCTACTTCACCTTTTATCAATATGTTTCCTCCATTACTCACTACAGCATAATCTGGCTTTATATAGTCCGTAATGAGAAAAATCCTATTATACTGTTCTATAGTTCTCGTTGTGACAGGTATGAATAAAATTTTGCTCCTTATATCTATGAGTTTTTCTAAAACATCTTTTTTCATAAAACTCAGTTCTTTATCCAAGTACCTTTCTGCCAGTATAATATCCTCATCGGAATCCTTTATTAGCTTTTTTGTGTAGATTAGAGTACGGTCTAAATCCGAAGCAAAAATCATTGTTTAGTTCTCCTTTATTTTAGACTTTATAATGCCACAGCAGGAATACTTCATGTCCTTGTAGACCTCTACTGGTACATTTTTATCTTTAGCAAGTACTAGTACATGCCTTAAGTTTGGGTTATTTATATCATCAACAAGAATTTTCCATGGGACACGTCTTAAAAGGACTCTAGTAGTCTCTCCTATTCCTGGCTTAACTAAATTTATATCATCTATGCCATACTTGCCCTTTATTTCATTAACTTCTTTGACCCCTGTGTTATATACATTAAAATCAAGTATATCTATATCTTCTTTCTTCACTTCTATATGCTTGAAGCACTCAGTTATAACATCTACAAATAGCTTCGATAAATCCTTATCTCGCCACTCCTTATAAAACTTGGCGCCATGAAAATCGTATTCTCCAATTAAATCTTCTCTTAGAACAGTTCTACTAACTAGGCCTGATACTGTTGAATTCAGACAAGCTGAAGGAATTAAAAAATCCTCTCTCGTTCCATATAAAGGAACACAATAAGCCGGGTCAGCTAATACAGCCAGCTTATCACTAATTCTAATTTTGTATTTATCATAAAAGTCATCCATAGCCTTACTTAGAACTGAATTTATGGCACCTTTTCCGGTCCAACCATCTACAAATTGAATATTCTCTGGATTGTGATGGTTTAAAATATACTTTAACGCATTCTCATCTATACCTTTTCCTCTTATAATAGATATGCTGTAATGTTGAAACACCTTATTGTATTTCTTCTCTAAGTACCTTTTAATTAGAATCCCAATAGGAGTTCCTGCTCTTGCAAGCGATACAATAGCTGTTCTTTCTCCCTTTTCTTTGTATATAAGCTCTGCTACAACAGCTACAGCCTTGGCCACCTTTTCCTTGCTGTCTTCCAGGGTTTTATAAAATATGTCCATGTATTCTTCCGTTGGAAAGTATTCTATCGGAAGCATCTCTGAATAGTGACCTCCATTTTGAATAACTTCCTCTCTCTCTTCATTGCCCTGTTCCTCTATCATTCCTGATATATCTTTTAAAAGAAATATAACATCTTCCTTATTATAGCTTCCTATAGAGCTCGGTTCTTTTATATTCTTAAATCTCATCTTATCACTCCTTATCATAAGTTTAAGGTTAGGTTTTAAATAAATTAAAACATATACCTTTTAAAAGTAAATAAAGCTTATATCATATATTCCTACACTTTTAAATAAGTTTATGATTTCTGCTTTACTTTCCTTATCAACTTCCCTTTCTGTTATGAACAGAGCCTCATCATACATATTTTCTTTGATATTGTAGATATAATTTGTAATACCCTTATCAAAGGGGCTTCTAAACTTTGATGCACACTGAATTCCATAACTCTCTTCCCTATTTGCATAAATTGGACTTCTTGTTGTAGATTGATACTTTGCATTAGGTATTTTGCTTGCTATTACCATTGGTATATACATAAATTCTTCCGTACCTAGAACTATTACTCTTTTATTAAAAGCACCTATAGTGCTAACTATCTTTCCTGCACTGGCTTCGATTTTAGAAATTTCTCCGCTAGAAATTCCGAATCTTCCGCTAGATTCTATATATCTATAATTCTTCAATTCACCATCACACAAACGTCTAGTAAAGTTTTTATACTCACCCCATACAAATGAATAATCTTTTACTAAAACTTCAGATCCATTCTCAGAAACTTGAGGACCGTCCCCTAGATTTTCGTTTTGATAGCTTATTTCTATTCCCTTTACTGATGGACTATTGCATTCAGCTTCTCCATCTACTAAGGAAACTTCATGGATTTTCACTCCTAGCTCTCTTTCTAAGCTTTTATACTCTTTAATGTGCTCTTTTCTTCTCCAATCCAATATAGAAACCACAACATACTCCTTTTTTGGATATTTATGATTTATAGATTTTATAAGGTTAAGTGCGGTTTTCCCTGTGGTTATCTCGTCATCCACTAATACTATTCTTTCGTAATCATTTAGAATGTCTTCCCTAAGCGGATAGCAAAAGTGGCTTGTGGCATGAGAGTGCTCTTCTTCAAAATCAAAGGTTGAAGTACATTCCATAAGTTCGTCTCTGGTTGTATGTATATAGAGAATATTTCCTCCCACAAATTGGGCAAAGACAGAATTACCAAGAGCCGTTGCAGTCTCTGCAAATCCTATAAATAATGTAGGTTTATGTAGAGTAATCAAATTATTATTCGCATATTCTAAAGCTTCATCTATGTACTTATCATCCTTTAAAGCTCGTACAATTAGTTCAAAGTTAAAGGACTGTCCCCTAGTTTTCTGATCTATAAAATAGCCAAGAAGCCGCCCTGTTAAAAGAGCCTTCTTAGGATTAATTGGGATATGCTTTCCTAAAAGCTTGCTTACAAACAAAAAAGCCCTTTTCTCATTTCTCCTAGCTGCCATCGAAAATAAATCCTTAAGCTCAAAATGGAATGGATTCTTATGAATTTCCACGTCTACAGCAATTTCATCTAAAACTCTTAACCTTTCTCTCATACTTCCTCCTTCTAGAATAAATCAACATAATTTTGTTCTTCATTAAATACCCCATATACGTAAGCTCTTCTTAAAACCTTATTAGCCCAATTTAAGTGTGGGTTAACTTCATTCATCTTATTATTATATCTACTCTTATAAGCTCCACTATTATTAGAATCTACAATAGCTTTTGCATCTTCGTATTCTTCCTTAGTAACTACATATAAAGCATTAACTATAGATATGTGGCTTGGATGAATTATAGTCTTTCCGATTAGCCCGTTAGCCTTGTCCAGCACTATTTCTTTAATTAACCCATCTATACATCTTTCTAAGTAATATTCTCTCTTTTTAAGCCCTCTTTGGCCTAAGTGCTCCATGAAAGGACTTTGCCTCAATTGAGGCTTAAATATACGATTGTCTGGGTTTGAACTAAAATATTCCCAAACAGGCCCTGATATTATATACTCTCCTTCTGATCGTCCAAACATATTTACTATATCTGCAATACAGTCTCTCACAACTCCAATATCATATATACTGTTATCCATTTGACGTCTTATAGAGTAAAGTCCTAAAAAGTCTGTACCCCCGATTCTTATATTTAAAACATTGCTTCTATAAGAATCTATTATATCTTTTACTCTTATTAATTCCCCTGGTCTACTCTCCTTATATATTATATTTTTAGACTCTAATATAGGCATAGCATATAGATTATAAGACATGTCTTCATTTATCTCTTTTAAAATACTTAAGTACTCTTCTCCATTACCAGAATCAAACTTAGGAAAATTAAAGCCGGTTAGAGGCGAGAATATATCTCTCATATCTGATAACCTTTTAAACTGTTCTACACTTCTCACCCTTACAAAAATCAAGGGCATGTCCTCTTCTATGGATTTATCAGCCCCTATATAGTTTGTAAGCCTAGTTAAAATATCTATTAAATTTTTTTCTGCTTCTTCTACCCTCTCCTCTGGAACTGAATCCTCTAAACAAAGCACCATAGAAGTTAGCCTTTTGTATTTATTGTTTAATATAATATCTAAAATTCCCTCTTTAAATGCTGGCATATAGAGTGTCGCTCCTAAAGCTAAGGAAATATACTCCTTTGGAGATGCTTTGGTTATATTATTAGGTTCTTTATAAAAGATTCTCTTAATTTCTTTAGATAATAAATCACTAAAAAATCTCATCTTATCCCCCATTTTTCTTTAAACTTAAACTTGTTTAGAAAGCTGATTTCAAAAATATGAGTATATTCTCAAAATATAAACTATTTCTATTATAACACTTCATTACATATATTAGAAATCGGCAATTTATCATCAGTTTTATATAATTTAGATAAAATGCCGATTGCTGGTGACAATATCAATCATCTGACTCTTAATATTAGTATTTATATATTTTTGTGCATCCCTTATAGCTTGCTTTGCTTCTTCTATAAGTCTCTCTATTATCACTTTACATGGCTCTATTTTTGTTATAACTGAGAGGCTTTGACCTGCTTGAACCGCTCCCCACTCAATGTCTCCCTCTTCCGGACCTTTTCTTGATGTTCCTGTTACCAATTTTATAAGCTCTTCTTCTGGGGCCCCGCTTCTTTCCATCTCTATATACCTATCTGAAAGCTTATTTTTAAGCATCCTAACTGCATGCCCATGCAACGCTCCAGTAACCTCTGTACCAAGGTCATTGGCATCTACTATAGCCTGCTTAGCATTTATATGAACATTACATTCTTCTGAAGCATAGAATCTTGTTCCTATTTGAATTCCTGCAGCTCCCATAGTTAAGGCTGCTGCAACCCCTCTGCCATCTGAAAAACCTCCAGCTACAATTACTGGTATGTTTATTTCCGGAATAACTTGAGTCATAAGGGCCATAGTTGTTAGCTTCCCAATATGTCCTCCCGCTTCCATTCCTTCTATAACTATTGCATCTGCTCCATTATCTTGAACTCTTTTAGCTAACTTTAGGCTAGGAACAACGGGGATAACCTTTATTCCAGCTTCATGAAATGTTTTTATATGCGGCACTGGATTTCCTGCTCCAGTTGTTACATAGGCAACTTTCTCTTCACATATTATTTTAATTTTTTCTTCTGCATCTTTATCCATTAAGACTACATTTACTCCAAAAGGTTTACCTGTAAGTTTTTTTGCTTCCCTAATTTGCTGTCTAACCCAAGATGCTTCTCTTCCTCCTGTAGCTATTACTCCTGTTCCTCCTGCATTGCCAACTGCTGCAACTAACTTTGCATCTGACACCCAAGCCATAGCGCCCTGAACTATTGGATATTGAATATTTAATAACTCTGTTAATTTAGTTTTCATCTTATTTCCTCCTATGAAATGTCCTTTTGTATATATTCTTAGCATTATCTTATTAAATAATTAAATTTATCTTTCAAAATATTATTATATTTTATGATAAAACAAAACCTTAATAATAACTACTTTTAGATTAATGCTACTATATAAAATACACTTTGAAATACATATCTTAAGAGAATTATTACGCAAAATATTTCTAGCACGCAAAAAGGGACTACTTAAATTAGCAGTCCCTCAAAAACACATCTTATGTTTTAAATAAAGAATTTTAATATAAATAACGCACCTATTATATAAGTAGGTATTGTAACTTCCTTAGATCTTCCTGTTGATACTTTCAAGAATACATATGAAACTATCCCAAATACTATTCCATCTGATATGCTGTAAGTTAGCGGCATCATTATTATTGTAAAGAAAGCTGGTATGGCTTCTGTAAAATCTACTAAATCTATTTCCATTATTGGTTCCATCATGAAAAGCCCAACTAATACTAGCGCTGGTGCTGTTGCAGCTGATGGTATTATAGCAAATAAAGGTGATAAGAATAATGCTATTGCAAACATTGCTGATGTAGATAAAGCTGTAAGTCCTGTTCTTCCACCCTCTGCAACCCCTGAAGCACTCTCTACAAAGGTACTTACTGTGCTTGTTCCAAGGCAAGCTCCTACTGTAGTTCCTATCGCATCTGCAAATAGAGCCTTTTTAATATTAGGTACTTTCCCTTCCTCATCTAGCATTTTTGCCTTTGTTGCGACCCCCACTAGTGTCCCAATAGTATCAAACATATCCATAAATAACAGCGTAAATAGGGCTATAAACATATCGACAGTAAATATATGCTCAAATTGAAATTTAAAAGCTATAGGCTTTAATGATGGCGGCAAGCTGAATATAGCCTTTGGAGCTTCGGTTATGCCCATAGGCATTCCTATTATAGTTGTAGCAACTATTCCTATAAGTAATGCACCTCTAACGTTTTTAGCAAGCAAAAATCCTGTTATAAGTATTCCTATAATAGCAAGAAGTGCACTGCCACTTACTACATTTCCAAGAGCAACAATAGTCCCGTTATCTTCCGGGTGTATAACCACGCCTGCATTACTAAGTCCTATGAATGCAATAAAAAGTCCTATTCCTACTGAAATAGCTCTTTTTATATTTGCTGGTATAGAGTCGACTATAGCTTCACGTACATTGAAAAGAGTAAGTAAAATAAAAATTATACCTTCTAACAAAACAGCAGTTAGTGCAAACTCAAAACTATATCCCATTTGCTTAACTATTGTAAACGCAAAAAATGCATTCAGCCCCATACCCGGTGCAAGTGCAAATGGAAGCTTTGCATACAATCCCATTACTACTGTTGCAACTACTGCTGATACCGCTGTAGCTGTAAATACTGCTCCTGCATCCATACCCGCTACTGATAATATGGATGGATTTACCACAAGTATGTATGCCATTGTCATAAATGTTGTTATTCCAGCTAAAATTTCTGTCTTTATATTTGTATTATTTTCTTTCAATTGAAAATATTTATCCATAAATATTTCTCCTTTTTTCTCTTGTTTTCGACCCTTGTAAATAGTAACAGATGAAATGTGTAAAGTCAATAATATTTACGAACATTTTTATTTATTACTATAATATATTTTGGCACGTATTCTAAAACCCTAACTTTGTGATAACATATTTTATACTAATGTTCGTGTTTTTTGCTTGCTGTATGTTTTCCCCTTTTTATGCAAAAAAGAGATTGTTCAACCACAATCTCCTCTAATCTAATATATATCATTCCGTTTCTATTCCATAATTATTACACAAGGCTTCAAGTCCTCCAGTAAAACCATTTCCTATAGGGTTTATCTTCCATTCACTTTTATGCCTATATAATTCTGCAATCACTATGGCCGTCTCATTTGTTAATCCATCCCCAAACTTATAGTTAAAAAGCTCTTTTTTGCTTTGTATATCTATAATTCTAAAATACCCATTAGAAACCTCTCTAAAGCTTTGACGGCGCTTATCTGAATCATATATAGTAACGGTAAAAGCGAGCTTTTCAATGTATGCTGGTATACGATTTAAATCTAGCTGTACTACATTATCATAGGCTCTTTTTAAAGCTGAATTATGATCTTCGCCAATAAATACTCCATTATCTCTACTTTTAGGATTCCCATAGAATATAAAGTCTTGCTCTGCTGTATTATTATTTCCATCAACCATAAATATAGAGGTATCCAAATCAAATTCTCCACTACCTTCATAGTTTATATCCCATTCTAAAGCTATTAATAGCTTAGAAAGACTCTGAGTTTTTGAGTTTATACTTACCTTCTGTCCCCTCATAATGGAAGTAGATGTGTTTGCATTCACGCTATTTTTTAATGATGTGTCTTTTATTTTTCTTGCTGTAGACATATTCTGTACAGACTTGTTGCTCTGCGTTCTATAGCTTTGACTATTGGTATCTACTGATAGAGGTGTATTAGAATTTTGCTGGCTACCTGAGAAATTTCTTTGAATTACCTTGATAGGTTCTTTTAAATCTATAAAACCCTTTTCCTCCTTTACAGTAGTATCTACAACTAAATTACCGTATCTTTTCTGCTGAGAATTTCTCATGTTCTTGCTTTCACTATTTATGTTTAAATTCATACTTTATTTTTAGCGAGTGAAAGGACAATAAGCACCAAACCCCACTAAACTTCTCACTTCCTTTTTTCTATACTTTTTTACGTATATAACATTAATAATCAGTTATATAAGAAAGCTGGGAAATTGATTTATAATCATTGGTTATTTTTTAACTACCTTCGCATCCTAGTTTACTCTAGAATATTGTATTTAAAGAAAATCTCATCTTCTGCTTCCAGACCTGTTATCTCCTGATTAAATCCATAATCACAGTACAGCTTTATGGCTACCATGTTATCAGGATGTAAGCTTAACCATACTTCTTTATTTTTAGTTTCATTCTTTATTATATCCATTATTTTTATCAGAGCTTCTTTACCATATCCATTTCCTTGATAATTTTTATCTATCATCAATTTATAAAGATTCATATCATCTTGCTTGTCTAGAATGTATGAGGCAAATCCAATTATAATATCATCTTTATATATTCCAAAAATCTTCATTCCATCTTCAAATTTTGATTCAGCTATAGAATACACATTCGGCTGAATAAATGTTTTTTGATCTTGTGTCACTTTCAACTTCACACACTCTTTCCAATTGCTGTTATTAATATCTTTTATACTTATTCCCATGTTACCACTCCTTTAAGGCTATAAGGTTGGCACAAAATATTGTATTAACTAGTCTATTGAAAGCTTAACTCCGGAATTTCTCTCTGCTGGCTGAACTATTACTATTTCCCCTGGACTATTGAATTCTAGAAAATAAGATTCTCCAGATGTTTGTCCAAAGAATGTTTTCCAATTTACATCTGCTCTGAAGCTTGGATCTGGGCCTGTCCAGCATATTACTGCGTCCGGGTCAACTACACATGGAGTTTCTAATATTAGTGGATTCCCGTTAGTTGTTATTGCCACTTGAGCATTAGCTCCCATTCCTGTAAGCTTTGATGTAAACATTCCCTTTTGAGATATAACTCCACTACCTATAAATCTAACTCCATATTTACAATCCTCAGTAAAAGCTAGTAGATTTTCACCCTCAACTCCTATGCTTTGCCCCTGCTGTAGCTTAATTACACTAATATGCTCTGCATTATGAGCCATATAATATGTACCTTTTCCGCTTACTTTCATTATAGCTATGTTTTCTCCTGTAAGCTTTCTCGCTGCTAAATTCATAACTGAATTTAATAGGCTCTTATTTTGATTCGGATCTAATAGTACCTTTTCTGCTGTAAAGCTTCCTTGACTTGCTACCATAGCCCCTACCCTTGCATAAAATTGTCCGTCCCCTTCTGCTGCACAAGTTAATTCTTGATGAACTCTAAAGTTAAACATCAACTCATCTCCTTTGTAATTATAATTACTGTTAGTATATCATACTAGCATTTCATCTCATATAGAAATTATTGCTGGATAACCAAACCTTAGAAGGATATTAATCATCCCAATTCCCATAAGCCTACTTAGATATTTATATTTCTAACACAATAAATTTGAATATGGTATAATTTAACTAACAATAGATCAAGTCTTCAGTATTATAAAGGAGGAATACCTATGATTAGTACATTAAGCTTTATATTAATAGGACTTATAGCAGGAGTTTTGAGCGGACTATTTGGAATAGGCGGAGCAATTGTCATAATACCTGCATTAGTGTTTTTTAAAGGCTTTCCACAATTAAAGGCTCAAGGAACATCTATCATCGCTATGCTTCCACCTGTAGGTATCTTTGCATTTTTGCAGTATTATAAAAAAGGAAATGTAGATATAACTGCCGGTATAATAATTTGTATTGCTATGCTCATTGGAGCAAAATTCGGTGCACAAATTGCAAATATTATTCCAATAAATATATTGAAAAAGGCCTTTGGTTTATTTGTTATCTTCGTTGGAATTAAAATGTTCTTAGGCAAATAGACAAGCTCTAAGGAGTAGGCTCGTCTTTGGTGCCTACTCCTTAACTTTCATAAGTTTTTAGGATATCTCTTCACGCTTTATATCTAGCAAATAGTTTTAAATTCTCCTTCAATTTGATTCCTCTATAACTTTCCTATACTCAATTTCCAGCTGTGCTATCTCTTCTTCTGAATTCATTCTTTCTTCCTCAAGCTTATTGACTATACCTTTAATACCTTCAATTAAATTTACAGCATTATTAAGAGCATCTCTTATGCTTGATTGGACGTACCAATCTACAAAAAATCCATCAAAAAAATAATCTGCAAAGGTGGTAAATGAACCAATGCTTACATCTAAATTAAGTTCTCTGTCTATATCCTTTAATTCCCTTTGAAATCTCCTCATATATTCTTTAACCTCATAAGAACAACCTTTAGCTTCATCTATATGACTATGTTTTATGGCCGTAGACAATATTCCTCCCCCAATCATATCAAGAGTACCCCAATTAGCAGCACTCTCAAGAGAATTAACTAGTTTTCTTACAATTTCTAATAAGCTATTTCCTGCAGCGATAGCTTCTTTTAGCTCTTTACTATCTGCCTTGTAATCTAATATCTTTTCTTCTATCTTTTTCAGCTTTATTCTATCTTCTGGATGGTTGATTAGAACATTTTCCTCTTTTTTCTTAATTATATCCTCATACTCTTCCTCTAATCTTTCAAAAGGCTTCAATCTATCTTCTATTTGCTTAATATCTATCTCTAAAGAACTTACAACAGCGCTCTCCTCATCATATCTAACCTTAGCTAGTATATATTCTTCTTTTTCCTTTTCTATCTTTTCTTCCTTTTGCCCTATAAGAGTGTATATAAGCCCCCCTATACTTAAAGACTCTAGTTTTTTAACATCTTTATGTTCTTTGTCTAAGATATGTTTTAAATCTATTTGCTTTTTTCTCTCATCTTCAAGCTCTCTTTTTAGCTCCTTTAATCTTAGTGAAAGTCTTTGCTTTTCCCTTACTTTTTCTTTCACTTCACTTAACTCTTTGTTTAAATCCTTAAACATACGGTTTCCCCTCCTTGTACCCCACATTAAAATTTATAATCAATATTAAACTTCTCAGTTTAATATATTCCTATCTTTTATATTACTAGTTTTTCAGTAATAAAGCATAACAAATTATGTTTTATATTCCAATCTGCATAGATTATTTTATCTTATTGATACTTCTCCTCTTTATTCTGTATAATATTGTTATGATCATTTAATTTTAGATCATGATTTTATGAATTTATTTGAAAGTAGGCATGAAAGATGATCAATGTACGAAAGTTTATACATCCTTCTCTTAAGAACTCCAATAATATCTTACATGATATATTCATACCACTTAACAAAAGAATAGGATTTATAAATGGAACTACTCCTATTGTGCCCATTTACTCTTATAGGTACATCGGTGCGAAGGCAAATATTAAAGAATATTATGAGGAGTTAAATAGACTTGATAAAGATCTGTCACAGTTTAAAGATTTGTATTTGAAATTTTTATCAAGCATTCCTTCTAAGAGTAATCTTAACTTAACTGATAAACTTCAATTTGTATGGAATAGAAGCAACTTTGAATCTTTCGATAAAGTTAAAATAGAGATTTTAATAACTCTGCTTAGAGGAAACGGTTCACTACCTAATGTTAGTTCTTCTTTACTAACCTCAACTATAGAAGAAGCTTTTAGCTATATATTAGATTTATATCTAAAGAAAGAGCCTAACGTAAATTTGACTAAAGTTAAAAATTTCACTCTTAAATTACTTTCTTGGATAAATGATTTTGTACCTAATCTAGTAAATAACTTTAATCTTAATTCTAAAAATACAGATAGTATAATAAATCCAAAGGTTGTTTATTTCGGAGACATAAAAAAGCATGAGGTTTATTTTCTAATTTTTTTATCTAGACTAGGTTGTGATATTTTATATATAAATTCTCCTAAAGATGGCGATTTTTCTATTATCGATAAAGAAGGACATTATTCAAAAATACTCATGCTTCCTAATAAGATAATTTTAAACATGGAAGCTTTACCAGTAAATTATAATAATCAGTCTTCACCATTTAATAATGCTTCTTCTGACTCATCGGTTAAACCAACTGAAAATTTTAATATAGACAAATATAAAAACTCCTTAACTGCGGCTTGTAAAATTTCTAATGATATATTTAAGGACTTTTCACTTTCTTTATCTAAAAGAGGAAGCTTCATTGGCAAGCCTCTCCCTTTGATTCCTGTATATTTTTATAGATATATAGGCATTAAAGACAAGGAAGCTGAATATTATAATGATTTATATAAGCTAGATAAGAGTTTAGAGTCCTTTAATACTCTGTATTTTAAGATTACCTGTGATCTTCCTGTTGAAAACAACACAGAATTATTGAATAAAACTGCTTATATTTGGAGGACTGTCCCTTATAATAAGCTTTTTAGCAAGGACATTTTAATGCAGATGTTGGTGGAATCAAAGGCATTTCCTGATTTAAGAGAAAATATAATAAACTCCTCCATAATAAAGAGCTTTTATAATGTTTTAGACTTATACTTATCGCAGGAACCTGGCTTGAATTCTGCCAAGATAAAAAACTTTGTGTTGAAGCTGGTTATGTGGATACACAGGTATATTCCTGATTTGTTCAAGAGGTTTGATTATCTCAAAAATTCTGATGCCGAAATATATAATCCTAAAGTACTATATTACGGAGATATAAAAAAACATGAAGCCTATTTTTTAGTACTTCTATCCATGATGGGATGTGACATTTTATATATTAACTCAAAAGACGATATGATTTTTGAAGACATAGATAAAGATCAAAAGTATTCTAAGGTCTTAGATTTCCCTAATAGAGCTGATGTTAAAGAATTTCCTAAGGAGGAAATTATACTAAGACATGAAACTACAGCTTTTAAGGCATCATTGGAGATAGGCAGCGTAATTTATAATGAGGAAGATGGCTTATTTAGGCCGTGGCAGTTTGAAAGCTATAAAACTCACCCACTTACTTTAAAGACCACTTTTGATGAACTAAAATTCTTTGGAATGAAGAAGCAAGAATGCGGCCAGGATTTAAAATTGAAAATGGTACTGTTTATATTCCAAATTTATATGCTAAAATCAGCGGCACCCATGGAGATTTGAATACCTATTGGAGTGAATTTAAAGAACTTAAAAATGTCGATAATCTCCTCTTTATACCGAAAATCCCTTATATACAATCATCTTATTCTAGATACGACTTGTATAGCTTAGAGTATTGCTTTAAGGATGGCTTGGTAAATAAAGAAAGCCTTTTAAATCATAGATTATATAAGTTTTCTTATTTAAAAACACCTCTTCAAGATGGTATAATAGATAAGGTAAATCAACTGATAAATCTATCTATTTTAAGGAGTCCTATTGATGAAGAATTTAAGTTGAAGATTCTTATATGCATACTAAATCTTGATAAAAATATATTAGAGTTAATACAAAAATTTGATTATCCTTTTAAGGTACCAAAAGTATTAATTTATGATAATGATGAAACTATATTTAGCGAAGAAGATTCTATTATATTAGCTTTTTTAAATCTAATAGGCTTCGATATAGCTATCTTTACTCCTACAGGCTATAATAACATCGAAGCTAGAATTTATGAAGAATACTACGACATTCATAAGCTAGAAGACATAAAATTTAATCTAGAAATGCCTAACTTGAATTCAATTCGTAAAAATAAGGGTAAATCAAATTCGTTTTGGTCTAACCTTTTTAAATAAGAGGAGGAAGTTCTTATGTTCGATAATGCAAACACCAACAATGACCTAAAGACTGAAAAGATCAATTTAGAAAAGGAAACTAACGAGATATCTTTAAGGGTAAAAAGTTCACCAGAAGTATTAGCAATTGCAAAACAGCTGGATGTAACTAATGTAGATTCTGTAATGAATTTTGGTCAGGATACTGCAACTGAAATATCTAGATTTGCAGACCAAATATTACACTCGATTGAAACAACAAAGGTTGAAGATTCAGGAACATTACTAATTCAGCTTAACAATATAATGGATAAATTCGATATAAAAGATTTTGAGGAAAAGAAACAAGGATTTTTTTCTAAATTTATGAAAAAAGCTAAAGACTCAATTGAAGCCCTTTTCCAAAAATATCATACTATGGGCGGTGAAATCGATAAAGTATATGTTCAACTCAGAAAGTATGAATCAGAAATTAATGTATCAAATAATAATCTAGAACAAATGTTTAACAAGAACATGGATTATTACGAAACCCTAGAAAGGCATATTTATGCAGGTAACTTAGTTATTGAAGATTTTAAAAATAGAATACTTCCAGAATTGCAAAAAAAAGCAGATACTTCTATGGAGCAAATAGATCAAATTAACTTATCTAATGCTATGCAAGTATTAGAAATGCTTGAGCAAAGAGTTTATGACTTAGAACTTGCTAAGAATGTAGCTCTTCAAACAATGCCTCAGATAAAGTTGATACAAAAGGGAAACTATAATCTAGTAAGAAAGATAAACTCTGCCTTTATAGTTACTATTCCTATATTCAAACAATGCTTAACTCAAGCTATAACCTTAAAGAGACAGGCAGTTCAAGCTAAAGCCATGGCAGCCTTAGATGAAAAAACAAACGAATTATTAATTAGGAATGCACAAAATACTGCTCTTCAATCTAAGTTAACAGCACAGCTTGCCTCGGGCAGTTCTATAAATATAGAAACACTTGAAAAAACCTGGGAAACTATAGTTAAGGGTATTGAAGAAACAAAACAAATAGAAAACGAAGCCAAACAAAAGCGTATAGATGGTCAAAAGAGACTTGAAGCAATACAAAAGGACTTTGAGAGCAGAATCAGAAAATAAGAGAATTGTGATGCAATTTTCTTGTTATCGGAAGACGGAGAACGGACAACGGAAAGTGAAGGAATAATTAAGCTGTGCTTAATTATTAAAAAAGTGTAGGGACAGACCCTGCACTTTTCTTTTTTTACCATAAAATAAGTTTAAAAATTTTAGTACACTTTTTTAAAAATTAGTACATTTTTTACTCAAATACTCAAAAAAACCTTGAAAAATTCTCCTCTGGATTATGGAATGATACTTGCTAAATATAAATTTAGGATGAAAACAAGAAAACATTTTCGTCCATATGGGAGTATAAAAATAAAATATTAATCGAAAGGGGACTTCTTATTATGGAGTACAGTGTAGAAAGACGATTTAAAAACCCTCTAGTTAGTGGAGTGATTGCAACCACTATTGCATTTGTGATTGCTTGCATAGGTTGGCCAATATGGGCACTTATTGCGAAATCTATTATCAGTAATTTGGCTAGTGTAGGATTATCTCAAGTGGAGCCTGCTGCCGCAAATCAATATATTAAAGATGTGACCGAAGGAACTTTTTTCTGGATGTCTATTAATTCCTGGGTTTGGTTTACTCTTATATTCGGTAACTACGGCAAATATTCCAAAACAAAAAAACAGCCTATTGCCGGTCTTAGATACACTGCTTTAGCTTTCCTCTCAGGTATAATTGGCATGATTGTTCTTGTTGGCCTTATAGGAATATGGTGGAAACCATTTAATCTATCAACAATGTTAATGCCTAAGACCGCAGAAGAAGTTTTACTTGCTACAGAAGGATGGGCTGCCGCAAATTTCTATGCAGTACCAGTGCTTATTTGTCAGATTCCTATTGTAGCAGCATTTGGTAAATGGCCATTCGCAGGCAAGGTAGCTCCTCCATGGGATGGATTTGGTGCAATGATGACAAGTACTGTTTTTGCACTAATTGTATGGTTTGCAATGTTTGTTCCTAGCTTTTTAAAATTTCAATTAGGGGGTCAAACTGCAGTTATTCAGCCTATGGGAACCTGGCCATCAGTATTAGCTTGGTGTCAATGTTTTATATTCCTTTTTCTTTTCCCTGCAATCGGCGGAGAGGGATACCCTTATAAATTAATTACTGAAAAGCAGCCTACTAAAGGACTAATTACTGTAATTTTATCTTTAGTGCTAGCTTTTATAATAAGAGGTTTCTTAAGAATAATTCTTGAACCTATGGATCTTCTTAATGGTCAGCCTGTAGACCTCGTAATTACTTCATTGGTTTTGTCAATTATTACAACAGCCCTTTTATGGCATCATCAATTTTTCGATTTTCCTGGAGAAGACAAGGTAAAGAGTTCAGGAACAAGATTTTTAATAAGACTTGCAATTGTAGTGATACTAGGAACAATCTTAGGACTAATTTGGATGAAGACATATACAAAACTTCCATTTGGAAGTAATAGTATGGGACTAGGGTATTCTACGCTAGGCCTAATTGCTGGGCAATTTATATTTATGATGCCATTCCTATACATGAATACCTTCTATGACAAGTGGCCTTTAATAAAACAAGTTAAAGTTGAATCCTTCAGTAAAGATGATCTTGCCGTGTAAATCCTTAAAAATATAATAAAAGATGATATAACTAGTTTATTGTCATATTTGTTAACTGAGGATACTCCCGTATATAAAAAAGAGACTGTCTCAGAATAATTTAAAAATAATTCTGAAGCATAAGTCTCTTTTTCTTTTCATCTTGTAAGTTTTATAAAGGTTAATACATAACTTTACCCAGCACTTTTGAAAGTGCTGGGTTTTTAAACAATCGAGTGTGTTCTTCAGAACCTACCTTCCTATTCCATTCAATAAAGATACTTGTCTCATTTTCTTCTACGTACTATATTTCCATTTCTTTAACATTATCATCTATTATTAAATCAGCATCAGTACGCTCTATTACTTCATCAACAGTTACTCCTGGAGCTACTTCCTTTAATACTAGTCCCTTATCTGTAACCTCCATAACAGCTTTATCTGTTATTATAAGATCAAGACACTTTGCAGCGGATAAAGGCAATGTACATTTCTTTAGAACTTTTGAATTACCTTTTTTGTCATTATGATTTAAAGCTGCTATTACATATTTTGCTCCTACTAAAAGGTCCATAGCACCTCCCATACCAGGTGCAAATACTCCTGGAATCTTCCAATTAGCAATATTTCCTTCTTGGTCAACCTCTAGTGCACCCAAAGCAGTTATGTCAACATGCCCACCTCTTATTATAGCAAAGGAAAGATCCATTTCAAAGGTTGATGCCCCCGGTAATAAAGTGATAGGCGCTCCACCAGAATTCGCTAGGTCCGGATCAGATTCTCCAGCCTTAGGAGTCGGCCCAAACTGCAAAGCTCCATTTTCAGTCTGAAGTGTTACTTTTACTCCATCTGGTAAATAGTTTGCAGCCATAGTTGGCATACCAAATCCTAAATTAGCAACCATACCATCTTTAAATTCTTTTGCAATTCTTCTTGCAATTATCTCTCTACTATCCATATTATTATCCCCCTATCTCATTTTCTTAGTTCTTACCCATAAATCTTCAAAGTATTGTTTTCTCTCTTCTAAAGAATCACCTTGAACAATTATATCTACTAAGATACCTGGTGTGCCAACGCTATCAGGTGGAATTTCGCCAACTTCAACAATTTCATCTACTTCAGCTATAACTAAATCAGCAGCAAGTGCCATAATTGTATTTGTTCCTTTAGTTGTGCCTCTATATATGATGTTTCCAAGCTTATCAGCCTTATAACCTTTAATTATTGCAACATCTGCCTTAAGTGGTGGAAATACTAAATACTCTTTTCCACCTACTGTAATTTTATCTCTTCCTTCCTCAACTTCAGTTCCAAGTCCAGTTGGAGTTACAACAGCACCAAGTCCAGCTCCAGCAGCCCTTATACATTCTACTACAGTTCCCATAGGAATAAATTCTACTTCTAATGTACCTTCTTTATATTGTTCTTGAGCTTCAGGACATGTTCCGATATGTGCGCCTATAAATTTTTTTATTTGCTTATTCTTTACTAGTACACCAATATCATGGGTTTCTCCTGGTTGAGCTGATACAGCTTGAATAAGTGTAAGATCCTTAACATTGGTATTTGCCAATGCATCTATGGTTTTTAAAGGAGCACCTACTCCTAAAAAACCTGCTGTCATAATTCTCATACCATCTTTAATATTTTTTACTGCTTCCTGTGCCGTCTGAATATTTGGCATTTTTCATACACCTCCAAAAATATCTATATATTACTTCCATCCAATATTATAATTATGCATTTTATATGCCAACTTTTTTATAAACCTCATAAGCAGGCTATCCATGGATTTCTACATAAGCCACATAAACATATTGGACATATTCTGTTCTAATCTTTGGAAAAACTGTGTTAATTTTTGAAAAATAGCTTAATAGGAATTTAAGAATGTAGGTATTTAATATAAATTTTAGCTAACATATTGAAATGAGAAGATAAATGATGGTTAGAACTTTTCAAAAAATCTAAAAGTGGCTATGTTATTTTATAGCCACTTTGTACAGTATTTATAGCAAACTTTAGAGGTTATATTTTTTCATTTTATAATATAAGTTACTCCTAGAAATTCCAAGGGCACTTGCAACCTTTATTTTATTACCACCATAGATTTTCATGGCATTTATAATCTTATCCTTTTCCACTTCATTTGTAACCGACTTTAAATCATCTTTATCTATACCGCTATCTTTACCATTCAATAAAAGATATTCTTTTAATGTATCATCTGTTAATCGTCCTTCTGAAAAGCTTAATGCCATTTGAAGCACATTTAGAAGCTCTCTTACATTTCCTGGCCAGTGGTACTCTATTAAAGCCTTTAAAAATGATACTTCAATGATAGGCTTTTCCATTTCCATTTCATCAGAAAGTTGCTGAATAAAATGCCCTACCAACAAAGGTATATCTTCTTTCCGATCTCTTAAAGGTGGAACGTTTATTGGTATAACATGCAGCCTGTAAAATAAGTCTTGTCTAAACCTATTCTGCTTAACTAGTTCGATTAGATTTGTATGGGTAGCTGCAATAACCCTTATATCAATAGGCACAGGACATGTTCCCCCTATTTTTTCAACTTCTCTTTCTTGAAGAACTCTTAGAATTTTGGCTTGAAGAGCAAGAGGCATATCTCCAATTTCATCTAAAAAAATCGTTCCATGATTTGCTTGAGTAAACTTCCCTGAGTTTCCGCCCTTAAGAGCTCCTGTAAAAGCCC
This sequence comes from Clostridium bovifaecis, assembly GCA_009738435.1. Taxonomy (GTDB): domain Bacteria; phylum Bacillota; class Clostridia; order Clostridiales; family Clostridiaceae; genus Clostridium_H; species Clostridium_H bovifaecis. The sequence goes on along the minus strand of CP046522.1, from coordinate 214,233 downwards.
CTTCCTCATATCCAAACAATTCCGATTCCAGTAGATTTTCTGGAATAGCTGCACAGTTAAGTCGTACAAAAGGCTGATGACGCCTATCTCCAAGACTTGTTATTGCATGGGCTACCAATTCTTTCCCTGTACCTGTTTCTCCCGTGACTAAAACCGTGGCTTTAGTCTTTGCAGCAGCTAAAATTCTCTTTTTCAACTGAAGAATAGGCTTACTTTCTCCAATAAAGTGGTCAATAGTGTATTTTGCTTTAATCTTAGAGTTATCTTTATTAGTACCTAAATATATAGAATTGCTTTTATTATTAATTTTATCTATACTTTTAAGAATACTATTTAGACTTATATATCCTAATACATTGAGGCTTGAATTAACTACGGGAATTACATTAATATCTTCCTCTATATTTTTTAAAGTCCTGATATCATCATCTTGTGAAACAGGTTGAATCATTTTTACTAGCTTCCTTATGGAATCATCTCTATTTACTGAGTTATTCATTGTATATTCTAAAATATATCTACTCTCTATTACACCTTTATATTTATTATTTTCATCTACTACTACTATAAAGGCCAAATCTTCTCTTTTTACTCTTTCAACTATATCATCTATAGTATCTCCAAAGAAACATCTCGGAAAGATAGTTATCATTATTTGTCTCATTTTCAAATATTACCCACCCCCAATAATCTATGCTTATAGGCTTCTATTCTTCTTCATTGCCTATTTTAAAAATATTTACATGATTATCAAGTGCTAGAGCAACATCATCTAAGGTATTGCCTGATGCAGATATATTTTCTAAGAGCAGCTTCAGCTTTTGAACTTCTATATTTAAATTATCAATTTTATTTTCATATGATATAGGCTGCTCTAATAAATTTTCTTCTTTACTAATACTTTCGGTATCATCTAAGTCTAGTATTGATTCTTCTAATCCATTAAGCTGCAATTTAATATTTTCAAGACTATCATAATCTTTGGTTACTATTACTTCATTTAACTCAAATCTCAATTGATTAATTTGATTAAGAATAACTTCATTATAACTGTTTATAGCATAGTTGGGTTTATATATTAAACTAGAGCCTCCATATGCTTTTAGTCCTTCCACTCCCTGTTCAATTCCTCTCAATGCCTCTTTTGATTGATCTATATCTACCTTAAGCATTTTTGAAGCTTCCTTCAGATTACTAGAATTAAACAATATTCTGCCTATTAAAATAGAAATATTACTAAGCATATTATTAAAGGTAATGTTTAAGATTCCAAATTCATCATTATTAACATACTTTAGCTTTGGAGACAGATTCCCGTCTTGAGTTTCTTTCATAACTCCCATAAGCTCTTCTAACGGCTTAGAGAATGATCTTGACAGTGCATAAGCTATAAAAAGAGCAATACAAACTATGATTAATAAAGTAACTAAAATAATGCTGTAAAGCTTACTTCTAGTACTAAATATTTCTGTTTCATTACCCCCAGTGATTATATACCAATCCCAAGGCTCGTAATATGTATAATACGCTATTTTGTTTTGTCCATTAAAAGAATATCTTACTTTTCCCTCTTTATTTTTGATTATTTCTTGTATCCAAGGATAGTCAATTATGCTTTTCCCATTCATAGAAGGATGAATTATGGCATTTCCTTTAGAATCAGTTATAAAAACGTATCCACTATCTCCTATAGAAATTTTCTTTATTGCATTGATTATTTCATATCCCTTTTCTGGTCTTCCAAGAACAAAGGCTCCTATAAGCTTTCCAGACTTGTCCAAAATAGGTTCGTAAATAGTAGCGTGCCATATTCCCTCAACATTTGCTCTACCGAGGTAGCTTTGACCATTGACTATCTTATTGAACACTGGTCCAGAATTGATCAAAGTTCCCATTATTCTTTTACCATCATCTTTTCTTACGCTTGTACTTACTCTTACGAATTCCTTGTTGTGAAACATAAATATTGTTGCATCTAAATTTTCCTCCCCAATAAGCTGATCTACTAATGTGTAGTCATTAGTCATTAGCTGATCACCTATATACCAAGTGGGCATATGATGTCCCGCTAAATCAACCATGTGATTGTAATCGAAGCGACTTTCCCCCAATGTAGATAACTTAAACTTAAAGGAGACTGCTGCACTTTCAAGCCACAAGGATAAAACCTTTTGTTGAGTATCTACCATGTTTTTGATACCATTATTTATATCTGTAATTCTCTCCTCAGTCTGCTTTGATATTTCACTTGAAATAAAATAATAGCTGATACCCCCAATTAATAGTAATGGCACTACTGAAACTATTAAAAACCATGTAAATAATCGTCTCTTCATTGTAGAATGCATAGGCCTATCCCCCTTATATATTTTAATATTATTCATTATATACTTAAGAATCCGGGGAAATCAATATTGTATGTAGATTTGCACAAACTTAAATTTACATACAATATTCATTATACAAAATAAATTAATCTCTAATCACCCTATTAAAGCATATCAGATGCCGGTTCGTCCTCATGAACAAAGTCTACAGTCCTAATCCCTTTATTCGTATTTGTAAGAGTTATGGTTTCAACTCCATATTTAGGATTTCGTCCCCTGTCACAGGTTCTCACCCTGATAGTTACGATAAAGTAAAATGACTCCTCCTTTGTTCTCTTTATATCTAAAACTTTAGCATTTGATAAATCAAGCTGCCTTGGTTCCCCGTAATATTCTGTTATAGTTTCCATAACATTAGGAGCTAATAGGGCTAATATAAAATCATTATAAAGCTTATCGTTACTTTCACCTTTGGCAAAGGCTACAGGAGTAAGGATATAAAATACCATTATGATACTCACGATTATAGCAGCCACCTTTTTCATTTAAACCACCCCTAAACTTATTTAAGTTTAGTATGTGACTAAAAATATAAATATTTTAATTTTGTATTATTTTTGCTTTAACGATTTGCTCAATTTTATTTAGGTCTTCTTCTATTTTTAGAAGATTTGCATACTTAGATACTAGTATAGTGTATGAACACTTTCTAAAAGGAGTTCTTATTAAGCCTTTTTCTATTATAAATATCTCGTCCTTAACCTTAATATTTTTTGCTTTAAAATATCTATTTAATTCTACATTTAAATCTCCTTTGTTATGATACTCAATATCCAACTTAACAGCTTTTATCCTACCAAAAAAACTAGATTCAAAACTTTTCATACAAACCACAACTACCAAAACCCCTATAGCTGATGCGAAACTTAAAAAATAGTACCCCATTCCAATAGCAAGTCCAATACACGCTGTTACCCAAATACTAGCTGCTGTTGTAAGTCCTTTTACCGAACCCTTATCGTGAATTATAGTACCTACCCCTAAAAAACCTATTCCTGAGATAACCTGAGCACCAAGACGTCCCATATCTGCTTTTAAAGCAGCCGCCATTTCAGGATGCAGTAATATAGTTTTTGCAGTATCATCAATAATCTTCATTTGAATCATAGATATTACTGCAGCCCCGACGCATACTAATATATGAGTTCTAAGTCCAGCAGGCCTATTTTTATATTCTCTTTCGTACCCTAAAAGTCCACCGATTAAAATTGCTGCACCTAGCCTTAATAATATAGAATAGTAATTCATGACAAAAACAAACTCCTTTAATCTGTATTTTATTTTCATCCTTGTCTTGTTCTTAAACATATATTTATATATCTTATGTGATTATTGCTTAGTTATTTATAATATTCCCTTAAAGTAAAATTGTTAATTGAAAATAAAACATTTATATAAAAATATGAGATGAAAATAAATAGACAGCGGACTTATAATTTCCACTGTCTATTTATTTTATATTAACCTTATATTTTATGTTAGCTTTATATTACTTTTATAACTTTTTCATAAAGCTATTGATTAATTCATCATACTCCGGTGAATTCTTGATGAAACTTTCCATTTCTCCCTTTTCTAAGTTTTCAGCTAAATCTAAGTTTATAGGCATTTCCGCAAGAAGAGGTACCCCAAGATACTCAACATGTTCTTCTGCAGGTTTTTTACTGAATACTCTTATCTTTTCACCACAACTACCGCACTTTATATAAGACATATTTTCTACTACCCCTAGTATATTTATATCCATCTTTTCTATCATTACAACAACCTTTTTAACAATCATAGAAACCATATCTTGAGGCGTTGAAACTACTACCATTCCCGTTATAGGCAGACTTTGCATTATTGTTAGAGCAACGTCTCCAGTACCTGGAGGCATATCTATAAGAAGATAGTCTAATTCTCCCCATACTGTATCTCCGTACATCTGATTCAAAATTCCTGTAAGTAAAGGCCCTCTCCAAATTACTGGTTGATCTTCCTCTTCTATAAGAAGGTTTAGTGACATTACCTTTATTCCACTTTCAGTTTCTACAGGAATAAACCTTGGTTGATTTTCTTCCCCTTCATATTGAATCATTTGAGCCCTCTTATCGCTTATTCCCAAAATCCTTGGCATAGATGGACCTGTTATATCTGAATCTAGTACTCCAACCTTGTATCCTTTCTTAGAAAGTTGCGCTGCAAGTATCCCTGTAACTGTAGATTTCCCAACTCCGCCTTTACCACTTATAACCCCAATTATATTTTTTATAACTCCATACTTAGGAAGCATCTTTGAACAACTTTGCTCATTACATGTTCCTTTACTTGGACAACTATTACAATCACTCATTCTTTACTCCTCCTTTGTCTAAAATACATATTATCGAATCATAGATTCCAAATATCTGCTTAAGTACCATTATACCACTATAATTATTTTTTAAAAGTTTTCTGGTTCTTTATCTTTGGTAAAATTAAATTTCCAAAAGTTTAAGTCATACTTATTTACAAAATAATATTTTGTTTCCTTTTTAGTTTCCTTGTTAAAGAAAGTTATTATGCATTTATATATGTCTGTCTTATATCCCTGAGTTTTTATGTCCATTGTGACATCATATTTATTCCTATCATCATCGGTTATCAATTCTTCCTTGCTACCTAGTCCTTCTTTAAATTCTTCTATATCCATGGTTAAAATAAACTTAGCCACTTCTTCATCACTAATATCTATACCTATCTTCTTATCTTTTCCCAAACTCTTTCTATAATCTTCTATAGCTTTATTCATAGACATATAATAGACTTCTTTAAATTTATTGGGCTTTCTTATGTTCCAGAAATTTTTCATTATATCATCATCTAATCTTTTTGATACGATATATATCTTATCATCACTATATAAGTTTCCTAAATCCTTCTTATCTAATCCAGCTACATAATTAAATTTATACACCTTATTTACACCTTCATGAAATTCTAACATATAGTCGGAATCTAAAGTAATCTTATTCTCAACTTCCTTTGCCTTAGATAGTATGTCGTATAACTCTTTTATTGCATCTTTGTCCGTAATTATAAAGGTATACCCCTTGTCTCTTTTGTTTTGTATTGTTACTTTACTTATCCTGCCCTCATTTATATATTCAAAATCTTTATTCTTCATGCCTAACCTTACCTTAAAGTCGTCTACTCTTTTACATCCTACTAAGGCATTACTAAATATGATTATTAGCACTATAATCAGTATATTTATCCTTTTATTCATCATTTTATCCTCCTAGCAAATTCTCTAGTTTTATCTTGTGATATGGTCCTGATATGAATATCAAAAAGTAATCTACTCACACTAAATGAAAAATTTAGCATGTCTACTTAATAATAAAAGAAGCACTAGGCTTCTTTTATTCCTCATATAAAATTATAATACTTTAGTATATGTAAATCAATGAAATTAGGCCTCTTTTACTTCTACAGTCTTCACTATAGAGTCATACAAAGCTTTCATGTACTCTTTAAAATCCTTGCTCTTGGTAAAAAACGAAAATCTAATAAACCCTTTCTTATATTTAATAAAGTATTCATATGCCGTATAGTCTATATCTCTTGAATTCATATTATACTTTACTAAATATCCCTCTTTATTGTCTACCTTTATATTTGTAATTTTATAGTTTTTAATTTTATTTTGACCTTCTGATACTTTTTTACTTATATCTAAGAATTCTTTTAAGTCCTCTTGCTCATCCCATACTTGTACAAATCCGTTTATGAGCAAATCCTTTGATGTGAAATCATTATGATATATTATTTGATTCCCTGGAAAACTCTTTATATCCGTAGTCCATTCCGAAGGAAGTTTGTAAGAAATGCTGCCATCTAAGGCTTCAAAGGTTTTTAGTGCTTTTATATTATTTTGCATAAAACTTACGGATTTTAGCTGACCCTTTAACATTTCTCCAACACCAAATAATATTGCCATCAAAACCATAAGTATAAGAAAAACTTGCAGTTTCCTTCTGTTCATTATTATTATCTTCATAAAACTCCCCCATAATATATAGTTATGAATCTTATCTTCTTTACAATCAGATAAGTATTCACAGAGTAAGCGCCCATCACCAAATAGTAAATTTGAGATGTCTGCTTAGGTGATTCTGAACAAATCACAGATTTATGTTCTCTGCTTAACTCAAAAAATACCAAAACTAACTGCTTAAATTTAAGCAGTTAGTTAAGACCTTACCTCTTAACCGGAACTACTACTGTTGAATTTTTGAAATCATAGAACATTAACCAATATCCTATATTATATTCTCTACTTTCATTTTTATTGTTAGCAACCCATGTAACAAATCCTGTGGCTCCTCCAAACGGCTGATCATATACCGCCCTAGTTCCTGGTATTGCATACACGAGATACTTCATACTTCCACTTCTATCGCATTTATATCCTACTAAGTAATGCCCATGCTTCTTAATATATGGATAATAACTGCTCATTGGATAGTATAAGGTTGTATACTTATTAAAGTCTTTAGTTGGATTTACATTCATGAATTCCTTACAGCTAATCCTATACCATCTGCATTTTCCTACCTCTGCGCATGCATCTTTTACCTCTTCTAAATCCTTTGCAATATCTCTAAAAAACTTTCCTACGTTCCCTATTGGATAATCCTCATCTCTTTTTTCTTCTTTGCTTTCACGATGTATATTTCGCTTTGCTTCCTCAACCTCATTTTCTTCATTAGCTTCTCTTTCTTGTTCTTCTGCTTCTTCTACTTCTTCCTCTTGTCTTTGAGTTTCGGAATCTTCTACAGTTTCTGTGTCTTTAGCCTGCGTATCTCCAACTTCTTCGTCTTCTATTTCAGATTTCCCTACTCCTCTATCCTCGCTAGGCTGTTCTGTATTAGCAGCCATAACATCCTTATTTTCTTCAATATTTATGTTCTTAGCAGCTTCTATGTTGTTTTCATACTCATCAAATATATTCTCTTCTCTTTTTATAATAACTTCATCTTCTGCTATTTTAGGTATTTTCACTTCATCCTTGATCTCTTTTAAATTTTCTTTCTTGGGTTCCTCAGGCTTCTTTTCTTCTTTAGCTCTTTCTTTATTTTCAATTACGGCATAGCTCTTCCAATCCTCTAATTTAGCTCCATTAACAAAGCCTGTTAACACTCCATGCACATTAGAGCCTTCTAACCTTACTATTGCCGCTCCCTTAATGGTATCCATAGGTACATTGCAGTTTGCTACATTATTTGCATCATATTCATACGACACTTCTGCTCTTCCATAATTATCAATGTTTATTTCTCCTAGTCTTAGTATTCTCTTATCGCTCTTTCTATCACATATTAGAACCATATAATAGGAATCTTTGTTTTTCTTTAGATTCTGTACATAATAGGACACCTTACATTTATCATTCTTTTTTTCAACCTTTGCATATCCTGTAGGAAATTTATTATTATCTGTTGAATAGCCTCTCTCATCTTCTTGTAATATAATAAAGTATCTGCTGTAATTTCTTTTAGCTGCCACCGATTTACCCCCTATACAACTTATTCAATGATTTATTCATTTTTTCATTATTATAATATATGTGATTTTTTCAAAAAATAGACAAAAACTTTAAAAAAAGAAAAGTTCAGTAGTTCTATCTACTAAACTTTTCAAATATTATACTTTAATCTTTTTTATTTTTATCCTATGATCATATGTATTAATAAAAATTTTCTAAGTTATCCATTATGATTTTTAACGTTATAAATGCTGTCAGTTAAATTTGCAAACTCTTGAAGACTTAGAGTTTCTCCTCTTCTCTTAGGATCTATTCCTGCTTCTTTAAAAGCCTTTTCCATTTCTTCAGAATCTAGCATTCCCAAGCTTTTTACTGCATTCCTTAAAGTCTTTCTTCTCATATTGAAAGATTGTCTTACTACTTTAAAGAATAAGTCTTTATCTCTTACCTGAACCCTAGGCTTATCTAATTTATCCAATCTTATCACTATAGAATCCACCTTAGGCTGCGGTATAAAGGAGGCTGGAGGTACTCTTCTTAATATTTTTGTATCACAATAATATTGGACTAGTATAGATAAAGAACCATAATCTTTATTGTTTGGTTCTGCATCTATCCTTTCTGCAACTTCCTTTTGAATCATTATAGTTAGCGACTTGAAATTATATCCTTTTGTAATCAAATTCGCTATTATTGGGGTTGTAACGTAATATGGCAGATTTGCTACCACTTTAACGCTTTTCTCCTCACCTATTATTTCATCAAAATCTACCTTTAAAGCATCCTTATGAATAAGCTCAAAATTATCAAAATCCTTAAGTTCTTCCTGCAGTATAGGAATTAGATCTGAATCAAGCTCAATAGCATATACCTTCTTAGCTTTAGCTAAAAGTTCTCTTGTAAGAGTTCCTACTCCCGGTCCAATTTCTATTACAAGGTCCTCCTTAGATACATCTGCCCCTCTTACTATATCCTCTAAAACAGTATCATCTACTAAAAAATTTTGACCTAGGCTTTTAGTAAATTTGAAATTATATTTTCTTACAACATCTCTAGTTGTTACTTTCTCCATTGTTTATCTCCTTATTAACCTTCTTTAATGCTTTCACAAATTCCTCTTTGCTTATTCCGTAATTATTAAGTCTAGTTATAAATTGCGCAGAATTGCAATAACCTATTCCTAATTCTCTCCCTAATGCTTCCCTTCTCTGTTTTGCCTCGCTGCTTCCTGTAAGCTTAAAAAAGTATAAATCCTCAGACCCGAACTCATCTCTTTTTTCTTTAACTTCGCATTTTGCCTTTTCTAAAGCTTTTATTATAGTCTCAGGCGATGCATTTTCCACTCCTATGTCATCATCTTTAAGTCCTTCTTGCTTAGTTATGTAGGCATGCTTTATTCCTTTTACTCTCTTTGATATAATTCTTCTTATTTTCTCCCCCGCAAAATCAGGGTCAGTAAATATAATTACCCCTTGCCTTTTTTGAGCCTCTTTTATTCTCTCTATTACTTTAGCATTAATTCCAAAACCACCTACAGCTATTATTTCTGCATCTACAGCTCTTTTCACAGCAGTTATATCATCTCTTCCTTCAACTACAATAACTTCTTTTATCATCATATTAATAAAAGCCTCCACTCACCAATCGTTGCTACCTTTTCACTTGTTTTATTCGAAACTCCTCTTTCTTCTAGTCAGACGAGTAAGCGATTCACAATAAATCATAGATTTATGTTATCTGCTTATCAGATACCTTCTCTAATATTTTTAACTATATGTATTATTATGTCAAGCAAAAAGAATAAAAATAAAGATGTACACATATTTATTTCCTTTACAATTCATTAGCAAAAAAATAGAGCGCAAGCGCTCTATTTAACTACATATACATCCACGTATCTTGCTCCCCACCTGCTTACCTGTGCATCGCTACTAAAGTATAAATCTATCTTATTACCTTTAATAGCGCTACCAGTATCCTCGGCAATAGCATAGCCGTATCCATCTATATATAATTTTGTTCCAAGTGGGATGATTCTTGGGTCTACAGCAACAGTGCTGTAGCCTTCAGGATTTCTTTTTACTCTAGTTCCAGATGCGGTAAGTCCAAAGCCTCTATCCCCAGGGTTTTTACCTGTATCTCTGTAGCTTGCTGTATAGGCAGTAGCTCTCATTCTGTACTTGCTAGCGTAATTTACGCTGCCTCCACGAGAGAGTTTTACTTCTTTCATTGTACCCATAGCAACTACTTTAGTTGTAGGCTTTTTGACCACTTTCTCTTCTACTACTTCTCTAGATACTTCTTTTCCGTTTTGATATACAACTTTTATGTTTATTTCCTTCTGACCAGCTGTACCTTCTTGTACAACTTTCTTTCGTCCTTCTTTTAATGAATCATCTTTTCTTATCTCAGTAGCAAATTCAATAGACTCAACCTTTTTTTCTATTTTTGTATTCACTCTAGTAATTGCTATCTTAAGATCATTTTTAATATGTTCCTCTTTAGATGGTGAAATTTTATCTTCTTTTCCTAAGACTACTTTTTCTTCTTTTAACAATTCTTCAACGCTGTCTGCGTTAGTAAGAATAGTTGTAGTTTTACCATCCATCTCTAGTTCTACATTAACGGCTTTTTCTATTCTTATAGTGTCTCCTGATTTTATCTTACTATTTACGTCTGGTTCTACTATATCCTTAGGACCTAGGACTATGTTATTTTTTTTAAGTACATCTGATACACTGCTTCTATAAGTCATTACACTAATTTCCTGTCCATCAACCACGATGTTTACACTCTTCTCCATATTCAGCAGTCCTATCACGCCACACATACAGATTAGCACGGCTACAAAAAGTACTTTAGGTCCATTTGAGAAGTAGGTTCTTATGTCGCTTTTAAATTTTTGTAACATACATAAACCTCCTTGACAAAAGTAACTCAACCATTATACCGTACATATCAAAATTCGTCAAATTAAGCCTCTTTTGCCTTATTAATAAGTTAATAAAAATGCATTATCTGCATAGTCTTCATCTTATAGCTTTCTTAGTTAAATGCCTATTTATATTATATTATGACTATAATTAGGCACTTATGTTAGATTATTGCCAGTTTGTTCCTTTTTATTCACTGTTTATTAAACTATACTTAAACCATATTCATTACCTTATTATGTTAAAAAGCTGTAAATATATTTTACACTAGGATTTAATTTTTAGCAAGTTTTTAGTATTGTTTATGGTTTTTTGTTCCAATTCTTCTGCTGAAATCCCCTTTATTTCAGCGATTTTCTCAATAATAAATTTTATATAATCTGATTGATTCCTTTTTCCCCTATGTGGTGTTGGCGCCATATAAGGAGCATCTGTTTCAACTAAAATTCTATCCATAGGAACTTCTCTTGCTACTTCTAATATTTTTTTAGCATTTTTAAAAGTTACAACTCCTGTAAATCCTATGTAATATCCTAGCCTTAAACATTCTCGAGCAAACTCCACACTTCCTGAGAAGCAGTGTAGTACTCCTTTAACCTCTGGAAAATTCTTCATTACACCCAAAGTATCACCATGAGCTTCTCTATCGTGAATTATTACTGGCAAGTTTAACTCTCTAGCAAGAGCCATTTGCTTCCTAAAAACTTCTTTTTGGATTTCTTTTGGTGGATTCTCCTCCCAATAATAATCAAGACCTATTTCTCCTATAGCTCTTACTTTTGGGTTTTTAGTCATTTCCTTTATTTCTTCAAAAGCTTCATTTGTAAGCTCATCAGCATTTTCTGGGTGAATTCCAACTGCTGCATAGAAAAAGTCATATTCTTTGGCTAATTTTAAAGAATCTCTAGCTCCTTGAAGAGATGCACCACAATTCAAAACTCCTATTACTCCATTACCTTGTATTTCTTTTATAACTGCTTCTCTATCTTCATTAAATCTATCATCATCATAGTGTGCGTGCGAATCAAATATCATAATCATTCCTCCAAATCTTTAGCTTATGATTAAAATTTATCCATGTCTATCATAAGACTTCCTATTCTTTTAAGTACAGTTATCTACATCTATAGATAACAACTTCTACGCTTCAAGGTGAACTAACCTCCGTGAGCGGCTAGGACTCTGTTTATTATACCATGTAAATAGTATATTTCAAAATTTAAGCTTTAATTGGTAAGCCTTACCCTTAAATATTGATGTTCTTCTCATTTTCAATATATTTATTGGTTCATTCATAAATTTACTTAATTAAACTGAAGGCATCTTGTAAAGTTTAATTAAATGTTTTATCTCCATTACCTTCATATGCACATATATATCTGCTGTTTGTGTTGGAAAATAGATACTCCCCCATTAATCACCTTACTAAATTAAGCAACTATGGGGCAAACCTAAATATATGAACATATCTTGTACAAGGAGGTGATGTATTGAGAAAAAGTTTATTTAGACCTGCATTGATGAGTTTAATTTCTTTAATATTCTTTATATTATCCGCCTTATACTGCAGTGGTTTTAATTTCATATCAAAAAACACTTCCTCTACCTACAGTATAACGACTCAGCCTAATGTAGACCAAATTAAATTACAACAACTAAAGGCGCAAATTGGATTTTTTAAAAATGTGCTAGATGAATTTGGCGCTGATACTCGAGAACAAGTGGTAGAACTCTGGGTACGAGCCGAAGAAACAAGAAATGGAGTCTTTCATTATGCTGTTTCATGTGATAAGTTAAAAAAAGAAACCATTGAAAAGTGGGGAAAACCTGAAGAAAACTTTTGGATTATTGGCGGCTCAAGTCCTTGGTTAGATAAATATGAAGTGATTAATGAGAAAAAGCTAAATGACTCGACTTACGAGATAAAAATTAAGTATTATTGGACTACTTCTGCTGGGCCATCTGAGCCTACACAGGATACATTAACTATAATAAAAAGTAATGGTAAATGGTGCGTAGAATCGGTTACTAGCTCTAGCTAGGACTTACTAGAAATAAATTGCGACGCAGCTCTAGAAGCAATCGCTAGTCTCTAATCCCTAATCGCTAACATTTGAATCATTGATTTATCCAATAGCGACTAGTGATTAGTGATTAGTGATTAAGAAGAAAATTGCGCCGCAATTTTCTTATATTGCTGCCATAATGGCAGATAAAAGTCCCATGATAAATCCAAGAAGTGCTCCAAGCCAAGTAATAGCACTTAATTCTTTACTTGCAATTTCTAATATTATTTGCTCTGCGAAAGAAACTTCAAAGGAATTAATCTTATCCTCAACTATTCTTCTTATATCTAAAGCTTCTATAAAATCGGCTGCTTTATTTGTTACAAATCTATTAAATAAGCCTTCTGAAGTTTTTGAGGCTATTTTTGATATCTTATCTTCTTTCCCTTCTGCTAATTCTGAAATCTTAAGGTCTAATAGATTATCTATAGTTGAATTTGTATACTTTTCTATCTTTTCTTCTAATTCTTTGCTGCTAACAATGTCATTAATCTTAGTTCTTATGAATTTTACTAAAGTCTCTTCTGAGTTTATATTAAGCTCTGAAAGTAATTCTTCTATAGTTTCTTTGTCTTTAACCCTATTCTCTAAAGTAGATATTATATCCTTAATAAGAGCCTCATCTATCACCTTGTCTATAATTATATCTCCAAGCGCCTTTGCATTTCTTTCTTTACTCTCTTCGGAAAGATTTGAAAGAATGTCTTTAACTTTAGTTTTTAATATCTTATCAATTAAATCATTTATCAATAGGGCTATTTCTCTTTGATTTTCTTCTTTGTCTAGATAATCATCTATAGCTGGAGATAGTTTATTATAAATTGTATCAGGATTTAAAAACATAGCAATCATTGAATTAACATTGCTGCTTATCATATCTGATAAAGCTCTCTTTAGCTTAACTTGCATTTTTTCATCTTTTAGTATGTCTTTAATCCCCATAGCTATATCATAATTTTTGCTATAAACGTAAACCTTTATTGTGCTTACAAGTCCAACTGGTATAACCTCTTGCAATGATTTATCCATATCTTCAAGACTTGACATTCTGTCTTCTATAATTTTCTCTATATTATTTTTAAATTCTTCTGAGTCCTTATATTCCTTTGATTTTTTTATTATTGTGTTTCTTATTTCCTTGTAATAATCACTTTCTAGTATGAGTTTTGGATCTTTAGAGAGCTCCTTCTTTAAAAGATTTAGTATTAAGTCTTCCAACTCTTTTTTAAACTTATCTTTTTTTATAAATGATATTAAAAGCATTGATGACTTAGCTTTTGCATATTCTACAAAGCTATTGAACCTTTCTCCTACTATAATCTTAATTTGTTCTCCTATAGAAATGCTTCTTCTTCCTATTTCAAGAACCTTTTCTTCTATCCAATTTTTAAATTTCTTATCTATTCCATTATTTCTTAACGCTTCAAGCATAGTATCACTAGTTAAAAGATGATTTCCTATGGCCTCCGCTACACTTTTCGCAATTCTCTTCTGCTCCTTTGGAATAAGTCCTGGTGTGAATGGTACCTTTATTCCGAAGATTTTCTTTTCTTCATGAGGCCTAAATAACATTTTTATAGCTAACCAATTTGTTATGTAACCTATTACAGCTCCTACTAAAGCTGAAAATAATATCCTTGTATATGGCATAATCTATCGCTTCCCCTTCTAATTTTAGTATTAAGCTCTTTAATTTGAATATATTACAATTTTAGCCCAATTTCAACAACTGTAATTTTACTATAACTAGCTATAAATTTAAATACACAAATTAAATTTTCTCTAGTTATTATAAGAGTATCCCCTTCATTTAACAAGTTAATCTTGATTTACTATAAGTTTATGTATTAACTAATTTTTCATAGCAATAATAAGAAAATAAACTTATTAAAGTGTTAATACTAATAATAGATAAAACTTTTTACAATAAGATTAATCTATATAGGAGGGTTCCAAAATGAAAAAACTATTCTGCCTTGGATTAGCAGCAATTATGCCTATAACAAATATACCTTGTACCAATCTACATAAGATAATTCCAGTAATTGAAACAACAAGTACAATCTCAAATTTACATTCTTCTGTAATAGTTATTAAAGATGAACTCATAAGTAAAGATGACTTGATAGAAGTTAATCTACAAATACCTGTAATTAAAGGATTAAAGGATATACAGCTTCAAGAAAAAATAAATTCTATATTTAGAGAAGATATACTCAGTTTTAAAAATGAGATAGAAGAGATGGCAAAGGAATATTCAGATCAAGCAGAGAATCATGGAATCCCTATGATACCACATACTGCTATTACTTCCTATAAAGTAACTTGCAATAAAGGTAATATATTAAGTATTTATATAAATTATTATCAATATACTGGAGGAGCACATGGACTTACCATTAGAAAAGGCTATAATATTAATCTTAATGATGGCACTAAGCTAACTTTAAATGGTTTGTTTAAAGAATGCACTCCATACAAAGATATAATTAATAAAGAAATCAGCAGACAGATATCAGAAAACAAAGAAATGTACTTTCCATCAACTTTTAAAGAAATCTCTGAAGAACAGGAATTTTTTATTGATGGTAAAAATATAGTAATATTCTTTCAACTCTATGACATTGCTCCTTATGCTTTAGGAATTCCTGAATTTAAAATACCACTTGATAAATTCAAAGTATAGGATTTTACGGCGCAAACTTCTTAGGTTAGAAGCCAAAGCAGTTAGGCACCAAGGTGTAGAGTTAAAAGTTAAAACAACATTAAAGTTTACAGGGATAACAGTTTGAAAATATAAAAAAGGCCTAACCTCTCCTAAACTAAGTGTTTAACTTCTTTCTAACTCTCTAACTGCGACTCCGCAGTCTAACTTGCATTATTCCTCTAACCTGAATTATTTTGCGTCGCAAAATGTTCCTATGTATGTTAAAGTTTTATTTCCTTTCCCTTCGGATCATATTTCCACAAATCATATGTATTTATTATTCTACAGATGCTTGAGACATACTTAGGATCAGTGCAATACCCTCCCTTTTTTATTGCTGAGATTTGTTGTACATAGTTATTAGCTTTAAACACCCCGGCCTTGGTATACCATGGTCTTGTAGCTAGAAAATTACCATGATCTAGAATTGAAGCTTCTATAGAATCATATACTCTCCAATAAGTAGTCACAGTTCTCATTTTTCCTTTACTCCACTCCTTAGATGTAAGCTTTACTTTTTTACCTTTCCAACTCTTATCTGCTTTAATTCCAAAAAGATTGCTATACTTTACTGCCTTATCGCTTTTTCCCCAACCTGATTCTAGAATTGCTTGTGCTATAGTTACAGATGGCAGAACTTTATATTTTTCATAGTTTTTTACTGCTCCTTCAAGGACTGTCCCTATAAATTTTTCCTGAGAATTTTTACTTTTCATCAACTTATCAGCACTTATAGTGATATCCTCTGGCACTGAGGTTTGTGCTAAAACTTTCGATTTAAATATATAGTTACTGCTAATCATAATAATTAAGGCAATAAAGATAATATATAATTTTCTTAGTTCGCGCTAGCTTTATTCTATCTTGTTTTTTCTGTTTACTTTTCATAATTACCTACCTCTAATACTCTTGTTTTTCTTATCTTTCAAGGACTGTCCCTCAAAATTTTTAAGCCCTTTACTTATATTTATTTTACATTTACGTCCAAATTCCTTTTTTAAATTCAATTACTTTCATTTATTGGAAATACATTAGGTTAAGTAGTATAATTAGTCTATAGAATATAATCGTATATTAAAGATATAATATGCGAATTTAAAAGGGGGATAGCTTATGCCAAACCAGTTAAAAAAAATCCTTGTAATCTACAAATCTAAATATGGAAGTACAAGACAATATGCAGAATGGATAGCTAATGATTTAAAAGCTGATTTAGTTGACGTATCCACGATAAAGGTTAAAGATCTGCTCAGATATGATGTTATAATTTTCGGCGGTTTTTTGCATGCAGTAGGTATTAGTGGATTAAAAATTATTACTGATAACTTTAAAGAGATAATGGATAAAAAAATTATAGTCTTTGCTGTAGGATGTTCACCTAAGCGCGAAGATGCGATAAGTCATGTATCATCCAATAATTTTACAGAGGAAATGAAAGAAAAAATAAGCTTCTTTTACTTAAGAGGTGCTTTTAATTACGAAAAACTAGACTTGCTTGATAAGATGATGATGAAAGCACTTAGGGTAAAACTAGAAAAGAAAAATAAAGAAGACCTTGACGAAGATAGTAAAGGCTTATTAGCCTGTTATGATAGCCCAGTAAATTGGACAAACAGAAATGCCATTATCCCTATTGTTCAACGCGCTAGATGAGCCTTAACTTAAATAAGACTCAAATATATATTTTCAGAAACTAGGGGGAGATATGATTGGGGGATTCACTTAGCTTTTTTATTTTGATTAGCATTATCTTACTAGTTGTTATATCAGCAGCCATATCTAATCTTTTTAAAAGACTAGCAAATAAAGTTAAAGAAAGACCTATCTACAAAGCAATTTCAATTATTCTAACTTTATCGCTCGGCACAGCCCCTTTAGCCATAGAGGTTTACAATGATAGATATACTAAAATTCCTTTTGATAAACTTGAATCAAAAACTATGCTAGAGGAAACTTGGAAACCTCTAAAGGATTTTAAAGATAACATTACCATTGATAAAAATAATAATACGCTCTTACCTCCTAAATACATTAAAACTAAAGATGATTTTATGAATGCTTTTGCATCATTCCCAAAACATTTAACCGAAGGCTTATATGATGCTTTAATAATAGAGACAGATTCAGGGACAGTCCTAGTAAATCCCTCTGTTCATATACCTTCTATATTCGATGAGGGCTCTCATATAGGTGATTGCTATATAAAAAGAAAAAAACATATAGAAGAGCTAATAATAGAAGAAGGGGGCTGGATAGAAAGTATTGCCATGGGCTACACAAGAAAAAACACTTATATAAAAATAAGAATGGTGATTGGATTTATACAGGTTTTACAGGTAGTTCCTAAATGAAAAGTACAGGGACAGTCCTCTTATTTCAAGGACTGTCCCTGTACTTTTCTTGAATTTTAAAAAGGACCGTCTTAACTCATTAAGACAGTCCTTTTATAAAATCGCTTTAATTTTCAGACCTTTATTTTTACGCTAGCTTTTTAACTTCTAATTGCACTGAAAGTGCTCTAACTTGCCTTTTATCGCACTACACTTCCAGTTGGCAATTCACCCGGGTTTACTGCAAATAGTTTATCTTTATCATCTGAAGCTGCAAGAATCATTCCTTGCGATAATTCTCCTCTTAACTTAACAGGCTTCAAGTTAGCAACTAGTACAATATATTTACCGACTAATTCTTCTGGTTTATAATATTTAGCTATTCCTGAGATTACCTGCCTTTCTTCTCCTCCTAAATCTACTTTTAGCTTTAAAAGTTTATTTGCTTTTTTAACTGGTTCACAAGCTAGAACTTTAACTACTCTTAAATCAATCTTTTCAAAGTCTTCTATTGTAATTTCTGGCTTTATAGATGTCATTTCTATCTTTTCAGAAACTCCTGTTTCCTTCATTTGTTCCTCTTGAAGTTTTTCAAGCTCTTCTAATTTCTTTTCTACATCTATTCTTGGGAAAATAACTTCTCCTGCTCCTACCTTTGTTCCTGCTTGAGTTCCATCAAAGGAAGCTATACTATCCCATGTTGCAAGATCTACATTTAATTGTCTATTTATCTTCTCGCTTGTTTCTGGTAAGAAAGCTGAAAGCATTACAGAAACAATTCTAAGGCCTTCAACTAGATTGTATAAAACTGTTCCTAATCTCTCTTTCTTTTCTTCGTCTTTTGCAAGAACCCAAGGCATTGTCTCATCAATATACTTGTTGCTTCTTCTTACTACAGTCCAGATTTCATCTAAAGCTTCAGGCAATTTTAGAGAATTCATTCTTCCTTCAACCTTAGCTGGAGCCTCAAGAGCGATTTTAATTAAATCTGCATCTATTTCCTCCTTAGCAGTTGGCGCTTGAATTACCCCATCAAAGTATTTATTAATCATTGCTATTGTCCTGTTTACAAGATTTCCAAGGTCGTTTGCAAGATCTGAGTTTGTCTTCTTTATGAAGATTTCACTTGTATATAATCCATCTTGTCCAAACGGTATTTCATGTAGAAGATAATACCTTACTGCATCTGTACCAAAATGTTGAACTAAAGTTACAGGGTCTACCACATTGCCTTTAGATTTTGACATTTTGCCTCCGTCAACTAACAACCATCCATGCCCAAACACTTGCTTTGGAAGTGGTTGATTTAAAGCCATAAGCATGATTGGCCAGTAGATAGTGTGGAATCTTAATATATCCTTTCCTACAAGGTGAACGTTACAAGGCCAATATTTCTGATATAATTCATCATTTGATTGGTCATATCCAAGAGCAGTTATATAGTTTGAAAGAGCATCTATCCATACATATATGACATGCTTATTGTCAAAGCTTACTGGTATTCCCCAATCAAAAGAAGTTCTTGATACACATAAATCTTGAAGACCTGGTCTTAAGAAGTTATTGAGCATCTCATTTTTTCTTGATTCTGGCTGTATAAACTCTGGATGAGTTTCTATATACTCAATGAGCCTATCAGCATACTTTGACATTTTAAAGAAATAAGCTTCTTCCTTAGTCTTTTCTACCGGTCTTCCACAATCTGGGCATTTTCCATCTACAAGTTGAGTTTCTGTCCAGAAAGATTCGCAAGGAGTACAGTACAACCCTTCGTATTCACTCTTATATATGTCACCTTGGTCATATAACTGCTTAAACATTCTTTGAACTGCCTCAACATGATAATCATCTGTAGTTCTTATAAACTTATCGTAGCTTATATTCATCATCTTCCATAAATCTTTTATCCCTGCTACTATTTCATCGACATACTCTATAGGAGTAACTCCCTTAGCTTCAGCAAGTCTTTGAAGCTTTTGCCCGTGCTCATCTGTTCCTGTTAAGAAGAATGTATCATATCCTGTAAGTCTTTTAAATCTAGCTATAGCATCCGCTGCTACTGTAGTGTATGTGTTACCTATATGCAAATTTGCTGATGGATAATAAATTGGCGTAGTTATGTAGTAATTTCCCTTACTCATTTTTCTTCCTCCTCTTTTTAGGTGAAAAGTATGGATTCACCTTTCACTTATTTATACAACTGATTTATATTAATAAAAAAACCTCTAAGCAGACTTTCTCTGCTTAGAGGCGTAATTTACGCGTTACCACTCTAATTTGTTTTTGATTCACACCAAAAACCTCTATAAGTGACTCCTTAACCTAGATTAATTTCATCACCCTGCAGTTATAACGGCTGCATCCGTATGATCTTAAATCTTCAGACCATATGCTCCAAGGCCATCTTCACAAACTTCCATACCGCTAGCTTTCACCTTCCCTAGCTCTCTTTTAGATACTTTCATTTGCTACTCTTCTTTTCAATGCATTTAGCTCATATAAATTCTTATATAAAATATTATGACAAATTACCTAATATGTCAATATTATTATCTTCTCTCAAAGTAATTATTCCACTTTTCTCTTTCTCTCTGAGTTTTATACTTTTCATGAAGTAAAATACTCCCTATAGAAATTGCAACTGAACCCGCGATTCCCATTGCTGTTATAACTCTTGAAGTTACATGTCTAGATTTTTGAAGCTGACTTTCTCTATGAATATTGCTTATTTGACTTAATAGCCTGTATATATCTTTTCTTTCCTCTTGTGAAATATCTTCTCTCTTTAACATGTCACTTAGAATTTCATTAATCCTATCTAAGGATTCATTATTTTTGAAATGTGTTGCTTTTTCATTCTCTAAAGCCGCTATTAAATGTTTAACTTCTTCATGAATGCAAAGACTGCTTAAAGCAACTTCTTTATGTGCTACATATCCTTCTATAAATCTATTCAATACCTGAGCTATAGGCTCATTAGAAATTTTTTGCAATCTTAACCCTTTTCCTACCATATGCCACCTCATCTTTATAAAAATCTACATTACAATTATTAACTAATATTCCCACTTTAATCTATTATATTACTTTGTTTTTATAAACACAACAAAATTGATTTTTAGTAGTATTAGTCAATTTTCTTATTTCATCTACAAAAAAGTTCAAGTTTATTATTTGTTAAATATTGACTTTGTAGTTTAGACAAATTTAATAATGCAAATTTCGCAGAAGGTGGTATAATGATTATGATATTCTTAGTACAAGCTATTTTAACTGTAGGTTATATTAAATTACAATGAGACTTTAAGGGCAGCAAAAGTGGCGATAATGAAAAGAAAAAAGTGAGTATTTCAAAGGGACAGTTCTGTATCCTTTGCTATGGATAAAGCAGCAAATACCATCAATAAACTAATATGTAAAAGTAGAATGAAACATACGGATTTGGAAAAGCTCTTTGATGACAGAATTGATGGTGCTCCCATTCTTTGTACTGGCTTACATAAGAGTTGTATTTAGTTTGCACAAAACTTAGGTATTGAGCTACAACATATTAAATATGGTAACCATAAAGAGGCATTTATTATATACAGCACATTAACGCTTTCCATAGTAAACTCAAGAAATGGGTGTGGTGCTATAACTCAATATCTTGGTAATTATATGCATTGGCTTACATCGCTACAAATCTTTAACACCGAAAAAGATACTATTAAGATCAAAAACTTATTGATACAATATCATACCTCTCACCCTTATACTAAATTAAGGAATGTTGGAATTATAGAAACACTTTCTATGTAAGCTTTTTAGATAATTAAAGTAAAATTTGATGTTCTGTACAAATATAATAACAGAATGTTAATAAAATTTGTCAATATAGGAACTTTTTTGTGATTTGAGTCGTCTAGTAAATAGGAACGTATTTCTATATTCTAATTTGTTCGAATACGCAAGGGCTTCATTTTATGGGAGGTAATAATTATAGATAAATTAATTTCATTAAAATTCAATTATAAGGCACTATCTTTTTAAAAAGTAACTGCGGATTAAATGGTACGCATTTTAAGTTACATATATAATATTACATAACAACTTATCCAGTAACTCAATTATCAGGATAAACCTAGAAGCACCATTTACATAGTCTATCTTTATACAAATATACTATTAAATACTTATAAGGGATGGGATAACTTTGAGAAATTCATTTAGAAAAAAAATATAAAAAAAACTTTTGTTTTAATAATAAGCTTTATGTTTTTGTTCTCCATGGGCTTTATAGCTGGAAGCAAATTGTTAAAAAAACCTTCTTCAGCTCCACCTAATGAATCTTTGCAGGCAAACCCTATTGAGAAGACTCCTGATAATAATAAAGAAAAGGTGGATGACGCTGATAATACTAACGATAGCTCTAAAAATACATCTACTGATGATGCTGCAAAAGCTCCCGATTCTTCGGATAAAAATGAGACAAGCGATAATTCAAAAGTTAATCCTAACAGTCCCGGTACAGCTGACACTAAGCCTGTTGATGATTCTGAGCCTAAGAAAGAAGCTTTCTTAACCTTTGATGATGGTCCAACCACTAATATAACTCCTAGAATATTGAAGATTTTAGATGAGTATAATATTAAAGCTACATTTTTTGTTATAGGTCAAAACGCAGAAAAACATCCCGAGATAATTAAGGAAGAAAAAGAAAAAGGGCATGCTGTTGCTAACCACACTTATTCTCATGATTATAAATATATATACAACAATCCTTCTAACTTTCTAAAAGACTTAGAAAAGGGCGATCAAGTGCTCGCTTCTATATTAGGAGAACATAGTAGCAAAATAATACGTTTTCCTGGAGGGTCTTTCGGATCAAAGAGAGCTGCCTATAGAGAAGCTGTAAAGAAAGCAGGATATACCTATATAGATTGGAATGCATTAAATGGCGATGCAGAACGTTTAAATGTACCAGCCTCTACACTTATAGAAAGGGTAAAGGAATCTACTAAAAACAAAAGACACGTTGTCATACTAATGCACGATGCTGCAACTAAGAAAACAACTGCCGACTCCCTTCCTCAAGTAATAGAGTACTTAAAAAGTCAAGGTTATGAGTTTAAAACTCTTGAACAACAATAAAAAGCAGTAGGGTTGATATTAGTCAACCTTACTGCTTTTTGTAATCAATATTATATACCCCATATATATGGCGCTCATCTCTATCAATAGTTAGAGTAAATATTAAGTATAGTGCTGTAAAATTAGTCTTATCCAATGAGGCTGTAAATATTTTTGTGTATTCTAATTTTCTTATTGAAAATAACCTTTGATTTAATAATCTAGTTTGCTGAACTTTTATCAGTTTACGGAAAATTATGGTTAATAAACCTTTTATTCTCTAGGTATATTATCTCCGATTTGTGGCAATAATATACCTAGGGAAAAAATATTGAAGAGCTCTGATATCAATGCATTTTCACTTAGGGTTCTTTTTTATTGCGCCTTTTGGTGTAACACTTCGCTGAAAACTATATTAAGCTGATTAATAACTAAATCCCAATCTGGGTAGTTTCTGATCCACCTTTTACTTATTCGTTCAACCGCTAGGTAGAGCATCTTCAAGAGACTCTCGTCGTTTGGAAAGATCAATTTTGTTTTTGTAACTTTTCTAAACTGGCTATTTAAGCTCTCTATTATGTTTGTAGTATATATTATTTTACGTATGTTATTTGGGAATGCGAAAAATGTGCTTAGATTATCCCAATTGTCCTCCCAGCTTTTAACTGCACTGGGATACCTATCTGACCATTTTCCCTTTAGCGCTAGCAAATTTTCCATAGCAACTTCTTCATTAACAGCACCATACACTCCTTTTAAGTCGCTAACAAAAGCTTTTCTATCTTTATATGGAATGTACTTCATACTTGATCTTATTTGGTGTATTATACATCTTTGTATCTTTGAGAACGGAAAGGTAGCTCCTATAGCTTCCTTAAAGCCGTTTAAGCCATCAACACAAAAGATAAGTACATTTTGAACACCTCTATTTTTAAGATCGTTTAATACAGATAACCAGAATTTACTGCTTTCATTAGCTCCTATCCATATGCCTAAAACTTCTTTATGACCATCTAAGGTTACACCTACAACTACATAGGCAGCCTTAACTACAATTTGTTTATCTTCTCTTACCTTATAGTGTATAGCATCCATAAATATAAAGGAATATATGCTATCCAATGGCCTACTCTGCCATTCTGATACCAGTGGCAGTATCCTATTTGTTATATTAGACACAGTGTCTGCGCTAACCTCTACTCCGTATAGTACCTTTATTTGCTCTGATATATCTCTAGTTGTCATTCCAGTTGCATATAAAGAAAGTATTTTGTCTTCTATGCCATTAACTGTCCTCTGATGTTTCGGTACTATCTTAGGCTCAAAATCGCCATTCCTATCTCTTGGTATGTTAATTTCTACTGGACCTAATTCTGTTTTAACAGTCTTCTTTGAATAACCATTTCTACTATTATCAATAGCCTTTTCTTCAGTATTATACTTTCCATAGCCTAGGGCTTCATCCATTTCAGCTTCCAAAGCCTCCTGTAAAACATCTCTAAACATTTCCTTTAATCCATTCAGTATATCATTAACACTAGTAAAGTCCTGTTCCTTAATATATTCTCTCAATAATTCTTCCGACATGTTTCCCATATAAAAAACTCCTCCCTGTAATATATTGTTATTTCGATTATTAACAAGAAGGAGTTTTTATATTAAGTTTACACAAAACTTTTTACAGAGCCTATCCAATTAACAGATTCCTAATTTCTTCCTCACTCATTTGAGAAATTAAGCTCTCCTCTTTAACCTCTGAATCCATTATACTGTTTATTATTTCTTTCTTTTTTTGCTGAAGATTATAAATCTTTTCCTCAATAGTTCCCCGGGCTATAAGCTTTATAACCTCTACAGTATTTTCCTGACCTATCCTATGAACTCTATCTGTAGCTTGCTCTTCCACTGCTGGGTTCCACCATGGGTCAAAATGTATTACTGTATCAGCTCCAGTTAAATTAAGTCCTGTTCCTCCGGCTTTTAGAGATATTAGAAATACTTTACCCTTACCTCGATTGAATTCTTTAACCATACTCAATCTTTCTTCCATTTTCGTTTTTCCGTCTAGATACATATACTCTACGGAATCTTCCTTTAGTCTCTTTTCAATATTTTTTAACACGGAAGTAAATTGGGAAAATAACAAAATTCTATGACCAGAGCTTATGCTCTCCTCTAGTAAATCCTCTAGAGCTTCAATTTTTCCACTTTCACCCTTAAAGTTATCTATAAATGTAGAAGGATCATCGCATATCTGTCTAAGCCGAGTAAGAACTGCCAATATTTTTAGCTTGCTTTTCTTAAACCCATTTTCTTGAATCTCACTTTCTATCTCATCTTTAGATTGTTCTAAATATGCAGCGTAAACTTTTTTTTGCTCCTTACTCATTTCCACCAAAATTTTATGCTCGATTTTAGGTGGTAATTCTTTTATTACATCTTTTTTCAATCTTCTTAGTATAAATGGTTTTATATGATAATTTAATTCTTCTAAGGCAACCTTGTTGTTATTCTTCGATATTGGAATCTCATATTTTTGCTGAAACCTATTGTGGTTCATCAGGTATCCGGGCATAATAAAATCAAATATAGACCAAAGTTCTGTCAAAGAGTTTTCTATTGGCGTTCCTGTTAGAGCAAAATACCCTTCTGCTTTTATCTCTTTTACAGCTCTTGCATTCATAGAGTTAGGATTTTTTATATTTTGAGCTTCATCTAAAATGCAGTATTTAAAATTTAAATCTCGATATTCATCTATATCTCTTCTAATAAGAGGATAAGACGTTATAATTACATCATAGTTAGTTACTTCCTTAATCCGTGACACCCTTTCCTTTTTATCTCCTGATATTATATGCGCTTTTAAGTTCGGTGCATATCTTTCAATCTCATCTTGCCAATTGTATACAAGGGACGTTGGCACTATTATAAGAGAAGGCATTCCCTCTTTCTCTTTTAATTCAGATTCTATAAATGCTATTGTCTGCAGAGTCTTTCCAAGTCCCATCTCATCTGCAAGTATTCCTCCAAAGCCGCATTTAGACAAGGTTTTTAGCCACTTAAATCCGAACTTTTGATACTCTCTCATTATTTTGTTGATATTATCACTAGGCGCAAAATTTTTATCTTTCATGCCTTTTACATCCGATAAGAGTTTTTTAAAGCTATCATGCTTTTTTATGCCTAAGTTTCTATTATCTGCTGTCTCGTTTATATATAATGCATTGTATCTTGATAAGAGGAGCCTATCCTGTTCAAAATCTGATTCTTTGATATTTAGATACTCAAACATATTAGATATACTCTCAAGCTCATCAGATTGTAATTGCATGAAACCGCCCTTTTTAAGCTTGTAGTATTTCTTCTTCTCTTTTATTGCGTTAAATACGTCCCTAAGCTCATCCTTATTTATCCCTTCAATATTAAAATCAAATTCTAGTAAATTCTCTTCATTTAATTTTATATTGGAAGTTATAGTGGGCGTGTTGTGAACTCGTACATTCTTAAATTCTTCTGAGTAATATATTTCTCCTAATTCATCTAAAGTCTGAATATGCTTTGTTATAAACTCAATTAAAAATTCTTCGTCCTTTAATACAAGCTTATCCTTTTGTTTTTGAAATCCTAAGGTCAATAGGGTATTTATAGGCGTTGACTCACCAATTATATCTCTAACCAAAATCCCCTTATTCCCTTTTCCACCTTCTCCACTAAGAGGATTTACTTCAACATCTCCGTAAAAACATTTAACCTTTGCACTAATCCCTTCTTTTTCTTTGTCAAGGTAAATACTTACTTTAAGCGGCTTCTCATAAAGATCCTGAGTTATTAAAGGGTCCACCTTTACCTCATAGCTAATTTTTCTCAGACTAGGTATTACATAGGATGCGATTTCTTCTTTATCTTTTACGCTAAGGAATATAGATTTTTCTCTTTTATCCCTGTATGAATTATAGAAGGCAGAAAATACTTGTTTTTGTTCCTCCGACAGCCTATATATCTTATCATTATAAAATATATATTCTTTATCCCTCGTAATAGGTATTGTCATAGGCCCATTTTGTCTTAAGATAAAACCTTCATTTTGCTGTAAAATGCTATATTCTAAAGGTATATCGTTATCTACAATTGATGTTGTTATGTTCTCTCCATATTGTACTTTAAAACCAATAGGCCTATCTTTTAAGTGAAGGAAAACCCTTTTTATTTGACTATCTGTAAGGAAAATCCGCTTTCCTTTAATAAACTTATTGTAAAGGCTTGAGTTTCCCGAATATTTAAGACTCTCATTCATTTCATAGACTTCTATGAGTATATCCATGATTTTTTTATCATTGTCACTTAAAATATGAACTTTAGGATCATAAGTAAAGTTCTTTCCAAAATATAGAGTCTCTTCTCCTTCTAGCATAGTTTCAATAAATTCTTTTAAGCCCTTAACAACATAAGTTGACTTTTCTCCAACCTTAAGCTCTAAGGCATGGAGGTTATACATTTTATATTTAATATATTCATAAGAATACTCGATTTTTATATTTCTTCTAATATCTCCTGTTAGTTGATAAATAGGACTTAGCTCTTCTATAAGCTTTTTCATTTCTCCAGAACCCTTTATATTGATAATTCTATCTTTCTCTTTCACGTATTTTAAGAGTAGTGCTACTACATGCTTACATATGCCAACAGAAGTGAAGTAATTTGTGAATGCCAAGCAATCGCAATCCATGTTAATAATTCCACCATATTCTGTTATAGCAACACTAGAGGTATATATCTTTTTTCTATCGTCGGACATAATTTTACCTTTAAGTGATATTATATCTAATCCAGTTTTTCCTTCTCTAAGTTCCTTTATATCAATTTCTAATACATTTCCACTAAGATAATAACTCTCTCCTCTTTCATATATTGTTCTGCTAGTTAAGTTCCTTATAGTTCTCTCATTTATGTGAACCAATAATGTCACCTCTATTTATAAAATCTACTTACTATTTTAGCCCAACTTCACATAAAAACAAACAAAAACAGCCTAATAACCAAAATTAATTTATTATGTATAAAACATTCAGGGACTGTCCCTTAATTTGCAAAAATTAAGGGACAGTCCCTGAATGTTTTAATATTCTAGCTAGAAATTTAAAATAAAAGGCTAAACAATTCAGGACTGTCCCTGACTTTTCCCTAAACTTTAAATGTTTTTATCGCTTCTGATAAGTCTTGTACCATAGAATTTAAGTTTGATACAGCTCCAGCTAGTTCTTGCATTGAAGCTGATTGTTCTTCTGTAGCTGCAGATACTTCTTGCGAAGATGCTGCCGTTTCTTCTGAAACAGCTGATACATTCTGAATATCTTGAATAACTTCTTCCTTTTCTCTATTCATACTTGCTAGGGAATTATTTATGTTATCTATCTTTGTTGCAATGTTATCTATATTCTTTGATATGTTCTCGAAAGTGTCACCTGTCTCATTAACCACTACAGTTTGCTCTTGCACTGCCTTCTTTACATTTATAACAATGTTTACAGCATCGTTAGTCTTATCTTGTATGTCTATTATAATTCCTTCTATTTGTTTTGCCGAATTAGCTGATTGTTCTGCAAGCTTTCTTACTTCTTCAGCTACTACAGCAAAACCTCTTCCAGCCTCTCCAGCCCTTGCTGCTTCTATAGCTGCATTTAGTGCAAGAAGGTTTGTTTGATCTGCAATATTGCTTATTGCTTCAATTATAGCTCCAATATTTGATGAGCTTTCTTTTAACTCATCCATAATATTTGAAACTATCTCCACTTCTCTATCATTTTCCTCAGTCTTGTCGAAGAGAGTTTTTACTATGGTCTTTGAATTCATGTTTATTTTTAGTACATCTTCTGAATTCATCTTCATCTCTTTTGAATATTCATTCAATTTTTCTATTTCCTCTCCAACCCTTGACATCTTATCAACTACCATTTCAATATCTTCGGATTGATGTGAAGATCCATCAGCTATTTGTTGTATTGTCTTTGCAACTTCATCAACAGACATGGATGTATTCTCTGCAGTATCAACTAACGCATCTGCTGTTGTACTTACTACTTCTATAGATGAATTTATTTTTGCTACTAACTCTCGTATCTTTTCAGTCATTGCATTAAAGCTTGTAGCTAAAAGTCCAAGCTCATCTTTTGACTCTATATTACAGGTTACTGTTAAATCTCCGTCAGCAGCTTGTCCCATAAGCCTAACTAGTTCATTAATAGGTTTTGTAATTCCTCTAGAAATTAAGATTCCAATAAAAATAGCTGCAGCTATAGCTATGACAGTCACTACTAACATACTCTTTAGCATGGCATTTACCGTCTCATTCATATCGCTGATATTACGTGTTGCTGATAACACCCAGTTTACCTCTGGAACTACCGAATAGGATTGAACCTTATCTTCTCCATTATAGTTCTCTTGTTTAACATCTGATTCAACCTTTTCTCCTTTTTTTACTTGATCAATTACACCCTTAATTACACTGCTTTCCACAGGCTTTGTTATTTTTTCTTTATCTGGATGCGATAGTACTATACCTTCTGAATCTACTAAATATGCATATCCCGTTTTACCTACTTTTAGTTTATGGAGATGTTTACTAAAATAGTCTACATACACAGAGTTAACCATAACACTTATCACTTTACCTGCTTCATCTCTAACAGGTGCGGCAAATATTACTATAGCTCTGCCATCCACTTTTGATATTATAGTATTACTAATATTTATTTCTCCTTGCATTGCTCTCTTAAAATATTCTCTTTCTTTTATACTTATCTTTAAAGTTTTTGGGTTACTGTCTGCAAAGATGATGCCATTGGCATCCGCCACAAATAAGTGCTCATGCAGCTCTATTTTGTCGTATTGATTCTTTAACAATTTATTTGCTTCTATCCCTTGCGGATAATTAGACGTAAAAAACTTGTCATCTATAACTTGCTGTCTTAATTTAGATACCTCAATAATTTGCTTACTGCCCGCTAATAATTCAGCTTGCTTTTTTTCTCCAGTTATTAGAGAGTAAATTGTCTCATTTTCCTGAGTACTTACCATTAATAAACTATTCTCACTCTGTTCATTAATCGTTTTTGAGCTTAGTACATAAGCTAGAACACTTGTAATTGCTAATGCTACAATTAGTAGTAGCGATATCATGGCTGGTAGTTTTTTCCTTATAGTCATATTTTTGTCCCCCTTATTTATTAAACAATTATTTACAACCCTGTTTAAATTATCGTTTTCTGTAAGTAGTACTTTATAATATTAACTGTTTTATCTAACTTATCAAAGTTTTACATAATAATTTTTGTATATTGATATATAACTTTATCGAAATATTAACTTTTTATTTAAACCTTTTCATTATTATTTTAATCAAATACCTTTAATATTAAAATGTTAAGGAAATTCAGAGTAAAAATAAGGACTGTCCCTTTAGACTCACCGCATACAATAGTAATATTTATTACACAAGGCTAGCTTGTTTTATAATCATGAATAGATTAATATAAATAGATATAAATATGATACATGTTCAGTAATTAAGTTTAGAAATAATTCTACAAATAAGATAAAGTGAGGAATCTTGATATGTTTAATAGAAAAACAATCACCGATGTGTTAGCACTTGCTTTACCTGCTGTTGGTGAAATGATATTATATATGGCTATATGGGTTTTTGATACAATGATGGTCGGTAAATATGGTGGTCAAACAGCTGTAAGTGCCGTTGGCCTGAGTTCTGAAATTCTCTATACCCTAATTAATATCTTTATATCTGTAGGAGTTTCCGTTGGAATTGCATCCCTTGTAGCTCGGAGATTTGGTTCTAAGAAGTATGATTCTGCTGAAGAATATGCTTCTATAGGTTTTTTTATAGGTTTTATTATATCTTTAATTATATGTATCTTAACGTTCATCTTTACGGAGGAAGTTTTAAGCTTAGGTGGCGCTGATGATAAAGTTATAAGCTTAGGTTATATATATGTGCGAATTATATGTTTTGGGCTATTTTTTAATATGCTAACAAGCATGATTAATGGCATATTAAGAGGTTCTGGAAATACTAAAATCCCTCTATTAATTTCTCTAATTGTGAATGTTATAAATATAGGATTAGACTGGATACTGATATTTGGGAAATACGGCTTTCCTGAATTAGGGGTTAAGGGTGCCGCAATTGCCACATCTATAGCTCAGATGGTAGGCTTCCTATTTGCTACTATCTATATGTTAAATAAATCACGAATAAAAATAAGGATAAAATATATAAAAACTTTGAACTTATATAAGTTAAAAAAGCTTTTAATCTTAGCCTCCCCATCTTCAATGCAGGAGGCTGCCTATGATATAAGTAGACTCTTAAGTACATTCATGGTAATGCGTCTTGGACAAACTGCGTTTGCTTCAAACCAAATAACTACAACTATTGAATCTATTTCTTTTATGCCTGGATGGGGGTTTAGCATAGCTGCTACTACTCTAGTTGGGCATAAAATTGGAGAAAAGAACTTTAAAAAAGCTAAAGAATATGCTTATGCTTGCGCATTGCTTGGCACCTTGTTTATGTCTTTATGTGCTATTATATTCTCAATTGCCCCTACTATGTTAATAAGCTTATTTATTAAAGAAACTGAAAAGGAAGTAATTAGACTTGGATCCTTATGTCTTATGATTTCTGCTACTGAGCAAATCCCAATGGGACTGTCCCTAATCCTTGGAGGAGCATTAAAGGGTGCTGGAGATACTAAGACTCCGTTTATTATTTCCTTTTTATCCAGTTGGTTTGTTAGACTTCCATTAATGTTTTATTTTATTTATATGTTAAAGGTGTCAGTGATATATGTTTGGTGGATTACTTCAATCCAGTGGTTGATTGACGGCCTAATTATGTTTGTACTATTTAAAGATAAATTTAACAAGATTAATACTGACTTACCCGATGCCTCTAAGCAATAATTAAAGAATAATAGTTAAGGGACAGTCCTTATGATTTTATTAAGAACATAAGGACTGTCCCGTATTTTTTCTAAACTCCCTGTCTTATTTCTTCTTTTATCCTAGCTCCTTCAAGGTCTGGTTGTAACACATTAATTTCCCACTTGTCTTCTAACTTATTTAAGAACTTCTTCATGTTACTGCTGAAGTCATAATTTTTTTTATCTATTATTGAAACAAGTGTAGAACCTGAACCACTTATAAACTCAGCTAAAGATCCCTGCTCCTGCGCTTCTCTAAATATATCATCTATATTTCTTATTAAATCTTTTCTATAATCTTGATGTATTTTGTCTTGCACACTTATTCTAAGCTTGTCTAGCTCACAATTATTCATAGCATTAACTAGCATTGATGCCCTAGAAATATTAAAAACACATTCCTCTCTAGAGTAACTTTTAGGCAGTACTGCTCTAGAAGCCTCTGTGCTTAACTTAAAATTAGGTATAATAACAGCAATGCTTAAATCTTCAGGCACCTTTATTTTTGAATATATAACCTTACCACATTCTACTAAAGAAATTACCATTCCGCCTACTACTGCAGGTACTATATTATCAGGATGCCCCTCTATTTCTACAGCTGCATTTATTATTTCATTAACATTAAGAGCATTCCTCATTAATGCATTAGCCGCCATTATACCTGCAACTATACAAGCTGCGCTACTTCCAAGTCCTCTTGAAATTGGTATATTACATTGAGTGACATCTATTCTAAATCCTTTATAGATATAGTTATACTTGTCTAATGTATTAATGAAGCTTGTATAAAGCAAGTTTTCAGCTAATGGTATTTCAGACGGTTGCCCTTCTTGAAGTAATTTAATACCATCTTCAATTTCTTCTATACATATTTCATTGTACATACTCAAAGCCATTCCAAAACTGTCAAATCCTGAGCCTATATTTGCAGTAGTTGCAGGTACTCTTACTTTAATCAAATTTTTCAACTCCTCTTTAATTACTGTAAAATCGTTAAATTCTATCTTATTTATTAAGTATCAATACATTCGCCACAAATGTGTGTTTATATCGCAAACATTTGTATCCCAAACTAGGATTGATTTTATAGTACCATACTATTTACTTCTTTTCAATCTGTCTAAGTCATTAATTTAAACTAATATTCTATAAATGCAAAAATATAGGTCTGTCCCTTACCTTAGGAACAAACCTATATCAAATTTGTGCTTTTCTCCTTAGCTATTTACTTAAACATAATCTTTGCTACACTGACAGCAACTATTACTGCCGTTAAATCTGCCATAATAGCTGCCCACAATGTGTGTCGTATTTTTTTATGTTTATTGCCCCAAAGTACACTGTAAGTGTATAGAATATTGTTTCAGTAGATCCAATTATTATAGATGCTACAAGCCCTATGTATGTATCTGCACCATATTGATTTAATATATCCATAAATATTCCTTGAGCTCCGCTTCCTGATAAAGGCTTTACCATTATTAGCGGTACGACTTCTGGTGGTAGTCCTATAAACTTTACTATAGGCTTTACTGCATTTATAAAATACCCTAATGCTCCTGATTCCCTAAATACTCCTACAGCTACAAGCATAGCTAATAAGTACGGATATATATTAAAGCATAATCTAAGCCCACCTTTTGCTCCATCAATAAAGTACTCATACACTTTTACTCCCTTAATCATTCCATATATAACTATTGTTCCTATTAATATTGGAATTATGGAGATTATAAAATAATTCAATATATTCTCCTCCTATATATTATTCATGCTATCTCTTTATGAACATACTTATTTTCCCTAACTGTTACACTCGGTCCCCTA
This sequence comes from Clostridium bovifaecis, assembly GCA_009738435.1. Taxonomy (GTDB): domain Bacteria; phylum Bacillota; class Clostridia; order Clostridiales; family Clostridiaceae; genus Clostridium_H; species Clostridium_H bovifaecis. The sequence continues at coordinate 180,354 of CP046522.1, read as the reverse complement.
AAAAAATCGCTGTAAAATCTTACAATAGATAATCCCCATAATAGCAGCTGTCCCCGTAGTTATCATCGCTGGTATTATCACAATTCCTGGATTAGTTGAACCACATGCCGCCCTCATAGATAATATAGATGTTGGAACAAGTTGAATACATGCTGCGTTTAGAACTAGAAAAAGCGCCATATCATCAGTCGCGGTATCCTTTTCTGGGTTTACCTTTTGTAGCTCTTCCATAGCCTTTATCCCAAAGGGGGTAGCTGCGTTTGAAAGCCCTAGCATATTTGATGTTAAATTCAATAATATGCTCCCCATAGCATTTTTATTTTTCGATACATCTTTAAATAATGTTTTTAACATAGGCTTTAATAAAATAGCTATCTTATCTGTCATTCCACTTTTCTGAGCAATCTTCATTATTCCGCTCCACAAACTCATCATTCCAGCTAATCCAATAATTAATTTTATTGATGCTTCTGTTGAATCTATTACTGACTTTGAAAGGACTTCTCCTTTGCCAGTGGCTAGTCCAAATATTATTCCAAAAGCTAAAAGAAAAAACCAAATGATGTTTATCAAGTTTATCACCACTTTCTAAAGATATATTTTACTAATTTATATATATGTAATTAAATGTTTATGCATCTCAAAATACTAAAAATAGTTGGTCTGTCCCATAACATTATTTTTATATATTTATTATTCTAATGATTAAGATTAAAAGTTTCTGTCAATAATTCCAGTAATAAAGCAACAATACTAATATTTTAGGATGGTGTTTATGATGCCAAGAACCGCTAGAATTAAAGGTGAAAATGCTATTTACCACATAATGATGAGAAGTATAAGTGATGTTAAATTATTTAGAAGCGATGCAGATAAAGAAAAATTTTTTACCCTTTTACTAAAATATAAGAATTCCTTTTTATTTAAAATATATGCTTACTGTATTATGGATACTCATGTGCACTTACTTATTAATTCTAACGGAGCAGATATCAGCAAATTTATGCATAATATTAATCAGTGTTATGCCCAATACTACAATAATAAGTACAGTAGAACAGGTCATGTATTTGGCGATAGATTTAAGAGTAATATTGCTACTAATGATGTATCTGTTATGTGTATGTCTGCTTATATTCATAATAATCCTAAAGATATTAGAGGTTATAGAAACTGTGTTGAGAATTATAAATATTCAAGTCTTAATGTATATATTGGGAAAGCTAATAATAGCCTTAAACTAGTAGATACAAACTTTATTTTGAATCACTTCCATGCGGATCCTATTTTAAGCAAAGACCGTTATTATGAATTTGTTAAATCTAGAATTGATTCAAAGTTTAATTTCCTTAACGATGAAACTTATATTTTGGACGATATTAAAGCAATGAATATAAATAATTGTAATGACATTGCTACGCTGAATGAATCTATAAATAGGTCCATTAGTTATGAAAAAATTATAAAATATGTATGCAGTTATATTCATGTTAAAGAATCTCTCATCTTTATAAAATATAATCATGCTGCCTTTAACTGTAAAGCTATATGTGCTTTTCTTATGCGCTGTTTTAGTAGTTACAGCAATAAGGAAATAAGCGCTGCTCTAAATGCTACCTCTTTATCATCAGTTTCTCGATTATGTGATAGAGGCTATAACCTTATTAAAGATACGTGTATTTATAAAAACATAATTTATGATTTTATTAAATATCAAACTAACCCTTCTTCTTGATATATACGATGTTAATAAAATACAATAAAAACTCCTCTTTTCTCAAAGAGGAGCTTGTTCATAGTTCAAATAATTAAATTTGTTTTAATAAATTAGACATTTCTATTGCTGTAATAGCTGCTTCATAGCCCTTATTCCCAGCTTTAGTTCCTGCTCTTTCTATAGCTTGTTCTATACTATCTGTTGTAAGCACACCAAAAATTACAGGGACCTCTGTTTCAAGTGATACATTTGCAACCCCTTTAGATACTTCGCTAGAAACATAATCAAAATGAGGCGTAGAGCCTTTTATAACTGCGCCCAAACATATAACCGCATCATATTTATTAGATTTTGCCATTTTCTTTGCGGCTAATGGTATCTCAAATGCTCCAGGAACCCATAAAATCTCCACTTCATCTTCTTTTACTCCATGCCGCTTTAACCCATCTAATGCTCCAGATAATAATCTGCTTCCTATAAATTCATTAAATCTTCCAACTACAATTCCCAACTTTAATCCATCTGCAACTAAATTTCCTTCATAAACTCTCATCTTATTTAACCTCCATTGATTCTTTATTGTAATTTTTTATATTTTTAAAATTTAAGATATGTCCCATCTTTTCTTTTTTAGTTTTTAAGTAGAATTCATTTTTGGAATTGCATTCTATTTGTATAGGTACTCTATCTACTATCTCTATACCATAGCCTGAAATTCCGGATATCTTCTTAGGATTATTAGTCATAAGCCTTACTCTTGTAACCCCTAAATCCTTAAGTATTTGTGCTCCTATGCCATAGTCTCTTAGGTCCTCTGGAAAACCTAATGCTAAATTGGCCTCTACTGTGTCCATACCTTTATCTTGAAGATGGTAAGCTTTGATCTTATTTATAAGCCCAATACCTCTTCCCTCTTGTCTCATATAAAGCAATACTCCTCTGCCTTCTTTATTTATAGATTTTAATGCTGCACCTAATTGATCACCACAATCACACCTCAATGATCCAAGAACGTCTCCTGTTAAACATTCAGAATGGACTCTAATTAATACTGGGTCACCGCTGCCTACATATCCTTTTACTAGTGCTATATGTTCCTTTCCAGTTAGCCTGTCAATATAGCCGATAATTTCAAACTCGCCATACTTAGTCGGCATCTTTGCACTTCCCTGCCTTTCTATTAACGATTCATTTTTTCTTCTATATGCAATTAAGTCGGCTATTGTTATAATTTTCAAGTTATGTACCTTAACATACTCCATAAGGTTAGGCACCCTAGCCATAGTACCATCTTCATTCATTATTTCGCAGATAACACCAGCTGGGGACAGACCTGCTAGTTTTGCTAAATCAACAGCAGCTTCAGTATGCCCTGCTCTTTTTAGAACTCCACCTTCGCGTGCTTGAAGAGGAAATATGTGACCAGGCCTTTGAAAATCTTCTGGCTTAGATTTTGGATCAATAGCCTTTAGGACTGTCCCTGCTCTTTCATGCGCTGAAATTCCAGTAGTACTTTCTACCGAATCTATTGATACTGTAAAAGCCGTTTCTTTAGCATCTGTATTGTTTGAAACCATCTGATCAATCTGTAACTCCTTAAGTCTATCTTTTGTCATTGGCATACAAATAAGTCCTCTAGCATACTTGGCCATAAAATTAATTGCTTCCGGCGTTACTTTTTCTGCCGCCATTAAAAGATCTCCTTCATTTTCCCTGTCCTCATCATCTACAACTACAACCATTCTCCCTGCTTTAATATCATCAACAGCTTCCTCTATTGTATTAAATTTATAATTACTCATCTTTGTCACCCTCCATCTATTATAAAAATCCATTTTCTTTTAAAAAATTCTCATCAATACCTTTTTTATATAAACTGGTTTCTTTATTTCCTAAAAACTTTTCTATATACTTACCAATCATGTCACATTCTAAATTAACCTTACTACCTACATTTTTTTTAATAAGAGTGGTTTCATCTTGAGTATGTGGAATAATAGATACTTTAAACACTTTATCATCAACATAAGCTACAGTAAGACTAACTCCATCGATAGCTATAGATCCTTTTAAAACAATGTATTTTAAAATTTCTTGGGACGATTCAATACTTATCCATATCGCATTGTCTTCTCTTTTAAATTCTTTTATAGTTCCAATTCCATCTATATGACCACTAACCAAATGTCCACCGAGCCTATCTCCTACTGCTAAAGCTCTTTCTAGATTAACCTTGTCTCCCTTTTGTAAATTTCCTAAGTTGCTTCTTCTCATAGTTTCAGCCATAACATCCACAATAAAACTAATATTATTAAATTCAGTGACAGTAAGGCATACACCGTTTGTACTTATACTGTCCCCTAGTTTTACGTCCTCCAAAACCTTACTAGCATTAATCTGTATTTTTGCAGATTTTATTCCCATAATTATTGTATTAATTGTTCCAATTTCTTCTATTATTCCTGTAAACACTGTCCCCTCACTCCTTTTACGTAGGCCTCTATAACTATATCCTCTTTAAGTTGAGATACCTTAATATCTTCAAGCTTTATAGCTTCATCTACATACTTTTTTCCTGTACCCCCAACTGGACTTTTAGCCTTGTCCCCTCCGATTATCTTAGGAGATATAAATGAAACAACCTTGTCTACAATACCTTCATTTAAAGCTGAATAATTTAAAGCAGCCCCTCCTTCTAATAGAATACTATCTATCCCCATATCTCCTAATCTTCTCATAAGATATGTTAAATCCACCTTGCTACTTTTTTGAGGAGTAACTATTATTTCCGCACCCATATCTTCGAGAGCTTTCAACTTTTCTTCTTGCGCTAATTCTGTAGTAGCTATTATAGTTTTTGCGTTAACATCAGAGTTTAAATTTAATACATTAGCTTCTAGGGGTATTCTTGCTTTAGTATCAACAATTATTCGAGCACTATCTCTGCCATTTTTATATTTTAACCTTGTGGTTAAAGAAGGATCATCTTCAAGAACTGTCCCTATACCAACCATAACTCCAGATACTCTGTGCCTAATCTCGTGAACATATTCTCTAGAAAGTTCGTTACTTATCCACTTTGAGTCTCCTGTTGCAGTTGCTATTTTCCCATCTAAAGTCATAGCAGTTTTCATAATACAAAATGGTAACCCAGTTGTAATATATTTGATAAAGATTTCATTTAGCTTCTTTACTTCTTCCTCAAACACCCCTACAATTACTTCAATGCCATTTTTCTTTAATATTTCTATACCTCTACCAGCTACCAAATCATTTGGATCCTTCATTCCAACTATCACTTTCTCTATTCCACTTTTAACAATAGCATTAGCACAAGGGGGAGTTTTCCCATAGTGGGAGCATGGTTCTAAAGTAACATACATAGTTGAACCTTTAACATCCTCTCCAGCACTTTTTAATGCGTTAATCTCTGCATGAGGGCCACCGTAATGTGCATGATATCCTTCCCCTATAATTCTATTATTTTTAACAATAACAGCGCCTACCAATGGATTTGGATAGGTATATCCTATTCCCAATTTCGATAGTTCAATAGCTCTTTTCATATAACTATAGTCCACTTAATCACCTCCGATTAAATAAACGTATATTTTAATAAGATGAAGTTGTAAGCTCCTAAAGGGATTTATTTCACGGGAGAAATCTTTGAATTGATAGAGATGAATATCCAAATGAACTTAAACATATTAAATATGATAACTGTTATAATCATTCATTTTAATATCAATAGAATAATAAAACCCTGAAAATTATAAATAATTTTCAGGGCAACTCAAACTCTCACAAATTAGTATATGCTTAAAAGCCTATGCAAACAAAATAGTCTGCACTAGTAGCATATACAAAATATAATACATAATCCTATTCTCCCATCCAGACTTTACTGTCGGTTCTGGAGTTTCACCAGATCTGCTATAATAATTACTTGCTATAGCTCGCGGACTATACCGCCGGTCGGGAATTTCACCCTGCCCTGAAGGATTAAAATATACATTATTAAATTGTTTACACTATTAAATTACCACCATTTTATCTTCGTGTCAATAATAAAAAGTTTAAATTCTTTGACAAATTGTAGGGACAGTCTTTAATATTTTTTAAATAAATCTATAAAAATAAAGAACTGTCCCTTATCTCTTCCTATTAAAAAGCAAGTAAAAACTTAGGACTGTCCCTTGTTTTTGTATTTTTTAAGTGATACCATTAAGTATGTCCAGTCATTTTATATAGTATGGAGGAGAAAAATGGTATTACACGATATTATGAAGTATATTGAAAGTGAGTATGGTATTATTAATTCTACTCCTTGTGAAATTTGTGGTGGTTCTTATATAGCTGAAAACTTAGAAGTTCATGTCGTAGACGACATTCCTTACGATGTTTGTATATGTGTTTGTTCAGAGTGTGGACATGAAAAAGCTTTTTCATTCTGTGCTCCATTTATAAATGATGAATTATTCAAAACAGCTAAAAAAACTATGCATTAACAAGGTAAATATAAAATACCTCTGGCTTATAAAAAAGTCAGAGGTATTTTATATTTTAATTAGTTGTTTGCATATATATCTATAATCTTCAAAATAACCTCTACTGCCTTTTCCATTGCAAAGGTTGGCACAAATTCATATTTCCCATGAAAGTTATGTCCACCAGTAAATAGATTAGGTGTTGGAAGGCCCATAAATGAAAGTCTTGCTCCATCTGTTCCACCTCTTATAGGTGTAACTTTCGGAGTAACGCCAACCTCTTCCATAGCTTTAAATGCAGTATCAACGATATGTTTTACAGGCTCTACCTTTTCTTTCATGTTGTAGTACTGATCCTTCATTTCTAGCAGCACTGTCCCCTCACCATACTTCTTATTTAGTGAGGCTACTACATCGGTCATTATATCTTTTCTTTCTTCAAACTTAGCTTTATCAAAGTCTCTTATTATATATTGAAGTTTTGTCTCTTCAACCTCACCATTAAACCCTACAAGATGGTAAAACCCTTCATAACCATCTGTAAGCTCTGGAACCTCTTCTTTAGGAAGCATTGAAACTAATTCGTTAGCAATAAGCATAGAGTTTATCATTTTATCCTTTGCGTATCCTGGATGTACATTTCTTCCTTTTACAATTATCTTAGCCCCAGCTGCATTAAAGTTTTCATATTCAAGCTCACCTATTGGCCCACCATCTACAGTGTAAGCAAAGTCAGCATCAAATTTTTTAACATCAAAATAATCTGCTCCGCGCCCTACCTCTTCATCTGGAGTAAATCCAATCTTAATAGTTCCGTGCTCTATTTCAGGGTGTTTAATTAAATACTCTATAGCTGTCATTATTTCTGCAATTCCAGCCTTATCATCTGCTCCTAACAGTGTAGTACCGTCTGTAGTTATTAAAGTTTTCCCTTTATACTCCTCTATTTCAGGGAAGTCAGCAGCCCTTAATACTACATTGTTATCTTTATTAAGCACAATATCTCCACCATCGTAATTCTCTACAAACTGTGGATTCACATCTTTTCCGCTCATATCAGGAGCCGTATCCATGTGTGCTATAAATCCAATAGTAGGAACCTTTTTATCTATATTTGATGGGAGTGTCCCCATAACATATCCCTTATCATCTACAGATACATAGCTTATACCAATTTCCTCCAACTCTTTTGCTAGTTCTTTCGCAAACACCATCTGACCCTCTGTACTAGGGACAGTATCTGATTCTTCATCTGATTTAGTATCAAATTTTACATACTTTAAAAACCTTTCTACTACAGTTTCCATCAATATCTCTCCTTCAACTCAATCCCCTATCAATCACAACTGTTTAAGTGTCTTTTGATAGACTCTAATAATAATTATAATCCATAGTTTTCGTTTTACAACCAGCATTGGAACATTTTACTGACGCAATACATTCACAGTCATCTTTTCTTCTATACTAATTGGAAAGGTCTGAGATCCCATATTAGGATCATCTGATAAGTACTTAATCTTTCCAGCATACTTATTTTCCATCTCAGCTCTTTTAATTAGTCCCGTTTCTTCATTGACGCTCAGAGTACCTTTTTGAGCCCCTTCTATGTCTTCATAGGTAATCTTTATATTATTCATAATAACAGGCTCTGCTCCTTCTTTATTCTTAATCTTGCCTTCTACAGTAATCTCTGAAGTTCCATCCGCAGTATCTTTTAATTTATATTTACTTTCAGCTTCTACTGGAAATCTATCTGATACATCAACTTTTTTATTCCACGTATCCTCCATCTTTACTTGTTTATTAGGATATAAAGAAGTTATCCTCTCTATCCTTTTGGTTAGTTCTTCATCTCCAAAATTCTGTTTCATATCCTTTTTTATTTCTTCTCGTTCTTTTTTATCCCTTATGTTTAACTCATCTAAAATACCTTTAAATAGCTCATCCATTCCTACTATCTGTTTTACCTTCCCATATTCTCCCACTTTGATCCTAAAGCTTTTTCCAATAAGTGCAGAGTAAACTTTTGATAGCTTATCCGTATCCTTAGCCATAGTCGGCGAGTTATTTACAAGTGTTTGTCCATTGTCCACATTATTCTTTATACTTATTGCATCGAAGGTAACTTTTATTTCGGCATTTTTATTATCATCAATGCCAGTTACATGACATAAATAAGAGGTTTTAATCTTTGACTCTACTTCTGTCTTTTCTCCTTTTATATCATAAACTACCTTTTCATTTCTATCTGTTTCTACTTTATATGAATCTCCTTTTTTTAAATGTAATGACAGATTTACTGACTTTTGCATGCATCCTGAAAATATAATGCTTAAACTTAATAAAATATATATAATATTTGTATCTTTTTTTTCATAAAAACTACCTCCTTGCATATAGACTCATATATATTGTTCCATGAATTTTAATTTTTAATAAACTTTCTCTAAAAATAACTAAATTAAATATTGAAACGCCTTGAAATAGATGTTAAAATTATCATGTATTTACAACTTTTTAACTACCATAAAAATTTTTACATTAATTTGGGGATATTTGTAAAATGACGAACAAATCAGTGGTTTTTAAATGTTTTTATGCACTTTTACTTAGTTATCTTATGTTAACGTTTCCTAAAAGCAATTGCTTAGCTAGCGAACTTAACACAAAGCATATACTCATTATTAACTCCTATCACAAGGGAGTAAAATGGTCTGACGACATAATTGATAGCGCTACATCTGTTTTAAAAGACTCTCACTTGAATATTGAAATAAGTACAGAATACATGGATACAAAAAGATTTCAAGATGATAAGTATATAGATGACCTTTATACCATCTATAAATATAAATACTTAAATAAAAGGTTTGATGTAATCTTATCCACAGACGACAGTGCTTTTAAATTTTTAATAAAATATAGCAAGGAAATCTTTCCGAACACCCCTGTAGTATTTTCAGGCCTCAATTATTTTCGTGATTATATGATTAAGGATTATCCAATGTTTACTGGAGTCGTTGAAAATATAGCTATTAAAGATACCTTAGACTGTGCGCTTACTTTTCATCCTGACGTTAAAAATATAATATTAGTTAGCGATAACACAGCTACTGGTATTTCTATAAGAAAATCTCTTGAAGAACTTATACCTAAATATAAGCCTTCAGTTAATTTCATATTTAATGAAGATCTAAGTTTTATACATAATCCGAGTTTTATAAGCACGTTTTCTCAAAATAGCATAATACTTTTGCTTTCTGGAATTACAACAGATTATAGCAATACCATACTTATGGGAGATAAATCTTTTTCAATTCCACGTAACTTTTCTATACCTATTTATAGCGTTTGGAGCTTCTTTCTTGGACATAACATTTTAGGCGGTAAAGTAACTTCTAGTTATAATCATGGTAAAATTGCTGGAAACTTGATGTTAAGAGTATTGCACGGTGAATCTCCATATGATTTATCTGTTGTCAAAAATTCTGACTTGAACTATATATTTGATTCTAAAGAGCTAGCAAGGTTTCATATACCTCTAAAAAATTGCCCTATAAGAGTATAACTATAAACGGAAGATCTAAATACCTTAATGTTCCTACAAGTCTTATTTGGCTGCTTATTATTTCTCTTATAACCTTATTTTCATTCTTAATATTGAATATTTCAGGAAGACATGAAGCTAAGCTTTCCTTAATCAATAGTGAACAAAGGTTGCGCACTTTAATTAACACCTCTCCTAATATAGTTTGTCTTAAAGACGGACAAGGTAAGTGGCTTGAAACAAATAAAGCAACTTTAAGCTTTTTCAATATAAGTAATGCTAATTGGAAAGGTAAAACTAGTAAAGAACTGTCTAAATTACCAGGGGTTTGTAAGGAGAGAATTTTAAAATATCAAGATTCTGATAAACTAGCATGGGAAGAAGGTTCTATAATAAATTATCAAGCAGAATTCCATAATGAGAACAATGAGAAGATAATATATGATATTACAAAGGTTCCTCTATTTGACTCCAATGGTTCTAAAAGTGGATTAGTATTACTAGGTCATGATATAACAGCCCATGTAAAAGTTGAGGAAAATACAAAATTATTAAATAAAATGATTGAATCTGAAAACCTAAGAACAGAATTTTTCGCTAATATCTCCCACGAGCTTAGAACTCCTCTTAATGTAATTTTAAGTGCACTGCAGTATATTCAATATGTTGATAAAAATGGGGTAATGGAAGAGAATAAGGATACTATAATAAGATATAGCTATATTATGAAGCAAAACTGTTATAGACTGGTTAGACTTGTAAATAATTTGATTGATATAACTAAGATAGACTCTGGATATTTTGAATTAAATCTAGAAAATTATAATATAACTGACGTAATAGAGGAAATTTGCTTATCTGTAGCTTCTTACATAGAAAGTAAAAGCTTAAACTTTACCTTTGATACAGAAGTAGAGGAAAAAATCATAGCTTGCGATCCAAACATAATAGAGAGAATTTTATTGAATCTTTTATCTAATGCAATTAAGTTTACAAATCCTGGTGGAAAGATTGCCGTAAATATATGATGATGACGACTTTATTAAAATCTCAGTAAAAGATACCGGAATTGGAATACCTATAGATAAACAGCATATGGTCTTCGAGAGATTCATGCAAGTTGATAAGTCTCTCTCCAGAAATAAAGAAGGGAGTGGAATAGGTCTGTCCCTCGTAAAATCTCTTGTTGAATTACATGGAGGCTCTGTTGAAGTAAAGAGCAGAATAAATTATGGAAGTGAGTTTGTATTTACTCTTCCTATTATCACACTTTACAATAGAGAAGTTAAACCCTACTCGGATGGCACAATCCAAGTAACAAATGAAGAAAAAATAAACATTGAATTTTCTGATATATATTCATAATAGAAATATTTTGCGACGCAAAATATTTCTAAATCACTAATCTCTAGCCACTAATCGCTAGTAGGTCAGCGGTAAGATAACGTTATAGATGCTAAGCCCTTATTATGTGGAGTTTAGAAGAAGTTTGTAGTTAGTTTTTGCTTCATTTTGCTTTACACTGCAACATCAATTTATTCTCAACATCTGAAGCTTAACATCTATATTTTAGTGATTAGCGATTAGAGACTAGGGACTATCCTATAAGAAAATTGCATCGCAATTTTCTTATAGCATGTACCACAATCAATAGACACTTTACACTACTACTATAAAGTTATTTTCTTTAAAAACGGCAATAAGTATTTTGCTGTTAATCCAATAAAGAATCCAGTACCTACAGCTGCTATTACAAGAACAGGCAAGTAAGTAACTATCATTGCATTTTCAATCACTAATCCTGCAACTATAATTTGTCCAATGTTGTGAAATACTGCTCCAACCATACTTATTCCTATAATGCTTACATTGTCTTTGCCTACCTTTTTCAGTGTATACATAGCCAAGAAACTGAGTATTCCTCCTGCCATACTATACAAGAAATTAGATAGTGATCCACCTATAAGAGTAGCAAGTATTATCCTTAATACTATTATAAAAAACACCTCGTTAAAATCGAACATATATAAGGCTATTAATGTAATAATATTAGTTAACCCCAGCTTAGCTCCTGGGGTGATAAAAGGAACTGGAAGCATTCTTTCAAAAATATGCAAAACTAGACCTTGGGCCACTAGCAGAGCCATTAATGTTAACCTTTGCGTTTTTCTCATTATACTACTCCTTATTGGGATATTATATCTACTTTAGAATTATCACTTACTCCCTTTATTTCTATAACTACTTTGTGAGGTAAGCAAACCAGCACATCTCCAGGCTTATCCTTAAATCCATCTTTAATACATATCTCATCTGGGCAATCTGCATCTATAATTCTTACTCCCCCATTTTCTACTTCTACAATGTTCTCTCCTAAACCCGTTTTAATGTCTATTGTTTGCTTCTTTTTAGACTTATCTAATGAAACCTTTTTATAAAGTTTTCCTTCTACTTTGATTTCAGCATACTTTTGATCATACTTCCTATTAGAATTAACCTTTATAACAACACCTGAAACTACCGCTACTGCAATAAGAGCGACTATTATTATCTTATCAAATTTTTTCACAAATTATATCTCCTTTCGAAGGGGATTGGAATTAAACATACATTTATATTATACCTCTATATTTATCATATTTAAATGGTAGTTTTCTATACAATACATAATATTAAGCAAAACTTATATTTAATGTAAAAGCCAACTTCTGCAATAACCAATAGTAAAGCAATTAATAAATACAATGAATATAACTTATCTTATTAAGATTAGTTATATTGCAAAATCTTAATACAAATATAAATTAATATTTATGCAGTAAATGGCTTAAATACTTATAAATTCTCAATACATGAAGATATGCGCCTTTAGTATTATGGTTTTTTCTGGTTGAAGTTATTTCCAAAATATTGTAATATTATATATAAATGTTATTTATTTCCTTGCATTACTTTTTGCAACCTCTTTAGGAATCCTAAGTTACACTTTGAATAACGTAAATGCTTACTAGTAAATCAGTTATTACTTTATAAATATATACTTATTAAAAATAAATGGTGGTGAGGTTAATGATAAAAAAAGAAATGTTATCCATGATTTTAGCAGGTGGACAAGGCACTAGACTTAAAATTTTAACCAAAAATAATGCTAAACCTGCTGTGCCCTTTGGGGGAAAATATAGAATAATAGATTTTACCTTAAGCAATTGTTCTAACTCTGGAATAGATACCATTGGGGTTCTAACTCAATACCAGCCCCATATACTAAACTCTCACATTGGTATAGGGAGTCCTTGGGATTTAGATAGAAATAGTGGTGGAGTAACCATACTTCCCCCTCATATAAGAGATGATGGTGGTAATTGGTATATGGGTACTGCAGATGCCATATACCAAAACCTACATTTTATCGACAAATATGAACCAGAGTATTTATTGGTACTCTCTGGAGACCACATATACAAAATGGATTATTCTAAAATGCTTAAATTCCATAAGGAAAAAGATGCTGATGCTACAATAGCAGTTATAGACGTGCCTATAGCCGAAGCTAATAGATTTGGAATAATGAACACGGATAATACCGATAAGATATTTGAATTTGAAGAAAAACCTGAGCACCCAAAAAACAATAAGGCTTCTATGGGCATTTATATTTTTAATTGGAAAATTTTAAGAAAGCTTCTCATAGATGATGCTAAAGACAAATCCTCAAGCCATGACTTTGGGAAAAACATTATACCTAAGCTGCTAAATTCAGGCCGTAATATTTATGCCTACTCATTTCAAGGCTATTGGAAGGATGTAGGTACAATAGAGAGCTTATGGGAAGCTAATATGGACTTATTAAATTCTGAAAATGAATTAAACATTTATGATAGAGATTGGAAAATCTATTCTGTGAGTCCAACCAAACCTCCTCAGTATATAGGAAGCGATGCTAAAATACATAATTCCCTTATAGTTGAGGGTTGCGCAATATTTGGCACAGTAAAAAATTCAATACTTTTTCCTGGAGTCTATGTAGGTAAAAATAGTGTAATAGAAGACTCTGTAATTATGTCCAATACAAAGATAGGCGAAAACGTAATAATACGAAAGTGTATAATAGGCAGCGAAACCGTCATAAGAAAAAATAGCATAATAGGAAATTCTGAAGATATTACTCTTATTGGTGATGAAGAAGAAATAAAATCAAATTCTATAGTTAAGAACCTTGGAGGTGAGTAAATGATTAAGGACTACATGGGAATCATAAGTTTAAACGAAGAAGATGACCATATTAAAAGCTTAACTGGCAGTAGACCTTTAGCTGCTGTCCCTATTGGCGGAAGATATAGATTAATTGATTTTGTTCTTTCCAATATGGTCAATGCCGGCTTAACCAACATAGGGATTTTTACTCAAGGTAATTCTAGATCTTTGCTTCATCATCTAGAAGCAGGTAAGCCTTGGGATCTAAATAGAAGAATTAATGGATTATTTTTGTTTAACTTCAACTTTACTTATTCTAAAACCAATGATATCTATCTTCTAAAAGATAATATCGACTATCTCTATAGAAGCAAACAAAATAATGTAATTTTCTCCTCATCCAATATGATTTGTAATATTGATTATACAAAAGCTATAAAATTCCACGAAGAACAAGGTTCAGACATAACTATAATTTATAAAAATGTAAATAATGCAGAGAACAGCTTTATACAATGCAATACATTAAATCTTGATTCTAATAACAGAGTTATTAGCATTGGAAAAAACACTGGCATAAAGCCTATATGCAGCATATCTATGGATATGCTTATAATGAGCAAAACAGCCTTAATCAATCTTCTTAACGAATGTATTTCTACTGGATACTATAAGTCTCTTAGAGATTGCGTCTACTCCTGCTGCTCGTCTCTAAATATAAAAGGTTACGAATTTAAGGGTTATTTAGAATGTGTAAATTTTACAAATTCATATTATAAAGTAAATATGGATATATTAAATCCAAAAATTAATAAAGAACTATTCTTCGGTACAGGAGCTATTTATACTAAGGTAACAGATGCCCCCCCTACTAAATATGAAGTAGGCTCTGCAGTATCTAACTCATTAATAGCTAATGGTTGTATTATAGAAGGCTCTATAAGAAACAGTGTAATCTCTAGGAGAGTAGTAATTCATAAAGGTGCCAGCTTAGATGGATGTATTATTCTCCCTAATTGTGAGATCAAGGAAAATGCAAAACTTTCTGGAGTTATAATTGATAAGAATGTAGTAATCGAAAAAGGCAAAGAACTTAAGGGAGATGCCCAATTCCCTGTAGTGATTGAGAAAAGTCCTTACTCCTACTCACTTTTAAAGCACGCATAAAGACAGCTTAGATGTGTGGAAGTTAGTAAAGCTGGAATAACTAAAAAAATGAAAACTAACAAGAGCCATGAATAAAATATTAATCCTTTTATTCATGGCTCATTAGATTTATAATTAAAACCCTAGGTATAATAAATATAATCCTGATATTATAACCAATATTCCTAAAACTAATTTCATTATCTTTCCAAAAGCCATGGTCTTTGCTGATGAACTCAATTGCTCTACAAACCCTACTGAGGTCCCTGCAAGAAGTACTAATAAGGAATGTCCAAGTGAGTACATTAGCAGCATTAAAGCTCCTAGAATTACATTACCACTTTGAGCAACAAAAGCCAAAATTGCTGCGAGTACAGGTGTTCCGCAAGGCGATGAGAGCACTCCACCTAATATTCCTAAAAAGAAAGCTCCTAAAACTCCTTTTCTTTTACTTGGAACTCTACATGTATTACCATCGTTACCTATCACCCCTATAAGTTGAAGGCCTACAAAAAGCATTATTATGCCTAGTATAAGATACCACCACTTACCCGTAAAACTCATAAATTGACCGATTAGAGCAAAAATAATTCCTATAGCAGTAAAAGTTATCATGACGCCTATAGAAAAGAATAAAGAGTACTTAAATGCTGTCCTTTTATCTTTTACCCCAGCTTCCCCAACATATCCTACAACAAGTGGAATAGTTGATAATACGCAAGGACTAAAAGAGGCTGCTATTCCTGCAAAGAAGGAAATTATTATGCCTAAATATGCGTTATTGGAAATCAAGTTTGAGAAGTCGCTTAATAATCCCTCCATTATTTCACTCCCATTTGATTTAATATATTAGTAATTTCCTCTTCACTTAAAAAACCCTCATGTCTTATAAGTTGTTGGCCATATTCATCCAAAAACACTATAGTTGGAACTACCATTACTGAATATTTCTTAGCAAGATAACTTGCTTGATCTGAAATTTCTTTATCGTCTAAATATACAATACCCACAACTACTTTATCCCCATATTTCTTATCTATACTCTCCATAATAGGATACATTTCTCTGCAAGCTGGACAAGTAGTTGTAGATAGCTGCATTATGGCTGGCTTCTTAAGTTCTCCCTTTTCCACCTTTATAATTTCATCAACTCTAGTAGTAATCCCGGCTTTGTTAATATTCTTTTTCCCGCTAATATTTTTACTATAATAAAGCCCTCCAATAACTAAAATAAGAACTAGAATTATAGCAACTTTTGCCTCTTTCCTCACTCTTAACCCTCCAAACTTTATTGAAAATTGCACGCACTAATAAGTTAATTTTAGTTTTGCCTATGATAAAACATCATTTACTTTAAACTTTACACTCTAAACCTTAAACTTATTTTTTCTAACCTTGCACTTTAGCACCTAACTTAGGCTTTAACCTCTAACTTAGAAATATTTTGCGCCGCAAAACATTTCTATGATTTACTATAATAATACCATACCCCACTATGGTTTAGAACAAATATTTATTAATACCAAAAAAATAAGAGAACTCTTAACTCAAGTTCTCTTATTTTTTATGTTATTTTTTTGTAATGGTGGCAATTTAATTGTTAGTTATTCTTTTCCTTTTGCTCTTTAACTTTTTCTTGATTTTCTTTTGCCTTTTCCTTAGCCTTTTCTACTTTTTCTTTAGCTTTTTCTTCCTTGTTTTTCATGTTTTCTTTTGCTTTTTCTTCTCTATCTTTCATTTCTTTTTTAGCTTTTTCTGCTGCTTCTTTTTTAACTTTTTCTGCTACTTTTACATCACTATTACTTTCTTCATCTGCTTTTATTTCATCTACTTTGTCTACAGCATCCTTTAATTGTCCATTACCATTGTTTGTCTTAACTGCTTTTAAAGCTTCCTTAGCTTCTTCTTTTGTAATATTTCCTTCTTTAACTTCTTTATGTAAATCTTTTCTTAATTCTTTATTTAGGTTTTTCGCTTCTTTGTTAATCATTTTGTTATCTGTAAACGCTTCTTTGAAAGCTACTTTAGAATTAACAAGTTTTTCAGCGCTAGCTTTTAGAGCTTCTTCTGCAGCTTTAACAGTCTCTTCATCTCCAGCCTTCTTTGCATCTTCTACCTTAGTAATATCTTCTGCCATTTCTTTTCTGGCTGCATTTAACTCATGTCTCTTTTCAACCATTTCAATTATAGCTTCTTTTTTAATTGTTTGCATTTCTATTACAGCTGCAATAGTTTCCTTAGCGTTATCTGAAACTTTTTCTTGTATAGCTTTTAATACTTCTATAGCTTTTTCTTGCTTTGCAACTATTTTCTCTTCTAATTCTTTTAATTCTTGATTTTTTTCTTCATCTAATTTTACTTCTTCTTTATCAACTTTTTCTGGAGTTTCTGAATTAGTATCTCCAGTTACTTCTGTATTTTCTTCAGTTGCTTCTTCAGTTGTTGTATTTTCAGTTGTAGTAGTTGTTTCTTCTGCTGGAGTGACTTCAGTTGTGTTTGTAGTTTCTTCTGCAGCTGTATTTTCCTCTGTAGTAGTTACAACTTCTTCTTGTGCTGTGTCTACAGGTTGTACACTTTCGTTAGTTTCCTCATCTGTTGGGCTTCCTACTATTTCTTTTCCTTCAGTTTCTTCTATTATCTGCTGAAGTATTTCGTTAGCAGTTTCCATATTGCTGCTATATGCATCAATAGCTCCTTGTGCTAAATCTTCTTTTCCAGCTTCAACCATGGCTTCTGATTCTCCAAGTCTTTCTTCAGCTATATCAGCTAAAGCTTCTGCCTTGTTCTCGTCACTAAATGTTAAAGTCAATTTAACATTTTCTAAGGATTTATCTATCCCATATAAAACACTATCAGGAGTAATTCCTGCAGTATCCTTTAAAGATTCTACTCCATCTGCTAAAGCAGTTCCCCCAATATTCGCAAGCATTGCTACTGTTACTACAAATATCTTTAATTTTTTCATGATTTATTCCTCCCTAATATGTTTTTCTCTGTTTTCTGCATATATGTACGTAGTTATTTTTCATTTTAGGGGGGCGAGTAAAAAACTTTGCGAATTTTTTAGTTAAATGGCAAAACCATAATTTTCTTATACATGTAGGTTTATTCTTATCATCCCCAGAACTATCTCTAGTAAAGCTCCAATTATAATTCCAACTATATAACAAACTAAATCGCTCCATAAAAACCCGTAACCTAAAATTAAACTTCCTAACCTTGTGAGTCTGACATTGTCTATCCATGGCTTATGGTACAATTGGCTAATCTCAACAAGAAATGAAAATGCTAAGGCTGCTTCTACTATCTTTTTTATTGACCACTTATTAAATACAAATCCCATGCATAGAAATATCATTAGAGCCCAAAGAGTATCTCCCGCGTATTTTGCAAACCACATTGGAAATAACATAGGATATTTTCTTGTACTTATTCCTATTAACATTACTATAATTATTAAAAGTCCGTATAGTAACCTATTCCTTTCATCATTCATAAACCTCACCTCAAAATAATTAGATAAAGATTAATTTTATATTTTAGATTTTCCTAATATATCAAACATTTATTCCATACCCAAGCTTATTTCCTATCGTTTATTAAAACCATATAATAATTTTTTCAATTTTCTCTTTCCTATATATCCATTGCTATGACTTTTAATGTAGTTTAAATCACTTTTTTATACTCTGCATTCTATTTTATACTTTTCTACCTCTAGCTTCTATCAGTATTGAACTAGTCCTTTACCTGCAAACCTTCTCATAGTATCCAAATTTCCTAACCAAAATTATTACATTATAACTCAATATTATTTCCTCTTAGTTCCTTGGTAATATTTTGTTCTACCCTCCCCCTTTAAATATAAGGTAAAATACGTATGTATAGAGGAAATTATTATATACTTGAAGCACGCTTATAAAAAAGAGGTGATGCAATGAGCGTAGCAGAACTAATAAAGAAGAATAGGGATAAATTTATAGAAGAAAATAAAAAGTTTATATATAATGCAGCTTATAAAACTTGTAAAAGAAACTTAGATTGGACTAATGATGAAGAGCTTAGCGTTGCCCTTATTGCCTTTAATAACGCTTGCAACTCCTATAGTGAAAATAAAGGTAACTTCTTTAGCTATACAGCTGTTATAATAAAAAACTCCCTTATAGACTTTTTTAGGAAATCTAAAAATACTCCTTATTTACTATTCGATGACACTAGTAATGAAATAGATGGAGACAACTACTTAGACTATAAAGCATCAATTACTCAGTATGAAATAGACGTAGAAAATCAAAAGAGAGCTGAAGAGATTGCGCTTTTTTCTAAAGAGCTTGCAAGGTACAAGCTAAGTCTTAATGATCTTATAAAATCTTCTCCATCTCACGTAGACACCAGGAGTAATTTATTGAATCTGGCTTTAATATGCTCAGCTAATGAAGACATTTTAAAGTATATAAAAGGCAAACATCTTCTTCCTGTAAGTCAAATAGCTATGCTTACAGGATTAAGGAAAAAGTACATAGAAAAATGGCGAAGATATCTACTTACCTTGATACTTATACTTTCTAGCGATGAGTATCCTTATATAAAATCTTATCTAAATATAAAGGTTGGTGAAAATAATGGCGGATAGAACTGGCATAGTTATGGAAATTAAAAATAAAAAGGCTTGTATAATGACCCCTGGTGGTGAGTTCTTAGAAGTAAAAATTAAAGGGACTATTCCTACAATTGGAAGCGTATATACTAGCTCCCAAGTTAATAAGATACCATTTTATAAATATGCAACTGTAGCAGCTTCTCTTCTTGTATTTATATCTACAGGTGGAATTGCCTATGCATACTATACTCCTACTGCATCAGTAACTTTAAATACCTCCTTAGAGCTCAAATTAAACAGGTGGAATAAAATAATAAAAACTGCTCCTTTAAATAAAGAAGGAGAAAACCTACTAAATTCTTTGAACGTAAAAAATAAGAATATTAATGATGGTTTGAATCTTCTTGTTGAAAAGTACGAGAATAAAGAAGAAAAGATATCTCTAGATATTACTTCTGAAAAAAATAAAGACTTAGATTTATCCAACTTTAAAGACTCCTCTAAAGAAAAAAATTAGATGTTCAAGTTAATTATAATAAAAGTAATGGTGCAAACCTTAATAAAACTGATATAATAGAAGATGATGGTAAAAACTTAAATAGTCCTGATATGAAAACTGAAAAAGAGAACTCTAATATAAATTCCAATTCTCCTGGTTCTTCTAATAAAGATGAAGTGGAAAATGGAGTTCCTAATAATTCTTATAATAAGAATAAGATAAATACTAACTCTCATAATAAGGTTCCTAATGGTAAAGACTTAGACAATAACCTTAAAAATAACTCTAAAGATGAAATGAAAGGGAACTTAAAGAGTAATAATGAACAAAACGAATCATCAAAGGACTATCCAAAAGATAAAAATAATAAAAAAAAAGTTAACGACAAAGAGGAATCTAATAAAAGCCATAAATCTAAGTAGGTGACTATAAATGAAAAGAATAACTGGTGTAGTAGTAAAGGTTGATAAAAATTATGTTTGTGTAAGAACTATACGAGGTGAATTTTATAACCTAAAACTTCAAGGCCATGTTCCAAAGATTGGCGATATATATTCTGCCCCTATTGCAACCTCCAATTCTACTGTGATTAAACGCCTTATTTTCATAGGAACTATAGTTATCTTGTTTTTCTTTGGAAAAAACATTTATAACTATTTTGCTCCTTCAACTACAATTATAGTAAATATACCACCTACCTTACAGCTTAAGGTTAATAAATGGAACAAAATAGTTGATATTAAAGCTACTCGTTCATCAGGTAGAGATTTGATTAAGTCTTTAAGCCTAAAAAATAAATCTATAGACAAGGGGCTTGAATTGGTTTTTGAAGAAGCTAAAAAGAAAAATATTATTGATAAGAATTATATAGATAACAACGGAACTATCACCATATATATTCCAGATAAAGCTGGACAAGGTATTGATTTATCCAGCTTTATAAAATATGCTAGAGAAAGAAAAGTAGACTGCCAAGTAAATTATGACGGGACGGACCTGTTAAATCACCAATTTTAATAAAAACTTTAGGGTCAGAACACAATTTTTCATCACAAAGATTGTATTCTGACCCCCTATTTTTAATTAAACTTTGGTATTTCAAATACAGGCTTAGCCGTTTTACATTGTTCTACCATTTCTTTAATTCTTGAAATCTGCTTGCGTGCCCAACCAATATCCGTAGCATATTGATGAGGATAAGATAGATAATTTATATCCCATCTCATTTTATAAAGAGTGTTTTGCTTTTCTCCAGCTCTATTTATATAATTACTTCCAATAAACTTAGCTCCACCTAAAATCGCTGCGTCTACGCTAAACCATCCCTGTGTATATGCATATTCGGAACCAAACTTGTCCGGATTCTCATCATAGGCATGTACACCAAACATATTATAAGTAGTCTTTGTTTCGACCGATGCTCCATTCACTGAGCTTACAGCAATCCCGGTAGCTAATCTAGAAGTCCCATTTCCACTTTCAAGCAATGCATGGGATACAAGATAAATAGGATTTATATCATTATCCTTAGCAGCTTTTAGAAATACCTCTCCTTTGCTATTTAAAACACCTTTATCTTTAAGTAAAATATTTAAGTCTTCAGCAGTAACATCCATATAATTCAGCCTTAAAAATTGGTATTTCCCAAAATCATCCAAAAAATTATTTGGATTCATGTAATATCTTAATAAGCCGTAATTTGCATTCATCCACCCAGTAGTCTCACTATATACTGGTGCTCCTTTAGGTATTTGAGCTTTAACAGCCTCTTCTAAAGTTTTATTATATTGAGTATATACTATAGTAGAATTAACTGGAACTGATTGTATTATATTTTTATCAAGAACCTTAAAATATGTAGTATAATAGTTATCAAAATCAGTGTTACTGTCTTTATTTGCTCCCTGCTTTCCAGCAGTCTTTACATAGACTAGAAGCTTGTATTTACCTGCTGCAAAACCTTCTGTTTTTGCAAATTCGTATGTATTCAATCCACCTACAGAACTTGTATACCCTTTAGTGAGCTCTGTATATGCCACATTGGAATATCTGCCTACGTTAGAATTGTCTAAGACCTCATCAGAGTACTTGAAAAGAAATACTCTATATTGAACATTCCCAGTGTAATCAGAGGATATTTTAAAGCTTGTCCTTGTATTTTGCAAAACAGGTTTTTCCACAATACTTATATCCTTAATAGCTGGTAATCCTGAGTAGCTAGTAGAATCTTCATACTGCTTTGAAGCTGTAAAAGCCATCTTAGCCACTTTAGGTAAATTAATTCCATTTTTGCTCTTTATTGCACTGCCTAGCTCAAGAGAATAAGCTCCCCCTGGTATATATCCTCCTGTAGGCGGATATATGATTATTGACCTAGTATCCTTTCCTGGAGACACAGCTACTTTTAGTATGCTTCCCTTGCTATCCTTAACCAAGACATTTGTGTTATTGATTGTGTTTTGATCTAGGTCTAGATTAAATTTTGCAGTCCATGGCTTGTTTATACTCACTCCAGTCTTTGCGGGCATTTCAATAAAATCTGTGCCAGCGGCAAAAACCACTGAAGACAGTGATGAAATAATAGCAGCTATCATTACTGCCTTGGCTACATTTAATATTCGTCTCACTCGAGCACCTCCTATAAAATTAATCTTTTTACGCACAACTTATATATTATCGTTCTTTAGAAGAACTTTTTAATATATTTACGTAAACAAAAGTTGATTTCAGTGGTATTATTAAATTAATTAATTTATAACAATATACTGACAATGGAAGGAGAGGTCATATGTTCCCACTTCAAGAATTATTAATGATAGTAACAGGTTTTGGACTAATATTTTTTGCCTACATGGTAGGTATAAAGAAAAACTTGTTTTTGATTACTGGCTATACTAAAACCGTAAAAAACAAAGATAAGGTAGCTAATTCCCTTGGAATCTGTATACTAATAATAGGTATATCAAATGTAGCAGCCCCTTTACTTTCAAATACTATGGGAGCAAATACTTGGTGGATATATTCTGCAGTGGTTTTGCTTAGTTTAGCTTATGGAGTTAGAGTGTACATAAAGGAAGCTTAAAAGAGCCTTTGAAAACAAAGGCTCTTTTATTATGTTGATATTTAGTCCAAGTCTATATTATTATAATAAGCTTTAAGTAAGTTTTAATGAAATTTTAATAATTTATATTTATTTTCCTTAATAAAGTCAGTGTAAAATTTATAAAGTAAATCATATTATTTTATATAAAAGTTATGGAGGATTGCTAATGAAAATTCTACTGACTACGGATACTTTTTACCCTATGATAAATGGCGTTGTAATATCTACTGATAATCTATATAAAGAACTTAAAGCAATGGGACATGATGTTAGGATTTTAACCTTATCTGAAGATGGTAAAGAAAGAATCTATGGAGATATATATTACTTAAAATCCATGAATCTTAAAATTTATCCTGGTGCAAAGATAAAAAAGCCTTTCAACACAGAGATTGGTGAGAAAATTTTAGGCTGGAGCCCAGACATTATACATTCTCAAACAGAATTTTCTACCATGATAAATGCAAAACATATATCAAGAAAACTAAAAATACCCCATGTACACACTTACCATACGATGTATGAAGATTATATTAATTATATTCTAAATGGAAGAATAATTACCCCTAAGACGATTGAACTAGCAACTAGATTGCTGCTTAATAGCCTAGATAGAATAATCGCTCCTACGGAAAAGGTAAAAAATACTTTAGTAAATTATAATGTTAAATCACATATTAATATAATCCCAACAGGGATTGACCTTAGAAAATTTCAAAATGGCATTACTGCAGAAGAAAGAAATGAACTTCTGAAAAAACACAAGCTAAATCCTACAGATAAAGTAATCCTATATTTAGGAAGAATAGCTGAAGAAAAAATATACATGAAATCATAAACATGTTTGGAAGCCTTAAAAATAAATTAAATAATACTAAGCTTCTAGTTGTAGGCACAGGTCCTCATATGGATTATCTTGTAAGTCTATCTAAAGAAAAAAATCTTTATGATAGAGTTATTTTTACAGGTATGATAAACCCAGACCAGGTCTATAAATACTATAACATATCTGACGTTTTTGTAACCGCATCCACCAGCGAAACTCAGGGCTTAACCTATATAGAAGCCCTTTCTTGTGGGCTTCCTGTAGTATGCAGATACGATCCTTGCATTGAAGGTGTTATTAAACATAGAACCAATGGAATGATCTACAATAATGAAAATGAATTTAAAAAAGCTCTAGAATATATATTTACCGATGATATATATGCAAGAGATCTTTCTAAACACGCTAAAATTACAGCAGAAAGATATTCATCAAAAACCTTTGCGAAATCAATAGAAGAAGTTTATAAAGATACCATAGCCTCAGCTATAACCGCACCAAATGAATATACCGCCTAACAGTTTCTGCAATTATTTATTAAATAAATCTTTAGTAATGCTAAGTAATAACTACGTGACAATAATAGAACAGAAGGCCTGAAGATAGTTTTTTAACATGGCTTCAAGCCTTCTGTTTAATTAAATTTAGGAACTTCAAAATCTAAACTTATGTTGCTGTGCTTATTAAAGAAATCCCTTAAATATCCACTCTGTATATATGCCCATCTTATATCCGTTGCATATTGGTAAGTTGCTGGATATGCAGGATTCCATCTCATTTTGTACAACGTATTCTGTACAGCCTCTGGCCTATCACCATAAATAGGCTTATTAATATATCTCTGTGATACATATTCTGCAGCACCAATTATAGCTGAATCTATATCAAACCATTCTTGGCTATATGCATACTCTGAAGCTTTTCTTATTGGATCATCATCCTCAGCCTTTATCCCTAGGATGTTATATACCTTCTTCTTTTCTACTACTTGTCCATTAACATTGCTCACTTCAACCCCATTTGAAAGTACTGATCTGCCATAATCACTTTCATGGATAGCATGTATAGCGAAATATACTGGATTTATATTATTTTTCTTAGCAGCCTCTAAAAATGCCTTCTCTGTTCCGCTTAAAATTCCCTTATTCTGGAGAAGATCTTTTAACATATCTTCAGTAATTCCTTCTACATAGTTCAATTTTAGGAACATATATTTTCCATCTTCGTCAAGAAAATTTTCTGGCTTCGAGTAAAGTCTTACTAAGTCCTTACTCGAATTTACCCATGTGCCGCTATTATCATATTTAGGAGCACTGCTTCCTCCTAAGTTAAATTGGATATCTACAAATTTATCAAGGCTAATGCCGTAGTTTATATATTTTACATTCTCTGTAGCAAGTCTATCTAAACATTTAAAGTTAACTATCTTGTAATTATCAAAATCCGTATTGCTGTCCTCATATTTGCCCTTTGAATTAGCTCTCTTCACATAAAGTATTGCCTTATACTTTCCTGTACTCAACACCTGATTATATGAAAATTCAAGGACTGTCCCTGCATTTACTTCTTTGCTATAGCCTTTGGTCATTTCTCTGTATGTATCTCCAAACTTAAATAAAAACAATCTATACTGTAATTTACCTTCTCCTTGAAGATTAAATGTAAATCTTTCCTTGTCCCCATTCACAATAGGCTCTTTTTCTAGCCTAAGATCTCCTACTTTAGGCAATCTTTCATGGCTTGATTCATCAATAGCCTGATTTTCAATTGTATATTTCTTTTTTACTTCCTGTCTTAAACCTACTCCATCCTCAGCCTTAACTCCTTGAGTTACTGTCACATAGTAATCAATTGTAGGCGTATATCCTTCTACTGGTGCATTGACTAATACAGTTTGTCCATCATCAGAAAGCGTTACTTTAGGGTAGATTGTAGTTCCTTTCCCTGATACCATCTTTTCAACTTTAATATTTACGTTATTTACAGTCTCTCTTTTTAGTTTCTTATTGAACTTTATCCTCCAAACTTTATCTGCTCGTACATTTTCTTGCATAGATAACTCTATTGCACTATTTTCACTGGCATATGCTGTAGTGGCTAATGCAGTAAACGTAAGTAATAGAGCAAGTATCTTAATACCTTTCTTCTTTAAATACACACTCAAATTCTCATCCTCCCCTTACTATAACTTGTCTCTATTTTTAATTTTACCATTATTGTTCCAGTAGTTCTATAGAAATTTATCTATTTATCCTTATATTTGTCTATTTTTATTTACATCTATATGGAAATGAGTATAGTATTTTTTCTATAACAAAGCTAAATGAGAGAGCACTAGTTACTTATTGCTCCCCCATTCTTCTGCTTTAATGCCAATGTTGTACCGTGATTTTAAGCATTTTTGCTTGAAACCCTAGAAACCATAGTTGTTTTTTCAAAAGTTTTTAATTTCATTAATGTTATATAATTAGGAAATAACTTGTGTCATACCTTGTTTCAATTTTTCTGCTGATTCTGCTGCCTTTTCTCTTGGTCTTACTTCAATAATATAGATTACATCGCTTTCCTTCAACTTTTCAAAATGCCAGTTAAAATCCACATCTCCCTGCCCTATAACTTGGTGGTCGCTTAATCCATTGTTATCATGAAGATGACAAGTTCTTATATTATCTAAATGTCTTAAGAAGAACTCAACTTCATTGTACTTATTTTCATAAGAATGTCCTATGTCCCAAGTTAAAAATAAACCTTCCTCTTTAGACAGCATTTCATCTAAAACTTCCTGTACTAGCTTTTCAGGGAATCGTCCTGAATTTTCTATGCAAAGCTTTATCTTCCCTTTTGAATAGTCTATTAGCTCCTTTAAGCTGCCCTCTAATACTTTCTTAAACTCATCATAGAAAAGTTCATCCATATATACTTTTCTATCTGTTAGTGTAAAGCAAACAGCTCCTCCTACATGCATAGTAAGTCTGCTTGCACCAATATCATAGCCAAAATCTATAACTTCCTTAAGTCTACTTATTCCAGATTCTCTTATACCCTTTTGGAGTTGAAGAAGAGAAATATCCTCTGGAGCATGAAAGGTAAGTTCTACCCCTTTTTTCTCAGCATATTCCTTTACCCTTCCTCTTTCCTTAGAATCAAACCTTTCCGGAAAAAATATAGGCATATTTATATTAAGCTCAACTGCACTAAAGTTATTATTATAGGCATAGTCTATAGTATTATAAATATCCTTTTCACCTGCTGAAGCTGCATAACCTATCTTCATATAAAATCCCACCTCTGCTAATTTTTAGCTTGAACATTATACATAACTATAGTCCAAATTAATACTGAATATATTTTATTTTCATAAAGTCCAAACATCCATAATGCCAATAAGTCATTTATGGATGTTTAAACTCATATCACTTGCTTTCCCCCACTTTGTACAACCTAAGGGCATTTTCTCTTAAAAGCTTCTTTGCTATAGAAACTCCAGTTTCTTCATCAATTATCTCATCATCTATCATACTTTCTAGGGCATAATATACTCCATCCCTTGCGGTCTTAGCACAGGTATAGATATATCTTTCTCCCCATAAAGTATCAGAGCCATATATTAATTTATCCCAAAGCACTGGCTTTTCAAGCCAAGTTCTTAATATTTTTGCAATAATCTTAGGATGGTTAGCAAACATTATTCTACCAGAAAAATCTATATGCACATTATTAGGAGATAGTCCACCTAATGCTAAGTTTTCAGCATCTACATAATTAGGATATCCTCCATGAAGGATTACTATTTTAGCATTCTTTAGCTCTTCATCTTCTAACATATTAGCTAGATTTAATGGATTAAAGTACCTAATATAGTTATCTGTTATAGCGAAATGGAATTGTACAGGTACATCGTATGCTACAATTTTTCTCATTATATACCAAGCTAATAAATCTTGTAATCTCTTATATGATTCGATGTCTCCTTTAATTGCTTCATTATATAAAGCTTCTCCTTCCTCAACACCAACCTTTTCAAAGTACGTATTTCTGGCATAAGAAATAGCTATTTTAAATCCACAACATCCCTCTTCTAAATATCCTTCAAGAACCTTATTTACAAAGCTTAAATAATTATCAAATCCTTTTTCTTCATAATCATATTTATTCTTTAAAACCTCTAGTAAATATTCATAAGAGCCTATAAAGGTCTTTCCAAGAGGCCTACTTTTAAGATAGGTATTATCAAAAGGCAAAATTAACTGATCTATAACAGGTATAAATTTAATATTATCCTTATTTTTCAAACCTTCTGGAATAACGTAGTTTACAATAAAGGTCTCCACTCCTGCTTCCTTCATTATAATGTCTATAAACTTTTTAATATCTTTTCTTTTTAAATCATATTCCCTTTGCAGATACTCTAACTTTTCTGGATTGTCTATATCTTTTCTTGAAAAACCATATAGCTTTTCATAAGCTTCGTAGTGAAGCTCCTTAAGATACGGAAAACCACTGCTTGTTTCCGCTGGACTCTTATATACATCAACAGCAAATCCTACCCTTTGTTCTTTTGGAATGTCCTCGAAAAATAATGCAAAGCCTGGATGTCCATGATCATCAATAATTTTTATATTGTCTATCTCATTTCTTAATCTTTGATACATTTTTCTCCTCCTTAAATTCACAAAGTGCAGTTATTACTTTAACTGCTAATCCCTTAAATCTTTAATATTTTACTATTAAAGGATTGTAGTCTTAGCTTCAATTACATTATCTAATTGTTTAAACTTATTAAGAGATTCCTTTGAAACCTCACTATCTACGTTAAGTACCATAAGTGCAATTTCTCCCTTTGTCTTTCTTCCAACCTGCATTGTTGCAACATTTATATCTTCCATTCCAATTATTGTGCCTACTTGCCCGATAACCCCTGGCACGTCCTTGTTTTGTACGAATAGCATATACTGGCTTGGCTTTACATCAACTTCGTAGCCCTGTATTTCTACAAGCTTGCCTTCTTGTTTATTTGATACTGTTCCTGAAAGAGTGAATTCCTCTCCTGCATTATTAGTTATCTTTATTGTGATTAAATTTGAATAATTATTATAGTGATCCTTCATTCTCTGTTGTCTTATGCCTATGCCACTTTGCTCTGCTACTATTCTAGCATTGATGTAGTTTACTCTTTCATTATTTACATGCTCCAAGAGTCCCTTAAGGAAGGCAATTTCTAATACTTCTGTGTCAAACTTAACTATATCTCCCCAATATACTATATTTACATTTTTAACAGGCTCATGATTTAGCTGATAGTACAGTTTCCCGAGCTTCTCTGCAAGTCCAATATAAGGCCTTATTTCCTTAAGCTCGTCTGTTGCGATTCCTGGAAGATTCACAGCGTTAGGTACAATATCTCCCTTTATTCCACTAATAACCTGCCTTGCTATGGTCACACCTACATCCTCTTGTGCTTCAGCTGTGGTAGCTCCTATATGTGGAGTCACAGTAACATTTTTAAATTCATACAGAGGAGATTCATGTCTAGGTTCTTTATCGTGAACATCCAATCCTAGGCTCTTTATCTTTCCGCTCTTTAGCCCTTCGTATAAAGCAGCTTCATCCATAAGCTTACCTCTTGCTGCATTTACAATCCTAACCCCATCTTTCATCAACTCTATCTGGTCTTTCCCTATGATGCCTATTGTTTCTTTTGTTCTTGGAGTATGGATTGTTATTATGTCCGCCTGCTTTAAAAGTTCTTCTAAGGTTTCTTTTCTCTCCACATCATACCTTTGGAATCTCTCCTCAGATATATATGGGTCATAAGCTATAAGTTTCATTCCAAATGCCTTCATCCTTATAGCTACTAAAGCTCCAATTCTTCCAAGACCGATTATACCAAGAGTTTTATTATATACCTCATTTCCCATAAAAATATCTCTGTCCCAATTCCCTGACTTTAGATAAGAGTCTGCAAAAGTAAAATTTTTAGCTCCTGCTAATATATGAGTTATGGCAAGCTCGCAAGCAGATATTGAGTTACTATCCGGAGTGTTTGCAACTATAACTCCTCTCCTTGTTGCCTCTCCTACATCGATATTATCTACACCATTTCCTGCTCTTCCAACGACCTTGAGCTTAGTTGCTTTCTCTAAAAGTTCCTTATCAACCTTATTATCACTTCTTATTATCAATCCATCATAATCATGAATTCTCTCTAAAAGTTCGTTCCTAGGTATATCAATACAAAGATCAACTTCCATATGCCTTCTTAAAAGCTCTATCCCTGCATCATCAATTCTTTCTGCTATTAAAACCTTTCCCTTTTTCATATAAATAACCCCCATTAAATTCAAGTTAGTGTAAAGTTTTTTACACTATTTTTTATACTTTATATTTATATATCAAGGGTTGCAGAGTTTTTTTGGATAAAAAAACAATGACCCCCTTTTTCTGTGTTATAATTGAATCTCCTACAAACCAAAAATAAACAGAAAGGTTGTCATTGTCTTGGATTCAATTATAACTTATTTAATTTCGTATAATCAATATCTTTTAAAAATAATCTCTCAATTACTTTTGTTTATTGCTAAATATATTCCTCTTAAGCAGTGGGCTTTTGAGGACTCACATAGTCCCGAATATCAAAAATTTAAGGTGGACAAACTACCTAAAATCTTCAATCCAGAACCTGTGGACTACCAACTGCTTTTGGCTTACTATACGCATAAGTATGGCAAAACAGTTAAGCCAGTAAATCGTAGATCGGAAGCGTCAGCTGTTCCTGAAGCCACTATTTGTCCTCGTTGTGGTGCTCCGCACCAATATATTTACAAGAACAACGGTTCTAAGGGGCAATATCAATGCAAGGTTTGTGGTGAGCTATTTAACGAAACAAATATCTACAATAGACCTCTTTCCTTGCGTTGCCCTTATTGTGGTAATATTTTAGTTGCTAAGAAAGATCGTAAGCATTTTAGAGTGCATAAGTGTGTTAATTCTAGCTGCTCTTACTACCGTAAAAATCTTGCCAAACTGCCTAAAGACTTAAATGCTACCGACAAACACAAGTATAAGCTTCACTACATATACCGTGAATTCACAATAAATTTCTTCAAGATGGACTTACATGAACTTCCTCCTAATGCAGTAAACTTTAAATATAAGAGGTTTAATGCCCATATCATGGGACTTTGACGTTACCCAAGTTATCGGCCTTACTAATGATGATGCGGTATCTACCGAATTTCGTTGGGTGAAGCAGGTAGTAGAAAGGCTTAACCGCACATTCAAAACCTCTTACCGTGTTACTTGTGGCTATGGAAGTGAGAACGGCGCAGCCTACGGCGTATCTCTTTGGGTGGCATATTATAATTTTCTTCGTCCCCACCCTTATAACTATTGGAAGCCATTAAACGAATTAGACATGTTATCTAATGCAGATAATATGCCTGCTAAGTGGCAACTTCTGATTTACTTAGGGCAACAAACCATACTAAAAATGCAGCAATCCTAATTTTATTAACAACCAAATAGTTATTCGCCTTACACTTTATACCATGTAAATGTCTTTTTGTTATGCTCAAATTTAATACAAAGTCTACTAAAAAACAAACCTTTTGTAGATATTCACATGGTATTGCGTTCGGCAATTTAAAATCTAATTTTTCATAAGTTACTTTACACTATCAAATTCAATTAGTGCACCTTCGGTGCAGTTAAATGTTAAATATCATAAGACTCCAATTAGACTATGATTACTAGTGTATAATCACTAGCCTATAACTTCGGCTATGCTGTCTAACTATGCCTAAAGGCATTGCTTTAGGGCATACAGGGTTTTATCAATCATTTCTTGATTTACACATCCCATATGACCAATTCTTATCATTTTACCTTTTAAATTTCCTTGCCCACCCGCGATTACGATTTTATATTCTTCTTCCATATTCTTTTTTATTCTCGATGCTATTCCATCTTCATCAAACGTAATGGCAGTAACCGTATTGGATAAAAACCTTTTATTCGTATATATTTTTAATCCCATTTTTTCTATCTCATATCTAAGCTTCCAAGCCAAATACTCATGTCTTTTATATACATTGTATAGACCTTCTTCTTCTATCATCTTTAAGGCCTCATTTACCCCTAAGATTAATGAAACCGCTGGTGTATAAGGATTTTCTGGAACAGACTTTTCTAAACATCTTCTGGCACTAAAAAAGTCCCAATAAAATTTTGGAAGAGTGGAACTTTTAAGAGCTTCCCATCCCTTATCACTAACTCCTATAAAAGCTAAACCTGGCGGAGACATTAATGCCTTTTGTGAAGCAGTTATCAAAACATCTATATTCCACTCGTCCATTTTTACTTCTAATCCACCTACTGAGCTTACTCCATCAACAATAAAGAGCTGCTTTTTATCCTTCATGAACCTTCCAATTTCTTCTATAGGGTTTGTTGCCGCAGTAGAGGTTTCATTGTGAGTTAAAATAAGTGCTTTATGGTCATCCCTAAGCCTTTCCTTTATCTCATCAACTTCAACACCTCTCCCCCACGGAACTTCAATTGCGTCTACCTTTAATCCATAAATCTCCGCTATCTTTATAAATCGATCTCCAAATACCCCTATAGACACTGCAAGAACCTTATCCCCCTTGGAGAACATATTAACTATTGAAGCTTCTAAGCCACCTGTTCCTGCTGCTGGAAAAGTTAGCACAGGATTCTTCGTTTGAAATACATCCTTTAATCTTTCACTCATATCTCCAAATAGCTTTCCATATTCTTTAGTTCTATGATGAATCATTGGTTCACTCATTTTTTTTAGTACCCTTTCAGGTACATTTGTTGGTCCTGGTGTCATTAATAATTTGCCTTCCATACATTAAGCCCCCCTTTAAATCAGCTAAAAGGTTAGAAGTTAAGAAGTTAGAGTTCTAACTCTTAATATTCTAACTTACAATAAAAAAGTCCTCATCCTTGAATAATTCAAGGACGAAGACGTAATAATCCACGTGGTACCACCTTATTTTACTGCCAATGACAGCCTCTTTACAATAACGGATAATTCCGGCATAGGTTTTTACTCCTACACAGCTCAGGGTCGGATTCAATAAGCTTCAATATGGGTTCACACCAGCCACCCACTCTCTTAAAATGAAATCTTATTTACTGCTACCCTTCATAGCTTTTGTATAATTATAATAAAGCTGCCATAATAATTCAATAGTAAATTTTAAAATTTTATGAAATATTTTATGTAAACAATTTCAACTTTAATAAAACTTACATCAATCCTCTTCATCTATCTACTTATACAACCTCTAACATCTTGCCTGAATTTTTGTATGATAAGTCAGCTCCTGACCTAGCCTAAGCGTATATATCCGAGAACTCGATGTCTATCCGTTCCACCTTGCTTTCATACATGATTGAGCTGTCTTTTGAATCTTCATCTATCAAAGCCTTCACGGGAAGCTCTATTATAAATTCACTACCTTCTCCAAGCTTGCTATTAATTCTTATATCTCCTTCATGAAGTTCTATTAATGATTTTACGAGGGATAGTCCTATGCCGCTTCCTTCTCTATTTCTTTTTATTGTCTTATCTATTTGTCTGAACCGCTCAAATATAGTCTGTAACTTATCCTCCGGAATTCCTATACCTGTATCCTTTACAGATATAAGTATATAATCCTCCTTATCCATCATGTTTACTATAATTTCATCTCCTGGGTTGGTAAATTTAATAGCGTTAGAAAGAAGATTTAGCATAATTCTCTCTATCTTATCTGGATCACACGCCATCATCTTCTCTTCTACATCCGTATCAAAAATTAAGCTTACACCTCTGTTTTCCACATAATCTGCCACTGATAAAGTAATATCTTCAACAATACTTACAATATTGTAATTGCTCAGATGAAGTTTAAAAAATCCTGAATCTATCTTTGACATATCTATTAGATTATTAACTAATCGCAGCAATCTATAGCAGTTTTGTTTCATTATTTTTAGGTATTTCTTATGCATATCATACATAGGCATATCATCTCTTGAATATAACTTTAATACTTGTACAGCTCCTAGAATTACATTTAAAGGAGTTTTTAACTCATGCGATATGTTGGAAAAAAACTCGGTTATTAACTTATTAAATTCTAAGGTTTCACTTAATCTCTTTCTGCTCTCTTCAAAATCAACCTTTAGTTTCTCTACTTCCTTTTTTTCTGTTATATCTCTGACTACGGTCAATATAGCCGGCATACCTTTATAGCTGAAATAAGTTGAATCTGCCTCTACGTCTATAGTATTCCCTGTATCATGTACTAGTTTTGTTTCATAACAAGATTTGGCTTTTACCCCATTATATCTTTCTTCCATAATTTTATTAATTTTATTTCTTAAATCCTTAGGAATTAAATCTAATACAGATCTTCCTATGACATCCTTTAAGTCTACGGCTCCAATTATCTTCGTAAGTCCCTCATTTGCAAATATTATTTTACCTCCCATATGAACAAATATAGCCTCTCTACTACTATCTATCAACAAATCATAGCATTGTTCATTACTTATAAGTATTTGCTCCATATATTTGCGCTGCTGATTTTGTATCTGGAGCCTCCTGCTTGCATTGTCTAACTCAAAGCTTTTTCTTTCTAAATCATCACTAGCTTCCTTTAGTTGGTTAAATAAAAGTTTATAAGGATTTTTAAGTCCTATTTCAATTACTGACTTATATATAAAAATAAAAGATAAAACTTTAAAAATATGACCTATCATATTGAAAAGTCCATAAGGATGGTTATAAAGTGTAAACATGATTTCTGATATGATTGTAGTTATTAAAGAAAGATGCATGTATGTAAATACTGATAAATCTAAGTAATTTTTAGCCTTAAATAGAAATACTATGGAAAAAAATAAAATTAAAGATATTATGTACTCACTTGCAATCTTAAAGCTAGTAAGCCCTGCCCCTTCTATCAAGCACTGAGGGAATATTCTCCATCGAATAATACTTAAAAGTAAAACTACTGAAATAACCATATATCTTCCAAGAATTGCTCTTGGTCTCAAAATTTTATTTGACTTACGTAATAATATACATGCTATAAGTATTGATATTGATTCCATATATCTTGCACTAATCCAAAGCTGGGTGGGTATATCTACTAAAGGCATACTACTATTGAACACACCCATACCCTTATAGGCTAGCGCATGCACTATATCCAATACTCCAATAAACCCATAAGCTATACCTAAGATCATAAAAGAATTATTTTTTGAATTTTTATAAGTATTTATAGCTATGACTAAAATACCAAAACCAATTAAAGAGCTAAAAATTTCTACAGCACTATGAAAAAGAAGATAATTTTTAAAGCCCATATATATTAGAATACCAGAAATAACACTTAAGCCTACTAAATTAATAATAGCTGTATGTGCCATATTCTTAAACTTCACTAAGTTTTTAAACGTGGTTTTATCAAAGAACATCACCTTTACACCCCTTATCCTCAGTTTTATAACTAAAAGTCACTCTCAAATAGTATAAATTCTACACAAAAAATCATTCTCCTTCTTTTTTGTAATATATTATAATTTTTTATAATATATTACATCGCTTATAAAACATAATACTTTAATCTCACTTTACTTTGTACTTATATAAAATTACCTTCTACTTATTCAAACCTTTCGAATATAAGAAATGTTGAATATAATATTCTTTAATCAGACAAGTTATGCACATTATCCACAATGCCTTGTGTATAACTTGTTAGTTTAGTGTTAATGGGTTGTTAATATATCTTCTTTTCTTGTGAAACTCATTTCCATGCGGGCCTATAATATGAAATTAATGTAAATTACCTTATCTATTGATTCTTATTTTCATCTAGTTTGGTATGTTATGCACATTATCCACAGCAAACCTGTGCATAAGTTGTTTATTTTATGTTAATTCTCAATATATTCTAATATATTCCAATTGTTATTATAAAAATTAACTGAAAATTCAACATACTCTTACCCATACCATGCACATTATCCACAATTTTGTGTACAACTTGTGCATAATGTTATTAATTTCTAATAAAGTTTTAATCAATACTATATTATTTTTTTTTTACTGCAGGGGTCGATTTGCTTTCTAAAGTATAGGTCATAAACAATTTCTTAAATCATAGTCTATTTTTATTAACAATATTGTGATTGAGTTAATATACTGTAGTGTACAATTATTTTGCAAAGCCCACTTTCTAATTTTTTCTTTGTCCTATGTGCATTAATTAATTCTAATTAATGCACACTTATTAAAAATTTTCTAAATTTTCAGTAAAATTTTTTCTTTTTTTATGCTATAATTAAGATATAAGTTAGATATTTATGAAAGGGTGCAAAGTTATGGAAGAAAAGGTTATTTACGTTGATTTCAAATCTGCATCTAAGAAATCTAAACATAAAAATAAATATAAAAATAATGATACTAAACCTCCAACGCAAAAGAAGTCTTTTCCTAATCTCGTAATGAGAAAAATTAAAAATATATTTAATAGATTATTTAGAAGAAAGTCTAAAAATAATGCACCACTTAAATATAAACATTGGTTGTAAAGGTTGTCATGACTTTACAATTAAATAAAACTGCAATTATGTTTTAATTGCAGTTTTATTTTTTTATAATATACATTGATATTGTATTTTCTCTTACACTATAATAAAAGTAGCTTTGTACTACTTGCTAGGGAGGTTTTTATTATGAGAATTGGAATGGGTTACGATGTTCATAGATTAGTTAAAGATAGAAAGCTGATTATAGGAGGCGTTGAAATCCCCTACGCTTTAGGTTTACTTGGCCATTCAGATGCAGATGTACTCCTTCATGCCATTATGGATAGCTTGCTTGGTGCTGCTTCTCTTGGAGATATCGGTAAGCATTTTCCTGATACAGATGCTAAGTACAAAGGAATATCAAGTCTTTCTCTTTTAGCGCATGTGAAAGCTTTATTAAATGAAAGCGGCTATGACGTAGTAAATATAGACGCTACAATAATCGCCCAAAGGCCTAAAATGGCACCTCACATACCTGATATGATAAAAAACATAGCTGCAACTCTAAAAATTGATGAAGCTCAAGTTAACATTAAAGCCACCACTGAAGAAGGTCTCGGTTTTACTGGAAGAGAGGAAGGAATAGCTAGTCAGAGCATTTGTCTACTTACTGCTATAGTTTAACTCTTAATTCCTAATTTTCTGGGCTAAAAAGACTAAGGCGCAATAATAGGTTAGAAGCTAGAGGTTAAGTGCTCTAACTTCTAACTTTTTAATTTCTAACCTTTTAACTTGAATTATTGTATCCTGACCCTATATTTTTTAGATGGTTACCTCTTGAACGGCAGTGTCTATTATTTGCGCTGAGTCCTTTACTTTCAATTCGCCGCTGGAAGTTCCAAATATGTTCTTTTCAATAATAGTATCCATTACACTAACAATAGTTAAATCGTCTATAGTATCCTTAACCTCTTTAAATCTTATAGATGCCCTTCTTCCTTGGTCAGTTAAAAAGTTCATAACTAATGTTTTACTCATTTAATTCCCTCCCTAATTCTTAGTTTTTCATTATTCATTTACTATTAGATTGTCATTTTCTCTAATAACTTCTACGTTAGAGTGTTCTAAAAGGCTTCCCAGCGCTGCGCCGACAGCAAATACATCAGCATCCGTTGCAGCAGGCTTAACCTTTTGAAGCCTCTGAGTTTTAAATACATCCTTCCCATTTTCATCTTGCCCAGCAAGATACTTGATTGCTAATGTACTTTTTACACTTGTTGAATTTATCATTATCATCAACCCCTTTCACTTAGTAGATATGCTCTTCTTAAAAAATAACTACCAAAAAAATAAGAAAGTTAGAAATTAAAAAATTAGGCACTAAAGTGCTGGTTAGGGCTTAGTTTTATAAATAGCTTCTCGCTAGTATAAATACCCGTCCCTAACATCCTAACTCATCTAACTTCTAACTTGCTTTTTCTAGCTTACGGCTTTACTGCGTTAGATTCTCTCCTCTAGATCATCATCTACAATCTCTTTCTTCTCAACTTTTATATTACTAAAATCCGGCTTTATTTCTTCTAGAATCCTATCTTTGTCTGGTACACTACTAGATGTAGCAGCAATAACTTGTGTCACAGAATCTTCTTCCTTAGTGACTGTAACAAAGCTATTATTGTACATATACCTCATATCTAGAAGTTTTTCTTCAATACCTGTCTTGCCTTCAAATATAAGCCCCTTTAATATCAAATCCTTTATTCTATCACTTCTATCTCCTTCAACATATTTTAGAAGCTCTTCATTAACTATTTTATCCTTTTTTTTTCGCTCTCCTATATAAAGAGAAATTTGCATGATTAGCCCCCCTTCCTATACGGCTTTCCTCTTCCATTTTCTAACCCCTTGCTTAAATAAGCCCGATGGATTTTGAGTTCTATTTAAGTACATAGCGTTCTTAAATTCCTCCTCAAGAAAAGGCTTAAGCACTGCAGCTCCTCCACCTGTGAATATAATATTATCGATGAAAGGAAAGGCATTTTCCCAGACAGTTTGGATTTCTAATATAATCTTTCTCGCAAGGCTTCTATAGGCTTTCTGAATCACTGGTGTTAAATCATATCCCTTTATTTGTCCACTTGCTACTATATATTGGATTTGTCCATCTGA
Source organism: Clostridium bovifaecis (assembly GCA_009738435.1). Taxonomy (GTDB): domain Bacteria; phylum Bacillota; class Clostridia; order Clostridiales; family Clostridiaceae; genus Clostridium_H; species Clostridium_H bovifaecis. The sequence goes on along the minus strand of CP046522.1, from coordinate 141,511 downwards.
TACGCTCATATGTAATTCTTGCTCTATGTAATCCTTTATCCACATATAAGCTATATACATACCACTATTTTTTGTATCGCAGAAATCTGCTAAAGGTTCAAGAGCATCTACTAGGTAAAGATTGTGAGTCTTTCCTCCAATATCAGATATAGCATTAACTTTTCTTGCTAAATCCTTATTAGTGATGCTTCCACCACTGTCCAATATTAAATCGCATAGAGTTCCATGCGGTTGTGCTTTTACAACTAAATCCTCCACCTTTATAATTTTATTCTCAAATTCCCTTTGCCCTTGTAATCTTATGCCTAAATTATGTTGTCTTATAACCTTAGCTCTCATTTTTTCTATTCTTTCTTTATCTAAACTTGCCTTTACAGGAAGTCCCATAACAAGTTTTACCCTACTTATAGGCCTTTTAGACATTAAGCTTAAATGAGTTTTTAATAAAATATCAAAGGAAGTATCATTGTGTTTATCTGATGCTCCATTCCATTGCATATTTCTATCTTGTCTTACAGCAGCATCCCCAACCAAGTACCTAGATCCATTTACTTCTACTTCTATTCTACTTAAAGGACTATTGGGAGTCTCTCTTAGATCATTATCTTTATTATAGGATGGTCTCCATGCGGTGACATAGGATGGAGTTATGAACATGTCTGAGTCTTCCGATTTAGATTTTGTATCTGCATACCCATCATCAATTACCTGTACAGCAAAAGAATCCACAATGTTATTAGTACCATTATTTTTCGTCATTCGGTGTTCCTCCTCTATTAAATCATAATGTAGTATAATGGATTATATTATATTGTAATCACATTCCATTTTATTCCATTATAGTATAATCCCACAAATTAGTAAATACTTATTTGGTAATTTTCTTCCATTTACGATTCTAACTTTGGCTTATCCCGCATATAATATAGATTAAATTAATAGAACTCCATGCTTCTAAATAACCTATGTTGTATATTTTATACAACTCTCCTTATTCATCAATAAATTTTTTCTTTTCTAGTAGATATTTTCTTGGAACTGCATATCTACCTATTGGAGGGGATTAATATGACTAATTTTACAATAGTACAAAATGAAATTTTAAAATTAAAGTTAAGTGGACAAGCCTTTAAGCTATACTGTATTTTGAAAAGCTATTGCTTTAACAACAAAACAACTTGTTTTCCATCTCAAAAAACCCTATCAGAAAGACTTAATAAAAGCGTTAGAACTGTACAAAGAGCAATAAAAGAATTGGTTGAAGCTGGCCTAATTAAGATTAAGAGAAGAGGTTCTATTAGCAATGTTTACGAATTGAGAATGCTATCTATGGAGCCTAACAATACTGCCAAAAAAGACAATATTAGTATACATCATGAGGTAAACTCTTTGCTTGAGAGTTACAATAAAAACTCCAAAAAAAGAGAAATTGACTTTTTTAGCTTATCTAATACATATAAAAAGTCAGGTAATTGGAATAAGAAAAAAGATGCCTTTAATAACTTTGAACAGAGAAATTATAATTTTGATAAGCTAGAGAGTATACTTTTAAGGCACTACCCTGCTCCTGAAAGTCTTAGTGAAATTCTAGAATAAAGAACTCTATAAAAATCTTGGAATCATAACCCTTGAGGTAATTGCACAATAATTCTGCCATTTTTTGCACATAAAATATAATATAAAGAATGCTTAACAATATATTAGAACATTATATTTTATATACGTCAAGTGTAGACCCTTATTCAGCTAAGAGAATAAGGACCTTTTGTCATTCTCCAAATATTTTGCGCCGCAATCTTCTTATTTGTCTTATTAGATATGACAAAAGTGTCCTCTCTTATATGTCAGTTCTGTTTCCTCTTATATGACAAAAGTGCTATAGGAAGAATACTAATTAAAGTAAATTAAATTAATAAAACTAATAATATTACTATATTCTAAGAAGCCATGAAGCCATTGAAAAATAGATTATTAATGCTGCAGCATCTACTATTGTGGTTATTAGTGGACTTGCCATTATAGCAGGATCCATTTTGAATTTTTTAGCAACTATAGGCAATATTCCTCCAAGTACCTTGGCTAGTAATATAGTAAAAAATAGTGTGATACAAACCGTAATAGATATAAGAAAATTCGTTTTTTCAAAATAGTATATTCTTATAAAGTTTACTAAAGCTAGAACAATACCTACAATAGAGCTTACTCTAAACTCTTTAAATATTACTTTAAATATATCCTTTAATCCTATTTCTTCTAAAGCTAATCCTCTAATAATTAGTGTTGAAGATTGGGATCCAGCATTACCCCCAGTATCCATAAGCATAGGTATGAATGCTGTCAAAACTACTACAGATTCCAGTACATCATTAAACCTTTTTATAATATTTCCTGTAAAGGTAGCAGATATCATTAGCACAAGCAGCCATACTATTCTATGCTTCGCAAGTGTCCATACGCTTGTTTTTAAATACTCTTCATCCGATGGTGCCATCGCCGCCATCTTCTGAAAGTCTTCCGTGTTTTCCTGATCTATAACATCTACAATATCATCGATTGTTATAATCCCTACTAGTTTTGTTTCATTATCCGTAACGGGTATGGCTAATAAATCATATTTTTTAAATAATCCCGCTATATTCTCTTGGTCCTCTAAAGTATTAACATAAATAAAGTCTGTTTTTATAATATCTCTTATTAATATATCATTATCGCTTAAAATAAGTTTTCTTATAGATACGATTCCCTCCAAATGTCTATCATCACCAAGAACATAGCATGTATTTATGGTTTCCTTATCTATTCCAATTTTCTTGATATATTTTATAGCATCTTCTACTGTCATTTCTTTTTTTAAATCTACATATTCAACAGTCATTATGCTTCCAGCAGAGCTTTCAGGATACCTTAATAACTGATTTATTATTTTTCTGGTATCTTCACTTGCATTTTTGAGTACTCTCTTAACCACATTGGCTGGAAGCTCTTCTAAAAAGTCAACTGTATCATCTATAAATAAATCCTCAATAATATTAGAAATTTCTTTATCCGTTAGGGACTCTATTATTAATCTTCTTTGTTCATGCCCCATGTATGAAAATACATCAGCTGCAATATCCTTTGAAAGCACTCTAAACACCTTAACAACATTTTCTTTGTCTACTTCTTCAAATAATTCTGCTATATCAACTACATTTTTTTTCTTAAGCTCTTGTCTTGCTTCAATAAACTTTTTTTCATCTACAAATTTTAATATTTTCTCCATCTTAACTCCTCCTGTCTAGACAACAGCCGTCATAAATTAAGGTATATTATTAATTGCTTATATAAGCCTTAATATTATTTGGCCTAGCGTAAGATTAATTAAGAATAGTAAAGAGAAAAATTATTTTATACGAGTAACATCGTAAGATGAATTACCTTAATTTAATCATTTTCTAGAAGAATGGAAAACAAAGGTATCGTCTTACTATTTGTTTGTACGTATAAAATACTTTTATCCTTACTACTCGCACTACTACCTTCTTCCATTCTCCTCACCTCCAAAATAATAAAAGCCTTCGTCAAACTTAAACATGACGAAGGCATTATAAACAATACTTTCTCGTTCAAGTTTTGGCTCTGCAAGGCAATGTTGTTGCATTGGATTACGCCTTCTTTGTTCGGCGAAATCTGCTAACCAGTTCAGAATGTTTCCATCCTTTTACGGCAGCAACCCGTATCCTTGTAGTAACCTCACCTACCGAGGTTTTATTCATTTACTCTATCATATGCCCTTATCTAATATATGTCAATCATTTCTGTACTTTAGATAATGACATTAGAAATTACTTACTAGTGATTACAAGTTTGAAAATATTATTACGCTATTTTCTTTTTCTTCTCCCAACATTCAGCATTTTCAAGCCCGCCAATATCATCTACGCTAAACACAGGATTTTTTCCTGCTTTCTTCTGTCTGCTGTAATCCTGCAGCGCTGCAAATGCTATTTTAGAAAGCCTTGATATTGCAATTAAATTGATGATAGCCATTATTCCCATAAATAAGTCAGCCATGTCCCAAACAATTTGAATTTTAGCCACAGAACCGAATATAACCATTCCTATTACTGCTGCTCTGTATGCTAATAACCATAATTTATTTGCCTTAATAAATTCTATATTTGTTTCTCCATAATAGTAGTTTCCAACTATAGAACTAAATGCAAAAAGGAAAATACATATAGCTATAAATGTATTACCCCACGCTCCTACTTGAGAGCTTAAAGCTTTTTGTGTAAGTTGTATACCTTCTAATTTTGTATTAGTATAAACTCCTGATAGAAGTACTATAAAGGCTGTGCAGCTACAAATCAGAATAGTATCAGTAAATACTCCTAAAGTTTGAATAAGTCCTTGTTTTACAGGATGAGTTACATCAGCTGTCGCTGCAGCATTTGGTGCACTTCCCATTCCTGCCTCATTTGAGAATAATCCTCTTTTAATTCCCATCATAATAGCTGCACCAACTCCACCGCCTACAGCCTCTTTTATTCCAAAGGCATTCTCTATAATAAGAGAAAATACTGCTGGAACATGTGTAATATTTTTAAATACTACAAATAAAGCAACTGCTATATATCCTATAGCCATAACTGGAACAATCATTTCAGCTACCTTTGCAATTCTTTTGATCCCTCCAAAGATTATCATTGCTGTAAGTGCTGTTACAACTAATCCGACTATAAGCCTGTTCACTCCAAAAGCTTCTTCAAAAGCAAAGGAAATAGTATTAGCTTGTACAGAATTAAACACTAGTCCAAATGATATAGTTATTAATACTGAAAATAGAACTCCAAGCCATCTTTTATTTAAGGCCTTTTCCATGTAATAAGCAGGGCCTCCCCTATATCCATGTTCATCTTTAACCTTGTATATTTGAGCTAGAGTACTTTCAACAAAGCTTGACCCTCCACCTATTAAAGCTATTACCCACATCCAAAATACAGCCCCAGGTCCTCCCATAGATATAGCTATAGCTACACCAGCAAGATTACCTGTTCCAACTCTTGAAGCTGTACTGATACAAAACGCTTGAAAAGAAGAAACACCCTTTTGCTCTCTTCCTTCAGAAGAAATAGATTTACTCGCTCCTTCTCCAAGAAGCCTAAACATTTCACCAAAGAATTTAAACTGCACAAATCTAGATTTTATAGTGAAATAAAGTCCAAGAATAATAAGTAATGCAATAAGTACGTAAGACCAAAGTGCTGTGTTGAGTACTGAAATTATCTTCTGTAAAAAGTCCAGCATAATATCCCCCTTTATAATTTAATTTTTATAATTATCTAAAAAATTTTATCAGAAAATGCACCTACTTAGCAATGTTAATTAATGTAAACTTGCTTTCATTGAAGCTTATCTATCACTTTCAAACAACTCTTCTTATACTTAGTTTCAACTATAATTATTTTAATTAGTTTTACGATTATATTTCTACTAACTTTTATTAAACATTGTTTTAACTATGTAAAATCCGTCAATAATTTGATAGAAGATATTTAGATCATGTAGGTATAATTAATTTACAATATAGCAATGCTTAACTTTAGCATACTTTTATTATATTAAATGAGTAATCAATCGGAGGTATCGTTTTGAGCAAGGAATATATAATCTACATTTTTCAAATTGCTTTAACAATTTTTTTGTTATTTCGATTTATTCCTAAAGGTAGGATTCGTGAAGCACATATAGCTTATTTATTTAAGCTTATAATTACTTGGTCAACAGGCTTAATTGTTGCAGAATTTAAACTAATTGAATATCCAGTTAGGCTTTTCCCCTATGCTAATAAAGCAAGCTTTATATTTGAATTTTTTCTTTATCCTGCAATATGTGCCATATTTGTAGTTAACTATCCTAAAAACAAAAATACTTTTAATAAGTTCATGTATTATTTTTATTATTGCATTTCCTTAACCATTGCTGAGATAGTTGAAGAAAGATACACAGACATTCTCACATATCTGCACTGGAATTGGTATATAACTTGGATTACATTCTTTGCTTCATTCTATATGTCAGTAAAGTATAATCAATGGTTTTTTAAAGAAACTAAAGAGACTGATTAATTTTATATCATTCACTCTTTGTTCGAAGAAAACAAGGGGCTCACTGGATATCGTCGCATGTCTTTGGAGCTGATAAGTCAAGGCAAAACTAAAAGGACTGAGTCCTGTAAGTTACAGAATTCAATCCTCTTTGATTGCTTAATTTAATTTTGTCTAGTATTTTGGATCTAATTTACTTGAGCAGTTCTTTTTTAATAGTGGTGATGCTCTCCATGGTCATGGCTGCATGTAACTTCCTTGTCTTGCAAAGCACCTTTTAAATATTCATTGATTACATCTCCAATTTTTCCTGAAACACCTCTTATAACTTTAAATCCTTTTTCTTCCAGAGACTTATAAGCCCCTGCTCCTATACCTCCAGTAATAACTAGAGAAACTCCTTCATTTTCAAGCATATTAGCAAGTCCTCCATGATTATGCTGTAGGCTTTCTGTAGAAACTTCTTTAGTATTCACAATCTCGTTTCCTTCTAAAGCTACAATAGCAAAACTTCTGCTTTTTCCAAAGTGTTGATCTAGCACTTCTCCATCTTTTGGCATTGCGATTTTCATATTTATCAACCTCCTTAGTCATTAGCTATATATTAGACCTGTGCTTTAAAAATTTCAACTCACTTCTAAATATTTTTGTGCATATTTTCTCTAAACTGGGTTATTCTATTAGAGAAGCTACATACCTAGTATTAAGGAGTGAATTAAAGTGGGCAATTCAAAGGCTAAGGATAGTAAGGCTATAGATAAAAGAACTTCTAAGCCCGGTATTATCCATGAGGACGAAATGAGGAAACATAAGTCAAAAGGAGTTAAAGGAAATACTGAAAGAGATATATAATATAACTTAATCTAAAAAGGAGATTATTAAGCATTATGTCACAAAACAAGATGCGTAAAACTCAAAATAACAAAAAGAAGATGGACACTTTAAAAAAGTAAATATAAAACACGGTCAAGAAGAGAGCGCAAGAGCTGCTTTTGAGTCCCTAGGTAAAAGAGATAAAGAAGATTTGCTCTAATAAAAAAGTGAAGGTTATATTCCTTCACTTTTTTATATCTTAGCCCTATTTTCTAAAATAGAGGTTATATTTTAAATCTACCAACCATCTCTTTTAACTTATTTGAAAGTAGGTTTAGCTTTTCTGCTGAAGATATTATCTTATTAGCAAGCTCGCTCTTAGGTATAAGTCCTATCAAAGTATATGCTAATACTTTATTCATATGCCATAGCTTGAATCAACTTTTTATAATGTAGCTACCATAATTGCTTTTATTGTATGCATCCTATTCTCTGCTTCGTCAAAAACTATAGAATGCTCGCTTTCAAAAACCTCATCTGTAACTTCTAGATCTTCAAGTCCATACTTTTCATAAATCTCTCTACCTATAGTAGTATCTAAATCATGAAATGCTGGTAGACAGTGCATAAATTTAACTCTTTTATTATTTGCTTTCTTTATAACGTCCATATCTATTTTATAAGGCCTTAATATTTCCAGTCTTTGTTTCCATACTTCTTCCGCTTCTCCCATAGAAACCCAGACATCTGTGTATAATATATCTGCCCCTCTTACTCCATTGTCTATATCAGAAGTGATTGTTATTTTTCCACCAGACTCCTTAGCCACCTCTTTACATCTAGTAACTAATTCTTCTTTAGGGAATAATCTTTCTGGGGAAACTATCCTAAAGTCCATACCCATCTTTGCTGCTCCTATCATTAGAGCGTTTGCTACATTATTTCTTCCGTCTCCTATATATACCAAAGAAATCTCCTCTAGGGGTTTATTAACGTGTTCTTTTATAGTTAAAAAGTCTGCTAGAACCTGGGTTGGATGATCATCATCTGTAAGTCCATTCCAAACAGGCACTCCTGAATACCTTGATAAGTCTTCAACCACTTGTTGCCCATAGCCTCTATACTCAATTCCATCATACATTCTTCCAAGAACCCTTGCCGTATCCTTAATAGATTCTTTTTTTCCCATCTGGGAACCTACAGGTCCTAAATATGTAACATGAGCTCCTTGATCATAAGCTGCTACTTCAAATGCACATCTTGTTCTAGTTGAATCTTTTTCAAATATTAAGACTACATTTTTCCCTCCAAGCCTTTCCCATTCCGTCCCCTCAAGCTTATCCTTTTTCAGCTGCGCCGCTAACTCTAGTAGCCAGCTAATTTCTTCTTTCGTGTAATCCATTAGCGTTAATAAGCTTCTTCCCTTTAAATCAATCACCTTATATCCCCCTCTTTATGGCTTAACTATGTGCATATTCTCAAAGCATATTTGCACCATACTACCTTTGTAATTCAATGGTAAGCTCTTCGGATTTCATTGTCAATATTTTCTCAATACTTTAGATAAAAATATCTTTATTAGCTTTTTATTATATCCTGACTCCTATAAATTTTCAAAAATAAAAAGTGCTAGCAGGATTCTAGCACTTAATTTATTATAAAGGGGATATTGAATTATTTATATATAATTATATCAGTACATTATTAACAAAGTATTAACTACAAGTTACATATTAGTTAAAACAATCCAAAATCAGGCTGTTGGAAATAAGTTAAAAAGTTATAACTTAGAACTCTTCTCTTTTTGCTTACTATTATACTCTACTACTTCATAATCTTTACAAACTCTAACTTGGTTTCCTTAATCTCTAACTTCCCTAACCTCTTCTAGTTTGCATTTTCTAGCCCTCTTTTTATGATTTTTTATTTAGTACATTAGCTAAAGTATTGATACTAATAGTAAGACTTTCTATCTTGCTTTCTATTCTTACTAATAAATAAATAGATACTGCAATAGGAAATCCTACATTACCCACCAATTCTATTAAAGCTTCCATGCATATCACCTACCTCTCATAGATTAGATATGCATAAGAACTTAAATTATATACTTTACTGTTTTTCTCCGTATTCATCTATAATTTTCTTTGCTAGCTTCTTAATAGCACTAGCTTGAGCTATTAAGCTCATTACTGTAAGGAATACTAATATTCTTTCCTCTTCTTCCTCATTTAGGTCACTTTCCTCAACAAACTGTTGAAGTCTCTCTTCATTAAAGAATTCTACATTTAAAAAATTATTAAAACTATCTCCTTGAATTCTATCAAAAACTTTGTAGGCTTTTTCCCAGGAAATGATATCATCGCTTCTATCATTTATCTCGTTGAAAGCAAGTGCAAATACCTTTTTAATTTCTTCCGTAGTTAAAATAGGTCTCATATAGCTTAAAAGAACTAACTGTACCAAGTGAAGCTTAGTGTACCCACGTTTTTTACCATCCTCTGGCTTTGATATTACTTCATTTTTTATATAATTTTGAACTATGTTATTAGTGTATTGTTCTTCTTCAAATCTGTCATTTAAATAATCTATAACTTGAGATAAAAATAAATCGTATTGAGGCAAATCTTCATATGGAACTAGACTATTTTTTGATATTTCCTTTGCGATCTTATCTATTTTATCTATGATTGTTTTACCGCTTCTCACCTAAATTACCTCCATATCCTTATATATCCAAACATTTATAATTTAAATTAGTAAAATTCAATGATTTTCTGAATAAGTTATTTATACTAGTATAATAATTATACGGTATTTATAACTGCATTACAACTTTATCTCTTATCTAACATCAGTATATTTTATTTCGACAATGAAATTCTGTAATAAAAATTATAACCCTTTCTGAAACATAACTTGCATATTTTCAATTCTGTAAAAAATCTTAGCAGTTATCAACACTTATGTACAACTTATACACACTTTTTGTGGATAAGTCGTATTATCCATTCCTTTACTGATTTTATTTAGACTTAGATTTACACCTTAATAATTTTATCCACATTGTACACATGTTCCTGTGGATAAATTGTTGATTCTATGTGGAACAATTCGAAAAGTTTTTCTTGCAATATTTCATTTTTTATATAATTCTGTAGTTTTTTCACTACTATTGTCTCTTTATGTAGGTTATGATTTTCGATTTGTTCTATATGTATTAAATTCTTACCATAAAATTCTATAAATAAACATAATTCCTAGATCTAAATAAAACTTTTATTCCTCCTTTGTTATTGCACATTAAAATTATAGTAAATACAGCATATTAGCTATAATTATATAGTATAACATCAACAGAAAATGTTTACAAACAGATTTTTTACTTATAATATAAAAATCCACATGCTTCGGCATGCGGATTTTTATATTATTTAGATTTATTATAATCTTGTAAAAACTGTTCTATTCCTCTATCAGTAAGTGGATGATTTAGCATTTGCATCAATACCTTATATGGTACCGTAGCTATATGAGATCCAACTTTAGCTGCGTTAAGAACATGCATCGGATGCCTTATGCTAGCTGCAATTATCTCTGTTTCTATGCCATATATGTCGAAAACTTGAGCTATATCTGCTATTATGTCTATACCGTCTGTTCCTATATCATCAAGTCTTCCTGCAAAAGGACTTACAAAACTAGCTCCTGCTTTTGCTGCAATTAGTGCCTGCTGTGCCGAAAAAATTAAGGTTACATTTGTCTTTATTCCTTCTTTTGATAAAATATGCACAGCCTTTATTCCTTCTTCACACATCGGTATCTTTATTACTATATTTTTATGTATTTTCACTAGTTGTCTTGCTTCTTCCACCATTTCATCGTGCTTTAAGCTTATTACTTCCGCACTTATAGGTCCATCAACTATAGAACATATTTCCTCAACGACATCTTTCACATCTCTTCCTTCTTTTGCTATTAAAGAGGGATTTGTAGTAACTCCATCTAAAATTCCCCACTGACTTATCTTTTTTATTTCATCTACATTTGCTGTATCAATGAATATTTTCATAGCCATACTCCTTTCAGATTTTTGATTTACCCCTTAAATATTTTAAGGCCTCATCTCTATTATTTACTTCCCTATAATATACCTTTCTATCCATTTCTTCAATAAGCTTTTTTATCTCTTCTCCTTTTACCCCCGTTATTTCAATAACCTCCCTTCCATCTATGAATCTGACTTCCTTGATATGTTTATAGAATTTATATTCTTCTAGAAGTTTTTCAATATATTCTTTAAATAAATTTTCCTCATTATCTGGGTCATAAAGCATCTTTGTAGCATGCATGTCGCAATAAGATAATGCAAGTATATAAGGTATGTATTGCCCATATTTTGAAAAGAACTTATAAAAGCTCTTCTTATAATTTTTAATATTATTCTTACAAAGGCTTAAAGGATACATATGAGCTTCAGTCAAAATTGTTATAAATCTTTCTGCCTTTTTCGGCAAGCCTAGATTATTGCAAACCTCCCTCATAATTTTAGCACCTTCTTCATCATGACCTATAAAACTAACCTTATCATTAACCTCTTTATAGCACTTTGCTTTGCCTATATCATGACAAAAGGCCGCTAAAGAAAAGTATATACCTAGAGGAACTTCCCCAAGTTCAGATGCAAATATACTTAAATCTAATCCTTTTACACTAATTGCACCTCTTAAAAGCTCTTTAGAATTAAGATAAACTAAATTCATGTGTGTAAATGCATCCTCTATATGGTACTTGCACTTTCCCACAGTTTTAAGTTCCTCAATATATGGAAGTAATTCTTTAAGTACATCACATTTATCTAGTTCCTCGAATGCAATTCCATTTTTATCCTCTCTTATTATTTCTATAAGTTCATTAAAAATCCTTTCTTTTGGTGAAAACTTTATATATTTGCATTCTTTTATAATATGCTCTTCGCAAGCTCTACTAAAATGCATTCCATATTTAATAGCAAATCTATATGCTCTTAATATTCTAATTCTATCTTTCTTTATACTATCTTCACTAACCTCATGAATAAGTTTAGCATCTATATGCGCTCTTCCTCTAAAAGGGTCAACTATCTTGTTATCAACTAACTTAAGAGCTATAGCATTTATAGTAAAGTCTCTGCTCTTTAAATCTTCTTCTATGCTATCCTCTTTAAGTACTGCTATATCTAAAATTTTATCCTTGATAATGGCTCTATATATACCTATTTCTTCTTTTAAAACAAATATATTATACCCCTTATACTTTAATTCTTTTATAAATAGATTAATATCTCCATCAAATATTATATCTAGATCCTTAAAATCTTTATTATTTTTAAGAAATTTATCTCTAATATATCCCCCAACTATATAGGCAGCTCCTCCAATATTTCCTATGGTATCTTTTATATCCTTTATTATCTGATCCATTATTTCACCTGCCTTTTGATAATACGCTTCAATTTATATCTTATACAATATTATAGCACCGAAATATGTTCTAATATCAATTTAAAATTAATCTTACTTCCTATTTAAGCTATAAAATTTTTCTTATTTTTTACATTCATTTTGCATAACTCTTATGGAAATGGCTTTATTTTCATATTTATTTAAAGATTTAGAAAATTCTTGAACAGTATTTTCTCTTTATACGCTAATAATATACATAAAATTCACTGTATTATACTTTCTGTATAGAAGTATTTAATTTAAGCTCTAGTTTATATTGTTCTTTCGACATTGGCACTCCTATTATCCAGTTAATTACTATTTTCTTTGTCATATATTTCAGCTGTTATTTTTACAACATATTACTATTTTTTAAACATTTTTTGAACACTTTCCTCTTGAATCCTTGGTTTTACCTCATTTTGCCCTATTTTTCGATTTGTATTTTATTTACAAAAAATCTATTGACTTTTGAATAATTTGGTAGTATATTAACTTTAGATGGAATTTAATAAGAAATTTGTAACAATATCAAAAATAAATCATTTTACATATTGACTTCTTTTGTCACATTTGTTATTATTTAAGTATAAAGTTGTCGAAATATGTAAGGTAAATTTCTAGTAGTAGTTACTAGTTAATTATAAGTTAATTTAAGGAGGAAATATTAATGAAATCAACAGGTGTAGTAAGAAGAGTAGACGAATTAGGAAGAATTGTTATTCCAATAGAATTAAGAAGAACTTTAGATATAGCAGAAAAAGACGCTTTAGAAATTTATGTAGATGGTGAGCAAATAATACTTAAGAAATATGAGCCAGCATGTATCTTCTGTGGGGATGCTAGAAACGTTATAAACTACAAAGGAAAAAATATCTGCAAAAGCTGCTTAGAATCTTTAAAAGAAGAAGTAAAATAGCCAATTACCTTAACCTCATAAAGTATTTTATGAGGTTTTTTTATATAATAAAAACGCCGAAAAATTCGGCGTTTTTATTATATGTAAATCTTTTATTCTATTCTAATTTATCTAACTCTTCTTGCCCATGCGTAATCTGATCTTCCTGATAGTGAGCTTATTTTAACTACATCCCCTGTTCTTGGAGCATGAATATAAGATCCATTTCCTACATATATACCTACGTGATGAACTGGAGCCCCACCCTTCTTAAAGAATACTAAGTCTCCTGGTTGCAAATCTCCCTTTTCTACATAAGTTCCTACTTCAGCTTGGTCTCGAGAAACCCTTGGAAGTCTTACTCCAAAATGAGCATATACATACTTTGTAAATCCTGAACAGTCAAAAGTCTCTGGTCCATTTGCTCCCCAAACATAAGGAGTACCTAAAAATTCTGATGCATAAGCAATTACAGCATCAGATGAGTAATCTGCTGATGAGCCCCTTGAAGGTCTACTGTTATTTTTGCTGCCTGATGAACTAGTATTAGAATTTGATGATGCTTTTAATCTTTCTTTTGCTTCTTTTATTAACTTTTTAGTTTGGCTTATTTGTGCTTGATCATCTTTTAATACATCAGAATATGCTGCACTTTGTCTTCTCGCTTCTTGAATAAGCTTGTCCTGTTCTTTCTTATCCGCTTCTAGCTTTTTAATCTTTTCTTGCTGAGATTTATTTAAAGCTTCTAGCTTGTCTTGCTCTTTTTTAAGATTTTCTTGTCTTACTTTTAAATCTTCTTGTTTTTGTTTTAATTCTTTAACTATCTTTTTATCTAATTCAGTAAGCTGTTTAACAGCTTCAATTTTCTCAACTAAGTCACTTAAATCATCTGCGCCTAGGATTACATCTAAGTATCCGCCTACGCCATTCATGTACATTGTTTTCATTCTTTCGTTATATAGCTCTTGCTCTTCTTCCATTTCCTTTTGAGCTTTTTCTATTTCATTTTGAGCTAATTCTATATCGTTTTGAATTGACTTCATTTTAGTTTTATTTTCTTCAATTTCTGCCATTAAAGTTTCTATTTGTTCATCAAAATGCTCAATTTGTCTTTCTATCGCTTCTACTTTATCCTGTGCACTTGTGTAATCATTTCTGTGCTGTTGCAGTCTAGTCTCTTGATCCTTAAGTCTGTCCGATAACGGGTCTGCAATAACCGCAGTTGTACTCATAGTAACTAATAAAACTGCTGTAGTTACTACTGAAGCTACCTTTTTATGCACTTTTCTCATCCCCTTTATAATCTATTTGATTCACTTTCATACATTTTATTATATCATTAAAAAGATAACATTTACAGTAGCAAAATGTTTAATTTTATGTAACTGGGTTACAGATAATATAATGTAAAATTATTCCAACAAACAATTTTCCCGGTTTCATGGGTATTTTTTACATGCTGCTTTAGCTTAGAAATCTCTATTCTTGTCGGATAGATTCAAAGAATATTTATACACCTCTGATTTAGCCATATTTCTGTCTTTAGCCACCCTTTTTACAGCATCTTTTTTACTTATACCTTCATACATATACTTTTCAATATGCTTTTCTATAGTGAGCTCCTGCCATACTTCTTCTTCTTCTTTCTTCTTTTCTTCCTCACTCTTTCCTTGAACTACGAGCACATATTCCCCCCTTGGTTCTTTTTCTTTGTAGTAATCCAAAGCCTCACTTAAACTTCTTCTTACTACTTCCTCATAAAGTTTAGTAAGCTCCCTACATATAGCAATTTGTCTATCTCCTAAATTTTCGTATAAGAACTCCAAAGTCTTTAAAAGTCTGTGAGGAGATTCATAAAAAATTAAGGTTTCTTCCCTATCTTTCAAATCTTTTATAATAGGAACTCTATCTTTATTCTCTCTAGGCAAGAATCCTCTAAATAGAAATTTTGTAGTGTCAAGTCCAGAGTAAACAAGTGCTGTAGTTACAGCAGTAGCCCCAGTTAAAACTTCAAAATCTATTCCTTCTTCTATACATTTCTTTATAATAACACTTCCTGGGTCTGATATTCCTGGCGTACCTGCATCAGATACTAAAGCTATACTCTTTCCTTCTTTCAATATGTCTATAATGTTTTCACTCTTCTCATTTTCATTAAACTTATGGTAGCTTATAAGAGACTTTTTTATGTTAAAGTGATTTAAGAGCTTCAAACTCTGCCTTGTATCCTCTGCTGCTACTAAATCCACATTTTCTAACACCTCTAAAGCCCTTAATGTTATATCCTTTAAATTTCCGATTGGGGTCGGAACCACATACAATCTTCCAGCCACAACTTTTCCCTCCTCCTGTTAATTTTCTTCCTATGAAACACTACATTTCACTTTTAACTTTATAACCTCTAATATACTAAATTCTTACTGGTTACTGGTTACTTCTATTATAAATTTTATTTATTTGTTCTGAATAATTTCCTTCCTCATCATAAACAAATATAGGCTCTTCCCATTTTAAGAAGGCCCCTCCATCCCTTTGACCTTCTACTAACACAATATTAGGAGCTTTCTTTGTATTCGGATGAACCATTTGTATCCTTTTAGGCTCTATTTTATGCTTTCTCATCAAAGTTATTATATCTGCTAATCTATCTGGCCTATGTACCATATACATCCTTTTATTATCATTTAATAAGGTCCTACAGGCAATTATCACATCTTCTAAAGTACAGCAAATTTCGTGTCTTGCTATTGCCATTTTGTCACTAGGATTTATTATACCTGAATTGGCAAGCTTATACGGTGGATTTACTGTAACTACATCAGCTTTCGATATGCCCTTTAAAAGCTCTAAGTTTGTCAAATCACCCTTTATAAAATCAATTTTATTCTCTAATTTATTAAGCTGAACTGACCTTTGAGCCATCTCTACCATTTCCTCTTGTATCTCAATACCTGTTATTCTTGCTGCTTCTGATTTTCCTGCAATAATAAATGGAATTATCCCTGTTCCACTACATAAGTCTACAACCTTGCTTCCCTTTTTCACTTGAGCGAAGTTAGCTAGTAAAACTGCATCTACTCCAAATCTAAATCCTTCCTTTTTTTGTATTACATGAAGTCCTTTTAATTGTAAATCATCTAAGCTTTCATCTTCTCTTACTAAACTTATATCCATATTTATCACCACTTTATTAATATTATACCCCATATTCTAACATTTTCTATATACATATGCTATACCATAAGTTTTTCTAGTATACATATGTCGTTTTTGTTAAATTTATAACAATTCATAGCTATCTTATCCTCTTATTTATACTTTTATGTATAGAGTTTTAAATATATAGAATAGTCTTTCTTGTTTTCCTATTCTTATAATTGAGCTTTTAGCTTTAAAAAGTTATATTATAATAGTAAGTTAATTTTTTAACTTAGTGTTGTGTATGAAGTATAATTTTTCACATATACCATTTTAAGGTAAGTATTGCTTTTCAAAATTTATTTAAACTAACTATATAAATATAATGTTTCACATAAATGGAGGTGAAAAGTTGAAACTGCTAAGACAAGCTTCTATTATCCTTGGGATATACTTTTTAGGTGAATTGCTTCAAAAGAGCCTTAATCTTCCTATACCTGGCAGTGTTATCGGGATGCTTATACTTTTAGGATTATTATATACAGGGGTTATTAAACTAGATATGATTGAAGAAATCAGTAACTTTTTATTAGACCACCTAGCCATTTTCTTTATTCCAGCAGGCGTTGGATTAATCTCAAGCTTTTCCCTGCTTAGAGGGAATTGGTTTGCTATTATTGCTGTGTCCTTTATTTCTACAATAATAGTACTAGTGGCTACAGGGATAATAGTTCAAATTATATTGAAAGGTGGTAAATCATGAATGCACTTTTATCTACCCCTCTTTTTGGAATCTTGATTTCATTAATTACCTTTGAAATTGGATACTTAATATATTCTAGAACAAAAATTACTTTATTTAATCCGCTTCTAATAAGTATTATCTTAATAATAAGCTTTTTAATGAGATTTAATATCAGTTTAGATGACTATAATAAAGGCGGTCAGTTTGTATCCTTCTTTTTAGGGCCTTCCACAGTTATACTAGCTGTCCCTCTTTATAAAAAAATAAACCTATTGAAGAAGCATTCCCTTCCTATATTGATTGGAATTACCGGCGGTTCTTTTATAGGGATTACCAGTGTGATTATATTAAATTACTTCTTTGGATTAGATGCTTCATTTAACGCTTCCTTAGTTCCAAAGTCAGTAACAACACCTATAGGAGTTGAGATATCGAAGCAATTAGGAGGAATACCATCAATAACAGTAGCTGCTATAATCTTAACTGGCATAATGGGTGCAGTTATAGGTCCTGCAACCTTAAAGCTATTTAGAATCAAAGATAAGATAGCTGTTGGCATTGCTATTGGTACTGCATCTCATGCAATAGGAACAACCAAGGCTATTGAGCTTGGAGAAACTGAAGGAGCTATGAGCGGACTATCTATTGGCTTAGCTGGGCTTATTACTGTTTTTTTAGCACCTATAATACTTAAAGTGCTTAGCGTGTTTGTCCAATAAAAAAGGTCGTCATAATGACGACCTTTTTTATTTACTATTATTCGTCAGCTGAAATCGCTCCAACTGGACAAACATTAGCACAGTTTCCACAATCTATGCAAGTATTTGCATCAATGTCAAATTGAGTATCTCCTTGATTGATTGCTCCAACTGGACATTCAGAAGCACAAGCTCCACAGCTTACACATGAATCACTGATTTTAAATGCCATGAAAAACACCTCCTCAAAACTTTAGGTGCATGTAATTGCTTAATATGTACATGCCTCCTTTATTTTACCACGTTTATTTAAAATTTAAAAGCTTAAATTTTATATTACAGTATATCCCATATCATCTAGCAAGTCCTGTATTTTCTCTAGATTGATGAAGTAAGTATCATATACTACATCTACTTCTCCCTTTTCTCTTTTTATATGACAAGCTATAACTCCTTCTTCATTGCTTAAAGCTGTTCTTATATTGCCTACATCACTTTGAGAGCGAAGGTTAGAAACTTTTATAACTGCTTTCATATAACTTCCTCCTTAGTTCTCCTCTAATAATTCTCTTAAAGTCTTATCATCTAAGTCTTCAGCTTCTAACTTAATATCATCTTCACTGATAGAATCTGCATATTCATACTCTCCAGATATTAATGTCATCTCTTGAATTTTTACTTCCTTTATGATGTCTTCTCCATCTGAAGTCTTAATCTTAACTTTAGCACTTTCATTTACCACAGAATTGTGTACAATTTGACCTCTTCCGTAAGGTGTATCAACAATAGCATCTACTTTAGGGAGTTCCTTTTTTATATCCTCATAAGTTGATTGTTCATAGTTTAGGCAGCACATTAATCTTCCACAGATTCCAGATATCTTAGTAGGATTAAGAGATAGATTTTGCTCTTTAGCCATCTTTATTGATACTGGTACGAAGTCTCCTAAGAAAGAAGAACAGCACATTGGTCTTCCACAAGGACCAAGTCCACCTACCATTTTAGCTTCATCTCTAACCCCTATTTGTCTCAACTCTATTCTTGTTCTAAACACAGCGGCTAAGTCTTTAACTAATTCTCTAAAGTCTACTCTGCCTTCTGCTGTAAAATAAAATATTATTTTGTTATTGTCAAAGGTATATTCTACATCTATAAGCTTCATTGGCAGCTTATGCTTTTCAATTTTTTCTGTACACACCTTTAAAGCTTCTTCTTGTCTTCTTCTATTTTCATCATGCTTTTGGGCATCTTCTTCAGTAGCTTTTCTTATAACGTTTTTAAGTTGAGTTATAACTTCATTCTCACTTATCTCCTTTGGCCCTATGACGCACTGACCAAATTCTATACCTCTTACTGTTTCAACTATTACATTATCACCACTTTTTATATCTAATTTATTTGGGTCAAAGTAATATATCTTACCTGATTTCTTAAATCTTATACCTACTACTGTTATCATTCTAGACCTCCTGCATCTTAAGCAGCATCATATTAAAAGCCAATGCTGAATTAACTCTTCTTTCTAATTTCTCTCGCACATCATTTATTATATCAACAATTTTACTTAGTTCCTTAAAAGAATATATATTTGAAAGTTCTTTTATTTCTTCTATTTTATCATTATTTATAATAACTTCACTCTTTCCCATCTCCTTATAAACAATAACATCTCTCACATAAGAAACAAAGCAACTTAACACTTCTTCCCACTGGTCTTTATATTTGTAGAAAAACTCTTCATATTCTTTCACTATATGCTTCTCTTTCCCGTTTAATAAAAGAAGTATTTTTATGATTGTATTCCTAAGATTCTTAAATGCCTCGTCATCTAAAAAGAACTTACTCCGCCCTGGTATCCCTTCACTAAAAGTTATAACCTGCCTTATCTCCATTTCCTCTAGATAAGGATACTCTCTTGTAACATATTCTCTCATCTCTACAAGATTTAATCTTTTTAGTTTATGAATTTGACATCTAGATTTTATGGTTTCTAATATAAGTTCTAAATTTTCGCTAAGAAGTATTATAGTAACCCCTTTAGGTGGTTCTTCTATAGTCTTTAAAAAGGCATTTTGAGCTTCCGCCGTCATCTTATGTGCTTCATACACTATTACAACTTTTTTATCACCTTCATAAGGCTTTTTATTTACTTCTTTTATTATGGCCCTTATATCATCTACACCAATTGATTGCTTATTCTTTCCTGTTCTCCACTCCATAATATCAACATAGGCTCTATTTGTTTCCTTGCCCAAAATCTTTAAAGCAATTTCTCTTCCAATAAGACTTTTTCCAAGTCCATCTTCACCTGTTATAAGATGAGCATGAGAAAATTTTCCTGAGACTATTGAGTTTTCTATTTGACTTTTGATGGTTTCATGTCCTATTATATTTTCAAAGCTCATCCCTTACCTCCAAAATTTATATATGAAACTCCTCTTCTTATATCTTTACAAATTTATCAACGTCAACTACGAATATAGTAGCTCCACCAACCTCAACTTCAACAGTATAAGGAACATAAATACCTGTTGAACCCGTTACTGGAGATGGTGTTGTAACTACTTGGCTTCTCTTTTTGCAAACATCCCTTATTATAGAAATTACTATATCTACCTCTTCTTTTTTTACGCCTATGAGTAGGGTAGTATTGCCTGACTTTAGGAATCCTCCTGTAGTAGCAAGCTTAGTTACTCCATATCCGGCCTCAGTAATTACGTCCGTCAAGTCTTCTGCATAATCATCTTGAACAACTGCAATTACAAGTTTCACTTTATCTCCCCCTTATTAATATAAACTTAATTTATTTCAATACCACTGTGGTCAATTTAATTCTAGTCCTCACCTTATATTTTAACATATTTATTGACTATTTCATTAAAAGATTTTACATTGTAGAAAAATTCCTTGCCTTATCTAATTCTGTCTTTAATGTCTCATTTTTCTCTAATAATATATGTCCTGAACTATATGGTTCTCCGTCCACGGTTAATAGTACTTCTCTCACTCCAAAATAAGAACCGAAAGTGTTAGCTACAGCCGTTAATATTTCTGATTCTACAGAGCTGCCTGCATTCATCTCATCTATGAATTCCCTTGATAAGTCTACATAAGCTATGCCCTTTTCTTGGTCAGACTTCATCTTGTTTATCTTTGTATTTTTACTAATTAGAGGTGTTAATTTACTACTTGGAACAGTTTTTAGGTATTTTTCAAAATAGTCCTTAACCTCTTCATTAGTTTTTATTTTAATCTCTTTTGTATTGTATACTATAGAAAATTCAGTAGGCTCAGGCTTTATATAAAAGAACTTTATATCTTCTATTATCGGTGAATTCTCGTTTATTTCTTTTATTTCTGTGGTTACAACGAATTCCTTATTGGTCTTATCAGTGTACACTGATTTAACATGACCTAACCCCTTTGCATAATAATCCTTATAAATATAATCCTTGCCCTCAGTTGTTACCTCTAGTGCTTTTAGTTCTCCAAAAGGAGTCAATATTGACTTATCTAGCCCAGTAATTGTTCTCTTATCTCCTGATGAAGTGTTCCAGCTGTTTCCTTCTTTTATAGGGGTCTTTAGCAATATATCACTAGCTTCACTTTTAGCCATATTTGTTAAGTCCTCTTTGTGATACGTCTCACCTCGCACTCCTACTAATGTAACTGTATCCTTTGTTCTTTCAATAACTCTTACTGCAGTAGTTCCAGCATTTTTTACTCTAAGCTGCATCCTATTATCTTTTATATAATCTACATATACATCTTGTGCTGCATATTCATTACCTTCACCTGCATATTTATATTCTGTATTTTCCTTAAAAGGATAGTAATCACTTATAGACTGCTCTTCTACTTTAACATTTTGTTCTGCAGGCTTGCTTTGTTCTACTACCTTACTTTCTTGTGGTTTATTATTTTCTTGTGGTTTGTTATTTCCTCTTGTGCATGCTGCAAATAATATTAAGGGTATTATTAATATCGATAATCTTTTTCTCATAAGTTTTTAAACTCCTTTCGTTTTTTATTTAATTTTTATGGTACAAGTCATAGATACAGTTATTTATTAAGGAATTCTGTAATCTTATAATTTATTAATCTTTTTACATCTTCAAAAACTAAATTTATTTCTTTACTTGCATCTATCTTCTTTATTCTATTAGGATATGCTTCTAGTAGTTTAAAATAACCTTCTCTAACTTTGTTATGAAAATCTAGTTTTTCTAAGTCCAATCTATTAACTTCTCTTTCTTTATTTTTAGCTATTCTAGCAAGACCTATCTGGGGTTCTATGTCAAGGTACAATGTTAGATCTGGCATATATCCCTCGATAGCAAATTCATTTATACGCATTACTTCTTCCATTCCTATTTCTCTAGCATATCCTTGATAAGCAAGGGAAGAGTCCACAAATCTATCACATATTACTAAGTTACCCTGTTCTAAAGCAGGAATTACACGTTCAGCTAGATGCTGCCTTCTAGATGCTGCATATAAAAGTGCTTCTGTTCTTTTATCCATAGCAGTATTCTTTTTATTCAAAATAACTTCTCTCACCTGTTCTGCTATATCTATGCCTCCAGGTTCTCTAGTAGATATATGCTTAATCCCATTCTTATCTAAATATTCTTCTATCATCTTTATAATAGTTGACTTTCCAGACCCATCTGGTCCTTCTAATGTTATAAATAAACTTTTCTTCATAAGTTTTCTCCTCCAAAATTTCTTATTAATAGCTATCTAACCTGATCTTCTAGCTGTTTACCGCCCTTACTTTTCTTTTTCCATCTACATTTGTAATTCCTAAAACTTCTACACCACTATTCAAATAATATTCTATAATAGTTATAGCTTCTTGGCCTATAACTTCTCCGAGAGTAACTATTGGAATCCCTGGTGGATATGGAACTATAGCCTCTGCACATATTTCCCCTTTTGCATCTTCTAAACTAATATATTCTTTGTTCTTATCAATTACTTCATAAGGCAATAATCTACTTTCCGGTATATTATAATTTGATATATTATAATACTCATCTTTTAAATTGTCCATATGGCAATCTTTAAGCACCTGATACAGTCTTTCAAATTCCTCTTCCGTATTAAAAGGTGAAAAAATCAGCACTACATTTTGATTATCATTCATCTCAGCTTGAATTTTATTGCATCTTAAATATCTTAATAGCTTTCTTGCATTGTATCTCTTTTCTAAGTTAATTACATACCTTGATAAATCAATAGCTCCTCCTACATACTTAAAATCTTCTTTTCCTATTACATGAATTCCTTTAAGTCTGTTTATCTTTTCTCTATATTTATTAGCTATATTAATAAGCTTTTTGTAATCTTCTTCTCCATATTCCTCAAGATAAAATCTGCCATAATCCATAGAACACATAAGCATATATGAAGGGCTAGTGCTTAAAAACATATTCAAGTAGAATCTAACCCTATCTATATCTACAGTATTTGCTAAATGAAGATACGCTGTTTGAGTAAGACTTGGGAGGGTTTTATGCGAACTCATAACTACCATATCTGCCCCAAGACTTACTGCGCTTTCCGGCAGCTCTTTAGAAATGCCAAAATGAGCCCCATGTGCCGAATCTACTAACACCTTCATATTTCTTTTTTTAGCTTCATGTATTATAAACCTTAAATTAGGACAAATTCCATAGTAATTTGGGTAAGTTACTATAATTCCCTTTGCATCTTTATTAGCTTCTAACACATGCAAAAAATGCTCCTCATCTATGGAGAGAGGAGCATCATATTTAAAATTGATTTTATTTTTTACATAAACTGGATTTAGCTTTCTTAGTATAACTCCATTAAATATGGATTTATGGCAATTTCGTTCAATGATAACCTTATCACCTTCATTAAATGTAGAAAATATCATAGCTAGATTGCCACTGGTACTACCATTTACCAGAAAATATGCCTTTTCGCTTCCATAAAGCTTAGCTAAATATTCTTCTGCTTCTTTTATTATTCCTTCAGCATTATGAAGATTATCTACTCCTTCAACTTCGGTTATGTCTATGTCAATAAAGTTTTTATATAGTTCTCTTCCAATTGCAGTTGTGCTAAAGCCTATTTTCCCTTTGTGACCTGGCATAGCAAATCTTATGTTATTTTCTTGTATATAATTTAGTACTCCTTCTACAAGGGGTAATTTTGACAATTGTAATCCACTCCTCTTATCATATGATGGGCTATAGCTTTTCGTATACAGCACTTATAATATTCATAAAAGTCTGTACCACTTTCAGCATGAGTTATTCTATCTTCACAACTTTTACATATTCCTCTTCCATTTATCATTATACCATCATTTAGAGGCTTTCCACATATAATACATTTTCGTTTTTGCATTTTTACCCCCTTAAATAACTTAATAAATATTATTTGGATTATTGCCCCTTATACTATATTTTATTCAAATAGACATATAATCTTATTTTGTCCACAAAAATATTTTTATCCACTTTTAGTAATATTTTAAAAACTAGCATAAAAATTTAGTATCGCGTTCATTCATAGTTAATGTACAAACTGCGCATACTAAATTTCGAGGTGATAAATATGAAATATAAAAATACAAAGACTACAATATCAGTCTTTACAGCTTTAATATTCTCATTGAGTTTATCAGCATGCGCTCCTAGACAAGGTACTAACCCTCCACCGTCTGGAAGAACAGGTCAAAACAATACAGCAAGGAATGGCAGGATGGGCGCTAATTTAAACCCAGATGGTACATTAAATAACACATTAGATAATAACAATTTCGATAATGGCAACATGGGTAGAAATAATATGGGTACCAATCCTAACGCTTATAATAACAACTTAGGTAATAATACTGTCGGCTATAATAACAATGCCGGCAATAATAACATGGGAAGAGAAGGAATGCAAGAAAGTACAACAAGAGATGACTCTGGAAGTGCTAACATAGATACAACTAACAATGATATGCAAAGAGCCGCTACAATTGAACGTGCTGTTAATAGCATTAAAGGTGTTAGAAGTTCTAGAGTAATTGTAACTGGAAACAGAGCCTTAGTTGGAATAGATATGGGTTCAACTCCAGAAGGTAGAATGACTACTCAATTAAAAGATAATGTTGACAAAGTTGTAAAAAATGCAGATAGAAGAATTCAAACGGTAGCTGTAACTGCAGATGCTGATATGTTTAAAAGAATCACTAATGTTGGTGAAGGAATAAGAGCAGGAAGACCATTCTCTCAATTTGGTGCAGAAGTAGAAGAAATCTTTAGAAGAATACTTCCTAGATAATAAAAAAACGCCTTTTTAGGGCGTTTTTATTATCTAGAAAGTTAAGTATTGCGTATTTGTTAGAGTGTTAGGAGCTACCCCAACATACTAACGTTTCTAACTTACTAACCAGTTATTTAAAACAAACCATCAGTTAATTTTGAATAACTACTAATGTTCCTCTTGGTATAGTGTTATAAATCCACTTAATATCTGGTACAGCCAACCTTATACATCCATGTGAAGCCTTAGTTCCAAGCTTCTTCGCTTCCGAAGCTATTTCTTGTCCATTTCTAGTATGCAGCGTGCTATGGAATAAAAAGTCATTATTAAATCTAACCCAATTATAACATACTACAGAATTCTTATATCCTGTATAAAACTCTGTGCCTCTAGCACCTATTAAATAAGTTCCTGTTGGCGTCGGAGTCCAGTCTTGCCCTGTAGAACATTTGAAGGTCTTCTCCAGCTTATTTCCCTTAAACACCCGCACTCTTTGCTCACTTAAATCAACTACTATAGAATAGCTTCCACTTGGTTTTACTGTCTTTAGCTGAGATGTATATACATATCCCTTTACTTGTTTTAAAGAGGCATAGTCTGTTGCTTCTATGTAATAATAGCTGCCTACTGTCTTTAATATCTTAACTCCAGTTAAGCTTCCATATATATCCAACATTCTTTGAGCTTGAGCTAGGTTGTGCTTTTATATAAAGTCGTTGTGCCTCTCCAGTATTACCAACCACTAATGATTTAACATTTGGAGCCGCTGGAACTGCTGGTCCTTTATACCTAAATGGGTCTCCTACTAGCACTAATTTAACTATTTGAGTTTCTCTTTCTAATTCTTTATATTCAACCTCTTCTTCAATCTTTTCTTCTTCTTTAGCACCTTCATTAATCTTTTCTGTTTCCTTATTATTATCCTCATTATTTTCTATTGATTTATCGTCATTATTTGCAGCAGTTTCATCTACTACTTTAGTTTGCTCTACACTATTTTCTAAAGCCTGCTCCTCAACTACCTGTCCATCCTTTTCTGGAACCTTAGTATCTGCTGGAGATATTGCATCTTCCTTATTTTCTTCTTTCGGCTTAGGAACTGCGATTCTTTCTATACTCTTTATATTTATTTTTAATAAGTATAATCCTTCTTTACTTGCTCTCCATGAGAGACTATCTTTGTAAGATGTAAATGGAATTATAGTTTTATTACTTATAAGATCATGAACACTATAACTGTATGAATACTGTTTTCCTTCTTCTTTTTTGACCTCTATATTTTCTCCTACTGCATAGTTGTTCTTAATCTTATCTAGCCTTATATTAGGTTCTTGTCCATCATTTTTTAAACAAATCATTTTAGCAGCTGCGAAATTATCAAAACCTCGTTTATCTTTAGGTGTAGCTCCTGCTCTCTTAATCCAGACCGAAATGCCATATTCTCCTTCTTTTAACTTAGGAGTAGTAATAGTAAATACCTTCTTACCATCCAATGCATCCGTATATCCATTGGTTATGTCTTCCCATACGTTAGTTTTCCTATTTGCTATCCATACTCTATATTGTACTTTTCCTGAGTAGTTTGCGAATATATCAAAAGTCTGTGTATCACCTTCTCTTACTGTCACATATTCACGGTCTATTCTGTGTACCCTAGGAAGGCTTTCTGCCGCATAAGCATTGGTAACTCCACTTACAACCATGATTAGTAAAGCTATTAATACTGCCCTTACTGATGAATTAATTCTCCGTATTGTCATACTTAACCCCCTGTTATTTCCATTTAATTCCACAAAGTCTACATTTCTTATTATAGAATTTCTGCATATATTTTTCAATACTAATAAAAACTTTTAAATAAACTAATTTTATATAACTACATTTTCAAAATATATTTTAACTACACGGGTATACTAATAAATGATATTCCACTAAAGGAGGAATCTTAAATGAAACAGGAAATTATACAATACCTAGCATCAATTGAGGAGGATATCTTTAACATATCTAAATACTTATATAATTATCCAGAAGATAGCTTTTGTGAACACAAAGCTTACGAATACTTAATTAATATCCTTAAAAATAATAATTTTAAAATAGAAGAAAATTACCTAGATATACCTACTGCATTTATGGCTCAATATGGAGAAGGCCATCCCAAAATTTGCTACATCTGTGAATACGATTGTGTATGCAAAAAAGGTCATATCCTAGGAACCAACTTAGTATCAGCCATGTCAGTTGGAGCAGCTCTTAGCCTTTCAAAGGTAATTCCTAAAACAGGCGGCTCTGTGGTTGTAGTTGGTTGCCCCGGAGAATTCTCAGGCGGATCTAAAGTGGTAATGTCAAGACAAGGAGCCTTTAATGATATGGACGCTGTTTTAATGGCTCAACCTAATGTGATCAACGCTAACTGCTGTACTTCGCCTGCTGTACTTCCAATTAAAATTACATATTGCTGTAATAAGGCTTCTGGATGTAGTGAAACCAATGCTTACTCTGCTTTTGATGCCTGTCTTTTTACTTTAAACTCTATAAACACCATTGTAAAAGGCTGCTCTAAAGATTGTTCCATTGATAGAATAAGCATAAACGGAGACTTAGACCCTTATATACTAACTAATAATATAGAAAGCCATTTTCATATTAAAGCTCCAACTTTAAATTCAGCAGAAGAAATTAAAAATAAACTTATAAAAATCGCCTCAGGACTAAAGGACTTAATGAATATAGATTCTGAGGTTAGCCTTATAGAGGTTCCTTATGAAAACTTTATAGCCAATGAAACCTTATCAAGGCTATTCTCTCATAATCTTAAAGAGGCAGGTATTATAGCTATAGATGAAGAAATAGACTTGCCTTATGGATTAAGCCTCGGAAGTGTAAGCCACTTAGTTCCAAGTCTTAGATATCTTATTAATATTGTAGAGAATGATTCTATAAAGTATGCATCTGAGGCTTTTGGAAAGGCTACTCTATCTCCTTTTGCTAGAGAGCAAATGATGACTGCTGCTAAGGTTCTTGCCTTTACAGGGCTTGATTTAATAGAGCAGCAAATCTTAATTTCTGAAGCAAAACTAAGTCTTCATGAGTATAACAAAAAACACTAGGAGCAGTAATACCTAGTGTTTTAACACATATCTTTCTTTTTTAGGATGTCTAATTTATCAATGAGTTTACAGCTTGGCTCAAAGTAGAATTTTCCTCTCATATGACCGTTATTATACATACACGCGTATAGATTATTAGTTATATTCAAACAACTATATTTCTTGCAAAGTATTGTCCTAAATCTTGAAGTTATCTTGTCTACTTTTATTATATCCTCTATATCTTTTATCTTAATACTTTCCATTACTTCTTGCCTTGAACCTTTAAGTTTATATATAATTAATTCATCTGCAATTATAGAATACTTGTATTTTACACTACATTTATTTATCTGCATTATTATTAATAAAAATATTATACAAGCTAATAATATAGTAAGGTATCCCCCTACCTTATACTCCCCAACTTGTATATTTATGATTATATCTGATACTACTATAGAAACAGCTAACAAAATTACTATTATAAATATACTTGGAACCTTTCTCCTTACTACTGTTTCCTTATACATTTTAATTTTATCCCCCACCCTTTGATTATTACATAGTGATTATACTGCCTTTTATACCTGTATACAACTTTTTAAAATCTCTTATTTGTCAATTTTAATCCATTTAATTAGGTTTTAAATCATTATATGTGATAAAATATACTATTTTATGCACTTACTTATCTTTGCTTTATATTGCTAAATAGTCAGTATATTCAGCTAAGTTTAACCTCTTTTTAACATTTCGTTTTTACTGTAGAAATTTCTTTTATTAAGTTATAATATTAATATATAGATACTGGAAAGGACTGAATTTTATGATTTGCATATACAAAACTGTAAGTGAACTAGATAACACGCTGCAAGAACTCGATTCTGTAGAACCTGGGTGTTGGATTAACATGGTATCTCCTTCTGAACAAGAAATATTATTGGTATCTAAAAAAACTGGAGTACCATCTGAATTTCTATATGCAGCTCTAGACGAAGAAGAAACCTCTCGTATAGATATTGAAGATAATAACCTACTTTTTATAATAGATATACCTTTTACAGAGATGGAGGAAAATTCTTTAACCTATGATACTTATCCTCTTGCCATAATACATACTGAAAAAGCTATCATAACCGTTTGCTTAAAAAATAGTAAACTACTAACAGATTTTATTGAAGGCAATATACGTTCTTTTTATACATTTAAGCGTTCTAGATTTATACTTCAAATACTCTACAGAGTATCTAGTTATTTTTTGCTCTGCCTACGTCAAATAGGCAAAAAAAGTTTAATGATTCAAAAAAAGCTGCATAAGTCTATGAGTAATAGAGTTCTTATGCAATTACTATCTCTTCAAAATTCTCTTGTATACTTCTCTACCTCCTTAAAGGCTAACGAAATAACCTTAGAAAAAATGCTAAAACTTGAGGTAATGCAAAAATATGAGGAGGACAAAGACATTTTGGAAGATGTAATAATCGAAAATAAACAGGCTATAGAAATGACAGGTATATATGCTAACATTTTAACTGCAACCATGGATGCTTCAGCTAATGTTATATCTAATAACCTAAACTTAGTTATGAAGCTTCTCGCCTCTATAACTATAGTTATGGCTATACCTAACGTGTATTCTGGTATATTCGGTATGAATGTTACAGGACTTCCTTGGTCTTCAGCTCCAGCAGGCCCAGGCTTTATTATTGCAATAACTATGATTGTAGTCAGCACTATCGCAAGCATAATAATACTGAACAGAAGGGGAATGTTTTAAGAAAATTACGATGCAATTTTCTTCACTGAAATACTTTGCGTCGCAAAATATTTCTATTTCGTAATTATGAGTTTGTCTGTGGCATATCATAGTTAGTAAGTAAAAATTTGGTGAGGTGTGATAATTTGATAGCTAAAAGATTAAAGTTTGGAGATACCATCGGCCTTATTTCCCCCGCAAGTCCTGAAGATCCAGATAAAATAAAACAAGGAATTGAATTTTTGAAGAGCCAGGGTTTTAAGATAAAGGAAGGAAATCACTTATATGATAGATGGGGATATCTTGCTGGTAGCGATAAGGACAGAGCAGAAGACTTCATGAATATGTTCTCTGATAAAGAAGTGGATATGATTTTATGTGTAAGAGGCGGGTATGGTTCTATGAGAATACTACCACTTCTAGATTTTAAAATTATAAAGCATAACCCTAAAATCCTAGTAGGCTTTAGTGATATAACCATTTTTTTAAATGTAATTGCCTCAAAATCTGGGTTTATAACCTTTCACGGGCCTATGGGAAGCTCTAATCTTCAGGATACTGAAACCTTAAAAAGCTTTCTAAGCACACTTATGAATGGCTATAGACCATATAAGCTTTTAAATCCTTCAAATATAAATCTAAACTGCAATATACGTGGAATAACTGAAGGTAAAATTGTTGGCGGCAACCTCTCCCTAATTTCAGCTACTTTGGGGACCCCTTACGAAATAGATACAGAAGATAATATCCTATTTATTGAAGATGTAGGTGAGCAACCTTATGCTATAGATAGGATGCTAACTCATCTTCATTTAGCCGGAAAGCTAAAAAAATGTCATGGATTTATACTAGGCCAGTTTACAGACTGTTCTCTATCTAACTATGAAAGAAGCTTAACCTTAAATGAAATCATAAAAGATAGAATCCTATCTCTTAATAAACCTACTCTCTCAAATTTTATGTCTGGACATGACTATCCAAAGCTTACCCTTCCAATAGGAGCTAAAGCAAGAATTGACTGCTATAGAGGAGAAATTAATATACTTGAAGCAGTAGTAATATAAAAGGGGTTGTCTCAGAATAAGATTTGAGGCAACCTAAAAACTTAAGTGTAATATCAATATTTTCTTAATTGTTCTTTGATACAAGTATGCCAATTATATATCTTATTTTTCATACAATAATCCATTAGTGTCTGGTAATCTTTAAGCTTTTCAAATTCAGCTACACAAAGTCCTGGATCAGAGCCTTCAGCCCTTTCTTTAACTAAAAAATCCACCGCAAATTCTATTAAATCGTCATGTTTACAGTTTCACCTGATTTTATTTCAGATGAATGTTTTAGAATTACTTTGTGATATAAGATATTTTCTTATATGTTTTCATATATTCTATTTTATTAGAATATACTCTAATATTAGTATAAAATATTGGGGGAATACGCTTTGAGTGAAATTGATCATGATATGCATAAGAGGGATAAATATGCAGACCCTTCTCCTTACCCTGAAATAAAGGTCCTGGAGCCCAATTTATATTATGCCTGGTTACTATTAGATGATTATGCAGGTGTAGTTAGTGAATTCACAGCCATTAATCAGTATCTTTATCACCACTTCTTTTTTGAAGACATTGACAAAGAACTAGGTGAATTATTAGAGAATGTATCCATAACAGAAATGCTTCATATGGAGATGTTGGCAGATATAATAAAAGAACTAGGTGGAAATCCTTTGATAAGAGGTTCTTACAGTACTTTCGGAAACTTCTGGAACGGAAGCTTTATACATTATGGCACCAGCCTTTGTAATAGATTAAAATTAGATATCGATTCAGAGCATAAAGCTATAGATGAGTACAATAGGCATATTCGCTTAATACATGACCCATATGTAAGAGAAGTATTAGAAAGAATTATTCTAGATGAAAAGGTTCACATACAACTTTTTAATGACGCACTTTTAAAATTCTGCGGAACCACCTATAGGCCCATCAACTAAAACAAATTAAAAACGGAAAACGGAAACTTAGATTTTATATTAATGAAACCTCCTTCACTATCCGTTTTCCATTTTCAAATTTTCACTTAAACTTATTTTTCGCCTCTCACAAATATTAACTTATATAGCTGAATAAGCACTAGTGGAAGAAGTGCAAGTCCATACACCCATAGATATTGAGTAATATTAAGCTGTGTAGCTTCAAAGACCCTTTCTAGAGGCTTAAGTCCAATAACTATCTGTAATAATAAAACCCCTATTATTAAAGCTACCCAAACAAACTTATTTGAGAATACTCCTATTTTAAATATAGATTCTCTTGATCTAGAATTAAACCCGTGAAATAATCTTGCAAGGCATAAGGTTGCAAAGGCCATAGTGCTAGCAACTAATGTACTATTTGTAGATAGTCCTATGTAAAAGGCTATTACTGTACATATTGCTATAATTATTCCTTCTACTATTACCTCTGTGCCAAAAGTCCTATCCAATATAGGAGTATTTATTTCTCGTGGCTTTTCCTTCATAATGTTTTCATTATGAGGCTCAAGGCCTATAGCTATAGCAGGAAGACTATCAGTAACTAAATTAATAAATAGTAAATGTACTGGTGCAAAAGGAATAGGGAGCCCTGCAATAGAAGCATATAATACAGCTATAATTCCTGCAGTATTTCCTGATAATAAAAATTTTATTGAATTTTTAATGTTAGCATATATGCTCCTTCCATTAGCAATTGACTTTACGATGGTTGAAAAGTTATCATCTGTTAATATCATTGCTGCTGCATCCTTCGCAACCTCTGTCCCTGTAATCCCCATAGCAATTCCTATATCTGCTTGTTTTAATGCAGGAGCATCATTTACTCCATCTCCAGTCATAGCAACCACATTTCCTCTTTCTTGCCATGCTCTTACTATCCTTATCTTATGCTCTGGTGATACTCTAGCATATACAGCTATATTTTCTACCTTACTTTTTAATTCTTCATCGCCAATAGAGTCAAGCTCATATCCTTCCATAGCCATATCTCTGCCCTGAAGTATTCCTATCTGTTTTGCTATAGCTGACGCTGTTATTTTGTGGTCTCCAGTTATCATAACAGGCTTAATTCCAGCATTAATGCAGCTTGCCACAGCATCTTTGGATTCTTTTCTTGGAGGGTCCATCATAGAAATCAATCCTAAGAAAGTTAAATCATTTTCATCGTCTAAAGTAACTTCTTTTCCTTCTTCAAATTCCTTATGAGCGAAGGCTAAAACTCTAAGCCCGCTCTCTGAAAACTCTCTATTAATATATTCTATTTCTTTTTTATGTTCCTCTGTAAGAGGCTCTACTCCATCGGACTTTCTTACATGCGAACATCTTTTTAAGAGAACATCTAACGCGCCTTTAGTAATCATGTATGTTTTATCGTCATCGCATTTATTTACTGTGCTCATAAGCTTTCTATCAGAATCGAAAGGAATCTCTCCAAGTCTTGGATAAGTCCTTCTTATTTCTAATTCATCTAAATCGTATATAGCCCCTAAGTTAACTAATGCCACCTCTGTTGGATCTCCAATTTCCTTGTTTTCTGTGGTAACTGCATCATTACATAATAACGCCATAAACACTAGCAATCTTTCTAGCTTCTTATCATGGTCTAGCTTATCATTTTCTATAACCTTATCATCTACAAATACCTTTTGAACTGTCATCTTATTTTGAGTTAAGGTTCCTGTCTTATCTGAACATATTACAGAAATACTTCCTAAACTCTCAACAGCGTGAAGCTTTCTCACTATAGCATTTTCCTTAGCCATCTTTTGAGTCCCAAGGGCTAAAACAATAGTTACAATGGAACTTAATGCTTCTGGTATTGCTGCAACAGCTAAAGATACTGCAAACATTAACGACTCAAGCATGGGAGTTCCTCTAAGTATATTTATTACAAAAATCAATACTGATATTGCCAATATACCTACAGCAAGTTTTTTCCCAAACTTATCCAAACCCACTTGTAGAGGAGTTTTCTTTTCCTTTGCACTTTCCAACAGATTAGCTATTTTACCTATCTCTGTATCCATTCCAATACCAGTAACTAGAATAACGCCTCTTCCATACGTTACAAAGCTGCCTGAGAAAACCATGTTTTTTCTATCTCCGATTGAAACATTGTCTCCTTCTATTACTTCAGTAATCTTTAATATGCTCTCTGATTCTCCTGTTAGTGAACTTTCGTTTACCTGGAGGCTGTATGTCTCAATAACCCTTCCATCTGCACTTATATAATCTCCCGCATCCAAGTATAGAATATCTCCTACAGTTATTTCCCTTGAAGGGATTTCTATTCTGTGGCCATTTCTTAATGCCTTAGCTGTAGGTGATGAAAGTGCCTTTAAGCTATTTAAAGATTGCTCTGCTTTAACATGCTGTACAGTTCCCAAAATAGCATTGATAACTAACACTACTAGTATAACAATGGTGCTTTCAAACTTTCCAAGAAAAGCTGATATAACTGCTGCGGCTATAAGTATTATTACTAAAAAGTCTTTAAATTGTTGTAAAAATATTTGAAAAGTACTTTTTTTAGCGCCTTCAGCAAGCTCATTAAATCCATACTCTTCTCGGCTCTTTCGTACTTCTTCATCATTTAATCCTTTTTCTGTTACCCCTAAGGCTCCCATTATATCTTCAACTGTTTCTCTATAAAAATTCTTCATAACTATCTTCCTTTCAAAAAATAAAATAAGCCCTTTAATATGATTCCCAAAATAAATCATATTAAAAAGGCTTTTAACTAAAATAGTTTTAATATTTTTTCAAATACTCCAATTGAAGATAAAAATACTATAAATACTAATACAGGAGTAACATATCTTAAAACAATATAATAAAAGTCTATAAGCTTCTCCTGCCTTATTTCGCCTTCGTTGGACAACTCAAGGTTTATATCTTTTTTAGGTATTGTATAGCCAACAAAAATTGCTATAAGCAATCCTCCTAGAGGCAATAATATATTAGAAGATATATAGTCGAATAAGTCAAAGAAGGTTTTCCCAAATACAGTTATTCCTCCTAAAACTCCTGAAGGATCTGCAGAAAGTGTTGCTGGTATTCCTAGAATGATTATTATAATAGCATTTATTAAAACGGCCTTTTTTCTTGTCATTCCTTTTTGCTCCACAAAATAAGCAATTGCTACCTCACACATAGACATCATAGCTGTAGTTGCCGCTATTGAAGCCAAAATGAAAAAGGCAACTAAAAGTATACTACCAAAAGGAAGTTTAGTAAATACAAGAGGTACAGTCATAAATAAAAGTCCTGGTCCGCTTTCTGGCGCCATATTAAATGAAAATACTGCTGTGAAAACTGCTATACCTACCAAAAGAGATACTATTGTGTCTGATATAGCAACCTTAGCTGCTGTTGCCATCATATTATCTTTTTTCGTAAAATAACTTCCGTAAGTAGTCATTGTACCCATGCCCAAAGACATCTTAAAGAAAGCTAGTCCCATAGCCATAAGAACACCTTGCTTTGTTAACATAGAAAAATCTACTTTAAATAAAAACCTAAAACTATCCTTTACTCCTGGTAATGTTAATGCTCTTGCATCACAAACTAAAATTAATATAAATAATACTGGCATAAGAGTTTTTGTTATTCTTTCAATTCCATTTTTAACTCCTGATGCTAAAATAATAGATACTACAGCAATTACAATAAGCTGCCAAAGTATGGAAGATACTGGACTTGTGATAGTGTTCATGAACATTCCTTTTACAGTTTCTGAGGTTGCTCCACTAAAATCTCCCTTTATAGCTTTGAAAACATAAGAATATACCCAACCTCCTACAGCGCTATAGAAAAACACTATAAAATAAGCGGCTAAAATAGAGAAAACCCCTATGCTCTTCCACTTATTATTTGAGTTTAGTTCCTGCACTGCACCTACAACACTCTTTCGGGTTTTTCTTCCCATATAGAATTCACTGACCATAACAGGAAGCCCTATAAAGATTATGCATATAAAATAAACTAATAAAAATGCAGCCCCTCCATTAGAACCTACGACGTAAGGAAACTTCCATATGTTTCCTAACCCTACTGCGGAACCTAAGGTCGCAAAAAATGCTGCTAACCCTGATGAAAAACCTTCTCTTCCTTTGTTTTTTTCCATCCATTAATTCCTCCTACAATTATGAAATATATTAAAAAATATCTTATTGATTTTCCTTTAGGAACTCTGCCCCAAAAGTTGTCCTATTTGAATGAAAAATACAATTATTTAATTAGTATACAATATATTTTAATAAAAAGTAAGAGGTTAAATTATGTATGATTTATAGTCATCTATTTTTAGAATCCTGCATTTATTAAAGTATAAATTTTTTCTAAATAGCATTTATAATAACTAATATATTATAAAATTCGTATTAGGTTTAAATAGGTAAAATATGTATTATACTAAAAAAGGAGGGGTTAAATGCTTAGAATAAGAACTACTAAGGATTACATTAAGTTTATAGTTTTATCATTATCTATAGCCCTTACACTTTTAGTCTTAGTTAGTTGCGGTACATCAAATAAATCTAC
Organism: Clostridium bovifaecis; assembly: GCA_009738435.1. Classification (GTDB taxonomy): domain Bacteria; phylum Bacillota; class Clostridia; order Clostridiales; family Clostridiaceae; genus Clostridium_H; species Clostridium_H bovifaecis. The sequence goes on along the minus strand of CP046522.1, from coordinate 104,923 downwards.
CACTAACTCAGCATCTAAAAACGCCTCTTTCCCATCTTCTAAAAATCAATTAGTGGATAATGCAAGCGGTCAGCAAAAATCAGAGGCAGCCAACAAAGTATCTGACAATAAAACTACTTCTAAAGAGAGCCATAAAATAATTCAAACAGGAGAAATTAATTTAGAAACTATACACTTTGATGAAACGATATCTAATATACAAAACTATGTAAATTCTATAGGAGGTTATACTGAGTCTTCCTCCATTCAAGGAAAAGGAATTACTAATAATACCTCCTCGAGACGTCATGGTTCTTTCACCTTTAAAATTCCTCAAAATAGCTTCTCTGAGTTTCCTACCAATATAGAAGGCTATGGAACAATAATTTATCAACGCTCTCAAGGAGAAGATATAACTGAACAATATTTCGATACGGAGGCAAGACTTAAATCTCTAAAGCTTCAGGAAGAAAGAGTACTAAACATACTAAAAAAAACAGATAAGCTTTCGGATGTAATAGAACTTGAAAAGCACTTAAGTGAAATAAGATATCAAATAGAAACTCTTACAGGGAGCTTAAAGAAATGGGACAATTTAATAAGCTTTTCAACCATAACTCTAGAAGTTCAAGAGGTAGCAGAGATAGCAAAGATAGCTCCTGAAAAATCTAATGGATTAAAATCAAGAATATCTTATAGTTTTACCAGCTCTGTTAAACAACTTGGTATACTCCTTCAAGGCTTTATAGTGCTTATGTCAGCTATATTACCATTCTTAGTCGTACTGTTAATTATCCTCCTAGCTGTCTTATATGTTAGAAAAAAATATATTAATCTAAAGAGCAATAAAGTCAATAATACAAATAAAAATTCAAAAAATAATGATTAAATATATACTTAAAACCTCATGAATACATGAGGTTTTAAGTATATAGAAATAGTTATATTATACTTTTAAGTACCTTTCCAATACTATCGTTGATTACCAAATCTGCCTTATTATCATATGGTGTAGATGCCTTATTTATAAGAACTAAGCTTTTTCCATTAAAGTATTGTATAAGCCCCGCTGCTGGATATACTACTAGGGAAGTCCCCCCTATAATTAAGGCATCAGCTTCCTGAATATGTGTAACTGCCATCTCCATAATATCCATATCTAAGGCTTCTTCATATAGAACCACATCAGGCTTTACGATTCCCTTGCATGCATCACAGTAAGGGATTAATTCCTTACTATTTAATACATATTCTAAATCAAAATTTTTGCCACACTTCATACAATAGTTTCTAAGTATAGAACCGTGAAGCTCTAATACATTTTTAGAACCTGCCATTTGATGAAGACCGTCTATATTCTGCGTTATTACAGCTTTAAGCTTTCCCTGCTTTTCAAGCTCTGCCAAAGCGACATGGGCATCATTGGGCTTTGCTTTTCTATAGATCATTTTTGTTTTATAAAAGTCATAAAAATCTTCAGGGTGTTTTATAAAAAAGCTGTGACTTAACATAACTTCAGGAGGGTATGCAAAATTATTCTTAGTTTTATACAAACCACTCTCTGACCTAAAATCTGGTATATTACTTTCTGTAGATACTCCAGCCCCTCCAAAGAAAACTATATTAGAACTATTATCAATTATCTGTTTTAATCTCTCTAATTTATCCATAACATTCATCTCCTAAATAAGTTTGCTAACTCTAATTATACACAAAAAAACATAGTAGGTATGTATATTTATATTTCACATACCTACTTAATGTTAATTTATAATTTAAAGCTACTTATAGCTTGCTTCTCTAATTTATAAAACATTTTCTTCATCTTATCATAACCATCCGGGCGGTTTTTCTTTACTTCATGTATAGTATTTAGAGCCTCTTTTGGCTTGTTAGACTTAAGTTGTGCATCCACTAAGTAATACCACATTAATGCATTGTTTTTATTATAATCTTTCTTTAACTCAGACTTATAGTAGTCGACTACTCTTGAAAAATAATAAGGATATACATCTCTAGCCTCAACTAACCTTTCTTCGCCATACCTCAATACCTTAATAGCATATACATCTCCAGTTGCCCTCTGCCATATTGCAATCTCTGATTTTCCATCACATTTCCCCTCACTATCTGGCATATCTCTTATAAGTATTTTATGATATCCTTCTTCTCCAATAAGCTCAAATTCAAAATCATCTTCATTAAACTTATAAACTTTTAAGTCATTTCCTTCTGAAGCTCCAATAAAGCTTCCTAACAAAAGTTCATCTTTATTATCACCATCTATATCCTCATAATATATATTGCATACTAACCGTCCCTTTCCAAAATCTCTTAATACTTCTTTCCATTCTTCCTTTTCTTTCTTTTCTTTCTTTAATATAATCAATCCCCCAGTATTATCTTCCTTTACTGACTTGAAAGTAAATAGTATCTCCTTCTCCTTGTCCCCATCTAAATCCTTGTAGATAATGGACTTAGCCCTTTTAGACATCATAAAAGGGGAAAGTTCCATATTTTCCGGAAGAAAATCAGCCACAATATCTTTTATATTTTCTCCCTTCCTAGATTGAGCCATGGTTATTGCTGGTCTATCATTTATTCTTAAGAAGATACTCTGGCTAAAGATACTTATTAATAGAGTAAATATGATGGCCGCAGCCATTCTTTTTGTCATATTACTTCCTCCCTTCAATTAAATACATTAATTATTATTTACTTCTAAAACAAAATAAATTCCACGCAAATATGATTGGGAATAATTTCAGGTTTGCCTAAAATAGATTTTTAGAATTATTTATATTTCTTAGTGTTAAAATACATTTGTATCAATCTAGTTTAACACAGACTTAAGGAGAATTACTATGAGTAAAACAATAGGAATATTAGGTGGGATGGGCTCATTAGCTACAGCCTATATATTTAAAAAGATTATAATGTCAACAGATGCCAAAACAGACCAAGAGCATATAGACATAATGCTGTACAACAACCCGTCTATCCCCAACAGAACAGATTATATTTTAGGAAAAGGAGAAAATCCTCTTGCCCATCCAGTGGAATCTGCTAAGAAATTAGAAGCCATGGGAGCAGATTTTTTAATTATGCCTTGTAATACTGCTCATTATTTTTACAAAGATATAATAAGCACAATCAAAATTCCATTTATAAATATGGTGGAAGAAACAGTAGTCCATCTTATAAATACATATCCTAATGAAAAAACTATAGGACTTTTAGCAACACAAGGAACATACAAATCAAAAATATACTCTGCTTTATTAGAAAAATATAATATTTCTACAGTTGTTCCTTCTAAGAATAGCCAACAATTTATTACTAATTTAATTAATAATATTAAATCTGGAGAGGTTAATATAGATTTAACTAAGTACTATAATATACTTAGTGAATTAAAAAGTTTTGGAGTGAAAAAGATTATATTAGGATGCACAGAAATCTCTATAGCCCATGAAATATTAAATATACGAGGTGATTATATAGATGCTTCAGAAATTCTTGCTACAAATGCAGTTATATATGCAGGAAAGAAAGTCAGAACAAGCTAATCGCTTGCAGCTTAGTTTAAATAAAAAAGCGCTAAGCAAAATGCTTAACGCTTTTTTCTATTACCCGGCGGCGACCTACTCTTCCACACCGTCTCCAGTGCAGTACCATCGGCGCTTTGAAGCTTAACCTTCGTGTTCGGTATGGGAACGGGTGTTACCTTCAAGCCATAACCACCAGATTTTTTGGGGCCTGAGTTATAAATTAGGCATCTAGATATTATTCCTTATACCTATGTTTAAACTTAGCCTTACTTTTAATCCCTAGTCTCTATTCGCTAATCCCTATCATTTTAGAGATTAGTGACTAGCTATTAGCGATTCTCTTTGAGAGTTATTCTCTCAAAATTGCACAGTGTACATGATTTGTCAGAATCTTCGATTCTGATACAAATCAGTACTCATCAGCTTTGCTGAATGAGTTTCATATATATTGATCAAGTCCTCGATCTATTAGTATCAGTCAGCTGAGTACATTACTGCACTTACACCTCTGACCTATCAACCTGGTAGTCTTCCAGGGATCTTACTAGTTAAACTATGGGAAATCTAATCTTGAGGTGGGCTTCACGCTTAGATGCTTTCAGCGTTTATCCCTTCCCGACATAGCTACCCAGCTGTGCTCCTGGCGGAACAACTGGTGCACCAGAGGTCAGTCCATCCCGGTCCTCTCGTACTAAGGACAGCTTCTCTCAAATTTCCTACGCCCACGGCGGATAGGGACCGAACTGTCTCACGACGTTCTGAACCCAGCTCGCGTGCCGCTTTAATGGGCGAACAGCCCAACCCTTGGGACCGACTACAGCCCCAGGATGCGACGAGCCGACATCGAGGTGCCAAACCTCCCCGTCGATGTGGACTCTTGGGGGAGATCAGCCTGTTATCCCCGAGGTAGCTTTTATCCGTTGAGCGATGGCCCTTCCATACAGAACCACCGGATCACTAAGCCCGACTTTCGTCCCTGCTCCACCTGTATGTGTCGCAGTCAGGCTCCCTTCTGCCTTTACACTCTACGCGCGATTTCCGACCGCGCTGAGGGAACCTTTGGGCGCCTCCGTTACCTTTTAGGAGGCGACCGCCCCAGTCAAACTGCCCACCTAACAATGTCCTGTGACCAGATTCATGGCCGCCAGTTAGAATTCCAGTACTATCAGGGTGGTATCCCAAGGATGACTCCACAAGAGCTGACGCTCCTGCTTCTCAGTCTCCCACCTATCCTGTACAGACAATACCGAAATTCAATGCTAAGCTACAGTAAAGCTCTACGGGGTCTTTCCGTCCAACCGCGGGTAGCAAGCATCTTCACTTGCACTACAATTTCACCGGATTTGCTGCCGAGACAGTGCCCAAATCATTACGCCATTCGTGCGGGTCAGAACTTACCTGACAAGGAATTTCGCTACCTTAGGACCGTTATAGTTACGGCCGCCGTTTACTGGGGCTTAAGTTCATAGCTTCGCTTGCGCTAACTATTCCCCTTAACCTTCCAGCACCGGGCAGGCGTCAGCCCCTATACATCAGCTTACGCTTTAGCAGAGACCTGTGTTTTTGATAAACAGTTGCTTGGGCCTGATCACTGCGGCCTGCTCTCGCAGGCACCCCTTCTCCCTAAGTTACGGGGTCAATTTGCCGAGTTCCTTAGCAGCAATTCTTCCGACGGCCTTAGGATTCTCTCCTCATCTACCTGTGTCGGTTTGCGGTACGGGCACCACTTTGCTCCATAGAGACTTTTCTTGGCAGCGTGGAATCAGATACTTCGCCAAAATAGGCTCCCCATCACGCCTCAGTTTATACAGGTGGATTTGCCTATCCTGCATACCTAAACGCTTAGACGCACATCCAATAGTGCGCACATCCTATCCTCCTGCGTCATCCCATTTGTCAAACGCATTATGGTGGTACTGGAATATCAACCAGTTGTCCATCACCTACGCCTTTCGGCCTCGGCTTAGGTCCCGACTAACCCTGGGAGGACGAGCCTTCCCCAGGAAACCTTAGATATTCGGCCAACAGGATTCTCACCTGTTTCTCGCTACTTATGCCAGCATTCTCACTTCTGCACTGTCCACCACTCCTTACGGTATGGCTTCAACCTGTACAGAAAGCTCCTCTACCACGTGTACGTAGTACACATCCATAGCTTCGGTGGTAAGTTTTAGCCCCGGACATCTTCGGCGCGGGATCTCTCGACTAGTGAGCTATTACGCACTCTTTAAATGAGTGGCTGCTTCTAAGCCAACATCCTAGTTGTCTTAGAAATCCCACATCCTTTACCACTTAACTTACACTTTGGGACCTTAGCTGATGGTCTGGGCTCTTTCCCTTTTGACCACGGATCTTATCATTCGTAGTCTGACTGCCGGGATACAAGTATATGGCATTCGGAGTTTGATAGGGTTCAGTAACTGTTGTCAGCCCCTAGCCCATTCAGTGCTCTACCTCCACTACTTAATTACCCGACGCTAGCCCTAAAGCTATTTCGAGGAGAACCAGCTATCTCCGAGTTCGATTGGAATTTCTCCGCTATCCACAGCTCATCCCATGGTTTTTCAACACCAACGTGGTTCGGACCTCCACGAAATTTTACTTTCGCTTCATCCTGGCCATGGATAGGTCACCCGGTTTCGGGTCTACGATATGCAACTAGTTGCCCTATTCAGACTCGGTTTCCCTTCGGCTCCGCACCATAAGTGCTTAACCTTGCTACATATCGTAACTCGCTGGCCCGTTCTACAAAAAGTACGCCGTCACACATAAAAGTGCTCCGACCGATTGTAGGCACACGGTTTCAGATTCTATTTCACTCCCCTCCCGGGGTTCTTTTCACCTTTCCCTCACGGTACTGCTTCACTATCGGTCACTAGGTAGTATTTAGCCTTGGGAGATGGTCCTCCCAGCTTCCCACAAGGTTTCACGTGTCTCGTGGTACTCTGGAGTAGATCTACTTTTCTTTTCCTTTTGCCTACAGGGTTATTACCTTCTGCGACTGAACTTTCCAGTTCTATTCAGCTAAGAAAATCAAAGCGTTATGATCTATCCTCAACCCCAGAAACAAAGTTTCTGGTTTGGGCTCTTCCCCGTTCGCTCGCCGCTACTTAGGGAATCGATTTTTCTTTCTCTTCCTCTGGGTACTTAGATGTTTCAGTTCCCCAGGTGTACCTCCACATACCTATTTATTCAGCATGTAGTACATGATGTTAATCATGTGGGTTTCCCCATTCGGAAATCTGCGGATCACAGATAATTTGCATCTACCCGCAGCTTATCGCAGCTTATCACGTCCTTCATCGGCTCCTAGTGCCAGGGCATTCACCGTGCGCCCTTTATAACTTGATCTTTATCACTAAGTTTTTGTTTTCCACTTAGTTTTGGAACTTTAATTTTAGTAATCAGTTTTAATAATCTCTAATCTCTATTCTCTAATCGCTATATTAACTCTTAAGGAGTACCCTTTAGCGACTAGTGATTAGTGACTAGCGACTCTTATTGTACACTGTGCAATTTTCAAAGAACAAAAGCAGACATCCAAAATCTCTGATTTTGTGATGGTCGCTTTGTTAAACACCTTAGTGTTTAACTTCATTAGAAAGACACTTAGTCTTTCAAAATTAAACAGAATTAAGTCCAGCCTATGAAAGCGTAAGCTTCCATTTCTCCCTAGAAAGGAGGTGATCCAGCCGCAGGTTCTCCTACGGCTACCTTGTTACGACTTCACCCCAATCACCAATCCCACCTTCGGCCGCTGGCTCCTTACGGTTACCTCACGGACTTCGGGTGTTACCGGCTCTCATGGTGTGACGGGCGGTGTGTACAAGACCCGGGAACGTATTCACCGCGACATGCTGATTCGCGATTACTAGCAACTCCAACTTCATGTAGGCGAGTTTCAGCCTACAATCCGAACTGGGACCGGCTTTTGAGTTTAGCTCCCCCTCGCGGGATTGCATCTTGTTGTACCGGCCATTGTAGCACGTGTGTAGCCCTAGACATAAGGGGCATGATGATTTGACGTCATCCCCACCTTCCTCCGCGTTAACCGCGGCAGTCTCGTTAGAGTGCTCAACCTAATGGTAGCAACTAACAACAAGGGTTGCGCTCGTTGCGGGACTTAACCCAACATCTCACGACACGAGCTGACGACAACCATGCACCACCTGTCTTCCTGCCCCGAAGGGCTTCCTCAGTTACGAGTAATTCAGGAGATGTCAAGTCTAGGTAAGGTTCTTCGCGTTGCTTCGAATTAAACCACATGCTCCGCTGCTTGTGCGGGTCCCCGTCAATTCCTTTGAGTTTTAATCTTGCGACCGTACTCCCCAGGCGGAATACTTATTGCGTTTGCTGCGGCACCGAGGGTGGTACCCCCCGACACCTAGTATTCATCGTTTACGGCGTGGACTACCAGGGTATCTAATCCTGTTTGCTCCCCACGCTTTCGTATCTCAGCGTCAGTTATGGTCCAGAAAGCCGCCTTCGCCACTGGTGTTCTTCCTAATCTCTACGCATTTCACCGCTACACTAGGAATTCCACTTTCCTCTCCCACACTCTAGATACCCAGTATCAAATGCAGCGCCCAGGTTAAGCCCGGGAATTTCACATCTGACTTAAATATCCGCCTACATACTCTTTACGCCCAGTAAATCCGGACAACGCTTGCCACCTACGTATTACCGCGGCTGCTGGCACGTAGTTAGCCGTGGCTTCCTCCTTGGGTACCGTCATTATCGTCCCCAAAGACAGAGCTTTACAATCCGAAGACCTTCATCGCTCACGCGGCGTTGCTGCGTCAGGGTTTCCCCCATTGCGCAATATTCCCCACTGCTGCCTCCCGTAGGAGTCTGGACCGTGTCTCAGTTCCAATGTGGCCGATCACCCTCTCAGGTCGGCTACGCATCGTCGCCTTGGTGAGCCGTTACCTCACCAACTAGCTAATGCGCCGCGGGTCCATCTCAAAGCGGATTGCTCCTTTGATTATTCTCTCATGCGAGAAAATAATGTTATGCGGTATTAATCTCCCTTTCGGGAGGCTATCCCCCTCTTTGAGGCAGGTTACCCACGTGTTACTCACCCGTCCGCCGCTAGGTTTGTTCCGAAGAACTCCCCTCGCTCGACTTGCATGTGTTAGGCACGCCGCCAGCGTTCGTCCTGAGCCAGGATCAAACTCTCAATTTAAAAGTTTAATCTGTTACTCATAAAGTTTATTGACTGGCATTTTACCTTAATTCTGTTTAATTTTCAAAGACCAATTGTTTTCGCCGTCATTTGACAGCTTATTTATTATATCAATTTTCAGTTGCTTTGTCAACAACTTTTTTGATTTATGTCAACTTCCAAGAACATTCCAATCTCTAAATACTATTTATTGCATAATGCTTTATAATATTTAGCGTTTACTCTTTAAGTTCTTGCGACGACATGGACTATCTTATCAAAATATTATACAGCTAGTTATATAGTATTTTGTAATATACCAAAACTAAATTGATATATCTTCATTTTTCTCAATATATCTATGATTTTGACATATTGATACTCCTGGCAAAGTATTTGTGCTATCGTAAATTTCTATAAAAAAGATTCTTGTGACAAACTCTTTAGTTTGAAAGATTAAGCGGACAGTGAAAAATGGGCGAAATTTTGCTTCAAGCCAAACTACAATCACTGTCCATCTTCTATCTTTAATTTTCTACTAAGAATTTTGTGCTGGAAGATTCTTAGTAGTTTATTTTACTTCTACAGAATATTTTTTCTTTAATTCATCTATAAAGTTCATATACTTGAAGTTTTGTCTCTCTTGCATTAAATTTGACTTGATCATATCCTTAACCTTGTCAAATGGTTGTGCTTCTGCTTGTTGTTTGCTTTGCACTTCTATTATATGATATCCAAATTGAGTCTTAACTGGTTCGCTCACTACCCCTAATTCTAACTCGAATGCTGCTTTTTCAAACTCAGGAACCATTTGTCCTCTTCCAAACCTACCCAAGTTTCCACCTTCAGCTTTTGAAGGACAGCTTGAATATTCAGCAGCTACTTCAGCAAAGGATACGCCATCTTTTATTCTTCCTATTACTTCTTTAGCCAATTCTTCAGAATCAACAAGGATATGTCTTGCTTCTACTGTTTCTCCTGTATTAAACATCTGTTTATTAGCTTCATAATATTCTTCTACTTCTTTATCTGTAACTTCAACCTCTGAAAGCACCTTTTCTATTGCCATTTGAGTTAAAATTTCTCTTTTTGCAATTTCTAACGTTTCTATAAATTGTTCTGATTTCTCTACACCACTATCTTTTCCATAGTTGTAGTACAATTCAAAGGCTACTAACTGATCTAATAATTGTTTTTTACCTTGTTCAGTAGTAAAAAATGACTGCCTTTCTCTTGGGAATCTAGCAACTGCAGATTTAATGTCTCTTTCTGTTATTTCTCTTCCGTTAACTTTAGCTAAAACTTTATTTTCCATTTTTAAACTCCTTTAAATTTATTTATAAATTTTAAAATGCACCTTTTCATAATACCATACAATTAAATAAAAAAATAGGCTACTAAAATTTTAGCAGCCTATCCCTCCATTCAATAGCTTTTCATAAATAAAATAGAATAATTCAATAAAAAAACCGCATCTCTTTAGATGCGGTTGGTGATCCACCGGGGAATCGAACCCCGGACAACTTGATTAAAAGTCAAGTGCTCTACCGACTGAGCTAGTGAATCATGTTGGTTTCATAGCTTGCTTGTTCTCAAGCACATTGATTATTATATCAATCATAATGACACTTGTCAACAGCTTATGCAAATTTTTTTATAAATATATTATTTTTCAACATTTTATCATCTTTGTATTGCAAAATGCTAACTTTTAAATATAGATATTTAGTCTTTCCAGCAGAACAACTTGAGAAAAATAAAAGATTCTGATTACAATTTTAATCAGAATCTTGGTGGCTGGACCAGGAATCGAACCAGGGACACGAGGATTTTCAGTCCTCTGCTCTACCGACTGAGCTATCCAGCCATATTTACCCGGCGACGACCTACTCTTCCACACCGTCTCCAGTGCAGTACCATCGGCGCTTTGAAGCTTAACCTTCGTGTTCGGTATGGGAACGGGTGTTGCCTTCAAGCCATAATCACCAGATGCATGATTTGTCAAAATCTTAAACAGAGAGCCCAAATTTATAATTTGGTGCGAATCGCTTACTCTTCGAGTGATTTTAGTAACAAATCAGTACCCATGAGCATCAGCTCAAGAGTTTAATTTATTTGTATTTTGGTGGCTGGACCAGGAATCGAACCAGGGACACGAGGATTTTCAGTCCTCTGCTCTACCGACTGAGCTATCCAGCCATACTTACCCGGCGGCGACCTACTCTTCCACACCGTCTCCAGTGCAGTACCATCGGCGCTTTGAAGCTTAACCTTCGTGTTCGGTATGGGAACGGGTGTTACCTTCAAGCCATAACCACCAGATTTTTTGGGGCCTGAGTTATAAATTAGGCATCTAGATATTATTCCTTATACCTATGTTTAAACTTAGCCTTACTTTTAATCCCTAGTCTCTATTCGCTAATCCCTATCATTTTAGAGATTAGTGACTAGCTATTAGCGATTCTCTTTGAGAGTTATTCTCTCAAAATTGCACAGTGTACATGATTTGTCAGAATCTTCGATTCTGATACAAATCAGTACTCATCAGCTTTGCTGAATGAGTTTCATATATATTGATCAAGTCCTCGATCTATTAGTATCAGTCAGCTGAGTACATTACTGCACTTACACCTCTGACCTATTAACCTGGTAGTCTTCCAGGGATCTTACTAGTTAAACTATGGGAAATCTAATCTTGAGGTGGGCTTCACGCTTAGATGCTTTCAGCGTTTATCCCTTCCCGACATAGCTACCCAGCTGTGCTCCTGGCGGAACAACTGGTGCACCAGAGGTCAGTCCATCCCGGTCCTCTCGTACTAAGGACAGCTCCTCTCAAATTTCCTACGCCCACGGCGGATAGGGACCGAACTGTCTCACGACGTTCTGAACCCAGCTCGCGTGCCGCTTTAATGGGCGAACAGCCCAACCCTTGGGACCGACTACAGCCCCAGGATGCGACGAGCCGACATCGAGGTGCCAAACCTCCCCGTCGATGTGGACTCTTGGGGGAGATCAGCCTGTTATCCCCGAGGTAGCTTTTATCCGTTGAGCGATGGCCCTTCCATACAGAACCACCGGATCACTAAGCCCGACTTTCGTCCCTGCTCCACCTGTATGTGTCGCAGTCAGGCTCCCTTCTGCCTTTACACTCTACGCGCGATTTCCGACCGCGCTGAGGGAACCTTTGGGCGCCTCCGTTACCTTTTAGGAGGCGACCGCCCCAGTCAAACTGCCCACCTAACAATGTCCTGTGACCAGATTCATGGCCGCCAGTTAGAATTCCAGTACTATCAGGGTGGTATCCCAAGGATGACTCCACAAGAGCTGACGCTCCTGCTTCTCAGTCTCCCACCTATCCTGTACAGACAATACCGAAATTCAATGCTAAGCTACAGTAAAGCTCTACGGGGTCTTTCCGTCCAACCGCGGGTAGCAAGCATCTTCACTTGCACTACAATTTCACCGGATTTGCTGCCGAGACAGTGCCCAAATCATTACGCCATTCGTGCGGGTCAGAACTTACCTGACAAGGAATTTCGCTACCTTAGGACCGTTATAGTTACGGCCGCCGTTTACTGGGGCTTAAGTTCATAGCTTCGCTTGCGCTAACTATTCCCCTTAACCTTCCAGCACCGGGCAGGCGTCAGCCCCTATACATCAGCTTACGCTTTAGCAGAGACCTGTGTTTTTGATAAACAGTTGCTTGGGCCTGATCACTGCGGCCTGCTCTCGCAGGCACCCCTTCTCCCTAAGTTACGGGGTCAATTTGCCGAGTTCCTTAGCAGCAATTCTTCCGACGGCCTTAGGATTCTCTCCTCATCTACCTGTGTCGGTTTGCGGTACGGGCACCACTTTGCTCCATAGAGACTTTTCTTGGCAGCGTGGAATCAGATACTTCGCCAAAATAGGCTCCCCATCACGCCTCAGTTTATACAGGTGGATTTGCCTATCCTGCATACCTAAACGCTTAGACGCACATCCAATAGTGCGCACATCCTATCCTCCTGCGTCATCCCATTTGTCAAACGCATTATGGTGGTACTGGAATATCAACCAGTTGTCCATCACCTACGCCTTTCGGCCTCGGCTTAGGTCCCGACTAACCCTGGGAGGACGAGCCTTCCCCAGGAAACCTTAGATATTCGGCCAACAGGATTCTCACCTGTTTCTCGCTACTTATGCCAGCATTCTCACTTCTGCACTGTCCACCACTCCTTACGGTATGGCTTCAACCTGTACAGAAAGCTCCTCTACCACGTGTACGTAGTACACATCCATAGCTTCGGTGGTAAGTTTTAGCCCCGGACATCTTCGGCGCGGGATCTCTCGACTAGTGAGCTATTACGCACTCTTTAAATGAGTGGCTGCTTCTAAGCCAACATCCTAGTTGTCTTAGAAATCCCACATCCTTTACCACTTAACTTACACTTTGGGACCTTAGCTGATGGTCTGGGCTCTTTCCCTTTTGACCACGGATCTTATCATTCGTAGTCTGACTGCCGGGATACAAGTATATGGCATTCGGAGTTTGATAGGGTTCAGTAACTGTTGTCAGCCCCTAGCCCATTCAGTGCTCTACCTCCACTACTTAATTACCCGACGCTAGCCCTAAAGCTATTTCGAGGAGAACCAGCTATCTCCGAGTTCGATTGGAATTTCTCCGCTATCCACAGCTCATCCCATGGTTTTTCAACACCAACGTGGTTCGGACCTCCACGAAATTTTACTTTCGCTTCATCCTGGCCATGGATAGGTCACCCGGTTTCGGGTCTACGATATGCAACTAGTTGCCCTATTCAGACTCGGTTTCCCTTCGGCTCCGCACCATAAGTGCTTAACCTTGCTACATATCGTAACTCGCTGGCCCGTTCTACAAAAAGTACGCCGTCACACATAAAAGTGCTCCGACCGATTGTAGGCACACGGTTTCAGATTCTATTTCACTCCCCTCCCGGGGTTCTTTTCACCTTTCCCTCACGGTACTGCTTCACTATCGGTCACTAGGTAGTATTTAGCCTTGGGAGATGGTCCTCCCAGCTTCCCACAAGGTTTCACGTGTCTCGTGGTACTCTGGAGTAGATCTACTCTTCTTTTCTTTTTGCCTACAGGGTTATTACCTTCTGCGACTGAACTTTCCAGTTCTATTCAGCTAAGAAAATCAAAGCGTTATGATCTATCCTCAACCCCAGAAACAAAGTTTCTGGTTTGGGCTCTTCCCCGTTCGCTCGCCGCTACTTAGGGAATCGATTTTTCTTTCTCTTCCTCTGGGTACTTAGATGTTTCAGTTCCCCAGGTGTACCTCCACATACCTATTTATTCAGCATGTAGTACATGATGTTAATCATGTGGGTTTCCCCATTCGGAAATCTGCGGATCACAGATAATTTGCATCTACCCGCAGCTTATCGCAGCTTATCACGTCCTTCATCGGCTCCTAGTGCCAGGGCATTCACCGTGCGCCCTTTATAACTTGATCTTACATGATTTGTCAAAATCTCTTTGATTTTGTTAACAAATCAGTACTCCTCAGCTCTGCTGAGTGAGTTTCATTAATCTAGGTTTAATCTTTATATACACTGTGCAATTTTCAAAGAACAAAAGCAGACATCTAAAATCTATGATTTTATGATGGTCGCTTTGTTAAACACGTTAGTGTTTAACGTCATTAGAGAGATTTTGGTCTCTCAAAATTAAACAGAATTAAGTCCAGTCTATGAAAGCGTAAGCTTCCATTTCTCCCTAGAAAGGAGGTGATCCAGCCGCAGGTTCTCCTACGGCTACCTTGTTACGACTTCACCCCAATCACCAATCCCACCTTCGGCCGCTGGCTCCTTACGGTTACCTCACGGACTTCGGGTGTTACCGGCTCTCATGGTGTGACGGGCGGTGTGTACAAGACCCGGGAACGTATTCACCGCGACATGCTGATTCGCGATTACTAGCAACTCCAACTTCATGTAGGCGAGTTTCAGCCTACAATCCGAACTGGGACCGGCTTTTGAGTTTAGCTCCCCCTCGCGGGATTGCATCTTGTTGTACCGGCCATTGTAGCACGTGTGTAGCCCTAGACATAAGGGGCATGATGATTTGACGTCATCCCCACCTTCCTCCGCGTTAACCGCGGCAGTCTCGTTAGAGTGCTCAACCTAATGGTAGCAACTAACAACAAGGGTTGCGCTCGTTGCGGGACTTAACCCAACATCTCACGACACGAGCTGACGACAACCATGCACCACCTGTCTTCCTGCCCCGAAGGGCTTCCTCAGTTACGAGTAATTCAGGAGATGTCAAGTCTAGGTAAGGTTCTTCGCGTTGCTTCGAATTAAACCACATGCTCCGCTGCTTGTGCGGGTCCCCGTCAATTCCTTTGAGTTTTAATCTTGCGACCGTACTCCCCAGGCGGAATACTTATTGCGTTTGCTGCGGCACCGAGGGTGGTACCCCCCGACACCTAGTATTCATCGTTTACGGCGTGGACTACCAGGGTATCTAATCCTGTTTGCTCCCCACGCTTTCGTATCTCAGCGTCAGTTATGGTCCAGAAAGCCGCCTTCGCCACTGGTGTTCTTCCTAATCTCTACGCATTTCACCGCTACACTAGGAATTCCACTTTCCTCTCCCACACTCTAGATACCCAGTATCAAATGCAGCGCCCAGGTTAAGCCCGGGAATTTCACATCTGACTTAAATATCCGCCTACATACTCTTTACGCCCAGTAAATCCGGACAACGCTTGCCACCTACGTATTACCGCGGCTGCTGGCACGTAGTTAGCCGTGGCTTCCTCCTTGGGTACCGTCATTATCGTCCCCAAAGACAGAGCTTTACAATCCGAAGACCTTCATCGCTCACGCGGCGTTGCTGCGTCAGGGTTTCCCCCATTGCGCAATATTCCCCACTGCTGCCTCCCGTAGGAGTCTGGACCGTGTCTCAGTTCCAATGTGGCCGATCACCCTCTCAGGTCGGCTACGCATCGTCGCCTTGGTGAGCCGTTACCTCACCAACTAGCTAATGCGCCGCGGGTCCATCTCAAAGCGGATTGCTCCTTTGATTATTCTCTCATGCGAGAAAATAATGTTATGCGGTATTAATCTCCCTTTCGGGAGGCTATCCCCCTCTTTGAGGCAGGTTACCCACGTGTTACTCACCCGTCCGCCGCTAGGTTTGTTCCGAAGAACTCCCCTCGCTCGACTTGCATGTGTTAGGCACGCCGCCAGCGTTCGTCCTGAGCCAGGATCAAACTCTCAATTTAAAAGTTTAATCTGTTACTCATAAAGTTTATTGACTGGCATTTTTACCTTAATTCTGTTTAATTTTCAAAGACCAATTGTTTTCGCCGTCATTTGACAGCTTATTTAGTATAACAACTTCATTCTTACTTGTCAACACTTTTTTTCACAACCTCTAATCGCTAATCTCTAGTCTCCAAAATACAAATTAAAATTTAATTATTAGCGATTGGTGATTAGTGACTAGCTACTGTTCTTGCTAATCTCTCGTGACGACATGGATTATCTTATCAAAATTACTCATATCATGTTAGTTATTATCTGCAACTATCCGAACTTATACTATTATTCCTCTCATTTTTTTAATATTTCTCCTTTTTTCATACACTGATACTCGTGGCAAAGTATACGCTATATAAGAAAATTTTAGCGGAATTTTCTTATAGTGAAGCAACGTAGGCGCTAAAGCGCAAAATGAAGAAGGTGGAGAGATACTCTTGTTTAAAGTTCTCCACCGCTCCACTCCTCCACTGCCTTTCAGGGCTTCTCCACTGAAATACTTTATGCGGCAAAATATTTCTATTCAGTAAATATCCATACTAAAAAAATGCCCACTATTATAATTATAGTACTTAAAATCCCCGCTTCTGGTCCAAAAGTTCCCCCAGTTAAAATGTTTTCTCTAACACTTTCTATAATGTATATCCCGTTTGATTGTGTTTGTCCGCTAACAGGAAATCCAAATATATTTCCCTGAAAATAGTTCCATGTGAAATGATATCCTATAGGCATCCATAGGCTTTTTGTTCTTATATACATATAAGAAAATAGTATTCCAACTAAAAATATATTTAATATGCCTAGTATCTTTACATTTGGATTAGCTAAATGAAGAGCTGCAAATATAGCTGATGATAGTATAGCAGATATCCATGGCTTTCTCATTTGATTTAGAGTATTTAATATGTATCCTCTACACATAACTTCTTCGCTAATAGCTACTAATATAAACAGAGGAATGCCAAGTAAAATACTGCTTGTAAAATTGGGCTCAACTAGAGAATCAGACAAAATGATATTGTTTGAAACTAATAATATAATAAATATTGCTGTCATGGATACAGCACCTAGTATCAATCCTACTAATAACCCCTTCATATTCTTCTTTAAAGAGTTTAATCCAATATCTTTTAAACCCTTACCCTCTAATCCTTTTAGCAGTATAAACACAACTATAAATAACACTATAGTCTCTACCAACTTGATTATGATTAATCCTGCTTGACTATTTATTAGATAATTTTGAACCTCTAAATATATTTGTAATTTAGAAGTTCTTTTAAATACATTTTTTATAATAAGTCTTACTAATATGTCCATGGATAAACCGACTAGTATAGTATAACTTGCAATAAACAATAGTAGTTTAAATCCTGATCTTATATCCTTATTTCTGTTTGTAAATATCCTACTCATATTTCCACCCCCAGTTTTGCTTCTATAAATATTTTACTCATTATTTTATCATATTACAAAAACTCTCTAAATATCAAAAAAATTAAAGAGAATGCATTAATATATTAATGCATTCTCTTTTTATCAACGCTAACTATTTTGGTTTCTTACTTTGATTTTACCTTTAAATCACCAATACCTACCTTTATATCTACAAAAATATTATTTTGCGTTTTTCCGTAGCTATCATTTGTATACTCATTGTTTTCTTCCTTTAACCCATAGACTTTAATGCTTCCAATTCCTTTATCCGGTTTAACTCTTACTCCTATATTTTTGGGCAGATATATTGTCGTTTCTCCTATTCCACCTTCAATATCAACATCTACATTACCATTATAATTACCAGAAAAATCGATAGTAGCTTCTCCCACTCCTGATTTTACACTCAGTTTTTTTATATTAAGCTCTTGAAAATTTAGTTCTGCTTCTCCTACGCCCATATTAATATCCATATTTATAGGTATATCTTTATTAAAGGATAAATCCCATCTATAATCATTAGCTCCTAATTTTGTGTTATTACTCATTGAAGAAGGTTGGTTTATATTTATAGCTCCTTTTTCTGTCTGTACATTATAATCAACTTCTGGTTTCCATCCAGGATTTATATAGGTAAATCTTCCATCCATCATCTTATCCGTACTTTTATCAATGATTAAATTCCCCACGCCCATATTTATCTTTACTATTACTTCCTTTGCCCCTTCTAGTTCTATAGTTTTTTTATC
Source organism: Clostridium bovifaecis (assembly GCA_009738435.1). GTDB lineage: Bacteria > Bacillota > Clostridia > Clostridiales > Clostridiaceae > Clostridium_H > Clostridium_H bovifaecis. The sequence continues at coordinate 86,754 of CP046522.1, read as the reverse complement.
TACTGTAGCCTTACCACTAGTTTTGGTACTACCAGATGTAATTTTAAATCCACACCCACTTAATGAAACTATCAAAATAAAACTAATTGCTAATCCCAAAAACCTTCTTTTTAACTTCATTTCTACCCCTTTATTAAACTAATCTATTGCATTAAATGATTATTTTCCCTAATCAATTAACATAATATAACTTCATAACTTTCTTTATATATCTATTTTATTATCTATTAGATAACCTGTTGATAAAAATAACCCTATATATACTATGATATTATAAATAACTGATGCTATATTTATATCAAGAGATGCATTATTAATTGATATCATAGATTGATTATCTACTTTTAATAGCCCTACACTCGTTTGAGTCCCATCAAGAAATCCTAATTTAAGACTAATCGCCTGAGGAAATAGTTGAACTATCTTATAGTCTATATAGAATATTATAATATTTAATAATATAAATGCTAGAAACCCTAGAAATCCGCTCATTTTCTTTTTTCTTAATGCTACTCTAGTTACTGTTATAGAAAAATAAATCATTAAAAGTATCATTATCAGATTAATTAAACTAAATAATGTTGATAATAAGAAAACTGCCTTTGTATTTACATACATATTTATTTGAGTAATAACTTCTGGATCCGCGTAGCCTACCAATATTCTAGCAAATATTAGAGTTAGAATTCCTGCCCCAATAAACCAAATTACTGCAGCTATAATCTTTGAAGCTAATATTTTGTTTCCACTTACAGGTAATGTAAAGGTTAGATATCCTCTATCTTCATACATCTCATTTTTAAAAGAATTTACTACAAACACTAACGCTACTACAAATAATGCTACACTTACCATTGAAAACAATGCAACTATGATTCCTGTATTCCACACATGGATTCTTGTTAAAAGCAAAATATTTAATAAAGCTGTAATAGCAAACATTCCTAAAAATAACTTATAGTTTCCTTTAATTTCATACTTTAAAAGCTTACCCATTATTCAAATACCTCCCTAAATAATTCGTCAATAGACTTACCTTTTTCAAGCCTTAAATCTTCTGCATTCCCTGAGAGAACTACCTCCCCATCCCTTATGAAAGCTACATCATCAAACACTCTTTCAATATCCTTTACAAGATGTGTTGTTATAAGCATTGAGCTTTCTTCATTATAACTTTGTATAATCGCATCCAATATTTTTTCTCTAGCTACTGGATCAACTCCCGCTAAAGGTTCATCTAGAATATATAACTTAGCTTTTCTTGATAACACTAATGTTAAATTTAACTTTTCCATCATACCTTTTGATAGAGCAGTTATTTTTAAATCTTTGTTTAAATCCATAAACTTCAAAAGTTCATCGCATTTAGCTTCATCAAAATCCATATAAAAGTCTCTAAAAAATTCTACTGCATCTTTTATCTTCATCCACTTATATAGATAGTTTCTATCTGGAAGATAAGAAATAACTGCTTTTGTCGTAACTCCTGGCTTATTGCCATCTATTAAAACCTCTCCACTTGATTGTCTTAAGACTCCTGCAGCGATTTTTATAAAGGTTGTTTTACCACTTCCATTTGGCCCTAGTAGTCCTAAGACTTTTCCCTTTTCTAAGGATAAATCTACACCTCTTAATGCTCTTTTATTAAAATAGCTTTTAGCTAAACCTTTTGTTTCTAATATAACATCCATCATTATTCCTCCTTCAAATTCTTAGATACTAAATCTATTATCTCATCATTATTAAATCCCAAATGCTTCATTCCTTCTATAAAAGTACTCATTACTTCCTTTGCCGTATCACGTCTTAGATTATATATTACATTTTCATCTTCAATTATAAATGTTCCCATTCCTCTTTGTGTATAGGCGAGCCCTTCTCTTTCAAGTTCCTTATATGCTCTTTGAATTGTATTTGGATTAACCTTCAATTCTGTTGATAGATCTCTTACAGAAGCCAATTTATCTCCTCCCTTTAACTCTTTTGAAACTATTTGCTTCTTTATCATATTCATTATCTGAACATAAATAGGCGTATTCTCGTCAAATATTATTCCCATATCACACCTCCGATGAATTATCTTATCTTATGCTGTATTGTTGTTCTACTGTTTTATTGTTCTAGTGTACTATTATTATAACACACTAGGGCGCTCGCGTCAATATAACTTCGAATTTTTCCCATATACAGTCTAAGTTGTTACATTAAAAAATAAAGGGTAAAGCTTAGACAGCTTTACCCCTATATTTTTATAATACACATTTATCAATTAGTTATTTATTTTTATTATTTAGAAGTATAAAATTAGTATTGGCTGTAGCTATTAGCTTACCTTCTTTGTTATACCCTTCTCCCAAAAGATGAATTAAGGTCTTACCTTTAGATTTTATCCAAACAGTTATTATCAACTCATCATTTTTAAATATTGGTCTTTGATACGTAGTGCTTATGTCTACAGTAGCAATAGATCGTTCCTTAGCTTCATATACACAACAAGCTCCAAAGACATTATCAAAAGCAGCAGTTATAAATCCCCCTTGCATTGCACCCCTTGGGTTTAACTGCCATTCCAAAACAGGAAAAGCCATTACCATCTTCTCTCCCTCTATATATTCAATCAATTTTGGCTTCATTACAGCAAATGAGTTGGGTATATTTTCTTTATGCTCTTCCTCTAAGCTTTCTATTAAAACATCAATTTCCGTATATCTTTCCATAATTGCTTCTCCTCTTATAGTTTTCCATAATTATCTAAATAATTACATTATATCATAAATCTTATGTTTTTTAACTAAATATTTATATAGTTAACTTATATTATACTATCATTTTTTCAGTGTAACTTATTCGCTGTACCAATATTCTCAACATATTTATAGTTAAGCTTTATTCAAGTCGTTAATCTAAAGCATATAAAAAAGAGTGCAAGAACCCCTTGAAGTTTGCACTCAAATCTTATTTAACTTTTTATCATTTCCCTATATTTCTTTAATTAAATACAATAGATTATCTTCTACATTATACATTAAGGGTGCTATTAGTATCTTAGGATATTTATTTCTTAATCTTTTTGCTTCACTTAATACGAATTCAATTTCATCGTCAATTTCAAACATTGGTGCAAAATTCATAAAGTGTTCCTCTGCTCTTTCAGCATCCCATCCTGCATTTTCAACTAATCCTCTTATAAACCTATCTTTTTTAGATATTAAGTTTACCATCCCACAATTGTTATGGCCTATTAAGGCTATAGCTTTAACACCGCCAACTCCAATAGCATAAGACACTTTAAATTCACTGAATCTTAAATTTCCACCTCCAGTACGAAGTATATAGGCGAAGTTACTTGGAATCTTTAATTGCTTACGATTATCCATGCACATTCCCACTAATAATTCTGCTGAAGAGTATTCCTTTGAAATTCCCATATTATGACTAAGAAATAGGCTTTCAATTGGTGTATTTCTGTATTGCTGAAAAATATCCTCTTTACTTTCAACACCTACTAATTTATCTGCAATATTTTTACTAAAGCCTTCTTCATGCCCCATAAACCTTATCTCCTCCTATATTTATTTTTAAGAATTCACTCTAAGAGTATCCTTTATACTATTAAAAAATACCTGGCCCATACCTACTTTGCATTCATATCCTAAAGCCTTTAACCCATCCTCAAGTCCATTCAATACAAATAATGTTTTTTCTAATCTAGCGTTTTCACCCATATGTCCTATTCTAATAACTTTTCCTTTTAAATAACCGAATGAACCAGAAATCAATAGATTATACTTTTTCTTCATATACTCTAATAATTCTTCCACCTTTATCCCTTCTGGTACTTCGACTACAGTAACAGTATTCGAATACCCTGCTTTTATGTAAAGATTAAGCCCTGCTTCTCTTATGACATTCCTTGTAGCCTCAGCTATAATTTTATGTCTCTCTATTACATTTAGTTTACCTTCCTCTAGTATATTATCAATAGCTTGTCGTAAACCAATTATATCACTTATTGGCATCGTATATGGGAACCACTTTTCTTCATAGTAGTTTTTCCATATAGAAAGATTACAATAAAAACCCGTAATTGGAGTCTTCCTAGTTTCCATAGCCTTTAAAGCAGCATCACTAATGCTTACTATTGTTAGTCCTGGAGGCGCTGATAATGCCTTTTGAGAGCCGCCTAAAGCAATATCTATTTTCCATTCATCTACTCTTAACTCTTCTCCTACCATAGCTGCTACGGTATCAACCACAGTAATTATTCCCTTACTCTTTAATAGAGGACATATTTTACTTATATCATTTAAAACTCCTGAGGGAGTATCACAATGTACTACTGTAGCATATTTAAAGTTACTATCATTTTCCAGGAAAGTTTCTAGTTCTTCAATATCTATACTTTTTTGTCTATCCCCCTTAAAGTATACTACCTCTCCTCCATACATTTTTACAAAGTCACTAAAACCTTCGCCAAAAATACCATTATCAATTACAAGTACTCTGTCTCCTTGTTCAGTTAGAGATGCACAAGCTGCCTCTAATCCCAATATTCCTTCTCCGCATAGTATTCTGACTTGGTTTTTGGTATTCATAATCTCAGCCATCTTTTCACAAGTCTCTTTATAAAACTCATAAAACTCTAAATCTATATCTGGGTTCGTAGTTTCCATAGACCTTGCAAGTCTAACATTTTCTCTAACCTGAGTTGGTCCTGGTGTTATAACATAAGGAATCTTCATACCTTTTGCCTCCACTTGTAGAATTTTTTAATATTATACCACCATCTTTAAACTTTATAATAGTGTATCCATACACACGTAAGAAAATTACGACACAATTTATTTCTATTTCGTAATTAATTTTATAATATAGTATATAATAAAATTAACTACCATAGTAAGGGGGTTTTTGAAATAAAAGAACTAGAAAGTTTAAAACTAAGAATACAAAATATAGTTGAAAGTTATGAGTCTGAAGAAATTGGAGGCTGGATAACTGGAGATGGTCCTGTTCCTTGCAATATTTTATTTATAGGAGAAGCTCCTGGCAAAACTGAAATCGAGCAAGGCAAACCTTTCGTTGGAATGGCTGGTGAAACCTTTCAGAGCTATTTACAATCCATAGGTCTAAGTCGGGATAAAATAAGGATAACTAACACCTGTTTTTTTCGCCCTATAAAAAAGAAATTAAGCAAAACCGGAAGAGTAACTATCAGCAATAGGCCTCCTAAATCCTCTGAGACTAAGTTATTTAAAGAAGTGCTAGATGATGAAATAGCACTCGTTAATCCTAAAATAATCATAACCCTTGGCAATGTACCTCTTAAAAGACTTACTAACTTTGACAGCATAGGAGAATGCCATGGAAAGCTTTATTTTAACGAAGAACTAAAAAGAAATGTATTTCCAATGTATCATCCCTCTTCCCTTACGTATAATAGGAATGATGAATTTAAAACTATTTATGAGGAAGATTGGCTAAAATTAAAAGAAGCCTTGAAAACCATGTAGTTTTCAGGGCATTATCTATTGTGCGCTAATATTATTAGAATTTGAAGAGTTATATAATGCTATACCTCCAAACCATAAAGTTATTGCTATCCATTCTATTGGAGATAGACGAAATTTCTTTCCTATGGCTGTTCCTAATATAAAGATGCTAAAAATACAATTCATTATATTTAACTTTTTTTATTTCCTTTTTTCTTTGAATCTTGTTTATTAAACTTTGTGCTTATAGCACTTTTATAGCTATTATTAACTTTATTTCTATCTAACATTCTATAACCCCCATATGCTTATTCTCTATATAGAAATCTTATCCACAACATAACATATTAAAGTTATTGTATCATCAATATCCTTTAAAGACATCATTTCTCCAGAAGTGTGCATATATCTGCAAGGTATTTCTATAACACCTGTCTTTATTCCTCCAACTTCCTTATGTATGATTCCTCCTTCATTTCTATCATTACCTATATTATACTGAGTAATAACTCCTAGTTTCTCTGCTGCATCTTCTATAATCTTTTTTATATCGTTATGTATAACTAAACTCTTATCGTATATGCATACAGCAGGACCGCCTTCAAGTCTTAAAGCAGAGTTACCTCCAATATAATCCTCTACTTCTACACTGTCTAATATTATAGCCATACTTGGCTTTATCCCTGACGCAGCTGCCCTTGCCCCTCTAAATCCGACTTCCATTTGAGACGTAAAAATAAAGTAAAATTCCTTGTTTAGATTTTCTGCTTCTTTAATTCCCCTTATAGCCTTAAGAAGAGCATAACATCCTAACTTACTATGTAAATTAGGAGCAACAATTCTATTATCACTTATAAATCCTTGACCTATAACTTCAGCTAAATCCCCCTCTTTTACCTTTTGACTTGCTATTTCCTTACTTGAAACTCCAAGGTCTATAAATAACTCATCTCTAGAAGGGTTATCCTTTGATGCATCTATTCTTCCTAAAGTTCCATTTTCAAATTTAACAAAGCTTCTAACTAGCTTCTCCGGCTTAAGATTTCCTATAGGAGAAACTCTAATAAAGCCATTTTCTTCTACCAATGTGGCTATGATTCCTGCATTATCCATATGGGTACATATCATTATTCTTTCATTTCCTCTGCCTATCTTTACGATTAAATTCCCAATACCGTCTTCTGTTACCCCTATGTTAATTTCTTTACTATTTTTAATTTCCTCTATTTCTTGCTTTATAATATTTTTTATATAGCTTTCCTTACTGCTTACTCCAAAAGTTCTAATCAAATTTTCCATCAATTTATCCATAATTGTTTATCATCCTTTTTATTGTATTAACTTAACCTCTTTTACCAACTATTTTTAGCATATAAAAAATAATAAATGATATTACTAGCAATATAGTAAACCCAGAGAATATTTTATTTCCAATATTTTTCATAAAATATCCTGCAATCCCACCAACTATAGATAAAACTCCAACAAAATATTATATATACCTATACTCTTACTCCTAGATACATCTTTATTTTTAGTCATTAATGTGCCTAATAATATTAAATATATTCCGCTTCCTGCCATAAATAGGACTTCCCACTTCTCCAAAATAACTCCCCCAGTATTTTATTTTGTCATTTATTATTTTAATAATATATTCTTATAGTAAAAAACCTTCCTATACCTGACTTTAACTTATAGAGACTTTAGGTATTCCTTAGCTAGCCTTATGGTATTTTCATAATCCTCTATGCTGCAAACAGAAATAGAAGAGTGTATATATCTGCTAGGCACAGAAAGAGTTATCACATTTGTGCTGTCTCCATTCATTATGTAAGACCCTCCATTATTATTCCCCGCAGTTGACTTTCTAATTTGATAGGGTATTCCTTTCTCTACTGCAATGTTCTTTATTTCACTAATAATATTGGAATCAAATATACTTGTTTCATCCATTATAGATATAGCTGGCCCTTCTTTAAGCTTTGTAACCTTTAAATTTTCTCCTACATTAGGCATATCAGCACAAATAGTCCCTTCAAGAATTAGCACTATATCTGATTGTATATTATATGCTGGAATATATGCTCCCCTATCTTTTATTTCCTCTTGAACAGAAAATACTCCATAAAGGTCACAATTATACTTTTCCTTTAAAAGCTCAATTAAAGCACTACATCCTACTCTATTATCTAAAGCTTTTGCCTTTATTAATCCTTCACCAAAATACTCAAACCTTGTAGTAAATACTGCATATTCCCCAAGTGGAATAATACTTCTTGCTTCCTCTTTAGATTTAGCTCCAATATCTATGCACAGGTTGCTCAATTGAATGTTTTTTTCACTCTCTTCTTTTGTTTGAAGATGTACTGGTTTTAAGCCTATGACTCCGGGAATTCTTTTTTCCCCTAAGCTTACCACTTTGCAAGGTACAACTTTGCTATCGACGAGTCCAAGAGATGAAAATTTTAACGTCCCATCTTCGTTGTATCCAGTGATAATAAACCCTACTTCATCCATATGTGCATCAATTAATATCCTCTTTCCTGTACCTTCTTTATGCGCTACAATATTACCCATCCTATCAACTTTTACTTCATCCACATAATCCTTTATTTCACTTTTAATTATCTCTCTCATTTCGCCTTCATATGCAGAGGGAGATGCTGCATTGCAAAGTCTTTCTAAAAGCATAAAATGTCCTCCAAATCTTCGCTCTTTAGCTTCCCAATAAATTTAGCTATTAATCTTCCTGTACTTTTTATATCATCTATGTTGGCTACTTCTACCCTTGTATGCATATATTTAATAGGAATAGATATAAGGAGAGTAGGTATTCCTGATCGAGTAATTTGTATATCCCAAGCATCTGTTCCAGTGTTCCCTGACTCCACTTCTACTCCATAAGAAATTCTATGCTCTCTTCCAACTTTCATAATTTTTTCATTGAGCTTGGGGTGTAAATTAGGTCCTATGCATATGATTGGTCCATTCCCCAAGATATTTTCCCTTTCTGTATCTCCCATAGTACCACTGTCAAAAGTAGTATCTATAGCAATACCTATATCCGGGTTCAAACTATAACTAATCATCTTAGCTCCTCTATGTCCTACCTCTTCTTGGCATGAGCAGACAAAGTATACATCCAAATCATGATTAATATTTTGAAGCTCTCTTGCACACTCATACATAGCCGTAATTCCAGCTCTATCATCTATTGCCTTGCATGAGATATTCTTATTTAAAAGCTCTACAAATTCTCCCTTTAGAGTGATAAAATCTCCCACTTTAACTATACTTTCTAAACCTTCCTTACTATACCCAGTATCAATTAAAAGGCTATCTGCAGTTACTCCATTCTTCTTCTCATCATTGCTCATTATATATATTGGCTTGATTCCTATAATGCCTAAAATTTTATCTTTTCCATGAACTACAACTTCTTGAGAAACTAATGCCTTTGGGTCTATCCCTATGCCTTTAAATCTGAGGAATCCACCTTCGCATATTTCTGTTACTATTAAAAACACCTCATCTGCATGAGCCATTATCATTATACTACCTTTTCCTTTTCCTCTTTTATGTATAATCACGTTATTCATATGATCTATATAAATATCTCCAAATGGACTAAAGGCCTCCCTTACTAATGGGTAAAGCATATCCTCCCTGCTACTTGGTGAATGATTTATACATAAATCTTTTAGCAATTGCATACTGTCCATATTTTCCTCCTGCTACACATCAATCCATACTAATTATTATACAGTAAAAAACTATTGTTAAATATCTCACTAAAAATTATTCCAATAAATCATAATATTTATTTATTAACCATGTATATTTTTCTTATGATTGCACATAATTTAAATGAAAATAAAATAAAAAAGAAGCTGCGTAGCTAACTCCCCCCTGAATTACACGCGGCTTCTTTTTTCTAAAGTTAAAACAATAATGCATAAACTCATCAAAAAATTTATGCTACCCTATATATTCTTCTACTTAGTTAATACTTGTACTCCCTTGACTATACCTTTTGCTATCTTATCTTGGTATTCTTCATTGCTCAAGTTTTTATCCTCTTGAGGATTAGATAAAAACCCCATCTCTATTAAAACTACAGGAACTGTAGACCAGTTAAATCCAGTCATATCGCTTCTTTCTATAACTCCTCTGTTTCTCATCCCAACTTCATTAGTTACTGTATTTAATATAACCTCTCCAAACAACTTACTCTGCTTATATATTTTTTTTGTATATTTATTATAAGCTGGAACAAGCATAGAAGCTCCATTTGCTGATTTATTTTCTGCTGAATCAGCGTGTATTCTTATAACAAGTCCTGCATCAGCCTCATTTCCTAGTTTAGCTCTTTCTATATTGGTCATTGTTTTACTATTATTTGTTTTAGTCATCACCACGTTAAAGCCTTCTTCATCAAGATATTCTTTTAGCTTTAAAGCAACTTGCATATTTATTTTATATTCAGGAGTATTTGTAATAACTCCTTGTGCTCCTCCTGTTTGCTTATACTTAAGCACTGAGGAACTTGGTGAGACAGGCTCCTTTCCAGTGTCTGCTTTACTTGCATGACCTGGATCTATTACTATGGTTCTGTTTGATAACTTATATTCTACTTTTGGGATAGGATTTTTACTGTTCTTCGATGTTTGCATCATCTGTTGTAAGTTATTTTTTTCATTACTATTTTGTTTAATTTCTTGTTTTTCTGTTTTAACTGTAGTAACTACTTGATTACCTTTATTTTCAACTTTATTTTCTTCAGTGACTTTAGCATTATTAGAAGACTCTTTTACCGTATTATCACTCTTATCTTCTACTACATTATTTACTTTAGGCGAACCAACTAACGTTACATCCTCTTTTGATACACCTTTATTTCCACAAGCTGAAACCGTAATAGCTATAGTAACACTCAATAATAATAACTTTAATTTATTCATAACTATCCCCCTAAATTGTTTTGGATATTTTATATAATTTTATCACAAAAGGTAGAAAAAGTGGTTATATTATAAACCACTTTACCTATTAGCTTTACTTAATCATGTTTAACTAAAGGAGTTTCAAAGTATATGCTCGTACTTGGAAATGCCATAGAAATTCCTTCTTTTTCTAATATATCCATGATTCTAAAGTTTATATTTTCTTTTATTTCTAGAAATTTAGACCACTCCGCAGTATTAGTAAAACAATAAACTACAATATCTAAGCTGCTAGCTCCAAACTTATCAAAATTAACCAAAATCCCCTCATTTAATATATTTTCGTCACTTAATAGCATATCTCTAATGTTCATAATACAATTCTGCAGCTGTTCTTTAGAAGTACCATAGGTAACCCCTATATTAAATGCCATTCTTCTTGTATCTCTTTTTGTCCAGTTTGTAATCGTTGAATTTGCTATAGTTGAGTTTGGTTCTGTAACCAATCCTTTGTCTATCGCTCTTATTTTAGTACTTCTAAAATTAATATCTTCAACTGTACCCTCAACATTAGCGGTCTTTATGTAATCTCCTATAGAAAATGGTTTATCTAGTATAATAACTAGGCCTCCGAAAATATTAGCTAAGGTATCCTTTGCTGCAAAGGCAAAAGCCAACCCTCCAATTCCAAGCCCAGCTATAAATCCATTTACATTATGCCCCCACTCATCTAGTACAAGACTTACTGCTAAAGCAACTATAGTGATTCTGAGTATCTTGGATAAAAAAGGAAAAACTATTTTATCTAGCTTAAAATTAAATTTATCTGATAGTTCCTCATATAATAAAGAATGTTCCGTTGTTAAATTATAAAATCCCAATGAAATTAATATAATGTTAGCTGACTTAAGCATATGATTTAAAAAAGGTTCTCTAAGGAGATTCAACATGAAAGCCTTGCCTAAAAACAATATTGCAAAATATGCTCCTAACACAATAAAAAAATCTCTTACAGGTTGCTGAAATGCCTCTACTACCTTTCTCCCTATTTCTGTTCTACCTTTCCCGCTTACCTTCAATAAGAGTCCTAATATGTATTTTGTGAAAACCTTTCTTAGCAATACGAATATAAAAAATACTCCTACTGCAGCTCCTATATATTTTAACGTATTCTCATTTATCCTATTACCTAAAAAATATACTGTTTCAACAGTATCTTGGAAAACCTCTTGAGCTCCATCCATACTTATGCCTCCCACTAATACAATATAACTTAATATAATTTAATATCTTCTAATATTGTCCACTCATAACCTATTTTAATAGATTTTATTAGTATGCTCAATAAATAAATAGTTAATAATGTATGTACAGTTGCTTAACCGCTGATTTCCAATTTAAAAAACTAAATTGAATCTCGTTTGAATTTTAAATGGATTTGTAAATGTAAATATCAAAAAATAAAAAAGCACCTCACAAATGAAGTGCTTTTGGTGATCCACCGGGGAATCGAACCCCGGACAACTTGATTAAAAGTCAAGTGCTCTACCGACTGAGCTAGTGAATCATATTACCCGGCGGCGACCTACTCTTCCACACCGTCTCCAGTGCAGTACCATCGGCGCTTTGAAGCTTAACCTTCGTGTTCGGTATGGGAACGGGTGTTACCTTCAAGCCATAACCACCAGATACCATGGTTCTTAAAATCTTCGATTTTCTAGAACTATGGTACTCCTAAGACGTTAGTCTTTGGAGTTTCCTTAGAGAACTTTGTTCTCTCAAAATTGCACAGTGTACATGATTTGTCAGAATCTTCGATTCTGATACAAATCAGTACTCATCAGCTTTGCTGAATGAGTTTCATATATATTGATCAAGTCCTCGATCTATTAGTATCAGTCAGCTGAGTACATTACTGCACTTACACCTCTGACCTATCAACCTGGTAGTCTTCCAGGGATCTTACTAGTTAAACTATGGGAAATCTAATCTTGAGGTGGGCTTCACGCTTAGATGCTTTCAGCGTTTATCCCTTCCCGACATAGCTACCCAGCTGTGCTCCTGGCGGAACAACTGGTGCACCAGAGGTCAGTCCATCCCGGTCCTCTCGTACTAAGGACAGCTCCTCTCAAATTTCCTACGCCCACGGCGGATAGGGACCGAACTGTCTCACGACGTTCTGAACCCAGCTCGCGTGCCGCTTTAATGGGCGAACAGCCCAACCCTTGGGACCGACTACAGCCCCAGGATGCGACGAGCCGACATCGAGGTGCCAAACCTCCCCGTCGATGTGGACTCTTGGGGGAGATCAGCCTGTTATCCCCGAGGTAGCTTTTATCCGTTGAGCGATGGCCCTTCCATACAGAACCACCGGATCACTAAGCCCGACTTTCGTCCCTGCTCCACCTGTATGTGTCGCAGTCAGGCTCCCTTCTGCCTTTACACTCTACGCGCGATTTCCGACCGCGCTGAGGGAACCTTTGGGCGCCTCCGTTACCTTTTAGGAGGCGACCGCCCCAGTCAAACTGCCCACCTAACAATGTCCTGTGACCAGATTCATGGCCGCCAGTTAGAATTCCAGTACTATCAGGGTGGTATCCCAAGGATGACTCCACAAGAGCTGACGCTCCTGCTTCTCAGTCTCCCACCTATCCTGTACAGACAATACCGAAATTCAATGCTAAGCTACAGTAAAGCTCTACGGGGTCTTTCCGTCCAACCGCGGGTAGCAAGCATCTTCACTTGCACTACAATTTCACCGGATTTGCTGCCGAGACAGTGCCCAAATCATTACGCCATTCGTGCGGGTCAGAACTTACCTGACAAGGAATTTCGCTACCTTAGGACCGTTATAGTTACGGCCGCCGTTTACTGGGGCTTAAGTTCATAGCTTCGCTTGCGCTAACTATTCCCCTTAACCTTCCAGCACCGGGCAGGCGTCAGCCCCTATACATCAGCTTACGCTTTAGCAGAGACCTGTGTTTTTGATAAACAGTTGCTTGGGCCTGATCACTGCGGCCTGCTCTCGCAGGCACCCCTTCTCCCTAAGTTACGGGGTCAATTTGCCGAGTTCCTTAGCAGCAATTCTTCCGACGGCCTTAGGATTCTCTCCTCATCTACCTGTGTCGGTTTGCGGTACGGGCACCATTTTGCTCCATAGAGACTTTTCTTGGCAGCGTGGAATCAGATACTTCGCCAAAATAGGCTCCCCATCACACCTCAGGCTCAGTTGAGCGGATTTACCTACTCAACACCCTAAGTGCTTAGACGCACATCCAATAGTGCGCACATCCTATCCTCCTGCGTCATCCCATTTGTCAAACGCATTATGGTGGTACTGGAATATCAACCAGTTGTCCATCACCTACGCCTTTCGGCCTCGGCTTAGGTCCCGACTAACCCTGGGAGGACGAGCCTTCCCCAGGAAACCTTAGATATTCGGCCAACAGGATTCTCACCTGTTTCTCGCTACTTATGCCAGCATTCTCACTTCTGCACTGTCCACCACTCCTTACGGTATGGCTTCAACCTGTACAGAAAGCTCCTCTACCACGTGTACGTAGTACACATCCATAGCTTCGGTGGTAAGTTTTAGCCCCGGACATCTTCGGCGCGGGATCTCTCGACTAGTGAGCTATTACGCACTCTTTAAATGAGTGGCTGCTTCTAAGCCAACATCCTAGTTGTCTTAGAAATCCCACATCCTTTACCACTTAACTTACACTTTGGGACCTTAGCTGATGGTCTGGGCTCTTTCCCTTTTGACCACGGATCTTATCATTCGTAGTCTGACTGCCGGGATACAAGTATATGGCATTCGGAGTTTGATAGGGTTCAGTAACTGTTGTCAGCCCCTAGCCCATTCAGTGCTCTACCTCCACTACTTAATTACCCGACGCTAGCCCTAAAGCTATTTCGAGGAGAACCAGCTATCTCCGAGTTCGATTGGAATTTCTCCGCTATCCACAGCTCATCCCATGGTTTTTCAACACCAACGTGGTTCGGACCTCCACGAAATTTTACTTTCGCTTCATCCTGGCCATGGATAGGTCACCCGGTTTCGGGTCTACGATATGCAACTAGTTGCCCTATTCAGACTCGGTTTCCCTTCGGCTCCGCACCATAAGTGCTTAACCTTGCTACATATCGTAACTCGCTGGCCCGTTCTACAAAAAGTACGCCGTCACACATAAAAGTGCTCCGACCGATTGTAGGCACACGGTTTCAGATTCTATTTCACTCCCCTCCCGGGGTTCTTTTCACCTTTCCCTCACGGTACTGCTTCACTATCGGTCACTAGGTAGTATTTAGCCTTGGGAGATGGTCCTCCCAGCTTCCCACAAGGTTTCACGTGTCTCGTGGTACTCTGGAGTAGATCTACTCTTCTTTTCTTTTTGCCTACAGGGTTATTACCTTCTGCGACTGAACTTTCCAGTTCTATTCAGCTAAGAAAATCAAAGCGTTATGATCTATCCTCAACCCCAGAAACAAAGTTTCTGGTTTGGGCTCTTCCCCGTTCGCTCGCCGCTACTTAGGGAATCGATTTTTCTTTCTCTTCCTCTGGGTACTTAGATGTTTCAGTTCCCCAGGTGTACCTCCACATACCTATTTATTCAGCATGTAGTACATGATGTTAATCATGTGGGTTTCCCCATTCGGAAATCTGCGGATCACAGATAATTTGCATCTACCCGCAGCTTATCGCAGCTTATCACGTCCTTCATCGGCTCCTAGTGCCAGGGCATTCACCGTGCGCCCTTTATAACTTGATCTTACATGATTTGTCAAAATCTCTTTGATTTTGTTAACAAATCAGTACTCCTCAGCTCTGCTGAGTGAGTTTCATTAATCTAGGTTTAATCTTTATATACACTGTGCAATTTTCAAAGAACAAAAGCAGACATCTAAAATCTATGATTTTATGATGGTCGCTTTGTTAAACACGTTAGTGTTTAACGTCATTAGAGAGATTTTGGTCTCTCAAAATTAAACAGAATTAAGTCCAGTCTATGAAAGCGTAAGCTTCCATTTCTCCCTAGAAAGGAGGTGATCCAGCCGCAGGTTCTCCTACGGCTACCTTGTTACGACTTCACCCCAATCACCAATCCCACCTTCGGCCGCTGGCTCCTTACGGTTACCTCACGGACTTCGGGTGTTACCGGCTCTCATGGTGTGACGGGCGGTGTGTACAAGACCCGGGAACGTATTCACCGCGACATGCTGATTCGCGATTACTAGCAACTCCAACTTCATGTAGGCGAGTTTCAGCCTACAATCCGAACTGGGACCGGCTTTTGAGTTTAGCTCCCCCTCGCGGGATTGCATCTTGTTGTACCGGCCATTGTAGCACGTGTGTAGCCCTAGACATAAGGGGCATGATGATTTGACGTCATCCCCACCTTCCTCCGCGTTAACCGCGGCAGTCTCGTTAGAGTGCTCAACCTAATGGTAGCAACTAACAACAAGGGTTGCGCTCGTTGCGGGACTTAACCCAACATCTCACGACACGAGCTGACGACAACCATGCACCACCTGTCTTCCTGCCCCGAAGGGCTTCCTCAGTTACGAGTAATTCAGGAGATGTCAAGTCTAGGTAAGGTTCTTCGCGTTGCTTCGAATTAAACCACATGCTCCGCTGCTTGTGCGGGTCCCCGTCAATTCCTTTGAGTTTTAATCTTGCGACCGTACTCCCCAGGCGGAATACTTATTGCGTTTGCTGCGGCACCGAGGGTGGTACCCCCCGACACCTAGTATTCATCGTTTACGGCGTGGACTACCAGGGTATCTAATCCTGTTTGCTCCCCACGCTTTCGTATCTCAGCGTCAGTTATGGTCCAGAAAGCCGCCTTCGCCACTGGTGTTCTTCCTAATCTCTACGCATTTCACCGCTACACTAGGAATTCCACTTTCCTCTCCCACACTCTAGATACCCAGTATCAAATGCAGCGCCCAGGTTAAGCCCGGGAATTTCACATCTGACTTAAATATCCGCCTACATACTCTTTACGCCCAGTAAATCCGGACAACGCTTGCCACCTACGTATTACCGCGGCTGCTGGCACGTAGTTAGCCGTGGCTTCCTCCTTGGGTACCGTCATTATCGTCCCCAAAGACAGAGCTTTACAATCCGAAGACCTTCATCGCTCACGCGGCGTTGCTGCGTCAGGGTTTCCCCCATTGCGCAATATTCCCCACTGCTGCCTCCCGTAGGAGTCTGGACCGTGTCTCAGTTCCAATGTGGCCGATCACCCTCTCAGGTCGGCTACGCATCGTCGCCTTGGTGAGCCGTTACCTCACCAACTAGCTAATGCGCCGCGGGTCCATCTCAAAGCGGATTGCTCCTTTGATTATTCTCTCATGCGAGAAAATAATGTTATGCGGTATTAATCTCCCTTTCGGGAGGCTATCCCCCTCTTTGAGGCAGGTTACCCACGTGTTACTCACCCGTCCGCCGCTAGGTTTGTTCCGAAGAACTCCCCTCGCTCGACTTGCATGTGTTAGGCACGCCGCCAGCGTTCGTCCTGAGCCAGGATCAAACTCTCAATTTAAAAGTTTAATCTGTTACTCATAAAGTTTATTGACTGGCATTTTACCTTAATTCTGTTTAATTTTCAAAGACCAATTGTTTTCGCCGTCATTTGACAGCTTGTTCATTATATCAACTTCTTTTTCACTTGTCAACACTTTTTTTATAACCCTTAATCTCTAAACTTTAGCTTCTAAAATATAAATTGAAGCTAATTATTAGTGACTTGTGATTAGTGGCTAGCGATTGTTCTTGCTAGTCTCTCGTGACGACATGGACTATCTTATCAAAATGAAATCTTTCTTGTGTACACGCATTTAAACTTCATCCTAATTTATAATTATATTACTAGACAATACTCTCTATTACTCCATATTTCATATATTGATACTCCAGGGCAAGTGTCTGACATAATAGAAATAAATTGCGAAGCAATTTATTTCTATTAGAGTAGTGGTGCCACTAAAGCGCTGAGTGGAGAAGTGGAGAGATACTTTGTTATAAAGTTCTCCACTCCTCCACTGCCTTTTAAGGCTCCTCCACTAAGAAAAATGCTTCGCATTTTTCCTATAGTTCTTCATTTACTCTATAAAATATCTTATGATCTCTCCATTTTCCATTGATGAATAAATACTTTCTACTAATTCCTATTTCTTTAAATCCACAGCTTCTTAACACAGATTGTGAACGCTCATTATCAACTAGTGTACTTGCTTCTATTCTATGTAATTCCATATCGTCAAATGCATAATCTAAGACAATATTTAAGGCCTCTTTCATATAACCATTACCTTGTTCTTCTTTATCTATTGAATATCCTACAAAAGCATTTTGGAATACTCCTCTAACTATATTGTTTATTTGAATCTTTCCTATGAATACTTTATTTTATATATTCCTAAATTTATGCTGCTCCCATTTAAAAATTGCTTATAACCCTCTATTAAACTCTGGGTTTGCCCTTCTAATGTATAAAATCCTTTATCTCTTATAGGTTCAAAAGGCTCTAAATAGCCTTTATTTCTTTTATAGTATTCAAGCACGTCTTCTGAATCTTCTGGAGTTAATACTTTTAGCTCTACTTTATTACCTTTTAGCCTAAGCACATTTACATTATTATTCCCTTTAAATGTATATATATCTATGCCAAATATAAACTCATCTCTTCTTATGTTATTAACCATATAGCTATCTGATATTATTCCTTCCAAGGCAAAACCTAACTCTATAAATGGAGTCATGTTAATACTCTCATCTACTATTGCACTTACTTTATACACATCCATATTCCTGAATAAAGAGATAATCATCAATTCTAATGCTTGCTTCAATTCATTTTCATGACTACGATCATTTTTATAAAACTTTATCCTAAAGCTGCAGTACTTATCTTCCCTGTTTAACTCTATTATAAAAATTCTCCCCATATTAATTCCAAATTTATCTTTTATCACGTATTCCTTATCTTTAACCTGAGTAACCTTAATATCTATCTTTTCTCCCTTATTCATCTAAACCTCTCCCGTTGCATCCTAAAATTTTTCTTGTATTTAATTGTATTAGATAAGTAAAAATCATACACAAAAGTAGGCATATTGGAATTATGTAGTAGGACTGATAAACTCCCAAATAGTCATTCATTGCTCCTATTAGCAAGTTTATCATCATACTAATAAAAGATGATGCTGCAATTACTAATCCTGTTATATATGCAGTATTATTTTTAAACACTTTGCTAATACTTAAAACTATTGTCGGAAATGTAATAGCAAAGAATAGTCCTGAAATAGAAATTATAGCAATTCCTTTTTCCCCAATAATTAATCCTGCTAAATACAAAATAAAGGCTATTGTAATAGAAATTAATACGCTCTTTATATAACCTAACTTCTCTACAATGAATCCCCCTAAAAGTCTTCCAACTGTAAATGTTCCGAAAAACAACGCAGTATAAACAGAGCTTCTATTCTCATTATATCCATATTCACTATACATAAAGTTTATAAACCAATTTCCTGTATTAATTTCTGCTGCTACATATGAACCTAAAGCAATCATATAAAAATAAATAAGCTTATTATTAAAAATTTCTTTGTACTTAATCTTCTCACTATCTTTTGATATATGCAGTTCTGGAAGCCTTACGAACAAAAATCCTAAAAAAGTTATAGCTGAAATAATTGCTATTATTATATATATTTCTCTCCAAGTTATTCCTTCATAGAGCATAATTCCAGTAAATCTTTGAGTAAAGGTAGCTCCTACCCCATATGAAAAATGAGTTAAATTCATAATAATAGCTTGAAAGCTTAGCGCTATTATAGGTACTATAGTATTTATTGCAATACCTATAAATGCTTGTCCCATATTAAGTAAAAACAGCTCCATCATATATATCGTAAAATTTCGAGAAAAATATATGCCTATTGGAGATAGTATTATAAGTATAAAGCCTAACACAAATACTCTTTTTTGCCCTATTTTTTCGCATAGAATCCCGCCTACATACGTTGATATCATATATCCTAAAGAACATACTAATAAAGTAGTTGCAATTCCTGTATTGTTTATATTGAATTCATTCTTTATTGTAGGAACAAATGGGCCTCTCACATTATCGTACATTGCTGATAGAAACATCATTATAAAAATAAATCCAATAATGATAATATCTTTTTTATCTTTCATTTATTTTCTCCTCTTCAAGCAAGTCCCTTACCACCTGTGATGCAATTATTAGTCCTGCTACAGAGGGAACAAAAGCAGTGCTTCCAGGAGCTTTCTTTCTTTTATCAATTTCCTCTGGATATATGGTTGGCTTTATTGGTTGTTCTTCTGAATAAACAACCTTTAATTTCTTTACATTTCTTCTTTTTAATTCTCTTCTCATTACTTTAGCTAGCGGGCATATATTAGTTTTATATATATCCGCTATTCTGAGCTTTGTAGGATCTAGCTTATTACCTGTTCCCATACTGCTTATAAGTTTTATATTATTCTCTTCACACCAAACCGCTACTGAAATCTTAGCTGATATTGTATCTATAGCGTCTACTACATAATCTGTGTCTTTATCTATGATCTCCTCTATATTATCTTCACCTATAAAAACCCTATGTATTTTAACTTCACATTCTGGATTTATATCTAAAATTCTTTTCTTCATAACTTCTACTTTAGCTGAGCCTATCGTACTTCTAGTTGCAATTATCTGCCTGTTTAGATTTGTTATGTCAACCTCATCTTTATCTACTATGCCTATAGTCCCAATTCCACTTCTTGCAATAGCTTCTGTTGCAAAACCTCCTACTCCTCCTACCCCTAATATCACAACTTTACTATCCTTTAGTTGTTTAATATTGTCTGCACCGATTATCTTTTCTGTTCTACTTAACCAATGATACATAAACTTTTCTCCTTTGCCTTGTATGTATTCATTATTTTTAACTTCTATTAGTATATTATACTAAAAAAGCTGAGATTTATCTCGCAGCTTTAAAATAATTTAGTTTACTTCCCGCTCGCTTATAGTTACATACTCTTAATATACAAACAGAACTAAAATAGTTTATAAACTTCTTTATTGAACAAGCTATATCTTTTCCATATATGAATATATTATTTACCGCAGACAAGCTTATGAAAAGTTTATATAGTTACCTATCTTCTCATATAGGCTTATCTGCCTTCCGTTTCCAAAGCCATATATATTTCAATAAGTAACTCTCTTCTTTTAGCTCTGTTATAAACATGTTCTTTGCAGGTATCTGCATATTAGCAAAATCTCTACAATTCTGTTATAACATTATATATATTTTCTATCAATATTATACATATATCATATATTTTAACTTATATATAAAAAATGAAGACTTTTTATTATAAGTCTTCATTTTTTATATTATTATTTACTATCGTCTATTCTTGCTAAAACCTTGTCATATAAATCTACCACACATCTATGATCTTTAAAATTTCTGCAGCTATTACAACTAACCACACATTGGCTGCTCTCCATAGTGCCACTTACTAGAGGCTCATATCCTGGACAGTTTTGTCCTACAGTCATATTTACTTGATTTTCTGGTGCTGGGCATTTGCTACCATTATTCTTCATCATAGGATTATCTATTGCTGTTCCATCTAAAGTATCTGCAGTACGATCATATTTAGCTACCATAACTATTCCTCCTTAATATATTAATTCCTTTTTATTGTTTCCATCATTTCATCAAATAATCCCTTAGTGCAATTTCCCTTAACATAATTTTGGCAATTGTTGCAACTCTCTGATAAAGTGGCCATGCTAAGCAGACTAATTATGTATTTAGGATTATATCCAAGACAATTTTGAGCTATTACCATTTTTGTACTATTAGAAATCATATTATACATCCACCTTATAGTATATAAATTCTAATATAGTTTTCTCTAAATTCATAATATAATACACTAAAATTGAAATAAGACTATGTTTTAAGAAATTGATTACTTTATGTAATACAACTTTAAGGTTATAAAGAAGATTCTAAATCAACATAAAACTTAATATACATTTAGAATATATCTAAATATAAAAAGAGCATAGCTAATCAACTTCTATGCTCTTAATTGTTTCTCTATTTCATATCTTATTATTATGTGTAAGCTATATGTAAGCTCATCTGCTTCAGTTCTTATCAAAGATGCTTCTACAAGATTAATCCCTTTATAAAATTCATCCAAAGTAATCTCTCTAAACTGAGGAAATCTTTTTAAAACCTCTGGGTAAAAATAAGTCCAAAATTCTCGAGATTTTCGTAGAATCTTGATTGAGATTCATGAATCCCCATAGATGCATCCGTAGCTAGCATCGTTTCCTTTAGATTATCATCTATATTTTGCTTACATATTCCATGTCCACCCTCATGTATGCAGCTAAATAATGTACTTCTAAAATCACTTTCGTCGTAATTAGTAGTGATTCTTACATCTTTGTTTTCAAAGTTTGTGGTAAAAGGATGTATAGATTCGCCTATTCTGCCCCAGTTTTTAAAATCATATCCCATTTTTTCAAGAACAACTTTAGAAAACCCTTTTTGAGATTCCTTAGTAAAATAACCATTTCATCTCAGCTTAGCATATCTGTTGTACTCTCCAGATACTCCAGGCTTGCTAAATACTCTTTAAATTCTTTTAACTTTTTATCGAAACTATCATTCATATTTGTTTTCCCCCAATTTAATGCTCTTCATCACTATATAATACAGACTCTGTTTCTCTGCAATACCTAACAACAAGACATTCTCCTAAATTTCTAGGACATCCTTTGCACATGCAATCATTAACTTTACCGTTACATTTTTTGTTTATTAGCTCTGGGCACTTATTACAATTGTTCTTTTCTCTTGTCATATTTACTCCTCCAAAATATAAAAATATCACCTTTATCTTATTATTATCATAAGTAAAGGTGAAGTTTCTAAATCCTAAGTTATTTTAAATCATCTATATCACACATGTAAGCTTTCTTACCTGTATAATTAATCTCTTTTAACACTTTTTTAACTACTTTTTTTCCAACATGATCTTCTTGCATTTGACAAAGAGCATCCTCTATGTTACTCCAATCTACCCACTCTACCTCATCAGATTTGGTTATTTCACCTTCTACATAATCAGCCATAAATGTAAGCATCAATAATTCTGTTCCCAGCACTACATCACTTCCTAGATACTTTAAGTTATCTACAGTTATCCCTGTTTCCTCTTTTACTTCTCTTATTACTGTGCTTTCTACATCTTCTCCAGTAGTAACATATCCTGATACTAACACCTTAGAATCTTTAAATATGTAGCTTTGCTTCATTAGCAATATCTGACTATCCCTAACTACTGCTACTACAACGCATGGCTTAGGCAGATCAAAGTACATTTTATCATCTACTGGACAATAAGGAACTTCACCTTCATCCCAACTATTTCTCATCACTAGCTCTCTACCACATAAAGGACAAAACTTATATTTCATATAATATTCCCCCTAAATAACCTTATAGTTTAATTATATTCCAATTAGATTCTTTCGTATACAATGATTTACTCTTTAAACATTTATAATATAATAGTATTTATAATATAATATCTACTCTTTTGTTTAATTCTATATAATTCTCCCCTACCTTGCAATCATAGGCAAAAACATCAACTCCGCTATTATAGGCAAGTCTTAAGGCGTCAGCAAATTCTTTATCCATATCTTCGTAAGGTGAAAATGATTGTGCGCCTTCAAGTTGTATTAAAAACAAGACTCCTGCACCCTTTCCTATAGCTTTCACATGTATGAGTTCCAAAAGATGCTTTTTACCTCTTTCTGTTGGAGCATCTGGAAACATACATATTCCTCCTTTTTCAAACGTAACTCCTTTAACTTCAAGATAATACTCTTCACCTTTATCATTACATAGCCTGAAATCAAATCTACTATTACCAAAGGTTTTTCTCTTCTTATATCATTATACTCTTTTAAACCTTCTATTTTTCTATTCTTTAATGCTTCTTCTACTACTGCATTAGGCACCTGAGAATCTATATTTATGAGCATTTTTTCCTTATATCCAGCTATTAAATCATACTTTGTTTTTCTATCTGTATTTGTACCTTCTCTTAATACTACAGTAGTTCCTGGCGTAAGAATTTCTCTACATCGCCCTGTATTAGGTACGTGAACCACAATCTCTTCTTTATTTAACTTTACATGAGCTACAAACCTATTTGGTCTCTTTACAAATTCTGCATTTACTATATTGTTATCTATAATCATATTTCACCTTCTAAAATGAGTTATTTTACTATTTTATCCACAACTTTTATCCACATTATCCACAATTCTGTTTATAACTTTATGTTTACTACAATATTCATTCTTGTTACATAACTGATTTGTGTGTACTATGCTCAATTATATAGTATTAGTTTATCATATATCATTACTATATATAATACTAAATCTGTAGTCATTTATTATGATATTTTATCCACATTGTTGATAACTTTATATAAAAAAACACACTTTAAAAATTATTAAAGTGTGTCTTTGGCAGCTCCTAGGGGAATTGAACCCCTGACTCCGCCTTGAGAGGGCGACGTCTTAACCACTTGACCAAGGAGCCATAATCTCATTAAATTTTATAAGTTAAATTTAAATTTCACAAAAGAGCCCTTTTATAAAAGGGCTCTTTTATCATAAAATATGGCTGGGATGGCAGGATTTGAACCTACGCATGTAGCAGTCAAAGTGCTATGCCTTACCGCTTGGCGACATCCCAATATTTATGGTGCGTCTTAAGAGATTCGAACTCCTGGCCCACGCCTTAGAAGGGCGTTGCTCTATCCAGCTGAGCTAAAGACGCAAATTGGAGCGGGTAAGGGGAATCGAACCCCTGTGTTCAGCTTGGAAGGCTGACGTTCTACCATTGAACCATACCCGCATAAACTATTTAATTTTGGTGCAGGTGAAGGGAGTCGAACCCCCACGCCAAAGGCGCTAGATCCTAAGTCTAGTGCGTCTGCCAATTCCGCCACACCTGCATATTAAATTAAAATGGTGACTCCTAGGGGAATCGAACCCCTGTTACCACCGTGAAAGGGTGGTGTCTTGACCGCTTGACCAAGGAGCCATATTACCTGGCAATAACCTACTCTCCCGCACCGTCTCCAGTGCAGTACTATTGGCGCTTTGAAGCTTAACTGACCTGTTCAGAATGGGCAGGAGTGTTACCTTCAAGCTATAGTCACCAGATTTTTAGTAAACAGCTTAGTCAGCAGTTACTAATACTACAAGCATTTCAGCTTGCGCATCACAGTTACTAATTATATCAGCTTTTCTGCGATTGTCAATACCTTTGAAAAAACTTTTTTGTTCTTTCAAAATTGCACAGTGTACTTATTTGATCAAGTCCTCGATCTATTAGTATCAGTCAGCTGAGTACATTACTGCACTTACACCTCTGACCTATCAACCTGGTAGTCTTCCAGGGATCTTACTAGTTAAACTATGGGAAATCTAATCTTGAGGTGGGCTTCACGCTTAGATGCTTTCAGCGTTTATCCCTTCCCGACATAGCTACCCAGCTGTGCTCCTGGCGGAACAACTGGTGCACCAGAGGTCAGTCCATCCCGGTCCTCTCGTACTAAGGACAGCTCCTCTCAAATTTCCTACGCCCACGGCGGATAGGGACCGAACTGTCTCACGACGTTCTGAACCCAGCTCGCGTGCCGCTTTAATGGGCGAACAGCCCAACCCTTGGGACCGACTACAGCCCCAGGATGCGACGAGCCGACATCGAGGTGCCAAACCTCCCCGTCGATGTGGACTCTTGGGGGAGATCAGCCTGTTATCCCCGAGGTAGCTTTTATCCGTTGAGCGATGGCCCTTCCATACAGAACCACCGGATCACTAAGCCCGACTTTCGTCCCTGCTCCACCTGTATGTGTCGCAGTCAGGCTCCCTTCTGCCTTTACACTCTACGCGCGATTTCCGACCGCGCTGAGGGAACCTTTGGGCGCCTCCGTTACCTTTTAGGAGGCGACCGCCCCAGTCAAACTGCCCACCTAACAATGTCCTGTGACCAGATTCATGGCCGCCAGTTAGAATTCCAGTACTATCAGGGTGGTATCCCAAGGATGACTCCACAAGAGCTGACGCTCCTGCTTCTCAGTCTCCCACCTATCCTGTACAGACAATACCGAAATTCAATGCTAAGCTACAGTAAAGCTCTACGGGGTCTTTCCGTCCAACCGCGGGTAGCAAGCATCTTCACTTGCACTACAATTTCACCGGATTTGCTGCCGAGACAGTGCCCAAATCATTACGCCATTCGTGCGGGTCAGAACTTACCTGACAAGGAATTTCGCTACCTTAGGACCGTTATAGTTACGGCCGCCGTTTACTGGGGCTTAAGTTCATAGCTTCGCTTGCGCTAACTATTCCCCTTAACCTTCCAGCACCGGGCAGGCGTCAGCCCCTATACATCAGCTTACGCTTTAGCAGAGACCTGTGTTTTTGATAAACAGTTGCTTGGGCCTGATCACTGCGGCCTGCTCTCGCAGGCACCCCTTCTCCCTAAGTTACGGGGTCAATTTGCCGAGTTCCTTAGCAGCAATTCTTCCGACGGCCTTAGGATTCTCTCCTCATCTACCTGTGTCGGTTTGCGGTACGGGCACCATTTTGCTCCATAGAGACTTTTCTTGGCAGCGTGGAATCAGATACTTCGCCAAAATAGGCTCCCCATCACACCTCAGGCTCAGTTGAGCGGATTTACCTACTCAACACCCTAAGTGCTTAGACGCACATCCAATAGTGCGCACATCCTATCCTCCTGCGTCATCCCATTTGTCAAACGCATTATGGTGGTACTGGAATATCAACCAGTTGTCCATCACCTACGCCTTTCGGCCTCGGCTTAGGTCCCGACTAACCCTGGGAGGACGAGCCTTCCCCAGGAAACCTTAGATATTCGGCCAACAGGATTCTCACCTGTTTCTCGCTACTTATGCCAGCATTCTCACTTCTGCACTGTCCACCACTCCTTACGGTATGGCTTCAACCTGTACAGAAAGCTCCTCTACCACGTGTACATAGTACACATCCATAGCTTCGGTGGTAAGTTTTAGCCCCGGACATCTTCGGCGCGGGATCTCTCGACTAGTGAGCTATTACGCACTCTTTAAATGAGTGGCTGCTTCTAAGCCAACATCCTAGTTGTCTTAGAAATCCCACATCCTTTACCACTTAACTTACACTTTGGGACCTTAGCTGATGGTCTGGGCTCTTTCCCTTTTGACCACGGATCTTATCATTCGTAGTCTGACTGCCGGGGTACAAGTATATGGCATTCGGAGTTTGATAGGGTTCAGTAACTGTTGTCAGCCCCTAGCCCATTCAGTGCTCTACCTCCACTACTTAATTACCCGACGCTAGCCCTAAAGCTATTTCGAGGAGAACCAGCTATCTCCGAGTTCGATTGGAATTTCTCCGCTATCCACAGCTCATCCCATGGTTTTTCAACACCAACGTGGTTCGGACCTCCACGAAATTTTACTTTCGCTTCATCCTGGCCATGGATAGGTCACCCGGTTTCGGGTCTACGATATGCAACTAGTTGCCCTGTTCAGACTCGGTTTCCCTTCGGCTCCGCACCATAAGTGCTTAACCTTGCTACATATCGTAACTCGCTGGCCCGTTCTACAAAAAGTACGCCGTCACACATAAAAGTGCTCCGACCGATTGTAGGCACACGGTTTCAGATTCTATTTCACTCCCCTCCCGGGGTTCTTTTCACCTTTCCCTCACGGTACTGCTTCACTATCGGTCACTAGGTAGTATTTAGCCTTGGGAGATGGTCCTCCCAGCTTCCCACAAGGTTTCACGTGTCTCGTGGTACTCTGGAGTAGATCTACTCTTCTTTTCTTTTTGCCTACAGGGTTATTACCTTCTGCGACTGAACTTTCCAGTTCTATTCAGCTAAGAAAATCAAAGCGTTATGATCTATCCTCAACCCCAGAAACAAAGTTTCTGGTTTGGGCTCTTCCCCGTTCGCTCGCCGCTACTTAGGGAATCGATTTTTCTTTCTCTTCCTCTGGGTACTTAGATGTTTCAGTTCCCCAGGTGTACCTCCACATACCTATTTATTCAGCATGTAGTACATGATGTTAATCATGTGGGTTTCCCCATTCGGAAATCTGCGGATCACAGATAATTTGCATCTACCCGCAGCTTATCGCAGCTTATCACGTCCTTCATCGGCTCCTAGTGCCAGGGCATTCACCGTGCGCCCTTTATAACTTGATCTTTATCACTAAGTTTTTGTTTTCCACTTAGTTTTGGAACTTTAATTTTAGTAATCAGTTTTAATAATCTCTAATCTCTATTCTCTAATCGCTATATTAACTCTTAAGGAGTACCCTTTAGCGACTGGTGATTAGTGACTAGCGACTCTTATTGTACACTGTGCAATTTTCAAAGAACAAAAGTTCTAGTTAAAAGCTAACATTTAACTTCTAACTGTTTGAAAGACACTTAGTCTTTCAAAATTAAACAGAATTAAGTCCAGTCTATGAAAGCGTAAGCTTCCATTTCTCCCTAGAAAGGAGGTGATCCAGCCGCAGGTTCTCCTACGGCTACCTTGTTACGACTTCACCCCAATCACCAATCCCACCTTCGGCCGCTGGCTCCTTACGGTTACCTCACGGACTTCGGGTGTTACCGGCTCTCATGGTGTGACGGGCGGTGTGTACAAGACCCGGGAACGTATTCACCGCGACATGCTGATTCGCGATTACTAGCAACTCCAACTTCATGTAGGCGAGTTTCAGCCTACAATCCGAACTGGGACCGGCTTTTGAGTTTAGCTCCCCCTCGCGGGATTGCATCTTGTTGTACCGGCCATTGTAGCACGTGTGTAGCCCTAGACATAAGGGGCATGATGATTTGACGTCATCCCCACCTTCCTCCGCGTTAACCGCGGCAGTCTCGTTAGAGTGCTCAACCTAATGGTAGCAACTAACAACAAGGGTTGCGCTCGTTGCGGGACTTAACCCAACATCTCACGACACGAGCTGACGACAACCATGCACCACCTGTCTTCCTGCCCCGAAGGGCTTCCTCAGTTACGAGTAATTCAGGAGATGTCAAGTCTAGGTAAGGTTCTTCGCGTTGCTTCGAATTAAACCACATGCTCCGCTGCTTGTGCGGGTCCCCGTCAATTCCTTTGAGTTTTAATCTTGCGACCGTACTCCCCAGGCGGAATACTTATTGCGTTTGCTGCGGCACCGAGGGTGGTACCCCCCGACACCTAGTATTCATCGTTTACGGCGTGGACTACCAGGGTATCTAATCCTGTTTGCTCCCCACGCTTTCGTATCTCAGCGTCAGTTATGGTCCAGAAAGCCGCCTTCGCCACTGGTGTTCTTCCTAATCTCTACGCATTTCACCGCTACACTAGGAATTCCACTTTCCTCTCCCACACTCTAGATACCCAGTATCAAATGCAGCGCCCAGGTTAAGCCCGGGAATTTCACATCTGACTTAAATATCCGCCTACATACTCTTTACGCCCAGTAAATCCGGACAACGCTTGCCACCTACGTATTACCGCGGCTGCTGGCACGTAGTTAGCCGTGGCTTCCTCCTTGGGTACCGTCATTATCGTCCCCAAAGACAGAGCTTTACAATCCGAAGACCTTCATCGCTCACGCGGCGTTGCTGCGTCAGGGTTTCCCCCATTGCGCAATATTCCCCACTGCTGCCTCCCGTAGGAGTCTGGACCGTGTCTCAGTTCCAATGTGGCCGATCACCCTCTCAGGTCGGCTACGCATCGTCGCCTTGGTGAGCCGTTACCTCACCAACTAGCTAATGCGCCGCGGGTCCATCTCAAAGCGGATTGCTCCTTTGATTATTCTCTCATGCGAGAAAATAATGTTATGCGGTATTAATCTCCCTTTCGGGAGGCTATCCCCCTCTTTGAGGCAGGTTACCCACGTGTTACTCACCCGTCCGCCGCTAGGTTTGTTCCGAAGAACTCCCCTCGCTCGACTTGCATGTGTTAGGCACGCCGCCAGCGTTCGTCCTGAGCCAGGATCAAACTCTCAATTTAAAAGTTTAATCTGTTACTCATAAAGTTTATTGACTGGCATTTTACCTTAATTCTGTTTAATTTTCAAAGACCAATTATTTTTCGTCATCTCTCGACGACTTATTCAGTATATCATTGTAAAACTTTCTTGTCAATACTTTTTTAATATAATCTTTAATCATCAATCTCTAGCTTATGTGCTATATTTCATAAAATACTTATACTGATTGATGATTTTCTTTGTGACGCTCTCGCAGCGACATGAACTATCTTATCAAAACAAGCTTCACTCTGCTACACCCTATATTCTTATAATACATGATTAAGTCATTTTTTATCCATATTTCTCTCTTTACTTATAAATATCGCATATTGATACGCCAGATAGAGTATACAACAGAATATAAGAAAATTGCAGAGCAACTTTCTTAGTGGAGAAGCCTTAAAAGGCAGTGGAGGAATGGAGAAGTGGAGAACCTTGTAACAAAGTATTCTCAACTTCTCCACTCAGCGCTTTAGCGCCTCCACTACTCCACTAGAAATAAATTGCTTCGCAACTTATTTCTGTGTTGCTTATTTCATATCTGTATATTCTTCTTTAAACTTTTCTCCCATATAGTCTTCAATTACAATTTCATATTTTGTACTATTATTTTCTTTAAAGTCTTTCTTTACCCTTACATTATAAGATAGCCTTTGCATATCCCCATCATCTGTAGCTACTAAATTATTACTTTTATCGCGCATAGGAATTTCTGATATAAAATCATTATTTATTATCTTACCTTCTGTATATATAGGCACTGTCTTACTTAAGCTGTTATCTGTATAAGCATTGATTTTTATATTTTTTATTTTAAACTTTTCTTGCCCTTTATAATTATTATTGATGTTTATATCAAAGCTTATGCTTTCTTTATCTTTTGAGCTTCCACTTTCAAATATATGCGTGTATATTCTATTTTCCATCTCGTCTTTAAAAAATATATAATAATTCCTCACTTCTTAGTTTGCTTGGTCCTTGAGCTAAGATTTTAAATCTATAATTTTCTCTATATGGAAGCTCTAGTTTTTTTGTAAATCTTAGTCCGTAAGAAATGCTCAAAGGAACCTTATTCCACTCGATATCTTCTGGAGAATCCTTATTTATCTTTCCATATAAAAGATAAACGCTAGAGTTATTTTCTAATTCTTTTAGATTACCATATATCATTATAGTTGCATTTTTATAATCTTTATCAATTTCCAGTATCTTATAGTCTTTGCTAGTTACCCAATCTTGTTTAGACCCTATTTTATCTAAATCACTAGAAAGTTCATTAATACTGCGCTCTAGATAGTTTAACTTACTAAAATTTCTACTAATATCTTCAGTTACGTTATTAAATCTAAGTATAATAATAACATTTAGTACTAGAGAAACTGCCAAAAATAATCCTAATATCTTATTCCATACCTTACCCATATCTTTCTCCCTTCCCCTAGACTGCTTAAATTTAATTATATATCACCTTCTAAGTTTTAACTATACCTAATTTATACTTTACTCACCCTCATATCAAATATTGAAAGAAACTTAACATCTGGCATAAAATAAAAAACCACTGAGTAACTCAGTGGTTTCTTGCAAATTATTCAGTTTCTCCGCAAAGGAATAATAATTGTTTCCATCTCTTATCAACTTCAGCTTGAATTTCAGCTATCTTAGCTTTTCCAGCTTCTGATTGGAATAAGTGCTTAAATCTTCCTTGTGGTTTTAACCATGCTTCTATTGGTAATTTTTCTTTTGGCTTGTAGCTTAACTTGTATTCTCCATCAACTACTTCATATAATGGCCACCAGCAAGTTTCAACAGCTGCCTTAACTAGTTCTAATTCAGTTGCAGTATCACATCTCCATCCTCTTGGACATGGAACCAATACGTTCATGAATTTTGCACCTTTGAACTCATTTATAGCTCTATCTGACTTATTATATAAGTCCATCATATATTTAGTTCCTGGTATTGGAGGAACAGTTTGAGCTACATATGGTAGGTGGTGTCCTGCCATTATTTGAGTTAAATCTTTTCTATTTTGATCTTTTCCTAAAGATTCTTTTCCTTGAGGACTTGTAGTTGTATCAGCACCCTTTGGTGTTGCTGATGATCTTTGAATACCAGTATTCATATATGCTCCGTTGTCATAACAAACATAAAGCATATCATGTCCTCTTTCCATTGCTCCTGATAGAGATTGGAATCCGATATCGTAAGTACCACCGTCTCCACCAAATGTTATGAATTTATAGTTATCTTTAACTTTTCCTCTTGCTTTTAATGCTTTATAAGCAGCTTCTACACCACTTCCTGTAGCAGAAGCACATTCAAAAGCTGTATGGATGTATGAGTCTTTCCATGCGCTATATGGATAAACTCCAAGTGATACTTCAAGACATCCTGTAGCATTTGATATTACAGCTTGGTCTTCTTCCTTTATAGCTTTTAAAATCCATTTTACAGCCATTGGAGCACCACAACCAGCACACATTCTATGTCCGCCAGTTATTCTATCTTGGACACTAGTTAATTCTTTTAATGTTGCCATTTAAAGCACCTCCTATTCTCTTACTTCTAAGTAGTTAAATCTAGGATATTCACCTGTTTTAACCGCATTTTGTAATGCATCATATACTTTTTCTATACTGCTAACTTTAACATCTCTTCCGCCTAATCCATAGATAAAGCTCATTACTACTCTATCAACAACTCTTCCATATAGTGCACTAACAACGTCAGTATATAATGGTCCGCCGTTTCCAGACATACCTTCTGCCTTATCCATTACAGCTATAGCTTTAACATTCTTAAGTGCTTCAGCAATTTCCTCACCTGGGAATGGTCTGAATAATCTTATCTTAAGAAGTCCAGCTTTAACTCCTTTATCTCTTAAATCATCAACAGCTCTCTTAGCTGTTCCAGCTGATGAACCTATAATAATTATAGCGTATTCAGCATCTTCTAATCTATATTCTTCGAATAATCCGTATTTTCTTCCTGTTAGTTCTTCGTATTCCTTAGCTACATCTAAGCATACTTGCTTAGCATTTAATAAACCTTGTAATTGTGCTCTCTTCATTTCTATATATATATCTTGAAGACCTAATGCACCTATTAACTTATTTTGCTTTCCAAGAAGACCATCCTCAACTCTTGTATTTTCTCCTACAAAGTTTTGAACATCTTCATTTTTCATCATATATAAGTTTTCTACAGCATGAGATGTGATAAATCCATCATAACAAACCATAGCTGGAGTCATAACATCAGCGTGCTCAGTTATTCTTACAGTTTGAATAAAGTTATCATATGCTTCTTGAACATCTTCAGCATAAATTTGAATGAATCCTGTATCTCTTTCACCCATTGTATCTGAATGGTCATTGTGTATATTGATTGGAGCTGATAAAGCTCTATTTACTGCAGCAATTACTAATGGAAGTCTGTCTCCTGCAGCTATATATAACATTTCATGCATAAGAGCTAGTCCGTTTGCAGAAGTTGCAGTAAATACTCTTGCACCTGCTCCTGATGCTCCTATACAAGCACTTATAGCACTATGTTCTGATTCTACTGGTACAAACTCAGTTGTACATAATCCATTTGCTCTGTATGATGAGAAATATTGTGGTACCTCTGTTGATGGTGTTATAGGGAATGCAGCCATTACATCTGGGTTGATTTGCATCATTGCTGTAGCAACTGCTTCGTTACCACTTAAACTTTTTCTTATTTGTTCAGCCTTTGCCATTCTTCTTCCTCCTTCCTACTCTTCTATTACAAAGTCTAGTGCACCAAACTTACATTGCACTGTACAAACTCCGCAACCTTTGCAGAAATCATAATCTATTTTTACCATTTTTCCGTCTTTAACTATGATTGACATGTCAGGGCATACAGTCCAGCAGAACATACAATGTTTGCATTTGTCTTCATGCCAAACAGGTTTCATTGATCTCCAGTCACCAGTTTTGAATTCTACAGCATTACCTGCATCAAGAACTTCAGCACCTATTGGATACTCATGCCACTTTGTATCTGGAGTTATATTCATTCTTTTACTCAATTCCCTTCACCTCCTGAAGTGATCTCTTAAGAGCTTCCATGTTTTTTGGAATAACATGAGGCTTATTAGCGAACTTATGCTTGTATGAATTTTCCATATCTTCTACGAATTGCTTTTCTTCTAATACTCCACTTATTTTAACCACTGCTGCAAGCATTGGTGTATTAGGGAAGTTTGCGCCTAGTATTTCTTCGGAAATACCTTTCGCATCTATTGTATAAACTTTTCCTTCATATCCATTTAATTCAGGTCTAATTTCTTCAGGTGTCTTTTTAGTGTTGATTATTATAGCACCTTCTTTTTTTAATCCTCTAGTACAAGGTACTGATTTTAATAAAGTTTCATCTACAACAACAACGTATTCTGGTTCATAAATGTTGCTGTGTACTCTTAATGGAAAGTTAGCTAATCTGTTATATGCAGTTATTGGTGCACCCATTCTTTCTGGGCCGTACTCTGGAAATCCTTGAATATACATTCCAGTATTAAATGCAACTTCCGCAAGAAGTAATGATGCTGTTTTAGCACCTTGTCCACCACGGCCATGCCAACGAATTTCAACTAATTTGTTATCCATTATTTTTTCCTCCCTTCACCCTTTAAAAAATACTCAATATCAATGTGTTGTTACTTATATTGTATAACAATATAATATAAGCGCATTATATTATATAACAGATCTATATAATATAACTATACATGTCTGTATTGTTTTACTATATAAAACTTTATCTAATATAACAGTTCTTTATATAAATTGTAACAGATATATTTAATACATGTCAAGTGAAAACGTTTTTTTTATATAAACTTATTTTACTTATAACTCAACACTTGTAAAAATCAAATTTTACGCAAATTTAAATGGAGTCAAAGACTCCATTTAAATTTTTTGTATTTTTTTATGCTTCTACTTCTGATGCTATTTCTAACTCTGAGTTATTATCCCATTTCCAAGGGTTCTTCTTTATAATTCCATCAGCAAATGGTATAAACATAGATGCTACTGCTGATATAGCAAGAATGTGTATATACCAAACTAAAGGCAATACTTGGAATGGAGATACTGCTCCTTTAGTAAAGCTTAATAATATTAACATTTGGGCACCATATGGTATAATTCCTTGCATTATACAAGAAAACGTATCTAATAATGATGCACTTCTACGAGGGTCAACTTTGTATTTGTTGCACATTTCTTTTGCTATAGGTCCATTAATGATGATTGCAACAGTATTGTTAGCTACAGCAGCGTCTGTTAACGCAACAAGAGCAGCTATACCAGCTTCTGCTGACTTTTTACCCTTCATCATTTTTTGGATTTTATCTAATAAGAACTGAATTCCACCAGCCTTAGTTACCAATTCGGCAAGTCCACCAGTAAGTAATGATAGTATAAATATATCTATCATGCCTTTAAATCCTTCAAATATTTGTTGTGAAAAAGTTAAAACTGTTAAATCTCCATAAGTTAAACCTATCACACCTGAAAGAACAATTCCTCCTGTTAATACAGCAAAAACGTTTACTCCAACTAAAGATAATACTAATACGAATAAATATGGTAAAACCTTTATAATATTAAAATCATAACTTTGCATTGTAGGAATAGTTTCTGGTCTGCCAAATATAAATAACAATATTAATGTTATAATTGCTGCTGGTGCTGCTATATATATGTTAACTCTAAATTTATCTCTCATCTCGCAGCCCTGAGTTCTAGTGGCAGCTATGGTTGTATCAGATATTACTGATAAGTTATCTCCAAACATTGATCCTCCAAGTACAGCTGCTAGTGTAAGTGGAAGAGAAAGTCCTGCTTTAGCAGCAAGTCCTACAGCAATTGGAGCTACGGCTACAATTGCACCAACTGAAGTTCCTGTAGATAATGATATAAAACAAGATATAATGAACAATCCTGCTACTATATAATTTGCTGGTATATAAGTTAATCCTAAATTAACTGTTGAATCAACTCCACCCATTGCTTTTGATACAGTTGCAAATGCTCCAGCTAATAAATAGATTGTACACATTATAATTATATCCGGATTTCCGCATCCTTTTACAAAGGTGTCAAATTTTTCATTGATTGTTCCTTTTAAAAGAAAAAATGCACTAACAACACCACAAAATACTGCAACTGGTGCTGGGAATTGGTAGAACGCCATTTCTACACCTTTTGCTTGAAGAATTAGTCCACTTCCAAGATAAATAGCAATGAAGATTACAAAAGGTATTAATGCTTTTCCACTTGATATTGTTTTGCTTGATTTATTATCCATAGTGTTCCCCCTTATAATTTATAAAGACTTTAATATTAAACGTTTACTCTCAGCATAAAAAATAATATCATCGTCATATCCAACTGTCAATAAATGCTTATATTATAGCTGCAAAAGATAAATTCTATTTGCAGCTATAACATTATAAGTTAAAATTATTATAGACTAATTAATTAATTTAATTATTTTACTATCATATCTAGAGCTTGCTTTAAGTCTGCAATTATATCTTCAGCTGTTTCAAGTCCAACTGATAATCTAACTAAACCTTCACCAATTCCTGCTGCTGCTCTTTCTTCTGGAGTATATGGTGAGTGAGTCATAGAAGCTGGGTGTTGAATTAATGTTTCTGTATCTCCTAAGCTTACTGCTAAGCTAGCTAATTTAACACTGTTCATAACTACTCTTCCTTCTTCAACTCCGCCTTTAAGTTCGAAAGCAATCATAGCTCCTGGTAAGCTCATTTGTTTCTTAGCTATTTCATAGTATTCAAAGCTCTTTAGTCCTGGGTAGTATACTTTTTCTACTGCTGGATGAGATTCTAGGAATTCTGCAACCTTCATAGCATTTGCACAGTGTTTTTCCATTCTTACTTCTAATGTCTTCATACCTCTAATGATTAAGAAGGCATTGAATGGGCTCATAACTGCTCCAGTCATATCCTTTATTCCAAATAATCTTACTTGGTTTATGAATTCTGCTTTACCAACAGCAAACCCTGCAATAACGTCTCCATGTCCATTTAAATACTTAGTTGCAGAGTGAACAACAACGTCAGCTCCAAGTAATAAAGGTCTTTGAATATATGGAGTATTAAATGTGTTATCAACAAATACCATACATCCTTCAACTTCGTGAGCTATTTTAGCTACTGCTTCGATATCAGTAACTTTTAAAGTTGGGTTAGCAGGTGTTTCTAAGTAAACAACTTTAGTGTTAGGTCTCATAGCATTCTTAACTTCTTCTAAGTTTGCAGTATCTACAAAAGTAACTTCTACTCCAAATTTAGTGATTCCATGATTTAATAATGCAAAAGTACATCCATAAAGTGTATCTGCTGCAACTACGTGATCTCCTGCTTTTAAAGCAGTCCATAAAGCTGAAGTTATAGCTCCCATTCCTGATGCTGCTGCAACTGCTGCTTCTCCACCTTCTAATAAAGCAATCTTTTCTTCTACTTCTGTACATGTTGGATTTCCAAGTCTTCCATATATATATCCTTCTTCTTGTAAAGCAAATCTTCTTCCGCCTTGTTCAGCTGAATCGAATATAAATGTTGAAGTTTGATATATTGGTGTAGCAAGAGAGCCAAATTGACCGTCTTTTGTATGTCCTCCATGTATAGTCTTAGTTCCAAATCCCATTTCCATCATGTGCTGTTTATCCATTCTTGTATCCCCCTTAAATTTATAATTATATATCTATAATCATTTTGATTGTTTTTACACAAATTATATTAGCAACATTCATGCCAAGTTTTTTTGTTTGCTAATTTTTTTTTAAATTCTACATATTTCGGGGGATTCAGGCACTTATTTATAATCAATATTATTAAATTAATATAGAAATATGTCCTCGTGTAAACATTTACAACCACTTTTTTAAAAAAGCGGAAATATTACTTTCCACTTGTAAACTATTCGTTCCATTTTATATTATACTTACTTATTTTGTTTATTATGGTTGTATGTGATACTCCCAATGCTTTTGCAGCCTTTCGACAGGTTTTGTTTTTCTTTAGTGCTTTTATTATTGCTTCTCTTTCACAAACCTCAACTAAATCTTTTAATCTTGTATTTCCTTCTTCTTTTCTAACAATCTCGTTTACCAACCTAGGTGTTTCATGAAGCCCTATGATTAAATGTTCGTTCCCTAAGAGCTCCCTTGTACATAAATTCATAGCTCTTTCTATAACATTCTGAAGTTCCCTAATATTTCCCGGCCAATGATACTCTATGAGCCTATTAATAAACTCTAATTCTACACCTAAAACTTTTTTATTTAATTTTCTATTTAGCTTATCTATAAAAAATGCCACTAAATTAGGTATATCCTCAGTACGTTCTCTTAATGGCGGAATAAATATAGGTATAACATTTAATCTATAATACAAGTCTTCCCTAAATTTTCCTTCTCTCACCATTGATTCTAGATTTCTATGTGTTGCAGCAATTATTCGTACATCTATCTTTTCTTCTTTAGTACTTCCTATCTTCCTTATAGCTCCTTCTTGCAATACCCTTAGAAGTTTAGCTTGTAATATCAATGATAATTCTCCAACTTCATCTAAAAACAAAGTACCTTCATGAGCTTCTTTAAAAAGTCCTTCTTTATTGTTAACAGCTCCTGTGAAGCTACCTTTCTCATATCCAAATAATTCACTTTCAATTAAATTATCTGGAAGGGCAGCACAATTTATAGCAACAAAATTTTTGTTTTTTCTATCACTTAAGTTTTGAATAGCCTTTGCAAAAAGCTCTTTTCCTGTACCACTTTCTCCTCTTAATATAACAGTAGAATTACTTTTCGCCACTGTTTTAACCATATTCTTAACTCTTTCAATAGGAGCACTATTGCCTATAATCTCTTTAAATGCTCCTTCATTTGTAGCTGAGACTACATTTGCTATTTCTATGGCCTTTTTCATATCCCTAATTGAAGCAACTACCCCAATAGTATTATTATTGTCATCCTTTACCGTTCGCCCGCTGGTTAGATAATGACTTTCTCCTCTGTCTGTCTTTATATTAACCTCAACATTATTATACTCTTCACCACCAACTAGAGCTTTTATCATAGGAGCATCATGTATTATTGTTTTTATGTTCTTTCCAAGTATATCTCTTCTTTTATAGTGAAATATATCTTCGCAATAATCATTAAATATCTCTATTTCTAAATCCTTGTTTATGTATAATATACCATCATCTACAGAATTGATAACCGCAAAAATTTTCCTTTCATTTTTTTCATATTCTAGCAATTCAACTTCCCTTATTGCATCAACTCCATCAATGCCATGTAATTGATTTCCTAACAAGCTTTTCTTATCTTGGTGTATTTCTTTTATCTTAATGTATACCTTTTCTGGAAATACCTCTAAAGATATAAGATTTATATCTAACCTATAAATCTTCTCTAATATTTCTAATGTAATTCCCATCCTATCCTTTGTAATTATTTCAAATCTTATATACTTTTCCATACTGCACCTTCTAACAAAGATATTTTCTCAATTATAATGGTATATTATAATTGAACTTATATCAATGTCATATTTTTATAAATAACCCTAAAATATACAATTCAAAGTAGGAACTTAAATATAAGCAAAAATATGACCCCAGGAACTCCAAAAAAGCCAGCAATTAAGGCCGTCCAAACGTTTATACCTATATTAAATCCTAAATATCCTCCAAGAAAGTTAACAACAACTAAAAGCACAACTCCTAATACTCCATTAACAATCAACTTCCATAAAATCTTTATTGGCCAAGCTAAAACTTTCACTACTAAAAACAATAGTATGATTCCTACAGCAAAATACATTACATAATCCATAATAACCCTCCACCTTTTCTCACATCTTAATACACTTTATTATATGCATTATAATTTATATGTAATATAGTAAAAGCTTCTGATTCTATGTTTTATTATTACATAAATCAGAAGCCTTTTTACCTAACTAGTGTTTCACAACCTAACTTAAGAAAATTATAATGCAATTTTCTTATAGTTCTACTCTTCCCTCTAATGCTTTAGAAAGAGTAACTTCATCTGCATATTCTAAATCTCCGCCTACAGGGATTCCATGAGCAATTCTTGTAACTTTAACTCCAAGAGGCTTTAATATTTTAGATATATACATAGCTGTAGCTTCACCTTCTACATTTGGATTTGTAGCTACTATAATCTCTTTCACACTACCATTTATCCTTCTTATTAATTCTTTAAGGTGTATGTCATCTGGTCCTTTTCCTGACATTGGAGATATTGCTCCGTGAAGTACATGATAAACTCCATTATACTCTCTTATCTTTTCTATAGACATTATATCTTTAGGCTGTTCAATTACACATATGGTACTCTCGTCTCTATTCGGATTTGAACATATAGCACAAGTCTCACTATCTGTAAAATTGCCACATACAGAACAATACCTTATAGTACCTCTAGCCTTCATTAAAGCTTCAGCAAATTCCTTTACTTCTTCTCTTGGCAAATTCAGCACATGTAAAGTAAGCCTTTGTGCTGTCTTATGTCCTATCCCAGGTAGTTTTGCAAACTCTTCTATTAACTTTTCTATAGCTATAGGATAAAAATCCAAATTATTCACCTCAGACCTAGAACATTCCAGGCATGTTAAGTCCACCTGTAAGTTTCTTCATTTCGTTTGCGGTAACTTCTTCTGCTGTTTGTAATGCTTGATTACACGCTGTTAGTATTAAATCTTGTAGCATTTCAACATCATCTGGATCTACAACATCTGGTTCTATGTGTATATTTAGTATTTGCTTCTTTCCGCTTACTGTAACCTTAACAGCTCCACCGCCAGCTGTTCCTGTAAATTGTTTATTTTCGACTTCTACTTGCATTTTTTCCATTTGTTCCTGCATCTTTTGCGCTTGCTTCATTAAATTGTTTATATTCATTCCACCCATACCTGGGAATCCACCTTTTGCCATAATATTACCTCCTAATATACCTTTAGATTTAAGTTTCAATCTTTTATATTTTACCATCTACTATATTATTCATCAATTATTTCTACTAAGTCTTCCCCAAAAGTTTCTTTTAAAATCTCTTCTGGAGATTTCTTGCTTCCTTCTTTTTTATCCACAATATATTTTATTCTAACTTTTTCTTTTAGTGCTTCTGAGAAAATATCTTCTATTAAGTGACGATTTTCTTCTTTCTGAAGCCTGTTTATATTAAATGCATATTCTGAGTCATACTTTATTTCAATAATTCCATTCCTACACTCTATAATTTTTCCTGTAATAAGAGAAGCATACAGTACCATAAGTCTTCGATTTTTAAACATCTCAAGGATATCCTTCCAAGATTTTTTTACATCTTCTAAGGTCAACCTAGAATCTAGGTTTGCTTCTAGTACCATGTCTTTTTCAGCTTTCTTCTCAGTACCTTTACTTACCTGCTTGCCTTGCTTGATGGAAGAAACTACGTTATTTTCATCTTTAGTACCGCCATGTCTTACCTGGATATTTCCTTCTCTAATCATATTCTCTAGATTATTTATTCTAGCTAATAGAACTTCTTTAGATATATCGTATTCTATTTTACACATCTTTATTACAGCAAGTTCTAAATATATCCTGCTTTGATTACTCCATTTAGATTGTTCTACAGTCTCCTGAAGTATTCTTATGCACCTCATTATTTCTTCTATTCTTAGCTTATCTGCTTGAGTCTTTATAAACTCCATATTTTCTTCGGACATATCCAAAACTTCTTCTGGGTTTTGACTAACCTTAGCCATCATAAGATTTCTCATGTGATATGTCATATCCTTTATAAACAAATTAATATCTTTTCCCCCATAGACTATATCATCTATAATTTTCATTGCGCTTTCAATATCTTTTTCTATAATGCTATCAGTTAATCTTAATAAATTTTCATTGGTTACAAGCCCTAGCATGTTAACTACTTGATCGTAATCAACTTTCCCATTCCCCATAGATATTGCTTGATCCAAGATACTTAGTGCATCTCTCATAGCACCATCCGACATTCTAGCAATCAATCTTAAGCTTTTATTATCAGCAAAGTTCCCTTGTTCTTTGGCAATCTTAACTAAACGTTCAAATACATCATCACTTTTTATCCTTTTAAAATCAAACCTTTGACACCTTGAGAGAATAGTTATTGGCAGCTTTTGAGGGTCGGTTGTGGCTAATATAAATATTACATTCTTAGGAGGTTCTTCTAAGGTTTTCAAAAATGCATTCACAGCCCCTTGTGTTAACATATGCGCTTCATCCATTATATAAACCTTATATTTCCCTTCCCTTGGAGGATATTTCACTTCATCTATAAGATCCCTGATATCATCTACTTTATTATGAGACGCCGCATCCATTTCAGATACATCTATAGCTAATCCTGCATTTATTTTTTTGCACATATCACATTCATTACAAGGTTCCCCATTCTGTAAGTTTAAACAATTTACTGCTTTAGAAAATATCTTCGCTGTTGATGTTTTTCCTGTTCCTCTTGTTCCACAAAAAAGATATGCATGAGCTATTCTATCATTTTTTATTTGATTTTTTAATGTTACAGTTATAGGAGATTGCCCAACAACCTCATCAAAAATTTTAGGCCTCCATTCCCTATATAGAGCCGTATATGCCAATTGCAACACCTCTTATTCTCTTCCAATTTAGTAATGATTACAACTTAATTATTATTATATCACAATATACATTATTTTTTGTATGCAAAAAAGACGCTATCAGAGCGTCTTATAAATTCTATGTAAAGTCGTGCACCTCGTGTCGACAGTGAAATATGAGCGTTACTTATATAGTTAGCTCAAACCAGGTTGACCCACGGCACACGAAAGGTCTCACTTACCGCTGCTTCCTTCCGGATCTGACGGGGTTCATGAGTTTCCGTTGCGTGGGGCCCAGTTCTCAACGCCACTTGTATAAGCCGGACCTCACATTTCAAAGCCTCGACGAGGAATTCAACCCTGCTGTAGCGGATTGCAGGTGCAGGACACCGCTAACTTCCCGTCTAGCACGACTACTGGCGGAGAAAGAGGGATTCGAACCCTCGGTAGAGTTTCCCCTACACACGCGTTCCAGGCGTGCTCCTTAAACCACTCGGACATCTCTCCATAAACTTAAAAACATTATTTAGTTTTGTTAAGCAAAGACTATTATACTATCTATTTTTACTTATTTCAAGGGAAATCCAAATATTTATTACTAGTATTTGTTAGCTTATAATATATAATGTTCTATAATATGAACAATAAATCATCTTTAGTAAAAATAACATAACTGCTTTTAAATGCTATTTGCTTCTACCTATTGTAATAGTACTATGTTATTTTTGAAAATTCATTATCTCTCCAGCTCATTATAGATTTTACATTAGTTTTATATTCTTCATCTTCACTTTTATAAAACTCTAGTATTTCTTTATTTTCATTCAAAACTGCATTTTCCCATATACTCTCTGTCGTAATTTTATCTTCGCTTAATTTTTTTAATTTATTATTATATTCTTTTATAATCTTATTTTTAAAAGTAATCTTATTATTATCTCTCTCTTGTTGTGCTATTTTGATCTTTCTATCATACTCATTCCATAGATTGCTTAATATAAGCTTTTCATTCTCATAAGCCTTTGATTGTACTTCTATTTTTATAGCGTATTTATCATTAACAATTCTTTCTTTTTCTGCATTTTCTTTTTCTGCTTTCAGCAACTTATCTTCTCTATCTTTTTCAGCAGAAGCTATATTTTTTGATTTTTCTGACGCATACTCAGCTTGCACCTTATTTTTAGCATTTTCAAATTCTGCTTTAACCCTTTGAAGTTCTATATCTAGCTCTTTTTTTATTTTATCTTGAATAGCATTATTCCTTGTTGTTATTTTATCATCATAAGACTTCTTCATTGAATTTGTATTTAGACTTACAGCATCATCAAATTCTTTTAAATCTTTTAAGTTTTCTGTGGTTCTAGCATTATCTAAGTTTTTTCTCTTTAAATTATATTTACTTTCTAATTCCTTGCTTCCTAGAAAACTGCCGCTTACGCTGGAATCCTTATTTTCTTCTGACGTCTTCTGATCTTCGGATGTTGTTGAGACATTCTTTGTATCTTTCTTAAATGGATTCTTTATACCACACCCTGTAAAGATCACTATAGTTATTAGAATAAAACTTATCGCCTTTAGCCTTTTTTTCATATTGTTCACCCCCCTTATTTCAGGTTAGAGAGTACTGCCTAAGTTAGACGCCAAATCACAAAATCAGAAGTTATAAAAGTGTCCAAGGGTATAAGTGAAGTTTAAAGATTAAACTTCTAAACTCCCTAAACTAAGCCTCTAGCTTTCTGCTAGTGCCCATTCTGCGACTATGCCGTCTAATTGGCGCTCAGTACACTAACCTAAGAAAATTGTTATACAACTTTCTTCTTATACGTTGATATATATATTCTCTAAGTACTTAGTTCCGATTTCAGTTTTAAAACACTTATTTCTTATCGTGTGTAATTCCTCTTTTTTAACATTATCTTCAAAAATATTTACTAAAAAATCTGCTTCTATAAATACTTGAAAATCCATATCATCTATTAATTTCAATATCCGTTTCAAAGTAGTTTATCATTTTATGCATAACTTGTTGAATCATTTTATCTTAACACCCCAACCTTATTTAATACGTTATAAAATACTACAAGAAATATACAAAAAAACATTCCCATAATTCCATTTGCCTTTAATCCTATAAATATAGCCGCTAATATAGCCACCGGGTGTACTCCCAGAGAAGAAGATACTATTTTAGGCTCTACTATCTGTCTTACTATAGATGCAACTAAGAACAACACCAATACCCCGATAGTAACAAAATAATTCCCTGAAAAGAAGTAAATTATTGCA
This sequence comes from Clostridium bovifaecis, assembly GCA_009738435.1. GTDB lineage: Bacteria > Bacillota > Clostridia > Clostridiales > Clostridiaceae > Clostridium_H > Clostridium_H bovifaecis. The sequence goes on along the minus strand of CP046522.1, from coordinate 42,141 downwards.
ACTGGAAGATATATGGTTCCTATTCCCAGTATGGGTAGAATATCAAATATTGCTGAAAGTATACTTAAAGTTATAGTATACCTCACTCCTAAGATTATGAATCCAACTAAAGTTACCAGCAGGGTGATAAGTATTATTATAAGATAAGACAATAAATAGTTTCCTATCATCTTTCTTGCCTCTTTTATTGTGTTCAAAATCTTACTATTCTTGTCTGCTGGAATCATACTTATTATCTTTTCTTTTGCTAAGCTCATATCCTTTGTAAAGTAATATGTGCTTAATACTGTAAAAAGAGCAATCATAATAATATATGGAACTGATGAAAAAAGTGCGAGTACACCTGATAAAACTGAACTTGTAACCCTTACCGTTGAGTTGGATATTTTTGTAAGACTACTAGAAATATTTCTTTCTATGTTGCTTACAATAGAAGGATCTAAATTGCTATAGTATCTATGCATCTTTTCAGAAAACTTAGATATAGACTCTCTATTTTCCGAAATATAAACCTGAGCATTTTTACCTAATTCAATTATTTCTTGTGTTATGTTAGATACTACTCCAAATACTGCAAAAATAATTACAGCAAAAAAAATTGCTGTGGTTATCAGCGAGGCCAATGAATTCTTTAATTTAAGTTTCCTTATAAGGTATTTAGTGGGTTTTATAAGTATTAATGAAAAAAGAAATGCAAGTACAAATGGCAAGGTATAACTTAATGTCTTAAAGAAAGTTATAAATACAACTGTATAGACTATAAAAAATATAAAAAGCCTATCTATCTTTTCCATAAGCTGACTCACTTAATTAATTCCTCCTGGCTTTATAAATTGGCGGAGAGAGGGGGATTCGAACCCCCGGTAGAGTTTCCCCTACGATTGATTTCGAGTCAATTGCCTTCGACCTCTCGGCCATCTCTCCTTATTTATGTTTTTATATATAATATATTACAATAGAATTTATTAGTAAAGTTTATATTATAAAATAATCTATACTTATCTTCTTTTTTTAAAAAATTCTGTTAATATACTGCTGCACTCCTCATCATACATCCACTGCACATCCACCATACTGTTTAATTCTTCACTTTGAACTACATTTAGAGCTGAACCACAGCATCCTGCTACAGGGTCAAAGGTGCCAATATAAACTCTTTTTATTCTTGATTGTATAATTGCTCCAGCACACATAGGGCATGGTTCTAACGTAACGTACATCTCACACCCATTGAGTCTCCAATCTCCTAAAACTTCTGCAGCCTTCTTAATTGCAAGTACTTCTGCATGAGCTGTTGGATCCTTTAGTATTTCTCTTAAATTATGTGCCGATGCAATAATCTGATCATCTTTTACTATTACTGCTCCTACTGGCACCTCCCTAAGCTTTCCTGCTAACTTTGCTTCTTTCAATGCTATTTTCATAAATTCCTTTTTCATTACACTGACCTCTATTTCTTTATATCATATATAATCTTAAAATCTAAATATAACACAAAATAATTAATCAAATTATAACATGGGTTTCTTGATGATATTCACTTATAATGTACCACTTTATTCATAAGTTTATATAACTCCATATATCCAACTTCTTTCAACCCTATGCTTATGCACTTTATCATTGAATATATAAATTAATTATTATAAAATAAGATTAAAGTGTATTGGGAGTGTTATAAATGATTAATATAGATAAAGTTGAGGATGCCCTTAAAAAAAAAGGCTATAAACTTACAAAACAAAGAAAATCTATAATAGAAGTTCTTATTGAAAATACAGGCAAATTTCTTTCTGTAGAAGATATCTATACAGAGTGTAAGGTTAAATATCCTAAAACCAATTTATCTACAGTATATAGAAATATGGAAATCTTAGAAGACATAGACTTAGTTCATAAAACCAGCATTAATGGTTCTTCTTCAAGTTACGAAATTACTTGTAATGAGTGTCATCATCATCATCTTATTTGCAAGAATTGCGGGAAGACAGAAACTATAGATTATTGTCCTGTAGATGATATCACATCTAAAATAAATAATAATGGATTTACAGTAACTGATCATAAACTTGAAATATACGGCTATTGTAACAGCTGTAACAAAAAGAAAAAGTTGGAAGAATAAAAGCCCTCCAACTTTTTTATTTTAAGCTTATATATATCTTTTCTAAATTATCTCTCATGCTTTGGATATAATCCTTATTATCTTCCTTTATTTCTAAAGAATATATTTTTTCAACCTTTGCGCCAACTTCTCTTGCTAAAGTGTTTGATACTTGTGGACTTGCATTTTCCTCAGCAAAAATAGTTTTAACTTCATTCTTCTTTGCATAATCTACTAGCTCTCTTAACTTTTTAGCACTGGGTTCCCCTTCAGAATACACACCTTCAATGCTATTTTGTTCTAAGTTAAAATCTCTACATAGATATGAAAATGCAGCATGCCCAGTTACAAATTTCTTATTTGATACCTTATCAAATTTATTCTTATATTCATTATATAGGTTATCTAATTCTTCTAAAAATTCTTCATAATTCTTATTATAATAATCCTTATTAGAAGCATCAGCTTTAATTAAAGCTTCTTTTATGTTGTTAGACTGTACCTTCGCTTCTTTCAAACTAAGCCAAATATGCGGATCATAATCACCATGCTGCTCATCTTCTCCCTCTTCCTTTTGAATACTTTTAATAGCATTAACACCCTTAGAAGAGTCTACTAATATCACTTCTTTGTTATTTATACTTTCCAGTACTTTATCTACCCAAGGCTCCATCTCAAGTCCATTATAAACAAATATTTTTCCGCTATTTATATTTCCTAAATCCTTTGCCTTTGGCTCAAAATCATGTGGCTCTATTCCACCTTGTATAACTGTAATTACATTTACCTTATCCTTACCAATAGCCTCCGTAAATTCCTTCAATGGATTAAAACTTACTACTACATCTATTTTTTCTCCTTCAGAGTTATTTACCTCATTTGTTTTTTTATTATTACAAGCTGATAAGGAAAAAGTGATTATAAAAACTGTAATTAGGGCAATAATCTTTCTATACATATATTCACTCCTTTTAGTTGCAAATTATTTGCATTTAGGTATATAATAAACTTAGCATTGTTAATTGTCAATATATTATTCAATTGTATTGAATAATATTAAAATATTACCATTTATTTTGGAGGCGTTTTATGATTCATATTACCAATTTATGCTTTTCATACACTAATCATCCTCCTTATGTGCTTAATGATTTAGATTTAATCATTAAGCAAGGAGAATATGTATCTATATTAGGTGAAAATGGAAGCGGTAAAAGTACTCTTATAAAGCTTATACTAAAAATGTTAAAGCCGTCTAAAGGTTCTATAAATATTAATACAAATAAAATAGGCTATGTTCCTCAAAGGTTTGAAAGTTTCAATTCTCAATTTCCTATAACTGTATTCGAAGTACTTAACTTTCATAGAAAAGCAATCGGAATAAAAGAAGTAGTTTCTATAGAAAATAGCTTAAAAAAGGTAGGAATGGAGTATTATAAAAACCATCTTATAGGAAATCTCTCTGGTGGGCAACAGCAAAAGGTATTTATTGCCCGGGCATTAATGGGAAATCCTGATCTTATAGTATTAGACGAACCTTCTACAGGAATCGATGTCCAAAGCCAAAAAGAAATATATAACATAATCAAGAATTTAAACTTAGACTTAAATATTACTGTAATTGCTGTTGAACATAATTTAAAAGCAGCTGTGATTAATTCTGATTGTATATTCGAACTTAATAATGGTACTGGTCTCTTACGATCTGTAGATGAATATAAAAGACACCATCAGGAGGTTAGCACTCATGTTACAGTATAGCTTTATGCAAAATGCATTAATGATATCCATACTTATCTCTATACTTTGCCCTTTTATCGGAGTATTTTTAGTATTGAGAAGACATTCAATGATGGGAGATACCCTTGCCCATAGCTCTTTAGCCGGTGTGGCCATTGGAATTATGTTTAATTTTAATCCTATAATAAGTTCTTTTATATTTACCTCCATTTGTGGAGTATTTATAGAATATTTAAGATCTTATTATAAAAAGTATGCAGAATTAATTTTAGTAATAATTTTGACTTTAAGCGTTGGTATAGCTATCACAGTTATAAGCACTGGCAATACTCGTACTAATGTTAATTCTTATTTATTTGGAAGCATATTAACAGTGTCTCGACAGGAACTTATTACAGTATCTATACTTAGTATTATTTCTATTCTAACCCTTATATTTTTATACGATAAACTTGTTTATATAACTTTTGATGAAGAAGGAGCAAGAATTGCTGGAGTTAGAGTGAAGTTAATAAACTATATCTTTGCTCTTTTGGTTAGCGCAACAATATCTGTATCTATAAGAATTATAGGAATTTTAGTTTTATCATCTATGTTAGCTGTTCCAGTGGCTACTGCTCTTCAGCTAAACAAAGGTTTTAAATTAACACTTATCTATTCTATGATATTTGGATTTATAGACGTAATAATTGGGCTTATAGCTTCCTACTATATTAATAGTGCACCTGGAGGTACTATAGCTTTGACTTCTGTTGTAACTCTACTAATAATAATTACATCAAAAAAGCTAAAAGGAGCATTTAGACAAATAAGAAAAAGCCTCCTATGATTAATTAATCATAAGAGTTTTTTTCTTATCCTATAATAATGCTTATTTTTAATAAATTTATTTTATTAAACCAACTTGCTCTATTTTAATATTTACCTTTATATTTGTTTTTACCTTAGGAAATATATTATCCCAATCCTTCTCTACCTTATCCCAGGTATCAGGAGCATATCTTTGCATCGCCTTATGAAAGAAAAATACATCAGCACCATATTCTCCCTGTACATATTCTATAACTTCTCTCATTTGTTTTTCTGCTTTTTTCTCTGCAATCCTTTCTACTTCTCTTATGAAATCTTGTTCCTCAGCCCTTTTATCGTGAGGATGATTAATTTCTGCAATATGAAAAATTCCTTTTGTGCTTATATCAAAGGTTATCTGCTCTCCATTTACCACTGGCTTTACATCAGTTTTTAAACTTTTTATCTCTAAAGAAACTTGACTTTTAGGATCATCAGGTGATTCTACTGTTAATGTTCCTCCAAGCACAGTGTTTGAAACCCACTTAGCATAGTTAGTTTGTATTTCATCAATCCACCCTACCATTTTGTCTTTTTTAAATACTGCAGCTCCTGCATCTTTTATCTCCGTTTTATTTGCTTCAACTTTAGGCAGCATGAAATCTTTACCGCTATGAAAAGCCTCGGATATTGAACCTATATCAGTTTTATGAAGTATCCTCGAATTTTTCCTTGCATTATTTGGTAATGATCTTAAATACATACTTGGATAATCCTCTATATTAGGTGTTATATCTAAGATATTATAGGCTTCTCCTGGAGTTACAAAAACTTTTGTTCTTCTTCTCATTTCAGGATCTCTAAATATAAAATCTAGAGGAGCATATATCCCCCCCCTTGCTACCCCTTCATTTATTACTATTACCTTAAGATGCTCATAAAATGGTGGGTAATCAATTCTGGTGGAATACTCTCTATTTGCTTCAAAAAACGAGTTTCCTGCAACTCTTAGATTCCATACTTTTTTGCTTCCATTTCCTCCACTACCTCCCTGCACGCCAGGCTTTATGGTTGCCTTGGCAATTATAGGGACTTGCATTGTATATATATACTTGGGGACACTTTCCTCTGTTTGCATAGCTTCAATCTTATTCTTTTGTATATCCTTTTGTTCTGATGTATCAATCCCTAAACCCAATACATAACCTCTTCTCTGTATCTCCATATAATCCCAGCAACCTGAAAGGAAAATAGCAGTAAAACAGCTTAGAAAAATAAGTATTATTTTTTTGATTTCTTATTCATGTTATCCAGCTCCTTTTCCCTTCATTAATACTATTAAGAAAAATACAGGGAGGTATCCTAAGTTTAAATAAGCAGCAACTTTGTTACTCAATATCAGATATTCATTAAGCTTTGGCACATTTCTAGGCAGTAAAGCAATAGTTACAAAAAATGGTGTTTGAAGCAAAATAATTTTATTAATTCCACTAGATTTTTTTACATTGAACAACTCTTTGATATTTAAGGTTGTTATAATATAAAATGTTACAATAGTGGTAAATGCATTAGGAATCCATGCAGCCATAAAAAAACTTTCTGTTCTTTCAAATATTTCTTCTCTCATCTCGATGGTTTTAGCTAAAGAAATCGTTGGGAAGTTTAGTTGCTGAATTTCCATAACATCAAGCACAGCTAGACTCATTATTATTAGAAGTAAATATACAAATATAGCTACCGCTACAGCCACATTCATCCACTTTTTTGTTTCTTTTGCTTCTTCAAAATAAGGCATAATATAAGAAATTATACCGCATCCTAAAGCCGGCTGTATTGCGTGTAATGAGCCACTTATAACTGGCCTAAATCCATTGTGTAAACAAGGCAGTAAATTTTTAAATTCAGCATTTTTATAAGTCATAAATAGTATAGTAACAATAATCACTAGTACACCTGGCAAAAGAATATCATATATAATACTTATAGTTTTGATTCCTTTTATTAAACAATAAGAGCAAGCACATATAAGCACTATTATAACTACGATACTTGGCGTTTCCTCTAAAAATGTTTTTATGCTCTCCGAAAATAGTCTTAAGAATAAGCCAATAGCTGTCATAGTATAAATAGTTATTATTAAAATACTTATCTTTCCTAAAAAAGCCCCTAGCACTTTAGTGCTGATTTCAGCAAAATTTAACTTAGGGTACTTCATAGATATAGAATAAAAAATATATGCACTAATATAAGAAATAATTCCGACAACTATAATTGATATCCATGCATCACACTTAGCATGCTCAATTATATCTCTAGGTAAGATTATTAGTCTTATACTGAGCATTGTAAGTATTAATAAACTCAACATGTTTACTGCCTTTAATTTACCACGTATCACCTTTATCATCTACCTTAACATTAGTATTATTTTTATATCATCATCTAAATTTAGATTTTTAGGTCTCTTATTCATAATACTTTCATTTACCCTAATTAAAGTGTCTTTAACTTTTGAAAAACTATATGGTGAATAATCACTTAAATACCTTACTCCAAACTCTTCTAAGGATGAAAGGTGAATTAATATAAATATCCAACCAATAACTAAACCATATAATCCAAGTACAGCTGACATACTAACTAAAAACAATCTAAGCATGATGCAGCCAAGAGAAAATGTATAGTTAGGAAGGGTAAAAGAAGTTATAGCAGAGCCTGCAACAACAACTATTATAATAGGACTTACTATTCCAGCTTGAACAACAGACTGCCCAATTACAAGACCTCCAACGATACTTACTGTTGTACCTAAGGGCTTTGGAAGTCTTATCGCTGCCTCCTGTAAAACATACAATGTAATCTCCATAAGAAATACCTCTACTATTATTGGGAATGGAAGCCCTACTCTTGAACCTGTTATTGATAGTGCAAGAGGAGTGGGGAACATGCCCGGCTGATATGAAGTCAAAGCTAAATAAGCTCCTTCAAATGATGTACATACAATAAAGCTTAGGTACCTTATAATACGAAGCATAGTACTTACAAGGGGACGTTGAAAATAATCATCTGCAGATGTAATAAGCATATTGAATGTTGTCGGAACAATCATTACAAAAGATGTCCCATCTATAACTAATGCGGCTCTGCCTTCAAAAAGATTGCCTACAGTTCTGTCTAGTCTTTCAGTTATCATCATTTGAGGCATAACTGTCCATTTATTTTTTCCTATAAGCTCTTCTAATTGTGCAGCACCTATAATTCCATCAATGTCTATTTGCTGTATCCTTTGTATTATGCTGCTAGGTAGTTCCTCATTAATAATACCACTTATATAAATAATAGCTACTTCCTTTTGACTCCTCCTGCCAACTTTAAGTATTTCTATGCATAGGTTAGGATCTTTTATGTAACTTCTTATAAGCGAAATATTAGTTTTAAGTCTTTCGCCAAAAGTAACTCTCAATCCTCTTATAGATTGTTCTGACTCAGCTGAAGTTAGTGCTCTCTCCTTTATATCTGGGCTTTTTATAACTAAAGCAGCGTCACTTTCATCCAAGAATACTAATGTACTTCCCGATAATAAATTTAGAACTAATATATCAAATGTATTTGCTATCTCTACATTGAGTACTTTAAATGTACTGTTTTTTAACTCTGTAATGCTTGTATTTATACTTTCACTTATACTTTGTATATTTGACATAAGCGGTGTCAATATATGGTTTTCAATTGTTTCTTTGTTTATAATATTTTCTATATATACAACTAATATTTTTTCGTAGTTTAGCTTTTTAAATTGCACGTCACCACTTTTAGCAAATATACTTCTAAGCATATCTTCGTTATCTGATAACTTTTTAGATACATAATCACTTTTTAAGTTATTATAATCAGGACCTATTATTTTTTCTTTCATAAAATATAATGTCTCCTTTTTTAAATGGATATAGAATATTATTTGTAGTCATTATTTTTAATACTAACAGTATTAGAGCATAAAAAAATAACCATCTAGAAAAATTTCTAGATGGTTATTTAATGTATTCTAAGTATGGTGCACCCGAAGGGAGTCGAACCCCCGGCCTTCCCCTTAGGAGGGGGACGCTCTATCCATCTGAGCTACGAGTGCCTATTAACTTTTACTATATTATTTTAGTGCAGTTTTTATTTAATGTCAACTATATTAATAAAATACTTGGATTTTATTGTAAGCAATATATAAAAGTTAAGCATATTGTATTCATAAACATCATAATATTTCAGTATATTTAGTTAAAAGGAGGGCAAATATAATGATTAATGAAATACGAAATATTTTATTAGCTGGCATAGGCTCTGCTGCATACACTTATGAAAAAGCAGCTAAACTAATTGATGAACTAGTGATAAAAGGCAAACTTACTATTGATGAAGGAAAAGAGTTGTCTCAAGAGTTAAAAAGAAATCTTAAAGATAAAAATAAAGATAGTTTTGATGATACAAAGCCTTTGACTAAAAAAGATATGAGAGGACTTTTGTGTGAAATGAATCTTGCAACTAGGGAAGAGATTGAAGACATAAAAAGAAGGCTTGATAAATTAGAAAATAAATGAAAATACTAGATAAAAACCCTAATCATGTTAGGGTTTTTGTTTTAATGCTAAGAGGGATAAAGTATGGCTAAAAATTCTGCACAAAGATTTAGAGAAATAGTAAGGACTCTTGCTTTTTATGGCTTTGGGTATATTTTAGACAGTAAAATAAAAAATGATAAGTCTGCTCCTGCTAATCTAAGAAAGGCCTTTGAAGAATTAGGCCCTACCTTTGTAAAAATAGGTCAGATACTTAGTACACGACCAGATATACTTCCCCATGACTATATAGAAGAGCTTTCAAAACTCCAAGATAATGTAGCTCCAGAGCCTTTTAAGAACATAGAGGATATATTTTTTGAAGAATTCAACAAATCTATTTATGAAGTATTTGAATCCTTTAATACACTTCCACTTGCTTCTGCTTCCATGGCTCAAGTCCATGAAGCTACACTTAAAGATGGAAAAGAAGTTATAGTTAAAATTCAAAGACCAGAGATTGCTACAAAGATGGCTCTTGATATATCTATACTTTATAAAATCTCTAAATTAGCTAAGTCTAGCTTTGCGGATGCATTAATTAATCCCGAAGAAGCCTTAGAAGAGTTGAGATTAGCTACGGAGCAAGAACTAGACTTTGAGAATGAAGCTAAAAATATAGACTTATTTAACACTCTACATAAATCTATATCATTTGTTGACGCACCTTATGTTGTTCACAAACTAACAACAAAACGGATTATAACTATGGAAAAAATAGATGGAATTAAAGTAAACAATATTAAACTTCTTAAAGAAAACGGTTATGACTTACATGATATTGGGAAAAAGCTTGCTTTATCTTATTGCAAACAAGTATTTGAGGATGGTTTTTTTCACGGAGACCCTCATCCTGGAAATATACTCATAACTAAAGGTAAAATTCATTTTATAGACTTTGGAATAATGGGGAGTCTTTCAGATTCTTTAAAAGCTTCGTTAAGTGAAATGATGTTTGCTGTAGCATCTAGAGATATAAACAGACTAGTTTCAGTTTTAATGTCCATAGGAATAAAAAAGGGATATGTAGATAGAAATAAACTTTTTGAAGACATAGATTATTTATTAGCAAATTACCTATCTACTTCTCTTTCAAATATAAAAATTTCAGTACTTCTTGAAGATGTTTTGCATACTGCAAAGAGAAATAATATTAGATTTTCAAAGGACTTCACCATGCTAATAAGAAGCTTAATTATAATAGAAGGCGTAGTGGCAAAGCTATCCCCTGATATTCAAATATTAGATGTAGTAATATCCTATGTTAAATCAAATAACAAATTCTCTCTATTTAAAGAATTTGATTTAACTGAGACCTTAGTAAGACTCCTTAGCTTTAGTAAGGACTATACTAGGCTCCCTACTAAAATAATTGAGCTTAGTGATAGCATAATGCAGGGAAGAGCAAAGATTCAACTAGAGCATAGAGATTTAAACAAAAATATAAATGAACTAAACAGAATGATCAATAGATTAGTATTAGGACTTGTCATATCCTCTATGATAATAGGTTCTTCTTTAATATTAAATACAAATATAGGTCCTAAATATGCTGACATATCTATCATAGGTATAATGGGCTTTGGAATTGCTGCTTTTATAGGTTTTTGGCTTTTAATCTCCATAATTCGTTCAGGAAAAACATAGACTCTATCTTTTCAGATAGAGTCTATGTTTTTAAATTATTAAGCTGTCAATTCTTTTCTTAATCTTATTTTTTCTTGTACTTTATCTGCATGACCTTTCATTAATACAGATATTGTTAAGAATACTATCATAGTTCCCGCAAGAATAATAGTATCATGTCCTAAAACAGAATAATCTACCCCAGAAATTATTTCTCTAAGCCCTCCAGTTGCATAAGTGAATGGCATTAGTGGATTTAAAACTTTAAAGAATTTAGGTACAACTTCTAGTGGGAATGTTCCACCTGACGAAGTTAACTGTAATATTAAAAGTACTATGGAAAGTAATCTTCCAGCATCCTCAAGTAGGAATATCAAGCTTTGTATTATAGCAATGAATACAAAGGATAAAAATATATTAAATAAGAAAAATAGTGGCATATTTGCTGTCTTTAATCCTAAAACCAATACTGCTGAACTTGCTAATACCGCCTGCATAACCCCTATAAATCCATAGGATAAAAATTTTCCAACTACTATTGATGCTGGACTTGCTCCTAATTCATCATCAACCTTATCCGTTATTATGAAGAACATCATTAGCGCTCCTACCCATAAAGACAATGGTATAAAGTAAGGAGTAAATCCTGTACCATAATTAGGTACTTTGTTAACTGGAGCCTCATTAAGAGTTATAGGTTCTGATACAAACTCACCCATATCCTCACTCTTAACCTTTAATTTAGAATTAAGCTTATCTGAACCTTCTCCCAGCTTAGTACTAAGTTCTTTTGAGCCGTCATAAAGCTTATTTACCCCATCACTTAGTTCAGGAACTTTGCTGTTTAATTCCTTTAATCCTTCTGTTAGTTGTATTGAACCATTACCCAGTTTATTTACTCCACTAGCTAATTGATTTGAACCATCATATAGCTGATTAACCCCATTCTTTAACTCTGGTATAGAAGCTATCAACCCTTTAGCCATAGCTATATTTTATCATTTAAAGCATTTTCAGCTACTTCTAAAACTTTTGCATTGTTGTTCAAATCTTGCTTCATTTTTAAAAGCTGATTTACTAAAGCTGGTGATGCTTGCATTGAAGCTAATTGCTGAGTAGTAATATCTTTTTCTAGTGATTCTATTATTGGTGTAATTTGTTCTAAATCACTCTCTAACGCCTCAACCTTTGTTAATGTATCTTTTAGATCTGCTGCACCAACTGCTTGTAATACTCCTTTAACTGCAGCTATATTTTTTGCATTGCTATCTAGATCCTTTTTAACCTCTAAAAGCTCTGGTAATACAGAATTTAAGTAAGCTACATTTTCATCACTTAAAGCAACTTTAATTTCCTCTATCACTTGTGAATTATCTCTTAAGTCCTTTTGCATCTTAGAAAGTTCATAAAGATTTTCTGACATTTCATTCATAACAGCAGCTGAGTTTTTCATTTGTTTAGATGTTTCTGTTGTCAATGTACCGTACCCTTCAATAACCGCTAAAAGCTGAGTTATTTGAGCAGTTGTTAGATTGGGATTTGTTTTTATTGCTGCCTCTAACTCATTCTTATGAATATTTAAAGCTTGTGAATTTGTTATAAACTCTTTTGATGAAACCTTTTGAGCTTGTAAAAATGAATTCATGCCACTTACATCAACCTTAGATAAATTATTTGCTTCATCCATTATAACCTTGAATTTTCCAGATTGCTGCACCAATCTTATTAAAGGCTGTACTTTGTTTACATCAAGTTTACTTAAAGCTTCAGTATCCTTCATTAATTTTGATAAGTTATTAATATTTTCTGGAGCCATTAAATTATCTGCTCCAGATGAGCTTATCAAGCTCTTTGCTTTATTTATATCTATTGCTTTAAAATCATTAAATGTCCTATTCATTAATACTATATTCTTTGGTGTAGCAATAGATGGTAGCATTTCTAAAGCAGAAGTATCTAAACTTTGTAAAATCTTTGCATCTATCATTACTGACTTTAAGCTATTTATTGTTTTTTCATCTGTCAATCCCTGTAGTTCAGGATGTTTATTAAGTTCTCCTGTAGCAGCATTAACTTTAGAATTAAGTAGCCCTATTCCTCTTGTCATAAGAGGTAACTTACCTTGTAGTTCTCCAAGCCCATTACTTAAAGCATTAGAACCATCATACAGCTTATTAACTCCGTTCTGCATTTGAGGAACTTTATCTTTTAAGATACCTAGACCATCTGAAATCTTATTACTTCCATCTGCTGCTTCTTTCATTCCATCCTTAACTTCATAAAGATTATCAAAGGTTATTTTGGTAAACTCATCAGATATGCTTTCTATAACCTTAGCCTTTATCTGAGATGCTACATTTTTATTTATCTGTGCTGCTAAAAAATTTTTCTTTTCATTAGCAATGTAGTCTATAGATGGCTTTGCTATCTTCCCATCCTCTACTGCCAGTATCTTGCTTGAGAAGTCTTCAGGTATAACGAAAATTGCGTAATACTTATCACCTTGTAATCCCTCTTTTGCTTCTTCTAGGCCTGCTCCAAATTTAAATCCTAGATCTTTATTATCCTTTAATCCATCTTCGATCTCTTTTCCATAGCTGACATTTTCTCCATTCTTTGTGCCTCCCTTATCCAGGTTTACAATAGCAACAGGCATTTTATCCAATCTGCTATATGGATCCCAGAAAGCTGCTAGATAGAGAAGGCTATATAAAAGCGGTACGATTATTATTGCTGTTACTGACATTCTAATAAATCTATTTTTAAAAATACTAGCTATATCTCTTCCAGCTATTTTGAAAAGTTTCATTTTTTCACCCCCACTTATTTTGTTTCGTTTACTGAAGATTTCTCATGTTTTTATACTGACCAGTCAGTATATTTATAACTCTTTTTATTATGTATGTCAATAACTTATTTATGAATTATTTTTTAATAAAAATAGCGTAAAGTTAAATTCTAAACTTTACGCTCTAAAAAATACATATTTATTTTGACATCCCGTATAACAAATAGTCAGTTAAGTTGTCTATAACATCATCAACATTAATATTGTCATTGTTTATAAGTTCATAAACCGCAGTAGATGTTAGCGCTCCGAAAAATGCATATGCCATAAAAGAAGAGTTTCCATCTCTAACTACGCCTTTTCTAATAGCCTCTTCAATATATTGTTCTATTAATAAAACATATTTCTGTACAGTCTCTCTAAGTTCTAATTGTCTTAACTCCTTGCCCCATATTTGACTCATAATTACTTTAAAAAAATCTCTATTTTCATAAACTAATTTAAGTTGAACTCTACAAAGAGTCTTTAATTTAGATATAGGCTCCTCTACCTTTTCAACTTCATCTTGTACATCTTGTTTTATCTTCTTCATTCCTTCTTTTATTATATACTTAAAGATATCTTCCTTACTTTTAAAATGATAATATAAGGTACCCTTAGCTACCCCTGCCTTTAAAGCTATATCATCTACAGTAGCTCCATTATAACCATTGCTTGAAAACTCTTTTATGGCAGCCTCAAATATAGCAACCTTTGTCTTATTCATTTATACCACTCCAAAATTTATATTTATTATAACTATTCAGTATAATTTTTTCTTATTTCATTATACTTATTATTATGATATGTAACAACATATTTTTACACTAAGAGTTCAAATTTGCTTATTTTTCACATTATTCTTAAATTTATAAATTAACTTATCTATTTTAAGGGGTGATTATCCTTGAATTACTTTGATTTGCTTTGGAAACCAGTTAACTCCAGTTTGCCTATAAAACACTTTTCCCTTCCTCATATCTTCAGCTTATTATGTATTCTTTTGATTATTTTAACTATGTATTCATATAGGAGAACTTTAATGATTGAAAAATATAAAAGACTATTATCAAAAATAATTGGTATAACCTTAATTATACATCAAATTTCCTTGTATTTTTGGTATGCTTCAAATGGGAAACTAACCTTAAAGGAAGCGCTACCATTATATCTTTGCAGAATATCTTTAATACTTTCTATTATTATGATGTTTAATAATAGTCGTAAAATCTTTGACATACTTTACTTTTGGGGACTTGGAGGAGCATCTATTGCTTTAATTTTTCATGATACCTCTTTATATCCTTTTCCCCACTATATTTTTATTCAATTTTTTATTTCTCATGGAGGAATTTTAATTTCAGTATTTTTTATGATGTTTATTTATGGATATTCTCCAAACATAAATTCTCTAATAAGGACTTCCATCTGGACACTCATATACTTTATGTTTATAATACCAATTAACTACATCGTAGATGGTAACTACTGCTATCTAAGATATAAACCATGTTTTACTCCTTTAGATTATTTACCTGATGAGCCTATTTACTTTGTCCCATTCATCATTTTAGGATTTTATTTACTATTTTATTTAATGTTCATTCCTTTTCGTCATAAATTATCTGTTTAAAAATATTTATTAGTTTGTAATTAAATCTATATTAATATAAAATGTATTTATTAAAATAAAGATAAGCTTATGCGAGGGTAAATTATGATTAAATACTTTAATAGAAAAACAAAAGATTATGAAGTTGAAAAGGTAGCAGGAGACAAATACCTAGAATGGACCTATTCCTCTCCTGTAGGCTTAAGATTTTTAGAACTTTTGATTAAGAAAAGATTATTTTCAAAGCTATATGGAGGTTTTTGTGATTCTAAGCTAAGCAAAATAAAAATAAATAAGTTTATTGAAGAATTTAATATAGATGAAAATCATTTCAAGTCACATAAATCTGATTATAAATGCTTCAATGACTTTTTTGCTAGAAATCTAAAGGATGAAGTTAGGCCTATAGACTATAACACTAATATATTAATTTCACCTGGTGATGGAAGAATGGTGGCTTATGAAAATATAAACATTAACAACTTATTACAAGTAAAAGGACTTACTTACAGCCTTAAAGATTTAATTCAAAATAAGGATTTAGCTGAAAAGTATATTGGGGGTACATGTATTGTATTAAGGCTTGCTCCTACTGATTACCACAGATTTCACTTTTTAGACTGGGGTATATGTGAAGATACTCATAAAATTCATGGACATTATTATTCCGTAAATCCCATAGCTTTAGAAAAAATACCAAAGTTATTCTGTGAGAATAAAAGAGAATATAGTTTATTTCACTCTAATAACTTTGGTAATGTGTTATATATAGATGTAGGTGCTACCTGTGTTGGGTCTATAATACAAACCTATACTCCTTATGTAGAAGTTAAAAAGGGTGATGAAAAAGGATACTTTAAGTTTGGCGGCTCTACAATAATACTGTTCTTTGAATCAAGCAAAGTTAAAATAGATAGCGATATCTTAGAACAAACAATCAATGGATTTGAGTGTAAAGTTCAAATGGGTGAGAAAATAGGAACAAAATTATAACTCAAATACTAATCCACCATCTGCTTTAATTATTTCTCCTTCAAACTCTTCTTGTGCTTCTTTAACTAGTTGATTCAAATCTCCGTAATGAGGAAAATGAGTTAAAACAAGCTTTTTAACATTAGACTTTTGGGCTATCTTACCTACCTCTCCAGCAGTAAGATGGCCCTTTGCTTTTCCGAATTGGTCATTAAAGAGATTACATTCACAAATGAAAACATCTGCATTTTTAGCTATTTCTATTATATTATTGCTCCACTCTGTATCCCCACTGTATGCAAACACTTTTCCATTTTCCTCGAATCTCATAGCCAAGCAAGGAACTGGATGGTTACTCCATTTAAAGCTGACTTTTAATTCTTCAAATTTTAATGTAGTATTCTCGTCTATTTTTTTACCTATTGTTCCTCCAGCATAAGTAAGTTTATTAAACTCTGAAGATAAGTTATGCCCATATATATCTAAAGTATTTGTTCTTTTTCCAATGCTTCTAGTATATCCAACTTGATATTGAAAACAATTTATATCACCAAAATGATCTCCATGATAATGAGATAAAATAACTGCGTCTATTTCTGTTAAATCTATGTAATTTTGTACCTTTGATAACACTCCTGAACCACAGTCTACTAAAATATTATATCCTTCACCTTGAAGTAAATACCCTGTTGCTGCTTCATTTTTTTCTGGATAGGCTCCCCAATAGCCTACTACCGTTATTTTCATAATTATGTCAACTCCTTCTTATATATCTTATAATTTATGTAAAGCTACTATATAGCAGCCCCTTTATTAAGTATAATACTATTACTAAATAATATTATAATCAACAAAAGTTAATTATACTACTTTTGTAATTATTTTGAATCAAAAAATAGAAATCTTTATAAAGTATTCTGCTTATTATGACATTAATTATTTATAAAAAATAAAATCCTTATAATGATTAACATTATAAGGATTTTATTGGTGCGCGAGAGAAGATTCGAACTCCCGACCAACTGGTTCGTAGCCAGCTACTCTATCCAACTGAGCTACTCGCGCATATATATTAAATCTATTTTAACATAGGAACTATACAAAAGTCAAACACTAAACCTTACTGCAGATTGGTTTATGCCCCTATAGCTCCTATGTTACATAGGGATTAGACGTCATTAAAAAACACTCAATTTACATTGAGTGTTATGGCGGAGAAAGAGGGATTTGAACCCTCGCGCCGGTTTCCCGACCTACGCCCTTAGCAGGGGCGCCTCTTCGGCCACTTGAGTATTTCTCCATAGTCCTACATCTTATCATTAGTATAAATTTAAATGGCGGAGAGATAGGGATTCGAACCCTAGGTACGCTTTCACGTACGCCGGTTTTCAAGACCGGTGCCTTAAACCAACTCGACCATCTCTCCATATGACACTTTAAAAGTATAATACATAAATTTAAGTTTGTCAATATAAAATTTATTATTTTTCATTTGATATTTAAATAATGGCGGAGAGATAGGGATTCGAACCCTAGGTGCGCTCTCACGCACGCCGGTTTTCAAGACCGGTGCCTTAAACCAACTCGACCATCTCTCCGTGTTGTTACGACGATATTCATTATAACAAGATATCGTCGCATTGTCAACTTTTTTAAGTAATGTTTTTTATAAATTTATAATACTTTCCTTTAGCCCGCCAAGGATATATTTTAAAATTGTAAAATTCACTATAATGAGAAGCTATAATTCTTAAAATATAGTCTTATTTTATATTTTCTTCATTTCTCATATATGGTCTTAACGCCTCTGGAATTGTTACTGTACCATCTTGGTTTTGGAAGTTTTCTAGAATTGCTGCAACAGTTCTTCCTACTGCAACTCCAGAACCATTTAAAGTATGAATAAATTCTGGTTTAGCCTTTGCATCCTCTTTATACCTTATATTTGCACGTCTTGCTTGGAAATCTTCAAAATTACTGCAGCTTGAAATCTCAACATATCTGTTATAGCTTGGCATCCATACTTCTATATCATACTTAAGTGCAGCAGTAAACCCTAAATCTCCTTTGCATATTCTAACTACTCTATACGGTAACCCTAATCCTTGAAGAACTTCTTCTGCATCCTTAGTCAATTTTTCTAGTTCTTCATAAGATTGTTCTGGCTTTGTAAACTTAACAAGTTCAACTTTATTAAATTGATGTTGACGAACAAGCCCTCTAGTATCTCTTCCTGCAGAACCTGCCTCTGCTCTAAAGCATGCACTATATGCTGCATGTTTTATTGGAAGTTGATCTCCATTCAATATCTCATCTCTATATAGATTTGTTACT
The DNA here is from genome assembly GCA_009738435.1 of Clostridium bovifaecis. Taxonomy (GTDB): domain Bacteria; phylum Bacillota; class Clostridia; order Clostridiales; family Clostridiaceae; genus Clostridium_H; species Clostridium_H bovifaecis. The sequence continues at coordinate 23,527 of CP046522.1, read as the reverse complement.
GGAACTTCTGCAGTTGGAATTAAGAAGTAACCGTTATTTTCAACTTTAAATGCATCTTCTTCAAATTTAGGAAGCTGTCCTGTTCCTATCATGCTATCTCTATTTACCATGTATGGTGGAAGTATTTCAGTATATCCATGGTCTATTGTATGCATATCTAAGAAATAATTTATAATGGCTCTTTCAAGTCTTGCTCCTAGCCCCTTATAAACAGTAAATCTTGAACCAGTTATCTTACCTGCTCTTTCAAAATCCAATAATCCTAAATCTACCCCTATATCCCAATGAGCCTTTGCTTCAAAGTCAAATTTTCTTGGTTCTCCCCATCTTCTAATTTCTACGTTATCTTCGTCTGTTTTTCCATCTGGTACATTAGGATTTGGTATATTTGGTATTCTTAATAATATATATTTTATCTTTTCATCTACTTCACTAAGCTCTACATCATGCTCTTTTATCTTATCAGACAGACTTTTCATTTCTGCCATAACACCGCTTACATCTTTACCTTCTTTTTTAAGCTTACCAATTTGTGTTGATTCACTATTTCTCTTATTCTTTAACTGTTCAACCTCTACTAAAATTTGTCTTCTTCTTTCATCAAGTTCTACTAACTCATCTATTGATTTAAAATCAACATCTTCTCCTCTGCCTTCCATTAATCTTTTTATTTCTTCTGGGTTGTTTCTTATTCTTTTTAAGTCTAACATTTACATTTCCTCCTCATATTGTTTTCTATATTTTTATGTAAACACAAAAAAAGTCTTCTCTCCTACATTAATGTAGGGACGAAAAGACTCCGCGTTGCCACCCTATTTGGCATATATATACCCACTTATAAATTTAACGAATTTAACGTATTGCTCATCACAATCCCTATTAAGAGTCGGATTCACAAAACTTATGGTATGGATTTTCACCAGCCATCCACTCTCTTTAACCACTTATCATGCTACTATTCTCTTTAAAGGTTTAAATATTAATTTTTAATTAATTATAATTATAATACTACAAATTGTCAATAAGTTATTTACTCACATATGCTTTTGGTACAGATTATATCTACACCTGTATTTAAAATATTCCTACATACTATGTCCCCACTCTTTATGGGTGCTCCTACATGAATCCTACTTAAAGCTTTAGAACATTCTAATAGCAAGCTTTTATCTATAGGCTCACTGCTTTTTACTGGAACTACAGTACTCTTTGATCCTTTTATTCTTACAAGAGATGTAAAAACTTTTTTAGAATCTTTCATTAAATTACACCTACCTAAATCTTGTATTATCTATATATCATCAAATTCTTTTATCCTGTTCAATAATATCCTAGAATTCTTTGAATCTTTTACTATATCCGTCATCTTTTTATTAGTTTCCCTTGCTAAAATTGAAACTATTTTATTCATGCATTGTGCTCCCTTACAGCTTCCTCCACCTGCTCCAGTTCTTCTTTTTATTCCTTCTAATGTTCTAGCTCCTAGTGGCCTTCTTATAGCATCTACAATTTCTCCTTCAGTTACCTTGTTGCATGTGCATATTATTTTACCATATCTTTTATCTAAACTAATAATTTTACTTCTCTCTTCATTTGACATATCTCTAAATCTATATATTTCCCTTACTTTATCATTAAAATCATTTTTTAATTTACATTTTAAATTGCTCTCTACAGTTTCACGAATTATCCTTGCTATAGATGGTGTCATAGTCACCTCTGCAAAATTCTTTCCTGTGACCTTTATATACCCCTTATCCACTAAGCTATCATCAATAATCATAAGATCATCATAAAACTCAGACTCATAAAAACTATTTATATCATCTTGCTTCAGTCCATGAACTAAGGAGCTGATTCTTCTATAACATTCTTCATAACTAATATTATCTTTGGTTTTTATAGCAGCAATATAATTTCCCTGCACAGTAGGATGCATATATATAACTTCGTTATCTTGATTATAAGTAAATACTATATTATTAAAATTCCCCTTAAACTCCTTCTCAACTAAAAAGTATTTTAAATATCCTTTATTACTAGAGTCATTTTCTCTAAATCCGTCTATATTATAATCCTCTGGAGTAGTGTTTATAACCATTCTACATGTAAACTTATTTTTATTTGTAACAACTTTAAATCCTCTATTAATTTTATTTATATCCTCTACAATTTCCTCCAGCTTAAAAGATACTCCATTATCAAAAGCAATTTCTCCATACGCTATTCCTAAATCATAGGGACAGATTATACCTGTATTTTGCGAGTATATTGTATTTATAACATTCAAATTTAAATTCGGTTCTAAGTTATAGGTATGTTTACCTTCTAAAAGAGTTACATTAGGAACACCTCTTTTAATTGCTCTTTTATAGACCTCTTCTAAACATTCTCCTTGCTTCTTATTTTGAGCAATTATCACTGAATCACACTTTTTATATGATAAATTAAACTTGCTAACTAAATCCCCTATTATATCATTGCCCATAAACTGAAGCTTCGACATAATATTATCTTCACATTGAATTCCATCATATATTATAGCTGAATTAACCAATGTTACATCATCTACTATATCGTAATCCTTTTCGATAAGTGCAATATTTAAACTATATTTTGATAGCTCATATGCTACAGCACATCCTATTAATCCACCGCCTAGTATAAGCACATCATAATCCATAAAAAATCCTCCTAGGTACACTTACAAATATAAGTTAAATAACCTTCCCAGTATATTATAATCTTTTTTTGCACAATTGCACATTATTTATATAAAAAGATAAGAGCATTCGACTTTAAAGTCAAATACCCTTATCTTTTTTATACTGAATAAACAATTCTTCTATTCTCTTTTTACTTATTGGCTTATTTAAGACGTTATCAACATTTTCCATCTTTTCTTCTTCTAATTCCCCTATCCAACCTGTCATTAAGCAGAAATATGTATTCTTAGATATATTTTTAATCCTTTCTGCTACCTCTAACCCATTTACATTCGGCATAGAAAAGTCAGATATTACAATATCATAGTTTCTAACCTTAAATTCCTCTTCTATTTTATTTAAGCTGTGTCCATCACAAGTCTTAACTTTGCATTTTGCCACTGACTTTAACATCTCAGCTACAATATTTCTTATATCTTCCTTATCATCAACAACCAAAATGTTTCCAGAAAAATCAATTAAATCGCTATTTTCTCCTTCACAATTAGTATTAGCTTCTTCTTTACAAATAGGCAGTTTTATTTTAAAAGAAGTTCCCACATCTTCTTCACTTTCAACTTCAATATTTCCGCCAAAGGATTCTATTATATTGTAACTTACACTAAGTCCCAACCCCGATCCTCTGCTGCCTTTAGTTGTAAAGAAGGGTTCAAATATTCTCTTCTGGATTTCTTTATTCATTCCCATTCCATTATCTTTTATTTCGACAACTATCTGATCCTGAAAATCTAAAGAACTTATTTCAATCTTTCCACCATTTTGTATGGAATCTACAGCATTTGTTATTATATTAATGATTACCTCTCTTAATTCTGTAGAATTTCCTTGAGCCTTTGAATTTGAATTTAATCTTGTAAATATATTTATTTTAACATCATTTAAGATACTTTCTGTTAGCCATTTATTCTTGGTTAGATTAATAGCATCTACAATAAGCTCATTTATATCAAATACTTCTAATTCACTTTGATGATTATAGTTTTTAGTAATCTTTTTTACTTTATTTATAATGTTAGTTGCATCATAAGCACACATCTCAATTATCTTTAATTGCTTTAATGTACTCAAATCATTTCTATATTTATCTTTTAGCAGTTGCACTGAACCTATAACTGGAGTTAAGATATTGTTTATATCATGGGCTATTCCAGCTGCCATTTCTCCCATAGCTCTTAGCTTTTCATTCTGTACAAATCTATTTTGAAGGTTAAAAAACCTTTGTTGCTCTTGTATTAGATAAAAAACAGTTTTACATATAGACTCTACATATTTAATGCTACCTTCTAGGGATTCTCCATTGCTTTTATATCTTCCTACCCAAAGAACCCCCTTTATATTTTCATCATACTCTACGCTAACACCTAGTGCAGAAATTACATCTAGATTATTGAGTTTATCTTTTAACTTTTCATCTTCCATCTCTTCTACATGCAAAAATATGCTCATACCAGTATCTATTATTTTTTCATTATATTGTATCTGGTATTTAATAAAATCCAAATCATTTAGTATAGTATATCTATGTTTCTTCGTTGTTCCATAATAACTATCAATAAATATGAAGTTATCCTTTTTTCTTTCAGATGTATATAAAATACAAAAATCTAGATCGCATAAATCTTTTAGCTTTGCAAAAATATTGCTTTTAAATTCATCCTTGTGAAAGTTCATAGGAGTGTTAGACATAGTCTCATTAAATAAAAGTAGATTTTTATTTTGATACTTTATTTCAGCATAAGATTGAAGCAAAGTAGTTGCCTTCTCAAATTCTTCGCACTTATCAAATATAATATCTTTTCCCTTATCACAGACTACTAACATATCGAATAGCTTACAAAAGTCATTAAATAAATTAAAATCATATTTCTGATTGTTCATATAAATTATATTTTTAATATTTTTATTTAAGGAAGCCTTCAGTACTTCCTTGAAGTAATAATTTACTTTTTCTAAGCTACAGCTCTTTTTAACTATATTTTTTATATCCCATAATATATTAAACTTTTCTTTCTGTAATAAAATTTTATTAATCATTGATAAGGGGTATTCAAAGTCAAAATTATTAGAATCATATAGTTCAATAATTATATTTCCATCATTTATATTGCTTACAATATAATCTGAATAATTTTGAAATACCTCTTCTAAGTCATTATAATATATGCTATCTGTAAATATTATTATCTTTTCGCTTTTACGCAATCCATTCAATATATGTTCTTTAATTATATCTGGAAAATTCTTCACACTGAGCTTTTCAGTGTTTATGCACACACAACTTTTATTCTCCATTCTTATTATCCTTTCCCCAATATACCAATATCCTAATTTTATCATCTTATTCGACATTTTTCTATTAATTCCTATATAAAAAAATAAAAAGATATATAATAAACTTATCTAAAATTAAGTTTATTATATATCCTTTTTAGTTTACTCCTAAATACTTGATTAATTATCTATCTTACTCGACAAGATAGCCTTTATACTTCAACTCTTCTATAATCTTATCCATATCAGTATCTTTCTCTACTTCTATAGTATGTAGGTGTATTCCCCTTGTGAGAGATAATAAAGGTTCTGCATCATATTCATCAATTTTTTTAATAAACTTTTGAATATCATAAAGAGTTTTAATCATCAGCATAGCCTTAATCTCCCCATATAGTGGATGTTCTACAATTACATCTTTAACTATCCCTCCATACTTAATAATGGTCTCTAACTCATCTGCTATTTTTTCTCTTCCATGACTTAATGCTACAATTTTTTCTATACTATTTTTTTCATTTCTCGGTACTACATATCCTTCTGGAGTTGCTATTATATTAATCCCACTTGCTCTTAAAATCGCAATATCCTTAACTATTACTTGTCTAGTAACTCCAAGTTCTTCAGCTAACTCCTGACCCTTTTTAGGCTCTATAGCGCTATTTAATAACTTTTTTATATAATCTCTTCTAAGTTTTGAATTCATGGTTTCACCACCTTAACTTTTACAATCACATTCTCTTAATATCTCTAACTCTTTATCCCTTATTATATTATTATGATGATTTTTAATTAAATATAAAAATCTTTCATTATAGTTATACTCCTTTAGAATACTGTATCCCTTATTAGCATGATTATAATATACATCTATCTTTTTAACATTGTTAAACCTTCTTATTTTACCTTTAGTTAACTTATCTAGGACCACTAGGACCGATTTATCTATTAAGTTTAATCTACCTTCTATTTTTCCTATGTCATGTAATAATGCAGCTTTAATAAGAAGGTTATTACTCATTCTATTTTTCAAATAGACACGCTTTACTTCTTTAGCTGTTCTTATACAATGTGCTTGATCATATATAGGTAATCTACTAAAAAGCTTCAATTCATTATCATTAAGATATTCTTTTAAGAATCCCTTATCTTCTAAGCTTATCTTTGCTGTAATCCCCCAATAAAATTGCTTTATCCTATATGAAGTCATAGTACACTCCTTCTTTCCTAATTACTATAATATCATACTATCTTATGTTTTTACAAAAAATAAAAAAACAGCCTTACATAAGACTGTTTTTATGGTGGAGATAAAGAGATTCGAACTCTTGACCCCCTGCGTGCAAGGCAGGTGCTCTCCCAACTGAGCTATACCCCCATATGGTGGACCTTCAGGGACTCGAACCCCGGACCTACCGGTTATGAGCCGGTTGCTCTAACCAACTGAGCTAAAGATCCATATACCTGGCGGCGACCTACTCTTCCACACCGTCTCCAGTGCAGTACCATCGGCGCTTTGAAGCTTAACCTTCGTGTTCGGTATGGGAACGGGTGTTACCTTCAAGCCATAACCACCAGATGAATTTCCTTACTACATTTATTAATTATATCAGATTTTTTACATCTGTCAATACTTTTTTTGAAAGTTTTTATTCTTTCAAAATTGCACAGTGTACTTATTTGATCAAGTCCTCGATCTATTAGTATCAGTCAGCTGAGTACATTACTGCACTTACACCTCTGACCTATCAACCTGGTAGTCTTCCAGGGATCTTACTAGTTAAACTATGGGAAATCTAATCTTGAGGTGGGCTTCACGCTTAGATGCTTTCAGCGTTTATCCCTCCCCGACATAGCTACCCAGCTGTGCTCCTGGCGGAACAACTGGTGCACCAGAGGTCAGTCCATCCCGGTCCTCTCGTACTAAGGACAGCTCCTCTCAAATTTCCTACGCCCACGGCGGATAGGGACCGAACTGTCTCACGACGTTCTGAACCCAGCTCGCGTGCCGCTTTAATGGGCGAACAGCCCAACCCTTGGGACCGACTACAGCCCCAGGATGCGACGAGCCGACATCGAGGTGCCAAACCTCCCCGTCGATGTGGACTCTTGGGGGAGATCAGCCTGTTATCCCCGAGGTAGCTTTTATCCGTTGAGCGATGGCCCTTCCATACAGAACCACCGGATCACTAAGCCCGACTTTCGTCCCTGCTCCACCTGTATGTGTCGCAGTCAGGCTCCCTTCTGCCTTTACACTCTACGCGCGATTTCCGACCGCGCTGAGGGAACCTTTGGGCGCCTCCGTTACCTTTTAGGAGGCGACCGCCCCAGTCAAACTGCCCACCTAACAATGTCCTGTGACCAGATTCATGGCCGCCAGTTAGAATTCCAGTACTATCAGGGTGGTATCCCAAGGATGACTCCACAAGAGCTGACGCTCCTGCTTCTCAGTCTCCCACCTATCCTGTACAGACAATACCGAAATTCAATGCTAAGCTACAGTAAAGCTCTACGGGGTCTTTCCGTCCAACCGCGGGTAGCAAGCATCTTCACTTGCACTACAATTTCACCGGATTTGCTGCCGAGACAGTGCCCAAATCATTACGCCATTCGTGCGGGTCAGAACTTACCTGACAAGGAATTTCGCTACCTTAGGACCGTTATAGTTACGGCCGCCGTTTACTGGGGCTTAAGTTCATAGCTTCGCTTGCGCTAACTATTCCCCTTAACCTTCCAGCACCGGGCAGGCGTCAGCCCCTATACATCAGCTTACGCTTTAGCAGAGACCTGTGTTTTTGATAAACAGTTGCTTGGGCCTGATCACTGCGGCCTGCTCTCGCAGGCACCCCTTCTCCCTAAGTTACGGGGTCAATTTGCCGAGTTCCTTAGCAGCAATTCTTCCGACGGCCTTAGGATTCTCTCCTCATCTACCTGTGTCGGTTTGCGGTACGGGCACCATTTTGCTCCATAGAGACTTTTCTTGGCAGCGTGGAATCAGATACTTCGCCAAAATAGGCTCCCCATCACACCTCAGGCTCAGTTGAGCGGATTTACCTACTCAACACCCTAAGTGCTTAGACGCACATCCAATAGTGCGCACATCCTATCCTCCTGCGTCATCCCATTTGTCAAACGCATTATGGTGGTACTGGAATATCAACCAGTTGTCCATCACCTACGCCTTTCGGCCTCGGCTTAGGTCCCGACTAACCCTGGGAGGACGAGCCTTCCCCAGGAAACCTTAGATATTCGGCCAACAGGATTCTCACCTGTTTCTCGCTACTTATGCCAGCATTCTCACTTCTGCACTGTCCACCACTCCTTACGGTATGGCTTCAACCTGTACAGAAAGCTCCTCTACCACGTGTACGTAGTACACATCCATAGCTTCGGTGGTAAGTTTTAGCCCCGGACATCTTCGGCGCGGGATCTCTCGACTAGTGAGCTATTACGCACTCTTTAAATGAGTGGCTGCTTCTAAGCCAACATCCTAGTTGTCTTAGAAATCCCACATCCTTTACCACTTAACTTACACTTTGGGACCTTAGCTGATGGTCTGGGCTCTTTCCCTTTTGACCACGGATCTTATCATTCGTAGTCTGACTGCCGGGATACAAGTATATGGCATTCGGAGTTTGATAGGGTTCAGTAACTGTTGTCAGCCCCTAGCCCATTCAGTGCTCTACCTCCACTACTTAATTACCCGACGCTAGCCCTAAAGCTATTTCGAGGAGAACCAGCTATCTCCGAGTTCGATTGGAATTTCTCCGCTATCCACAGCTCATCCCATGGTTTTTCAACACCAACGTGGTTCGGACCTCCACGAAATTTTACTTTCGCTTCATCCTGGCCATGGATAGGTCACCCGGTTTCGGGTCTACGATATGCAACTAGTTGCCCTATTCAGACTCGGTTTCCCTTCGGCTCCGCACCATAAGTGCTTAACCTTGCTACATATCGTAACTCGCTGGCCCGTTCTACAAAAAGTACGCCGTCACACATAAAAGTGCTCCGACCGATTGTAGGCACACGGTTTCAGATTCTATTTCACTCCCCTCCCGGGGTTCTTTTCACCTTTCCCTCACGGTACTGCTTCACTATCGGTCACTAGGTAGTATTTAGCCTTGGGAGATGGTCCTCCCAGCTTCCCACAAGGTTTCACGTGTCTCGTGGTACTCTGGAGTAGATCTACTCTTCTTTTCTTTTTGCCTACAGGGTTATTACCTTCTGCGACTGAACTTTCCAGTTCTATTCAGCTAAGAAAATCAAAGCGTTATGATCTATCCTCAACCCCAGAAACAAAGTTTCTGGTTTGGGCTCTTCCCCGTTCGCTCGCCGCTACTTAGGGAATCGATTTTTCTTTCTCTTCCTCTGGGTACTTAGATGTTTCAGTTCCCCAGGTGTACCTCCACATACCTATTTATTCAGCATGTAGTACATGATGTTAATCATGTGGGTTTCCCCATTCGGAAATCTGCGGATCACAGATAATTTGCATCTACCCGCAGCTTATCGCAGCTTATCACGTCCTTCATCGGCTCCTAGTGCCAGGGCATTCACCGTGCGCCCTTTATAACTTGATCTTACATGATTTGTCAAAATCTCTTTGATTTTGTTAACAAATCAGTACTCCTCAGCTCTGCTGAGTGAGTTTCATTAATCTAGGTTTAATCTTTATATACACTGTGCAATTTTCAAAGAACAAAAGCAGACATCTAAAATCTATGATTTTATGATGGTCGCTTTGTTAAACACGTTAGTGTTTAACGTCATTAGAGAGATTTTGGTCTCTCAAAATTAAACAGAATTAAGTCCAGTCTATGAAAGCGTAAGCTTCCATTTCTCCCTAGAAAGGAGGTGATCCAGCCGCAGGTTCTCCTACGGCTACCTTGTTACGACTTCACCCCAATCACCAATCCCACCTTCGGCCGCTGGCTCCTTACGGTTACCTCACGGACTTCGGGTGTTACCGGCTCTCATGGTGTGACGGGCGGTGTGTACAAGACCCGGGAACGTATTCACCGCGACATGCTGATTCGCGATTACTAGCAACTCCAACTTCATGTAGGCGAGTTTCAGCCTACAATCCGAACTGGGACCGGCTTTTGAGTTTAGCTCCCCCTCGCGGGATTGCATCTTGTTGTACCGGCCATTGTAGCACGTGTGTAGCCCTAGACATAAGGGGCATGATGATTTGACGTCATCCCCACCTTCCTCCGCGTTAACCGCGGCAGTCTCGTTAGAGTGCTCAACCTAATGGTAGCAACTAACAACAAGGGTTGCGCTCGTTGCGGGACTTAACCCAACATCTCACGACACGAGCTGACGACAACCATGCACCACCTGTCTTCCTGCCCCGAAGGGCTTCCTCAGTTACGAGTAATTCAGGAGATGTCAAGTCTAGGTAAGGTTCTTCGCGTTGCTTCGAATTAAACCACATGCTCCGCTGCTTGTGCGGGTCCCCGTCAATTCCTTTGAGTTTTAATCTTGCGACCGTACTCCCCAGGCGGAATACTTATTGCGTTTGCTGCGGCACCGAGGGTGGTACCCCCCGACACCTAGTATTCATCGTTTACGGCGTGGACTACCAGGGTATCTAATCCTGTTTGCTCCCCACGCTTTCGTATCTCAGCGTCAGTTATGGTCCAGAAAGCCGCCTTCGCCACTGGTGTTCTTCCTAATCTCTACGCATTTCACCGCTACACTAGGAATTCCACTTTCCTCTCCCACACTCTAGATACCCAGTATCAAATGCAGCGCCCAGGTTAAGCCCGGGAATTTCACATCTGACTTAAATATCCGCCTACATACTCTTTACGCCCAGTAAATCCGGACAACGCTTGCCACCTACGTATTACCGCGGCTGCTGGCACGTAGTTAGCCGTGGCTTCCTCCTTGGGTACCGTCATTATCGTCCCCAAAGACAGAGCTTTACAATCCGAAGACCTTCATCGCTCACGCGGCGTTGCTGCGTCAGGGTTTCCCCCATTGCGCAATATTCCCCACTGCTGCCTCCCGTAGGAGTCTGGACCGTGTCTCAGTTCCAATGTGGCCGATCACCCTCTCAGGTCGGCTACGCATCGTCGCCTTGGTGAGCCGTTACCTCACCAACTAGCTAATGCGCCGCGGGTCCATCTCAAAGCGGATTGCTCCTTTGATTATTCTCTCATGCGAGAAAATAATGTTATGCGGTATTAATCTCCCTTTCGGGAGGCTATCCCCCTCTTTGAGGCAGGTTACCCACGTGTTACTCACCCGTCCGCCGCTAGGTTTGTTCCGAAGAACTCCCCTCGCTCGACTTGCATGTGTTAGGCACGCCGCCAGCGTTCGTCCTGAGCCAGGATCAAACTCTCAATTTAAAAGTTTAATCTGTTACTCATAAAGTTTATTGACTGGCATTTTTACCTTAATTCTGTTTAATTTTCAAAGACCAATTGTTTTCGCCGTCATTTGACAGCTTGTTCATTATATCAACTTCTTTTTCACTTGTCAACACTTTTTTTATAACCCTTAATCTCTAAACTTTAGCTTCTAAAATATAAATTGAAGCTAATTATTAGTGACTTGTGATTAGTGGCTAGCGATTGTTCTTGCTAGTCTCTCGTGACGACATGAACTATCTTATCAAATCATCTTTGACTACGTAACTTTAACTGATATGATTTTTATAAATTATATTTTGTTTTCTTTAAATTTCTCTTATTTTTTAGCTTATTTACGTACTGACACTCCCGGTATTGTGTATTTATATTGTTAGTAAAATGTGATGATAAAAAATTAAATACCTTGCTTAACAGCAAGGTATTTAGCTCTATTACTCATCTGTAAAATTATCATCATTTACAGTTTCATCTTCTATTCCAATTTCATCATCGTATTCATCTTCTATTGCTGAATCTACTTTATTGTCACTGCAGCCTTGACTTCCACCATCATCTTCAGTAATATTTACCTTTGCCATAGCTACAACCTTTTCTTCTTCTGTAGTTTTCATAAGAGTTACACCCATAGCATTTCTGCTTGTAGTAGATATATCAGATACATTAATTCTAATAGCTATTCCACTATTATTTATTAGCATTATTTCTTCTTCATTACTAACTAACCTTGCCCCTACTACATTCCCTGTTTTTTCAGATATCTTATAGGTTATAACCCCTTTACCACCTCTCTTTTGAAGAGAGTATTCTTCTATATGAGTTCTTTTACCATATCCATTTTCACTTACCACTAGAAGTTCTTCATCTTTTACAGCTATTTCCATGCCAACAACAGCATCTCCATCTCTTAAAGTAATTGCTTTAACACCTGATGCTGTTCTTCCTAATGGCCTTACATCATTTTCATCAAATCTTATAGCATATCCGTCCTTAGTAACATATATGATTTGACAATCTCCTGTTGTAACTCTTACACCTATAAGCTCATCATCTTCTTTTAAGTTTATAGCATTTAGCCCATTTTTTCTAATAGATGAATATTTATCAAGTGAAGTCTTTTTTATAAGACCTTTTTTAGTTCCCATGATAAGATAATTATTTTCACTGAACTCATTTATATATAAAACTGCTTGAATCTTTTCATTTTGATCCAAAGGTATTAGATTTACCAAGTTCATTCCCTTAGCAGTTCTGCCTGCTTCTGGTATCTGGTAAGCCTTAAGTTGATATGCTCTACCTAAGTTTGTAAAGAAGATAATATTGCTATGTGTAGATGTAGTTATTATATGTTCTACAAAGTCATCTTCCTTTGTAGCCATTGCTTGTATTCCCCTACCCCCACGTTTTTGAGCGCTATAAGTCTCTATTGGAAGTCTTTTAATATATCCTGCGTGAGTCAAGGTTATTACTACATCCTTTTCTTGTATTAAATCCTCTTCATCTATACCATTGCTTTCTCCAGCTATAATCCTACTTCTTCTTTCATCTCCATATTTGGCTTTTATTTCATTTAATTCATCTTTAATTATTTTTAATAATAGAGCCTTGTCTGCTAGCACTTCTTTTAAATATTTTATAAGCTCCATTATGCTCGCATATTCTTCTTCGATCTTTTCTCTTTCAAGTCCAGTAAGTCTCTGTAACCTCATATCAAGAATGGCTGTTGCTTGTTTTTCTGAAAGGTTAAATTTACTCATAAGTCCTTCTCTTGCATCATTAGTAGTCTTAGAGCTACGAATAAGACTTATAACCTCATCAATATGATCTAATGCTATTCTCAAGCCTTCTAAAATATGAGCTCTTGCTAAGGCTTTATCTAAATCAAATTGAGTTCTTCTTCTTATAACTTCCTCTTGGAAAATTACATAGTATTCTAATATTTGCTTTAAATTTAAAACCTGTGGTTCTCCATTTACTAGAGCTAACATTATTATGCCGAAGCTGTCTTGCATTTTAGTATGCTTATATAATTGATTTAAAACTACATTTGCATTTGCATCTCTTTTTAGCTCAATAACTATTCTCATACCTTCTCTATCAGATTCATCTCTAAGGTCTGAGATTCCATTTATTTTCTTATCTTTAACTAAATCAGCTATATTTTCAATTAATTTAGCCTTATTTACCTGGTACGGTATTTCTGTAACTATTATTCTGTTTCTTCCTTTAACTTCTTCTATTTCAGCCTTAGCTCTAATTACTACTTTTCCACGACCAGTCTCAAAAGCTTCTCTTATTCCTGCTTTACCCACTATTATTCCATAGGTTGGAAAATCAGGTCCTTTTATTTCTGTCATTAATTCAGAGACGGTAACATCAGGATTATCTATGAGCATATTTATTCCGTTTATAACCTCAGTTAAATTGTGGGGTGGTATATTCGTAGCCATACCAACTGCTATACCTGATGAACCATTTACAAGCAGGTTTGGAAATCTAGATGGAAGCACAGCAGGTTCAAACTCTTCTCCATCGAAATTTGGCATAAAATCTACTGTCTCTTTGTTTATATCTCTTAGCATCTCTGCTGTTATTTTTTGCATTCTAGCTTCAGTATATCTCATTGCAGCAGCGCCATCGCCGTCAACAGAACCAAAATTACCATGACCGTCTACTAGTGTATACCTAATTGAAAAGTCCTGAGCTAATCTAACTAATGCGTCATATACAGCTGTATCTCCATGAGGATGGTATTTACCTAAAACGTCACCAACAATTCTAGCACATTTTCTATAGGGCTTATCTGGTGTTAGCCCTAATTGATGCATAGAATAAAGTATTCTTCTGTGAACAGGCTTTAAACCATCTCTTACATCTGGAAGAGCACGACCTACAATAACACTCATAGCATAATCTATATAGCTTTTTTTCATTTCCTGACTTATATCTACCGGTAAAACATGACCTTCGTTGTTCATTTCAACACCTCTTCACTGCCTTATATATCTAAGTTAACAACTTTCTTAGCGTTTTCTTGTATAAATTCACGTCTAGGCTCTACTTTATCCCCCATAAGAATTGTAAATATCTCATCTGCCATCATTGCATCTTCTACTGTTACTCTAAGCAATGTTCTAGTTTCTGGGTCCATTGTAGTTTCCCATAATTGTGTTGCATCCATCTCTCCAAGACCTTTATATCTTTGAATGTCAGTGTTCTTATCTTTTCCACCCATCTCTGCTAATTCTCTTTGAAGTTCATCATCAGAATAAGCATATTTAACTTGTTTTCCCTTTTGTACTTTGTATAAAGGTGGCTGAGCAATATATACATGACCTTTTTCGACTAATTCTTTCATATATCTGTAGAAGAAAGTTAACAACAAGGTTCTTATATGGGCACCATCTACATCAGCATCGGTCATTATTATGATTCTGTTATATCTTATCTTTTCTATATCGAAATCTTTTCCTATACCTGCACCAAATGCTGTTATCATAGCCTTTATTGTATCAGAAGATAATATTCTATCTAGTCTCTGTTTTTCTATATTCAATATTTTACCTCTAAGTGGTAAAATGGCTTGGAATCTTCTATTTCTTCCTTGCTTTGCTGAACCTCCAGCTGAATCTCCTTCTACTATATATATCTCGCACTCTTTTGGATCTCTAGATGAGCAATCAGCAAGTTTACCAGGTAACGTTGTACTTTCTAGTACGCTTTTTCTCCTTGTAAGCTCTCTAGCTTTTTTAGCTGCTTCTCTAGCCCTTGCTGCAGTTAATGCCTTTTCCATTACAATCTTACCTATAGCAGGATTTTCCTCTAAAAAGGTATTTACACTTTCTGCTACTATAGAATCAACTATACCTCTTACTTCAGTATTTCCAAGTTTAGTTTTTGTTTGACCTTCAAATTGAGGATCAGTAAGCTTTACTGATATTACAGCAGTAAGGCCTTCCCTTGTGTCATCTCCTGATAGGTTTTTATCATTTTCTTTTAAATATCCATATCTTCTAGCATAATCATTTAAAACTCTTGTTAAAGCTGTTTTAAATCCTGCTAAATGAGTTCCACCCTCAATTGTATCGATATTATTTGCAAAAGAAAATATATTTTCGTTGTATGTGTCATTGTACTGCAAAGCAACTTCAACTATATAGTCATCTTTCGCCCCCTCAACATATATAGGTTCTGGATGAATATTTTCCTTATTTCTATTTAGATAAGCTACGAAAGACTTAATACCACCTTCATAATGGAACTCATCTTTCTTGTCTTTCTCTCCTCTTTCATCTACCAATATTATTTTTATACCCTTATTTAAGAATGCTAATTCTCTTAATCTTTGAGCTAATGTATCATAATCAAACTCTATTTCCTCAAATATTTCACCATCTGGCGTAAAGTGAACAGTTGTGCCATGTTCATCAGTATCACCTATAATACTTAAGTCATGTAATACCTTCCCTCTTTCATAGTCCTGCATCCATATATGGCCTTCTCTTTTTACCTCTACTTTGCAGTACTCAGAAAGAGCATTAACAACTGATGCTCCAACTCCGTGAAGTCCTCCTGATACTTTATATCCGCCTCCACCGAATTTACCACCAGCATGCAAAACAGTCATTATAACTTCTACAGCAGGTCTCTGCATCTTAGGATGAATACCTACTGGCATCCCTCTTCCATCATCCTCGACAGTTATGGAATTCCCTTTGTGTATGTATATATTTATATTCTGACAAAAACCAGCTAAAGCTTCATCTATACTATTGTCTACTATCTCGTAAACTAAATGATGAAGCCCTCTAAGTCCTGTACTTCCAATGTACATTCCTGGTCTTTTTCTAACGGCCTCTAGGCCCTCAAGTACTTGTATCTGTGATTCATCATAAACTTGTTTGTTTTCCATGAATGCCCTCCTATCTTACTCTTTAGGTTCATAGAATATATTTTCAGTTCTTTTAGTCAAAGTAGAAGAAGATATAGGTGATAAATAGATTTTGCTCTTTTTATTAACTTCAGCAACAACAAAAGACTTTGCATTTTCTTTAGTTATTCTCTCAACAAAACCGTCTTCTTCAGCCATTCTTAAAAACTGAATAGTATCTGTACTATACATGGTAGTTTCTATGTCGAATATCCCTATTATATCCTTTAATGGAACTACTACATTTTCTCCTAAATGCAAAAACATAAATATCCTCCTTAAGTGACTCTTACTCAATCGTTCCATCCTTAACTGTATAAACTTTTACGTCACTATCTAAATAATTCTTAATATCAATTATTCCCGTACCTGTTATTATAGTTTGAACTTTTTTGATTGAATTTAAAATGTACCTTTGTCTTTTAAAATCTAGTTCAGAAAGAACATCGTCTAACAGAAGAATAGGATATTCTCCACTTTGTTCTTTTACTATCTCAAGTGACGCAAACTTAATAGATAATACAGCAGTTCTTTGCTGCCCTTGGGAACCAAACTTTCTTGTATCTATATTGTTTATATTTATCAAGAAGTCATCTCTATGTGGACCTAAAGATGTTATACCTTTTTCGAAATCTTTTTGTGCATTTTCACTTAGTAACTTAAAAAGTTCTTTCTCAATGTTATCATAATCCTTTATTGATGTAATATACTTAAAATCAATATTTTCACTTTCTGAAGTTATTTTCTTGTGAATTTCTTTTCCTTTTTCATTTAACATTTGTATATATTTAAGTCGTTCTTTTACTATAAAACTACCATAGCTACTTAACTGCCTATCATATACTTCAATTATATTCTTATCACTGTTCCACTTTCTTAAGACAGTATTTCTTTCATTCAAAACCTTATTATACTGAACTAGACTATGGTAATACCTCTTATTAAGCTTACTTAATTCCATATCTATAAATCTTCTTCTATATGAAGGTGATTCTTTAACTATCTTTAGGTCTTCTGGAGAAAACATAACTACATTGCAGACTCCTATGAGGTCTGAAATTGTATTTAATTTTATTGAATTAACCCTTATGCCTTTTTTTCCTTCTTTGAAAATTTTAATGTCTATCCTCTTATCTAATCTCTCTTTTGAAACATATATACTAACATAAGCTTCTTTAGCCCCCCACTTTATTAATTCTTTATCTTTATTTGTTCTGTGTGATTTGCCAAGACTACAGTAGTATATACTTTCAAGTACATTTGTTTTACCCTGTGCATTATCTCCTATGAAAATATTTGCTCCACTGCTTAAGCTTAGGGATAACTCTTTGTAATTTCTAAAATTTATTAAGTTTAAGTTTTTAATATACATAAAAACACCTATTATAATTATAACACAATATTATAATTTATTTTTTATATTAAATAATTTTATATGTTTCTCCCTGAAATTCAACGATGTCGCCTTTAGTTAATTTTTTACCTCTTCTTAATTCTTCTTCTCCATTTACTTTAACTTCACCATTTTGAATATAGAATTTTGCTTCTGAACCTAGGGAAACTATTCCTGCCCACTTTAAAAAAGAATCTAATTTAATAATTTCTGTTTCTACTTTAACTTCTTTCATTCTAGTCCTCCAACTAATATTTAGTTAATTATTTAACAGTCTTACAGGTAATACTAAATAGGTGTAGCTGTTATTTTCCTTGCTTTTGATTACACATGGACTTACACTACTGTCAAATTCCATTACTAATTCTTCATCTTCTAAGATTTTTAAAACATCGATAAGATATTTTGAATTAAATGCAATTTGTAATTCTCCACCTTGCAATATTACATTTAGCTCCTCTCTAACTTTTCCCAATTGAGAATTAGAGGTAATTATTAGTGTATCATCCTTTATATCAAACTTTACTAGGTTGGTGTTGCCATCTTTAGCCATTAAAGAAGCTCTCTCTATACAATTTAGTAATTCGCTTCGTTTAGCAGTAACCTTTAGCTTATATTCTTCTGGAATTATAGAGTTATATTTTATAAACTCGCCTTCGAGTAATCTCGATATAATTTTAGTTTCTCCTAGATTAAATAAAATGTGATTAGGAGTAAATGTTATATTTACATTTTCCTCTTCTTCTCCTAGTATTTTTGAAAACTTCATTAAAGGTTTTTCCAGGTATAACTGCATTTATTGTATTTTCATTATCTATATTATTGCCTCTTAGAGCTAATCTATAGCCGTCTAATGCAACTAAATTAAGTTTTTGTTCTCTAATTTCAAAAAGTATTCCAGTCAGAATTGGTCTAGTTTCATCTTGAGCTATAGCAAATATAGTTCCTTTTATCATACTTTTTAATGTCTTTTGAGGAATACTAAAAATCATATTTTCATTAATTTTGGGTAGGTTAGGAAATTCATCTGCATCCATGTGAATAAGGTCGAACTTAGACTTTTCACAAATTATCTCTATAGAATTATTCTCTGTAGTGCTTATGTTTACACCACTATTTGGAAGTTTTCTAATTATTTCACCAAAGATCTTTGAATCAACTACAATAGTTCCTTCTTCTTCAATATCTGCTTCTACTTTAGTTTCTATACTCAAGTCAATATCTGATCCTATTAAAGTTAAGGTGTTATCTTTTGCAGACATATAAATTCCTTGTAGTATTGGCATTGGTGATTTTCCAGTTACTGCTTTTTGAGCTATTGATATTGCTTCCTGTAATTTGCTTTTAGAGCATGTAAATTTCATTGTATATACCTCCTCTTATTAACAATGAGTTTTTACTATAATAGATTAGATAATATTAATAAAATATAGTAGTAATAGTAATAGGAGCTGTGAATATGTGGATAAGTCGGTTAAGCTAAGAAAAATCAAAAATAATAAGACAAAAATTATTGTGGATAAGTAAAGAGATACCTTTTACTTTTATCCACAATAAAATAGTAAAAATATATTTTAGTTTTATCCACACTAAATTACAAGTATATTATAAACAAATGTTAGTTGTTATTAATCTTTTTAGTTAAGTCATTAATAACATTTCTTAAGGATTCATCTCTTTTTAAATTAGTAGATATTTTCTCATATGCGTGAATTACTGTTGTATGGTCACGCCCACCAAATTCTTCACCTATTTTGGGTAAGGACATATCAGTTAGTTTTCTGCTTAGGTACATAGCTATTTGCCTTGGAAAAGCTATGTTTCGCGTTCTTCTTGAAGATTTCAAATCGTCAATTTTTAAATTAAAGTAATTTGAAACTACATCTTGAATAAGATCTATGGTTACTTTTTTATTTTGTTCATTAGATATTATATCTTTTAGAGCTTCGGCAGCTAATTCTACACTAATTTCCCTATTGGTTAAGGAAGAGTAAGCGACTATTCTTATCAACGCGCCCTCAAGTTCTCTAATATTAGATTTTATTTTTGTTGCAATATATACCATAACTTCGTTAGGTATACTTAAGTTTTCTACATCAGCTTTCTTTTTTAGTATGGCTATTCTTGTTTCAAAATCAGGAGCTTGAATATCGGCTATTAATCCCCATTCAAATCTTGAACGCAATCTATCCTCTAATGTAGGAATTTCTTTTGGAGGTCTATCGCTAGAAAGTATAATTTGTTTGTCAGCTTCATAAAGAGTATTAAAAGTATGAAAAAATTCTTCTTGAGTACGTTCTTTACCAGCAATAAATTGACTATCATCTATTAATAGAACATCTACATTTCTATATTTATTTCTAAATTCTTCATTTTTATCATCCTTTATAGAGTTTATTAGTTCATTAGTAAACTTTTCAGATGAAACATAAACTACTTTTGCCTTTGGATTATTTTGTAATATGTAATGCCCAATAGCATGCATTAAGTGAGTTTTTCCAAGACCCACTCCTCCATATATAAATAATGGATTGTAAGCTTTGGCTGGTGACTCAGCAACAGCTAAAGACGCAGCATGGGCAAATCTATTACTATTGCCTATTACAAAAGAATCAAATGTATACTTTGGATTTAATATAGAAGACATTTCATCATTAACAACTATATTAGTCTTCTTTGACTTATTGGAACCATTATTATTATTACTTGGAGATTCAGCGCTATGAGCCTCCTCTGAAGAAATTAAAAAATCAATATTATATTTTTTAGAAGTAATAAGTTTAATAGCATTAACAATTAAATCTTTGTACCTACTTTCAAGAATGCCCCTTGTAAAGTCATTAGGAACTTGTAATTTTATTGTAGTTTCTTCTAAAGATATAGGAACTATACTTTTTATCCATGTATTAAAACTTACTTCGGTAAGCTCACCTTTTATTATATTTAAGGTTTTATTCCAAAGTTGGTCTAATTGGGCATTCATTTTTTAGCCTCCAGTCTATATAAAAAATTATTTTTCTTATAAATTATGTATACTAACAAAAAATAAACAGGTTATAAACAAGATATAAACTATTATTATAGGTTGTTGACAAATAGAAAAAAAAATATTCACATGTGTATAATAATGTTAGGGGAATTACATGCAAATGAGTTATCAACATATGAATAAAAATATATATTAACATTATGTATTTTGAATAAAATAAGAAAACTAGTTAAAAATAAAGAATAAAATGCAGATATTAAGATAAACGACACAAGTTATGCACAAAATTGTCCACAACCTGTGTATAACTATATTGAAAAATAAATTATCAACAGTTCAACAATAATAATATCAAAAGAACAACTACTGTTCAAGAACTTATCCACAAAAAAAGAGTAATAAACAAAAAAATATCAACAGCACACCATAATCTTGACAACAATAGGGTGTATATATATAATTGAATAGTAAAACTACTTTATAGTTGAAATAATTTGCTTAATATAAAGTGCAATGGTTTAAAGGGGGTGTATAGAAATGAAGATGACATACCAACCAAAGAAAAGACAAAGAAAAAAAGAACATGGTTTCAGAAAAAGAATGAAGAGCTTATCTGGAAGAAACGTTCTTAGAAGAAGAAGACAAAAGGGAAGAAAAAAATTGACAGCATAAGATAAGGCCGCATTGGTGGCCTTTTTCTGCAATTAGCAGAAAAAAAGGAGCACTTGCAATGAAAAAAAAAGATAAGATAAGAAAGAATGTAGAATTTCGAAGAGTATATAGAAGAGGAAAGTCATACTCTAATGCTTTATTAGTGCTGTATGTATTTAAAAATAATACGAATATCGATAATAGTAGAATAGGGATATCTGTTAGTAAAAAAGTAGGAAATAGTGTAGTTAGAAGCAGAGTAAAGAGATTAATTAGTGAGAGTTATAGGTTAAATCGAGAAAACCTAAAAGTAAGATATGATTTAGTTTTTGTTGCGAGAAATGCGATAAAAGGAAAACGTTATGATGAAGTAGAAAGCTCAGTTATAAATTTATTAAAAAGGGCAGGTCTATATAATTAATGTTGAAAATAATATTTATTAATGTAATAAAGTTTTATAGAAAACATATATCTCCATTAAAAAAGCCTAGTTGCAGGTTTTATCCTACTTGTTCTCAATATGCTTTAGAGGCTATTGAAAAATATGGAGCTTTTAAAGGTGGTATAATGGCTATAAAAAGAATACTTAGGTGTCATCCATTTAATCCAGGTGGGTATGACCCTGTTAAATAGTTTGAAGGAGGTTTTTAATTGGATATTTTTTTTATGAACTATGGTTTGGCTGCCTTAAAGACTAATTGGCTGAACAATGCATTAGTACAATTTTTCAGTATGATACATAATGGGGTTCATAGTATTATAGGCAATCCCAACATTTCTTATGGATTAACTATAATTTTAGTTACAGTTATAATAAGATTAGTATTGTTTCCATTAAACTATAAGCAGATTAGATCTCAAGTTAAAATGAATGAAATACAACCCGAACTTAAAAAAGTACAAGAAAAGTATAAGAATGATCCGCAAAGACAACAGCAGGAAGTAATGAAGCTTTATAAAGATAAAGGAGTTAATCCTTTAGGTGGTTGTCTTCCGCTTTTGTTACAATGGCCTATACTTATAGCTTTATACTACGTGTTTAACAATTTAGGTACAATTGAGCCTAATATAGCTAATGTAACCTTTTTAGGACTTAAGTTAATGGGCACAGCAACATCAAATCCAGGAACGTGGATACTACCAATACTTTCAGGAGTACTAACCTACCTTTCAACTGCAATTATGACTCCTGGTGGTGGAAATAGTGCTCAAGCAAAGCAAGCAAGGAACATGAGTGTAGGAATGTCAATTTTTATAACATACATGAGTTTTAGATTTACTTCAGCATTAGTATTGTATTGGGTAACAAATAGTTTAATCCAGATAGGTCAAACTGTATTGATGAAAGCTATAGACAATAAAAATGTAGCAAAACAAGAGTTAAAATAGATAATAAAGAGACATAACATGTTGCCTGGTTTTAAGATTAGGAAGGCTGGTGTATTGGGTATGAAATCTATAGAGATGAGTGGAAAGACTGTAGAGGAAGCTGTACAAAATGCTTTGAGAGAGCTCAATGTAACCGAGGATAAAGTTGAGATAAAGGTTATCGATGAAGGTAGCAAAGGGTTATTTAAGCTGTTTAAAGGAAAAGATGCAAAAGTAGAAGTAACAGTCAAAAGTGATTATAAGGATAACGCAAAGAAATTTCTAAGAGACGTTTTAAACTCTATGGGAATATTAGCAGAAATAAAAATCAAAGAAGAAGACGACATAATAAAAATCAATCTAGTGGGACCTAATATGGGATTAATTATAGGATATAGGGGAGAAACATTGGATTCTCTTCAATATTTAGTTAGCTTAGTTATAAATAAAAATAATGAAGGCAAATATAAAAAGGTTACGTTAGATACTGAAAATTATAGAGTAAAGCGAGAAGAAACGTTAAGAAGGCTTGCAACAAAGATAGCTTACAAAGTAAGAAAAACTAATAGAGCTGTAAAATTAGAGCCAATGAATCCTTATGAAAGAAGAATTATTCACGCTGCCCTTCAAAATGATTCATATGTAGTTACTTACAGTGAAGGAGAAGAACCATATAGGAAGGTAGTTGTTGATTTAAAGAAGAAAGCCTAAGATTAAGAGGCTTTCTTTTACTTTTTAATAAAAAAGTTTGGATATGTTCTATGTAAATGCTAATATTAAGTTATATGATACTACTCCTCATTGTTTTAGAGGAGTAGT